>CAWGZT010000001.1:0-956177 GCA_963827195.1 uncultured Actinomycetota bacterium
GGCTCGACCACCGAACAGGGCTGGGTCTCGACACCGACTCGCTGACGCTCGCCGGGCTCGACCACCGAACAAGGCCACTCGACCACCGGGGACGCGCGGCTCGACCACCGAACGCATCCCTCGTCGGTCGAGCCGGGACGAGCGCCAGCGAGGAGCGCGTCGAGACCAGTCCAGTCTCCGAGCCTCAGCTGCTCCCGATCAGGCGACCACGGCTCGCCGACCTCAGCGGTGGCGGACCCAGATGTTGGGTTCGGTATAGGTCCCCACGTCCGCCTCCGCGTCGATGTGGAGCACGCCCATCCCTTCCGGGATGACGTACGAGCCAGTGGCAGGCAACGGCATACGAGCCCATGCCTCCCACTCCTCCACGGATCCGAGCATGGTCTGGGCAGCGGGAGCCAACGCGATGACGCGGCCTCCCGCGCGCACGTGGAGCCGGAGCCACGGGTCGAAGGGGAGCCCGTCGTCCCGGACCCATGCGGCGTACTCCTCGATGCCGATGAGGGGATACAGGTGCTTCCTGGTGGGGCGTAGCGGCGCCAGGACCCGAGTCAGCCCGTGCTCCTGGCCGGTCTGGACCAACGCGCGGACCAGCTCGGAGGCGACGCCGGTGCCCTTGAGGTCAGGATGCACGACCCCGCCACAGATGACGAAGGTGTTCGTGTCGGCTCCCGACTCGCGAGCCTCGACCGCGACACGCAAGATGTCGGCGAAGGAGGGCGGCAGGTCCACCACCTGGTCGGTCCACGGGATCGGCACGCCCCACCCGGTCGCTGCGGGCTGCCCATCGTCGCCGACAAGGATCACGTCGAGCTGGGGAAAGTAGTCACGGACGCGGACGATGTATTTCTTGACCTCGGGGTCGGCCGTGATGAAGGCGGGGAAGCCCGCGCCGAAGAGGAGGTCCATCTGCTCGTCGGACCAGTCGCGCTGATTCGTCGGCTCAACTGCGTACGTCACAGGTGCCATCCCCTCGATGGTGACTCGCCCGACCCAGCACGTGCGACGAACCTACCGGGCAGAGACCGTGGTGACGGTCCGAGTGGGCCGTCAGACCTGGGCGGAGGCGGGCTCGTCGCGCAGGAACGCGGTGGTGTCGCGGTGGACCAGGAAGTAGAGGGTCGCGATGTTGAGGGGCAGGGAGGCGATGCAGCAGATCACGAAGAGCATCGGCGGCTCGGTGCGGAGGGCAGCCAGGGTGGCGAGCACGATCATCGCGACCAGGGCGACCTGTGACCACCGGGCCCAGTTGTAGCCACCGCGCAGGAAGGGCAGCAGCACGAGCATCAACCCGGCGTAGACGACGTAGAGGACGACCGCGACCGGGACGAACGCCGGCGCCTGGATCGAGGAGTCGCTGGGATGTCCCACCGACCAGGCCTCGATCAGGGCGTCGCGCTGCACGGCGGTCAGGGCGGTGACGACCGCGCCGAGGGCGATCAGTCCCAGCAGGAGCCGGACCGCGAGCACCAGCGATCGTGGCTGCTGGACCATGGGGCACCTGTTCTCTCTGCGGCAGGGGGACGGGACACTAGGGTCGCACCATGACGACCGAGCACCCCGGCATCGCCCGCTTCCGAGACGAGCATGCCCGTCGCGGCGGGCTCGGGGACGTCGTCATTCTGCCTGACTCGGTCCACACCGCGGCACTGGCCGCCGAGGCACTGGGCTGCGAGGTGGGCGCGATCGCCAACAGCCTGGTCTTCGACGCCGACGGCGCCCCGGTGCTGATCCTCACGTCCGGCGCCCACCGGGTCGACACCGCGGTCGTCGCCGGGCGCATCGGCGTCGGGTCGTTGAGGCGGGCCTCGGCCGACTTCGTGCGCGAGCACACGGGTCAGGTGATCGGCGGCGTCTCCCCCATCGCCCACCCCGCGCCGGTGCCGACCTACCTCGACCCCTGGCTGCGCCGGCACGACGTGGTCTGGGCGGCCGCGGGCCACCCGGCGGCGGTCTTCTCCACGACGTACGACGAGCTGGTCGCGCTGACCGGCGCGACCGAGGTCGAGGTGGCCTGAGGTGAGCGACCACAGCCCGGCCGCCCCCGACCCCACCAGGACCCTCGAGATCTGGCTCAACCCGGCATGCTCCAGGTGCCGCACCGCGGTGGCGGCGCTCGACGCGGCCGGCGCCGACTACGTGGTCCGTCGTTATCTCGACGACCCGCCCACGGCCGCGGAGCTGAGCGCCGTGCTCGAGCGTCTCGGCCTGGAGCCGTGGGACATCGCCCGGGCCAAGGAGGCGGCCGCGGAGGGCATCGACCTGCCCCACGAGCCCGCCCACCGCGACGCGTGGATCGCCGCGCTCGCCGCCCATCCGCGGGCCCTGCAACGCCCGATCATCACCGCCGCCGACGGCACCACCGTCGTCGGACGCGATCTCGAGGCGCTGGCCCGGGTCATCGCGGCCGACCGATCTGGCGACTGATCTGCGACTGATCTGGCGACTGTGCGAACCCGGCGGGGACCGGGACGCGTAGAAGGGGTGTCCACCACCACCCGACGACGGAGCCGACCATGCGACGTACTGACCGCGAGCAGGAGTTCTCGGACTTCTTCCTCGCCCGCGGCCCTGCACTGAGGCGGACCGCCTACCTGATCGTGCGCGACTGGCACACCGCCGAGGACCTCACCCAGCAGGCGTTCGTCAAGCTCTACGCCGCCTGGCCGCGCGTGCGGCGCGACTCCGCGGAGGCCTACGCCCGCAAGGTCGTGGTCAACCAGTGCCTCAGCCACCTGCGCAGGCACCGCCCCGAGGCGCCCACCGACCACCTGCCCGACCGACCCGCCACCGCACCTGCGGACCGTCACGACGGCCCGCTGGACCTCGGTGCCGCGCTGGCCCTGCTGGCGCCACGCCAGCGCGCGATCGTCGCCCTCCGCTTCCTCGACGACCTCGCGGTCGCCGAGGTCGCCGCCGCGCTCGGCATCGCCGAGGGCACCGTCAAGAGCCAGACGGCGCGCGCCCTCGGCACCCTGCGCTCCCACCTTCCCGATCTCGTCCTCTCCGAGGAGTCCCGATGACCGAGCACGACCTCACCACCCTCCTGCACGACCACGTGAGCTCCGACGAGCCGCCCTTCACCTCCACGGCGGCCGCGACGATCCGCCGCGGACGTCGTACGACGCGCACCCGGCGGCTCGTCGCCGGCGGCGCGACCCTCGCGGTGCTCGCCGTGGGCGGTGCCGTCGCCGCACCCCAGCTCCTCGGGAGCGACTCCCCCGGCCGGGAGTCCACCGCGATCGACCCGGCGACCGCGGCCTTCCTGGAGTCCTACGACGCCTCGCAGATGCCCCGGGTCCTGGAGCAGGAGTCGCGCTCGGTCCTGGAGCGCAGCGTCGAGGACCTCGGCCCCATGAGCTTCCACGCCGGTGACAACCAGGGCGCGGACCTGCCGCAGCAGTGGTGGGACCGCGCGAGCGGCATGTCGGTCTCCTACGGCGACGACACCGTCCACCGCTTCTCGGTCGACCTCGCCCACGCCCGCGGCGAGGCCGAGGGCAGCGCCCGCGCCTACTGCGCGGACGGCCTGGCGGACGGCTCCTACCTCGAGTGCACCGTCGACGTCCGCGACGACGGCAGCGTGGTCATCACCAACCTGTGGGCGCTGCGTCCCGCCGCCGGCGGCGGTTTCATGGTCGTCCCCGAGCCCGTGCTCGCCACCATCGACGCCGACCGGCTGTGGTTCGAACGTCGGGTGAAGGTGATCAAGTCGGAGACCTTCGTGACCTATGTCGCCGAGACGCTGAAGGCCTCGTCGCTCGACGCGGCCATCGACCGCCTTCGCGGTGCCGGCGGCCGACCTGGTCGAGATCGCGACCGACCCGCAGGTCGTGATGCCCGCCCCCGAGCCCGACGCGGCCAGTGGCTGCCCCGGCTTCGTCCTGCCCGGCTCGGGGGTCACGTGCGGGTCAGGACCCCCCGACCAGCCCTGAGTCCCGACCCCGGGGCGGCGGCTGAGCAGCAAACGGGTCGCCGCTCCCGACTGGCTCGCCTAGCGTCAGGGCCATGGACCTCACGGACCCGGCCACCCGCGCCGAGGTGACTCGTCGCCTCGCCGCTCCCCTGGCCGGACGACCGGTGATCATCGGACCCACCGTGCTGGCCGGGGCGACGTCGACCGTCGCCGGGCTGCGGGCCCTCGGCTGCCCGGTCCTCGTCGTGGCCACGACCCGCGGCGCCGGCCCGGTGCCCGACCTCGACGAGGTCACGGTCACCTCGGTCGTCGCTCCCGAGGTCGGCTCGATCACCGACGAGCTGCGACTGATGGACCGGATGGCACGAGAGCTGCCGCCGGACGCCCGCGCGGCGGTGGAGGCCTTCGACCCCGACGGACGCGGGCTGTGGTGGTGCGGTCCGTTCGTGACGAGCGACGAGCCGATCGACGGTCGGCCGGTCGTGTTCGGCCGTCCGGCCGCCTACCTCGCGCTCGAGGACAAGATGCTGGCCGACGAGGTCTGGGTCGCTGCCGGCGTCGCCCACCCGGCCCATGCCCTCGTCGAGGTCGACGCCACGGCCCTGGCGGCCGCGACCACCGAGCTCGCCGGGCCGCTCGGCACGGTCTGGTCGGGGGACGCGCGCGACGGCTTCAACGGCGCCGGCAACTACGTGAGGTGGGTGCTCGACGAGCGCGACCAGGCTGCCGCCCTCGCGTTCTTCGGCCCCCGCTGCGACCGGGTCCGGGTCCAGCCCTTCCTCGAGGGGGTCCCCTGCTCGATCCACGGCTTCGTCCTGCCCGACGGCACGGCAGCCCTGCGCCCGGTGGAGATCGCCACGCTGCGCGACGTGGCACGGCGTCGCTTCGTCTACGGCGGCGTCGGCACCACCTGGGACCCGCCGGAGCACGACCGCGACGCCATGCGCGACGTCGTACGACGGGTGGGCGCGCACCTCGCCTCGGCCCACGGCTATCGCGGCGCCTTCGGGATCGACGGGGTGCTGACCGCCGACGGCTTCCTGCCCACCGAGCTCAACCCGCGGATGTCGGCCGGAGCCACGACGGTGGCCGACGTGGACCGGTGGTTCTTCCTGCTGCTGCAGGCGACCCTGCTCGCCGGGGTCGACCCGGGCGTGGACGTGGCCGACCTGGAGGGCCTCGTGCCGCTGATGGACGCGGAGCGCTCGGGCAGCATCCGCGCCGTCTGGCAGGGTGCGACCGCGGTCACCGGTGCCCACGCCGTCCCGGTGCGGTGGGACGGCCGCGACTTCGCCGTGACAGCGGACGACAGGGGGGACGACAGGGCGGACGACAGGGCGGACGACAGGGAGCGCGCGACCGGCGACACCGTCGTCGTCGCCGCCACCCCGACCGGCTTCTTCGCCACGGTCGACCCGTGCGACTCGCTGCGGGCCGGGGTCCGGGTCAGCGACCTGACGGCGGCCCTGATGCGGCTCGCCGACCGCGCGTGGGGCTCGGACTTCGGGGCGCTCGAGGCAGCCCCGGAGGTGCGCCGGTAGGACGCCCGGCAGGCCCGTCCCCGACCGGTCCTCGACCGGCCCTAGGGTGGCCGCATGGCGCGGGTGGTGGTGATCGGTGGCGGTTTCGGTGGGCTCGCCTCCGCGGCACGGTTGGCCAAGCTGGGCCACGAGGTGACGCTGCTGGAGCGCTCGGCCCGGCTCGGCGGCGCGATGACCTCGGTGAGCCAGGACGGTTTCACCTGGGACGCCGGACCGTCCTCGACGCTGCTCCCAGCGGTGATCCGTGACCTCTTCCGCAAGTCGGGCCGCCCCCTCGAGAAGGAGGTCGAGCTGGTCGCGCTCGACATGGTGCGCGAGCACCGCTTCGAGGACCTCTCGGTGCTCCGCCTCCCCGGCGGGACCCGTGGCGCCCAGCTCGCGGCGTTCGAGGAGCTCGGTGCCGGGCTCGGGCAGGTCTGGGTCGACTACGTCGAGTCGTTCAACGAGGACTGGGAGGTGCTGCGACGCGGCTACTTCGAGGTCCCGTGGGACCCCGCGTCACGAGACCTGCCCCAGGACCAGGCCAAGCAGGTCGCCCAACGCCTCGAGAGCCGCGAGACGATGCACAAGCGGCTGCGTCGCTCCTTCCGTGACGAGCGACTGGCGCTCGTCGCAGGACACCCCTTCATCGCCGAGGGCCACGACCTGCGCAACGTGCCCGCCTGGGCCGGGCTGCAGGCCTACCTCGAGCAGCGCTTCGACGTCTGGACCGTCCCGGGTGGCATGGCCGGTCTCACCGACGCGCTCGAGTCGCGGCTCGCGACCCGTCGCGTGACGGTGCTCAAGGACACCCCGGTCCTCGACCTGGTCGTCCGCGAGGGACGCGTCGCGGCGGTCACCACGTCGGCGGGCGAGATCGCTGCCGACGTCGTGGTCGTGGCCGTGGACCCCCGCCGGCTCCCCGCCCTCGCCCGCCACGTCGAGCGCACGATGCCGGCCATCCCCCCGGTCGTCACCCACCTCGGCCTGGAGGGCGACCTGCCCGACCTGCCGCACGAGGTCGTCCTGCACGGCGACCCGCTGCTGATCCTGCGCACGGGCGGCCAGGCCCCCGACGGGGCCGCCGCCTGGACGCTGCAGGGGCGCGGTCGTCTCGCCGAGGACATGCTGCGCGCGCTGGCCCGCCACAAGATCGACGTCCGCAGCCAGGTGGTCACCCGCCTCGACCGGTCCCCACGGGACCTGGTCGACGCGTGGGGCGGCTCCCCGATGGGGGTGCTGTGGCAGGGCCGGTCGACCGTGCGCCGCCGCCTCGGCCCGACCACCCCGATCCCCGGCGTCTACGCCGCAGGCGCCCACGCCACGCCCGGCACCGGGCTGCCCTACGTCGGGCTCTCGGCCTCGCTCGTCGCCCAGGCCGTCGGCCCCGCCTGACAGCCCGCCTGACAGCCCGCCTGACGGCCCCCCGACGTCTCAGGAGACCGCCCAGGTGACGGTGAGCGTCTGGGAGAGCGTGCTCTGGCCCGGCTCGAAGGACACGTCGCCCTTGACCATCGCCTCGAGACCGCGGTCCGCAGCCGCCGTGGCCGCCGTGACGCCGCCCTCGACGACGGTCTGCACCTCCCCCAGCCGCACCCCCGCGAGCGCCGCCAGGTGGGAGGCGCGGGCGCGCGCGTCGGCGTACGCCGCGGCGCAGGCCCCGACCGCTGCCGCCTGGGTGTCCGAGACCTCCAGGGTGACGCCCTCGACCTGCAGCCGGTCGCCCACCTCGTCAGCCAGCTCGTTGACGATCGCACCCGCGAGCTCGAGGTCGCCGCAGAGGATCGTGTAGCCGTGCCGGGCCTCGAAGCCGTCGGGGCGCCCCTCGTGGTCGTGCGCGGGCCAGACCGTCAGCTCACGGGAGGTGACGCGCGGTCCGGAGACGCGCCGGCGGGCGACCGCGACCAGTGTCTCGCCCGCCGAGGCCACCCCGGCGAGCGCGTCGACCAGGGTCGAGGCGCGGTGCACGGCCCCGAGCCGGATCACGGCGGTGTCGGGTGCCACCCGGGTCACCCCGTGACCGACGACGGTGATGGTCCTCATGGCGGGGACGCTACGCCGTCCGGTCCGGCAGGACGAGTGGCTCAGACGGTGATCTTGAGGGCCTGGAAGATCTCCCGGGTCGCCTTGGACCGGTTGAGCGTGTAGAAGTGCAGGCCGGGCGCCCCCGCCGCGAGCAGCTCCTGGCACAGCTCGGCCGCCAGGGCGATGCCCTCGGCGCGCATCGCGACCGGGTCCCCCTCGTGGGCGCTGATCCGCGCCACCACCTCGGGCGGCACGTCGGTGCCGATGAGCTCGCTCTGCCGGCGGATGGCGTTGAGGTTCAGGATCGGCATGATGCCCGGCAGGATCGGCATGTCGACGCCGCGCGCACGGACCCGCTCGACCAGGGCGACGTAGTCGCTGGCCCGGAAGAACATCTGGGTCACGGCGAACTCGGCGCCGGCGCGCGCCTTGGCGACGAGGACGTCGGCGTCGTGGTCGAGCGACTCAGCCGAGGGGTGGCCCTCGGGGAAGGCGGCGACACCGATCCGGACGTCGCCCCTGCCGTGGGCCAGCTCGACCAGCTCGGTGGCGTAGTCGAGGCCGCCGTCCGTCGGGGTCCACGGCGCCCGCGGGCCCTCCTCGGGGTCTCCGCGCAGCGCCATCACGTGGTGCACGCCCGCCTCGACGTAGGAGTCCAGGATGTGCTGGAGCTCCTCGCGGGTGTGACCGACGCAGGTCAGGTGGGCCATCGGCGTCATCGAGGTCTCGCGCGCGATCCGGCTGGTGATGCGGATCGTGGAGTCACGGTTGGAGCCGCCGGCACCGTAGGTCACGGAGACGAAGGTCGGCTCGTAGGGCTCCAGGTCGCTGATCGCCTGCCAGAGCTGGGCCTCGCCGGCCTCGTCACGGGGCGGGAAGAACTCGAACGAGAAGGACTGTTTCCCCTCGCTGATGAGCTCGGCCAAGCTGTGTCCGCGACCCGGTGTCATGCGCCAAGCCTAGGTAGGGAGCGGGGAGGCGACCCAATCCTGACCCGATCCTGGACACCGGGGTCGGACTACTAGGGTCGGGCGCATGGCAAGCGACGAGACGACCTGGGACAGCTCGACGTTCCGCGGCGCGGTGCAGTCCGCGCTGGACGACTTCCTCGCCGTGCAGGCCGACCGGCTGTCCCCGCTCGGGCCGGACGCCGAGCGGTTGATCGCCGAGGCCCGCACTGCGGTCTCCGGCGGCAAGCGCTTCCGTGCGTCGTTCTGCTACTGGGGCTACCGCGCCTTCCAGCCCGTGGTCGAGGACGAGGCCGCGCTGGCCCGGGCCTGCGCCGCGCTCGAGATGCTGCACGCCAGCGCGCTGGTCCACGACGACCTCATGGACGCCTCCGACACCCGTCGTGGGCATCTCGCCACGCACCGTGCCTTCGAGGCCGAGCACCGCGCCGACGGCTGGCGCGGTGACCCTGCGCAGTACGGCGCCGCGGCCGCCATCCTGCTCGGCGACCTCCTGCTGAGCTGGTCCGAGGAGCTGCTGCGGCGCAGCGGACTGCCCGCCGAGCGCATCTCCCCGGCCCTCGAGGTCTTCGACGCCTGTCGCTCCGAGGTCATCGCCGGTCAGTTCCTCGACGTCTCGGTGCAGGCTCGCGGTCGCGCCGACGTGGAGACGGCGATGACCGTCCTGCGCTACAAGTCCGCCAAGTACTCCATCGAGCGGCCCCTCCACATCGGCGCCGCGCTGGCCGGCGCGGACGAGGCCGCCCTGGCCCGGCTCTCGTCGTTCGGTCTGCCGCTCGGCGAGGCCTTCCAGCTGCGCGACGACCTCCTCGGCGTCTACGGCGACCCCGCCGCCACCGGCAAGCCCGCCGGCGACGACCTCGTCGAGGGCAAGCGCACCGTGCTGGTCGCCCTCGCGCTCGACGCCGCGGGTGACCTCGAGGCCGCCCTGCTCGACCGCTCGCTGGGCACCCGGCTCAGCGAGGCGGAGGTCGGGCGGCTGCGCTCCATCATCGACGCCAGCGGCGCCCACGCCCAGGTCGAGGAGGTCATCGGCGAGCTCGCCAGGCTCGCCGTCGTCGGGCTCGACGAGGCCGGAGTCGACGAGCGCGCCGCGGTGGTGCTGCGCGAGCTCGCCTCTGCCGCCACGCAGCGCGTCCTCTAGGAGCCGGCGCCGGGGTCAGTCGATCTCGGCGACGTCCGTGTCAGGCCCCGAGCCGGTCAGCAGCACGCTGAACGCGGGGCCCCGCTCACGCTGCCCCCGGGCGGTGAGGATGCGGGTGACCGTGTCGAAGGTGGGCCGGTCGCCGGCCGCGAAGGGGCCCCACCCCTCCCACACCAGGAGCGTGTCGTGGGTGAGGTCGTCCAGGCAGTCGGCGAGCGCATCCAGGTTGCTCCCGTAGTGGTCGGGGAAGTCGAGCACCCGGCCGAGACCGGCGAGCACCTGCGCCTTGGTGTCCGCGCCCCAGCCGTCGAGGTGTGCGAAGCGCCAACCGGCGTGCTCGACGAGCCGCCGCAGGTCCGCATCGTCGTGCGCCCCGCCGTACGACGGGTGCCAGCGGTGGACGCCGGGCGCCACGAGCCCGGAGAGCAGCGACTGGAGCCCGCTCACCGAGCGTCCACCAGCACCCGGTCGAACGACGCGTAGTGGTCATCGGTGTAGTAGAGCTCGCCCCCGTCGCCGGCGACGATGCGCCGCGCGCCACGGTTGCCGGAGCAGTCGAGGATCACGGTGTACTCCGCGTAGTAGCCCCGCTCCCGGCCCGGCAGGATCCCCTCGTAGTTGCCGAAGGTCGAGCCGTCCTTCTCGCACACGTAGGGACCGCCGTCCTCGATGTCCTCGACGACGCCCTGGGCGTCGCGGGGCAGGTCCTCCAGCGGGACCCACGGCAGGCCGCTCTCGCGGTCGGTGTCGCCGGCGTCCGGCAGGGACGACTGGGACGACGGGGAGGACTGGGAGGACGGGGAGGACGGACTGGTCGCCTCCGGGGCCGGGTCGTCCTCGAGGAGGAACAGCACCACGGCGACGACGACCGTGAGCAGCACCATGCCCACGGTGCGCAGGGTGGTGCGGCTGAGCGTCACAGCAGCCCGCTCAGAAGGCCATCAGAAGGCCATCAGAAGGCCATGGCCTGGGCGCGGCGCTTGACCTCGGTGCCGCGGTTCTCGCGCAGCGCGTCGATCGGGCGGCCCGGGAGGTCCTGGTCGAGGAAGAGCCAGGCGATGATCTCGCGGTCGTCGTACTTGTTGTCGTGCATCATCGTCAGCAGCCCCGGCAGCCCCTTGACCGGGAAGCCGTCCTGGATGAAGGCGGCCGGCACCTGCTGCCCCTGACCGGGAGCGGGCACGGCCGCGGCGAGCTCGTGGTCGCGGATCATCGTGCGCACCTTGGCCACGGTCACGTCGAGCTGGGCTGCGGTCTCGGCCCAGTCGAGCCAGTCCGGGACCAGGGCCGCGAGGTCGTGGTCGGCGAGGCGGGGTTCACTCATGCCCCCATGCTTCCACCCCGGGCGGCCGGGCCGAAATGGGCGCGCCCGGGCCAGGTCCACGCCACGCCCGGGCCCCGTGAGCGCACCGGGGAGGCCTCACGACCGTAGGATCGGGGCGCTGGATCCTTCCCCGTCCGGCAGCAGGAGGGTCGTCGTGAGCTCAGATCGGCACGTCCCCTCCTCCGCCGACCCCATGACCGGGCGACTCCTGGAGGGTCGCTACCTGATGGGCTCCCGCATCGCCCGCGGCGGCATGGCCAGTGTCTACGAGGCCACCGACACCCGTCTGCAGCGCACCGTGGCGGTCAAGATCATGCATCCGGGGATGGGCGACGACGAGGAGTTCGCGGCGCGCTTCGTGCGTGAGGCCCGGGCGGCGGCGCGCCTCTCCCACCCCAACGTGGTGGCCGTCTACGACCAGGGCAACGACCACGGCACGGTCTTCCTGGCGATGGAGCTGGTGCCGGGGCACACCCTGCGCGACACCATCGCCAAGGAGAGCCCGATGTCGCCGGCCAAGGCGCTCGCGCTGCTGGAGCCGGTGCTCTCCGCCCTCGCCGCCGCGCACCGCGCCGGCCTGATCCACCGTGACGTCAAGCCCGAGAACGTGCTGATCGCCGACGACGGCCGCATCAAGGTCGCCGACTTCGGGCTGGCCAAGGCCGTCAGCGCCGACACCCAGCACACCGCGACCTCGGGCGTGCTCATCGGCACCGTCTCCTACCTGGCCCCCGAGCTGGTCGTCTCCGGCGCGGCCGATGCCCGCGCCGACGTCTACGCCGCCGGGGTGGTCCTCTACGAGCTGCTCACCGGCGCCAAGCCGCACGAGGGCGAGTCGCCGATCCAGGTGGCCTACAAGCACGTCCACCACGACGTGCCCCCGCCGTCCGCCCTGGTGCCCGACCTCCCGCCGTACGTCGACGCGCTGGTCGCCCGCGCCACCTCCCGCGAGCCGAGCCTGCGACCGGCCGACGCCTCCGTGCTGCTCCACCAGGTCCACCGGGTCAGCAACGCGCTGGCGCACGGGGTGCGCGACGACGCCGAGCTGACGGCCGACCTGACCCCGCTGATGCTGGCGCGCGTGTGGGACGAGGAGGACGCCCGGGCGTCCGGTCACGCGCGGGGCGACACGGCGCCGGAGATGTGGGACGAGGCCGAGATGACGGCCCTGATGGGCCCGCGCAGCGATCCCGAGCACACGCGGACCTATCCCGCCGCCAAGCCGCCTCCGGTCGGGCCCCCCACCGGGGCCTCCCGTCAGCCACCCCGTCGTACGCCGGGTCCCCGACCCGAGCGTCCCGCCCGTCCCCGCCGCTCCCGGCGTGGTCCGCTGCTGCTCGTGCTGGCCCTCGTGCTGGCCCTGGCCGGCGGCGGCGGCGCCTACTGGTTCGGCTGGGCCCGCTACACCACGACGCCGGGCGTGCTGGGCATGGCGCAGTCGGTCGCGGAGGCCAAGCTCGACGCCGCCGGCCTCGCCTTCGACTACACCGACCCGAGCTACTCCGAGACGGTCCCGGCCGGTCGCGTCATCGGGACCGACCCGACCGCCGGGTCGCGGATCCTCGAGGACGGCACCGTCTCGCTCACGCTCTCGCTCGGCAAGGAGCGCTACGACGTCCCCAAGATGCAGGGCCTGACCGAGGACGAGGCGCAGGACGCGCTGCTCGCGGTGAAGCTCGCCTACGACCAGACGATCCTGAAGTTCTCCGAGACGGCGCCCGAGGGCACGGTGCTGCGGGCCATCCCCGCTTCCGGCACGACGCTGCGCCCCGGAGCCTCGGTCGACCTGGTCGTCAGCAAGGGGCGTCAGCCGATCAAGGTCGGCAGCTGGGTCGGCAAGGACATCGACGCCGTGCGCGCCGCGCTGGAGAAGCGCGGCCTGGTCGCCGAGGTGACGTCCGAGGAGTACGACAACAAGGTGCCCGAGGGCGGGGTCGTCTCCCAGACTCCCCGCACCGGCACCCTCTTCCGTGGCGAGGCCGTCAGCCTCGTCATCTCCCGCGGACCCGAGCTCGTGGAGGTGCCGCAGGTGCGCGCCTCCCCGGTGCAGTCGGCGGTCGACGAGCTCGAGGACCTCGGCTTCGAGGTCGAGATCGTGCGCGGCAGCAGCTACATCGGGTTGGAGTTCGTCTTCAGCTCGAACCCCTCGGCCGGCACCATGATCCCCCTCGGCAGCACCGTCACCTTGAATCTCGTGTGACAATCCGCTCATGCTCATGGGGAGATGGCGGCATCGTGCTGCCCGGTCGGGCCTGGTCCTCGCACTGATCACCGGTGCGCTGGGGTCGGGCGCCGTCGTGCCCGCCGCGGAGAGCCAGCCCGGCACCGCTCCCCGGGCCGCGTGGACCTCACCGTCGCTCGTCGTCGGGACCAACAGCACCGTGCGCGCGACCGTGACGGTGCCGCGCACCCCGGGGCGCGACGCCCTGCTGCGGGTGCACCTCACCCACGCGCGTCTCACCGCGATCCCGACCGGGTGCCGACCCAGCGCGCTCGTGCAGCGCTACTCCTTCATCGCCGCCGACGGCCGCGACCTGACCTGCCGGGTGAGCCCGTCCACCCGCACGCGCACGCTGCGCCTCGCCGCCGTGGTCGACGGCGGGGTAGGTGACCGGGTCACGGCGACGGTGACGCTCGACGGACGGGAGACGACGCTCCCCGCGAAGCGGGTCGCCTACAGCGCCCCGCGCCGGGACGTGCGCTTCCGCTTCCTGTCCAGCCCCGACTTCCTCAACGCCGACGTGGGCGACCTCGCCCGCGGTCCCGGCTCCTGGCGGCCGGGTCGCCCGGGACGGACCGCCAACTCCACCAACCCCGCCTACGAGCGGGCGCTCGACACGATCCTCGACGACTGGCAGTCGCTCGGCGCCGACGAGGTCCTCGTCGCCGGCGACCTGGTCCAGGGCTGGTGGGGCACGCGCCAGGACCGCTCCGGCAACTTCGGTCCTGGTGGCACCGTCGCCCAGAGACGCGCCGCGCTGCGCCGGGCCGCTGCGACCTACTACCCGCAGTGGGTCGAGCGCTTCGGTCGCCGCGGGATGCTCGCCCACCTCGCGATGGGTGACCACGAGTTCGGCGACGACGGCTGGGGACCCGAGAAACGACGCCTGGCCCCGCTCTTCGAGCGTGAGTTCGCCGCGCGCTTCACCCGGCGCTCCGACGGCTCGCCCCGCTACACCGACCGCCCGCGCGGCTCGCGCCACGCGCTCACCGCCTACGCCTGGCGTCCGAAGCCCGACGTACAGATGGTGACGCTCAACGTCTTCGACATCACCGACGCGCACGCCCGGATCCGGCTCGACGGCCCGCAGCTGCGCTGGCTCGAGAGGGTCCTGCGCCAGGCCCGCCGCGACCAGGTGCGCTGGATCGTGGTCCAGGGCCACACCCCGATCGTCGGACCGGTGCGCCAGCGTGGGTCGAGCGGGCTGCACTACGAGGGCGGCCGCAGCTCCGAGCTCTGGCAGCTCTTCAAGCGCTACGGCGTCGACCTCTACCTCTCCGGCGAGGTCCACGACGTGACGGCCATCCACCGCGACGGCGTCCTCCAGCTCTCCCACGGCGGCCTCTTCGCCTTCGGGCTCACCAACTACCTGGTCGCCGACGTCTCCCGGGACCAGATGCGCCTCACCCTGCGCGACTACGACGTCACCGCCGCCGACGTCCCCGGCCGACGCCGGCTGTGGGAGTCCCGCCCCGGCGGCATGCCCGCCCGCCTGCGCGTCTCCCCCACCCCCTTCACCATCGGCACCGCCGTCCTCGACGGCGACGGTCACCTGCTCGAGCGCAGCGGCGTGCTGAGGCCCTGGCAGGTGCGGGACTGAGGTTGGTGGGGTGGGTGGATCGCGGTCGTTGCCGCTTCATCAAGGGATGCCGACGAACCGCCACCTCCCACGGCGTGCACCCCGTGGTCGGTGGCGTGTCGGCGTGGGAAGCAACCGCCCCAGCCGGCGCTCCACCGTGGGCAGTGCCGCTCCGCCTACCTACCTTGATGAAGCGGCTCACACCGGCGGCCACCCCCCTCGCCCCCCGCAGCAGCGACGCCGATCCGGGAGATAGCGTCACGCCATGCGCAACCCGATCGGCACCCACGTCCTGGTGGGGAAGGGACTCGTGGCCGGGGCGTTGGCCAGCGCCGACGAGCTGGGGGCGGAGACGCTGCAGGTGTTCGTCGGCAACCCCCGCGGCTGGGCGCTCTCGCCCGGCAAGCCGGCGGAGGACGAGCGTTTCCGGGAGGAGACGGCCCGCCGCGGGATCCGGACCTTCATCCACACGCCGTACCTGGTGAACCTCGGCTCCCCCACCCCCGCCACCTACGCCAGCTCCGTCGCGCTGGTGGCGCACAACCTGCGACGTGCCGCCGAGATCGGCGCGGAGGGTGTGGTGGTGCACACCGGCTCGTACGTCGACCCGGGCGGCAGCCCCCCGGAGCAGGCCGAGCGGCACCGCGTCGCGATGGCCCAGGTCCGCGAGGGGCTGATGCCGGTCCTCGACGCACTGACCGACGCCGCCCCCTGGTTGCTCCTCGAGCCGACGGCGGGGCAGGGCAGGTCGTTGTGCGCCGGGGTGGAGGACCTGGTCGGCTACCTCGACGCGCTCGACCACCACCCGCGGGCCGGGATCTGCCTCGACACCTGTCACGTCTTCGCGGCCGGCGCCCCGCTCGACGAGCCCGGCGGCACCACGGCCACGCTGGACCGGATCGTCGAGATCGGCGGCGAGGGCCGGCTGCGGCTGGTGCACGCCAACGACTCGATGGACGTGCGCGGCGCCTTCAAGGACCGTCACCAGCGCATCGGCGAGGGCCACATCGGCACGGGCGCCTTCGAGGAGCTCCTCGCCCACCCCGCGAGTGCGGGCGTGCCGTTCATCCTGGAGACCCCGGGCTCGCGCGAGGTGGGCAACGCCGACATCCCGCTCCTCAAGGCCCTGCGCGAGCGCTCGACGGTCCGGGCGTGAGCAGCCGCCGCCAGACGCTGCTCGCCACCCTCGCCCTCCTGGCGATGACGGCATGCTGGGGCTCGACGTTCTTCCTGATCAAGGACCTGCTCGACCGGGTGCCCACCCTGGACTTCCTCGCGGTCCGCTTCGCGATCGCCAGCGCCGTCATGCTCCTCGTCGCGCCGCGGGCGCTCGGCCGGCTCTCGGCGGACTCGCGGCGACACGCGGTCGTCCTGGGCGGGCTCTACGGCGTCGCCCAGATCCTGCAGACGGCCGGGCTGGCCCACACCGCCGCGAGCGTGTCGGGCTTCATCACCGGGATGTACGTCGTGGCGACGCCGTTGTTCGCCGCCGTCCTCCTGCGCACCCGGATCACCGCCCTCACGTGGGGAGCCGTGGCGTTGGCGACCGCAGGCCTCGCCGTGCTGACCCTCAACGGGCTCTCGATCGGCTACGGCGAGGCGATCACGCTGGTCGCCGCGATGCTCTACGCGCTCCACATCGTCGGTCTGGGGGCGTGGTCCAAGCCCGACCAGGCGCTCGGCATGTCCATCGTGCAGCTGATCGTGATCGCGGTGATCTGCCTGGTCGCCACCGCCCCCGACGGGATCGTGCTGCCCAGCGACTCCCGCGACTGGCTCTCGGTCGTCTACATGGCGGTCTTCGCGGGAGCTGCCGCCCTGGTCGGCCAGACCTGGGCGCAGTCGATCCTGCCCCCGACCCGCACCGCGATCATCATGAGCATGGAGCCGGTCTTCGCCACGTTCTTCGCGGTGCTGCTGGGCGGTGAGTCGATGACCGTGCGGATGCTGGTGGGCGGGGTGATGGTGCTCGGCGCGATGCTGGCGGTCGAGCTGGGGCCCCGGCGCAAGATCGAGGGCGAGGTGCAGCATCTCGTCGTGTGAGCACCCGCGGCGCCCGGCGACCCGCGCGGCTAGGGTCCTGGGTGTGACGACGCCGTATCTCTTTGCGTACCTGCCGGGCTTGCCCGTGCGGGCCGTCTAGACGCGCCGCACACCACCAACGCCCCGGCCACTGCCCGGGGCGTTTCTGCTTGCCGGGCCAGGGTCGGGCACGCAACCAGAGAGAAGGAACCCCATGGTCGTCGTCATGTCACCCGAGGCCACCGACGAGGACGTCGCGCACGTCGTCGAGAAGGTGGAGGCCGTCGGCGGCGAGGCCTTCGTCTCGAAGGGCGTCGTCCGCACGATCATCGGCCTGGTCGGCGACCTCGAGTCCTTCCACCACCTCAACCTGCGCACCTTGCGCGGCGTCGCCGACGTGCACCGGATCAGCGATCCCTACAAGCTCGTCAGCCGCCAGCACCACGCCGGGCGCTCCACGGTCTGGGTGGGCCAGCCCGGCGCCGTCCAGGTCCCCATCGGCCCCGACACGTTCACCTTCATGGCCGGCCCGTGCGCCGTCGAGACCCGCGACCAGACGCTCGAGGCGGCCAGGATGGCCCAGGCCGCCGGCGCCACGATCCTGCGGGGCGGTGCCTACAAGCCCCGCACCTCGCCGTACGCCTTCCAGGGGCTGGGGGTCGCCGGCCTCGAGATCCTCGCCGAGGTGCGCGGCGCGACCGGGATGCCGATCGTCACCGAGGTCATCGACGCCCGCGACGTGCCGGTCGTCGCCGAGCACGCCGACATGCTCCAGATCGGCACCCGCAACATGGCCAACTTCGCGCTGCTCCAGGCCGTCGGCGACGCCGGCAAGCCGGTGCTGCTGAAGCGCGGCATGACCGCGACGATCGAGGAGTGGCTGATGGCCGCCGAGTACATCGCGCAGCGCGGCAACCTCGACGTCGTCCTGTGCGAGCGCGGCATCCGGACCTTCGAGCCGGCCACCCGCAACACCCTCGACATCTCGGCCGTCCCGGTCGTCCAGGCGACCAGCCACCTGCCGATCATCGTGGACCCCTCGCACGCGGCCGGCCGCAAGGACCTGGTGGTGCCGCTCTCGCGGGCCGCCATCGCCGTGGGCGCCGACGGCATCATCGTCGACGTGCACCCCGAGCCCGAGGTCGCGCTGTGCGACGGGCCGCAGGCGCTGCTCGGCAACGACCTGCGCGACCTGGCGACCGCCGTCCGCAAGCTCCCGCCCGTCGTCGGTCGGGTCGACTCCGGCACGCGGATCCGGACCGTGCCTGCGTCCTGACCGATCGGCGTCGAGTGACGCGTGCGGCAGGTTCTGGGCCCCTCAAAACCTGCCATGTGCGTCACTCGACGCAGTCAGACCAACCCCGCGAGCACCCCGGCAGCAGCCTCGGCGTCGGCGCGGGTGACGCCGAGGTGGGTGACCAGACGGACCGTGCGGGGGCCGACGGTGGCGACGCGGACACCGGCGTCGGCGGCGCGGAGCACGAAGTCGGCGGCATCCGGGCGGGGTACGACGACGATGTTGGTGTCGACGCCGTCGGGGTCGACGCCACAGGCGGCGGCGAGCAGCCGGGCGTGCGCGTGGTCGTCGGCGAGCCGCTCCACGTGGTGGTCCAGCGCGTGGAGCCCGGCGGCCGCGAGGATGCCCACCTGGCGCATCCCGCCCCCCATCCGCTTGCGCCACGTGCGGGCCTCGACGACCGTGTCGCGGCTGCCGACGAGGAGCGAGCCGACCGGGGCGCCGAGCCCCTTGGACAGGCACACGGCCAGCACGTCGGCGATCGCGCCGTAGTCCTGCAGCGGCGTGCCCGTGGCGACGTGGGCGTTCCAGATGCGGGCGCCGTCCATGTGGATCGCGGCCCCGACCCCGGTGGCGTAGTCGCGCAGGTCGCGCAGCTCGGCGAGCGGCAGGACCGCGCCGCCGGCGAAGTTGTGCGTGTTCTCGACCGAGATCGCAGCCGTGGGCACGAAGAACGGGCCCATGTCGGGGGCGAAGAGCGTCTGCACCATCGGCAGGTCGATCTGTCCGCGCGGGTGGTGCCAGGTGCGCATCGTGACGCCGCTGTAGGCGCCGTGGGCGCCGAGCTCGGCGCGCGCGATGTGCGCCGCGGACTCGCAGAGCACCTCCTGGCCGGGCGCGACCAGGGAGCGTACGGCGAGCACGTTGGCCATCGACCCGGTCGGCATGAAGAGCGCCGCCTCGTGGCCGAAGAGGGCCGCGACCCGTTCCTCGAGCCGCCGCACCGTGGGGTCCTCGCCGTAGACGTCGTCGCCGACCTCCGCGCGCGCCATCGCGGCCCGCATCGACTCGGTGGGCTGCGTGACGGTGTCGCTGCGCAGGTCGATCGTCGGGCTCGCCGCCATCAGGCGTGGACGGGCTTCTCGCGGCGCAGCATCTCCGCCACGAGGAAGGCCAGCTCGAGCGACTGGACCCGGTTGAGGCGCGGGTCGCAGACCGACTCGTAGCGGTTGCCGAGGTCCATCTCGAGCAGCTCCTCGCCCCCGCCGACGCACTCGGTGACGTCGTCGCCGGTGAGCTCGACGTGGATGCCGCCGGGCCAGGTGCCGAGGGCGTGGTGGACGTCGAAGAAGCCCTGGACCTCCTCGATCACGTCGTCGAAGGCGCGCGTCTTGTAGCCCGAGCTGGCCTCGAAGGTGTTGCCGTGCATGGGGTCGCACACCCACGCCACGTGGACGCCCTCGGCGGTGATCTTCTCGACCAGGTGGGGCAGGCCGTCGCGGATCTTGCCGGCCCCGAAGCGGGTGATGAAGGTGAGGCGACCGGGCTCGTTGTCGGGGTTGAGCTTCGAGGCGAGCGCCAGCGCGTCGTCGGCACTGGTCGTCGGACCGAGCTTGACGCCGATCGGGTTGCGGATGTGGCTGAGCAGCTCGACGTGCGCGTTGTCGAGCTGGCGGGTGCGCTCACCGATCCAGACGAAGTGGCCCGACACGTCGTAGGGCTGCTCGGTGCGCGAGTCGATGCGGGTCATGGCGTGCTCGTACTCGAGCACCAGCGCCTCGTGGGAGGAGTGGAAGTCGACGCGGTGGAACTCGTCGGGGTCGGCCCCGATCGCCGAGATGAAGGCCATCGCGCGGTCGATCTCGTGGGCGAGCTTCTCGTAGCGCTGGCCCGCGGTCGAGTCGCGCACGAAGTCGGTGTTCCACGTGTGGACCTGACGCAGGTCGGCGTAACCACCGGTGGTGAAGGCCCGCACCAGGTTGAGGGTCGCGGCCGAGGCGTTGTAGACGTCGAGCAGGCGCGAGGGGTCGTGCACGCGCGACTCCGGGGTGAAGTCGAAGCCGTTGACGGCGTCGCCGCGGTAGGCCGGCAGCGTGATGTCGCCGCGGGTCTCGAGGTCGGAGCTGCGAGGCTTGGCGTACTGGCCCGCGAGCCGGCCGAGCTTGACCACCGGGACGGAGGCGCCGTAGGTGAGCACGACGGCCATCTGGAGCAGCACCCGCAGCTTGTTGCGCACGTTGTCGGCCGTCACGCCCGCGAGGGTCTCGGCGCAGTCGCCGCCCTGCAGCAGGAACGCCTCGCCGCGGGAGACCGCGGCCAGCTTGGTCTTGAGGTCGTCGCACTCGCCCGCGAAGACCAGCGGCGGCATGGTGCGCAACCGGGCCACGGTCGCGTCGACGGCCGCGCGGTCGGCGTAGGTCGGTTGCTGGGCCGGCCCGAGGGCGTGCAGGGCGGAGAGGTCGGGGACGTTGCTGCTCACCCGTCAAGCCTACGCGCGCCGGACCGCCCACCCCGATTCGTCGGGCGGGCGCGGACAGACCCCGCCGGCCGACCCGCAGGCAGACCCATCGGCGCAGGCCGGGTCACTCCTCGAGGTTGTCGATGTCGCGGAAGCCGGTCTTCTTGGCGCGCACGCCGCGGTTGGTCATCCAGGTGACCGCCCACAGGACGATGCCGACGCCGAGGAGCCCGGCCGCCACGGAGTACTGCACCCAGTCGTCACGGTCGCGCGCCCAGGGGCCGACCAGGAAGAGGCAGGCGACCCCGGCGACGTACGGCGTCCACGACGGCGCCCGGAAGGCCTCGGCGGGCGAGTCGTCGCGACGCAGGATCACGCAGGCCACGTTGACGACCGCGAAGACGCCCAGGAGCAGCAGCGCCGTGGTGCCGGCGAGCGCCTTGATGACCGAGGTGTCGGCCAGGAACGTGACCGCGAAGATCAGCCCGAGCGCGAGGACGGTCGAGAAGGCGATGCCGGCGTAGGGCGTGCGTCGCACGGGCAGGACCTTGCCGAGGGTGCGCGGCAGGACGTCCTGCTGGGCGAGCCCGTAGAGCAGGCGGCTGGCCATCAGCATGTTGATCAGCGCGGTGTTGGCGACCGCGAAGACGGTGAGGAACGGGAAGATCTTGTCGACGGGGAAGTCCGGGGCGCCGAGCGAGACCACGTTGAGCAGCACCTTGCCCTCGTCGGCGACCACCGCCTCGATGTCGGTCTGCGGGATCACCGCGATGACCGAGATGGCCACCAGGATGTAGACGACCACCGCGATCCCCAGGCCTGTGAGCATCACTCGCGGGAAGATCTTCTGCGGCTCCTGCGTCTCCTCGACCATGTTGACGGAGTCCTCGAAGCCCACCATCGCGAAGAACGCGATCGCGGTCGCGACGGTGACGGCCAGGAAGAGGCCACGGTCGCCGCCGGAGTCGAAGGTCGCGACCTGGGCCAGGTCACCGTCGCCGCGGGCGATCACCAGGAAGCCGATCACGATCACGATCGCCAGGGCGAGCATCTCGACCAACGTCAGGACCACGTTGAACTTCACGCTCTCGCCCACGCCGCGCAGGTTGATCGCGGCCAGGAGCAGCATGAAGGCCATCGCGACGACCGTCACGGCGGCGCTCCCGTCGGCCACGTCGCCGCCGACGCCGTTGATGCCGGCGAGCAGGTTGGTCGCGAGCAGGTTGGCCGAGGTCGAGGCACTGGTGATGCCCGAGCAGACGACGGCGAAGGCCACGAGGAAGGTGATGAAGTGGATGCCGAAGGCCTTGTGCGTGTAGAGCGCGGCGCCCGCCGCCTGCGGGTACTTCGTGACCAGCTCCAGGTAGGACAGGGCCGTGAGGGTCGCGATGAAGAACGCGACGAGGAAGGGCACCCAGACGATGCCGCCGACCTCGAGGGCCATCTCACCGGTGACGGCATAGATGCCCGCCCCCAGGATGTCGCCCACGATGAAGAGCAGCAGGAGCCTGGGACCCAGCACCCGTTTGAGCTCGGGCTCCGACCCGTTGACGTCGACCTGGTCCGTGCTGATCTGTCCGGCCATGAGCTGCCTCCCGCTCTCGACGCTTCCGGTACCCGTTTCCTCCGGTCACATTTGCACAACCGCCGGCGCTCCGGGGGTCTCTTCGGACGGGCGTTTCGTGCCGAGGACTCGACGCGGATCGGACCGTGTGAGACAGTTGTGTCTCACTTGATCCTTAATAGTCTCATGGGAGGCCGACATGCAGAGCCGCGACGAGGTGCTGGACGCCGCCCTGCGCTGCCTCAACGCCGACCCCACCGCCTCGATGGGTGACGTCGCTGCCGCGGTCGGGGTCGGACGGGCCACGCTGCACCGCCACTTCGCCAGCCGCGAGGCGCTCGTGCACGAGATCGCCGAGCGCTCGCTCGACCGCTGGGAGCAGGGCCAGGCAGCCGCCGACATGGTCGGCGCCACCGCATCGGGCGACGCCGCGACGATCCGGACCTGCCTGCACACGATGCTGACCACCTTCGTGCAGGACGCGGAGGACTTCGCCTACGCGTTGACCGACCCGAGCCTCGTGGTGGTGCCGACGCTCGCCGCCCGGATGGCGGCGCTGCAGGCGCTCGAGGTCGACTTCTTCACCGCCGCGCAGGAGGCCGGCGTGCTGCGCCGCGACGTCCCCGCCGCGTGGCTCAGCCACACGGCGTACGGCCTGCTGATCGCCTCGCGCGACGCGCTGCGGGCCGGCGACGTGGCCCGTCGCGGCGTCGCCGAGCTGGTGGTCACGACCTTCCTCGACGGCGGGGTCGCGCGATGAGCTCCCTGGCTCCCACCGTCCCCCAGACCCCGTCGCGCGCGCGACGGTGGGCCGGGCTGGCCGTCCTGTCCGCCAGCCTGCTGGTGGTCGTCATGGACATGACGATCCTCAACCTCGCGCTCCCCGCGATCTCGGGGGACCTCCGCCCCAGCACCGTCGAGCTGCTCTGGATGGTCGACGCCTACCCGTTGGTCCTCGCCGGTCTGCTCGTCACCGCCGGATCGCTGGGCGACCGCTGGGGCCGGCGCGGGATGCTGGTCGCCGGCTTCACGCTCTTCGGTGTCGCCTCGCTGGCCGTCCTCGTGGCCGACACCCCCGGCGACGTGATCGCCGTGCGCGCCCTGCTCGGCATCGGCGGCGCGATGATCATGCCGTCCACGCTGTCGTTGATCCGCACGCTCTTCGTCGACCCGGTGGAGCGCGCGACCGCCCTCGGCGTGTGGGGCTCGGTGGCCGCCGTCGGCGGCGCCCTCGGCCCGATCGTCGGCGGCGCCCTGCTGGAGCGCTTCAGCTGGCACTCGGCCTTCCTCTTCAACGTGCCGGTGATGGTCGTCGCGATCATCGCGGCCCTGCTCCTCCTGCCCGAGAGCCGCTCGGCGCGGCCGGGTCGCCTCGACGCCCCCACCATCGTCCTGTCGATCCTCGGCATGGTGGCCCTGGTGCACGCGATCAAGCAGCTCGGCGAGCACGGGCTCGAGCCCGGTCCGGTGCTCTTCGCCGCGGTCGCGGTCACCGCCCTCACCCTGTTCGTACGCCGGTCGCTCGCCGCCGCGGAGCCGATGCTGGAGCTGCGACTCTTCCGTGGGCGGGCCTTCTCCGCCGGCGTCATCACCGCACTGGTCACCAGCTTCGCCATGGCCGGGCTGCTGCTGCTGGTCGCCCAGTGGCTCCAGCTGACCGAGGGCCGCGCCCCCCTCGACGCCGGTGTCGCGCTGCTGCCGATGGCGGCCGGCGGCATCCTCGCGGGTCCCTTCGCGCCGGCCCTCGCCGCGCGGATCGGCGCGCGCACCGTCCTCGCCGGGGGGCTGGTCGTCGGCGCGGCCGGGCTGCTGCTCCTCGCGGTCCTGCCGCAGCCCCTGGGCTACCCGGGGGTGGCAGCGGCACTGGCCCTGGTCGGCCTGGGCCTGGCCTCGCTGGCGGTCGGCTCGGCGGTGATCATGGCCGGCGCACCCGTCGACCAGGCCGGCAGCGCGGCCGTCATCGAGGAGTCGAGCTATGAGATCGGGGCCGTGCTCGGCGTCGCGATCCTCGGCAGCGTCGCGGCCACGGCCGGCATCGGCGCGGCCACGCTGAGCGAGGCACTCGGCCGGGTCGGCCTCGTCGGCGGGCTCGCGATGCTCGCCGTGGCGGTGCTGGTCGCCCGGCTCACCCCGCGCGAGCTCGACCTGGCGGCGGTCGAGCACTGAGGGCGCCCGGGGGTCACCCGAAGAAGACCTGCGCCTCGGCGTACTCCTCGGGGCTGACGAGCTTGAGCTCGGCGGTGCCCTCGGCCAGCGGCACCCGGATGATCTTGGTGCCTCGCAGCGCCATCATGGTGCCCCAGTCGCCGTCGGCGACCGCGTCGGCGGCCTGGAGGCCGAAGCGGGTCGCCAGCCACCGGTCGAACGCCGTGGGTGTGCCGCCGCGCTGGATGTGGCCCAGCACGACCGCGCGGGCCTCCTTGCCGGTGCGGTGCTCGATCTCGCTGGCGAGCCGGTCACCGATGCCGCCGAGGCGGACGTGACCGAAGGCGTCCTTCTCCCCCGACACCATCGTCATGCCGTGCTCACCGTCGGCCTCCGCCGGCACGGCTCCCTCGGAGACCACGATGATCGGGGCGTACTTGGTCTTGAAGCGCGTCTCCACGTGCTCGCAGAGGGCCTCGATGTCGAAGGGCTGCTCGGGGATCAGCACCGCACTGGCGCCACCGGCGATGCCCGAGTGGAGGGCGATCCAGCCGGCGTGGCGGCCCATCACCTCGACGACGAGGACGCGGTGGTGGGACTCCGCGGTGGTGTGGAGCCGGTCGATGGCCTCGGTCGCGATGTTGACCGCGGTGTCGAAGCCGAAGGTGAAGTCGGTGCCGGAGAGGTCGTTGTCGATCGTCTTGGGCACCCCGACGACGTGCACGCCGAGGTCGGCCAGCTTGGTCGCGACGCCCAGCGTGTCCTCGCCGCCGATCGCGACCAGCGCGTCGACCCCGTCGGCCGCGAGGTTGTCCTTGATGCGCTCGACACCGCCGTCGATCTTGAACGGGTTGGTGCGCGAGGAGCCGAGGATCGTGCCGCCGCGGGGCAGGATGCCGCGGCACTCCTGGATCCCGAGCGGCATGGTGAGCCCCTCGAGCGGGCCCTTCCAGCCGTCGCGGTAGCCGACGAACTCGAAGCCGTGGGTGTGGACGCCCTTGCGGACCACCGCGCGGATCACGGCATTCAGCCCGGGGCAGTCGCCACCTCCGGTGAGCACTCCTACGCGCATGGGACCTCCTGGGTGAGACGGGCAACGAGTGGGGTTGGATCGTTCACATCGAGCACGCCCACCCTAGCCACCCGCGCGCTCAGGTGGCGAGCGCGAGGACGAGCCGGTCGAAGCCGAAGCCGACGACCAGGCCGAGGAAGGCACTGCCCACCAGCGGGAGCCAGCCACCCACGACGCTGCGGTCGGTGGGGAGGTCCTCGGTCGCCCAGCGTGGGTCGTGCGCGATCGCTGCGAGCTGCTGCGGGCTCACCCGCGGGTCGAGCACGGCGACCTCCGGCTCGTCGGGGTGCAGCAGCACCGCGACCGGGGCCTTGCGTGACTCCAGGGCCAACATCGCCGGCACCAGGGCAGCCACGCGACGAGCGCCCCCGTCGGCGAGCGCGGTGACCACCAGGGCCGCTGACGGACCCACGACCGGGCCGTCGGTGCCGACCATGAAGGACGGCGAGCGCCGCGCCAGCTTGCGTCGTACGACGGTCCCCACGGCCGGCTCACCGGCGACTCGTCCAGCGACCAGGTCGGCCCCACCCCGCTCGAGCAGGGCGAGGAAGCGGCGGTCGTTGCGGCGGTTCCACACGACCACGCCCACGGCCCAGCCGATCATCACGAGCGCGCCGAAGCCGAACTGGAAGCCGGCCACGACCCAGTGCTCACCGTCGACGGCCAGCACGGAGCCGAACATCAGGGCAGGGCCCAGCATCTGGCCGAAGATCATGGTCCGGGTCTGGCGTGAGAGGTCGTTGAGCACGCGGTCAGCCTGCCCCGTGGCGCTCACCTCAACCGGGGCGGGTGCTCGCTAGGGTCGCGGGCATGACCTTCTCGATCGTGGCCCGCTCCGCCGACACCGAGTCCTGGGGGGTCGCGGTGGCCTCGAAGTTCCTCGCCGTGGGCGCCGTCGTCCCCGCCGCCGTGGCGCAGGTGGGTGCCATCGCCACGCAGGCCGATGCCAACGTGGCCTACAAGGGGTTGGCGCTGGCCCACCTCGACGAGGGCGCGACCGCGTCGATCGCGCTGCAGCGGCTCCTCGAGGAGGACGAGGGTCGCGACCACCGCCAGGTCGGCATCGTCGACCTCGACGGGGGCGCCGCCACCCACACCGGCCACGCGTGCATCGAGTGGGCCGGCGGCGTCACGGGTGACGGCTACGCCATCCAGGGCAACTGCCTGTCCGGCTCCGAGGTCGTCGAGGAGATGGAGCGGGCCTGGCTCGCCTCCGACCCCGAGGCGCCGCTGGCCGCCCGCCTGCTCGCCGCGCTCGCCGCCGGTGACGCCGCGGGAGGGGACAAGCGTGGGCGCCAGTCGGCCGCGCTGCTCGTCGTACGCGACGAGGCTGGTTATGGCGGGGGCGACGACATCGACACCGACCTGCGCGTCGACGACCACGTCGCCCCGGTCGACGAGCTCACCCGGCTGCTCGACCTCAACGTGCTCTACCTGACCGCCTCCGCCGAGGACGAGCAGGTGCCCGTGACCCCGGACCTCGAGGCCGAGCTGGAGGCCTTCGCACAGGCCCAGGGCCACGCCGACTTCCGCACCTGGGTCGGCACGGAGAACTACGAGATGCGGGTCGCCGACGACCTCGCGTGGATCGACGAGCGGGTGCTGGCGATCGTGAGGGCCGAGCGATGAGCATCCTGGCCATCGATGCCGGCACGACCGGGGTGACGGCGGTCGTCGTCACGCCCGACGGCAGGATCGCCGCCACGGGCTACCAGGAGTTCGCCCAGCACTTCCCACGCCCGGGCTGGGTCGAGCACGCGCCGGAGGAGATCTGGCAGTCCACGCTCGAGGCCACGCGCGCCGTGCTCCAGAAGGTGGACCGCGCGGAGATCACGGGGATCGGGATCACCAACCAGCGCGAGACGATCGTGCTGTGGGACCGCGAGACCCTCGGCTCGCCGCGTCGGGCGATCGTGTGGCAGGACCGGCGCACGGCCGACATCTGCACCCGCCTGCGCGACGCGGGGCACGAGGAGCGGGTCGCGGAGCTGACCGGGCTGCGCCTGGATCCCTACTTCTCCGGCACCAAGCTGATGTGGCTGGCCGAGCACGAGCCGCACACGTGGGCCCTGGTGACCTCCGGGAGGTACGCCGTCGGCACGGTCGACTCCTACCTGATCGCCCGCATGACCCGCGGCCTCGAGCACGTCACCGACGTGTCCAACGCGAGCCGCACGCTGCTCTTCGACCTGACGGCCGGCGACTGGTCCGACGAGCTCTGCTCGCTCTTCGGGGTGCCGCGCGACGCCCTGCCAGAGCTGGTGCCCAGCTGGGGCGAGCTGGCGCTCACCGACCCCCGGTCGTTCCTCGACCTCGAGCTGCCGATCGCCGGGATCGCGGGCGACCAGCAGGCCGCGCTCTTCGGGCAGACCTGCTTCGACGAGGGCGACGCCAAGTGCACCTACGGCACCGGCTCCTTCATCCTCACCAACACCGGCTCGACCCTGCAGCGCTCCGACAGCGGGCTGGTCTCGACGGCCGCCTGGCGCTCACCGTCCGGTGAGCTCACCTACGCCCTCGAGGGATCGATCTTCGTGACCGGCGCCGCGGTGCAGTGGCTGCGCGACGGGCTGCAGATCGTCGGCTCGGCGGCCGAGACGGCCGCCATCGCGTCGACCGTCGACGACACCGAGGGCGTGGTGTTCGTGCCCGCCCTGACCGGTCTCGGCGCCCCGCACTGGGACCCGCACGCGCGGGGCATGATCATCGGCATCACCCGCGGCACGACCCGCGCACACCTGGTGCGGGCCACCCTGGAGGCGATCACCTTCGAGGTGCGCGACGTCCTCGACACCCTGCCCGACTGGGGCCCGGGGCTGACGGACTGCCTGCGCGTCGACGGCGGGGCCAGCCAGAACGACCTGCTCTGCCAGCTCCAGGCCGACCAGGTGGGGGTCGCTGTCGAGCGACCGGAGCTGGTCGAGACGACCGCGCTCGGGGCGGCGTTCCTCGCCGGGCTCGGCACCGGGGTCTGGTCCTCGACCGACCAGCTGCGCGAGACCTGGCGCCTCGACCGTCGCTTCGAGCCGTCCGGGGACCGGGCCGCAGCCGACGCCTCCCACGCCCGGTGGCGCAACGCCGTCGAGCGGTCGAAGGGCTGGGCGGACATCTAGCTCCGGCGCAGGACCTCGGCGGCGGCGGCGTCCCGGGCTGCGGTCGCGTCGTCGAGCTCGGCCTGGGCCTCGGCGCGTCCCTCCTCGGCGTCGGCCAGCTCGTCGTCGACCTCGTCGGCCGACTCCTCGAGGTCGGCCAGGCGGCGCTTGAGCTCGTCGATCTCGGCCTGGAGCTGCATCGAGCGCGCCTCGAGCTCGGTCTGCGCCGCCACGGTCTCCTCGTGGGCCGCCCGAGCCTGCGTCACCTGCTCCTCGGCCTCGTCGAGCGCCGCCTGGGCCGCGGCGCGGGCCTTCGCGGCCGCCTCCGGGTCGGGTACGACGTGCAGGTCGGGCCGTGGGTGGGCCTCGGCCGGGCGGGACCCGGACGAGCCGACGGGGCTGGCCGCGAAGCCCAGGGCGGCCGGGAGCGCGACGGCGCCGCCGAGGTCCACCTCGTCGACCCCGGTCGTGGTGAGCGCGGTGACGAGCAGCCCGCTGCGGACAGCCTGCGCACAGCGCTCGTCGAGCATCGCGGCGGTCAGCGTGGCCTCGACCTGGTCGGCGACGGCCGGGGTGACCTTGACCCCGGACTCGGTGGCCAGCGACCGCGCCTGCTGGGTGACGGCGGCGGTGAGCTGACGTCGCTGGCGGGTCAGCGCCCGCAGCTCCTCCCCCGACATGGCCGCGGCCGCCTCGCGCAGCGCGGCGCCGACCGTGAGGACCTGGTCGACCTGGTCGGGGTCACGGCGGACCAGCAGGTTGACGACCCACGCGGCCAGGGACGGCTTCTTCAGCGCCTTGACCGCCCTGCCGAGGTCGCCGGCCCCCTTGAGCTCCTTGGCGCGAGCGTCCCTGGCCGGCGTGAAGTCGCCCAACGACAGCGCGTAGAGCTCGTCGGCGACGGCCAGCAGCTCCTCAGACATCGCCCGATCCTCCCAGGACCAGCTCGCACTCGACCGGGTAGGGCGACCACTCCGAGCGACGCTCGACACCTGACGGCTCCCACCCGAGGTGGCGGTAGAGACCCAGCGCCCGCTCGTTGGCCACCAGGCACCACAGCCGGGGCTGGTGCCCGCCCGCGCGGATCGCCGTCGCTGCGCGGGTCACCGCGGCCCGCGCGAGGCCGCTGCCCCAGCGCCGGGGGTGCACCGCGAGGTGGCGCAGGGTCGTCGCGTCGTGGGCGACGTAGCAGTCCAACCCGGGACCCAGCGGGTCGTCGACGACCGCGACCTGCACGTCGGGCCGGGCCAGGACCCGGCTCCACCGCGCGAGCACCTCGTCGTCGGGGAAGGGGAAGTCGGCCGCGGGGAACACGTGCGCCAGCCCCACCAGGTTGGCCTCGCGCTCGAGGTCGCGCAGGGCGGGACCGTCGGCGGCGCGAGCCGCGCGAAAGCTCATCGGCGCGTCGCCGCCCCGTCGGCACCGCTCACCCGGGGCGGGAGGTGGGCGCGGATCGACACGGGCCGAGCATAGATCGGCCCGGGGCCGCGGCTCAGCCCGCCCGGAGCCCGGCGGTGATCATCGCCGCGGTGATGTCGATGACCTCGTCGCGGTCGACGTCGCGCGGTCGCATGAGCGCCACCCGCAGGCAGGTCGACACGAGCACCCCCATGGTCATGAACACGACCACCTCGAGGCGCTCCGGGGACAGGTGGGGCAGGTGGCGACGGGGCAGGACCGAGGCGAGCTGGAAGAGACGGGACTCGACCTCGGGGAGGATGTTGGCGTTGCTGCCGGCGGGGAGCGCGTTGACCATCGCCAGGATCACGGCGCGATGCCGTTCGAAGGCATCGACGAGCGTCACGACGATCTCGCGCACACCCCCGTCGAGGTCGAGGTCGAGGGCCCGCACGACCCCGGCCACCAGGTCGGTCGAGATGGCCTCGACGGCCTCGTCGCGCAGCACCCCGAGGATCTCGGCCCTGTCGTTGAAGTAGCGGTAGAACGTCCCGCTGCTGACGTGCGCCCGCGCCACGATCGCGGTGGTCGTCAACCGCTCGGCCCCCTGGGTGGCCAGAAGGTGAAGGGTTGCATCGAGCAGGTCGCGACGCATCTGGACGGCCCGGGTCTGCAGGGGCCGGATCCGTTGTTTCTGGACCATCTGAGCCCTCCGTGCCTGCTCGTGTCGGGACGGGGAGAAGTGAATGGAAGGTGAGGGTCTTTCACTTCTAGGCTGTCAGCATGGCAGCGACCCCGAGCCCGCACCAGACCCGGTCCCCCTCTCCCGCGCCCACGACCGGCGCCCACGACCGTGCGGCACCTCGCCGAGGCCGAGGCCCGCCATCCCGGCTTCGCCACGGCGTACGTCGAGGGCCTGTGGCGCGGCGACGACCTCGCCGACGCCTTCGTCGCCGACTTCGCGGCGCTGGGCCACTCGCGTGCGATGCGGATGCTGCGCCAGGCCTGCCGGCAGGGCATCGACGCCGTGGCCCAGGCGCCCCCCAGCCTGCGCGCGCTCTTCGCCCAGCTCGACGCCACCCCGGACTGGGTCGACCTCGCGGTGATCGACCGCGACAACGCGCACATCGGGCGCTACACCCGCCAGTCGGGCATCGTGCTCGGGGCGGCGTCGCTGGTCAGTGGCTATGCCAACGCCGCGGCGTCCCGGCCGCTCGCGATGACCGGCCGCTACGTCGAGAGCGCAGGCGCCCGCACGATCGAGGTCAGCTCCTGGCTGACGGCGGTGACGCGCCGCGGCGGGCTCGCACGCCATGCGGACGGCTTCGAGCTGACCGTGCGGGTGCGGGTCATCCACGCGCTGGTGCGCGCCGCGCTGTCCGCCGACCCCGAGTGGGACCTGCCCGCCTGGGGCCTGCCCATCTGCCAGTCCTACCTCGCCTACACGCTCGTGGAGTTCTGCCTCATCCCGCTGCGGGGGCTGCGCACGATCGGCGCGCCCTACCTCCCGCACGAGGAGGCCGCGGCCTATGCCCGCTGGCGCTACCTCGGCCACCTGCTCGGCATCGACCCGGACCTGCTCCCCGCCACCCGCGAGGAGCAGGAGCGGCTCGAGGAGATCTACCTCCTCACCCGACCGCCGGTCGACGACTTCTGCCGCGACCTGGTCGCCAGCATCAACCGGGACTTCCTCGTCGCCGAGATCGAGGAGCTGCTGCCGACGCGTCCTGCTCGGCTGCGTCGCGCGGCACCTCCCGTCGTGCACGCGCTCGAGCGGCTCTTCCTCGGCGACGACCTGGCCGACGAGCTCGCCATCCCGGAGGCACCCCGGACCGTGCGGCTGCTCCGGCGCACCGGGCCGCTGCTCGCCCGACTCCACGGTGGACTCGACCGCGTCACCCCGCTGCTCGGCCCCCGCACCCGGCTCGGTGACCGCTACCGGGTCAAGCAGGACGCCCGGCTGCGCGGGAGGTACGGCGTGCAGCACGACCTCGTGGACGCCTCCCCCGCCGGCGGCCGGCCCCACCCCGCGCGAGGTGGCTGAGGATCACTCCTCGTCGTCGTCGAGGCCCTGCTCGATCGCCCAGCGGGTCAGCTCGACCCGGTTGTGCATCTGGAGCTTGCGCAACGTGTTCTGCACGTGGTTCTGCACGGTGCGGTGGGAGAGCACGAGCCGGTCCGCGATCTGCTTGTAGGACATCCCCTTGGCGACCATCTTGAGCACCTCGGTCTCGCGCTCGGTCAGCTGCGGCTGGTCGACCTCGTTGGTCGACGGGTCGGAGAGCCGCCGGAACTCCCCGAGCACGAGCCCCGCCAGCCCCGGCGTGAAGACCGTGTCGCCGCGCGCCACCCGTCGTACGGCGTCCAGCAGCTCCTCACGGGAGGCCGACTTCACCAGGTAGCCGGTCGCTCCTGCCTTCACCGCCTCCAGCACGTCGCTCTGCTCCCCCGACGCCGACAGGATCAGCACGCGTGCCGACGGGTCGTGGCGCAGCACCTCCGCCGTCACCTCGACACCGTTGGGTGCCGGGATCTGCAGGTCGAGCACGACGACCTGGGGCCGGGCCGCGGGGAAGCGTGCCACCGCCTCCGACCCGTTGGCCGCCACGGCCACCACGTCGAAGCCCGCCGCCTGCAGGTCACGCTCCACCGCGTCGCGCCACATCGGGTGGTCGTCCACGACCATCACGCGGATCGGCTGCTGGTCGGTGTCCGCGTCCATGGCCTGGACCCTAGACGAGGTCGTCGCTGGTGGGGGTGATCGGCTCGGGCTCGGCGTCGGCCGCTTCATCAAGGTATGCAGGTGAACCTCCACCTCCCCCTGTGTGCTCACCGTGGGGAGTGGCGGTTCGTCGACGTACCTTGATGGAGCGGGTGCCAGAGGGACCGCGGCCGAGCCCGTCGGCGACCAGCGTGCGGTCGTGGTGATCGGGTCGCACCCGGTCGTCCCGGTGGAGCGTCTTCATGGCCGAGTGCACGCGGTAGGGCTCGAGTGCCAACGTCATCTCGATCTGGAGATCCGTGACGCGGCTGGACCAGGGCGCGTGGCGGACCAGCACCCGATCGCGTGCGTGGCTCACGCATCCAGCTTGAGGAAGCGACCCCGTCGGTGCAGCAGGGGTGCGATCTCGTCGTCGACCTCGATCTCCTCGACCCGGCAGGTCACCTCGAGCGACCAGCCGACCTCGCGGGAGTCGACGAGGGCGACCGCGGCCCAGGCGTGGGTCGACGCGAGGCGCGGGCCCCAGGGGGTCTGCTCGAACTCCCCCATCCGAAACGGCCCACCCGGGGCGGGGGCGGTGCCGGCGAAGGCCTCGGCGAGGTCACGATCGGGCCAGGAGAGCAGCTGGACGACGCACCGCTCGGTCTCGAGGAGCCGCTCGGCCAGGTCGGAGTCAGGGTCGAGCAGACCCAGCACGTGGGCGGGCTCGCCGTGCGCCAGCATCAGCGAGGTGACGGTGAGGCCCTCACGCCCCCGTCCCTCCCCGGCGGTCCACAGGCTGACGGCACCCCCGAGCCGCCCCCGCAGCCGGCGCACGGGGTCGGGCTCGGCGTCCGCGAAGGGGTGGGTGCTGTGGATGGTCACTCCCCGAGCCTAGGCACTGCACCGCACTGCACTCGCTCGCCCCCTCGCCGCGCCCCTCGCGCGCTCACCGCACGGGCACAGGTACGACGAGCTCCCACTCGGTGCCGAACGAGCCGGTGGAGAGCTCGGCCGTGCCGCCCAGGTCGGTGATGCGGCCGCAGATCGAGCCGCTGACGCCGAGCCGGCCCTCGGCCGCCGCGGCCTCGAGCCGCCCTGCGGGGATGCCGGGGCCCTCGTCGCGCACGGAGAGCTCGACCCGGTCGGGGAAGGCCTCGAGCAGCACCCAGGCGGGCGCCTCGGCGCCGACGTGGACGGCCACGTTGTCCAGGCAGGCCGAGACGACCGCGACGACCTCGCGCACCACCGCGGCGGGGAGCTCCACGACCGTGCCGGGCGCGGCCACGCTGACGTGGGGCCTGGCGCCGAGCACGCCGAGCGCCGAGGCCAGGTCGGCCACGGCGTCGACATCCTCGTCCGCTCCCTCCGAGGCCGACGAGACGGCGTCCTGGGAGCGGATCAGCGTGCGCAGCACCTGCTCCTGCTCACCGGCCAGGCGCCCCAGGTCGGCCGCCTCGCCGCCCAGCTCGGCACCACGACGCTGCACCAGGGCGAGCACCTGCAGCACCCCGTCGTGCACGGCCCGCGCCAGGCGGGCCCGCTCCGCGTCCGCGAAGGCCGCGCGCTGCGCGGCGTCGCGCTCCTGCGCCATCCGCTGCAGGGACTCGCTCATGAAGCCGATGATGGGACCGGCGATCAGCAGCAGGAACGTGTTGCCGTAGTTGCCCTGGGTGATCTCGTCGCGGATCAGCAGGTCGGTCCCGGCGACCAGCACCGAGGCCAGCAGGCCGCCCTGCCAGCGGTAGCGGATCGCCCACGCGATCAGCACGCACATCACCCAGAAGCCGGGCACCGTGGCGTTGAAGTCCGACCCCTTGACCAGCGGCGAGGCCACGAGGAGGCCCAGGGTCACGAGCAGGTCGAGCCCGAAGAACCACGGACGACGGCGCGCCGGGTCGGCGTAGGCGACCAGTGCGGTGCCCGTCCAGACCACCATGACCAGGACGCAGAGCGCGCCGGCGGCCGGGCGCTCGAAGTTGTCGGCACGGTAGGCGTTGAGGCCGATCGCGTTGACCAGCAGCACGACCCGCAGGATGCCCAGGGCCCGGAAGAGCCGGTCCTCGACGTCGAGGGCCGGCCGCGACCAGAGCCGCGCGTGGATCAGGACGCCTGCTTCTGCTCGGTGCCGTCACCCGACGCGGGCGGCCGAAGCGGCCGACAAGGCCCTGGCCTCCGCCTCGAGCCGCTTGGACTCGTCCTTGGCGCGCCCGGCGTACATGTCGACGTACTCCTGACCGGACAGGCGCATGATCTCGTACATGATCTCGTCGGTGATCGAGCGCAGGATGTAGCGGTCGTTCTCCATGCCGGCGTAGCGCGAGAAGTCCAGCGGCTTGCCGAAGCGCACGACGGGCCGGGTGAAGGAGCCGAAGGTCTTGCCCGGGGGCGCCACGACGTCGGTGCCGACGACGGCGACCGGGATGACCGGGACGCCGGTCTCCATCGCGAGGCGCGCGACCCCGGTCTTGCCGCGGTAGAGCTTGCCGTCGTGGGAGCGGGTGCCCTCGGGGTAGATGCCGAAGAGGTCGCCCTCGCCCAGGATCCGCTTGGCCGACGACAGGGCGCCCTCGGCGGCCGAGCCGCTCGAGCGGTCGATCGGGACCTGGCCGGCGCCGGAGAAGAACTGCTTCTGGAACCAGCCCTTGATGCCCGGCGAGGTGAAGTACTCCGCCTTCGCCACGAAGGTGACGCGCCGCGTGAGCGTCAGCGGCATGAAGAGCCAGTCGGCGTAGGAGAGGTGGTTGCTCGCCATGATGGCTGCCCCCTCCTCGGGGACGTGCTCAGCACCCTCCACCTGCGGACGGAAGACCACGCGCAGGAGCGGACCCAGGGCCACCCACTTGAGGAACCAGTAGAACAACGAAGCGCCTTTCCTCAACACCGACCCGGCAGTGGCCCTGACCTCTCGCACCTTAGTGCCTGACGGCCTGCTGACCTACCACCGTGGTGGGGCACAATCGGCACCATGACCCTGCACCCCCTCGCCTCACCCCTGACCGTCGAGGCGCGCCCGGAGCTGACCGGTGGCCGCCGGATCGGGGTGCTGCTCAGCCACGGCTTCACCGGCCAGCCGGCCTCGATGAAGCCGTGGGGCGAGCACCTCGGCTCCCTGGGCTACGGCGTGTCCGTGCCGCGCCTGCCCGGTCACGGCACCACGTGGCAGGAGCTCAACACCAAGACCTGGGACGACTGGTACGCCGAGCTCACCCGGGCCTTCGAGGCCCTCGCCGCCGAGCACGACGCGGTCGTCGTCGCGGGGCTCTCCATGGGCGGAGCCCTCGTCCTCCAGCTGGCCGCCGACCACGCCGAGCGGATCTCCGGCGTCGTGGTGGTCAACCCCGCGGTCGCCAGCAAGCGTCTCGACGTCAAGCTGCTGCCGGTGCTCAAGCACGTGGTGGCCTCGTTCCCCGGCCTGGCCAACGACATCAAGCTGGCCGGTGCCGACGAGCACGGCTACACCCGCACCCCCCTGAAGGCGATCCACTCGCTCATGCGGGCCTGGCCGTCGCTGATCTCCGACCTGCCGAAGGTGACCTCCCCGATCCTCTACCTGCGCTCCACCGAGGACCACGTCGTGGACGAGGCCTCCCAGCCGATCATCACCAGCAAGGTCTCCTCGCGGGACGTGACGGTCGTGCCGCTGACCGAGAGCTACCACGTGGCCACCCTCGACAACGACGCCCAGAAGATCTTCGACCTCTCCGCCGCTTTCATCGCCCGCACCACCCCGGCGTAACCTCGAGACGTGCAGCGGGACAACGAGGACGACGCCTGGCGCGCGATCGTCGAGAACTTCGGCGACCGCGCCGCCCTCGACCCCGATCCCGGCGGCCAGCCCGAGCCCGCGGCACCACCGGTAGCGCCGCCGCCGCCTGCTGTCCCCCGGCCTCGCAGGCCCCGAGGACGGACTCGTCGTGGGACGAGGACCACGTCGACTCCGACTGGTCCACCGACCGCTTCGTCCCGCCTCCGCCTCCGCCGCTGCCCACGACCACCAAGGACCGGATGGCCGCCTGGGTGGGCATCTTCGGCTCCCCGACCGTGCTGCTGGTCTGCCTGGTGCTGGGCATCGACCTGCCGCGCCTGCTCTCCTACGCCCTCGTCGCGGCCTTCGTCGGCGGCTTCCTCTACCTCGTCGCCCAGATGCCCAGCGGCCCGCGTGACCCGGACGACGACGGCGCCCGCATCTGATCGACCCCGCCCCTCCTCGAGGGCCAGCCCCGACGGTGAGCCTCGACGGTGAGCCTCGAGGGCGCGCGTCAGCGAGGACGGGCGGTGCGCGCCAGGTGGGCCGCGCCCACGGCACCCGCGGCGGGGCCGCACTGCGCGAGCACCACCGCCGGCAGGGGCCGGTGCCCGCTGCCGACGACCGAGCGCGCCATCGCGCGCCGGGCGGGCTCGAGCAGCAGGTCGCCTGCCCCGGAGGCGCCGCCGCCGATCACGATCAGCTCCGGGTCGAAGGACGACACCAGGCCGCCGAGCCCCACCCCCAGCCAGTCGCCGACCGAGGCGAGCGCCGCCAGCGCGGTCGCGTCGCCGGCACGAGCGGCAGCCGAGACAGCCGGACCGTCCGCGTAGGCCGCGCCGGCCAGGCGCACCAGGGCGTTGCCGCTGACGTACTGCTCCAGGCACCCGCGCAGCCCGCACTCGCAGTCGTGGCCGTCGGGCACCACCCGCACGTGCCCGAACTCGCCGGCCATCCCGTGCGCGCCGCGCAGCACCGTGCCGGCATGCACGACGGCACCACCGATGCCGGTGCCCACGGTGACCAGCAGGAAGGACGCCCCGCCGCGCCCGGCGCCGAAGGCGATCTCGGCGACGGCGGCGCAGGCGACGTCGTTGTCCATGACCACCGGCACGCCCCAGCGCGCGGTCAGGCGCGCGAGCGTGTCGTCCTCCTGCCACGGCAGGTGGGTGGAGAAGTGCACCCGGTCGTGGTCGACCAGGCCGGCGACCGAGAGGCCGACGGCGACGAGGGCGCGGCCGGCGGAGAGCTCGTCGAGGGCCGACGTCACGGCGTCGTCGAGCAGCCGGGGGTCGGCGTGGCGACCGGGGGTGTCGCGGCGGGTCGAGCGCAGCACGGCGCCCGCCTCGTCGACCTCACAGGCCAGCACCTTGGTGCCGCCGATGTCGATGCCGACGTGGAGGCCCGGCCCGGCTCCAGCCATGGTCCCAGGCGCGGTCCCAGGGGCGGTCCCAGGCGTGGCCTCAGCCGTCATCGCAGCCGGACCGTCACCGACGGGCCAGGTCGGCGGCCCCGATGACCCCCGCCTGGTTGCCCAGCGTGGCCAGGCGGATCTCGGCGACGGGTCGGTGGCCGCGTCCGCTGAGCTGCGACTCGAAGGCCTTGCGCAGGGGCACCATCAGCACGTCGCCGGCCTCGCTGACCCCGCCGCCGATGACGACGGCGGCCGGGTCGAGGACGGCGGTGAGCGAGGCGATGCCGCCGCCGAGCCACCGCGCCAGGGACACGAAGAGCTCGACGCTGAAGGGGTCGCCGGCCTGGGCCGCGCGGGTGATCATCGGCCCGGAGATGGCCTCGGGGTCGCCGCCGGCCATCGCCAGCAGCGGCTCGGCGGCGTCGACGCCGCCGGATGCCGCGGTGATGGCCTCGCGGACCAGGGCACTGCCGCTGGCGTACTGCTCGAGGCAGCCGCGCTGCCCGCAACCGCACAGGTGGCCCTCCGGCACGACGCGCAGGTGACCGATCTCGGCGGCCGGCCCGAAGGCACCGCGGTAGAGCCGTCCGTCGAGGACGATGCCGCCGCCGACCCCGGTGCCGACGGTGACCATCAGGAGGTCGTCGACGTCGGCTCCGGCGCCGAACGCGAACTCGCCCCAGGCGGCGGCGTTGGCGTCGTTCTCGACCACCACCGGCAGGCCGATGCGGTCCTCGAGCTCGGTCTTGAGGTCGACGTCGCGCAGCGCCAGGTTGGGCGCGAACATGACGCGCGCGCGCTTGGCGTCGACGTAGCCCGCGGCGCCGACGCCCACGACCTCCACCTCGTGGCGGGTCCGCAGGTCGCCGACGAGGTCGGTGATGGCCTGCTCGATCGCCCCGGCGTCCATGGCCGGCGACTCCACGCGGGCCTCCTCGAGGATGCGTCCCTCGAGGTCGACGACCGCGCCGGCGATCTTCGTGCCGCCGACGTCAACTCCGCAGGCAAGGCTCATGACTGTCCGTCCGTGTCGTCGTCGGTGTCGCTGTCCATGTCGGTGTCCAGGTCGGTGTCCATGTCGGTGTCCATGTCGGTGTCGAGGTCGATCCGCTCGACCCCGGTCCCACGGGTGCGCGCCTCGGGTGGCACCGGGGTCGCCATCAGCTCCGCGGCCGCCTGCATCAGCGCGGCAGCGGCGGTGGCCAGGTGGGTGCGCACCTCCGGGCTCGTCTGGCGTACGGCGTGCACCGTGCGGCACACGGGGCACCAGGTGCACTCCGCGCTGCCCGTGGCCAGGTGCTCGTTGACGTCCTGCAGCGAGGCTGCGGCCGCGTGGGCGATGCCGCCGAGCCCGGCGCCGACGTCGGAGCCGTGGTCCTTGGCCCAGGTGGAGAAGGCGCCGAGCAGCCTGGCCGCTTCCTCGCCGACGCTGCCGACCGGCTCAGCAGGACCCGTGGTGGGACCCGCGGGGTCGGTGGGGTCGTGTGGCTCGCTCATGTCACCCCCTCTGCGTCTGGTGCTGTCTCTCGTGCGGGCTCTCGTGGAGATCCTCGCGTGCTGTCCGGTGCCTGCGCGGCGGGATCCGCGAAGCGGACCTGCAGCTCTCCCGCGTCCACCTTGGCGCCCGCGACCTGCAGCCGCGCGAGCCCCGAGGGCAGCGTGAGAAGGCGACGATACGACCCCACGGTCACGACGAGCTCGTCGCCGTTGCGCGCGAGACCCACCTCGGCCCGCGTGACGAAGGGCAGCGCGAGGTGCAGCACCGCGCCGGCGCCGGTCCGGTCGACCCGGAAGGGGCCTCGGCCGCAGGGTGCGGCGAGCGGGTCGGAGGTGCCGTAGACGTCCGTGGCGAGGTCTCGCAGGGCGACGACGCCCACCGGCTCGGTGGGGCGGTAGACCGAGCGCCAGATCGGCAGCCCCGCGAAGGACTCCTCGACCTGGGCGAGCACCTGGTCCTGGGCGAGGACCCAGCCGGCTCGCCAGTCATCGGCGTCCTCGGCCGGGAAGACCCGGTTGGCGACGACCCCGTCGACGCGGTAGCCGAAGAGCGAGAGGCTCGTGTAGGACCGGCGCGCCTCGGCCAGCACGACGGCCTCCGGGGTCAGCACCAGCCGCACGCTGGCGTCGGGTCCCGAGAGCAGCGCGTGGACCTCGTCGAGCTCGGCGTGCAGGCGCTCGATCGCGTCGAAGACACCGTCGCCGGGCATCGGCACCCCGGCCGCGCGGGACAGCACGGGCTTGAGGGCCTTGATCACGCGGCGTTGGGTGGGCAGCACCCGCTCCATGTACCAGCCGAGCGCCTCGGGCAGCGCGAGCAGCCGCAGCGTCTCGGCGGTGGGGGCGCAGTCGACGACGATGACGTCCCACTCCCCCGACAGCGCGTGCAGCCGCAGCTCGAGCAGCGCCAGCACCTCCTCGGCGCCGGGGATGACGGTGAGCTCCTCGGCGGCGACCGGGTCGACGCCGGCCACGTCGAGGACCGAGAGGAGATAGCCCTGGATCTGTGCCCAGGACTGCTCGAAGCGCAGCTGGGCGTCGACCTGCTGGACGAAGAGCCGGTCCGCCACCTCGGTGGGGTCCGAGCCCACGACAGCCCCGAAGGCGTCAGCCAGCGAGTGCGCGGCGTCGGTCGACAGCACGAGCGTGCGCTGGCCGGCGGCGGCCGCGAGGGCCGCCGTACCTGCCGCGATCGTGGACTTGCCGACGCCACCCTTGCCGGTGAAGAGGAGGATGCGCACGCGTCAGAGTGACTCGACGCGCTTCTTCAGGCCCTTCAGCGCGGTGTCGATCAGGATCTTCTCGCCCTTGCGCTTGAGCATGCCGATCAGCGGGATGGACACGTCCAGCGCCAGGCGGTAGGTCACCTCGGTGGAGCCGGCGCCGAGGTCGCGCAGGACGTAGGCGCCGTCGAGGGAGCGCAGCATCTTGCCCTCGACGAGGGTCCAGGTGACCTCGCGGTCGCCGTCCCACTCGTAGGCCAGGGTGTACTCGTCCTTGATGGGCGACACGTCGAGGGCGAAGAACACCTGCTCGGCGCGCCCGCCCTGCTCCGCACCGAAGGACGAGCGCACGTCGGAGACGGTCACGCCCTTGGCCCACGTGGGGTAGGACTCGAAGTCGGCGATGACGGCCATGACGTCGGCCGGAGGGGCGTCGACGACGATCGAGGACGTGGTCTGTTCGGCCATCGTGCAACCCCTTGCTGGCTCCCGGGAGCGTGGGCGGATCGGAAGCGCGATGCTACCGGATGGCCGCCCCCGCGCGGGTCAGCGGTAGCCTGCCCTGTCCGCCACCAGGCAAGCCGCAGGAGGAAGTGTGCGCGAGTTCTCGACGCCCCTGACGATCGAGATCCCGGCGACGGGCAACCTCACCGACGACGTCGTGGCCAACGCCCGTGACGCCGCCGACACCGTCGCCTTCGCCCGGCCCGGCGACGCGGGCTGGGTGGACGTCACCTGCGAGCAGTTCCTCGTCGAGGTGAGCGGTGTCGCGAAGGGCCTGATCGCCTCCGGCATCCAGGCCGGCGACCGCGTGGCCCTCATCTCCAAGACCCGCTACGAGTGGACGCTCCTCGACTACGCGATCTGGTTCGCAGGGGCCGTGACGGTCCCCGTCTACGAGACCTCGTCGACCGACCAGGTCGCGTGGATCCTGCAGGACTCCGCCGCCACCGCGGTCGTGGCCGAGACGCCGGCCCACCTGGCGCGGGTCACCGAGGTGCGGGCCGCCCTGCCCGAGCTCCACCACGTCTGGTCGATCACCGACAACGCGGTCTCCGTCCTGACCCGGCTCGGCGCGGACGTCTCCGACGCCGACCTCGAGGAGCGCCGTACGACGGCGACGCCGCTGGACCTGGCCACCCTGATCTACACCTCGGGCACCACCGGGCGTCCCAAGGGCTGCATGCTCACGCACGGCAACTTCATGTTCGAGCTCGGGGTGGCCGTCGAGGAGCTCGAGGAGCTCTTCGGCGACGAGGACGGCGCGACCCTGCTCTTCCTCCCGCTCGCCCACGTCTTCGCCCGGATCATCCAGATCGGCGCGGTCAAGACCCGCACCCGGTTGGGCCACAGCGCCGACATCAAGCACCTGCTCGACGACCTGCAGGACTTCAAGCCCACCTTCATCCTCGCGGTGCCGCGGGTCTTCGAGAAGGTGTTCAACACCGCCTCGCAGAAGGCCACGGCCGACGGCAAGGGCGCGATCTTCGGGCGGGCCGCGGAGACCGCGATCAGCTGGTCGCGCGGCCAGGACCCGGGTCGCGGACGCCCCTCGCTCGCCGTCAAGGCGCAGCACGCGCTCTTCAACCGCCTCGTCTACGCCAAGCTGCGCGACGCGCTCGGCGGGCGGTGTGTCCACGCCGTGTCCGGCGGCGCACCGCTCGGCGACCGGCTCGGCCACTTCTACCGCGGCATCGGCCTGACCGTGCTCGAGGGCTACGGCCTCACCGAGACCACCGCGGCCCTGACCGTCAACACGCCCGACGCGATCAAGATCGGCACCGTGGGCCGACCGATCCCCGGCACGGCCGTGCGGGTGGCCGACGACGGCGAGCTGCTCTTCCGGGGCGGTCAGGTCTTCGCCGGCTACTGGAACAACGAGGCGGCGACCGAGGAGTCCCTGGAGCGCGGCGGCTGGTTCCACACCGGAGACGTCGGCGAGGTCGACGACGAGGGGTTCGTGCGGATCACCGGTCGCAAGAAGGAGATCCTCGTGACGGCGGGCGGCAAGAACGTCGCACCGGCCCCGCTCGAGGACCGCATCCGGGCCAACGTGCTGGTCAGCCAGTGCATGGTGGTCGGCGACCGGCAGCCCTTCATCGGTGCCCTGGTGACGATCGACCCGGAGTCCTTCCCGGCCTGGGCCGAGACGCACCGCAAGAAGGGGTCCATCGCCGACCTGGTCGACGACCCCGACCTGCGCGCCGAGATCGAGGCGAGCGTCGAGGAGGCCAACAAGACGGTCTCCAAGGCCGAGTCCATCCGCAAGTTCACGATCCTGCCCGAGGACTGGACCGAGGAGGGCGGACACCTCACGCCCAGCCTCAAGCTCAAGCGCAACGTCGTCCTGCGCGAGTGCAAGGACGAGATCGCCGCGCTCTACCTCCCCTGAATGACCGATCGGTCACACTTTGCGCGTCTTCCAACGGGCGGGCGTCGGTGCCCCTAATGTTCGACGACGAACAGCCGCATGGCCGGTGATGCACTTCCGGCTGCGCGGGTGACGGAGGACCGTTCGCCGGTCCAGCTCAGGGAGGGCACCACCACATGGATCGTCGCAGGATGCTCATGGTCGCGGCCGCGGTGGTCGCCGCCCTCGGCGTCGTCCTGGTCTTCCTCTACTCCCAGGGGGCCGAGAACAGGGCGCAGGAGAAGTTCGACACCGTGCAGATCCTCGTCGCCAGCCAGCAGATCGAGAGCGGGGAGAGCGTCGCCGCGGCCCTCGCCGCCGGCAAGATCGTGCAGTCCGAGGTCACCACGAGCAGTGTCGTGCCCGGTGCGACCGGCGACGGGCAGGCCTTCACCAACCTGGTCGCCCTGACCACGATCTACCCCGGCGAGCAGCTGCTGCCGGCCAAGTTCGGCGCGGCGACCGACGTCGAGGCCACCTCGACGCTCCCGATCCCCCAGGGCCAGCAGGCGATCACCGTCGACCTCGGCGACCCCGAGCGGGTCGCCGGCTTCGTCAACCCCGGTGCCGAGGTGACGATCTACTGGTACGGGCTGGACCCCCGCTCGGGCCAGAACATCGCGCGGATCCTGCACGAGCGGGTCCTCGTGCTCGGCACCGGCTCGACCACGCAGGTGACCACCACGACCACCGAGGACCCCAGCGGCGCCCAGACCGTCGAGCAGCTCCCCCGGACGCTGCTCACCCTCGCGCTGAACCAGAAGGAGGTGCAGCGCACCATCTACGCCGACCGCAACGGCGAGCTCGTCCTCGGCCTCCTCACCGACAGCAGCAAGGTGTCCGCGGACCCCGGCACCGTCTTCGAGAACCTGTTCAGGTGACCTGATGCCCGTCCTCGTCGAGTCCGACACCCCCACCGGCACCTCGCTGCTCAAGGCGATGCCGTCGGGGTCGCACGCCGTCACCTCCCCCGACCGCATGCACGCCTGGCTGGCCCAGCACACCGACGAGTACGTCGTGGTCCTCGGACCCTCCGTCGACCTCGCCGCGGCCGTGGCCGCGTGCGAGGCCCTGCGGGTCTCGCGACCGACCATCAGCGTGGTCCTCGTGCGGGAGTCCCTCGACACGGCCGTGCTGACCCGGGCGATGCAGGCAGGCGCACGCGACGTGGTGCCCGCCGACGACCCGGACGCCATCACCGCCGCGGTCGAGCGGGCCCAGCAGCTCTCCACGGCCCTGCGCGGCCCCTCCGGCGCCCGCCAGGTCGGCAAGGTCGTCACCGTCTTCTCCCCCAAGGGTGGGGTCGGCAAGACCACGATGGCGGTCAACCTGGCCCTGGCGCTCACCGCCGGCGGTGCCCGACGCGTCTGCCTCGTCGACCTCGACCTCGCCTTCGGTGACGTGGCGATCACGATGCAGCTCTTCCCGACGCACTCGATCGAGCAGGCCGTGGGCTCCGAGGACACCGTCGACACAGCGATGCTCGACGGGCTCCTCACCCGGCACCACGACTCGCTGATGGTGCTCGCCGCCCCGGCGCACCCCGACGTGCGCGAGCGGGTCAGCGCCGCCCTGGTGATCCGGGTGCTGCGGGTCCTCAAGGAGAGCTTCGACTACGTCGTGGTCGACACCGCGCCCGCCTTCGACGACATCACCCTCACCGCGCTCGACGAGACCGACGAGTGCGTGATCGTCGCGACCCTCGACGTGCCGACGCTCAAGAACGTCAAGGTCGCGATGGAGACCCTGGAGATGCTCGACATCGCGCCGGGCCACCGCCACCTGCTGCTCAACCGGGCCGACGACGCCGTCGGCATCACCACCGACAAGGTGGAGGCGATCTTGCAGATGAAGGTGGCCGCCGAGATCGCGACCTCGATCGAGATCGCCGCCGCCACCAACGCCGGCACCCCCATCGTCACCGAGAAGCCGCACCACCCCTTCAGCACCGCGATCACGGGACTCGCGAGCCGTCTCGCCGGCGAGCCCCTCACCGCGCTCTCCGGGGCCGACGCCGCCCCCGAGCAGGAGGAGGAGCCCGCCAAGCGCAGCCTGTTCAGGAGGAAGCGATGACCAGCCTCTCCGACCGGCTCGCGGCCGCCCGTCGCTCCGCCGCGCCGCCTGCTGGGGCCGAGCCCGGCACCGACCCCGCCACCCCGTCCTCATCGGCCCCCGTGGTCGCCGACCCCGGGACGGTCAGCCTCGACCCGGCCGGCGCCGCCGCGGCGGTCGCCGCCGCCGCTCGCCGTGTCGCCCCCAAGGCCCCGGAGCCGACGGCGGGACACCGTCGTACGCTCGCGGTGACGCAGCACGACCGCATCGAGGAGCTCAAGTCCAGCGTCCACGTCGAGCTGCTCAAGCAGCTCGGCCCGCACCTCTACGACGCAGACATGGACCAGAACGAGCTGGACCAGCGGGTGCGTGGCGTGCTCGCCGACGTGCTCGGCCAGCAGGACCGCCCTCTCAGCAGCAGCGACCGGGCCCGGGTCACCCAGGAGATCAGCGACGACATCCTCGGCTACGGGCCGATCGAGCCGTTCCTGCGTGACCCCGATGTCTCCGAGGTCATGGTCAACGGCCCGCACAGCGTCTGGCTGGAGAAGTCCGGGCGGCTGACCCCCACCGACGCGTCCTTCGCCGACGAGGCCCACCTGCGCCGCACCATCGACAAGATCGTCTCCCGGATCGGGCGACGCGTCGACGAGTCCAGCCCGATGGTCGACGCCCGGCTGCCCGACGGCAGCCGCGTCAACGCCGTCGTCCCGCCGCTGGCCGTCGACGGCTCGGCGTTGACGATCCGCAAGTTCGCCACCGACCCGTTGACCGTCAACGACCTGATCACCTTCGGCTCGCTGTCGCCGCAGACCGCCGACTTCCTCGACGCCTGCGTGCGCGGTCGGCTCAACATCATCGTCTCCGGCTCCACCGGTGCCGGCAAGACGACCACCCTCAACGTGCTCTCCTCCTTCATCCCCGACGACGAGCGCATCGTCACGATCGAGGACGCGGCCGAGCTGCAGCTCAAGCAGGACCACGTGGTCCGGCTCGAGTCGCGCCCCTCCAACATCGAGGGCAAGGGCGCCGTCACCATCCGCGACCTGGTCAAGAACAGCCTGCGCATGCGACCCGACCGGATCATCGTCGGCGAGGTGCGCGACGCCTCCGCGCTCGACATGCTGCAGGCGATGAACACCGGCCACGACGGCTCCATCTGCACCCTGCACTCCAACGGCCCGCGCGACACGCTGTCCCGGATGGAGACGATGGTGCTGATGGCCGGCATGGACCTGCCGGTGCGCGCCATCCGCGAGCAGGTCGCCTCCGCCGTCGACCTGGTCGTGCACCAGACCCGCTTCAAGGACGGCTCGCGCCGCATCACCCACATCACCGAGGTGGAGCGGATGGAGGGTGACGTCATCACGCTGCAGGACATCTTCGTCTTCGACAACACCGCCGGCTTCGACGGCGAGGGCCGCACCCTCGGGCGCCTGCGCTCGACCGGGCTGCGGCCGAAGTTCCTGGAGAAGATGGCCTACTCCAACGTCGTCGTCGACCCGATGCTCTTCCACACGGACCGGATGTAGTCGGCCGATGCCCCGCCCCCGCCCCGTCCGCGGCACCGGTCTCCGCCGGCACTCGCTCCTCCCGACGGTGATCGCCGCCGGGCTCGTGGTGCTGCTCTCCGCAGGTGGCGCCGGCGCCGCCGAGGGCACGATCGCGCACGCCGAGCCGACCTCGTCCGGGTTGCAGGTCCTGGTCTCGGTCCCCGCGGACGTCGACGTGGACCTGGCCGACCTCGCCGTCACGGTGGACGGTGCCCGCGCCGACTCCGCGGCCGTGCCGGCCGCGACCGCGACCCAGGTCCGTCGTACGGCCGTGCTCGCGATCGACACCAGCAACTCCATGAAGGGGGCCCGCTTCGCCGCGGCCAAGGGCGCGGCGCTCGCCTTCCTCGACACCGTCCCCGACGACGTCTTCGTCGGCATCGTCAGCTTCGCCGCCGACGTCACGGCCAGCCTGGCGCCCACGCAGGACCGGGCGGCCGCGGTCGGGGTCGTCACCTCCCTCGAGCTCACCCAGCAGACCCGGCTCTACGACGGCGTCCTGAGCGCGGTGGCGATGGCCGGGGACGAGGGCCAGCGATCGCTCCTGGTGCTCTCCGACGGCGCCGACACCAGCAACACGCCGCTCGCCTCCGTCACCGGCTCCATCGACGGCGCCGACATCCTGGTCGACGTCGTGTCCCTCGGCCAGCGCGGCGACGCCGTCACCGCGCTGGAGGCGATGGCGACCGCCGGCGCCGGCCAGGTGATCGCCGCCACCCCCCAGGCGCTGCGCAAGACCTTCTCGCAGGAGGCCGACGTCCTGGCCCGCCAGGTCCTCGTGACGGTGCAGGTCCCCGCGTCCGTCACCGCCACCCAGGCGCAGGTCGAGGTCACCCTCGGCACCTCGGGCGGACCGGTGGTCGCCGCCGCCTTCACGACCGTGCAGGACACCGTGGCCACGGCAGCGGCGCCCGCGTCCGCCGACGCCGGCTGGAGCCCGGGCAGCTGGCTGAAGTACGCCGGCATCCTCGCCGTCGCCCTCGGCCTGGCGCTCCTCCTGCTGCTGCTCGTGCCCGGCCGCAACCGACCGATGTCGGTCGAGGACCGCGTCGCGCGCTACACCGCGCGCCCCGGCGACGCCACCGCCAAGCCCGAGTCGGAGCAGCCGCTCACCCAGGCCAAGGAGGCGGCCGCCCAGGTGCTGCGTCGCAACCAGGGCCTCGAGGAGCGGATCAGCCTGCGCCTCGACGGCGCCGGCAGCGACCTCAAGGCCTCCGAGTGGCTGCTGGTGCACGCGGCGATCTTCGTGACCGCCGGGCTGGTGGGGCTGCTGCTGGGCCGCGGGAGCCTGCTGCTGGGCATCTTCTTCCTGGTCCTGGGTGCTCTCGGGCCGTGGGTCTACCTCGGCCTGCGGCGGAGCCGACGCCGCAAGGCCTTCAACTCCCAGCTGCCCGACACGCTCCAGCTGATGTCCGGCTCGCTCTCCGCCGGCCTCTCGTTGGCCCAGTCGGTCGACACGATCGTGCGCGAGGGCAACGACCCCGTGTCCTCGGAGTTCAAGCGGGTGCTGGTCGAGGCCCGGCTCGGCGTCGCCCTCGAGGACGCGCTGGACGGCGTGGCCACCAGGTTCGAGAGCAAGGACTTCGCCTGGGTCGTCATGGCCATCAAGATCCAGCGCCAGGTCGGCGGCAACCTGGCCGAGCTGCTCAACACGGTCTCGGCGACGATGCGCGAGCGTGAATACATGCGCCGCCAGGTCGCCGCCCTGTCCGCCGAGGGCAAGCTGTCGGCGTACGTGCTCGGCGGCCTGCCGCCGCTGTTCCTGCTCTACCTGCTGGTGGCCCAGCGCGACTACGTCATCGTGCTCTTCACCGACCCCCGCGGGTGGGTGATGCTCGCCCTGGCGGCAGCGCTGCTCGGCCTCGGCGCCTTCTGGATGAGCAAGCTCGTGAAGGTGGAGGTGTGAGATGACGCTGCTCCTGGTCATGGGCCTGATGCTGCTCGTCGCCGCGATCGTGCTCATCGGCATGGCCATCGGTCCCGCCCAGGGCGAGGGCGGGGTCACCCGCTCGCTGGCGCTGCTGGAGGCGATGAAGGGCGCTCCGCAGGAGCTGACCTCCGAGCTCGACCGCCCCTTCGGCGAGCGTGTCCTGGAGCCGCTGCAGGCACGCGCGCTGCGGATCGGACGACGGCTGACCGGTGCCGACGCCGCCGAGCGGGTGCGCCACAAGCTCGACGTCGCCGGCAACCCGCGCGACTGGAGCGTCGACCGGGTCGTGTCCGGCAAGGTCATCGGCGCGGTCGCGCTGGCGGTCGTGGGGCTGGCAGTCGCACTGCTGCTGGGCGTCGGCCTCCCCCTGCGGGTCCTGATGACCTTCGGCGGGCTGGTGCTCGGCTTCTTCGTCCCCGATCTCTACCTCTACCAGGCCACCTACGACCGCTCCCAGAAGATGGAGCGCGAGCTCCCCGACGCCATCGACCTGCTCACGATCAGCGTCGAGGCCGGCCTCGGCTTCGACGCGGCGCTGCAGCAGGTCGCCCGCAACACCGAGGGGCCGCTCGGCGAGGAGTTCTCCCGCGTGCTGCGGGAGATGCAGATCGGTCAGGGCCGCTCGGGCGCCCTGCGCGCTCTCTCGGAGCGGACCAACGTGCCCGACGTCAAGGCCTTCGTGAGCGCCATGGTGCAGGCCGACGCCTTCGGCATCCCGGTCGCCTCCGTGCTGCGCGTCCAGTCGTCCGAGATGCGGGTCAAACGCCGGCAGCGGGCCGAGACGAAGGCGCAGCAAGTGCCTGTCAAGATCACCGTTCCGCTGATCTTCTGTATCCTGCCTTGTCTGTTCATCGCGGTCATGGGTCCGGCCGTCATCAGCATCTTGGACAGCTTCGGCTAAGGAGGCCGCATGCGCGCTCGGCAGCTCTACCGCCTGACGCTGGCAGCGCGTGTCTTCGTCCTGGTCGCCATGACCGGACCCGTCCTCATCGGCGGGGACTTCGTCGCCAAGCTGACGCTGCCCGTCTTCGCGCTGCTCTGGCTCGTCCTGCAGAGCGCCATCCGGCGCGGCCGCTACAACGCGCTGGTCTCCATCATCGAGGCGGTCGCCGTCGGTGTGCTCTGCGGCTTGGCTCTGGACTCGTCCCTCGGGGTGCTGGCCGCGATGGCCGTGCCGCCGTTCGTGGCCGGGCTGCACCGGGGCCTGGCGGGTGTCGTCTTCGCAGCCTCCGCGCAGCTCGCTGCTGTCGTCGGGGTCGCCTCCTTCGTCCTCGGAGGTGACCTCACCGCCGAGATCAGCCTCGGCGCCTTCACCTGGACCGTCACGAGCGTCGGGGTCGGCTTCGTCGCCACCTTCGTGCGCTCGACGCTGCTGGAGGACCCCGACCCGGTCGGGCCCTACCGCTATGCGCAGAGCCTGCTCCGTGAGCTGATCGACCTCTCCGCGGGCCTCAGCTCGGGGCTCGACGTCAACTCGATGGGCGGCTCCATCCTCAGCGGCGTCCGCGACCAGCTGCCCACCGAGGTGCTGGTCCTCTACGTGCCGCGCGGCGAGACGTTGATCCCGCTGATCACCGAGTCGGCCGACGACCGCCCCGAGGCGTTCGAGGACGCCGAGCGGCTCGCCAGCGAGTCGTGGTCGCGCTCGGTCACCGTCACCGAGGACCGCACCTTCGCCTTCCCGCTCGGTGACAACGCGGTCGTCGCCGGCACCCTCTCGGACCGGGTCGACCGTGGCCTGCTCGCCGACATCGACGAGGTCGTCGACTCCCTCGCGGGTCGTGCCGTCCAGTTCGACACCGCGCTCCTCTTCACCGACTTCCGCGACGCGGCGACGGCGGACGAGCGACGTCGGCTGGCCCGCGAGATGCACGACGGGATCGCCCAGGACATCGCCTCCCTCGGCTACGTGGTGGACGCCCTGGCTGCGCGCCCGGCCTCCCCCGAGCAGGCCAAGCAGCTCACGATGCTCCGCGAGCGGATCACCGCCGTGGTCTCGGAGGTGCGTCAGTCGGTCCTCACGCTGCGCACCAGTGTCGGCGAGAGCGAGAGCCTCGGCGCGGCCGTGGGCTCCGTGGCCCGGCACCTGAGCGAGGTCTCCGGCGTACCGATCACCGTGACGCTCGACGAGCACACCACCCGGTTGCGCCCCGAGATCGAGGCCGAGCTCTTCCGCATCGCCCAGGAGGCGATGAACAACGCCGTCAAGCACGCCCAGGCGGCGTCGATCGACGTGGTCTGCCAGGTCTACGCACCGCGCGCCCGGATCACGATCTCCGACGACGGCCGCGGTCTGCAGCAGTCGCGCAGCGACTCCCACGGCCTGCAGATCATGCACGAGCGTGCCCAGCTGATCAGCGCCGACCTGACCATCGAGGACAACTCGCACGGAGGGCTGACCGTCTCCGTCGAGGTCGGCGGCACCAGCGCCCTCCCGGCGCGTCCAGAGCCGACAACCACGCCCACGTCTGACAGGGTGAGCGCATGAGCGAAGGCCCCGTCCGCATCCTGCTGGTCGACGACCACGAGCTGATCCGCAACGGCCTCGCCGGCGTGATCGACCTCGAGGACGACATGAGCATCGTCGGGGTCGCCGCCAATGTCTCCGAGGCCATGGCGAAATACGACGCGCTCTCCCCCGACGTCGTCATCGCCGACCTCCAGCTCCAGGACGGCACCGGCCTCGACATCGTCCGCGCCGTGCGCAAGAAGAGCGACAACGCGGGCCTCATCGTGCTGACCATGCACTCCGGCGACGACCAGATCTTCGCGGCCATGCAGGCCGGCGCCTCAGGCTTCGTCGGCAAGGACGCACCGTCGTCCGAGGTCGTCAAGGCGGCCCGTCACGCCGCGGTCTCGCCGCGCTCCTTCATCTGCACCGGTCTCGTGGGCGCGATGATGCGCCGCCAGGCCTCGGAGTCCACCAAGCTGACCGACCGCGAGCACGAGGTCCTGCTGCTGCTGGCCGACGGGCTGGGCGCCTCCGCCATCGGCGACAAGCTCTACCTCAGCGAGTCGACGGCCAAGTCCCACATCGCCCGCATCTACCAGAAGCTCGGCGCCTCCAACCGCGCCCAGGCCCTGGTCACCGCGATGCGCATCGGACTGCTCTCCAGCATCTCGCCGACCGAGCGCTGACTCTTCGGCGCGCCGCTCGACAGTCCGCTGGTTGAGTCGAGCGAGCGTTGACGCTAGATGGTGCGCCCGGCGTCGTGGTGGTCGAGCCGGGCGAGCGCAGCGAGCCCGCGTCGAGACCGGCCGAGGCCGGAGCCATTGCGACAGTCGTACTTCCCGGATGCCCATGCCGGCATGAGTCTGCTCGCCGTTAGTGGTGGGTCGATAGTCAATTGTGACTAGGGGGGTCGATCTCATCGCTGGATCCGCCAGGCATCCCCCACCCACCATGCTTCTGGGTGTGAGGTCCTCCCCCTGGGGACCGTCCGAATTCTCTAGGAGCTCCCCATGATCACCTACCTCCGCGCCCTCCTCGACCTCCGCCTCTCCGACATGGAGGAGCGTGGCGCCTCCGCCGTCGAGTACGGCCTGCTGATCGCCGGCATCGCCGCGCTGATCGTGGTCGCTGTCTTCGCGCTGGGCCCGGTCATCAAGGAGGCCTTCACCGACACCTGCACGGTCCATCAAGGACCGCCGCCGAACAGCAGCGATCGCCGCGACCTGCTGACACCTAGGGTGCTCCGGCATCGCCTGCGAGACTGAGCCCTAGCCGTCACGGACAGCGCGACTACCCGTCGCCCGCTGATCCGCTCGGCTAGGGCCATTCGCATCGAGCCCGGTCGGGTGGCTGCCGAACCACAGGTGCGTCAACGTCCACGGCGTCGGGTCGGCCAACGACCGCAACATCAGCTGGGTCTGCATCCCGATGAACGCGTCCGCGTCGCCGGTCGTCCGCAAGCGCGTCGACATCGGCGCGGGTCTCGACCTGACGACTGATCCCGTTCTGCACCGGCGCGCTGACGAGGGTCCCCAGCGCCAGCAGCGCGAGCACCAGCGGCACCACCGCCGGCTCAGCAATGCCGGGATGCCCACGTCGGCGCAGACCGCCGAGCACCAGCGACAGCAGCCCGACGCCGACGAGCGTCCCGGCCACCCCGAGCACGGTGCCGACGACCACGTCCTGGTGCTTGGCGTGCGCCAGCTCGTGCGCCACGACGGACAGCGCCTGGTCCTGCGGGAGCCCGTCGACCAGGTTGTCGTAGACCACGACCCGTCGCGTGCCGCCGAAGCCGGAGACGTAGGCGTTGAGCGTCGTCGTACGCCGGGACGCGTCGGCGACGAGCACGTCGCTGACCTGCACGCCCTCCTCGTCGGCGAGCCGCATGATCTCGCTGCGGAGCGGTCCGTCCGGGAGCTCCTGGAAGTCGTTGAAGAGCGGCTCGATGAGCAGCGGGTAGACGAACGACCCGAGGAGCACGAGCAGTCCCAGGACCGCGCCGGCCACCGCCGGCCAGGCGCGGCGCCAGCGGCGGGCACACGCGATCAGCGCGAGCAGTCCCAGCGACGTGGCGACGATGCTCACCAGCTCGCCCTTGACCAGGTCCACGGCGAAGGCGCTCCACGCCTGGGTCGACAGCCCGACCTCGAGCTGCTCGCGTCGCAGCAGCACCGCGAAGGGCAGGGTGACGATCCGGCGCAGCACCTCGACCAGGGCGACCGCCAGCACGACCTGGATCCACCAGGGGCCGGGCAACCGCGCTGACCAGGAGCGCCCCCGTGTGCTGAGGGCGAGCCACAGCAGGACCGCGAGCCCGACGAAGAGCGAGGCATAGCTCCACGTCCGCGCCCACCGGGAGTAGTCCTCGGCCCGGGCGATCTGGTCAGGGGTGAAGACCGAGGCCGGGTCCAGCGGCCGCAGATCGCCTCCGGGCACCGGGCTCCAGGGCACGAGGAGTGCCGCCAGGCCCACGAACACCACTGCCCCCACGACGACGACTCCGAGGGCAGTCCTGCGATCCGGGCTCGTCACGCCGCCAAGTCTGACAGCCGGGCGCGCCAGGCCCTGACCAGCTGCTGCTCGGTCCACGAGAAAGATCGCATCAACGCAGCGCCCACCGGAGCCCCCGCCGCCACGCGGTCGTAGAACTGCACGAGTGCGCGCTCGCCCCCTCGCTCGACCAGGACGCGGCAGGCGGTCCAGGACGCCTCGTAGGCCGCCCCGGCGTGTCCGGTGCCCGCGTCGAACTCGGCCGGCCCGGGCAGGACGGCGGGCAACCCGTCCGTCCGCACCTGCTCGATGACCTGGGCCGAGGTGCGGCGCTCAGGCAACCGCACGTCGCGCAGGGCGACGTAGTCCGCGAAGCCCTCCAGGAGCCACTGCGGCATCGTCCGGGTGCTCGCTGCGTCCGTGGCGACGTGGGCTGCCTCGTGGGTGATCACGATCTGTGCGCCCTGGGCGCGCAACCCGTCGAACTGCCCGGGGTTGATGAAGACATGGACGGGCGCGCCGGGCACGCCCGACAGGTCGGGGTTGGCGGTCACCGCCGCGATCCCGGCGTAGTCCCCCGGCTCGGCGTCCAGGGTCGCGGCGAACTGCTGCTCCGTGGCCGGCACCTCCAGGACGAGGGGGCCACGCCACTGCGGCAGCACCCGTCTCACGACGGGGAGCGCGGCACGTCCTTGGGCGAGATAGCGCGCGGCGGAGCGCTCCGCCACCCCGCCCGTGCCCTCGACGAGCACGAGCACGTCGGACGAGCGCCGAACGGTCCCGGGGCCGGCGAGCCACAGCGGAGTCACCCTGTCCCCCCCGCCGATGCCGACGATGGAGGCGCCCCCGCCGGCGTCGGAGAAGCGCACCAGCACCTCGGCCCGGGCCGGGCCGGGGTCGAAGCCGTCGAAAGCCCACGTGGCGTCCACGACAGCGGTCCACGTGCCGTCCGCGGCGGTGGCTCCTGACACGTCGATGTAGCGCAGCGCGAAATCCTGGACGTCCAGGAGTTCGGCGTTCGCGACGACGGAAGCCAGCAGGTCCCGCGCCGCTGCATCGTTAGCGGGCGCGAGATCGCTCGAGGCCGCGACATCGCGTCGCTCGACGGCCTGCGTCAGCAGGCGCAGCGTGCGGCTCGCCTCGGCAGGGCTCGCCGTGGCGGTGGGCGGCTCGGGCCGCGGCGCGACGTAGGGGTCGGGACTGGCGACCGACCAGACGACGAGACCGGCCGCGACCAGGACCAGCAACGAAAAACCGGCCACCCACCAACGTGGGCGACCGGCTCTCGAGGCGGGTGCGTCAGCCAGGACGGACCGCACCGACGTAGGGCATGGAGTAGAGCGCCGAGACCTCGACCCCGGAGCCCGGGTTGGCCGCGTGCACGATCATGCCGTTGCCGATGTACATGCCGACGTGGCTGATCGGGCTGTAGTAGAACACCAGGTCACCGGCCTGCAGGTCGCTGGACGAGACCCGCGAGCCGGAGCTGTACTGCATGGAGGAGGAGTGCGGCAGCGCCACACCGGCCTGCGCCCAGGCCATCATCGTGAGGCCGGAGCAGTCGAACGCGCTCGGGCCTGCAGCGCCGTAGACGTAGGCGTCGCCGACCTGGGCCATGGCGTAGGCCACGGCAGCCGCGGCGCGACCCGAGGCCGGCACGTCGGTGGGCACGGCGGTGGAGCCGCGGGAGAGGACCGCCTCGCGCTCCTTCTCCTTCAGCTGGTCCAGCAGACCCTCGGCCTCGGCGAGGTTCTCGTCGATCGTGGCCTTCTCCGCGGCCAGCTTCTCCTCGGTCGCGGTCACCTGGCCCAGACGGGTGGCCGTGGCCGACTGGCGGATGTCGAGGGCCTTGACCTCGGTCGCGTAGTCGTCGAGCAGCGCGTCCTGGTAGTTGTCGTAGGTCGACATCGTCGAGAGCTGGGCGAGGAAGGCGCCGGGGTCGTCGGAGACGAAGACCTCGCCGACCGCGGAGATGCCCTGGCCCTCGAACTGCCGCAGCAGCGAGTCCTGCACCTGCTCGCGGACGTCGCCGAGGTCGGCGTCCTGGCGCTCCTGGTCGGCTCGCAGGGAGTCGAGGTCGCGCTGGAGCGCGTCCAGCTCGATCTTGGCGTCGTTGTAGCGCTCCGAGGCCTGCTCGGCCTCGTGGTAGAGCCGGTCGACGCGCGCCTGCACGTCACTGATCTCCGGCTCGGCCTGCGCCGACGTGGTGGGGACGAGCCCGATGGTCGTGGCCAGGGCCAACGCCGAAAAGGCCGTGATGAGTCGCTTCCGCACGAGCGGGCGGTCTCCCTTGCGTGTCGTACGCCTACCGGGTGAGCTGACGGGTTCAGGCACGACCTGCCTTACTCCCGCTCCTCGTCGCGTGGTCACCCACACGACGCCTTGCGGGAGATCCACCCCAGATGAGTTGGTTCCCCGGCTCCCGGACGTCCGAAGACAGTCCCAGAACTCGACGCGGCTCCCGCGCGGACCCTGGTGGCCCACTTCCACGAACGCCTGAGGGATCAGGTTAGACGCCGGGCCACCACCGCGCCAACTCCCGTCTCAGGCCGATTCGACGTGCGGCGAGGTCACCGACTGGACCAGGCGCAACGGCGGGACCAGCCCCCCGGCTGCGAGCACGTCGAGCGCGCGTCGTTCGTCGTCGTCGAAGGTCAGCTCGGGGGGCGGCCCCAGGAGCACGGTCACCACGCAGTCGTGGCATGCGAGGCCACGCACCACGCAGGTGTCGCAGTCGATTCTCGTCGTCATGCCCGCCAGGCTCGCAGGGCCCACCGACAGTGGTCCCCACACGACGTCAACCGGCGAGGTCGGGTCAGGACGGGTCGGCGGTCAGGTCCGCGTCGTTGCGTGAGACGACCTCGATGGCATCGCTGCGACCGCACCAGCGGCAGGTCACCGTCTCGACGTCCTCCTCGAGCACCTCGACCTCCTCGACCTGGTGGTCGCCCAGGAGGTCGAAGTGCCAGAACTCCTGCGTACGCCGCGTCCGTGTCACGTCGAAGCGCGTGAGGTTGCCGCAGCCGCCGCAGCGCCAGCGGTGAGCACCGTCGGGGATGGATGAGGTCACGCACCAAGCCTATGCGCGCGGCTCCCTCGGGATGTCGGTGCCCGGTCCTACGGTCAGCACCATGAGCCAGGCCGTGCAGCACCCCTCCCGCTGGGAGTCCCAGCGCAGCTTCGACGAGCTGGGGCGGCCCCTGCGCGACATCACCTTCACCGTCGTCGACCTGGAGACCACGGGCGGCTCGGCGGCCGGCGGCTCGATGATCACCGAGATCGGCGCCGTGAAGGTGCGTGGCGGAGAGGTGCTCGGCGAGTTCCAGACCCTGGTCAACCCGGAGACCCAGATCCCGGCCTTCATCGCGGTGCTCACCGGCATCACCAACTCCATGGTGGTCGGCGCACCGCCGATCGAGTCGGCGCTGCCCGCCTTCCTGGAGTTCGCGGCCGGCACCGTCCTGGTCGCCCACAACGCTCCGTTCGACGTCGGCTTCCTCCGCCACTTCTCAGAGGCGCAGTCACGTCCGTGGCCGGCCTTCGAGGTGGTCGACACCGCCAAGCTCGCGCGTCGGGTGATCACCCGCGACGACGCGCCCAACTGCAAGCTCTCCTCCCTGGCGCGCGTCTTCAGCTCCTCGACCACTCCCAACCACCGGGCGCTGTCGGACGCCCGCGCCACGGTCGACGTCCTCTACGGCCTGATGGAGCGTCTCGGCAGCCAGGGGGTGCACACGCTCGAGGAGCTGCAGACATTCTCGTCGCGTGTCTCGGCCGCCCAACGACGCAAGCGCCACCTCGCCGACGGGCTGCCGCACTCCCCCGGTGTCTACCTCTTCAAGGACGACAACGCGCGCGTCCTCTACATCGGCACCTCCCGCGACGTCCGCACCCGGGTCCGGTCCTACTTCACCTCCTCGGAGACCCGCACCCGGATGGGCGAGATGGTCCGGCTCGCGTCGACCGTGCAGGCGATCGAGTGCGCGACCCCGCTCGAGGCGGAGGTGCGCGAGCTGCGGTTGATCGCGGAGCACAAGCCGAGCTACAACCGGCGCTCCCGCTTCCCGGAGAAGGTCACCTTCGTCAAGCTCACCCGGGAGGCCTGGCCGCGCCTGTCCCTGGTGAAGAAGGTCCTCGACGACGACGCCGACTACCTCGGCCCCTTCGGCTCCCGCGCGATGGCGGAGAAGTGTCTGGCCGCCCTCCACGAGACCTTCCCCATCCGGCAGTGCACCGACCGGCTGGCACTGTCCCCCTCCCGTTCGGCCTGTGTCCTGGCCGAGCTGGGGCGCTGCCTCTCCCCCTGCGACGGCAGCATCGACCACGACTCCTACGCCGCCGTCGTCCGCCAGCTGCGCGACACCCTGCTGCGGCAGCCCGACCAGGTCGTGGAGCTCGTCAACCAGCGCATGGCCGCCCTGGCCGCCGACGAGCGGTTCGAGGAGGCGGGCGTCCACCGCGACCGGTTGGCGTCGTTCGTGCGCGCCGCTGCGCGGACCCAGCGGCTGACCTCGCTCACCCGGTGTCCCCAGGTCGTCGCCGGGCGACGCGACGACGAGGGCCGCTGGGTCCTGCACGTCGTCCGCTACGGCCGACTGGCCGCAGCCGGCGTCATCCCTCCCGGGGGCGACGCGCACGCCTTCGTGGCCTCGCTCAAGGAGACGGCAGAGACGGTGCTCCCGTCCCACGGCCCCCTTCCGGCTGCCACCGCGGAGGAGACCGAGCGTGTGCTCCGCTGGTTGGAGTCCCCCACGATCCGCCTGATCGAGATCGACGGTGAGTGGACCTGCCCGGTCCAGGGAGCCACCCGACTGCTCGATGGGGCACTAGGCTCCCGGCCATGATCACCGCCATCGTCTTCGTGAAGGCCGACGTCGCCCGCATCCCCGAGGTGGCCGAGGCGATCGCCGCCCTCGAGGGGGTCAGCGAGGTCTACTCGGTCACCGGGCAGATCGACCTCATCGCCCTCGTGCGGGTGCGCAACCACGACGACGTCGCCTCGGTCGTGGCCGACCAGCTCAACAAGGTGGCGGGAGTCACCGACACCGAGACGCACATCGCCTTTCGGGCCTACTCCCGGCACGACCTCGAGTCCGCCTTCTCCCTCGGGCTGGACTGAGCGACACCCGGATGACCTGGCTCGGAGACCACTGGCTCGACATCCTCGGCTGGGGCGGCAGCGCCCTGCTGGTGTTCTCGCTCCTCCAGGCGCGGGTGCTGCGCTTCCGGTCGCTCAACCTGGTGGCGTGCCTGATCCTGCTGGTCTTCAACGGGCTGCTGGGGATCTGGCCGATGGTCGGGATGAATGCCGTGCTGGCGGTCATCAACATCTTCTTCATCGTCCGGCTGACCCGCGAGCGGCACGACGAGGCGGCGTTCGAGGTGGTGCGGGTCGGTCTCGACGACGAGTACCTGCGCCACGTGCTGCGCACCCACGAGGCCGACATCCGCAGGTTCCAACCCGACTTCGGCAGCCGCCCCAGCGAGGGCCAGCACGCGTTCGTGATCGTCAAGCTCGACGAGACCGTCGGGGTGGTCCTGCTGCGTCGCGAGGGCGACGTGGCGCTGGTCGAGCTCGACTACGTGACCCCGAAATATCGAGACTTCTCCCCCGGTGAGTTCGTCTGGCGCCGCAGCGGGGTCCTCCGGGACCTGGGCATCCACCGGGTGCTGACCTCACCGCAGATGGTGGGCGCCTACTACGAGCACCTCGGCTTCCGCCGCGACGACCGCCACTACGTGCTCGACCTCTGAGGTCGGGCGGGTGGCTCAGGCGGAGGACGCGGTGATCCACCGCTCGAGGGTCGCCTGCGCGGCCCCGGAGTCGATCGCCTCGTGCGCCTTGGCCACGCCGGCGGCCAGCGCCTCCTGCACGGGCACGCCCGGGGTGTCGTAGATCGCCAGCGCCGCCCCGGCGTTGAGGACCACCGCGTCGCGCGGGGCGCCGGGCTCCCCCGCGAGCACCCGTCGTACGACGTCGGCGTTGTGGGCCGGGTCGCCGCCGCGCAGCGACTCGGAGGGCGAGAGCGTGAAGCCGTGGTCGCGCGGGTCCACGGTGGCGGTGCTGACCTGCCCGTCGTGGACGACCCACACCGACGAGGTGGTGGAGATCGTCAGCTCGTCGAGGCCGTCGTCGCCGCGGAAGACCCAGGCGTCGACGCCGCGCTGCGCGAACACCCCGGCCATCACCGGCGCCATGCGCGCGTCGGCGCAGCCGATGGCCTGCGAGCCGGGCTTGGTCGGGTTGGCGAGCGGTCCCAGGATGTTGAAGGTGGTGCCGATCCCCAGCTCACGACGAGGCACGGCGGTGTGCCGCATGCCGGGGTGGAAGGCCGCCGAGAAGCAGAACGTGATGCCCGCCTCGGTGGCGAGGGCGGCAACCCGGTCGGGTGGGAGGTCGAGGCGGATGCCGAGGTGCTCGAGCACGTCCGCGGACCCGGACTGCGAGGAGGCCGAGCGGTTGCCGTGCTTGACCACCCGCGCTCCGGCGCCGGCGGCCACGATGGCGGCCATCGTGGAGATGTTGACCGAGTTGGAGCGGTCGGCGCCGGTGCCGACGATGTCGAGCAGCCGGCCCTCGACGGTGATCGGCGTCGCGGCGGCATACATCGCCTCGACCAGACCGGTCACCTCGTCGCTGGTCTCGCCCTTGGCACGCAGCGCGACCGCGAAGCCTGCGACCTGGGCCGGGGTGGCTCCCCCGGAGACGATCTCGCCCATCGCCCAGGACGTCTGGGTGGCGGACAGGTCCTGCCCGGCCACGAGGGCAGACAGGACGTCGGGCCAGGTGGTCATGTGGAGGGTGCCGGCGGGGTCAGGCAGGCACGCGGGCGCGCAGCAGCGCGATCGCGGACTCGGCCAGCTGGATCGGGTCGATGGGGTGCGGCACGGCGGCCTCGGCCCGCGACCAGGTCGCCAGCCAGGCGTCCTGGGGCCGGCCGGTCAGCACGAGCACCGGCGGGCACTGGTAGATCTCGTCCTTGAGCTGCTTGGCGATGCCCATGCCCCCCGCGGGGACGGCCTCGCCGTCGAGGATGACGAGGTCGATGTGGCCGGCGTCCATGTTCTGGATGACGACGGGCTCGGTCGCCACCTCGACATAGGTGAGCTCGGGGAGGTCGGGGTGGGGCCGACGTCCGAGGGCCAGGATCACCTGCTGACGGACGTTGACGTCGTCGCTGTAGACCAGGACCTTGAGCTTGCGGTTCGTCGTCGAGTCGCTCACGTCCGGCATGCTACCGCTCACCGAGCGGTGCCAGACATGTGACGTGCCCCATGTCCCTCAGGGTCACGGTCGCGCCTCGTGCACGGCCCGCGCCTCACGTGCCTCGCGTGCCTCCGCCAGGTCGAGGCGACGGTCCTCCCGACGCGCCTCCTGCATCGAGGAGCGCACCCACTGGGTGAAGAGCACGCCGAAGAAGGTGAGCCCCACCAGGTCACCGGCGCCCCAGAGGATCCCGCCGGCCAGGTTCTGGTCGACCAGGGGGTCCGGCAGCCAGGCACCCATCGGTCCGGCGGCGAGCGAGGGGTAGTGGTCGCCGCCCAGCAGCGTCTCCTGGGCCATGATCGTGACGCCGAGGAAGGCGTGGAAGGGCAGCGTCAGCACCGTCAGGAGCACGCGGAACGGGTAGCCGACGCGACCCGGCAGCGGGTCGACGCCCATCAGCGGCCAGAAGAACAGCGTGCCGACGGCGACCAGGTGCACGTGCATCATCTCGTGGACGAAGACCGACTCCAGCGACGCGTCGTACCAGCCGGTGAAGTAGAGCGCCCACGGCGAGATCACGTAGAGCAGGAACGTCAGCGGCGGGAAGGACAGCACCTTCGCCACCCGCGAGTGCAGTACGACGAGCAGCCAGCGCCGCGGTCGGGCGGGGAGCGTGCGCAGGGCCAGGGTGACGGGCGCGCCGAGCGCGAGGGCGAGCGGCACGATCATCGACAGCACCATGTGCTGCACCATGTGCATGCTGACCAGGGTGGTGTCGTAGGCGGCCAGCCCCGAGGACGTGGCGACGTAGAAGGCACCCATGCCGACGCCGACGAAGGCGAGCGTGCGTCCGACGGGCCACCGGTCGCCGCGGCGGCGCAGCGTGTGCACCCCCAGCAGGTAGAGCCCGACGCCCCACACGGTGATGACCAGCGGCAACGGCGCCAGGGACCACTCGGTGAAGAACGCCCCGAACGAGGGTGGCGGCAGGCTCTCGGAGGCCGAGAGAGCGGTCGAGATCAGCGGTCGGAGCACGATGTGAAGTTTATGACCCTCTCAGTGAGGGGGTCGGGGTGCCCTCAGGACCAGGTGCCAGACATAATGAATCCGTGGCGACGACTGCACCAGCACCTATTCCGGCATCACGACTTCACGGGCACCACGACCGCCCGAGCATGGTCGCGGTGGGGACGATCATCTGGCTCTCGAGCGAGCTGATGTTCTTCGCTGCCCTCTTCGCGTCGTACTTCACCATCAGGGCGGTGAGCACCGACCTCTGGGCACAGAACACCGAAGTCCTCAACGTCCCCTTCGCGGCGATCAACACCACGATCCTGGTGCTGTCGTCGCTGACCTGCCAGCTCGGCGTCTTCGCCGCCGAGCGCGGTCAGGTGGGGCGCAAGGGCTCGGCGTTCGACGTCAAGGGCTGGGGGCTGCGTGAGTGGTTCATCCTCACCTACGTCATGGGCGCGATCTTCATCGCCGGCCAGGCCATCGAGTACGCCGAGCTCATCCAGGAGGGCATCACCATCCCGGACTCGGCCTACGGGACGATGTTCTACCTCACGACCGGCTTCCACGGGATCCACGTGACCGGCGGCCTGATCGCCTTCCTCTTCGTGCTCGGGCGCACCTACATCGCTCGCCGCTTCACCCACGAGCAGGCGGTCAGCGCGATCGTCGTCTCCTACTACTGGCACTTCGTCGACGTCGTCTGGATCGGGCTGTTCGCCACGATCTACCTCATCAAGTGACCCGCAAGGACTCCCACGTGCGCCTCCTGAACCGAACCGCAGGTCGACTCTCGCTGCTCCGTCGTGGCCGCATGGCCGGACTGGTGCTGATGGCCCTGGGCCTCGTCCTCACGGGCAGCCTCTACTCCGCCTTCGCGCCTGCCCAGGCCGGCTCCGCGGAGAGCAACGACGCCCTCGTCGCCGAGGGCCGCGAGCTCTTCCTGGTCAGCTGCGCCTTCTGCCACGGCAAGAACGGCGAGGGTGTCGTGACCGTCAGCGGCACCCAGTACGGTCCGCCGCTGGCCGGCGTGGGCGCCGCAGCCGTCGACTTCCAGGTCGCGACCGGCCGCATGCCGATGGCCCAGCCCGGTCAGCAGAGCGCGGTCAAGCAGCGTGTCTTCAACGAGGAGGAGACGGCAGCCCTCGCGGCCTACGTCAGCACCTTCGGCCCCGGACCCGCCGTCCCCAACGAGAGCGACTACAGCCTCGAGGGGCTCAGCGACGCCGAGCGCGAGGAGGCCATCTCCCGCGGTGGCCAGATCTTCCTGACCAACTGCACCGCCTGCCACAACTTCAACGGCAACGGCGGCGCGATGCCCCGCGGTGGCCAGGCGCCCAGCATCCTCGGCACCACGCCCGAGCACATCTACGAGGCGATGTTGACCGGACCCGGCAACATGGACTCGTTCTCCAACGGCAACCTGCCGCCGGAGGCCAAGCGTGACGTGATCGCCTACATCGAGACCATCCGCTCGACGCCCGAGTACGGCGGCTTCAGCCTCGGTGGCCTGGGCCCCGTCAGCGAGGGTCTGTTCGCCTGGCTCCTCGGGATCGGCGGCCTGGTCGGCTTCGCGATCTGGATCGCGGCCCACACCACGCGCACGACCAAGCAGCCCACGAAGGGAGCGGACGCGTGAGCGACGCACACGACGGCACCACCCCCGCCACCACGACGGGCAACGTCCCCGCCATCCCGGACCCGGGCCTGCCGCCGCACACCTGGCGACCGACCGACGTCGACGAGCGTCTCGCCAAGCGCGCGGAGCGCCAGGTGGCGGCGATGTTCATGCTCTCCACCGTGTTCGTCCTGCTCTTCATGGTCTCCTACTTCGCGCTGAAGGTCGGCGACAACCACACGACGTTCGCCGGCTTCGGTGCCTCCAACATCGCCCTGGGCTCGACGCTCGGCATGGCGCTGCTGCTCATCGGCGTCGGCATCATCCAGTGGGCGCGCAAGCTGATGGGCGACCACGAGATCGTCGAGATGCGCCACCCGGCCCGCTCCTCCGACGAGGACCGCGAGGGCACGATCGAGGCGCTCAACCTCGGTCTCGAGGAGTCCGGCATCGGCCGCCGCCCGCTCGTGCGCAACTCGCTGCTCGGGGCCGTCGGCTTCCTCGGCCTCCCCGCCGTCGTCATGCTGCGCGACCTCGGCCCCCTGCCGGGCGACAAGCTCTACTCCACGGTCTGGGAGCCGCGCATGCGCATCGTGCGCGACGTGCTCGGCACCCCGATCAACGTGGCCGACATCGAGATCGGCGACCTGTTCAACGCCGAGCCCGAGATCATCTTCGCCGTCGACGAGGAGGGCGAGCACGTCCTCGAGGGCGTCGAGCTGATGGTCGCCAAGTCGAAGGCTGCCGTGGTCGTCCTGCGCATGGACCCCTCCGACATCACCGTCGCCAAGGGACGCGAGAACTGGTCCATCGACGGGATCGTCTGCTACTCCAAGATCTGCACCCATGTCGGGTGCCCGATCTCGCTCAACGAGCGCAAGACGCACCACCTGCTCTGCCCCTGCCACCAGTCGACCTTCGACCTTGCCGACTCCGGTAAAGTCGTGTTTGGGCCCGCAGCGCGCGCTTTGCCGCAGCTGCCCCTGATGGTTGATGAGGAGGGTTTCCTCATGGCACAAAGTGACTTCACCGAACCGGTGGGCCCGAGCTTTTGGGAGCGTGGCTGATGAGCGTCGACACCAGCAAGGTCGCAGACAGCAACGCGAGCTCGCCGGCAACCCCGAAGAAGCCCGGCAAGGCAGGAGTCGTCGCCAACTGGGCCGACGAGCGCCTCGGCCTCGGCGGCCTGATGAAGAAGAACCTGCGCAAGGTCTTCCCGGACCACTGGTCCTTCATGCTCGGCGAGATCGCGCTGTGGAGCTTCGTGGTCCTGCTCCTGAGCGGCGTCTTCCTCACGCTCTGGTACACCCCGAGCATGGGCGAGGTGGAATACCAGGGCTCCTACAACCCGCTGCGCGGGGTGGAGATGTCCGAGGCCATGGCCTCGACGCTCAAGCTGTCCTTCGACGTCCGTGGCGGCCTGCTCATGCGGCAGATGCACCACTGGGCCGCGATGCTCTTCATCGCCTCGATGATGATCCACCTGCTCCGTGTCTACTTCACGGGTGCGTTCCGCAAGCCGCGTGAGCTCAACTGGGTCATCGGCTCGCTGCTGCTCCTGCTCGGCACGCTCGAGGGCTTCACCGGCTACTCGCTCCCCGACGACCTGCTCTCCGGCACCGGCATCCGGGCCGCGGACGGCTTCATGAAGTCGATGCCCGTGGTCGGCACCTACATGTCCTTCTTCCTCTTCGGTGGGGAGTTCCCGGGCGAGTCGATCATCCCGCGCCTCTACACCGTCCACGTGCTGCTGATCCCCGGCATCCTGCTGGCCCTGATCGCGGCGCACATGCTGCTGCTCGTCTACCACAAGCACACCCAGTGGCCCGGTCCCGGACGGACCGAGGAGAACGTCGTGGGCTTCCCGATGCTCCCCGTCTACGCGGCCAAGGCCGGCGGCTTCTTCTTCATCGTCTTCGGCGTCACCACGCTCATGGGTGGTCTGCTGACCATCAACCCGGTCTGGAAGTACGGGCCCTACGACCCGACCAAGGTCACGGCCGGTTCCCAGCCCGACTGGTACATGGGGTGGCCCGACGGCGCGCTGCGCATCATGCCCGGCTGGGAGTCGGAGTTCCTCGGGGTCACGCTCTCCTGGAACGTGCTGCTCCCGATCATCATCCTGCCCGGCCTGATGTTCACCATCTTGATGATGCTGCCGTTCATCGAGGCGTGGATCAGCGGTGACAAGCGCGAGCACCACCTGCTCGAGCGTCCCCGCAACGCGCCGACCCGCACGGCGGTCATGGTCGCCCTGATGACGTTCTACGGCCTGATGTGGGCCGCTGGCGGCAACGACATCATCGCCATCAAGCTGCACCTGAGCATCAACCAGATCACCTACTTCATGCGTGGAGCGGTGTTCATCGGGCCGATCATCGCCTTCATGATCACCCGTCGCTGGTGCATCTCCCTGCAGCGTCACGACGAGGAGACGCTGCTCCACGGCTACGAGACGGGCATCATCATGCGCTCGGCAGAGGGCGGCTACTCCGAGCGTCACCTGCCGATCAGCGAGACCGCTGCCTACACGCTGACCGCTCGGGAGCGCGACGAGGTCTACACCCCCAACGGTGCCACCGACGCCAACGGTCTCGAGGACTCCCGCGGCCGCCTGGACGGACTGCGAGGTCGACTCTCCACCCTGATGTACGCCGACAACGTGCAGCCCGTCACCGCTGAGGACATCGAGGCGGCACACCACCACGCCGACGGCGAGCACGCACTCCAGGCACCGCTGGAAGGTCACTCCGCCGACGGCCACCAGTTCGACGGCCACCACTCGGTCGACGGGGAGAACCTCCGCGGCGACCACTGATCCACCTGATCGGCCCCGCCTGACCTCGTGTCAGGCGGGGCCGATCGCATTTCCCGATGATCGGACGCGCTCCGGGGACTCGGTGGTCCAGCCGTGCGAGCGCAGCGAGACGGAGCAGAGACTCGCTGGTCGAGCCGGACGAGCGCCAGCGAGACGGACCAGGAACTTGCTTTCGTTGGTCGAGCCGGGCGAGCGCAGCGAGCCCGCGTCGAGACCCCCACCACAGACACCGCACCCGGTCTCGACACCGCCTCGCTGACGCTCGGCGGGCTCGACCACCGAAGGGGGGTCGGTTGGACTCGACCACCGAAAGTATGGCCCTCTCCCCCGCTCGCTGGTCGAGCCGGGCGAGCGCAGCGAGCCCGCGTCGAGACCCCCACCACAGACACCGCACCCGGTCTCGACACCGCCTCGCTATCGCTCAGCGGGCTCGACCACCGAAGGGGGGTCGGTTGGGCTCGACCAACGAAAGTATGGCCCTCTCCCCCGCTCGCTGGTCGAGCCGGGCGAGCGCAGCGAGCCCGCGTCGAGACCCCCACCACAGACACCGCACCCGGTCTCGACACCGCCTCGCTAGCGCTCGGCGGGCTCGACCACCGAAGGGGAACGGGCGGGCTCGACCACAAGCGGCGGAACGGGCGGGCTCGACCACCAGTCGGGTGACGGAGGGTCAGCTGAGCGCGGAGCCCTTGCGGTAGTCGCTGAAGGACATGTTCCAGTCGCCGAGGCCGTTGTCGAAGGTCATCGGGCGGTCGGTGCCGGTGTATTCGACGACGTCGCCGCGGCGGCTCATCGCGAAGAGCCATCCGGCGTCGGCGACGCTCAGGCCGGTGCAGCCGTGGGAGACGTTGGCGGAGCCCTGCGAGCCGGTCGACCAGGGGGCGGCATGGATGAACTCGCCGGAGTCGGTGACCCGCATCGCCCACTGGACGTTGTCGATGTCGTAGGCCTCGGCGCTGCCGGCGGCGATGCCGACGGTCTCGGAGTTCATCCGCTTGCTCTCGAACTTCTCGGTGATCACCTTGGTGCCCGAGCGGGTGGTGAAGCCGGGCTTGCCGGTCGTGATCGGGATAGTGCGGAGCAGCGCGCCGTTGGAGAAGACCTTCATCTGGTGCGTGGCGGCGTCGACCCGGTAGACGTGGGCGTCACCGACCTCGAAGTCGATGTCGCGGTCCTCCTGGCCGTAGATCCCGTTGCCGGCGTCGACGCCGTTGACGTCGACATCGACCTCGACCTGCGTGCCCGGCTTCCAGTAACTGGCGGGGCGGTAGTGCGCCTCGTTGTCGCTCAGCCAGTGCCAGGCCCCGGGCTGCGCCGGGGTCGACGTCACGGACATGTGCTTCTCGAAGGCCGCCCGGTTGCTGACAGGGAGGTCGAAGTTGACGACGACCGGCATCCCCACGCCCACCGTCTCACCGGCGAGTGGGGACACGGACGGATAGGTCTGGTCGGCGAGGGTCAACGCCTGCGTCGCGAAGCGCGTCGTACGACGGATCGCCTCACCGTCGGCGCGCTCCGCGACCGCGCGCACGGTGTAGGTGGCCCCCGGCTCCAGCAGGGTGTCGGCCGTCCAGCGCGAGCCGTTGCGGGTCATGGTGCCGGTCAGGTCCCCGGCCTCGGAGGTCACCGTGACAGCGGTCAGGCGTGCGTCGGCCGCGATCACCTTGACGACCTTGTCGACGGGCTGAGCCGCACCGTCGCGAGGGATGTTGGTGGCGATCGACCCTGCCGCGGCCTCACCGGCCTGACCGGCCACCGGCACGCGCGGTCTCAGTGTCGGCGGCGCCGCCCGTCAGCGCGTCGGGGATGGCTGAGCCGGCGTCGCAGGAGACGAGAGCGAGGCAGCTGAGGGCGAGCGCGGAGGCGCTGACCGAGCGGCGGCTGAACATGGTGGGACTCCCGTGACGTCGCAACAAAGTGATCGACCGGGCCAGGCCGATGGAACAAGCCTAACCCGGTCGTCGTGAGATCACTGGATCAGTGAGCGTGCTCTCCGCGGTAGTACTCGAAGACCAGGCCGCTCAGGGCGATGGCCCCGACGGCCGAGCCGATGATGAACATCCACCAGGCGCTGGCGGCGATGCCGAGCACCATGACGCCGAGGGTCACGGCGCACCACAGGGGCCACCACGAGTAGGGCGGGAAGAAGCCCAGCTCGCCGGCGCCGTCCGCGATCTCCGCGTCCTTGCGGTCCTCGGGACGAGCATCCATCTTCTTGGCGTGGAAGCCGAGGTAGAGGGCGACCATGAGCGTGAGCAGCGCGGTCATGGTCAGCGCCGACGTGCCCGTCCAGTCGCCGCCCTTGTCAGAGCCCGCGGTCACGAACCAGTAGGCCGGGGTGACCAGCACGAAGAAGACGGTGCAGATCGCGAAGATCCAGGTCTCAGCCTTCATCAGGACTCGTCCTTCTTCTGGTCGTCGATGTTGTCGCGCAGCAGCTCCTCGCGACCTTCCATGTCAGGCGCGTCGGCGAACTTGCCGTCGCGGGCCGCGGTGTTCTCGTCGAGCTCGATGGCCGCGATCTCCGGGTGGTGCAGGTCGAAGGCCGGCGACTCCGAGCGGATGCGCGGGATGGTGACGAAGTTGTGGCGCGGAGGCGGGCAGCTGGTGGCCCACTCGAGCGAGCGGCCCCAGCCCCACGGGTCGTCGACCTCGACGAGCGGTGCCCGACGCGAGATGTAGACGTTGTAGAGGAACGGCAGCGTGGAGGCGCCGAGCAGGAACGAACCGATCGTCGAGATCTGGTTGAGGGTGGTGAACCCGTCGCCCGGCAGGTAGTCGGCGTAACGACGCGGCATGCCCTCGACCCCGAGCCAGTGCTGGACCAGGAAGGTGAGGTGGAAGCCGACGAAGAGCAGCCAGAAGTGGATCTTGCCCAGGCGCTCGTCGAGCATCCGACCCGTCATCTTGGGCCACCAGAAGTAGAACCCGGCGAACATCGCGAACACGACGGTGCCGAAGACCACGTAGTGGAAGTGGGCGACCACGAAGTAGGAGTCGGACACGTGGAAGTCCAGCGGCGGCGACGCCAGGATGACTCCGGTCAGACCACCGAAGAGGAAGGTCGTCAGGAAGCCGATCGACCACAGCATGGGCGTGTCGAAGGACAGGGATCCGCCCCACAGCGTGCCGATCCAGTTGAAGAACTTCACTCCGGTGGGCACCGCGATGAGGAACGTCATGCCGGAGAAGAAGGGCAGGTTGACCGCCCCCGTGACGAACATGTGGTGGGCCCAGACGGCGACCGAGAGGATCGCGATGCCGAGCGTGGCACCGACCAGGCCGACGTAGCCGAAGATCGGCTTGCGGCTGAAGACCGGGAGGATCTCGGTCACGATCCCGAAGAACGGCAGCGCGATGATGTAGACCTCGGGGTGGCCGAAGAACCAGAAGAGGTGCTGCCACAGGATCGCTCCGCCGTGCGCGGTGTCGAAGACGTGGGCGCCGAGCAGGCGGTCGGCCTCGAGGGACAGCAGCGCACCGGCGAGCACCGGGAAGGCGATCAGCACGAGCAGGCTGGTGACCAGCGTGTTCCAGACGAAGAGCGGCATCCGGAACATCGTCATGCCGGGAGCGCGCATGCAGATGATCGTGGTGATGAAGTTGACGGCACCCAGGATCGTGCCCAGGCCGGCCATCCACAGACCCATGATCCACAGGTCGCCGCCGACACCCGGCGAGCGCACGGCGTCCGACAGCGGCGTGTAGGCGAACCAGCCGAAGTCGGCCGCACCCTGGGGGGTCAGGAAGCCGGAGGCGGCGATGAGCCCGCCGAAGAGGAACAGCCAGTAGCTGAACATGTTGAGCCGCGGGAACGCGACGTCGGGAGAGCCGATCTGGATCGGCATGATCACGTTGGCGAAGCCGAAGAACAGCGGCGTCGCGAAGAGCAGCAGCATGATCGTGCCGTGCATCGTGAAGAGCTGGTTGTAGAGCTCTTCGTTGACGACCTGGCTGCCCGGGAAGGCCAGCTCGGAGCGGATCAGCATGGCCATCAGGCCACCGACCATGAACCACCCGAAGGAGGTGATCAGGTAGAGCTTGCCGATCAGCTTGTGGTCGGTCGTGGTCATGATGCGCACCAGCTGCTGACCCAGCGGCTTGCGGGGCACCGTCACGTCGGACGGGCGGGCTGCGGTGGTCGTCACTCTGCGGCCTCCTCTGAGTCAGTGGGCTCGAGGCCGACCTGGGTGTCGGCGAAGGAGCCGCCGAGGATCGGCCCGTCGGACGCGGAGCCGGCGTCCTCGAGACCTTGCAGGTAGGCGTCGTAGTCGGATCGGGAGACGACCTCGACGTTGAAGAGCATCCGCGAGTGGTAGACCCCGCAGAGCTCGTAGCACTTGCCGGCGTAGGAGCCGAGGCGCTTGGGCGTGACCTGGTAGTGGTTGTCCTGGCCCGGCATGACGTCCATCTTGATGAGGAAGCCGGGGACGCCGAAGTCGTGGATCACGTCGGGCGTGTGCAGGTTGAAGCGCGTGGTCTCGTCGACCGGGAGCACGAGGGTGGGGATGTAGTTGCCGTCGCCGGCCTCGTAGACGTACTGGTCGTCGTAGGGGTGGTTGAAGGTCCACGACCACTGCTGCCCGACGACCTCGATCGTGTTGTCGGCCGGGGAGTCGTCGAGGATCTCGTTCTGGACGCGCACCGTGTGCGAGAAGAAGACGATCACCATGATGATCGGGAAGATCGTGTAGAAGATCTCCAGAGGCAGGTTGTAGCGCGTCTGCACCGGGATCTCGTCGTCGCTGCGCCGACGGAACTTCACCACGGCGTAGAAGATGAGGCCCCACACCAGAGCACCGGTGATCAGCGCCGCGATCCAGGCACCCTGCCAGAGCTCGAGGACCGACTGTCCCTCGACGGTGACGGGGTCTGGCATGGCCAGACGCTCCCACTCACCCGACCCCTCGGAGGAACACCCGGTGAGGGCGATGAGGCTGATGCCGAACAGGGCGAGGAGCGTCATCCGGCGGTGTGACTTGCCGGATCCGTCCCTGCGCTCGGGGAGTTGCAGACTCACGAACGAGCCTTCCTCTCAGGCGGTCACGATTGGCTTCAAGACTATCTGAACGCAACCTGAGATGACGCCCGGGGGCACCGCTAATGTCGCGGTGTGACAAATGCCGCCCACGGGACCCCCACCCCGCGGTCGGGCTACCTCGACTCGGCCTCCGCCGAGCCCCTTCACCCCGCAGCGCGCGACACCCTGCTCGCTGCGCTCGACCAGGGGTACGCCGACCCGCGCCGGCTGCACGGACCGGGGCGCACGGCGCGTCTGCTGCTCGACAACGCGCGTGCGGTGGTCGCCGAGGGGCTGGGCGTCCGCCCCGACGAGGTCACCTTCACCTCGTCGGGCACCGAGGCGGTCCACCGCGGGTTGCTGGGGCTGCACCGTGCCCGGGCCCGGTCTGGTCGCCGCATCGTCCACAGCGCCGTCGAGCACTCCGCGGTGCTCCATGCGGCGGCGTGGACCGGCGACGAGCACGACAGCGCCCCCGTGGACCACCACGGTCGGGTGCTCGTCCCGGACCTGCTCGCCCGCGCCGAGGGAGCCGCGGTCGTCGCCCTGCAGGCCGCCAACCACGAGGTCGGGACGACGCAGCCGGTGACCGAGGTCGCGGCGCACCTCGACGGCGTACCGCTCTTCATGGACGCGTGCGCCGCTGCGGGCCGGGTCCCCCTCCCCCCTGGCTGGGCGGCTGCGGCGGCCTCGGCGCACAAGTGGGGCGGTCCCGCGGGAGTCGGCGTGCTCCTGGTGCGCAAGGGCGTGCGCTGGTCGACCCCCTTCCCCCGCGACGACCGGGTCGACGGCCGTGCCGCCGGCTTCGAGAACGTGCCGGCGGCGCTCGCTGCAGCCGCGGCCCTCCAGGCGGTCGTGGCCGAGGGGGACGCCACCCGGGTCCGCCAGGCCGCGCTCGTCGACCGGGTCCGCGCGGCCGTGGCCCTGATCCCCGACACCGACGTGGTCGGGGATCCCGTCGACCGGCTCCCCCACCTCGTCACGTTCTCCTTCCTCTACGTCGAGGGCGAGGCCCTCGTGCACGCCCTGGACCGCCGCGGCTTCGGCATCGCCAGCGGCTCGGCGTGCACGGCCTCGACGCTGGAGCCCAGCCACGTGCTCGCCGCGATGGGGGCGCTCACCCACGGCAACGTGCGGCTCTCGCTGACCCGCGACGCGACCGAGTCCGACGTCGAGGCCTTCCTCGCGGTCCTGCCCGGCGCGGTGGCCGACCTGCGCGCGGAGGCCGGGCTGTGACGAGCTCCGAGGCAGGCGACCCGCAGCCGGTCGCGCTCGAGCTCGACTGCCGGGCGATGATGTGCCCGCTGCCGATCATCGAGCTGGCCAGGCACGTGCACGAGGTCGCCGTGGGCGAGGTCATCGCGGTGGTGGCGACCGACGTGGCCGCGCGCCACGACGTGCCGGCCTGGTGCCGCATGCGCTCCCAGGAGTACGTCGGGCAGGACAGCGCCGCCGACGGCGCGCCACGGTTCCTGGTGCGGCGCCTGTCCTGACCCCGCAGCCCCAGCCCCTCCAGCGCCGCCGGTCGGAGCCGGCCCCGTCAGTGCCGGCGCCGCCTCAGAGGTGGACGGCCACCGCGTCCGCGGACTCGGGGCCGTAGGACTCCTCGAGCCGCGCCAGGAACTGCTCGTGGGTGAACGTGTACTCCTGGGTGCCCACCGTCTCGACGACGTAGGCCGCGAGGACGCACCCGACCTGCGCCGAGCGCTCCAGGCCGAGGTCCCAGGCCATGCCGGCCAGGAAGCCGGACCGGAAGGCGTCGCCGACCCCGGTGGGCTCGATGGCGGTCACGTTCTTGGCAGCGGCGACCTCGACGGTCTCCTGGTGCTCGCCGGTGATGCGCACGCCCTGGGCGCCGAGCGTGGTGACCTGGATGCCCACGCGGGACAGGATCTCGTCGGCCGACCAGCCGGTCTTCTGCTCGATCATGTGCGACTCGTACTCGTTGGAGAAGAGGATCGCGGCCCCGTCGATGAGATCGCGGATCAGCTCGCCGCCGGAGAACGCGAGCTGCTGGGAGCAGTCGGAGATGAAGGGATAGCCGCGCTGGCGGCACTCGTGGGTGTGGCGTCGCATCGCGTCCGGGTCGTCGGCGCCGACCAGCACGTAGGCGGGGGCGCCGACCCGCTCGACGATCGGGCCCAGCTCGATCTGGCGGGCCTCGCTCATCGCCCCGGGGTAGAACGAGGCGAACTGCGCCATCGTGGAGTCGGTGGTGCACACGAACCGCGCCGTGTGGAGGGTCTCGGAGATGTGCACCGAGTCGCAGTCGACGTGGTGGCGCTGCAGCCAGGAGCGGTAGTCACCGAAGTCCTGCCCGGCCGCGCCGACCAGGACCGGACGCAGGCCGAGCCGGCCGAGGCCGAAGCACATGTTGGGCGCCACTCCCCCGCGCCGGATCTCCAGGTCGTTGACCAGGAAGGACACCGAGAGCTTGTCCAGCTGCTCGACGACCAGCGAGTCCTCGAACTTCCCGGCGAAGGTCATCAGGTGGTCGGTGGCGATGGAGCCGGCGATGAGGAGAGACCCAGACGTCATGACACGGAACACTACCGACGGGTACGAATGGGACTACCCCCGAGTAGCCCATAGCGTCGCAGCATGACGCCCTACGAGGACCTCGCCAGCCCCCACGACATGGCCGCCGACTGCCAGGCCGCCGGCCGCGCCCTCGGGCTCGAGGGGCGCCTCCAGCAGGCCGCCCGCGCCGCCGTCCGTCCCGCCCCCAGCATCTACTTCGAGGACTTCCCCCGCGAGGTGCCCAAGCGCGAGATCCGCATCTCCGAGGCCGCGGCCCGTCTCGCGGGGGCGCTGCACCTCCACCTGGACTGATCACGCACGCGCCAGCGGGCGTGATCTATTTTGGTGGTCGAGCAGCGACCGCGGTTCACGCACGCGCGAGCGGGCGTGATGTTGTTGGTGGTCGAGCAGCGACCGCGGGTGAGCCTGCGAACCCGCGACGAGCGTGTCGAGACCCGGCGAGGTGCAAAGCAACGCCCGCGCGGAGTGGTTCGGCACCAGAAGCGAAACACCCCCGACGGGTCACGTCGGGGGTGTTGGCTGTTGCTTCAGGTCGGCTGCGTACGGCGGCCCCACTCGAGGCTGCTTCTCGCCTCACCGGGTCTCGACACGCTCCGTCGCGGCTTCGTTCCTCAGCCGCGGTCGCTGCTCGACCACCAGGAACATCACGCCCGCTCACGCGGTCGTGATCGCTCGACCACCAAGGACATCACGCCCGCTGGCGCGGTCGTGATCAGTGGAACGAGTCGCCGCAGGCGCAGGATCCGGTCGCGTTGGGGTTGTCGATGGTGAAGCCCTGCTTCTCGATCGAGTCGACGAAGTCGATCATCGCGCCGTTGAGGTAGGGGACGCTCATCCGGTCGACGACCACGTTGACCTCGTCGAAGCCGGTGACGACGTCACCGTCGAGGGTGCGCTCGTCGAAGAAGAGCTGGTAGCGCAGGCCGCTGCAGCCGCCGGGCTGGACGGAGATGCGCAGCTGCAGGTCGTCGCGACCCTCCTGCTCGAGGAGGCTCTTCACCTTGCCGGCCGCGACCGAGCTCAGGTTGATCTGGTCGGTGCGGCGCTCTTCGGTGGTCTCGAGCTGCTCGGTCATGTGATGACTCCCAAGTCCGTGGTGCGGGTGTGTTACCGGGTTCAATGGTCGCACACGGGGAGGTATTCCCCGAATGGCCCGGGAGCACCACCGGGTCGGTGGAGCGGCGAGGTCGAGTCACCTGCTCCAGGTGCGCGCCACGCGTGCCGCGAGGTCGCAGAGCGCCCCCGCAGGGTCCGCGAAGGCGCGCTCCTCGCCGACCAGGTCGACCAGCGAGTAGGCGGACTCGATGCCGAGCGCGCGCATCTCGCGCGACCCGACCAGCACCTGCCCGGCGAGGGCCACGCACGGCCGCACGGCCTGCTCGGCGACCCCGGCGACGCCGTAGGGCACCTTCCCGGACCGGCTGGAGAAGTCGAAGGCCCCCTCACCGGTGATGACGAGGTCGGCGAGGCGGGCGCGGGCGCGGAGGTCGACGGCCTCGACGACCAGGTCGATGCCCGGTCGGCGGGTGGCACCGAGGAGCAACAGCGCGAAGCCGAGGCCGCCCGCGGCGCCGGCGCCCTTCTCCAACGACGTACGCCGGTCGGTCGCGACGGCGAGCTCCTCGAGCCAGCCGTCGACCAGGGCGACGCGGTCCTCCTCGACGCCCTTCTGCGGGCCGAAGGTCTTGGTGGCGCCGAACATGCCGGTGAGCGGGATGTCGACGTCGGTGGCCGCGACCAGCACGACGTCGCCGATCCGTGCGCGGGCCGGCCCGAGGTCGACCTCCCTCACGCCGGCGAAGTTCATCGGGCCGCAGGCGAGGGGGGTCTCGCTCAGTGCCCCCAGGGCCTCGAGCAGTCCGGCGCCGCCGTCGTTGGTGCCGCTGCCCCCGAGGCCCACCACGATGGTGCTCACCCCCGTGCCGAGGGCGGCGAGCAGCTGCTCCCCGACCCCGATGGTGGTCGCGAACTCCACGCCCTCGCCCTTGGTCAGGTGCAGCCCGCAGGCTTGCGCCGTCTCCAGGTAGGCGGTGCCGTCGACGACGAGCATCGTCGCCGGGACGGGGGTGCCGAAGGGGCCTTCGACGGTCAGCGCGCTCAGCTGACCGCCCAGGCTGGCGTGCAGCACGTCGACGAAGCCCGGACCCCCGTCGGCCATGGGCGCCAGGTCGACCTCGTCGTCGGGGGCGTGCCGGTGCCACCCCTCGGCGATCGCCTCGGCGGCCTCGACTGCCGTCAACGTGCCGGCGAACTTGTCGGGCGCCACCAGGACTCGCATGGACCCATCCTGTCCGACCCCGTGCCCGGGGTGGGCACCTAGGGTCGTGGCATGACCGAGGTGACGCTCCGGCCGATGCTCCCCGACGACGTGCGGGCCGTCGAGCGCCTCAGCGCGGAGAGCTTCTGGGAGCTCGCCCGGCGCACGACACCCCGCGACCGGCCCGAGCCGCAGCTGCGTCCCGCCGCGCGCAGCGAGGCCTGGGTGCTGCGCACCCGGCACCTGCTCGAGACCGACCCCGGCGGCTGCTGGGTCGCGGACGACGACGGCGGGCTCATCGGGATGGCGACCTCCTTCGTGCGTGACACGACCTGGTGCCTCGCGACCTACGCCGTGCGGCCGGGGCAGCAGGACCGTGGCGTGGGCCGTGCGCTGCTCGCTGCGGCGATGCACCACGGTCGCGGCTGCCTGCGCGGGATGCTCTCCTCGAGCAGCGACCCCCGGGCGGTGCGCCGCTACCGCCTCGCTGGCTTCTCGCTCCACCCGCAGATGGTGCTGACCGGCACGGTCGACCGCTCGAGCATCCCGGTGATCGACAAGGTCCGGGAGGGCACGGCGGGCGACACCGACCTGATGGACTCGATCGACCGCCAGGTGCGGGGGGCCGCGCACGGCGTCGACCACCCGCTGATGCAGCACCTGTGGCGACCGATCGTGTCGGACACGACGACCGGGTCGGGCTACGCCTACCTCGACGGCGACGGCGGCGTGCAGCTGCTCGCCGCGACCAACCGCACGGCGGCGACCCGGCTGCTGTGGACCGCGATCGCCGACGGTGGCCCCGAGCAGTCGGTCCGTCACCTCACGGCCGCCAACGAGTGGGCGATCGACGTCGGGCTGGCCGCCCGTCTCGAGCTCCACCAGGAGGGCTACCTGGGGCTGCGCGGCATGACGCCACCGTCGCCCTACGTCCACCACGGTGCCCTCCTCTGACCGGTCCGGCCGGCGAACTAGGATCGGGTCATGACGACCGTCGACCTGCCCCTCCTGCCGCTGGGCCGCGGCACCGACCTCGGCGCCGAGCGGGGGGTGGAGTGTCCGGGCGACCTGCCGGCCGCCTCGGACCCCTCGTTGGTCGAGCGTGCGCGCGTGGCCAAGGAGACGCTGGGCGACAAGGTCTTCGTGCTGGGGCACCACTACCAGCGCGACGAGGTCATCCAGTTCGCCGACGTCACCGGCGACTCCTTCAAGCTCGCCCGTGACGCCGCAGGGCGCCCCGAGGCCGAGTACATCGTCTTCTGCGGGGTGCACTTCATGGCCGAGTCGGCCGACATCCTCACCGAGCCCCACCAGAAGGTCATCCTCCCCGACCTCGCCGCCGGGTGCTCGATGGCCGACATGGCCGTCCTCACGCAGGTCGAGGACGCGTGGGACGCACTTGCCGACGCCGGCGTCCAGGACGCGGTCGTACCGGTCACCTACATGAACTCCAGCGCCGACATCAAGGCCTTCTGCGGTCGCAACGGCGGCGTCGTGTGCACCTCGTCCAACGCCGACGTCGCCCTGGAGTGGGCCTTCGAGCAGAAGGCGCACCTCGACGGCGGCGGCAAGATCCTCTTCTTCCCCGACCAGCACCTCGGGCGCAACACCGCCGTGCTCAAGATGGGCTACACGCTCGAGGACTGCGTCGTGTGGGATCCGCAGAAGCCCAACGGCGGCCTGACGGTCGAGCAGCTGCGCGACGCCACGATGATCCTGTGGAAGGGGCACTGCTCGGTCCACGGCCGCTTCACCCCGCAGGTCGTCGACACGCTGCGCGAGAAGATCCCCGGCATCCAGATCCTCGTGCACCCCGAGTGCACCCACGAGGTGGTCCTGAAGGCCGACCTGGTCGGCTCCACCGAGTTCATCATCAAGACCATCGAGGCCGCCCCGGCCGGCTCGGTCTGGGCGATCGGCACCGAGCTCAACCTCGTCAAGCGGTTGGCCAACGCCCACCCGGACAAGGAGATCGTCTTCCTGGAGAAGAACGTCTGCTACTGCTCCACGATGAACCGCATCGACCTGCCCCACCTGGTCTGGGCCCTGGAGTCCCTGGTCAACGGGATCGTCGTCAACCAGATCGACGTCGACGACGACACCGAGCGCGACGCACTGGTCGCGCTCCAGCGGATGCTGGACCTGCCGGGCAAGTCGCACCGGGACTGAGTCCAGGTCGGCCCACGTCGAGTCAGAGTCGGCCCAGGTCGAGTCAGGCCGGCAGCTCGAACCACGCCACGGTGCCGCCGCCGACGGCGGCGTCGAGCCCGATCCGGCCGTGGTGGGCCTGGACGACACGGCGGCAGGTGGCCAGGCCGATGCCGAAGCCCTCCACGGCCTCGGCCTCGGTGGTGCGGGCGAGGGGCTCGAAGACCCGCTCGCGCTCGGCCTCCGGCACGCCGGTCCCGTTGTCGATGACCTCGATGCGCCACACGTCGCCGCGGCGGCGCGCGCTGATGTCGATGCGCGGGGTGCGGCCGGCGGCGCGGAACTTGCCGGCGTTGCTGAGCAGGTTCTGCAGGACGGCGCGCAGCTGCACGCGGTCGCCCCGCACCACCGGCAGGGTCTCGATGCTGGTGGACACCCCTGCCAGCACCGCGCCGAGGTCCACGAGCACCTCGGTCAGGACGTCGCCCAGGTCGACGGCGGTGACGTTGAGGGTGCCGCCGAGCTTGGCGAAGCCGAGCACGTCGTCGATCAGCGTCGCCATCCGGCTCGAGCCGCTGATCGCTCGCTCGATCAGCCAGCTCGCGTCCCTGAGGTTGCCCTCGGTGCCGAGCTGCTCGCGGATCAGCTCCAAGGACATGGTCACGCTCGTCAACGGCGACTTGAGGTCGTGGCTGACCTGCCCGGCGAACGACGCCAGCCGGTCGTTGGACACGACCAGCTCGTCGCGCATGGCCTCCACCTCGGCCAGCGTCGAGGTGAGCAGCCGGCTGCGCAGGGACAGCTCGAGGATGTCGACGACCCGCTCGGCGAGCGTGGCCAGCGCGGCGACCTGGGCGTCGTCCATCACCCGGGGCTCGGTGTCGAAGACGCACAGCGTCCCGATGCTCACCCCGGCCGGGGTCGTCAGCTTGTGCGAGGCGTAGAACCGCACGTGCCCGATCACCCCGGTCACGAAGGGGTTGTCGGCGAAGCGGTCGTCCAGGCTCGCGTCGGTCACCACGATCGGGGTGTCGGCGTCGAGGACGGCCGCGCACATCGAGTCCTCGCGTCGGCACACCGACGCGTCGAAGCCGACGGTCGCCACCTGGTGCTGGGCGACGTCGGTGATCAGGTTGATCGTCGCCATCGGGACGTCACAGATGTTGGCCGCCAGCTCGACCACCGCCAGCAGGTCACGGCGCGGCGGTCCGTCGAGCACGTCGTAGGCGGTGATGTGGCTGGCGCGGCGCTGGGCGTCGGCGGTCGTCGTCACGCGGCAGATTGTTGCACTCGCCTGGGCACCGCGCAGTCGTACGCCCGGCTAGGTGCCGGGGGCGCCCCAGAGGGCCAGCCACCGGGCCTTGTCCTGCTCGACGGGGATCTCGGCCGCGAGCGTCTCCCCGACCTGGAGCTCGAGCAGCGTGTCGCGCTGCCGGCCGTGGCCGGGCGCGGGGGCGAAGGGATAGAACGAGGCCTGCTTGTAGAGGTAGACGAGCGCCACCGTGCGCCCGGCGGAGTCGGCGAACGGGATCGTCGAGCAGAGCAGGGAGGGTCCGAAGCCCTCGAGCTCCAGGGTCGTGTTGACCGCGTGGAGGTCGGTGCACAGCCCGCCCATGTCGTCGGGGTCGCGGTGCACGGTGAGCCAGGTGAACCCGAACTCGTCGCTGGTGACCTCCACCTGCGGAGCGTCGGCAGCACCACGGATCAGCTCGAGCACGTCGGTCTGGGTGTCGGCGAAGCCCGCACCCCGGGCGGCGCGGTAGCAGACCGAGCCGGACCCGGTCGGGGTGAGACCGGCGGCCGTCTGCAGCGTGATCGCGGCGCTCGGGACCAGGAAGAGTGCGTCGAGATCGGCCGCCTTGGGCCGGGTCCGGCCGGTGATGGCCTGCCAGAAACCCGCCATCAGGGCGTCGGCCTGCCCAGCTCGGCCTGGATCCGCGCGAGCTGCTCCAGGCGCTGCTCGAGCGAGGGGTGGGTGGAGGTCAGCGTCTTGAGCGACACCCCGCGGATCGCCGGGGCGATGCACAGCGCGCTGGCAGCGCTGACCTGGCGCAGGTCGCGCTCGGGGATGGTGTTCATCTCGCCGGTGATCTTCTGCAGCGCCGAGGCGAGGGCGCCGGGGTTCATCGTGAGGTAGGCGCCGGCGCGGTCGGCCGACATCTCGCGGTAGCGCGACAGCAGCCGCAGCAGCACGAAGCTGACGGCGTAGACGAGCAGGCTGACGACGAGCACCACGAGCCACACGGGCAGCCCGTTGTTGTTGTCGCGCCGCCCGCCCATGAGGCCCATCCCGCCGAAGCGGGCGCCCTGCGTGAGCATGCCGGCCGCGATCCCGGCCGACGAGGCGACGGTCATGACCAGGACGTCACGGTGCGCGACGTGGGAGAGCTCGTGGGCGAGCACGCCCTCGAGCTCCTCGGCCGTCAGCACCTGGAGGATGCCGGTCGTGACGCAGACGACGGAGCGGTCCGGAGAACGCCCGGTCGCGAAGGCGTTCGGCACGTGCGTGTCGGAGATGCCCACCCGGGGCTTGGGCATGTCGGCGAGCGCGCAGAGCCGGTCGATCATGCCGTGCAGCTCGGGGGCCTGCTCGGGGCTGACCTCGCGGGCACCCATGGCCCGCATCGCGATCTTGTCCGAGCGCGACCACTGGAAGACCGCGACGCCGATGCCGAGGAGGCCGACGACGATGCCGAGGCCGCCGCCGACCGCCGCGGCCAGACCGACCACCAGCACGACGAAGAGTGCGCCGAGCAGGAACATCACCAGCGTCATGCGGGCGGTGAGCCCCTTGTCACCTATGAACCGAGAACGTGCCATGGCTCCAGTCTCCCCGGGCTTCCCAAGCGTCTGCTGAGCGTCTGCTGTGCCCGGGCCAGGCACGAGGTCAGCGCGGCTGCTCGCCCTCGGTCTCGGTGCGCGGCTCGCCGACGATGTCGCTGCCGGTCGGCGCACCTGGTGCGATCGCGTCGGGCGCCGCCGGGGCGGAGAGTCCCTTGAGCCGCGCGAGCTCGGTCTCGACGTCGGACTGCGAGCTCATCGCCTCGAGCTCGCGGGCGATGTCGTCACCGGCATTGACGGAGGAGGCGTCGTCGAGCGCGCCGGAGGCGATCAGCTCGTCGATGGCACCCGCACGGGCCTGCATCTGGGCGGTCTTGTCCTCGGCGCGCTGGATCGCCTGGCCGACGTCGCCCATCTCGTCGCCGAGGCCGGACATGGCCTCGTTGATGCGGGTCTGAGCCTGCGCGGCGGTGTAGGTCGCCTTGATCGTCTCCTTGCGGGTGCGGAAGGACTCGACCTTCGTCTGCAGCCGCTGCTGGGCGAGGGTGAGCTTCTCCTCCTCACCCTGGAGGTTGGCGTGCTGGGTCTTGAGGTCGGCGATCTGACCCTGGAGCCCGGACTTGCGGGTCAGCGCCTCACGGGCGAGGTCCTCGCGGTCCATCCGGAGCGCCTTCTCGGCCTGCTCGGTGTATTTCGCGGCCTGCTGCTCGAGCTGCGCGACCTGGAGCTCCACGCGCTTGCGGCTCGTGGCGACGTCGGCCACGCCGCGGCGTACCTTGGAGAGCAGGTCGAGCTGGCGCTGGTAGCTGTAGTCCAGGGTCTCGCGGGGGTCCTCGGCGCGGTCGAGGGCCTTGTGGGCCTTCGACCGGAAGATCAGGCTGAGGCGCTTCATCATGCTCATCGGGTGCGGTCCCTCTCGGATGGTCCTACGTGCCACGTGGTCTGCGCTTCAGCCTACGGCGCCACCGATGGGTCCGCGACCGCGTGGGTAGTCTGGGGGCGTCACAAGCTGTGTCCGCCCCCGTCCGAAGGCCTGTCCCGTTGTTTGGTCGTAGCAAGTCCCAGACCCCCGTCGAGTCCGCAGTGGTCAAGCCCGGCGGCAAGGGTCGGCCCACGCCCACGCGCAAGGAGGCCGAGGCCGCCGCCCGCGCCAAGGCCAAGGTGCCCCGCACCCGCAAGGAGATCGCGGCCGCGCAGCGCTCCACGCGCGTCGAGTCGAGCCAGAAGGTCCGCGCCGCCATGAAGTCCGGCGACGAGCGCTACTTCATGGCCCGTGACAAGGGTCCGATGCGTCGCTTCGTTCGCGACTACGTCGATGCTCGCTTCTCGATCGTCGAGCTGATGATCCCGCTGCTGATCGTGACGATGGTCCTGGGCTACTCCGGCAACCCCGACCTGGCCAGCATGGGCAACACGCTGCTGCTCGGCACGCTCCTGCTGGTCATCTTCGACATCTTCTTGATGCGTCGCCGGATGAAGAAGGAGCTGGAGCGCCGCTTCCCCGGCGAGAGCCAGAAGGGCATCGCCTACTACTCCATCACCCGCGCCATGCAGATGAAGTTCATGCGGATGCCCAAGGCGCAGGTGAAGATCGGCCAGGAGCTGCCCGAGCACTACCGGTGACGGGCCACCGATGACGGGCCACCGGTGACGGGCCAGGCGGCCGGTCTCCTGACCGGGCTCCTGGCCGCGGTGCTCTTCGGCCTCGCGGCAGTCGCCCAGGCCCGGGCCGTACGCCGGGGCGAGCGACGCCCGACCCGGCTCACGGCCTTCGTGGCCGGCGCCGTGCGCGACCCGCTCACGATGCTCGTGGTGCTGGCCTACCTCGGCGGCTTCGTCCTGCACGCCGTCTCGATCTACCTCGTGCCGCTCTACCTGGCCCAGGTGCTGATCTCGTTGTCCCTGCCCATCACGGCGCTGGCCTCCCGCCGCCTCGACGGGGCGCTCGCCCCGGCCGACTGGGTCGGGGTGCTGGCGGTGACCGCGGGGCTGGTGCTCGTCGCGCTCGGGGCCGGCGAGCCCGGCGACGTCGTGACCTCGTGGGCCTTCGCCCTGCCCCTGGCCGCGGGCGTGACGGTGCTGGGGCTGGCCGGGCTGGTCGGCAGCGGCTGGGCCGGGCCGGTGCTGGGCGCCCTGGCGGGGTTGGGCTACGCCGGCTCCGCGCTGGCCGTGCGCGGCGTCGGGCTGCCGCTGGAGGCTGCGGTCGTCGTCGCGGCGCTGGCGGTGCCGCTCTTCGGGGTGCTCTCGTTCTGGCTCTACTCGCTGGGGATGCACGGTGACGCAGTGACCGGCACGACCGCACCCCTGATCGTCGGCCAGACGGCCGTGCCCGCCCTGCTGGGCGTGTGGCTGCTCGGGGACCAGGTGCGCGACGGCTGGACCGCGAGCGTGGTCGCTGGACTCACGCTCGCGGTCGTCGGCGCCGTGTGGGTCAGCCGAAGTCGCGTCGCGAGGGTGACTGCGTCCTAGCCGGGTCGCGCTCGGCCACGTCGCCCACGACCTCGTCGATGGCCGTCAGGGTCGCCGCATCCAGCGTCACGCCCGCCGCCTTGACGTTCTCCGTGACCTGCTCGGGGCGGCTGGCGCCGATGATGGCCGAGGAGACGTTGGGGTTCTGCAGGACCCAGGCCACGGCGAGCTGCGCCAGGCTCAGCCCGGCCTCGTCGGCGATGGGCTGCAGCCGCTGGACGCGCTCCAGCACGTCGTCCTTCATCCACCGCGAGATCATGTCGGAGCCACCCTTCTCGTCGGTGGCGCGTGAGCCGGCCGGCGCCTGCTCCCCCGGCTTGTACTTGCCGGTGAGCACGCCCTGCGCGATCGGCGACCACACGACCTGGCCGAGCCCGAGCTCCTCGCAGGTGGGCACGACCTCGGACTCGATGACGCGCCAGAGCATGTTGTACTGCGGCTGGTTGGAGACCAGCGGGACCCGCAGCTCGCGGGCCAGCTCGTGGGCCGCCCGGATCTCCTCGGCGCGCCACTCCGAGACGCCGATGTAGAGCGCCTTGCCGGCGCGCACGACGTCGGCGAAGGCCAGCATCGTCTCCTCGAGCGGGGTGTCGTGGTCGTAGCGGTGGGCCTGGTAGAGGTCGACGTGGTCGGTGCCCAGTCGCGTCAGCGAACCGTCGATCGCCTCCAGGATGTGCTTGCGGGACAGCCCGTGGTCGTTGTGCTTGCCGGGGCCGGTGGGCCAGTAGACCTTGGTGAAGATCTCCAGGCTCTCGCGCCGCTCGCCCTTGAGCGCCTTGCCGAGCACGGTCTCTGCCGCGGTGTTGGCGTAGACGTCGGCGGTGTCGAAGGTCGTGATGCCCTCGTCGAGGGCCTGCCGCACGCAGGCCAGGGCTGCGTCCTCCTCGACCTGGGAGCCGTGGGTGAGCCAGTTGCCGTAGGAGATGGCCGAGATCTTGAGGCCGCTTGCGCCGAGGTTGCGAATTTCCATGGTCCCGACCCTAGGGGCCGTCGCAAGCCGCCGGCAGCCCCTCGCGACGGCCTGCCCCGCACGACGCGCGCGCCGGGTGCCAAGATGCTCCGGTGAGCAGTCCTACCGCCGACGTGTCCGTGCGCATCGCCTGGTCCGACGACGCCGCGGCGATCGCCGCGGTCCAGCTGCGCACCTGGCGCACGACCTACGCCGACGTGCTGCCCGCCGAGGCGCTCCCCGACGACGTCGAGGCGGCCGCCGCGGCCTGGGCCGCGTCGTTGCGCAAGCCGCAGGACGCCCGCCACCGGGTGCTGGTCGCCCTGGAGCGCAACCGGGTCGTCGGCTTCGCGATGACCGGGCCCGGCTCGGACCCCGACACCGACCCGGTCGCGGACGCCGAGCTCCAGGAGCTGACGATCGACCCGGCCGAGCGCGGCAAGGGGCACGGGTCCCGCCTGCTGCAGGCCGCCGTCGACACGATGCTCGCCGACAAGTTCACCCGTGCGGTGACCTGGACCATCGCGAGCGACGACGCGCTGCGCGTGTTCCTCAGCGAGGGCGGCTGGGCCCCTGACGGCGCCCACCGCGAGCTCGACCTCGACGGCTCCGGCACGACGGTCGTCAAGCAGGTCCGCCTGCACACCGCCTTCTCATGACCCCGGGGGCCGACCCGGACCCCGCCGATGCACCCGCCGAGGACCGGCGCGCCATCGTCCGCGACAGCCTCGGGGTGGGCCTGGCCACCGGCACCTACGCGATCTCCTTCGGCGCCGTCTCCGTCGCCTCCGGCCTCGACGTGCTCCAGACCTGCGTGCTGTCGCTCCTGATGTTCACCGGGGCCTCGCAGTTCGCGATGGTCGGTGTCATCGCCTCGGGCGGTGCGCCGCTGTCCGGGGCCGCGACCGCCCTGCTGCTCGGCACCCGCAACACCCTCTACGGCTTGCGCCTCGCGCCCCTGCTGGCCTGGACCGGTCGACGTCGCCTGGCCGCCGCGCACCTGGTCATCGACGAGTCGACCGCGATGGCCGTGACCCGACGTACGACGGACGGCGCGCGGGTCGGCTTCCTGGCCACCGGCGGCTCGATCTTCGTCCTGTGGAACCTCTTCACCCTGGTCGGTGCGCTGGGTGGCACGGCGTTGGGCGACCCCCGCACCTACGGGCTCGATGCCGCCGTGGGCGCGGCGTTCCTGGCGCTGCTCTGGCCGCGGCTGCGGCAGGGACGCAGCCTGCTGGCCGCCCTGCTGGCGGCGGCCGTCGCCCTGGGCATGGTGCCCCTGACGGCGGCCGGGGTGCCGGTGCTGGTCGCCGGCGGGGTGGTGCTGCTGGTCGGACTGCTCCCCCGGGCACCGCTCCCCCCGGCAGGGGGCGCGACGCGATGACCTGGGTGGCGATCCTGGTGGCCGGCGTGGGCTGCTACCTGCTCAAGCTGGCGGGGCTCTCGGTCCCGGCCCGGGTCCTGGAGCGCCCGGTCGTCGCGCGCGTCGCCGACCTGATCCCGGTCGCCCTGCTCGCGGCGCTCGTCGCGATCCAGGTGTTCTCGACCGACCGGGCGCTGGTCCTCGATGCCCGCGCGCCCGCGCTCGGGGTGGCGGTCGTGCTCCTCGTGCTGCGGGCGCCCTTCCTCGTGGTCGTGGCCGGAGCCGCTCTCACGGCTGCGCTGCTGCGCCAGCTGTGAGAGCGGCTCCGCCCACCGGGCACGACGCCCGGTCGACAACCCGTCAGGCGGTCACGCGGGCTGCATCGCCCCGAGGATCTCGCGCACCTCGGTCGCGGTGGTCGCCGCCTCGAGCCGCGCGACCTGGTCGGCGTCCAGGAAGACCTTGGCGATGCGACCGAGCAGCTTGAGGTGGTCGTCGCCCGTGGCGGCGATGCCGATGACGAACTTCACCTCCTTGTTCTTCCACGTGATGCCCTCGGAGTAGCGGACGAACGAGATCGCCGTGCGGTGCACGGCCGACTTGGCCTCGTTGGTGCCGTGCGGGATCGCGAGCAGGTTGCCCATGTAGGTGGAGACCGACTCCTCGCGGGTGTGCATCGCGTCCACGTAGGACGCCTCCACGGCGCCCGCGGCGACCAGCAGCTCTCCGGCCCGGGTGATCGCCTCGGCCCGGGTGCCGCTCGTGGCGTCGAGCACCACCGACTCCTCGGCCAGCAGCGTGCCGCTCGGCGCCTCCGTCGCGGTGTCGGGCTCGGCGCTAGCCGGGGTGGTGCCGGCACCGTTGGCCTGCTCGAGCAGCTCGACGATCTCGTCGTAGCGCGGGCTGTCCATGAAGTTCTCCACCGACACGTGGACCGCCGAGGGCGTCTTCTGCCGTGCCCGTTCGGTGAGGTCCTGGTGCGTGACGACCAGGTCGACGACGTCGGTGAGCGAGGAGATCGCCTTGTTGACCACGCTGACGTCCCCGAAGCCCGCGGCCTGCACCTTGGCGCGCAGGACCGAGGCTCCCATCGCCGAGGAGCCCATGCCCGCGTCGCAGGCGAACACGATGGAGCGGATCTGGCCGCCCTGCTCCCGGTTGCCACCGACCAGGGCCGAGGCCACCGAGGAGCGCTTGCCCTTGCGGGCCTCCATGTCTGCGGTCGCGGCGGTGAGGTCTCCCTCCGTGCTCCGGTCGATCTTGAGCAGGAAGGAGGCCACCAGGAAGGACACGCCGGCCGAGACCAGCACCGACAGGGTGACGCCGATCAGGCTGGACGGCGGGGAGGCCGTCCACACCGCGATGATCGATCCGGGTGACGCCGGCGAGCGCAGACCTGAGTCGAAGGCGACGTTGACGGCGACTCCGGACATGCCCCCGGCCATGACGGCCAGCACGAGGACCGGCTTCATCAGGACGTAGGGGAAGTAGATCTCGTGGATGCCGCCGACGAACTGGATCAGGATGGCACCCGGCGCTGAGGCCTTGGCCGCCCCCTTGCCGAAGACGGCGAAGGCGAGCAGCAGGCCGAGTCCCGGACCGGGGTTGGCCTCGAGGAGGAAGAGGATGGACTTGCCGTTCTCCAGCGCCTCCGAGGTGCCCAAGGGGGTCAGGATGCCCTGGTTGATGGCGTTGTTGAGGAAGAGGATCTTGGCGGGCTCGATGAAGATCGAGGTCAGCGGGAGCACGTTGTTCTCCACCAGGGTGTTGACCACCTGGGAGGCCAGCTTGCTGAACTGCTCCACGAAGGGTCCGGCGACCACGAAGCCGATCACGGCGAGGAAGCCGCCCCAGATGCCGGCCGAGAAGTTGTTGACGAGCATCTCGAAGCCGGGGCGGATGCGGTGCGACCAGAGCGCGTCGAGGCGCTTCATCGACCAACCGCCGAGGGGGCCCATGATCATCGCCCCGAGGAACATCGGCACGCTGGCGCCGGCGATCGCGCCGAAGGTGGCGATCGCGCCGACGACACCGCCGCGCAGGTTGTCGTCGTACATCATCCGACCACCGGTGTAGCCGATCAGCAGCGGCAGCAGGAAGGTGATCATCGGGCCGACGATCCCGTCGCCCTCGGCACCGGAGCCCCAGGCGCCCAGGTCCTCGACGAACCCGTAGCCGCCCTCGTAGCCGAAGACGTCCTTGCCGATCAGCGTGATCCAGCCGGTCTCGATGAAGAGCGCCGTGATGAGGCCCCAGGCGATGAAGGCCCCGATGTTGGGCAGGACCATGTTGGACAGGAACGTCCCGAACCGCTGTACGTGAACCCGTGCTCCGCTGCGTGTCGACGCGGCGTCCGTGGTGGCCATCAGGCACTCCCTTGCTTGGGGCTGACGCACGTGGTGATGTGCGTCACTATCTTGGAATACCTTTGTATCGTCGTATTTGCATCCCGTCAAGGTTAAAAGCCCACAGATTCGGACATAAACCAACATTATTGCGCTACAGTGAGGGTCCGAGCCGATCGGACCCGCCCCCCGGGGTGACCAGGAACACGTCGGCGCGGACTCGGCACCACAACTCGACGTCTGGGAGGACACGATGAAGGCCCTGCGGTTCTATGCACCCGAGGACGTGCGGATCGAGGAGGTCCCGGAGCCCACGTGCGGCCCGGACGAGATCAAGCTCAAGGTCAAGAACTGCTCGACCTGCGGCACCGACGTCAAGATCTTCCACAACGGCCACCAGAACCTGACGCCCCCGCGCACCATCGGGCACGAGGTCGCCGGTGAGGTCGTCGAGGTCGGCGCCGACGTGCAGGCGACCTACGGCGGTGACTGGCAGGTCGGCGACCGCGCCCAGGTCATCGCGGCCGTCCCGTGCGGTGACTGCTACGAGTGCGACAAGGGGTGGATGGCGGTCTGCCAGAACCAGACCTCGATCGGCTACCAGTACGACGGGGGCTTCGCCGAGTACATGATCGTCCCGCGCGAGGTGCTCAAGGTCGACGGGCTCAACCGGATCCCCGACAACGTCGGCTACGACGAGGCGTCCGCCGCGGAGCCCTTCGCGTGCGCCATCAACGCCCAGGAGCTGCTCGGCATCGAGGAGGGTGACACCGTCGTCGTCTTCGGTGCCGGCCCGATCGGCTGCATGCACATCCGCATCGCCCGCGGCGTGCACAAGGTCGGCAAGGTCTTCCTCATCGACGTCAACGCCGAGCGGCTGCAGATGTCAGCCGACGCGGTCCAGCCCGACGAGGTCATCAACGGCGCCGAGGTCGACGTCGTCGAGCGCGTCATGGAGCTCACCGGCGGCCGCGGCGCGGACGTCATCATCACCGCGACCGCCGCCAACGTGACGCAGGAGCAGGCGATCGCGATGGCTGCGCGCAACGGCCGCATCTCCTTCTTCGGCGGGCTCCCGAAGAACGACCCCACGATCACCTGCGACTCCAACGTCGTGCACTACCGCCAGCTTCACATCCACGGCGCGAACGGCTCGGCCCCCGAGCACAACAAGCGGGCACTCGAGTACATCTCGACCGGCCAGGTGCCGGTCAAGGACCTCATCACCGAGCGCATCCCGCTCGAGCGCGTCCTCGACGCCTTCGAGATCGTCAAGCAGGGTCGCGCGATCAAGGTGACCATCGAGCCCTGAGGTCGTCGCCGGCGTCGGGTCCATCGAGGGCCTGCCGGACGCGACAGGGCCCGTGCCGGTTCCGTCCGACACGGGCCCTGCCCCGAAGCGCAGTCTCAGCCGACGCTGACCGCACTCCAGGCTGCCGCGACGGCGGTGCGCTGCGCGCTGCCGGTGCCGTACAGGTCGGCGGCCGCGTTGAGCGTGGCGGTGCGCGCCTGTGCGTAGGTGGTGCCGGAGGTCATGTAGACGTCCAGCGCCCGGAACCAGATCCTCTGGGCCGCGTCGCGACCGATCCCCGTGAGCGTCGAACCGTTGCAGGTCGTCGAGCTGTGGGCGGTGCCACCGATGGTCTTGGCGCCCGACCCCTCGGCCAGCAGGTAGAAGAAGTGGTTGCCCACGCCCGAGGAGTAGTGGACATCCAGGTTCTTGGTGTTGGCGCTGTAGCAGTTGGGTGAGCTGCCGTCGGCGATCGGGTTGTCCATGCGGCGGAAGCCCGTGCCCCTCGCCAGGTCGAACTCCTCCCCGATCAGGTAGTCGGCCGGGTCGCTGGGGTTGGCGGCGTAGAACTCCACCATCGTGCCGAAGATGTCGGAGGTGGCCTCGTTGAGACCGCCCGACTCACCGGAGTAGGTCAGGTTGGCGGTGTTCTCGGTGACCCCGTGGCTCATCTCGTGACCCGCGACGTCGAGCGAGACCAGCGGCCCGAACGACGTGCCGTCGCCGTCGCCGTAGGTCATCTTGGAGCCGTCCCAGAAGGCGTTGACGTACTTGTTGCCGTAGTGGACGCGGCTCGGGGCGCCGACGCCGTTGCCGAAGATGCCGTTGCGACCGTGCACGAGCTTGAAGTAGTCGAAGGTGACGGCACCGCCGTAGTGGGCGTCCACGCCCGCCGACTCCCGGTTGGCGTTGGTGCCGTTGCCGAAGGAGGTGTCGGGGCTGGAGAAGGCAGACCCGTTGCCGCAGGAGCCGAAGATGCCGCAGAACGGCGAGTCGGTCTTGTTCTTCATGTCGGTGGTCCTGGCACCCCCGTGGGCGGCGTCGGTCAGGGTGTAGGACGAGCCCGACTGGGTGATGCTGATCGGCACCGTGCCGCTGTAGAGCGACTGGCCCGATCCGTCGGCGGTCTGCACCTGCTCCTCACGACGGATGACCTGCCCGGACCGGGCATCGACGTAGGTCGCCAGCCGGCTGGGGGTGCCATCGGCCTGACGGCCCAGCGTCAGGACCTCCCACGCGAGCCGGGGCGTGCCGGAGAGCGCGTCCACGAGCAGCTGCGGGGCCTTGTCAGCGGCGCGGAGGTTGACGATGGAGGACGTGGCCGCCGCCGGCTTCAGCGTCCGTGTGCGGGCCGCGCTCGACGCGACGGTGGGCTGCGTGGCGAGCGTCAGCGGCGTCGCCAGGGTCTGCGAGACGCCCTGCCAACCCGTTGCGGGCCCGCGGTGGACGACCAGGTCGCCACCGAGCACCTCGAGGCCGTCGATGGTGCGGTTCATCCGGACGTGGCTGCTGCCGTCGGCGTCGACGATGGTGTCGACGGCGACGAACTCCTGGTCGGCGACGGGCAGGGCCGCCCTCGGGTGCTGCTGGAGCGCCTGGAGCGCCGCCGAGACCACGTCGGACCGGTCGGACCGGTCGGACGCTCCGGGGGCGCTCGTGGCGGAGGTCGCCTGGGCCCCCAGGGTGCCTGCTGCCAGAACTGCGGCGGCGGCGAGACCAAGACTCTTGCGCATGCTGTGCCTCTCGACAGGACGTTCCCGAGTGGACGTCTCTGGCTCCAGCGTGGGCCCGGGAGACGGGGCACGCACCAGCCCGGGCCCTGCGAGTCGATGCACTGCACGAAGTTGCAGAAGTGCCGACGCTCCCTGGGCCCTGGGCACCGGCTCAGGAGAGGTCGAGCAGGTGCTCCAACCCGACGGTCAGACCGGGGTGGGCCGCGATCTGGCGCACGCCCGTGAGCACGCCCGGCGTGAAGGAGGCACGGTCCATCGAGTCGTGGCGGATCGTCAGCGTCTCCCCCACGCCACCCAGGATGACCTCCTGGTGGGCGACCATGCCGCGGATCCGGAGTCCGTGCACGCGGATGCCGTCGACATCGGCGCCGCGCGCCCCGTCGAGGCCCGTGGAGGTCGCGTCCGGCGGTGGGGACATGCCGGCCTCACGACGGGCCGCCGCGATGAGCTCCGCCGTACGCCGAGCGGTCCCGGAGGGCGCGTCGGCCTTGTCGGGGTGGTGGAGCTCCACGACCTCGACGGACTCGTAGAACCGGGCCGCCTGCGCGGCGAAGCGCATCATCAGGATGGCGCCGATGGAGAAGTTGGGCGCGATCAGGATCCCGAGCTCCGGCGCCGGCCCGAGGCGGTCCCGCAGGGTCGCCAGGCGGGACTCGTCGAAGCCGGTGGTGCCGACGACGGCATGGATGCCGTGGTCGATGCAGAAAGCGAGGTTGGCCATGACGACGTCGGGGTGCGTGAAGTCGACGACCACGTGGGCTCCGGCGTCGACCAGGCTCTCGATCCGGTCGCCCTGATCGACCTGCGCGACCAGCTCCAGACCCTCCTCCGCCTCGACCGCACGGCACACCTCGGCACCGACCTTGCCCCGCGCGCCGAGCACGCCCACCTTGATCAGTTCACCCACGTGATCAATCTAGCGGTCCACAGGCATGGCGTTCTCAGCGCGGCGGGGTCGGTTTCTGGCAGTCTGGAGACATGCCGGTGAACACCATCCCGTCGCGGATTCGTTGGGCCGTCGACTTCATGGACGTACAACCCTCCGACCACGTCCTCGAGATCGGCTGCGGCCCCGGGGCTGCGGCCGAGCTGATCTGTGCCCGTCTGGAGACCGGCAAGCTGTTCGCGATCGACCGCTCCGAGTCGGGGGTCGACCGCACCAAGCGGCGAAACGCGGCCCATGTCGAGTCCGGGCGCCTGACCGTCCGCCAGATCGACCTCGCCACCCTCCGCGTCCCGGTCAAGCGTCTGCACAAGGTCTTCTCGTTCAACGTCAACCTGTTCTGGGTGCGTGACTGCGCCGACGAGATCGCGCTGCTCCACGAGCGCGTGCTCCCCGGCGGCGGCGTCCACCTCTTCTACGAGGTGCCGCGCCCCGAGGAGGTGCCGCGCATCGTCGAGCAGGCCTCCGCCGCCCTGAGCAACGGCGGCTTCCGGGTGTCCGTCGTGGACAACAAGCGTCCCGCGGTCATCGGCATCATCGGGCGCCGCTAGGCCCTCCCCGGGTCAGCGGCGCCGCGATGCGGCTAGGCCGGCCCGACGATCGCCAGGATCTCGGGCTGGGCGAAGATCTCGGCCGCCACGGCCGACACCTCGTCGAGCGTGACCGCCTCGATGCGTGCGAGCACCTCGTCGATGCTGAGCAGCTGGTCGTGGACCAGCTCGGACTTGCCGAGCCTCGACATCCGCGAGCCGGAGTCCTCGAGCCCGAGCACCAGCCCGCCGCGCAGCTGTCCCTTGCCGCGCGTCAGCTCGTCCTCGGTGATGCCCTCGGCCGCCACGCGCGCGAGCTCGGTGCGCACGGTCGACAGCACGTCGTCGAGCTTGCTGGGCAGGCACCCGACCGAGACCCCGACGATGCCGGAGTCGGCGTGGTGGGAGGCGAAGGAGAAGACCGAGTAGGCCAGTCCTCGACGCTCACGCACCTCCTGGAAGAGCCGGCTCGACGTGCCGCCTCCCAGCGCGGTGTTGAGCACGCCGAGCGCGAAGCGCCGCTCGTCGCCGCGCGCCATGCCCTTCATGCCGAGCACGAGGTTGACCTGCTCGAAGGGACGCGTCGCCTCGACGGTGCCCGGCGTGATGCGGGTGCCGCGACCCGAGGTGCGCGGAGGCGCCGGGACCGCGTCGCCGTGCAGGAAGCCGTTGCGGCCGAAGGAGCGCCGCACCAGCCGCACCAGAGCGGCGTGGTCGACGCTGCCGGCGACGGCGACCACCATGTTGGCGGCCGTGTAGTGCCGACGGTAGAACCGTCGCACCTGCGTGCGCGTGAGCGCCTCGATGGAGAGCACGGTGCCGGCGATGTCGCGCCCCAGCGGGGACTCGCGTCCCCACGCCTGCTCGGCGAACAGGTTGTGCACCACGTCGTCGGGGTCGTCGTCGTGCATCGCGATCTCGTCGAGGATGACGTCCCGCTCGGCCTCGACGTCGTCGTCGGTGATCGTGCTGTTGGTGATCATGTCGCCGAGCACGTCCACGGCGAGCGGCAGGTCCTCGTCGAGCACCCGCGCGTGGAAGCAGGTGTACTCCTTGGCGGTGAAGGCGTTGAACTCGCCACCCACCGCGTCCAGCGCGATCGAGATGTCCAGCGCGGAGCGCTCGGTGGTGCCCTTGAAGAGCAGGTGCTCGAGGAAGTGCGACGCCCCGTGGAGCTTGGTGGTCTCGTCGCGCGAGCCCACCCCGACCCAGACCCCGATGGCAGCGGAGCGTGCTCCGGCGATCTGCTCGGTGACGACCCTCAACCCGCCCGGCAGCACCGTACGACGGACCCGGGAGGTCACCTGTCCGTCGCCGTCGCGGACGGTCTGGAGGGTGCGCGTGGAGCCGACCGGCTGCACCGAGGCGGTCCGGCCGTTGCCCCGCACCCGGGACCCCCGAGAAGGCGTCGACCCGCCCGAGGAGCTCGGGCGGGTCGACTGTGGAGCGTTGGTCACTCGGTGTCCGAGCCCTCGGCAGGGGCGTCGCCGGCACCGTCGGCCTCGTCGACCACGGGGATCAGCGAGAGCTTGCCGCGGTCGTCGACCTCGGCGATCTCGACCTGGACCTTCTGGCCCACGGACAGGACGTCCTCGACGGCCTCGACGCGCTTGCCACCGGCCAGGCCACGCAGCTTGCTGATGTGCAGCAGGCCGTCCTTGCCGGGCATCAGCGAGACGAAGGCACCGAAGTTGGTCGTCTTGACGACCGTGCCGAGGTAGCGCTCGCCGACCTCGGGCATCGTCGGGTTGGCGATCGCGTTGACGGCCTGGCGGGCAGCCTCGGCGGCCTCACCGTTGGTGGCACCGATGTAGATGGTGCCGTCGTCCTCGATCGACAGCGAGGCACCGGTGTCGTCCTGGATCTGGTTGATCACCTTGCCCTTCGGGCCGATGACCTCCCCGATCTTGTCGACAGGGATGCGGACCGTGATGATGCGCGGCGCGTGGACCGACATCTCCTCGGGGACGCTGATCTCCTCGTTCATGACCGCGAGGATCGCCGTGCGGGCGTCCTTGGCCTGGTTGAGGGCAGCAGCGAGGACCTCGGCGGGGATGCCGTCGAGCTTCGTGTCGAGCTGGAGCGCGGTCACGAAGTCGGGCGTGCCGGCGACCTTGAAGTCCATGTCGCCCATCGCGTCCTCGGCGCCGAGGATGTCGGTCAGCGCGACGTACTCGGTCTTGCCGTCGACCTCACCGGAGATGAGGCCCATCGCGATGCCGGCGACGGGGGCCCGGAGCGGGACACCGGCCTGCAGCAGCGACAGGGTCGAGGCGCAGACCGAGCCCATCGAGGTGGACCCGTTGGAGCCCATCGCCTCGGAGAGCTGACGGATCGCGTAGGGGAACTCCTCGCGGCTGGGGAGCACGGGGAGGAGCGCACGGCGCGCGAGCGCACCGTGGCCGACCTCGCGTCGCTTGGGCGAGCCCACGCGACCGGTCTCACCGGTGGAGAACGGCGGGAAGATGTACTTGTGCATGTAGCGGCGCGACTTCTCCGGGGAGAGCGTGTCCAGCTTCTGCTCGAGGGTGAGCATGTTGAGCGTGGTGACCCCCAGGATCTGGGTCTCGCCGCGCTCGAAGAGGGCCGAGCCGTGGACGCGCGGGATCACGCCGACCTCGGCGTGCAGCGGACGGATGTCGGCGAGGCCGCGGCCGTCCATGCGGATCTTGTCGCGCAGCACGCGCTCGCGCATGAGGGACTTCGTGACCGCCTTGAACGCGGCCCCGACCTCCTTCTCGCGACCCTCGAACTGGGCACCGAGCTGGTCGAGCAGCGACGCCTTGACGGTGTCGAGCGCGGCCTCGCGCTCGAGCTTGTCGGCGATGACGAGGGCGCTGCCGGCGCCCGCGGAGGCGGCCGCGGAGACGGCGTCGTAGACGTCGTCCTCGAAGTCGAGGAAGACCGGGAAGTCCTGGACCGGCTTGGCGGCGGTCTTGGCGAGCTCGGCCTGGGCCTCGCACAGCTGCTTGATGAAGGGCTTCGCGGCGTCGAGGCCACCGGCCACGACCTCCTCGGTCGGCGCCTGCGTGCCGTTCTGGACCAGGGTCCAGGTCTGCTCGGTGGCCTCGGCCTCGACCATCATGATCGCGACGTCGCCGGTGTCGGTGACCCGGCCGGCGACGACCATGTCGAAGACGGCGTTCTCGAGCTGGCTGTGGCTCGGGAAGGCGACCCACTGGCCCTCGATGAGGGCGACCCGCACGCCACCGACGGGGCCGGAGAACGGCAGTCCGGAGAGCTGCGTGGAGAGCGACGCGGCGTTGATCGCGAGCACGTCGTAGGGGGCGTCGGGGTTGAGCGCCATCACGGTGATGACGACCTGGACCTCGTTGCGCAGACCCTTCTTGAAGGTCGGGCGCAGCGGCCGGTCGATCAGGCGGCAGGTGAGGATGGCGTCCTCGCCGGGACGACCCTCGCTGCGGAAGAACGAGCCGGGGATCTGGCCCGCGGCGTACATCCGCTCCTCGACGTCGATCGTCAGGGGGAAGAAGTCGAAGTGGTCCTTGGGGTGCTTGCCGGCCGTGGTGGCCGAGAGCAGCATCGTGTCGTCGTCGAGGTAGGCGGTCACCGAACCGGCGGCCTGGCGGGCGAGGAGCCCGGTCTCGAACTTGACGGTGCGCTTGCCGAACTTGCCGTTGTCGAGAACGGTCTCGACGGCGGAGATGACGGGTTCAGTCACGTTGATCCTTCTGTTCGCGGTGCGATCCGCGACTCCCGCGCACGATGTCTCGCAGTGGTGCGGGACGGTGGCCGATCTTCGATCGAGACCCGCAGCGGCCCGTCGTGCGAGGTGGGCTCCTGAAGATCACTACCGAGGACCGGGCCTGCGGTGGCGCGGATCGCATCTGTGGTGGTGTCGTGCGGTGGGTCCGGGGACCCTTCCTGCAATGTACGAGAAGGGACTCACCAGGTGGTGAATCCCTTCTCATCAATCAGCGGCGCAGGCCGAGACGCTCGATGATCGAGCGGTAGCGCGCGATCTCGGTCTTGCGCAGGTAGTTGAGCAACCGGCGGCGCTGGCCGACGAGCAGCAGCAGGCCACGACGGCTGTGGTGGTCGTGCTTGTGCGTCTTGAGGTGCTCGGTCAGGTGGCTGATCCGAAAGGACAGCAGTGCGATCTGCACCTCGGGCGAACCAGTGTCGCCCTCGGTCGTGGCGTACTCCGCCATGATCTTCTTCTTGGTGGCAGCGTCGGTTCCGATGGACATGCGACTCCTTCTGGTTCACTCGTTGCGCGGCGCGCCGGGGCCTGTTCACCCGGGCACTCTGGATCCGCGGCCGTTGTACGGCGGTGTGTCAGTGCTGATGTCACCCGTGGGCAACCGAGGAAGCGTATCGCGCACCCCTACGGGGCCCAAATGCACACCGTGGCACGATGCCACGCGTGGGCCTCCTGACGAACTCCCCCGTGTCCGACGACTTCACCGGCAAGCGCATCGGCGTGTGCAACCTGTGCGAGGCGATCTGCGGCATCGAGCTGACGATCGAGCGGGGCGAGGTCACCGCGATCCGCGGCAACGACGCCGACCCGCTCTCACGCGGCTACATCTGCCCCAAGGGCGTCTCGATGGCCGACATCTACACCGACCCCGACCGGCTGACCCGCCCGATCCGTCGGATGACCGACGACGACGGGCGCACCGAGTGGGTCGAGATGGGCTGGGACGAGGCCTACGACCTGGTGGCGGACCGCCTCGCCGCGACCATCACCGAGCACGGTCGCGACGCCGTCGGGGTCTACCTCGGCAACCCCAGCGCCCACTCGCTCGGCTCGCAGACCCACGGCACCGCCCTGGTGAAGTCGCTGCGCACCCGCAACCGCTTCAGCGCCTCCTCCGTGGACCAGATCCCCCACCAGCTCGTCGCGTGGCAGCTCTACGGGCACCAGCTGCTGGTCCCGGTGCCCGACATCGACCGCACGGCCTACTTCCTGGTCGTCGGGGCCAACCCGATGGCGTCCAACGGCTCGCTGATGACCGCGCCGGGCTTCCCCACCCGGCTGCGGGCGCTCACGGCCCGCGGCGGGCGGATGGTCGTGCTCGACCCGCGCCGCACCGAGACCGCGAAGGCGGCCACCGCGCACCACTTCGTGCGCCCCGGCAGCGACGCCGTCGTGCTGCTGGCGATGCTGCACGTGCTGTTCGCGGAGGGGCTGACCGCGCCCCCGTCGTACGTCGACAACGTCGAGCGGGTCCGCGACCTGGTCGCGCCGTTCACCCCCGAGCTGGCCGAGCCGCACAGCGGCGTGCCCGCCGACGTGGTCCGCCAGCTGGCCCGGGACTTCGCCGCGGCCGAGTCCGCGGCCGCCTACGGCCGCCTCGGGGTGTCGACCCAGACCTTCGGCTCCGTGTGCCAGTGGGCCATCCAGTGCCTCAACCTGCTCACCGGCAACTTCGACCGGGCGGGTGGGGTGATGTTCCCCGAGCCGGCCATCGACATCGTGGGGCGCCGGATCATCGGCCAGGGGCACTTCGACGCCTGGCGCAGCCGGGTGCGGGACAGCCCGGAGTTCGCCGGCGAGCTGCCGGTCTCGGTCCTGCGCGAGGAGATCGAGACCCCCGGCGAGGGGCAGGTCCGCGCGATGGTCACGATGGCCGGCAACCCGGTGCTGTCCACCCCTGACGGCAAGAGCCTGGCGCGTGCCCTCGACAGCCTCGACTTCATGGTCTCGGTCGACTTCTACCTCAACGAGACGACCCGCCACGCCGACGTGATCCTGCCGCCCACCTCCGCGCTCGAGCGCGACCAGTACGACCTGGTCTTCCACAACTTCGCCGTGCGCAACACCGCTCGCTTCACCCCGGCGGTCTTCGGCAAGGACAAGGACCAGCGGCACGACTGGCAGATCTTCAACGCCCTGGCCTCCCGGCTCCGGTCACGGCTCGGGGTGCGACTCCCGGTCCGGGCCAGGCTGACCTCGTGGGCCCGGATGAACGCATCCCCGGCCCTGGTGGTGACGGGGCTGCTCGCCACCGGCAGGAAGGTGTCGATGCGCCAGCTGCGCGCCCGTCCCGAGGGCGTGGACCTCGGCCCGCTCCGGCCGACGATGCCGGCGCGCCTGCAGACCGCGAGCCGTCGCATCGACCTCGCCCCGCCTCTCGTCGTCGGTGACCTCGACCGCCTCCACGCCTCGCTCGACGACGCTCCGCTCCCCGACGACGACCAGCTCCTGCTGATCGGTCGACGACACCAGCAGGACAACAACTCCTGGATGCACAACACCGCCCGGCTCACCCGGGGCCGGCCCCGCCACCACCTGCTGATGCACCCGGACGACCTCGCGGCGCGCGGGCTCGTCGACGGCGGGCGGGTCACCGTGACCTCCCGCGTCGGCTCCGTCGAGGTCGAGGCCACCGGCATCGACGACATGATGCCGGGGGTCGTCTCGCTCCCCCACGGCTACGGGCACCAGGTCGAGGGCACGCGCCTCGGGCACGCCACCCAGGTCGCCGGTGTCTCGATCAACGACCTCACCGACCCCTCACGGCTCGACCTCTCCGGCAACGCCGCCCTCAACGGCGTGCCGGTGACGGTCTCAGCCGCCCACTAGCGCCAGCACCGCGGCGCGACCCGCTGCCGGGTCGTCGGCTCCGAGGGCCGCCTCTGCCATCTCCTCGCACTGACCCGAGGTGGTGGTGGCCAGCCGTGCTCCGACCGGGCGCACGGCGGCGGCGGCCATGGACAACGACGTGATCCCCATCCCCACCAGGGCACAGGCGAGCAACGGGTCGGCTGCGGCCTCGCCGCAGACGCCCACCGGCTTGCCTGCCTGCTTCCCGGCCTCGGCGGTGATCGCGATCAGCTGCAGGACGGCCGGCTGCCACGGGTCGGTCAGGTGAGCCAGGTCGGTGGCCATCCGGTCGGCGGCCATCGTGTACTGCGTGAGGTCGTTGGTGCCGATGGAGAGGAAGTCGACCACCTCGAGCATCCGGGGCGCGAGCAGCGCGGCCGAGGGCACCTCGACCATGACCCCGGCCTTGAGCCCGCGGTCGCGCACGGCCGTGGCGAAGTCCCGGGCCTCGGCGACCGTCGCGACCATCGGCGCCATCACCCAGGTCTCGGTGCCGGTGCGCTCCGCCGCGATCGCGATCGCGTCGAGCTGGCGCTCGAGCAGGCCCGGGTTGCTGAAGGACAGCCGCAGACCGCGCACGCCGAGGGCGGGGTTCTCCTCGCCCTCGTGGGTCGCGAAGGCGACCGGCTTGTCGCTGCCCGCGTCGAGGGTGCGGACCACGACGTACTGCTTGCCGGAGAACGGCGACAGCACCGCCGCATAGATGTCGGCCTGCTCCTCGACGGTGGGCTCCTCGGTGCGGTTGAGGAAGCAGAGCTCGGTGCGGAAGAGCCCGACCCCCTCGACCGGGGCCTGGGCCGCGGAGGCGGAGGACTCGCCGTCCGCGACGTTGGCGAGCAGCTTGACGGGCATCGCGTCGGCCGTCGCGCCCGGTCCCGTCCACGAGGACGACGCGGCGCGGGTCACCAGGTCCTCGGCCACGAGGCGCTCGGCCTCGGCCGCGTCGGGTGCCGAGCGCACCGACCCGGCCGTGCCGTCCACCAGGAGGGGGGTGCCGGACACGATCGCGAGCGCGCCGGCCGCGCCGACCACGCACGGGATGCCGAGCTGGCGGGCGATGATCGCGGTGTGGCTGGTCGGCCCGCCCCGCTCGGTGACCAGGGCCAGCACGACAGCCGGGTCGAGGCCGGCGGTGTCGGCCGGCGCCAGGTCCTCGGCGACCAGCACCGACGGGCGCTCGGGCGTGGGCACGCCGGGCTCGGACTCACCCACCAGGCGCGCGACCAGGCGTCGCTCGATGTCGCGCAGGTCGGTGGCGCGCTCGGCCATCAGCCCGCCCATCGAGGTGAAGATCGTGACGAACTGCTCGACGGCGTCCTGGACGGCCGTGAGCAGGTCGTCGCCCCTGCGCAGCGACTTGCGCACCGCGCTGCGCAGGCCCTTGTCACGGGCGAGGCCCGCGCTGGCGGTCAGCACCTCCGCCGCCGCCCCTGACGCCTTGTCGGCCTTGCCGGTGAAGCCGGCCGCGACGGCGTCGACCGCCGCGTCGTAGGCCGTCAGTGCCTCCTCCTCCCCGGAGAAACCACCGTCACCGAAGCGCGCCACCGCCTCGAGAGGGATCTCGTTGCGGATCACCAGGGCCGGCCCGAAGGCCAGACCGGGCACGACGGGGGTGCCCTGCAGGGCACCCTGCTCGGACGGGGTGGCAGCAGTGTCAGTGACCATGCTCACAAGTTAACCCGCTCGCCCGCTTGACAGTCAACACATTCGGGCGTAAAACAACTTATACAAAGAAGTGATGGAGGCCACACACATGACGATGTACGCCGAGGAACGCCAGCAGGCGATCGCCCAGCTCATCACCACCCGAGGACGGTTGTCGGTCAACGCCCTGGCCGAGGAGTACGACGTCACCACCGAGACCGTACGCCGCGACCTCACCGCGCTGGAGCGGTTGGGCCTGGTCCACCGCGTCCACGGCGGGGCGGTCCCAGCCGGCACCCTGGCCTCCATCGAGGCCGGGCTCGTCGAGCGTGAGTCGGCCAACACCGAGTCCAAGGACCGGATCGCCAGAGCCGCGGTGGAGCTGTTGCCCAGCGCCGGCGGCACGGTCCTCTTCGACGCGGGGACCACCACCGCCCGCATCGCCTCGGGGCTCCCCCGGGACCGGCGCCTCGTGGCGGTGACGCACTCGGTCTCCGTCGCCTCGCGGCTGATGGGTTTCCCGCAGGTCGAGCTGCACCTTCTCCCCGGCCGGGTGCGCGCGACCACCCAGGCCGCGGTCGGCCCGGACACCATCGCCGCCCTCCACGACCTGCGCGCCGACCTGCTCTTCCTCGGCACCAACGCCATCACGATCGGGCACGGGCTCTCGACCCCCGACCGCGACGAGGCGGCCACCAAGCGGGCGATGGTCGCGGCCTCCCGTCGCGTCGTGCTGGTCGCCGACTCCAGCAAGATCGGCCCCGAGGTCGCCATGCGCTTCGCCCGGCTCGAGGACGTCGACACCCTGGTCACCGACGACGCCATCTCGGCCCAGGACCTCCGCGACCTGCGCGCGGCCGACATCGAGGTGGTGGTCGCGTGATCGTCACCCTCACGCCCAACCCGAGCATCGACCGCACGGTCTCCCTCGCCGGCGCCCTGCGTCGCGGGTCGGTCCAGCGCGCCGACTCGATGACCTCCCAGGCAGGCGGCAAGGGCATCAACATCTCGCGCGCCGCGGTCAGCGCCGAGGTCGCGACGCTCGCGGTGCTCCCGGCCGCCGAGGACGACCCCTTCGTGCTCGAGCTGAGCGCCGCCCACATCCCCAGCCTGACGGTCGCGCCGGCCGGCCCCGTGCGGGTCAACATCACCATCAGCGAGCCCGACGGCACGACCACCAAGCTCAACAGCCCCGGACCGGTCGTCACGGCGGCCGACCTCGCGGTCCTCGCAGACGCCGTGGCCGACCGTGCGGTCGGGGCCGACTGGGTGGTCCTCGCCGGCTCGCTCCCGCCCGGCGCGCCCGACGAGTGGTACGCCGACCTGGTCGCGACCCTGCGCGGCCTCGGCGCCCGCGTGGCGGTCGACACGAGCGACGGCCCCTTGAAGGCGCTGGTCGCAGGCCTCGCCTCGGGAGCACCGCACCTCATGAAGCCCAACGGCGAGGAGCTCGCCTCCTTCACCGGCGCCGACCCTGCGGCGCTCGAGGCCGATCCTGCCGCTGCGACGCTGGCGGCGCGCGAGCTCGTCGCGGCCGGGGTCGACGAGGTGCTCGTGACCCTGGGCCCCCACGGCGCCGTCCTCGTCACCGCAGCGGGCGCGTGGCACGCCGGCCCGCCGCCCACCACCGTCGTCAGCACCGTGGGGGCGGGCGACTCCAGCCTCTTCGGCTACCTCCTCGGAGACCTGCGACAGCTGGACCCCGCCCACCGCCTTGCCCTTGCCGTGGCCTACGGCAGCGCAGCAGCCGGACTGCCCGGCACGACCATCCCTCGACCCTCGCAGGTCCGCGCCGATCTGGTGCAGGTCCGCGAGGTCACGATCACCCAAGGAGGGTGAAGCAGTGAACACCTTGATCACGACCGACCTGGTGCGGCTCGATGCCGACCTGGGCACCGAGAAGCACGAGGTGATCCGCGCCCTCGCCGGCGTGGTCGCCCAGGCCGACCGCGCCCTGGACGTGGAGGCGCTCGTCGCCGACACGTTCGCCCGCGAGGCCAAGAGCCCCACCGGACTGAAGAACGGCATCGCCATCCCCCACTGCCGCACCTCCGGCGTGGCCGAGCCGACCCTGGTCTTCGCCCGGCTCGCGCCCCCGGTCGACTTCGGCGCCAAGGACGGTGCCGCCGAGCTGGTCTTCCTCATCGCAGCACCCGCGGGTGGCGACGACACCCACCTGCAGATCCTGACCAAGCTCGCCCGGGCGCTGGTCAAGGCCGAGTTCACCGACGGACTGCGAGCGGCGACCAGCCCGCAGGAGGTCGTCGACCTGGTGACGCGCGTCGTCGACGCGCCGGCCAAGCCCCAGGTGGCACCGGCTCCTGCCGTGGCGGCCGCTGCCTCCACGCCCGTCACGACCACTCCGGCGGAGGCGGCCGCAACCGGGTCACCGACCGCCGGTCGTCGTCGTTCGCTGGTGGCGGTCACCGCCTGCCCGACCGGCATCGCCCACACCTACATGGCTGCTGAGGCCCTCGAGGCCGCGGCCGAGCGCGCCGGTGTCGACATCGAGGTCGAGACCCAGGGGTCGGCCGGCTCGACGCCGCTCGCCCCGAGCACCATCGCCGGCGCCGACGCCGTCATCTTCGCCGTCGACGTCGGGGTCCGTGACCGGGGCCGGTTCGCCGGCAAGCCGGTCGTGTCCTCGGGTGTCAAGCGACCGATCGACGACGGCGACGCGATGATCGCCGAGGCGATCCGCTACGCCGACGACCCCGGCGCCCCCCGCGTCGAGGGGAGCGTCACCGCCGGCGAGAGCGGGGGCGGAGCCCACGAGACCTGGGGCGGTCGCGCCCGCCGGGTGCTGATGACCGGTGTCTCCTACATGATCCCCTTCGTCGCGGCCGGCGGCCTGCTGATCGCGCTCGGCTTCCTGCTCGGCGGCTACGAGATCGTCGGCCCCTACGGCGACATCGCGGTCAACAACACCGTCTTCGACCTGCCCGACGTGCAGGCGCTCGGCCTCGACCACGCCCTGTTCGGCTCGGGCCTGATGGCCTACTTCGGGGCCTTGTTCTTCATCATCGGCAAGACCGCCTTCGCCCTCTTCATCCCTGCCTTCGCCGGCTACATCGCCTACGCGATCGCTGATCGCCCCGGCATCGCACCCGGGTTCGTCATGGGTGGTCTGGCCGCCAACCTCTTCGGGGTGGGCTCCGCCGACGGCGTCGCGCTTCCCGCGACGGGCTTCCTCGGAGCCATCGCCGGTGGTGTCCTCGCCGGCGTCATCGCGCACTGGATCGCGAGCTGGAAGGTGCCGACCTGGGCGCGTGGTCTCATGCCCGTCCTGGTGATCCCGTTGCTCACCTCCATCATCGCCGGCCTCCTGATGATCGTCGTCCTGGGCAAGCCCATCAGCTGGGTCATGGGGCAGCTCGAGGACGGGCTCAGCTCGATGACCGGCAGCAGCGCGATCCTCCTGGGCGCGATCCTCGGTCTCATGATGGCCTTCGACATGGGCGGGCCCCTCAACAAGGTCGCCTACAGCTTCGCTGCCGTGGGTGTCGGCGGTGCCTCTCTCGCGGCAGATGCGCCCGAGCTGAAGATCATGGCCTCGGTCATGCTCGCCGGCATGGTGCCCCCGATCGCGCTGGCGCTGGCCACCGTCGTGCGACCGGGACTCTTCAACGTCCCCGAGCGCGAGAACGGCAAGGCCGGTTGGCTGCTCGGCGCCTCCTTCATCACCGAGGGCGCCATCCCGTTCGCCGCCGCCGACCCGCTGCGCGTCATCCCCTCGATCATGCTCGGCAGCGCGGTGACCGGGGGCCTCTCCCAGGCCTTCGACGTGAGCGTCCGCGCACCCCACGGCGGGATCTTCGTCCTGTTCGCCGTCGACGGCGTGCTCGGCTTCCTGATCGCCCTGGTCGCCGGGGTCCTCGTGGCCTGCGCCGCTGTGGTCGCCCTCAAGTCGTTCGGTCGCAGCACGGCCGACCTCGCTACCGTCTGACCCCCACCCGTCCTGCTCGACCAGCAACTCCACCGAAGGAGCACCATGCCCACCAAGTCCGTCATCGTCGGCTCAGCCGTCGGTCTCCACGCCCGTCCCGCCGCGATCATCTCGGAGGCGGCCGACGAGCTCGGCTCCGAGGTCCTCATCGGGATCCCGGGTGACGAGGCCGTCGACGCGAGCTCCGCGCTCATGATCATGACCCTGGGTGCCGGTCCCGGCGACACCGTCGAGGTGTCGGGTGACGTCGAGGCCGACGTCGACGCGATCGTCGCCCTGGTCGAGAAGGACCTCGACGCCTGATCACACCGACCCAGGTCCTCAGTCGTCGGTGACGAGCCGTCGGGAGCGCAACGCGAGATAGATCGCGCGCATCCCGACGGCTCGTTCCATCTCGCGCATCACGCTGCCGAAGAACTGCTCGCGGTAGGTCTCGTCGGTGACGGTGGAGACCGTCAGGTAGAGCGCGGAGAAGGCGGCGAGGAAGACCGACACGCGCACCAACGGGACCGAGACGTTCTGGAGCCCCGGCAGGTGCACGATGTCGGCGCGCGCGATCCCGGTCCAGGAGGACTGGACGTCCAGGGCCATCACCATCGCGCCGAAGAGCACGAAGAACGCGAAGACCGTCACCGCCAGCAGCAGGATCTGCACCGCCTGGATGACGAGCAGCACCAGCACCAGGTTGGCCCGCTCGAAGCCGCTCACCTCGGCGAACTCGGTCGGGTCGCAGTCGGGGTCGGCGATGAGGTCCTGGCAGGCCTGCTCCAGCGGCGTCCCGGCGCAGGTGCGTCGCAGGAACGCGTCGTCGACGTCGTCGTCGACGAGGTCGACCTCCTCGGGCAGACGCACCAGCAGGAAGCCCGTGGCGAGCCCGCCGAAGAGCAGGGCGGTCAGCCACAGCATCCCGGTCTGCAGGCCGGCGGCGACCTGCCACACCTCCGCGTTGATGAAGAGGAACGTCACGAAGACCAGCAGCAGCGGGAGGGCGCGCGTCATCATCGGCAGCAGCAGGCGCAGGCTGCCGAAGGTCCGGCTCAGCGCCCAGGCGACGATCGGCCGGGCGTGCAGGACGCTCAGGGCGTACCACGCGAGCGCGGCCAGCCCCAGCGAGACCAGCACGGCGGGGGCGGCGCTGAACTCGCCGGTGGCCCAGGCCAGCGCTCCCCCGGCGCCGGCGGCGACGAGGCCGACCCCGGCCACGAGCGGGACCGTCCGTCCGGGCCGCAGGGCGGCGCGCGCCTCCTGGCGCTTCTCGGGCACGAAGTAGGTCAGCCCGTGGCTCAGGAACCACTGGTCGGCGGCCTCCAGCGTGCCTGCGGCACTGGGGCGGTGCGGCACCTCAGGCGCCCAGGAGCTCGCGGGCACGGCGTACGTCGTCGGCCATCTGCTCCAGCAGCGCGTCGACGGAGTCGAAGGCGACCATGCCGCGCAGACGCTCCACGAAGGCGACCTCGACCTCGACGTCGTAGAGCTCGAGGTCGGTGCGGTCGAGCACGTAGCTCTCGACGCGACGGTAGCGGTCGCCGTCGAAGGTCGGGTTGGTGCCGACGCTGATCGCGACGGGGAGGACCTCGCCGGTGTCGAGCCGTCGTAGGCGACCGGCGTAGACACCGTCGGCCGGGGCGGCCGTCAGGCCGTCGGTGGGCACGTTGGCGGTGGGATAGCCCAGCTCGCGACCGCGTCGGTCACCCCGGACGACGACGCCCCGCACGACGTAGGGGTGACCCAGCGCCTGCGCCGCGCCGGCGACGTCGCCGGCGGCGAGACAGGTGCGGATGTAGGTGGAGGACCAGACCATCGGCCCGCCGTCGAGCTCGACGCCCTCCGCCACGAAGTCGTGCTCGGCGCCCGCGTCCACGAGCGTGCGCAGGTCACCCGCGGCGCGACTGCCGAAGCGGAAGTTGGCGCCGACCACGACCGCGGAGGCGTGCAGCGCGTCGACCAGGACCCGCGTGACGAACTCGGTCGGGGTCCACGCTGCCACCGAGGTGTCGAAGGGCAGCGCCAGCACGGCGTCGACCCCGCAGTCGCCCAGCAGGTCGGCACGCTGCTCGATCGTGGTCAGCATGGTCGGGGCGTGCTCGGGCCGGAGCACGGCCATCGGGTGCGGGTCGAAGGTCACCGCCACGAGGGACAGGCCGCGCTCCCCGGCCAGCTCCCTGGCTCGCGCGAGCACGCGGCGGTGTCCGAGGTGGACCCCGTCGAAGTTGCCGATCACGACCGCCGTGCGGCCGAGGCCGCCGGGGATGTCGTCGAGGGAGCGCCAGATCTGCACGTGCAGACCTTACTGGCGTCCCCTCGCGCTCAGACGAAGACCGCCGTCGCGCGGGCCTGCCCGTCCCGCGGCTCGTAGAGCGCGAGGAAGTCGCCGGCCGGGTCGAAGACGGCGGTGAGACCCTCGAGGTCGAGATCGAGGGCACGGCCGAACCGCACGTCGGCCGCCTGCGCGTCGTCGAGGTCCACGCCGGTGAAGCACTGCCGGGCGACGTGGGCGATCGGCACGAGGAGGGGCTGCTCGGCGAGCTCCTCCAGGGTGTGGGCGGCCGCGAGGTCGAAGGGTCCGACCGCCGTACGACGCAGGGCCGTCAGGTGCCCCCCGACACCGAGCACGCGGCCGAGGTCGCGGGCGACCGCTCGCACGTAGGTGCCGCTCGTGCAGCGCATCGACACGTCGAGGTCGACGTGCTCGTCCCCGAGCCGCACGTCGTGCACGACGATCTCGTGGATGGTGACGGGCCGCGCCTCGAGGGCGACCTCCTCGCCGGCACGCACGCGTTCGTAGGCGCGCTTGCCGTCGACCTTGATGGCCGAGACCTGGGTGGGGACCTGCTCGATGTCACCGACGAACGCAGCCAGGGCGGTGCGGATGCCGGCCTCGTCGAGCCCGGCGGTCGACGCGGTGGCCGTCACCTCGCCCTCGGCGTCGTCGGTGGTGGTCGACACCCCGAGGCGCATCGTGGTGTCGTAGCCCTTGTCGGTCAGCATCAGGTGCCCGAGCAGCCGGGTGGCGCGGTTGACACCGAGCACGAGGACACCGGTGGCCATGGGGTCGAGGGTGCCCGCGTGACCGATCTTGCGGGTGCCGAGGATCTTGCGGGTCTTCGCCACCACGGCGTGCGACGTCAAGCCCGCGGGCTTGTCGACGACGACGATCCCGGCCTGCGTCGTCACCGGTCCGCGTCGTCCTCGTCGTGCGGGTCGCCCGCGGGCGCGTCGTCGTCGACGTCGCTCTCCTCGCGAGGCTTCTTGTAGGGGTCGTCCTCGCCGGCGAACATCGCGCCGGCGCGAACGGCGGCGACGGCCTCGTCCTGGGCCTTGGCGCGGGCGAGCACCTCGTCGAGCGCACGCGCCTCCTCGGGCAGGGCGTCGTGGACGAAGGCCAGCGTGGGAGCCGTGCGGGTGCCGAGCTGCTTGGCGACCTCGGAGCGCAAGATGCCCTTGGCGGACTCCAGGCCCTCCGCGGTGCTGGCCATCTCGTCCTCGCCACCGAGCACGGTGTAGAAGATCGTGGCCTGCTGGCCGTCACCCGTGACGCGGACGTCGGTGAGGGTGACGAACCCCAGTCGGGGGTCCTTGATCCGTCGCTCGAGCATCTCGGCGACCACCACGTGGATCCGGTCGGCGATCTTGCGCACGCGTGGGCTGGTCATGCTTCCTACTCTCTCAGGTCTGGCTCAAATGCCGAGTCGGCGCAGCGTGACAGCAGAGGCCGTCACGCTGCGCCGACTCGTTCGGGGTCGATCAGGTGCGGGCGATCTCGCGCATCTCGAAGGCCTCCACGACATCGCCTTCCTTGATGTCCTGGAAGTTCTTGACGACCAGACCGCACTCGAAGCCCTCGCGGACCTCGGAGGCGTCGTCCTTCTCCCGCTTGAGCGAGCCGAGGTCGAGGTTGTCGGCCACGACCTTGCTGTCGCGCAGGATGCGGACCTTGGCGTTGCGGCGCAGGACACCCGAGGTGACCATGCAGCCGGCGATGTTGCCGAGCTTGGACGAGCGGAAGATCGCACGGATCTCCGCCTGACCCAGGACCGACTCCTCGTAGACCGGCTTGAGCATGCCCTTGAGGGCCGCCTCGATCTCCTCGATCGCGTTGTAGATGACCGAGTAGTAGCGGATCTCGACACCCTCCTTGTCCGCCATCTGGCCCGCCTTGCCCTGGGGCCGGACGTTGAAGCCGATGATGATGGCGTCGGAGGCGGCAGCGAGGTCGACGTTGGTCTCGGTGATCGCACCGACACCGCGGTCGATGACTCGCAGGTTGACCTCGTCGCCGACGTCGATCTGCGCGAGGGCGTCCTCGAGCGCCTCGACCGAGCCGGACACGTCGCCCTTGAGGATGAGGTTGAGCTCCTGGCTCTCGCCCTTCTCCATGGAGGCCATGAAGTCCTCGAGCGTACGACGGACCCGACGCTTGGCCTGCATGGCCGCACGCTCGCGCGCCTCACGCTTCTCGGCGATCTGGCGGGCCATGCGGTCGTCGTCCACCACGAGGAAGTTCTGGCCTGCGCCAGGCACCGCGGTGAGACCGAGGACCATCGCGGGGCGCGACGGGTCGGCCTCGGTGATGTTCTCGCCGTGCTCGTCGAGCATGGCGCGCACGCGGCCGTAGCCGGCGCCCGCCACGATCGAGTCGCCCACGCGCAGCGTGCCGCGCTGGACCAGGACCGTCGCGACCGGGCCGCGGCCGCGGTCGAGGTGAGCCTCGACGACCAGACCCTGGGCGTCCTGGTGGGGGTTGGCCCGCAGGTCCAGGGACGCGTCGGCGGTCAGGACGACGGCCTCGAGCAGCTTGTCGAGGTTGAGCTCCGACTTGGCCGAGACGTCGACGAACATCGAGTCGCCGCCGTACTCCTCGGGGATCAGGCCGTACTCGGTGAGCTGGCCGCGGACCTTGGTCGGGTCGGCGTCCGGCTTGTCGATCTTGTTGACCGCGACGACGATCGGGACGCCGGCGGCGCGGGCGTGGTTGAGCGCCTCCACCGTCTGCGGCATGACGCCGTCGTCGGCCGCGACCACGAGGATCGCGATGTCGGTCGCCTGGGCACCACGGGCACGCATGGCGGTGAACGCCTCGTGACCGGGGGTGTCGATGAGCGTGATGCGACGGTCGTTGCCGTCGACCTCGGTGTGGACCTGGTAGGCACCGATGTGCTGGGTGATGCCACCGGCCTCCTTGTCGACGACGTTGGCGTTGCGCAGCGCGTCGAGGAGCTTGGTCTTTCCGTGGTCGACGTGACCCATGACGGTGACGACCGGCGGTCGGATGACCAGGTCGGAGTCGTCGCCCTCGTCGGTGCCGAACTCGATGTCGAAGGACTCGAGAAGCTCGCGGTCCTCGTCCTCCGGGGAGACGACCTCGACGGTGTAGTTGAGCTCCTCACCGAGCAGCTCGAGCGTCGCGTCGTTGACCGACTCGGTCGCCGTGACCATCTCGCCGAGGTGGAACAGCATCTGCACGAGCTGGGCGGCGTCGACGCCGACCTTCTCGGCGAAGTCCGTCAGCGAGGCGCCACGGGCCAGGCGCACGGTCTCGCCGTTGCCCTTGCGGACGCGCATGCCACCCAGCGTCGGGGCCTCCATGGCCTCGAACTCCTGGCGACGAGCGCGCTTCGACTTGCGACCACGGCGCGACGGGCCGCCGGGGCGACCGAAGGCACCCTGGGTCTGACCGCGCTGTCCGGGACGGTTGCCGCCACCGGGACGACCGCCACCGCTGGGACCGAAGCCACCGGGACGACCGGGAGCACCGGCACCGGCGGGGGCACCGCGACCGGGTGCGCCACCGGGGCCACCGCGACCGGGGGCACCACCGGGGCCACCGCGACCGGGTGCACCACCGGGGCCACCGCGACCGGGGGCGCCACGGCCGGCGGGGCCGGGACCGAAGGCGGACGGGGACTTGGGCATCATCGCGGGGTTGGGACGCGGCATGCCCGGACGACCCGGCGCGCCACCCTCGCGGGCAGCGGGCGGACGGGGCGGTCGGTTGTCGGTGGACGCCGCGGCAGGCGCGTCGTCAGCGGCGGGCTCGCGCGGCGGGGCGGCGGGCTTGCGACCCATGCCCTGGCTCGACGAGAAGGGGTTGTTGCCCGGGCGCGGTGCGCCGGGGCGACCGACGGGGCGCGGGGCCGGGGTGGGCGCCTTGGGACGGGCGCTCGAGCCGGCGCTCGCGGCGGCAGGCGCCTCGGGGGCGGCCTGCTCGGTCACGGCGGGAGCTGCTGGGGACTCGGCGGCAGTCTCCGCGGCGGGGGCGGCCGCAGGGGCCTCCTCGACGACGGGAGCCGGCGTGGGCTCGGGAGTCGGCTCGGGGGCCTTCTCCTCGACCGCAGCGGCCTTCTTGGCCGGGCCGGGCTTGCGCGGGGCCGGCTTGGGGGCGGCGGACTTGTCGTCCGCGGGTGCCTGCGCCGCAGGGGCCGACGCCGCAGGGGCCGGCGATGCGGCCGGGGCTGCGGGGGCTTCGGGGGCGGCCGCCTTGAGCGACGCGCCTACCTCCTTGCGGAAACGCATCTCCGCAGGGAGCTCGACAGTGGAGCTCGCCGACTTGACGAACTCTCCCATCTCCTTGAACTTCTCGAGAACGAACTTGCTCTCGACTCCGAACTCTTTGGCGAGCTCGTGGACTCGGGTCTTGGCCACAATTCTCCTTCTGGCCCGACCCGCGTCCTGCGGTGGTGTGTCGGACCCTTAGTGGTGGTGTTGCAAACTCATCGGGAGTTACTCATCGAGTGCTCATGAGCTGCTGCTCCAGTTTCTGGTCGGTTGCGTCACTGTGGGTCTGTGCGCGAGTCGAGGTAGTCCCCCACCGGCGCGGTGGACAACCCGCCCTCGTGCCGGAGGGCACGGGCGAAGGCTCTCCGCCGTACGGCGAGGTCATAGCACTCGGTGGTGGGGTGCAGGTGTGCTCCCCGACCGGGTGCGGTGCCACCGGGATCGGGCACGAGCGCCGCTAGGCCCTTCGCGTCCGAGCCTGCTGTCACCCGCAACAACTCGCGCTTGGCGGCCCGCCTGCGGCACCCCACGCACGTGCGGACAGGATCTGTCGCCGTGAGAGGAGCACTTGGGTTGACCACCACCGGTGAGTCTATCCAAAGACCGCCACTTCACCGAACCGGGGCGTCCGGCCCGGACCCGCACCGCCTTGTCCTGCGGCACAATCACTCACCATGTCGTCGCTGCAGTGCCCGACCACGCTCGTCCTCGCCCGGCACGCCGACACCAGGGCCGGCAACGAGTCGGGCACCCAGTCCAGCACCGGGTCCGGGTCCGGCTCGCTCACCGCACTCGGCCGACGCCAGGCCCTGCTGCTCGCCGACCGGCTGTCCACCCGGCGCATCGCCCACGTGTGGGCCGACACCTCGACGCCGGCCGCCGAGACGGGCCGGCTCGCCGCCGCACGTCTCGGCGTGTCACTCACCCTGTGCGAGGCCCCCGGCAAGTGGACCGCAGAGTGGACCGGAGAGCAGACCGGCGAGAGCCGGGGCGAGGTCGTCACCCGGCTCGGCGACATCCTCGAGGAGATCGCCGACGCGCATCGAGGCGAGACCGTCCTGGTCGTCGGCCACGCCGAGGTGTGGCAGCGCGCGGTGCCGCTCCTGGCCCGGATGGACGCCACCCCCGCTCCCCTCGGCAGCTGCTCGCTGATCGAGGTCGACATCGACGGCGACGACCGGGTCTGCCGCTCCTGGGATGCCGCTGCGGACGTCGGCTGAGACGGCCGCTCCATCAAGGTATGCAGACGAACCGCCACTGACCACGGCGCCCACCCCGTGGTGGGTGGCGTGTCGCCGAGGGGAGTACGCCGCCCCGGCCGGTCAGTCGTCCTCGGGAGCCTCGTCGTCGCTGTGGATGTCGATGCGCCAGCCGGTGAGCCGGGCGGCGAGGCGGGCGTTCTGGCCCTCCTTGCCGATGGCGAGCGACAGCTGGAAGTCGGGGACGACGACACGCGCCGAGCGGGCCGCGAGGTCGATGATCTCGACCGAGTTGACCCGCGCGGGCGACAGCGCGTTGGCGACCATCCGGGCCGGGTCCTCGGCCCAGTCGACGATGTCGATCTTCTCGCCGTTGAGCTCCGACATGACGTTGCGCACGCGCTGCCCCATCGGACCGATGCAGGCGCCCTTGGGATTGACCCCGCTCGCGTCGGTCCGCACCGCGATCTTGGAGCGGTGGCCGGCCTCGCGGGCGATCGCCATGATCTCCACGACGCCGCTGGCGATCTCGGGGACCTCGAGGGCGAAGAGCTTCTTGACCAGGTTGGGGTGCGACCGGGAGAGGGTGATCTGCGGACCGCGCATCCCCTTGCGCACCGAGACGACCAGGCACTTGATGCGGGTGCCGTGGGTGTAGTCCTCACCGGGGACGCGCTCGCCCATGGGGAGCAGCGCCTCGAGCTTGCCGAGGTCGACCATGACGTCGTCGGGGTTGCGACCCTGCTGGATGACGCCGGAGATGATGTCGCCCTCCTTGCCGGCGAACTCCCCGAAGCGCACGTCGTCCTCCGCGTCGCGCAGGCGCTGCAGCATGATCTGCTTCGCGGTCGTCGCCGCGATGCGGCCGAAGCCGTCCGGGGTGTCCTCGAACTCCCCGATGACGTTGCCCTCGTCGTCGAGCTCGTAGGCGAGCACGGTGACGTGACCGGTCCTGCGGTCCAGCGTCACGCGCGCCTTCTCGTGCGAGCCGGGCGAGCGCAGGTAGGCGGTGTGGAGGGCCTGCTCGATCGCATCGACCAGCACCGAGAAGGAGATCTCCTTCTCTCGCTCCAGCATCCTCAGGATGCTCATGTCGATGTCCATCAGGCGTCGTCCTCCTCGTCGGTGTCGCCGGCGTCCTCGACGGCGGCGGGCTTGCGGTTGAACTCGATCTGCACGAGGGCCTTGTCGACCTCGGTGAAGCGCACGTCGTGGGTCACGCCGTCCACCTCGACGGTCGCACCGTCGTCGTCGGAGGCCAGGATCCGCCCGGTGAACGACGCCTCGTCGGTCGTGGTCACCTTCACCAGACGGTCGACGTTGCGGCGCCAGTGGCGCGGCAGCGTGAGCGGGCGGTCGACACCGCGGGAGGTCACCTCGAGCGTGTAGGGCATCTCGCCCATCACGTCGGAGGCCTCGAGCACGCCGTCGATGGCGCGCGTGGCGGCGGCGACGTCGTCCATCGTGACGCCGCCGTCCTTGTCCACCGCGATGCGCAGCACGCGGCGCTTCCCGGCCGGGGTGATCTCGACGGCTTCGACGTCGAGGCCGTGGGCCTTCAGGGGGTCGGCGACCTCCGCCTCGATGCGGACCTGGGTCTCGGTCTGCTTGGCGCTCATGTCGGCGCGACCTCCTGTGCTGTTGTGGGTGCTGTCCTGCTGGTGCTGCGGTGCGCCACCACGATAGCGGCTCCCGGCCGCACCCCCCGCCACCGGCGATAGGGTCGACGGGTGACTGACCGGGCCGCCGCGACCACTCGCCGTACGACGTTGGGCGTGGCGCTGGGGGGTCTGGTCACCGTGGCCGGCTGTGACGCGGTGAGCGATCTCTCACCGCGCGGCGGTCCCTCCTCACCCGCGTCGCCCACCCTGCCCGCGGCCGGCGCGGACACCGCGCTGGTCGACCGCGTGGTCCGCGACCTCGAGGCGACCCTGGCCGCAGTGCCGCGGGGCCGGGGCCTCCAGGCGAAGGTCGATGACCTGGTCTCCATGCACACCGCGCACCGGGCCGCGCTGAGTGACGTCCCCGCGCTCCCCTCTGCCCCGGCTGGCAGGCTGCTCCCCCGCGACGAGGCGGTCCGCCGCATCACGCGCCTCGAGCGAGCCCACCAGCGGCGGCTCACGGCCGCGGCGCTCGAGGCCCGGAGCGGATCGCTGGCCCGCGTGCTGGCCCAGATGTCCGCTGCCGTCGCGCAGCGGCTGGCCGTGCTCTCCGGCGACACCCCCACCGATGCCCCCACCGATGCCCCCACCGATGCCCAGGGCGAGGGCGTCGCATGAGCGAGGTAGGTGCGGTGCAGGCGACGCTGGCGGCCGAGCACGCCGCGGTCTACGTGCTGGGGGTGCTGGGGGCACAGACCTCGCAGTCCGCCAGCCCGGCACTGTTCGGCGCTCTCAGCGAGTCCTACGCCACGCACCGGGGACGACGTGACCACCTGACCCGCCTGCTGGTGGACCTGGGGGTGGCCCCGGTCGCGACGGAGCCCTTCTACGACGTCCCCGAGGCACTGGGCACCACCGACGCTGTCAACGACCGTGCCCTGGAGCTCGAGCGGTCCTGCTCGGCGACCTACGCCTACCTGGTGGGCAGCACCACCGGCGAGGTGCGTGCGTGGGCGGTGCGCACCCTGCACGTGACAGCGGTCCGCGAGCTCGTCTTCCGAGGAACGCCCGAGATGTTCCCCGGAAACGACGAGCACGCGGACCGCTAGGGCCTGGGACAAAGGCCAGGTGGAGGGACTGCCTGGTGGGACAGGCTGTGGGCGCCCCTCCACGAGAAGCATGCAACGGACCCGGCCCCCGCGGCACCTCCGGAGCGCCCCACAAACCTGCATTGCAAGAAACTGCAAGAGGCGGGGCTCCGGGAGCTGCTCAGGCCCGGTAGGCCGCCCACATCTGGGACGCGCGCGTGCTCTGGCCTGCGGAGAACTGGTCGTAGCAGCTGTCGAAGCTGTAGTCCATGTAGTTGTGGATCGGGTCGAGGCCCGGCAGGGCGCAGGAGTCACGGCCCTCGGGACAGCCGTTGGTGGGGCTGCTCTGCGCCGCCGTGTCGCTCACCTCGTCGTTCGTGGCCGTGCAGCCGCCCTGGAAGGTGTGGTAGAGCCCGAACCAGTGACCGGCCTCGTGCGTGGCGGTCTCCCCGAGGTTGTAGTTGGTCGCCGAGCCACCGGGCAACGAGGTGTACTGCACGCGGATGCCGTCGACACCGGGGCTGCGGGCGTAGTCCCAGGGGAACGTGGCGACGCCGAGGTAGCCGAAGTCCACGAGCCAGATGTTGAGCGCGTCGGCCCCGCCCTGGCGGGTGGCCTTGCGGTACTTCGAGCTGGAGCCGTCCCGGTGCCAGGTGTCGTTGTAGAAGCGGTCGGTGCCGGCCAGGACGAAGCTGATGCCGGTGTCCGTCGCGGCGGCGGACTCGCCGCCGGCGAACGTCGTGTTGAGCACCTGGACCTGCTGCGCGACCTGCGCGTCCGTGACGTCGCCCGCACCGTTCTTGGCCGCCATCACGTGCACGTAGACCGGCACGGTCACACCGGCCGCGGCGACCGCCGAGGGCGCCGGCGTGTCCTTGCGGGCGAGCAGGCGCTTGGTGCGCGCCGCGATCTCGCGCTGCTCGGCGGCCGACACCTGGCGGTGGTCGGTCTCACGACCGCCGCGAGCCGCGGCGGCCTCACCGGGTTGCACGCAGGTCGAGCCCAGGTCGGGCGAGGGGGTCATGGCGGTGGCCGTGACCGGGGTGAAGGCGAGCGTCGCGGCGCTGAGGGTGCCCAGGGCCAGGAGTCGCAGTCCGAGTGTGCGCATGGAGGGTCATCCGTTTCGTTCGTGAGGCCGGCCGAGCGCCGGCGGCTCCGCCGCCGACTCTGCGTCCCGGACGTCCCCCGACGCCAGGACCCGGCGTTGCGAGAACCTGCGCTGCACGAACATGCAGAAGTCCGGCTCACCAACCGGAGACGATGGCCTGGATCTCGCTGAGGTGGTGGGCGACGGCCTCGGGCTCGCCCTCGACGTGACCGACCTGGGAGGCCGGGATCGCGCTGTGCGGCACGAAGATCGTCCGCAGGCCGGCGTTGCTCGCGCCCCAGATGTCGTCGAAGAGCCGGTCCCCCACGTAGACGCACCGGCGGGGATCGGTGGCACCGACGGCTCGCATCGCCTCCTGGAACGCCTGGGGCGAGGGCTTGGTCCACGGGATCTCGCTCGAGTAGACGTCGCCGTCGATCAGGTGACGCACCCCGTCACGCTCGAAGATCCGCTCGTGGACGGCCCGGGGCCAGATCGTGTTGGAGAGCACGCCGATCTTCACGCCGGACGCACGCAGCGCCTCCCACAGCGGACCGACCGCAGGATCGGTCCGGGTGTGCGGCTCCCAGAAGTCGAAGTAGTGACGCAACAGCTCCGGGTCGTGTGCCAGCCCGGCCTCGGTGAAGAGGTCGGTGACCGTGGCGCTCTGCTGGTGGTCGCGCGAGCGACCCCAGACGGTGTCGCCGGCGGCGTGCAGCCGGGTCCTGGCCTCCTCGGCGTCCTCGTGGTCGACGACGGCGCGGGCCAGGGCAGACGACTCCGCGTGGAAGTCGATGTCGTGCCAGCGGGTGAGCGTGCCGCCCCAGTCGAAGATCACCGCGTCGATCGCCATGGCGGCACCCTAGCCAGACGCACCGGACGGGCCGGACTCCTCGGACGCGGGCGTCGGGAGGTTGTCCACCTCGACGACCGGGATGTCGCCAGCCGGCTCGAAGCCCCACACCTGGCCGTAGAAGGACAGCTCGGCCTCCAGCGCGCGCACCCGGTTGGCGACCTGGCGGAAGCCGTGCCCCTCCCCCTCGAACATCACCAGCGCGACCGGCAACCCCCGCTCCCGGGCCGCGGCGGCCATCGCCTCGGCCTGCACGGGAGGTATGACGCGGTCGTCGGTGCCCTGGAGGAGGATGAGCGGGGCGGCCAGCCGGTCGACGTCGTGCAACGGCGAGCGCTCCTCGTAGACCGCGCGTCCCGACGGCCACGGGGCGAGCAGGCTCCACGGATAGCGCGACTCGAGCTTGTGGGTGTCCTTCACCAGCGCGGTCAGGTCGCTGATGCCGAAGTGGCTGGCCCCTGCGGTGAAGACGTCCGTGGTCGTCAGGGCGCGCAGGACCGTGAAGCCCCCCGCACTGCCGCCGGTGATCGCCACCCGGTCGCCGTCGACGAGCCCGGCGTCGATGAGGTCCCGGGCTCCCGAGGCCGCGTCGGCGACGTCCGTCACCCCCCAGGCTCCCTCGAGCCGACGGCGGTAGGCACGCCCGAAACCGGTCGACCCGGCGTAGTTGACGTCGAGGACCGCGAACCCGCGGGAGGTCCAGTAGGCACGGCCACCACCGTAGGCCGCGGCGGCTGCCGAGGTCGGCCCTCCGTGGAGGGTCACCACGAGTGGTGGCAGGTCGCCGTCGGGGCCTCGGACCGTGCTGCTGGCCGGCGGGTAGAAGAATCCGTGGGCCGTGTCGCCGTCGCCGCTGGTCCACTCCCTGTCCTCGGGCACACTCACCCCTCCCGCCTCGACGACCGGCCACGGCACTCCCCCGACCGGCGCGGTGGTGCCGTCGCGCAGGTCGACGGCGACCAGCTCGGGCGGCCGGTCGACGAACCAGGCGCGACACACGACCTGCTCCGGACCCGTGACGCGGACGTCGGCGGCGAAGGTGAGTGGGCTCGCAACCCTCCGTGCGTCCCCCGTGGCGGGGTCCAGGACCGCGAGGTGGTGGCGGCCGCCCGAGGTGACGGTGGTGACCAGCCGGCCGTCGGCCAGCACGTCGTACGACGACTGGTCGGGCACCCAGCGCGGCTGGCCGTGGTCCAGCTCGACGTCGTGCAGCGCGCGTGGCTGGAGGGAGTCTGCGGTCAGGTCGACCACCCGGTGCAGCGTCCACCCGGTCGCGTCGCTCAGGTAGCTCAGCCGGTCGTCGTCGAGCCAGCGCGGCTGCTCGACCGACTCCTGCTCGCTGCCCGCCACGAGACGCACGTGGCGCAGGTCGCCGGCGCGGTCGAGGTCACCGACCCAGAGCCAGGTGCCCTCCCACGCCATCCGCGGGTGGTTCCACGACAGCCAGGCCAACCGTCGCCCGTCGGGCGACAGCACGTGGTCGGCCACGAAGTCGGGCGGCGAGCCCACGTCGGCCGCGAGCTCGTCGCCGTCGATCGGCCGGACCCGTCCCGCCACGAGCTCGGTGCCCGGGTCGTCGGTGCCGTCGAGGGCGAGCCGCACCAGCGAGGTGACCGGCTCCACCGAGGGATCACGCTGGTCCTCGCGCAGGCAGAAGACCAGGCGACGCACGGGGTCGACGCGGAAGCACGAGAAGCGCAGCGCACCCCCGACGTCGGGCGTGATCGGTCGCGGTCGCTCGCCGGGGCCGACCTGCCAGACGCGCTGGTCCCCGAAGACCGTGTAGACGACCACTCCGTCCATGGCTCCGATCTCGCCCCCGCCGTACTCGTGGAAGCGCGTGCGCACGTCCTGGCCCGGGAGCGAGACGTCCTGGGTGACGCCGTCGACGAGGCGCACCAGGGTGGTCGCACCGTCGTCGGCCGGTCGCGCCTCCAGCCACAGCAAGGTGTCGCCGTCCACGCGTGGGCCGGAGCGCCGCGTGGCGCTCGTGTGGACCTGGCGGGCCGAGAGCGGCGAGGTCCAGGCGCCGAAGGGGAGGGTCTCCATCGGGTCACCCTAGGACGCTGCCTACGCTCAGCCGGGTGCCTGGGATCGGGGAGCTCGCCGAGGGGCCCCTGCATGCCGCGGTGAAGCAGTGGCTGTCGCGCCCCGGAGACCGGCTCGAGGTGCCCGTCGGGAGGTGGGTGGTCGACCTGGTGCGCGCCGACGGCGAGCTGGTCGAGATCCAGACCGGGGGGTTCGGGCCGCTCGGGCCCAAGCTCGACGGGCTGCTCGACCAGCACCGGATGCGGATCGTGCACCCCGTCCCCGCCGAACGACGCATCGTGCGGGTCGACGCCGACGGCGTGATCCTCTCCGAGCGACGCTCGCCCAAGAAGGCGGGCGTGCTGGAGGTCTTCGACAAGCTCGTCTCGTTCCCCTCGCTGATCGGGCACCCGCACCTGGTCGTCGAGGTGCTGCTGTGCCGCGAGGACCACGTGCGCTCCCCGGCACCGACGAGCAGCCGCTCGGGACGGCGCACCCGCGACCCCGGGGTCCGGCACCTCGCCGAGGTGGTCGGGCGCCACGAGCTGCGGCAGCCGGCCGATGCGCTCGGCCTGCTCGGCGCCGAGCTGCCGGCCGAGCCGTTCTCCACCGCCGAGCTCGGCGCCCTGGTCGGGGCGCCGACGGTGCTGGCCCAGCGGGTGGCCTACTGCCTGCGCCTGATGGAGCTCATCGAGCCCGCCGGACGGCGAGGGCAGACCCCGCTGCACCGCGTGGTCTGACGCAGCCCCTCCAGGAGTGCCTGCGTCAGCTGCGGACCAGCGCCACCAGGTGGTCGACCACGTGGTCGGCCGCGACGCTCTCCTTCTCGCCGGTGCGCCGGTCCTTGAGCTCGACCGTGCCCGACTCCGCGAGGTCGCGACCCACGACGACGATGGTCGGGACGCCGATCAGCTCGGCGTCCTTGAACTTCACGCCGGGGCTGACCTTGCCGGCGCGGTCGTCGTAGAGGACCTGCACGCCCGCGCTGTCGAGGTCGGAGGCGATCTTCTCGGCGGCCGCGAAGATCTCGGGCGTCCTTGCCGGCTGCGACGACGTGGACGTCGGCGGGGGCGACGTTGCGAGGCCAGCACAGTCCGGACTCGTCCAGGGTGCCCTCGGCGATCGCCGCGACCGCGCGCGAGGGACCGACGCCGTAGGAACCCATGGTGACCGTGACGAGCTTGCCGTTCTCGTCGAGCACCTGGAGCCCGAGCGCCGCGGCGTAGCTGCGGCCGAGCTGGAAGATGTGGCCCATCTCGATGCCGCGGGCGGACTCGAGTGTGCCCTCCTCGCAGCTGGGGCAGGCGTCGCCGTCGCGCACGTCGGCGGCCTCGATGGTGCCGTCGGGGGTGAAGTCGCGCCCGACCACGAGGTCGAGCACGTGGCTGCCGTCGACGTCGGCGCCGGTGACCCAGCGCGTGCCCTCGACGACGCGAGGGTCCACGAGGTAGCGGATCTCGGAGGCGCTCTTCTCGCCCAGCGCACCGGGACCGATGTAGCCCTTGACGAGAGCGGGGTGCTTCTTGAGCTCCCCCTCGTCCATGGCCTCGACCTCGATCGGCTCCAGCTGTCCCTCGAGGCGCTTCTGGTCCACCTCGCGGTCGCCGGGCAGGCCGATGGCCAGCGGCTCGCGGGTGCCGTCGGGGTGCTTGAGCACGACGAGGACGTTCTTGAGCGTGTCGCCGGCGGCCCAGGGGCGGTCGTCGCGAGGGAACGCCTCGTTGAGGTGGGCGACCAGCGAGTCGATCGTGGGGGTGTCGGGCGTCTGCTCGGCGTGGGCTGCGGGCGCGTCGTCGTAGGCGATCGCCTCGGGTGCGCGGACGCTGACGGCCTCGACGTTGGCGGCGTAGTCGCAGTGCGTGCAGCGGACGTAGGTGTCCTCACCGACGGCGGCCTTGGCGAGGAACTCCTCGCTGGCCGAGCCGCCCATCGCGCCGGAGGTCGCCTTGACGATGACGTACTCGAAGCCGAGGCGGTCGAAGATCCGGATGTAGGCGTCGCGGTGCTTCTGGTAGCTCGCCTCGAGCCCGGCGTCGTCGATGTCGAAGGAGTAGGAGTCCTTCATGACGAACTCGCGACCGCGCAGCAGGCCGGCGCGCGGACGAGCCTCGTCGCGGTACTTGGTCTGGATCTGGTAGATCGAGAGCGGCAGGTCCTTGTAGGAGTTGTAGAGGTCCTTGACGACGAGGGTGAACATCTCCTCGTGCGTGGGCCCGAGCAGGTAGTCGTTGCCCTTGCGGTCCTGGAGGCGGAAGATGTTGGGGCCGTAGTCGGTCCACCGGTTGGTCGCCTCGTAGGGCTCCTTGGGGAGAAGCGCGGGGAAGCTCAGCTCCTGGGCGCCGATGCCGTCCATCTCCTCACGGATGATGGCCTCGATCTTGCGCAGCACCCGCAGGCCGAGCGGCAGCCAGGTGTAGATGCCGGGAGCGGCGCGGCGGATGTAGCCGGCCCGCACCAGCAGGCGGTGGCTCGGGACCTCGGCGTCCGCGGGGTCCTCTCGCAGGGTCCGCACGAACAGGCTCGACATCCGCATCATCATGCGGGTCAGGCTACTGGCGTGACCGACCGTGCCGCGAACCAGTTCCTCCCCGGACGCCGCAGAGTGCTCGTCAGCCCCTGGTGGCGTCGTACGCCGCCTTGAGCATCGGCCACTGCAGCGGGAGCCGGCCGATGGCGGCGGCCTTGTAGCCGGTGTTGCGGGTCCTGGTGGAGTCGACGGCCATCTTGACGTTGGCCGGGAAGACTCCCAGCAGCAGGGCGAGGCTGGCCCAGCCGGCGAGTCGGCGGGTCCGGGGCGCCAGCAGTCCGGCTGCCAACGCGAGCTCGGCGACACCGCTGCCGAGGATGACCTCGCGGTGCCGCGGGACCCAGCTGGGCATGATCTGCTCGTAGACGTCGGGCTTGGCGAGGTGGATGGAGCCGCTGACGGCGAAGATCCCGGCCAGGACCTTGGTGCTCGGGGTGAGGGTCACGGGGGCGATCCTAGGGCGTCTCGCCGGGCCTCGCGGGCCTGCTGCCCGACCATCGGGTCAGAACATCACGGTCGAGAAACGGGCGGTCTCGCGGAAGCCGACGCTCTCGTAAGTCTTGCGGGCCGCCTGGTTCCACTCGTTGACGTAGAGCGAGACGTGCGGGGCGATCTCAGCCTGCACGTAGTCCACGACCGCGGCCATGCCGCCGAGCGCCAGGCCCTCGCCCCGGCGGTCGGGTGGCACCCACACCCCCTGGATCTGGGCCGCGTGGCTGGTCGCGCAGGCCACCTCGGCCTTGAAGATCACGCGGCCCTCCTCGAAGCGGGCGAAGGACCAGCCGCGGCTCGTGAGCTGGGTGACCCGGGCGCGGTAGAGGTCGGCGCTGCCGCCGAGCTCGGGCGACACCCCGACCTCCTCGGTGTACATCGCCACGCACGCCGGGTAGAGCGCCGGCATGTCCTGGCGCGTCGTACGACGCACGAGGGGGTCGGGCTGCACCAGCGGAGGGCCCTCGATCTCGAGGTGGGGCTGGAGCCACCGGATCTCGCGCGGCTGGCCCCAGGACTGGGAGAGCACCTCCCACATCACCTGGACCGTGTCGTGGGGTCCAACGATCGTGGAGACGCTGCGGCTGCGGGTCGTGGCCCGCTCGGCGAAGGCACGCGCGTCGTCGGGATCAGCCTGGATCGGCACCAGGTTGGCGCCGACGTGACAGGCCGCCACGAGCTCCCCGTCGATGAACCGTCCCCACACCTCACCGCCCAGCCACCGCGGCTCGAGGCTGGTCGTGCGGGCCCGGTAGAGGGCGAAGACATTGACCACCGGGTCCTGCTGGGCGAGCGCCACGAAGGCATCCAGGTCGGGGGTCCCCAGGGCCCTGATGCCCTGGCGTGTGGTCTGCACGTCGCGACTCTACGGGGCGCGCGGCCGCGCCGTTGGCCGCTCCACAGCGGTTCGCCGACGCAGGCCGGGCTCGACCACGGAAAGCCGTGCCCATGGGTCGAGGCATCCCCTGTCGGTCACCCGGGCCTCGTCCGGTGGTCGAGCCTGCCGAGCCGGCCCCTCTGCCTGTCGAGCCGGCCGAGCTGCACGAGCCGGACCCACATGGCCGGTCGAGCCGGTCTCTGTTGCTGGTCGAGCCGGCCTCCTGTTCGGTGGTCGAGCCGGCCGAGCTTTGCGAGGCCGTGTCGAGACCGCACAAGCCGAGAAGCAGCCGTACCCCGGACGGGATGGTCTCGACACCGGCTCGCTGACGCTCCCCGGGCTCGACCAACGAACGAAAGTCCGCGGCCCAGCCGACCGTGTTGGTGGTCGAGCCAGCTCCTTGTTCGGTGGTCGAGCCGGCCGAGCTCTGCGAGGCCGCGTCGAGACCGCGCAAGCCGAGAAGCAGCCGTACCCCAGGGGTCTCGAATCCCGGGCCAAAATAGTTCGAAAGAAAGTTTCGGTTGATGTCTCACCAGATGAGACCAGGAGCCGCCGAAAGAGGCCCCACTGTCGGTGGCCCCTGATCCAATAGAGACATGGCAAACCAGCCCGGCAACGACGACAGCACCACCGTGCTGAGCGCCGTCCGCACCAGCGCGGGCAGACCCGCGACCAGGCTGAGATCGCGATGGTGCAGGGCATCGTGGACTGGTGCGTGCTGCACCAGACCGACGACGAGGGTGCCGCGTCGTTCGGGGACCACGGCATCCCGCTCGCCGGTGACGGTGCACCGTGGGTGTTGGAGTCCGCAGTCCTCGAGATCGCCGCCGCGTTGGGTGTCTCCACCGACTCCGGCAAACGCTATGTCGGGGCCGTCCTCGAGGTCCGCTACCGCCTCCCACGCCTCTGGGAGCGCCTGATCACCGGGGACCTGCCGTTCTGGCGGGCCAAGCTCATCGCCGAGCACACCACGTGCCTGCCCGCGGCCGGTGCGACCCACGTCGACCGACACCTCGCCCACGTCGCGCACAAAGTGTCCTTCCCGCAGGTCCGCCGCCTCGTCGAGGAAGCCCAGACCAGGTTCGACCCCGCGGAGGCCGAGAAACGCGCCCGCGCCGCCGCCGACGGCCGCCACCTCACCCTCCACACCAGGGCGGTCGGGATCAACGGCACCGTCGACCTCACCGGCACCCTCGACCTGCGCGACGCCCTCGACCTCGACGACGCCCTCAACCGCGGCGCCACCACCCTCGGAGCCGCCGGCTGCCGGGAGTCCCACGACGTACGCCGCACCATCGCCGCCGGCGACCTCGCCCGCGGCCAAACGTCACTGCCTTTTGCTGACACTGACCCCGGCGCCGGGCAGGCGCCGCCGCCGCGGTCCCAGGTCGTGCTCCACGTCCACCTCACCGACACCGCCCTCACCGGCGGGACAGACAGCGTCGAGGGATGTCTCGCCCGGGTCGAGAACACGCGTTCGCCGATCTGGGTCGACCGGGTCCGCGACTGGTGCGCCAGCCCGCACGTGCAAGTGACCGTGCGGCCGGTCAAGGACCTCGACCGAGCACATCCACGTCGGCGCCTACGAGATCCCCGACCGACTCCGGGTCCAACGTGAGCTGATCGATCACCACTGCGTGTTCCCCTGGTGCACCAGACCAGCAACGTCCTGCGACATCGACCACATCACCGCCCACGACCAGGGCGGGGACACCTGCAGCGACAACACCGCACCCCTGTGCCGCACCCACCACCGCGCCAAGACCCACACCACCTGGACCTACGACCGCCTCGACCAAACCACCTACCTCTGGCGATCACCCAACGGGCTGCACTTCCGCCGCGACCACCACGGCACCACCCCGACCACACCCCCGACCCGACCGTCCGGCGAGCCCTGAGGCCACAGCCCCACACCCCGCCCACGGGCGGGGCCACAGGCACGTCACCCGGTCTCGACACCGACTCGCTGACGCTCGCCGGGCTCGACCACCGAACAGGGCCGGGCTCGACCACCGAACGCATCTTCGCTGGTCGAGCCGTGACGAGCGCCAGCGAGGAACGCGTCGAGACCCTTGTGGTGACGGGCTGCTGTCGAACTCACCGGGTCTCGACACCGGCTCGCTGACGCTCGCCGGGCTCGACCACCGAACAGGGCCGCTCGACCACCGAACGCATCCCTTGCTGGTCGAGCCGTGACGAGCGCCAGCGAGGAGCGCGTCGAGACCATCGCCGAGCAGGCCGCCCTCTGCCCACCCGGTCTCGACACCGACTCGCTGACGCTCCCCGGGCTCGACCACCGAACAGGGCCGGCTCGACCACCGAACGCATCCCTTGCTGGTCGAGCCGTGACGAGCGCCAGCGAGGAACGCGTCGAGACCCTTGTGGTGACGGGCTGCTGTCCAGCTCACCGGGTCTCGACACCGACTCGCTGACGCTCCCCGGGCTCGACCACCGAACAGGGCTGGGCTCGACCACCGAACGCATCTCTTGCTGGTCGAGCCGTGACGAGCGCCAGCGAGGAACGCGTCGAGACCCTTGTGATGACGGGCTGCTGTCCAGCTCACCGGGTCTCGACACCGACTCGCTGACGCTCGCCGGGCTCGACCACCGAACAGGGCCCGGTCTCGGTCCCGACTCGCTGACGCTCCCCGGGCTCGACCACCGATCAGGGCCGAGCGTCAGCTGACGCTGACCTGGGCGCCGCCGCCCTCGACGGCCTCCATGCCCTCAGCGATGCGCATGGCTTCCTCGATGAGGGTCTCGACGATCTGTGACTCGGGGACGGTCTTGATGACCTCGCCCTTGACGAAGATCTGGCCCTTGCCGTTGCCGGAGGCGACACCGAGGTCGGCCTCGCGGGCCTCGCCCGGTCCGTTGACGACACACCCCATGACGGCGACGCGGAGCGGGACCTCGAGGCCCTCGAGGCCGGCGGTCACCTGCTCGGCGAGGGTGTAGACGTCGACCTGGGCGCGACCGCAGCTGGGGCAGGAGACGATCTCGAGCTTGCGGGGGCGCAGGTTGAGGGACTGGAGGATCTGGATGCCGACCTTGACCTCCTCGACCGGCGGGGCCGAGAGGGAGACCCGGATGGTGTCGCCGATGCCCTTGCTGAGCAGCGCGCCGAAGGCGGTGGCCGACTTGATGGTGCCCTGGAAGGCGGGGCCGGCCTCGGTGACACCGAGGTGCAGCGGCCAGTCGCCGGCCTCGGCGAGGAGCTCGTAGGCGCGCACCATGACGACCGGGTCGTTGTGCTTCACGGAGATCTTGAAGTCGTGGAAGCCGTGCTCCTCGAACAGCCCGGCCTCCCACACGGCCGACTCGACGAGCGCCTCGGGCGTCGCCTTGCCGTACTTCTCGAGCAGCCGCGGGTCCAGCGAACCGGCGTTGACACCGATCCGGATCGAGGTGCCGCGGTCCTTGGCGGCCTGGGCGATCTGCTTGACCTGGTCGTCGAACTTGCGGATGTTGCCGGGGTTGACCCGGACGGCCGCACAGCCGGCGTCGATCGCGGCGTAGACGTACTTGGGCTGGAAGTGGATGTCGGCGATCACCGGGATCTGCGAGTGCTCGGCGATCTCGGCCAGCGCGTCGGCGTCGTCCTGGCTGGGGCAGGCGATGCGCACGATGTCGCACCCGGTGGCGGTGAGCTCGGCGATCTGCTGGAGCGTGGCGTTGACGTCGGAGGTCAGCGTCGTGGTCATCGACTGGACCGACACCGGCGACTCACTGCCGACCCCGACCTTGCCGACCTGGATCTGACGGGTCTTGCGGCGGGGTGCGAGCACGGGAGGGGGCGCCTCCGGCATGCCGAGGTTGATGGCGGTCATGCGGCCAGCCTACTGACCGGCGCGCCACGCCGGTCAGCTGCTGGGCCGCGCCTCGAACCAGAGGTCCTGCGCCCACGTGCCGTCGGTGGCGACCAGGCTGTAGAAGCCGCTGTCCAGGGCCGGGAGCCGCACCTTCGCGCTGCCGTCGTCGCCGATGGTCGCGCGACGCACGAGGAACGGCTTGGTCCTGCCGTCGGCCACGACCCTGAGCGTCACCTCGGTGCCGGGCGCCCATCCCGCGAGGGGCACCAGGGTGGGGCGACCGGCCACGGGGGCGAGGAACGCCTCGGCCTCGCTGCGCTCACCGGTGGACATCTCGACCGGCACGTCGCCGGCTGTCGGGTCGTAGCCGGGCACGTCGCTGAGCACCACCGCCACCGCCTGGGTGCCCTCGCCGGGCTGCCTGGCGTCGGTGACCTGCACGACGTGGACGCCGAGGTCGAGGCCCGTGGTGGGGCAGGAGTACGTCGAGGCGTCCCGGTCGTAGTCACAGGGCACGACACCCGTGGCGTCGAGGTCCTGCGTGCGGTTGACGGCCTGGAGGGCGGCCCGCGCGCCCGGGGAGGCGGGCGCGAGGGAGACGGTCATGGAGCCGTCGGGGTTCTCGACCGAGCCGGTGACGGCCTCGCCGGGGGCCCAGCCGATCTCGTCGGCGGTGATCCCGAGCGGGCTGTCCGCGAACCCGTCGAGGAAGGAGCTGCAGGCACTCAGGGAGCCCACCAGGCCCGCGGCCAGGGCGGGGAGGACGAGGAGGCGGCGGACGCGGGCGGCGGTGGAGGAGGTCATGCAGGGAGCCTGGCGGGACCCGCCGGCGGGGTCGTGAGTCGTCGTACTCAGCGAGGCGTGGGTGCAGGCTCGGATCGCCGCCGGAGCGGCTCTCAGCCCTGCAGGCTGAGCGGCACGACGAGGTCGCCGATGATCAGCACGACGCCCATGACCAGCATCAGCGAGGCCACGACGTAGGCGACCGGCAGCAGCTTGGCCGCGTCGACGTAGCCCGGGTCGGGGCGTCGGCGCAGGCGAGCGACCCCTCGACGCATCCACTCCCACGCGGCGCTGGCGATGTGGCCACCGTCGAGAGGCAGCAGCGGGAGGAAGTTGAACATCCCGATGAAGAAGTTGAACCCGGCGATGAGCATCAGCAGGTAGACGGTCTTCTCGGTGACCGGGAACTGGTCGCTCGAGACGGTCTCGCCCGCGAGACGACCACCGCCGACGATGCTGACCGGGCCCTCGGGGTCGCGCTCCTCGAGGCCCACGATCGCCTGGGCCACGTCGAAGACCTTGACCGGCAAGGTGGCGAGCGCCTTGACCGTCTCGACGGTCATGTCACCCATCTGGTCGAGCGTGTAGAGCGGGCCGCCGGTAGTGGTGATGATCTCGACCTCGGGGGTGACCCCGAGGAAGCCGACCTCGCGCAGCGTCTCGTCGGTCTCCGAGGTCGGCCGCGCCTCCACGGTCGTCGACGTGCTGCCGCTGAGCTGCTGGCCCTCGCGGAGGTAGGCGATCGTGGCGTCACCGTCGGAGTTGCCGCGGATCAGCTCGCGCAGCTGGTCCCAGCCGGTGACGGGCACCCCGTTGAAGGTGGTCACCTGGTCACCGGGGCGCAGTCCGGCCTCGAAGGCCGGGCTGGGCGGGTCCTGGGCGGTGCAGTCGCGTCCTTCCTCGGTGAAGGGGATGACGCACTCGGAGACGGTGCTGATCACGGGCGCGCCCCGGACGACCTCGAGCGACTGCTGGCCGTAGGTCGCGAAGACGCCCCAGAAGATGAAGAAGGCGATCAGCAGGTTGACCGTCGGCCCACCGGCCATCACGACGATCTTCTTCCACGACGCCATCTTGTAGAACAGCCGGTCGCTGTCCTCCGGCTTCACCAGCTCCCACTCGGCGGCGCGCGCGTCGGAGATGAGCTGGGTGAACATGCCGGTGTTGGACTTGCGCACCATCGTGACGGTGTTGCCGGCCGCGTCGACGGTGACCTCGTCGGCCAGGTCGTTCGCCCCGGGGGGCAGCATCCCGACGATCTTCACGTAGCCGCCGAGCGGGATCGCCTTGACGCCGTACTCGGTCTCACCGACCTGCTTGCTCCAGACGGTCGGCCCGAAGCCGATGAAGTACTGGGTGACCTTGCCGCCGAACTTCTTCGCCGGGATCATGTGGCCGAGCTCGTGCAGGCCGATCGAGACGAGGATGGCGACGACGAAGATGACGACGCCGAGAAGGTAGTAGAGCGCGGTCACGCGGGTCTCCCGATCAGGCTGCTGGTCTCGGTGCGGGCCCAGGCGTCCGCGGCGAGGATGTCGTCGACGGTGAGTCCCGCACTCGAGGGTACGTCGTGGCGCGCAAGGACCGTCGCAATGCTGCTGACGATCTCGTCGAAGCGCAGCCGGCCGGCGCGGAACGCGTCGACGCAGACCTCGTTGGCGGCGTTGTAGACCGCCGGGGCCGTGCTGCCCCGCTTCCCCGCCTCGCGGGCCAGGGACACCGCCGGGAACGCCTCCTCGTCGAGCGGGAAGAACTCCCAGGTCTCGGGACGCGTCCAGTCGACGGGCGGGGCGGCGTTCGGCACCCGGTCGGGCCAGGCGAGCCCCAGCGCGATCGGGATCAGCATGGTGGGCGGGCTGGCCTGGACCAGGGTCGAGCCGTCGACGAACTCGACCATCGAGTGGACGACGCTGGTGGGGTGCACGACCACCTCGATCCGGTCGAAGGGGATGTCGAAGAGCAGGTGTGCCTCGATGACCTCCAGCCCCTTGTTGACCAGGGTCGCGGAGTTGATGGTGATCACCGGCCCCATGTCCCAGGTGGGGTGGGCGGCGGCCTGCTCCGGCGTGACGTCCGCGAGCTCCGCGCGGGACCGTCCGCGGAACGGCCCGCCGCTGGCGGTCAGCACGAGGCGTCGTACCTCCTCGGGGCGACCGCCGCGCAGGCACTGGGCCAGCGCGCTGTGCTCGGAGTCGACGGGGACGATCTGGTCGGGGCGGGCGCGCTCGAGGACGAGTGGACCGCCCATGATCAGCGACTCCTTGTTGGCCAGGGCGAGCGTGTTGCCCGCGTCGAGGGCAGCCAGGGTGGGCCGCAGGCCGACCGCGCCGGTGATGCCGTTGAGCACGACGTCGCAGGGCTGGGCGGCGGCCTCCGTGGAGGCCTCCTCACCGAGCCCGGAGAAGGCCGGCGCGAACTCCGCCACCTGCTGCTCGAACAGGTCGGGGTTGGATCCGCCCGCCGTCAGGCCCACGACTCGGAACCGGTCGGGGTTGGCGCGGACCAGCTCCAGGGCCTGGGTCCCGATCGACCCGGTCGACCCGAGCACGACGACATCACGAGAAGTCACACCCCCAGTCTCGCAGCCCCCTACCCTCGAGGGGTGCGAAGCCTGCTGGCACTTCCGGTCGTCCTCCTGCTCGCTGCCGCGCCTGGCCTCGCGGCCGGTGCCCCGAGCGGCTCCGGCCCGGGCCCGGGGGCACGCGTCGACGCGTGCCGCACGGGCACGGTGGCGCTGACCTTCGACGACGGTCCCTCGGCGGAGCTCACCCCGCGCCTCGTGCGGATCCTGCAGTCGGCCCACGTGCCCGCCACGTTCTTCATGGTCGGCCAACGGGTCGACTCGGCGCCCGCGGCGGCGCGCCTGGTGGACACCAGCGGCTTCCTGGTCGCCAACCACAGCCACACCCACGCCGACATGCGCCGCCAGTCCTCGGTGGAGGTGCGGGCCACCCTGCGTGCGGCGGAGCGGTCCTTCCGTCGGGCCGGGCTGCGCCCCACCGACCTGATGCGACCGCCGTACGGCTCCATCGACGCGCGCGTGCGCCAGGCGGTGGCGCAGGCCGGGCTGCTGCCGGTGCTGTGGAACGTCGACCCGCGCGACTGGGAGGGCGGCTCCACGTCGCAGATCAGCGCGCGGATCCTGGCCCAGCTCGAGCCGGGACCCAACATCGTGCTGCAGCACGACGGGGTGGCCAACTCCCCCGCCTCGATCGCCGCCGTGCCGCGCGTCGTGGCGGAGGCACGACGACGCGGCTACTGCTTCGTCGGACTCGACGAGCGGGGGAAGCCCGGCTTCCCCACCCCGCGTGCGCGGCTCAGCCTCGGACCGCCCGGTGGGCCGGTCCTCGAGGGGCACCGGGTGACGGCGACGATCACCCTCGACCGGTCGGCGGGCCGCGAGACCACCGTGCGCCTGCGGGCACGCTCCCTCACCGCACGACCCGGCGCCGACTTCCAGCCGACCGACACGCGTGTGCGCATCCCGGCCGGAGCGCGCTCGGTCTCCGTCTCCGTCCCGGTCCTGCGCGACCGGCTCGACGAGCCGACCGAGCGCTTCCGGCTCACGCTGTCCCAGCCGCGCGGGCTGCGCCTGGACCTCGCCGACGTCACCGTCGTCGTGACCGACCGCGATCCCGAGCCCGTGGTGCGAGGGGTGGACGTGAGCGTGCCGGAGCCGGCGTCGGGTCAGCAGGTCGTGCCGGTGCGCTTCACGCTGGCCCGCGTCAGCGCACGACCGGTCCGGCTCGAGGTGCGCCCCGTGCACGGCACCGCCTCCGCGGCCGACGCGACCGCCGAGCGGACGGTGGTCGTCATCCCGGCCGGCCGACGCTCCGTCGTGGTGCCGGTGACGGTGCTGGCCGACAGCGTGGACGAGCCCGACGAGCAGCTCCGGTTGCGGATCACCGCCGTGCGGCACGCCCGAGTCGGCACGCGCGACGCCGTCGTCACGATCACCGCACCGCCGGCGCCACCACCCGAGCCGACGCCGGAGCCGACGCCAGAGCCCCCACCCCCTCCCACCTCCTGAAATCGTCGCCGACCACCCCTATAGGTTCGGAACCAGTCGGATTAGGCTCTCCTCATGACTGAGATTGCCGTCGGCGGACCGTCCCTGCCCCAGAAGCGCCACCTGGTCACCGCCATCCCGGGGCCCGAGTCGCTGCGCCGTCTCGAGCGCAAGCGCGCCCACGTCGCCGACGGCGTCGGCACGACGCTGCCCGTCTTCATCGTGGCCGCCGGGGGTGGCGTGCTGGTCGACGTCGACGGCAACTCGCTGATCGACCTCGGCTCCGGCATCGCCGTGACCTCGGTCGGCAACGCCGCGCCGTCCGTCGTACGACGGGTCACCGAGCAGGTCGCGGCCTTCACCCACACCTGCTTCATGGTCACCCCCTACGACGGCTACGTCGACGTCTGCGAGGCGCTCGCCGAGCTCACCCCGGGCGACCACGCCAAGAAGTCCGCGCTCTTCAACTCCGGCGCCGAGGCCGTGGAGAACGCCGTCAAGATCGCCCGCGCGGCGACCGGGAAGGACGCGGTCGTGGTCTTCGACCACGCCTACCACGGGCGCACCAACCTGACGATGGCGATGACCGCCAAGAACATGCCCTACAAGCACGGCTTCGGACCCTTCGCGGGCGAGGTCTACCGCGCCCCGATGTCCTACCCGTTCCGCGACGGGCTGTCCGGCGAGGAGGCCGCGGCCCGGGCGATCGACGTGATCGAGAAGCAGGTGGGTGCGAGCAACCTGGCCTGCGTGGCGATCGAGCCGATCCAGGGCGAGGGCGGCTTCATCGTGCCTGCCCCCGGCTTCCTGCCGGCGATCGCGGCGTGGTGCCGGGCCAACGACGTCGTCTACGTCGCCGACGAGATCCAGTCGGGCTTCTGCCGCACCGGCGACTGGTTCGCCAGCGACGACGAGGGCGTCGTGCCCGACCTCGTCACCACCGCCAAGGGGATCGCGGGCGGTCTGCCGCTCGCCGGCGTCACCGGCCGCGCCGAGCTGATGGACGCCGTCCACGCGGGCGGGTTGGGTGGCACCTACGGCGGCAACCCGGTCGCCTGCGCGGCCGCACTGGGCGCGATCGAGGAGATGCGCGAGCACGACCTCGGTGCCCGCGCCCGCGCCATCGGCACGCTCATGGCGGGCCGGCTCGCCGGGCTGCAGGAGACCCACGAGGTCATCGGTGACGTGCGCGGCCGGGGCGCGATGATGGCCATCGAGCTGTGCACGCCGGGGACCACCGAGCCCGACGCCCCGCGCGCTGCCGCTGTGGCGGCGTTCTGCCACGCGCACGGGGTCGTCGTCCTCACCTGCGGCACCTGGGGCAACGTCTTCCGCTTCCTGCCGCCCCTCTCGATCTCCGACGAGCTCCTCGGGGAGGCGTTCGACGTCGTCGCGGAGGCCTTCGCCGCGACCGCCTAGGCCCCGGTCAGGTGCGCGGGTCCGGCTCGGTGCGGAACGGCTCGTCCACCTGCTCCAGGTCGGCCTGGACCCGCGGGTCGTCAGCGTCGGCGAAGTAGTCGCCGGGCTCGGTGGCGTCGCGGCCGTTGGAGATCTTGCCGGCGTTGAGGGCCAGGGTGAGCAGCACCGTGACGAGCAGGTTGAGCACGAAGGCCGTGACAGCGATGTAGCCCAGCTGCCCGATGCCCGGGATGATGTCGAGCGAGCCGCCGAAGTGCTTGCCGGTCGCCGGGTTGATCACCTGGTAGGCCTGGACGGTGCCGTAGACCATGCCGACCGCCCAGCCGGCCAGCAGCGCCTTGCGGTGGAACCAGCGCGTGTAGAGGCTGAAGACGATCGCGGGGAAGGTCTGCAGGATCCAGATCCCGCCGAGCAGCTGGAAGTTGATCGCGTTCTGCTTGTCGAGCGTCAGCACGAAGACCAGGGCGAAGGCCTTCACCACCAGCGACATCAGCTTGGAGACCTTGGCCTCCTGGGCCGGCGTCGCGTCCTTCTTCAGCCACTCCTTGTAGATGTTGCGCGAGAAGGTGTTGGCCGCCGCGATCGACATGATCGCCGCGGGCACCAGGGCCCCGATGGCGATCGCCGCGAAGGCGACGCCGGCGAACCACGCGGGGAAGAAGTCCTCGAAGAGCTGTGGGATCACCAGCTGCGGGTTGAACTCGCCGTCGAGGCCGATGGGGCTGGTGTCGGCCGCGATCGCGACCCACCCGAGCAGGGCCAGGAGTCCGAGCACGAAGGAGTACGCCGGCAGCAGGGCCGCGTTGCGGCGCACGGTGTTGCGGCTGTCGGAGGACAGGCTGGCGGTGATCGAGTGGGGATACATGAAGAGAGCGAGCGCCGACCCGAGACCGAGCGTGGCGTAGGCCCACAGCTGGCCGTCGCCGGGGATGAACGACCCGGTGGGCGCACCGGTGACCTCGTTGGTCGTCGCCATCTTCTCCTCGGCCGCGCCGAAGATGTTGTCCCAGCCGCCGACCTGCGAGGGCAGGTAGATGATCGCGACGACGATGACGACGTAGATCAGGATGTCCTTGACGAAGGCGATGACCGCGGGCGCACGCAGGCCCGAGGAGTAGGTGTAGGCCGCGAGCACGGCGAACGCCACGAGCAGGGGGGCGTCCTTGGCCAGCCAGTTGTCACCACCTCCGACCCCGGCGACCTCGAGCACCGCCTGGATGCCGACGAGCTGGAGCGCGATGTAGGGCATCGTCGCGATGAAGCCGGTCAGCGCGACGGCCAGGGACAGCGAGCGGTCGTCGTACCTGCCGCGGACGAAGTCGGCGGTCGTGACGTAGCCGTGCCGGTGGCTGACCGACCACAGCCGCGCCATGAAGACGAAGATGATCGGGTAGAGGATGATCGTGTAGGGCACCGCGAAGAACCCGGCGACAGCACCGGTCGCGAACATCGCCGCCGGGACCGCCACGAACGTGTAGGCGGTGTAGAGGTCGCCGCCCAGCAGGAACCAGGTGATCCAGGTGCCGAACTTGCGACCACCCAGGCCCCACTCGTCGAGGGTGTTGAGGTCGGCGGCCCGACGGAAGCGCGAGGCCATGAAGCCCAGGACGGTCACGACCAGGAACAGCGCGATCAGCACGCTCAGCGCGACGGTGTTGACCCCGCCGCCGGTCACGAGCGGCGTCATCGCCGGGCGTCCGCATCACGAGGGGTCCGCGGGGCGCGGGCCGAGAGCGTCAGCTTGTAGGCGGTCCACGTCATGGCGGAGCAGAGGAAGACCCAGACGAACTGGTACCAGAAGAAGAACGGGAAGCCGAAGAGCTCGGGTCCCGCCTTCGCGTAGAGGGGCACGGCCATCAGGGCCACGACCGGGATCAGGAGCAGCACACCGGCCGCTGTCATCTTGCGCATGTCGGTCTCCGGCACCGCTGGGGTGTCGGGTCTCTGCTGTTGTCCGAGATTCATGGAGCGGGAGGCTACCGGTGACGGCGGTCACCTCTTGACGCGTGTCAATGCTTCGGGTTGCATCAGCGCATGAGCTTCGACGTGATCATCCAGGGCGGCCGCTGGTTCGACGGGACGGGTGGCCCGTCGGCCGTCCGCGACCTCGGGATCAGGGACGGCGTGGTCGTCGAGATCTCGGCGGCCCCGCTCGACACCGCCGACTGTCCCGAGGTGGTCGACGCACGCGGCCGGTGGGTGCTCCCCGGCATGGTCGACATCCACACCCACTACGACATCGAGGTGCTCCGCGACCCGCACCTGCCCGAGTCGCTGCGTCACGGGGTCACGACGATCCTCCTCGGCTCCTGCTCGCTCTCGACGGTCCACGTCGGCGGCGTCGATGCCGGCGACCTCTTCGGACGGGTCGAGGCGATCCCCCGCCAGCACGTCATCTCCGCCGTCGAGGAGGCCAAGACCTGGGGCTCGGCCGGTGAGTACGTCGACTTCCTCGAGGCGCTCCCCCTCGGGCCCAACCTGGCGGCCTTCATCGGCCACTCCGACATGCGCACCGCCACGATGGGGCTCGACCAGGCGACCCGCAAGGGCGTGCGGCCCTCACGTCGCGAGCAGCAGCGCATGGAGGACATGCTCACCGAGGCCCTCGACGCCGGCTTCGTCGGGATGTCGGCCCAGCAGCTGCTCTTCGACAAGCTCGACGGCGAGGTCTGCCGGTCGCGGACCCTGCCCTCGACGTACGCCGGGTGGCGCGAGATGCGCGGCCTGCGCAAGATCCTGCGCGAGCGGGAGCGTGCCCTGCAGGCCGGTCCCGACGCCAGCCACCCGCACACGATCGTCACCCAGGCCTTCGGCTCGATCGGCCTGGGGCGTCGGCGGGCGCTGAAGACCAGCCTGCTCTCGGCGGCCGACATCAAGGCGATCCCGGGCATCATCCACCTGATGCGGGTGCTCGCCGCCGTGTCCAACCGCCTCGGTGGCGACTTCCGCTGGCAGCACCTGCCGGTGCCGTTCGAGGTCTATGCCGACGGCATCGACCTGGTGATCTTCGAGGAGTTCGGCTCCGGCGCCGCGGCCCTGCACCTGTCGGAGAAGATCGCCCGCGACGACCTGCTGCGCGACCCGGCCTACCGTGCGGCGTTCCGCAAGGACTACGAGAGCAAGTACGGCCCGCGGGTGTGGCACCGCGACTTCTTCGACGCCGAGATCAAGGGGTGCCCCGATGCCTCGGTGATCGGCAAGTCCTTCGGCCAGGTCGGCGTCGAGCGCGGTCAGCACCCTGTCGACGCGTTCCTCGACCTGGTCCTCGAGCACGGCACCGCGCTGCGCTGGTGCACGACGATCTCGGGACACCGGCCCGCACATCCTGAAGAAGATGGCCGCCAGCCCCGGCATCCAGATGGGCTTCTCCGACGCGGGCGCACACCTGCGCAACATGAGCTTCTACAACTTCGGCCTGCGCCTGCTCAAGCACGTGCACGACGCCGACCAGGCGGGCAAGCCCTTCATCACCGTCGAGCACGCCGTGCACCGGCTGACCGGTGAGCTCGCCGACTGGTACGGCATCGACGCCGGCCACCTGCGGGTGGGCGACCGCGCCGACCTCTTCCTGCTCGATCCCGCGCGCCTGGACGAGACGCTCACCGCCTACGCCGAGGAACCTGTCGCGCAGTACGACGGGCTCTCGCGCATGGTCAACCGCAACGACGCCACCGTCCCCCTGGTGATGGTGTCCGGCCGCGTGGTCTGGCGCGACGGTGCCGGGACGGACCTGCTCCTCTCGCAGCGGACCGGCCAGTTCCTGCGCGCGGGCGAGCCCGGCCCGGCGCTGACCCCCCCATCGGTGCCGGCGCGGACCGAGCCCGCAGTCGCTACAGCTCCTTGATGCCCCACGGACTGCCGTAGGCGGTCAGCAGATCGAGGAACGGCACCGCGTCGAAGGCCTCCGGGCCGAGGACCCCGGAGCCGCTCCACACACCGGTGGCGAGCAGCTCGAGTGCCACGACGGGGTTGATCGCGGTCTGCCACACGACGCACTGGTGGCCGTACTCCGCCATCGTCCACTCGTTGTCGACCACGTGGTAGAGGTAGGTCGAGCGTGGCCCGGTCGGGTCACCCTGGGCGTCCTTGCCCGTGCCGGTCACCCAGACGCCGGCACACGTCTTGCCCTTCATCCGTGGACCGACGGTGGCCGGGTCGGGCAGCACGGCGGCCACCACGTCGCGCGGGCTCACCTCGCAGTGCCCACCGGAGGCGGCCTTGACCCGTACCTTCTCGGTGCTGTCGAGCCCGAGGGCGTGCAGCACCTTGAGGATGTTGATGAACTCCTCGCCGAGGCCGTACTTGAAGGTCGCTCGCTTGCAGTCGATCCAGCGCGGCATGAGGAGCACCTCCTCGTGCTCGACGTTGACGCACTCGACGGGCCCGATCCCCTCGGGGAAGTCGAAGACCTCGGGCTCGCTGAAGGGTGCGGTGGTCGACCACGTCCCTGCACCGGACCCGTCGCCCGCCCAGATCACCGGCGGGTTGAGGCACTCCTCGATCGTGGTCCACATGGAGAACGAGGGCGCGAAGACCTCGTTGCCGTCCTCGTCGGTGACGACCAGGTTGGCGCCGTCGCGGGTGCCGAGCTCGTCGATCTCGCTGAAGAGGTGGTCGGCGGCATAGCGGGCGAAGACGTCGGAGAGCCCGGGCTCGACACCGATGCCGACCAGGGCCAGCCGGCCGGCGGCCTCCCAGTCCGCGGCGAGGGCGAACTGCTCGTCGCCGAGCTTGACCCCGCACTGCTCGTGGGGCGTCTCCGGGTGCGGCCGCGACAGCGACATCGCCATGTCGAGGTAGTCGGCACCGGCTGCGAAGGCGCCCTCGAAGACCGGCATGTCGAAGACCGGGTCGACGGCGTTCATCACGTGGGTGATGCGGTGCTGGTGGCACAACGCGGTCACCGAGGCGGCGTCCGAGGCATCGACCCGGGCGGCGGAGTAGCGCTCGTCGACGGCTGCCGCCTGCTGCGCCTTGGTCTCGTCGTAGTCGGCGACCACGACGGTCTCGAAGAAGTCGCGCCGCGCGGCGATCGCGGCGAACGCCGACCCGACGCCGCCGGCCCCGACGAGCAGGATCCTCATCGTCGTCACTTCTGCCTCGTCACTCACCGATGTAGCTCATGACGTGCTTGACGCGCGTGTAGTCCTCGAGGCTGTACATCGAGAGGTCCTTGCCGTAGCCCGAGTGCTTGAAGCCGCCGTGCGGCATCTCGGAGATGAAGGGGATGTGGGTGTTGATCCACACGACCCCGAAGTCGAGCCGCTTGGACATCCGCATGGCGCGAGCGTGGTCCTTGGTCCAGACGCTGGAGGCCAGGCCGTACTTGACGCCGTTGGCCCACCGCAGCGCCTCGGCCTCGTCACCGAACTTCTGCACCGTGATGACGGGCCCGAAGATCTCGTCCTGGACCTGCTCGTCGTCCTGCTTGAGCCCCGAGATCACGGTCGGGGTGTAGAAGTAGCCACGGTCGCCCTGGCGGGAGCCGCCCGCCTCCAGCGAGGCGTGGTCGGGAAGCCGGTCGACCATGCCGGTCACGCGGGCGAGCTGCTGCTCGTTGTTGAGCGCCCCGTAGAGGGCGTCCTCGTCGTCGGGCATGCCGGTGCGCGTGGCCTTCGCCTGCTCGGCCAGCGCCGCGACGAGGTCGTCGTAGACGCCGGGCCCGGCGAGCACGCGGGTGGCGGCGGTGCAGTCCTGGCCGGCGTTGAAGTAGCCCGCCTCCGCGATCGTGGCAGCGGCCTTCTCGATGTCGGCGTCGTCGAAGACGATGACCGGCGCCTTGCCGCCGAGCTCGAGGTGGACGCGCTTGACGTCGGCGGCGGCCGCGCCGGCGACCTCCATGCCCGCGCGCACCGAGCCGGTGATCGACACCATCTGCGGCGTCCGGTGCGCCACCAGCGCACGTCCGGTGTCACGGTCGCCGCACACGACGTTGAGGACCCCGGGCGGCAGGAACTCCTGGCAGAGCTCGGCCAGCAGCGTCGAGCTGGCAGGGGTGGTGTCGCTGGGCTTGAGCACCACCGTGTTGCCCGCGGCCAGCGCCGGCGCGATCTTCCAGATCATCATCATCAGGGGGTAGTTCCACGGCGTGACCTGGCCGATGACGCCGATGGGCTCGCGGCGGACGAACGACGTGTGGTCGGCGAGGTACTCCCCGGCGGACTTGCCCTCGAGCACGCGGGCGGCGCCGGCGAAGAAGCGGAAGTGGTCCGAGCTGGGCGGGAGCTCCTCGGACGCGGTCAGGCCCAGCGGCTTGCCGGTGTCGCGGCTCTCGACCCGCACGATCTCGTCGGCGCGCGCGTCGATGGCGTCGGCGATGTGCAGCAGGGCCCGGGCGCGCTCCTGCGGGGTGGTCTCGCCCCAGGACTCGAAGGCGGCGTCCGCGGCGGCATAGGCCCGGTCGACGTCCTCGGCGCGCGACAGCGGCGCCTGTGCGTAGACCTCACCCGTGCTCGGGTCCACGACGTCGTAGGTCTCCCCCGACGAGGCGTCGAGGAGCTGGGCATTGACGATGTTCTTGAAAGTCTGGTCAGCCATGTCGGGAGCCTAGCCACGGGGTGACGAAATCTGTAGCCCTCCGGTCGGCTCGGCGCTGATTCCGTCGTCAGGACCGGACTGGACGTGGCAGACCAGCATCCACGCGACGACCCGCGACCCAGGTCGAGGTCACCGTGGTGGCACCGATCTCGGCGGGCGGTGCGCCGAACGGGTCGCGGTCGAGCACCACGAGGTCGGCGACGGCACCCGCACGCAGGACGCCGGCGTCGTCGCGGTGGTTCACCCAGGCGCTGCCGGACGTGTAGGCCGCGAACGCGGTCTCCAGGGCGATCGCCTGCTCGGGCAGGAAGGGGTCCTCGCCCGCGGGGCCGGGCTCCCCGTAGGCCGTGCGGTTCACCGCCACGTGCATCGCCCGGAGGGGGTCCGGGGTGCTCACCGGCCAGTCACTGCCCGCGACCAGGCGGGCACCGGCACGGTGCAGGTCACCGAAGGGGTACTGCCACCGGCCGCGCTCCTCGCCCAGGAACGGCAGCGTGAGCTCGACCATCTGCTCGTCCCGGCAGGCCCACAACGCCTGGATGTTCGCCGCCACCCCGAGCGCGGCGAAACGACTGACGTCGTGGGGATTCACCAGCTGCAGGTGGGCGACCTGGTGGCGCAGGTCGCGGCCCGGGTCGAGCCCCTCGAAGGCGTCCAGCGCCTCTCGGACCCCCCGGTCGCCGATGCCGTGGACGTGGACCTGGAAGCCCTCGCGGTCCAGTCGCGCCACGTGGCGGCGCAGCGCGGCCGGGTCGACGAAGGAGTGCCCCGAGTTGGCCGTCGCGTGACCGCAGCGGTCGAGGTAGGGAGAGGTGAGCGCCGCCGTGCCGTTCTCGGCCACGCCGTCCTGCATGACCTTGACGCTGGTGGCGCGGAAGCGGCCGTGGGAGAGCCGGTCACGTCGCGCCACCAGGTCGGCGACCTGCTCCTCACCCCGGGCCCGGTCCCACCACAGGGCGCCGACCACGTCGGCGGTCAGGTCGCCCCGCTGGGCGGCGCGCAGGTAGGTCGGTCCGGGATCGTCCATGCCCGCGTAGGCGCCGATGATGGCGTCCTGCCAGCCGGTGACCCCCAGCGAGTGCAGGTAGGCCTGGCCGGCCAGCAGCGCCCTGTACTGCTCCTCGTCGCTCGTGGGGGGTGCGTGACGGGCGACCGCGTGCATGGCGCCCTCGTGGAGGGTGCCGGTCGGCCGACCGTCGGCGTCGCGCTCGAAGCGGCCGTCCGAGGGGTCGGGCGTGGTGGCGTCGATGCCGGCGACCTCGAGCGCACGGGTGTTGACCCAGGCACCGTGGTGGTCGCGGTTGGGCAGGAACACCGGCCGGTCGGGCACCACGCGGTCGAGGTCGGCCGCGGTCGGCGCGCCCCCGGGGAACGCCGACATGGCCCACCCGCCCCCGAGGATCCAGGGCAGGTCCGGGTGGGCAGCGGCGTAGGCGGCGATGTGCTCCAGGTAGGCCTCGCGCCCCTCCACCTCGGAGAGGTCGCACCGGATCCGCTCGAGCCCGCCCTGCACCGCGTGGACGTGCGCGTCGACGAACCCCGGCGCCAGGAGGCCGCCCCCGAGGTCCACGACCCGTCCCGCCGGGAGCGTCGCACCGCGCGGGTCGCCCACCAGGACGTCGGCGATGCGGCCGTCCACGACGACGACCGCTCCGTGGCCGACGTAGGCATGGCCGTCGAAGAGGGTGCCGTTGCGGAAGACCGTCGTCGTCATGCAGGCATGTCTACCAGGCGGCTGCGGAGGTCCAAGCAACGGATATCGTCGCCCGGACGGGCATCATACGACGGATCCGCTTGCACTCTGGTCGTCAGACAGGGAGGATGGACCCATGACGATGGACTACGAGCAGCTGCAGCGCGCCGCGAAGGACCACCTGTGGATGCACTTCACGCGCCACTCCACCTACGACCACTCCGACGTGCCCATCATCGTCAAGGGCGAGGGCGCCTACATCTGGGACGCCAAGGGCAAGAAGTACCTCGACGGGCTCGCCGGGCTCTTCGTCTCCCAGGTCGGCCACGGTCGCACCGAGCTTGCCGAGGCCGCTGCCAAGCAGGCCTCCCAGCTGGCCTTCCACCCCCTGTGGTCCTACGCGCACCCGAGCGCGATCGAGCTCGCCGACCGCGTGGCCGGCCACGCCCCCGGTGACCTCAACCGCGTCTTCTTCACCTCCGGTGGTGGCGAGGCCGTCGAGTCGGCGTGGAAGCTGGCCAAGAACTACTTCAAGCTCACCGGCAAGCCGATGAAGCACAAGGTCATCAGCCGTGCCATCGCCTACCACGGCACCACCGCCGGCGCGCTCTCGATCACCGGCCTGCCGGGGCTCAAGGCGCAGTTCGAGCCGCTGGTGCCCTCGACCTTCCGTGCGCCCAACACCAACTCCTACCGGGCCCACGAGATCACCGGTGGGTTCCTCGACGGCCACAGCGACCCGGAGGCCTTCGGCCGGTGGGCCGCCGACCAGATCGAGGTCGCCATCCTCAACGAGGGCGCCGAGAGCGTCGCCGCGGTCTTCCTCGAGCCCGTGCAGAACGCCGGCGGCTGCTTCCCGCCCCCGCCGGGCTACTTCCAGCGGGTCCGCGAGATCTGCGACCGCCACGACGTGCTGCTGGTCTCCGACGAGGTCATCTGCGCCTTCGGTCGCCTGGGCCACATGTTCGGCGCCGAGCGCTACGGCTACCAGCCCGACATCATCACCTGCGCCAAGGGGATCACCTCGGGCTACGCGCCCCTCGGCGCGATGATCGCCACCGACCGGCTGATGGAGCCGTTCCTGCACGGCAGCGAGTCCTTCGCCCACGGCTACACCTTCGGTGGGCACCCGGTCTCCACCGCGGTCGCCCTGGCCAACCTCGACATCTTCGAGCGCGAGGGGCTCCTCGAGCACGTGCGGACCAACGAGGGCGCGTTCCGCTCGACCCTGGAGCGTCTCAAGGACCTGCCGATCGTCGGGGACGTGCGCGGCGACGGCTTCTTCTACGGCATCGAGCTCGTCAAGGACAAGGACACCCGCGAGACCTTCAACGAGGAGGAGTCCGAGAAGCTGCTGCGCGGCTTCCTCTCCCAGGCCCTCTTCGACGAGGGCCTCTACTGCCGCGCCGACGACCGTGGCGACCCCGTCATCCAGCTCTCCCCGCCGCTGATCTGCGGCCAGGAGGAGTTCGACGAGATCGAGCACATCCTCCGCGTCGTCCTCGACAAGGCGTCCTCCCTGCTCTGAGCGGGCGTACGTCGGCCGCCTCGGCGGCGGGGCGGCGGACGTGGTCCGCTTCCTCAAGGTATGTCGGTGAACCGCCACTGCCCATGGTGAGCTCGCCGAGGGCAGTGGCGGTTCGTCTGCATACCTTGGTGGACCGGCCTCCGCAGCGTCACGCCCGCGACGCCCGGCGGCGGCTGGCGATCTCGCCGGAGGCGACGATCAGCAGCGCCACGAGGAACATGATCGTGCCGATGACGTTGATCTGCGGCGGGATGCCCTTCTGCGCGGCACCCCAGACGAACATCGGGAAGGTCACCTCCTGGCCGGCGTTGAGGTTGGTGATGATGAAGTCGTCGAAGGACAGCGAGAACGAGAGCAGGGCGGCGGCCAGGATGCCGGGGAAGACCAGCGGGAAGGTGACCCGCCAGAAGGTCTGCCACTCGTTGGCATAGAGATCCATCGCCGCCTGCTCCAACCGCGGATCGAGCCCCGCCAGCCGGGCCTTGACGGTGACCACCACGAACGACAGGCAGAACAGCACGTGGGCGATGAAGATGGTCCAGAAGCCGAGGATCCCCGAGGCCCCGCTGGTCACGAAGAGCGCGAGCAGCGAGGAGCCCATGACGATCTCGGGGGTCGCCATCGGCAGGAAGATGAACAGGCTCGCCGAGCTCCGGCCGCGGAAGCGGTGCCGGACCATCGCGAAGGACATCAGGGTGCCGAGCATGGTGGCCACCGTGGTCGCGAGGAGCCCGATGCGCAGGCTCAGCGAGACCGAGGAGCACAGCTGGAAGGGCTCGCAGATGTTGCGCCAGTTGTCCCAGGTGAAGCCGTCGAAGGTGTAGCTGTTGCGACTGGCGGGGTCGTTGAAGGACATCAGGATGACGACCAGGATCGGCACGAACATGTAGCACAGCACGAGGAGCCCGAGGACGAGCACCAGGTGCTCCCCCACCCATCGACCGGCGCGGCCCATCAGAGCAGCTCCTCGGTCCCGGCCCGGCGTACGTAGACGAGCACCAGCACCACGATCGCTGCCATCAGCGTCACCGACAACGAGGCGGCCGTCGGGTAGTCACCGGCGGAGAAGAGGTCCTGGATCTCGTTGCCGACCATGCGCGTGCGCGGGTTGCCCAGCAGCTCGCTGTTGATGTAGTCGCCGGAGGCGGGGATGAAGGTGAGCAGGGTGCCGGCCACGAGTCCCGGCATCGCCAGCGGCAGCGTGACGTGGCGGAACACCGAGGCCGGTGCGGCGTAGAGGTCCGTGCCCGCCTCCAGCAGTCGCGGGTCGATCTTCTCCAGCGACGCGTAGAGCGGCAGCACCATGAACGGCAGGAAGCTGTAGGTCAGCCCCGTGACCACGGCGAACGGCGTGTCGAGGAGGTAGCCGTCGGCGCCCAGGACGTGCAGCTTGCGCAGGACCGAGACGAGGAACTCGTTGTCGCCCAGGAGGTACTGCCAGGCGAGCGTGCGGATCAGGAAGCTGGTGAAGAACGGAGCGATGACGGCCACCAGCATCACGTTCTTCCACCGGCCCGCCTTGAAGGCGATGGCGTAGGCCAGGGGGAACCCCAGCAGCACGCACGCGAGGGTCGCGATCGAGGCGTAGAGGAACGAGCGGAAGATCTGCGGCGAGTAGTCGGACATGGCCTGCGTGTAGTTCTCCCAGTGCCCGGTCAGCTGGTAGCCGGTGGCCAACGACCCGGTGGGGTCGTAGAGGCTGGTGCTGATCAGCGTGACCGTGGGGACGACGAAGAAGAGCGCCAGCCACACCCCGCCCGGCAGGAGCAGCAGGTAGCCGGTCAGACCGCGACGGCGGGTGTCCTCGGTCGCGCTCACACGGCCTCCCGGTCGACACCGGCCGAGGCGTCCTGCGCGGAGTCGAGCAGGAACGTGTGGTCTGCTCGCCAGTGCAGGTCCACCACGTCACCGTTGCGGAAACGGTCGCGGTTGCCGGTGTTCTGCTCGAAGACGGTGAGCTCCTGGCCCCACGACATCCGGACGAGGTACTGGGTGCTGACACCGACGAAGCTGACATCGGTCACCACCCCGTCGCGCAGGCAGTTGGTGTCGTCGCCACGGTCCGCGTCGGCCTCGCTGATGTAGACCTTCTCGGGACGGACGCCGACCCAGACCGACCCGTCCGTGGCCGCCGCCCGGTCGCTGCCGGCGAAGATCCGGACGCCCTGGACGTCAAGCTCGATCAGCGAGCCGGCGCGACCCACGACCTTGCCCTCCACGAGGTTGGACTGTCCGAGGAAGTTGGCGACGAACGTGGTGGCGGGAGCCTCGTAGAGCGCCTCGGGCGCGCCCATCTGCTCGATGCGACCGTGGTTCATCACGGCCACGGTGTCCGCCATCGTCATGGCCTCCTCCTGGTCGTGCGTGACGTGCACGAACGTGAGCCCCACCTCGGTCTGGATGTGCTTGAGCTCGATCTGCATCTGGCGGCGGAGCTTGAGGTCCAGCGCACCCAGCGGCTCGTCGAGCAGCAGCACCTTGGGCTCGTTGATGAGGGCACGCGCCAGCGCGACGCGCTGCTGCTGGCCCCCCGAGAGCTGGGCCGGTCGACGCTTGGCCATGGACCCGAGCTCCACCAGCTCGAGCATGGTGGCCACCTCGGCCTCGACCTTCTTGCGGCCCTGCCGTCGCAGCCCGAAGGCGACGTTCTGCTCGATGGTGAGGTGGGGGAAGAGCGCATAGCTCTGGAAGACCGTGTTGACCGGGCGGCGATAGGGCTTGAGCCGGGTGATGTCGCTGCCCCCGAGGGTGATGGTGCCCTCGGTCGGCTCCTCGAGCCCGGCGACCATGCGCAGCGTGGTGGTCTTGCCGCAGCCCGACGGCCCCAGGAGCGCGAAGAACGAGCCCTGGGGTACGACGAGGTCGAGGTCGTCGACCGCGGTGAAGGTGCCGAACGTCTTGGTGACCGACGTCAGCACGAGGTCTTCGCTCATCGGTGATCAGGCCCCGATGACTCGGGTGAAGTCCTTGTCGTACTGCTGGCGTGTCTTGTCGTCCAGGCCCATGAAGCCGTAGGCGTTGGCGAGGAACTCCTCGTCCGGGAAGATCAGCGGGTTGTCGACCAGGGAGGGGTCGATCTTGGTCATGGCCTCCTGGGCCCCCTCGACGGGACAGATGTAGTTGACCCACGCGGCCAGCGTGGCGGCCATCTCCGGGTCGTAGTAGTGGTTCATCAGCGCCTCGGCGTTGGCCTTGTGCTCGGCCTTGTTGGGCACCAGCATGTTGTCCGACCAGATCCCGAGGCCCTCCTCGGGGACGACCCACTTGATGTCGGGGTTGTCGTACTGCATGGCGATGACGTCGCCCGACCAGGCCTCGCAGGCGACCAGGTTGCCGGCGTTGAGGTCGCGGATGTAGTTGTTGCCGGTGAACTTGCGGACGTGACCCGACCCGACGTAGCCCTCGAGACGGGCCAGCGCCCCTTCCCACTCCGAGGAGTCGAAGTCGGAGGGGTCGGCGCCCTCGAGCAGCAGCATGAACAGCATGGTGTCGCCCAGCTCGGACAGCAGGCTGATCTTGCCCTTCAGGTCCGGGCGGGTCATCAGCTCCTCGAAGGAGCCGACCTCCCCGGTGTACTTGGCGTTGTAGGCGATGCCGGTCAGCCCGCTCTGCCACGGCACGCTGTAGTCACGGTTCTCGTCCCACGTCGGTGAACGCAGGTCGGCCTTCAGGTTGGCCTCGACGTTGGGCATGTTGGCCTTGTCCAGCTCCTGGATCCAACCGAAGCCGATCATGCGTCCGGCCATCCAGTCGGTCAGGGTGATGATGTCGCGGCCGGTGGCCTCGCAGCCGCCGAGCTGGTCCTTGACCTTGCCGAAGAACTCGTTGTTGTCGTTGACCTCAGCGTTGTAGGTCACCTTGATGCCCGAGGACTTCTCGAACGCCGCCAGGCTCGGCATCGTCTTGCCCTCGACGTCGATGTATTCGGGCCAGTTGGCGAAGTTGAGGACCGGCTCGCTCGACGACTTGTCGGTGCTGGTGCAGCTCTCGGCCGACTGCGTCTGGGCGTCGGTCCCGCACGCGGCCAGGAGCGAGGGAAGACCCAGGGCCATCGCCGACAGCGACGCACCCCGCACGAAGGTCCGACGACCGACTCCCGACATCTGAGGGCCGGAGCCGCGCGTGCGCGCGATCCGGAGCAGCTCGTTCAGCTTGGCGGGTTCGACAGACATGCGTGTACCTCCAGCAACAGGGGCCTTTGTCTGTGGATAGTTCCAGAGGAACGGCCGCGTCACAAGCGAAACCGTTGACCCGAAACATGATTGCAACGAAATCCATGGTTCTCATGGCGCGTCTCTTGGCGCGCGCGGGCGAGGCTGGGAGGATCGCCGACATGACGCGCAAGCAGGACCGCCCCGCCTTCGTGCTCGACGAGGTGTCCAAGGCCATCATCGAGCAGCTGCAGCAGGACGGACGTCGATCCTACGCCGCGATCGGCAAGGTGGTCGGGCTCTCGGAGGCCGCGGTGCGCCAGCGGGTCCAGCGCCTCGTCGAGGGCGGCGTGATGCAGGTGGTCGCGGTGACCGACCCGCTCCAGCTCGGGTTCGCCAGGCAGGCGATGATCGGCGTCACCGTCGAGGGTGCCCTCGAGTCGGTCGCCGACGACCTGGCGGACCTCGAGGAGGTCGACTACGTCGTCATCACCGCCGGACGCTACGACCTGCTGGTCGAGGTCATCGCCGAGAGCGACGACCACCTGCTCGAGCTGATCTCCGGCAAGATCCGCCGGGTCGAGGGCGTGCTCTCGACCGAGACCTTCATGTACCTCAAGCTGCGCAAGCAGACCTACTCGTGGGGCGTGCGCTGATCGAGCCGTCCACCACCTCCTACGACGACCTGTCGCTGTGGCACGCCACCGCGGGATGCTCGTGGTCACCGCGCGCAGCCCTGGCCGGCGACACCGACTGCGACGTGGTCGTGGTGGGCGCCGGGTTCACGGGGCTGTGGACCGCCTACTACCTCGCCGAGGCGGACCCCACGCTGCGGATCGTGGTGCTGGAGGCGGAGACGGCCGGCTTCGGGGCCTCGGGTCGCAACGGCGGCTGGTGCTCCGCGCTCTTCCCGGCCGCCCTGCCGAGCCTGGCAGCGATGGCGGGACGCGACTCCGCGCTGGCCCAGCACCGGGCCATGCGTGCCACGGTCGACGAGGTGGTCCGGGTGACCCGTGTGGAGGGGATCGAGGCTGACGCCACGAAGGGCGGCACGATCACGCTGGCCAGGTCACGACCTCAGTGGCAGCGGGCCCAGCAGGAGGTGGCGGCCGCACGCACCTGGGGCCGCGACGAGACCGACGTACGGCTGCTGGAGCGGGCGGAGAGCGACGCGCTGCTGCGCGCGACGCGCACGGTGGGCGCGACCTTCACCCCCGACTGCGCAGCGATCCACCCCGCCAAGCTGGTGCGCGGCCTGGCCGAGGCCGTCGAGCGGCGCGGTGTCCGCATCCACGAGCAGACCCGGGTCACCTCGATCGCGCCCGGCCGTGCCGTGACCGGCCGCGGGGTCGTGCGGGCCACCCACGTCATCCGGGCCACCGAGGGCTACACGCCCGGACTACCGGGTGTGCGCCGGGCTGTGGCACCCGTCTACTCGCTCATGATCGCGACCGAGCCACTGCCTGACGCCGTCTGGGACGAGATCGGGCTGCGCGAGCGCGAGACCTTCAGCGACCACCGGCACCTGGTCATCTACGGGCAGCGCACGGCCGACGGCAGGCTGGCCTTCGGTGGCCGCGGCGCGCCCTACCACTGGGGATCGCGGGTGCGGCCGACCTTCGATCGCGACACCCGCGTGCACGCCGGTCTGTGGGCGACGCTGCTGGACCTCTTCCCGGTGCTCGCCGGCACCCGCGTGACCCACGCCTGGGGCGGCCCCCTGGGCATCCCCCGCGACTGGTGCGCCTCGGTCGGTCTCGACCCGGCCAGCGGGCTGGGTTGGGCCGGCGGCTATGTCGGCGACGGGGTGGCCACGACCAACCTCGCCGGCCGTACGCTGCGAGACCTGGTCCTGCGCCACGACACCGAGCTGACCCGGCTCCCCTGGGTCGGGCACGCGTCCCGCCCATGGGAGCCGGAGCCGCTGCGCTGGCTGGGCATCAACGTCGGGCTGCGCGCCATGACGTTGGCCGACGCCGAGGAGTCGGTGACCCGGCGACAGAGCCTCGCGGCGCGCGTCGTCGGGCCACTCCTCGGCTGACGGACGTCTTGTCAGTCCATGACCTGCAGGGCCTTGACCTCGTCGCGCGCAGCAGCCACGGCCAGGTGCTGGCGGCTCACGACGTCACGGAAGCCGACGCTGAGGTCGCCCTCGAGCGCCTTCTCGTACTCCGAGACCGCGTGCTCCTCCCCGGTCAGCGCGGTGGCGAGGACGCTGCCGGCGTCGTCGCCGGTCACGGCGTCCTTGAGCGAGAGCCAGCCGCGGTGGACGGTCGCGGCGACGGAGCCGCTCGCATCGACGTCGTCGCCGTAGTCGTGGCCGAGCTCGACGATCTCGCGGCGGAACCCACCACGCTGCTCCGAGAGGCGCGTCAGCGTCGCGGCCAGCTCCGGGCGGTCGCTGTCTCCCAGCCGCTCGGCCGCGCTGGCGAACCCCTTCTCGCCGTCCTTCAGCGTCTCGACGAGCTCCTTGGCGACCTTCGCGTCATCCGTCATGTCTGATCCTCTGCGTCCGGGTGGTGACCTGATCGGCCCTTCAGGCCCACTACCCGCAGCCGCCACCGGCAAACGGTGGAGGCCCGTCCCGAGGGGGGTCCTCAGGAGAGACCGTTGGCGGTCGTGCGCGCCGGTCGTCCGCTGCCGCCCAACCAGGCCGCGAAGAAGTCGCCGAGGTCCTCACCGGTGACCTCGCCGGCCATCGCCACGAAGTCCTCGGTCGAGGCGTTGCCGCCGGCGTGCTGGGCGACCCACCGTCGCAGCAGCCTCCAGAAGTCCTGCTCGCCGACCACGCCGCGCAGCGCCTGGAGGAGCATCGCGCCACGCACGTAGACCGCGTGGTCGAAGAGGCGGGCGACTCCGGGGTCGTCGAGCCGGACCTGCCAGAAGGCGGCATCGTCCCGGTGGTCGTCGTACTGCTGCTGGAGCCAGCGCGTCGCGGCGACGCGGCCGCGGGTCTCGCCGTAGCGCACCTCCATGAACGTGGCCGCGCCCTCGTTGAGCCACATGTCTCGCCATCCGGCCACGGACACGGAGTTGCCGAACCACTGGTGGGCGAGCTCGTGGACCAGGACCGGACCGGCGCCGGGCGCGAGCACCGGGTAGACCGGGCGGGTCTGGGTCTCCAGCGCGAAAGGTGGGGTGAGGCTGGTGGTCACGCCGCCGGTCGAGGCGAAGGGGTAGTCGCCCAGCTGGGTCTCCAACCAGGCCGTGAGGCGCGCGGAGTGCCGCATCAGCCTCCGGGACCGGCGGAAGTCGCGCGCGGGAACGGCTCGGGACACGGCCGTCGTCCAGGGCAGGCCGCGGTGGGCGCCGCGCTCGACCGCGAACGGGCCGGCCGCGAAGAAGGCGAGGTAGGGCGCCATCGGCTCGGTCGAGCGCCACCTGGTGGTCGCGAACGCCCCGGTGACCACACGGCCGACCCGCTCGCCGCCCGCGACGACCACCTTGCCGCGCGGCACGCTGATCGAGATGTCCATCAGCGCCTTGTCGAGCGGGTGGTCGTTGGCGGGGAACCACCAGGTCGCCATGTGCGGCTCGCCGACGGCGACGACCTCCGTGCTGCTGGCCACCCAGCCCGACTCGCCCTCCCAGCTGATGCGGCCGGGGTGCCCGACGTAGCGCACGACGACGTCGAACGTGCGACCGGCGGCGAGCGGCTCCGAGGGCGTGATGGTCAGCTCGTGATCATCGGGCCGGTGGTGCTCGACGCGTCGGCCGTCGATCCGCACGCCGGTGACCGGGAGGAGCAGGTCGAGGTTGAAGCTGGTGAGCGGCTCGGTCGCGATGATCGTGAGCCGGGTCCACCCGCTGAGCCGCCGCGAGCGGAACCGGTAGGTGTCATGGATCTCGTAGCGCTGGACGTCGATGCCGCCGTTGCCGTCCTGCGGGAAGTACGCATCGCCGATGCCGGCCGCCCCGGCCCGGGCGACCTGCACGGGCGGGCCCTCGGGTGTGTCAGCCGGTGGAGCAGCGGGTGGGGCGGCAGGGTGTCCGGCGGCCGAGGACGTCAGCGGGAGCAGGAGAGCCAGCGCGGCGAGCGCCGCCGTTGCTGGCCACATGCGGCTCAACCTAGTGCCCCCTCCGAGAAAACCTGTTGCACCGGGCCGCCGCCCGGCGGCACGCTGGGCCCAGCCCCGGTGCCGGCCGGTGCCCGACGAGAGGAGCGAGACATGTCGACGACTGTCCCTGGCCTGTCCGCAGACCACTCCCCCTCGCAGCACAGGAGCACCCGTGTCATCACAGCACGACCACCGGCCCCAGCATCGGCCCGATCACTGGCCAGATCACTGGCCCGATCATCTGGACCAGCAGCACCACGACGACCAGCCGGTCGGAGCGCCTGACCCCGGCTTCGTCCTCGACTTCACCGCCTACGACGACCTCGAGGACCCCGGCCAGCGCTGGTCGACCTGGCTCGCCGTCGAGCCGCTCTGTCGGGGCCCGGAGCCGCGTCCAGACTGGCTCGTCACCTCGCAGGGTGCCGTCGACACCGACCTGGGCATCCTCAAGACCGGCAAGGAGGCCGACGTCTTCCTCCTCGAGCGGGCCGACCCGCGGGAGCCGGAGCGGGCCGTGGTGATGGCAGCCAAGCGCTACCGCGGCGAGCAGCACCGCTCCTTCCACCGGTCGAGCGCCTACACCGAGGGTCGCCGGATGCGCAACACCCGCGACGCCCGGGCCCTGGCCAGGAAGTCAGCCCACGGTCGCGCCGTGGCAGCGGGCCAGTGGGCGTGGGCCGAGTGGCAGGCGCTGGTGCGCCTGCACGACCTGGGCGTCGCGGTGCCCTACCCGGTCCAGGTCGACGGGACCGAGATCCTGATGGAGTGGGTCCAGGTCGACGGCGAGACAGCGCCGCGCCTGGCCCAGGCCCGACCGCCGCGCGAGCTCCTGGAGTCCTACTACGAGCAGCTGGTGGAGACCCTGACCACCCTGGTGCGGCACGGGATCGTCCACGGCGACCTCTCGCCGTACAACGTGCTGGCGGCGGGTGAGCGGCTCGTCGTCATCGACCTGCCGCAGGTCGTGGACCTGGTCGCCAACCCGGCGGGCCTGGACTTCCTGCTGCGTGACTGCACCAACATGTGCACGTGGTTCCGCTCACGGGGGCTGGAGGTGGACGAGCAGGAGCTCTTCGCGGAGCTGATGGCGCGCGCGTTCTGAGGTCCTCACGTTAGGTTCGGCGCTGTGAGACACAGTCATGGGCGCGCGGTCACCGTCGAGTCGCTGGCCGAGCTCGACAACCGGCTGGCCGGGGGCGCGCGTCGCCTTGCGGGCTGGCGCGTGCACGGGCTCGACCTGAGCGGGCACGGCGAGGCACTCGCTCGCTGCCGGGTCTCGGGGGCGACCTTCCTGGGGTGCACCTTCGCGGAGGGTGACGCCGGTCGGCTCGTCGCGGCCGGCGCCCTCGTGCTGCCTGCCATCCACGACGTCCCGGTCGACGTGCACCGCTCGGCGTTGTACGACGCCCGGACGCTCTACGACGTCACGCCCTACGCCGACTCCCTGGACGCCCGTGCCTACGCGTGGTCGCAGCACGACAGCACCTCGGACGCGTCCCTCGCCCGGGCGCTGCACGACCACGCCATCGACGAGGCACTGCTGGTCTGGACGCGTGAGCCGCGGCTGGTGGGCGTCATGGGCGGTCACCGGATCGCCCGCGGCGAGCCCGCCTTCGCCGAGGCGGCTCGGCTGGGCGCCCTGCTCGGTCGGACCCACGTCGTGGCCACGGGCGGCGGGCCGGGTGCGATGGAGGCCGCCAACCTCGGCGCCCGCCTGGCCGACCGCTCCCCCGACGACCTCGACGAGGCCCTGCGGCTGCTGGCCCGGGTGCCGTCGTTCCGCCCCTCCATCGACGACTGGGCCGAGGTCGCCCGCGAGGTGTGCGACCGCTTCGCCGACCCCCGCCCGACGCTCGGCATCCCCACCTGGCACTACGGGCACGAGCCGCCCAACCTCTTCGCGACCGCGATCGCCAAGTACTTCCGCAACTCCACCCGCGAGGCGACGCTGCTCGAGATCTGCGACTCCGGCATCGTCTTCCTCCCGGGCGCCGCCGGCACGGTCCAGGAGGTCTTCCAGGACGCCTGCGAGAACTACTACGCCGACGAGACCTCGGTGGCTCCGATGGTGCTGGTCGGTGTCGAGCACTGGACGCGCACCGTGCCCGCCTGGCCACTGCTGCAGTCCCTCGCGCACGGTCGGGCCATGGAGTCCCAGGTGCACCTCGTCGACACCGTCGAGGACGCCGTCGCGCTGATCGGCGCCGGCTGACGCATCCGGGGGTCCGGTCGGCGCCGCTTCATCAAGGTATGCAGACCAACCTCCCGGCCACACCGAGCTCGGGTCGACCGAGCACCTCCCACGGCGACACGCCACCCACCACAGGGTGCTCGCCGTGGGCAGTGGCGTGTCACCTGCATACCTTGATGGAGCGGACCCGCGCCGCCCCGCTCAGACCTGGGTGGCGGCCAGCTGCCCGCAGGCGCCGTCGATGTCGCTGCCGCGGGTGTCGCGCACGGTGGTGGGGACGCCCTTGGCCTCGAGGCGGCGGACGAACTCACGCTCGTCGGCGGGGTCCGAGGCGGTCCACTTGGAGCCGGGGGTGGGGTTGAGCGGGATCAGGTTGACGTGGACCCAGCCCCAGTCGCCGTAGGAGCGCAGCAGGTCTCCGAGGAGGTCGGCGCGGTGGGCCTGGTCGTTGATGCCGCGCATCATGGCGTACTCGATCGAGACACGACGCCGGGTGACGCGCGCGTAGTTCCACGCGGCCTCGACGGTCTCGGCCACGGACCAGCGGGTGTTGACCGGGACGAGCTCGTTGCGCAGCTCGTCGTCGGGGGCGTGCAGGCTCAGCGCGAGCGTGACCGGGATGCCCTCCTCGGTCAGCTGGTTGATGCGGGGCACGAGGCCGACGGTCGAGACCGTGATGCCGCGCGCGGACATGCCGAGTCCGTCGGGCGAGGGGTCGGTCAGGCGTCGTACGGCGCCGATGACGGCCTTGTAGTTGGCCAGCGGCTCGCCCATGCCCATGAAGACCACGTTGGAGACGCGGCCCGGGCCGCCGGGCACCTCGCCGCGGGTCATCGAGCGGGCGCCGGCGACGACCTGCTCGACGATCTCGGCGGTCGACATGTTGCGCTGCAGGCCGCCCTGGCCGGTGGCGCAGAACGGGCAGGCCATGCCGCAGCCGGCCTGGCTGGACACGCACACCGTGGCGCGGTCGGGGTAGCGCATGAGGACGGACTCGACGAGCGCGCCGTCGAAGAGCTTCCACAGGGTCTTGCGGGTGGTGCCCTTGTCGGCCTCCATCGTGCGCAGCGGCGTCATGATGGTGGGCAGCAGGGCCGCGACCAGCTCGGCGCGCTGGTGCGCCGGCAGGTCGGTCATCAGCTCGGGGTCGTCGACCAGACGCCCGAAGTAGTGCATCGAGAGCTGCTTGGCGCGGAAGCCGGGCAGCCCGAGCTCCTCGAGGAGCGCCTTGCGCTCGGGCGAGGTGAGGTCGGCGAGGTGCCGCGGGGGCTTCTTGCGGCCGCGCGGCTCGTCGAACACGAGGGGAAGGGTCTTGATCGGCTCTGACATCTCCCCCAGTCTCCCACCGTCGTCCAGCCGCGCGAAAACGTCATCCCTCGACCTTGACCAGCCACCAGAGCACCAGCGCCGCGACACCCAGGACCACCAGCAGCGTCGTGCCCATGCCGATCAGCATGTAGCGCCCGAAGCGACGGGTGCGCGGGGCCGCGACCAACCCGATCGGCACCCCCAGCGTCAGCAGCACGAAGGGGAAGAGCCCCTCGGCTGTGTCGTAGTCGAAGAGCGCGCTCAGGACAGCTGCGAAGACCCCCGGCACCAGGATCACGAACGCCAGACCGGTGAAGAAGCCGGTCAGCGCGGTGAACGTCGGGTGGTCGCGGTGCCACCAGTCGGGTGGGCGCTCCTCGGTCTCGACGTCTCCCTCGGCGGTGTCAGGGACACCCGTCTGCTCGGTGCTCATGCGGAGCCTTCCAGTCCTTGGATGATGTAGGCACAGGCGCCGGCCAGGACGACGCTGCTGAGACCGGCGCCGATCATCAGCCCCACGGCCCACAGCCGGGTGGCGCGGAAGAGGAGCATCGGTGCCCAGACCAGCGTGGGCACCAGCACGCACAGCGCGAAGACCGCCTCCCCGCTGATGCCGCCCGGCTCGCCGCTGACGTTGTCGGCCTGGGAGGCGACCACGACGAGCACCGCCACCAGCACCGCGACACCCGCGACCGTGCCGATCAGGCCCCCGACGAGGACCTTCGCCCAGCCGGCCATGCCTCCCTGCTGGTGCTGGTAGGCCGTCGGTGGATAGGGAGACCCGTACGCCGGTGCGCCCGGCTGACCGTAGGAGGGCGGCCCCACCGGGGGACCCGGGGGCTGCGTCATCGCGGGCACCTCCGGCGTCTCGTGGTCATCGGTCGAGCGTAGGGCGGGACGGCCCCGGATGCGGCCATCACCACACCCACCAGCCCAGGACGATCCCGCTCACGCCGGCCGCCACGAGCGCGGCGAGGTAGACCAGCACGATGCGGGTGTCGCCGAGCTTGCAGCGCGAGCGCAGCAGCCCGTCCCTCCTGGCACGCCAGTAGCCGAGGAACCCGAGCCCCGCGAAGAGCACCACGGCCACGGGTCCGAGCAGCCAGGCGATCAGCGCCACGGTGGCGTAGACGCACAGCCGCAGCGGGTCGTACGGCGCTGCCGGCTCGCCGGCGCCCGCGGCAGGCGTCGTCTCGAGCCGCTGGGGCTCGACGAGCCGTGGGTCCTGGCTCACGGCCGTCCCCCGGTCGCGGTGGAGAGTCGGGTGCGGCTCAACGGCGCCCACGCCTGGACCGCACAGAACGGGGCGCACTGGTGCGCCCCGGACTCCTCGTTGACCGTGGCCACGTGGACGCAGCACTGGGTCAGGCGCTCCTCGATCATCGTGTCCATGTCCATGAACGGCTTGACCGTGACCCGCAGCACCCGCTCCCCCAGCATCCGGCGCAGCCGCTGGTGCTGACCGGGCAGCTTGCTCGAGGCGAGCGCGGTGAGGGTGCCGATGCCGATGTCGCAGTTCTGGCAGATGTCGCGCCAGATCGTGCTCATCGAGGGGTGCGAGAGCGACGACTGCTCCGAGAGCAGGTCCAGCAGCGATCCCTTGACGATCTGCTTCATCGCGTCGGGGATGGTGTCGTCGGCGATCCGGTTGGCCAGCAGGTCGGGCTCCAGGTCGAGCCACTGCTTGAGCCGGTCGTGCCCGACGAGGGCCGTCAGCGAGCGCCACGCCCCGCCGTCGTCGCGCATCAGGTAGCCGACCGAGCAGCAGTGCGGGTGCGAGCAGGGCAGGGCCGTGAGGTCCCGCCAGGTGACCACACCGCTGGTCTGCGCGTCGAGCCTGGCCAGCACCCCGGTGTGGGTGAGCCGCTCGAGCGGGTCGATGGCGCCGGAGCGGCCGCTGCCGAAGACCGGCTGGATGGTCACCCCGCCGACGTAGGGCGTGTCGAGCGCCCGCTTCACGACGTGGCCGATCTCGTCGTCGTTGACGCCCAGGGCCGCGGTCATCGTGAGCGTCGTGAAGATCCCGGCCGCCGACAGTCGCTCGATCGCGCGGTCCTTGAAGCGGCGGATGTCGGCACCACGGTGGTAGGTCGAGGCCTGCGCCGACTCCCCGTCGTACTGCAGGTAGATCTCGACTCGCTCACGGTGCCTGGTGAGGAGGGCCAGGAGGTCGTCGTCCTGCGCCACCAGCAGACCGTTGGTGTTGATCAGGATCCGCACCACCGGGCGCGCGACGACGGCGTCGAGCAGCTCGGCGAGCTGTGGGTAGAGCGTCGGCTCGCCCCCCGACAGCATGAGCACGTCGATGCGCCCGTTCTCGCGGGCCAGGCGGGCGTCGATCGAGGCGAGGACGGCCTCGAGCGGTGCGACGGAGGCGAGCGCGGGCGAGGACTCGGCGAAGCACGTCGGGCACTTGAGGTTGCAGTGGTCGAGCAGGTCCTCGAGCAGGATGCAGGTGTGCTGGGTCTGCATCTCCGGCAGCCCGTCCTCGTAGGCCGACGGCACCGGCTTGAAGTTGCCCCGCAGGTCGGGCTCGTGCACCTTCGTCGGCGCGGTCCACTCCTCGAGGTAGCGCAGGATCTCGGGCGACTCGTCGTACATGGTGCGGACCAGGCCGTGGTCGGGGCAGCCGCGCTCGAGCCAGATCCGGTCGCCGCGCTCGACCAGCCACCCGGAGAGCCGGCGTACGTCGGCCAGGGCGCGGTCGGGCTGCTCCTCGTGGCACAGCGGGCAGAAGGCGTTGACGTAGCGGTGGATGCGGTCGCCGCGCAACGGCATGCCAGGCCCCCGGGCGGTCTGCCCCGTCGGATCGGGGTCGGTCATCGGGAGACCTGCTCTCGGTGGTGGGGGGCGAGGGCGTCGCGGTAGCGACCGCGGCGCACCTGGAGGACGATCCGGGCCAGGACGAGCGGGATCGTCATGAGCAGGAAGAGCTGTGGGCGGGTGAGTCCCTGCCACACGACCTCGTTGCCGCGCACGATCTCGACGAGGAAGCGGAAGATCCCGTAGGCGGCGACGTACCAGACGAAGGACTCCCCCGGCGGCAGGGAGCGGTGCCGCAGCCACAGCCACAGGAGGAGGAAGGCGGTGAGGTGGAAGACGATCTCGTAGACGAACGACGGGTGCAGGCCGACCCCGGCCGTGGCGCCGGTGCGCTCGGCCACCTCGGGGTCGAGGGTGATGCCCCAGCCGCCGGCGGTGGGGGTGCCCGGCTCCTCGGTGAGCAGGCAGCCGATCCGTCCGACGGCCATGCCGAGCGCGACGGCGGGCGCGAAGAGGTCGCCGGTGCGGGGCCGGTAGCCGACGAGGCGCTTGGCCACGTGGACACCGAGCCAGGCCCCGACCAGACCACCGAGGATCGAGCGGTTGCCGTAGAGCCACTGCTCGGCGAAGGAGGCGTTCTCGCGCAGGTCGACGTGCTGGAGCCACGTGCCCATCCGCATGAACACGGCGCCGCCCACGACCGCGCCGAGGATCACGAAAGCCAGCCGCTCGTCGGTCTGACCGCGTCGGCGCGCCTCGAGCGTGAAGACCGCACCGGCCGCGAGGACACCGAGCAGCACGAAGAGCTCATGCGTCGGGACGACGCCGAGGGTGGGGAACATCGCCTAGATCGCCCCAGGCACGAAGAGCGAGGCGCACACGCCGGCGCCCGCGATCATCCCGATGGCGATGCCCATCAGGAAGCCCGCGCCGAGCTGTCGGGTGCGCGGCCGGACGAGGAGCACGATGCCCACGACCACCGGCAGGGCGGCCACTGCCACGGCGACGACGGCGACGACGTCGGAGCTGGTGCTGTAGGCCGTGCCGAGACCGAGGATCAGGGATGCGGTGATCCAGACCCAGCACACGACGGCACCGAGCACGAGGCCGCCGACGACCGGCCACGCTCGCACCGGCTGGCTGATCGGGCCCTGGTCGCTCATGGGCCCAATATGTCACCGCTGAGAGGGAGCCGGAGGATGCCGAGCCGGATTTTCCTCGGTCGTCGCGAGGTGGGAGCGGGGTGGCGCTCAGGCACCCCACGAGTCGGGGCTCACCTCGAGCAGGTCCGGCATGGCCAGGTCGGCCCACCGGTCGAGGTCCGGGTCCGAGCCCGTCAGGGCGGCGACCGTGAGGGTCCACGCGGTGCCGTGCCCGACCAGCACGACGTCCTCGCCCGCGTGCACGTCGAGGATGCGGCGCACCGCAGGGACCACGCGGTCGCGACAGGCCGCGAGCGGCTCCCACCCGTCGTACGCCGGGGCGTCGGGGTGCGCGAAGGCCTCGCGGACCGTGGCGGCGAAGTCCTCGATCAGGTCGGTCGTCTCACGCCGGTGCTCCCCGAGGTCCGCCACGACGCCGACGTCTCCCTCGGTGAGGAGCTGCGCGGTCGCGATCGCCTTGGGCTCCGACGAGCAGAACCAGGCGGCGCTGCGGGGCAGCCGACCCGACTCGCGCAGCGCCCAGACGGCGTCGAAGCCCGCCGGGTCGAGCTCCCACGCGGCCGGGACGAGGGCCGGGTCGCGCAGCGACCGGCCGTGGCGCACGAGGAAGAGCGTCACGTGAAGACGAGGTAGTGCAGGAGCAGCCAGATCGGCGCGGCCGTGGCGAGGATCGAGTCCAACCGGTCCATCAGGCCGCCGTGGCCGGGGATGACCTGGCTCATGTCCTTGATGCCCAGGTCTCGCTTGATGACCGACTCGCACAGGTCGCCGAGGGTGGCCATCACCGCGGCGATCAGCCCCAGGCAGACGCCGACCCACCACTCGCCCTCGAGGAGGTAGACCACCAGCACGATGCCGGCACCGATGGTGGCCAGGACCGATCCGGCGAAGCCCTCCCAGGACTTCTTGGGCGAGATGACCGGCGCCATGGGGTGCTTGCCGAAGAGCACGCCACCGATGTAGCCACCGGTGTCGGAGGCGACCGTGACGAGGATGAAGGTGATGATCGCCTTGACGCCGTCGTCGTCGAGCCCGGCGGTGTTGCCGGTGCCGCCCTCGGCGATCAGCAGGGCGACGAAGGAGCCGAGGAACGGCACGTAGACGAGGGTGAAGACGGAGGCCGTGGCGTTCTTGACGTAGCCGTCGATGCCCCGACGCAGCAGCCAGAGCATGGTGCCCAGAGCTGCGACCGCGGTGGCGGTGACCAGCGCCGGGGCGCCCCAGTAGTAGGCCACGACCACCATCGCGACGCCGCCCACCATGAGCGGCTGCTCGGGCAGGTCGATGTCCTTGGCGCGCATGCCACGGCGCAGCTCCCAGATCGCCACGACGACCGCCACGACGACGATCAGCATGAACGCGGTCTTCCAGAAGAACAGCGATGCCGCGATGGCGCCGAGGAGCCCGACCCCCGACCCGATGGCCTTGGGCAGGTCGCGCCCGGCGCGGCCGTGGTCCTTCTGCGGCGCAGGTGTCGTGGGTGAGGTGTCGGTCATCGCGTGGGAGTCTCGGGTCCTCAGACCTCGAGCAGCTCGGCTTCCTTGTTCTTGAGCATCTCGTCGATGGCGTCGGTGTGGGTCTTGGTGACCGAGTCGAGCTTCTTCTCGGCACCGGTGACGTCGTCCTTGCCGACCTCGCCGTCCTTCTCGAGCTTCTCGAGGTTCTGCTTGGCCGTGCGGCGCAGGTTGCGCACCGCGACCCGGCCGTCCTCGGCCTTGGCCTTGGCGATCTTGACGTATTCCTTGCGTCGCTCCTCGGTCAGCTCGGGGAAGACGCAGCGCAGCACCTTGCCGTCGTTGGACGGGTTGACGCCGAGGTCGGAGTCGCGGATCGCGCGCTCGACGGCGCCCATCGCGCCCTGGTCGTAGGGCGCGATCAGGATCACCCGCGCCTCCTGGGCGGTGAAGGACGCCAGCTGCTGCAGCGGCGTGGGCGAGCCGTAGTAGTCGACCACGATCTTGCTGAACATGCTGGGGGCGGCGCGGCCGGCGCGGATCGCGGCGAAGTCCTCGCGCGTCGACTCCACGGACTTGGCCATCTTGGTGTCGGCCTCGGTGAGGATCTCGTTGATCACGGTGCTATTTCCTTCTTCTCGGTGCTCGGTGCCGGTGTCTGGGAGGGTCAGTCGGCGCTGACCAGCGTGCCGATCCTGTCACCCTGCACGGCGCGGAGGATGTTGCCCTCGGGCTCCATGCCGAAGACGATCATCGGCATCTTGTTCTCCATGCACAGGGCGAAGGCCGTGGCGTCGGCGACCTTGAGGCCCTTCTGCAGGGCGTCGTTGAACGTGATGTGCTCGAGCTTGGTGGCCGTGGGGTCGAGGTGGGGGTCGGCGGTGTAGACGCCGTCGACGCCGTTCTTGCCCATCAGGACGACCTCGCACTTGGTCTCGAGGGCGCGCTGGGCGGCGACGGTGTCGGTCGAGAAGAAGGGCATGCCCATGCCGGCGCCGAAGATGACGACGCGGCCCTTCTCCATGTGGCGGATCGCGCGCCTCGGGATGTAGGGCTCGGCGACCTGTCCCATGGTGATGGCGGTCTGCACGCGTGTGTCGACGCCGAGCTTCTCGAGGAAGTCCTGCAGGGCCAGGCAGTTCATGACGATGCCGAGCATCCCCATGTAGTCGGCCCGGACGCGGTCGATGCCGCGCTGCTGCAGCTCGGCGCCGCGGAAGAAGTTGCCGCCGCCGGTGACGACGGCGATCTGCACGCCGGCGCGGGACACCGAGGCGATCTCGCGGGCGATGGCCTGGACGACGTCAGGGTCGATGCCGACCTTGCCGCCGCCGAAGACCTCGCCCGACAGCTTGAGCAGGACACGCTTGTAGCCGGTCACGCAGCTTCCCTTCGCATGAGTGAGGCCGGACCGATGAGCAGACTCTCACTCATCGGACCGGCCTCCTCGTCTCGTCTCGGGTGGTCGTGCTGGACGGAACCCTAACGGGTGGACGTCCCCGGGCGCTCGCCCGGAATCGACCTGGGGTCAGGCACCGACCTCGAAGCGCACGAAGCGCGTCAGCGTGGTGCCGGACTCGTCGAGGACGGTCTTGACCGACTTCTTGTTCTCGGTGACCGACGGCTGCTCCAGCAGGACGACGTCCTTGAAGAACCCGTTGAGCCGACCCTCGGTGATCTTGGCGATCGCCTGCTCGGGCTTGCCCTCCTCACGCGAGGTCGCCTCGGCGATCCCACGCTCCTTCTCGACCAGGTCCGCGGGGACCTCGTCGCGGGTGAGGAACTGCGGGCGCATCGCGGCGACCTGCATCGCGGCTGCACGCGCTGCGTCGGCGTCACCGGAGTACTCGACGAGCACGCCGACGGCGGGGGGCAGGTCGGCGGCACGCTTGTGCATGTAGACGACCGTGGAGCCCTCGAAGTAGGCCACGCGACCGAGCTCGATCTTCTCGCCGATGGAGACGGCCAGGTCGTTGACGACCTCGCCGACGGTCTTGCCACCGAGCTCGACAGCCTTGAGGGCGTCGACGTCGGCCGCCTTGGCGGCGTCGGCCGCCTCGGCGATCTGCTGGGCCGCGGTGACGAACTGCTCGCCCTTGGCCACGAAGTCGGTCTCGCAGTTGAGCTCGACCAGGGAGCCACCGGAGGTGGCGACCAGGCCGGCGGAGGCCTCGCGCTCAGCGGCGCGCTCGGCCATCTTCTTGCCGCCCTTGATCCGCAGGATCTCGACGGCCTTGTCGAAGTCGCCTTCGGCCTCGGTGAGCGCCTTCTTGCAGTCCATCATGCCGGCACCAGTGGTGTCGCGAAGCTTCTTGACGTCAGCGGCGGAGATGTTCGCCATGGGTTGTGTCTCCCTCAGGGGTCTGGTGGGTCGAGAGGTCGTCGCCGGCACGGTGGCGCCCACGTCGTGGGCGCCACCATGGTCGGAGGACGATCAGGCCTTGGCCTCGTCGGTGGCCTCGGCGGCGGGCGCCTCGGTCGCAGCGTCGGCGGGCGCCTCGGTCGCAGCGTCGGCCGGGGCCTCGGTCGCAGCGTCGGCGGGGGTCTCGGTCGCAGCGTCGGCGGGCGTCTCAGCAGCAGCCTCGGCCGGGGCCTCGGTCACCGCCTCAGCGGCGTCGGCGGAAGCGGCGGCCTCGGACGAGGCACCGGTGGCCTCGGACGCAGGCGCCTCGGCAGCAGCGTCGCCTCCGGTCGCCTCGACGGCGGCCTTCTCGGCGTCGCCGGCCAGGAGCTCGCGCTCCCACTCGGCCAGCGGCTCCTCGGCGCCCGGGGTCGCAGCACCGGTCTTGGCGCCGGAGCGGGCGATGAGGCCCTCGGCGACAGCGTCGGCGACGACGCGGGTCAGCAGGCCGACCGCGCGGATCGCGTCGTCGTTGCCCGGGATCGGGAAGTCGACGAGGTCGGGGTCGCAGTTGGAGTCCAGGATGCCGATGATCGGGATCTTCAGCTTGCGGGCCTCCTCGACGGCGAGGTGCTCCTTGTTGGTGTCGACGATCCACACGGCGTTGGGCGTGCGGGTCATCTCACGGATGCCGCCGAGCGACTTGTTCAGCTTGTCGCGCTCGCGACGCATCTGCAGCAGCTCCTTCTTGGTGCGGCTGCTGCCGGCGACGTCGTCGAAGTCGACCTCGTCGAGCTCCTTGAGGCGGTTGATCCGCTGGTGCACGGTCTGGAAGTTGGTGAGCATGCCGCCGAGCCAACGCTGGTTGACGTAGGGCATGCCGACGCGGGTCGCCTGCTCGGCGATGGCCTCCTGGGCCTGCTTCTTCGTGCCGACGAACATGACCGTGCCGCCGCGGGCGACGGTCTCCTTGACGAAGGCGTAGGAGCGGTCGATGTAGGCCAGCGACTGCTGCAGGTCGATGATGTAGATGCCGTTGCGCTCGGTCATGATGAAGCGCTTCATCTTCGGGTTCCAGCGACGGGTCTGGTGCCCGAAGTGGACGCCGCTCTCGAGGAGCTGGCGCATGGTCACAACTGCCATGGTGGTGGTTCTCCTGTAAGGAGGCAGCGCCGTGACGTCCACCCTTGAATCAGGGCGGACCGGGGCTGGCTCCGGTCGTTTTCAGTTCCTTCACGACCGACGGACGTCGGACGCGCCTGACGCTCGCGCGCGACCCCACCTGCGCGACCGCGAGGTCGTGCGGGACTGAGGGTCGTCGCCCACGGGTGACCGGGACTCAGGAGCCCCGTCGTGGTCGGCGAGCGTGCGAATTTCAGAACCGGGCCGAGACCTGGCTCTGATGGCAGCAGACTAGTCGAGGCCGGCCATCCGCCGCCAATCCGGCCGGTGGCCCCCCACGTGCTCACAGGGCGCCTCGTCGACGACTCGTCCCCAGGTCAGCCGCGGTCGCGTCGCTCGGCACCGCAGCCCGCGTCACGCTCGCGCCCATGACCGTCCTCTCGTCCGACTGCCGTCCGCCCCTGCACGCGCGCCTCGCACGCCGCGCCCTCGCCGTCCTGTTGCTCGCCGGGCTGGGTCTGGGGGTGCCGACGCCTGCGTCCACGGCGGTCGACAGCAGCGACCCCGTCGGGGTGTGGCCGCTGGCCCCGGAGCCGGTCGTGGTCGCCGGCTTCGACCCGCCCGACTCGGCCTACGGACCCGGCCACCGGGGTGTGGACCTCGCCGGCCGGCCCGGGCAGCGGGTGCGGGCCGCCCTGGCGGGCACGGTCACCTTCGCCGGGTCCCTGGCCGGGAGGGGCGTGGTCGTCGTCGACCACGGCGCGACCCGCACGACCTACGAGCCGGTCACGGCCACCGCGTCCCTCGGCGACGTGGTCGGCCGCGGAGGCCCGATCGGGACCCTCCAGCTGCCGGGGTCGCACTGCTTCCCGCGGGCCTGCCTGCACTGGGGCTGGATCGAGGGCGTGACCTACCTCGACCCGCTGCGCCTGGTCGGCGGCGGACCGGTCCGCCTCCTGCCCCTGTGGAGCGACGCTCCCGCGGTGGTCGGCCGGGACCAGCCGTTGGTCCGGCCGGCTCGGGTGCTGCCCTGGCGGGTGCTGCCGCTGGTGCTGTGGTGGAGCGGGTCCTGAGCGGCCCGTGACCTCAGGCCCGTGGGTGCGCCTGCTGGTAGGCCCGGCGGAGGCGGTCGGTGGTGACGTGCGTGTAGAGCTGGGTCGTGGCCAGCGAGGCGTGGCCCAACAGCTCCTGGACCGAGCGCAGGTCGGCGCCACCCTCGAGGAGGTGCGTGGCCGCGGTGTGCCGCAGACCGTGAGGGCCGATGTCGGGGGCGCCCGGGACCTGAGCGATCCGCTGGTGGACCAGGGTGCGCACCGCCCGCGGGTCGATCCGTCTGCCGCGGGCGCCGAGGAAGAGCGCCGGGCCCGAGCCGTCGACCTGCAGGTGGGGCCGCCCCTGACGCAGCCAGAAGTCGACCGCACGGGCGGCCGGTCTGCCGAACGGCACCGAGCGCTCCTTGCGGCCCTTGCCGAAGACGCGGAGGACGTAGCGCTCGCGGTCGATGTCGTCGATGTCGAGGCCGACCAGCTCGCCGACGCGGATGCCGGTGGCATAGAGCAGCTCGAGCATCGCGACGTCGCGCAGCCCGACCGGGCTCCCGTCGTCGGCCAGCTCGGCCGCCACGGCGATGAGATCGCTCGCCTCGTCGGCACGCAGCACCGGCGGCAGGGTCTTGTGGGCCTTCGGCGAGCCGAGGGTGGCGCCGACGTCAGCCGGGGCACGCCCGGTGCGTGCCAACCAGGACGTGAAGACGCGGGCAGCGGTGGCCCGCCGCGCCAGGGTGGTGCGCGAGAGGCCCATCGTCTGCTGCTTGGCCAGCCAGCTGCGCAGCGTGCGCAGGTCGACCTCCGTCACCTCCGTGCCACCGAGGCGCGAGGTGTGCTCGAGCAGCCCGGCGATGTCGGCGACGTAGGCGCGGACGGTGTGCGGCGTGAGGTCTCGCTCGGAGACCAGGTGACGCTCGTAGTCGCCGAGCACCCGCACCATCGGCTCCGGCAACAGCTCCGGGGCCGGGTCGGCTGCTGCTGCAGGGGGCTGGTCGGCGCTCACCCCCTGACTCTAGGAAGCGGAGGCGGCCGAGCGCCTCAGGCGCGCCCCAGCGCCGCGAGGCGCCACCCGACGCCGTCGTGCTCGACCAGACCGGAGCGCTCGAGGTGGGTCAGGGCAGAGCGGACCTCGACGACGCCCAGCCCCGCGGTCCGCGCGACCGAGTCGGTGCCGACCCCCTGGGAGACCGGGACGGCATCGAGCACCTGACGGTGCCGGACGGTGAGGCGGTCGCGGACGGTGACCGGGGCTTGGGGTGCCTCCACCAGGTGCTGGCCGACGTCAGCGACCATCTCGAGGACCTCCTGGGCGTTGGTGACGAGGGTGGCGGCGCCCCGGCGTACGAGCTGGTGGACGCCCTGGGACTGGGCGCTCGTCACCGGTCCGGGGACGCCGAGGACCTGACGGTTGAGCAGCTCGGCCCACTTGGCGGTGTTGAGCGCGCCGCTGCGGGTCGCTGCCTCGACCACGACCGTGCCGCGACCGAGGGCCGCGATCAGCCGGTTGCGGGCCAGGAAGCGGATCCGGGTGGGAGCGCAGCCCGGCGCCGCCTCCGAGACCACGGCGCCGTGGCGACCGATGTGGGCGAGGAGGTCCTGGTGGGCCGTGGGGTAGGCACGATCGGCGCCGCAGGCCAGCACCGCCACGGTCGCACCGTCCAGGGCGATCGCACCCCGGTGCGCGGCCTGGTCGATGCCGAAGGCGGCCCCCGAGACGACGGGCACGCCGTGCTGTGCCAGCACGGCCGCGATCTCACCCGAGACCTGGTCGCCGTAGGTCGTGGAGGACCGGGAGCCGACCACGGCGACGGCATCGGCCAGCCGGTCGAGCCGCAGCGGTCCCTTGACCCACAGCCCGATCGGCGGCCCTCCTCGCTCGTGGAGGGTGCCGGCGATCAGGAGGTCCTCCACCTGGCGCGGCCACTCGGGATCGCTGGGCATCACGAAGCGGATCCCCAGTCGCGTGGCGCGGTCGAGCTCGCGCTCGGGGTCGGTCGACGCGAGGCGGGCCGCGACGTCGGTGAGCATGCCGCTGGCGTCCTGCTGGGTCGCGAGCATCTGATGGAGACGTGTGGCGCCCAGCTCGGCCACCAGCCCGGTCAGCCGCGGGTCCCCCGGCTCCGTGAGTCGGCTGAGGGCGACCCGGGCGAGACGTTCCTGGTCGCTCATCCGACCTGCTCCTCGCACTGCTCGCGCGCGTCGTCAGGGGGTGTCGTCACGGTCGGGCCCTTCAACTGACGCGCCAGCAGCGGCTCGCCCGACCGCAGCCGGAGGGCAGTCGCGACCTCCTCCGGACCTGGTCGCACGTTGACACCGGCCCGCACGGCGGCCAGGTCGGCGATCGTCATGGCGAGGCGGTGCACCCGCACCGCGCCCCGGCTGGTGAGCCTCCCGGCGAACACCTCCTCGTCGAGCAGCCGTTGGGCGGCAGGGGGCAGCGGCCAGCGCTCGCGCAGCACCGGACCGGGAGCCTGCCCGTTGAGGCGCCAGCTGCACTCGACGTAGCGGACGGCCTGGAGGCGGCGCGCCACCTCGACCCGGGCCCGGATCTCGGCCGAGGTCTCGGGCACGTCGAAGCGGTCGCCCCTCTCGTGGGGCAGGGGCGGCTCGACGTGGCGCGTGATGTCGATGCGGTCGGAGACCGGCCCCTTGACGCGCGACTGGTAGTCGCGCCGGGCCACCTCGCGGCACTTGCACCGGTTGCGCCCCGCCGAGGGGCGGTAGTCGCCGCAGGGGCAGGGGTTGCACGCCAGCACCACCATGCCGCGCGCCGGCAGCACCGCGGCCTCACCGTGGCGGGCGATCGTCACGTCACCGCTCTCCATGGGCTGGCGCAGCGCGTCGATGACGTCGGAGCGGAACAAGGGGAACTCGTCCAGGAACAGGACCCCGCCGTGAGCCCGGCTGAGCTCGCCGGGGCGCACCTGCCCCGAGCCACCACCGATCAGGCTGGCCTTGCTGGCGTCGTGGTGGGGTGCGCGGAAGGGGGCCCGGCGCACCATCCCCTGCCCGGCGTCGAGCGCGCCGCAGAGCGAGTGGATCGCGGTCAGCTCCAGCGACTCCTCGGGTGCCAGCTCGGGCAGGATCGTCGGGATCCGCTCGGCGATGCTGGTCTTGCCGGACCCCTTGGGCCCGGACAGGAGCACGTGATGACCGCCGGCGGCCGCCACCTCCACGGCGTACTTGGTCTCGCGCAGGCCGTGCAGGTCCGCGAAGTCGACCTCCTCGAGCCGCTCGTCGCCGCGCCAGGACAGCAGCCGGCTGCCCGACATCGGCGCGACCGGCGGCGCCTCGGGGACCTCCTCCCCCGCCAGCTCGGCCGCCACCTGGGCCAGGGACCGCATGCCGAGCACGGTCATCCCCGGCACCATCGAGGCCTCCTGCGCCGCGGGCTCGGGCACGAAGACGCGGCGCACCCCGCGAGAGGCAGCCGCGAGGACCATCGGCAGCACGCCCGCGACGCAGCGCAGCCGTCCGTCGAGCGAGACCTCGCCGATGAACGCCGTGTGATCGAGCGAGCCGCGCGGCACCGCACCGTCGGCCGCGAGGACGGCGACGCAGATCGCGAGGTCGAAGTGGGTGCCGCGCTTGAGCAGGTCGGCGGGCGACAGCAGGACCGTGATGCGCTTGGTCGCCGGCCACGGGAGGTCGCTGTTGATGATCGCCATGCGGCAGCGGTCGCGGGCCTCGTTGAGCGCGGGGTCGGCGCGTCCGACGAGCGTGGTGCCGACCGCTCCCGGTGAGACGTCGGCCTGGACGTCGATCAGGTGGCCCACGGCGCCGTCGAGGCACACCGACCTCGCGGTGGCGAAGGGCATCAGCCGATCCCGCGCACGTGCTCGACGACCGCCGGACCTCGTGGCGGACGCAGCACCGCCACCAGGTCGATGCGGGTGTCCGGCGGGGTCACCCCGTGGTCCGCGGCCCAGCGCTGCGCCAGCACCCCCAGCCGGTCCCGCTTCTCCCCGTCGACGGCCTCGTGCGGCGTGCCGAACTCCTCGCTGCTGCGGGTCTTGACCTCGCAGACCACCAGCACGTGCCCGTCGCGCAGCACCAGGTCGATCTCTCCCGCGTCGCACCGCCAGTTGCGGTCGAGCACCGCCATCCCCTGCTCCGCCAGGTGGCGGGCCGCCACCGTCTCGCCGTAGGCACCCAGTGCCTGCCGGGCTGCTGCTGTCGTCGTCATGTCCTGACCTCCTGCAGGGAGGTTGCCGGATCCGGAGGGCGACCCGCTGTCGATGTGGGTCGCCCTGTGGAGGACCCCGGAGGCGGTCCGCCTGTGCACAGATCGTGGCCCCGGCAGGAGCCGGTTGCGGCAGCGGCTTCTAGTTGCGCAGGACCGGCACGTTGCAGACGGCACGGACCGCGTAGACATCCGCCCCGCCCACGCGCAGCCCCAGGAGCGACGCCACCGGGGCCACCACCATCGTGTCGAGGTTGGTGGCGAAGGGACGCAGCGTCTTCTCCACGAAGCCGTCCGGGCCGACGACCCCGGCCAGGATCGCCTGCGTGATGTTGGCGGTCAGGGCGCTGCGGGAGATGCCGAGGGTGAGGAGACCCGCAGCCGAAACGGTGAAGTCGAGGTTGGTGACGCTCACGGTGGGCACGGCGCTCCTGAGGAGGCTGGGCTCCTGACCGACCTCTACCGGGGTGGTGTCGTTGGGCGGGAGCTTCAGCGCCACGGTCGTGGCCGGGGCCCCGGACGGAGCCGCGAGGCGGATGGCGACCGTGGCGCTCACGTCGAGGTTGCCCAGGACGCCCAGCTTGACCTTCCCGGCGAGCTCGATGTCGGCGGCGAGCGAGTAGTCGGCCACCCCCGACGTCACGTCCACGCTGAACGTGTGCGGATCGACCAGGGTCCCCGCACCACAGTGCACCTTGGGGGTGGCGCTCAACTTGCCGGCAGCGTTGCCGAGGTTGACCGTGATGCCCCCCGTGGCCTTCCCGGTCTGGAGGGTGCCGTCGATGAGGAAGCCCGGGGTGATGTTGATGCTGGGGGTGTTCAGGAACTTGACCGTCGCATCGGTCGAGACCTGGCTGGTCCTCGCCACCGAGCCCGGGCTGCCCGGCGCCCCGCAGGCGAGCTGGGGGCCCTGCTGCACGAAGAGCGAGCCGGTGACGTCACCGACCCCGGGCACACCGGCCTGGATGTTGGGGATGTCGATCGCATGCTTGCCGTTGGCCACCATCAGGGTGCCGGCAAGGATGTCGAGGACGCTGAGGTCGGTCTTCAGTGCGGCCGCATCCGTCGGGGAGATGCTCAACGCGTCGCCGACCCTGACCGTGGGTGTCGTGGAGGCCAGCGCCAGGAAGGACGACAACGCGGTCACTGCAGCGCTGTTGTCGGTCTTCTCCTTCTTGAGGGCATCGATCGTCGCGTTGACGAGGTTGGCATAGCCGACGCTGCCGGTCAGCAGCTGCTCGGCACTGCCGATCCGTGGGTCGGCGGCGAGCTGCGCCAGGGTGATGTCTGCCGCCGCGATCTGCTGATAGCTGAGCACGCTCAGGTTGAGGCCCAGGAAGCTGTTCAGGCGGCTGAGGACAGCGGAGTCCCCCGACCGGACCGCAGCGACGTAGGAACCCAGCCGGTAGCACGCGGTCGACGACGCCTCAGCGAGGGCGCTCCTGCTCGCTGCGCCGGATCCTGGCGCGAAGGCGAAGTCGACGACCCCGTCGGCCTCGATGTAGACCGCATCCGGGACGAGACCGTCTGGGACCGACTCGACGGCACCCGAGACCGACCTCTTGGGCACCTGCGCACCGTCGACACCGGTGACCACGTAGATCAGCGTCGCCTTCACCCCGGTGACCGTCCCCAACGTCGTGGAGTTGCGTGCCGTGCTCGTGTCGACCGTCGTCTGGAGCGACGGCTGGTCCAGCGACCCTGCGCGGATCTCGCCGGCGTTCCTGCCGTCGAGGAGCCGCGCAGCGTCGAGCGCCACGACGTCGGCCAGGGCCTGCATGTCACTCCGCACGACGCGCTGCATCCCCAGGTCGACGGCGAAGGCAGCCGCGACGACGAGGACCGCCACCGCGGCCGCGGTCAGGACAGCGACACTGCCCCGCTCGTCGCGTGCCTTCATCAGCTGACCTCGGAGACTGCGGTGAAGGTCAGCTTGTCCGGCATCACGAGTCCGAGGCCGAGGAACACGGGCTTGCTGGGGTCCGCCTTGTAGCTGTGCGTCACGGTGACGGAGACGCAGGTGCAGGTCGTGGGGAAGGTGACCGTGCAGGTCAGGTAGGTGGAGCCGCAGGTCACACCCACCGCAGACCCGACGGCCGAGGTGGCGAGTGCTGCGCGGTTGGCCGAGACGGGTGCGACAGCGGCCGCCCGCGCGCCCTCCGCCGCGGCCTGGCTCAGCGACTGGCGGAAGCTCAGCATGTAGCCGTAGGTGATGATGCCCATCAGCAGCAGCATCAGGAGCGGAGCGACGAGGGCGAACTCGAGGGCCGCGGCGCCGCGCTCACGCCGTCGAGGATCCAGCTCCGACACGTCCCTGATCTCCTCTTGGTGGCCCCCGTGATCAACCCCGACCACCACCGTAGGCGGGATCCGCGCTGGGGGACCGCTCATGACCCCCGGCTGGGCAGCGATGACTACCAGAAATGGCCGATCGGCCCACAGGGGCGCACTGCTCTCGCGGGCCGGCGCCGCCGATCAACCGCCGATCAGCCGACGAGCCGCGGGTTGAGGCACTGCGGGGTGCGGACCGCGAACATGTCCGCACCTCCGAGCCGCAGCCCGAGGATCGAGGAGACGGGCCCCACGAGAAGTGCCTGGACGTTCACGAGCAGCGGATCGATGACAGCCGCAGCGAGGGTGCGCAGCAGACCGCTGCCGAGGAGGGGGATCCCCAGGGCGGAGACCGTCGCGCCGGCCAGCGACGGCACGCCGATCGTCCCAGCACCGGCCGGCGTCTTGCGAGGGTTCGTGAACTTGTCCGGGAGCTCCAGGTTGTAGGTGCCGGACGCTCCGCTGACGGGGACCGTGCCGGGGACCGTGCCCGAGATGACCGGCAGCCCCAGCAGCTTGACGTCGAAGTCCTGGCTCAGGGAGGCGACGGCCACCTGCGAGAGCGCGACGTCCAGGCTCCTCGCGGCTCCGTCCTCGCAGTTGACCTTGGACAGCACGCCGCTCGCCTTCGCCAGGTCGAGCGTGGTGGTGATGAAACCGGTGGCCAGGCCGATGTCGAGGGAGCCCAGGCCGACGGGCACCGAGATGGGGATGGAGACCGGGACCTTGATGACCACCTTGACCTGCGACGTCTCGGCGATCCCCCGGTTGCACGCCTGCTGCGGCGGCTCGGTCACGAAGAGCTGGGCTGTGGCCCCCACAGGCAGTCCCGTCAGCGTGAGCCCGGGGATCGCCAGGAAGTTGTTGCCGTTGGCCACGAAGGCGGCGCCCGAGACGAGACCCAGGAGGTCGACCGTGCTCATGAGGGCGGTGTTGTCACCCGAGGCGAGACCGACGAGGTCACCGACCCGGACGGGCGCCGTCGCGATGCTGCCGCTGGTGCCGTTGACGATGGCGTTCAGGATCGCGATCCCACCGTCGTTGCTCGGATCCCCGTCGTTCGTCAGCGCGGTCACGGCAGCCGTGAGGAACGTGTCCAACCCGACCGTGGTGCTCAACAGCTCATCGGTGGTGCCTGCGCTCAGGGAGGTGGCCAACGGACCGAGCCCCAGCCCCAGGCCCACCAGTCCGGAATAGCTCACGGCGCTGACGTTGAGCGCGTCCCCCAGGACTGCGTCGAGAAGCACCGAGTTGCCGCTGTTGAGGTCGAGCGCCGTGGATCCGATCTTCCAGCACGCCCCTGGGTTGGCCATCGCGATGCTCGGCCTGGAGGCGCCGCCCGACCCGCCGACGAAGCTGAAGTCGACCTCGGTGGTGGCGGTGACCTTCACGGCGGTCACGACCGTCGACGGGGCGGCAGCCGTGAAGGCGCCGGTCGCCACGTCGACCGTGCCCAGGACCGGCGTGACCGAGGTGGAGGCGGGGATCCCGAGGGTGGACTGGTTGCGCGACCTGCTTGCATCGGCGAGGGCCTGGAGATCGGTGATCTCCTGGGCCCTGCGACCGTCGAGCTCGCGCGCAAGGTCCAGTGCCACCACATCTGCCAAGGACTGCATGTCGGTGCGGGCCACCCGCTGCATGCCGAGGTCGACCGCCAGCGCAGCCACCAGGACGAGCACCATCACGATGGCGGCGGTGACCACGGCGACCGCGCCGTCCTCGGCGCGCGTGCGTGCCCGGTCAGCTGACACGGGCCGTAGCGCTGTAGGAGAGCTGGCTCGGAAGCACGACTCCCAGACCCGGGAAGGACGGCACCACCGGGTGGGCCTCGTAGTCGTACGTGACGGTGACCGTCACGCACGTGGGGGTCGGCACGCCCGTCGTACAGGGCAACGCGGCTGTGACGGCGCACGTGCCCACGGAGACGCTCCCCTTCTTCAGCACCCCTGCTTGGCACGAGGTGCCTGTGGGCTCCATGGCCTTGCTGACGGCCGAGTAGGCCTCCGTCTGCTTGCTGGCGTCGACCAGGGTCACGGCCGCGGCTCGCGCGCCCTCGGTGGCCGCCTGGCTGAGGGTCTGGCGGAAGCTGAGCATCACGCCGTAGCTGATGATGCCGAAGAGCAGGAGGAGCAGCAGCGGTACGACGAGCGCGAACTCGACCGCGGCGGCCCCGTCATCGCAGCGGCGCCTGCGGCGCAGCACTCGACCGACCATGTCTTCCACCCCGCGCAGCCAGGGGACGACCCCCTGCCATCCCCAAGACAGGGTAAGGCGTCACGGCCCGCACCGGGCCGGAAGCGGAGAGGAATGAACATCCCATCCCAGGGATGCCCTCAGGGGCATCTTCCCAGGTCAGGGCTTGGGCAGGTCGATCTCGGCCTGGTTGAGCTCCTCGACGTTGACGTCCTTGAAGGTGAGGACCTTGACGCTCTTGGCGAAGCGGGCTGGGCGATACATGTCCCACACCCAGGCGTCGCTCATCGACACCTCGAAGAACACGTCGCCGGCCTCGGTGCGGGCCTTCACGTCGACCTGGTTGCACAGGTAGAAGCGCCGGTCGGTCTCGACGACGTACTTGAAGATGCCGACGACGTCGCGATACTCGCGGTAGAGGGTGAGCTCCTGCTCGGTCTCGTACTTCTCGAGCTCCTCGGCGCTCATCGGCTCTCCTGCGGGTCTTCGGGGCGGTCGTGGCCGGACGGATGAAGCGCTCGCGGTCGGGCGTGCCCACGGCACTGGCATCGTAGACGTGTGGGACAGACCGAGCGCAGCGGGACGCGACAGACACCCCGCACGATCGTGGCGCAGGGCCCGCCGCTGCCGTCGCGGCAGATCATGAGCCAGTGGTGGCGCGACATCAGCTTCCTGCACTGGCGCGTGGATCCTGACCTCATCGCCCCTCAGCTCCCCGACGGCGTCCGCCCCGACCTGTACGACGGCAGCGGCTGGGTCGGGCTCATTCCCTTCCGGATGGTGGGTGCCGGGGTCGGGCGGGGTCCTGCGGTGCCCTGGCTCGGCACGTTCCTCGAGACCAACGTGCGCTACTACACGATCGACGACGCGGGGCGCCGCGGCGTGGTGTTCGCCTCGCTGGAGGCCCAGCGGCTGGCCGTGGTCGCGGGGGCCAACGCCTCCTTCGGCGTGCCCTACCAGTGGGCGCGGATGTCGTGCACTCCCCCGGCGCTGCCGCCTGACCCCGCCGGGTTGCGCATCGGCTACGACAGCCGGCGCCGCAGCCTGGGCCGGCCACGCAGCCACGTCGAGGTGGAGGTCGGTGCACCCCTCGCCCGGCCGGACGAGCTCGAGCTCTTCCTCACGGCACGCTTCGGGCTGCACACGAGGCGCTTCGGCCGCAGCTGGTGGATCCCCAACACCCACGGCCCCTGGCCGCTCCGGGCGGCACGGGCCCTGCAGGTCGACGACCAGCTCGTCGCAACCGCGGGACTCCCCGGCGTGACCGACCGGGCGCCTGACTCGGTGCTGTTCTCCTCGGGCGTGCAGACCGTCTTCGGGCTACCGCAGCGCCTCTGACGCGTCCGCCGGGTCCATCGGCTCCAGGCCCGCGGCGCGGCGTACGTTGACGAAGCGCATGCGGTGCACCGGGGCCGGCCCGTGCTCGTTGAGCGCCGCGGTGTGGGTCTCGGTGATGTAGCCCTTGTGCGTCTTGAAGTCGTACGCCGGCCACTCGCGGTCGAGGTCGGTCATCAGGCGGTCCCGAGTCACCTTGGCGAGGACCGAGGCGGCCGAGATGCACGCCGCGACCCGGTCGCCCTTCCAGACCGCGAGGCCCGGCACGCCGAGCCCGTCGACCGGGAAGCCGTCGGTCAGGACGTAGGCGGGCGGCAGGTCGAGCAGCGCGACCGCGCGGCGCAGCGCCTCGATGTTGGCCACGTGCATGCCGAGGCGGTCGCACTCGTCGTGCTCCACGACCACGACCGCCCAGGACGAGGCGCGGCGCACGACCTGCTCGTAGCAGCGCTCACGGGCCCTCTCGGTGAGCAGCTTGGAGTCGGCCAGCCCGGGGATGATGCCGGCCCTGCCCGGCGGGAGGATCGCCGCACCGGCCACGAGCGGTCCGGCGCAGGCACCCCGGCCGGCCTCGTCGACCCCGGCGATCGGCTCGATGCCGTGGCGGCGCAGGGCGCGCTCGTAGCCGTAGAGGCCGGCGTCGCGACGCACGGTCAGGCCTCGGGGCAGGTCGCTCACGAGCAGCTCAGTCGGAGGCGGCGGAGTCGGCGTCGGGCACGTCGGCGAAGGTCTCGGGCCGGTCGAGCCAGTCGAAGCGGTCGCGGGGCCAGACGAGGACGAAGACCTTGCCGACGACCAGGTCGGTGGAGACGAAGGGACTGTCGGTGCAGTCGGTCTCGTCGTCGGTGCACAGGTGCACGGTCGAGTCGGCGGAGTGGGCGCGGTTGTCGCCCATCACGAAGATGTTGCCCTCCGGCACGGGACCGGCGGTCCAGTCGCAGTTGCCCGTCATCGGGCCCTTGCACTTGATGCCGACCTCGGCCGGGACGTAGTCGTCCTCCTCGAGGGGCTCGCCGTTGACCAGGATGCGTCCCTCGTCGTCGCAGCACTCGATGACGTCGCCCTCGACCCCGACCACCCTCTTCACCAGGTGGCCACCGGTCGGGTAGAGCCCGATCGTGGCCATCACGCTGGTGAACGCGTTGGTGGGACCGGTCTCCTCAGAGGCACCGAGCCACCCGCCCGGGTCCTCGAAGACCACGACGTCGCCGCGCGAGGGCGAGCCACCGAACCAGTAGGACGGCTTCTGCACCAGGATCCGGTCGTTCTTGACCAGACCCGGCTCCATCGACTCCGAGGGGATGTAGAACGCCTGCACGAACAGCGCCTTGATGATGATCGCCAGCACCAGCGCGACGCCGAGCAGCAGGATCGTCTCCTGCCAGATGGGCAGGTTCTTCCGCTTCTTCCTGGGCTCGTCCACGCTCGCGACGGGCTCGGAAACGACAGTGCGCGCGACCCCCGACTGCTCGGCGGCCTCATCGGAGTCACCCTCGGCAGAGGGGTCGACGGGCTTCTTGCCGCTGGAGTCGGTGGTCACGCGCAGAGTCTAGGGAGCAGGTGTGGAGACCGCTGGAGGGCGGGTCGTCAGCGGTCGCGACGCTCCTTGATCTTGGCGGCCTTGCCGCGCAGGTTGCGCAGGTAGTAGAGCTTGGCGCGACGCACGTCGCCACGGGTCACGATCTCGATCTCCTCGAAGATCGGGGAGTGCAGCGGGAAGGTGCGCTCGACACCGACGCCGAAGGAGACCTTGCGCACGGTGAAGGTGCGGCCGATGCCGGCGCCGTGGATGCGGATGACGACACCCTGGAAGATCTGGACGCGGGCACGGTTGCCCTCGACGACCTTCACGTGGACCTTGATGGTGTCACCGGCGCGGAAGGCCGGGACGTCGTCGCGCTTCGCGGCGTTGCCGAGCTCGGCAATGAGGTTGGTCATGATCTCTCCTCGTGAGTGCCACAGGTCAGGCACGGGTTTCGGATGGGTGGAGCGGGACGGTCCAGACGTGTGGCCGGCGGCGCGAGGCTCCCCCTGTGGCAGGAGACAGACGCGGACCCTCCGGGTGTGCTTCGGAGCGGACCTTCGACCGACTGGACCAAGAGGTGAGTTTGCCACACCCCCAGGTCGGGGTCTAAATCATCGTCTCGGCTTGGTCAGGACCACCGCGAGAGGCGGTGCGGGCAGGTCGGGGCGCAACCTGAAGCCGGCCTTCTTGTACATCCGGATGTTGTCGACGCTGTGCTCCCCCGTGAAGAGGGCGTACGACGTGGCAGCGGCCGGCGCGAGGGTCTGCACGTGCTCCAGGAGCACGCGTCCGAGGCCACGGCCCTGGAGGTCCGGGGCGACCATGATGCGCCCGATGTCCCACACCGCGCCGTCCAGCCGGCCGCGCGCGGCACCCACCAGCCGGCCGTGGGAGCGCACCACGACCATCGTCCAGTCGTCCAGCCCCGCGGCGACGTCCTCGAGTGACTCGTGCAGCGCCGGGATGCCGGCCACGCTGTCGTTGGCGATCGCCTCCTGGAGCCAGCAGGCCCGCTGCAGGGTGAGGATCTCACCCGCGTCGCCGGGCGTCGCCGGCTCGATCGCCCAGCCACCGGCCACGCTGCCGGGGCGCAACAGGTCCGGGCGGCGCTCCGTCGTACGACGCTCGGCCTCGGCGCGGCGCCAGCGCGGCGATGCGGCCGTGGTCGCCGGAGAGCAGCACGTCGGGGACGTCGAGGCCGCGCCAGCTGGCGGGCTTGGTGTAGACGGGGTACTCCAGCAGGCCGTCCTCGTGCGACTCCTCGACCAGGGAGGCGGCGTTGCCCATGAAGCCGGGCAGCAGCCGTACGACGGCCTCGGTGATGGCCAGCGCGGCGACCTCTCCCCCGTTGAGCACGTAGTCGCCGATCGAGACCTCCCGCACCTCCGCGCGTCCGGCGGCGTGGTCGAGCACCCGCTGGTCGATGCCCTCGTAGCGTCCGCACGCGAAGACCAGTCGCTCGCGCGTGGCCAGGTCCCGGGCCAGTGCCTGGGTGAACGGCTCCCCGGAGGGGGTGGTGACGACGACGGTCGCGCGATCCGGGCCGTCGAGCTCGAGCGCGTCGAAGGCCGCTCCCCAGGGCTCGGGCTTCATCACCATGCCGGCGCCGCCGCCGTAGGGGGTGTCGTCGACGGTGTGGTGCCGGTCGGTGGTCCACGAGCGGAGGTCGTGGACGTGGACGTCGATCAGGCCCCGGTCGCGGGCCTTGCCCGGCAGGGAGAGACCGAGCGGCGCGAAGTAGTCAGGGAAGATCGTGAGGTAGTCGAGCCTCACGACTCGTCGTCCTCGAGCGGGGCCACCAGCCCCGGTCGGTCGGCGACGACGACGCGTCCACCGGCGACGTCCACCTCGGGCACCAGCGCCTTGACGAACGGCACCAGCCCGTCACGACCGTCGGGGGTGCGGACGGTGAGCAGGTCCTGGGCGCCCCCGTGGATGACCGCGCTCACGGTGCCGAGCTCGCGACCCTCGAGGTCGACGGCGGTGAGGCCGATCAGCTGGTGGTCGTAGAACTCCTCGGGGTCCTCGGGCGTCTCGGCGGCATCGACCGTCGCCCGCAGCAGCACGCCCCGCGCGGTCTCGGCGGCGGTCCGGTCGGCGAGCTCCTCGAAGGTCACCAGCAGGGTCTGCTGGTGCCAGCGGGCTCGGCCGACGGTGAGGGTGCGGTGCGGGAAGGCCGAGCCCTGGGGAGGCTCGACGTCCAGCACGGCCCCGGTCGCGAAGCGCCGGTCCGGCTCGTCACTGCGGAGGTCGAGGGTGACCTCACCCCGGATGCCGTGGGGCTTGCCGATCCGTCCGACCACGAGCTCGATCTGCTGCACGGCCTCAGGGTAGGGCCCGGGGCCGTGGGAGGGAAAAGCAGACCGGGCGCCCTCCCGCAGGAGGACGCCCGGTCCGTGGTTCTTCGATCAGCCTTGCGAGCTCACCGTCAGCGGCGGCGGTCCACGTCGACGAAGTCGATGCGGGCCTCACCCTTGCCTGCGAGCGCCCCGATCACGGTGCGGAACGCGGACGCCGTACGGCCGCCACGACCGATCACCTTGCCGAGGTCGTCGGGATGGACCCGGACCTCGAGGATCGAGCCGCGACGCAGCTGCTTGTCTCGGACGACGACGTCATCGGGGTTGTCGACGACACCACGGACGAGGTGCTCGAGAGCATCGGCGAGCATCGGCGATCAGGCCTTCGACTCGGTGCCCTCAGCGGCGTCGGCCTCGGCCGGCGCCTCCGGGGTCTCGTCGGTGGCGACCGGAGCAGCGTCAGCGGCAGGCGCGTCGGCGGCGGGCGCCTCAGCAGCAGGCGTCTCGGCCGGCGCGTCGGCGGCGGGCGCCTCGGCAGCAGGCTCCTCGGCCTTGGCGGCCTTCTTCTTCTCGGTCTTCTTGGTCACGGCGTCGCCCTTGGGCTCGCTCGCCGCGTCCTTGAGCGCCTCGTTGAAGATCTCCTGCTTGTCGCGCTTGGGCTCGGCGACCTTGAGGGTGCCCTCGGTGCCGCTGATGCCCTTGTGCTTCTGCCAGTCACCGGTGATCTTGAGGATCTTGGCGACGGCCTCGGTCGGCTGCGCGCCGACACCGAGCCAGTAGACCGCCCGGTCGGACACGACGCTGATGTAGCTCGGGTCCTCCTTGGGGTGGTACTTGCCGATCTCCTCGATGACCTTGCCGTCGCGCTTCTTGCGCGAGTCGACGATGACGATGCGGTACTGCGGCACCCGGACCTTGCCCAGGCGCTTCAAACGAATCTTGACGGCCACGGTTGTGGTGTCTCCTTGCGGTCAGTGGTGGGTGAAGAGACCGGGGTCCGGGTGGGGAAACACGCGGGTCGATCCTTCGATGGGCTCTGCGACGGTCGGGATAGAGGGTCCGTCCGCACAGGACTCAGCCGGTGATTGTGCCAGAGTCGCGCGACGTCCTCGAAATCGGGCAGGGTGGTCGGATGACGCAGCCCCCGCCACCTCCCTTCGGCGGCCACCCGTCGTACGTCGCGCCGCCGCCCCCGCCCCGGCGTCGCCGGCCCAGCGGGTGGTGGTTCGGCCTCGGCGGCGCCATGGTCGTGGGCGCGCTCGCGGCCTTCGTCGGGCTGCTCGTCTGGACCCTGACCGGTTTCACGGAGGTCGACGCCCGCGTCACGGCCGACGACACCCCGCAGAGCGTCGTCGTGGGCACCGACGGCGACCGGATGATCTGGGCCGACCCCGGCGCGCCGGCGCTCGACTGCGTCGTCGTCGACGCGTCCTCGGGCGAGGAGCTGCGTGCCCACCCTCCGACAGGATCGTTCACCCGCAGCGGCCACGGCCGCGAGTGGGAGGGGGTCGCGCGCTACGACGCCGGCTCGGGCCGGTGGGAGGTGACCTGCCCCGCCGCGCTCGGGGAGGTCGAGGTCGGCCCGTCGCCGGCTATCGGCAGCTTCGTCGGCGGGATCTTCGCCACCATCCTCGTCCCACTGGTCCTCGGCGGGCTCGGCCTGGTCGTCCTGATCGTCACCGGCGTGCTGTTCGCCACCGGCCGCCCTCGTCGCGACGTGTGACGGGGAGCCGAGTCGGGAGCTGGCCGCTTCATCAAGGTATGCAGGCGAACCGCCACTTCCCACCGGCAAACGGATGTCGTCGGGACTTCCCACGGCGACACGCCACCGTCCATGGGGCGCACGCCGTGGGAAGTGGCGTTTCATCGGCATACCTTGAGGAAGCGGCGGCCGGCACGCACGGGCAACGGCAGCGCGCGGTGGTGCTCAGGCGACCACCCGCCCCCGCAGCACGACGCACCGCGGCTCGCGCAGCACGCTCAGGTCGGTGAGCGGGTCGCGGTCGTAGACCACGAAGTCGGCCGAGGCGCCCTCGGTGAGGCCGTCGAAGCCCAGCCACTCACGAGCGCGCCAGGAGGCAGCACCCAGCGCGTAGGTGGCCGGGAGGCCCAGCTCGGCCATCGCGACGACCTCCCCCGCCAGGTTGCCGTGGCGAGCGACCCCGCCGCCGTCGGACCCGGCGTACAGGCTCACCCCGGCCTCGTAGGCCGCCATGATCGTGTCTCGGCGGCGGGCGAAGAGGTCCGTCATCGTCGTCGCGTAGTCGGGGAACTTCTCCGCGCCCGCCTCGGCGTAGTCGGGGAACTTGTCGAGCTGCATCACCGTCGGCACGAGCGCGACGCCGCGCGACGCCATCGTCTCGACGAGGTCGGCATCGAGACCGGTGCCGTGCTCGATGCAGTCGATGCCGGCCTCGAGGAGACCCGGCAGCACGTCGCGACCGAAGCAGTGGGCGGTCACCTTGGCTCCGTGCTCGTGCGCGGCCGCGATCGCCCGGGCGAACGCCTCGGCAGGGAACGACGGCGCGAGGTCGCCCTCGTCGCGCGAGATCCAGTCGCCCACGAGCTTGACCCAACCGTCGCCGCGTTGCGCCTCTCGCACGACCTGAGCGGTGAGGTCCTCCGGCTCCACCTCGTGCGCGTAGTGCCGGATGTAGCGACGCGTGCGGGCGATGTGACGCCCGGCCCGGACCAGGCGCGGCAGGTCGTCCCGCTCGTGGATCCATGCGGTCTCGGCCGCCGAGCCGCAGTCGCGGATCAGCAGCGCCCCCGCATCGCGGTCGAGGACCGCCTGCGCCTCCGTCTCCGCGTCGTCCACCGCGCCGTGGTCGTCGAGCCCGAGGTGGCAGTGGGCGTCCACGAGACCCGGGACGATCCAACCCTCGGCCTCGGTCGTGGCCCCGGCCGCTGGCTCGTAGGTGACGAGGCCGTCGACGACGTAGAGGTCACGAGCCTCCCCGTCGGGCAGGACCGGTCCGCGAAAGCGCATCACACTCATGAGGCGACGCTAACGCCTCAGTCCAGGTGGTCGAGGAGCCACGTCGGACTCATGATCGTCGCGCCGTGGTGCTCGACCCGGCCCATCAGGATCCGGTCGGCGGTGACGACGAAGGCCCGGTCGCCCCGCTCGGAGGCAGCCTTGGCCTCGGCCACGATCGCGTCGTCCCCGACGGCTTTGGCGTGGACGGTGCGCACGTGCGCATCCTTGCCCGGGCGTACGCCGGCCTTGGCAGCTCCCTCCAGCACCAGCACGACCCGGTCCTGCGGCACGTCGGCGACCATCAGCTGCAGGTGCAGGCGCGTCGCTGCCCCCGCACGGTCCTTCCACCAGCCGTCCGGGCGGGCGCCCACCACGTTGGCGCCGTCCACGATGAGCACCGTCGCCATCAGTCGCCCCCTACTTCAGGAACTGGGAGAAGTCCTTGGGCAGGTTGAGGTTGGCAGCGGCGGCCTCGTAGTCGATGTCCTCGGTCGGCGTGCCGAACGGGTTGGCGGCAGCGGCTGCCGCGGCCTTCTCCTTCGCGGCAGCCGCCTCCTGGGCGGCCTTGGCCGGGTTGCCGGACTTCTTGGCACCCTTGCCCTTCTTGGCGACCGCCTTGGGCTTGCCGCGCTTGCCGGCACCCGGCATCCCGGGCATGCCCGGCATCCCCGGCATGCCACCGCCGCGCGCCATCTGCATCATCATCTTGCGGGCCTCGAAGAATCGGTCGACGAGCTGGTTGACGTCGGAGACCATCCGGCCGGCGCCCTTGGCGATCCGGGCCCGGCGCGACCCGTCGATCATCTTGGGGTTGGCCCGCTCGGCCGGCGTCATCGACTGGATGATCGCCTGGATCCGGTCGATCTCGCGCTCGTCGAAGTTCTCGAGCTGCTCACGGAACTGGCCCATGCCGGGCAGCATCCCCATGATCTTCGACATCGAGCCGAGCTTGCGGACCTGCTGCATCTGCTCGAGGAAGTCGTCGAGGGTGAACTCACCGCCCTGACCGCTGAGCTTGGCGGCCGCCTTCATGGCCTGCTCTTGGTCGAAGGTCTTCTCGGCCTGCTCGATCAGGGTCATCATGTCGCCCATGTCGAGGATGCGCGACGCCATGCGGTCGGGGTGGAACAGGTCGAAGTCGGTCAGCTTCTCGCCGTTGGAGGCGAACATGACCGGGCGGCCGGTGAGCGAGGCGATCGACAGGGCCGCACCACCGCGGGCGTCACCGTCGAGCTTGGTGAGCACGACGCCGTCGTAGCCGACGCCGTCGAGGAAGGCCTGGGCCGTCACGACGGCGTCCTGACCGATCATGGCGTCGACGACGAAGAGCACCTCGTCGGGGTTGACCGCGTCGCGGATGTCGGAGGCCTGCTGCATCAGCTCGGCGTCGACACCGAGACGACCGGCGGTGTCGACGATGACGACGTCGTAGAGCTTGCGCTTGGCCTCCTCGAGCGACTCGCGGGCGACCGAGACCGGGTCGCCGACCCCGTTGCCGACCTCGGGGGCGAAGACCGGGACGCCGACGCGCTCACCGTTGACCTGGAGCTGCTTGACGGCGTTCGGACGCTGGAGGTCGCAGGCCACGAGCACCGGGGACTTGCCCTGGTCCTTGAGCCACAGCGCGAGCTTGGCCGCCAGCGTCGTCTTGCCCGCGCCCTGGAGGCCGGCCAGCATGATGACGGTCGGGCCGTTCTTGGCGTAGCGCAACCGACGGGTCTCCCCGCCGAGGATCGTGACGAGCTCCTCGTTGACGATCTTGACGATCTGCTGGGCCGGGTTGAGCGCCCCGCTGACCTCCTCGCCGCGCGCCCGGTCCTTGACCGCGCCGACGAACTCCTTGACCACGGGCAGTGCCACGTCGGCCTCGAGCAGCGCGATGCGGATCTCGCGGGCGGTCGCGTCGATGTCGGCTTCGGAGAGCCGACCCTTGCCGCGCAGGTTCTTGAAGGTGTCGGCGAGGCGGTCGGAGAGAGTGGCAAACACGGAAGTGACGTCCTCGGGCAGGCGTTGTCGCGGGCAGGCTGGATCTGGGTCTCGTGGAGTGGCCCAGCCTAACGCCGGGGCCGGGCACCGCTCATCCCACGGTCGCGGCCGGCCCCGTCAGCGCCTCGCGGACAGCGTGCGCAGCCGCGGCCGACCGGGTCTCCGAGAGCACGCCGGCCGACGGCTCCTGCAGGTAGAACACGTCCACCGCCTGCGGACCGAGCGTGGCGAGGTGGGCCGAGCGCACCGCCACGTCGAGCCGGGCCAGTGCCGCGCAGACCAGGTAGACGATGCCGGGCCGGTCGGCGGTGCGGACCTCGAGGACCGTCGCCTGCTCGCTCGCCTCGGGTCGTACGGCGACCGTGGGCGCCAGCTCCGCGCCGGCGGCCGGTCGGAGCCGGTGCGCCGCGTCGAGCCGGCCGTCCACGATCGCGTCGTACTTCTGACGCAGGATCGCGGGCTCGAGGGTGTCGCCGGCGACCTCCCACACCGACATGCCGTGCTCGCCCTGCGCCCACACACGAGCAGCACGCACCGGCGAGCGCTGCAGCGCGAACATGGCGGCGAGATCGGCCAGCAGACCCACCCGGTCCAGCGCGATCGCGGTGACGCGCGATCCCCCGGGCACCGGCTCCACCGAGAGGTGGACGCTCCCCGCGCGCAGGTCCGGCGGGATGGGCACGTCGTCACCGTGGACCGGGGGCAGGCCGGTGCCGGTGCCGGCGCCCGTGCCCGTGCCCGTGCCGAGCGCGGCACGCGCCCGACCGGCGAGGTCGCGGATCAGCCCGGAGCGCCACGACGACCACGCCTTGGCCGAGGTGGCCCGGGCATCGGCCTCGGTGAGGGCGCCGAGCAGCTGCACCGCCTCCGCGGACCCGAGCCTCGAGGTCACCATCTCGATCGTGGCGGGGTCGTCAGGGTCCCGCGTGGTGGCGGTCTCGGCGAGCAGCAGGTGGTGGCGCACCAGGAGCGCGATCAGCGCCACACAGTCGGGGGCGAAGCCCATCCGGGTCGCGATGGTGCGCGCGATCGGCTCGCCCGCGACGCTGTGCTCGGTCAGCCCGCCCTTGCCGATGTCGTGCAGCAGCGCGCTGACCATCAGCACGTCGGGGCGCGCCACCCCCCGGATCAGGGAGGAGGCCTCGATGCACGTCTCGATGACGTGCCGGTCGACGGTGAAGCGGTGGATGACCGAGGCGTGCGGGAGCAGACGGACCCGCTCCCACTCGGGCAGGAAGCCCGCGAGAGCCCCGGTCTCCTCGAGCGTCTCCCAGACCCCCAGGAGGCTGCGACCCGAGGCCAGGAGTCGCACCAGGAGCTGCCTGGCCTCGGGCGGCCACGGGTCGGGCAGCGGGGGGCACTCGCGGACCAACCGTGCGGCGGTCGCGGGGGCCAGCACGACGTCCCGCTCGGCGGCCGCGACCGCGGCGCGCAGGAGGAGGACGGGGTCGTCGGCGGGCCGGGCTCGTTTGTCCAGGACGATCTCGCCCGAGGACAGGGCCACCCCGGACGCGACCGGCTCGAGGGCCGGGCGGCGCGCGCCGACGGCTGCGGGTCGCGCGAGCACGGCGTCGACGCGGCGCCAGGCCAGCCGCGAGAGGTGCGTCAGCCGACGGCCGAGCTCACGCACGTGCACCTGCGCGGCACGGTCGTCGGGCAGGTCGAGGGCGTCGGCCAGGTCGCTCCACATCTCCGGCGTGATGCGCTCGGCCGCCCGACCGGCCGTGTCGTGGACGACGTCGCGGACGTCGAGGAGCGCGAGCCGGCAGCGCTCGAGGTCGGCGTGGGGCACGTCGACCAGCCAGGTGGTGACCAGGGCGCGCAGCACGGTCGCGTCCCGCAGGCCGCCCTCGGCCTCCTTGAGGTCGGGCACCGACAGGTGGGCGAGCTCGCCGACCAGCTCGTGGCGGGCCCGCACCATCGCGTGCAGGGCGGGCAGCCGCTCCTTGGCCCCCCGGCGCCAGCCGGCGAGCATCGTCGTACGCAGCCGCAGGGTGAGGTTGGGGTCCCCGGCGAGGTGGCGCAGGTCGAGCAGTCCGGAGGCGACCCGCAGGTCGGCCTCGGCGGCGGCGAGCATCTCGGGCAGGGTGCGCACGGCGTGGTCGATCTTGGAGCCGGAGTCCCAGAGCGGGTACCAGAGCTTGTGGGCCAGCTCCCCCAGGTCGACCCCGTCGTCGCAGACGAGCACCACGTCGAGGTCGGAGTGGGGTGCGAGCTCGCTGCGGCCGTAGCCGCCCACCGCCACGAGGGCGACGCCCGCGTCGGGTCCACCGCTGTCCTGGTAGGCGCGGACGCACATGGCGTCGGCCTCCGCGGTGCGGGCGGCCCGTTCGGGTGCCGTCATCGGGTCAGATCGCCGCGTCGTCCCGGTCGCCGGTGCGCACCCGCAGCACGGATTCGAGCGGTGCGACCCAGACCTTGCCGTCACCGATGCGGCCGGTGCTGGCGCTGGCCTGGATCGTGGAGACGATCGCCTCGACGTCCTCGTCGCTGACGACGATCTCCACCCTGACCTTGGGGACGAGCGTGATGTCGTACTCGGCGCCGCGGTAGACCTCGGTGTGGCCCTTCTGGCGCCCGTAGCCACTGACCTCGCTGACCGTCATGCCGGTGACGCCGACCGACTCCAGGGCGACGCGGACGTCCTCCCACTTGTGCGGCTTGATGACCGCGGTGACGAGCTTCATCGTGGTTCCTCCCTCGAAGCGGCGGAGCCGCCCAGGATCCCCGGGCCCGAACGGGCACCGGCGGTGGCGTGCAGGTCGTGGGCGGTCTCGGCCCGGACCACCAGGTCGATGCCGCTGAGCTCGTGCTCCTCGTCGATCCGGAAGTCCCTGGTCTCGTCCACCACGAGTCCGATGATGCCCGAGACCACGGGCACGTCGGTGGACGTCGACCGCGTCGAGGGACGCCGTGCCCAGCGAGGTGGCGTGGCCGTCAGGGAGGACAACCCTCCCGGCCCGATGTCCCGCCCGTGGATCGGACAGGCAAACGCCCCGACTGTCTCATGCCAGTCGGGGTCGTCCACCCTGCCTCTGCGCCGGGACTCAGAGAGCGGCTTCGTCCCTGTCGCCGGTGCGGACCCGGATCACGGTCTCGATCGGGCTGACCCAGACCTTGCCGTCGCCGATGCGGCCGGTCTGCGCGGTCTTGACCACGATGCCCACGATGTCGGCCGCGTCCTGGTCGTCCACCACGATCTCGATCCTGATCTTGGGGACCAGGGCGATGTCGTACTCCGCCCCGCGGTAGACCTCGGTGTGCCCCTTCTGGCGGCCGTAGCCACTGACCTCGGAGACCGTCATGCCGGTCACCCCGAAGGTCTCGAGCGCCTCACGCACGTCTTCCCACTTGTGCGGCTTGATCACCGCGGTCACGAGCTTCATGCCTTGGCTCCTTCGGAGAGGACGGAGCTGGAGGCCAGGACCCCGGTCTTGCCCCCACCGCCGCTCATGCTGGTGTGCAGGTCGTAGGCGGACTCGCCGTGCTCGGTGAGGTCGATGCCCTCGGACTCGTCCTCCTCGGAGATGCGCAGGCCGAGGGTGTACTTGATGGCCAGCGCGATGACCAGCGTGACCACCCCGGAGTAGCCGACCGCCACGAGCACGCCGAGGGCCTGGTCACCCAGGGAGCCGAGGCCTCCGCCGTGGAGGAGCCCGTCGATGCCACCGGCGCCCTCGGACGTCGAGAAGACGCCGATCAGCAGCGTGCCGATGATGCCGCCGACGAGGTGGACGCCGACGACGTCGAGCGAGTCGTCGTAGCCGAGCTTGTACTTCAGGCTGACCGCCCAGGCACAGACCGCACCGGCGATGAAGCCGATCGCGACCGCGCCCTCGATGTCGACGGCACCGGCCGCCGGGGTGATGGCGACCAGGCCGGCGACGATGCCGGAGGCAGCGCCCAGCGACGTGGCCTTGCCGTGCAGCAGGCGCTCGATCAGCAGCCACCCGAGGATGGCGGCCATCGTGGCCAGCGTCGTGGTCGAGAAGGTGCGGCCGGTCTCGGAGAAGAACTGGGCCGTGTTGGCCTCGTCGGTGTCACCGGTGAAGACGATCGAGCCGACGTTGAAGCCGTACCAGCCGAACCACAGGAGGCCGGCTCCCAGCATCGTGAGCGTCAGGTTGTGCGGGCGCATCTGGTCCCGCGGCCACCCCATGCGCTTGCCGAGGAGCACGACCAGCACGAGGGCCGCGACACCCGCGTTGATGTGGACCGCGGTGCCACCGGCGTAGTCCTGCGCGCCGATGCGACCACAGATGAGCGAGTCGTCGGTGCAGCTGAAGACCATGTGTGCCATGGGGAAGTAGCACAGCAGCGCCCAGAGCGGCACGAAGAGGATCCAGGCGGAGAACTTCATCCGGTCGGCCACCGCACCGCTGATCAGCGCCGCGGTGATGATCGCGAAGGTCATCTGGAACATCACGAAGATGTAACCGTCGGTGCCCACGCCGTCGAGCCAGAAGAGGGCGGTCGGGTCGGCGAAGAACGTGCCGTCACCGCCGAAGCCCATCGACCACCCGACGGCGACGTACAGGATGCCGACGATCGCCGCAGCGACGTAGGACATCATCATCATGTTGAGCACTGACTTCGAGCGTGACATCCCGCCGTAGAAGAGCGCGAGCGCAGGCACCGTCATCATCAGCACCAAGGCCGTCGCCACCAGCATGAAGGCGTAATAGCCGTCCACAGAACCTCCAGGGAATCACTGTCCGGGGGCGGGGCGCGCGACTGCGTTGTCGCGGACGTTGTCCCGCCTCATTGACGTTGACGATCACGGGCGCAGGTTTCGCGACCTGCCCGTCTGTGTTGCGTCCACGAAACGAGTCGAGGTCGCGCGTTACTTCTGTGTTACGCGGCCGTGGCCCGTCCCGCACGCCGAGGCCCGTGCCGCACCGGACGGCGTCGTCTCCGTGACCTCGCTGCGCCCTAGGGTGGTGGCACCGATCGACCGACCAGCACCCCCGAGGAAGGGGCAGCGTGAAGTTCTCCAGGAGACGGCCCGTCCTGCCCTCGCCCCCCGAGACGTCCCAGGCATCCGAGGCGCCCCAGGCGCCCCAGGTCTCCGACGCGTCCGAGGCGTCCGCCGGACCGTCGACCCGCCCTGCGCAGCGCCTGGTCGAGGCCGGTCTCGTGGACCGCGAGTTCTGCGCGGCCCAGACGGGGCAGACCTACCGCTCCGACCTCGCCGCGGCCCGAGCCTTCGTGGCGGCCGCGGGCGCCTGGTCACCGCACCCCCTGCTCGACCTCGGCTCACTCCCGCAGTGGCTGCGCGCCAAGCTCGCGGAGGGCTCCGTGGCCCCGTTGCTGGGCTACCTCACGAAGGCCGGGAGCCGTCAGCGGCTCAGCCCGCTCCTCGACGCCGCCGCCGTCGACGCGGGCGAGGACGAGAAGGCGGCTCACCCGGGCGGCGCCCTCGGGCTCTTCCTGTCGACGGCCGGCGCCGACACGCTCCTGCCCGGTGGGCGCGGCCTGACCTGGGGCGAGGCCCGGACGCTGGTGCTGGAGCACGCGCGTCTGGTGCGGGCGCACCAGGCCCTCCGCGTCCCCCGCACCAGCGACACGTGGGACACCGCGGGCGAGACGGCCTGGAGGGCACGGTGGCAGGACGCGCCGCTGCCGCCGGGCGACGGGCCGCTGGTCAGCGTCGTCATGCCCGTCCGCAACCGGGCCGCCGTCGTCGAGGGTGCGCTCGCCTCGCTCCTGGAGCAGACGCTCGAGCGCTGGGAGCTGGTCGTCGTCGACGACGGCTCCACCGACGACACGGTCGCCGTGCTCGAGGCCTGGGCCTCCCGCGACCAGCGGATCCGGGTGGTCCGGCAGGAGTGGGGCGGCGTCAGCGCGGCGCGCAACACCGGGCTCGCGCACGCCGCCTCGCCGTACGTCGCGTTCCTCGACAGCGACAACACCTGGCGTCCGGACTTCCTGCGGCTCGCGGTCGCCTCGATGCACGGGCAGGGCCTGCGGGCGGCGTACGCCGGGATGGTGCTGCGCGATGCCGACGACCCCGGCCGCGTGGTGCACCGGGCCTTCCGCGGCTCGCGCGACGCGCTGATGGTGGTGAACCACGTGGACCTCAACGTGCTGGTCGTGGAGCGGGAGCTCGCGCTGGCGGTGGGCGGCTTCGACGTCGCCCTGCGTCGCTGGGTCGACCACGACTTCGCGCTGAAGCTGGCCGGCGTGGTCGAGCTGGAGCTGCTGCCCTTCCTCGCCGTCGACTACGACGACTCGCGCGAGGTCACCGACCGGATCACCACGAGCGAGTCGGACGCGTGGCAGTACGTCGTGCTCGGCCAGCACTGGGTCGACTGGGACGCGACCCGCCGGGACGTGGCCGCCCGGGTCGGTGGTCGGCTGTCGGTGGTCATCCCGACGTGGAACGACTCGGCGATGACGCTCCGCGCGGTCGAGACCGTCCTGCGCAACACCCCGGGAGTCGACGTCGAGGTCGTCGTGCTGGACAACGGCTCACGCGCCGACGTGGCGATGACCCTGGCCGCCGGGCTCCTGGGCGACGACCGGGTGCGGCTGGTGCGGCTGCCGCGCAACCTCAACTTCGCGATCGGCTGCAACGTCGGCTTCGCCCGCTCGACCGGTGAGCACGTGCTCTTCCTCAACAACGACACCGAGGCGCGCGCCGGGTGGTGGGAGCCGCTCGTGGCTCATCTCGCCGACGAGCGGGTGCTGGGCGTGCAGCCGCTGCTGCTCTACCCCGACGAGACGATCCAGACCGCGGGCACCGTCTTCCCCGTCGACCACGCGATCCCCTGCCACTACCTCGTGGGCCACCCGGCCGAGGATGCGCTCAAGATCGCCGACCCGCGCTTCCGCGCCGTGACGGCTGCCGCCCTGCTGATGCGGGCCACCGACGTGGCCGCGCTGCGGGGCTTCGACCCGATCTTCGTCAACGGGGCCGAGGACGTCGACCTGTGCCTGCGCGCGGGCGAGCTCCGCGAGGGGCACTTCGTGGTCGAGACGGCCTCGCGCATCACCCACCACGAGGGCAAGACCGCGGGCCGGATGACCCAGGTCGTGGAGAACCGGGTCCACCTCATCGGCCGCTGGCGCGGCCGGCTGCCCCTGGCGGACCGGTCCAGGTGGACCGAGGCCGGCTTCGCGATCGCCCACCTGGGTGGAGAGGACGTGCCACTCCCCCGGCCCAAGCCGTTGATCGTGCGCCCGCCGGCCCCGGCGCTGCCCGACGGCTCCCCCGCGTTGCGTTGGGCGCTCAAGATCGCCGCGCCGGGCGGCGAGAAGGGCGACCTGTGGGGCGACGTGCACTTCGCCCGCTCCCTGGCCCGCGCGTTGACGGCGCGTGGCCAGGACGCCGTGCTGTTCCGCCACGGCGCCCACCACGTGACCGCGACCCGGATGGACGACGTCGTGCTCGGCATCCGCGGCCTCGACCCGATCCGCCCGATCCCGGGCAAGGTCAACGCGGTCTGGGTGATCAGCCACCCCGACGACGTGCCGGTCGAGGAGCTGCTCGACTTCGAGCTGGTCTACGCCGCGTCCACGTCCTGGGCCGCCGAGATGACCCGCCGCACCGGCCGGCTGGTGGAGCCGCTGCTGCAGGCGACCGACACCGCCCTGCGCCCCGACCGGTCGGTCGCCGTGGGCGACGGGTCGCGTCCGCTCTTCGTCGGCAACACCCACGCCCGCCGCCCGCGCCAGATCGTGCTCGACGCGGTTGCCACCGGCGTCCCCGTCGAGGTGCACGGGCCCGGCTGGGAAGGGGTGCTCCCCGACGGGCACCTGCGCTCGTCGTACGTCGCGAACGACGACCTGCTCACGCTCTACCGCACCCACGGGCTGGTGCTCGCCGACCACTGGGGCGACATGGCGACCCACGGCTTCCTGGCCAACCGGCTCTTCGACGCCGTCGCCGCGGGCGCCCGGGTCGTCTGCGACGACGTGCCGGGGGTCGAGGCGCTCGAGGGTGCCGTGCAGGTCTATCGCACGCCCGAGGAGCTGGCGTTCCTCTGCTCGCCCGAGGGCCGCTCCCGCTGGCCGTCGGACGAGGAGATGACGGTCATCTCCGACCGCGTCGCTGCGGCCCACTCCTTCGACCACCGGGCCGGCACGTTCCTCGACGCGGCAACGGCCATCTGGCGGGCCCGGCGGGACTGACGGGGTCGGTCGTCCCCCGCCCCGGCTGCCGGGATCGGTCAGCCCAGGAGCGCGTCGACGAAGGCGCCGGCGTCGAAGGGCGCCAGGTCGTCGGCACCCTCACCGAGACCGACGAGCTTGACGGGGACGCCGAGCTCGCGCTGGACGGCGACGACGATGCCGCCCTTGGCCGAGCCGTCGAGCTTGGTGAGGACGATGCCGGTCACGTCGACGACCTCGCTGAAGACGCGGGCCTGGATCAGTCCGTTCTGTCCGGTGGTCGCGTCGAGGACGAGGAGCACCTCGGTGACCGGGGCCTGCTTCTCGATGACCCTCTTGACCTTGCCGAGCTCGTCCATCAGGCCCTGCTTGTTCTGCAGGCGGCCGGCGGTGTCGATGATCACGGTGTCGACCCCACGGTCCACGCCCTCCTTGACGGCCTCGAAGGCGACGCTGGCGGGGTCGGTGCCCTCGGGGCCGCGCACGACCTCGACGCCGACCCGCTCGCCCCACGTCGCGAGCTGCTCGACAGCGGCGGCGCGGAAGGTGTCGGCCGCACCGAGCACGACCTGGAGGTCCTCGGCGACCAGGATCCGGGCGATCTTGCCGACGGTGGTGGTCTTGCCGGCGCCGTTGACGCCGACCACGAGGACGACGCCGGGCCGGCCGTCGGCGCCGCTGACCTGCAGGCGACGGTCCATCGTCGGGTCGACCAGGGTGAGGAGCTCCTCGCGCAGCACCGAGCGCGGGTCTCCTGCCTCGTTGCCGTCGACCCGCAGCCGGTGGCGCAGGCGCTCGACCAGCTCCTGGGTCGGGGCGACGCCCACGTCGGCGGTGAGCAGGGTGTCCTCGATCGACTCCCAGGTGTCCTCGTCGAGCCGGTCGCGACTGAGCAGCGCGAGCAGTCCTCGCCCGAGCCCACCCTGCGAGCCGGCCAACCGCTGGCGCAGGCGCACCAGCCGGGAGGCGGTGCCCTCGGGCTTCTCGAGCACCGGGGCCGTGGGCTCGACGACCTCGGGTTCGAGGACGTCCACCGCCCCCGGCAGATCGGCCTCACCGGGCGGGATGCCGAGGTCGTCGGTGTAGGTCTCGGGCAGCGGCGCCGGCGTGCGGCGGCGCGTCACCACCAGCCCTGCGACGGTGCCCACCAGGGCGAGCGCCACGAGGGCGATGATCAGGATCACGAGTGCCAGGCCGTCCATGGGCCCAATCCAACCAGAGGCGACCGAAGCGTCGATCAGCGCTGTGCAGCGCCCCGCGACGTCAGGCGCCCGGCCGTGGCGACGTCGCGCTCGTGGTCCTCGGGGTCGAGCGTCGGCGCGGCCTGCGCAGCGCGAGCCATCGCAGCGCCGAGCCACGGGAGGGCCGGCAGCCGCTCACCGCGGTGCGGGAAGGCGACGAAGAGGGCCACGCCTGCACAGATGAGGAGGATGGCGAGCATGACGATCCATGCAGCGAGCAAGATGACTCCCGAGAGACGAGGAACTGGCCTTCATCATCCCACGACCGGGCCTCCGGGCCCGACCTCCTGGTCGGCGTGGCCGCGTGACCTGCCCCTCACCCGTCGTACGACGCGGCGCGCGACCGAGGCTGTCGCCTTCGGGGCCGCCACCGGGGCGGCAGCCGCCTCGCGGAGCCGGTCCCGCTCGGCCCGGACCCGGTCGAGCCGGCCGCGGGCCTGGAGCACCTCGCCCTGCAGACGGGTCATCTCGCCCAGCATCGCGTCGAGGGTGCGGGTGAGGGCGGTGGGGACGACCTCCAACGCCTCCGGGACGACGGCGCCGGTCACCGGGCGGACCAGCCACACCATCTCGTCGGGCTCGGCGCGCACCCAGGTCGCCATCTCCTCGCCGAGCAGCGAGCGCGGCGTGAGGCGCTGGAGCGCGAGACCGCACTCGGCGAGGCGGTCCTCGAAGTCGTCGCCGTAGTAGCGCACGTGGTCGGCCTGGCCGAAGCGCCGCACCCGCTCCTCCTCGCCGGCGGAGGGGTCCTCGTCGGTGAGCGTGCCGGGCCGGAACGGGACCTGGAGGATGCCGAGACCGTCGGCAGCGAGGACGCGGGCGATCTCGCGCATGGCCGCCCGGTCGTCGGGGATGTGCTCCAGCACGTGGTAGCAGACCAGCAGGTCGACCGAGCCGGCCGCGAGGGGCACGTCGGTCAGGCTGGCCAGCACGTCGACACGGCGGTTGTCGGCCCCCAGGTCGAGCTTGAGGTGGGTGCGTGCACCGAGCCGGCTCAGCAGCGGGGTGGTCTGGGGGGACGGCGAGATCTCGAGGAGCAGGTCGACGTCGTCGAGGACGGGCGCGAGCACGCTCAGCAGGATCGCGAAGAACCGGTGCCGCTCCAGGCTCCGGCACCGCGGGCACGACGCATCGGGACGACCGCCCGGGCCGGGCTTGAAGTCCTTCTTGACCACCCGGTCGCAGGTCGGGCAGTAGCGGCGGGGGAAGTCCGAGATCGAGGGGGTCGGGGTGCTCATGCGGGCGACCGGAGCAGGGGGAGGACGGCGGCCCGGATCGTCTCGGGGATCGGGGTGCTCGGTCGTGCCGGGTCGGTGTTGTCGACGTAGACGTGCACGAAGCGGCCCTCGGCGGCGGCCTCCTCGGAGTCTCCCTGGAAGAGCCCGATGCGGTAGACCACCGACTTGGTGCCGACCTTCTCGACGACCAGCCCGGTCTCGATGGGGGCCGGGAAGCCGATCTCGCGGAAGTAGCGGCACGAGGTCTCCGCCACCACGCCGATCTGTGGGAGCGAGCGGATGTCGAGGCCGGTCGCGTCGTAGAGGTGCGCGTTGACGGCGGTGTCGAACAGCTCGTAGTAGGTGGCGTTGTTGAGGTGTCCGTAGGCGTCGTCGTCGCGCCAGCGCGTGGTGACGGTGCGCCAGGCGACGTAGTCCTCACGCGTGGGTCGGCTGGGGGTGCTGGGCATCAGACGGATTCGGTCTCTCGCAGTCGTTGGCTGATCACGGCGCTGACGCCGTCCCCGCGCATGGTCACGCCGTAGAGGGCGTCGCCGACCTCCATGGTCCGCTTCTGGTGGGTGATGACGAGCAGCTGGGAGGTCTCGCGGAGCTCCTCGTAGATCTGCAGCAGACGCCCCAGGTTGGTGTCGTCGAGCGCGGCCTCGACCTCGTCGAGGATGTAGAACGGCGAGGGACGGGCCTTGAAGAGCGCGACGAGGAACGCGACGGCGACCAGGGAGCGCTCGCCGCCCGAGAGCAGGCTGAGGCGCTTGACCTTCTTGCCGGGCGGACGCGCCTCGACCTCCACGCCCGTGGTGAGCATGTCGCCGGGGTTGGTGAGCACCAGGCGCCCCTCGCCCCCGGGGAAGAGCCGGGCGAAGGTCTGGTCGAAGGCGGCCGTGACGTCGGCGAAGGCCTCGGTGAAGACGGCCTCGACCCGCGCATCCACCTCCTTGACGATGTCGAGCAGGTCCGCGCGCGTGCGTCGGAGGTCCTCGAGCTGCTCGGTGAGGAACTTGTGCCGCTCCTCCATCGCCGAGAACTCCTCGAGCGCCAGCGGGTTGACCTTGCCCAGCATGCTCAGCTCGCGCTCGGCAGTCTTGAGGCGCTTCTGCTGCTCCTCGCGCACGAACGGCACCGGCTCGGGCAGGTTGCCCTCCTCGTCGGGCGTCGTGGCGGGCACCGGGTGGTGCGGACCGTAGTCGGCGGCCAGGCCGTCGGCGTCGAGCCCCAGCTCCTCGAGCGCCCGCTCCTCGAGCTGCTCGATGCGCATGCGCTGCTGCGTGCGGGCCATCTCGTCGCGGTGCACGGAGTTGACCAGCTCGTCGTGCTCACGCACCAGGTCGCGCAGCGCGGCTCGTCGGGTCAGCAGCTCCTGCTCGCGACCGGTGCGCGACGCCTCGACGTCCTTGCGTGCCTCGGTCGCCTGGTGGATGGAGACCTCCAGGCGGGACAGGACGTACGACGCCGCGACGCCGACCGCCTCCGCGGCCCGCCCCTCGCGGAGCAGCCGCTCACGCCTCTGGGCCGCCTTGGCGCGGGCCTCGCGCTCCGTGCGGGCCGCGCGCATCAGCGACTCCGCGCGACCGTGCAGGGCGCGGGCGCGCTCCTCGGAGGTGCGCAGCGCGAGCCGGGCGTCCATCTCGCCCTGCCGTGCGGTCTTGGCGGCCTCGACCAGCCGTTGACGCTGCGTGGTGTCGGGCTCCTCGTCGGGGGCGTCCTCGGCCGTCGCCAGGCGCAGCTCGAGGTCGGCGAGGCCGGCGAGGTCCTGCTCGCGGGCCGCCCGGGCCTTCTCGATGGCCTGGGCCAGCCGGTCGGCCTCCCCGCGGGCCGAGCGCGCGGTCGAGCCGTAGTGGCCCAGCTCCTCGGCCACCGCGGCCAGCGTCGCGTCGGACTCGTGCAGCCTGGCCAGCGCGACGTCGGCGCGCTTCTGCGCGTCGAGCCGCGCGGCCTCGAGCCGGGACAGCTCGAAGGTGAGCCGCTCGGAGGAGGAGATCGCCTCGGCCAGCCGGGCCGCGGCCTCGTCGACGGCGGCCTGGATCTCGATCAGGCTGGGCTGGCTCGAGGAGCCACCGGCGGCGAAGTGGGCGCCGAGCACGTCACCCTCCCGGGTCACGGCGGTGACGTCGGGCAGGTCGGCGACGAGCGCCTGCGCGGCGGCGAGGTCGTCGACGACGGCGACCTTCGCGAGCAGCCGCCTCAGTGCGGGACCCAGGGTCTCGGGGCACTCGACGACGTCGACGGCGTACGTCGCGTGGTCGGGCAGGGCGGGCCAGGCGCGGTCGTCGGTCTCGACGAGGCCCCCGAGCAGCATGCCGGCGCGGCCCAGGTCGTCGCTCTTGAGGTGGGCCATGACCGTCACCGCGGTGTCGGCGTCGCTGACGGCGACCGCGTCGGCGGCCGAGCCCAGGGCGCTGGCGACCGCGGTCTCGAAGCCGGCACGCACGGAGAGCAGCGCCGCGACCGAGCCCATCAGCCCGGAGACGGTGTCGGTGGCGGCGAGCAGGGCTCCCGCGCCGTCCTTGCGGTTGAGCCCCATCTCGAGGGCGTCCTTGCGGGCAGCGAGCGAGGAGCGGTCGCGGTCGGCCTGCTGGGCCTCCTCGCGGGTCCTGGCCAGGCGCTCCTCGAGGTCGTCGAGGACCGCGGTGGCGGCCTCGTGCTCGGCGTCGAGGCCCTCCTCGCCGGCGTCGAGGCCGGCGACCTTGGTCTCGAGCGCGGTGAAGTCGCGTTGGGCGCGGTCGGCCCGGGCGACGGCCTCCTCGCGCGCCAGGCCCAGGCGACCGATCTCGTCGTCGGCCGCGGCCGCGCGGGACTTGAGGGCGTTGACCTGGCCGTGGAGCCGGGCGAGGCCCTCGCGACGGTCGGCGGCGGCGCGGACCAGCCCGGCGACCCGACGTTCCTCCTCGGCCGCTGCCTCCTCCGCGGTGCGGCGCACGGTGACGGCCTGCTCCAGCCCGGTGCGTGACGCGTCGACCTCCGCGCCGATCTGCTGCTCCTGCTGGCGGACCTGCTCGGCCTGCGCCTCGAGGTCGTCGGGGTCGCGGCCCTGGGGCTCGCTCTCGGTGACGCTGGCGGCGTTGCGCACCCGCTCGGCGGCGAGCGAGGCGGTGCCGCGCAGCCGCTCGCGCAGACCGTTGAGGGAGTACTGCACGTCCTGGGCCTTCGACAGGGCCGGCAGGTCCTCGCGCAGGGCGGCCTCCAGCGCGGCCTCGACCTCGCGCCCGGCCGCGAGGTCGGCCTCGACCTGGGCCCGCCGCTCGACCAGGATCGTCTCGTCGGCCATCTCCTGCTGGAGGGCGGTGCGGGCGGTGACGAGGTCGTCGGCCATCAGTCGTGCCCGGGCGTCGCGCGCGTCGGCCTGCACCCCGGCGGCGCGGCGGGCGACCTCGGCCTGGCGGCCGAGCGGCTTGAGCTGGCGGCGGATCTCGCTGAGCAGGTCGGTGAGCCGGGTCAGGTTGCCGTCGGTGGAGTCGAGCTTGCGGAGCGCCTTCTCCTTGCGCTTGCGGTGCTTGAGGACACCCGCGGCCTCCTCGATGAAGCCGCGGCGGTCCTCGGGGGTCGCGTGCAGGATCGTGTCGAGCTGCCCCTGGCCGACGATGACGTGCATCTCGCGACCGATGCCGGAGTCGCTGAGCAGCTCCTGCACGTCGAGCAGTCGGCAGGACGTGCCGTTGATGGCGTAGTCCGAGCCGCCGCTGCGGAACATGGTGCGGCTGATCGTGACCTCGGCGTACTCGATCGGCAGGGCGCCGTCGGAGTTGTCGATGGTCAGCACGACCTCGGCGCGCCCCAGCGGAGGTCGCCCGGAGGTGCCGGCGAAGATGACGTCCTCCATCTTGCCGCCGCGCAGCGACTTCACACCCTGCTCGCCCATGACCCAGGCGAGCGCGTCGACCACGTTGGACTTGCCGGAGCCGTTGGGGCCCACGATGCAGGTGATGCCCGGCTCGAGCTGGAGCGTGGTCGAGGAGGCGAAGGACTTGAACCCCTTGAGGGTCAGGCTCTTCAGGTACAACGCGAACTCCCTCAGTGGTGGGCGGCACTGGGACGCGGGTGCGGGGGCGGCCGACGCCGGGGAAGCTCAGCGCGCCTCACCCTACCTGCCCTCCGCCCCCCGGCGCAGGACCCGCCGCCGCGGCCCCGCCGGCGTGCGGCCCGACACGGAAAGTCCGTGACGTTCTAGCCCCTCCGAGGCGCTCCCAGGGGCGAAAACGTCACGGACTTTCCCGGCGACGGCGCAGGCCGAGCGCGGCAGCCATCGCGACCCCGACGAGCCCGAGCGGTACGACGCCGCCCGCGACGCGCTGCCCGACCGTGCGCTGGGTGCCACGGGAGGCGGGCGGGACCGCGCCGCGGCCGTCACCGGGGACGTCGACGGCGTAGACGTCGAGGCCGCGCACGAGGTCGACCGAGTAGACGACGTTGGTGCGGGCGCCGGTCTGCTTGCCGCTCTTGTAGACCGGGACCCACATGGCGTCCCAGACCTCGGAGAGGCCCCAGATCGCGTGGGCGTAGGGCTTGATGTCGCGGGGGTCGCGCACGTCGAGGATCTGGGTGCCCCCGCCGTAGAAGCCGGCGGCGACCAGGCCGCCGGGGCGGTAGTCGAACCAGTGTGAGGAGCAGAACGCGCCCCGGGGCAGCGGGAAGCTGCCCAGGTCGGCGAGCTCGACCTTGTCGAGCGGGACGATCGCCGACGGGGTGCCGTCGAGCTTCTTGACCCACCACGTCTGGAACGAGCCCGCGAGCGCGCAGTCGGTCTGCTCGTAGTCCTCCTCGGTCACCAGCAGCACGTTGCCGTTGGCGATCGAGGGCCGCTTCCCGGGCTTGAACGCGGTCGCGTTGGGCCGGAAGGAGTTGTGCAGGATGAAGTCGTTGTAGCCGGGGAAGCGCGGGTCGACGCCCTCGCCGGCCTTGCCGGTCGTGGTGATCAGCCGCGGACGCGCGGGCTTGGTGGTGTCCCACATCGAGGCCCCGCCGAAGCCCGTGTGGGTCCCCACGCCGGCGGCGTCGAAGTTCCACTTGTGGCCACCGGTGGGCGTGGTGAAGGACTGCAGCCCGGCCCGCTTCGGTCGGGCGTCGACCTCGACGGGCTTGCGGAGGTTGCGCAGGTCGAAGACGGAGAAGTCGTCGCGTCCACCGGCGGAGTAGGCGTAGCGACAGCTGCGCTCCTGGACGCAGGCGACGGTGTGGGTGCTGGTCGAGCCCGGCGTGCGCGACAGGATCGTCGGGGCGGACGGCTTGGTCACGTCGACGACGATCAGCTCGTTGCCCCCCGCGTTGACGTGCTGGATGTCGTCGGGCGCCGCCTGGACCAGGTCGACCCCGATCAGGGCGAAGCGCTGGGTGCCGCGTGCGGTCCTGCGCTCACCGCAGTTCATCGCCTCGTTCTCGAAGACGGCGTTGGGCAGGGTCCCGACGAGCCGCGGGCGGGCCGGGTCGCTGACGTTCCACACCCGCAGCGAGTCGAGTCCGCTGGTCACGAAGATCGGGGCGGTCTTCATGAAGCAGCCGGAGATGCCGGTCTGGGTCGGGTTGGAGGCGACCTGCGCCATCCTGGGGCTCTCGACGGCCGAGCTGGTGCGACCCTGCCGCTCGGCCATCTGGGCGAGCCGGTCGCTGGTGCCGTCGCCCGAGGACGCCGCGGAGGCGGTCCCGGTGAGCGCGAGGGAGGAGCCGACGAGGAGGGTGGCCGCTGCAGCGGCGAGGGAGAGACGCACGCCAGGGTCAACGACGCACCGGCATGGCGGTCACGGGTGTTGCGGGTGGAGCGTCTGCGAGGACGGGAGCCCCGGGGGGTCAGGCGGGCTGCATCTCCTGCAGGGACGCCGTGTCGAGGTCGAGCAGGTCCGCCGCCTGGGCGGCGACGAGCCGGTCGTTCTCCTCGCTGAGTCGCACGACGAGCTCCTCGAGCTCACGCACCCGGGTGCGGAGCCGGGCGTTGTCGGCAGACTGTCGCGGGTCTCGCAGGTCGCTGGTGACGTAGCCGATCAGCGCCTTGGCCATGACGTGAGCCTTTCGGGGAAAGCGGGAGGCGACCCGGACAGGGCCGTCTCCAAGAGTCCCACCGAGCCGCGCCAGGGTCAATCCGGCACCGGCAGGCCGGGCCGCACCGCGCGGCGGGCACGCGGGGCGGGCTGGCAGGTCGGGCAGAAGTACGACGAGCGGTTCATGAAGGCGACCCGGCGCACGGGAGTGCCACACCGCTCGCAGGGCTCACCCTCGCGCCCGTAGGCGTGCAGCGAGCGGTCGAAGTAGCCGGACTCGCCGTTGACGTTGACGTAGAGCGCGTCGAAGGAGGTGCCGCCCTGGTCGAGCGCCTCGCTCATCACCTCGCGGGCGTGGGCCAGCAGCGTGCGCAGCTGGGGACCGGTGAGCCGGTCGCCCGCCCGCTCGCCGTGGAGCCGGGCGCGCCAGAGCGCCTCGTCGGCGTAGATGTTGCCGACCCCGGAGATCAGGCCCTGGTCGAGCAGCAGCCGCTTGATGCCCGAGCTGCGGCGCCGGGCTCGCCGCACGAAGTCGTCGTCGTCGAAACCGGGGTCGAGGGGGTCCCGGGCGATGTGGGCGATCTCGCTCGGCAGCTCGGCGCCCCCGGCCGACACCGAGAGCCCGCCGAACATCCGCTGGTCGACGAAGCGCAGCTCGCGTCCCTCGTCGGCGCCGTCGAGGGCGAGACGCACCCGCAGGTGCCGCTCGTCGGGCAGCTCGGGAGGCTGGACGAGCATCTGGCCGCTCATCCCGAGGTGCGCGAGGAGGGCGTCGCCGTTGTCGAGCGGGATCCAGAGGTACTTGCCCCGGCGGCGGGCCGCCACCAGGCGGCGACCGACCAGGGCCTGCGCGAAGCCCAGGGGCCCGCCGGGGTCGCGTCGCACCGGCCGCTCGTGGAGGACGTCGACACGGGTGACGGTGGCGCCCAGGACGTGGCGCTCGAGACCGGCGCGGACGACCTCGACCTCGGGCAGCTCCGGCACCTCGGGGCTCGTCAGCCGGTGGTGGCGTCGGTGCTGCTGGCCGTCGGGAGCGCGGCCACGATCTCGCCGTAGGCGGTCTCGGCGCAGGCCTGCTCGGCTTCCTTCTTGGAGCGACCCACGCCGTTGCCGTAGACGGACTCGCCCACGCGCACCTGGGCGGTGAAGGTCTTCATGTGGTCGGGGCCGTCGTCCTCGATGAGGTAGACCGGGACCCCGAGGGCGTGCTCGGCGGAGAGCTCCTGCAGCGAGGTCTTCCAGTCGAGGCCGGCGCCCATGGCCGAGGCAGCCTCCATGAGCGGGTCGAAGAGCAGGTGCACGACCTCCGCGGAGGTCACGATGCCGCCACCGCTGAGGTGGACCGCACCGATGACCGCCTCGACGGTGTCGGAGAGGATCGAGGACTTCAGCCGACCACCGGTCGTCTCCTCACCGCGGCCCAGCTTGACGTGCTCGCCGAGCCCGATGCCACGAGCCACCCCGGCCAGGGCGCGCGCGTTGACGACCGCGGCGCGCAGCTTGGCCAGCCGGCCCTCGGAGAGGTCCGGGTGGGTGAGGTAGAGCGTCTCGGTGACGACCACGCCGAGCACGGAGTCGCCGAGGAACTCCAGGCGCTCGTTGGTCGGCAGCCCACCGTTCTCGTAGGCGTAGGACCGGTGCGTCAGGGCGCGCTCGAGCAGCTCGGGATCCAGTTCGGGATCACCGAGCGCTCGTCGCAGGTCGCCGTAGTTGCTCAGCGGACTGTCGCAGGCCTCAGAGGACCTGACGACGGTCGGACTTCGCGCCGTACTGGCCGCAGGCGCCGCAGGCACGGTGCGGGAGGTGCTTGGCAGCACAGGCGGGGTTGGCGCAGGTCACCAGGGAGGGCGCGACGGCCTTCCACTGCGAGCGACGGTGACGCGTGTTGCTGCGCGACATCTTCCGCTTCGGGACAGCCACTGTTATCTCCTCTTACATCGACCGGGGGCCCGGTCAGGCTCTGGACAAGTCAGGCTTGCTAGTCAGTCTCAGCTGGTCAGTCTTCGTCGTGCTGGAGCTCGGTCAGCCCCGCCCAACGCGGGTCGATCGGCGCCTCGTGCGTGTGGTCAGGGTCATCCGCGAGCCGCGCGCCACACTCGACGCACAATCCAGGACAGTCCTCATCACACAACGGCTGGAACGGTAGCGCGAGCACCACGGCGTCCCGCAGCAGGGGCTCGAGGTCGAGCAGGTCGTCCTCGAGCATGCTGACCCCGTCGTCGTCGTCGGGATCGATCCCCACGGCAGCGGCGGTCTGGTCGTCGTAGAGGAACAGCTCCTGGAACCTCACGTCGACGTCGTCGTCGATCGGCTCCAGGCACCGCACACACTCACCCTCGAGCGTGGCCTGCGCCTCGCACGTGACCAGGACACCCTCCATGACCGCCTCGAGCCGCAGGTCGAGTTCGACCAGCGCCCCTTCGGGGACACGCAGTACTTCGATGCCCAGATCTGCCGGGGCCGGGACCTTCCGTGACACCTCGCGTTGGGACCCCGCGCGGCGGCCGAGCTCGCGTGTGTCGAGCACGAGCGGCGCTCTGGGGTCCAATTTGCTCAGTGGATCACTTTCAGTTCCGGGCACAACAGATCAGCGAGGATCGTATCCGTCCGGTCGTGCCCGGAGCAAAACGCGCCTCCGCGAGGGACGGAGTCAGGCCGGGGATCCGTCAGCCTCGGCCGCGCGCTCGGCGAGTCGCTGGAGGAGCGCGGTGTTGACGAAGTCGGGGATCAGGCTGGAGACGTCGCCGCCGAAGGCGGCCACCTCCTTGACCAGGCTGGAGGCCAGGAACGAGTACTCCGGGCTGGTCGGCACGAAGACGGTCTCCACGTCGGTGAGGGAGGAGTTCATCTGGGCCATCTGGAGCTCGTAGTCGAAGTCGCTCACCGCTCGCAGGCCCTTCACGATGGCGTGGATGTCGCGCTCCTGGCAGAAGTCGGTCAGCAACCCGGCGAACCCGGCGACGGTCACGTTGGCGAACGGCTCGCAGGCCTGCTCGAGCATCGCGATGCGCTCCTCGGGGGTGAAGAGCCTGCTCTTGGAGGCGTTGACCCCCACCGCCACGACGACCTCGTCGAAGAGGGTCGAGGCGCGTTGGACGATGTCGAGGTGACCGTGGGTGACGGGGTCGAAGGACCCGGGGCAGACGGCTCGGCGCACGAGATGGTCCTCAGTCCTGCTGGTGGTCGGGGTGCCCGTCGAGGGCTGCGTGACCGTACCAAAGCACGGTCTCGCCGTAGCGCTTCGACCGGGTGTCCTCCATCGAGCCCGGCCAGGTCGGCTCGGGGCTGCGCCGCGAGCGCTCGACGACGACCAGGGCGCCCGGCACCAGCCACCCCTGGTCGACCAGGGCGGCGAGGTCGGCCGCCACCCCGCCCTCGTCCAGGGGGTAGGGCGGGTCGCTGAAGACCACGTCGTAGGGCGCGCTCGGGGCGCGTCGCAGGGTGGCGGCGACCGGCACCGCCCGCACGTCGGCGCGGCCGAACCCGATGGTCCGGGCGTTCTCGCTGACGAGCGCCGCCGTACGCCGGTCCTGCTCGACGAGGGTGACCACCCCGGCCCCGCGGGACCAGGCCTCCAGCCCGACCGCCCCGGAGCCGGCGTAGAGGTCGAGGAAGCGAAGGCCGTCCAGCGAGCCGCACCAGGCCTCGACGGCCGAGAAGAAGGCCTCCCGGACCCGGTCGCTGGTGGGCCGGGTGCTGGAGCCGGGCGGTGTCTTCAGGCGGCGGCCCTTGGCTGCGCCGGCGATGATCCGGGTCACGCGGTCCTCATGACTTCTCGATGAACTGGCCCTGCTGGGACAGCTCCAGGTCGGCCACGGCCACGCCCAGGGCAGGCGCGTCGAGCAGGTCGGGGTCGCGGTCGAGCAGGGTCTCGGCGGCCGAGCGGGCGGCGACGATGGTGGCCTCGTCGCGCAGCACACGCAGGTTGACCAGTCCGGAACGACCGCCCGCCTGGGACGCCCCGAGCACGTCGCCCTCCCGACGCAGCTCGAGGTCGATGCGACTCAGCTCGAAACCGTCGGAGGTGCTCGCGACGGCTGCGAGCCGCTCGAGCGCCGGGGACAGGACGGAGGCGTGCGTGACGAGCAGGCAGAGACCCGGGTGACCGCCGCGACCGACGCGGCCGCGCAGCTGGTGGAGCTGGGAGACCCCGAAGCGGTCGGCGTCGAGGAGCACCATGGCGGTCGCGTTGGCGACGTCGACACCGACCTCGATGACGGTCGTGGCGACGAGCACGTCGATGTCGCCGGCGTTGAAGGCACGCATGGTCGCGTCCTTCTCCTCGGCGCTCATCCGGCCGTGGAGCTTGGCCACGCGCAGCCCGTTGAGCTCCCCGAGCTGGAGCTCGACGACGACCTGCTCGACGGCGGCCAGCGGCGGGCGGGTCTCCTCGGGAGGGATCGGCAGGCCGTCCTCGTCGAGCTCGAGCTGGTCGGCCTCCCCCTGCTCGAGCTCGTCGCCGTCGATGCGGGGGCACACGACGTAGGCCTGGTGGCCCTTGGCGACCTCCTCGCGCACGCGCTCCCAGACCCGGTCGATCCAGGTCGGGTGCGCGAGGGTGTTGACGACGTTGGTCTGGATCGGGGCCCGCCCCGCGGGCAGCTCGGTGAGGACCGAGGTCTCGAGGTCGCCGAAGACGGTCATCGCGACGGTGCGCGGGATCGGGGTGGCGGTCATGACCAGCACGTGGGGCGGCATGACCGACTTGGCGGTCAGGGCGGCCCGTTGCTCGACGCCGAAGCGGTGCTGCTCGTCGACGACCACGAGCCCGAGGTCGGCGAACATGACCTTGTCCTCGAGCAGGGCATGGGTGCCGATGACGATGCCGGACTCACCGCTGGCCAGCCGCGACAGGGGCGCGGTGCGCTGGGTCTTGGTCAGCGAGCCGGTGAGCAGCTCGACGGCCGTGCCCGTCTCGGGCCCGCCCAGCATCCCGCCCAGCGCGAGGTCCCCGAGCATCGCGGTGATCGAGCGGTAGTGCTGCTGGGCGAGGACCTCGGTGGGTGCGATCAGGGCCGCCTGGCCCCCGGAGTCGACGACGCTGAGCATCGCGCGCAACGCGACCAGGGTCTTGCCGGAGCCGACCTCGCCCTGGAGCAGCCGGTTCATCGGGTGGGGCTGGGCCAGGTCGGCCTCGACCTGCGCCCCGACCTGGCGCTGCCCGTCGGTGAGGGTGAAGGGCAGCCGGTCGTCGAAGGCGGCGAGCAGCGCCCCGTCGCCGCCGGTGCGGGCGTGGGCCCCCAGGGCACGGACAGCACGCCGCCGTTTGCCGAGCACCAGCTGGGTGACCAGCGCCTCCTCGAAGCGGTAGCGACGCCGTGCGGACTGCACCTGGGCGAAGTCCTCGGGTGCGTGGATCCAGGTGAGTGCCGTGGCTGCGTCGATGACGTCGTGGTCACGGCGTACGTCCTCGGGGATCAGCTCGACCGGCGGCTCGACGACCGAGCGGGCGAAGGTGACGGCACGCAGGATGTCCCAGTGGTCGACGCCCTTGGTGAGGGGGTAGAGCGGGTAGAGCGGCGGGATCGCGCCCACCACGTCGAGCTCGTCGTCGTCCCCCGCACCGAAGAGCACCATCGTGGGGTTGGTGAGCTGCCACTCGTCGCGGAAGCGGCCCGCCTGGCCGATGAAGAGCCCCTGCCGGCCCACGGGCAGCCGGCGCGCCTGCCACTGCGAGACGTGGAGGCTCTTGGCGAAGAACGTGAGGCGCAGGCTGGGCCCGTCGGTGCGCAGGAGCGTCTCGAGACGGTAGGCCGGCTTGCCGGAGCGGCGGTCGGTGTAGGAGCGCACCTCGGAGGTGGCGATCTCACCGATCACGGTCAGCATCTGCCCGGGCTCGAGGTCGTCGACCCGGGTGAGCTCGCCGGTCTTGATGTAGCGCCGCGGGAAGTGGTGCAGGAGGTCGCCGACGGTCTCGATGCGCAGGTTCTTCACGACCTTGTCACGCTTGCCCTTGGCGTCGCCGAACACCACGGCGACCGGGCTGTGCAGGCTGATCACGGGTGGTCCTCCACGGGGGCGCCCCTCACTCGACCGACAGGAGCAGCGGGTAGCGCTGCTGCCCACCGTCGTACACGACGACGTCGACATGGGGGTGGTGCACGTCGACCCAGGTCGCCGCCTCGTCGGCCAGGCCGTCGCCGTCCTCCCCCGCCACCAGGGTGACCATCTCGCCACCGCCGGCCAGCAGCCGGTCCAGGACACGGGCGGCCACGTCGGCGAGGTCGTGGCCGACGACGGCGAAGTCACCGGCGATCACGCCGAGCACGTCACCCGGCTCGCAGGGACCGGCCATCGTCATCGCCTGGCGGGCCGCGATCGTGACGGCGCCGTGGCGGGCGTGCCGGGCGGTCGCGGTCATCTCGAGCACGTCCTGGTCGAAGGTGCGCGCGGGCTCGTGGACGGCGAGCGCGGCCAGCCCCTGGACCTGCGCCTGGGTCGGGATGACCGCCACCCGGACGGTGCCCGGTGCGGCGTCGGTCTCGACCGTCTGGGCCGCGATCTGCGCGACACGCACGGAGTCGGCGTCGTTGGGCAGCACCACGACCTCGGTCGCACCGCAGCCGGTGATGGCCTCGACGATCTGACCCGTCGACGGTCTCCGACCGGGACCGCCGTGGACGACGACGGCACCCGCCTCGGCGAACAGCCGGGCCAGCCCCGGTCCGGCGGCGACGGCGACGATCTGGCGCCCCACCCGCGCCTCGCGCTCCTGCCGGGCCTCGACGACCTGCTCGGCGAAGTGCGTCACCCGCACGCGGTGGGGCCTGCCGGCCTCGATGCCGGCCTCGATGGCGGCGCCGACGTCGTCGACGTGGACGTGGACGTTCCACAGACCCTCCCCCCCGACCACGACGAGTGAGTCGCCGAGACCGTCGAGGGTCACGCGCAGGGGGCCGATCGCGTCGTCGGTGGCGTCGAGGAGGTACATCACCTCGTAGGCCGGCCCGTCGGCGGTCAGGTCGCCCTCCAGGAGCGGTGCGGCGGCGTGGGGGATCGGGATCGAGCGGCGCCCCCACGGACTGGTGACCGGGATGGGTCGGCGGCCGGTCAGCACCGTCTCCGCGGCGTCGAGGACCACGCTGAGCCCACGACCGCCCGCGTCGACGACGCCTGCGTCGCGGAGCACCTGGAGCTGCTCGGGGGTGCGCGCCAGGGCCTCTCGCGCCGCCTGGGCCGCGGTGGTGAACACGTCGCGGGCGCGGGCCCGGGGGTCGGCGGCGAGGGCCGTCGCCGCCTCCGAGGCGGCGCGGGCCACGGTCAGCATCGTCCCCTCGACGGGGCGCCCCACGGCGGCATAGCTGGCCCGGGTGGCGTCCTGCAGCGCACCGGCCATCACCTGGCCGTTGCGCTCCTCCGGCGCCGCGGCCTCGATGCGGCGCACGATCGCCCCCAGCATCTCGCTGAGGATCACCCCGGAGTTGCCGCGCGCGCCCAGCAGGGCGCCCCTGCGGAACACGCGCAGCGCCTCGTCGCGCTCGATGTCGGGCTGGGTGTTCACGGCCTCGCGGATCGCGTCGCGCGCGGCGGAGACGGTGAGGTACATGTTGGTGCCGGTGTCACCGTCGGGCACGGGATAGACGTTGAGCGCGTCGATCTCCTCCCGGGCCTCGGCGAGGGCATCGGTGGCCACGTCGACGAAGCGGAGCACGACCGCGAGCTCGATGGCGCCGCTGCGCGGTGTCTCTTCCATCGCCTGCCTCGGGTCGGGTGTCGAAGCAGCAACCCTAGTGGGACCGGCACGATTTTCCGCTCAGGCATCGGTCGGATACTCTTGTGCGGTTGCCCGCCGTGCGGGCCCCTCGTTCATTACCTCGATCATCAGGAGCAATCACCGTGGCTGCCGTCTGCGACATCTGCGCCAAGAAGCCTGGCTTCGGCAACAACCGGCCGTGGTCGCGCAAGATCACGAAGCGCCGATTCGACCCCAACATCCAGCGCGTGCGTGCCAAGGTCAACGGCACCCCCAAGCGCCTCAACGTGTGCACCGGCTGCCTCAAGGCCGGCAAGGTCTCTCGCTGACCGCACGCACCCCAACATCGAGAAGGCCGTCACCTCCGGGTGGCGGTCTTCTTGCATCTGGGCCACTCCGGCCGCGGCGTGGTGACCCCGACCTCTAGAAGTGGGTCCAGCCGGTGGCGCCGTCGTAGGGCGCCCCGTCGACGGTGACGACGGGGTCGCCCTCGAGGACCTCGCCGACGACCGTCCAGCCCTCGGGGACCGAGGCGGTGTCGGGGAAGGTGGCCAGGAGGGCGTGGTCGTCGCCCCCGCCCAGGATGAACTCGATCGGGTCCGAGCCGGTGGCGGCACCGACGGCCCGGAGCGGCTCGGGGATCTCGAAGGAGCCGGTGCGCACGTCGATGCTCACGCCGGATGCCTCGGCGAGGTGCGCCGCATCGCCCAGCAGCCCGTCGGAGATGTCGATCATCGCGCTCGCGCCCGCGTCGGCGGCGGCCGCACCGGCGTCGTACGGCGGCTCGGGACGTCGGTAGGCCTCGACCAGGATGCGCGGGGACCGGAAACCACGGCCGAGGACCGCCAGTCCCCCGGCGGCCCACCCCTGGCGGCCGGCGAGGGCCAGCACGTCACCGGGCTCGGCGCCGGAGCGCACGACCGGCGCCTGGGTGCAGGCACCGATGACGGTCACGGCGATGACGACCTGGTCGGCACGGGTGACGTCTCCCCCGACGACGCTGGCGCCGACCAGGGCGCACTCGGCGGCAAAGCCGGCCGCGAAGTCCAGGGCCCACTGGGCCGGCAGGTCGGGCGGCGCCGCGAGCCCGACGGTCAGGGAGTGCGCCCGGCCGCCCATGGCGTTGATGTCGGAGAGGTTCTGCGCGGCGGCCCGGTGCCCGACGTCCTCGGCCGAGGCCCAGTCGCGGCGGAAGTGCCGGCCCTCGACCATCAGGTCCGTCGAGACGACCACGTGCCCGTTGCGGATGCGCAGCACGGCCGCGTCGTCCCCCGGTCCGATCAGGACGTGCTCCCCCTGGGGGAAGAGCGCCACGAGGTCGGTGATCAGGCCGAACTCGCCGGCATCGGCCAGGGTCGCGTCGGGCTGGAGGGGCATGAGCCCATCCCACCAGATGCGCGCGACACCTCTCGACCGGGGACGGCTATGGACACCCGCGAGTGGTCCGATAGGTTTGCGGTCACACTGATCCACGCATCGACACACAGAGATGTCTCGCGACATCGTCAGCTGAGGGAGACACCCATGGTCGTCCAGGCGTACATCTTGATCCAGACCGATGTCGGCAAGGCCGCCGAGGTCGCCAAGGCCATCGCCGCGGTCAAGGGCGTGACCCTCGCCGAGGACGTCACCGGTCCCTACGACGTCATCGTCCGCGCCGAGGCCCGCAACGTCGACGAGCTGGGCAAGCTCGTGGTCGCCAAGGTGCAGACCCTCGACGGGATCACGCGCACCCTGACGTGCCCGGTCGTGCACATCTGATCCGCGAGAGCTTGAGCACCACGCTTCTCCGTCGACGCCCCGGACCCCGACGGGTCCGGGGCGTCGCGGCGTCCGCTGTCGCCGCCCTGGCCCTCGTCGTCTTCGCGGGGTGCAGCAGCACGCCCGAGATCCGGGCCTACGAGCTGTCCGCGGACGACCAGGAGACCTGCGAGCAGCTCGTGGAGGCTCTGCCCTCGACGCTCAACGACCTCACGAAGGTCGACGTGGACCCCGCCGACGCCCTCGGGGCGGCGTGGGGTGACCCGGCGATCGTGCTGACCTGCGGGGTCGCCTTGCCCGACGACTACGACCCGTTCTCGACCTGCGACGACGTCAACGGGGTCGGCTGGTTCGCACCGCCCGACTCCCTGGAGGACGACGCCCAGGACGAGGAGGTCACCGTCACGGCGGTGAGCTACCGGCCACTGATCCAGCTCGTCGTACCCGCGGACTACCGCCCCGGCGGGGTGGCCGCCGCGCTGACCGACCTCACCGACGCGGTGAAGTCGACGTTGCGTCTCGAGCAGCCCTGCACCTGACCGGTCAGCGCAGGCCGGTGTCGCGGGCGAGCGCCAGCCGGATGAGGCGATCGACCAGCTCGGGGTAGGTCACGCCGCTGGCCGCCCACATCTGGGGATACATCGACGTCGGGGTGAAGCCCGGCATCGTGTTGATCTCGTTGACGACCAACGACTGGTCGGGCATCACGAAGAAGTCGACACGGGCCAGGCCCTCGCAGCCGACGGCCTCGAAGGCCAGGGCGGCCAGGTCCCGCAGCTCCGTCGCGACCCCCGCCGGCAGGTCGGCCGGGATGTCGATCTCGGTGTGCTCGCCGGGGAGGTACTTGGCGGCGAAGTCGTAGAACTCGTGCTCGCCGCCGACCCGGAGCTCTGCGGGCTGACTGGTCCCGGGGGTCCCGTCCAGCGACTGCAGCACCCCGCACTCGACCTCACGGGCCCCCTCGGCGGAGACCTCGACCAGTGCCTTGGGGTCGTGCCGGTGGGCCTCCGCGAGGCACGCCTCGAGCTCCGAGGGTCCGTGCGCCTTGGAGATCCCGATGCTCGACCCGCCGCGGGCAGGCTTCACGAACAGCGGGTAGCCGAGGCCGTCGGCCCGCGCCCGGCAGGCGGCCTCGTCGCGCGCCCAGTCGCGCGCCGTGATCGTCACCGACGGGAGGACCGGGAGCCCGGCCGCGGCGAGCACCACCTTCATGTAGGCCTTGTCCATGCTGACCGCCGACGCGAGGACCCCGGCGCCGACGTAGCGCACCCCCGCCATCTCGAACATGCCCTGGATGGTGCCGTCCTCACCCCACGGCCCGTGCAGCAGCGGGAAGACCACGTCCACCTCACCCAGCGTGCGGGGCGGTTGCGAGGCCTCGCTGACGACCAGGTCGGTGCTCGTCGCCTGCTGGGCGAGCGCCACCGACGCCCGCTCGCCGTCCACGCTCGGCAACCGGTCCGGCCCCTCGATGCGCAACCGCTCGGGATCACCGCTCTCCAGCACCCAGCGCCCGTCAGCGGCGATGCCGATCGGGACCACGTCGTAGACGTCGCGGTCGATGGCCTTCAGGACGCTGCCGGCGGTGACGCACGAGATGGCGTGCTCGCTGGAGCGTCCGCCGAAGACCACGGCGACGCGGGGCTTGCGGCCCTCGGGGCGGCTCTGAGGAGTGGTCGCATTCATCGCGGCGAGCCTAGCCGCCTAGGCTCGTCTGCATGCCCGAGGACTCGCCAGACCTGAAGCCCGCCACCATCGCGGTCACCGCCGGACGCCCCCCGCACGTGTCCGACGAGCCGCTCAACACCCCGATCACGATGACCTCGACCTACGTCGCGGGCGGCGAGCGCGAGTACGGCCGCTACGGCAACCCCACCTGGACGGCGTTCGAGGAGGCCCTGGGCGCCCTGGAGGGGGGTCGCTGCCTCAGCTTCGCCAGCGGGATGGCGGCGGTGTCCACGGTGCTGGACCTCGTCGGTCAGGGCGGCAAGGTCGTTGCTCCCGAGCACTCCTACACCGGCACGTTGCTGCAGCTCGCCGACCTCGAGTCGCGCGGGCGCATCACCAGCCAGCTGGTCGACATCACCGACACCGCCGCCGTCGCGGCCGCCTGCGTCGATGCGGCGCTCGTGTGGTTCGAGTCCCCCACCAACCCGGCGCTGGAGGTGGCCGACATCGCGGCCATCGCCGAGGCCGCCCACGCCGAGGGGGCCTACGTCGTCGTCGACAACACCTTCGCCACTCCCCTGCTCCAGCAGCCGTTGGCGTTGGGGGCCGACGTCGTCGTGCACTCGGTGACCAAGTACCTCGCCGGGCACAGCGACGTCCTCATGGGCGCCATCGTGACTGCCGACGACGAGCTGTACGCCGTGCTGAAGGGTCGCCGCGACCTCCTCGGGTCCACCCCGGGCACCCTCGAGGCCTTCCTGGCCCTCCGCGGCCTGCGCACGCTCCACCTGCGCGTCGAGCGGGCCCAGGCCAACGCGACCACCCTCGTCGAGCGCCTGCGGGCGCACCCGGCGATCTCCGAGGTGCGATACCCGGGATTCGGCGGCATCGTCTCGATCGTGCTGGCCGGCGACGCGCTGGCCGCCGACCTCCTGGTGCAGAAGACCAGGCTCTGGGTCCACGCGACCAGTCTGGGCGGCGTCGAGTCCACCTTCGAGCGCCGCCGCCGGTGGAAGGCCGAGCCGGCCACCATCCCCGACGGGCTCGTGCGCCTCTCGGTCGGCATCGAGGACGTCGAGGACCTCTGGCGCGACCTCGGCTCGGCGCTGGACACGCTCACGGTCTGAGCCTGCCTGCCACACCCCCACCGGACCAGCCCGCGCGGACGACCGGCTCAGTCTGTCTCGGCCTTGGTGTCGCGCGCGATGAACGCGTCGACCATGTCCTTGGCCGTCATGGTGCCGGCGACGACGGCGTCGACGTGGTGCGCGACCGGGGCGTCGACGCCCGACTGGTTGGCGAGCGCCAGCAGCGAGGAGCACGACTTGGCACCCTCGGCGACCTGACGGGTCGAGGCATAGATCTCCTCGCTGGTCATGCCCTTGCCGAGGTTCTCGCCGAAGGTGCGGTTGCGACTCAGCGGCGAGGAGCAGGTGGCGACCAGGTCGCCGAGGCCGGCGAGACCCATCAGGGTCAACGGGTTGGCACCGAGCTTCATCGCCAGCCGCGCGGTCTCGGCCAGGCCGCGGGTGATGACCGAGGCGGTGGTGTTGTCGCCGAAGCCGAGGCCCACGGCCATGCCGACCGAGAGCGCCACCACGTTCTTGTAGGCGCCGCCGAGCTCGCAGCCGAGGACGTCGACGCTCGTGTAGGGCCGGAAGGCCGGTGAGTGCACACGCGCCTGGAGCATCCGGGCGACGTCCTCGTCCTCGCACCCGACGACCGAGGCCGCCGGCTCGCGGCGCGCGATCTCCTTGGCGAGGTTGGGTCCGCTGATGACGGCGATGCGCTCGGGTCCCGCACCGGTCACGTCGGCGATGACCTCGCTCATCCGCTTGAGGCTGCCCAGCTCGACGCCCTTCATCAGCGACACCATGACGGCGTCCCGGCCGATGTAGGGCGCCCACTCCTCGAGGTTGACGCGCAACGACTGCGAGGGCACCGCGAGCACGACGACGTCCGCGCCGGCCAGGGCCTGCTCGGGGTCGGGCGTGGCGCTGATGGCACGGGGCAGCTCGATGCCGGGGAGGTAGTCGACGTTCTCGTGCTGGTCGTTGATCGCCGCACAGACCTCCTCCCGGCGCCCCCAGATGGTGACGTCGTTGCCGCCGTCGGCGAGGACGATGGAGAACGCCGTCCCCCAGGAACCGGCGCCGAGGATCGCGACCTTCTTGCTCACAGCTCGTCCTTCTTGTCGTGGGTGCTGGACGGGCGGGTCCCGGCCTGGCGCATGTCGAACCGTACGGCGGGAGCGCGCGCTCCCCGGACGTCCTCCACGAGGCCGGTGATCGCCGCCATGATGCGGTCGGTCGCCTCCTGGATGACGGTGTGGTCACGCGGCCGGTCCACCAGGTCCGTCAGGTCGACGGGGTCGCCGACCTTCATCCGGATCAGCTTGCGCGGGAAGAGGTCGGGCTTGCTGGCGTAGGGATAGAGGAGGTGGTGCGCGCCCCACTGCCCGACGGGCACCACGGGGCACCCGGTCTCCAGCGCGATGCGCGCGGCACCCGACTTGCCCGTCATCGGCCACAGGTCGGGGTCCCGGGTGATCGTGCCCTCGGGGTAGACCACGACGACCTTGCCGTCGCGCACGGCGTCGACGGCGGCCCGGAAGGCGCCGACCGCGTTGCTGCTGGCCCGCTCCACGGGGATCTGGCCGGCGGCACGCAGGAGGAAGCCGAGCACCTTGTTCTTGAAGAGCCCCGACTTGGCGAGGTAGTGCGGCACCCGCCCGTGGTCGTAGACCAGGTGCGCCGCCGTCAGGGGGTCCACGTGCGAGACGTGGTTGAGCACGACCACGCATCCGCCGGTGGCCGGGAGCTTCTCGCCGTCGATCCAGTCATGGGTCGTCGTCGCGAGCAGCAGGGGCTTCACGATCGTCACGGCGAACAGCAGCCCCGGTCGGCGCCTGTCCTGCATTGTGCGAACCTTCACGGGAGTGCAGGCTACTCGCCGACGTGACCGAGACCACCGTCTCGCCGCGCCGAGCGTCCTGACAAGATCACCGGGTGGTCTCGTCCTACGTCGTGGTGGTGCCGGTCAAGCCTCCGGCCCACGGCAAGTCGCGGATGACCGGTCTCGACGACCGGCGGCGCCGCGCCCTGGCCCGTGCCTTCGCCCTGGACACCGTGCACGCCTGCCTGAGCGCCGAGCACGTCGGCGCGGTGCTGGTCGCGACCGACGACGCGTCGTTCTCGCGCGAGTTCGAGGCCCTGGGCTGCGTCACGATCCCCGACGGCGACACCAACGACCTCAATGCCGCGTTGCGCCAGGCGGTCGCGGAGGCACGGCGCCGCTTTCCCGACCTGACGCCGGCTGCTCTCTGTGCCGACCTGCCGGCTCTGCGGCCCGACGACCTGGACCGCGCCCTGGCCTCGGTCGTGCCCGGTGGAGCGTCGTTCGTGCCTGACGCCGAGGGTGTGGGCACGACCTTCTACACCGCGCCCTACGGCGACTTCGACCCGCAGTTCGGCGTCGGGTCCCGGCTCGCGCACCGGCAGGAGGGCGGGACCGAGGTCGGACATGGCCTCGCCTCGTTGCGACGCGACGTCGACGACCTGGACGACCTGCGTGACGCGCGCACGCTGGGGCTGGGTGCGCAGACCGCCGCCCTGATGGACGCACTGCACCTGGGCTGACCCGCCTGGCATGAAGAACGGGCCGCCCGCACCGAGGTGCGGACGACCCGAACGTGGGGTGCTCAGGACTTCTTGGCGGTCGCCTTCTTGGCCGGAGCCGACTTCTTGGCGGCCGGTGCCTTCTTTGCGGGAGCCGACTTCTTCGCGGCCGGTGCCTTCTTGGCCGGAGCCGACTTCTTCGCGGCCGGTGCCTTCTTGGCCGGAGCCGACTTCTTCGCGGCCGACGCCTTCTTGGCCGGAGCCGACTTCTTCGCGGCCGACGCCTTCTTCGCCGGAGCAGCCTTCTTGGCCGGAGCCGACTTCTTCGCAGCCGACGCCTTCTTCGCCGGAGCAGCCTTCTTGGCCGGAGCCGACTTCTTCGCAGCCGACGCCTTCTTCGCCGGAGCAGACTTCGTCGCCGGCGTCGCCGCATTCTTGGCCACCGATGCCGCCTTCTTCGCCGCAGCGGCCGGGGCTGCGATGGTCAGCTTCGGGAGCTTCTTGGCACCCGAGACGACGTTCTTGAGGTCGGCGCCGGCGCTGAACTTCGGCACCGCCGTCTTCTTGGCCTTGATGCGGGCACCGGTCTGCGGGTTGCGGACCCAGCGGGCCTCGCGGATCCGCTTCTCGAAGGACCCGAAGCCCGTGATGGCGACCTTCTCGCCCTTGGCGACCTCACGGGTGATGGTGTCGAGCACGGACTCGAGAGCGTGGGCAGCCTGCTTGCGGTTGCCCTCATATCGTGCCGCGAGTGCGTCGATGAGCTGTGACTTGTTCACTAGCTTCCCTTCCAATGAACTGGTGGCGTCGAGCTGCGCTCGACTTTCATCAATGCACGCTAGGCATCGGTGGCCAATGTCACAATGACCACGCCGACGATGTGAGGACCTATTTTCCAGGGCTGCTGCGGGCACGACAAAGGCGCTCGCCGCACTTTTGCGGTCGAGCACCTGTGTCTTGACTTCTCTCGCGTCGAGTTATCCCTTGCCTGCTTGGGATAACTCGATTGTCACCGATGCCGAGTGCTGAGCCGGCGAGGGCGATCAGGCGTGGATCGTGGCCGGCTTCCAGCTGGGACGCGTTGCCTCGTAGGCAGTGATGTCATCGGCGTGACCGAGGGTGATCCCGACGTCGTCGAGGCCCTCGAGCAGGCGCCAGCGCGTGTAGTCGTCGATGTCGAAGGAGTCCTCGATGGCATCTGCGCCCTCTCCGGCGCGCACCGTGCGCGACTCGAGGTCGACCGTGATCGTCGCGCCGGGGGACGCCTCGACGAGGTCCCAGAGACGCTGCACGACCTTCTCGTCGACCTGGGCGGCCAGGAGACCGGCCTTGCCCGAGTTGCCGCGGAAGATGTCGGCGAAGCGCGAGGAGATGACGGCCCTGAAGCCGTAGTTCTGCAGGGCCCACACCGCGTGCTCACGCGACGAGCCGGTGCCGAAGTCGGGCCCGGCGACGAGCACCGATCCGGCGGCGTACGCCGGGTTGTTGAGCACGAAGTCAGGGTCGTTGCGCCAGGCGCTGAACAGCCCGTCCTCGAAGCCGTCACGGGTGACGCGCTTGAGGTAGACGGCCGGGATGATCTGGTCGGTGTCGACGTTGCTGCGACGCAGCGGGACGCCGACGCCGGTGTGGGACGAGAACTTCTCCATGACTCAGGCCTCCAGGTCGGCCGGGGACGACAGGGTCCCGCGGATGGCGGTCGCGGCAGCGACGGGGATCGAGACGAGGTGGGTGCGACCACCCTTGCCCTGACGGCCCTCGAAGTTGCGGTTCGAGGTGGACGCGCTGCGCTCGCCGGGCTGGAGGATGTCGGGATTCATGCCCAGGCACATCGAGCAGCCGGCACCACGCCACTCCGCGCCAGCGTCCTTGAAGATCACGTCGAGGCCCTCGCTCTCGGCCTGCAGGCGCACCCGCACCGAGCCGGGCACGACGAGCAGTCGGGTGTCGGCGTCGACGGTGTGGCCCTCGATGATCTGGGCTGCGAGGCGCAGGTCCTCGATGCGCCCGTTGGTGCAGGAGCCGACGAAGACCGTGTCGACCTTGACCTCCCGCATCGGGGTGCCTGCCTGGAGATCCATGTATTGCAGGGCCTTCTCGGCGGCCACGCGGTCCTGCGCGTCCGCGAAGTCGGCGGGGTCCGGGACCGAACCGCCGAGCGGGACGCCCTGACCGGGGTTGGTGCCCCAGGTGACGAAGGGAGTCATCTCGGAGGCGTCCAGGACGATCTCCTCGTCGAACTCGGCGTCCGCGTCGGTGACCAGGGTCTTCCAGTGCGCGACGGCCGCGTCCCAGTCGGCCCCCTCGGGCGCCTCGGGGCGACCTTCGATGTAGTCGAAGGTGACCTGGTCCGGCGCGATCAGGCCGGCCTTCGCGCCCCACTCGATGCTCATGTTGCACACGGTCATCCGGCCCTCCATGGAGAGCTCCTCGATGGCCTGGCCGCGGTACTCCACGATGTAGCCCTGACCGCCACCGGTGCCGGTGTGGGTGATCAGCGTGAGCACCATGTCCTTCGCGGTGACACCCGGGGGCAGGCTGCCGTTGATGGTCACGGCCATCGTCTTGGGCTTGGCCTGCATCAGGGTCTGCGTCGCGAGGACGTGCTCGACCTCGGAGGTCCCGATGCCGAAGGCGATCGCGCCGAAGGCGCCGTGGGTGCTGGTGTGGCTGTCGCCGCAGACGATGGTCATCCCGGGCTGGGTCAGGCCGAGCTGCGGACCGACGACGTGGACGATGCCCTGCTCGACATCACCCAGCGAGTGCAGCCGCACGCCGAACTCCACCGCGTTCTTGCGGAGGGTCTCGACCTGGGTGCGGGAGACCGGGTCGGCGATGGGCTTGTCCCAGTTGAGCGTCGGGACGTTGTGGTCCTCGGTCGCGAGGGTGAGGTCGGGGCGACGGACGGTGCGACCAGCCAGGCGCAGGCCGTCGAAGGCCTGTGGGCTGGTGACCTCGTGGATGAGGTGCAGGTCGATGAAGAGAAGGTCGGGCTCTCCCTCGTGGGAGCGGACGACGTGCTCGTCCCACACCTTCTCTGACAAGGTCTTGCCCATGACTTTCACTCCTTCGTGACTGGTGGTGACAGTGCCTGGAAGACGCTACGCCGTCGTCCCATGATCTGAGACATCGATCTCGACATATGGACACGGGTCAGGAGTGGCGCCTCGCGGACCACGTCACACGACGTCGCTCTTGCATCCCATGATCTGAGACGGCAGTATTGCCATATGGACAACTCCAGTGGCGTCGGCGTTCTCGACAAGGCCGCCCTCGTGCTCACCGCGCTCGAGTCCGGGCCGGCGACCCTCGCCGGCCTCGTGGCCGGCACCGGGCTGGCCCGGCCCACCGCCCACCGCCTCGCCGTGGCTCTCGAGCACCACCGCCTCGTCGCCCGCGACATGCAGGGACGCTTCGTGCTCGGCCCCCGGCTCGCCGAGCTCTCCGCCGCCGCGGGTGAGGACCGTCTGCTCGCCACGGCCGGCCCGGTGCTGGCTCGCCTGCGTGACATCACCGGCGAGTCCGCCCAGCTGTGGCGCCGCCAGGGTGAGCACCGTGTGTGCGTCGCCGCGGCCGAGCGACCTTCCGGGCTGCGCGACACCATCCCCGTCGGCTCCCAGCTGACCATGCGGGCCGGGTCCGCCGCCCAGGTGCTCCTCGCCTGGGAGGACCCCGAGCGCATGCACCGCGGCCTCCAGAACGCTGCGTTCTCGGCAGCCGCCCTCTCGGGCATCCGCCGCCGCGGGTGGGCACAGTCGGTCGGCGAGCGTGAGCAGGGCGTGGCCTCCGTCTCCGCCCCCGTGCGCTCCCCCGGCGGCAAGATCATCGCCGCCGTCTCCGTCTCCGGTCCCCTCGAGCGCCTCTCGCGTCAGCCCGGTCGCATGCACGCCCCCGCCGTCCTCGCCGCCGCCGAGCGGCTCTCGGAGTCGTTGCGCCGCGCCGCAGCCGAGTGAGCTGAGGCGAGACCACTCCGGCACCACGGCCCGGACCTCCTGCGTGTGTCCCTGTCGCACGGGCACTGCTGACGTCGCCCTGCGGGCCTGCCGGAGCCGAACGTCCCTGTCGGTCGCTTACCAGCCGCCGCTGCGTGAGCCCTTGTTGACTCGTCGCTGGGCGTCGCGCTGTTCGTGTGCGTCCAGGCTGCGCTGCGCGTCACGGTCCAGCGGCTCGCCGTGCCGGCCCCGGGCATCGGTGACCACCAGGACGAGGTAGGCGACGGCGACCGCAGCTACGAACAGCACGCCCACGGTCGCCAAGACGATGTTCAGCATGGGGAAACTCCCACCTGTGAGGCGTTGTGGACAGTTGATCACATCTGCCTGGTGCTTGTGGGGTGACGCCGGCACCCGCTCTCAGGAGGGACATCGATCCAACGGAGGATCGTCCTTGCTGTTCCGTCCGAGGGGCGCGCTCATCGGCACAGGGCGCAACCCGCGGCAGAAGCGTGCGTCAGTCTCGATCTGGGCCGGGTCCTCCGTTGCCGACAGGTTGCGGATGGCGAACGTCCGGAACGGGTGTCAGTGTGTCTGCATGCCGCTGACCTTCGTGGGAAGTCTTGACCGCTCAGCTGTGACTGCCGCCGTCGATGAGGTCCAGGATCTGGTCGGGTCCGAGGAGGTGGCCGCTGCTTGGGGGCAGGAGTCGGCGCTGCCGGGCATGACCGTGGGTGGCGTGGCCCGTCACCTGGTCAGCCAGGCGGAGTGTGCGGTCGAGTTCCTGACCACCCCTGGGCCTCCGGACGCCCCGGTGCTGACCCTGGTCGGGCACTACGACCGGGTGGACTGGTGGCGCGCGCCGGTCGATGCGGCGGAGAACACCTCCATCCGCGACGACTTCAACCAGATGGGCTTGGTCGGGCATGCGGAGTGCGTCGAGGTGCTCGCCAGGTCGCGCGAGGATCTGGGCTCGGCGATCGGCGCAGCTGGTCTCGTGACCTACGTGCCGTGGCAGGACTGCGCATTGCCGACCGAGGACTTCCTCGTGGTGCGGCTGATGGAGATCGTGGTGCACGCCGACGACCTGGCGTCCAGCGTCGGCCTACCGCCCCCGGCGTTCGGTCCGGAGGCGCTCGAGCCGGTGCTCGCCCTGCTCGCGGCACTGGCCGCGCGGCGGCGGGGCCAGACTGGGGTGCTGCGCGCGCTGAGCCGGCACGAGCGCGCAGCCGGCTCAGTCTCGGCATTCTGAGACCCGCTCATCGCCAAGATCCGGTAGGCGCTGTTGCCGAACGACTGTCGAGGGGGCACATCCGGGCGGACCGGCCCTCAGCCCCACGGCCGCCTCACCCCAGACCCCAGCCACGTCATCGGCAGGCCTTGGCCGAGCTCGGGCCCGGGCCCCTCAGAACAGTGCGGGCTGCTCGAGGCCGAGGAGCACCTGCTTGCGCTCGACCCCGCCGGCATAGCCGGTCAACGTGCCGTTCGCGCCGATCACCCGGTGGCAGGGGATGACGATGGGGAGCGGGTTGCTGCCGTTGGCCAGGCCGACGGCGCGGGAGGCGGCGTTGGTCCGACCGAGCCGCGCCGCGATCTCGCCGTAGGTCGCGGTCTGGCCGTAGTCGATCAGCTTCAGCTGCTCCCACACCTGCACCTGGAACTGCGTGCCTCCAGGGGCGAGCGGGAGGTCGAAGTCGGTCAGCTCGCGGGCGAAGTACGCCGCCAGCTGCTCGCGCGCCCGGACCAGGACCGGGTGGTCGTCGACCCGTCGTCCGCGGACCCGACCGTCCGGGTCGCCGAACGGGGAGAACTCGATCGCGGTGAGGGCACCGTCGTGCTCGACGAGACGCAGCTCGCCGACGGGGCTGTCGATCACGGTCCACATCTCAGACCTCCTGGGGGTCGGTGGGGGCGGTGGGCCCGAGGGTGGGCATGAGGGTGTTCCAGAGGTGCATCAGTGCGTAGGACCGCCACGGGCGCCACGACCCGGCGGCGGCGATCACGGAGGCCGGGTCGTGACCGAGCCCGGTGAGTGCGTTGCGCACGCCGATGTCGGTCGGCAGGAAGAGGTCGGGGTGGGCCAGGGCCCTCATCGCGACGTAGTCGGCGGTCCACGGCCCGATGCCGGGCAGCGCGACGAGCGCACGGCGTACGTCGTCGCGGTCCGGGCCGCGGTCCAGGGCGATGTCGCCGGCGGCGAGGGCCGCGCAGAGCCCCACCAGGGCTCGTCCGCGGGCGCGGGGCATGGGCAGGGACGCAGGGTCGACGCCGGCGAGCGTCGCGGCGTCGGGGAAGAGGTGGGTGAGCCCGGGGACGAGGGTGTCGATGCGTCGCCCGTGCTCCGCCACGATCCGTCCGGTGACGGTCCGCGCCCCGGTGACACTGACCTGCTGCCCGATCACGGTGCGTACGGCGGTCTCGTCACCGTCGACCTGTCCCGGCAGCCGCAGGCCCGGCGTCGCGCGCACCAGCGCGCCGATCACCCGGTCGGTGGCGAAGTGGTCGGCCACGACGACCGGGTCGCAGTCGGCGTCGAGCAGCCGACGGGTCCGCTCGACCGCCGCAGCGGTGTCGCGCAGGTCGTGCAGTGCGAAGGTGGCGGTGACGAAGGCGGTCTGCCCCTCGTCGAGCGCATCGGCGATGTCCAGACGGACCGTGCCGGGGCCATGGGGCAGGTCGAGGGTGCGGGCATACCAGGCGTCGCCGGCGACCTCCACGCCCGGCACCAGGTGGTAGGCCAGGAAGGCCAGCAGGGCGCGTCCGGCGAAGGGGGTGCGGACCGCGAGCCGCATCCGGACGGTGCCCGTGGTGGCGCGCGAGCCGCGTCGGCCCCGGAGCTCGGTCGGGCTGGCGGCGTAGACCTCGCGGATCGTGTCGTTGAACTGGCGGACGCTGGAGAAGCCCGCGGCGAAGGCGATGTCGGCACAGGTCAGGGCGGTGGTCTCCAGCAGGACCCGGGCAGTCTGCGCCCGTTTGGCGCGAGCCAGGGCGAGCGGCCCGGCGCCGAGCTCGCCGGAGAGCAGCCGGGAGAGGTGACGCGGGGTGTAGCCCACCCGGTGCGCGAGCCCGGCGACTCCCTCGCGATCGACCACCCCGTCGGAGATCAGGCGCATCGCGCGCCCGGCCGCCGTCGCGACGACATCCCAGTCGGGACTGCCGGGCGTCGCATCGGGCAGGCAGCGCTTGCAGGCGCGGTAGCCCGCCCCCTGGGCGGCCGCCGGGCTCGGGTGGAAGGTCACATTGCCGTAGGCCGGGGTGCGTGCCGGGCACGACGGCCGGCAGTAGATGCCGGTCGTGCGTACCGCGGTGTAGAACACGCCGTCGAAGCGCCGGTCCCGCGACTTGACCGCGCCGTAGCAGGACTCGGGGTCGAGCCACGGGGTCGGTGTCATGCCTCCATCATCCCCGACGCCCCAGGCGGTTGCTAGCGGGAATCGGACACGGCGTCACGAGACCCTCGCGTCGATCTCGACGATGTGCCCGGCATCCAACCAGGGGTTTGTGATGATGTGAACGTGATCGATGACGAGACGCCACCGGTCGACCCACCGGTGAGCCGGCCCGAGGACCGGGCAGCCGGACGCCGGTCGATGGGCCGTGAGCACCGTCGTACGGTCCTGCGGGTCATCCTGGTCACCCACCTGGTGCTCGCGCTGCTGACGGGCGTCGGGGTGTCGGTGGCCTACCACCAGCTCAACAGCAACATCGAGACCCTGCCCGGCATCCCGGGGGGTGTCGAGCGTCCCGACGCCATCGAGGTCGGCGGCCCCCGGCAGCCCATCAACATCCTCATCATGGGCTCGGACACCCGCGACTGCGAGGGCTGCCGCATCGATGGCGAGTCGGGCAGCGAAGGATCGGACACCACGATCCTGCTGCACATCTCGGCGGACCGCAGTGATGCCTACGGCGTGAGCCTGCCGCGCGATGCACTCGTGACGCGTCCCGAGTGCGTGCTGCCCGACGGCGAGAAGATCCCGGGTGGGGAGCTGGCCTTCTTCAACGAGGCCTTCACGCTGGGTGGCGCCCTGTGCACGACCCAGATGTTCGAGGCCCTGACCGACATCCGGGTCGATCATCAGGTCGTGGTGGACTTCAACGGCTTCAAGGACATGGTCGACGCGGTCAACGGGGTCGAGGTCTGCCTCCCCAAGGACGTCGACGACCCGGAGCACAACATCTTCTTCGATGCCGGCACCCAGACCCTCACCGGTCAGCAGGCGCTCAACTACGTGCGCGAGCGCTCCGTCCTCTCGGTCACCGGCGACATCGGGCGCATGACGCGCCAGCAGGCCTTCATCGCCTCGATGATCAACAAGGTCGTGTCCGCCGGGACCCTGTCCCGACCCGATCGGATCTACTCCTTCCTCGATGCCGCGACCAGTTCCCTCAAGCTCGACCGCGAGCTGGCCAGCCTGCCGGCCCTGGTCGACCTCGCGATGCAGTTCAAGGACACCGGGCTCGACGACATCAGGTTCCTGACCGTCCCGTTCGCGGAGTACGAGCCCGATCCCAACCGGCTCGTGTGGACCGAGGAGGCCGACGAGCTGTGGCAGCGGATCCGCAACGACCGTCGGCTGGGGCGCGACTTCAGCGCCGAGAGCATCAAGGCCGACGATCCCGTCGGCACGGCGAGCGGCTCACCGTCGGGCGGCGCCTCGCCGTCCGGCGGCGCCTCCCCCACCCCGGAGGAGTCTGCGAAGGCCGAGGAGGCCACCGCCCTGCGCGTCGCGGCGGGTCTCTGCGCCTGAGGGACAGACACCTGGAGATGCACGAAAGGGCCGGTCCTGGTGGACCGGCCCTTCAGTGTTCTGTACCCCCGACCGGATTCGAACCGGCGCTACCGCCGTGAGAGGGCGGCGTGCTAGGCCGCTACACAACGGGGGCAAGAGTGGTGCTGGTGGTGCTTGATGGTGCTGCGCCAGGTTAGCGAAGGCCGCCCTGCCGCACAAAATCCCGGTCTCCACCGGCATCTTGGCTGGGATACTAGGACTCGAACCTAGAATAACTGGACCAGAACCAGTCGTGTTGCCAATTACACCATATCCCAATGATCTTACTGTTCTTCGGCCATTCCGAACCGGGGCCCGGTGACCGGTGGAAACGTTACACGCGAGGCCCGACGGGTTCCAAAACGGCCTGGTCGATCGTGCTCCGGACCCCCAGCCTGCGGGCCACGAACACGGCCAGCGCCAGATAGCTCAGCGACTGGGTCAGCGTCACCGGCAGGCTCCACCAGGTGCCCCCGGACGGGTTCATCGCCGAGGTCATGTCGCTGAAGGCGAGCGCGGAGCCGAAGGCCAGCCAGTTGTTGAGCACGTGCATCGCGATCGCGGCCTCCAGGCCCCCGGTGGCGATGGTGAGGATCCCCGCGACGACGCCGAAGGCGAAGCGGTCGAAGAAGATCGGCGGGTCCTGGGCGCCGTGGGCCAGCGCGAAGAGCAGCGCCGGGACCAGCACCGCGGCGGCACGGCTGCGCAGCAGCCCGCCGAAGGCCTGGGTGAGGTAGCCCCGGAAGGCGTACTCCTCCCCCGCCGCCTGCAGCGGGGTCAGCAGCAGCACGACGAGCACGAAGTCGCGCGTGGTGTCGGTGAAGGCGTTGACCTCGCCGCTGATGCCGGTCTCCTGCTGCGGCAGCAGGGCCGAGACCGCGACCGTGGCCATCAGCGCGAGCACCGAGAGCCCGAAGCACACCGCCATCCAGCGCCAGCGCAGACGCGGCAGCACCGAGGAGAGCCAGCGTGGCCTCAGCCCGTGCACGCAGCGCATGACGAACCAGCCGACCGGGATCGCGGCCGCCAGCGTGAGGTTGATGTAGGCCAGCAGCGCGGGCGTCACGTCGTCGAGGTCACCCAGCGCGGCCATCCGCTCGGCGCTGAGCTCACCGATCGCGGCGTAGTAGAGCGCGAAGACACCGAGGAAGACGAACGGCGCGAGGAGGATCACCCCGAACGCGAGGGTCGCCACCCCGAGCAGCGTCCAGCCCCACCCGCGACGCGGGGCGCCGCGCAGGATCTCGTCGTAGCCGTGGCTCATCGTCGCGGCGCTCCTCAGCCCAGGGCGCTCTGCAGGCGGGCCAGGCTGCGTTCGCGACCCAGCAGCTCCATCGACTCGAAGAGCGGCGGGGAGACCCGACGTCCCGTGATGGCCACGCGCACCGCACCGAAGGCCACGCGGGGCTTGAGCCCGCGCCCCTCGACGAGGGCCTGCTGCAGGGCGTCCTGGATCGCCGCGGTGGACCACTCCGGGAGCGCCGACACAGCGTCGTGGGACGCCTGGACGATCTCGCGCCCGGTCTCGTCGAGGAGCTTGTCGACATCGGACTGGTCGCGGGTGAAGTCGGCCTCGTCGACGAAGAGGAAGCCGAGCATGTCGGGCGCCTCGGCCAGCTTGTTGATGCGCTCGGCGATGAGCGGCATCGCCAGCTCCAGGAGCTGGGCGTCGGCATCCGTGACGGGGTCGCTCACGACACCGGCCTCCTTGAGGAACGGCAGCACCCGGTGGGAGATCTCCTCCAACGAGAGCCTTCGCATCTGGGAGGTGTTGATCGCGTCGGCCTTCTTGAGGTCGAAGCGGGCCGGGTTGGGGTTGACGTCGCCGATCTCGAAGGCCGCCACCATCTCCTCGAGCGAGAAGATGTCTCGGTCGCCCGAGATCGACCAGCCGAGCAGGGCGAGGTAGTTGAGGAGCCCCTCGGGGATGAAGCCGGCGCGGCGGTAGCCGAGGGCGTCCGCCTCAGGGTCGCGCTTGGAGAGCTTCTTGTTGCCCTGCCCCATGACGTAGGGCAGGTGGCCGAACCGTGGGGCACCGGTGCCGATGCCCACCTCGGCCAGGGCTGCGTAGAGCGGGATCTGGCGCGGCGTGCTGGAGAGCAGGTCCTCCCCTCGGAGCACATGGGTGATCTCCATCAACGCGTCGTCGACGGGGTTGACCAAGGGGTAGAGCGGGTCGCCGTTGGCCCGGGCCAGGGCGTAGTCGGGCACGTCCCGGCTGTCGAACTTCACCTCGCCCCTCACCAGGTCGTCGAAGACGATCGCGCCGTCGGGCATGGTGAAGCGGGTGACGGCGGCGCGTCCCTCAGCCTCGAAGGCGGACTTCTGCTCCGGGGTGATCGTGCGGCAGAACCGGTCGTAGCCCTGACGCTTCGACCCCGCCGCCTGGTGACGTGCCGTGACCTCGTCGGTGGTGCAGAAGCAGGGGTAGGTGTAGCCGGCCTCGGTGAGGCGGTCGAGCGCGTCACGGTAGAGGTCGCCGCGCTCGGACTGGCGGTAGGGCGCGAACGGACCGCCGACGCCGGGACCCTCGTCCCAGTCGAGGCCGAGCCACTGGAAGAGGTCGAGCAGCCCGGCGTAGGACTCGTCGGTGTTGCGGGCGGTGTCGGTGTCCTCGATGCGGAAGACGAACGTGCCGCCGTGGTGGCGGGCGAAGGCCCAGTTGAACAGGGCGGTGCGGACGAGTCCGACGTGCGGGCTGCCCGTGGGGCTGGGCGCCATCCGGACGCGGACGCTCGGGTCGAGAGCGCTGGAGGTCTTCATCGTCGGGCCACCTTGTTGGTCAGCGTGCCGAGTCCGGCGATCGAGATCTCGATCTCGTCACCGACCTCCATGGGGCCGACACCCTCGGGGGTGCCGGTGAGGATCACGTCGCCGGGCAGCAGCGTCATGACGCTGGAGACGTGGGCGATCAGCGCCGGGATGTCGAAGATCATGTCGGCCGTCGAGCCGTCCTGGACGAGCTCGCCGTTGAGGTGCGTCTGCAGGCGTACGCCGTCGATGAAGTGCTGCGGGTCGAGGTCGGTCTCGATCCACGGACCCAGCGGGCAGAAGGAGTCGAAGCCCTTGGCCCGGGCGAACTGCACGTCGGACTTCTGCAGGTCGCGGGCGGTCACGTCGTTGGCGATCGTGTAGCCGTGGATGACGTCGGTCGCCTGCTCGGGTGGGACGTCGCGGCAGATGCGCCCGATGACGACCGCCAGCTCGCCCTCGTAGTGGAGGTTCTCGGTCTGGTGCGGGTAGTAGATCGGGTCGAGCGGCCCGACGACGCTGGTGTTGGGCTTGAGGAACATGAGGGGCTCCGCGGGCAGGTCGTGGCCCAGCTCGGCGGCGTGCGCGGCGTAGTTGCGGCCGATGCCGACGACCTTGCTGCGCGGCAGGACCGGCGCGAGGAGCTTGACGTCCTCGAGGCGGTGCTCCTGGTCGAGCAGCTTGATGCCGACGTAGAGGGGGTCACCCGCGAGGGCGACGACGACGCTGTCCTCGGCGGGTTGGCCGAACTCGTCGACCTCGCCCGTCACGACGCCGTAGGAGGGCTCTGATCCGGTGGTGAACCTTGCGATGCGCACGTCCTCGACCCTATCCGCCGCAGCCGCTGCACCTACGCTTGGTGCGTGATGGACGAGGTGATGGACGGGCTGATCCACCGGGTGCTCGAGGAGGCGTCGTGGCGCGAGCACGCGGCGGCGCACGCCGCCCGGGTGGAGACGTTCCTCGCCCCGCACCTCGAGCGCCGCGACACCGGGGTGTCGCACCCGGTCCACGACTTCTTGTTCACCTACTACGCCCAGCGTCCGGCACAGCTGCGGCGCTGGCACCCCGGCTTCGGCACCGGCCTGCGCGGAGCGGCCGGGCACGCCGACCTCAAGGGCTACGAACAGCGCGGCGAGGTCGTGACCGTGGCGCCGTCGTACGTCGTGAGGCAGCGGCCGCTGCTCGACTCGCTGCACACGCTCCTCACCGCCACGGCCGCACGCCCGGCCCACTTCGGCTGCTTCGGGCTGCACGAGTGGGCGATGGTCTACCGCCTCGCCGAGGACGAGACCCGGCACGCCGACTGGCCGCTGCGGCTGGGCGCCGAGGGCACCGATGCCGTGGTGGAGTCGCACAAGGTCGCCTGCTCCCACTTCGACGCCTACCGTTTCTTCACCGCCCCGGCGCGACCGCTCAACACCCTCTCCCCGACCCGCGACGACCGGCCGGCCTTCGAGCAGCCGGCCTGCCTGCACGCCGGCATGGACCTCTACAAGCACGCCTTCCGCTTGAGCCCGATGATCAGCAGCGACCTGGTCGCCGACTGCTTCGAGCTGGCCCGCGACATCCGCGAGCTCGACATGCGCGCCGCGCCCTACGACCTGGCCGACCTGGGCTTCGAGCCGGTGCGCATCGAGACGCCCGAGGGCAAGGCGGTCTACGTCGAGGCCCAGCGCGAGTTCGTCCGGCGCGGTGCACCGCTGCGGGCCCGCCTGGTCGCCGAGTGCGAGCGACTGCTGGCCGTGGCGACAGCGCGCAGCGGGGGCACGGTCGATGTCTGAGACCCTCACGGAGCACGGCCCGCAGGGCTCCCACGGAGCCACCTTCCGTGGCGAGGACTGGTATGGCGAGGACCTCGGCTCCGCGCGTCACGTGGACAGCACCTTCCTCGACGTCGACCTGAGCGAGGCCAGGTCCTCGGGCGCGGTCTTCGAGCGGTGCGTCTTCTCCGGGGTCCGCTTCAACTCCTCGGTCCACCGGGCGACGGCCTTCGTGACGTGCGAGTTCGAGGGCAGCAGCTTCTTCGACGCCACCTTCGACGGCTGCAAGCTGACCGGTTCGGTCTTCTCCCGGTGCACGACCCGACCGATGAAGGTGGTCGGCGGCCAGTGGCGGGGGGTGGGCCTGCGCGGGGCCGACCTGAGCCGGCTCGACCTCAGCGACCTCGACCTGCGTGAGGCCGACCTCTCCTCGGCCGACCTGACCTCGTCGCTCCTGCGGGGCACGGCCCTCGACGGCGCCTCGATGCGCGAGACCAAGCTGAGCGGCACCGACCTGCGCGGCGCCTCGCTGACGGGCGTGGACCTGGCCGCGGCCCGGCTGCGCCGCACCCGCCTCGACCTGGCCGGCGCACTGCTGCTCGCCGAGCTCCACGGCGCGGACGTGGACACCGGATGAGCGTGCGCGCCCGCACCTTCGGCGCCGTGGCCCGCGACTACGAGCGGTTCCGACCCGGCTATCCCGTGGAGGTCGTCGACCTGGTGGTGGCCCACGCAGGGCGGCCGGTGCGGACGGCGCTCGAGATCGGGGCCGGGACCGGGAAGGCGACCCGGGTGTTCGCCGGGCGTGGCATCCAGGTCACCGCGACGGACCCCGACCCGGCGATGCTGGCCGAGCTGCGTCGACAGGTGCCGTCGACGGTGAGCGCCGTCGAGTCGACGCTCGAGGACCTGCCCGCCGCGTCGACGTACGACGTGGTCTTCGCGGCGGCGTCGCTGCACTGGACCGAGCCGACGCAGCGGTGGTCGCGGATCGCCCGGTTGCTCGAGCCCGGCGGGGTCTTCGCGTCGTTCGGCGGGCCGCAGGTGCTGGCCGACCCCGCCCTCGAGGCCGCGGCGCAGGCAGCCCAGGCGCCGTGGCTCGAGGACGACGGCTTCCCCTCGCCCGACGGGACCCCGAGCGACGCGCCCCTGCGCTGGCCCGGCAGCGAGCTGGAGCGCACCGACCTCTTCGAGGACGTCCGTCAGCACACCATCGTGCGGCGCCCGCGCATGACGGCGCTCGACTACGTCAGCCACCTCTCGACCGTCTCGGCCTACCTGATGCTGTCCGCGGCGGACCGACGGGCCGCCTTGGCCGCGGTCCGGGAGGTGCTGCCCGACGAGGTGACGGTCAGCGCCGACCTGACCCTGCACGTGGCACGGCGGGTCGCGGACTAGTCCCGACGGGCACGCCCGCGTCGGTCGGCTGACGCAGCCGGATGCCGTCGAGGACCAGGGCGAGACCGAGGTCGAAGTCGGAGCTCTCGCGCGGCGCGTCCTCGATGGCCCCGTCGCTGCCGGCCTGCAGGTGGGTCTGCTCGTCGGTGACGTGGCCGAAGACGAAGTGGAGCAACGTGCGCGCCGCCACCCGGGACACGTCGGCGGGGAAGCCGCCCTCGGCGAGGATCGCCATGAGGTCCGTGCGCGGCCCTGAGGCACCGAGCCCGAACGCGTGGACGGTCGCGACGAGGTCGGCCCCGTCCCGATAGGCGAGCATCGCGTCGCGCAGCCGGACGCAGACGGCAGCAGCACGCAGGTCCCACGCCCCGTCGGGCAGCACCCGCGCCCCGCGCGCCAGGATCTCGTCGGCCACGGCCGCGAGCAGCGTCTGCTTGTTGACGAAGTGGTGGTAGATCGCGCTGGGTTGCACCCCGAGGTCCGCACCCAACCGGCGCATCGAGAGATCCCCGAGCCCGTGCCGGTCGAGGACCTCCAGCGCCCGGGTCACGACATCGTCGCGGTGGTAGGCCATGACGCTCCTCACAGGCTCGCTCGGTGGACAGCCCGTGGACGCCGTTGACGTCCGCGGTGCGGCGACCCTAGCCTGAACACCGTTCACCTGACCACCGTTCAGGTACCGACGACAGAGGATCGCCACATGACCACCGAGACCGCCGCCTCCCCCACGTCCACGACGCGGGCCCGCGCCTTCTCCACGACCGACCTCGCCCTGGTCGCGGCCTTCGCCGCGTTCATCTCCGCGTGCGCCTACGTCGGCGCGATCCCCGTGGGCGGCGCCGGGGTGCCGATCACGCTGCAGACCTTCGGCGTCATGCTCACCGGCTGCCTGCTGGGTCCCGTGCGCGGCTTCGCGTCGGTCGCCCTCTACCTCGGGCTCGGCGCCATCGGCCTGCCGGTCTTCGCCGAGCACTCCTCGGGCCTGGGCTCCTTCACCTCGGTCAGCGCCGGCTACCTGTGGTCCTTCCCCGTCGCGGCCCTGGTCGGTGGCTTCCTCGTGACCTACGTCGCCGGGCCCAAGCGCAAGACCCGGGCCCTGTGGGTCTTCGCCTGCTCGATCGCGGCGAGCATCCTGGTGATCCACCCGGCCGGCATCATCGGGCTCTCGCTCTACCTCGACATCTCGCTGGCCGAGGCCCTCAAGATCGACGTCCTCTACTGGGCCGGCGACGTGCTGAAGACCTCGCTGGTCGCCCTCATCGCCGCCGAGGTGCACCGCGCCTTCCCGCAGCTGCTGCACCGACGCTGAGCGCCGCTCTCCCCCGATGGCGAAGATCGAGCTCGAGGCTGCCTGCGTCGCGGTGCCCACCGCCGGTGACGACGTCGTCATCCTCGAGCCGACGACGCTCACCCTCACCGAGCACCGCGTCGGCATCATCGGCGCCAACGGATCGGGCAAGTCGACGCTGGCGCGCCTGGTCAACGGCCTGGTCCGGCCGACCGGTGGACGGGTGCTGGTCGACGGGGTCGACGTCGCGCGGGACGGCGCCCAGGTGCGCCGCCGGGTGGGCTTCGTCTTCACCGATCCCGCCGCCCAGCTGGTGATGCCCACCTGTGTCGAGGACGTCGAGCTGTCGCTGCGGCGCCACGAGCGGCACGCCGTACGACGCCGTGAGCGCGCGCGGGCGGTCCTCGCGCGGTTCGGGCTCGGCGACCACGCCGACGTCAGCGTGCACGCGCTCTCGGGCGGCCAGAAGCAGCTGCTCGCCCTGGCAGGCGTGCTGGCCACCGAGCCCGACGTGCTGGTCGCCGACGAGCCGACGACGCTGCTCGACCTGGCCAACACGAGGCGGGTCGCCGACCACCTCTTCGCCCTCGACCAGCAGCTCGTCCTGGTCACCCACGACCTCGACCTGGCGGCCCGCTGCGACCGGGTGATCGTCGTCCAGGACGCCGGGGTGCGCTTCGACGGCCCGGCGGACCGGGCGATCGCCGACTACGTGACCTCGGTCGGATGAGCAACGGGGTCCTCGTCGGGACCTTCCAGCCGGGCACCTCGCCGCTGCACCGGCTGCCCGTCGGTGTGAAGCTCGCGGGCCTGGCCGGCCTCAGCCTCACGATCGTGCTCGTGCGCAGCATGCCGGCCTCGGCGGTCTTCCTGACGATCGCGCTCGTGCTCGCCGCGCTCGCCCGGGTGCGGCTCGGCACCCTGCTGCGCGCGACCCGGGCCGTGCTGCTGGTCGCGGTCGTCGTCGCGGCCCTGCAGGCATGGCTCTCCGGGCCTGCGAAGGCCGTCGAGACCCTGGTCGACCTGGTGGCGCTGGCGCTGCTGGCGGTGATCGTCACGGCCACCACCCCGGTCAACGCCATGCTCGACGCGATCGTGCGGTGGCTCGGCCCCTTCCGACGGCTCGGGATCGACCCCGACCGGGTCGCGCTGACCTTCGCGCTGGCGATGCAGGCGTTGCCCGGCACCGTCGCGCTCGCCCTGGAGACCCGCGACGCCGCCCGCGCACGAGGTCTCGGGCGTCACCCCCGGGCCTACCTCACGCCCTTCGTCATCCGCGTCGTCGCCCGCGCCCACGAGACCGGCGACGCGCTGCACGCGCGTGGCATCGGGGACGACTGACTGCTCGCCCGCTCGTCAGCTCGCTCGTTGCCCCACCCTCCTACGCTGGAGCCATGACCACCACCCTCGACCCGCTGAGCGCCGCCGAGGTCTACGTGCACCGCCTCGAGCCGCGACGCCGGGGACCCGTGCGGCGGGTGGTGCTCGGAGCGCTCGACCTGTGGTGCGCGACCCAGGGCGGCCTGCTCGACCTCACCCGCGCCGGGGACATCGTCGTACGACGACGCTCGGACGGGGTGGAGGAGCTGCGGGTCCCGTTGCTGGCCGGCGAGGACGCGGCCCTGGCGCTGGACCAGGTCAAGGAGCAGCTGGAGTCCCAGGCGCCCGACGAGTTCCGTGCCGGCTGGGGCATCGCCTGACGCTCCGTCCGGCAGCCGTCACCAGACATCACCGTCACGCCAGTCGCAGCTGATCGGCGTGTCCAGGGCGAGACCCTCGGCGAGCACGAGGATGTCGCCGTCCTCGTCGGGTGTCTGCCGGATGCCGTCCGGTGCCAGGACCGAGCTCGGGCCTCGCCACGGCTGCCACCCGCGTCCGAGGTGGAGCGCCCGGCCCGCCCTCGAGGACGACATCGCGAGCAGGTCGTAGGCCGGGGCGAGACCTTCCAACGCGGTCATCACGGTGGACGCATGACCCTGACGGCGGTGGGCGGGCGCGGTCGCGACCGCCTCCACGTATCCGGCCCGCAGCGAACGGCCCTCCACCAGGAGCCGACGCATCACCAGCGAGCCGTGGGCGAGCACGTCGTCCCCACCGGCGCCGCCGACGACGAGGGCGTGCATGCCGCCCAGGCCGTGCGACCAGTCGTGCTCGGTGAAGTCGTCGAACGCCGTCTCGAGCAGGCTCCGCACGGCCGCCAGCTCGTCAGTCGCCAGCTCGCCGGTGTGGGCCATCACGAGCCGGCTCCCCGCCGGGGTCACCACTGGGTCACCACTGGGTCACCACTGGGTCACCACTGGGGTGGCTTCCGGTGGTGCCACGGCGCCGCCGCCTCGACCTGGGCGGACAGCGAGAGCAACAGCTCCTCCTCGGCCGGGCGCGCGGCGAGCATGACCCCGACCGGCAGCCCGTCGGCGGTCCAGTGCAGGGGCAGCGAGACGGCCGGCATGCCGGTCACGTTCCACGCGGAGGTCCAGGGGGTGAAGGCCTTCTGCGCCTCGAAGTCGGCGGCCGGGTCGGCATCGTCGCGCAGGGCGCCGACCGGCAGCGGCGGGGTGGCGAGCGTGGGCGTCAGCACCGCGTCGTACGGCGCCAGCGCGGTCAGCGCCCCGGCCGCGAGCCGCCGCATCTCCCCGATCGCGAGCCCGAAGTCGGGTCCGCTCACGGCGCGACCACGCGCGGAGAGCCAGCGGGTGAGGGGCCGCAGCAGGTGCTCGCGCTCCGGTGGTACGACGGAGAGCGCGGTCAGCACCGCCCAGCAGGTCTCGAAGACGGGCACGGCCTCGGGCGGGAGCGGCACCGGCACGTCGACGACCTCGTGGCCCAGCGACTCCAGCAGCCGCGAGGCGTCCTCCCAGGCCGTGACGCACGCCGGGTCGACCGCGACCTCGGCGATCGCGGGTGCGACGAACCGGGCGATCCGCAACCGGCCGGGGTCGCGGTCGCACGCCTCCAGGAACGAGCCGGCGGGGGCCGGCGCCCACGTCGGGTCACCCGTGCGGCGCCCGGCCAGCACGTCGAGCAGCGCGGCCGCGTCGCGGACCGTGCGCGCGATCGAGCCGGAGGTGGAGAGACCGACCGGGTCGCCGTAGGTCGGGGAGCCGGAGATGCGACCACGAGACGGCTTGAGACCGACCAGCCCGCAGCAGGACGCCGGGATCCGGATCGAGCCACCCCCGTCGGAGCCGTGCGCGACCGGGACCAGCCCGGCCGCCACCGCGGCGGCCGCTCCCCCGGACGACCCGCCGGCCATCCGGGTGCGGTCCCACGGCGTGACGGCGGGCGGTCGCCCCTCGGGCTCGGTGTAGCAGGGCGAGCCGAACTCGGGCGTGCTCGTCTTGCCGAGGCTCACCATCCCCGCCGCCTCGATCGAGAGCGTCACCCCGTCGGAGACCTCGGGCACGAAGTCGGCGAAGACCGGGGAGCCGAAGGAGGTGGGCACCCCCGCAGTGAGGTTGAGGTCCTTGATCGCGGTCGGCACACCGTGCAGCGGGCCGGCCGGCCCGGGCACGGCCGGGAGGGACCGCGCCCGCTCCCGCGCGAGCTCGGGCGTGAGCGTCACGAACGCCCCCACGTCGTCGAGGTGCGCCGCGCGCTCCAGGTAGTGCTCGGTCAGCTCCAGCGCGGAGATCTCCCCCGCGGCGATCAGGGTGCCCTGCTCCAGCGCGGTCAGGTCGTGCAGCTCGGCCATGGGTCGACCGTAGTCACGCTGGCAACTGCTTCCTCAAGGTATGTCGACGAAACGCCACTTCCCACGACGAGCTCACCGTGGGAGGTGGCGGTTCGCCTGCATCCCTTGATGGAGCGACCGGTCAGCCGGCTCAAGCAGCAGCAGGCTCGAACGCGACCAGCGACGCGACGACGGCCTGGAGCCGCTGGAGCACCTCGAGGTCCTCGAGCACGTCGACCTCGAGGGCCGACTGGGAGTGGACGGCGCCGTCGACGACGATCGCGCCGGCGATGCCCGCGGAGCGAGCGGCGTCGGCGTGCGCCCACTTCCCGCCGTACGGCGTGGGGGTGGCGCCGACGACACCGAAGGGCTTGCCCACGAGCGCGCCCGCACCGTAGGGCCGGGAGAGCCAGTCGATGGCATTGTTGAGGACGGCCGGCATGGTGCCGTTGTACTCCGGCGTCACGGCCAGGACGGCATCGGCGTCACCGACGAGCCGACGCAGGGTCTCGGCGGCGGCCGGGATGCTCTCGCCGTCGAGGTCCTCGTTGTAGAACGGGAGGGCGTCGAGCCCCTCGGCGATCTCGACGACGACACCCTCGGGTGCCTGGTCGCGCAGCGCCTCGGCGATGCGGCGGTTGAGCGAGTCGGCACGGAGGCTGCCGACGAGGGCGACGATGCGGGTCTGGGTCAGTGTCATGCCCACCTAAACGGACTTCGGTCCGTTTCCTATTCCCGGCCTGGCGAACTTCCTCGAGCGCCCTAGAGTGCGCCCATGAGCGTGCACCGGTCGCTGCCCCTCTGGGGCGATCCCCCGCCCGAGCGCAGCGACGCCGCTCGCAACCGCGAGGCGCTCCTGCGGGCCGCGACGGACCTCGTCGACCGGTGCGGTGCGGAAGCGGTGACGATGGAGGCGGTGGCTTCGCGAGCCGGGGTCGGCAAAGGCACGGTCTACCGCCGCTTCCAGAGCCGCGAGGGCCTGATGGCCGCGTTGCTCGACCACTCCGAGACCCTCTGGCAGACCCGCGTCCTGTCCGGTCCACCACCCCTCGGACCCGGAGCACCGGCGATGGAGCGGTTGCTGGCCTTCGGGCACTCCCGCATCGAGACCAACCTCAGGCACGCCGACCTGATCACCGCCGCCGGGCACTCCGGGGCGCGTGCCTACGCGGCGATGTCCTTCGCGGCGATGCACGTGCGCTACCTGCTGACCGCGCTCGGCGTGCGCGGCGACCTCCCGATCCTCGCCACCGCGTTGCTCGCGCCCCTCGAGATCGTGATCCTGCAGCAGCAGACCCACATCGAGCAGGTCTCGGTCGAGCGGATCACGCTCGGCTGGGACGACCTCGTACGGCGCGTGGTCGCGGCCGACGCGCCGGGCTGAGGCGCGCCACCGGTCGCCCCGTCAGTCGGAGTGGTGGCGCCGCAGCCCGTAGGTGAGCCCGTCGACGAGCGCGCCCCAGGACGCCTCGATGACGTTGTGACCGACCCCGACGGTGACCCACGACGACTCGCCGTCGCTCGTCTCGATCAGCACCCGGGTGATGGCGTCGGTGCCGTGACCCTGGTCGAGGATGCGCACCTTGTAGTCGATGAGCTCGAACTTCGCGACCTCCGGGAAGGCCTGCACGATCGCCGAGCGCAGGGCCGAGTCGAGCGCGTTGACCGGGCCGTTGCCCTCACCGGTCACGACGTAGCGCACATCGGCGGCCTTGAGCTTGACGGTCGCCTCGGAGACCGCCTCCTCGCCCGCCGCGGCGTGGGTGAGGGTCTCGGTGATGACCCGCCACGACTCGACCTCGAAGTAGGACGGACGCACACCCTCGACCTCCTCCACGAGGAGGAGCTCGAAGGAGGCGTCGGCCGCCTCGAAGGTGTAGCCGCGCTGCTCCATCTCCTTGACCCGCCCGGTCACGCGGCTGACCAGGTCCTTGTCGCCGGAGAGGTCGAAGCCCAGCTCCCTGCCCTTGAGCTCGATGGACGCGCGCCCGGCCATGTCGGAGATCAGCAGCCGCATGTCGTTGCCGACGCCGACCGGGTCCATGTGCTGGTAGAGGTTGGGGTCGACCTTGATCGCGCTCGCGTGCAGCCCGGCCTTGTGGGCGAAGGCCGACGTGCCGACGTAGGGCTGGCGCGAGGCGGGCGGGAAGTTCGTGACCTCGGCGACCGCGTGCGCGATGCGTGTCGACTCCGCGAGCAGGCCCGCGGGCAGCACCTCGCGGTCGAGCTTGAGCTGGAGGTTGGCGACGACCGAGATCAGGTCGGCGTTGCCGGTGCGCTCGCCGTAGCCGTTGATGCAGCCCTGCACGTGGGTCGCCCCCGCGTCGACGGCCGCCAGCGTGTTGGCGACCGCGCACCCGGTGTCGTTGTGGCAGTGGATCCCGACGCGCACGCCCGTCGAGGTGATGACGTCGTGGACGACGTCGGAGACCCATGGCGGGAGCATCCCGCCGTTGGTGTCGCAGAGCGCGATCACCTCGGCGCCCGCGTCGTACGCCGTGCGCAGGACCTCGAGCGCATAGACGCGGTTGGCGCGGTAGCCGTCGAAGAAGTGCTCGGCGTCGAGGAAGACCTGCTGCCCCTCGGCCTTGAGGTGGCTGACCGTGTCGCGGATCATCTCGAGGTTCTCCGCCAGGGTGGTGCGCAGCGCAAGCTCGACGTGCCGGTCGTGGGACTTCGCGACCAGCGTCACGACCCCGGCGCCGCTGTCGCGCAGTGCCGCGACCTGCGGGTCGTCGGCCGCACGGATGCCGGCCTTGCGGGTCGCGCCGAACGCCGCGAGCTTGGCGTGGCGCAGGTCGAGCTCCTGGGTGGCGCGCCGGAAGAACTCCGTGTCCTTCGGGTTGGCCCCCGGCCACCCGCCCTCGATGTAGCCGACCCCGAGCCCGTCGAGCTGCCGCGCGATCGACAGCTTGTCGGCGACGGAGAGGTTCAACCCCTCCTGCTGCGCGCCGTCGCGCAGGGTCGTGTCGTAGACGTGGAAGGCGCCGTGCAGGTCCATCGCTGAATCACTCGTCCTGAGGAGGTCGGGGCACAAAAAAACCTCTCGGAGTACGAGAGGTGGCGCATCGGGCGGAGGCTCGATGCGCTAGGAAATGATGACGGTGCGGTGCTGCATGTCCCCATCGTGCCACGACCTCTCGTCGCTGGACAGCGATCTCGCGATGCGGGCCCGGGGTGGTCGGGGCGACGATCCCGGACAGTTTCACCGGCCGGCCGGTGAAACTGTCGCCTGGCCGATGAAGTTTCATCGTCCAAGCGACAGTTTTCTCACACCGAGCGGGCTGATGGGGGCGAGCGCCGGCGTACGGTCGTGGGGTGACGGTCCTGGGACGCTTCGGCCCCACGGCGTACGCCGGGAGGCTGGTGCTGGTGCTCGGCTGCGGGCTGGTGGCGCTCGGCGCCCCGGCCCACCCCGTGGGAGCAGCCGCCCCACCCGCCGAAGCCGCTCGAGCGGGCGTCACGGCGGGCGGGCAGGACGTGGACCTGTTCGTCGGGACCGGCGGCCCGGTCCCGTGGCACAGCGGCAACACCACACCGGCTGCGGCGCGGCCCTTCGGGCTCGTCCACCTCGGCCCCGACACCACGTCGTCGCGCGACGGACATCCCTCGGCGAACGCGTCGGGCTACGGCTGGGAGGACGACCGGGTGCGTGGGTTCTCGGCCACGCACCTGTCGGGGGCGGGTTGCCGGGCGATGGGCGACGTGCCGTTCCTGCCCGTCGTGGGGCGCCTGCCGGCCGATCCGGCCGCGGCCACCGCCGGGCTCGACCACGACGTCGAGGTCGCCCGACCCGGTTGGTACCGCACCCGTCTGACCAGTGGGGTCGACGTCTCCCTCGCCGCCGGCGAGCGCACGGGCCTCGCGGTCCTCGCCTTCCCCCGCGGCAAGCAGTCCCGGCTGCTGGTGAAGGGCGGCGACAGCCTGGCCGGGTCGCGCGGCACCCGGGTCAGCTTCCCGAGCCGGCGGGAGATCGCGGTGTCGACGACCAGCGGCGGCTTCTGCGGGTCGGCGGGTCGCTATCGGGTCCACGTCCTGCTGCGCCTCGACCGTCCGATGGTCGCCCACGGCCGATGGGGCGGCGCCCGTCCCGGCGGCTGGGTGACGCTGGACGGGGCGGGCGGGACGAGCAAGGTGCAGGTGGGCGTCTCGTTCGTCGACCCCGCGGGCGCCCGGCGCAACCTCGCCGTCGAGCGGCCCGGCTGGTCCTTCGGTCGCCTGCGCCGCGAGGCGGCCGCCGTGTGGGACCGGGAGCTCGGCCGGGTGACCACGCGCGGCGGCACCCCGGCGGAGCGGACCCTTCTCCAGACCGCGCTCTACCGCACGTTGCTGCACCCGACGCTGGTCAGCGATGCCGACCGCCGCTACCCCGGCTTCGACGGCGAGATCCACCGACTGGCCCGCGGCGAGCGGCACTACAGCGCCATCGCCGGGTGGGACGCCTACCGCACCCAGGTGCCGTTGCTGGCCTGGCTGCGCCCCGATGTCGCCTCCGCGGTCGTGCGGTCGCTGGCGCGGATGGCGACGCAGGGCGGGTGGGTGCCACGGTGGCCCCTGGTGGGGTCCTACACCGGTGTCATGAACGGCGACTCCGCAGCGCCCGTGGTCGCCGCCGCCCACGCCTTCGGGGCTCGCGACTTCGCGCTCGGTCCCCTCCTGGCGCGGCTGGTCCGGCAGGGTGAGGAGACCGGGGGCCGTCCCGGGCAGGGCTGGTTCCACCCCCGGCCCGGGCTCGCCGGCTACCTGCGTCTCGGCTACGTCCCCAACACCGCTCCCGAGCGGGGCTGGCCACAGCCGCACGGGGCCTCCACGACGCTCGAGTACGCCGTCGACGACTTCGCGGTCGCCCGCCTCGCCGCCGCGGCTGGGAAGGACGACGTGGCTGCCCGTTTCGCCGAGCGCAGCCGCTCCTGGCGCAGCCTCCTCGACCCCGAGCGTGGGCTGCTGCTGCCACGCGACGCCACCGGCGCGTTCCCCGGCCCCGACCACGACCCGGGCGGCTGCTGCGACGGGTTCCAGGAGGGCAACCCCACGCAGTACACGTTCGGCGGGGTCCCCCAGGACGTCGGCGGCCTGCTGGCCTCGCTCGGTCCCCGCACCGAGGTCCTGCGCCGCCTCGACGACTTCCACGCCGCTCTGTCGGCAGGGGCCGGCAGGCCCTTCGCCTGGCTGGGCAACCAGCCCTCGTTCCTGACCCCGTGGACCTACCTCTGGATCGGCGAGCCCGCCCGCGCGGCCGACGTCGTCACGCGGGCCCGCCGCGACCTGTGGTCGGTCGCACCCGGTGGCCTGCCCGGCAACGACGACCTCGGCTCCCTGTCGGCGTGGTACGTCTGGACGTCGCTCGGCCTCTATCCCCTCACTCCGGGGACGGCACATGTCGGGCTCACGACGCCAGGGTTCGCCTCGGTGACGGTGCGGCCGTCCACGGGTCCGGCCACCGTCATCGAACGGGTGGGCTCCGGTCGCCTCATCGAGGGCGTGGTCGTCGACGGTCTCGCGACCTCCGCCTCCTGGCTCCCCTTCGGGCCGGGATCACGCCCCCGGCTCCTGCGGGTGCTCACCACGGATGACTCGACGGTGACCTGGGGGACGGCAGTCGAGGACCGGCCGCCGTCGTACGACGGGCTGCCTCAGAGGTAGGGCTGCAGCGCCAGGAGCGAGTCGGTCGGCTTGGTGACCGCGATGCCGTCACCGATGGCGCGCAGGGCCCAGCGGTCGTCGGAGCGCACGAGCGCGGCCATCACGAGGCCGGTCTCGGGGACGCCGGCCGTGATGCGGAAGCGGGCCAGCTCGACGTCGTCCTCGTCGAGCAGCCGCACGTAGGCACGGTCGACCCAGGTGAGGCTGTGGCCCTGATAGCTGCTGACCAGCAGCACGATCGTGTCGACCTTGCCGTAGACCCGGGCCAGGTCGACGGTGACCACCTCGTCGTCGCCGTCACCGCCGCCGGTCTTGTTGTCGCCCAGGTGCACGGTCGAGCCGTCGCGGGTGCTCAGGTTGTTGTAGAACGCCAGGTCGAAGAGCTGCTGGCCCATGAACTGCAGGGCCGATGCGTCGAGGTCGATGTCGGGAGCACCGGTGCCCATCGCCCCGGCCGTGGCCACCTTGTCCCAGCCCAGCCCCAGGCGCAGCAGGGTGCGCGGGCGGCCGTCGTCGGTGGTCAGGGCCAGCTCCTGGCCCCTGCTCAGCTCGATCACGTCGGTCACGTCGGTCCTCCCGCTCGGTGGTGCCACCGACCGTAGCCCGGAGCGCCTCAGCGGCCGGTGATGCCCGAGGTCGGCGGGGTGAAGTCGGCGAAGGGGCGCTGGTCGTCAGGCGTCCAGCTGACTCCGCTGCCGGCGACCCGCAGCCCGAGCAGCGCGCCCACCGCGAGGACGGCCACGAGCGCGACGAGCCAGGAGCCGACCGTGCGGGAGAGCGGCACGACCACGCGCGTGACGGGGCCGCGCACGCGGGTGCCGCCCGGCCCCCACCACAGCGCGACCGCGAAGACGAGGCCGCTGACGAACAAGGTGGTCGCGACGCTCGCCGCCACCGCGTAGCAGACCAGCGCGCCCGCGACGCCGAGCCCCGCGCTCCACAGCAGCAGCATCAACGTGCCCGGGATCGAGCGGACGAGGTCCCACGGGGCGCCGAGCAGGAGGAGGACGCCGTCGTACCACTTGCGACCGCGGCGCAGCCTGCGCCCACCGGCGGCGCTCGCCGCCAGGGAGCCGCTGCGCAGCAGCCAGACAGCCACGAAGATCACGGCGCACGCCACCCACGGTGCCGCCGTGAGAGCGACGCCGAGGGTCACGGCGGCGCTGAGCAGCAGGGTGCCGCGCCGCAGGCGCTCGACCGGGCCCGTCGGCGGCGGCGCCACCACCTGCTCGTCCCAGTCCTGCTCCCACTGCCCCACCTGGGGCGGGTACGCCGGTCCCCCGGCCGCGGGGCCCGGGGCGGGCGCCACCGGGGCAGGCGGGCGCGGCGGCTCGACACGGGCGACCTCCGTGTAGGGCCGGGTCGGTGGGTCGGTGGGAAGGCGCTGCGTCGCGGGCTCGGCGAACCGGTCCGTGGGGGCCTCGGCGGCCTGGGCGCCCGCGAGCGCGAGGGGGACGGTGAAGATGTCCTCGGGCCCGGTCGGCACCGGCGGGACGACGGGGTGCGGCCTGGTGGTCTGGGGTCGCAGCCAGGCGAGGATCGCGTCGAGGTCGGGTCGGCGCGCCGGCTCGGGGTCGAGCGCCGCCTCGACGAGCCCGCGCAGGTCGTGGGGCAGGCCGGAGAGGTCGTGCTCACCACGACGGACCCGGTCCATCACCGCCATGCTGGGGCCGCGGCCGAAGGGCGGGTTGCCGGTGCCGGCGTAGGCGACGGTGGCGGCCCAGGAGTGGATGTCGGAGGCGGCGGTGGCGTCGTCGCCGTAGAGGATCTCGGGCGCGAGGTAGCCCGGGGTGCCCAGCAGCCAGCCGGTGTGGGTGAGCTTGGGGTCGTCGGCGACCCGGGCCAGGCCGAAGTCGATGAGGATCGGGGTGCGGCCCTCCATCAGCACGTTGGACGGCTTGACGTCGCGGTGCAGCACGCCGACGTCGTGGACCGAGGCCAGACCCTCGGCCAGGCACCCGGCGAACCAGATCAGGTGGGAGCCCTCGATGGCGCCCTCCTCGAGGACGTGGTCGTGCAACGAGAGGCCGGGCACGTAGCGGGTCGCGACGTAGGGCACCTCGGCCCACGGGTCGGCATCGAGGATCTCTGCCACCCAGCGCGAGCGGATGCGCTGCAGGGAGTTGATCTCGCGGGCGAAGCGCGCCCGCCCCTCGTCGTCGCCGACGATGTGGGGCCGGAGCACCTTGAGCGCCACCCGGGCGCCGCCGTCGCGGCGCGCGAGGTGCACGACCCCCATGCCGCCCTCACCGATCTTGGACAGCAGCGTGTAGTCCCCGACCCGTCGCGCGACGGGAGGCAGCGGCAGCTCGGACACGCTCGAAATCTACCTGCCCGCCGCCGCCCGCGAGCATCACCTCGCCGCTTCGACCGCCGGCAGGAGCGAGTCCACGAAGGTGTCGAGGCCCCACGTCAGCGACAGCGCGGTCGGGGGCGACACCGAGGAGATGTAGGACTCACCGACGACCGAGGCGACGGTGCCGTCCTGGACCTGCTGCATGGCCTGCAGAGCGGGGTCGGCCGCGATCTTGTCGCGGGTGGCGTCGTCGGCGACGTAGGACAGCAGGACGTCGGAGGTCAACCGGTCGACCTCCTCGGTGCTCAGCGTGTAGTAGAACGTCGACTCGCCGGTGTCGAGCTCGTCGACCGACGGCGCCACCGTGAAGCCGAGGTCCTCGAGGAACTGCACGCGCGGGTCGGCGGGGGTGTAGACGTAGAAGGCGCTCGGGTCGACCGCGACGGCCGCGATGCTCACCCCTGCGAACTCCGGGTGCGACGCGGCAGCCGCGGCGACCTCCGCGTCGACGTCCTCGAGCAGGCGGGTCGCCTCCTGCGAGCGGCCCAGCGCGTCGCCGACGGTGGTGATGACCTCGCGCCACGGGGTCGACCAGGGCTGGTCGGGGTAGGCGACGGTGTCGGCGACCTGCGACAGCTTCTCGTAGTCGGCCTCGGTGATCCCGGAGTAGTTGGCCAGGATCAGGTCCGGCCGGGCCGCGATGATCTCCTCGAGCGGCGGCTCGGCGGTCTCGCTCAGGAGCACGGGCTCCTCGGCGCCGGAGGCGTCGATCGCCTCCTTCTGCCAGGGCATGTAGCCCTCGTCGTCGGCGCCGTAGGAGTTCTGCGGGATCGCCACGGGCACGACGCCCAGCGCGATCGCGGCATCGCTGCTCCCCCAGCCCCAGGTCACGACGCGCAGCGGGCGCTCGTCGATCTCGGTGCTGCCGAAGGCGTGCTCGATCGTCACCGACTCGAAGGGCTCGGCCGCTCCGGACGTCGGGTCGGCCGCGCTCGAGGCCTCCTCGGTGCCGCAGCCCGCGAGCGGGAGGACGAGCAGGGCGGCGGCGCCGAGCGGCAGGACCAGGCGGACACGGTGCGTGCGGGTGGAGATCAGCTGACGAAGGGACGACACGTCCACTCCTTCTGGAGGGACCGACAGAGTCGGTGTTGGTTAGGTAAGGCTTACCTTACCATCGCTGCGTGGCGTCGTCCGACGGGGATGACGAGCGGGCTGCCGGTGACGGGGTCCGCGATGATCCGCGCCTCCAGGCCGAAGGCCTCGTGCACGCAGGCCGCGTCGAGCACCTCGGCCGGCGGGCCCTCGCGCAGCAGCCGGCCCGCGGACATCACCACCAGGTGGTCGGCGTAACGGGCCGCGAGGTTGAGGTCGTGCAGGACCATGACGACCGTCGTCCCCCGCACCGAGTTGAGCTCGGCGAGGAGGTCGAGGACGTCGACCTGGTGGGCGATGTCGAGGTACGTCGTCGGCTCGTCGAGCAGCAGCACCCGCGGGTCCTGCGCCAGCATCATCGCGACCCAGACCCGCTGCCGCTGCCCACCGGAGAGCTCCTCGACCCGCCGGCCCGCCAGGTCCTGGGTGTCCGTCGCGACCAGCGCGTGGGCCACCGACTGGTCGTCCCGGGCGCTAAAACGACCGAAGGCGCCCTGGTGCGGGTGCCGCCCCCGCCCGACGAGGTCCGCGACGGTGATGCCCTCGGGGGCGACGGGCTGTTGCGGGAGCAGGCCGAGCACGGCGGCGACCTCGCGCGGCCGGATGCCCTGGAGATCGCGTCCGTCGAGCTCGACGCGCCCCCCGGCGGGACGCAGGATCCGCCCCAGTCCGCGCAGCAGCGTGGACTTGCCGCACCCGTTGGCTCCCACGATGACCGTCACCCGACCGCTCGGCACCACGAGGTCGACGCCGTGCACGACCGTGCGCCGGTCGTAGGCCAGGGAGAGGTCGCGCGCGACGAGCGACACCCTGCGTCCGGAAGGGTCGGCGGGTGCCGGGATCTCGAGCTCGGCCAGTCGGGTCATCGACGTCTCCTTCGTCAGGCGGTGCGGGTGCGGCCGGAGGCCAGCAGCCAGATCAGGTAGGGGCCGCCGACGGCGCCGGTGACCACACCGACGGGGACCGACAGGTCGGCGGGCAGGAGGTGCTGGGCGACGACGTCGGCGCCGGTGACCAGGGCGGCACCGACCAGGGCGGCCTGCACCAGGGCGAGGCCGCCGTCGTCGAGGAGCCGGCGGGCGACGGGTGCGGCCACGAACGCGACGAACGCGACCGGCCCGGCGGCCGCGGTCGCGACGCACGCCAGCGCGATCCCGAGCACGATGACGACAGCACGGGTCGGCTCGGGCCGCAGCCCGAGCCCGCCGGCCTGGTCGTCACCGAGCAGCAGCAGCCCCAGCGTCCGCGCCACGAGCGCCGTGAGCGGCACCAGCAGCGCCAGCGCGGCCGCGAGACCCTGGACGAGACCCCAGTCGGCCTGCCCGAGGCTCCCGGTCATCCACACCAGCGCAGCCTGGGCCTGCCGCACGTCGCTGCGGGTGAGCAGGTAGCCGACCAGGCTGCTGCAGAGGTAGGCGACCCCGATGCCGGACAGCACGAACCGGTGGCCGGTCACGCCCCCGCGCCAGGCGACGACGTAGAGCAGCAGCCCGACGCCGGCACCCCCGGCCAGGGCCGCGAGGGGCACGGCGACGCCCGTCGCCCCGCCGAGCAGCAGGGCGCCCACGGCGCCGGCGCTGGCGCCCTGGGACACCCCGATCACGTCGGGGCTGGCCAACGGGTTGCGCAGCACGGACTGGAAGAGCGCCCCGGCGAGCCCGAAGGCGATGCCGACCAGGATCCCGAGCGCGACCCGGGGCAGCCGCAGCTGGCGCACCACGAGGTCGGCGACGAGGTCGTCCCCGCCGACGAGGGCCGAGACGACCTGGCCGACCGAGAGGGGCACGTCGCCGAGCATCAGCGCGGTCAGGGCCAGCACCGCGGTCAGCAGCGCGAGGGACGTCGTGACGACCCACGCGTGCCGGCGGCGTCGCGAGCGGAGGGTCCGCAGGGCGTGGGCGGCGGTCTCGGCGGGTGCGGGCGCTGGCACGGACACGGTCCCGGTCATGCGGCGACCGCCCGCGACCGACGTACGACGAGGAGCAGGACGGGGGCACCGACCACCGCGACGACGAGGCCGGCCTCGAGCTCGGAGGGACGTGCGACCAGCCGGCCGGCGACGTCGGCGCCCAGCAGCACCACCGGGCCCATCAGCATCGACAGCGGCACGATCCCGCGGTGGTCCGGTCCCACGACCGCGCGGGCCACGTGCGGCACGACCAGCCCGACGAAGGCGATGGGGCCGACCAGCGACACGGCCGACCCGCACAGCAGGACCACCGCGAGCACGATGAGCAGCCGACCACGCGCGACGTCCTGACCGAGCCCACGGGCCACGTCGTCGCCGAGCGCGAGGGCGTTGAGCACCCGGGCCGAGGCCAGGGCCAGCAGGAGGCCGACCGCGACGAAGGGCAGCACGGCGTGCAGGACGTCGAGGGGGCGGTTGGCCAGGGAGCCGACCTGCCAGAAGCGGTACTCGTCCAGGGTCGTGCGGTCGGTCAGCAGCACCAGGGTGATGAGCGAGGTGAGCGTCGCCGTGAGCGCCGCCCCGACCAGGGCCAGCTTGACCGGCGTGACGCCGCCGTGACCCAGGGACGCCGCACCGTAGACGATCACCGCGGCCGCCGTGGCCCCACCGAAGGCGAACCAGACATAGCCCTCGACCGAGCCGACGCCGAGCCCGGCGATGGCGATGATCACCGCGAAGGAGGCTCCGGCGTTGATGCCCAGCAGACCCGGGTCGGCGATCGGGTTGCGGGTCACGCCCTGCATGAGGGCACCCGCGGCACCGAGCGCCGCTCCTGCGACGAGACCGATCAGCGTGCGCGGCACCCGCAGGTCGCGCACCACCAGGTGGTCGTTGTCACCGACGCCAGGTGCGACCAGGGCCTGCCACACGTCCGCGACCGGGATGTCGCGCGCGCCCCACACCAGGCTGGCCAGCATCACCAGCAGCAGGAGCAGCATCGACCCGAGGCCGACGAGGGTGCGCGCGACGACGCCGATCTGCATGACTCTCCCCCGCACAGGCCTGAATGTTAGGCAAGGGTAACCTAACTTCAGAAGCCGCGGTGGGGGCGTCAGCAGATGCGGTGCATCCAGCCGAAGGTGTCCTCGGCCCGGCCGTACTGCACGTCGACGAGCGCCTGGCGGACCTGCATGGTCAGCTCGGTGGAGGCAGGGGCCGGCACCTCGCCGCCGTCCCACCTCAACGAGCCGACCGGCGTGATGACCGCGGCCGTGCCGCAGGCGAAGATCTCGGTGATGCGGCCGCTGGTCACGCCGTCGCGCCACTCGTCGATGGAGATCTTGCGCTCGACGACCTGGTGACCGAGCTTTCCGGCGAGCTCGATGACGCTGGCGCGGGTGATGCCCTCGAGGATCGTGCCGGTCTGGGGGGTGACGATGGTGCCGTCGTCGAACACGAAATACATGTTCATCCCGCCGAGCTCCTCGACGTACGTGCCCTCCTGGCCGTCCAGGAACACGACCTGGTCGCAGCCCTCGGCAGTGGCCTGCTGCTGGGCGACGAGCGAGCTGGCGTAGTTGCCGCCGGTCTTGGCCGCGCCCATGCCGCCGCGACCGGCGCGCGTGTAGTCCTCGGTGAGCCACAGCGAGACCGGCTTGATGCCGCCCTTGAAGTAGGACCCGGCCGGGCTGGCGATCACCAGGAAGGTGACGTGCTGCGAGGGGCGCACCCCGAGGAACTTCTCCGTCGCGATCATGAAGGGTCGCAGGTAGAGGCTCTTCTCCCCCGCCGCGTCCGGCACCCAGCGGCGGTCGACCTCGACGAGCGCGTCGACGGCCTGGACGAACTCGGCCACGGGCAGCTCGGGCAGGGCGAGGCGCTGGCTCGAGCGCACCATGCGCGCGGCGTTCTCCTCGGGGCGGAAGGACCACACCGAGCCGTCCTCGTGGCGGTAGGCCTTCATCCCCTCGAAGGTCTCCTGCGCATAGTGCAGGACGGCGGTCGCAGGGTCGAGGCTCAGCGGTCCGTAGGGCTGGACACGGGCATCGGCCCAGCCCGTCTCGGGGGTCCACTCGACCAGGAACATGTGGTCGGTGAAGTGCACCCCGAAGCCGGGGTTGGCGAGGATCTCCGCCAACCGGTCGTCGGTGGTCACGTCGCTCGCGCGGGTAGTGCTGATCTGCATGGGAGACAACGGTAGTCGACCTTTCCGGAAATGGCGGACGCCGAGCACGCACTGCGTGCCCGGCGTCCGTCGATGGGGGTGGGGCAGGCGTCAGCCGCCTACGCGGGCGGCGATGGCGTCGCCCACCTCCGACGTACGACGGATGGTCCCGGGGTCGCGCCCGGCGAGGTCGGCGATGACCGCGGCCTCGACGACCGCCGCCGCCTCGGTGTGGCCGAGGTGGTCGAGCAGGAGGCTGACCGACAGGATTGCTGCGGTGGGGTCGGCCTTCTGCTGACCGGCGATGTCGGGTGCCGAGCCGTGCACGGGCTCGAACATGCTGGGCGAGGAGCGGTCGGGGTTGATGTTGCCCGAGGCCGCGAGGCCGATGCCACCGGTGATGGCGGCGGCCAGGTCGGTGATGATGTCGCCGAAGAGGTTGTCGGTGACGATCACGTCGAAGCGCGACGGGTCGGTGGTCATGAAGATCATGGCCGCGTCGATGTGCATGTAGTCGACCGTGACCTCGGGGAACTCGCGGGCGACCTCCTGGGTCAGGCGCCACCACACGGCTCCGGCGTTGACCAGCACGTTGGTCTTGTGGACCAGCGTCAGCTTCTTGCGCGGGCGGCGCTGGGCACGACCGAACGCGTCGCGGACGACCCGCTCGACACCGAAGGCGGTGTTGACCGACACCTCGGTGGCGATCTCGTGGGGGGTGCCCACGCGCAGGGCGCCACCGTTGCCCGTGTAGGGGCCCTCGGTGCCCTCGCGCACGACCACGAAGTCGACCTCGCCCGGGTTGGCGAGCGGTGAGGCCACGCCCGGGAAGATGCGCGAGGGGCGCAGGTTGACGTAGTGGTCGAGCTCGAAGCGCAGGCGCAGCAGCAGCCCGCGCTCGAGGATGCCCGGCGGCAGGTTCGGGTCGTTGGGCTTGCCACCGACCGCCCCCAGCAGGATCGCGTCGTGCTCACGGATCTCGGCCAGCACGGAGTCGGGCAGCACCTCGCGGGTCGCGAGGTACCGCTCGGCACCGAGGTCGTAGCGCGTCTGCTCGAACTTCACGCCGGTCGGTGCTGCCACCTCGAGGACCTTGAGGGCCTCCGAGGTGACCTCCTGACCGATCCCGTCGCCAGGGATGACAGCGAGCTTGAGGGAGCCGCCGGTGGGGGGCACGTGGGAGTCAGAGGTGGTCATGGGGTGGAGGTTAGTTGTCGTCGGGGCGCTGGCCGCCGTTGTCTCGCAGGTCAAGCGAGGCCTGGACGGCCTCGTGGCTGCGGGGGTTCTCGGGGTTGTGCTGGGCCGGGCCCCACTCGGGATACATGTCGTACATGGCGGATCTCCTGAGGATCTCGTGATCGGAAGACAGATGAGGGATCGTCTTCGCTCCGCCGCAGGGAGGTGCGGGGCTCACGGATCACATGAGCGGAGCTGACCGATGCAGGATGCGGATCGCGCGGTGGCTGATCGGGATCCTGCGGCGGAGCGAGAGACTGAGCAAGAGACCGCAGCACCGCACACCACGGCGAGGTGGCCTCTTGTGAGCAGTGGTGACTGCTAGGCCTCGCCGCGGCGTTCAATGAGTACGAACACGCTCCGCATGATGGCGTGAGCCTAGAGGACCGGCCGCCGTCCCGGCCATGGGTTTCCACGATGCGTTCACATGTCGAGACGCCCGTCCCAGGATGGGAGACTCCTCGCATGAGCGCCCCACCCGACCTCCCTGACGTGGTGCAGCGCGCCTTCGCCGTCTCCCGCAAGGCGGGATATGTCTCCTTCTGCCGCAACGAGACCGGTCGACTGCTCGCCGCCCTGGCGGCCACCCGCGAGGGCACCATGGCCGAGTTCGGCACCGGGTGCGGGGTCGGCACCGCCTGGCTGCGCTCGGGGGTGCGGGGCGACGCCACGATCATCACCGCCGAGCTCAACGCCAAGCTCGCCACCGCTGCCGCCGAGATCTTCGTCGACGACCCGCAGGTCGAGGTCCTCGCCGCCGACTGGTCGACCCTGCTCGACAAGGGGCCCTTCTCGTTGCTCTTCCTCGACTCGGGTCAGCCCGGCGAGGTCGGCGTCGACGCGGTCGCCGACCTGGTCGAGCCCGGCGGCATCGTCGTCCTCGACGACTTCACCCCCTGCGAGGTCTGGCCCCCCATCACCGCCGGCCGCGTCGACACCCTGCGCGAGCAGTGGCTCACCGACGACCGCTTCACCACCGTCGAGGTCATGGTCGCCTCCGACGCCTCCACCCTCATCGCCACCCGCCGCTGACGGCCGAGCCTGCCCGGCGACCCTCCTGCTCGACCACCGAACAGGACGGATCGACCACCGGCAGCGCGAGGTCAGTGCGCCTCGCCGTCGGTGGCCCGGCGTACGACGATCCGGGTCCAGGCTCCGACGTAGATGCGCTCGTCGGTGGCGACCTGCTGCTTCTGCCCCGGGGGGACCGGGGTGCCGGGGAGGGGGCCGACGGAGCCGCCGACGTAGGTGCCGTTGGAGGAGCCGAGGTCCTCGACCCACCAGCGGGTGCCGTCGGTGGTGAGCTGGGCGTGGCGGCGGCTGATGCCGTTGTCGGAGGAGAGGTCGATGTCGGGGGTGATGTTGCGGCTGCGGGAGGCCCGGCCGATCAGGATCGAGGTGTGCTTGAGCGGCACCACGACCGGGAGGCCGGGTGAGGGCAGGGGGTCGGTGGACTTCTGGTCGGTGTACCAGTCGGGGTCGATCCACACCTCGGCCACCCAGGCGTCGCTGAGCGCGGGGGCCGGGTTGGCGTCGGGAGCAGCAACCCCAGCAGCATCGGGGGCAGCAGGGGCGGCAGGAGACGTCGCGGCCCCGCTGGGCGGCGTGAGCGGCCGCGGCATGCTGCCCGTGGTGAAGTCGTAGCCGCACGCCTCGCAGAAGAGCGCGTTGGCGGGGTTGACGGTCGAGCAGTGCGGGCAGGTGGAGGAGGCGGCGGTGGGCAGGGTCGCCGTGGCCTCCGCAGGAGCGGCCCCCAGGGCGATCCCGCAGACGTCGCAGTAGTCGGTGGCGGCGGTGTCGTGGCCCGCGCTGCAGACGCTCACTTCTTGATCCGGGTGGTCTTGGTGGAGGCGGTGTCGAGGGCCATCTCGTCAGCCTTCTGCACGGCGGCCTTGAGCCGCACGGTGCCCTCCTTCTCGTCGTCGATGTCGACGACCTTGCGGAGCTTGGAGGTCGCCTCCTCGTTGCCGGTCTCGGCGGCGAGCTGGACGGCGCGTCCCAGCTTGGTCGTCGCGGTGGCCGCGTCACCGGAGGCCTTGGCCGCCAGGCCCTCCTGGATCATCGAGGCCAGCTCGGTCTGACCGGTGTAGTGCGCGACCTGCTGGTCGATGCGGGTCGTGAGCTCGGAGTTGCCGGACCAGGTCGCCTTGACCAGGGCCTGGGTGACCACGTCGTCGCCCAGCGCCACCTGCACGCGCGCGGCGAGCTGCTCCTGCCCGATGGCCTTGGCCGCGACCCGGATCGCGACGTGGTAGTCGCGGGACTCATCGGCCCAGGCGCCGGTGGGATATCCGCCCGTGAGCGCGTTGACGACGACCCGGCGGTCGGTGAGGTCCTCGACGGTCGGTGAGACCTGGCGGACGAAGAGCACCTGCCCGCCCTGGGGCGCCCAGACGCGCAGCTGGGCGTCGGAGACGCCACGCGCCATCGAGCTGCGCATCATCTCCTCGAACTGGGCCTTCATCTGCGCGGGCTCCGGGATGATGTCGACGGTCCCGAGGAGCGCCTGCGAGATCCGGCGCACCTCCTCGACCTGCCAGTCGGTGCCGGCGCCGCGGCAGTCGCACTGGAAGGCGCCGGTGGCGCGTCGGATGGCGGCGTCGAGCGCGCCGGGCTGCTCGCGGTTCTCACCGTCGGTGAGCAGGATCGCGTGCTTCTGGGTGACCTGCGGCACCGAGGCGAAGAGGGTGCCCGCGAGGTCCAACCAGGTGCCGATCGCGGTGCCGCCGCTGCCGACGAAGCGACCGATCGCGGCGTGCGCGTCGGCCCGGGTGCGCGAGTCCATCTGCGCGAGGCCCGGCCCCGAGGAGACCGCCGGATAGGCCAGCATCGCCCGGTCGGAGCCGGCGATCACGGCGAACCACGTGCCGTCGAGGATCTCGGCCAGCGCGGCCTGGGCGGCCTGCTTTGCTGCCGCCATCGTCTGGGGCCCCATCGAGCCGGAGGTGTCGACGATGATGATCTCGCCGGCCGCTCCCCCGCCGGACTGCCCGGCCGTGCCGGCGCCGACGCACGTCACGGTGACGATCGCGTTGACGTCCGTGCCCCCGTCGGGCAGGAACTCGTTCTGGTAGACGGCGGCGGTGAACTCAGCCATGGGTCTTCTCCTGGGGTACGACGGCGTGGTCGGTGGTCTCGACATGGTGCCCCCCGGCGGGGACCTCCACACGGGCGAGCGTGACGGTGATGTTGTCGATCCCGCCCTGGGCGTTGGCGAAGTCGGTGAGCGCGAGCGCGAGGGCGGCGGGGTCGGTGGCGCCGCTGAGCCGGACCTGTTCCTGGAGGGCCTCCGGCTCGGAGGCGTAGTTCCACAGCCCGTCGGAGCACACCAGCAACCATCCTGACGTCGTGGGCTCGAGCTGTCCGACCCGCGGCGTCAGGTCGCGGGCGTCGCGCCCCAGCCACTTGGTGATGGCGTGGGCCTGCGGTGAGGTCTCGGCCTTCTCCCGGGCGATCCCGGCGGCGATCATCTGCTGGGCCACCGAGTCGTCCTCGGAGAGCTGGCGGCCCGGACCGGTGTCGGGCAGCCAGTAGGCCCGGGAGTCACCCACGTTGGCGTAGGAGACGAGCCCGCGCTCGAGCACCGCGACGGCGAAGGTGGCGGAGGCCGGGTTGGGCGAGTCGGGTGCGGTCGCGGCGATGACGGCGTCGTTGGCGACCGCGACGGTGTCCGTGAGGACCTTCGTCACGGCGGCGAGGCGGCTCTCCGGGGTGCCCATCCCCTGCGGGAGGGGGCTGCGCAGGTGGTCGCGCGCGGCGCGGGCACCGGCCAGGGAGGCGACGTCGGAGTCCAGGGAGCTCGAGACCCCGTCGAGCACCACGAGCACCGCCCGCTCCCCGGTGGCCGACGACGCGGACAGCGCCATCGCGTCCTCGTTGCGGGTGTGACGGATGCCGCGGTCACAGACACCGGCGACCCAGGCCGCCGGCGCCTCGCGGAAGTGGTCACGCTCGGTGGGGGCCTTCGTGCCGCACTGGTCGCAGTAGCCGTCGGCCCCGACCGTGGCCCCACAGCTGCGGCACGGCACCCGCCCGGCCACCGGTGTCTCCGCGGTGGCCGCCGGAGGCACCGGCCGGGTCGCGGCGCTGATCGGGGCGGCCTCGTCGATCGGGCTGGGGCCGTCGGTGGGCAGCGAGCCCTGGAGCGAGACCGGTCGGGCGCCGGGGTCCACCGGTGCCGGCGTGCCGAGGGAGGCGCCGCAGTCCTCGCAGAAGAGGGTGCCGGCGGGCATGGTGGCCGCACACGCCGGGCAGGTCTGCCCACCGGGGGGCGGCGTCGGAGCAGGTGTCTGGGTCATGTCAGCGTCCACATCCGTACGGCGTTGGCCCGGTTGACGAGCTCGATGCGTGCCTTGACGTCCGTGGCGTCGCGCGCGAGTGCCCGGTAGGACCGCTCGAGCCCGTCGCGCAGCCCGGCCTCGGTGGCCGGGTGCGTGCCCACCTTCGCATCCGGACGGGCGCTGCCGGACAGCACCACGTCGAGCGCCTGACCCAGGATCCTCACGGCGTAGCCCTCGCGGGTGCGCAGGTCCATCTGCACCGAGCTGATGCTGGTCATCGCCTGGTCGAGCAGGGCGAGGTCCCCGACTCCCCCGCTGAGCAGGACGTCGGCACGCAGCTGTCGGCTCTCGGGATAGCCGCGGCTGGTGGACGGCACCCGGTCGAGGGCCGCGATCGCGCCGGTCATGTCGTGACGCAGCGCGCGCACCCGGGCCATGCCGAACGCCGCGGGAGCGACGTAGTTGGCGTCGGTGGCGGCGCACGTCGCGTAGAGACCCTCGGCGACGTCGCCCTGCTGGCCCCGCTCGCACGCGACGGCCAGCGCCAGCTTGGGGGCGAGCTCGCCGGGCACCTGCTGGTAGACGGCGTTGAACGCCGCCTTGGCGGTGTCCCAGTCCTCCAGCTGCAGGGCGGCGAGGCCGTCCACCCACAGCGCCCGCCACTCCCAGGGGTCCTGGGTCAGCAGGTCGGCGGCGTAGCCCCGGGCACGGGCGGGCTGCTCGAGCCGCAGCGCCGCGTGGGCGCGCGCCAGCCACACCTCGGCGCTGCTCTCGGGTGCCGCCTCGAGGTCCTTCAGCCGCTGGGCCGGGTCGTCGGAGCCGATGGTGGCGAGCCACGCGTGCTGGTCGTCGGTCGTGTCCTCGCGCAACCGTGGCAGCTGCGACCACGAGAGCACCGAGGTCGAGGTCGCCGGTGGTTCGAAGAGCAGCGAGGCGGCCGAGGTGAGGGCGGTCCCCTGGGTCTGGGAGGCCACCACCTCGCGCAGCACGCCGAGCAGCTGGGTGCGCAGCTCGTCGGCCGAGGAGAACCGGTCGGCGGGGTCGGGGGCACAGCACTTGGCCAGCAGCCAGTAGAGCGAGTCGTGACGGGCGAAGAGCGGGGTCGCCGCGGGCGGCGGCAGGGTGTGCAGGTAGGTGCCCTGGTAGCCGCGGAACTCCATGCAGAGCACGACCAGCGTGCGCCCGATCGTGTAGATGTCGGAGGCGACGCTCGGGCCGACCTCGGCCACCTCGGGGGCCTGGTAGCCGACCGTGCCGTAGATCGCGGACTCGTCGTCGTCGATGCGCCGCACGCCACCGAGGTCGATGAGCTTGACGGCGTCGCCGACCTGGATCAGGTTGTCGGGCTTGAAGTCGCAGTAGACCAGCCCGAGGTCGTGGAGGTACTGGAAGGCAGGCAGCACCTCGAGCACGTAGGCCAGCGCCTGGTCGACCGGCAGCGCGTCGTAGACGCCGTTGTTGGCGCTCATGCGTGCCTTGAGGATCTGCTTGAGCGACTTGCCCCCGACGTACTCCATGACGATGTAGCCGGCGCCGTCGTGGGTGACGAAGTTGTAGATCTCGACGATCAGCGGGTGCTCGACCTGGGCGAGGAACTGCTGCTCGGCGATCGCGGCGGCCAGCGCGTCGGGGTCACCGGAGTTGAGCAGGCCCTTGAGCACGACCCAGCGGTCGGAGACGTTGCGGTCCTTGGCCAGGTAGATCCAGCCGAGGCCGCCGTGGGCGATGGCGCCGACCATCTCGTACTGCCCACCGACGAGCTCGCCGGGCTGGAGCTTGGGCGAGAAGGAGAACTCCTGGCCGCACTGGGGGCAGAAGCCCTCGGTCCGGCCGGGCTGCCCGTCGCGGGACCGACCGATCTTGGTGCCGCACTTGGAGCAGCTGCGCTTGTCCTCCGGCACCTGGGGGTCCGGGTTGATCGCCAGGCTGGCATCGACCGGCGGCGCCGGGGGTACGACGGTCAGGCCGGCCCCGAGCCGGGCGGCACGCAGGCGTCGGGACCCGGTCCGGCTGCGCCGGGTCGACGACGTCCCCCCGGCCCGCGCCGAGCCGATCGCGGCCGACTGCACCTTGCTCGCCGACGTGGCCACCGAGACCTCGCCGCCGGAGAGGGGCTGGGACTCCCCCACCGCGGCCGCGACCGACGCCGACGCACCGGGGGCACCGGCCATGCCGCAGGTGTCGCAGTAGCCGTCGGCGATCGAGCCCGAGCAGCCCGGCTGGCTGCACCGCGCCCCGTCGCTGGCCACGACCGCGACCGGCGCCACCCCCGGCGTCGTCGTGGCAGGAGCAGCCGGCGCCCCGGGTGCTGCGGCCATGCCGCACACGTCGCAGTAGCCGTCGGTCACGGTCCCCGAGCAGCCGGGCTGGGTGCAGGTCAGGTCACCGGACAGGTCGCTGGGTGGGGTGCTCATGCGGTCTCCCTCGATCTCGCGGCCACATCGCCGAGGTGGGTGAGCCAGGTCTGGTAGGTCGCCACGAGCTGGCGGCAGACGGCCATCGGGGCGGGCTCGCGGGCCAGCACCTCGCGGGCCCGCTGCTCGCTGTCACGCAGGTCGGCTCGCTCCCCCAGCCCCCGGGCGGTGGCCTCGGCGACGCTCGCCTCGAGCAGCTCCAGCAGGTCTGTGCGCACGGCCAGCGCGGCGGCGTACTTCTCCTGCGCCATCGACATCGCCTGACCGACCCGGTCGAGGCGCTCGAGGTAGGGGCCGATGGCCTCGGGGGTGTTGGGGATCGGGCCGAGCATCTCGACGTCGGGGACGGCATAGCGCGGCGCCGGGTCGACGGTGCGGACGCAGGTGTCGGCGAGGTGGGTGAGCGCGGCCTCGCGCGCCTCGAGGTCGGCGCGCAGCTCGCGGGCCTGCTGCACCTGGTCGCGGGCGTCGCGGCGGCGCGAGTTGCCGACGATGAGGTCGCGCTCGAAGCGGGAGGCGTCGATCTCGATCGGTCCGAGCAACCCCCCGACGTCGGCGCCGCGGGACGCCTTGTCGGCGATCACCTCGAGGCGGGCCATCAGGCCCGCGAGCTCCGCGACCGCGGCGTCGCGCTGGGTGGCCGGCTCGAGGCCGACCTGGTCGCGCAGCCGCTCGACCTGGGCCCGCAGCTGCTTGACCCGGGCTGCGGACGCGTCTGCTCCCGGCACCAGGGCGAGGCGGGTGCGCAGCTGCCCGGCGAGCGCGTCGGAGAGGCGGCAGGCCTCGGGCAGGGAGACGACCAGGTTGCCCGGCAGGGTCGTGGCGCCGTCGAGCCGACCCCAGATCAAGGTGGCGATCTTCTGCCGCTCGGCCTCGAGGACCCGGCCGCCGTCCCAGGTCGCGAGGACCAGCTGGTAGCGGTCGGAGACGGCCTTCCACAACGCGAGCGAGAGCGCCATGTCGGCGGCGACGTCGGCGCCGCGGTCGGCCGTGAGCGCGGCGGTGTCGAGGTCGTCCAGCTCCGTACGCCGTCCGCGCACCCAAGCCTCGAGGTCACCGAGATAGGTCTGGAGCAGGGCCGGCTCGACGGCCTGCCCCATCCGTCCGGGTGCGAGAGGTGCGGTCAGGCTCACGGCGTCCGTCCGTAGATGGGCTGCGGTTGCCCGGTGCTCTGGCCCAGCGTCGGTTGGAGCCACCGCTGATAGCTGGCGCGCCAGCTGCCGTCCGCCCGCATCCGCTCGAGCACGGTGTTGACGAAGCGCACGAGGTCGACGTCGTCGGCGTTGACGCCGATGCCGTAGGGCTCGGCGGTGAACGCCTCCTGGTCGGGCACGACGGCGTAGGGGTCCTGAGCGGCGAGGCCGGCGAGCACGGTGTCGTCGCCGGTGATCGCCTCGACCTCGCCCTGCTGGAACTTCACCAGGCAACCGGTGTGGTTGGCGGCCGTCACCACGACCGCGCCGGGTGCGAGGCGGTCGATGTTCTCGAGGCTGGACGTGCCGGCGGGCGCACAGACGCGCACCCCGTCGACGTCGGCGATCGAGTCGACGCCGGTGTCGGCGAGGTCTTGTCGCACCATCAGCTTCTGCCCGGAGCGGTAGTACTCCGCGGAGAAGGCGATGTCCTGCCACCGGGTGCAGTTGATGGTCATGTTGCGCACGACGATGTCGACCTCCTGCTCCTGGAGCAGCGGGATCCGGTCGGCCGCGGTGATGACGCGCAGCTGGATGAAGCGCGGGTCGGCGCTGTTGAAGATGGCCTGGGCGACCTGCTTGACCATGTCGATGTCGAAGCCCTCGATCTGCCCGTTGAGCGGGTTGCGCGAGGCCATCAGGAACGTGTCGGCCGAGACCCCGGCGATCAGCCGGCCGCGCTCACGGATGTCGGCCATCGTGGAGCCGCTCGGCACGGGGATGGGGCCCGTGGCCGGGGTGCTCGGGGCGTAGGAGGCGGTCGCGGCGCCGCACTCGGGTGGCGCGGCAGCAGGCGCGGCGGGCGTGCTCTCGACGGTCGGGGCCTCGGGCACCGGGGTGGCGTCGTAGCCACCACACCCCGCGAGCAGCGTCGCGAGGAGCAGGGCGCCGACCAGGACCGGCCGGGTGGAGCGGCGCGCACTCATGCGTACTCCTTGCGTCGCTGGGCGATCCCCCACGAGGCGGCGCCCGCAGCCGCGAGCCCCACCCCGAGCGTGAGGACGATGAGCATGATCGCGGGGAAGGCCCCCGAGCGCAGGCTCTCGGTGGTGCGGGAGGCCGCCTCGTCGATGACCTGCTGCGAGGCGGTGTCGAACTCGTCGAGCGCCCGGGAGGAGCCGCTCGCCCCGGTCGTGGTGGCCCTCGCGACGGCCTCGTCCCAACGACCGTCCTCGTCGAGGGACACCACCGAGACGTGGCGGTCCTGGTAGACCTCCCACAGCCGCTGCGTGTCAGGGGACACCGCGTCGTCGACCTGCTCGGAAGCGGTCGCCCACGCGGTCTCGTAGGCGTCTCCCGAGCCGCGGGCGATGAGCCGCAGGCTCTCGTTGGCCTTGGCGTCGTTGGCCGCCGTCCGCGCGGACGCCTCGTCGAGCGCGCGCGCGAAGTCGCCGGAGCGGAGGTCACCGTTGTCCCCGGATCGCTGGGCGCTGAAGAACGAGCCGAGCAGCGTGACGACCACGACCATCAGCACAGCCGCCACCAGGCCCTGGTTGAAGCGGCGACGGAAGCGGCGGGCCAGCTCCCGGTTGACCCACCACAGCAGCCCGACGGCGACCGCGCCCGTCAGGAAGAGCGGCAGTGTGTTCTGCCCGTCGAGCTCGGCGTCGGCCCGCTCGGTGTTGGCGGTGACCAGCGACTGCAGGATCAGCACGGCGTCCGAGCGCAGCCCGGTGCTGGCCTGCTTGAGGTACTCCGCACCGACGGGGAAGCCCTGCCGGTTGTTGTCGCGGGCCTGCGCGTTGGTCGTGACGTACGCCGACACCTCGGCGTTGAGGGCCGCCAACGCCTCGCGGTCGGCCGGTTGGGCCTCGGCGGCGTCGGCGACCTGGCGCAGCACCTGGTCGAGCGCGGCGTCGTACTCGGCACGCTGGTCGACCGGCTCGAGACCGCCGATCAGGAACGCGTTGGTGGCCAGCGCGTCGGCACGGAACAGCGAGGACTGGATCTGCTGGACCCGCACGAGCTGCTCGGTGTTGTCGGCCGCCCTGCCGGTGGCCTGGAAGGCCAGCAGCTGGAAGAGCGCGGCGAGCACCCCGAAGGCCACGCAGGTCACGACGGCGACCGCCTGCCAGCGGTTGAGCAGCCGGGGGACGTCCTCGCTCGCGCCCTGCCGGCCGGCGAGCCCGGCGCCGGCCTGGGCCCGGGTCGCCGCCGTCGCGACGCCGGCGGGCGCGGGGATCGGGGCCCGGCGCGGCACGGGCGCGGGGCTCGGGGCCTGGGCCTGGCTCATGCGGGCTCCTCCTCGGTCGGTCGCTGGTCGGGGACGGGCTCCCAGTCGACGGCCTCGGCGGGCCCGTCGGCGACGACCGGGTCGAGGTCGTCGGCCTCCAGCGTGCGGAGCTGCTCGAGCGTCGGCGACGCGATGTCGCGCAGCCGCCAGGCGTGGCGACCGATGGCGGCCTCGAGGCCGTTGCGCACGTAGCGCGCGTTGCCGAACTGCGGGCCACGACGCACGCCACCGAGGAGCTCGCGCAACCGGTCGAGCACGGGGTCGCCGGCGTCGTACTCGGCGCCCTTCGCCATCACGGCGAAGATCGCGACCAGCTCGTCGTCGGTGTAGTCGACGAAGTCGATCTGGGTGCGGAAGCGGCTCTCCAGCCCGGGGTTCTGGGCGATGAAGACCTCCATCGGCACGGGGTAGCCCGCGACGATGACGACCAGGTCGTCGCGCTTGTCCTCCATCTCCTTCACCAGGGTGTCGACGGCCTCCTGGCCGTACTGGTCGCCCGCCAGCGAGTAGGCCTCGTCGATGAAGAGCACCCCGCCCTCGGCGGACTTCACGACCTCGGCGGTCTTCATCGCGGTCTGCCCGAGGTAGCCCGCGACGAGCTCCGAGCGGTCCACCTCGACGAGCTGCCCCTGCGAGAGCAGCCCGAGCGCGCGGTAGATGCCGGCGACCAGGCGGGCCACCGTGGTCTTGCCGGTGCCGGGGTTGCCGTTGAAGATCATGTGCCGCGTGATGGTCGGCGAGGTGAGGCCCGCGTCCTTGCGCAGGCCCTCCACGCGCAGGATCGCGGCCTGGCGGTGGATCTCGGCCTTGACGTCGCTCAGGCCGACCAGCGCGTCGAGCTCGGCCAGCAGCTCCTCGACCGACTTGGGCTCCGGCTCCGGCTCGGCCGGCTCCGCGTCACCGGCGGGTGCGGCGGCTGCGGTCGGCGGCGCCTGGGTCGCGACCGGGGGCAGCTCCCCGGGGGTGGGCGGCGCCGAAGGTCGCGTGTCTCCCTGCTGGAGGTCGAGGTTGGTGAGCTTGCGCTGCACCTGGGCGAGCTGGTCCATCATCTGGCCGAGGAAGTGGTCGCCTGCGCGCGTCGCCTGCTCGTGGGACGCGGTGAGGTCGAGCCCGACCGGGGCCTGGGAGCGCGACTCCCCGAGCTGAGCCGCGGCCGCGGTGGCGGCGTTGCCGACGGAGCGGGGGTCGGCCTGGCCGAGGGTGGCCGCGGCCAGGGCCACGTCGGCCAACGCCCGGGCGTAGGACGGCGCCTGGGCCGAGCCGGCCAGCGACAGCGAGGCCATCGTGGGCGTGGGGGCCGAGCGGTAGCGGCGTCCCTGCGAGGCCGCGTCCATGAACTCCTCCGACGAGCGGGGACGGGCGGTCTGCGCGCACCAGTCGACGAAGGCACCGGTGTTGGGCTCGGCGATCGTGGCGGCGAGGCACTCCCCCTCGCGACGGGCGGTCGCGACGTCGGTGCCGGCCGTCGCGGCGACGGACGTCAGCGAGTCGAGGGCGGCGGACAGGGTCAGCGCGTCATTCATCCGGGGATCCCAGGGTGAGGTCGGGGCCAACGGTGTGGCCGAACTTGCTCTGGAGGAACATGCCGTGCGCGAGCAGCGCCTGCGCGTCGGCGCGGTTGGCGGCGTCGAAGATCTCCTCCATCGTCGCCCCGAGGAGCTCGAGCTGGTCGATGAGCACCATCAGGGAGGTCTTGTAGCCGTCGATGGGTCGGGTGTCGGCCCACTCGCGGGGCAGCCGGAGGTAGCCGCCGACCGCCTCGGGGAGGTAGTCGGTCGCCGTGGCGACGACCGAGTAGCTCTCCATGCTGCCCAGCCCCAGGTGACGCAGCCGTGGCAGCGTGTCGTTGATCGTGCGGGCGATGCGGATCACCCGCGAGGTGACCACCGGCGGCGCGTTGCCCTCGCTGAGCATCGCGTGGACGCGGTTGAGCGCGGCGAGGATGTCCTGCTCGGTGGGCGCGGGCGGCACCGCCGAGACCGGCTCCTCGACCGTGCGTCGCCGTCGCAGCCATGACTTGAGACTCACGCTGTCCTCGGGGCTCCTGGATGCTCAGAGCGTCGGGACGGAGGAGAGGTCGAGGGTGCCGCTCGCGTTGCGGGCGTCGTGGGCCTGGACCCGCTCGAGGTAGGACTTCGACTTCACGACCTCCGTCTCGAGCACGCCGATCGTGGCGGCCATGTTGTCGAGGGCCTTGAGCTTGAACTCGTCGATCGAGTCCATGGTGGCGTAGATGTTGGCGAAGGCGGCCTGCAGCTGCTCCATGCCGATGGTCGACGAGGCGGCCTGCTCCTGGATCGCGGCGCTGTTCTCCTTCAGCATCTCCGAGGTCCGCTGGATCATGCCCGACGTCGTGGTGTTGAGCGCCGTGACCTGGTCGAGCACGAGCTTCTGGTTGCCGAGGGCCTGCGCCACGATGACGGCCGTGCGCAGGGCCGAGATGGTGGTCGTGGAGGCGCGGTCGACGCCCTTGATCAGCTCGATGTTGTTCTTGATGATGATGTCGATCGCGAGATAGCTCTGGATGGAGACCGCGAGCTGGGTGAGCAGGTCCTGGTGCTTCTGCCGCACGTAGAACAGCACGTCCTGCGACAGAGCCTTGGCCGCCTCGGGGTCCGTGAGCTCGAGCTCGGCGATCGCGGCCGACAGCTTGGTGTCGAGACGCTCGGCGACGTAGACGTACTGGTTGAGCCGGCCCATGACCGCCCACAGGTTGGTCTTCTCGAGGTTGAGGGCGACGTTGTCCTTGGTCAGCTCGTCCTGGCCGTTGCGCAGCGCGTGCAGGATCCCGTTGAGCTGGCTCTGGCTGGACTGGTACTTGCGGAAGTAGTCCTCGACCTTGTCGCCGAAGGGCAGCCAGTCCATGAGCTTGCGGGCGCCCTTGGCCTCGCTGGGGTCGAGGTCCTCGACCGTGCGACGCAGCTCGAGCAGGGTGCGGCCGACCTCGGAGCCCTGGGCGAGACCGCCCTCCTTGAGGGCGCGCACCGGCTGGTTGAGCATCCGGTTGGACGTCTCGGCCGCCTTGCGGATGTCGGCGTCGCCCATGGTGCGCACGCTCTCGGCCTGCGCCGCGAACTCGGGGCTGCGCGACGCGGCACTGGTCAGCGCCTGCATGAACGTGTCGACCTTGCTGTCCAGCTCGGGGATCGCCTCGGCCGCGACCTGGGGCGCCATCCTCGGCGCCTGCGTCTCGATGACCAGGGCGGGCGGTGCGGGCGCGGTCAGCGTCAGCACCTGCTCCGGCGGCGCCAGGGGTGCGGGCGCTGCAGCAGCGTTGACCGCAGGACCGGATGACTCAGGGCCGGATGACTCAGGGCCGGATGGTGTGCTCATGGTGCCTCCGCGTGGTCGAGCTGGGCCGTCGGCGGCAGTCTGTCACGGTCGCGGACCGGGCGTCGCTAACGATCCAGGTCCACGACGAAGATCGGCAGCAGGACCTGCGTGACCGGCCCGATCGTGAGCGCGAAGACGATGGTGCCGACCCCGAGGACCCCGCCGAGCGTGAGGCCGATCAGCACGACGCTCACCTCGATCAGCGTGCGCACGAGCCGGATCGAGAGCCCCGTGCGGCGGGCCAGCCCCGTCATCAGGCCGTCGCGGGGGCCCCGGCCGAGCTGGGCGCCGATGTAGAGCGCCGTGGCCAGCCCGCAGGTGAGGACCCCGGCCACCATCAGCGCGATCCGCAGCGCCAGCGCGTCCGGCCGGTCGAGCACCAGGAGCGTCGCGTCAGCCGCGAGCCCCACGACGATCGCGTTGGAGATCGTGGCGAGGCCGGGCTTCTCCTTGAGCGGGATCCACAGCAGGAGCACGACGAAGCTCATCAGGACCACGGCCTGGCCCAGCGTGATCGGGACGTGCCGGATCAGGCCCGAGTGGAGCACGTCCCAGGGCGCCAGGCCGAGGTCGGCCTGCACCATCATCCCCAGGGAGGCGCCGTAGATCACCAGGCCGACGAACAGCAGCGGCAGCCGCACGGCCAGCCGGCCCGCCCGCAGCTGGGCGAGGGGCCCCAGCTCGACGAGCGGGACGGTGGCGGGGGTCTGGCTGAGCGTCATGGCTCCAGCGTGCGCCCGATTGGCCCTTGATCAAATAGCCAATCGTGAGACAGTGGACTGCATGAGCACGTCCACCGTCTCGGCCGCGCGCACGGCCACCCTGGTCGGCGACTTCGACCGGTCCCCCGCCTACGCCGGGCTCGCGGACGCCCTGACCCTCCTCATCGGCGACGGGCGCATCGGCCTCGGCACCCGGCTGCCCAGCGAGCGCGAGCTCACCGAGGCGCTCGGGGTCTCGCGGACCACCGTGACCCGGGCCTACGCCGTGCTCCGCGAGAGCGGCTACGCCGAGGCCCGGCAGGGGTCCGGCACCTTCACCCGCGTGCCGGGAGGTCGCAGCCGCGCCCACGACCGGGCGCTGCTGCCCAGCTCCGGGGACCGTGCCGCCATCGACCTCAACTGCGCCGCCACGTCCGCGCCTCCGGGAGTCGCGCAGGCCTACGCCGAGGCGGCAGCCGAGCTGCCGGCGTACCTCGGCGGGCACGGCTACTTCCCCGCCGGGCTCCCGCAGCTGCAGGCCGCCATCGCCGCGTCCTACGACGCCCGCGGGCTGCCGACCTCGCCCGACCAGGTGATGGTGACTCCGGGTGCACTGTCCGCCGCCGCGATCGTGGCGCAGGCGTTCACCGGGGTCGGCGACCGCGTCCTGGTCGAGACCCCCGTCTACCCCAACGCCACGCTGGCGATCCGCCACAGCGGGGCGCGGCTGACGGGGGTGCCGGTCGACCCCGACGGCTGGGACCTCGGCGGCGTCGCGTCGGCGCTGCGCCAGACCTCGCCGCGCCTGGCCTACCTGATCCCCGACTTCCAGAACCCCACCGGCAACCTGATGAGCGAGGCCCAGCGCGAGGAGTACGCCGCGCTGCTGCGGCGGGCGCGCACCGTCGCCGTGGTCGACGAGGCCCACCAGGCGCTGGCGCTCGACGGCCAGACGATGCCGCGGCCGTTTGCCGCGTTCGCTCCCGAGACCCTCACGATCGGCAGCGCGAGCAAGACCTTCTGGGGCGGCCTGCGGCTCGGCTGGATCCGCGCCCCCGAGGGGCAGATGGAGCGGCTCACCGGGGCGCGCGTGGGGCTCGACCTGGGCGCGCCCGTCATGGAGCAGCTGGTGCTCGCACGGCTGCTCGCGCGCGGCGACGAGGCGGTCGACACGCATCGCGACCGGCTGCGGCCGCAGCGCGACCGGCTCGCTGCGGCCCTCGCCGAGCAGCTGCCCGACTGGCGCTTCCGGCTGCCGTCGGGCGGTCTCGCCCTGTGGTGCCAGCTGCCGAGGGCCCTCGGCACCGCGCTCGCCGACGAGGCCGAGCGGCACGGCGTGATCATCGCGCCCGGGCCGGTCTTCGCGGCCGAGGGCGGGCTCGACCAGTTCGTGCGCATCCCCTGGACGCGCCCGGGCGACGAGCTGGAGGAGGCCGTGCGTCGGATCGCCGCCGCCTGGTCCGTCGTACGCGAGGAGCGCGGTGGCGCGCGGCGCACCTCACCACGGGTGATGGTGGCCTGAGGCGCCCGGTGCGCGGGCGCGCGTCAGTCCAGGTCGACCGCGCGGACCGAGGAGGCACTGATCGCCGACTCGATCTCGGCGAGCGTCTCGGACGGGATGATCGAGTCGACGGAGAGCGCGACCAGGGCCTGACCACCCTTGGTGTCGCGGGCGACCTGCATGCCGGCGATGTTGACGCCGGCGTCCCCGAGGACCTGGCCGACGGTGCCGACCATGCCCGGCCGGTCGCTGTAGGTGAGGAAGGCCAGGTGGTCGGTCGGCTCGATGTCGATCTCGAAGCCGTTGACCTCGACCAGGCGCTCCTTCTGGTTGATGCCGATGAGCGTGCCGCTGACCGAGACCTGCGAGCCGTCGGCGAGGGTGCCGCGCAGCGTGATCAGGTTGCGGTGGTCGGGGCTCTCGGAGTCCAGGACCAGGCGCACCGCGGTGCCGCGCTCGGAGGCGAGCAGCGGTGCGTTGACGTAGGAGACCTGGTCCTCGACGACGTCGCTGAAGACGCCCTTGAGGGCAGCGAGCTCGAGCACCTTCACGTCGAACTCGGTGATCTCGCCACGGACCTCCACGTCGATCGACTGGGCCACCTCGCCGGCCAGCGCGGTGAAGATGCGACCGAGCTTCTCGGTCAGCGGGATGCCGGGGCGCACGTCCTCGGCGATCACGCCGCCCTGCACGTTGACCGCGTCGGGCACGAGCTCACCGGACAGCGCGAGCCGCACCGACCTGGCGACCGCGATGCCGGCCTTCTCCTGCGCCTCGTCGGTCGACGCACCGAGGTGCGGCGTGGCCACGACGTTCTCCAGCTCGAAGAGAGGGCTGTCGGTGCAGGGCTCCTGGGCGAACACGTCGAGTCCGGCGGCGGCGATGCGCCCGGTCTTCAGCGCGTCGTAGAGGGCGCCCTCGTCGACGATGCCACCGCGCGCTGCGTTGACGAGCACGAGCGACGACTTGGCCCTGCCGAGCTGCTCGGCACCGATCAGGCCCACCGTCTCGGGGGTCTTCGGGAGGTGCACCGACATGAAGTCGGCCTCCGCGAGCAGGGTGTCGAGGTCGACGAGTCGCACCCCCATCTGGGCGGCGCGGCCGGCCTGGACATAGGGGTCGTAGGCGATGACGTTCATCCCGAAGGCGCTCAGGCGCTGGGCGACGAGGACGCCGATGCGCCCCAGGCCGACGATGCCCACGGTCTTCTCGTAGAGCTCGATGCCGGTGTACTTCGAGCGCTTCCACTGCCCCTCGCGCAGGGCCGCGTGGGCGGGCGAGACGTGGCGGGCTGCCGCGAGCATCAGCGCGACGGCGAGCTCGGCGGCCGAGACGATGTTGGACGTCGGTGCGTTGACCACCATCACGCCGGCCTGGGTCGCCGCCCGCACGTCGACGTTGTCGAGGCCGACCCCGGCCCGGGCGACCACCTTGAGCCGGGTCGCCGCGGCGAGCGCCTCCGCGTCGACCTTGGTCGCGGAGCGCACCAGGAGGGCATCGGCATCCACGATCGCCGCCAGCAGCTCGCCGCGGTCGGCGCCGTCGCAGCTGCGGATCTCGAAGTCCGGACCGAGCGCCTCGACGGTGGCGGGGCTCAGCTCTTCGGCGATGAGTACGACGGGCTTGCTCACAGCAGTGTCCTCGAGGTCGGTGCAGGGGTGGAGGGCGCACGACGCTGTGCCGTTCCAACGCTACCCGACCCGTCGACTCCCCCCAGGCGGGCACACGAGGGGCAAGACTGGCACCGCGACTGGCAGGCTGAGGGCGTGGACCTCGAGACCGAGCGGTTGCACCTGCGCTCCTTCACCGGCGCCGACGCACCCTTCGTGCTCGACCTGCTCGGGCGCGCCGACGTCGTGCGCTGGCTCGATGACGGGGAGCCCCGGCTCATGGGCGACCTCGACGAGGCCCGCGCCAAGATCCACTCCTGGAACGCGCTGACCCCTCCCCTGCACCAGTGGGCGATCCAGGTCCGTGAGACCGGCACCGTCGTCGGCTGGGTCTGCCTGGTCCCCGTCCCCGACGCAGGAGGACTGACCCAGGTCGGGTGGACGCTGCACCCCGACGCCCGGGGACTCGGCTATGCCACCGAGGCCGCCCGCACCGTCATCGACCACGGCCTGCGCGCCGGCCTCGAGGAGATCCGGGTGCTGATGACGATCGACAACGAGGCGTCGGCGCGGGTGGCCGAGCGACTGGGCCTGCACGACCTCGGCACCACCGAGCGGTGGTACGACTCGCCGTCGCGGATGTTCGGGACGACGCCGGAGGGCTAGCCTCGACGGCATGAGCATCGCGGACGAGAAGTACATCGCCCTGACCACCTTCCGCCGCTCGGGCGAGGCGGTGTCCACCCCGGTCTGGGTGGTGCCGGTCAGCGACGGCCGGGTCGGCTTCTGGACCGCCATGGGCACCGGCAAGACCAAGCGCCTCGCCCACACCCAGCGGGTGCTGGTGCAACCGTCCGACGCGCGCGGCAAGGTCGAGCAGGGCAGCACGCCCGTCGAGGGGACGGCCGAGATGGTGCGCTCCGGCACGCTCTTCGACGAGGTGCAGGGGCGGGTCCGAGCGAAGTACGGGTTCATGACCAAGATGACGAAGCTCCTCGCCAAGCTCGGCCCCCAGGGACGCCAGGGTCTGACCTATGCCGACACCGTGGTGCTCATCCGGCTGGCCGAGTAGGCGGCGAGGCACCCGGCGTGGGGTGTCGGCGAGCGGTGGCACCATCGCCGCATGACACAACCAGCCTTGATCATCCGCCACCAGACCCGACCCGGTCGGAGGGACGACGTACGCAAGGTGTGGGAGGCCCACATGGCTCCCGCCGTCGATGCCAACCGTGGCCACCTCGCCTACTTCTACTGCTTCGATGACACCGACCCCGACGCGATCAGCGCCTTCCAGGTCTATGACAGCGTCGAGTCGTCGCAGGAGTTCTTGCGGACCGATGCCTATGCCGCCTACCTCCGCGACGTCGAGCCCCTGCTGGACGGCCCGCCCCAGGTCACCGCCCTCACCCCGGTCTGGTCCAAGAACCCTGCCGTCCCCGGACCTCGCGACTGAGGGCTCCCCCGTGGATGGATCCGGATCCGTCGACTGCCTCACGGAGCAGCTCTGACTGCGGACGGATCCCTTCCGTTTCAGGCGGTGAGGTCGTAGGAGGTCGCACGGTGTGCTGGCGTGGGTGGGTCGGTGTGGCCGGGTGGGGCGGGTGCGCGGGAGCGGTAGGTGTGGCCGGTGGGGGTGGTGGTCTCGACGGTGTGTCGGGTCTCGGGGTCGGCGGGGGTGCGGGCTGACCAGCCGTGGGCCTGTTTGGCGAGGTTGCAGCGGGTGCAGAGGCCTTGGGTGTTGGTCGTGGTGGTGGGGCCGCCGGTTGCCCAGTCCTGGACGTGGTCGGTCTGGGTGATCGGGGCGCCGCACCAGGGGGTGCGGCAGAGGTCCTGGTCGCGGCGGTTGATGAAGCGGGCCAGGCTCTTGGGTGCCAGTCGTGCTTTGGAGTCCATCGCGACCAGGGTCCCGGTGTCGGGGGTGGTGTAGAGGCGGCGGATCCACAGCTGCGCCCCGGCCAGCGGCTCGGCCAGCGTGTGCTCGACGAGGGTGTGGGCCCAGTCGGCAGGGACGGGGCCGTAGCCGGGGAGGTGGGCTGCTTCGCGGCCTGATCCGGGGCCTGTTCGGGGGTCTGATCCGTGGGGGCTGGTGAAGAGGGTGCGGTCGGTCATCACGAGGTCGAGGTGGAGGTGGGCCGGGTCGGCCACCTGTGCGCCGGTGACGCGCTCGAGGAGGGTGTCGGCCATGACCTGCCCGCGGCCGCGGGGGTCACCGGCCGCGGTCGCGGTGTCCGCGGCGCGGCGTAGGGCGGCGTAGACCGCGACGCCCTGCTGGACTGGGAGCAGGGCGCTGAGCCAGGTCATGGTGTCGGGTGCGGGGCGGATCGAGACGTGCCGGTCGGCGGTGGCTCTCGCGGCGCGGGAGAGGACGGCGGTGGCGTCGAGGTCGAGGGCGAGCTTGCGGGCGGCGCGCTCGAGGGCGTGGGTGGACAGGTCCGGGGCGGCGCCGTCGGGGCCGCAGAGGGCCTGGTCGACGTGGCGGCGGTCGGTCTCGTCGAGGCAGTCGGTCTCCTTGACGAGGAGCCAGGCGCGGTGCTCGCTGAGCTGCCCGGCCATCATCCGGGCCAGCGTGTGGGGCATCTGGGTGCGCAGGGTCCGGGACTGTGAGAGCCATCGTGCTCCGCGGAAGGGTGACTCGTGGCGGGCGAGGCCGAGCTGGGCGGCGATGCCCTCACCGACGCGGCGCGGCGGGGTGTGTGCCTCGACCTGGGCGGCGCGTTGGGAGCGGTCGAAGTCGACCGCGAGGACGGTCTGGACCGCGGACGCGGTGTGCTTCAACGACTCGAGGGCGACGATGAGGTCGATGCGTTGGGCGTCGTCGAGGTCGCCCGGGTTGTGCACGAGGTCCCGGAGGTCGACCAGGGCGGTGGCCGCGGACTCTACCTGTGCAAGCTTCGTCCCGTTCGAGTCGAGCGCTCGCGACTCAGGTACCGGACGGGCTTGCCGAGCGACTCCGCGTAGGCGATCTCCCGTCGGGTCGACTCCCCGACGTAGCCACCCGGATCCACGACATAGACCTCGTCAGCCATCCGGATCTTGTGGAGGTGCACGACTCCGAGCCGGCCCTTCAGGTCCGACCTGTCGGCTGTCCAGTCGTAGCCCGGCAGATCGGGAAGACGAAACATTCCGAGGCTGATCACGACGCAGCCCTCGAGCGTGAGCCGCTGGTTGACCTCAGCGAAGTCAGCCTCGAACCTGGTCGACCCGCAGAGCGTGATGACCTTCGCCGCATCCTCGGCCGGCTGCGGCACCTGCTGGTCCTCCATGAGGTTCATGATCGCTGAACGACAGGTCGGGCCTGTCACCCGGCCACGGAGGCCTGCTACGGGCGTCGCCACACCTCCCGACGATCCGGTTAGGCTGCGACATGCCCGAGTTCACCTGGCGAGCGGCCAACGAGGCAACGACCGAGGACGTCGAGGCGGTGTTCGACACCGGCGGCGCCGGCAAGTGCCGCTGCCAGGCGCTGAAGTGTCCGGGCTGGATCTGGCGCGACACCACGCAGGAGCAGCGGGACTCCGCCCTGCTGCAGCAGGCCGGGTGCGGCACCGACGGGCCCACCTCCGGCCTCATCGGGTACGTCGACGGTGAACCGGCGGGTTGGGTCGCGATGGAGCCGCGAGAGAACTACCCCCGGGTGTGGAGCCGCAAGAAGTCGTGGATGCGGATGGAACCCGAGCTCGTGGGCGTGTGGTCGGTCACCTGCTTCGTCGTGCGCAAGGGCTTCCGTCGGCAGGGGCTGATGTATGAGCTGGCCGCGGCCACCGTCGAGCGCGGCCGGCAGGTCGGCGCCCGCGTGCTGGAGGGCTATCCCACCGAGCCGCCGCCCGGGAAGACCGTGATCTGGGACGAGGCCTCGGTCGGGCTTCTGCAGGTCTTCCTCGACGCCGGCTACGAGGTGGTGGACTCGCCGACCCTGCGTCGACGAGTGGTGCGTCACCAGCTCTGAGCTGTGGCCCACGTGGCCCTGTCGAGGACTCACATCTGACGCACAGGCTGTGGGCAGCGGGTTCATGGATGCCGCCGACATCGTGGGCGATGTGCCCGGCCTGGTCGTCGTGGAGACCCGGACGGCCGGAGCCAGCACGCTGCCCACCACCAGACCCAGGAGTCCGCATGCCCTCGCCCCTCTCCCCTCTCTCCCTCCCCGCCCGGGTCCGGCGCCGCAGCGCAGCCGGTCTGGCCGCACTCGCGCTGAGCGCGGGCGGCCTCAGTGGCTGCAGCCTCGACTCACTGGCCGCCACGACCACCGCGACCTCGGGCGCCGTCTCGAGTCCCGAGGGCACGGTCTGGGACGCCGAGTCCGTGCACGAGGTCGCGCTGGACGTCGACTCCGACGAGTTCGCGGCGATGCTCGCGACCTATCAGGACACCGGCGAGAAGCAATGGCTCACCGCCGACGTGACCATCGACGGTCAGACCATCAGTGACGTCGGGATGAGGCTCAAGGGCAACAGCTCGCTGCGGGGAGTGTCGGCGGACGCCGACCCCGCCGACCTCCCGTGGCTCATCGACCTCGACCAGTTCGTCGACGGGCAGAGCCTCGACGGGTGGGAGAGCTTCGTGATCCGCTCCAACAACACCGAGACCTCCCTCAACGAGGCGGTCGCCCTCGAGCTCCTCCAGGAGGCCGGGCTGGCCAGCGAGCAGGCCGTGGCGATCAGCTTCACGGCCAACGACAGCGACGCGACCCTGCGACTGATGATCCAGGACCTCGACAACGCGTGGGACGAGGCCACCTTCGGGACCGACGGCACCCTCTACAAGTCCGAGTCGGGCGGGGACTGGTCCTACCGAGGGGACGACGCCGACGCCTACGAGGACGTCTTCGACGTCGAGGCCGGCACCGAGGACTACGAGCCGCTCACCGACTTCCTGCAGTGGCTCGAGGAGGCCTCCGACGCCGAGCTCGTCGACGGGCTGGCCGACCGGCTCGACGTCGACGCGTTCGCCACCTACCTCGCCTTCGAGGACCTCGTCGGCAACTTCGACGACATCGACGGCCCCGGCAACAACTCGTTCCTCCGCTGGGACGAGGACGCCCAGCAGATGACGGTCGTCGCCTGGGACCACAACCTCGCCTTCGGTGTCGTCAACGGCGGAGGAGGAGGAGGCGGCCCGACTCCGCCGGACGGCGGCGTGCGTCCGGGGCCGGGTGAGCTGCCCGAGCGGCCCGAGGGCCTCGAGCCGCCCGACGGTACGGCGGGTGACCGGCCGGCGGGTGCCCGGGCAGCAGGTGCCCGGGAGGGCGGCCCCGGGGGGTCGAACGTGCTGTCCGAGCGCTTCCTCGCCCAGGACACGTTCGTCGATCTCTACGACGCTGCGGTGGAGCGGCTGCAGGCAGAGCTGTTCGACGACGGCACCGCCCAGGGCGTGCTCGACACCTGGACCGCCGTGCTGAGCGACCAGGCCACCGACCTGGTCGAGGCCTCCACCGTGGAGAGCGACGCTGAGCAGGTCGCGTCGTACTTCGACGGTCATGCCGTCACGCAGTGAGCCTCGACGGTGCGCGAGCCGCTGGATCAACCCTCAGCCGAACAACGCCTGCCCGACGAACTCGCCGGGGCCGACACCAGGGGGCACGGCGAAGAGGGCGGAGCCCGTGGTCTTGAGGTACTCCATCAGCGCGTCGTGCTTGGCCATCGCGTTCTGCACCGGGATGAAGCCCGTGCGCGGGTCGCGGACGAAGGCGACGAAGAACAGCCCGGCGTCCAACCCACCGAGCGCGTCGCTGCCGTCGACGAAGTTGTAGCCCCGGCGCAGCATCCGCGCCCCTGCGTGCTGGTCGGGGTGGACGATCCGCACGTGGGCGTCCGGGGCGATCACGGGGCCGCCACGACCGGGCATCGCGAAGTCCGGCGTGCTGTGCTCCCCGCCACCCGAGAGCGGCGCACCGGTGCCCTTGGTGCGACCGACGAAGGCCTCCTGGTCGCCGAGCGGTTGGCGGTCCCAGACCTCGATGGTCATGTTGATCCGGCGGGCGACCAGGTAGGAGCCGCCGACCAGCCACGGCGCCCCGGGGTCGTCGGACTCCCCCACCCACACGTGGTCGTCCAGCGCAGCCGGCTCCTCCGCCTTGACGTTGGCCGTGCCGTCCTTGAAGCCGAAGAGGTTGCGAGGGGTGGCCTGGGTCGTCGAGGTGGACGACGTGCGCCCGAAGCCGAGCTGCGACCAGCGCACGGACGTCGTACCGAAGCCGATCCGCACCAGGTTGCGCACCGCGTGCACCGCGACCTGCGGGTCATCGGCGCAGGCCTGGATGCACAGGTCGCCGCCCGAGCGGCTCGGGTCGAGCAGGTCGGCCGGGAAGTGCGGCAGCTCGCGCAGCGCTGCCGGCCGGCGGTCGGCGAGCCCGAAGCGGTCGCGTCCGTCGGCGTCCCTGAAGAGCGAGGGACCGAAGCCGAAGGTGACGCTCAGTCCACTGGCCGGGAGACCGATCGCCTCGCCGGTGTCGTCGGGCGGCAGGTCGAGCGACCCCTCGACGGGTCCGACCTCGCCGGCCGGGCCGCCCGCAGTCATCCGCTCGGCCGCGAGCGTCCACGCCTGCAGCAGCGCGACGAGCTCCTCGCGGGAGTCGGTGACGACGTCGAGCGCCGCGAAGTGCAACCGGTCCTGGGCCGGCGTGACGATCCCCGCCTGCCGCACCCCCCGGAAGTCGTACGCCGGGGCCCGCGCCGCCCCGGCGCCCGTCACCGGCGCTGCCGTGTCGGCCGTCGCGCGCCCGGTGACGAACGCCCCGGCCACCCCGGCGACCGCGACGCCGCCGCCGAGGAGCCCGCGCCGGGAGACCCGGCCCGCCTCGCCACGATCCCCCACGGTCAGGCCAGCACGGCTGCGGTCAGGCGCGAGAGCGGCTCGGAGAGGGCGTTGACGGCGTCCGACAGCCCCTTGACCTCGACGGGCGAGAGCTCGTCGTAGAAGCGGAACCCGCCCTCGGTGCGCTGGGCGTCGAGGAGCACCTGCAGCTCCTCGAAGCGGGTGGTGAGCTGTCCGGCCAGGCCGGGGTCCTTGGACTCGAGGAGCGGCGCCACACCGTCGAAGCCCACGCGGGCACCGTCGACGTTGGCCTGGAAGTCCCACAGGTCGGTCCGCGACCAGTACTCCTCCTCGCCGGTGACCTTGCCCGTCGCGACCTCCTCGAGCAGCCCGCGCGAGCCGTTGGCGATCTGGTCGACGGTGAAGGTGAGCCTCTGCAGCCGACCGTCGAGCGTCACGGTGTTGGCGAGCAGGTCCTGGGCGTAGGTCTGCCGCTGGGCGCCGGTGAGCGCCTGGTAGTCCTCGGCACGCGCGGGCCAGAGGTCCTTCTCCAGCAGGTGCCAGCCCGTCCACTCCTGGCCCGGCTCGAGGTCGGCCTCGCGGGCGTCCATGCGGGGGTCGAGGTCACCGAAGGACTCCGCGACGGTCTCGATGCGCTCCCAGTGGGTGCGCGCGTCGGCGTAGAGGGCGCGCGCCTCGTCGTCCTCCCCGGCCTCGTAGTGCTCGACGAACTCGCGGGTCTTGACCAGCAGCTGGTCGGACTGGTCCTGCACGTAGGCGGCGTAGTTGGTCTGCGCGGCCCGCACCAGGGTCTCCTCGTCGGCGCTCACCTCGACCTCCTGGTCCGACTCGGTGACGGTGAAGTCCGAGCGGATCCCGTCGCCGGTCATGCCGGGCTTGCAGGCCGTCACATAGCTGCCGGCCGGGACGTGGGCGACCAGTGGGCGGGTGATGCCGGGCCCGACGTTCTCCACCTCCGCCACGACGCGCAGCCCGTCCTCGGCGAGCAGGTAGAACTCGGTGACCTGGGAGCCCGAGTTGGTCACCTGGAAGCTGATCGTGCCCGCCGGGGCCTCGCTCGCGGAGAGCCCGCAGGCCCCGTCGGAGGAGTCGACGGAGAGGGTATGGGCGTCACCGGTCTCCCCCGACGCGCTCGGGGCGGTGCTCTCGGCCCCGCAGGCGACGAGGGCGGGTCCGCCCACCATCAGGGCGGCAGCGATCCAGGACAGACGGTTCACGGCGTACTTCCTTCGGGGGTCTGATCGGGGGGTGACGAGCACGTCCGCAGACTACACACTTATTTAGGTAAGCCTAACCAAAGTGAGGCTCACCTCACCTGCTCGGTCGCGCGCCATCACTCCGGGGGGACCCTGAGCCCGTCTCGGGGTCGCGACGGGCCGGACCGGGGGGCGCTCAGAGCATTCCCCGATGGGCACCGGCGGCTCTCGCCGCGAGGCTTCTCGACATGATCACCATCGACTCACTGACCAGGAAGTACGGCGCCTTCACGGCCGTCGACGACGTCACCTTCGAGGCCCGGGCCGGCCGCGTGACCGGATTCCTCGGCCCCAACGGCGCCGGCAAGTCCACCACCATGCGGGTCATGGTCGGCCTCACCCCGCCGACCACCGGCTCCGCCCTGATCGCCGGTCGTCGCTTCGTCGACCTCCCCAACCCGGGCCGCGAGGTCGGCGTGCTGCTCGACGCCTCGGCGCAGCACGCCGGCCGCACGGGACGCGAGATCCTCACCATCGCCCAGGAGACGATGGGTCTCCCCCGGACCCGGGTCGACGAGATGCTCGACGTCGTCAGCCTCACCGGCACCGAGGCCGGACGCCGGGTGCGCAACTACTCGTTGGGCATGCGGCAACGGCTCGGCATCGCGACCGCGCTGATCGGGGATCCCGACGTGCTGGTCCTCGACGAGCCGGCCAACGGGCTCGACCCCGCGGGCATCCGCTGGATGCGCGACCTGCTGCGCGGCTACGCCGACCGCGGCGGCACCGTCCTGCTGTCCTCACACCTGCTGCACGAGATCGAGGTCATCGCCGACGACATCGTCGTGATCGGCAACGGCCGGATCGTCGCGCAGGGCACGAAGACCGACCTGCTCGCCTCGGCCGGCACGATCGTCCGCAGCCGCGACCTCCCCTCCCTCGCGCGAGCGCTCACCGAGGCCGGCCTGACCGGCACGCCGTACGACGACGGGGCGCTGCGCACCGACGCCGATGCCTCCACGGTCGGCCAGGTCGCGCTCGCGGCCGGCGTCGCCCTCACCGAGCTCCGCGCCGCCGACGGCGCCGGGCTCGAGGAGATGTTCCTCGAGCTCACCGCAGACACCCAACGAGAAGGAGCAGCGGCATGAGCGCCGTCACCGTCGACCTGGTCGACCCCGTCCCCACCACCGGCCGCACCAGCAGCGGGCACACCAGCGGGCGGCCCGTCCACCCACCCATCCCCCTGTGGCGGGTGGCCCGGGTCGAGCTGCGCAAGATGTTCGACACCCGGTCCGGCTTCTGGCTCATGGCCAGCATCGCCGTCACGTCGGTGCTGGCGACCGGGGCGGTGATCCTCTTCGCCGCGGACGCCGACCTCACCTACGAGACCTTCGCGGCCGCCATCGGCTTCCCGATCGCCGTCATCCTGCCGATGGTCGCGATCCTGTCCGTGACCGGCGAGTGGAGCCAGCGCACCGGGCTGACCACCTTCACCCTGGTGCCGCACCGCCAGCGGGTCATCGGCGCCAAGCTGCTCGTCGCAGTCGGCGTGGGTGTCGTGAGCATGCTGCTCGCCGGGGCGATCGGCGCCGTCGGCAACGTCCTGGGCACCGCCATCACCGGCACGCCGACGGTCTGGAACGTCTCCGCGACGGACTTCGCCTGCATCGTCCTGGCCAACGTGCTCGGCATGCTGATCGGCTTCACGCTGGCTGTCCTGGTCCGCAGCTCCGCCGGCGCGATCGTGGGCTACTTCGTCTACTCGTTCCTGCTCACGACCCTGTCGATGTTGCTGGCGTCCCGCGCGCAGTGGTTCCAGGACGTGCAGGCCTGGGTCGACTTCAACATCGCCCAGGGGGCGCTCTTCGAGGGGGGCATGACCGGCGAGGCCTGGGCCCAGCTCGCGACCGCGGGCACGCTGTGGCTGGTGGCGCCGCTCGTGGTCGGCATCACCCTGGTCCTGCGCTCCGAGGTCAAGTAGCCGGCCGCCGCACACCTCCGAAATCGCCGAGTCGGCGCCGGGTGACCTCCTCGAGGGGAGTCACCGGGCGCCGACTCGTCGGTGGATCAGCGGGCGGACGAGCCCTCGACGTAGTCGGTGTCGTGCGACTTGACCCACGCCATCAGCTTGCGCAGCTCGAGACCGGTCTTCTCGATCGGGTGCGCCTCACCCAGCTTGCGGAACTCGGTGAACTCCGGCGAGCCGTTCTCCATGTCGGCGATGAACCGCTCGGCGAACTTGCCGCTCTTGATGTCATCGAGGACGGCGACCATGTTGGCCTTCACGTCGGGGGTGATGACCCGGGGTCCGGAGACGTAGTCGCCGAACTCGGCCGTGTCGGAGACCGACCAGCGCTGCTTGGCGATGCCACCCTCGTACATCAGGTCGACGATCAGCTTGAGCTCGTGCAGGCACTCGAAGTAGGCGACCTCGGGCTGGTAGCCCGCCTCGGTCAGCACCTCGAAGCCATACATGACCAGCTGCGAGGCGCCGCCGCACAGCACGGCCTGCTCACCGAACAGGTCGGTCTCGGTCTCCTCGGTGAAGGTGGTCTTGATGCCGCCGGCACGCAGGCCGCCGATGCCCTTGGCGTAGGACAGCGCGAGCGGCCAGGCGTTGCCGGAGGCGTCCTTCTCGACAGCGACGAGCACGGGAACGCCGCGCCCGTCGACGTACTCGCGGCGCACCAGGTGTCCGGGGCCCTTGGGGGCGACCATGAACACGTCGACGCCCTCGGGCGGCGTGATGTAGCCGAAGCGGATGTTGAACCCGTGGCCGAAGACCAGGGTGTCGCCCTCGGCGAGGTGGGGTGCGATCTCCTCGGCGTAGAGCTTGCGCTGGTGCTGGTCGGGAGCCAGGATCACGATCAGGTCGGACTCCTCCGCGGCTTCCGCGGGGGTCACCACGCGCAGGCCCTCGGCCTCGGCCTTGGCGCGGCTCTTGGAGCCCGGCTGCAGTCCGATGCGGACGTCCACGCCCGAGTCGCGCAGGGAGAGCGCGTGCGCGTGGCCCTGGCTGCCGTAGCCGATCACCGCCACGTTCTTGCCCTGGATCAGGGCCAGGTCGGCGTCGTCGTCGTAGAACATCTCAGCCACGTCGGGCTTCTCCTTCGGGTTGTTTCACTCTGGGATCTGATTGCTGGGGGGGTACGTCGGGCCGCGGCGGTCGCCGGGTCAGCCGACGACGGCAGGTGGTGCGGGGATCGCGACCGGGCGCAGGCTGCGCTCGGAGATGGAGCGGGACCCACGGCCGATGGCGACCTGGCCGGACTGCACGAGCTCGCGGACCCCGAAGGGCTCGAGGACGCGCAGGAAGTCACCGATCTTGGCGGTGTTGCCGACGATCTGGATCGTCACCGCGTCGCTGGCCACGTCGATCACCTTGGCACGGAACAGCTGCACGGTGTCGAGCACCTGCCCCCGCGTCTCGGCGTTGGCGGCCACCTTGACCAGGACCAGCTCACGGTTGACCGAGGCCTGCGGGTCGAGCTCGACGATCTTGATGACCTCGACGAGCTTGTTGAGCTGCTTGGTCACCTGCTCGAGCGGCGACTCGTCGACGTTGACGACGATCGTCATGCGTGAGACCTCGGCGTGCTCGGTCGGGCCGACCGCCAGGGAGTCGATGTTGTAGCCGCGGCGGCTGAAGAGCCCGGCGATCCGGGCCAGGACGCCGGGCTTGTTCTCGACGAGGACGCTGAGCGTGTGGGTCGTGGTCATCAGAGGTCGTTCTCCTCGAACTGCGGGGCCAGGTCGCGCGCGTACTTGATCTCGTCGTTGCTCGTGCCGGCAGCGACCATCGGCCACACCATCGCGTCCCGGTGGACGCGGAAGTCGACGACGACGGGCACGTCGTTGATCTCCATCGCCTTGCGGATCGTGGCGTCGACGTCGGCGGGGTCCTCGCAGGCCAGCCCGACGCAGCCGTAGGCCTCGGCCAGCTTGACGAAGTCGGGGATCCGCTTGGAGTGCAGGTCGGTGTTGGAGTAGCGCTCGTTGTAGAACAGCGTCTGCCACTGACGCACCATGCCGAGCGACTCGTTGTTGATGATCGCGACCTTGATCGGGATGTCGTTGATCGCGCAGGTGGCGAGCTCCTGGTTGGTCATCTGGAAGCAGCCGTCGCCGTCGATGGCCCAGACCGTCTGGTCGGGGCAGCCGACCTTGGCGCCCATCGCGCCCGGCACCGCGAAGCCCATCGTCCCGAGCCCGCCGGAGTTGATCCAGGTGTTGGGCTTCTCGTAGCTGATGTAGTGCGCGGCCCACATCTGGTGCTGACCGACGCCGGCGGTGTAGATCGTGTCCTCGCCGGAGATCTTGCCGAGGCGCTCGATGACGTATTGCGGCGAGAGACCGTCGGCGGGCTTGTCGTAGCCGAGCGGGTAGGTCGTCTTCACACCGGCCAGGAACTCGACCCACTGCTCGTAGTCGCCGGTGTTGCCCGCGTCGGCCTCGGTCTGCAGGGCGATGATCAGGTCGCTGATGACCTCACGGACGTCACCGACGATCGGCACGTCGGTGTAGCGGTTCTTGCCGATCTCGGCGGGGTCGATGTCGGCGTGGATCACCTTGGCGTTGGGGGCGAACGAGTCCAGGTTGCCGGTGACCCGGTCGTCGAAGCGCGCGCCGAGGCTGATGATCAGGTCGCTGCGCTGGAGGCCGGCGACCGCGGCCACGGTGCCGTGCATGCCGGGCATGCCGAGGTGCTGGGGGTGGCTGTCGGGGAACGCGCCCCGGGCCATCAGCGTGGTGACGACCGGCATGCCGGTGAGCTCGGCCAGCACGCGCAGCTCGCGCGAGGCCCGCGACCGGATGGTGCCGCCACCGACGTAGAGGACCGGGCGGCGCGACTCGAGGATCAGCCGTGCGGCCTCGCGGACCTGCTTGGCGTGGGGCCGGGTGACGGGGCGGTAGCCCGGGAGGTGCAGCTCGGTCGGCCACTCGTAGGTCGTGGTGGCCTGGAGGGCGGACTTCGCGACGTCGAGGAGGACCGGGCCGGGACGACCGGTGGAGGCGATGTAGAACGCCTCGGCGACGGCGCGCGGGATCTCGGCGGGGTCGGTGATCAGGAAGTTGTGCTTGGTGATCGGCATCGTGATGCCGCGGATGTCGGCCTCCTGGAAGGCGTCGGTCCCGATCGCGTTGGCCGCGACCTGACCGGTGACGGCGACCATCGGGACGGAGTCCATGTGGGAGTCCGCGATCGGGGTCACCAGGTTGGTGGCACCGGGTCCGGAGGTGGCCATGCAGACCCCGACCTTGCCGGTGGCCGACGCGTAGCCCTGGGCCGCGTGCCCGGCGCCCTGCTCGTGGCGCACCAGGATGTGGCGGATCGAGGAGTCCATGAGCGGGTCGTAGGCCGGGAGGATCGCGCCACCCGGGATGCCGAAGATGTTCTCGACGCCCGCTGCTTCCAGCGACTTGATCAGGCTCTGGGCACCTGTCATCTGCTCGCTCATCAGGTCTACATCCTTCATCGTGGTCTGGCCGTTCGACGACAACCGTGCTCCCAACAAAAAACCCCTCGGTTGCCTGGGCAACGAGGGGCGACGCGCTGGCTGATCGGATCAGCTGGCGCGTCCAGTGCGTACGAGTCGGTCCTGAAGCATGGAGGAAGCGTAACGCCGTGGGGGTCGTGCCGTCATGCCAGTGTGGCAGGCATCCCACATCGCGGGACGGCAGTCCCAGCATGCGAGCCGAGGAGACGTCAGGCCGTGGCCGACCGCCCCACCCACGTCGTCAGGCAGACCTTGTTGCCCTGGGCGTCGGCCAGGACCCAGAAGGACGGCGCGCGCTCGTCGCTGACCAGGGTGCCGCCAGCCTCGACGGCGGCCTTGATGCGCTGGTCGACCTGCTCGGGTGGCAGCCGGAGGTCGAGGTGGAAGCGCTGTCGCGGCTCCTCGTGCCGCTCGGTCTCCTGGAACCAGAGCGTCGGACGGGTGCCGTCGGGGTCCACCAGCTCGTCGTCGTCGGACTCGGTCGACGCATATCCCAGCACCGCCGCCCAGAAGGGCTTGATCTCGTCGCGGTCCCAGGTGTCCAGCCCCAGCTCCAGGACCCGCGTGGCCGCGGGGGCTGCCGTCGCGCCCAGCGATCCCGCCATCTCGCTGATCCGCCGCGCGAGGTCGATGTCGCGACTCGTCACGCCGCCGACGTCGTGGCTGGTCAGCCGCACGTCGACCCGGGGGTAGGACAGCTCGAGGTCGGGGTGGTGGTCCATCTCCTCGGCCGCTGCGCCGATCTGGTCGACCAGCGCCAGCCCGGTCCTGAAGTCGCCGGTCTCGAAGCGCGCGTGGAGGCCGGAGAACATCAGCCGCCAGTCCTCCAGCATCGCGGTCTCGATGTCGTGCCCGTCGAGCACGGTCCTGACACCGGTCTTCTCGTCGGTCTTCTGGTCGTCGGTCTTCTGGTCGTCGCTCATGGCAGCACCACCTGTCCAATCGGTCCGGGGTTGTGGGCGATCTCCCACCTGTACCCGTCGGGGTCGCCGAAGTAACCGGTGTAGCCGCCCCACTCGCGGGCGGCGGCGTCACCCACGGGGTGCGCCCCGGCCGCGCGCGCAGCGGCGAGCACCTCGTCGACCTCGGCAGGGCTGGCCACGTTGTGGGCCAGGGTGACCGGGACGATCCCGGGTCCTCGCCTGATCGGCCCGACCTCGGCCTCGAAGGCGCCGGCGGCCCACAGCGAGAGCATGAGGTGCTCCCCCACCTGGATCATCAGCACCTCGCCCGGCACGTCCAACGCAGCGGGCCAGCCGAGCCGCTCGACGTAGAAGGTCCGCGTTGCCGCCAGGTCCTCGACCGCCAGGGTGATGAAGCTGATCCGTGGATCCATGCGCGACAACCTACGCCGGGTCGCCGACCCCGCGGTGCCACGCCGAGAACGAGCGCACGGGCGCCGGTCGTGGCCGCACCAGCCAAGGCCACGGGTGCACCTCCGCCGGTGCGAGCCGCGAGGCGAGCCGGGCCCACCCCGGGACCGGGGCGTACGTCGTGGCGAGGGGGCGGTCAGCGAGCTCGACGTCGACCCCTCCCCGGCGTACCTCCAGGGGGCGGGCTGCGGCGAGGTCGCCGAGCGTCTCGGCCAGGAACACCAGTCGCTTGCCGGACAGGCGCAGCCGTGCGAGCAGCGGCTCGTCGAAGACGAAGACCGCGGGCCGCCGCTCGTCGGCGACGAGCGCGGGGTCGGACACGCCGAGGGACTCGGCGGTCAGCCACACGACCTCGCCCCCGGCCCCGTCGACAGCCTCGGGCCCGCCCGGGATCTCGCCGGCCCCCAACGCCGGCCCGTCGACCGCGGGCCCGAGAGGGGCGTCGGGCCACTCCGGGATGGGGCAGTCGGCACTCAGGGGGCAGGAGGCGCACAGCTGCGGAGCCCGCTTCTCGACCTGCCAGCGGCTGAAGCCGTAGGGCTTGCCGCTGCCCGTGCCGACCGTCCACTGCCACCCGAGCCGGTTGGCCGCACGCGACCCGTCGAGCAGGTGGGTGAACATCGCGTCCTCCCCGTCCCGCCAGGGCGCCCCCACGCGCACGGCCCACTGCGAGGCCATCCACATCCGGACCTGGTTGACCAGCCAGCCGTCACCGCGCAGGTCGTCCATGGCGGCGCTGACACAGGCCATCTGCGCCGGCCACCGGTCGTCCCAGGGCTGGGTCGGCGCCGGCTGCTCGTGCCGCAGCGGCTCGCCGAGCGCGGACCCGACGCGGGCGTAGAGGTGTCGGGCGTACTCCTGCCAGAGCAGCTCGTAGCGGTACTTCTCCCGGTCCCGGGACGGGGCGTCCGACACCGCGTCCCAGACCTGGCGCAGTGACAGCAGGCCGTGGCGGAGGTAGGGCGAGATCCGGGTCGCACCGCGCCGCTCCACGGGGAGCACGGTGCTGCGGTCGCGGGCGTAGCCGGTCACGTCGAGACGCGCGAGCGCCGCGTCGGCGGCGACCTGCCCACCCCGGATCGCGCCGGGTCGCACCCCGTCGGGGCCCTCCAGCGTCAGGTCGCCGAGGTGGGTGGCCACCCAGCCGGCGACGTCGTCAGGGCTCGCTCCCCCACCGGGAGCCGGGGGCGGGGGCAGGATCACGTGGGGTCCTCGGTGACCGCGTCGTCGTCAGGCACGTCGCGAGCCTACGAGGAGCCACCGACCCCTAGGGTCTGCCCATGAGGAACGCGCAGCGGTGGCACGCCCTGACGGCAGGGGTGGCGGTCGTCGCCCTGGTCCTCCAGCTGGTGCTGATCATCATCGGCAACCCGGTGCTGGCCGAGTCCGAGCCGCCGGGGCTCGCGATGCGGCTCTACCGCTTCTTCGCCTACTTCACGATCGAGAGCAACCTGCTGGTCGCCATCGCGGCTGTCAGCCTCGCGCTCGACCCGGCCCGCGACGGCCCGGTCTGGCGCGTCGTCCGGCTCGCCGGCACCGTCGGCATCACGATCACCGCCGTCGTCCACTTCCTCCTGCTGCGCCCTCTCCTGGACCTGGAGGGCTGGGACTACGCGGCCGACAAGCTGCTGCACATGGTCGTGCCCGCCCTGGCGGTCCTCGGGTGGTTCCTCTTCGGTCCCCGCCCCCGGGTCACGTCGCGGACCATCTGGCTGGCGCTGCTGTTCCCGATCACCTGGGCTGCCTGGACACTCACCTTCGGCGCCCTCGACGGCTGGTACCCCTACCCGTTCCTCGACCCTGCCGAGGAGGGTTGGGCCGGGGTGCTCGTCGCCGTCGTCGCCATCACCGCACTGTTCCTCGCCCTCTTCGGCGCCGCCGCGTGGTGGGACCGCCGATCGCCCGCGACTCACCGGGGCATCTGAAGGCGCACGCGTCAACGGATCCGTCACGTCCTCGGTGCCACAGATTTTCCCAAGGTCTGGGACTGATCGTGAGCTATCCACTCTTCAATCAGTCGGCGGGATTGGTGCTCCACCCCCCAGCGGAAAGTGCGTGGCCTCGCATGGGCAGCCGATGGCCCGGTTCGTGAATCTCGAGTGCCCGTGACCCGATCAGCTCCCTATCGGACTCGGAGGATTGCCATGTCACAGCCATCTCAGTCGAGGACTCGACGACGCTCGCGAGGCCGGTGGACGGTCGCCCTCGCTGCCGCCGTCACATTCACGACCACCACGCTCACCGTCATCACCGCCGGAGCGGCCTCAGCCGCGTTGCCTCCGGGCGGCGTGGGTCCCATCGACCCGGCCAGCCAGTTCCCGTCGTACTACGCCGACACCAACGGGCTGCGGCTGCAGCTGTGCCAGGACGGTCCGCCCCACTGCCTGGCCGGTCCCGAGCAGATCCAGGACGTGCACGCGGCCGGCGGTGACGCAGAGGCGTTCTACTTCCACGCCAGCGCGGATGTCGGTGGATTCACCATGAACGCGGTCCTGGAGGCGGCGTACCTCGGGGACGGCCCGGGCCAGGAGGTGACGTTCATGCGCACCCAGGCGACGGGGAGGGCCGTGGTCCCCCACGGCCAGTACTCCTTCACCGACCCCTACGGCAGCTACACCTGCACCGCCGACGCGACGGGCCTGGTGCAACCCTCCAAGGGCTGCCGCTTCGAGACGAGTGCCGTCCCGGGCAACTTCAGCGCCGCTCTGGGCGGCCCTGTCGGGCCCTTCCTGACCTGGGACTCCTTCGGCGGCAGTGCCGGCGCCCCTCCGGTCGGCTTCATCGGCGACGGCACCACGCCGCACACGGTGGTGGGGTCCCCGACGGGATTCAACAAGATGCGCGTGTCCGGCCCCGGTATCGCGGGCACGTGCACCAACGACGACGGCAGCACCGTCCGCGACTGCCAGGAGACCAGCCTCATCGTCATCCAGGGCAAGGTCCAACCCGGCGGCGCGACCGCAGCGCTCAGCGCCGGGACGCTGGACTTCGGCGACGTCGCAGCCGCACCGCCGATCACCCGGACGCTGACCTACGCCAACACCGGCGACGTCCCCGTGACGATCGGTTCGGTGAACGTCGCCGGACCTGATGCCGCCTCCTTCACGATCACGAACAGCTGTCCCGTCGCGCCCGCCGTCGTCGAGGTGGGCACCCGCTGCACGATCGGCGTCACCTTCACCCCTCACGCGGGCAGGACTTCGACGGCGACGCTCACCGTCACCGATGACACCTCCGTCGCCACGCGGAGTGTCGCGCTCAAGGGGTCGAACCTGCCGGTGATGGTGGTCTCCGACCCGGCCCCTCCGGCCGGACTGACGTTCCCCTCCACCTCGGTCGCCGCCACGTCCCTCGAGGACAGCGTGGTGATCGGCAACACGGGCAAGGGTCCGCTGACCATTGCCTCAGTGGCGCTCACCGGTGCCAGCGCGGCGCACTACAAGCTGGGGCCGAACAACACCTGCAGCACGCCCGTGGCTCCAGGAGGTGGTTGTGAGATCGGGGTGCAGTTCGCACCGACCAGCACAGGAAGCAAGACCGCCAACCTGCGAGTCACGGACTCCCAGGGAAAGTTCGTCGACGTGTCGCTGGCCGGCGTGGGCTCCGTGGACAAGACCGCTCCGACGGCTCCCACCCTGTCGGGTTCCTTGACAGAGACGACAGCGGACCTGACGTGGCCCGCGGCCACCGACGACGTGGGAGTGACCGGCTACCAGGTGTTCCGTGACGGGACGCAGCAGGGGGCCACCCTGGCCGGGACCGCGCGGTCCTTCAGCCAGGCGGACCTCGCACCCGGGACCTACAGCTACACGCTGCGTGCGGTGGATGCTGCCGGCAACGTCTCCCCGGCCAGCAATGCCGTGTCGCTGACCGTCAACCTTGCACCCACGGTCATCGCCGCGACCCCTGGGGCGAACGACACCTCTGTGGCCATCGGGAGCGACCTCACGGTGACCTTCAGCGAAGCAGTCACCGGGGTGGGCCCCAGCACCTTCCAGGTGACGGATCCGGCCGGAGACGTCGTCCCCGCCGGGGTGACCCAGAACGGGACCACCGACCAGTGGATCCTGAACCCGACTACCGACCTCGGGACGGACACCCGCTACACGGTCACCCTGACCGGCGGAGCCACGGCCATCCGTGACCTCGCAGGCAAACCGCTGGCCACCACCTCCTGGACCTTCACCTCCGGTCCGGCGCCGACGGTGACCGCCGCGACACCTCGGGCGAGGGGCACCTCCGTGGCCGTCGCGAGCGACCTCACGGTGACCTTCAGCGAAGCAGTCACCGGGGTCGGCCCCAGCACCTTCCAGGTGACGGATCCGGCCGGAGACCGTCGTCCCCGCCGAGGTGACCCAGAACGGGACCACCAACCAGTGGATCCTGAACCCGAATGCCGACCTCGGGACGGACACCCGCTACACGGTCACCCTGACCGGCGGAGCCACGGCCATCCGTGACCTCGCGGGGAACCCACTGGCAACGACCTCCTGGACCTTCACCTCCGGTCCGGCGCCGACGGTGACCGCCGGAAGACCTGCGGCCGGCGCCACGCGGGTCAGCCGGAGGGCCAACGTCACGGCCGCCTTCAGCGAGCCTGTCATCGGGGTCTCCAAGGCGACCTTCGAGCTGCGGGACCGGGCAGGCAGACTGATCAGGTCGACGGTGACCCGCAAGGGCACCACCAACCGGTGGATCCTCGACCCGCGTGTCACCTTGAGCGCGAACACGCGTTACCGGGTCAAGCTCAGCGGGGGCGCCACGCGCATCCGCGATCGTGCAGGCAACCCGCTGAAGAACCTGTCCTGGACGTTCACCACCGGCGCCAGGTGACACGCACGGGTCGGCGTCCTGGCCGTCTCGCAGTCAGGACGCCGACCCGTGGCGCGTCGGGGCGTCGGGGCGTCGGTGACGCAGCCCCGCCAGCCGCTCAGGCGAAGGTCTGGGTGATCTCGCGCCGCCGGTCGTCGACGACGACGCGGGCCAGCGCGCCGTTGACCAGCGGGAGGAACGGCTGCACGTGACCGCACTCGACGTCGAGCACGATCGGCACGTCGAGCATGCCGAGGGCGTCGACGACCGCCTCGTGCTGGCTGAGGTCGTCGAAGCCCTTGGCCCGGGTCCGCCCGACCAGGATCGCGGAGGCCTCGTCGAACCAGCCGGCGTGGCGCAGGCCGTGGAGGATCCGGGCGACGTCGTAGGAGGGGTAGTCCGAGGCCTCGACGAAGACGACCAGACCCTCGTCGGCGTGCGTGCGACCGAAGCCCGCGACATCGCCGTAGGGCGTGCCGGCCAGCGCGGTCAGGATCTCCAGGCACCCGCCGACGAGCCGGCCGGTGACGTCGAGACCGCCGCCGCCCACCAACGTCCAGGAGCCCTGGTCCTCGAGGGTCATCGTCGAGATGCCGGGGTCGCCCTCGTAGTCGTCCCAGCCGGTCGCGCGGAAGCGGCCGGGGCTGGTCTGCACGAACGGCTCGGTCGCCGACGCGACGTCGACCCAGTGCAGCAGCCCCTCGGGCGGCACGTAGGGCGTGTCCATCAGGTTGCTGCCGTGCAGGGTCGCCCACCCGAGCCTCAACGTGAGCGGGAGCATCCATGCGGTCGAGTCGCTGAAGCCGACGGTCCACGTGGGCTCGACCGCCGCCAGGGCCTCCCAGTCGAGCTGGTCGAGCAGGTCGATCGAGAGCTCTCCGCCCCAGGGCGGCACCACGGCCCGGACCGTCGGGTCGAGCAGCATCGACATCAGCTCGGCGGCCCGCCGCTCCTTGGTCGCCGAGGTGACGCGGTCGCCGGACATGCACTCCCCGACCACGACCTCGAAGCCGCGGGCCCGCAGCGCGTCGACCCCGGCCTCGAGGCGTGGCCGCAGGCGTGCGTCCACGCCGCTCGACGGTGAGGTGACCCCGATCCGGTCGCCCGGCTGCAGTGCGCGTGGGAACAGCATCGGGTCAGCCTGCCAGGCCCTCCAGCACGACGCGAACGCGTGCGAGGCCGGCCTCCACCTCGGCGTACGACGTGGAGAGGGGCGAGAGCCCGAGCCGCAGGCCGTCGGGGTCGCGGTAGTCGGGGATGACGTCCTGCGCCCACAGCAGGGCGTTGGCCTCGCGCATGTGCGGGTGGAGCAGCGTGACGTGACCTCCGCGCCAGGCGGCGTCGCGCGGCGAGGCGAGCCGCACACCCGGCAGCGTCGCGGCGGCGACCGCGATCGCGTGCTCGGTGAGCCCGACCGACTTGGCTCGCACGGCCTCCATGCCGGCCTCGTCGATCAGCGCCAGCATGTCCTGCATCGCGAGCATCCCGATGACCGGCGGCGTGCCGGAGAGCATCCGCTGGATGCCGGCGGCCGGCGCGTAGGACGGCCCCATGAGGAACGGGTCGGTGGCCCCCATCCACCCCTGGACGGGCTGCTCGATCTCCCCGAGGAGCCGCTCGGCGACGTAGACGAACGCCGGGGACCCGGGGCCGCCGTTGAGGTACTTGTAGGTGCAGCCGACCGCGAGGTCGACGTCCCACGCGTCGAGCAGCATCGGCACCGAGCCGACCGAGTGGGAGAGGTCCCAGAGCACCAGGGCGCCCGCGTCGTGGGCGATCCGGGTCAGCTCGGGCACGTCGGCGAGGTAGGCCGAGCGGTAGGCGACGTGGCTCAGCACGACCAGCGCCGTCTGCGGACCCACCGCTGCCGCGAGCAGGTCGGCCGAGACGCCCGCGCTGGTGTCGACGTCGATCCAGCGCAGGGTCAGGCCGGCCTCCCGGGCGACCCCGTCGGCGAGGAAGCGGTCGGTCGGGAAGTTGTCGCGGTCGATGACGATCTCGGTGCGGCCCGGCCGCGCCGCCACGGCGGCGCGCATCGCCTTGTAGAGCAGCACCGTCGTCGAGTCACCGACGACGGTCTGTCCCGGGGAGGCACCCAGGACGATGCGGCCGATCTCGTCGCCGAGCGTCCGCGGCAGGTCGAACCAGCGCTCGTCCCAGCCGCGGATCAGCCGCCCTCCCCACTCCTCCTCGACGAACGAGGCGAGGCGGGGGCCGGTCGTCCGGAGCGGTCGGCCGAGCGAGTTGCCGTCGAAGTAGACCAGCGGGGTGTCGGCGCCGACGAAGCGGTCGCGCAGCGGCGCGAGCGGGTCGGTCTGGTCCAGGGCGGAAGCGGTCATGGGCTGTTTCTACCCTGCGTCACTGGAAGGAGATGAAGCGGACCCGTGGACGGATCCGGTGCACCTCCCGCGGCCCCATCCGGTTGACGTCCTCGTCGTAGAAGAGCTTGAAGCCCATCGCGAACTTCTCGGGGAAGGACACCACGTCGTAGGTCGCCAGCTTCTCCGCCCGGTTGCCGAAACCGTCGACGTGCTGCACGAGGGCCAGGCGGGGGCGCCGGCGCACCTTGTCGATGCGCTCGACCATCGACGTGCGGAACTGGTGGAGCACGAAGAGCTTCTCCGGCAGGTCTCCCTGCACCGCGAGGCGCGAGAGCCAGGCCGAGGTCCGGTTGACCTCGAAGGCCCCGACCGACCCGATGACCGTGCCCGGCACCTCGCCGCGACCCATGCGCCACTCGGGGTCGAGCGCCAGGCCCACGTGGGGGTGGCGCAACGCCCACGCCCACCGCTTCGCGACGTCGAGGAAGTCGGCGCGTCCGGGCTGCAGGTCGAGCAGCAGCAGCGCGCCCTGGTTGCGCGCGGCGGCGACGTAGCGGCGTACGGACGCCCGGTCGATGTCGTGGCTGTAGTCCCCGTCGGGCCCGGGCGTGCGGTCCGCGATCGTGACGATCAGCTCATAGACCGGCTGCACCGGCGCGCCCGGTCGCACGTAGGGGGCGGCCGCCCGCTCCAGCCGTCGGTGCGCCTCGGGGATCGAGGTCTCCCCCAGCACGCCCAGGGCACCGGTGCCCGCGGTGCCGTAGTAGGCCACGAGGAAGTGGTTGGCGCCGAAGACCGTACGACGCCCGCCGGGCAGGGTCGCGCCCCTCACCGGCGGCGCGGGCTCGCTCGCCCCCTGCGCCTCGACCGGGGCCGGGGTCTCGACCGGAGACGGCGCGGGCGTCGGCGTCGGCGCCGGCGCGACGGTCTCGGACGGCGCCTGCTCCGGCACCGGGGGCCGGGAGGGGGGCGTGATGGCCTCCGGGTGCGCGACCCCCCAGGCCACGGCGATCAACGCCGCCATGACGAGGAGGACGAGGAACAGCTGGGGTCCGCTCCGGTCAGGCCGTCCGGGTCCGCTCACACGGGCACCCGCTCAGCTCGTGACGGCGCCGTGGGCCGCGGACTGCACGACCTTGGCGTACTTGCCCAGGACACCCCGGGTGTACTTGGGGGCAAGCGGCTCCCAGCCGACCTTGCGGGCCTCCCACTCCTCGGAGGAGCCGGCCGGCTCCACGTCGAGGGTGCGGTTGAGCACGTCGAGGGTGATCTGGTCGCCGTCGCGGACGAAGGCGATCGGTCCGCCGTCGACGGCCTCGGGTGCGACGTGGCCGACGCACAGGCCGGTCGTGCCGCCGGAGAAGCGGCCGTCGGTCAGCAGCAGCACGTCCTTGCCGAGACCGGCGCCCTTGATGGCGCCGGTGATGGCGAGCATCTCGCGCATGCCCGGACCGCCCTTGGGTCCTTCGTAGCGGATGACCACGACGTCCTTCGGCTTGATCTCACCGGCGGCGAGCGCGTCCATCGCCCTGCGCTCCCCGTCGAAGACGCGCGCGTTGCCGGTGAAGACGGACTCGTCGAACCCGGCCGACTTCACCACGGCACCGTCGGGTGCGAGCGATCCCTTGAGGATGGTGAGCCCGCCGGTCTTGTGGATCGGGCGCTGCATCGAGCGGATGACGTCGTCGTCGACGTCCGGGGGCGCGATGTCGGCGAGGTTCTCGGCGAGCGTCTTGCCGGTGACGGTGAGGCAGTCGCCGTGCATGAGCCCGGCGTCGAGGAGCGCCTTCATGACCATCGGGATGCCGCCGACCTTGTCGACGTCGTTCATGACGTACTTGCCGAAGGGCTTGAGGTCGCCGAGGTGCGGCACCTTGTCCCCCACCCGGTTGAAGTCGTCGAGGGTCAGGTCGACCTCGGCCTCGCGGGCGATGGCGAGCAGGTGCAGCACGGCGTTGGTGGAGCCGCCGAGCGCCATCACGACGGTGATCGCGTTCTCGAAGGCCTCCTTGGTCATGATCTGGCGCGCGGTGATGCCGCGGCGCAGCAGCTCGACGACGGCCTCGCCGGAGCGGTGGGCGAAGCCGTCGCGACGACGGTCGACGGCCGGCGGGGCGGCGGACCCGGGCAGGGACATGCCGAGGGCCTCGCCGACGGCGGCCATCGTGTTGGCGGTGTACATGCCGCCGCAGGCGCCCTCACCGGGGCAGATGGCGCGCTCGATCTTGTCGACCTGCTCGCGGCTCATCTTGCCCGCCAGGCAGGCGCCGACGGCCTCGAAGGCGTCGATGATCGTGACGTCCTTGCCGTCGACCTGGCCGGGCATGATCGAGCCGGCGTAGAGGAAGACGCTCGACAGGTCGAGACGCGCGGCGGCCATCAGCATGCCGGGCAGCGACTTGTCGCAGCCGGCCAGCAGCACGGAGCCGTCGAGCCGCTCGGCCATCATGACCGTCTCCACGGAGTCGGCGATGACCTCGCGCGAGACCAGGGAGAAGTGCATGCCCTCGTGGCCCATCGAGATGCCGTCGGAGACCGAGATCGTCGCGAACTCGAGCGGGTAGCCGCCGGCCGCGTGCACGCCGTTCTTCACGGCCTTGGCGAGCCGGTCGAGCGAGAGGTTGCAGGGGGTGATCTCGTTCCAGCTGGAGGCCACGCCGATCTGGGGCTTGACCCAGTCGTCGTCGCCCATGCCCACGGCACGCAGCATGCCGCGCGAGGCGGTCGCCTCGAGCCCGTCGGTGACCGCGCGCGAACGGGGCTTCAGGTCGATCTCACGCTCGCTCGTCGGGGCATCCGTCGGGGCATCCGTCAGGGCATCCTGGGTCGCGTCGTCACTCATGGGGCCGAGCCTATCCGCGGCGCTCGCGGCGCCGACGCCGCATCTCAGCCGCCGCACGCCTAGCCTTCGTCCATGACCTCTTCCGAGTCCGAGTCCTCGCTGGTCGCCTGGGGCGACTACGACGCGATCCTCTTCGACCTCGACGGCGTGGTCACTCCCACCGCCGAGGTCCACATGCGCGCCTGGGCGGAGATGTTCACCTCGTTCCTGGACGGCCACGACGGCGAGGGCGACACCTCGCCCTACGTCGACGCCGACTACTTCGCCCACGTCGACGGCAAGCCGCGCTACGAGGGGGTGGCCGACTTCCTGGCCTCGCGCGGCATCGCCCTGCCGGAGGGCAGTGATGACGACGCCGGCTCGGAGCTGACCGTCAAGGGGCTCGGCAACCGCAAGAACGACGCCTTCAACGAGGTGCTCGAGCGCGACGGTGTCGTCGCCTACCCCGGCTCGGTCGCGCTGCTCGACCACCTGCGCGACCTGGGCAAGCCCCTGGCCGTCGTGTCCTCCTCCGCCAACGCCCCCGCGGTGCTCGAGTCGGCCGGACTCGCCGACCGCTTCGTCACGGTGGTCGACGGGCGCGTGGCCAAGGAGCTGGGCATCGCCGGCAAGCCCTCCCCCGACACGTTCCTGCACGCGGCCGAGGTGCTGGGCGCCACCGCCGCGACCTCCGTCGTGCTCGAGGACGCCGTCTCGGGCGTCCGGGCCGGACGCGCGGGTGACTTCGCGCTGGTGATCGGGGTCGACCGCGGCGCCGGGGCGTCGACGCTCACCGACGCGGGCGCCGACCTCGTCGTGACCGACCTGGCCGACACCATCGCGGCGTCGCAGCCGCGGCCGGGGGCACAGGGATGAGCGCCCACGACCTGCTCATCGACCCGCTCGACCGTGGGCGCTTCCCGGCCGACCCGTGGCGCCTGGTCGAGTGCATCCACAACGCGGAGGACCTCGGCGTCACCGAGACGCTCTTCACCGTCGCCAACGGCTACCTCGGGATGCGCGGCAACCCCGAGGAGGGACGCGACGCCTACCAGCACGGCACCTTCGTCAACGGCTTCCACGAGACCTGGCCGATCCGGCACGCCGAGTCGGCGTTCGGCTTCGCGCAGACCGGTCAGACGATCGTCAACGTCCCCGACGCCAAGCTGCTCAAGGTCTACGTCGACGACGAGCCGCTGACCCTGGGCACCGCCGACCTCGAGCACTACGAGCGCAGTCTCGACTTCCGCGACGGCGTGCTGCGCCGCTGCCTCGTCTGGCGGACCCCGTCGGGCAAGCGGGTCAAGGTCGAGTCCTCACGCATGGTGTCGATGACCCAGCGGCACCTGGCCGTCCTGACCCTCGAGGTCACGATGCTCGAGGGTGACGCCCCGATCGTCATCTCCTCCCAGCTGCTCAACCGGCAGGACGGACAGGACGAGTACTACGCGCCCGAGGCGGCCATGGGCGAGGGGATGAACGACCCGCGCAAGGCCGCAGCGTTCGAGGGGCGCGTGCTGCTCCCGCGGGTGAGCCATGCCCGCGACGACCAGATGATGCTCGGCTACCGCTGCGCCAACTCCCAGATGACCATCGCGGTCGCCGCGATCCACCGCCTGGAGACCGACGACGAGCACCAGCACGTCCTGCGCCACGACGAGGACCTCACCAAGATGGTCTTCCGCATCGAGGCCAGCGAGGGCCGCACCGTCCGCCTGGAGAAGATGGTCGCCTACCACTCCTCCAAGGGCGTGCCCGTGCCCGAGCTCTCCGACCGCTGCGACCGCACCCTCGACCGCGCCGGGCGGCTCGGCGTGGAGCACCACCTCACCCAGCAGCGCGAGTGGTACGACAGGTTCTGGGACGACACCGACGTGCAGGTCGGGGACGACGCCCTGCAGCAGGCCGTCCGGTTCAACCTCTTCACCCTCGCCCAGGCCAGCGCCCGCGCCGAGCAGCAGGGGGTCCCGGCCAAGGGCCTCAGCGGGTCGGGCTACGAGGGCCACTACTTCTGGGACTCCGAGATCTACGTCGCGCCGTTCCTCAGCTTCACCCAGCCCGGGGTGGCGCGCAACCTGGTGCAGTTCCGCACGCGCATGCTCCCGGCCGCGCGGGCCCGCGGACGCGAGATGGCGCAGAGCGGCGCGCTCTTCCCGTGGCGCACCATCAACGGCGAGGAGGCCTCCGCCTACTACGCGGCCGGCAGCGCCCAGGTCCACATCGACGCCGACATCGCCTACGCCCTCATGCAGTACGTCGAGGCGACCGGTGACGTGGACTTCCTGGCCCGCGAGGGCATCGACCTGCTCGTGGAGACCTCGCGCATGTGGGTCGACCTCGGCTTCTGGCGCAGCAACGGCAACCGCTCCTTCCACATCCACGGGGTCACCGGCCCCGACGAGTACACGACGGTCGTCAACAACAACCTCTTCACCAACGTGATGGCGCGCCACAACCTCGAGCAGGCGGTCGCGGCGGTGGAGCTGATCCGGGAGCACCACCCCACCGAGCACGCCCAGATGGTGCACCGGCTCGGCCTCGGCGACGCGGAGATCGAGGAGTGGCGCGCCTGCGCCGAGGGCATGGCCATCCCCTTCGACGAGGGTCTCGGCATCCACCCGCAGGACGACCACTTCCTCGACCGCGAGGTCTGGGACCTCTCCCAGACCCCCGACGAGCTGCGGCCGCTGCTGCTGCACTACCACCCGTTGGTGATCTACCGCTTCCAGGTGCTCAAGCAGGCCGACGTCGTGCTGGCGCTCTTCCTCCAGGGCGACCGCTTCACCCAGGAGGAGAAGCGTGCCGACTTCGAGTACTACGACCCCATCACGACCGGCGACTCCACCCTCTCGGCGGTCGTGCAGTCGATCATCGCCGCCGAGGTGGGCTACCACGAGGTGGCGGAGAAGTACTTCCACCAGGCGCTCTACGTCGATCTCGCCAACCTCCACCACAACACCGTCGACGGGCTCCACATCGCGTCCGCCGGGGGCGTGTGGAGCGCGCTGGTCTTCGGCTTCGCCGGGATGCGCGACCGCGGCGCGATCCTCTCCTTCGACCCCCGCCTGCCCCTCGGCTGGGACAGCCTGCGGTTCCCGCTCAAGTGGCGCGGCACCCAGCTGCGCGTCGAGCTCAACCAGACGCACCTGACCGTGCGCGTGGAGTCCGGTGACGACGTACGGCTGGTGGTGCGGGGCAACGAGCACACCGTCGCTGCCGACAGCCCGCTGGAGATCACCCTGGACTGCCACGGCGAGCGCATCGACGGCACGCTCGGGGACCGTCCGCTGGTCGGCGGCATCCGTGCCGACGGCACGCAGATCACCGCCGGGGTGCCGGAGGCCATCGACTTCGGCGAGGTCGTCTACAGCGACCACCCGGTGCCGCACGACCACCGCGGCGTCGGGCGCCCGGCGGAGGACTGACCGCCGGGTGCGAGGGCCGGGTCAGTAGGAGGCGGCGCGCACGACCATCACGTCGGGCAGGTTGTCGACGACCTTCGTCCAGGTCTCCCCGGTGTCGGCGGAGCCCCAGACGGAGCCGTTGCGCGCCCCGAGGTAGAGGCCGGCCGACGCGTGGTCGTCGGTGGCCATCGCGTCGCGCATGACACCGACGAAGAAGTAGTCCGGGAGCCCGTCGCCGAGCTCGGTCCAGGTGTCGCCGGCATCGCGTCGAGCGCCAGACCCGGGCCCGGCCGCCCGTGGGGTAGCGGCCCTCGCCCGCGTTGAGCGGGAAGACGAAGATCGTGTCGGGCTCGTGCGGGTGGACCACGACCGGGAAGCCGAAGTCGGCAGGCAGGCCCTCGGCGATGGACTGCCAGCTCAGGCCCTCGTCGTCGGAGCGGTAGACGCCGCCGTGGTTCTGCAGGAAGAGCCGCTCGGGACGCGCTGGGTGCCGCGTGACCTTGTGCACGCACTGGCCGAACGAAGGGTACTGCTGACCCTCGGGCATGAACTCGGCGCGGATGCCCTGGTTGCGGGCCTCCCAGGAGGCCCCCCCGTCGACGGTCTGGTAGACCCCACCTGTCGAGATCGCCACGGTCACCGAGGCCGGGTCGGTCGGGTGCGGGAGGATCGTGTGGAAGGCCTGGCCTCCGAAACCGGCGCCCCAGTCGGGCTTCTGCGGGTGGTTCCACAGCGCCTCCTCGAGGGCGTACGTCGCACCTCCGTCGCTCGAGCGCCACACCGCGCCGGGCTCGGTGCCGGCGTAGACGACGCCGGGCTCGATGCCGGCGGCGAGCTGCCACACGCGCTCCACGGAGGCCTCCGAGCCCTCGGGGAAGCGGATGCCGCCACCGGGGGTCGCCTGCCAGGAGGCACCCATGTCGTCGGACCAGCGCACCTGGGGGCCGAGCCAGCTCGACGAGGCGCCCGCGAAGATCCGGGGGGCGGGCCCACGCTTGTCGACGAGGCAGGAGTAGACCTCCTCCATGTCGTGGTGCGGGCCGGTGAAGTCCCAGGCCGCCCGCTCCTCGTCGGAGGTGCCGATCCACAGGCCCTTGCGGGTCCCGACCATGAGCACCGTGCGCGACCCTGCGCCTGATTCCGTGACCATCCCTGTGCTCCTCTGCTCGTGGTGCTGTCGGCCGTCCTGCCACTGTCTCCTACATTGACCCGGTGACGGCGCAGAAGTCATCGGCCTGGCCGGTGTCACCCATCTGGCTGGTGGTCATCGGCATCGCATCGGTCCAGCTCGGCGCCGGCGTCGCCAAGAGCCTGTTCGACGAGGTCTCCCCCACGACCCTCGTGTGGCTGCGCCTCGTGACCAGCGCGGTCGTGCTGGCGCTGGTCGCACGCCCGGTGCTGCGCGGCCGCTCGCGCGCGGACTGGTGGGTCGTGATCGGCTTCGGGGTGAGCCTCGGCACGATGAACTGGGCGATCTACCAGGCCTTCGCGCGGATCCCGCTGGGCGTCGCGGTCACGATCGAGTTCATCGGGCCGCTCACCCTGGCCGTGCTCGGGTCCCGCCGGGCGCGCGACCTGCTCTGGGTGGGGCTCGCCGCGGCGGGCGTGCTGCTGCTCGGCTTCGAGCGGGTCGACCTCGACCTCGTGGGCGTCCTCTTCGCGCTGCTCGCGGGCGCTGCGTGGGCGTCGTACATCCTGCTCGCGAAGTCGACGGGGCAGCGCTGGCCCGGCATCGACGGGCTGACCGTGGCCAGCATCGTGGCCATGCTGGTGCTCGCGCCGTTCGCGCTGCACGCCGGCGGTGACGGGCTCGGTGACCCGAGGATCCTGCTCCTCGGCGCCGCGGTCGGGCTGCTCAGCTCGGTGATCCCCTACACCTGTGAGCTCGTCGCGCTGCGCTCGCTGCAACCGTCGGTCTTCGGCATCCTGATGAGCCTGGAGCCGGCTGCTGCTGCGCTGGTCGGCCTCGTCGTGCTGCACGAGCTCCTCACCCCGGTGCAGCTGGTGGCGATGGGCTGTGTCGTCGTCGCCAGCATCGGCTCCACCCGGAGCCGGGCGACGATCACCGGGCCGGTCCCGGACTGAGGAGTTCACCTCGACGTCACGTGCGCGAGACACGGCGGACCCCCCGCGTGGCTAGCGTGACGGGCACGCACTCACCCCATCGGAGTCGTCGATGCTCGCTCACCTCGCCCCGTCCGTCCTGCTCCGGTCCGTGCAGCACCTGACGGTCCACCGGTGGGCCGTGGGCTCCCAGCAGCAGGCCCGTCGCAACGCGATGCTGGCCGCGACCGAGTGCGCCCAGCGGCGCATCGAGCGCGACGAGGTCGCCGACTACCTCGCCTCGCGCTACCCGGACCAGCACCCCGCCCCACGCCCCACCCATCGCCCCGCCCATCGCCCCGCCCACGGCGATCCCGGCGGCGCCGACCGCGGACGGCTCCGCCGCTCCCAGGGCTGACTCGGGCACAATCGGAGGCATGACGACTTCCGCAGCCGGGGCTGCCACCGTCGCGCCCGTCTCGTTCCACGACGTGCGCTCCGACGACGGCACCGTCCTGCAGGCCTGGACCAACGACCCGGATGGCCGCATCGAGGGCCCCACGGTGGTCCTGTGCAACGGGCTCGGCACCAACGCCTACGCGTGGCCGGCGCTGCTCGAGCCCGACTGCGCCGTGCGCGTCGTCTCGTGGAACCACCGCGGCGTCGGCGGGTCCGAGCGACCCGCAGACCCCCACCACGTCGAGATCCAGCACTTCGTCGAGGACGGCCTCTCCGTCATGGACGCCTTCGGCATCGACAAGGCGGTGCTGATGGGCTGGTCGATGGGCGTCAACACCATGTTCGAGCTCGCGGTGCGTCACCCCGAGCGCGTGAGCGGCCTCTTCGCGGTCGCGGGCGTCCCGGGCGACACCTTCGCCACCATGCTCGCCCCCCTGCGCCTGCCCCGTCCGGTGGTCCGGGCGGTGACGGTCAACCTCGCGCGCGCCCTGAGCCTGGGCGGTCGGGCCCTCACCCCGATCGCGTCGCGGCTGCCCGTGGGACCGCGCGCCATCGAGCTGCTGAGCCACACCGGCTTCATGCTCCCCGTGCGCGACCCGGAGCTCGCCGCCCGGGCCGTCCGCGAGTTCCTCACCACCCCGCTCGACTGGTACTTCCACCTCGCGCTCAGCACCTCGCGCCACGCCCGGGTCTCGCTGAGCCGCGTCAAGGTGCCGTGCGCCTTCGTCGCCGGCAGCTGGGACATCCTCGCCGGCGCACGTGACATGGCGAGCGCGGCGCAGCGCCTCGACGACGCGACGTACGTCGAGCTCCGCGGCACGCACTTCATCAACATGGAGCAGCCCGACGTGGTGCACGACCTGCTGCTCGAGTTCATCGCCCGGGTCGGCTGACCGGATGTCGACGTCCCGGCGCGCGCGTCACCCTGCCCTGACCACGACGCTGCTGGTGCTCGCCGGTGCCCTCGGCCTCGCCGGCTGTGGCCAGGGCGGCAACGAGAGCGTCGTGACGATCACCGGCACGGCGCCCGCCGCGCCGTCGTCGGCCCCGTCCTCGGGCGCGTCGTCTGGCGCGTCGTCGGGCGCGTCGTCTGGCCCGTCGTCGGGCCCGTCCTCAGCCCCCTCCGCGACCCCGTCGCCCTCCCAGCCGAAGGTGGTCGAGGAGATCGTCACCGGTCTCGAGGCCCCGTGGGGCCTGGACTTCCTGCCCGACGGCGACGCGATCGTCACCGAGCGCGACACCCAGCGGGTGCTGCGGGTGAGCGGCGACGACTACACCGTGACCGAGCTCGGCACCCTCGATGTCGCAGCACCCCAGGGTGAGGCCGGGCTGCTCGGTGTGGCGATCTCGCCGACCTTCGCGAAGGACCGCTCCGTCTACTTCTACGCCAGCACCGCCGACGACAACCGGATCGTGCGGGCGACGCTGCGCGGCGACCGGCTGGGGCGCCCGACCCCGATCTTCACCGGCATCCCCAACGGCTTCATCCACGACGGCGGTCGCCTGGACTTCGGCCCCGACGGCTTCCTCTACGTCTCCACCGGCGAGACCGGGACACCCGCGCTCGCCCAGCAGCGCGACAGCCTGGGCGGCAAGGTCCTGCGGCTCACCCCGTCCGGCAAGCCCGCCCCCGGCAACCCCTTCGGCACCGCCGTGTGGTCGTGGGGCCACCGCAACGTCCAGGGCATCGCCTTCGACGACGCCGACCGGTTGTGGGCCTCGGAGTTCGGCCAGGACACCTTCGACGAGCTCAACCGCATCGACGAGGGCGCCAACTACGGCTGGCCCGACGTCGAGGGCACGGGCGGTGAGTCGCAGGGCTACGTCGATCCCCAACAGGTCTGGGACACCGACGAGGCCTCCCCCTCCGGCCTGGCCTTCCTCGACGGCTACCTCTGGATGGCGGCCCTCAAGGGCGAGCGCCTCTGGCGCATCCGCGTCGACGGCGAGCGCGCCGTCGACCCCACGGCGTACTTCATCGGCGACCACGGCCGCATGCGCACCGTCGCCGCCACCCCCGACGGCCTGCTCTGGGTGATGACCAGCAACCGCGACGGCCGCGGCGACCCCGGCCCGGGCGACGACAAGATCCTGCTCGTGCGGCCGTAGTGCGGGTGGCCGGCCGGCCGCTTCATCAAGGGATAGCGACGACACGCCACTGCCCACGGTGTGCACGCCGTGGCAGGTGGAGGTTCGCCTACATACCTTGATGAAGCGGCGGCGTCGGGGCCCGCTCCTCGGCCACCCCCACGACCAGGGCCCGCTTGGCGGCACGCCGCAGCGTGGTGAGGACGGCGGGGCCGAGGAGGATGAGGGCGACGGCGGTGGTGATCGCACGGCCGGTGTCGAAGCTGCCGGTGGAGGTGATCAGGGTGTAGACGAGGAACGTCTGCAGGTTGTCGAGCAGGGGGGCACCGGGGACGTAGGCCAGCGAGCCCTCGTGGCCGGGCACCTGCACCCCGAGGAGGAACGGCCAGCCGGACAGGTTCATCAGCAGGCCGAAGAGGTAGGCGGCGACGACCCCGTAGACCACGAGCACGGCGATCTCGGCGCGCCCGGTGACGCGGCGCGGCAGCAGCCCGGCGCCCATGCCGACCCACGCGGCGATGATCATCTGGAAGGGCAGCCACGGTCCGACGCCGGCGGTCATCAGGGCCGAGGCGAAGAGCGAGGTCACGCCGAGCACGAAGCCGAAGCCGGCGCCGAAGACCCGCCCGCCGAGGATCAGCAGGAAGAAGACCAGCTCGACCCCGGCGGTGCCGGCGGACAGCATCCGGAGCACGGCGTTCATCGCGCTCAGGACCCCGAGGATCGCCAGCACCCGCGCGTCCATGCCGCCCTCGCTGAGCTCGGCCAGCACGACGGCGATGACGACGGGCAGGAGCGCCAGGAAGAGGAACGGCGGATCGATGCGTGCGTCGTCGGGCACCCGCAGGAGCAGCGGCCACAGCAGCATCATCAGCCCGCCGAGCGAGGCGACGGTGAGGACGGCGGCGGAGCGCAGCGAGAGGGGTACGCCGACCCGGGTGCTGCTGCTGGACGCGCTCACGCGGACCTCGCCCCCAGGGCCGCGACGACCTCGTCGGCGCGCAGCCACGGCGCGCCGAGCACCTTCATCACCTGGGGCGCGAAGGCGGGCGACTCGGCGACGACCCGGCGTACGGGCCCGGCGGAGACGACCTCGCCCTCGGACATCACGACGACCTCGTCGGCGGCCAGTGCGGTGAACTCGACGTCGTGGGTCGCCACGAGGACGGCGTGCCCGTCGTCGGCGAGGGCGCGCAGCATGCCGGACAGGGCCCGCTTGGCGGCGTAGTCGAGGCCGCGCGTCGGCTCGTCGAGGAGCACGACGTGGGGCCGGGCGACGAGGACCAGCGCGAGGGCGAGCGCGAGGCGCTGTCCCTCGGAGAGGTCGCGAGGGTGCTGGTCGCCGGGGATGCCGGGCACCAGGCGGTCGAGGATGGCGCGGGTGCCCTCGCCGCCGGCGACGCACTCCTCGTCGACGGTCTCGAGGTAGAGCAGGTCGGCCGAGGTCTGGGGCAGCAGACCCACGACGTTGCGTCGCTGGGCGGGGTCGAGGCGGGCGGGGTCCTCGCCGCCGGAGTCGACGGTCCCGTGCGCCCGCTTGCCGGTGCCCTGCAGCGCCCAGAGCAGCGACGACTTGCCGCACCCGTTGCGTCCCATCAGGGCGGTCACCCGTCCGGCACCCAGGGTCAGGTCGAGCTCGCGCACGGCGACAGCGCGTCCGTGGGTGACTGTCACCCCGCGCGCCCGCAGCGCCTCGGGGGCATCCGGCAGCACCTCCTCGACGGGAGGCGCGAGGTCGAGGGCGCGGGCCGAGCGCCGGGCCTCGCGGACGGTCAGCGGGAGCGGGCTCCACCCGGCGGCTCGGCCGAGCTCGACGATCGGGGGGACGACCGGGGAGTGCGCGAGCAGCTCCGCGGGCGTGCCGACCTGCACGCGGGCGTCGCCCGTGAGCAGGCACATCCGGTCGGCGAAGGGCACCACACGCTCGAGGCGGTGCTCGGCGACCAGCACCGAGACCCCCACGTCGTGGACCAGGCGGGTCAGCGTGGCGAGCACCTCCTCGGCCGCGGTCGGGTCGAGCGCCGACGTGGGCTCGTCGAGGACCAGCAGCCGGGGGTGCGTGGTGAGGACCGAGCCGATCGCGACGCGTTGCTGCTGCCCACCCGAGAGGGTGCGCAGGTCACGGTGGCGCAGGTCGGCGATGCCGAGCAGGTCGAGGGTCTCCTCGACCCGGCGGCGCATGGTGTCGGCGGCGAGCCCGAGCTGCTCCATCCCGTAGGCGAGCTCCTCCTCGACGGTGTCGGTGACGAAGCCCGCGGCCGGGTCCTGCCCGACGTAGCCGATCACGTGCGCGCGGTCGCGCGGCGGCGTGCGCAGGATGCTGGCACCGTCCAGGAGCAGGTCGCCGCGCAGGGTGCCGCCGCTGAAGCGCGGCACCAGCCCGGTCACGACCCCGAGCAGGGTCGACTTGCCCACGCCCGTGGGGCCCGAGACGAGCATCAGCTCGCCCTCCTCGATCGTCAGGTCGACGTCGCTGAGCACCGGCTGGTCGTCGTAGGCGAGGCTGATCGCGCGCAGCTCGATCATGGGAGCACCGGCCGGGGCGGAGGTGCTGCCGCCGCCGCGACGGCGCCGGCCAGCACGCCGAGCAGGGCGACCAGGCTGATCTCGGGGGCACGGGACAGGTCGGGGTAGGCGATCAGCAGCTGGTGGCCGTTGACCCACCAGCCCACGACACCGACGACGAGACCGGAGGCGACGATCGCCAGCTCGGGCCAGCGCCAGCGGTCGGGCCGGTAGCGGGTGCGCTCCACCCGGCGCCCGGCGCTCATCAGCCCGACGACGGCGACCACGAGCCCCAGGCCGAGCATCGGCAGCGCGAGCCAGCGCGGTGCGGTCAGGTCGAGGGTGGCGTAGACGCCCACGCACACCCCGCACAGGCCCGCCAGCATCAGCGTGCCCGTCACGCGGCGGTCTGCGGCGCTCAGGCCGCCGGCGCGACCGTAGCCGCGGGTGTCCATGCCCGCAGCGAGGGCCAGGGAGCGCTCCAGCGCGTCCTCCATGACCGGTACGACGAAGCGCCGCAAGCGCCGCACGCGACCGGTCTCGCCCCCGCGCAGTGCCTGGGCCGCACGCACCCGGCGCACGCTGTCGGCGAACTGGGGCAGCACCGTGACGGCGACCACGAGGGCGGTCCCGACCTCGTAGAGCGCCGGGGGCACGGAACGCAGCAGCCGCTTGGGGTTGGCCAGCGCGTTCGCGGCGCCGACGCTGATGACGATGGCGGCGAGCCGGAGGCCGTCGTAGAGACCGGCGAGCAGCGACTCCTGGGTCACCGGGCCGAGCAGCGTGATGCCCAGGACCCAGTCAGGCAAAGGGATCTGCGGCAGGTCGAGCAGCACGGTCCCGGGATAGCTCCCGGCGAAGACGAGCCGGAAGAGCACCCGGAGCACGACGATGGCGATGCCGAGGTAGACGTAGAGCCGGAACGACCGGGCCCACGGCTGGTCCGAGCGCCGCGCCATCACGACCGTGCTGGCGACCCCGACGATGAGCAGCAGCACCAGCGGGTTGGTCGTGAGCGAGGCGCCCGTGGCGAGACCGAGCGCCCACAGCCACCAGGCCACGGGGTGCACGTCGCGCGGGAGCCGGGCTCCCGCGGTGCTCGCTCTGGTCAGGGTCGTCGTGCTCACGGCGCCGGCTGCCGCCTGCGCACGAGGAAGACGCCACCGGCCGCCGCGAAGAGCACCACGATCAGCCCGGGAGCCACCCAGGCAGGCAGTCCGTCGTCGGCTGCGTCGGCAGCGGTGGGCGACACGGGGTCGTCCGAGACGGGGTCGTCCGAGACGGGGTCGTCCGAGACGGGGTCGTCCGAGTTGGCCGTGTCCTCGGACGGGACGGTCGAGGCGGAGCTGCTCGCCGACGGGGCGGCGGACCCGCTCGGCTTGCCGGGCTTGCCGGGCTTGCCGGGTGCTGCCGAGGCGCCCGCCGCCGACTCACCGGGAGTCACGCCGGGAGACCCGTTGCCCGACGGCGTGGGCTGGGACGGCGCGGAGGCCGTCGGCCCGACGGGGGTCGACCCGTTCCCGGACCCGCCACCGGACCCGCCACCGGACCCGCCACCGGGGGCCGGCTGCGTGGGCGCGGCCGAGGCCTGGGGCGTGGGGCTGGGCGTGGCGCTGGGCGCCGGGTGGGCGGCGGGCGTGTGGCTCGGGGTCGCGCTGCCGCCGCTCTCGTCCCACGAGAAGGCGACGTAGCCGCCGTCGGGGATGGTGAGCGAGGAGGCGCCGAGGCTGGAGTAGACCCAGCCGCCGCCCTTGCCGTCGGTCCACCACAGACCCCAGTAGGCGTTGCCCGGCGAGGTGTTGATGCACGGGTCCTCGGCCGGGGCGCCGGAGACCCGGCACACGAAGCCGGGCTGGCGCTGGGCGTAGGTGAGCGGGTGACCCGCCGCCGGGAACAGTGCGGACGCCTTCTGGCCGCCGCCACCGGAGACGCAGCTCACCGGCACTCCCCCGCCGAGCTGGTTGAAGTCCACGACCACGGTGACCCCGCTCGCGCTGGAGCAGCCGGCCGCCGCGGCCGGAGCCGCCGCACCGAGCCCCACCGCCGCCGCCACCATCGCCAGCGGCAGGGCGACGGCGGCGAGGGGGCGTGCCCCGAGTCGGGCGAGCTGGGCGAGATGGGGTCGCATGATCAGCGAATGACCCGGATCGACTTGACGTTCGTGCGGTTGGCGAAGTGACCGACGACCTTGACGTTGGCCCTTCCTACCTTCGCGCCGACCCTGAAGGTCCTTCCGAAAAAGCCTTTGATGGTCGCCTTGCCTGACGCAACCGGCCTTCCGCGGAGGAACACTCGCACGCTTTCACGCGGCGCGAGCCCGTTGATACGCACGGTCGTAGAGCCGCGACGCTTCACCACTGCCCGCGTGAGGCTCAGCGCCAGCTTCGTTGCCCGGAGGCTAGTGACAGTGACCGCGGTCGAGGGTGCACCGAGGCGAAGGGCACGGAATGTGCGCGTCGTGGTGGTGGTGGGAAGCTTCACAACTGCCGAGGTGGCCGGCCCAGTGACGAGGGTTGCGCCGACGCAAGCCTTCTCGCCCTCAGCGAGTCCGCTCACAGTGAAGCGGACCTTTGAACCCGCGGCCCGGAAACCAGACGGACCGCTCATGGTCAACGGCGCGGTGATCGGAGCAGCATCGAGCCACAGCAGACCAGGGAGCGCTTGGGCTGTGGCACGACGGAATTGGTCGGCGGTGTCCTTCGTGACGCCCTTGAGGTCGGCCTCCGTCTGCGCAGCCTCGTCGTAGGCCACGGCGCCGGTGTCTGAGCCAGCCGGGGAGGTGGAGCACGGAAGTGCCGTCAGCTGACGGTCAGCCAGCCAGCGGGCGGCTGCCGAGGCTGCGGTGGTGTCTCCAGAGAGGCCCAGCGCCGATGCGGCGAGGCCCGTGCTGTTGGCGTTGGGCTGCTCTGTGGCGGTGCCGCCGCCGAAGGAGCCGTCGGCGCGCTGGGCGTCGGCCAACCAGGAGGAGGCCCGGGTGACCGCGGCCTGGACCGCGGCGTCGTCGGTCTGGCTCTGGAGCGCGAGGACCGCGAGTGCGGTCACATCGGTGTCGGGCGATGCGGCCGGGTCGGCGTCGCACGCCTGCAGCGGCGCGTCAGCCGCGGCGAAGTTGAGACGGAAGAAGCCGTCGCTGCACTGCTGGCTCAGCAGGAAGCCGGTCGTGGGGGCGACGAGGGGGCTGCCCGCGGCGTCGAGGCCCTGGACGGCGAGGGCCTGGCCGATCGTGTTGGAGAAGTCGGCCTCGAACTGCTGGGTGGGGTCGAAGGTGTCCTGGATGCGACCGGCGATCGGCGGCGTGGTGGCCACCTGAGCCTCGAGGTCGGCGACGAGGTCGGTGCCGCCGAAGGTCGTGCCGTCCCGTCCCGCACTCGTGGCCAGCGCGAGGGCCTTGCCCAGCGAGCCGGCGAGCACGTGGGTGCTGTTCCCGGTCGGGTAGGACGTGTAGGACGACAGGTTGGCCGCGATCGCGTCGGTGACCTGCTGGACGGTCGCGTCGTGGCCGCCGACCGCGTCGAGGCCGAGGGCGATGTCGATGGACAGCCCGTAGTCGTCGAACCCGCCGAAGTTGGGGTTGAACGCGAGACCGTCGGTCAGCTGCGACTCGAGCCACGCGGCACTGCCAGCAACAGGGGCGGCATCCGATGAGACCGCGGCAATGGCCGATCCCGGACTGCTCAGCGCGAGTCCAGCCCCCAAGGTGGCTGCCAACGTCGATGCGCCGGCCCGGCGCAGGAAGTGCTTCATGCTTTCCTCTCCGCTGCGTGCTGCGGAGGCGACCGGGCCTGGTGCCCGGGAGGCGCCACCGCTGCTTGTCCTCGACAGCGAGTGATCAGGACGCGTCGCGGTGGGTGTTCCGGCTCACCGGTCGACGCTGGAGGGCGCCGGTCGGCCTACGGTTGCGGGTCAGCGCCGGAATCGGACCGGCTTCCCCCACGGCGGGCGTGATGAACGTGTGCTCGCACCTTACCGCGTCGGGGACCACCCCCACGCCCGGTCAGTGCTGCTGGACCTGCGCGTAGGGGTCGACCCCGTCGACCGTCGCTCCGAGCGGCAGGTGGGCAGGCACGACGACCCGCTCCGCCGGGGCGCCGGAGGTGGTCCGTGCCGCCACCGTGCGCCGCTGCGGCGGCGGGTTCTTGAAGAGCCAGGTGATGTGGCGGTTGTAGCGGTGCAGCACCTGCGGGCGCGTGAGCTTCAGCGTCGCCTCGTCGCTCACCAGCGCGACGGGGGTCCAGTTCTCGGACCCGTTGACGGTGAGCGTGGCCCGGCGGTCGGCACCGAGGTGGCCCTTGATGGTGAGGACCTTCATGTGCAGGTAGCGGTCGTAGACCCCGTCGCCGTCGAAGTCCTGCACGACCTGCCGCATGGGCACCGGGCGGCGTCCGTCGCGGCGCAGGATCCGCAGCACCTCGTTGCCGGCCACCGCATAGACGATCGTGACCCGGCACCCGTGGTTCTGCAGGGTGCGGACCCGGGAGGCGATGCGCTTGCCGCGCGCCCCGTGCCAGGCGGTCATGGCGATGTGCAGCCGGGTGCGCCCGTCGGACGTGTTGCGCGCGCTCCGGCACCGCACCCGGTCGAGCACCTTGAGGGTCGGGTCCTGCCGGGTGTTGCGCCCGCGGTAGGGGAAGAAGTCGGCACGGATGTCCCCGGCCCGGGTGGTGCGGAAGCCCTGCGCGACCGGTCGGTCGCGCCACATCTGGGCGAACACCTGACGGAAGGCGTCATAGACCTGACGGCGACCGCGCACGGTGAAGGCGTCGTTCCACTGGTGGCTGGCGGCGAGGTCGGTGGCGTTCGACGAGCTGTTGATGACGACGCGGCGGGCCGCGCCGGCCTTGCTGAAGAGGAAGAACTTCGAGTGGGCGATGCCGCTGCGGCCGCGGCACGAGCTGACGCAGCGTCGTACGCCGCTGCGCTGCGACGCCCGCCGCGTCTGGTTGCCGTGCTTGCGCAGCTCGCGCTGGAGGCGGTCGACACCGCGGTTGGGCTTGCGGGGGTTGGCGTTGCCCCGGTCGATGATCACCTTCACCGACACGTGCCTCCGGTCGTGCGCACGCACCAGGGCGTCGATGACCCGAGCACTGCGGATGTTCCAGCTCGCGATCTTCACCTGTCCGCGCTGCGGCACCGCGTCGATCGTGCGGATCAGGTGCCCGACCACGGCCTGCCGTTGCCGGCGTCCGCCCAGCGGGTTGTTGACCTTCACCCCGGACGGCGGGGTGTACCTCGCCGCGGCTGCGGACGGGGCCAGGACCGTGGGCACCGCCAGCCCCGACAGGAGGAGCAGCAGCGCGAGCACACGGGCGACGCGGGTGACAGGTGCGACGGGACGGAGGGACGACGAACGCATGGGTGAGGGGTCTCCTGGAGCAGCCTGGGGTCGAGACCCACCGGCCTCGCTGAGGCCTCCACCGTAGGCACGACCGACCTGCCCACGTCGAATCGGTGGTGGCTCCCGGGGGGCCCCTGCAGGCGCCCCCGGGAGTCACGCGGACCTCAGGTCAGCTTCTCCAGGATGAGCTCGCGCACCCGGCCGGCGTCGGCCTGGCCGCGCATCTCGCCCATCACCACGCCGATGAGCGCACCGGCCGCGGCCAGCTTGCCGTCGCGGATCTTGGCGGCGACGTCGGGGTTGGCCGCGATCGCGTTGTCCACCGCCGCACCCAGCGCACCGTCGTCGGAGACGACCGCGAGCCCACGGGCCGCCACGATCTCCTCGGGCGTGCCCTCGCCGGCGAGCAGGCCGTCGAAGACCTGACGGGCGAGCTTGTCGTTGATGGTCTTGGCGTCCACGAGGGCCTGCACGGCCGCGACCTGCGCGGGCGAGACCCCCAGCTCGGCGATGTCGACGCCCGAGTCGTTGGCCCGGCGAGCCATCTCCGAGAGCCACCACTTGCGCGCCGCCTGCGGGGCGGCGCCGGCCGCGATCGTCTCCTCGACCAGGCCGAGCGCACCCGCACCGACGGTGTCGCGCATCTCCAGGTCGGAGAAGCCCCAGTCGGCCTGCAGCCGGTCGAGCTTCTCGCGCGGGTTCTCCGGGAGGGTGTGCGAGAGCTCCTCGACCCAGGCGCGGGCCGGGGCCACGGGCACCAGGTCCGGCTCGGGGAAGTAGCGGTAGTCGTCGGCGTCGGACTTCTCGCGCCCGCTGGTGGTGACGCCGGTGTCCTCGTGCCAGTGGCGCGTCTCCTGGAAGATCGGCTGACCGCCGTCGAGCACCGCGGCGTGCCGCTGCATCTCGTAGCGCACGGCCCGCTCGACCGAGCGCAGGGAGTTGACGTTCTTGGTCTCGGTGCGGGTGCCCAGGGTGCCCGTGCCGATCGGGGCGAGCGACAGGTTGACGTCGGCGCGGATCGAGCCCTGGTCCATGCGGGCATCCGAGACGCCCAGGGCCACGATCAGCTCGCGCAGCTGCGCGACGTAGGCCTTGGCGATCAGCGGCGCCTTCTCGCGGCTGCCCATGATCGGCTTGGTGACGATCTCGATGAGGGGGATGCCGGCACGGTTGTAGTCGACCAGCGAGTAGTCGGCGCCGTGGATGCGCCCGGTGGCGCCCCCGACGTGCAGCGACTTGCCGGTGTCCTCCTCCATGTGGGCGCGCTCGATCTCCACACGGTGGATCTCACCCTCGACCATCACGTCCAGGTAGCCCTCGAACGCGATGGGCTCGTCGTACTGCGAGGTCTGGAAGTTCTTCGGCATGTCGGGGTAGAAGTAGTTCTTGCGAGCGAAGCGGCACCACTCGGCGATCTCGCAGTTGAGCGCGAGCCCGATCCGGATCGCGGACTCGACGGCCTTGCGGTTGACCACCGGCATCGCGCCGGGCAGCCCGAGGCAGACCGGGCAGACCTGGCTGTTGGGCTCGGCGCCGAACTCGGTGGGGCAGCCGCAGAACATCTTGGTGTTGGTGTTCAGCTCGACGTGCACCTCGAGCCCCAGCGCGGGGTCGTAGGCGGCGAGCACGTCGTCCCAGGCGACCAGGGTGTCGCTCGTGCTGCTCATGCGGGTGCTCCGTTCAGGACTGGTGCGCGGTCGAGCAGCGGGCCGCCCCACTTGTCGGTGAGCAGCGTCTCGAGCGCCGCGCCCACGCGGTAGACGCGGTCGTCGGCCATGGTCGGGGCCAGGATCTGGATGCCGACCGGCAGCCCGTCCTCCTCCGCGAGCCCGCCGGGCACCGAGATGCCGGGGACGCCGGCGAGGTTGGCGGGGATGGTGGCGAGGTCGTTGAGATACATCGCCATCGGGTCGTCGAGCTTCTCCCCCAGCTTGAACGCCGTGGTCGGCGCGGTGGGCGAGAGCAGCACGTCGGCCTGCGCGAAGGCGGCGTCGAAGTCGCGCGTGATGAGCGTGCGCACCTTCTGGGCCTGCCCGTAGTAGGCGTCGTAGTAGCCGCTGGAGAGGGCGTAGGTGCCCAGGATGATGCGGCGCTTGACCTCGTCGCCGAAGCCGGCGTCACGGCTCGCGCGCATCACGTCCTCGGCGCTCGGGTCCAGGACGCCCTCGGGGAGCACCCGCAGGCCGTAGCGCATCGCGTCGAACTTCGCGAGGTTGCTGGAGGCCTCGGCGGGGAGGATCAGGTAGTAGGCCGCGAGGGCGTGGACGAACATCGGGCACGAGACCTCGACGAGCGTGGCGCCGGCCTCGACCATGAGGTCGACCGACTCCTGGAAGCGGGCCAGGACGCCGGCCTGGTAGCCGTCGCCGGACAGCTCCTTGACCACACCGATCCGGACGCCGGTCAGGTCGCCGGTCGCGCCGTGCCGCGCCGCAGCGACCAGGTCGGGCATCGGCTGGGTGATGGACGTGGAGTCACGCGGGTCGTGCCCGCCGATCAGCTCGTGGAGCAGCGCGGAGTCCAGGACGGTCCGGGTGACCGGGCCGACCTGGTCGAGCGAGTTGGCCAGGGCGACCAGGCCGTAGCGCGAGATCGAGCCGTAGGTCGGCTTGACGCCGACGGTGCCGGTGACCGCGCCGGGCTGGCGGATCGAGCCGCCGGTGTCGGTGCCGAGCGCGAGGGGCGCCTGGAAGGCGGCGACGGCCGCGGCCGAGCCACCGCCGGAGCCGCCGGGGATCCGGTCGAGGTCCCACGGGTTGTGGGTGGGCCCGTAGGCCGAGTGCTCCGTGGAGGAGCCCATGGCGAACTCGTCCATGTTGGTCTTGCCGAGGATCGGCAGACCGGCCGCCTTGAGCCGGGCCACCACCGTGGCGTCGTAGGGCGGGATCCAGCCCTCGAGCATCTTGGAGCCGCAGGTCGTGGGCAGGCCCTCGGTGGCCAGGATGTCCTTGACGGCGATCGGTACGCCGTCGAGGCCGCTGGCCGGTGCGCCGGCGGCCCGCCGGGCGTCGGAGGCCGCGGCCTGGGCGAGCGCGCCCTCGGCGTCGACGTGCAGGAAGGCGTGGATGGAGCCGTCGACCTCGTCGATGCGGTCGAGGTGGGCCCGGGTGATCTCCACCGAGGTGGCCTCGCCCGCGGCGAGCGCGTCGGCGAGCTGGGCCGCGGTGCGGCGGGTCAGGTCGCCTCCACCGTGCTCGGCGGCGCTCACTGCTCGTCCCCGAGGATCCGCGGGACGGAGAAGCGCTGCTGCTCCGAGGCCGGGGCGCACGCGAGCGCCTGCTCGGCGGTGAGGCCGGGGGTCACGACGTCCTCGCGGAAGACGTTGGTCAGCGGCATCGGGTGCGAGGTCGGCGGCACGTCGTCACCGGCCACCGAGCTGATGGAGGCGACCGACTCGAGGATCACCGACAGCTGGGGCGCCAGGTGGTCGAGCTCGGCGTCGTCCAGGTCGATCCGGGCGAGCGAGGCCAGGTGGGCGACCTCGTCTCTGGAGATTTCAGGCATGGCCCGATCCTAGTTGCGCCGGGGCCGACCGACCGATCCCGGGGTGCGGGCGTCAGACGGGCCAAGCCCCGGCCAACGCCCGGGGGAAGGGTTGACCGGAACCGGCATCTCATGCTGCCATTGATGTGACTTACAAGTTGCCACACGAGTGTGGCCACATATTTGCCATGCCCGGCACCAAGGTGGGTCCAGTGAACAACGGGGCTCCTTCCGCAGCGACCTGGACCCTCTATGCGCGCGAGCTGGGGCACCGGCTGGTGAAGGCCCGCCAGGCTCGTGGTCTCAGCCAGGCCCGGGTCGCGGCCGCGGCCGGCATCTCGACCTACACCTACCAGAAGTACGAGAAGGGCGAGTCCCGGCCGGGCACCCCGGCCAACCCGCGGCTGGTCACACTGGTGGCGCTCTGCCAGGTGCTCGACGTCGCGCTGGAGGACCTGCTCCCGCCCGACCCGCCGGACGTCACCGGCGGTCGATGACCTGGCTCAGGCGAGCCGGTCCAGGCACCGGGTCAGGGCGTCGCGCAGTCGCCCTGCGCTCTCCCGGGTGAGGTCGAAGGACACCGCCCGGTCCTCGTGCTGACCCACGTGGATCCACACCGAGGTGCGGGCGGCCGGCTCCGTGACGCCCCGGTGACCGACGACGAGCCACTCCTCGTGCACCACGACGCCGTTGCCGTCGCCCCCCTCTGGTCCCGGGAAGTCGCTGCGGACGATCTCGAAGACCTCCTCGGCGCTCTGGTGCCGACGGTCCTCCGGGTGGTCGTCGGTGGTGTGCTCGCGCACGCACCAGGTCGGGCAAGCGTGATCGAGCCAGGCAGGCTTCAGGGCAGAGGGCGAGGTCATGGACTTCTTCCAGGGTGGTGGCACGAGGCCAGTCATCCCGGACCGGGGACGGGTGGGGACCCTCGGTGAACGACCGCTCCCTCGACCATACGCCTCATCCGACGTCGGGGGTCGCGACCTGGGGCGGTCCGTGCTCGATCAGGTGCTTGAACCCGTCCTCGTCGAGGATCGTGACCCCGAGCTGCTCGGCCTTGTCCGCCTTCGACCCTGCGCTCTCCCCCACCACCACGTAGTCGGTCTTCTTCGACACCGACCCGGCCGCCTTGCCACCGTGGCTGAGGATCGCCTCCTTGGCGGAGTCGCGGCTGAAGTCGACCAACGAGCCGGTCACGACGATGCTCAGGCCCTCGAGGGTCCGGGGCGTGGAGTCGTCGCGCTCGTCGGCCATGGTGACCCCGGAGGCCTCCCAGCGGTCGACGATCACCCGGTGCCAGTCGACGGCGAACCACTCGATGACGGCCTCGGCGATCGTGGGCCCCACCCCCTCGGCGGCGGCGAGCTGCTCCTCGGTGGCCGCCCGGATGCCGACCATCGAGCCGAACTCGGTGGCCAGCGCCCGGGCCGCCGTCGGCCCGACGTGTCGGATGGACAGGCCGACCAGCACCCGCCACAGGGGCACCGTCCTGGCCTTGCCGAGGTTGTCGAGGAGTCGCTGCCCGTTGGCGGACAGCACCCGCCCGTCGGTCGCGGACTCCTGCTCGGTCTTCTTCGCGGTGCGGGTGAAGAGGTCGGTGCGCATCAGCCGCCCGGCATCGAGGTCGAAGACGTCGCCCTCGTTGGCGATGACGCCCGCGTCCAGCAGGGACGCGGCTGCCTCGTAGCCGAGGCCCTCGATGTCGAAGGCGCCGCGGCCGGCGACGTGGAAGACCCGCTCGCGCACCTGCGCGGGGCAGGTCTCGTGGTTGGGGCAGCGCAGGTCCTTGTCACCCTCCTTCTGCTGGGCCAGGGGGGTGCGGCACGACGGGCACCTCGTGGGCATCCGCCAGGGGCGCAGCCCCTTCGGGCGCAGCGCCAGGACCGGACCGAGGATCTCGGGGATCACGTCGCCGGCCTTGCGCAGGATCACGGTGTCGCCGGGGCGCACGTCCTTGCGCTTCACGTCGTGGGCGTTGTGCAGCGTGGCGTTCTCCACGGTCGACCCGGCCACGCGGGTGGGCTCCATGACGCCGTAGGGAGTCACCCGACCGGTGCGCCCGACGTTGACGCGGATGTCGAGGAGCAGGGCGTTGACCTCCTCGGGTGGGTACTTGAACGCGATCGCCCACCGCGGCGCCCTGCTCGTGGAGCCGAGGCGGCGCTGGAGCGACACGTCGTCGACCTTGACCACCACCCCGTCGATCTCGTAGGGCACGATCGTGTGGCGGCGCTCGCCGGCGTCGGCGATGAAGTCCTGCACCTCCTCGAGGGTCGGCAGGACCCGCACCGCGTCGGACGTGGGCAGCCCCCAGGAACGCAGCGCGTCGTAGGCCTCGGACTGGGCGCGCGGCTCGAAGCCCTCCCGGGCACCGATGCCGTGGCAGACCATCCCGAGCGACCGGGTCGCGGTGACGCGGGGGTCCTTCTGGCGCAGCGAGCCCGCGGCGGCGTTGCGGGGGTTGGCGAAGAGCGGCTTGCCGGCCTCGACCATCGAGGCGTTGAGCCGCTCGAAGGCCTCCCGCGGCAGGAACACCTCGCCCCGCACCTCGACCAGGTCGGGGGTGGGGAAGTCGGGCGCGGGCTGCAACCGGTGCGGGATCGAGTCGATGGTCTTGATGTTGGGCGTGACGTCCTCGCCGGTGGCGCCGTCACCGCGGGTGAGGGCGCGGACCAGGCGGCCCTGCTCGTAGAGCAGGTTGATCGCCAGGCCGTCGACCTTCAGCTCGCACAGCAGCGCCGGCGCGTCCACCCCGTCGCGGGCGAGACGGGCGTGCCACGCCGCGAGCTCGTCGTAGGAGAAGGCGTTGTCGAGGCTCTCCATCCGGCGCAGGTGGTCGACGGCGGTGAACTCCGTCGAGACCGCGCCGCCGACCTTCTGCGTCGGGGAGTCGGGGGTGCGCAGCTCGGGGAAGGTCTCCTCGAGCGTCTCGAGCGCGCGCATCCGGGCGTCGAAGTCGGCGTCGTCGAGGGTCGGGGCGTCCAGGACGTAGTAGCGCCAGCGGGCGTCCTCGACCTGCTCGACCAGCTGTTGGTGCTCGTCGCGGGCCTCGGGCGTGGCCGGGGTCGGCTCGGGGCTGGTGCTCATGGCGTCCATCTTGCCGGGTCGCGCCGACGATCTCCCGCACCACCCGGCGACGCCATCCGGAGCACCCCTCGCTCCGAAGACCTGTCATGGCCGCCACCGAGACGACCCGTCAGCGCACCGCGCCCGGACCCACCCTGACCCGCCTCGACGCCCCCACCGGGCCGCGCGGCGTCGTGCTCATGCTCCACGGCGGCAAGCAGGTCAGCACCCAGCCCGCCGATCACCGCAGCGCCTCGTGGCGTCGCTTCGCCGCGATGCAGCGCACGATCACGCCCCGGGCCCACGCGGCGGGGGTGAGCACCTGGCTGCTGCGTTACGACGTGCGCGGGTGGAACGACGCAGCCCCGGTCGCGGACGCCCGCTGGGCGCTCGACGAGGTGCGCCGCGAGCTCGGCGAGGTGCCCGTCGTCCTGCTCGGTCACTCCATGGGCGGACGCACCGCCGTCCACGTCGCCGACGCGCCCTCGGTGGTGGGTGTGGTCGCCGTCGCCCCGTGGTGGGGCCCCGAGGACCCCGTGCACACCCTCGGGGGCCGTCAGGTCCACGCCGCCCACGGACGCACCGACAAGATCACCTCCGCGCGCATGACCCGGGCCTACCTGGACCGCGCCGCCCCCCTCGCCGCCGACACGTCGTTCACCGACATGGGCCGCGTCGGGCACTACATGCTCCGCCGCGTCGACGCCTGGAACGACTTCGCCGTCACCCGGTCGTTGGCGCTGCTGGGCTGAGGTCCGATCGCGTCGAGTGACACCGTTGGCAGGTTTGAGGGCCCTCAAAACATGCACCTGGCGTCACTCGACGTCACCACCCCGCTCGCGCGCCGCCAACCGCTCGTCGAGCGACGGCGGCTCGGGTCCCAGCACCCAGCCTCGAGGCAGCAGGCCGGAGCGGGACTCGGCCGCACGCATCCGCCCGACGACCAGCGGCCGGTCGGCCAGGTCACCGGCGACGGTCTCGACGTACTCGAGCCCGGCGCGGCGGAACAGGTCCTCCCGACGTACGTCGGACCGGTGCCGCTCGCGGTCGCGGTGGTGCGCCCCGGCGTACTCCCCCACCACGCCGCGCCGCGGATCGAGCAGGTCGGGGATGCCCAGGAAGAGCCCGTCGAGATCGAGGACGGCGCGGTTGCACAGCGGCCGACCCCACCCGGCGTCGACCTCCCAGATCATCCTGAAGCGTGACTCCGGCGGCGACATGCTGCCCTCGTCAGCCAACGCGAGGCACGCCGCGACGCGACGGATGTCGCGGAACCACCGACGGCTCAGGGTGTAGGTCTGCATGCGCTCCAGCGACGTGAGCCCGGCCGCGAGGACCATGTCAGCGGCGACCGTGGCCTCGCGCCCCGTGCCACGACGGCGCATCTCGTCGTAGAGCGCCCGGTGCACGCCCGCGCACCGGATCCCCTGCACCACGACCACCTCGTCGGGCGGCACGGTGTCGCGGGCCAGGTGGATGTCCGGGTGAGCCCTGAGCCGCTCGCCGTTGGCAGCGATCGGGACCGGGAGCCGGGTCCGCCCGTCCAGACCGAGCCCGTCGAAGAACCCTCCCCCGTGCAGGCGCAGGGCCGCCCACCCGGTGACGACGGCACGCGACCCCATCCGCTGCGACTGCTCGAGGATCCGTTGCTCCACGACGTCGTCGCAGACGTGGGAGGGGACGAAGAGTCCAGGCGTCGTACGCCGCCAGCGCGGCCCGGATCGCCGGCCCCGGGTCGGCCCCCGCTCCCCCTCGGGATCCACCGGCACGGGCAGCACCAGGCCCGTCGCCGGCGGCGTCCGGGGCTTCCACGTGATCAGCTCCTCGTCCATGCCTGCCTGCTGCCCGCGTGGCGTCGTGCGCTCACCTCTCGTCCGGGCGGCTGTGGAGGGGAGCGTCGAGTGACGCCGTCTGCAGGTTTTTGCCCCCCTCAGACCTGCACCACGCGTCACTCGACGGGGCCCGGACCGCCCCCACCGAGAAAAACCGGTGGAGCGGGAATGCCGGGGTGTGCCAGCCTGTTGGCTCGGATGAAACGGAACGGTTTCGTTTCATCCAAGTGACGGACGACACAGGAGCGGGGGGCGACGACGGTGACGAGCACGGACCCGACCACCACCGCCACCACCGCCACCACCGCCGCAGCCGCAGCGACAGCCCCAGCAACAGCCCGTCCCCGCATCGAGGGCGACCGTGAGCAGGAGGTCCTCGACGCCACGCTCGAGGTGCTCGCCGAGCTCGGCTACGACCGGCTGACCATGGACGCCGTGGCCACGCGGGCCAAGGCGTCGAAGGCGACGCTCTACCGACGGTGGAACGACAAGGCGAGCCTGGTCATCGATGCGCTGCTCTCCAACAAGGGCCCTCTCACGTCACCGGACACCGGCACCCTGCGCGGTGACCTCGTCGCGTCGTTCTGCGGGATGGGCGGGCTGACCGACCGCAAGCAGATCGCGGTGTTCGCCAGCCTGCTGACCGCCGTGACCCGCGACGAGGACTTCGCCCTGGCCTTCCGTCGCGACTTCATCGGCCCCAAGGCCGCCACCGGCCTCCAGATCTTCGAGCGGGCGCGCGACCGGGGCGAGATCGCTCCCGACCTCGACCTCGAGCTCCTCTCGACCGCGGTGCCGGGCATCGTCCTGCACCGCCTGTTCCTCCTGGGCCACGCCCCCGACGAGGCGGTCATCGCCCGCGTCATCGACCAGATCATCATGCCCGCCGCCACCTTCGGCGCACCGACTCCGCACATCGCCAGCGCTCCACAGGAAGAAGAATCATGACCGACACCCACGCGACCGAGGAGCAGTCCCCGGCCAAGGAGCTGCACCTCGGTTGGGCCCTCGTGCTCATCTCGGTGGCGCAGCTGATGGTCGTCCTCGACGGCACCATCACCAACATCGCCCTGCCCTACATCGGCACCGACCTCGACGTCACCCAGGCCAACCTGTCCTGGATCGTCACCGGCTACGCCCTCGCCTTCGGCGGCCTGCTGCTGCTGGGTGGTCGCCTCGGCGACCTCTACGGACGCCGGCGGATCTTCGCCACGGGCCTCATCATCTTCGCCCTGGCGTCCCTGCTCGGCGGCTTCGCGCAGAACGAGGCCATGCTGCTCGGCTCGCGTGCCCTCCAGGGCCTCGGTGCCGCGCTCGCTGCCCCGGCGGCGCTCGCCCTGATCACCACGACGTTCCCGGCCGGGCCGCAGCGCAACCGCGCCTTCGCCGTCTACGCCGCGATGTCGGGTGCCGGTGCGGCTGTCGGCCTCATCCTCGGTGGGTGGCTCACCGGCCTGAGCCCGGAGCTCTTCGGCCTCGACGTCTCCGGCTGGCGCTTCACCTTCCTGATCAACACCCCGATCGGCCTGGCCGCTGCCGCCCTGGCGCCCCGCTTCCTGCCGGAGTCGGACGGCCAGCACGGTCGCCTGGACGTCCCGGGTGCGATCACCGGGACCCTGGGCCTGCTCGGGCTGGTCTACGGCCTGACCCGGGCCGGCGAGGCGCAGTACGGCTGGGGCGACCCGTGGACCCTGGCCAGCCTGGTCGCGGGCGTCTCTCTGCTGGTGCTCTTCGCCGTCATCGAGTCGCGCACCGAGCACGCCCTGCTGCCGATCCGGATCTTCAGGAACCGCACCCGGGCCGCGAGCTTCCTGGCGATGATGCTGGCGCCGGCCGCGATGTTCGCGATGTTCTACTTCCTCAGCCTCTTCATCCAGCAGGTCGTGGGCTACAGCTCGCTGCGCACGGGCTTCGCGTTCCTGCCGTTCTCCTTCGGCATCGTGATCGGCGCGGGCCTGTCGTCCAACCTGATCAACCGTGTCGACGCCCGCTACATCGCCGGGTCCGGCACGCTGCTGGCGGCGTTCTCGCTGTTCATGTTCTCCCGGCTCGACGTCGCCGACTCGGTCGGCGCCGTGCTCGCCGCGACCGGCCCCATCGGCTCGGACCTGAACTACTGGGCGCACATCTTCCCCTACATCGTGACGATGTCGATCGGCATGGGCATGACCTTCGTGCCGCTCACGCTGACCGCCGTGCACCACGTGCGCGCCGAGGACTCCGGCATCGGGTCCGGCGTCCTCAACACGATGCAGCAGATCGGTGGCGCCCTCGGGCTCGCCGCGCTGAGCACCGTGTCGCTCCACTTCATCAACAACCGGCTCGACACCGTCGGGCAGCCGATCGCCGAGGGCCTGGGCGCCAGCGGGGTCGACCCCGCGGCGATCAACCCCGAGACCGGGCGCTCGTTCCTCGAGGCGGCGCTCTTCCAGGCCTCCTTCACCGAGGGCGCGACCCACGCGTTCCTCGTCGGGGCGGTCACCATGCTCGCGGCCTCCGCGGTCATCTGGCTCTTCCTCGACGTGAAGCACGCCGAGCTCGCGACCGACGGCCCCGAGGGGGCACCGGTCCACGTCGGCTGACGCACGTCGGATCCGGTCAGAACCGCACGCGCTCCAGCCCCGCGGTCGAGGCCATCCCGACGTGCACGTCGTCGTCGAGCATCGTGCGCAGCGTGGTCAGGTCGATCGACGCCGCGACGGCGCGCTCCTGCTCGGGCACCTTCCACGAGGAGAGCCGCAGCGCCACGACCTCGTCGGCGCGCAGGTTGACCAGCCAGACCTCGCCGGTGCGTCCGGCCCGCCAGAGCAGGTGCAGGGGCCCCAGCGCGCCGTCGAAGGACGTGCACCGGAAGCCGGTCGTCGCGCACGGGTCGTCCGCCAACCAGCCCGGCGCCCGGGGCGCGGCGATCACGTCGACGGCGCGGTAGCGCACGTCGTCGCTGTCGAGGGAGATCTGGAGGCCGACGGCGTCGGGCCCGAAGGCACCCAGCTCGCGGGAGTCCCCGGTCCCGTCGAAGCCGGACAGCCCCGAGTAGGTGAGGAAGAAGCCCTTCAACGCCTCGGGCGAGACCGGCACCGGGTCCGGGTCCGCGGTGTCGGGCGCCTCGCCGCCCTCCCAGGCGGAGACCTCCTCGCCCGCGTCGACGACCGCCTGGTCGGTGGTGACGCCGACCCGCGGGTCCTGGGCCAGCTCCTCGAGCAGCTCGACGGAGATCGCCAGGTCGAGCTCGCGGGGGTGGCCCTCGATCTCGGGTCCGGAGTAGCTCGCGACGACCACCTCGTCGCCGCGGACCAGGGCAACCGCGACGTAGCCCGGGTCCTCCTCCGGAGCGACCTCGTCCCAGGCCAGCACGAGCGTCCCGCCGTCGACCTCCCGCTCCTCGCAGCGCTCCGGCTGGTCGGCGCACAGGTCCTCCGGCAGCGCGGGCGAGACCGTCAGGGAGACCAGGTCTCCGTCGTCGTCACCGCCGCCGCCGAAGCGCAGGTCGACGCCCACCTGCCCGGGAGGCGTCTGGTAGGTGGAGTAGGCCGCCGCGCGGCTGGTCGTGTCGTCGGGCAGGTAGACGAAGGCGAGCGCGGCGAGACCCCGTGCGGTCATCGGCACCTTTCCGGACCCCGCGTCGGGGCCGGGCTGTCCCAGCCCGGTCGGGTCGCTGCCTGGTCCCGTGGAGGTGCCGCAACCCGCGAGCACGGCGAGGGTGAGAGCAGTGGTGAGGCCGGTGGTGAGCCCGGTGGTGAGCCCGGTGGTGAAGGGGGTGCGTGCGCGCATCGGTGGCTCCCGGGAGTCCTAGGTCAGGTGACCTGCGCTGCTCGTCACGAGCTGGAGCGCACGTCGTGTCCAGGGCTCTGACGCTCCGGCCAGCCCGCAGGTTGGCGAGACGAGCAGCTGGTCGCCGATCGTTGCCGGATCGAGACCGAGCATGTCGAGCCAGCGCAGGACCCGCTCGACCACCTGGGTCTCCGAGGGGGCGGGATCGGGGTCGAGGGTGGCGACCACCCCCAGGACCACGGTCTCCCCCGCCTCCAACGCCTCCCCGAGCTGGTCGTGGTCGCGGGCGCCGAGCTGGTCGAGGTCGACCGACAGCCCCCGGGCCCCGGCCCCGCGGACCAACCCCCACGGCGTCTCGGGCGCGCACGCGTGCACCCACGGCTCGGCGCCCTCGTCGGCGATCGCGGCGAGCACCCACTCCAGGTGCTGCGAGGCCTCGGGCGGGTGAACGGCCCGGTGCCGACCGAAGCCGGACGCGGTCGGGACAGCGGCACCCAGCACGGCCGCGAGCATCGGCTCGTCGACCTGGACGACGAGCCGGTCCACGCCGGGCAGGCGACGGCGTACGTCGCGGACGTGGTCGCGCAGCCCCTCGGCCAGGGCCTGGGCCAGCTCGCGGCGGGCGCCGACGTCGGAGAGCAGCTTGTCGCCGCGCGGCTTCTCGACCGTCGCGGCCAGGGTCCACGGTCCGGCGACCTGGACCTTGAAGGCCCCGGTGTAGTCCTGTGCCTGCTCCTCGAGCCCGTCGAGGTCCTGGGCCAGCAGGCTGCGCGCGCGCCGGTGGTCGACGCCGGGCGCGTCGGTCAGGCGCCAGCCCGCCGGCTGGAGGTCGGCGCCGAGCGCGGCCATCACCGCGAGGCTGCGGCCGAGCATGCCGGCGGGCGCCCCCCGGCCCGGCACCTCGGGGAGGTGGGGCAGGTCGGGCAGCGAGCCCAGGACGACGCGCACCGCCTCGTCGTAGGCGGCCTGGTCGGCCCCGGGCATCGACCCGATGCCGGTCGACCACGTCACGACGAGGCGCCCGTCGTCGCCGCGGTCAGGACCGGTGTCGTCGCGGAGATCGTCGCGGAGCCGACGACCCGGGTGCCGTCGTAGATCACGGCCGCCTGCCCGGGTGCGATGCCGAAGGCAGGATCGAGCAGCTCGATGTCGACGGTGTCGCCCTCGGCGCCCGAGCCCGTCGTGACGACGGCGCGGTGCTCGCCGCCGTGGGCGCGCAGCTGGACGGTGCCCTCGAGCCGGCGCGGCACCGTGCCGCACCAGCGAGGCCTGATGCCCGCGAGCCGGTCGACCGCCAGCCGCTCGCGGGGACCGACGGTGACGGTGCCGGTCACGGGCTCGATGTCCAGCACGAAGCGCGGCTTGCCGTCGGGGGCGGGCGTGCCGATGCGCAGGCCCTTGCGCTGGCCGATCGTGAAGCCGTAGGTGCCGGTGTGCCGGCCCAGCTCCGCCCCGGTCTCGCCGTCGACGATCGCGCCGTCGTGGTTGGGCGCGCGGTCCCCCAGCTTCTCGCGCAGCCACCCGGCGTTGTCGCCGTCGGCGACGAAGCAGATGTCGTGGCTGTCGGGCTTGTCGGCGACCAGCAGCCCGCGCGCGGCCGCCTCCTCGCGCACGACCGGCTTGGTCGTGTCGCCGAGCGGGAAGAGCGAGTGCGCGAGCTGGTGCTGGTCGAGCACGCCGAGCACGTAGGACTGGTCCTTGCCGTGGTCGACGGCTCGGTGCATCTCGATGAGTCCGTCCTCACCGGTGCGCAGCTGGGCGTAGTGGCCCGTGGCGACCGCGTCGAAGCCCAACGCCAGCGCGCGGTCGAGCACGGCGGCGAACTTGATCTTCTCGTTGCACCGCAGGCACGGGTTGGGGGTGCGGCCGGCGGCGTACTCGTCCATGAAGTCCTCGACGACGTCCTCGTGGAAGCGCTCGCTCAGGTCCCAGACGTAGAAGGGGATCTTGATGATGTCGGCGGCGCGACGGGCGTCGTTGCTGTCCTCGATCGTGCAGCAGCCGCGAGCTCCGGAGCGGTAGGACGCCGGGTTGCGCGAGAGCGCGAGGTGGATGCCCGTGACGTCGTGGCCGGCCTCGACGGCACGCGCGGCGGCGACGGCCGAGTCGACGCCGCCGGACATGGCGGCGAGGACCTTCAGGCGGGTCATGCCTTGGCAGCCCGCGCGCGCTCGACGCACGGCCCGATCGCGGCGACCAGCGCGTCGACGTCGGCCTCGCTGTTGGTGTGGCCGAGCGAGAAGCGCAGCGAGCTGCGGGCCGCGTCGGCCTCGCGGCCCATCGCCAGGAGCACGTGGGAGGGCTGGGGCACGCCGGCGGAGCACGCCGAGCCGGTGGAGCACTCGATGCCACGGGCGTCGAGGAGCATCAGGAGGGAGTCGCCCTCGCACCCGGGAAAGCTGAGGTGGGCGTTGCCCGGCAACCGGGCGGCCGGGTCGTCGAGCGGCGGGCCGTTGAGCACCGCGTCGGGGACAGCGGCGAGCACCCCCTCGACGAGCCGGGCGCGCAGCGCCCGCATGCGTACGGCGTGCTCGGGCTGGTGCTTGACGGCCAGCTCGACGGCGGCCGCCAGCCCGGCGATGGCCGGGGTGTCGACGGTGCCGCTGCGGATGTCGCGCTCCTGACCGCCGCCGTGCACCAGCGCGGTGACCGCCAGCTCGCGTCGTACGACGAGTGCTCCGACGCCGTAGGGACCGCCGACCTTGTGCCCGGAGAGGGCCAGGGCGTCGACACCCGAGGCGGCGAAGTCGACCGGCACGGTGCCGACGGCCTGCACGGCGTCAGTGTGCACGGGGATGTCGTGGGTGGCCGCGATCGCGACCACGGCGTCGATGGGCTGGAGCGTGCCGACCTCGTTGTTGGCCCACATGACCGAGATCAGGGCGATCGACTCGGGGTCGCGCTCGACGCTCGCGCGCAGCCCGTCGAGATCGAGGCGACCGTCCCGGTCGACCGCCAGCAGCTCGACCTGGGCGCCCTCGCCCTCGCCGAGCCAGAAGACGGGGTCGAGCACGGCGTGGTGCTCCACGGAGGTCGTCAGCACCCGGGTGCGACGGGCATCGGCGTCCTGTCGGGCCCAGTAGATGCCCTTGATCGCGAGGTTGTCGGCCTCGGTGCCACCCGCGGTGAAGACGACCTCGCCGGGACGACAGTTGACGGCCTGCGCGATCGTCTCGCGCGACTCCTCCACGATGCGGCGCGCGCGGCGCCCCGAGGCGTGCAGCGAGCTCGGGTTGCCGACGGCGAGGAGGTGGGCAGTGAGCGCTTCGACGGCCGCGGGCACCATCGGCGTGGTGGCGGCGTGGTCGAGGTAGACGACCGGCTCGGGACTGGACTGGCTCATCGCACCCACCAGACTACGGCGCCCCAGGTCACGGGCGACCACCAGCAGTCCGCTTCCCGACGACGCGTGCGGTCACAGGCGCGAGAGCCACCGATGTCCGGGGTGGGCGAGGGCGATCGTGTCACGCACCCACGCCTGCTGCGTCGCGTCCAGCATCGGCCAGCAGACCTCGAGGTCGCGCCGGTCCTTGGGCCAGAGCCCGTCGGTGTCGGGCGTGAGCGGCACACGTCGAGGACCCACGGGCTGCTGCCGCGCTCCCGCACCCACAGCTGCCCCTCCGGCTCGATCTCGGGGAACTGGTCGCTGGAGGGCCACAGCGCTCCCCCGCCGACCACCCACGGCGTCCACCGGTCGCCCAGGAAGTCCCGGCGTCGTCAGGATCGGGCGGAAGCGGGGCCGGTGACATGGTCCGAAACCACCGAGCGCCCGGCCCGGTCAGGTCTCGTGGCCCCGCTGGGGGTCGTCGTCGACGACCTCGGCTCCCAGCAGGTGCTCGAGCAGGCCCTGGACCTGACCGTCGCTCAAGCGCTCCTCGGGAGGCGGTGCCGGCGGCTCCTCGACCAGCTCCCGGTCGGGCTCGGGCACGGCGCCCTCCTGGAGAAAGCCGGCACGCTCGAGCGCGCAGGCCTGCTCCTGCTCGAGGCGCACCTCCTCGGAGAGGTCGACCACCTCGGCGTCGGGCACCAGGTCGTAGAGGGCGCTGAGCGTCGCGTCGGAGCCCGGGCCGACATCGGCGGGGCCTGGCACCTCGGGTTGCACGGGAGCGAGCCTAGCCGCGACTCGGCCTAGGCTGGGGCCATGCGGCTCGACTTCGAGGGCACGATCTGGGAGTGGCGCGGCCCTGCGCCCTTCCACTTCGTCTCGGTGCCCGACGAGGAGTGCGCCGAGCTCCTGGCGGTGTCACCCGCGGTGAGCTACGGCTGGGGCATGATCCCCGCCACGGTCCAGATCGGGGCGACCGTCTGGGCCACGGCCCTGTGGCCGAAGGACGGCGGCTACGTCGTGCCGCTGAAGGACAAGGTGCGCCGGGCCGAGTCGCTCGCCCTGGGCGACGTCGTGACGCTGGTCCTGACCATCGCGGTGTGACCGCAGGGCTGCCGCGCAGGCGTCAGAGGAGGACCAGGTCGTCGCGGTGCACGACCTCGCGCTCGTAGGCGGCACCCAGCTCGCGCTTGAGGTCCTGCGACGAGCGGCCCAGCAGCTGCGGGACCTCGTCGGCGTCGAAGTTGACCAGGCCACGCGCGACGGGCTGCCCGTCGGGTCCGGCCAGGTTGACCGGGTCGCCCGCGGTGAAGGCCCCGATCACGCCGGTGATGCCGGCGGCCAGCAACGAGGCGCGCCGCTCCACGACCGCCCGTACGGCGCCGGGGTCGAGCAGCAGCGTCCCCTTCGGCTCGGTCGCGTGGGCCAGCCAGAGCAGCCGGGTGGGCTGACGACGCCCCGTGGCGTGGAAGAGCGTGCCCGTGGGCTGCCCGGCCAGCGCGGCCGCAGCCTGGTCGGCACCCGCGAGGACGACGGGGATGCCGGCGCCGGTCGCGATGCGGGCGGCCTCCACCTTGGTCTGCATCCCGCCCGTGCCGACACCGGCGCCGCCGGCGCTGCCGACCTGCACCTGCTCCAGGTCTGCGGGCGAGGTCACGTCGGTGATCCTTCGGGCGGCCGGGTCCCGGGGATCGGTGTCGTAGAGGGCGTCGACGTCGGAGAGGAGCACCAGCAGGTCGGCGTGGACCAGGTGGGCGACCAGGGAGGCCAGCCGGTCGTTGTCACCGAACCGGATCTCGTTGGTGGCGACCGTGTCGTTCTCGTTGACGATCGGCAGCACGCCCAGCTCGAGGAGCTTGGCGAAGGTCTGGTGGGCGTTGCGGTAGTGGGAGCGCCGGGTCACGTCGTCGAGCGTGAGCAGGACCTGCCCGGCCACCACACCGTGCCGGGCGAGCTCCTCGGTGTAGCGGTGGACGAGCAGACCCTGGCCGACCGAGGCGGCCGCCTGCTGGGCGGCCAGCCCCCGGGGACGCCGGGCCAGGCCGAGCGGGGCCAGGCCGGCCGCGATCGCACCGGACGACACCAGCACCACCTCGGTGCCGCGTCGGCGCGCCTCGGCGAGCACGTCGACGAGCCGGCTGACGGTGGAGGGGTCGATCCCGCCTGCGGCAGTGGTGAGGGAGGACGAGCCGACCTTGACCACGACCCGGCGTGCGCCGGTGACCTCCTGCCGCAGGCCGTCGGTCATGCGTCGGGGTCGCTCTCAGCCCAGTCGGGGTCCTCGGGCGAGCCGATGACGTAGGCCTTCGGACCGTACTTCTCCGGCTTGTCGAGGCGACGGGCCACGTCGGCCCGGGTCTCGGTCTCGCTCCGGTCCTCCATGCCGTCCTGGATCGCCCGGCGGCGTCCGTGAGCCGGTCGCTTCTCCTCGAAGCGCTCGTCCTCACCACGACGGGCGAGGTTCTCCGCACCCGCGTCGATGCCGGGCTTGAAGTCGAAGACCACGGAGTTCTCGTCGGAGCCGATGATGACGGTGTCGCCGGCCTCCGCGCCGAGCCTGATGAGCTTGGTCTCGACCCCGAGGCGGTTGAGCCGGTCGGCGAGGAAGCCGACCGCCTCGTCGTTGCTGAAGTCGGTCTGGCGCACCCAGCGCTCGGGCTTGGTGCCCTTGACGCGCCAGCCGTCGGGCGACTCCTGGACCGTGAAGTCCTCGAGGCTGTCGGCGTTGGGCGGTCGCAGCACGATCCGCTGGGCCGCGACGACCTCGCGCTCGGTGCGGGCCGCCCGGACGATCTCGGCCATCGCGAAGGTCAGCTCGCGCATGCCCTCACCGCTCGCGGCCGAGACGGGGAAGACCCGCAGGCCCCGCTCGCGCAGGTCGTCGATCGTGATGTCGGAGATGTCGCGCCCGTCGGGCACGTCGATCTTGTTGAGGGCGACCAGACGCGGTCGGTCCTCGAGCCCGCCGTAGCGCGCGAGCTCGTTCTCCATGATGTCGAGGTCCTCGAGGGGGTTGCGGCCCGGCTCCATCGTGGCGGTGTCGATCACGTGCACCAGCGCGGCGCAGCGCTCGATGTGGCGCAGGAAGTCGTGGCCGAGACCGCGGCCCTCGCTGGCTCCCTCGATCAGGCCGGGCACGTCGGCGACGGTGAAGGTCGTCTCGCCGGCGGTGACGACGCCGAGGTTGGGCACCAGGGTCGTGAACGGGTAGTCGGCGATCTTGGGCCGGGCCCGCGAGATCGAGGCGATCAGGCTCGACTTGCCGGCGCTGGGGAAGCCGACCAGCCCGATGTCGGCGACCACCTTGAGCTCGAGCCGGATCTCCAGCTCGTCACCGGGCTCACCGAGGAGCGCGAAGCCGGGAGCCTTCCGCTTGGAGCTGGCGAGCGCCGCGTTGCCGAGGCCGCCGCGACCACCGGCCGCGATCACCAGCTCGGTCCCGGGACCGATCATGTCGGCGAGGGTGGCGCCCTGGGCGTCGGTGACGACGGTCCCGTCCGGGACGTGGAGGACCAGGTCGCTCCCGTGCCCACCGTTCTTGTGCGAGCCGGCGCCGTGGCCGCCGTTCTCGGCGACCCGCTTCGGGCTGTGGTGGTAGTCGATCAGCGTGGTGACGTCGGGGTCGACGCGCAGGATGATCGAGCCGCCCTGGCCACCGTTGCCGCCGTCGGGCCCACCGAGGGGCTTGAACTTCTCACGGTGCACCGAGGCCACGCCGTGTCCGCCGCGACCAGCGCTCACGTGGAGCGACACCTTGTCGACGAATGTCGGGACTGCCATGGTTCACCGCCTGTCTGTTCGTTGATCTTGGAAAGCTGCTCTTCGGGAAAATGGCGAAAGGGCGACCCCGGGATCAGGGACGCCCTTGCGCGGTGGTCACGTGCTTGGCCTGGCAGAGGGGCAGGGCCCCAGCGAGATGCGGGGGAGCTCCCCCGCGCGTCACTCTCCAGGAACGATGTTGATGACCTTGCGGCCGCGCTTGCGGCCGAACTCGACGGCGCCCGGGATGAGCGCGAAGAGGGTGTCGTCGCCACCGCGGCCGACGCCGCTGCCCGGGTGGAAGTGGGTGCCGCGCTGGCGCACGATGATCTCGCCAGCATTGACAGCCTGACCACCGAAGCGCTTGACGCCGAGACGCTGGGAGTTGGAGTCGCGACCGTTCTTGGTGGACGCGGCGCCCTTCTTGTGAGCCATTTCGTAGTCCTTCGGGTGTGTCTCGAGCCAGGCTCAGAGAGAGATGTCGGTGACCTTGACCTGGGTGTACTTCTGGCGGTGCCCCTGGCGCTTCTTGTATCCGGTCTTGTTCTTGTACTTCTGGATGACGATCTTGGGGCCCTTGGTGCCGCCGAGGACCTCGACGGTCACGGCTGCCTTGTCGAGGCCGGTCGCGGTGATGGTCTCGCCATCGACGACGAGCACCACCGGCAGGGTCACCGACTCGCCGACACCGGTCTTCACCTTGTCGATCTCGATGACGTCGCCCACGGCGACCTTCTGCTGGGTGGCGCCTGCGCGCACGATCGCGTACACCGCGGTCTCCTTCGTCTGTCTCACTGAAAAAACTGGGGTCTGCGCACGCCAGCACCGTCGAGACGGTGGGTTGCCGGGCAGAGTGGGCACGCGTCAACGCACCGAGGCTCAATAGTACGGACGCGCCGCTCGCACCGCAAAACGTGGGCGAGCGGCGCCCCGATCAGCGCTTGCGGGCGCCCCTCTTCTTCACCGGCACGTGCTCCACCGCCGACTCGTCGTCGGTGGACTCGTCCACGGTGGGCTCCTCCACCACGGGCTCGGCCGCACGGGACCGCCCCCGGGTGCGGGTGACGACCTTGGGGGGCTCGGCGGCGACCACGGGGGCAGCCGTCTCGACCGGGCCTGCGACTGGAGCAGCGGCTGGAGCAGCGACTGCGGGTGCGGGTGCGACGGGGCTGGGCATCGGCGCCGGCGCGGTGGAGATGGTCTCCGTCGAGCGCGTCGTACGCCGGGTCCGCGTCACGACCTTGGGCGCCTCCGGCTCGCTGGGCTCCGGCTGGACCTCGGGCTCGGGCTCGGGCTCGGGCTCGGGCTGGGACTGCTCGGGCTGGATCTCGGCGACCGGCTCGGCCTCGACGGTCCGCGACCGGGAGCCTCGTCGGCTGCGGCGCTGCACCTCGGGACGGGCTGCGGGCTCGACCTCGACCTGGGGCTCGGGCTGGGCCTCAGGCTGGGGCTCGGGCTCGGGCTGGGCCTCGGCCGGGGTCTCGACCTGGACGGGCTCGTCCTGCTCGTCGGCGACGCGTCCGGCGTTCTCCGGCTTGGCCATCGCGGCGACGTCCTTGGGCGACGGAGCGGCCTTGGGGGCGTCCTGGGCCACGGGGGTGCCCTGGTCGTCCTGCTGGCCGCGTCCACGCCCACGCGAGCGGCGACCGCCGGGGGCGCCGGAGCGGGGCTGGTCGTCGCCACCCTTCTTGGGCTCGACGGGGTGGTCCTGGATCACGAGGCCGCGACCCTGACAGTGCTCGCAGTTCTCGCTGAAGGCCTCGACCAGGCCGGTGCCGATCTTCTTGCGGGTCATCTGGACCAGACCGAGCGAGGTGACCTCGGCGACCTGGTGACGGGTGCGGTCCCGGCCCAGGCACTCGACCAGGCGACGCAGCACCAGGTCGCGGTTGGACTCGAGCACCATGTCGATGAAGTCGATGACGATGATGCCGCCGATGTCGCGCAGGCGGAGCTGGCGCACCATCTCCTCGGCGGCCTCGAGGTTGTTCTTGGTGACCGTCTCCTCCAGGTTGCCCCCGGAGCCGGTGAACTTGCCGGTGTTGACGTCGACCACCGTCATGGCCTCGGTGCGGTCGATGACCAGCGAGCCGCCCGAGGGCAGCCAGACCTTGCGGTCCAGACCCTTGGCGATCTGCTCGTCGATGCGGTAGGTCGTGAACGCGTCGCCGTCGCCGTCGTAGCGCTTGACCCGGTCCTGGAGGTCGGGGGCGACCTGGGCGACGTACTGCTGCACGCTGTCCCAGGCGTCGTCGCCCTGGATGACGAGCTCCTTGAAGTCCTCGGTGAAGAGGTCGCGCACGACCTTGAGGGTCAGGTCGGGCTCGCCGTAGAGCAGCTGCGGGGCCTGGCCCTTGGCCTTGCCGTCGATGTCCTCCCAGCGGGCCTTGAGGCGCTCGACGTCGTGGGTCAGCTCTTCCTCGCTGGCGCCCTCGGCGGCGGTGCGGACGATGACGCCGGCCGACTCGGGCACGATCTCCTTGAGCAGGGCCTTGAGGCGGCTGCGCTCGGTGTCGGGCAGCTTGCGGGAGATGCCGCTGGTGGTGCCGTCGGGCACGTAGACCAGGAAGCGGCCGGCCAGGCTGACCTGGCTGGTCAGGCGGGCGCCCTTGTGTCCGACGGGGTCCTTGGTGACCTGCACCAGGATCGACTGCCCGGAGCTGAGCACGGACTCGATCTTGCGGGACTGGCCGTCCTTGTGACCCAGCGCCGACCAGTTGACCTCGCCGGCGTAGAGCACGGCGTTGCGGCCCTTGCCGATGTCGATGAAGGCGGCCTCCATCGAGGGCAGCACGTTCTGCACGCGCCCGAGGTAGACGTTGCCGATGAGCGAGGTCTGCGACTCGCGGGCGACGTAGTGCTCCACGAGCACCTTGTCCTCGAGGACGCCGATCTGGGTCAGCTCCTCGGCCTGGCGGATCACCATGACCCGGTCGACCGACTCGCGACGGGCGAGGAACTCGGCCTCGCTGACGATCGGGGCGCGGCGACGGCCGGCCTCGCGACCCTCGCGACGGCGCTGCTTCTTGGCCTCGAGCCGCGTCGAGCCCGCGATCGCGGTGATCTCGTCCTCGGCCGAGCGGGGCTTGCGCACCCGGGTGACGGTGTTCTGCGGGTCGTCCCCGTTGCCCCCGTCGTCGCCCTCGCGGCGGCGGCGACGGCGCCGGCGCGTGGTGCCGCCCTCGTCGCCGGAGTCGTCGTCCTGCTCGGCCTGGCTGCCGCGCTCGCCCTGGTTGGACTGGCCGCCCTGGCCGGACTGGTTGCCCTGGCCGGACTGGTTGCCCTGGCCGCCGCGGCCGCCGCGGCCCCGACCGCCCTGGTTGCGACCGCCCTGGTTGCCGTTGTCGCCGGCGGTGTCGCTGTCGTCGTCGTTCGAGTCGTCGCTCGCGGCGTCGTCGTTGTCGCCGGCCTTGCGGCGGCGGCGACCACCCCGACGGCGACGGCGGCGCGGTCCGCCACCCTCACCGGCGTTGTCCCCGTCACCGTCCCCGTCACTGTCGTCGTCAGCGTCGTCGTCGCTCGTCGTCGTCAGCATCGTCGTCGTCGGAGGTGTCGCGGGCCGCAGCGTCGTGGTCGGTCGCGGGTGCGGCGTCCGGGCCCGTCGCGGAGGCGGCGGTCGCCGCAGCGACCTCCTCGTCCTCGTCGACCGGCGTCTCGACCGGGGCCGCGGCCGCTGCCTTGCGGGAGCGGGAGGAGCGGGTGCGCGTGGTGGTGCGCACCACGGGTGCGTCCTGGGCCTCGGCGTCGGTGGAGCCGGCGCTCTCGATGGTGGGGGTGGTGTCGGCGGGCTCCACGGGCTCGGCCGCGACCCTGGGGGCGGCCGCCTTGCGCGTACGACGGGCCGGGGTGGTCTTCTCCGGCGCCTGGAAGAGCACCATCGGGGCCGCGGGGCCGGCATCGGTCTCGGCGGTCGGGCCGGTGTCGTCGCTCGGAGCCTCCGGCGCGGCTGCCGCCTTCTTGGCCGTGGTCTTCTTGGCGGCGGCCCTCTTGGCCGGCGCCTTGGCGGGTGCCTTGGTGGCGCTCTTGCGAGCCGTCGCCTTCTTCGCCGGGGCGGCCGCCTCGGCGTCGGTCGACGCCTCGACCGCGGCCTCGGCCACGGGGGCGGCGGCGGCCTTCTTGGCCGGCGCTCGCTTGGCGGCGGCCTTCTTGGCCGGCGCTCGCTTGGCGGCGGCCTTCTTGGCCGGCTTCGCGGTGTCGGTCTCGGTGGGGACGCCCTCGGTGACCGGAGAGTCAGATGAGGTGGTGTCGTCGTCAGCCATGGTGCTGCTCCTCGACCCGGAGCGGCGCACCGTCCGGGCGTGTCAGACGCCGCGGACCCGTCAAGCGGAGGGTCGAACGACGCAAAGCCTTCGTTGTGGCGGCGACACCCTCCGCAGGTGCGTCACTGGACGGGAGCATTGTCACCTGCCGCGGTCGCAGGGCCACAGGCGAGCGTCACTGTCACTGACTCTCGCTGGCCGCGTCGCGGTCCGGCAACGACTTCCAACCACTGTGCCGAGCACCTCAGGTGCGAGGTGTCCGGCGAGAACGTCGTCGGGTCAAATCGGGCGTCCGGCTCCTGGTGAGGAGTCGGCCACGGGTCATCGACCAGGGCCACTATCGCACAACCGGTCGCAAACGGACTATCTCTTCGGACGCAGCGGGTCGCCGATCTCGCCGGTGTCCGGGTCGAGGGGACCCTGGGTGAGGCGCGTGAGCAGCGGGTTCTGCACCGGCGCGAGCTCCGAGCTGCGCGAGAGCCCGGAGAGCACGTCGTCGGGTCGGACCGCGGGCACCCCGTGACGCAGGACCAGGTCGAGACCCGTCCCGCGCTCCCCCGCTGCGACCGTGAGGGACAGGACGGCAGCGCGACAGTCGAACTCGCGCAGGCCCTTCTTCGTCATGCGCTCCACGAGGACCGACTCGGCGGCGAGGAAGGCCGCGACGGCGGCCTCGACCTCGGCGAACGGCGCCTCGATGTCGATCTGCCAGCGGCTGGCCTCCAGCTGGTCGGCGAGCGCACCCCCCGGTGACTCGACGACCTCGACCACGTCGAGACCGTCGGGCAGCGCCTCCAGCAGCGCGGCGTGGACCACGGCCGGGTCGACGACCTCGGCGAGGCCGATCTCGAGGAACTCCGCCTCGCTCGCCGATCCGGTCGGCGCCGCGCCGGCGTAGGAGATGCGGGGGTGGGGGTTGAAGCCCGACGAGTAGGCCATCGGGACCCGGGCCCGGAAGATCGCGCGCTCGAAGGCGCGGCTGAAGTCGCGGTGGCTGCTGAAGCGCAGTCGGCCGCGCTTGGCGTAGCGGATGCGGAGGCGCTGGACGGGCGGCGCCTGCTGCTCGGGCTGGTTGCGTGCCATGGGTCTGGTCCTGCTCCGGGGTCGAGGTGGTGGGAGGTGATGGTGGGACGGGGTGGGGGTGGCTAGCGGCCGAGGATGACGAACCCGAAGGCGAGGGCCAGCACGCCGAGCACGGCGAGCGTGCCGATCACGGTCGCGGTCAGGCCCAGCCAGAAGCCGATGGTGGCCAGGTCGTGGCCCGACGAGCGCCCCCCGGACTCGGCGATCTCACGCTGGGCGATCCGTCCGAGGATCATCGCCGGGATCCCGGTGATGAACGAGCAGCCGGTCAACGAGATGACCCCCAGGACCAGAGCCGCCACCGCGTGGCCGTTGGTCGGCGGGGGCGGGTAGACCGGGGAGGGAGCGCCCGGCGGGGGCAGCTGGGTCAACGTGGCTCCTTCATCGCCGGGGAAGGGTAGACGGTACTGACCCGCTGGCCCCCGAGCCATTCGGTGAGGCGCCGGGCCTCCACGTCCAGCCCGCGCCGCGCATCGGGCGAGGAGTCCTCCAGCAGCCGGACCTGCACGACCCCCTCCGGGTCCTGCACCCAGCACCCCACCACGTGGCCGTCCCACCAGGCGGTCGTGCCGGCGTTGCCGTTGCGGTCGAAGAGCGCCGGCCCGTGCCCCCCGAGGTAGAAGCCGCGCTGCTTCCACCCCATGACGGTCGGGTCCAGCACGGGCAGCAGCGCCGCCCAGGGCTCGGGGGCGGCCACCTCGTCGATGTCGTCGGGGAGCACCCAGCCCGTGGCGGCCTGCTCGAGGCCGACCTCCACCGCCTCGAGGTCGACGAGCGCCTGACGGACCGCGGCCTTGGTGCTCCCCAGCCACCACTGGACGTCCTCGACGGTGCCGGGACCGAAGGTGGTGAGCCACCGTCGTACGAGCTCGGCGTAGCCCGCGCGGGCCTCCCAGGCAGGAGGTACGACGTCGAGCCAGTGCTCCATCCGGACCCACCGGGGGCGGGAGAGACGCCAGTGGAGCGTGTTGGCGCCGCGCACGAGGTCGCCGGTCGCGCCGAGGTGGGTGAGCACCCGTCCGGCCCCCCAGGTCGAGCCGGCCGTGACGTCGATCCTGACGTCGATGTGGCCGATCGCCTCTCGCAGCTCCAGGGCCGTCCTGCCCTCGGGTGAGTCCGCGAGCAGGGAGAGGACCGCGGCACGAGCCTCGTCGAGCCACGCCTGCCCGTCGGGGGCCACACCGGCGAGCTCGATGTCCTTGGCGGTCCGGCGCCGCTCCGTGTCGGCGACCCGCGCCGAGGCACTCCCCCAGGCTGCTGGGAGCAGGTCCTCGGGGAGGACGAAGAGCGTGCGGCGCATGGCCAGCTGCTTGACCAGCGAGCGGTCGACGTGCAGCGCCCGATCGACGTCCTCGACGGTGAGCGCCTCCACCCGCGCGAGCAGCGAGAGGTAGACCGTCGCCGGCTCCGTGGAGTGCAGCACCGTCATCGCACGCGTGGCCGCCTCGGGCCCGGACACGCGGGTGGGCGGCGCGATCGCGTGGCGGCGCCCGAGCCGGGCGCGTCGTTCGGCGTCGGTGACCAGTCGCATCCCCTCATCGTGCCCGAGACCTGCGGCCCCTACCCTGGCCAGGCTCACCGAGCAGCGATGTCACGGACGGAGGCCAGGGTTGAACCGCTCGATCCACGTCGGCTTCGCTGCCCTCGCGCTGCTGCTGGTCGTGACGTTGGTGGCCCTGTGGCCGCGACCCGACAACGGGGGCGTCCAGCCACCGCTCCCCCCACCACCCTCCGGGCTCCCACCACCCTCGGGCCCGGCACCGTCACCGCCTCCCCCCACCGCGAGTCCCACGGACGGTGCGACCTGCGCGCCGGCGACGACCGAGCGTCTCCGGGTGGCCACGATCAACATCCACGGCGCCGTGGGGCGCCGCGGCCACGACCTGGCCGGCCTGGCCGACGAGATCCGCGCCTGGGACGCCGACGTGGTCCTCCTCCAGGAGGTGCACCGCTTCCGCGCGGCCTCCGGCCTCGCGGACCAGCCCGCCGCGCTCGGCCGGCTCCTCGGCATGGAGGTCGTCTTCGGCCGCAACTTCACGCGCTCCCCCGAGGCCGACGGCGCCCCGCGCCGCGAGTCGGGCACGGCGACGCTGAGCGCGCTGCCGATCCTGAGCTGGTCCAACCAGCTGCTGCCCAACTTCCCCGGTCTGCAGCAGCGCGGCCTGCTGCGCGCGACGATCGACCTCCCCGGGGGCGCCGTCGACGTCTACAACACGCACCTCCAGCACACGCGCGGCGTGATCCGCATCGTGCAGGCACGCGGCGTGAAGCGTCTCGTCGCAGCGGGAGACGGGCGACCCTTCCTCCTCGGGGGCGACTTCAACGCCGAGAGCGGCTCCCCCGCGATGCAGGTCGTCGCCACCTTCACCTCCGACCCGTGGCCACAGGTCGGGGTGGGACCAGGCCTGACCGTCCCCCCGCGGGCGCCTCGACGACGCATCGACTTCGTGCTCTACGGCGCGGGCGGTTGGGTGCCCGAGCAGGCGCAGGTGCTGACCTCCAGGATCGCCGACCACCGGGCCGTGCTGGTCGACTACGCCTTGCCCCGCCGCGGGGACTGCTGAGCGCCCCGGCCGCCTCGCCGCTGGTGCACGCGCACCGCGAACGACGCCAGCGTGTCGACCGCCGCGTCGGCCACCTGCCCGGGGTCGAGGTCGGGCAGCGCCTTGGCGGCGTCCTCTCCCGCCACGAGGTAGCGGGTGTCGCCGTGGAGCGTGTAGCCACCGCTGCGCAGCGCCTCCAGGTGCTGCTCGCCGAGGTCGCGCACCCACGCCAGGTGCTCGGGCGGCAGCGTGATCTTGGCGCTCGCCTCGCGGGCGAGGACGCCTCGCACCAGCACGTTGCGCACGGCCGGCACGTAGTCCTTCTCGTAGTCGGGCAGCCGGTCCCCGAGGCTGGCGTTGAGCCGGCGCAGCACCTCGGCCTCCGCATAGCCGAACGAGGCGTTGACGTGGTGGGTCGGCAGCGTGAGGCGGGTGGCGTCGAAGCCCACGGCCTCGCCGAAGAGGCGGAACACCCCGTCGGCGTCGGCCGACATCGGCGGCACGGCGATGACGTGGACGTCGGCCGGGTCTAGACCGGTCGCCCAGCGCGCGCAGATGCCGGCGACGTCCTGGCGCTGCCAGAAGTGGTCGGCGGCGGCGCCCTCGTGCCGGCGTACCTGGTCGAGGAACGAGTGGTAGTCGGTGGTCAGTCGGTGCTTGAGGAACTGCTGCCACTCCGAGGGCAGCTGCTTGGCCCAGTCGCGCGCCGAGACGACGACGCGCACGTCGAGATCGGCGGCGGCAGCGACCTCGCGGACCAGGTCGATGCGGGGCTGGTCGAGCTCGCAGAGGTCCTCGTTGCTGATCAGCAGACGATCGCCCGGTGTGTCGCGCAGGCGGGAGGCGAGCTCGCGCAGCACCTTCGGTTTCGGCGCCCGGTCGAAACCGGTCCCCATGGTCCAGCCCAGCGGACGCAGCAGTCGTCGTACGTGGGCGGGACGACCCACGAACGGCAGCCCGATGCCCGAGCGACGCAGGTAGCGCTTGGACTCCCAGAGACCGGCCTGGAGCGCCGAGGTCCCGGTCTTGCTCGCACCGACGTGAACGTAGAGCGGGCGCGTGGTCACCGGCGCAGCATAGCCAGGCCGCCGACGCGGCCCACGACCCCGCGGGCCACTTCGGTCGAGTCGCGCCGGGCGAGGGCCGCTGCGCCCTAGTGTGTCCGCGTGACCACACCACCTGAAGGACCCGGACAGCCCTACGGCACTCCGGAGGGACAGCCCGGCAACACCCCCTACGGCGCTCCGCAGCAGCCCTACGGCGCCCCTCAGCAGCCCTACGGCGGTGGCCAGCAGCCGCCCTACGGCAACGCCTACCCCGCGGGACCCGGCGGCCTGGAGCCCCAGAAGAGCAAGGTCATGGCCATCGTGGCCCTCGTCCTCGCCTTCATCCCGTGCGGCATCACGAACCTGATCTCGCTCGTGCTCGCGATCATCGTGCTCGTCAAGAAGGGCGGCGGCAAGGGCCTGGCCATCGCTGCCATCGTCATCGACGTCCTCGTCATCATCGCGATGATCGCCCTCGTGGCCGCCGGCGTGATCCTCAGCGGCGAGTCGGTCGACAGCCTCAAGACCGGTGACTGCGTCACCGCCAAGGGCCTCGACGCGTCGGAGACGGCAGTCTCGGAGATCAAGAAGATCGACTGCAGCGAGTCGCACGACGGTGAGGTCCTCGCGACCGTCACCCTCTCGGACGACGACGTCTCCGGTTTCGGCGACGCCTCGTCCAACACGCTGTGTGACGAGGCGATCGCGTTCTCCGACGAGGAGCTCAACACCTTCGTGACCGAGGGCTACAACTACATCGGCCTCACCCAGACGGCCAAGCCCGACTCGGGCGACAAGCTCGCCTGTGTCGCCTTCGCCCAGGACGGCTCCAAGCTGACCGAGGCCCTGCGCTGACCCGGCGCTGAGCTCCTGCCTGCGGGCATCCGACAGCTCCTCGCTCCTCGCTCGCGCCGGGGGTGGGGAGCTGTCGTTGCTCCCGCTGCTCCGGCCGCTCGGGCCTCAGGTGCTCTCGGGCCGGACGAGCACCACGAACGGCTGCTGGTCACGAGCCGCCTCGAAACGTCCGACCCGCTCGAACCCGAGTGACTCGACCGTGCGCAGGGCACGCACGTTGAACGCTGCGACAGTGACGCGGAACGCCGCCGGTGCGAACGACGTGCTCCCGTGGGCGAGCCCAGCCGTGATTGCCCGACGACCGAGTCCTTGACCGGTCAGCTCGGGCCGAAGCCCGCCGCCGGTGTCCAACGCCGAGTCGTCGTAGTCCCAGCCCGGCACCTGCCCGTCCTGCCCGAACGAGCGGAAGCCGATCAGCTCCTCACCGGCCAGGACGGCGTGGAAGCCGAGCGCTGGATCGAGCAACGACTCCGGCTCCGCCCCCACCATGTCGTAGCAGTCGTAGGGCGGCGGGTATCGCCAGGTCGCGATGTCCCGCGCGTGCTCCAGCGTCAACCCGACGACGCGGATGCCGTCTGTCGGCCCGGATCTCGTCACGGCTGATTGTGCCCGGTCGACGTTGCTGCGCGTCGACCCTCTTTGCCCCAAGACTCATGCGGTCTCGACGCGGCCCTGTTCGGTCGGTCGAGCCCGGCCCTGTTCGGTGGTCGAGCCCGGCGAGCGTCAGCGAGTCGGCGTCGAGACCCGGTCCTCTCGGTGGTCGAGCCCGGCCCTGTTCGGTGGTCGAGCCCGGCGAGCGTCAGCGAGTCGGTGTCGAGACCGGGTGACGTGCCTGTGGCCCCGCCCGGGGGCGGGGTGTGGGGCTTTGGCCTCAGGGCTCGCCGGATGGTCGGTGGGGGGTGTGGTCGGGGTGGTGCCGTGGTGGTCGCGGTGGAAGTGCAGCCCGTTGGGTGATCGCCACAGGTAGGTGGTTTGGTCGAGGCGGTCGTAGGTCCAGGTGGTGTGGGTCTTGGCGCGGTGGTGGGTGCGGCACAGGGGTGCGGTGTTGTCGCTGCAGGTGTCCCCGCCCTGGTCGTGGGCGGTGATGTGGTCGATGTCGCAGGACCGGGCTGGTCTGGTGCACCAGGGGAACACGCAGTGGTGATCGATCAGCTCGCGTTGGACACGGAGTCGGTCAGGGATCTCGTAGGCGCCGACGTGGATGTGCTCGGCGAGGTCCTTGACCGGTCGCACGGTCACCTGCACGTGCGGGCTCGCGCACCAGTCGCGGACCCGGTCGACCCAGATCGGCGAACGCGTGTTCTCCACCCGGGCGAGACATCCCTCGACGCTGTCCGTCCCACCGGTGAGGGCGGTGTCGGTGAGGTGGACGTGGAGCACGACCTGGGACCGCGGCGGCGGTCGCCTGCCCGGCGCCGGCGGTGCAGTCGTCGAAGGGGAGTGACGTTTGGCCGCGGGCGAGGTCGCCGGCGGCGATGGTGCGGCGTACGTCGTGGGACTCCCCGCAGCCGGCGGCTCCGAGGGTGGTGGCGCCGCGGTTGAGGGCGTCGTCGAGGTCGAGGGCGTCGCGCAGGTCGAGGGTGCCGGTGAGGTCGACGGTCCCGTTGATCCCCACCGCCCTGGTGTGGAGGGTGAGGTGGCGTCCGTCGGCGGCGGCGCGGGCGCGTTTCTCGGCTGCGGCGGGGTCGAACCTGGTCTGGGCTTCCTCGACGAGGCGGCGGACCTGCGGGTATGACACTTTGTGGGCGACGTGGGCGAGGTGTCGGTCGACGTGGGTCGCACCGGCCGCGGGCAGGCACGTGGTGTGCTCGGCGATGAGCTTGGCCCGCCAGAACGGCAGGTCCCCGGTGATCAGGCGCTCCCAGAGGCGTGGGAGGCGGTAGCGGACCTCGAGGACGGCCCCGACGTAGCGTCTTGCCGGAGTCGGTGGAGACACCCAACGCGGCGGCGATCTCGAGGACCGCGGACTCCAGCACCCACGGTGCACCGTCACCGGCGAGCGGGATGCCGTGGTCCCCGAACGACGCGGCACCCTCGTCGTCGGTCTGGTGCAGCACGCACCAGTCCACGATGCCCTGGACGATGCGCGATCTCAGCCTGGTCGCGGGTCTCGCGCCGCGCCGCGGACGGCGCTCAGCACGGTGGTGCTGTCGTCGTTGCCGGGCTGGTTCGTCATGTCTCTATTGGAGCAGGGGCCACCGACAGTGGGGCCTCTTTCGGCGGCTCTGGTCTCATCTGGTGAGACATCAACCGAAACTTTTTTCGAACCTATTTTCGGTCCGCCTCGAGCATCGGTCCGCTGGTTGTTGGTCGAGCCCGGGGAGCGTCAGCGAGCCGGTGTCGAGACCACCCTGGGGTGCGGCTGCTTGTCGGCTTGCGCGGTCTCGACGCGGCCTCGCAGAGCTCGGCCGGCTCGACCACCGAACAAGAGCCCGCTCGAGCATCGGTCCGCTGGTTGTCGGTCGAGCCCGGGGAGCGTCAGCGAGCCGGTGTCGAGACCGCCCTGGGGCTGCTTGTCGGCTTGGGCGGTCTCGACGCGGCCTCGCAGAGCTCGGCCGGCTCGACCACCGAACAGAGCCCGCTCGAGCATCGGTCCGCTGGTTGTCGGTCGAGCCCGGGGAGCGTCAGCGAGCCGGTGTCGAGACCGCCCTGGGGCTGCTTGTCGGCTTGCGCGGTCTCGACGCGGCCTCGCAGAGCTCGGCCGGCTCGACCACCGACACAGAGCAGGCTCGCCATCGATCCTTCGTTCGTCGGTCGAGCCCGGGGAGCGTCAGCGAGCCGGCGTCGAGACCACCCTGGGGTGCGGTTGCTTTCCGGCTTGCGCGGTCTCGACGCGGCCTCGCAGAGCTCGGCCGGCTCGACCACCGACAAGAGCCCGCTCGATTTTGTTCGTTGGTCGAGCCCGGGGAGCGTCAGCGAGCCGGTGTCGAGACCACCCTGGGATGCGGCTGCTTCTCGGCTTGCGCGGTCTCGACGCGGCCTCGCAGAGCTCGGCCGGCTCGACCACCGACAAGAGCCCGCTCGAGCATCGGTCCGCTGTTCGTTGGTCGAGCCCGGGGAGCGTCAGCGAGCCGGTGTCGAGACCGCCCTGAGATGCGGCTGCTTCTCGGCTTGGGCGGTCTCGACGCGGCCTCGCAGAGCTCGGCCGGCTCGACCACCAACAAGAGCCCGCTCGAGCATCGGTCCGCTGGTTCGTTGGTCGAGCCCGGGGAGCGTCAGCGAGCCGGCGTCGAGACCACCCTGAGATGCGGCTGCTTCTCGGCTTGCGCGGTCTCGACGCGGCCTCGCAGAGCTCGGCCGGCTCGACCACCGAACAGGAGGCAGGCTCGGCCACCAACGAGGAGCGGCTCGGCCGTCGAGCGGGGGTTTCGGTGAGACTCAGACGACGCTGAGCGGGAGCAGCATCTGACCGGTGGGGCCGATCTGGATCTCGGTGCCCATCTCGGGGCAGACCCCGCAGTCGTAGCAGGGGGTCCAGCGGCAGTCCTCGACCTCGGTGTCGGAGGAGGGATCGATGGCGTCCTCCCAGTCGGCCCAGAGCCAGTCCTTGTCGAGGCCGGAGTCGAGGTGGTCCCAGGGCAGGACCTCGTCGTAGGTGCGCTCGCGGGTGGTGTACCAGTCGAGGTCGACGCCGGTGCCGGCCAGTGCGACGTCGCACGCCTCGGCCCAGCGGTCGTAGGAGAAGTGCTCGCTCCAGCCGTCGAAGCGGCCGCCCTCGCGCCAGGCCTGCTCGATGACCGCGCCGATGCGGCGGTCGCCACGGCTGAGCAGTCCCTCGATCGTGCCGGGCTTGCCGTCGTGGTAGCGGAAGCCGATCGCGCGTCCGTACTTCTTGTCCTCGCGGACCGTGTCGCGCAGCTGCTTGAGGCGGGCGTCGGTGGTCTCGTGGTCGAGCTGGGCTGCCCACTGGAAGGGGGTGTGCGGCTTGGGCACGAAGCCACCGATGGAGACGGTGCAGCGGATGTCGTTGCGGCCGGAGACCGCGCGGCCCTCGGCGATGACCTTCTTGGCCAGCTCGGCGATCTGGAGGACGTCCTCGTCGGTCTCGGTGGGCAGGCCGCACATGAAGTAGAGCTTCACCTGGCGCCAGCCGTGGGAGTACGCCGCCGAGACCGTGCGGATCAGGTCCTCCTCGGTCACCATCTTGTTGATGACCTTGCGCAGGCGCTCGCTGCCGCCCTCGGGGGCGAAGGTCAGCCCGGAGCGGCGACCGTTGCGGGAGAACTCGTTGGCGAGGTTGATGTTGAAGGCGTCGACCCGGGTGCTGGGCAGCGACAGGGACACGTTGGTGCCCTCGTAGCGGTCGGCCAGACCCTTGGCCACCTCGGCGATCTCGGTGTGGTCGGCGCTGCTGAGCGAGAGCAGCCCGACCTCCTCGAAGCCGGTGGTGCGGATGCCGTTCTCGACCATCTCGCCGATCGTCTCGATCGAGCGCTCGCGGACCGGGCGGGTGATCATGCCGGCCTGGCAGAAGCGGCAGCCGCGCGTGCAGCCGCGGAAGATCTCCACCGAGAAGCGCTCGTGGACCGTCTCGGCCAGCGGGACCAGCGGCTTGCGCGGGTAGGGCCAGGCGTCGAGGTCCATCAGCGTGTGCTTGGTGACCCGGTGCGGGACGCCGGGACGGTTGGGTACGACGGCCTCGATGGTGGCGTCGGCGCCGTAGGTCACGTCGTAGAAGCGGGGGACGTAGATGTTGCCGGTGACGGCCAGACGACGCAGCAGCTCGTCCCGTCCTCCGGGGCGTCCCTCGCCCTTCCACTCGCGCACGACCTCGGAGATCGCGAGCACGACCTCCTCGCCGTCACCGAGGACGGCGGCGTCGATGAAGTCGGAGATCGGCTCGGGGTTGAACGCCGCGTGGCCACCCGCCAGGACCACCGGGTCGGCGTCGGTGCGGTCGGCGGCGTGCAGCGGGATGCCGGCGAGGTCGAGGGCGTTGAGCATGTTGGTGTAGCCGAGCTCGGTGGAGAAGCTCAGGCCGAAGACGTCGAAGTCCTTGACCGAGCGGTGGGCGTCGACGGTGAACTGCGGGATCGGACCGAGGTCGTCACCCGCGCGCATGATGGCCTCCATGTCGGGCCACACGGAGTAGGTGCGCTCGGCGACGATCCAGTCGCGCTCGTTGAGCACCTCGTAGAGGATCTGGACGCCCTGGTTGGGCAGACCGACCTCATAGGCGTCGGGGTACATCAGGGCCCAGCGGACCGTCTCCCCCTCGGGAGCGCAGTCCCACTCCTTGACCGTCGAGTTGAGCTCGCCCCCGACGTACTGGATCGGCTTGGAGACCGAGGAGAGGCGGGGCTCGAGACGGGGGAAGACGCTGACGGACATGGGCTCCAGACTAACGGCGAAGCCCACGATCCTCCGATCTCGCGCTGCGTCCGTAGTCTCTGCACCATGTCAGCGACGTCGGTCCGAGGCCGCTTCCAGTGGACCGTGGCGATCCCGGTCGTGGCGCTCGCGGTGCTCGCCGCCACCTGGGTGAGCCACGAGGCGGCGCCGGTGCTGGTGCTCATCGCCGTCACCCTGGTCGCCTCGATCGTCGCGGCCGTGCACCACGCGGAGGTCGTGGCCCACAAGGTGGGCGAGCCCTACGGGTCCCTGATCCTCGCGGTCGCGGTGACGGTGATCGAGGTGGGCCTGATCGTCATGCTGATGGCCGGCGGCGGCGAGGGCAGCAGCACCTATGCCCGTGACACCGTCTTCGCGGCCGTCATGATCACCGTCAACGGGATCATCGGCATCTCCCTGCTGGTGGGCGCCAGCAAGCACCACGTGGTGAGCTTCAACGCCGCCGGCACCGGATCGGCGCTGTCGACCGTGATCGCGCTCGCGTCCGTCTGCCTGGTGCTGCCCAGCTTCACCACCTCGGGCGCCGGTCGGACCTACTCCGTCTCGCAGCTGGCCTTCGCCGCGGTCGCCTCCCTCGCGCTGTACGGCGCCTTCGTGTTCACCCAGACGATCCGACACCGTGACTTCTTCCTCCCCGTCTCGAGCGACGACCAGGGGCTGGTCACGGGGCTGCTCGACGAGGACGAGGACGGGCACGCAGACCCACCCAGCGCCAAGGACACCCAGCTCAGCGCCGGGCTGCTGGTCGTGTCGCTGGTCTCCGTCGTGGGGCTGGCCAAGCTGCTGTCCCCCACCATCGAGCAGGGTGTCGAGAGCCTCGGTTTCCCCTACGCCGTGGTCGGGGTGGTCATCGCCCTGCTGGTGCTGGCCCCCGAGTCGGTCTCGGCGCTGCGCAACGCCGCCCGCGACCGGGTGCAGAACAGCCTCAACCTCGCCCTCGGGTCGGCCATGGCCTCGATCGGGCTGACGATCCCCGCGATCGCGATCGCGATGATCTGGATCGACGGCCCCCTGACGCTCGGGCTCGAGCCGACGCAGATGGTGCTGCTCGCGATCACCGTGGTGGTGGCCGGTCTCACCGTGGTGCCGGGTCGGGCCAAGCCGCAGCAGGGCTTCATCCACCTGGTGCTCTTCGCCACCTTCCTCTTCCTGGCGATGCAGCCCTGACAGCAGCGCTCGGGCTGGTTCGGCAGAATAGGGTCATGATCCGCCGCGTCCTGGGACTCACCCTCGCCTCCACCCTGCTGGTCGGCTGCGGCGCCGACCCTGCCCCGGTCGACGAGGACCGGGTGGTGCTCAGCCCGGCCGCGGACGGTGCTGCCGGGCACACGCACAGCGGGACGGGGGCCGGCGTACGCCTCGGTGACGGCACCACGGCTCGGGCCGGCGGCTACCGGCTCGAGGACGTCTCATTGCCCGCCCCAGGTGAGCCGGGCGACATGTCCTTCCGCATCGTGGACGACGACGGTGTGGCGCTGACCTCCTACACGCCCGAGCAGACCAAGGAGATCCATCTCTACGTCGTGCGCAGCGACCTGGCGGACTTCCGCCACCTGCACCCGACGATGGCCGCCGATGGCACCTGGTCGACGCGCGTCGCGCTGGCGACGCCCGGCTCCTACCGGGTGCTGGTCGAATTCACCCCCGGCACCCCCGACGCCGACGGCAGCCACGTGGTCCTCGGCGAGACCCAGCTCGTGCCCGGCTCCTGGGACCCGGTCGCCGTGAGCGACACCGCGAGCGGCGACGACGGCGTGGTGGCGGTGCAGGCGCCCGAGACCCTCGTCGCGGGCCCCGACGAGCAGGTGACGATCACCGTCGCCGGCACCGACGGCCAGCGGGTCGCGCTGGGCAGCTATCTCGGCGCCTTCGCCCACCTCACGGGCTTCCACACCACCACCGGCGAGTTCGTCCACGCCCACCCGCTGGGGGCTGCGACACCCACGGCTGACGGCGACGACCTCACCTTCCACACCGACCTCGTCGAGCCCGGCACCTACCGCTTCTTCCTGCAGGTGCGGGTCGACGGCTTCGTGCACCAGGTGCCGTTCGCCGCCACGGTCGCCTGAGAGCCGCTCAGGCGACCTCGACGGTCAGCGTCGTGACCGGGTTGGTGAGCTCCGACTCGCGCAGGCTGACCTGCACCTCCCAGGTGCCCGAGGTCGGGAAGACCACCTCGGCCTCGTAGGTGCCCGCAGCCGTCGGCACCACCGGCACCCGTCCCAGGTCGACACCGCCCGAGCGCACCGAGACCTCGGGGGCGGCGAAGCCGTCCAGCGGCTCCCCGAGCAGGTCCTGCACCTGGAGGCTCAGGGTGTTGGGCCCACGGGTGCCGGGGCTCAGCGTCGCCAGGACCTGGAAGTCCTGCAGGGTGGCGGCCACGACCTGGCTGCGTGCCACGGCCGGCACCTCCGGCCCGGGGCCCCGGGGTGACTGGTTGACCAGGAAGCCCGTGACGGCGAGGAGCACCGCCAGCAGGCCGGCCTCGGCCAGCACCGTGCGTCGTAGGACGTGGAAGGTGGCGGTGCGCCCCGTGTGCCCCGTGTGCCCCAGGACGCCCCGGGCCCGCGGCAGCAGCCGGAAGCGGTTGAAGCCCGCCAGGGCGACGACCGTGACGACGAGGCCGATCTTCACCAGCAGCAGGCGGCCGTACGCCGTGTCCACGAGGCCGGCCCAGGACCCCAGGATGCGCCACGCCATCAGGGAGCCGGTGCTGACCAGGAGCACCAGGACCGTGGCGGCGGCGGTGGAGAACCGGGTGACGACCACGGCCATCTCCCTCCCCCGGTGCGCGAGCGACGGCACGGTGAGGGCGAGCCCGACCAGCCCGCCGAGCCAGACGGCGCCCGCTGCGAGGTGGACGACGTCGGTCACGACCAGCAGAGCCACGGGCTCGAAGGCCCGGGTGTGCCCGACCAGCGCCGGGGCCAGCAGGGCCACGGCGGCGCCCACGGTGACCATGACGCGGCGCTGGACCAGTGTCGTGCGGGCGCCGGAGCCGGCGCCGGCGGCCGCCAGGGCCAGGCCTGCCACCAGGAGCACCAGCACGAGCACGTCGTCACCGACCAGGGCGAGGTCGAAGGCCTCGGCGCTCGCCGTGCCGGCCAGTCCCAGACCCTGCTGGTAGGCGCCGTTGAGCGGCACCGACGCGGCGGCCGCCAGGACCGCGGCGCCGGCGCTGGCACCGGCGAGGAGCCGGATCCGCACCCTGGCGCGGGTCGGCACCAGGGTGCCGCCGATCCAGGTGCCGAAGACGACCAGCCCGGCGGCGAGGAGCAGCCCGAGGTACTGGATCGCCTGGACGACGCTCAGGTCCCCGCGCAGGTCGCTCGTGGGTGCCGCGTCGACGGGTGGGGCGACGACGGTCTCGCTCGGCGCCCCGATCGAGAACGTCAACGAGCCCGAGATGGGGTGACCGTCGGACGAGACCGCACGCCACGTCACGACGTAGGTGCCGTCGTCGAGCCGGTCGGGCAGGTCCGCGGTCACGACCGTGTCGCGGGCCTGCGCCTCGGAGACGACCGGGTCACCGGCGGCGTCGAAGACCCGCACCGAGTCGCCGGTGAGGTTGACGGGCTCGTCGAAGGTGAAGGTGACGACGTCGGGCACGGTCGCCACGACGGACCCCTCCGCGGGGTCGGTGCTCACCAGCGTGGCGTGCGCGGAGGCCGGGCCGGCGCCGAGCAGCACCGCGAGCACGGCCAGGACCGCGGCGACGGCTCCGCAGAGCCGCCGCCGCGTCCTGACGCGGGAGCCGTGGATCAAGAGGCTCGTCGGGTGCGGGCGAGCGCGGTGCCGCCGACCAGCAGGCCGAGCGCACCGACGCCGACACCGGCGTAGCCGACCGCGTCGCTGTCCTCGGGCTCGCCCTCCGAGTCACTGTCTGACGTGCCCTCGGACTCGCCGTCGTCCTCCCCGTCGCCCTCGGCGACCTCCTCCCCGTGGTGGCCCTCGCCGGTCGCCTCGGTGATCGTCACGCTCGGCGCGGGACGCTCGAGCTCGTCGGGGTCCTGGCCCTCGGTGGGCACCTCGACCCAGGGGTTCTCACCCTCCTCGCAGGTCTGGATGACCGGGAAGACCAGGGTCTCTCCCGGGGTCTCCGGCAGCTGCAGGGAGAGCTCGAAGGTGTCGCGGTAGCCATCGGGCAGGGCGGTGGTCGCCGTGTAGACGACCGACTCGACCCGCTCGGTGACGGTGTTGCCGTGGGCGTCGGTGAGGGGCTCATCGAGCGTCACCATCGTCTTGGTCACGTCGTAGTAGGCGTGTCGCGTCGGGGTGACGGCGTTGATCTCCTCGGGCATCGAGATGGTCATCTCGGTCGTGGGCGAGCCCTCGCAGCCGTGCCCGTTGCTCACCGTGAGGACGGTGAAGGCTCCGGCAGCGGTGTCGCTGGGGGTGATGGTGACGTGCGCGGCGGCGGAGCCGGCCAGGCCGAGCGTGAGCAGGGTGGCGGCGCCGAGGGGCGCGCCGAGGCGCGCGAGGGTACGTCGGGTGGTCATGGGGTCCCCTTGTCGTGGGATGTCGTGGGATGTCGTGCGGGATGGTCAGGCGAGCGCGGGGAGCGCTGGCGGACCACGCCGCGGGGCGATGGAGAGCAACCCCTCGACGACGACGTACGACGGAGCCGGCGGGCCGAGGGCGGGCCGGAGGGAGGGCAGTGGCACCCGCGGCGCGCGCGCCCAGCTGAGCAGCACCTCGAGGGCGCGACGTCGTGCGGTCCACACCAGGGCGGTGAGCACCGCGGAGACGACGTGGGCCACGACCATCGGGGTCGTCAGCGACAGGTGGGCGAGGTCGGCGGCGCCGTGCGACGCCCCCGCGCCGTGCCCCATCTGGGCCACCGGCGCGCTGGGGACCAGGACCACGAGCCAGCAGTGCAGCAGCAGCTGGACCGCGGCCAGCGTCGGCACGGCCACCGCCAGCGGGACCCGGCCGCGCTGGACCGCCAGGGTGCCGGCGGCGACGAGGCCACCGACCGCGGCGATCCACACCGGCGAGGGCAGCGCCCCTCCGGCGGCGGAGTGGGCGAGCAGGGTGCCGGTCATGATCTCGGCGGTGGCCAGGGCCGCGCGCAGGAGGGAGCCCCGACGGGGCACCACGCGCACGGTCAGCATGGGGCCATCCTCCCAGACCGCTGCCGGCTCCCGACCGGGGATCGGATCCTCAGGAGCGGACGAGCACCCCGGGCGTCGGGGTCATCCGGGCGGCGGGCGCCGAGATCGCCCGCAGGTGGATGTTCTGCAGGAGGCCGACCGCCAGCATGCCGGCGAACATCGAGCTGCCGCCGTAGGAGACGAAGGGCAGCGGAACCCCGGTGACGGGCATGATGCCGACACACATCCCGATGTTCTGGAAGGCCTGGAAGCCGAACCAGCAGGCGATCCCGGCGGCCGCGATGCGACCGAAGACGTCGTCGGTGTGGGTCGCGATCGACAGGGCCCGCCACAGCACGACGACGAGCAGGCCGATCAGCAGCCCGGCGCCCACCAGGCCGAGCTCCTCGCCGGCGACGGTGAAGACGAAGTCGGTGTGCTGCTCGGGCACGAAGCCCGAGCGGGTCTGGGAGCCGTCGAAGAGCCCCTGGCCGAAGAGCCCGCCGTTGCCGACCGCGATGCGGGCCTGCTCGACGTTGTAGCCGGCGCCCCGGGGGTCGAGGTCGGGGTTGGTGAAGGCGAGGAAGCGGTCGACCTGGTAGGCCTTGAGGGCTCCCCCGGCCACGGCTCCGATTGCCGCCGCGACTCCCCCGCCGGCGAGCAGGACCAGCCAGCGGCGTCGCGCCCCCGAGGCGGCGAGGACGCCGAAGACGGTCGCGGAGAGGACGAGCATCGTGCCGAGGTCGGGCTGCAGCATGATCAGGGTGGCGGGGACGGCGGCGACCGCGAGCATCGCGAGCACGTCGAAGGTCCCGACCCGGGTGCGCCACCGGGCGTCCGCCCGCTCGGCGACCACGAGGGCCATGCCGACGACGACCGCCAGCTTGGCGAACTCCGAGGGCTGGATCGACATGCCGCCGAGCATCAGCCAGGAGCGGGAGCCGTTGATGGTGGTGCCCATCGTCAGCACGAGCACCAGCCCCACGACCGAGGCGAGGTAGACCAGCGGGGTGAGGATCCGCACCCAGCGGTGGTCGGTGGCCATCACGGTCACCATCAGCACCAGCCCGATGGCGACGTTCATCACCTGCTTGGCGAGGTACGCCGAGGAGTCACCGCCGGTGAGGTCCTCACGGTTGCTGGTGGCCGACCACACGAGGAGCGTGCCGAGCACGGTGAGCGCCAGCACGGCCCCCATCAGCACCCAGTCGATGCCGTTGACCTGGCTGAGCCGGCTGGTGGCGCGCGGGGCCGGTCGGGCCGGGCGCGCCGGTCGGTAGGCCGTGGTGGTCATCGCTTCTCCCTCGCCGGGGGCAGGATCGAGCCGTCGCGCCGGAAGGTCGGCAGGTTGCGGGGCGGGGACACCCCGGGGATGGCCGCGTCGGAGTCGCGGACCTCCTCGCCGGTGATGCCGTAGAGGGACTCCCAGATCGCCCGGACCGCGGGGCCCGACGTGCCGGAGCCGGTGCCGCCCTGGCTGATCATCATGACCACGACGTAGTCCTCGGAGTAGGACGCGACCCACGAGGTCGACTGCTTGCCGTAGACCTCGGCCGAGCCCGTCTTGGAGCGGATCGGCACCTCGTCGAGCGGGAAGCCCACCATCCGCCACGACATCGTGCCCTGGCGGGTGACGCCCTTGAGGGCGTCGTCGATGTAGCCGAAGACGCCGTCGGGCACCTTCACCTGCCCGACCTTCTTGGGGGCGATCTCGCGGATCACGGTGCCGTCGGAGCTGACGACGGCCTTGCCGATGCGCGGGGCGTAGAGGGTGCCGCCGTTGGCGATCGCACCGTAGGCGCGGGCCAGCTGCAGCGGGGTGACGATGGTGTCGCCCTGACCGATGGCGAAGTTGACGGCGTCACCCGCCCGGTAGGCGAAGCCCTCGATGCAGAACTCACGGGCGAAGAGGTAGACGAAGTCGGAGGTGTCGGAGGTCTGCGGCTCGGCGGCCAGGTCGCAGTAGTAGTCCTTCTGCGACTCGAAGTAGGCGCGCTTCCAGGTCCGGTCGGCGATGCGGCCCGAGGCCTCGCCGGGGAGGTCGATGCCGGTCTCGCGGCCGAAGCCGAACTTCTTGGCCTCCTCGACCAACGGGTCACGGGCGTCGACGTCGCTGACGTCGGAGCCGTAGCGCTGCCAGTAGTCGAGGCCGACGCGGTAGAAGAAGGTGTTGCACGAGACCTCGAGCGCCTTGGCGAAGCTGATGTAGCCGTAGGCACCGGACTCGTAGTTCTTGAAGTCCCGGTTGCCGACGTTGAGGAAGGACGAGCAGTTGAGCATGGTGTCGGTGTCGTAGCCGTTGCTCAACGCACCCGCGGTCATGAACGGCTTCCACGTCGAGCCGGGGGCGAACTGGCCCTGGGTCGCGCGGCCGAGCAGCGGGGTGCCCGCGGCCTCGGAGTAGAGGCGGTCGAGCTGCTTCTTGGTGATCCCGCCGACCCACACACCCGGGTCGTACGTCGGCTCGCTGGCCATGGCGACCACCCGACCGGTGTCGGCCTCGAGGACGACGACGGCACCGGAGTCGGCCACGTAGTTCTTGTCGGTCACCGAGTCGCGGGTCGCGCGGGCGACGGCCATCGCGTCCTTCAGCTGGGTCTCGACGACGCCCTGCACCTTGGCGTCGATGGAGGTGACGAGCGTGTCGCCGGGCTGGCTGGCCACCGCGCCGTCGTCGCCGAGCACGCGGCCCATCGAGTCGACGGCGACGCTGCGGTAGCCGGGCATCCCGCGCAACCACCGGTCGTACTGCTTCTCGACACCGGCCCGGCCGACCGCGGAGGCACCGTTGACGGAGCGGTCGCCGTCGGTCTGTGCGGTGTCGTACTCCTCCTCGGTGATGGGGCTGAGGTAGCCGAGCACGTGGGCCAGGTTGATGCCGAAGGGCTCGGGGTAGGAGCGCACCGTCTGCTGGTCGACCACGACGGCGGGGAAGTCCTCGGGCTGCTCGAGGATGCGCAGGGCGACGGCCTGGGGCACGTCGTGCGCCACCGGGACGGCCTGGAAGGGCGAGCCGTTCCAGCACAGGCCGGAGACGCTGCCAGCCTCGCCGCACGTGACGAGCTGCTTCTCGATGCGCTGGGCGGGCTCGTCGACGACCCGCCCGAGACGCTCGACGAGCTTGCTGCGCACGCCCTCGGTCATCTTGTCGACGACGGTGCGGTCGAGCGAGACGACCCAGGAGGTGCGGTTGGTGACCAGGGGCCGGCCCTGGTCGTCGACGATCAGGCCGCGCTGGGGCTGCACGACGATCTCGCGCACCGACTGGGCGGCGGCCTGGGCGGTGTATTCGTCGCCGTCGACCACCTGGAGGTAGTAGAGCCGGACGAAGAGGGTCGCGAACAACGAGAACACCAACGCCTGCAGGACGACGAGTCGCAGCGTGCTGCGCTGCGCGGCCTGCGGCCGGGCCGAGGTCACGTCGTCGCCCGCTCGGGCTCGAGGCGCTGGAACATCGCCATCACCAGGGGCAGCACGAAGGGCGTGAGCACGAGGTCCCAGGCGACGCTGATGCTGACGACCTGCAGCAGGTCGGGCACCGCGAGCGGCGGGTCGCGCAGGATCAGGCCGCTGAGCGCGAAGATCGACGTGCCGAGGAAGGAGGAGGCGGCCACGGTCGCCAGCGCCGCGGTCACCGTGGGCCTGATGTCGAGGGCCACCCGGCCCGCGACGTAGCCGACGACGACCAGCGCCAGCGCCCAGCGGCCGGCCACGTGGTCGGCGGGTGGCACCAGGTCGAGCAGCACGCCCGCGGCGAAGCCGAGCAGCATCGCGAACTGCGAGCCGCGCACCAGCGCGGCCCCGACGACGACGAGCAGCACCAGGTTGGGCACGACCCCCTGCCAGGAGACGTGGGAGAAGACCGAGACCTGCAGCACCAGCGCGACGCTGACGGCCACGAGGGCGAGGAAGCCGCGCGCGGAGGTCACTGCAGGCTCCCGTCGGCCTCGATCACGGCGCGGTCGCTGGCGGTGCCGGAGGGCACGACGACACCGACCAGGTCCAGCGCACCGAAGTCGACGAACGGCTCGATGACCGCGCGCTGCGAGCTGTCGCGCAGGTTGGAGAAGACCGTGGAGATGCGGCCCACGGGGACACCGGCGACGTAGGGCGCGCCGCTCTCGCTGCCCCAGGTCACGACGGTGTCGAGCTTGCGCGGCACGACCGACTCGTCGATGAGCTCGAGGTCGAGGCGGCCCTCGTCGCCCAGCACCCCGCGGCCGTGGAGCATGCCGATCTCCATGCTCTCGCCCACGCGACCCCCGACGACGGAGTCGGAGTCGATGAGCAGCAGGACGGTGGCGGTGGTCGCGGTCACGCGCAGGATCCGACCCACCAGGCCGTCGTTGTTGACGACCGTCATGTCGGGGCGCAGGCCGGAGCGGGCGCCCGCGTCGATGGTGACCGTGCTGGAGAAGGACTGCGAGGGCCCCATCCCCACGACACGGGCCGGGACGAGGGCGTAGCCGAGGGTGCCGGCGGCGGCCGTCAGCCCGTCGTACTCGGCGAGCTTGTTGCGGTCGTAGCCGGACGTGTTGACCTGCTGGCGGAGCTCGGCGTTCTGCGCCTCGAGCTCGCCGATCTGCTCGCGCATCGCGTCGCGGCTGCGGAACCAGCGCGGGATGGCGACGACGGGGCGTACGACGGCCGCGGCGCCGACCTCGACGGGACCGTAGACCTCGCCCATGGCCCGGCGCACGGGCTCGACGGGCGAGTCGGTGCCGCCGTGGTAGTCGAGGGTGATGAGGGTCGCGCAGGCCAGGACCAGCGCGACGACGAGCGCCCGGGGCGGCTGACCGCGACCAGGCGTGCGGTCCGCGCTCCCCCAACGACGCTCGCGGTGCGGGTCGAGGGCCATCAGAAGCGCCTCGCGTCGGAGACGAGCACCTGCTGGAGGGCCTCGAACTCCTCGACGCACCTGCCGGCGCCCAGCGCGACCGAGAGCAGCGGCTGCTCGGCGATGTGGACCGGCATGCCGGTCTCGTGGCGCAGCCGCTCGTCGAGGCCGCGGAGCAGGGCGCCGCCACCGGTGAGGACGATGCCGCGGTCCATGATGTCGCCGGCCAGCTCGGGCGGGGTCTGGTCGAGGGTGGCGCGCACGGCGTCGACGATCGCGTGCAGCGGCTCCTCGATGGCCTGGCGGATCTCGGCGGCGGAGACGACGACGGTGCGGGGCAGGCCGGTGATCATGTCGCGACCGCGGATCTCGGCCTCCGGCTCCTGGGCGCTCGGGAAGGCGGAGGCGAGGGTCATCTTGACCTCCTCGGCGGTGCGCTCCCCCAGCATGAGGGAGTGCTCCTTCTTCATCCACGTCACGATCGCGGCGTCGAGCTCGTCGCCGGCGGTGCGGATGCTGAGGCTGGTCACGATGCCGCCGAGCGAGATCACGGCGACCTCGGTGGTGCCCCCGCCGACGTCGACGACCATGTTGCCCGTGGCCTGGTGCACGGGCAGCCCGGCCCCGATCGCGGCCGCCATCGGCTCCTCCACGATGTAGACCCGGCGGGCGCCGGCCTGGTAGCCGGCCTCCTTGACCGCGCGCTGCTCCACGGCGGTGATGCCGCTGGGCACGCAGATGACCATGCGGGGCTTGGCGAAGTAGCGACGGCGGTGCACGCGCTGGATGAAGTAGCGCAGCATCTGCTCGGTCGCCTCGAAGTCGGCGATGACGCCGTCCTTGAGGGGGCGGATCGCGGTGATGTTGTCGGGCGTGCGCCCGATCATCCGCTTGGCGTCGTGACCGACCGCCAGGATCTCGCCGGTGGTGTCGTTGACCGCCACCACGCTCGGCTCGTCCAGCAGCACACCCTTGCGCCGCACGTAGACCAGCGTGTTGGCCGTGCCGAGGTCGACGGCCATGTCGCGGCCGATGAAGCTGTTCGCCATGCCCAACGCCTCGCAGCTCGATGACAGCGTGCGCTCGGGGAAGAGGACACGACGCGCGCACGCCCCGCCGTACCCGAGATCGAGCCTAGGTTCCGCGCCTCCCGATCCCGCGCAGGCACGCCGGTGCGCGTGTTGCTGGTGTGGCTCGGGGTGCTGCTGGGGTGCGGCACCTCGATCGAGCGGTCGATCTCAGCCCCGCGCCGACCTCACAGGTAGGACTCCGGGTCCGTCCGACGCTGCCAGGCAGCGCGGTCGGACTCGGGGACCTCGAGGCAGGGGCCCTCGACGGAGAGCAGGACGTAGTCACCCTGGTCCGGGAGCTCGGAGGCGGTGGCGGTGAGGTCGCCGTCACGCCCCTCGAGGGTCGCGCCACCAGGGCGCTCACCGGGGGTGGGGTCGGCGAAGCCGGCGTCGAGCAGGGCCGGGGCGAGGGCGTCGAGGTAGGGGCGCGCGGCCGAGGCGTCGACGTCGACACGGGCCGTGGCGCGGTAGCGGAACGTGCGGAACTCGTCCTCGGAGGCCGACTCGCAGCCCTCGACCCGTCCGGTGGTCTGCGAGGCACGCCCGGGGAGCGCCGCCACGACACCCTTCACCAGGTCGGCCGCCGAGGCGCGGACCTGGTCACGCTGCTGCTCCAGCGCCGCACTGTCAGCCTCGGCTGCCACGTCGTCCCCCTCCGAACCGCACCCGCCGAGCGCGAGCACCAAGACCAACGGCAGCCACCCTGCCAGGACACCGGCGCGCGTCATCGGGTGGCCGGGGTGGTCGGGTCCCGGTCATGTTCTGGGTCCTGCACCCCGTCGTACCACGGGTCGTAGACGTGGTCGGCGTGCTCGACCGCGTCGTAGTCGCCGTTGACGATCTGGCTGATGTTGTGGAGCGACTCGGTGTCGTGCTCGAAGTACTTCGAGTGGTCACCGAAGGAGAAGGCGCCACCGCGGGTCTCCGACTCGGCCTCGAAGCGGTTGGCCCCGAAGTCGTCCTCGGCGGGGTCGTCGCCCAGGCCCGCACCCAACGCGGTCTCACCGTGGACCCAGCCGTGGTTGCCGAGGTCGGCGATCGGGTCGCGGCTGTTGGCGCCGGCCCAGACGTGGTCGGGGTCGATGCCGGTGTCGCCCGCGTTGTCGGTGTCGCCACCGACCCCGGGACTGCCGACGAAGATGATCTCGTCGACGTCGATGCCCTGGTCGTGGGCGGCGTGCCCGGTCGTCGTGGAGCCATAGCTGTGGCCGATCGCGGTGAGGTGCGCCGGCTCGCCGTCGCGGCTGGCACGCAGTCCGTCGATGGTGTCGGCGAGGTGCTCGCCGCCCGCGGTGGCCATGGACTCGGTGAGGACACCGGCGCCGTCGAAGCCCTCGTCCCAGGGCGCGTTGTCGGGTGCGTCGTAGCCGATCCAGAACATCGTGGCGTTGCTGGCGCTCGGGTCCAGGAAGCGGGTCGACTCATAGATCGTCGCGGCCCGGTCGGCCTGGTAGCCGGCGCTCTCGGCGTCGGTGCCGAAGCCGGGCACCAGCACCGCCACGTTGTCGGCCGAGTCGATGTTGCCGGCGCTGATGGCGATCGCCCCGTCGCCGTCGAAGGCAGCCGGGTCGTAGAGGTAGATCTGCGTCTCGATCGGCTCACCGGTCACCGGGTCGACCCGGTCGGTGATGTTGTTTCGTGCCTCGTCGGCCGCGCGGGCGTTCTCCAGCCAGGTGCGCTCGTCGTCGGTCAGCTCACCCAGCGACTCGGTGTGGGTCCAGTCGGCCAGGTCGCGGTCGAGGGCGACGGTGTTGGCGTCGTTGCGTGCGTCCGCGGGGATGCCGTCGAGGTTGCCGATCGCGCCGGGGGCGGCGGCGATGATCGCCTGCTGCTCGGCGCGGGTGAGGGAGTCCCACCAGGCGTTGACCTCCCGCGGGCTCGCGCCGGCGCCCGGCTTGGTCGCCAGCGCACCGTCGGCCGGGTCGGCGACACCGCCGTAGATGCGCTCGACCGCGTCGGCGTCCTGCACCCGTCGGAAGGCCGCCACCATCTCGGTCTCCTCGGCGGCCACGTCGCCGGCCCAGGTCGTCAGGTCGACCTCGAAGGCCGCCACCTCGCGTCGCACCCGGTCGCACTCGGCCTGGAGCGCAGCGGCGTCCTCCTCGGTCGCCGTCCCCACCTCGCCGCGCAGGCGCGCGACCTCGCCGGCGAGGTGGGAGCGTCGCTCCTCCAGGTCCGTACGACGGTCCAGCAGGCTCTGCAGCTCGTCGGCGTGGGCGTCGACGCGGGTCGCGACGGCGCGCAGCGCGAGCGACATGGCGTCGGCCTGGTGCCCGATCGGGGCGATCGTCTCGTGGTAACGGGCCGAGCCCCGGCCGACCCAGTCGTCGATGCGTGCGTCGGCGGCGACGAACGTGCCGAGGTCGTCGATCTGGGCGGACGCGGCGAGCAGGTCGCCACCGCACCGCCGGACCGCTGCGGGCTGGCAGGTGAGGGGCGGGACCGCCCGGGGGGGCGGGGGCAGGGTGATGGTCGTCATCGCTGCTCCTGCACGAAGGTCGAGAGGAGGAAGAGGTCCATCCCGACGGCCTCGTCGCTGGTCACGTAGTCACGGATCGCGACCCTCAGCCCGTCGGCCCGCCCCTCGGCGTCGGTGCCGAGCCCCTCGGCGTGGCGCTGCCACTGGGTCAGGAAGCGGGTTGCCGCCCCGGAGACGGCGCTGGTGAAGCCGCTCGTCCCCGCTCCGGCGATCTGCCCGGCGGCGGCGTCGAGGTCGAGGTGCTGGTCGTCCCAGCGTCGCGAGGCGGTGCCGGCCGAGAGCGGCACGACCTCCATCACCGCTCACCCGCCCCGGCAGGGATGCGGGTCAGCTCGCGGGCGCGCCCCTGGCCGACCGGCACGGACTCGGAGGCGACCTCGACGAGCAGCGTGCCGGACCCCTCGACGTAGGACGCGGTGGCGGTGAGGTCGTCCAGGTGGCCGATGAGCCTCTCGACCGGTCCCTCGGGGCGGGTCACGGCCCAGCCGTCGGCCTCCAGCTCGTGGCGCAGGGCGACCAGCACGTGGAAGCCGTCGTCGCGCCGCGCCCGGAGCCGGGTGGTGGCCCGCACGGCCTCCGGTCCGGTGCCGTAGGTCCACCGGGACTGCACCTGGTCGACGCTGTCGGGGGCGACCGCGGACCACAGGTCGCGCGCGACGGCCTCGACCCGCTGTGCCGTGGCGGTGACGACCGGCTCCGGCACCGGATCCGACGCCACCGGTGGGGCAGATGGGGGCAGGAGCACGACGTCGACGTCGGGGTGCCGTCGGCGCAGGGCGTCGAAGAACGGGTCACCGACAGGGTCCGAGAGGGGGCGCAGCTCCATGCAAGCAGCCTGCCCAGGTCACCGGGCCGGAAACGCGGCCCGCCCAGACCTGTGGACGAGGCAGCGCGCAGCAGCCGGGGAGGTCAGAGGTTAGGGAACCAGATCGCGATCTCGCGCTCGGCCGACTCGGGTGAGTCGGAGCCGTGCACGAGGTTCTCGCGGTTGGAGAGCGACAGGTCGCCGCGGATGGTGCCCGGAGCGGCCTTGCGGCCGTCGGTGGCCCCGTTGAGGGCCCGCACCACCTCGATGGCCTCGTCGCCCTCGAGCACGAGCGCCACCAGGGGGCCGCTGGTCACGAAGGCGCGCAGCGGCGGGTAGAAGTCGCGCTCGACGTGCTCGGCGTAGTGCTCGTCGGCCAAGGCGTCGTCGATGAGACGGTGCTCCAGCGCCACGATCGTGAGGCCCTTGGCCTCGAAGCGGGACAGGACCTCCCCCACCAGACCGCGCTTGACGGTGTCGGGCTTGAGGAGGACGAGGGTGCGCTGGCTCATGGCCCCGACCCTAGCGAGTCAGGCGAGCTGCTCGGCACGCCGGACCACGTCCAGCGGGACCGGGCCGCGCGCGTCGTCGCCGGGCACCGGGGCGTCCGCGACGCGCCGGACCGGGATGACCCCGCCCCACACCCCGGCCTCGACGTCCTCCGGCTCGTCCACGGGCCCCTCGGCCCGCACCTTGACCGACGCCTCGTGCAGGGGCACGGCGAGCACCGAGGTCGCGGCCAGCTCCTTGCGCGTGCTGGGGCGCAGGGTCGCCGCCCGGCCCGGCACCATGTGGTCGACGGTGAGCGCGAGTGCGTGCGACTTCTCCGCGGCCTCGTCGACGATGCGGGCGACTCCCACGACGACCGCCGAGCGGTAGTTCATGGAGTGGTGGAAGGCCGACCGGGCCGCGACCAGTCCGTCCACCTCGGTCACGGTCACGCAGACCGTGCTGCCCTCCGACCTGGTGAGCCACCTGGCGGCCACCGAGCCGTGCACGTAGAGCGTGCCCCCCTCGTCCGGACCGTCGAGGTCGACCGCGAAGGCCACCGGGAGCACGACGGGGTGGTCCCCGACGCTGACCCCCAGGTGGGCGACCAGCGCGTCGTCGAGCAGGGCGTGCAGGGCCGCGCGGTCCTCGACCGCGCGGTTGCGGCCCCGGGTGACGGAGGTGCGGGCCGTGGGCGAGAGCGGGGCGAGAGGCATGCGGCTAGTCTCGGACACGAGTGGCCCTTCGTCATGGGCCACTTCTCACTTACTTCGACAGGACACTCATGGCCACCCTGGCCGTCGACCTCGACCGCAGCAGCGCCGTCCCGCTGGGCGTCCAGCTGAGCGGCCAGGTCCGCGACCGGATCACGGGCGGCCTCCTCTCCCCCGGGGACCGGCTCCCCAGCAGCCGGGCCCTGGCCCGTGACCTCGGGGTCGCCCGGTCGGTGACCGAGCAGGCCTTCGGCCAGCTCGTCGCCGAGGGCTGGCTCGAGGGCCGGCACGGCTCCGGGACGTTCGTGGCGGCGAGCGGTGCGGCCGCGCTGCCGTCGCCCGCGCGCCGCGCCGCGACCCCCTCCGGCGCCCCGCTGCTGCGCCTGGACTCCGGCACCCCCTGGATCGACGCCCGGCACCGGGCGGCCTGGCGGCGCGCCTGGCGGGAGGTCAGTGCGGCGCCCCCGCCGCGGGGCTACGACGATCCCCGGGGCCTCCCCGAGCTGCGGGTCCAGCTCGCCGCCCGGCTGGCTCGCACCCGCGGGCTCGACGTCCACCCCGACGAGGTGCTGGTCACCGCCGGCACGACCGACGGGCTGCGTCACCTGGTGACCGCCCTCCCCCCGGGCGACGTCACCGTGGAGGACCCGGGCTACCGCGCCGCCGTGGCCACGATCCGGGCCACCGGCCGCCGGGTCGTCGACGTCCCGGCGCTCCGCTCCGTCACGGACCTCCGCGGCGTCGTCGCCGCCTACGTCACCCCGGCGCACCAGCACCCCCTCGGCCCGGCCATGTCCGGCAGTGCCCGGCTCGACCTGCTCGCCGCGGCCCGCGCCGCCGACGCCCTGGTCATCGAGGACGACTACGACTCGGAGTTCCGCTACGACGTCGCGCCGATCCCCGCCCTGGCCAGCCTCGACCGCGACCGGGTGGCCTACCTCGGCACCGCCAGCAAGACCGTCGCGCCCAGCCTCCGGCTCGGGTGGCTGGTCGCGCCCGCGGCGGTCCGCGAGAGCGTCGAGCGGCACCGGGCGATCACGCACGAGTCCGCCTCCTGGGCCGTGCAGCGCGCGTTCCTCTCCCTCCTGCGCGACGGCTACGTCGACCGGGTGGTCCGCTCCGCGCGCCGGGTCTACGCCGACCGGGCGACGCGGGTGGCGGCCGCCCTCACGCCGTACGTCGAGGCGCCGGTGGCGGGGATGTACGCCGCCGTCGTGCTCCCCCGCTCCCTCGCGCTGGACGCCCACCGGGCGGCCCGCGAGGCCGGCTTCGACGTGCCGCTGCTCGCGGACTACTGCCGCACGGCCGAGCTGCACGGCCTGGTCGTCGGCTTCGGTGGTCTCACCGACGCCGATCTCGACGCCGCGCTCGCGGTGATCGCGGGCGTGCTGCGCCGCTGAGGCTGCCTGCGCGCCGTGTCAGTCGCCCTGGCCCTGCGCCTCGGCCTCCGCGGCGAGCTCGGCGTCGAGGACGGCATAGGCCGCGGCACGCTCCCGCTCGATCTTGCGGCCCAGGAAGTCGGCCGTGCCCCAGAGCAGGGCGAAGATGGCGCCGAGGACGAACATCAGCGAGATGACGAAGCCCAGTCCGATGGCCGCCACCTGGATGGCCCAGCCGAGCAGGTAGCCCCACTCGGCGCGCAGCACCCCGGCGACCAGGATGCAGGCCGTCATGAGGCCGAGCCCGATGGCGAGCCCGGTGGCGACCCCGGTGTCGGCGATGACGATCATGACGGGGGTGGTCAGCCCGAGGGTGATCGCCTCGAGGCTCAGGATCGCGGCACACATGCCGCGGCGCGGGGAGCGCTGTCGATCGCTCACGAGCGGCGCTTCCTCACCAGCGCGCGGGCTTCCCCGACGGTGACGACCGACCCCGTGACGAGCACGGCGCCGGAGCCCAGCGACTGGCCGGCGTCCTCCCCCGACTCGGCGAGCGACGCCGCCCGGTCGATGGCGCTGGCCAGGTCGGGCTCGACGCTCACCCGGTCCTCGCCGAAGATCTCGTAGGCCGTCTGGGCGAGCTCGGCGGCAGGCATCGAGCGGGGCTGGGAGTTCTGCGTGCACACGATGTGGGCGAAGTGCGGCTCGAAGGCCGAGAGCAGCCCCTCGTAGTCCTTGTCGGCCATCACCCCGACGACCCCGATCAGCGGGGAGAAGGCGAAGGAGTCGTCGAGGGCGTCGGCGACCGCCTCCGCGCCGTGCGGGTTGTGCGCCGCGTCGAGCACGATGGTGGGGCTGCGCCGCACGATCTCCAGGCGACCCGGCGAGCTGACCTCGGCGAACGCCGCCCGCACGAGCTCCTCGTCGAGGGGCTGGTCGCCGGCGAAGGCCTCGACCGCGGCCAGGGCGACCGCGGCGTTCTGCGCCTGGTGGGCGCCGTAGAGGGGCAGGAAGACGTCGTCGTAGCGGGCCCGGAGCCCTTGCAGCGCCACGACCTGACCACCGACCGCGGGGACCCGGGAGATCACCCCGAACTCCATGCCCTCCCGCACCACGGTGGCACCGACCTCGGCGGCGCGGGCGAGCAGCACCTGGGCGGCCTCCGGGGTCTGCTGGGCGAGGACGGCCAGCGAGCCGGCCTTGATGATGCCGGACTTCTCGGCAGCGATGTCGACGGGCGACTCGCCGAGGTACTGCGAGTGGTCGACCGCGATCGGCAGCACCACCGCGACCGCCGCGTCGACGACGTTGGTGGCGTCCCAGGAGCCCCCCATGCCGACCTCGATGACCGCCACGTCCACGGGCGCGTCGGCGAAGGCGGCGAAGGCCATGCCGACGACGGTCTCGAAGAACGACAGCGGGTGCGCCTCGGACTCGTCCACGAGGTGGGTGAACGGCGCGACGTCGTTGAAGGCACGCACGAAGGACTCGTCGTCGAGCTCCTCGCCGTCGACGCTGATCCGCTCGGTCATGCGCTCGACGTGCGGCGAGGTGAAGCGCCCCGTGCGGAGGTCGAGCGCGCGCAGCAGCGTGTCGATCATCCGCGAGGTCGACGTCTTGCCGTTGGTGCCGGTCAGGTGGATGACCGGGTAGGACGCCTGCGGGTCGCCCAGCAGCTCGGCGAACGCGCGGATGCGGTCCAGTGACGGCTCGAGCTTGGTCTCGGGCCAGCGGGACAGCAGCGCGTCCTCGACCTCCGCGAAGGTCTCGGCCAGTCGGGGCACTTCGGGAAGCACGTCGGGCGTCACGTCGGGGATCTCAGTCATCTCGGAGCCAAGTCTAGGCACCGTGCCTCTCGACCCGAGACTGGAACACGTTCTAGTGTGGGGCCCGTCGCCAGGGAGGTGACTCAGGAGCCGGGAGGCACGCATGAGGACCACGGTCGCGATCGTCAACGAGCAGGGCCAGGACTTCACCTTCGAGGAGGTGGAGATCGACGGGCCCCGCGCCGACGAGGTGCTGGTGCGCATCGTCGCCACCGGCCTGTGCCACACCGACATCACGATGCGCTCGATGCTGCCCGCCGAGATGTTCCCCAACGTCTTCGGCCACGAGGGTGCCGGCGTCGTGGAGGAGGTCGGCGACGAGGTCAGCGGCATCGCCGTCGGCGACCACGTGGTGCTCAGCCTGCGCTCGTGCCGCAGCTGCGCGACGTGCGACGCGGGCGAGATCGGCTACTGCGAGTCCAGCCTGATGATCAACTACATGGGCATGCGCATGGACGGGTCGACCACCTACTCGCGCGACGGGTCGCCCGTCTTCGGCTCCTTCTTCGGCCAGTCCAGCTTCTCGAAGCACGCGATCGCCTACGCCGACAACGTCGTCGTCGTCGACAAGTCGCTCGACCTCACCAAGATCGCGCCCTACGGCTGCGGCTTCCAGACCGGGGCCGGCGCCGTGCTCAACGTGCTCCAGCCGGGACCGGCCGACAGCCTGGCCGTCTACGGCGTGGGCGCGGTCGGCCTCGCCGCCATCGCCGCGGCCCGGGCCCAGGGCGTCGGCACGATCATCGCGGTGGACCTGATGCAGAGCCGCCTCGACGTGGCCGCACGCTACGGCGCGATCGGCGTCAACCCCTCTGAGCTCGAGCAGACCGGGCTGGGCAGCGCGCTGGTCGACCGCGTCAAGGAGCTCTCCGGCGGCGGGACCACCGGTGCCATCGACACGACCGCCGTGCCCGCCGTCATCAAGCAGGCCGCCCAGGCGCTCGGGGCGCGCGGGCAGCTGGTGATCCTCGGGCTCGGCGCCGAGGAGTTCAGCGTCGACGCGATCGACATCATGCAGAACGGCAAGATCATCCGCGGGAGCGTCGAGGGCGACTCCGACCCGCTCACGATGGTGCCGCGACTGATCGAGATGCACCAGGCCGGCGCGTTCGACGTCGACGACCTCGTGGTGACCTATCCCTTCACCGAGATCAACGCCGCGATCGACGACGTCGCGGCGGGCAAGGTCGTCAAGCCGGTCCTGGTCTGGTGACCCGCAGGTTGGCCATGTCGACCAACGGTCGATAGCCCAGCGCCTCGTAGATCTTGTTGGAGGTCGAGTTGGCCTGGTCGGTGAAGAGGCACACCCGGGCGCCCTCGTCGAGCAGCCGCTGCGACACCGCGGCCACCGTCGCGCTCGCGTAGCCGTGGCCGCGGGACTGGCGCGGCGTGTAGACGGGACCGACCCGGACCACCCCGAACGCCGGCGGGGTGTGCGCGGTGAGGTGGACGACGCGGCCGGCGCCGTCCTCCCACAGCCACACCAGTCCGGCCTGGATCCGGCGTGCCATCTCGTCACGCTCGATGCTCTCGCCCGCGGCCGACGCGGCGCTGCGGCCCGCCTGCTCGGCAGCGTCGACCGCGAAGGCGTTCCACCACATCTCGCACAGGGCCACGTCGTCGTGCCCGGCGGCGCGGAGGCGGCCGGGTGCCGGCCCCGGCCGGGTGACCTCGGTGACCTCCCACAGCCGCATGTGCTCGTGCACCAGGGCCCGCCCGCCGACCAGGCGCGCCGTCTCGTCGGCGAACCGCTCGGTCGCGGGCAGGGCGCCGTTGGCGGCCAGGACCTGCTCGCCCCGGGCGTGGAGGACACGGGCCAGCTCACGGGCGGCCTCGTCGGGCATCGGCAGCAGGTAGAGCGGATAGGGCCCGAAGGGCGCGGTGCGCATCGCGACCCCGACGACCCGGTCGCCCTCCCGCACCGCCAGCCACCAGTGCGGGTGCTCGCCGCGCGGATCACCCCGGAGGTCGGCGGCCGCGACCCGCTGGGTGACGGTGGCGAGCACCGTGGTCACCACGGGGTCGGCTGCGAGGAGGCTCGCCGTGTCGCGCAGGAACGCCGCCGGGTCGTCGTAGAACTGCAGGTCGGTCATGGCCGCAACCTACGAGGTCCTCGCCCTCGGGACCACCGGGTGAGGACCGGTCATGGCCACCACTAGGATTTGGCCATGACCGAGATCAACGACAGCCAGGCACCGGACGAGACGCGCACCGACAGCGGCGCCGTCGTCGTACCCGAGAAGCCGGCGCTCGAGGGTCTCGAGGACAAGTGGTCGGCGCAGTGGAAGGCCGACGACACCTACGCCTTCGACCGCACCCAGCCGCGGGAGAACGTCTTCTCGATCGACACGCCGCCGCCCACCGTCAGCGGCAGCCTCCACGTCGGCCACGTCTTCTCCTACAGCCACACCGACCTGATCGCCCGCTTCCAGCGGATGCGCGGCAAGTCCGTCTTCTACCCGATGGGCTGGGACGACAACGGCCTGCCGACCGAGCGCCGCGTGCAGAACTACTTCGGGGTGCGCTGCGACCCCTCGCTCCCCTACGAGGCCGACTTCACCGCGCCGGAGAAGCCGGACCCCAAGAAGCAGGTCCCGATCTCGCGGCCCAACTTCATCGAGCTCTGCGAGCAGCTGGTCGAGGAGGACGAGAAGGTCTTCGAGTCGCTGTGGCGCACCCTGGGCCTCTCCGTCGACTGGGACCAGACCTACACGACCATCGGCCCGAAGGCCCAGAAGGTCAGCCAGACCGCGTTCCTGCGCAACTACGCACGCGGCGAGGCCTACCTCCAGGACGCCCCGACCCTCTGGGACGTCACCTTCCAGACCGCGGTGGCGCAGGCTGAGCTCGAGGCACGGGACTACGCCGGTGCCTACCACCGCGTGACCTTCCACCGCCCTGACGGCGAGACCGTCGCGATCGAGACCACGCGTCCCGAGCTGATCCCCAGCGTCGTCGCGCTCATCGCCCACCCCGACGACGAGCGCTACCAGTCGCTCTTCGGCACCACCGTCACCTCACCGGTCCTCGGCGTGGAGGTCCCCGTCGTGGCCCACCCCGCTGCCGAGATGGACAAGGGCGCCGGCATCGCGATGTGCTGCACCTTCGGCGACCTCACCGACGTCATGTGGTGGCGTGAGCTCGACCTCCCGGTCCGCACGGTCATCGGTCGCGATGGCCGCTTCCTCCGCGACACCCCCGAGTGGCTCGCGCACGAGGGTGCCGCCACGGCGTACGCCGAGCTGGCCGGCAAGACGGTCTTCTCCGCCCGCGAGGCGATGGTCGCCGCGCTGCGGGAGTCCGGCGACCTGGTCGGCGAGCCCACCCCGACCCAGCGCATGGCCAACTTCTACGAGAAGGGCGACAAGCCGCTCGAGATCGTGGCCACCCGTCAGTGGTACCTCCGCAACGGCGGGCGCGACGCCGCCCTGCGCACCGAGATGCTCGACCGCGCCGGCGAGATCCAGTGGCTGCCGGCCCACATGCGCCACCGCTACGACAACTGGGTGGGCGGTCTCAACGGCGACTGGCTGATCTCGCGGCAGCGATTCTTCGGCATCCCCTTCCCGGTCTGGTACCCCCTCGACGACGACGGCGAGCCCGACTACGCCCACCCGCTGATGCCCGCCGAGGCCGAGCTGCCGGTCGACCCCTCGACCCAGGCGCCGCAGGGCTACTCCGAGGAGCAGCGCGGCGCCCCCGGCGGCTTCGTCGGCGACCCCGACGTCATGGACACCTGGGCGACCTCCTCGCTCACCCCGCACATCGCCGGCGGCTGGCTGACCGACGAGGACCTGTGGGCCCGCGTCTTCCCGATGGACCTCGCCACCCATGCCCACGACATCATCCGCACCTGGCTCTTCTCCCGGGTCGTGCGCGCCCACTTCGAGAACCACGCCGCGCCGTGGTCTCACGCGCTGATCTCGGGCTTCATCGTCGACCCCGACCGCAAGAAGATGTCGAAGTCCAAGGGCAACGTCGTCGTCCCCGACGAGATCCTCGCCAAGTTCGGTGCCGACGCGGTCCGCTGGCGCGCGGCGATCGCTCGTCCCGGACTCGACTCCCCCTTCGACGAGTCGCAGATGAAGGTCGGCCGGCGCCTGGCCATGAAGGTCCTCAACGTCTCCAAGTTCGTCCTCGGGGGCGTCGGCGCGACGTCCGCCAACCCGGTGGAGGTCGTCGAGCCCATCGACTGCGCCCTGATGGGGCGCCTGGCCAACGTGGTCACCAAGGCGACGGAGGCCTTCGAGGCCTACGACTACACCACGGCGCTGGAGGTCAGCGAGAAGTTCTTCTGGGAGTTCTGCGACGACTACGTCGAGCTCGTGAAGGCTCGCGCCTACGACGAGGACGGCGGGGCCCGGACCGAGTCTGCGCGCGCCACCCTGGCCCTCGCCCTCAAGGTGCAGCTGCGCCTGCTCGCACCCTTCCTGCCCTACGTGACCGAAGAGGTCTGGTCGTGGTGGCAGGAGGGCTCGATCCACCGCAGCCAGTGGCCGCTGGCCGCCGAGCTCGGCTCGGCCGCCGCCTCCGACCCCGCAGCCGTGGACGCCGTGGCCGCGGCCCTGCGCGGCATCCGGGGCGCCAAGTCGCAGGCCAAGGTGTCCATGCGCGCCGAGCTGTCACGCGTCGAGATCTCCGGACCCGAGCCGCTGGTGCGCGGGGCCGAGCTGGCCGAGCACGACCTGCGCGCATCGGGCAAGATCACCGGCGACCTGGTCTTCACGGTCACCGACGCCACCGAGCTGTCCGTCGCATCGGAGCTCGCCCCGACCCCGTGAGCCCCTCGCCGTGAGCACGGCGGGGTCAGCGGTCCCGGTGCTTCTCGGCCTTGCCGTGCTTCTGTGGGCTTGCCGTGCTTCTTGGCCTTGCCGTGCTTCTTGGCCTTGCCGTGCTTCTCGGCCTTGCCGTGCTTCTCGGCCTTGCCGTGCTTCTCGGCCTTGCCGTGCTTCGTGGCCTTGCCGTGCTTCGCACCGTGCGTGCCGTGCCCGCCACCGGGGCGACCACGGTCACGGTCGGGCCGCGACGACCGGGCGCGCATGGCGTCGTGGCGCTCCGGGCGGGCCACGGCGGGCTGGGCGGGCCCGGCGACCCGGGCGGCCTCGGGGGCGGCCGACCGCTGCACCCGCGGCGCCTTGACCCCGACGGGTCGCGGCGCGATCTCGATGCCGACGGCGACGAGCTGCACCGAGTCGACGCCGGAGGCGAGGAACCCTCGAACCGCATGGCTGCGCAGGGCGCTGGTCATGATCACGGCGCACACCAGGGCGACAGCACAGAACGCCACGAGCGGTCGGCGTTGCTCCCTGCTCATGGCGCCCAGTCTGGGAGGCCGGACCAGCCCGCACCAACTCGCGGCCGGGACCCGCCCCAGCCGGTCTAGACCATGACGGGGGCGGAGCGGTCGGTCAGGCCGACTTCTTCTTCTTGGACTCGGACTCGCGCAGCACCAGGGTCGGCGCGACATCCTCGAGGACCACCTCGCCGGTGATGATGACCTTGGCGATGTCGCCGCGGGAGGGCACGTCGTACATCACGTGGAGGAGGACCTCCTCGATGATCGCGCGCAGCCCACGGGCACCGGTGCCGCGCTCCATCGCGTTGTCCGCGATGGCCTTGATGGCGTCCTCGGTGAACTCCAGCTCGACACCGTCGAGCTCGAAGAGCTTCTGGTACTGCTTGACCAGGGCGTTGCGCGGCTCGGTGAGGATCTGCACCAGCGCGGCCTGGTCGAGCTTGGTGACGCTGGCGATCAGCGGCAGCCGGCCGATGAACTCGGGGATCAGGCCGAACTTGGTGAGGTCCTCGGGACGCACCTGGGCGAGCAGGTCCTCGGAGTCGCGCTCGGCGGCGGTGCGGACGTCGGCGGTGAAGCCGAGGTTCTTCTTGCCGACGCGCTGCTCGACGATGTGCTCGAGCCCCGCGAAGGCGCCACCCACGATGAACAGGATGTTGGTGGTGTCGATCTGGATGAACTCCTGGTGCGGGTGCTTGCGCCCGCCCTGGGGCGGCACGGAGGCGGTCGTGCCCTCGATGATCTTGAGCAGCGCCTGCTGCACGCCCTCGCCGGAGACGTCACGCGTGATCGAGGGGTTCTCCGCCTTGCGGGCGACCTTGTCGATCTCGTCGATGTAGATGATCCCGGTCTCGGCCTTCTTGACGTCGTAGTCGGCCGCCTGGATCAGCTTGAGCAGGATGTTCTCGACGTCCTCCCCGACGTAGCCGGCCTCGGTGAGGGCGGTGGCGTCGGCGATCGCGAAAGGCACGTTGAGCATCCGCGCCAGGGTCTGGGCGAGGTAGGTCTTGCCGCAGCCAGTCGGACCCATCACCAGGATGTTGCTCTTGGCGACCTCGACGACCTCGTCCTTGCTGTGCTTGCCGGCCACCGGCTGGAGACCCGCCTGCACGCGCTTGTAGTGGTTGTAGACCGCCACGGCGAGCGACTTCTTGGCCTGCTCCTGGCCGATGACGTAGGAGTTGAGGAAGTCGAAGATCTCCTTCGGCTTGGGGAGCTCCTCGAGGCTGACCTCGGTGCCCTCGCTGAGCTCCTCCTCGATGATCTCGTTGCACAGGTCGATGCACTCGTCGCAGATGTAGACGCCGGGACCGGCGATCAGCTTCTTGACCTGCTTCTGGCTCTTGCCGCAGAAGGAACACTTCAGCAGGTCGCCTCCGTCACCGATGCGTGCCACGGGGTCATCTCCTTCGATGCGGGTTGAGCGAGTCGAGCGTTGGTGCAAACCACCCGAAGGTACCTGCTGGGACCCCCCGGGAGGGGGTCTGACACGGCAACCTCCGGGCAAGTCTGGCCACCTGGTCAGGTCAGGTGGCCAGCGTGCCTCATCAGGTCAGGGCGAGCGTCGATGCCTTGCGCGAGTCGAGCACGGTGTCGATCAGGCCGTAGTCGATGGCCTGGGCGGCGGTGAGGATCTTGTCGCGCTCGATGTCCCGGCTGACCTCCTCGATGGAGCGGCCCGAGTGGTCGCTGATCATCTTCTCGAGCAGCTCGCGCATCCGGAGGATCTCGTTGGCCTGGATCTCGATGTCCGAGGTCTGGCCGAAGGTGCCCTCCGTGTAGGGCTGGTGGATCAGGATCCTGCTGTTGGGCAGGGCCATCCGCTTGCCCGGAGCACCGGCGGCGAGCAGGATCGCTGCCGCCGAGGCCGCCTGGCCCAGGCAGACGGTCTGCACGTCGGGGGTGATGAACTTCATCGTGTCGTAGATCGCGGTGAGCGCCGTGAAGGAGCCACCGGGCGAGTTGATGTAGATCTGGATGTCCTGGTCGGGGTTCATCGACTCCAGGCACAGGAGCTGGGCCATGACGGCGTTGGCGACGTCGTCGGAGATCGGCGAGCCGAGGAAGATGATGCGGTCCTCGAAGAGCTTGCCGTAGGGGTCGATGCGGCGGAACCCGTAGGAGGTCCGCTCCTCCCACTGGGGGATGTAGTAGTTCATGGCACTCAGTCCTTCTGCCGCGCAGGGCGGCCCTCGTCTGCGGCGTCGCGGGCACTCTTGACGACCTGGTCGACCAGGCCGTAGGCGAGCGCCTGCTCAGCGGTGAACCAGCGGTCGCGATCGGCGTCGTTCTCGATCTGCTCGACCGTCTGGCCGGTGTGCTCCGCGATGAGCTCGAGGAGGACCTTCTTGATGTGCAGCGACTGCTGCGCCTGGATCTTGATGTCGGAGGCGGAGCCCCCCATGCCCGAGGAGGGCTGGTGCATCATGATGCGGGCGTGGGGCAGGGCGTAGCGCTTGCCCTTGGTGCCGGCGCAGAGCAGGAACTGGCCCATGGAGGCGGCCAGGCCCATGCCGACGGTGGCCACGTCGTTGGGGATGTAGTTCATGGTGTCGTAGATCGCCATGCCGGCGTCCACGGAACCACCGGGTGAGTTGATGTGCAGGAAGATGTCTGCCTCGGGGTCCTCCGCCGAGAGCAGGAGCAGCTGGGCGCAGATCGCGTTGGCGTTCTGGTCACGGACCTCGGAGCCGAGGAAGATGATGCGCTCGCGCAACAGCCGCTGGTAGATGTGGTCGTCGAGGACGTTGAGTCCGCCGCCCGCGCCCATCTGGGGGCCGTGCGACTCGGCGGTGGGGCTGGGAGTCTGGTTCACGTGCTCGACACTAGCCCGAAGGACGGACAGTTCCACGGGCATCGGCCCCCTGTTCGCCGACAGCAGATTCCTCAGCCGGACTCGACGCTCGCCTTCAGCCTGGCCACGGTCTCGGCCATCCCCTGCTCGAGCTCGTCGGCGTGCGCGTCGCTGCCCCCGAGGAAGAGCGGGGCGAAGACCCGGCTGAGCGGCGTCAGGGCTCCCGGCACCGGGCGACGGTGCACCACGCGGGTGCCGGAGCCCTCGGCCACGACCTCCCAGATCCACCGGGCTCCGCTGGACCGGGTGTCCCACGCCAGGGTGCGCCCCGGCTCGAGGACCGCCACGACCGAACGCGTCGGCCAGACGACGGCCTTGCGGCGGTTGAGGCCGAGGTAGGCCTGCCCGACCCGCAGACCACCCGGCTTGAGCGGCACCATCCGGACCAGCTCGGGGCTCCACCGCGCCATCCGGGCGAGGTCGGTCAGCTGGGACCAGACCCGCTCCGGGGCGGCGTCGACGAGGGCCTCGGCCCTCAGCTCACGATCGGCACTCATGCGAGCCAGCCTCGCATGGCGGCGTGGACGTCGGGGTGGTTCAGCAGGCCGAAGTGGTCTGTGCGGCCCACGTGCAGGACCTCGGCTCCCGGGAAGAGGTCGCCACCTCGCCTGTCGCGCCCGTAGGCGGAGAGGGGCCGCACCAGGAGGTCGCCGACGACGTGACCCACGGGGTGGCGCTGCGACTCCGTGAGGGTGGCCGCGACCAGGCGGTAGCGAGCGTGCGGCAACGGCGGGACGTCGTGCGCCAGCCCCGCGACGAGGTCGTGCACCCCGACCGAGCGCCAGTCGAGGATCCGGCCGAAGGGCGCCGTCTCCGGCAGGCGGGCCATCCCGCGGCTGCCGTGCCCGATCCCCCAGGCGATCGGCGCGCCGAGGTGGGGCGTGCCCAGCGTGATGACGTCGGAGATCCGCTCGGCCCAGGGCTGTCCCGAGGCGGGTGGCTCGGCGGCGACCGCGCCGGAGGCACGGATGACGAGCCCGCCGAGCGAGTGCCCGACGAGGGCCACGCGCGTCACCGGGACCGGCCACGCATCGACCAGGCGCTGCATCAGCGCCGCGAGCGCCACGCCGTTCTCGCGCAGCGACAGACCGGTGTTGGCCCGGAGGTAGAGCGGTGACCAGCCCTGCTCGCCCAGCGCCTCGCCGTAGGTCGGCCCCCGGGCCTCGCGCTGGAAGCTCCAGTAGGACTCGTTCTCGCACAGGCCGTGCAGGAAGACGACCAACCGCCCGCTCGCGGCGGGGTACGCCGAGGCGAGGGCGTCGGCGGTGAGGTCGACGTCGCGCCCCTCGAGGCGCAGCGCCATGGGGATCGCCATGTGGGGCCGGTCGCGCAGCAGCCGGTCGCCGATCAGGCCGTTGACGGCGGAGCTGACGAAGCGACCGCGCGGGGACTGCTCCAGGCGCGGGCCGGCACCGGTGGCGGCGAGCTTGTCGAGCCCGACGGACCCGGCGTGGAAGCCGGCGGAGAGGCCGCCGTAGACCGCCCCGGCGATGCCGCGGTGGACCAGGTCGGGCACCGTCGAGGTGCCACGCGTGGCGCGGCGGGCGATGCTGCCGACCCGGTCGGCCACCGCGAAGTGGGTGTCGCGGGCGCTCTTGACGACGAGCTCCCCGACGACCTCGGAGAGCAGCGAGCAGGCGTCGATGACGCCGGGACCCGAGGGGGCGACGGGGGCTGGGGACATGGAAAGACCCTAGCGGGTTGAGTGCACGATTGTGCACTCAACCCGCCAGGGTCGGTGTCCCTCCAGGTCACGCCTGAGCGGGAGCCTCGTCCGACTCGGCGTCGGCGTCGGTGTCCGACTCGGCGCCGGTGTCGGTGTCGGTGTCGGCAGCCGACTCGACCTCGGCCGCGGCCTCGGGCTCACCGATGGTGCCGTCGGGGCGCAGGTTCTTCAGCTCCACCACGTTGCCGGAGGCGTCCTTGACGACCGCGGTCTCGACGAGGGTCGCGAGCGCCTTGCCGCGCAGGATCTCCTGGACCATCTCCGGGATGTGGTTGTGCTCGAACATGTGGTTCGCGAACTCCTGGGGGTCCTGGCCCGACTGCTGGGCCCGGCGCACCAGGTGGCTGGAGAGCTCCTGCTGGTCGACGCCGAGCTCCTCCTTCTTGGCGATCTCGTCGAGGATGAACTGCGCCGCCACGGCGTCGCGGACCCGACGGTCGAGGTCGGCCTCGAACTCCTCGACGGTCTGGCTCTCGTCCTCGAGGTACTTCTCCATGGTGATGCCGGAGTAGGCGAGCTGCTGCTCGATGTTCTGGCGACGGGCGTTGAGCTCGTCGGTGACCATGCTCTCGGGGAGCGGCACGGCGACCTTCTCGAGGAGGACCTCGAGGACGGCGTCGCGCGCAGCGGCGGCCTGCTCGAGGCGCTTGCCCCGGCCCAGGCGCTCGCGCACGTCGGCGGTGAGCTCGTCGATGGTGTCGAACTCGGAGGCGAGCTGGGCGAACTCGTCGTCGTAGTCGGGCAGCTCCTGCTCCTGGACCTGGCTGATGCCGACCTGGATCTCGACGGGCTCACCGACCTGGTCGCCGCCCACGAGCTCGGAGGCGAAGGTCTTCTCCTCGCCCGCCGACAGGCCGACGAGGGCCTCGTCGAGGCCCTCGACCATGCCGCCGCGGCCGACCTGGTAGCTCATGCCGGTCACCTCGGCGCCCTCGACGACCTCGCCGTCCTTGAGCGCCTTCAGCTCGAGCACCACGAAGTCGCCCTCGGCAGCCGGTCGCTCGACGTCGGTGAGCGTGGCGAAGCGCTCGCGCAGCGCCTTGACCTGCTCGTCGACGTCGTCGTCGGCGACGGTGACGTCCTCGACCTCGGCCTCGATGCCCTCGTAGGCGGGCAGCTCGATGGTCGGCTTGACGTCGACCTCGGCGGTGAACTCGAGGGTCTGGTTGTCCTCGAACTTCGTGACCTCGATGTCGGGCTGCGCGAGGGGCTGCAGGTCGTTCTCCTGCAGGGCCTCGATGTACTTCTGCGGCAGCGCCTCGTTGATCGCCTCGTCCAGCACGGTGCCTCGCCCGACCTGACGGTCGATGACCATCGGGGGCACCTTGCCGCGGCGGAAGCCCGGGATGTTGATCTGCTGGGCGATCTTCTTGTAGGCCGCGTCGAGGCTCGGCTTGAGCTCCTCGAAGGGCACCTCGACAGTCAGCTTGGCCCTGGTCGGGCTCAAGTTCTCGACGGCGCTCTTCACAGGTGTTCTCCTCATGGATGTGGATTGAAAGGCTGGTGCGTCGGGGCGACAGGACTCGAACCTGCGGTCTCCTGCTCCCAAAGCAGGCGCGCTAGCCACTACGCTACGCCCCGTCTTGCATGCTCAAGAGGCTCTCAGCGGGTGCGGAGAAGCTCCTTGGAGCGGATGACGGGAATCGAACCCGCGTAATCAGTTTGGAAGACTGGAGCTCTACCATTGAGCTACATCCGCACGCCTGTCCCACACTCGTCCGAGCGTGAAATGTGCGATCGTCATCGTGCCACACAGGCGGCACAGACCCCCAAACGGCCCGCACCGCAGACGGACCTCAGGTGCGGTGCACCACGAGCATCGCGCGGTCGTCGTCGCGCGAGCCCAGCGCATCGGTGAGCCGCGCGGCCGCCCCGTCGAACGAGCCGCGCAGCAGCGTCTCCGCCTGCCCGAGCATCCGGTCGATGCCCATGTCGATGTCGCGACGCGGCTCCTCCACCATGCCGTCGGTGTAGAGCAGGAGCGCGTCGCCCCGGCCCAGGCGGCCCCTCGCGCAGTGGAAGTCGGCGTCCTCGATCAACCCGAGCACCGGGCCCTCGGTGCGCAGCACGGACCACCGCCCGGAGCCGGCCAGGCGGTGCGCGGCGGGCGGGTGGCCCGCCGTACGGATCTGGAAGTCGCCGGTCACCAGGTCCAGCGAGAGGTGGATGGCGGTGGCGAAGCCCTCGGTCCAGTCCTGGCGCAGGAGGTAGTCGTTGGCCGCCGGCAGGAAGCGCTCCGGGGGCAGCGCGCTCAACAGCCCGCCGAAGCAGCCGGAGAGCAGCAGCGCGCGCGTGCCGGCCGCCTCTCCCTTGCCGGACACGTCGACCACGACGACGTCGAGGGCCGAGCCGTCGGGCCGCTTGCTGGCGACCACGAAGTCACCGGCGAACGGCGTGCCACCCGCCGAGGTGAGCGCCGACTGGACCAGCCACCCCTCGGGGAGGTCGGGGATGCCGCCCTGGGTGAGGATCCGGTCGCGCAGGTCGATGAACATCGACTCCCCGCGCATGCCCCCGACGCCGAGGCTGGAGCGCCGGAAGCTGGAGGCGAGCACGAAGAGGCCCATCGCGAACTGCACCGCGGTGGCAGCGATGGTCCGCGGCGTGATCTCGACCTGGCTGGCCACCGAGATCGTGAGCAGCACCATCAGGAAGATCACGAACCACGGCAGGGTGCGCGGGCCGAGCATGATGCTCGCGACCAGCAGCGGGAGCATCAGCGCGGTGAACGGGAACTGCATCGGGAACAGGACGACGCTGAGCGTGATGCCCATCGCCGCCAACCCCAGCAGCAGGGCGAGCCGGGCCTCCGACGTCAGTCCGCGACGCCGGAAGAGGCCCCAGGCGCGACCCCACGCCGTCGTCACGACGGACCGCAGGACGAGAACTTGGACAACATGGGCTTTCCGGGGTGGTGAGGGGGTCTCAGCGTAGGGCCCGCGAGCGGAACGTGGGCTGACAACGCGGGCACCAGAAGATGTTGCGCGTCTGCAGCACGCCGGTGCGCACCCCGGTCCCGCACACCAGGCACGGTTGGCCGTGCCGGCGGTAGACGTAGACCTCGCCGCCGTGGTCGTCGGCCCGCGGCGGGCGGCCCATGGCCTCGGGGGTGTGCTCGGGTCGCACGGTGTCGATCCGACCGGTGCGCACCCCCTCCCCCATGAGCTCGACCAGGTCGTCCCACATCGCCGTCCACCGGCCGACCTGCATGGTGCTGCCCGGTCGCAGCGGGTGGGTGCGGTGGCGGAACAGGACCTCCGCGCGGTAGACGTTGCCGACACCGGCCAGCACCGACTGGTCCATCAGCAGACCGCCGATCGCGGACCGGCTGCGGCGGATCCGCTCCCAGGCGCGAGCGGGGTCCTGACCGTCCTGGCCCGCTCGCAGCGGGTCCGGCCCGATGCGCGCGAGCACGGCGTCGCGCTGCTCCCGGGTGACCAGGTCGCAGGCGGTGGCGCCGCGGAGGTCGGCGTAGGCCGTGCCCCGCTCGTCGCGCGCCACGAGGCGCAGGCGCACCTGCCCGACCGGCTCGGCGACCTCCTCGACGCGCGGGTGCACCGCGAAGGTGCCGTAGAGGCCGAGGTGGACGTGGACGAACAGGTCGCCGGGGAACCCGATGAACAAGTGCTTGCCCCAGGACTCGGCGCTCTCCGGCGTCTGCCCGTCGAGCAGGGCGGCGGCGTCGGCGAAGCGCCCCTGCGGACTGCCGACCCGCACGGTGCGCCCGACGAACGCAGCGTCCAGGTCGAGCGCGAGCCGGCGGAGGGTGTGACCCTCAGGCATCGGAGTCAGGCATCGGAGTCAGGCATCGGGGTCAGGCCTCGGGGTCAGGCATCGCGCCGGGCGGACTCCGGCAGCGGCGGCAGCTCGCCGGTCTGCTCGTAGGAGCCGAGCTGCGCGATCCGGCGCACGTGGCGCTCGTCGCCCGAGAACGCGGTGGCCAGGAAGACCTCGACGAAGCGGGTCATGTCGTCCAGCGAGTGCATCCGACCGCCGACCGAGACCACGTTGGCGTCGTTGTGCTCGCGAGCCAGCACGGCGGTCTCCTCGGACCACACCAGCGCCGCGCGGACACCCTCGACCTTGTTGGCCGCCATCTGCTCGCCGTTGCCGGAGCCGCCGACGACGACGCCGAGGCTGTCCTGCCCGGCGCCGCGGTCCGCGGCCACACCGTGAGCGGCGCGCAGGCAGAAGACGGGGTAGTCGTCGAGGGCGTCGTAGACGAAGGGTCCGTGGTCGACGGGCTCGTGGCCCTGCTCGCTCAACCAGGACACCAGGTGGTCCTTGAGCTCGAGGCCGGCATGGTCTGATCCCACGTGGACGCGCATGGCGCGAATCTTCTCAGACACATCGGCGAACCTCCGCGCCGGTTGTGGCGTCCATGACAGTGAAGGGGTTCTCACCCGTCCACCGAAGCACCCGCGGAGGTCCTGTGCCCACGTCTCGTCTCGCCCTGCTCGCTGCCACCACGCTGAGCGCACTGACCCTGTCCCTGCTGCCCGGCGCCGCCCCGGCCGCTCCGGCGCCGGCTCCGCCCGACCCCGCCGACCAGCTCCAGCGCCCCCTGGCCCTCGACCGCGGCGCGGCGCCGCGCGTGGTCTCGATGGTCGGCAACACGGTCCGCTTCCCCGGCGGGCGGACCGTGCGGTTCACCCCTCCCGCGGGGACGGAGGGGCAGGCGCGGCTGATCGGCACCTGGCGCCGGGACGCGCTGGTCTGGGCGCCGACCGGTGAGCGCCGCGCCACGGCCTACCGGATCAGGCCGGGGGGTGCCGTGGCGCAGGTCGGCGAGCCGGTCCTGGACCTCTACCGCGGCGGGGTGGAGTGGCAGGTCGCCGGAGACACGCTGTGGATCGCGACGTCCGACGACCGCTTCCGCACCCGCCTCACCAAGCTCGACCTGAGGAGCGGCAAGGTGCTCCGGCAGCGGATCACCCAGCGGGACCACCTGCTGTCGCTGCTGGACGCGACGCCGGAGCGGGCCCTGCTCTCGGAGGGCGCCCACCTCCGGGTCTGGCGTGGTGACGGCCGGCTCGTCACCACCTACCGCGCCGGCAGCAGACGCTTCGGGGACGCGTCGTTCGGGAGCCTCGAGCACGACTGGTTTGCGCTGCGCACGGGCAGCGGCACCGAGCTGCGGCGGCTCTCGCGCCCGGGTCGCGTGGTGTGGAAGGACGGCTTCGAGAACGAGATGCTGCCCTTCGACCTCTCGGGCGACGGGTCGGTGCTGCTGACGACGGAGTTCGAGACGATGTCGCCCCAGCTGCGCGACGCCCGGACCGGGCGCATCCTGCGCAGCTATTCCGGGGGCTACGGGCGGGCCTTCAACGACAACGAGCAGCTGGTCCTGGAGGGCAGTCGCGCGTTCCTCGTCGTGATGAACATGCGCATCGACGGCAAGCACCGAGAGGTCCTGGTGCGCTGCACGATCGGCGGGGACTGCATGCGTGCGTCACGGGTGGCGGCTCAGATCACGCTCCAGACCTACGACTCCTGACCCCGTCGAGGAAGCCGGCCACCTGCACCATCAGCTGACCGGCCGCCGGGAACACCCGGTCGTGGCGCCAGAAGCCGTGGATCTGCCCGAGGTAGCGCGTGGCCACGACCTCGACCCCCTGCTCGGCGAGCAGCACCGCGAGGTGCTCGCCCTCGTCGCGCAGCGGGTCGTGCTCGGCGGTCACCACGAGCGTCGGCGGCAGGGTGCCGAGAGCCGGCGAGAGCAGCGGTGCGAGGTCGGGATCGCTCAGGTCGGCCGGGGTCGCGGCGTACTGCTCCCAGTACCAGGCCGCATCCCGCGGGTCGAAGCCCTCCGCGGCCGTGCGGTAGGAGTCGAAGCCGGCGCTCGGGTCCAGGAACGGGTAGATCAGCACCACGGCGTCGAAGCGCCCGGGGTGCCGCAGCGCCGCGACCAGGGCGAGGTTGGCTCCCGCGCTGTCGCCGTGGGCGTACGTCGGCCCGCCGAGGCCGAGGGCCCCGCCCTCCCGCGCCACCCAGGCGAGCACCGAGTCGACGTCGTCGGGCGCGGCCGGGAAGCGGTGCTCCGGCGGGCGGCGGTAGTCGACGCTCAGGACCGCCGTGCGGGTGCGGTTGGCCAGGCGTCGGGCCGAGGCGTCGTGCACCTCGACGTCGTTGAGCACGAAGCCGCCACCGTGCAGGTGCACGACGACCCCGGGCTGCGCACGGCCCGGCACGTAGAGGCGGCACGACACCCCGTCCGCGTCGAGGTCACGGACCTCGGCGACGTCCTCGCGCGGCTCTCCCAGCGCCACCCGCCGGTCCTCGGCGCGCGCGGCGTCGATGTCGAAGGCGGGGTCGTGCACGCGCACCGCGCCCGCCGCAGCCTCGATCGCGCGTCGGGCCTCGGGGAACAGCACGGCTCAGCGCTGCATCAGGGCGTCGAGACCGACCGCCACCGCCGCGGCGACCCGGAAGTCGAGCCGCTGGTCGGGCACGTGCACGGTGTACTTGTCGCGGATCGAGCCCTGACGCTCGACGCCCAGCAGGGGCTCGCCGTGGGCGCCGACGAAGTCGAAGTGGATCGGCAGGAACGGGATGTCGGCGAAGCGCCGGATGATCGCGATCGCCTGGCTGCGCTCCTGCCCCGTCCCGGCATAGCCGGGCCCCTCGAGGTGGAAGGTCGAGCGCATCAGGCTGGCGCCGAAGTCCTTGCGGAAGAACCCGATCTGGTGGCGGGCCTCGTCGAAGATGTCGTAGCCGGCGTTGAGGTCGATCTTCTTGCGCGCCTTGAAGCTGAACACCGGCCGCGTCATCGTGTCGTCCGCGAAGAAGGTGACCTCCTCCTTGAACGCCATCCGCTTCTGCTGGGCCACCCCCATCGACTGCCCGAAGCTGCCGTCAGGATTGGCTGCGAACAGCTCGTAGCGGTTGGTCGTCATGGCGAACTTCTGCTTGACGTAGAACGTCGGCAGGTACATGGCTGCAGTCATGGCAGAACCCTAGGAGATCGCGGTCGCCGTCATGGCGCGCTCAGCTCTCGTAGACGTTCCCGGCGAGTCTCACGTCGCGCCCGATCGCCGGGCCGGTCTCGGTCGTGCACGTGCCCGTGAGCGGGTCGCAGACGTACAGCGTGGTCCCGTCCACCCGGAAGGGCGAGCCGTCGGACGTCCAGCCCCACCCGGCGCCCGGGAGGGTCACGCGCTCCTGCGTGGCGATCTCGTAGACCTCGACGCCGGGACCGGCGTCCTCACCGGCCGGGTTCACCCCCATCTCCGGGCTGAAGCTGAGGTACGTCCCCTCGGGGGAGAGGCTGCCGGAGCCGTACTCACCCTGCGCCAGGGGGACGACGAACGCGCTGGCGCCGGTCGCTGCGTCGACGACCGACACGACCAGGTCGAGGGCGCCGCTGCCCGCGTCGAGCTCCTCGCCGAGGGCGAGCGCGAGTCCGTCCCGGACCTCGGGGATGCCACCGTCCAGGCCGGCGGCCGGCTGCACCTTGCCCGTGCGCCAGTTGACGGCGTAGGCCTCCTGCTCGAAGCCGGCGTAGACGACATCGCCGTCGAGGGCGAGCGGTGGGACCGGCCAGTAGCTCATCGGCAGGTCGGGCAGCGGGACGGCACCCACCTCGTCGCCCGAGAGTGCATCGCGGATGACGGCCCGGAAGCCGTCGCCCGACTTCTCGGCCACGGCAAAGAAGGGCTCGTCGGGATCGGTGGCGGGACCCACTCCTTCGGGGATCGTGCCGAGGTCGGTCGTGGTGCCGTCGCCGGCGACCAGCGTCAGGCTCTCGGGCCCCGAGCCGTCGGACGCACCGCCCTGGGCGTTGCTGCGGGCCAGCACCCCGACCGACGTGTAGTGGAGCGAGTGCAGGGTGTCCGGGATGGTCGCCGTCGTGCCGTCGATGACGACCGTCGAGCCGGCACCGTAGGCCACGACGACCTGCGACGGGCCCTCGGTCGCGACCGGGTCGGCGACCGTCACGTCCCGGCCGTCGTCGGAGCCGCCGAGGGACAGCGCGGTGCCGGTGCCGACGACGGCGACGGCGGCCGCCGCAGCGAGGAGGACAGTGGCCCGTCGACGGGTCCGCGCCTGACGGCCACGACCGAGGATCGCGTCGTGGTCGACCGCCGGGATGTCGAGTGCGGCCGCCTCCTGGCGCAGGAGTGCGTTGAGTCGTTCAGTCATGGTGGGCTCCCAGGGTCTCGGGGATGACGGCGTCGCCCAGCAGCACGCGCAGCTTGGCGAAGGCCTCGAAGGTCTGGCTCTTGACGGTCCCGGGCGAGCAGCCGAGCGCATCGGCGGTCTCGGCGACCGAGAGGTCCTCGTAGTGGCGGAGCACGACGACCGCGCGTTGTCGCGGCGGCAGCTGGGCGAGGGCGTCGATGACGATGGTCCGGGTGCTGGGGTCGGGGGCGTAGGCCGACTCGGGCATCACCTCGGTCGGCAGCTCGTTGCGCCACCCCTTCTTGCGGAACCACGAGGAGGCGGTGTTGACCAGCGTCCGTCGGGCGTAGGCCGGAGCGGCAGCCCGGTCGTCGATGCGTGACCAGGCGGCGTAGGTCTTGGCCAGGGCCGTCTGCGCCAGGTCCTCGGCCAGCTGCCGGTCGCCCAGCAGCAGGAAGGCGGTGCGGTAGAGCCCCGGCCAGCTGGCCTGCACGAACTCGGTGAAGTCGGCATCGTGCGAGGGTGGTCGAACCATGGGTCCTCCTCGGATGGATTGTCACCCGTTCAGATGCTGCGTGTCCCGTGGGGGTTGGGCGCAGCCAGGATGGACCGGTCAGGTCGTCGGGTCAGGGGCAGGTGCCGACCTCGACGCCGATGCAGGTGTCGGTGCCGCCGCCGGGGTGGACCTCGTCGGTGCCGGGGCCGCCGTCCAGGAGGTCGTCGAAGGCCGAGCCCCAGAGCTCGTCGTCGCCACCGAAGGTGAACATCCGGATCGGACCGGCGGAGAGGGCGACGACCCGGTCGGGGAGGTGGGCGCCGGTGTAGGTCCACGACGTGCCCCCGGTGAGGTCGTAGGAGGTGAAGCGGCGCACGACCCCGGCGAGCGACTCGGCGGAGAGGGTGCCCGCGCGTCGAGCCAGGGTGAGGTCCTGGTCGACGTCGGTGGCGTCGAGGACGACGGTGTTGTTGCCGGTGCCGCCGTCGAGGAGGAGGCCGTCGCGGACGACGGCGTTGACCTGGTCGCCTCCGTCGCCCCCGTGGACCGTGACCGGCGCGTCGCTGGCGGTGAGGGCGGTGTCGCGGCCGTCGCCGAGGAAGATCCGGTCCGCTCCCGAGTACGACGACACCTCGTCGTCGCCGGCGCCCGTCGCGACGACGTCCGCGTCACCGACCTCGTGGTCGACGACGTCGGTCTCGGTGAACACCTCGTCGTCCCCCGTGCCCGTGCGGATCCGGTCGCTCCCGGCACCGCCCAGGACGGCGACGTCGCCGAGCAGTGCCCGGGCGTCCAGGTCGTCGGCGAAGGCCGAGCCGACGAGGGTGAGCCGTCGGGCGGGGACGATGCGGTCGCGGCCCTCGCCGTGCGCCACCCCGGCGCCCCCGCCCGCACCCGGCTGGGTCAGTCGCACCGAGACCGGGCCGCGTGCGGTGTCCCAGGAGATCGTGTTGGGGAAGCTCCCGGTGTCGGCGTCGACGTAGAAGCCGACGTCGAGCAGGTCGTCGCCCGGTCCCCCGTGCAGCGTGTCGCCGACGATGCCGGGCCCGCCCTGGTCCTGGAAGATCCGGTCCCCCTCACCGTGCAACCGGTCGTCGCCGGGACCGCCCCACAGCACGTCGGCGCCGGGACCGGCACACACCAGGTCGTCACCGCGCCCGGCACGGACCACGTCGTCACCGCGCCCCGCCACGATGACGTCGCGACCCGGCGTGCCCACCAGCACGTCCGCGCGGTCGGTGCCCACGATGGTGGCGGTCCGCCCCTCGCAGGTCGGTCGGGGCGCCGAGGCATGAGCAGGCCCGCCAGCAGCGGGCAGGAGGGCGAGTCCGGGAGCGAGGAGCAGGGCGACGAGGGCCGGCGTACGGCTGAGACGATTTGCCTTCATGTCCATGTGCGACGCTCCGCGTCGCCCTTCGGTTCGCGGGCTCCTAGTGTGGAGCCATGTTCTCCAAGGTGTTGGTGGCCAACCGCGGTGAGATCGCGATCCGAGCCTTCCGCGCGGCCTACGAGGTCGGCGCGCGCACGGTCGCGGTGTTCCCCCACGAGGACCGCTGGTCCGAGCACCGGCTGAAGGCCGACGAGTCCTACGAGATCGGGGAGCGCGGGCACCCCGTGCGCGCCTACCTCGACCCCGACGCGATCGTGGCGGTCGCGGTCAGGGCCGGGGCCGACGCGGTCTACCCGGGCTACGGCTTCCTCTCCGAGAACCCCGCGCTCGCCGAGGCCTGCGCCAACGCGGGCATCACCTTCGTCGGCCCGACCTCCGAGGTGCTGACGCTCACCGGCAACAAGGCGCGCGCGATCGCCGCCGCCAAGGCCGCGGGGGTGCCGACCCTGGCGAGCGTCGAGCCCTCGACGGACGTCGACGTGCTGGTGGAGAGCGCCCAGAGCCTGAGGTTCCCGCTGTTCGTCAAGGCCGTCGCGGGTGGTGGCGGCCGCGGGATGCGGCGCGTCGACGACCCGGCCGACCTGCGCGAGGCGGTGGAGACCTGCATGCGCGAGGGCGAGGGTGCCTTCGGCGACCCCACGGTCTTCATCGAGGAGGCCGTCGTCGAGCCGCGCCACATCGAGGTGCAGGTCCTCGCCGATGCCGAGGGCAACGTGATCCACCTCTTCGAGCGTGACTGCTCGGTGCAGCGGCGCCACCAGAAGGTCATCGAGATCGCGCCGGCGCCCAACCTCGACCCCGAGCTGCGCGAGCGCATGTGTGCCGACGCGGTGCGGTTCGCGAAGGAGATCGGCTACCGCAACGCCGGGACCGTCGAGTTCCTCCTCGACCCCCACGGCAACTACGTCTTCATCGAGATGAACCCCCGCATCCAGGTCGAGCACACGGTGACCGAGGAGGTCACCGACGTCGACCTGGTGCAGTCCCAGCTGCGGATCGCGGCCGGTGAGACCCTCGCCGACCTCGGCCTGACCCAGGACAGCGTCGTGCTGCGCGGCGCGGCCCTGCAGTGCCGGATCACCACCGAGGACCCGGCCAACAACTTCCGGCCCGACACCGGCGTGATCACGACCTACCGCTCCCCCGGCGGCGGCGGCGTCCGCCTGGACGGCGGCACGACGTACACCGGCGCCGAGGTCTCCGCGCACTTCGACTCGATGCTCGCCAAGCTCACCTGTCGCGGGCGCACCTTCGAGATGGCCGTGCAGAAGGCACAGCGGGCCGTCGCGGAGTTCCGCATCCGCGGCGTCTCCACCAACATCGCGTTCCTCCAGGCGGTGCTCGACCGACCCCGACTTCACCGCGGGCCGCGTCACCACCTCGTTCATCGAGACCCACCCGCAGCTGCTCCAGGCCCGCGCGAGCGGCGACCGGGGCACCAAGCTGCTGACCTACCTCGCCGACATCACGGTCAACCAGCCGCACGGACCGGCGCCCTCGAGCCTCGACCCGGCCACCAAGCTGCCCGAGGTGTCGCTCGACGTCCCGGCGCCCGACGGCACCCGCCAGCAGCTGCTGGCCCTCGGGCCCGACGCGTTCGCCCGCCGGCTGCGCGAGCAGAAGACGGTCGCGGTCACCGACACCACCTTCCGTGACGCCCACCAGTCGCTGCTCGCCACCCGGGTGCGCACCAAGGACCTGCTCGCGGTCGCCGGGCACGTCGCCCGCACCACCCCCGAGCTGTGGTCGCTGGAGGCCTGGGGTGGGGCGACCTACGACGTGGCCCTGCGCTTCCTCGCCGAGGACCCGTGGGAGCGGCTCGCCGCGATCCGCCAGGCCGTGCCCAACATCGCGCTGCAGATGCTGCTGCGCGGGCGCAACACCGTCGGCTACACGCCCTACCCGACCGACGTCACCAACGCCTTCGTCGCGGAGGCCGCGGCGACCGGGATCGACGTCTTCCGGATCTTCGACGCGCTCAACGACGTCGAGCAGATGCGGCCCGCGATCGAGGCCGTCCGCGAGACCGGCACGACGATCGCCGAGGTCGCGCTCTGCTACACCGGTGACCTGTCGAGCCCGGGCGAGAAGCTCTACACCCTCGACTACTACCTCGAGCTCGCCGAGCGGATCGTCGGCGCCGGGGCGCACGTGCTCTGCATCAAGGACATGGCCGGCCTGCTCCGCGCGCCGGCGGCACGCACCCTCGTGACGGCGCTGCGCGCCGAGTTCGACCTGCCGGTCCACCTGCACACGCACGACACCGCCGGCGGCCAGCTCGCCACGCTCCTGGCCGCGATCGACGTGGGCGTCGACGCGGTCGACGCCGCGACCGCCTCGATGGCCGGTACGACGTCGCAGCCGCCGCTGTCGGCGCTGGTCTCCGCCACCGACCACTCCGACCGCGAGACCGGGCTGTCCCTCACGGCGGTCAACGCGCTCGAGCCCTACTGGGAGGCGACCCGTCGCGTCTACGCGCCCTTCGAGTCCGGTCTGCCCGCGCCGACCGGTCGCGTCTACCGTCACGAGATCCCCGGCGGCCAGCTCTCCAACCTGCGCCAGCAGGCGATCGCGCTCGGCCTGGGTGAGAAGTTCGAGCAGGTCGAGGACATGTATGCCGCCGCCAACGACATCCTCGGCAACGTCGTCAAGGTGACGCCGTCCTCCAAGGTCGTCGGCGACCTCGCGCTCGCGCTGGTCGGCATCGGCGCCGACCCGCAGGAGTTCGCCGAGGACCCGGCGAAGTTCGACATCCCCGACTCGGTCATCGGCTTCCTCAACGGAGAGCTCGGGGACCCTCCGGGCGGCTGGCCCGAGCCGTTCCGCACCAAGGCGCTCGAGGGCCGCACCTGGAAGGCACCCGCCTCGGAGCTGACCGCCGAGCAGTCGGCGGCCCTGACCGACGCGAGCTCGGCGACGCGCCGTCGTACGCTCAACGAGCTGCTCTTCCCCGGTCCCACCCGGGAGTTCGCCGAGTCGCGCCAGACCTACGGCGACATCTCGGTGCTGCCGACCCTCGACTACCTCTACGGCCTGCGCCGCGGCGAGGAGCACGAGGTCGAGCTCGAGGAGGGCGTCACGCTGCTGCTGGGGCTGCAGGCCATCGGTGAGCCCGACGAGCGCGGCTACCGCACCGTCATGGCCACCATCAACGGTCAGATGCGTCCGATCAGCATCCGCGACAAGGCGGTCGCCTCCGAGGTCGCCGTCGCCGAGAAGGCCGACACCTCCAAGCCCGGCCACGTCGCGGCCCCCTTCCAGGGCGCTGTCACGATCTCGGTCGCCGAGGGCGACACGGTCAAGGCGGGCGACACCGTGGCGACCATCGAGGCGATGAAGATGGAGGCCTCGATCACGGCTCCCGTGGACGGGAGGGTCGAGCGGGTGATGCTCAACGGCACCCAGTCGGTCGACGGCGGTGACCTGGTGCTCGTGCTCGGCTGAGGACCTAGGGTGCCCGCAGCGCGACGGGCTCGCCGAGGTAGCGCCCCAGGCTCCGGCGCACGGCGTCGGAGTGCGTCCAGGACGACTGCGAGCCGTGGTCCCACAGGACCAGCGCGGTCTGGGCCACGAGCGCCGGCTCGTGCCCGGCCTCCACGCGCACCTCGGTGGCGACGCTGAAGGACGAGCCGCCGATCCGGCTCACCCAGATCCGGACCAGGAAGGGTCGGAAAGGTTGGAAGCGCATCTCGCGGTGGTAGTCGACACGCTGCGAGCCGACCAGCTCGACGACGCCGCTCGGCAGGTCCGCGAGCAGCCCCGGCGCCGCGGCCGGGTCGCCGGTCGGGTCGCCGGACAGCGGGGCGAACCTCAGGAACTGGATCCGCGCCTCGTCGATCAGCCGGATCGCCTCGACGTTGTCCACGTGGCCACCGAGGTTGACGTCGCGGTAGCGCGCCTGGATCTCGCAGTCGAAGGTCTCAGCCATGCGGCCATCCTCGCAGCCCGTGACGTGGCAGGGGTCAGCGAGCCGTCACCCGGAAGGTCATCCAGGTGGAGCGCAGCCCGAGCACCGAGCGCAGGGTGTCGCCGGAGACCACGACCTTGCCCTTCGAGCCCGTGATCGTGATCGCGGCGATGCGCCCGCCCCACTCCCCGTTGCCGTCTCGCCGCGTGACCTGGAGCCGGGTCAGGTTGCCGATCGCGGGCCACGCCCGCTCGAAGGCCGTGTCGGGCAGGCGCGTCGACCAGGTGTGGACCGGGTTGCCCGCCCACCCGTCGTAGGGGTCCTCGACGGCGGCGAGGTAGGGCACGGAGCCCGCGGAGGTGAAGCCGCCGCTGCTCGACGCGAACTGCGTGAAGGCGGGCGCACCGTCGTAGGTCAGGATGACGCCCGCCGTGGCCCGGACGGCGGCGTTGGAGGCGGGGTGCTCGGCCGCGACCCCGCCGTAGACCTGGCACGACGTGGTGTCGCAGAGCTCGTAGTGGGCGGCCTTCGGGTGCAGCCGCTCGTACGACGCGTAGGTGCGGGCGGCGACGGCCTGGGCGCGCACGGCCTCGGGGCTCCACGACGCCGGGATCTCGAGGGGGACGACGCCCTGGAGGTAGGCGTCCATCCGCAGGTCGTTGACCGTGTCACGGGCCCTCGACCCCGCGCTCGGTGCCGCCGCGCGCAGCCGGCCCCGGTAGGCCCGCTGGCCGCTCGGCGTGACCAGCGTGATCGGTTGCCCACCGGCGTAGAACTCCCCCTGCCCGCGCAGGTCGCGCCAGCGCCGCCAGCGGTCGGTCTTGAACGACACCCGGTCGAGCCCGTTGCGCGCGACCGTGAGGCGCCAGCGGCTCGCACCCTTGTCGGGGAGCACGACCGGCTCCCCGCCGGCGGTGTCGCGCACGCTCAGCCGGCGTCGGGGCAGCACCTCGAGGTCGTCGGTCGTGTCGGCGCTCACCAGGACGGTGACGCGGCCCTTCGAGCTGCCACGGTCGGTGCCGGGGTAGTAGAAGTCGAGGATCCGGCCGTGCTCGAGCCCTTGGCGCGCCGCACCCTCGGCGCCGTACTGGCTCATGCCGTGGCCGTGGCCGTAGCCGTGCCCGGTGATGGTGACCCACGCCGAGGGCTTCACGCTCCAGGTGTCGGCCGCGCGGGCCTGGCTCGGGGCCGCTGCGAGGGTGCCCGCCGTGAGGGTGAGCACGACGCTCAGCAGACCGACGAGGGTCGGGACGGCGCGACGGGGAGGACGCATGGGGAGGCTCCGGGAGGTGGCAGGTGTGACGGGAGGGCACGCGTGTGAACGCGTGTGACCACACATGTCACCACGCGTCCCAGGCCCCTGCACGGGATCCAGGGCAACTACAGACGTGTAGTTAGGAGACCCGGATGGTGAACCAGGTGGAGTAGAGCCCCATCAGGAAGCGGAAGTCGTCACCGCTCACGGTGACGGTGCCCTGCGACCCGGTGAGCGTCACTGTGCCGACCCGGCCACCCCACTGTCCGTTGCCGTCCCGGTCGCTGGTGCCGATCGAGGTGAGGTCGCCGATCGCCGGCCACTGCGCCTCGATCCGGGCATCCGTGGTCGGGACGGTCCAGTCGTGGAAGTCGTTGCCGGCGAACGCGTCGTACTTGTCCACCTTGGCCGGCAGGTAGGAGAAGGCGCCGGCGGAGGTCCAGCCCCCGCTGCTGGCGCTGAACTGGGCGAAGATCGGCCGACCGCCCTTCACCTGGACCTGGCCACGGGTGGCGTCGACGGCTGCGTTGGTCGAGGCGACCTCGTCGGTGAAGCCCCCGTAGACCTGGCAGGCATCGGTGTCGCACAGGTCGTAGTGCCCGCGATCGGTCGTCGCCCGGTCGAACGCGGCATAGGTGCGCGCCGCGACCGCCTGCGCACGCAGCGCCTGGGGGTGCCAGTACGACGGCACCTCGCGCGCGACGACGCCCTTGAGGTAGGCGTCGAGGCCGAGCACGTTGACGGTGTCGCGGTCCATCCCGGCGCCGGGCGAGGCCGAGCGGAGCGCGCCCCGGTAGGAGCGGCTGCCGCCGGGGACGAACAGGCGGAGCGGCTGGCCTCCGGCGGAGAACTGCGCGTCGCCCCGGACCGTCGTGAGCCGCCTCCACGACCCGGTCTTGAAGTCGATCGCGCTGCGCCGGCCCGACAGCGGTGTGATGCGCCACAGCCGGGCCCTCGGCCGGGCTCCGGCCAGGTCGAGCACCCGGCCGCCCGAGACGGCGCGCGCCGTGAGGCCCCGCCGGGCGGCGACCACGACGTCGCGCGACGTGTCGGCCGTCAGCAGGACCTTGACCGACCCACCGGCCCTGCCCGTGGACGTTCCGGGGTAGTAGTAGCGCAGGACCTGGCGATAGCCCAGCCCCTTGCTCGCCGCCCGCTGCGCGCCGTACTGCGAGAGACCGTGCCCGTGCCCGTTGCCGTGCCCCACCACCGTGATGGTCGCGCTCCGCGGCACCTGCCAGGTCGTGGCGGCCGCCGGGGTCGCCGGGGCGAGAGCGCCCGCGGCGGCGAGCGCGAGCGCGAGGACGGAGGTGCGGACCCGAGAGGACATCATGGCGACACGCTACAAAAGCGGGTCGGCGCGGGTCAGACCCGGTGCAGCCGCCGGGCGGCCTCGGCGACCGAGCCGCTCATCGACGGGTAGACGGTGAACGCCTGCGCGAGCTGGTCGGCCGTGAGCGACTCGGCGACCGCGATGGAGACGGGGTGGATCAGCTCGCTGGCTCGGGGCCCGACGACGACACCACCCACGACCACGCCGGTGCCCGGGCGGCACAGCAGCTTCACGAAGCCGTCGCGCACCCCCTGCATCTTGGCGCGCGCGTTGCCCGAGAGGGGCAGCATGACCACCTCGGCGTCCACCTCCCCCGAGTCGACGGCCTTCTGCGTCCACCCGACGGTGGCGATCTCCGGGGCGGTGAACACGTTGGAGGAGACCTTCTTGAGGTCCAGCGGGTGCACGGTGTCGCCGAGGAAGTGCCACATCGCGATGCGGCCCTGCATGGCGGCCACGGAGGCGAGCATCAGCACGCCGGTGCAGTCTCCGGCGGCGTAGACGCCGCGCGCGGAGGTGCGCGAGACCCGGTCGACGTTGACGAAGCCGCCGTCCTTGAGGATGACGCCGGCCTCCTCGAGGCCCAGGTCGGTCGTCTTGGGGATCGAGCCGAGCGCCAGGATGCAGTGGGAGCCCTGGATGCTGCGACCGTCGGTGAGCGTGACCGTCACGACGTCACCGGAGCGGGTCACCGACTCCATGCGCGACTCCGAGAGCAGCTTCATGCCGCGCCGCTTCGACACCTCCTCGAGCACCAGGGACGCGTCGGCGTCCTCACCGGGCAGCACCCGGTCGCGCGAGGAGACCAGGGTGACGGGGATGCCGAGCGCGAGGTAGGCGCTGGCGAACTCGGCGCCGGTGACGCCCGAGCCGACCACGATCAGCTCGGTGGGGACCTCGGTGAGGTCGTAGACCTGCTCCCAGGTCAGGATCCGCTCGCCGTCGGGCTGCGCCGTGGGCAGCGTGCGCGGCGCGGCGCCGGTCGCGACCAGGATGGCGTCGGCGTCGAGGGTCTGGTCGCCCACGACCACCCGCCCGGGGCCGTCGAGGCGGCCGCGGCCCTGCACGACCTTGACGTTCTCCTTGGCGAGGCGACGCGCGATGTCGGCGGACTGGTCGGCGGCGAGCTGCAGGACCCGGGCGTTGACCCGGGCCAGGTCGACCGAGAGGGCCGTGGCCTCGTCTCCCTGGTGGTCGTGGAAGTTGACCCCCAGCTCGGCGGCACCCGCCACGTCGGTCATCAGCTCGGCCGTGGCGATGAGGGTCTTGCTGGGCACGCAGTCGGTCAGCACCGCCGAGCCGCCCAGGCCGTCGGAGTCGACGACCGTCACGTCGGCACCCAGCTGGGCCGCCACCAACGCCGACTCGTAGCCACCCGGCCCGCCGCCGATGATGACGACCTTGTTGGACTCCGGTCCGCCGCTCATCTCAGTTTCCTCTCGTCTGTGGGGTCTCGACTCGTCGGACCGCGGCATCGTGCCTCAGCCGCGCCGCCGGCTCGACCTTGCCGAGCCCACGCCGCCCGCTCGTCCCTCGCGCACGGCTGCTCGCCTAAAAATTGATCATGTGGCCGGCGATGCCGTGGATGGCTTCCTTCACGGACTCACCGAGCGTCGGGTGGGCGAAGATGTTGCGGGCGACCTCGTCGGCCGTGAGGTCCCAGGTCTGGGCCAGCGTCAGCACCGGCAGCAGCTCGGTCACGTCGGGGCCGATCAGGTGCCCGCCGATGATCTCGTGGTGCTCGGCGTCGGCGACGATCTTGACGAAGCCGACGGTGTCGCCGAGGCCCTGCGCCTTGCCGTTGGCCGAGAAGGGGAACGTCGAGGTCTTGACGTCGTAGCCCTTCTCCTTGGCCTGCGCCTCGGAGTAGCCGAAGGAGGCGATCTGGGGCTGGCAGTAGGTCGCGCGCGGGATCATGTCGAAGTCGATCTCCTGCGTCTCGGCGCCGGCGATCGTCTCCGCGGCGACGATGCCCATGGCCTCCGCGGCGTGGGCCAGCATCATCTTGCCGGTGACGTCGCCGATCGCCCACACGCCGTCGACGTTGGTGCGGCCCCGCGCGTCGATCGCGATGGCGCCGCGCTCGGTCAGCTCGACGCCGGCCGCGTCGAGGCCGTAGCCCTCGACGCGCGGGGCGAAGCCGAAGGCCGCGAGCATCTTGTCGGCCTCGAGGACCTGCTGGTCGCCGCCGTCGGCCGGGCTGACCGTCACCCTGACGCCGTCGCCGGTGTCCTCGACCTGGTCGACCTTGGTCGAGAGCAGGACCTTGACGCCCAGCTTCTTGTACTGCTTGGCCAGCTCCTTGGACACGTCGGCGTCCTCGGTCGGCACCATCCGGTCGAGGAACTCCACGATCGTCACGTCGACGCCGAAGTTCTTCATCACGTAGGCGAACTCGACGCCGATCGCACCGGAGCCGCCGATGATGATCGAGCCCGGGAGCTCGGCGTCGAGGATCTGCTCCTCGTAGGTCACGACGTTGTCGGTGACCTTCATGCCGGGCAGCATCCGGACCGTGGCGCCGGTGGCGATGATGAGGTCGTCGCACGTGTAGGACGTGGTCTCGCCGGACTTGTCCTTGACGTCGACCGCCTTCGGCCCGGTGAGCGTGCCCCAGCCGTCGATCTCGGTGATCTTGTTCTTCTTCATCAGGAAGTGGACGCCCTTGACGATGCCCGCGCTCACCTGGCGCGAGCGCTTGTGCGTGGGGCCGTAGGACATCGTGGCGTCGCCCTCGATGCCGAACTTGTCCTTCTCGTGGGTGAGGAGGTGCGCCAGCTCCGCGTTCTTCAGCAGCGCCTTGGAGGGGATGCAGCCGACGTTGAGGCACACCCCGCCCCAGTACTTCTCCTCGATCACGGCGACGGACTTGCCGAGCTGGGCGGCACGGATGGCGGCGACGTAGCCACCAGGGCCGGCACCGAGGACGAGAACATCGAAGTGGGTCACGAAACCACCCTAGGCCCTGAGCCGTTAACCTTCAGCCGTGACCCTGTACGCCGCCTACGGGACGAACCTCGACCCTGCTCGCATGGGCGAGCGCTGCCCGCACTCCCCCCTGCAGACCACTGGCTGGCTCGAGGGCTGGCGACTCACCTTCGGGGGCGAGGAGCACGGCTGGGACGGCTCGCTGTCCACGATCGTGCAGGACCACTTCGAGCGGGTCTTCGTCGCGGTCTACGACATCACCGAGGCCGACGAGTCGCACCTCGACGGCTGGGAGGCGGCCGACTCGGGCCTCTACCGCAAGACCAAGGTGCGGGTCTCGACGATGAACGGCGAGGTCGTGGTGTGGACCTACGTCCTCGACGCCTACGAGGGCGGTCTGCCCTCCGCGTCCTACCTGGGCATCCTGAGCAACGCGGCCGAGGCCGCCGGCGCGCCCGACGACTACGTCGGCGCCCTGCGGCTGCGGCCGTGCCGCTCCAACGGCGCCTGAGCCCGGTCGTGACCCTAGAGTGCTGCCCGTGATGCCGACGACACCCGACAGCCCCGACCACTCGCCGTACGACCTGGCGGGCGAGGCCGCGGCCCGGCTCGCCGAGCTCACCGGCGTCGAGCGCCACGACGTGGCCCTGGTGCTCGGCTCGGGCTGGCTCCCGGCCGTCGACGCGCTCGGCGAGGCCACCGCCGAGATCGAGACCACCGACCTGCCGGGCTTCTCCCCCGCCGCGGTCGCCGGTCACTCGGGCAGGATCCGCTCGATCCGGGCCGGCGAGCGCAACCTGCTCGTGTTCCTCAGCCGCACCCACTACTACGAGGGCAGGGGCGTCGCCGCCGTCGTGCACGGCGTCCGCACGGCCGCCGCCGCCGGCTGCCGCACCATCGTGCTGACCAACGGCTGCGGCGGGCTCAAGGAGACCTGGACCCCCGGCACCCCGGTGCTGATCAGCGACCACGTCAACCTGACCGGTCGATCGCCGATCGTGGGCGCCACCTTCGTGGACCTCACCGACCTCTACTCCTCGCGGCTGCGCGCGCTGTGCCGCGAGGTCGACCCGAGCCTCGACGAGGGCGTCTACGTGCAGTTCCCCGGCCCGCACTACGAGACCCCCGCGGAGATCGCGATGGTCCGCGCCATCGGCGGCGACCTGGTCGGCATGAGCACCACCCTCGAGGCGATCGCCGCCCGGGAGGCCGGCATGGAGGTGCTCGGCATCAGCCTGGTCACCAACCTGGCGGCCGGCATCACCGGCGAGCCCCTCAACCACGAGGAGGTGCTCGCGGCCGGCAAGGCGGCGGCCTCCCGGATGGGCGAGCTGCTGGGCCGGATCGTGCCGGCGATCTGATGGCGATCTGATGGCGGGCCGATGAGGGTGCTGGTGACCGGCGCCGCCGGGTCGATCGGGCAGGTGCTCACCCTGGGGCTGACCGACCGCGGTCACGAGGTCGTCGGGCTCGACCGGGTCCCGCAGCCCGAGGGCGGCGTCCTCACCTGGCACGTGGCCGACTGCGCGGACCCCGACGCCGTCCTCGCGGTGCTCGACGAGACGCCGGTCGACGCGGTCGTGCACCTGGCCGGTCACCCCGGCGAGGCGTCGCTGCCCGACTCCCTGACCTCCCACGTCGTCACCACGGCGGCGCTGCTCGACGCCTGCGTGGCGCACGGCGTGACCCGCTTCGTCTACGCCGGCTCCAACCACGCCGTGGGTCGCACCCCGCGGGCCGAGGCACCCACCGTCGGGACCGACGTACGCCCTCGGCCGGACACGTTCTACGGCGTCGGCAAGGTCGCCGCGGAGGCGGTGATGTCGCTCTACGCCGACCGCTACGGGATCGACGCCCTCTCGTGCCGGATCGGCTCCTTCCTGCCGCGCCCCGAGACGCTGCGCAACCTCGCGACCTGGCTCTCCCACGACGACTGCGTGCGGATGGTGGAGGCGTGCCTGAGCGCGCCCGCGCCCGGCTACGCCGTGCTCTACGGCATCTCCGCCAACACCCGCGGCTGGTGGGACCTCGGACCCGGTCGGGCCCTCGGCTACGAGCCGCTCGACGACGCCGAGGAGTTCGCCGACGACGTCGTGGCGCGCGACGAGGACGAGGCCGAGGGTGCGGTGGTGGGCGGGCCCTTCGCCGGCGAGGCGTTCTTCCGACCTGCGCTGGACCGCAGCGCACCCTGAGGCGTTGACTGGGCGCATGACCCTCCCTCGGCGCACCCTCGGCACGACCTCACCGCTCGACGTCTCCGTCCTCGGCCTCGGCTGCATGGGGATGTCGGAGTTCTACGGCACCGGCGACGAGGCCACGGGCATCGAGACCATCCACCGGGCCCTCGACCTCGGTGTGACCTTCCTCGACACCGCCGACATGTATGGCCCCTTCACCAACGAGCGCCTCGTCGGCAAGGCGATCGCGGGTCGTCGCGCCGAGGTGCAGCTGGCCACCAAGTTCGGCAACGAGCGCGCCGAGGACGGCACCCGCATCCGCATCAACGGCCGCCCCGACTACGTCCGCTCCGCGTGCGACGCCTCGCTGCAGCGGCTCGGCGTCGAGCACCTCGACCTCTACTACCAGCACCGGGTCGACCCGACGGTCCCGATCGAGGACACGGTCGGGGCCATGAAGGAGCTCGTCGAGGCCGGCAAGGTGCGCCACCTCGGGCTCTCCGAGGCGTCCGCCGACACGATCCGCCGCGCCCACGCCACGCACCCGATCACCGCGCTGCAGACCGAGTGGTCGCTCTTCAGCCGCGACCTGGAGGACCTGATCCTCCCGACCGTGCGCGAGCTCGGCATCGGCGTGGTGCCCTACTCGCCGCTCGGTCGGGGCCTGCTCACCGGCGCCATCACCTCCGAGGAGGCGCTCGAGGACGGCGACGCCCGACGCTCGGCCTACTTCCCCCGCTTCCAGGGCGAGGCGCTGGACGCCAACCTGGCCCTCGTCGCCCGCATCCGTGAGCTCGCCGACGCCCACGGCTGCACGCCCGGCCAGCTCGCGCTGGCCTGGGTGCTCGCCCAGGGCGACGACGTGGCTCCGATCCCCGGCACCAAGCGGGTGAGCTACCTCGAGGAGAACGTCGGCGCCGCCGGCGTGACGCTCAGCGCCGACGACCTCACCGCGCTCGACGCCGCGGTGCCGCGCGACGCGGTCGTCGGTGCCCGCTACGGCGACATGAGCACGATCCAGGGCTGAGGCAGGCCTGGCGCCGGCCTAGTCGGGCAGGTCGAGGCGTGCCACCAGCGACTCGAGCGCGCGCCCTGCCGCCCGTCGTACGACGGGATCGGGGTCGTGTGTCGCGTCCCTGACCGACGCCACGTGCTCGGTGTCGCCCACGACGCCGAGGGCGCGCACGGCCTGGGCCCGCACGCGGGGCAGGTCGTGGGCGACCCAGGGGACGACGGCCTCGGCGGCACCGGCCACCTCGTGCGTGGCCGTGACCTTGAGGCACATCTCGGCCGGACGCCAGTGCTCGTCACCCAACCCGGCCACGACCGCGGGGCCGGCGCTGTCGTCCCACACGTGCAGCAGGCCGCGCGCGCCCCACGTCCGCAGCCAGTAGTCACCCCACGACGTCGGATCGGTGACAGCGGTCCCGGGCGCCCAGTCGTGACCCGTCAGGTAGGGCAGGGCGTCGAGGTGCTCGCCGCGGTCGGCACCCTCGAGCAGGTCGACGCACAGCCGCACGAAGGCGTCCAGACCGAGGCGGTCCGCCAGCTCGCGCACCAGGTCGGCGACGGGCACCGAGAGGTCGCACGGGGGCGGCAGCCGGGTCATGGCCCCACGCTACGGTGCCGCTATGACCTCCGACCTCTCCTCGCTCCTCGCACGTGCCCGCGCCTGGGCCGCCGAGGACCCCGACGACGCGACCCGTGCCGAGCTCGAGCAGGTCGTCGCCGACGTCGAGGCCGGGGGCGACACGGCTGACCTGGCGGACCGCTTCGACGGCACCCTGGAGTTCGGCACCGCCGGGCTCCGCGGGGCGCTCGGCGCCGGCTCCAACCGGATGAACCGGGCGGTCGTGCTGCGCGCGGCAGCCGGCCTCGCGGCCTACCTCCGGGAGCAGGGCACCGTGGGGCCGGTCGTGATCGGCTACGACGCCCGCCACAACTCCGACGTCTTCGCCCGCGACACCGCCGAGGTCATGACCGGCGCCGGCATGACCGCCTCGCTGCTGCCGCGGCCGCTCCCGACGCCGCTGCTGGCCTTCGCGATCCGGGAGCTGGGCTGCGTCGCCGGGATCATGGTCACCGCCAGCCACAACCCGCCGGAGGACAACGGCTACAAGGTCTACCTCGGTGACGGCAGCCAGATCGTGCCGCCGGCCGACACCGGCATCGCCGGGCACATCGCCGCGGTCGGGCCGCTCGCCGACATCCGCCGCGGAGCCCCCGGCACGGTGCTCACCGAGGACATCGTCGACCTCTACCTCGACACGGTCGCCGACCTCGCGGTCGACGGCCCCCGCGACCTCGCCCTCGTCTACACCCCCCTGCACGGCGTCGGCGGCGTCTCGGTCGTGCAGGTCCTCGAGACCGCCGGCTTCGACGCGCCGCGTGTCGTGGAGGAGCAGGAGCAGCCGGACGCCGACTTCCCCACCGTCGCGTTCCCCAACCCCGAGGAGCCCGGGGCGATGGACCTCGCGCTCGCGCTCGCGGCCCGCCACGACGTCGACCTCGTCGTCGCCAACGACCCGGACGCCGACCGGTGCGCGGCTGCGGTCAAGGGCCTGCACGGCTGGCGGATGCTGCGCGGCGACGAGGTCGGCGCGCTCCTGGCGCACCACCTGCTGCGCACCGGCAAGCAGGGCACCTACGCCACCTCCATCGTCTCCTCGTCACTGCTGGGCAAGATGGCCGCCGCCCACGGCCAGCCCTATGTCGAGACGCTGACCGGCTTCAAGTGGATCGGTCGGGTGCCGGGCCTGGCGTTCGGCTACGAGGAGGCGCTGGGCTACTGCGTCGACCCCGAGCACGTCGCCGACAAGGACGGCGTCTCGGCGCTGCTGCTGCTCTGCGAGATCGCGGCGCAGGCCAAGGCCGACGGCCGCACCCTCCCGGACCTGCTCGACGACATCGCCCTCGAGTTCGGCCTGCACGCCACCGACCAGGTCTCGGCACGGGTCGACGACGTGGCCCAGATCGCCACGGCCATGGAGCGGTTGCGCACCGCCACGCCCACCGAGATCGGCGGCCTGGCCGTGCTGGGCGTCGACGACCTCGCGCTCGGCTCCGAGACGCTGCTCCCGACCGAGGGCCTGCGCTTCCACCTCGCCGACGGCGCCCGCGTCATCGTGCGCCCGAGCGGCACCGAGCCCAAGATCAAGTGCTACCTCGAGGTCGTCGTGCCCGTCGACCCCGCCGACGGCGTGGAGGCCGCCCGCATCGCCGCCGCCGGCCGGCTCGACGCCCTCGGTGCCGGCATCAAGGCCGCAGCCGGGATCTGAGGCCGCGCTCAGAACGTCAGGGTCGCCACGAAGGCGATCAGGGACGCGCCCAGCGCGAGGATCTCGGCCCACGCCGGCTCCCGTCGTACGCCGGACGCGAGCGCGACCTGCTCGGCGGAGCCGAGGCGCACCCCGAGCGACGCGCGGGCGTCGTCCATGCGGCCGCGGATGCGCTGCTCGACGAAGTCGGGGTAGTCCACGCTCACGTTCCCGTCGGCGGGCTTGCTCCGCATCTTGCCGACGGCCGCTCCGAAGGCCCCGGGACGGCCACCTCGCGTGAGCTGGCCACGCGACTTGCCCAGCGCCGGCGACAGGAACCGCTTGTCCCCCACCCGCACGGCGAAGAGCTGGCGGACCGCGAGCTCCTCGACCGCGGCGAGCGGGATGGTGACGGTCTCGGTCATGTTGCGCAGCTCGAGGTCGCCGCCGACGAGCGAGATGCGGGGCCGGAGCAGCGCCATCCAGCTCAGCACGCCGCCGGCTGCTGCGCCGGCGACCACCCAGTCGGAGAAGCCGACCTGCCGGTCCACGAGTCCCACCACGACCACCCCGGTCGCGAGCAGCACGCCCACGACGCCCATCACACGCCCGCTCGTCGGCGTGAACCGCTCGGGCTCCTCGGGCTGCTGCGGGGACACGGGGGGCACAGGGGACACAGAGGGAGCTCCTGCCTGCTCGGCACCGCCCGGCGGGCAGTTCGTCGTTTCTCGCGAGTGTTCTCGACAACCCTATGCTGGGGGGATGCCTTCATCCCCGTCCGCTGCGCCGGCACCCGCCGAGACCTGGGACTTCTCGGACGTCACCCGCTCGAACGACTCCCTTCGTCGCTTCCTGCACGGGCTGCCGGGAGTCGACCAGGTCGGAGCCGACGCGCGCGCTGCGTCCCTGAGCACCCGCTCCATCAAGACCACCGCCAAGGCCTATGCGCTGGACCTCGCGATCCGGATGGTCGACCTGACGACCCTCGAGGGCCAGGACACCCACGGCAAGGTCCGCGCGCTCGCCGCGAAGGCCATGCGACCCGACCCCGCCGACCCGACCTGCCCGGCCGCCGCCGCGGTCTGCGTCTACCCCGACATGGTGGGCGTGGCCAAGGAGGTCCTCGGCGACAGCGGCGTGCACGTCGCTGCGGTCGCCACGGCGTTCCCCAGCGGGCGCGCGGCGCTCGACATCAAGCTCGCCGACACCCGGGACGCGGTCGAGGCCGGGGCCGACGAGATCGACATGGTCATCGACCGTGGCGCGTTCCTCTCGGGCCACTACCTCCAGGTCTTCGAGGAGATCGTCGCCGTCAAGGAGGCGTGCCGCCGTGAGGACGGGCAGGACGCCCACCTCAAGGTGATCTTCGAGACCGGCGAGCTCCAGACCTACGACAACGTACGACGCGTCTCGTGGCTGGCGATGATGGCCGGCGCCCACTTCATCAAGACCTCCACGGGCAAGGTCCAGCCGGCAGCGACCCTGCCGGTCACGATGATCATGCTCGAGGCCGTCCGCGACTTCCGCGAAACGACCGGCCGGATGGTCGGCGTGAAGCCGGCCGGCGGCATCCGCACCGCCAAGGACGCCATCAAGTACCTCGTGGTGGTCAACGAGGTCGCGGGCCCCGACTGGCTGGACCCCGACTGGTTCCGCTTCGGCGCCTCGACGCTCCTCAACGAGCTGCTCATGCAGCGCACCAAGATGACGACCGGACGCTACTCCGGTCCCGACTACTTCACGGTGGACTGATCCCTATGACCTTCGACTACGCCCCCGCCCCCGAGTCGCGCAGCATCGTCGACATCAAGCCGTCCTACGGCTTGTTCGTCAACGGTGAGTTCGTCGACGGCAACGGCACGGCCTTCAAGACGATCAACCCGGCCACCGAGGAGGTCCTGGCGGAGGTCGCCGAGGCCTCCGACGCCGACGTCGACGCCGCCATCAAGGCCGCCCGTCGGGCCCACACCCGCGTCTGGTCGCGGATGCCCGGCAAGGAGCGCGCCAAGTACCTCTACCGGATCGCGCGGATCATCCAGGAGCGCGGCCGCGAGCTGGCCGTGCTGGAGACGATCGACAACGGCAAGCCGATCAAGGAGTCGCGCGACGTCGACATCCCGGTCGTCGCCGCCCACTTCTTCTACTACGCGGGCTGGGCCGACAAGCTCGAGCACTCCGGCTACGGCACCCGCTCTCTCGGTGTCGCCGCGCAGGTCATCCCGTGGAACTTCCCGCTGCTGATGCTGGCGTGGAAGATCGCCCCGGCCCTGGCGTGCGGCAACACCGTCGTCCTCAAGCCCGCCGAGACCACGCCCCTGACCGCGCTGCTCTTCGCCGAGATCTGCCAGCAGGCCGACCTGCCCCCCGGCGTCGTCAACATCGTCACCGGCGCCGGCGCGACCGGCCAGGCGCTCGTGAGCCACCCCGACGTCGACAAGGTCGCCTTCACCGGCTCGACCGCGGTCGGCAAGGCCATCGCCCGCGCCGTCGCCGGCACGGACAAGAAGGTGACGCTCGAGCTCGGCGGCAAGGCCGCCAACATCGTCTTCGACGACGCGCCGCTCGACCAGGCCGTCGAAGGCATCGTCGACGGCATCTTCTTCAACCAGGGCCACGTCTGCTGCGCCGGCTCGCGGCTGCTGGTCCAGGAGTCGATCGCCGACGAGCTGCTCACCAAGCTCAAGCGCCGCATGTCGACGCTGCGCGTGGGTGACCCGCTCGACAAGAACACCGACGTCGGCGCCATCAACTCCGCCGCGCAGCTCGCCCGCATCCGCGAGCTCTCCGACATCGGTGAGGCCGAGGGCGCCGGACGCTGGTCGCCCGAGTGCGAGCTGCCCACCACCGGCTTCTGGTTCCCCCCGACGCTGTTCACCGGGGTCACCCAGGCGCACCGGATCGCGCGCGACGAGGTCTTCGGCCCCGTGCTGTCGGTCCTCACGTTCCGCACGCCCAGCGAGGCGGTCGACAAGGCCAACAACACGCCGTACGGCCTGTCGGCCGGAGTCTGGACCGACAAGGGCTCCCGCATCCTGCACATGGCCGGCGCGCTGCGCGCCGGGGTGGTGTGGGCCAACACGTTCAACAAGTTCGACCCCACGAGCCCGTTCGGCGGGTTCAAGGAGTCCGGCTACGGCCGCGAGGGCGGCCGTCACGGCCTCGAGGCCTACCTGAAGGGTGACGCCTGATGTCGCGCATCGATGTCCGCAAGACCTACAAGCTCTTCATCGGCGGCGCCTTCCCGCGCTCCGAGTCGGGCTACTCCTACGTCGTCCACGACACGAAGGGGGCCTTCGTGGCCAATGCTGCCCTCGCCTCCCGCAAGGACGCCCGTGACGCCGTGGTCGCCGCCCGCAAGGCGTTCGGCGGCTGGTCCGGCAAGACGGCCTACAACCGCGCGCAGATCCTCTACCGGATCGCCGAGCTCATGGAGGACCGCCGCCCGCAGCTCGTGCAGGCCGTGCGCCAGTCCGAGGGCCTCACCGCCGCGCGCGCCGAGAAGGCGCTCGACGACGCCATCGACCGTCTGGTCTGGTATGCCGGGTGGGCCGACAAGCTCACCCAGGTGATCGGCAACGCCAACCCGGTCGCCGGTCCCTACTTCAACCTCTCGACCCCCGAGCCGACCGGCGTGGTCGCGGTGCTCGCGCCGCAGGAGTCGTCGCTGCTCGGCCTGGTCAGCGCGATCGCCCCGGTGATCGTCACCGGCAACACGGTCGTGGTCGTCTCCTCCTACGACCGCCCGCTGCCGGCCGTCACGTTCGCCGAGGTGCTGGCCACCTCCGACGTGCCCGGCGGCGTCGTCAACATCCTCACCGGCTCCGCCGCGACGATCGCGCCCTGGCTGGCCTCCCACATGGACGTCAACGCGATCGACCTCGTCGGCATCGCCGGCGACACCGACCTCGCCACGGCGCTCGAGGTGGCCGCCGCCGACAACCTCAAGCGCGTACGCCGTGCCCCCGCCGCCGAGCCCGACTGGTCGGCCGACCCCGGCCTGACCGCCATGACCGCCTTCGTCGAGACGAAGACCGTCTGGCACCCGATGGGCGTCTGAGGCAGGTCTCGACACGGGCTCGCTGACGCTCCCCCGGCTCGACCACCGAACACCAAGGGCTCGCTGACGCTCCCCGGCTCGACCACCGAACAGGCACCCCCATCGCTGGTTGAGCCGGCCGAGCCCTGCGAGGCCGCGTCGAAACCCCCCAAGCCGAGCATCGGGCCTCAGCCAGCGACGCGGGCGTGCTCCTCGTCGATCACGGACGGGTCGAGCTTGGTGAAGATCGGGCTCGGCTTGGCGACCTGGGTGCCGACCACGACCGGGCGGGAGGCCCAGCGCGGGGTGGCGGCGTAGTCGCCGGTGATGATCGGGTAGACGTGGAGGCCGGCGCCGTGGCCGGGGTCCAGGTCCTCGACGTGCTCGATGCGCGGCATCGGCATGAACTCGCCCTCCCCGCCGTAGGTCGCCCACACCTTGTTGGAGGAGTGCGGGAGGAAGGGTGAGAGGAGCGTGTTGCAGTCCAGGACGCACTGGGCGGCCACGTGCAGCACGGTGCCGAGGCGTTCGCGCTGCGACTCGTCCTTCATCTTGAACGGCTCGGTGACGGTGAGGTACTTGTTGACCTCGCCGACCACGCGCATCGCCTCGGCGACCGCGTTGCGCTGACGGTGTCGGCCGATCAGGTCACCGACGGTGTCGAAGCCGTCCCGCACGGCGGCGAGGAGCGCCTCGTCGACCTCCTCGAGCGGCCCCGCGGCGGGGATCTCGCCGAAGCTCTTGGCGATCATCGTGGCGGTGCGGTTGACCAGGTTGCCCCAGCCCGCGACCAGCTCGGAGTTGGTGCGGGTGACGAACTCGGCCCAGGTGAAGTCGGAGTCGGAGGTCTCGGGCCCGGCGGCCGAGATGAAGTAGCGCAGCGCGTCGGGCTGGTAGCGCGAGAGCATGTCACCGACCAGGATCACGTGACCGCGGCTGGTGGAGAACTGCTTGGACTCCATCGTCATGAACTCCGAGGACACGACCTCGGTGGGCAGCTGCAGGTCGCCGTAGGGGCCGGGGGCGCCGCCTCGCTCGCCGCGCCCGTCGTAGGCCAGGAGCTCCGCAGGCCAGATCTGGCTGTGGAAGACGATGTTGTCCTTGCCCATGAAGTAGTAGGACAGCGACTCCGGGTCGTTCCACCAGGCGCGCCAGGCCTCGGGGTCGCCGGAGCGCCGGGCCCACTCGATGGAGGCGGAGAGATAGCCGATGACCGCGTCGAACCAGACGTAGAGCCGCTTGGTCCCCTGCTCGCGCCACCCGTCGAGCGGGACCGGGATGCCCCAGTCGATGTCGCGGGTCATGGCACGCGGGCGGATCTCCTTGAGGATGTTCTGGGAGAACTTGATGACGTTGGGGCGCCACAGCCCGGTCGCCTCGCGCTCGTCGAGCCAGGCGGTGAGCGCGTCGGCCAGCGCCGGCAGGTCGAGGAAGAAGTGCTGCGTCTCGATGAACTCCGGGGTCTCGCCGTTGATCTTGGAGCGCGGGTCCTTGAGGTCGGTCGGGTCGAGCTGGTTGCCGCAGTCGTCGCACTGGTCGCCGCGGGCCTCGGTGTAGCCGCAGATCGGGCAGGTGCCCTCGATGTAGCGGTCGGGCAGCGTGCGGCCGGTCGAGGGGCTGATCGCACCGAACGTGGTCTGCTCGACCATGTAGCCGTTGCGGTGCACCGTCTCGAACATCTCCTGCACCACGAGGTAGTGGTTGCCCGTGGTGGTGCGCGTGAAGAGGTCGTAGGACAGGCCGAGGTCGACGAGGTCCTGCACGATGACCGCGTTGTTCTTGTCCGCCAGGTCCTTCGCGGACACACCCTCCTTGTCGGCGGCGACCAGGATCGGCGTGCCGTGCTCGTCGGTGCCCGAGACCATCAGCACGTCGTGGCCCGCCATGCGCATGTAGCGGCTGAAGACGTCGGAGGGCACCCCGAAACCGGCCACGTGACCGATGTGGCGCGGGCCGTTGGCGTAGGGCCAGGCGACGGCAGACAGGACGTGGGTCATGCGGCTGATCCTAGGGTCGCGACCTCAGTAGCGCCTGATCCGGGCCTGCGTCCGGGTGCGTACGTCGGGCAGCCGCGCCTGCAGCCGGGCGCCGGGGCAGGCGGTCTCGTTGGTGGCCCGGTGGCCGGAGATGACCGGGAGCCGCACCTGGCGGCCGGCGGCGTAGCGGTCGCTGCCCTCGGAGCGGACGGTGACGCCGCCGCGGGCGTCGTGGCCGTAGCGGTCGAGCTTCCACGCCGCGAGGCGCACGACCATCGTCACGGCCTTGTTGGTGGGCTTGGCCGCCTCGAAGTTGCCGATCACCGAGATGCCGACCGAGGCGTGGTTGAAGCCGAGCGCATGGGCCCCGCGCACCGCGCGCCCGACCCCGCCCGACCGTCCGACCCAGGCACGACCGAAGCGGTCGACGACGAAGTTGTAGCCGAGGTCGAACCAGCCCAGCGACTGCGTGTGGTAGCGGTACATCCCGCGCAGGATGCCCGGGACGTCGGCGCGGGTGTAGTCGTTGCCGGACGCCGTGTGGTGCACGACGACCTGACGGATCCCGGCGTTGTAGCGCGGCTTGCCGTTGCGCAGCGACGGGTCGGCGCCCCACCGCTGCCGGCTGACCAGGGTCGGTTGCGGAGCGCGCCGCGAGGCCGGGAGGGCACGGGCCTGGGGCGCGGCCGCCCGGGCTCGGGCCGCGGCAGTCTTGTCGGAGGCGCGGACGCCGGGATCGATCAGCACGAGTCGCAGGGTGCGGTGACCGCGCCCGACCACGTCCACCTGGACCCCGTCGGAGGGACCCATCCACAGCAGCTCGCTCGCCCGGAGCCCGGGCACGCCCTCACCGGCGGTCCCGGCCCCAGCGATGTCGGGCAGGACCTCGGCGTCGCGCCAGGGGCGCCAGCCCTCCGGCCCGCGGGAGCGGACCCGCAGCGTGGGGTCGGTGCCACGCCAGGTCAGCCCCACCATCGAGTACGACGAGGTCCGGCGAGGTCCGTCGCTCGCCTCCGCGGCCGGGACCTCCAGCGAGCGCCCCCGGGAGCGTCCGGATGCGTCGGCGTCGGGCTGGAGCCGCAGCACGGGGCGCACCTGCCCGGAGCCGTCGGCCGGGCTGGCGCCCACCGGGGTCGGGACGGCCAGGAGACCGGCGGTCAGAGTGACTGAAGTGACGAGTGTTGCGATGCCCGAGATCCGCATGGGAGCCCATCCTGCGCCACTGACGGCCCCGCCGTCGACTCCTCCAGGGGTGCTAGCTGAAGTCCAGGTCGCCGGTGCGGGAGCGCTTCAGCTCGTAGAAGTGGGGGAACTTCGCGACCGCGACGCACCCGTCCCAGAGCTGGCCGGCCTCCTCGCCGCGCGGGATCGCGGACAGCACGGGCCCGAAGAAGGCAGCTCCCTCGATCGCGATGGTCGGGGTGCCGACGTCGTCGCCGACCTGGTCCATGCCCTCGTGGTGCGAGGCGGCGACGGCCTCGTCCAGCGTGGCGTCGTCCATGGCGTCGACGAGCTCCGGCTCGAGCCCTGCCTCCGCGACCGCAGCGGCGATCAGCTCGCGGGTGATCGGCTGACCGTCGTGGTGGATGCGCGTGCCCATGGCGGTGTAGAGCGGCAGGAGGACCTCGCGCCCGTGCTTCTGCTCGGCCGCGATGCAGACACGCACCGGGCCCCAGGCGGGAGCGAGCAGCTCGCGGTACTCCTCGGAGATGTCCTTGTCCTTGTTGAGGTAGGCCAGGCTCATCACGTGCCAGGTGACGTCGACGTCACGCACCTGCTCGACCTCGAGGATCCACCGTGAGGTGATCCAGGCGAAGGGGCACAGCGGGTCGAACCAGAAGTCAGCGCGGGTGGTGGTCATGACGTGCTGCAACACCGCCGGACCCCGGCCTCTTCCCGTTGGACTCGTGCAGCGCTACTTCTTCTTGACGAAGACCCGGGCCGAGGCCGCGGCCGGCAGCGCCGCGCCGGCACCGGAGTAGAGGACCCGCACCTTCTTCCAGCCGGGCGTCAAGCGGTCCAGCACCAGGCGCACCCGGCCGCCGACGACCTCGCCGGTGACCTTCCGGGCGCCGATCGAGACCGTCACCGCGCCCAGCGGGCGAGCGACCCCCGCAGCGGCGACGCGCACGATCACGACGGCCCGACGCGGCGTGCTCGCCGGCCTGACGTGCAGCACCGGCTTGGTCATGACCGGGGACTCGCTGCGCGCTGCCTGCGAGGCGCTGCGATAGCTCGTGCGGCTCAGGTCGACGCGCACGGAGACGTGGGAGCCCACGTCCCTGCCCCGCAGCTCGTACGACGGGCCCGTGGCGTCGGCGATGGGCTCACCGTCGCGCAGCCAGGTCAGGACGACGGTGGCGTCGGACGGCTCGAAGGTGCCGGGCGCGACCGTGAGCGTGCGTCCCATCCGGGCGACGCCGGTGAGGGCGAAGGGCTCGGTGATCGCGATGGTGCCCGCGATGACCGGTCCGGTGGGCTCGGAGACGGCCTTCCTGGGCGCGTAGCCGGGGGTGCGGGCGACGACGGCCGCGGTGATGCGGGCATCGATCTGGGGCTGGGCCAGGCGCAGCTGCGGCCCGGTGGCTCCCGCGATGGCCGCGCCGTCGGCGTACCACTGGACGGTGGTGGAGGCGGGCTCCGGCGACCAGGTGCCGGTGCTGGCCGTCAGCACCTCGTCGACCTCGGCCACGCCGGAGACGACCGGGGCCGCGGTGCTGGTGTGCGTGCCGACGGCGACGTCGTCCGGGGCGGGGACGCTCGCGGTGGCCGCCGCGTAGCCCTTCTTGCTCGCCGTGACGCGGACGGTCAGGCGCTTGCCGCGCTGGGCGGACGTGGGGACGTAGCGGGCCGCGGTGGCACCCGAGATCGTGGCGCCGTCCACGAGCCACTGGAAGGCGTAGGAGCCGGCCGGCTTCCAGGTGCCGGTCGTGGCGACGATGGGGTCGCCGACACGCGGCGTGCCCTCGACGACGGGCGGCTCGACGTTGGTCACCGCGCGGTCGTTGAAGTGGATGAAGCCCGAGGGCCAGCGACCGTCGGCCTTGCGGATCGTCCGCCAGTGGAAGTCACCGCCCCAGCTGTCCTCGGAGATCACGATGACGGTGCTGGAGACGACCTCCTCGACGTAGGCGACGTGGCCGCTGGACCCCGTGCCGGGCGCGTTGGCGCGCCACCAGGCGATCGCGCCGACCGTCGGGACGGTGTCGGTGATGCCCGCCTTCTTCAGGCCCCACTCGGAGGCGTTGCCGCCACCGGTCCAGGGCCGCTCGTTGGGCATGCCCCCACGCACCATCCGGTAGGCGGCGTAGTTGGTGCAGTTGTGCCCGGCATACATCCGCCAGTACATGTTCGAGCCGGCCGTGCGGTAGCCGAAGTGGGAGTAGCCCGCGTCGGCGCACGCCGCGTAGCCCGTGCACAGGTAGGCCGACGAGCGCTGCTCGATCGCGCCGTCCCGGGTCAGGGACGGCCTCTCGTCGACCGCGCGGGCCGGCGCCACGACGACGAGGCCCGTGAAGGCCAGGGCCAGGCTGAGGGCCAGCGTGAGGGAAGCGGTCAGGGACGCCACCGGCCCGCCGAGGAGCGCGCCGAGGCGCGTCGTGGGGGCGAGTCGCCGGGTCCGGGTCACGGACGGTGATTAAACACGTGTCAAGCACCACGCGCGGCGTTTCGCGACAATTTTCTCAGGGAGTGACATGTGCCCCACCGACCCCACTCGCCCCGGGACGCCGCTGGTTCGTGCCTCCGGATCGGCTGGTGCGAGGATGGCGCCCATGCCTGGAACCAACCTGACCAGGGACGAGGCCGCGACCCGCGCCTCCCTCCTGGCCGTCGAGTCCTACACCATCGACCTCGACCTCACCGTGTCCGACAAGGTCTTCGAGAGCACCACCGTGATCCGGTTCACGTGCTCCCAGCCTGGAGCGTCCACCTTCGCCGACCTCGTCGACGCCGACCTGCGCGAGGTGACCCTCAACGGTCGCTCGTTGGACCTCGCCGAGGCCTACGTCGACTCGCGCATCGCGCTGGACGACCTGCAGGGCGACAACGAGCTGCATGTGCGCGCCGAGCTGCCCTACAGCCACACCGGCGAGGGCCTGCACCGCTTCGTGGACCCCGTCGACGGGCGCGTCTACCTCTACTCGCAGTTCGAGGTGCCGGACGCCCGCCGGGTCTACACCACCTTCGAGCAGCCCGACCTGAAGTCGGAGTTCACGTTCCACGTGACCGCACCGTCGCACTGGAAGGTCGTCTCCAACTCCCCCTCCCCCGAGCCCGAGCCGGTCGAGGGCCAGTCCGACAAGGCCGTGTGGCGCTTCGCGCCGACCAAGAGGATGTCGACCTACATCACCGCGGTCGTCGCCGGTGAGTACCACGAGGTCCAGCACACCTACGTCGGCAAGCACGGTGAGATCCCGCTCGGCCACTTCTGCCGGCAGTCGCTGGTCGAGCACCTCGACGTCGACGAGCTGGTCAAGATCACCGAGCAGGGCTTCGCCTTCTTCGAGGAGGCCTTCGACTACCCCTACCCCTTCGGCAAGTACGACCAGCTCTACGTGCCGGAGTACAACATGGGCGCGATGGAGAACGCCGGCTGCGTGACGCTGCGCGACGAGTACCTCCCGCGCAGCCGCCAGCCCCGCTCGTTCTACGAGTTCCGCTGCAGCGTGATCCTCCACGAGATGGCCCACATGTGGTTCGGCGACCTCGTGACCATGAAGTGGTGGGACGACCTCTGGCTCAACGAGTCCTTCGCGGAGTGGGCCTGCTACCACGCCGAGGTCGAGGCCACCGAGTACACCGACGCGTGGACCGGCTTCGCCAACGCCCGCAAGCAGACCGGCTACCGCCAGGACCAGCTGCCCTCGACGCACCCGATCGCTGCCGACAACCACGACCTGCAGGCGGTCGAGGTCAACTTCGACATGATCACCTACGCCAAGGGCGCCTCGGTGCTCAAGCAGCTCGTCGCCTGGGTCGGGCTCGAGGACTTCCAGGCCGGCCTGCAGCAGTACTTCAAGGACTTCGCCTACGGCAACCCGGAGTTCAAGGACCTGCTCGCCGCGCTCGAGAAGTCGTCGGGTCGCGAGCTGTCCGGCTGGGCCCAGGAGTGGCTCCAGACCGCCGGCGTCAACACGCTCTCCCCCGTCTTCGAGATCGATGCCGAGGGTCGCTACTCCTCACTCGCCGTGCGCCAGACCGCACACCCCGACTGGCCGACGCTGCGCCGCCACCGCCTGGGGATCGGCCTCTACGACGCCGTGGCCGACGAGTCCGGCGAGACCCGCCTCGTGCGCCGGCGCTACGTCGAGACCGACGTCGAGGGCGCGCTGACCGAGGTCACCGACCTGGTCGGCGAGCCGCAGCCCGACCTCCTCCTGCTCAACGACGCCGACCTGACCTACGCCAAGATCCGCCTCGACGCACGCTCGCTGACCACGGTCGTCGACGGACTGTCCCTGCTCGACGACTCCCTCGCCCGCGCCCTGGTGTGGGGTGCCGCGTGGGACATGACGCGCGACGCCGAGATGCGCGCCTCCGACTTCGTGTCGCTGGTGCTGCGCAACATCGGCGCCGAGACCGACTCGTGGGGCGTCAGCCGGATCCCGACGTACGCCGCCCAGGCCGTGCACCACTTCTCCGCCAAGGACAACCGCCCGGCCCTGAGCCAGGCGTGGGAGCGCGGGCTGCGCGACCTGCTCGGCGCGGCCGAGCCCGGCAGCGACCACCAGCTGACCTTCGCCCGGTCCTACGCGGCGACCGCCCACAGCGACGCCGCGCTGGCCGACCTGACGGCGATGCTCGACGGCTCGCTGGTCCTCGACGACCTGGCCGTCGACCAGGACCTCCGGTGGGTCCTCGTCACGGCGCTGGCCGCCGCCGGCGCTGTCGGCGAGGAGCGCATCCTCGAGGAGCTGGAGCGCGACAGCACCATCTCCGGCCAGGAGCGGGCAGCCGCCGCACGCGCCGCCCAGCCCACGGCGGAGGCCAAGGCCACCGCCTGGGAGGCGGCGATCACCCGCACCGACACCCCCAACGAGACGCAGCGCTCGATCATCCTGGCCTTCCAGCGACCGGGTCAGGACGAGGTGCTCCAGCCCTACGTGGAGACCTACCTCACGGCGGCCGACGACCTGTGGGAGCACCTCGGCACGCAGCGGGCCTCCACAGCCCTGGAGTTCATCTTCCCGCGTCAGCTCGCGAGCGCCGAGCTCCTGGCCCGCGTGGACGAGTGGCTCGAGACGTCACCGGCCAACCCGGCCGCCAAGCGCTACGTGCGCGAGGGTCGCGCCGACGTCGCCCGCGCGCTGGCGGCCCAGGCCAAGGACGCCGAGGCGCCGGCCCGGGACTGACGCGGCGGGTCAGTCTCCGGCGTGGAGCATCTCGGCCGGGCGGGCGTGCTCGGCCAGGAACGTGATGCCGCGTCGGAGACCGCCGACCAGGTCGCCGGTGGCGAAGTCGGTCTGCATCGAGAGGATCGCGAGCTCGACCTCGGCGTCGCTGAGGGTGCGGCGCACGTAGCCGCCGGTGACGACCTCGAGGGCTCGCGCCGTCGGGTCGACCATGATCAGGATGCTGCGCGCGGGGGCGACCAGCGAGTTGTGCAGACTCGTCGCGAAGGTGCGCGGCTCACTGCCCGACGTACCGACGAACACCGAGATCTCGGCACGGCACAGCTGCTCGGCCTTGCGGATCGTCTCGTCCAGCGCGAACCGCTCGGCGCTGCGGAAGGGATCACCAGCGGCCACTGGCGCCACCGGCCTCGGACGTCTCGGTGTCGGGCCCGGCGAGCTCGCCGGCGCTCTTGCGAGGACCGCCGATCCACTGGTTCTCGACGTGGGGGGCGCCCGGCGCGAGCCGCTCGCCGCGCACGAGTGCGGGCAGGTAGACGGCCCCGGCGATGGCCACGAAGAGCAGCAGCGGCACACCGGCGAGGAGCAGCGTCGCGTTGAGCATGTCGACGGACTCGGCCTGCGGCCACCCCTCGGGGACGTCGGCGCTCGCCGGCGAGGCGAGGGCCAGGGACAGGCCCACGGACGTGAGACCCGTCACGAGGACGAGGAGCATCCGGCTCAGGAAGGAGGAGAGCTTGGTGATCACGGCACCTAGGGTATCGGCTCGGCTCGATCGACCTGACCAGAGATGCTAAGCATGGGCGCATGTTGTCAACCGCTGCGACCAGCACCTGCGAGGACGGGGAGACGGTCTGCGACGTCGCCTTCGGTCTGTTCGGCAACTCGAAGGTGGCCACGGTGGCCGACGTCCTCATCGGCGCACCCCTGGCGCTGCTCGGGTTGGTCCTGCTCGCCCTGTTCGTCCGGTGGGTGCTGCACCGTCTCGTCGACCGGGTCGTGAGGCGCGCCGAGGGCGGGGTGCTGCCCGACGCGGTGGGCCGGCTCTCCAAGGTGCGCCGCGGCGGCGCGCACCCCTCCCTGACCAACGCAGCCATCGCGACGACCCGCCGGGTGCAGCGGGCCAAGACCATCGGGAGCCTGCTCAAGAGCATCATCACCGGCGTGGTCGTCGCGATCTTCGGCACCATGGTGCTGGACGAGATCGGTGTCAACATCGCTCCGATCATCGCCAGCGCGGGGATCATCGGGCTGGCGCTCGGCTTCGGCGCCCAGTCCCTCGTCAAGGACTTCCTGTCGGGCATCTTCATGATCCTCGAGGACCAGTACGGCGTCGGCGACGTCATCGACGTGGGCGAGGCCAGCGGGACGGTGGAGGCGGTGAGCCTGCGCATCACGCGGCTGCGCGACGTCAACGGCACCGTCTGGTACGTCCCCAACGGCGAGATCATGCGCGTCGGCAACATGAGCCAGAACTGGGCGCGCACGGTGCTCGACATCAGCGTCTCCTACGGCGAGGACCTGGCCCGCGTGCGGCGGGTGCTGCAGGACGTCGCGCACGACCTGTGGGAGGACGAGGACTACAAGTCCCTCGTGATCGAGGAGCCGGAGGTCTGGGGCGTGGAGAGCCTGGGCATCGACGGGGTCGCGGTGCGGGTCACGCTGAAGACGGCCCCGCTGGAGCAGTGGGCCGTGGCCCGCGAGATGCGTCAGCGGATCAAGGCCCGCTTCGACCACGAGGGGATCGAGATCCCCTTCCCGCAGCGCGTCGTGTGGAACCGTCAGGAGCCGGCCGCCCCGGCCGAGGCCGGGGCCGACCGGCCCTGATTCGTGCCGGTGCGAGCGGTGGCCTCAGGCCAGCGCGGCGTCGAGCGTGATCGTGGTGCCGGCGAGCGCCTGGCTGACCGGACAGCCGGTCTTGGCGGCCTCGGCGGCAGCCAGGAAGTCCTCGTCGCTCATGCCCTCGACGACGGCCCGCACGGTCAGCTTGATGCCGGTGATGCCGGTGCCGGGCGTGAACTCCACGTCGGCGGTCGTGTCGAGCGACGTCGCCGCGGTGCCGGCCTTGGCCAGCCCGTTGGAGAGCGCCATCGAGAAGCAGGACGAGTGAGCGGCGGCGATCAGCTCCTCGGGGCTGGTCTTGCCGTTCGCCTCCTCGGCGCGCGAGGGCCACGAGACGTCGTAGGTGCCGAGCCCGGAGGACTCCAGCGTGACCTTGCCGGCACCCTCGAAGAGGCTGCCTTCCCAGTGCGTCGTGGCTGTGCGAGTCGTTGCCATGTGCCCATCACTCCTTGTAGGTCGGGATCGACGGCGAGTCTCGCACGCTGGTGACGCGGCCCCCGAGCACGTCCGGCGCAGGAGGCCCAGCACAATGGGATCCGTGACCACCTACTACGACGAGATCGGCGGCTTCGAGACCTTCCGGCGCATCGTCGCGAGGTTCTACGAGGGCGTCGCCACGGACGAGCTGCTGCGCCCCCTCTACCCCGAGGAGGACCTCGGCCCCGCAGAGGAGCGCTTCCTGCTCTTCCTGGTCCAGTACTGGGGCGGACCCACCACCTACGGCGACACGCGCGGCCACCCCCGCCTGCGGATGCGGCACGCGCCTTTCGCCGTGACCCCCGCCGCCAAGGACCGCTGGCTGGTGCACTTCCGCGCCGGGCTCGACGAGGTCGCCCTGACCCCTGAGCAGGACGAGAAGTTCTGGGACTACGTCACCCACGCGGCGCAGTTCATGGTCAACACGTTGGAGTGAGCGCGTCGCTCGCTCAGCCGGGCAGCAGCGCGCGATAGGCCGGATCGGGCGGGACGGCCCGTCCGGTGACGGCATCGACGAAGACCATCGTCACCCGCGCCCGCGACAGCACGACGTCGCCGTCGCAGATCTCGGACTCGACGGTCATGGACCGCTCGCCGACGCGCACGATGCGCGACCAGACGTCGTAGGGCTCGGGGCGGAACATGATCGGCACCCGGTAGTCGACGTCGGTCTGGGCGACCACCATCGTCGGGTGCGTCACCCCCTCGACGCCGCGCAGGAGCCTGGCCTGGAGCCGGATGCGCGCCTCCTGGAAGTACTCGAAGTACTTCACGTTGTTGACGTGGCCGTAGACGTCGACGTCGGAGAACCGGACGCGCAGGTCGTAGTGGCTCGAGTCGGTGCGCGCGGCGGGCGTCGGGGGCGCGGGGCGGACGCGCTCGGCCGGCTCCAGGAAGCGGGTCAACGCCTCACGCTCCTCGGCCGAGATCCGACGGGGCCGCTCGGTGGCGAACACGTAGGGCGTCAGGACGGTCGAGGCGCGCAGGTAGACCGTGCGACCGGGCTCCCCCGGGAGTGTCGAGTGCGGGGCGTCGTGGAAGATCTCGTAGGCCATGGTGAAGGACGCCGCACGGATCTCGGTGACCCACGACTCGATCTTCACGCTGCCGCTGATGTCCTGCAGCGGCGATCGGTAGGTCACCTCGTGCCGGACCACGACCACGCCCTCGGCGAGGTCCTCGGTGCGTGGCTCCGGCGCGTGCGTGCGGAGCATGTCGACGCGGGCCTCCTGCAGGTAGTCGACGTAGACCACGTTGTTGACGTGACCCTGCAGGTCGAGGTCGGCCCAGCGGAGGGGGCACTCGTAGACGTGGCGCACCCCCCGATGCTCGCAGATCGAGCGCCGGCGCGTGCGGGCCCTCAGTGGCTGAGCGCGAGCCGACCGTAGTAGGTGCGCATCGACTGGTGGCTGGCGACGCGGGTGCGGCGGTTGGCCACGAAGAAGTCGGTCAGCACCGCCAGCGAGAGCGCGATGGCGACGCCGGCGATGACCAGGAAGCCGATCGCGAAGGGGGTGATCGTGGGCAGCAGGTCGAGGTTCATGAGCATCAACTTTCTACAGATGTAGTTTCTACTTGTGTAGAAAACTACACCCGTAGAAGAGTCGACTCAAGCCTGGCTAGTGTGGTCTCCGACACCCGACTCCCCCGAAGGCCCGATGACCACCACCCCCCTCACCCCGCGCCGCCGCGCGATCCTCGACGCCGCCACCTCGGTGGTCGTCGAGCAGGGTCTGCGCGGGCTCACCCACCGCGCGGTCGACCGGGCGGCCGGACTCCCGCAGGGGAGCACGTCGGCCTACCTCCGCACCCGGCGTGCACTCCAGCTCGCGCTGACCGAGCACGTCGCGGGTCAGGTCGGTCAGGACGTGGACGCCCTGCTGGAGCAGATCGCCGACTGCGTGCCCGAGGACCCGCGCACCGTCGAGCTGGTGCTGGCGATGTTCGCCCGGTGGCTCGACGAGCGCGCGCTGGTGCTGGCCAAGGTCGAGCTGACGATGGAGGCGGCCCGCGACCCGGAGCTCGCCTCGCTGCTGGGCCGCGAGCGGTCCCGCATCGTCGGGGTCGTGGCTGAGATCCTGACCGGTCACGGTCAGGACCAGGCCCACGACCGCGCCGAGGCGATGCTGGCCTCCTTCGACGGGATCCTCCTCTCGGCGTTGCTGCGCCCCGCCGACGAGCGCCGCGACTACCTCGCCCGATCGCTCGCGCTGGCCATGCATCCGCTGAGCACCGAGCAGCCCGCCTAGCCGCGTGTTCTAGTCTGACCACCGCATCACCCACCCGAGATCGGAGATCCATCCATGCCCGAGGCAGTCATTGTTTCCGTTGCGCGTTCGCCCATCGGCCGCGCCAACAAGGGGTCGCTCAAGGACCTGCGTCCCGACGACCTGGCGGCGACCATCGTCAAGACCGCGCTCGACAAGATCCCCGCCCTCGACCCCAACACGGTCGACGACCTCTACCTCGGCTGCGGCCTGCCCGGTGGCGAGTCCGGCAACAACATGGGCCGCATCGTCAACGTGCTCAACGGCATGGACGCCGTGCCCGGCGCCACGGTGACACGCTACTGCGCCTCGTCGGTGCAGAGCACTCGCATGGCCTTCCACGCGATCAAGGCCGGTGAGGGCGACATCTTCATCTCCGCCGGCGTCGAGACGGTGTCCCGCTTCGCCAAGGGCACCTCCGACCACTGGCCCGACACGCACAACCACGCGTTCGACGAGGCCAAGGCACGCACCGCCAAGCAGGCCGAGGGTGGCGTCGACTGGGTGGACCCGCGCGAGAGCGGCCTCGTGCCCGACGCCTACATCGCCATGGGCCAGACCGCGGAGAACGTCGCGCGCATGCGCGGCCTGTCGCGCCAGGAGCTCGACGAGTTCGGCGTGCGCTCGCAGAACCTGGCCGAGAAGGCGATCAACGACGGCTTCTGGGCCCGCGAGATCACCCCGGTCACCCTGCCTGACGGCACCGTGGTCAGCGTCGACGACGGCCCCCGTGCCGGCGTCACCTACGACGGCATCAAGGACCTCAAGCCGGTCTTCCGCCCCGACGGCGTGGTCACGGCCGGCAACTGCTGCGGCCTCAACGACGGCGCAGCGGCGGTCGTCATCATGTCCGACACCAAGGCGGCCGAGCTGGGCCTCACCCCGCTCGCCCGCATCGTCTCCACCGGAGTCAGCGGCCTCTCCCCCGAGATCATGGGTCTCGGCCCCGTCGAGGCGACCAAGAACGCGCTCAAGTACGCCAACATGAGCATCGGCGACATCGACCTGGTCGAGATCAACGAGGCGTTCGCGGCCCAGGTCGTGCCCTCCTACCAGGACCTCGGCATCGACATCGACCGGCTCAACGTCAACGGTGGCGCGATCGCCGTGGGCCACCCGTTCGGCATGACCGGCGCCCGGCTGCAGAACACGATGCTCAACTCGCTCGACTGGCACGACAAGTCCACCGGCCTGATCACCATGTGCGTCGGTGGCGGTCAGGGCATGGCGCTCATCCTCGAGCGCATCTGACCCACCCACGGCGACGCGGCGTGACAGCAGCCCTGTCACGCCGCGTCGAACGTGCTCCTAGACTGCCCCGCGTGGCAGACCCCAGCAGCGAGACCCGCGAGACCCAGTGGCTCGACGAGGACCAGCAACGGTCCTGGCGGGGACTGGTGCTCGGCACCACCTTGCTGATGGACCGTCTCGACAGCGACCTGCGTCGCCACCACGACATCTCGCTCGCGGAGTACGAGATCCTGGTCCGGCTCTCCGAGCGCGGCGGTCAGCTGCGCATGGCGCAGCTCGCCGACGCCCTGGCCCACAGCCGCAGCCGTGTCACCCACACGATCAAGCGCATGGAGAAGGCCGGGCTGGTCAGCCGGACCGACTCCCCCGAGGACGGTCGAGGCGTCGTCGCCAAGATGACCGACCAGGCCTGGCGGCTGCTCGAGGGCATCGCCCCCACGCACGTCAACGGCGTGCGCGACCACCTCGTCGACCTCGTCAACGACGACGACCTCGCCGCGCTCGGTCGCGTGATGAACGCCGTCGCCGACCACCTCATCGCCGGGCACCCGGAGATGGAGATCCGCTAGGTCGTCAGCGCGGACCCGCCGCTCAGTCGCGGGTCAGTCCGTCAGTCGCGGGTCAGGCGACGGTGGGTGACGCGGTGCGGTCGGGCGGCGTCGGGACCGAGACGCTCGATCTTGTTCTCCTCGTAGGAGGCGAAGTTGCCCTCGAACCAGAACCACTGCCCGGGGCTCTCGTCGGTGCCCTCCCAGGCCAGGATGTGGGTCGCCACGCGGTCCAGGAACCACCGGTCGTGGGACGTGACCACGGCACAGCCGGGGTAGTCGAGCAGCGCGTCCTCGAGCGAGGAGAGCGTCTCGACGTCCAGGTCGTTGGTGGGCTCGTCGAGGAGCAGCAGGTTGCCACCCATCTTGAGCGTGAGCGCCAGGTTGAGACGGTTGCGCTCACCACCGGAGAGGACGGCGGCCTTCTTCTGCTGGTCGGGTCCCTTGAAGCCGAACGACGCGACGTAGGCCCGTGAGTTCATCTCGAAGTTGGCGACCTTGATGAAGTCGAGCCCGTCGGAGACGACCTCCCACACGTTCTTGGTGGGGTCCAGCCCGCCGCGGCTCTGGTCGACGTAGGAGAGCTTGACGGTCTGGCCGACGTCGAGCTTGCCGGCGTCGGGCTGCTCCTGGTCGGTGATCATCCGGAAGAGCGTGGTCTTGCCGACGCCGTTGGGGCCGATGACGCCGACGATGCCGGCGCGGGGCAGGGAGAAGGACAGGTCGTCGATCAGGACCCGACCGTCGAAGCCCTTGGTGAGCTTCTTGGACTCCAGGACCACGTCACCCAGGCGCGGGCCCGCGGGGATGTTGATCTCGGAGGTGTCGATCTTGCGCATCCGGTCGGCCTCGGCCGCCATCTCCTCGTAGCGCGCCAGACGCGACTTGCTCTTGGTCTGGCGGGCCTTGGCGTTGGAGCGGACCCACTCGAGCTCGCGCTCGAGCATCTTGGCGCGCTTGGCGTCCTTCTGGCCCTCGATCTTGAGGCGGTCCTTCTTGGTCTCGAGGTAGGTCGAGTAGTTGCCCTCGTAGGGGTGGGTCGAGCCACGGTCGAGCTCGAGGATCCACTCGGCGACGTTGTCGAGGAAGTAGCGGTCGTGGGTGATGGCCAGGACGGCGCCGGGGTAGTCCTTGAGGTGCCCCTCGAGCCACTGCACCGACTCGGCGTCGAGGTGGTTGGTGGGCTCGTCGAGGAGCAGCAGGCTGGGCTGCTGGAGCAGCAGCTTGCACAGCGCGACCCGGCGACGCTCACCACCGGAGAGGTGGTCCACGATCGCGTCGGGCGGCGGGCAGCGCAGCGCGTCCATGGCCTGGTCGAGACGGCTGTCGAGGTCCCACACGTTGGCGGCGTCGAGCTCGCTCTGCAGGTCGCCCGCCTCCGCGGACACCTTGTCGAGGTCGGCGTCGGGGTCTCCCATGAGCATGTAGAGCTCGTCGAGGCGCGCCATCTTCGTCTTGATCTCGCTGACGGCCTCCTCGACGTTCTCCAGGACCGTCTTGCCCTCCGTGAGCGGGGGCTCCTGCTGCAGCATGCCGACCGTGGCGTCGGGGTCGAGGATCGCGTCGCCGTTGTTGGCGTGCTCGAGGCCCGCCATGATCTTCAGCAGCGTCGACTTCCCGGTGCCGTTGGGCCCGACGATGCCGATCTTCGCCCCGTGGAGGAACGAGAGCGTGACGTTGTCGAGGACGACCTTGTCGCCATGGGCCTTGCGCACGTTGCGCAGGGTGAAAACATACTCAGACATGGTCCGGAGCCTAGTTGGGAACCGGCTCCGGAGCCTGATCGGGGGTGATGGGCTCACGCGGCCGATGCTGACGGCTCGACCTTGGGCGCCCGGGTGAAGTGGCTCGTGCCGCGGGTCAGGTCGTGACCCACCAAGGTGGCCTCCACCTCGAAGGCGGTCACCTCGACGCCGGCCGCGTTGACGTAGGTGCGGGCGCTGAGCCGCCCGTGCACGACGACGGGGTCGCCCTGGCGCAGCGAGCGGGCGCAGTTGTCGCCGAGAGCGCGCCACGCGTTGACGGAGTACCACTGGGTGTCGCCGTCGACCCACTCCTGGCTGCTGCGCCGGAAACGGCGCGGGGTGCACGCCACGCGGAAGTGGGCCACCGGGACCTCTCCGGCACGGCGGACCTGGACGTCTCCCCCCATCCACCCCTGGAGGGTCACCACGGTCTCGTTGAGCATCTCGATCTCCTTCGTCGCGTCGACTGGACGAGACGAGGCTCCGCCTCCGCACCGACGGCCGCTGGGGTCGAGGACGCGTCCTGTGGAGAGACCGGCGGCAGCACGACGTGTGGACGGCCCACGGGTCGTCGCGGTGCCGCAGCGCGCTACTTCAAGGTGGTCGCGAGGCTCGTGCGCACCACGGTGTAGGCGGCCAGCTCGTCGGCGACCGGCTGGACGACCAGCTCGTCGGTGACCTCGTGCACCGCAGCGCGCAGGCGGCGGTCCGCCGAGGAGGCCCGGCGACGTGCCGTGAGCGACACCAGCCAGCGGCTCAGCGCCGCCAGCAGGATCCCGAGCAGCACTCCCCCGACCAGCATCAGCGTGGGCACCGGCACGGGGCCGAGGGAGGGCGAGTCCCCGACGGAGAGCTGCAGGTAGCCCAGGACGGCCAGGACGGCCAGCCAGAGCCCACCGGCGAGCGCCACGGCGATCAGCGCCCACTGCAGCACCCGGACCGCGCCGGCCCAGCCGGGGATCGTCGCGACGTCGAGGTCGGTCTCGCCCACGGCGCGGTCGAGGCGGTCGCCGAGATCGGGCAGCCGCGAGGTGGAGGCACGTCGTACGGCGTCGACCCAGGGGCGCGCGAGCCCGTCCGAGGCGTCGTCGGCCAGGGTCCTGACCTCGGTGTCGACGCGGGCGCGCTGCACGGGGGTGGTCGCCGGCAGCGAGGTGCGCGAGCGGCCGGAGAGCGAGTCGGCGGCGTCACCGAGGTCGAGGTGGAGTCGCTTGAGGGGGTCCGGCTTGAGGCGGGAGAACCACGCGACGACCGGCCAGCCGGTCGCCCGGCCCGCACGCAGCCGCGTGGAGCGCTCGACGGCGTCGACCACGGTCGGGACGCCGGCCGCGTCCGCGAGGGCGTCGTCGAGGTCCTCGACGCGCTGCTGCGACAGGGCGCGGGACTTGCCGTCACCGGACGCCTCGGCCAGTCGGGCCGCCACGGCGCGGATGTCGGCCTCGAGCCGCTGGCGCGTCGCCTGCTTGTCCCGGACGCGACGCACGATCTCGGCGCGCAGGTCGGGCATGCCGATGCCGTGGCGGGCACTGACGGCGATGATCGGCACCTGCTGGAGGCCGTCCTGGTCGAGCAGCCGCCGGACGTCGGCGACCATCGAGTCGCGACGGTCCTCCGGCACGGTGTCGATGTGGTTGAGGACGACCACCATCACCTCGGCGTGCGACTTCAGAGGCGCGAGGTAACGGTCGTGGATCGCGGCGTCGGCGTACTTCTGTGGGTCGAGCACCCACACGAGCAGGTCGGTGAGCAGGACCAGCCGGTCGACCTCGAGGTGGTGGGAGACCTCGGTCGAGTCGTGGTCGGGCAGGTCGAGCAGGACCACGCCCTCCATCGACGCGTCCTCACGCCGGGTGTCGAGCATCGAGTCGCGGGTGCTCTGGTGGCGCGGTGGGATGCCCAGCCACTCCAACAGCTCGGCTGCGCCCTCGGTGCCCCACACGCAGGCGCTCGCCCACGACGTCGTGGGCCGACGTACGCCGACGGCCGAGAGCTCCAGGCCCGTCAGGGCGTTGAACGTGGAGGACTTGCCCGAGCCGGTCGCCCCGGCGATCCCGACGACGGTGTGCTGCGCCGAGAGCTTGAGGCGACCCGCCGCGCGGGCGGCGATCGCCTCGGCCTCGTCGACGAGGTCGTCGTCGAGCCGACCGCGGGCGGCCGCGGCAGCGGTCTCGAGCGCGCTGATGCGCGCCCCGATCTCGGTCCCGCGAGTGACCAGCTTCTTCGCACCTTCGAGCAGGGAGGTCACTCGGGGCCTTTCTTGGACTCGTAGCGGAGGTCGTCGATGCGGCGCGACGCGCCGCGGAGCTGGTCGGCGGAGCCGGCCTGGAGGGCGAGCCCGTCGAGCATCGTGAGGTAGCGGGCGCGCTCGTCGGCGAAGAGCGTGCGCAGGCGCTGCTCGAGGGAGACCCGGGCGCGTTGCGCGAGGGTGCGCACGGCCTGGTCGCCGAAGACGGCTTCCAGGAGCTTCTGGCCCAGGACCGCCGAGCCGCCGGCGATGCCGACCTCGGCGCCGGTGACGCCGGCGGTGCTGGCGAACACCACGACCATGAGGGCGACCGAGAGCCCGTTGACGCCGTAGGCCAGGAAGCGGGCGGTGCCGCGCTTGTCGGCACCCTCGGTGCGCACCATGTCGAGCACGTCGGACTGCCAGTCGCGCACGGCGCGCTCGGCCTTGCGCCGCAGCTCGCGCGACGCGCGACCGAGGTCCTGGTCGGCGGTGGCGAGCAGCCCCTGGCCGGCGGCCAGCTGCTGCCACGACGCCTCGGCCCGCTCCGCGGCCGCCTCGGCGTGCTCGAGGATCAGTGTCTCGAGGCCGGACTCGACGGCCACCGTGACACGCTCGGCCTGCTGGGGCTTGCCCTTGACGGCGTTGACGACGCGGTCGCGCAACCAGCCGACCTTGGTCTCCAGCGAGCGCAGGAGCTCGCCGGTGCCGACGAACTCCTGCCAGCGGGCGAGCACCTCGCCGCGCAGGAGCGTCCCGTCGGCCGAGGCGGTCATGATCGAGGCGATCGACTCGTCGTAGGCGCGGTCGGCATCCTCGCGGAGGCGGGCCGCGAGCTTGAGCTGCTCCGTGGCGGAGTCCGCCACCCCGTGCGTACGACGGGCCACCGTGCGGATGGCGCCGTCCAGGGTCTGCTTCACCACGGCGCCGCGAGCCTCGGTGTCGCCCGCGAGCGAGTCGAACCAGGCGCGGATCTCGGCGACGTGCTCGGGAGGCAGCAGCCCCTCGTCGTCGACCTTGCCCTCGGTGACGGTGAACAACGGCGAGTCCTTGAGCCCGCGGCTCGCCAGCATGCGGGCCAGGTGGGTCGCGACCGTCTCGATGGCGTCCTCGGGGGTGCGGTCCAGGACGATGGCGACCGCCGTGGAGCGCTCCGCCGCCTGCTTGAGGAAGTCCCACGGCACCTGGTCGGCGTAGCGCGCGGCAGAGGTGACGAAGAGCCACAGGTCGGCGGCCGCCAGGAGCTGGGCGGCGAGCTGACGGTTGCGCTCCTCGACGGAGTCGACGTCGGGCGCGTCCAGGATCGCCAGGCCGGCCGGGATCAGGTCGGAGGCGACGAGCTGGAGCGCGTCGGGGTCGTTGGTCGAGTGCTGCACGCGCTCGAGGTCGGGCAGGAGCCGGTCCTGGCCGAACCACTCGGCGTCGTCGGGGTGGTGGACGAGCACGGGCGAGCGGGTGGTGGGTCGCAGCACGCCGGGGGTCGTGACGCGGCGGCCGACGAGCGAGTTGACCAGGGTGGACTTGCCGGCACCCGTGGAGCCGCCGACGACGGCGAGCAGGGGCGCATCGATCGTCATCAGGCGCGGGATGACGTAGTCCTCGAGCTGGTCGATCATCTCGCGGCGCGCCGTGCGCTGCTCCTCGATGCCGGGGACGTCGAGCGGCAGGGCGGCGTCCTGCAGCGCGCCGCGCAGCTGGATGAGAGCGGTGAGCATCTTGTTGTTGTTGCCGCTGTCGCTCATCGCGTCGGCACCACCTGTCCGGGGAAGGCGATGCCGGGTCTCACCGCGTTGATGCGGGACAGGTGGTCCTGACCGCGCAGCTGCCAGTCGGCGGGGGCCGTGCCCCGCAGCAGCCGGTGGTGCAGGAACCCGAGCTCGATGGCGGCCTGTTGGTAGTCCTTCATCGCCTGGAGGCCGGCCGGACCTCCGTGCTGCTGGGCGTGCTGGCGTGCCGCGCGACGCGCGCGGAGGTCGACGACCCAGCCGATGTCGGTCGCGGGGAAGATCCCGCGGCGCGACGCGTCCCCGAGGGCCTCGGCCAGCATCGTGCGCTCGGAGCGGCGCATCCACACGCCGAGCCAGATCAGCCCGGCCAGGGCCGGCATCATCAGCACGACGTAGACGCCGGCGAAGCTCGCGAGACCGTAGACGGTGGAGCCGTTCCACAGGCCGTGGGCCAGGACGGCGAGGGCGTAGCCACCCACCGGCGCCAGCCAGCGCAGGACCGGCTTGCGGGTCGTGACCGCGATGCCGACGCCGATGCCGATGAAGGCCGTGAAGAGGGGGTGGGCGAAGGGGCTGAGCACGCACCGCACCACGAAGAGGACGGTGATGCCGACGATGCCGCCCGGCGCCATGCCGTCGGCGCCGTTGTAGGCAGCGGCGAGGTAGAGGATGTTCTCGGTGAACGCGAAACCGATGCCGACCATGCCGGCATAGACGAGGCCGTCGAGGATGCCGTCGATCTCCGCGCGACGCCACCAGAGCAGGAGCAGCAGGAAGAGGCCCTTGCTGGCCTCCTCCGTCACCGGCGCGACGATCGCGAGCGACTGCGTGGTCGTGAAGCCGACCACCAGGCCCCCCACGCCGCCGATGACGACGGCCGCGACCGTGGCCACGAAGGCACCCCACAGCAGACCGAGGAGGAGGAGCCCCCGGGGCTCGGGCTCGTAGCGGTCCAGCCAGAGGTAGCCGGCCACCAGCGGCACCACCGGGAGGGCGGCCAGCCCGGTCGCCAGGAGGGTGATGGTGGGTGCTCCGGAGAGCGCCAGGACGACCAGTGTCAGCAGCGCGCCAAGGCCCACCAGCACGGTCACGACGACCGTGAAGGCGCGGCTGTCACGACGAGTTGCGGGCATGGGGCGAAGCCTAACGTCAGGCGACCGGCCACCTGTTGTCGGCGCGTAGGGTGGCGCTGTGAGCGAGCACACGAACCCCGAGTCCCCCGCGACGGAGTCGCACGACCCCGCGGTCCCGGCTGCCTACTCCGCCTTCATGCGGCAGGGCTGGGGCGACCGCGAGCTGGACCTCCCGCCGCACCCCGTGACCGATCTCGCCGCGGCGCGCCGGGCACGGCTCGCGGAGGCCTTCCCCGGCGAGCGGCTGGTGCTCCCCTCCGGGACCTACAAGCAGCGCTCCAACGACACCGACTACCGCTTCCGCTCCGACACCGCGCACACCTACTTCTCCGGCAACCAGACCAGCGACGCGGTGCTCGTCGTCGAGGACGGCGAGGCGGTCCTCTACGCCCGCCCCCGCTCCTCCCGCGAGAGCGACGAGTTCTTCCGGGACCGGGTCTACGGCGAGCTGTGGGCCGGTCGTCGCCCGTCGGCCCACGAGATCTCCACCTCGCTCGGCCTCGAGGTGCGCCACATCGACACGCTCCCCGAGGCCCTGGCGACGACCGGCAAGACGCGCGTCCACCGCGGCGTCTCGGCGTACGTCGACGGGCTGGTCGCCCCCGACGAGACCCGCGACGGCGACCTGGCGCGCGTGGCCTCCGAGATGCGTCTGGTCAAGGACGTGTGGGAGATCGGCCAGCTCCAGGAGGCGTGCGACATCACGACGCTCGGCTTCGAGGACTGCGTGCGCGAGTGGGACAACGTGCTCGAGCACGGCGAGCGCTGGCTCGAGGGCACGTTCTTCCGCCGGGCGCGCACGATGGGCAACGACATCGGCTACGACTCGATCGTCGGCGGGGGCAAGCACGCCACGACGCTGCACTGGATCGAGAACTCCGGCCCCATCACGCCCGGCGAGCTGGTGCTGCTCGACATGGGGGTCGAGGGCCACGACCTCTACACCGCCGACGTGACGCGCACCCTGCCGGTCGACGGCCGCTTCACGACGCTCCAGCGCGAGCTCTACGACCTGGTGCTCACCTCCCAGCAGGCCGGCATGGACGTGATCCGGCCGGGGCTCGCGTTCGCCGACGTGCACGCCGCGTCGATGAGCGTGCTGGCCCACGGCCTGGAGGGCATGGGCCTGCTGCCGGTCTCGGCGGAGGAGGCGCTCGACCCCGAGTCGAAGGTCTATGCGCGCTGGACGCTCCACGGCACCAGCCACATGCTCGGCATGGACGTGCACGACTGCGGCCAGGCTGCGCCCGAGGCCTATGCGAAGGGCACGCTCGCTGCGGGTATGGTCCTCACCGTCGAGCCAGGCCTCTACTTCCAGGAGGACGACCTGCTCGTCCCCGAGGAGCTGCGCGGCATCGGCATCCGCATCGAGGACGACATCCTGGTCACCGACGGCGGGTCCACCAACCTGTCGGCGGCGCTCCCCCGCTCCTCGGCCGACGTCGAGTCGTGGATGGGGTCGCTCCGACCCTGAGTCGCAGGAGGCACTCGTGCTCTCGGATCGCTACGACCTCGGAGAGCGGCTGGGCACCGGTGGGATGGCCGATGTCTACCGCGCGCACGACCGGGTGCTGCACCGCCCGGTGGCGATCAAGGTGCTGCGGGAGACCGCCGGTGACGAGTCCGACCGGCTGCGCTTCACCGCCGAGGCACGCACCCTGGCCCAGCTCAGCCACGTCAACCTCGTGATGGTGCTCGACGCCGGCATGACGACCGACCAGCCCTACCTGGTGATGGAGCTCGTCGAGGGCACGACCCTCTCCGACCGGGCCCGCGGCACGACCCTGCCGCCCGACGAGGTCGCCGGCATCGGCGCCGCCCTCGCCGACGCCCTGGCCTACGCCCACGACAAGGGCATCGTGCACCGCGACGTGAAGCCCGCCAACGTCCTGCTCGGTGACGACGGTCGCGTCAAGCTGGCCGACTTCGGCATCGCACGCCTCATCGGCGACACCGTGCGCCACACCCAGACGGGTCACGCGATCGGCACCGCTGCCTACCTCTCCCCCGAGCAGGTGCGAGGCGACGAGCTCACCCCGGCCGTCGACGTCTACTCCCTGGGGCTGGTGCTCCTCGAGGTCCTGACCGGCGAGCGCGCCTACCCCGGCTCCCCCACCGAGTCGGCGTTGGCGCGGTTGAGCCGCTCCCCCGAGATCCCGACGACGATTCCGACCGGGTGGCGCGAGCTGCTGGCCGAGCTGACCGCGATGGACGCGGCCTCCCGCCCGACGGCAGCCACGGCGGCCGAGCGGTTGCGTGCCCTGGACGACGGGGCCGGCACCACGCTGGTGCTGGACACCGAGCCGACCGTACGACGGATGCCTGCTGTCGCTCCGGCTCCCGCTGCGCCCGCCGCCCCCCGTGGCCCGTCCCGGGCCGCTCTCGTGGCCACAGGGGTGGTCGACGGGCTGGTCGGGCGACTGCGCGAGGTGCCTCCGCACGTGCGCGGAGCCGGGGTCGCCATCGCCGCGATCGTGCTGCTCGTCGTCATCGCCGGAGTCGCCTCGTCCGAAGGCTCGGGCGACGACCCCGCCGGCCCGCCCACCGGGCGCACCATCCCCGCCGACACCCCGCCCGAGCTGCAGCAGCCGTTGCAGGAGCTCCACGACGCTGTCGGCGGTGTGGAGTGACGAGCCTGCGACGTACGACGCGGCTCGCGGCGGCCGGCGCCCTCGCGCTGCTGCTCCTCGCGGGCTGCGGCTCCGACCCCGTCCCCTCCACCGCGGTCCCGGCGCTCTCGGATCGCCTCGGCGACATCGACGACGCGATCGTCGCGGGGCGCTTCCAGGTCGCCCGCGACGAGCTCGGGTCCCTCGGCGAGGACACCGCGGCCGCGCTGGAGGACGGTGACCTCGACCAGGAGCAGGGCGAGCGCATCCTCGACGCTGTGCGGGTCCTCCTCGAGACGCTCCCCGAGCAGACTCCCGCGCAGGAGCCGACCCAGGAGCCGACCGAGGAGCCGACCGAGGAGCCGACCGAGGAGCAGGGCGACGACGAGGACGCGGAGGACGACGCGGAGGACGACGCGGAGACGCCCGACGAGCCGACGGCTACGCAGGACGACGACGAGCAGGGCAAGGGCAAAGCCAAGGGGAAGGGCAAGGGCAAGGCCAAGAAGGGACGCTGAGATACTGCGCCCATGTCGATCCTGAGCCGCCGCGCCCGCCTGTCCTCGACCGCCCTCGTGCTCGCCCTGAGCCTCGCTGCCTGCGGCGGCGGCGACGATGCGGAGACCGGATCCACGACGGACAGCGGCTCGGACGCAGCCGTGGTGCTGAGCCAGGAAGAGGCCGACGGCGCCCTCCTCACCCTCGCCGACCTCGGCGACGACTTCACCGAGCTCGGCGCCCAGGACAGCGAGGACCAGGACCTCGGCTGCTTGAGCGGGCTCTCCGACCTGTCCGACGTGGCAGCGGAGACCGAGGCGGAGAACAACTTCGAGCTCGAGACCGAGACGTCGCTGCGCAACGTCCTGACCGCGGTCAACTCCTATGCCGACACCGCGACGGTCGACGACGCCGTCCAGGCCTTCCGCGACGGCCTCGAGGGGTGTGAGACCGTCGAGGTGACCGACCCCGAGGGTGGCTCCACCCTCACCCTGGACGTCACCGTCGACGACTCCCCCGGCATCGGCGAGACCGACGACCAGGTCGGCTTCAGCGGCACGGGCTCGATCTCCTCGCCCGGCACCAGCTACTCCTACGACGTCAGCTTCGTCGTCTCCCGCATCGACAACGCGATCACCGTCCTCGGCCTCATCGACCTCGGCGCCCCCGGCGAGGACGTCGTCGACGCCCTCACCGAGACCGCCGTCGACCGCCTGGCCTCCGCCGTCGGCTGAGATCGCATCGCCGATCGCCCACCCTCTCCGGTGGGTCGAGCCAGCCTCTTTTCGGTGGTCGAGCCGGTCGAGCCGCTAGGCGAGGCCGCGTCGAGACCGCGTGAGCCGGGACGCAGCCTTGGGGACGTCACGGGGGTCTCGACACCGGCTCGCTGGCGCTCGCCGGGCTCGACCAACGAACAGTGGGCATCGGTGGTCCAGCCGGCCCTTGTTTGGTGGTCGAGCCGGTCGAGCCGCTAGGCGAGGCCGCGTCGAGACCGCGTGAGCCGGGAAGCAGCCGCAGCCACGTCACGAGGGTCTCGACACCGGCTCGCTGGCGCTCGCCGGGCTCGACCAACGAACCAGTAGGCGTCGGTGGTCGAGCCAGCCTCTCGTTCGGTGGTCGAGCCGGTCGAGCCGCTGGGCGAGGCCGCGTCGAGACCGCGTGAGCCGGGAAGCAGCCGCAGCGACGTCACGAGGGTCTCGACACCGGCTCGCTGGCGCTCGCCGGGCTCGACCAACGACGAGGTGCCGTTCGCTGCTCGAGCCGACCCTTGTTGGTGGTCGAGCCGGTCGAGCCCCTGGGCGAGGCCGCGTCGAGACCGCGTGAGCCGGGAAGCGGCCATGGGGACGTCACGAGGGTCTCGACGCCGGCTCGCTGGCGCTCGCCGGGCTCGACCACCGAATGAGACGGAGCTCGACCACCGAATGAAGGCAGGGCTCGACCACCGAATGAAGGCAGGGCTCGACCAACGAGCCTCCGCCGAGCGTGAAACTGTGGAGAACCGCTTGCCACTCGAACAGGTCTTCGACTACACTAGATGCATGGCCACCGACGTCATCGACCCCCACCAGGTCGACGACGACGCGCCCACCCCCACCGACCTCATCACCCGGGTTCGCGCCCGCCGGGCAGCAGCAGAAGCCGCCGAGCTCGACGTGCTGCTCCTGGCCATCGAGTGGGCCCACGCCCACCCCGCCCTGCCCGGCGACCAGTCCTGGAAAGCACCACGGGCGACCTACGTCCCCGGACCCGGTGGCGGCCTCGACGACGGCGCACCGACCTCCGGGGACCTCGAGGTCGTCGAGTGGTTCGGCATCCCACCCATCACCTGGTCCGCCGCCGCACCCTTCGCGGCCGCGAACCACATGACCACCTCCGCCGGACGTGCCTACCTCCGCGACGCCCTCGTCCTGCGCCACCGGATGCCCCGCCTCCACGCGAAGGTCTGCTGCCGGGAAGGTCCCCGTGTGGCGGGCCCGCCGGATCGCGCAGAAGGTCCTCGGCACCCCCCGCGACGTCATCGAGCACGTCGACCAGGCCATCGCACCCATCGCCGCAACCGCCGGCCTCGCCACCGTCGACAAGCTCATCGAGGCCGCCCGAGCTCGAGCTCTACGCCGACCTCGTCGAGATCGAATCATTCGAAGCCCTCGAGCGACGCCACGTCACCCTCGACGAACGCACCCTGTCCCACACCGGGATCGCCGACCTCACCATCCGCGCAGACTGGGCCGACCTCGTCGACTTCGACACCACCATCACCCGGGTCGCCGACGCCCTCAAACGCGACGGGTCACTGGAGTCCCACGACGTACGCCGCTCACAAGCCGTCGGGATCCTCGCCGACCCCACCCGAGCCCTGGCCCTCCTCAACGACACCGAGCCACCGCCCCGTCGAAGAGCATCGTGGCCTACCTCCACCTGACCCAGGACACCATCGAAGGCCGAGGGCTCCTCGCCCGCGACGAGCACGGCCACACCCTCCTCGCCACCACCGTGCGGGAGTGGCTCGCCCGCACCGATCGCCACGTCACCATCCGCCCCGTCATCAACCTCAACGACCACTGCCCCGGCGGCAGAGCGCCGGCCACGAGGCGACCGACCCCTACGTCCCGACGTTCACCACCGCCGAGAAAGTCCGCCTCCGCAACCCGGTCTGCGTCTTCCCCCACTGCACCAAGAGATCCAGGTCCTGCGACCTCGACCACCTCGATCGCCCACGCGAAGTCCGGCATCACCTGCGAGTGCAACCTCGCACCACTCTGCCGACATCACCACCAGCTCAAGACCCACGCCGGCTGGCGATACCAACAACTCACACCCGGCACCTTCCTCTGGCACGAACCCCACGGCCAGACCCACCTCACCACCCCCACCGGCACCACCGACCTCACCGACCCCTCGGTCTGATCGGCCGGACGGGTAGGTTGCCAAGGATCCGGCAGGAAGGGGGCGCCTCGTGAGCGAGCAGTTCTACTCGGATGCGACCTTCTACGACAGGTTGTTCCCCGGAGGTGAACGAGCCGTCGACTTCTACAGGGCCGAGGCCGATCGGCAGGGCGGGCGTGTCCTGGAGCTCGGGTGCGGCACCGGGCACAAGCTGATCCCGATCGCGTCCGACGGCCATCCGTGCACGGGCCTGGAGCTCTCGCCCGACATGCTGGCCGAGGCTCGGCGCAAGGCGGCCGAGCGCGACGCGGTGGTGGAGTGGGTGGAGGGCGACATGCGCGACTTCGACCTGGGCCGCACGTTCGACCTGGTGATCATCGCCGCCAACTCCCTGCTCCACCTGCATGGTGCTGAGGACCTGGTGGGCTGCTTCCGCTCGGTGCGGAGGCACCTCGCGCCCCGAGGGCGACTCGTCTTCGACGTGTTCAACCCGAGCGTGCGTCTTCTCGCCCAGGCCGACGGCGCTCGACGCAGGCGCGATGCGTTGTCGTTCGTGCATCCCGATCGAGGCGTCGTCCACGTCGATGTCGCGGAGACCTATGACGCGTCCGCGCAGGTGATTCGCGGGCGGTGGTACTTCTCGACCGAGTGCGAGACCGACTTCGCTGTCGCACCGCTCGAGATCAGGAGCATCTTCCCCCAGGAGCTGCCGCTGCTGCTCACGCTCGGCGGACTGCGCACCATCGAACGCTTCGGTGACTGGTCCCGGACGCCCCTCAGCGCAGGTGCGGAGCTCCAGCTCTACGTCTGCACGTCGGACGGAACCGCCTCCCGACACGGGCGTAGGACTGCTGCGGCATACTGACGGCGGATCGGCGCTCCGACTGTAATTCCGATCCCCCGCCTCCGTAGCTCAGTGGATAGAGCAGCGGCCTTCTAATCCGCCGGTCCCGTGTTCGAATCACGGCGGGGGCACCCGTCTCACGTGCAGTCGACCTCGGCGGATCACCACGGCAGGAAAAGTCGCCAACCTGCCCCACCGGGCGCGAGTCACGTGGTGGACTTCGCTGGTGCTCCCTAGCCCACCCTCGGGCGTCGTCCGGGAGACGGCCGCGTCACTCGCTTCCGTCTTCCGCAACCGCAACCTGCGTCGGGTGCAGCTGGCGCTGCTCGCGGCCCTGGTGGGCGACACCGCCTTCGCGACCGCCGTCACCGTGTGGGCGTACGGCGTCGGCGGGGCGTCCGCCGTGGGCATCTTCACCGCCGGGCGGCTGGTCGCGGCCGCGGTGGTGGCTCCCCTGGGGGCCGCGGTGGCCGACCGCTACGACCGCCGGACGGTACTGCTGGTCACGAGCCTGGTGCGCACGTTGCTGGTCATCGCCGCCACGGTCTGCCTCTCCTGGGGCCCACCGCTCCCCGTGTTCCTGCTGGCTGCGGCGGCCGGTGTGCTGTCGGCGCCGTTCCGCTCGGCTCAGCGGGCCTGGATGCCGGCCCTGTCCGCCCACCCCGAGGAGCTGACGGCGGCCAACGCGACGGCGAGCACGATCGAGAGCCTCGCGGTCTTCGTGGGCCCGGCCCTGGGTGGTCTGCTGCTCGTGGTGGCCGGGGTGCAGACGGTGTTCCTGCTCAACGTCGGCCTGTTCGTGGTCTCGATGCTGCTGATCCTCGGGGTGAGGGCGCTGCACCCGCAGCGGACCCCGGGCGACCACGAGGCTCAGGCGGCGCCTGGCTTCGTCCACGAGCTCCTCGCGGGCTTCCGGGCCCTCGGCACCGACTCCGACCTGCGCGTGGTCACCGGCCAGGTGTGCGCCCAGACCTTCGTGGGTGGCGCGTCCAAGGTCTTCGTCGTCGTGCTCGCCGTCGACGTCATGAAGACCGGCGCGCGAGGAGTGGGCCTGCTCGACGCGGTGATCGGGGTCGGCGCGATCATCGGCGGCTTCATCGCGCTGGCCCGGTCCCGGCGCGGACGACTGGCCCGGGACCTCACCGCCGGGGTGCTCCTCTGGTCGGTGCCCCTGGGCCTCATCGTCCTCTGGCCCACGCCCGTGACGGTCATCGTCACGCTGGTCCTGCTCGGCGTCGCCAACCCGCTCGTCGACGTCAACCTCGACACCATCGTGCAGCGCATGACACCCGAGTCGACCCTGGCACGGGTGTTCGGCGCCCTCGACACCTGCTACATCGCGACCAGTGCCCTGGGCTCGTTGCTCGTGCCCTTCATGCTCCACCTGGTCGGCCTGCGGTGGACGCTGCTGGCGATCGCCGCCCCCGTGGCCGTCATCGCGCTGCTGAGCCTGCGTCGCATGGACGGTCTCGACCGACGGCTGCGGCCGCCCGAGTCGCTCCCGTTGCTGCGCGGGATCTCGTGGCTCGCCCCCCTGGCCCCCGGCGTGCTCGAGCCGTTGGCCCGGAGCCTCACCCCGGTCGACGTGCCCGCTGGAGCGACGGTCATCCGGGAGGGCGAGCCGGCCGACCGGTTCTACGTCATCGAGTCCGGCGTCGTCGAGATCACCCAGGACGGCCGCGTGCTGCGGCGCCAGGGCCCCGGCGAGCACTTCGGCGAGATCGCGCTGCTGCACGACGTGCCGCGCACGGCCACCGTCACCGCCGTCACCGACGTGCGGCTCCAGGCGCTGGACCGCGAGCCGTTCCTCCGCGTGCTCAGCGGCGACTCACTCACCGCGGCGACCGGCTTCGCGACCACCCGGATGCTCGGTCGCGGCTGAGGGACATGTCCGAGCCCCACCGGGACGCTCCGCCCTACCCACATCTGGCGATTCCGTGCCGGGTCAGACCTTCTAACCTCAGGACCATGGCCTCCACACTGTCCGCCGAGGATCGCGACATCCTCATCTTCGAGCGGCACTGGTGGACCTTCCCCGATGCCAAGGAGACCCTGACCCGGGAGCGGTTCGGCCTGACGATGGCCCACTACTACAACCGGCTCAACTGGATCATCGAGCAGGACGAGGCCCTCGCGCTCGAGCCCCTCGTCGTACGACGACTGCGGCGTCAGCGCGCCGGCCGCGTGGCTTCTCGCCGACCTGACTGACCCCTCGCCGACGTGAGTGGTGCCCACCTTGGGAAAAGGTGGGACCGCCGTCCTGGTCCAGCCCTGGCGCCGAGCCCAAGTTTGGCCCTAGGTCCGAGGCATCAGATGGGCTCACCTCACTCCCGGCTTCGTCGGGTCTCACAGAGATGAGTCAGTCATGATGCGCATTTCTCCACACCTCCGCCTGCGGCCACCGGACCGGCCCTCCAGGAGACGCTCAGCCGCTGCGGTTGCCGCGCTCGCCGTCGTCGGAGGACTGCTCAGTCCCCTGGCGACCGCGCCCGCCGCTGCGGCCCCGGTCGGACAGGGTTTCAACCTCAACGCCTCCGACCTCAGGTACATCCTGAAGCAGATCAAGATCGCCGAGAACCACGTCGCCAACACGACGTCGGCCACCGGCCCCTGTGGGGCCATGCTCGGCAGCGGCGCCGACCAGATCCCGGACAACGGGGTCGGCGTCACGCTCCCCTGGGGTCTGCGGACGATCAGCGGCATCTGCAACAACATCGAGGTCGACCAGGCCGACTACGGGCGGGCGGACCGCGCGTTCCCCCGGCTGGTGCCCAGAAAGCTCCGCAGCGCGGAGTCCGGGGACCCCGACGGTCCCGGGCCCGCACCCAACGGCCCCACGACCTACCAGCAGACCAGCGGCACCGTGATCAACAGCCAGATCCGCACCGTGAGCAACCTGGTCGTCGACCAGACCGAGACCAATCCGGCGGCCGTGGCGGCCGGCGGCGAGAACCCGGAGGTGGACGCCCGGACAGGATCCATCCTCATCCCGAACGTCGCGACCGACACGGGCCTGTCCGCTCCCTACAACTCGTGGTTCACCCTCTTCGGCCAGTTCTTCGACCACGGCCTGGACCTGGTCAACAAGGGCGGCAACGGCACCGTGCTCATCCCGCTGAAGACGGACGACCCCCGCTACGTCCCCGGCTCGCCGACCAACTTCATGGTCCTGACCCGCGCCACGCAGACGGCGGACGGTGAGGCGATGAACCAGACGTCGCCCTTCGTCGACCAGAGCCAGACCTACACCTCGCACCCCTCGCACCAGGTGTTCCTGCGCGAGTACGAGCTCGTGGCCGACCGTCCCGAGTCGACCGGACGGCTCATCACCGGCACCGGCGACGGCATGGCCGACTGGACCACGATCAAGGCCCAGGCCGAGACGATGCTGGGCATCCGGCTCGTCGACACCGACGTGACCCGCGTGCCGCTGCTCGACACCGACGCCTACGGACGGTTCACACGGGGCCCCAACGGCTTCCCCCAGATGATCGTCCCGGCCGGCGCCGACGGCATCCTCGGCAACGAGGACGACGGGCTCGTGGAGGGCAACCCCGCCGCACCCGTGACCACGGCCGGCTCCACCCCGAGCGGGCACGCCTTCCTGGACGACATCGCCCACCACGCCGTGCCGACCGGCGACATCGACCCCAGCGACGGACCCAGCCAGGTCGTGCCCCTGGCGCCGGACTCCGACCCCGGCACGACCGACGACGGCGACCGGGCGACGTACGACGACGAGATGCTCGGCGCCCACTTCATCGCCGGTGACGGCCGGGTCAACGAGAACATCGGTCTCACCGCCGTGCACCACGTCTTCCACTCCGAGCACAACCGGCTCACCGGGGACATCGCCGGGATCCTCGACAGCGCCGCGGTCACCGCTGCCCAGCGCGCCGAGTGGCACGCCACCGGTCCCAGCGGCTGGGACTACGAGGAGCGCCTCTTCCAGGCCGCCCGCTTCGTCACCGAGATGGAGTACCAGCACCTGGCGTTCGAGGAGTTCGCCCGCAAGGTCCAGCCGATGGTCAACCTCTTCGGTGAGGGTGGCACCGGCTACCACAGCAACATCGACCCGGCGATCACCGCCGAGTTCGCGCACGCGGTCTACCGCTTCGGGCACTCGATGCTCACCGAGTCGGTCGACCGCGTCACCGCCGGTGGGACGAAGCGCAACATCGCCCTGCTCGACGCCTTCCTGAACCCGCCCTCGTTCCTGGCGGGCGGATCGGACCCGAATGCCGCTGCCGGCGACATCGTGCGCGGCATGACCCGGCAGGTCGGCAACGAGCTCGACGAGTTCGTCACCGACGCGCTCCGCAACGACCTGCTCGGGCTGCCTCTCGACCTCGCCACGCTGAACATGGCGCGAGCCCGGGAGACGGGTGTCCCGACGCTCAACGAGGCTCGTCGCAAGTTCTACGCGACCACCACCGACAGCGCGCTGGCGCCCTACACGAGCTGGGCGGACCTGGGGTTCAACCTCAAGCACGCGGAGTCGCTGGCCAACTTCATCGCCGCCTACGGGACGCACCCGACCATCACGGCGGAGACGACCACGGTGGGCAAGAGGGCCGCTGCGGAGGCGTTGCTCGCCGACGCGACCGACCCGGACCCCCTGATCAGCGAGGACGCCTACGCCTTCCTCAACAGCACCGACGCCTACGCGAACGACGCCAACGGTGTCACCACCACGGGGGTCGACGACATCGACCTGTGGGTGGGTGGTCTCGCCGAGAAGCAGATGGTCTTCGGCGGCCTGCTCGGGCCCACGTTCAACTACGTCTTCGAGGGCCAGATGGAGGACCTCCAGGACGGCGACCGCTTCTACTACCTCTCGAGGACGGCCGGCCTGAACCTGCTGACCCAGCTCGAGGGCAACTCGTTCGCCGAGCTCATCCAGCGCAACACCGACGTCGAAGGTCTCCCGGCCGACTCGTTCTCCCGGCCCGACTACGTCTTCAACGTGGCCAACCTGGGGACCAGCGGGCCGATCCCGGACGACGTGTCGACCGAGGACTGGAACGAGGCCACGATGCTGACCCGGACCCCGGACGGCACGATCCGCTACGCCGGGCCGGCGCACGTCGTCTTCAACGGCAGCCCCGGCAACGACCGGATCCACTCCAGCGAGGGAGACGACACGCTGCGCGGCAACGACGGGAACGACCGGATCGAGGGCGGCGACGGTGCCGACAACCTGATCGGTGGGGACGGGGACGACATCCTGACCGACCTCTTCGGTGACGACGTCCTCAAGGGCGGCGACGGCAACGACGCGCTGTCCTCGGGACGCGGCTTCGGTGGCGACCTCAACCAGTCGGGACGTGGCAGCGACTTCGTGGTCGGTGGCAACGACACCACCGAGACGTTCGCGGGGCCGGGCGATGACTTCGTCTTCGCCGGCGACGCCGAGGACACGGTGTTCGGTGACGACGGCGACGACTGGATCGAGGGCGGCAAGGGACCGTTCAACCTGCTGCAGGGCGACAACGGCGCTCCGTTCCAGGACGACCCCAACGAGCCCGGCCACGACGTCCTCTTCAGCTACGGCGGCGAGCAGGACTACGACGCCGAGGGTGGCGACGACGTCATGCTCCTGGGCCCGGGCATCCAACGGGCCGAGGGGATGCTCGGCTTTGACTGGACCAGCCACAAGAGCGACCCCCAGGCAGGAAACTCCGACATGGACATCACCGGCCTGCTGCCGCCGTCCGTGGAGACCAACCGGGACCGCTTCGACCTGGTGGAGAGCCTGTCCGGCTGGAAGTTCAACGACATCCTGCGTGGCGACAGCCGGGTGGCTGCCGACATGGAGGGTCACGAGCTCGACGCTGCGGGCATCGCCCGGGTGGACGGCCTGTCGACCCTGCTGGACGGGGCCACGTCGTTCACGGGTGGCAACATCCTGATGGGCGGCGAGGGTGCGGACCTCATCGAGGGCCGTGGCGGCGACGACCTGATCCACGGTGACGTCTGGCTCAACGTGCAGCTCAGGGCCCCGGACCTGGTGAACGGCGGCACGAAGCTCGTGGACGACATGTCCGCGCTGCGCGCCGACGTCTTCGCCGGCAGGATCAACCCCGGGGCGATCTCGATCTTCCGGTCCATCCAGCCCGGCGCCCCCGGGATCGACACCGCGGTCTTCACCGGTCCGCGGGCGGACTACACGATCGAGATCGACAACGGCACGATCACCGTGACCGACACCGTCGGCACCGACGGGGTCGACCGGCTGCTCAGCATCGAGCGCCTGCAGTTCAGCGACCAGACCGTGTCGACGGCGATCCCGTCGGCGCCGGTGGACGTCGCCGCCGTCGCGGGAGACACGTCGGCCACCGTGAGCTGGAGCCCCGGCCCCGCGAACGGTGCCGACCCGGCCACCGAGTTCCGCATCCAGGTCGTCGAGGCCGGTGTCGTCACACGCACCGTCAGCGACATCCCGGGCTCGGAGAGCTCGTCGGTGGTCTCCGGTCTCACCAACGGCACGACCTACACCTTCCGGGTGCTGGCCGTGAACGGCATCGGAGCCAGCGCTCCTTCCGCTGACTCCAACGCGGTGACACCGGTCGACCCGACCCCTCGGGTCACGTCGACCACGCCGTCCGACAGCGCCACCGGAGTCGCGACCGATGCGAACCTCACGGGGCTCTTCAACCAGGCGGTCACGGGTGTCAGCACGACGTCCGTGACGCTGCGGGTGACCTCCTCCGGCGCGGCAGTGCCGGCGGCGGTCACCTACGACTCCGCAACCAGGACCGTCACGCTCAACCCCAACGCGGACCTGGCGCCCCTCACCTCCTACACCTTCACCCTCAGTGGGGCAGGCGCCGGAGGCATCAGGGGCACGGACGGCACGCAGCTGGTCACGACCACGGTGGTCTTCACGTCCGCCGCGGACACGTCGGCGCCGACCATCACCGGATCGACCCCGGCGAACAACGCGACCGGGGCGGCTGCCAACACGAACGTGGTGGTGACCTTCAGTGAACCGGTCCTCGGTCTGGTCCCCGCCAACGTGCGACTGCGCAACGCGGGGAACACCCAGATCAACGGAGCGGTGACGGTCAACGCGGCTCGCACGCAGGTGACCTTCAACCCCACCCCGACCCTGGCGCTCAACACGCAGTACACGTTGACGCTCACGGGAGGGACGGGGGCGATCCGCGACAACGCCGGCAACCCGCTGGCGACGTCGACGATCACGTTCCGCACGGTCGGGGACACCACCGCACCGACGGTGACGACCACGACGCCGGCCAACAACGCGGTGAACGTGCGGCCGGGAGCCAACCTCGTGGTCAACTTCAGCGAGGCGGTGACCGGGTTCAACGCCGGCTCGGTGGAGCTGCGCAACCTCAGCACCGGCGCCGTCATCGGTCGGGCGTTGACCACCAACGGCGCGGGGACCCGGTTGACGATCAACCCCAACCCGCCGCTGGTCCGCAACACGCTCTACCGGCTGACGCTGACCGGGTCCCCGACCGGGATCCGTGATGCGGCAGGCAACCCGTTGGTGACCCGCGTGATCACCTTCAGGACCCGTTAGGAAGGGACCGCCGCACCAGGCGGGAGGACGCCCCGGAGCTGCCGCTCCGGGGCGTCTTCCTCGTGCGGCCCGTCTGCTCAGTCGCCCGAGGGGTCCAGGATCCGCAGCCGGTCCGGGGAGAAGCCGTGCGTCATGCCCCAGACCACGGCCTGCGAGCGACGGGTGATGTCGATCTTGCGATAGGCGGTGCGCACGTAGGTCTTGACGGAGTTGATGCTCAGGTAGGACCGGTCGGCGATCTCCTGGTTGGACAGGCCCTGGGTGATCAGCGCGATGACCTCGGCCTCGCGGGCGCTCAGGCCGTGCTCCCGTCCGGGCCAGGACCCGGACTCGGGACCCGAGGGGGCCGGGCTGCTCGGGCGCACCACGTCGCCGCGGCACACCGTCTCCACGGCCGCCACCACCTCCTCGGCCGTGCCCGCCTTCGAGACGTAGCCACGGGCGCCCTGCGCGATGGAGCGGTCGACGAGCTCCGGCTGCACGTTCCAGCTGTAGATCACGACCTTGGCGGGCCCGCCGTGGACCAGGTCCACGAGATCCACGCCGTCCCCCTGCACCTGGCCGAAGGTGTCGTAGAGGATGACGTCCACCTCCTGGGAGACCGGCACCCCCGCGTCGAGCTCGACCACGCGGACCCGCTCGGGGAACGGATCGAGCATCGCCGCCACCCCGGCCACGACGATCTCGTAGTCGTTGACGATCGCGACCCTGATCGGTCCTGCGCCCTCTGCCATGGCGACATGCTATTTCACCCTGGCGGAGGAAGCGCGGGCCCACCCCCGTTCCTAGGGTGAGTCCGTGCGGGAACCCGTGATGACCGCCGCCGACTGGCAGGCCCATCCCGCCTACGGCGCCGTGCCCGTGCTCGACCTGCTCGACCCGCAGCAGGCCTGGTCACGCCTGGTGGTCGTCTCCGCCCATCCCGACGACGAGAGCCTCGGCGCGGGCGGTCTGATCGCTGCGGCCCACGCCGCCGGCCTGCGGGTCTACGTCGTGCTCCTCACCGCCGGCGAGGCCTCGCACCAGGGCGTCCCGGGCTCGAGCCGGCACGCCCTGGCCACCCTGCGGCTGGCCGAGATGGAGAACGCGCTGGCCCGGCTGGCACCCGACACTCCCCTGGTGTTCCTCGGGGCGCTGGACGGCCAGGTCGCCGAGGTCGAGTCGGCGATCGCCGACTCCCTCGCCGACCTGCTCGGCGAGGCCGAGCGCACCCTGCTCGCCGCGCCCTGGAGCCGTGACGGTCACCCGGACCACGACGCGGCCGGGCGCGCGGCGCGGGTCGCGGCCGGGCGGTCCGGCGCCCACCTGCTGGAGTACCCCGTGAGGTTCTGGCACCGGCACACCGCCGACCAGGCCCCGTGGGAGGAGATGATCTGCCTCCCGCTCACCGCGGCGCTCCGCGAGACCAAGGCCGCCGCCATCCAGTGCCACGCCAGCCAGGTCCGGCGCTCGACCGGCACACAGGCGCAGCTGCCCGGCGACATGTTGTCGCACTTCACCGGCTCGCACGAGCACTTCGTGTGGACCCCGGCGAGCCTCCCGTCCGGCGAGCGCACCGACGGCTAGAACAGCAGTGGCCCTGCACTGTATGAGAGTGCGGGGCCTTTTCCTCTCCTAGGCGGTCGTGCCCGCCGCGTAGGCGTCGATCTCCGCCCGGACCGCGCGCTTCACCGCGTCCGGTGCGAACGAGACGTCGATCGCGGTGCGCGCCAGGTCGGCGACCCCGTCCTGGTCCAGCCCGAGCAGGTCGGCGGCGATCGCATACTCGGCGTTGAGGTCGGTGGCGAACATCGGCGGGTCGTCGGAGTTGACGGTCACGACGACACCGGCGTCCACGAAGGCCTTCAGCGGGTGCTCGGACAGGCTCGCCACCGCACGGGTCGCGACGTTGGACGAGGGACACACCTCCAGCGGGATCCGGTGCTCGGCCAGGTGCGCCAGCAGCGCCGGGTCGCCGACCGCGGACGTGCCGTGCCCGATCCTCTCGGCGCCCAGCAGTCGGATCGCGTCCCAGATGGTCTCCGGTCCCGTGGTCTCCCCGGCGTGCGGGACCGAGTGCAGGCCGGCCGCCCGGGCCGCGTCGAAGTGCGGCTGGAACTGGGGGCGGGGTACGCCGATCTCGGGGCCACCGAGACCGAAGCCGACCAGGCCCTCGACCTGGTGGTCCAACGCGTAGCGCAGCGTGTCGTCGGCCGCGGGGAGCCCCGACTCACCGGGGATGTCATAGACCCAGCGCAGCACCAGCCCGAAGTCGCGCTCGGCTGCCTGACGGGCGTCCTCGAGCACCTCGGTGTAGGCCTCGATGGGGATGCCCGCAGCGACCGACGTGTACGGCGTACAGGTCAGCTCGGCGTAGCGCAACGACTGTCCCTGGGCCATGTCCCGCGCGATCTCGTAGGTCAGGTAGCTCAGGTCCTCGGGCGTGCGGATCAGGTCGACGACCGCGAGGTAGACCTCGATGAAGTGGGCGAAGTCGCGGAACTCGTAGAACGCGCGCAGCTCGTCGAGGTCGGAGGGCACCCGGCCCGGGTGACGCGCCGCCAGCTCGCTGACGATCCGCGGTGACGCGGAGCCGATGTGGTGCACGTGCAGCTCGGCCTTCGGCAGTCCGGCGATGAAGTCGACGAGGCTCATCCCTCGGATGCTGCCAGAACGCGGCGCCGGCGATGACGTCGGCCCCCGCGACGGGACTAGGGTGATCTCTCGTGACTGACCGACTGGTGTGGATCGACTGCGAGATGACCGGACTCGACCTGGGAGCAGACGCCCTGATCGAGGTGGCAGCCCTCGTCACGGACTTCGACCTCAACGTGCTCGGCGACGGCATCGACCTCATCGTCAAGCCGCCTGCGGAGGCCCTGGAGCAGATGATCGACTTCGTGCGCGAGATGCACGAGAAGTCCGGGCTGCTCGAGGAGCTCGACTCCGGGATCAGCCTCGCCGAGGCCGAGGAGCAGGTGCTGGCCTACGTCAAGGAGCACTGCCCCGACGGCTCGCGGCCACCGCTGGCCGGCAACACGGTCGGCACCGACCGGCTCTTCATCTCTCGCGACATGTCCGACCTCGACGCGTTCCTGCACTACCGGATCGTCGATGTCTCCTCCATCAAGGAGCTCTCGCGTCGCTGGTTCCCGCGGGCCTACTTCGCGGCCCCGGCGAAGCGTGGCAACCACCGCGCCCTCGCCGACATCCAGGAGAGCATCGAGGAGCTGCGCTACTACCGCGAAGCCGTCTTCGTGCCCTCCCCCGGACCCGACTCCAGCGCGGCGCGCGGCATCGCTGCGATCCACGGCGGATCCCTCACCCAGATCCCCGACCCCGATTCGAAACCAGAGGCCTGATCCGTCTACACTCCACTCTGATCCTGGCTCTGCCCGGGTCGACCTGGTGGGTATAGCTCAGCTGGTAGAGCGCCGCCTTGTGGTGGCGGATGTCGCGGGTTCAAGTCCCGTTACTCACCCCAGCGTGATCGAGCCCCTGACCGCGTGAGCGGTCAGGGGCTCGACCTCGCGGTATCGATCCTGGTTGACGTCAGGGTGCCGCGACCAGGTCGGTGTCGGGTCGGAAGGCGACCCAGGCGAACCAGAACGTGTCCAGGTGCTCGACGGCCTCCAGCTCCTGCCCGCGCAGCGGACCGTCGGTGGCACGGCCGAAGAGGTTCCACCCCGAGCCCGTCTGCTCGTCGCGGATCGTGCCGTCCGGGGCCCGCAGGAAGTCGAGGTCCCGTCCGCCGGTGCGCGCGACGAAGACTGCGACAGAACCGATCTCCGCGCCCTCGGGGATCGCCTGGGTGTCCAGCGCCGAGCGCTGCCCGGCCGTGTGCCAGAGCACGACGCGCTCCTCACCCAGCTCGACGTGCTGGACCCCCGTCTCGGCCAGCACGTCACGCGACACCGCGACCGCACGCTCACCACGGGCGACGCCCACGACGCGCGCCTTGGCGGGGAGCCGCAGGTCCGGCTCGCCGGGAAGGGGAAAGGGGACCGCGGAGTCGAGGTCGTCGTAGCCGATGTAGGGGTTGTCCCCGTAGCGCCGGTCGAAGCCGGTGTCCTGGCTCAGGACCTGGGCGTCGGGGTGCTCTGCTCGGAACTGCTCCCAACCGACCGTGCCCATCGGGATGCTCCGCAGCCGGGTGCCCGTGAGGGTGCCCACCGACGCCTCACCGGTCAGCTGGGGCCACAGTGACTCGGTGAGCCTGTCGTACATGACGAGGTTGTCGGCATAGAGCAGACCCGACGTGCCGAAGGTGGTGCTGCGTCCCTCGATGGTGCGCTCGAAGGCGACGCCGGAGTTGCACAGCGGGCAGTAGGTCACCGCCACGGGGACACCCCCGACCTCGTCGTTGACGATCTCGTGCCACGTCATGATCCGGATCGGGTAGGCCTTGGTCTGCCCGTCGATGGTGAGCGAGAGGACCGGCTCGTCCGCCTCGAGCCAGTCGACGTCACCGACCGCCTCGAACTGCGGCTCGTCGATGGGCGGGATCCCGTCAGGGGGCGGACCTCCGGAGAGCAGCTCGTCGAGGTCGATCAACGGCTCCGGGAACTCCGGGTCCCGGGGGTCGTCCAGGGCGGACCTGGTGACGGGAGCCTGGCTGTCACCGGACTGGCTGGCACCGGACTGGCTGTCACGAGGCTGGCCCTCCCGGTCGGCGTCGGCGCTGCAGGCCGAGACGACCAGGGCCAGGGCGAGGGCGGCCACCAGTCGTCCCACGCCCCTCATCGGTTCGTCCGCTCTGGAGCTGCCGGGGTCGGCTCGGAGCTCGAGGACGAGCCGGGGGCCCGTCGGCGGGACCGGTGCCGGACCGCCAGCACCGCCACGAGGAGCACCACACCGGCAAGGAGCCAGCCGATCGGCCCTGGCGCGTCCACGAGGCCCGCGAGCTCCTGCTGGAAGGAGGCGGCTGCCTCGATCACGGGGTCCGAGGCGTCCCCGCCCCCCAGGACCCGCAGCTCCCACCAGCCGTAGTAGGCGACGTAGGTCCCGGCGACGGCGAGCACTCCCCCCGCCAGACGGGGCGCCCACCGCCCTGCCCCGCGGAGACGACCGATGGTCGATGCGGAGGCGAAGACGGTGGCGACTGCCACGGTGCCGACGACGAGGCCCATCCCCGCGGCGTAGGCCAGGAAGAGCACGAGACCCTCCGCCGCCGATCCGGCGCGGAAGCCTCCGATCACCACGGCCAGGAAGGGCGCGATCGTGCACGAGAGCGAGGCCACCGCGTAGCTGGCCCCGAAGCCGGCCATCGACACGAACGTGCGCCTCAGGGGCTGCTCCGCACGTGGCCGGGACCGGCGCAGGGTGGGCAGCGAGAGACGCCGTCCGGCAACCAGCCACAGCCCCATCAGGGCGAGCACCACCCCGAGGGCGACGGTGAACCAGGGGAGGTGGCGTTGCAGCTGCCCGGCGACGGGAGAGATGACGAGCCCGAAGACGGCGAAGACCACGGCGAACCCCGAGGTCATGGCGAGGCTCAGCACCGCGGCCCGCCATGCCGCCGCCGGCCGCGACAGGGACTCCGAGCCGGCCAGCAGGAGCGAGACGTAGGCCGGCAGCAAGGCGAAGCCGCACGGATTGACCGCGGCAAGCATGCCGGCGCCCAGCGCGACGACCAGCAAACCCTCGGACATCGCTCAGCCGACCAGTCCGCTGACCAGCTCCGCGAGCTCGGCGTCGTCGAGGTATCCCGCGGAGAGCTCCCTGCCGTCCTGGTCGAGGACGAGGTAGGTGCTCTGGGCGGTGACGCCGAAGTGCCGCCACACGGCGCCCTCAGGGTCAGTCAGGAGGGTGACGTCGGGCGACACCTCGCCGGCGAACTCCGCGATGGCGTCGACCTCGTCGAAGGAGCCGACCCCGACGACGTTGACCTCGGACCCATAGGTCTCCGCGAGCTCACTGACGCCCGAGATCTGTGCCCGGCAGGTCGGGCACCAGGGCGCCCAGAACCAGAACACGGTCGGCTTGCCCGCCATGTCCGCCCCGTCGAACGCGTCCCCGGCGACGGTGACGGCCTGGAAACCGAGCTCCCGGGACGCTCCCGCCTGGTCCGGCGCGGCAGCCGACACACCGACGGTGTCCGAGCCGGTCGACCTCGCCTCGTCGGTCCCCGTGCCGCAGGCGGTCAGGAAGATGGAGAACACACAGATCAGAATCGCCGTCTTCATGGCCACCTCGCGCAGCAGTTGATGTCGTTGTCCTGAGGAAACCCGGTGAGACCCCGGCGGTCTTCCCGGCGAGGAAGAGCACCTCCTGCCGCTGTCGGCCGACCGACCGGTGCTTGTGTCACCTGGCACTCTTCTCGCGTGTCCACGCTCGATCCCGACTCGCGCCACACTGCCAGCAGAGGACTCCGCACCACATGGACATGACCATGGGCTCCTCCGTCCCCGACTGGCTCACGCCGGTCGCCTGGACCTACATCACGGTGTCGCTGCTCAGCGCCGCGTTCATCGCCTACGACCTCTCAGGAAGCAGCCGGCGCCGGACCGGCGCCGCCCCGGCGCTGGTGTGGATCACCTCGGCGCTGTACCTCGGTCCGGTCGCCGTCGCGGTCTACCTGCGTCGCGGCCGCGCGAACGACGACCCCGACGCGCCCACCGTGGCCCTGCTGTCGGGCGGGGGTGCCTCCGCCGTGGCGCACCTGATCGCGGTGCCGCTCGTCGCCGCGGTCGGGTGGACCATCGCCGGCATGGCCATGTGGCCGATGATCGCGGTCATCGCAGTCCTCGCGGTCGTGATGGTGGCGATCTCCGTGCGGGTGGCTGGCAGGAGCGGGGAGCGTCCGGGCATGCGCGGCGTCTCCGTCGGAGCGGCTCTCGTCGCCGCCCTCGTCACCGTCGCCGCATTCGACGTCGGGATGGTCGGGTGGATGCTCCTCCTCGACGCCAACAACGCGATGCCGGCGATCACCGAGGGCGCCTTCTGGTTCCTCATGCAGGTCGGGGTCGTCGTCGGCCTCGTGACCGGCTACCCGGCAGTGCGGTGGCTCCTGCGCCGCGACCAGGTCGCGTCGCCCTCAGGGCGTGTCCGCGTCCGGGTCACGCTCCCGTTCGATCCGTTGGACGGCCCGTAGACGCAGCGCCCGCCGGCGACCCATGACCCGCACGGTGTTCAGCAGGAGGGCCAGGACGGCGAACGCGACGAGGAACAGGATCATCGGGGAGAGGGGAGGCACGTAGCGGTCATCCGTCGTTCCGGGTGTCGGGGTCGATGCGATCGGCCTCCCGCAGGTGGTCCTCCCGGTGCGCCTCCTCGGCCGCGTGGACGCGCCTGAGCTCGACGACCTCCTCGTCGGCCTTCGCGGCCTCGACGTGGGCGAGCTCGGCGCGCGCCTCGGCGTGGTGCAGCCGTTCGGCGGCGGTGCGCACGTCGGGGACCGCGGCGGTGGCCTCCTCGCGCAGCTGGCCGGCCTGCTGGCGACGCATCTCGCGGTCGTGCTGCCGCTTGCGCTGCATCGTCACGACGACCGCCAGCACGGCCAGCAGCACGACGACGGCGACGGCGATCACGACGATCAGGGTGGTGCTGTCCATGAAGTCCTCCTCGGGCTCAGCCGTCCCTTACCCACTCAATGGAGATGACACACACTCACTCGCGGCGCAATCGCTCCCACGCGGTCACGATCGGCACCAGGTCCCCCGCGACCCAGGTCGCCAGCTGGTCGAGGTGGTGCGGGTCGGAGGGGTCGCCGGCGGCCCCCATGGGCACCACCCAGCCGCCGGCCTCGCGATCGGCCAGGTCCCAGACGTAGCGGGCGACGGCCCCCCGGTAGACCTCGTCGGAGACCCCCGGCAGCGAGCCCGTGCAGCGCACGCAGTCCTGGTCGCCGCTCATCCCCACCCGCGGCACCGCCGGGGCCGCCACGACGCCCGGCGCCAGGTCGAGCGCGTGCAGCGGCGCGAAGACGTGGGTCTCCCCCCAGGTCGTCGTGCCTCCGGCGCCGTCCACCTCGTCCAGGGCGTCACGCGCGTGCGCCGCCAGGTCGATGCCGTACGGCGACCCGTGGGCGGCGAGGTGCGCGATCGCGAGGCCGATGCGGGTCGTGACGTCCATCGAGGCACGGAAGGCCGGGTCGTGCCGTGGCTCGTGGAGCGCCGCGAAGACCGGCTCGGCGGCCACCCGCCTCACGAGCCCGGAGCGGTAGGCCGCGAAGCGGGCCGCCTGCGTGGAGCCGGCGTCCATCCGGGAGTCCCAGCCGTCGAAGGCGCCGGGCACCAGCGCGACGAGAGGGGCGACCGTCGCCAGCCACGAGTCGTCGTGGATGGCGGCGAAGTCGTCACCGGTCAGGGACGTGCGACCGGTGAGCAGCGTCGTGATGCGCTCGGCCCGGTAGGACGGCGCGAAGGCCGACCCGACGGCGTCGCTCTCGGGGCCGCGGCGCTCGTTGGCGGTGACCACCTGGCCGTCGGGTCCCGCATCGACGCGGTGCACGTCGGTGAGCCATCCCGTCCACCGCGTCGCCGGGTCACGGGCATCCACGACGCCGCGCCGGTTGCCGTCGCCGCGCACCGGCACCCGCCCGGCCAACCGGTAGCGCACGGCGCCGTGCACGTCGGCGACCACGACGTTGTTGACCGGCTCGACCCACGCGTCCAGCGCCCGGTCGACGTCGTCGACGGTGCGAGCGCGCAGCAGGGGCAGCAAGGCGTCGAAGCCCAGGTCGCCCAGCACGGTGGATGCGCCGCGCAGGCTCAGCCCGTCCTCGAAGACGGGCCCCCGAGGGGTCACCACCACCTCGACGTCGACCGGCTCCCCGTCGCGCACCTCGACGGTCTCGACCCACCGCTCCACCACGTCGTAGGGCATGGGCTCGGCGTAGACGTCCTGGTAGTCGGCGCTCGCGTTGGTGATCGCCCACGCCACGTCGCCGGCGTGGGCGAAGTGCGGGACGCCGGGCACGCCGGGGAAGGCGAGCCCGACGACGTCGAAGGGGTCGTCGGGGTCCTCGCAGGCGAGCCGCACCTGCTGGTAGACACCGGGCGACTCCAGCACGCGGTGCGGGTCGCCGCCGATCAGCGGCAGCCCGGATGCCGTGCGCGCGCCGCCGACCGCCCAGGCGTTGCTGCCGCTGGCGGCGGGCCCCTCGTAGGACAGCAGCGCGGCATCCGGTCCGAGCACCTCCCGGGAGCGCTGCGCCCACAGCTTGGCGCCGAGGTTGGCGAAGAGCAGGTGCTGCACCAGGAAGACGGCGAGGGGCGTCCACTCCTCCCACGGCTCGGCCTCCACGCCGAGCGCCGCGAGCTCCGGCGCGAGCGGCCCCGGAGCCTGCAGACCGGCGTTCACCCCCTCGACGTACGACGAGACGAACGCGCGCGCCTCGGCGCCCAGGAGGTCGTGGGCCCGACGCGCGGTGTGGGCGATCAGCGTGCGGCGGGCCAGCCGGTCCCAGGCGAGCGCCGCGGAGCCCATGATCGCGGCGCTGGTGCCGGTGGCCCGACGTCGCTGCCACTCCAGCTGCCAGGCCCGGTCACGCGCGGTGACCTCGCCCTGCCCGTGGGCGACGTCGAGGGCGGTGGCGCCCCGCACGTGCGGGACGCCCCATGCATCGCGGTAGATCGAGGCCATGGGCACCGACCGTAGTCGAGCAGGTCAGGCGGGCACCTGGCCGAAGGAGCCCTTCTGGAAGTCCTCGTAGGCCTGGAGCACCTCGGCCTTGGTGTTCATCACGAACGGTCCGGCCCAGGCGAGCGGCTCACGGATCGGCCTGCCGCCGACCACGATGACGTCGAGCCGGGGGTGGCGCGCCTCCTGGGACCGGTCGGCGGTGACGGTGAGGAAGTCACCGGCGCCGAGCACGGCCGACTGACCGGTGCGCAACGGCTGGCCGTCGATGCCGACCGTGCCGGAGCCGCCGAGCACGTAGACGAGCGCGTTGAAGTCGACGTCCCACGGCAGGTCGAGACGGGCGCCGGGCTCGAGGCTGGCGTGCACGAGCGACATCGGGGTGAAGGTCGAGCCGGGGCCGTCGTGGCCGTCGACGCTCCCCGCGATGACCCGCACCAGCGAGCCGGCGTCGGCCGACGTCAGCAGCTGCACCTGGCCCGAGCGGATGTCCTGGTACTGCGGGGTGTTCATCTTGGCGTCCCGCGGCAGGTTGACCCAGAGCTGGATGCCGTGGAAGAGGCCGCCGGCCTGGACGAGCCACTCGGGCGGGGCCTCGATGTGGAGCAGCCCGGAGCCCGCCGTCATCCACTGGGTGTCACCGTTGGTGATCGTGCCCCCGCCGCCGTGGGAGTCCTGGTGGTCGAAGGTGCCGTCGATGATGTAGGTGACGGTCTCGAAGCCGCGGTGCGGGTGCCAGGAGGTGCCCTTGGGCTCGCCCGGCGCATAGTCCACCTCGCCCATCTGGTCCATCATGATGAACGGGTCGAGGTGCTTGAGGTCGATGCCCGCGAAGGCGCGTCGCACCGGGAACCCCTCCCCCTCGAAGCCCTGCGGTGCGGTGCTGACCTGCCACACCGGACGGGGCTGGTCACCCAGCCCGGGCGTGCGGAGGCGATCGAGGACGGTCAGGTCGTCAACGGTGATTGCGGGCACGGTGCCCACCTCCTTCGGAAGTCACCTGTCCAACAGTAGTTGAAAGTTGAATATTCCGGTCAGGTCACCACGGGGAACCGCACGGAGAACCGCGTCCCGACGACCCCCGGGCCACCGCTCACGAAGTCGATGGTGCCGCCGTGCTGCTCGACGATCGCCCGCGTGATCGAGAGACCCAGACCGCTGCCGGGGATGGCCTGCTTCTGCGCGAGCGTGGAGCGGAAGAAGCGGGTGAACATCTGCGCGTGCTCCTGCTCGGGCACGCCGATGCCGGTGTCGTCGACGACGAGCTCGGCCTCGTCACCCTCGACGGTGAGCGAGACGACGATGCGGCCGCCGTCGGGGGTGAACTTGACCGCGTTGCCCAGCAGGTTGAGCACGACCCGCTCGACCATGTCGCGCTCCCCCAGCAGCGGGACCGGCTCGTCGGGCACCACGAGGCTCACGTCCAGGTCGCGGTGGCTCCAGCCGGGCGCGACGACCTCGAAGGACGCGCGCACCGCCGCGGTGAGGTCGAAGACCCGGTCGGAGTGCACGAAGCCGTCGCTGTCGACCCGCGAGAGGGTCAGCAGGTCGTCGATGAGACCCAGCAGGCGGGTGGTGTTGTCCGAGACCCGGTGCACCGCGTTGGCCTGACCGTCGCTGAGCTCGCCGTAGGCACCCTCGCCGAGCATCTCGAGGTAGCCCAGGATGCTCGTCATCGGGGTGCGCAGCTCGTGGCTCACGCTGGAGACGAAGGCGTCCTTCACGGAGTCCACCTCGCGCAGCCGGTCGGCGGCGCGGCGCTCCGACTCCAACGCCTCCTCGAGCGCGCGCTGGGCCTCGATCTGCTCGGTCACGTCCTCCGACGTGCTGACGTAGCCCGTCGTACGTCCCCGGTCGTCGGCGACCTGCGACAACGTGATCGCGTGCGTGCGCTCGACGCCGTCCTTGCGCAGGAAGCGCATGTGGATGCCGGTGTGCTCCGGTCGGATCAGCTCCTTGACCACCGCGAGGAAGTCGTCGTCGACGCCGAGCTGGTCGGCCATGTCCCGGATCGAGGCCCGGGTGTGGAACATCCGCGTCGAGCGGCCGACCACGTCGGCGACGTCATAGCCGAGGAGGAGGCCGGCGCCGGGGTTGAAGAGCGTGACCCGGCCGTCGTCGTCGGTGCCGATGATCGCGACCCCGGTCGCCCCGTCGACGATGCGTTGGACCCTGTCGCGCTCCGCGGCAGCCTCGCGGGCGCTCGAGATCTGCTCGCCGACGCGGATCATCAGCGGGACGACGATGATCCCGCAGGTGATCGCGTAGGCGGCCAGCAGCACACCGCGGGCATCGACCGGGAGGTCGTAGCGCGAGGGCACGTCGGCGAAGGGGCCCCTGCCGGACGTGGTCATCACGATGGCGAAGCTCAGCACCGCCACGAGCTGGCCGAGTGACTCCTTCGGACTGATCCGCAGGGCACCCCACGCGAGCACCGGGATGGCGGCGAACACGACCGACGGGAAGTCCTGCGGCAGGAAGACCAACGGGGTGACGACGACGATCGTCGCCCACTGCAGGACACGCTCGCCCGCCGTGGCCACCGACTCCTGGTTGGGCAGGCGGCAGAAGAGCGGCACGACGATCAGGTTGGACGCCACGTGGGCGGTGCCGATCGAGGCCGCCACCAGCCCGGGAGTGCCCCAGCCGACCAGGCTCGAGGTCACGAAGCCCAGGGCTGCGGCGGTCAGGCCGCCGGCGGACACCGCCACGAAGTAGGCCCGCAGGTCGTCGTCGGTGCGCAGCGAGGGCCGGTCCTCGGCACCGTCGGTGAACAGGCGCGACACCACCAGCGCCTCGAGGGCGCTGCCGACGGCGAAGCCGAGCGCCACCTCCCAGGGGCGACCGCCCAGGAGGATCGTGAGGAACGCCACGACCAGGATGCCCAGCACGATCTGCGACGTGTGCCGGCGGCGGGCCAGCAGCAGGCACCCGGTGGCCAGGCCCGCCGGCCAGATGCCGGTCGCGCGGCCCCCCTCGGGCGTGCCCCAGACCGCGACGAACCCGAAGACGGCCATCAGCGCGGCGACCAACGACACACGTGTCACCCAGGATGTGGGCACCGGCGACTTCCCTCCCCAGGGTTAGAACCTCGAGAGCATCAAACCGCACGCCGAGCACTTCCGCGGCCGAACACGTCCACGCCGCACCGGTGCCGTAGGTTCGCCTGCGTGAGCTCAGCGCGCAAGCACTACGACGCCGTCATCGTCGGGGGTGGCCACAACGGCCTGGTCTCGGCGGCCTACCTGGCCCGGGCCGGGCTCTCGGTGCTGGTCCTCGAGCGCCTGGCGCACACGGGTGGCGCCGCGGTCTCGGCCGCCGCGTTCGCGGGCCACGAGACGCGGCTCTCGCGCTACTCCTACCTCGTCTCGCTGCTGCCCGCGCAGGTCATCGCCGACCTCGGTCTCGACCTCGCGCTGGCCTCCCGGGCCACCGCGTCCTACACACCCGTGGTCCGGGGCGGACGGTCCACCGGTCTCCTCGTCGAGCACGAGGAGGGCGAGGCGACGCGCCGGTCCTTCCGCGACCTCACCGGCTCCGACGACGAGCACGACGCGTGGCGTGAGTTCTACGCCGACGTCGCCGAGCTGGCCCACGTCGTCGCGCCCACCCTCACCCAGCCCCTGCCCGTCGAGCGGGCCCTGCGCGACCGTGTCGACCCCGGCATCTGGCGCGACCTGGTCCTCAACCCGCTCGGCACCACCATCCAGGAGCGTTTCCGCGACGACACGGTGCGTGGCGTGGTCGGCACCGACGGCCTGATCGGCACGTTCGCGTCGCTGCACGACCAGTCCCTGATCCAGAACCGCTGCTTCCTCTACCACCTGATCGGCAACGGGACCGGCGAGTGGCGGGTGCCCGTCGGCGGGATGGGCGCCGTGACCGACGAGCTGCACCGCGCGGCCGTCGACGCGGGCGCCGAGATCATCGTGGAGGCGGGCGTGAGCCGCATCCGGCCCGACGACCAGGGCGCCTGCGTCACCTGGCACGACGCCGCGGGCGCACACACCGTCACGGGACGCCAGGTGCTCGCCAACGTCGCCCCCTGGGTGCTGCAGATCCTGCTCGGGGAGCAGGAGGACCCCACCACCAAGCCCGAGGGCGCCCAGCTCAAGATCAACTTCCTGCTCGACCGGCTCCCGGCCCTCAGGTCCGGCATCGACCCCGCCGTCGCCTTCGCCGGGACCCTCCACCTCGGCGAGGACCTCACGCAGCTCGAGACGGCGTACGACGACGCGGCCGGAGGCCGGATGCCCTCGGCGCTGCCGGGCGAGGTCTACTGCCACTCGCTGAGCGACCCCTCGATCCTCGGTGGAGCGCCCGCCGGCACGCACACGCTGACCTACTTCGGGCTGCACACCCCCGCCTCGCTCTTCGAGCAGGACCCCGAGGGCGCCAAGGCGCTGGCGGTGCAGCGCGCGATCGCCTCGCTCGACGAGCACCTCGTCGAGCCGCTCATGTCGTGCGTGGCCCGCGACGCCCACGGCGAGCCGTGCCTCGAGGCCAAGATCCCCCAGGACGTCGAGCGCGACCTCGCCATGCCGGGCGGCCACATCTTCCACGGCGACCTCGAGTGGCCCTGGGCCGCCAACCGCGCTCGCCTCGAGACCCCCGCCCAGCAGTGGGGCGTCCAGACCGAGCACCCCGCGATCCTGGTGTGCGGGTCGGGTGCTCGGCGCGGCGGCGCCGTGTCCGGTCTCGGGGGCCACAACGCCGCCCAGGCCGTGCTCGCCTCCCTCTGAGCCGCCCTCGATTTTTCCCGGCCGCCCTGCGCTGGTAATGTCTGCGTCGCTTCACCGCGCGGCATTAGCTCAATTGGCAGAGCAGCTGACTCTTAATCAGCGGGTTCGGGGTTCGAGTCCCTGATGCCGTACCAACCGCCACCGGGCCGGACATCCACGATGTCCGGCCCGGTGTCATTTTCGGTGTCCTTCACCGGTGTCTTCGACGTGTGCCCCGGACCGCGTCAACCGGCCGCTGGTCGTAGTACCCGCGACCACTGGCCGGTGCCACTGCGGCGCGCGCACGCTGGGGGGACACCACGGACCAAGGAGCACCCCATGAAGATCCACGCAGGCCTCGCCACCGCCGCCCTCCTGGCAGCGACGCTCCCCCTCGCCGCCGTCGGACCCGCCCACGCGGGCGGGTCCGACGGTCGGATCATCCGGACGGGGTCGTGCTCGGGCGCGACCGACTGGAAGATCAAGGCCAAGCCCGACGACGGGCGCATCGAGGTCGAGGCGGAGATCGACAGCAACCGCACCGGTCAGCGCTGGGGCTGGGTGCTGAAGCACGACGGCGGCGTGACGGCCCGCGGTGCGGCGACCACCCGAGGTCGCAGCGGGTCGTTCACCATCGAGCGCCGCACCGTCGATGCGGCAGGCAGGGACCACTTCACCTTCCGGGCGGTCAACCGCGCCACGGACGAGGTCTGCGTCGCGAAGGTCGCCCTCTGACCTGCGACGCGCGGAGTCGCCATAATGGTCCGTCATGACCGGACCGCGGCGACTCGCCAGCAACCCGGTGGCCCAGTACCTCGCCATCGGGTTGCTGGCTCTCGCCGCCATCGTCGCGGCGACCCAGAGCCTGGCCGACAGCGCGGGACGCGACCAGGCCCTCGACGACGCCCGGGCCACCACCGAGGTGCTGGCCCTGTCGGTCGCGGAGCCCGCCGTGCCGCGCGGGCTGGTGACCGGGCGCAGCAGCGCGGTGGACCGCTTCGACCGGGTCGCGCTCGAGCGGCTGCTCGTGGGCGACGTGCGGCGCATCAAGGTCTGGACCGAGGACGGCACGATCATCTACTCCGACGAGGTGCGCCTGATCGGGGACCGCTACGAGCTCGGTGAGCGGGAGGCACAGATCCTGCGGGACGGCGGCACCGAGGCCGGCATCTCCGACCTGGGCGAGCCGGAGAACCGCTTCGAGCCCGCAGGCGAGGGACTGGTCGAGGTCTACACGCGCATCGTCAGCCCGGAGGGCCAGCCGCTGCTCTTCGAGACCTACTACTCCGCCGACCGGATCGATGCCCGCCGGGCCGAGGTGATCGCGCCGTTCCGCCGGATCACGGTCGGCGGGCTCGTGCTGCTGGTCGCGATCGCGACGGTGATGCTCTGGGTCATGACCCGCCGTGAGGCGCGCGCCGCCGGCGAGCGCGAGCGACTGCTGCGCAACGCCGCCACCGCCTCCGACGCGGAGCGCCGACGCATCGCCCGCGACCTGCACGACGGCGTGGTGCAGGACCTCGCCGCCTCGGCGTACGCCGTCGCCACGGTCGCCCGCGAGACCTCCCCCGAGCACCGCGAGACCCTCCTCGCCACGGCCGGGTCCCTGCGCACGAGCATGCGCGGCCTGCGCTCGTTGCTCGTGGAGATCCACCCGCCCGACCTGTCGGCGACCACGCTGGCGGCCGCCCTGCAGGACCTCTGCGCGCCGGCCGGGGCCGCGGGGGTGGAGGCCGAGGTCCGGGTGGCGCCGCTGGACGGCGTGGGCGAGCAGAGCGCCGCCCTGGTGTGGCGGGTCGCCCAGGAGGCGGTGCGCAACACGCTGCGTCACGCCGAGGCCGCCACGCTCCGCATCGACGTGCGTCGCAGCCAGGACCGGGTGGTGCTCGAGGTGGTCGACGACGGCCGGGGCTTCGACCCCGAGACGATGCAGGAGGCGACCCGCTACGGCCTGCGCGGCCTGCAGAGCCTCGCTCGCGACAGCGGCGGTCTTCTCGAGGTGCACTCCTCGCCCGGCACCGGCACCACCGTCCGCCTGGAGGTGGACGCGTGATCACCGTGGTGCTGGCCGACGACCACGCCGTCCTGCGCGGCGCCCTGGCCGGCTACCTGGCGGGGGTGCCGGACATCGAGGTGGTCGGCACCGCCGGGGACGGCCAGGGCGCCGTCGACCTGGTCGTCGAGCTGCATCCCGACCTGGTGCTGATGGACCTCCAGATGCCCGGCATGGACGGCGTCACGGCGACGCGGGCCATCGTGGCGCAGGGCGGCACCGACGTGCTCGTGCTCACGTCCTTCTCCGACTCCGAGCGCATCGTGGCCGCTCTCGATGCCGGCGCGCTGGGCTACCTCCTCAAGGACGCCGAGCCGGAGGAGGTGGTGGAGGGGATCCGCCAGGTCAGTCGCGGGGGGTCGCCGATCCACCCCCTCGTCGCCCGTCAGCTCCTGGGCGCCCGGCCGCCGGCGCCCACCGCCCTCACCCTCAGCCCGCGCGAGATCGAGGTGCTCGTGCTGGTGCGCCGGGGCCTGGTCAACAAGCAGATCGCGCGCCGGCTCGGCATCACCGACCGCACCGTCAAGTCGCACCTCACCTCGGTGTTCCACCGGATCGGGGTGCAGGACCGCACACAGGCCGCCGTGTGGGCCGAGCGCCACGGGCTGGGCGACGACTGACCGCGGGCGGCCCCCGGCCGTCGTAGGGCCTCCACTAGACTCGGCGAGTTGGTTGCACACGGCAACCAACGTGAAGGAGCGTCATGTCCCGGCCCGGTCGCGGCGCCCTCACCTTCGCCGTGCTCGCGGTGTCGGTGTCCTCGTTCTCCCTGCTCCAGTCGATGATCGTGCCCGTCCTGGCCACCATCCAGACCGAGTTCGACACCGACCAGACCACCGTGACCTGGGTGCTGACGGGCTACCTCCTCAGCGCCTCGATCGCGACCCCCCTGCTGGGGCGCATCGGCGACGTGGTCGGCAAGACGCGGATGCTGGTCATCACGCTCTGCGCGCTGGTGCTGGGCTCGCTGCTGGCCGCGCTCGCGCCCTCCATCGGCTGGCTGATCTTCGCGCGCGTGGTGCAGGGCGCCGGGGGCGGCGTGCTGCCCCTCGCGTTCGGCATCGCGCGCGACGAGTTCAAGGAGAGGTTGCCCACCGCCCTGAGCGTGCTCGCCTCCCTCACCGCCATCGGCTTCGGCGTGGGCATCGTCATCGCCGGACCGATCGTCGGGCTGGTCGGCTTCCGCGGGCTGTTCTACATCCCGATGGTCGTCACCGCGGCGGCCGCCCTCGCGGCGCTGCTCTTCGTGCCGGAGTCACCCGTGCGTACGCCGGCACGACTGCCGATCGTGCCCGCCCTGCTGCTGTCGGTGTGGCTCGTCGCGCTCCTCCTGGGGCTCTCCGAGGGCAACGTCTGGGGCTGGTCCTCGCCACGGGTGCTGGGCCTCTTCGCCGTGGCCGGCGTCGGGATGGTCGGCTGGGTGGTCGTCGAGAGCCGCGTGCCGGTGCCGATGATCGACATGAGGATGATGCGGCTGCGCGGGATCTGGACGGCCAACCTGGTCGCGGCCTTCGTGGGATTCGGCATCTTCGCGGCCTTCGGGTTCCTCCCCCAGTTCCTGCAGACCCCGGCGAGCGCCGGCTACGGCTTCGACGCCTCGATCTCGGAGTCCGGGCTCCTGCTCGTGCCCTCCGCCCTCGCCAGCTTCGTCGTCGGCTTCTTCACCGCCCGCCTGATCCACTGGATCGGCGCCCGCACCGTCATCGTGACCGGGGCGCTGATGACCGCCGCGTCGTTCCTGGCCATCGCGGCGTGGCACGACGAGACGTGGCAGCTCTACTCCGCCACGACCGTCCAGGGTCTGGGGTCGGGGCTGATCTTCTCCAGCCTGGCCGGCGTCGTGATCGCCTCGGTGCCCCAGGAGCAGACCGGTGTCGCCAGCGGCATGAACGCCAACATCCGCACCATCGGCGGCGCGGTGGGCGCTGCGGTCATGGCCGGCATCGTGACCGCCCGGGTCGGCCCGACCGGGATCCCGGTCGAGAGCGGCTACACGGTCGGGTTCGTGGTCCTGGGAGCCGGCATGCTCGTCGCGGCCGGCGCCGCGCTCTTCATCCCCGACCTGCGCGACCAGCCCACGTCGGGTCCGCTCCAGGACGCCGACAACGCCGAGCTCGGCTACCTGCCCGGGGCCCCGAGCATCCCCAGCGGGCTCAGCCCCGGATCACGAACGAGCGCACCAGGGCCTTCCTGATCTGTGCGTCGGTCCACGCGAAGCGGACCCAGCGACCCTGGGAGAAGAGCTTGGTCTGGTCGCTGGACCAGCGCGAGCGCGGGTTCTCGTGCTGGCCGTAGGTCAGGATCGTGCGAGCGTCGACCCGACCACCGCCGAGGAACGAGATCGCCTGGATGTGCGAGGACCCGTAGGTGATCGCGCGGTACTTCTGCTTGTTCTGCACCGGGTTGCGGGAGGCGAGGGCGTTGGCGTTGCCGACCGAGTCACCCGTGCCCCCACCGAGCGGCAACGGCGGCGCGCCGCGGTCGCCCGCCACCTGGAGCGAGCCCCAGGTCGCTCCGAAGGGGATCTTGCGGGCCCGCAGCGACGCGATGGCGTCGCTCATCGCCTGCACGACCTGCGGGTTGTCGGTGTTGAGGCCGCGCGGGGTGCCGAGCGGGTCCGCGGGCGAGAAGGGCACCTTCCACACCGAGTCGGCGAGCCCCAGCGGGACCGTCGGGAGCCGGGAGACGAACTCCTCGAAGATGTGGGTGCCGACCGAGGTGATCTCGGAGCGACCGTCCCACGTGCGCAGCACGGCACAGGCGCGGGTCTCCCCGGTCTGCGCGCACACGTCGTCCAGCGCGCCCCCTGCCCGCATCACCTCGGCTGCGCGGAGCCGATTCTCGTGCTGGTGGCCGCGCAGGCTCCGCGGGGTCTCCTTGCGGTTGCCGCGCAGGCGGTCGATGACGTACTGGGAGACCATCCGCGTGCGCATGGTCCGCTCGCAACGCTCGCAGCCGATGATCTGGTCGTAACCCTCCAGGCGGGACTCGGGATTGGGCAGCCAGTAGGAGTCGTTGGCGTTCATCACCCAGTCGCGCCGGACCACGGCGGGCAGGTTCTTCGGGCCGAAGATGCCCGGGCGCTGCGCGTCGGCGTCGGTGCCCCAGGCACACGACGACCCCGCGAAGGTGCCGTCGAGACCCGGCAGGCCCGCCACCTGGTTGAGCACGCGGCCGACCGGGGTCATGCAGCGCTGGGCCATCTCGTTGGTCACGTGGGGCACGACGGAGTGGTCGGCGTAGAGCACGTCACCGTTGCGGTCCGCCGCGGTCGTGTTGACCCACGGCATCCCACCGCCGGCGTCCTGGCGGCGCAGGAGGTCGCGCACGTTGCGCGCCTTGCCCATGTCCAGGAAGGTGTCGATGGTGCGCAGCTGCTCGCCGTTGGCGTCACGGATCGCCCAGACGCTCGTGGGGCTCCACGGCATCAGCAGGGCCGGCGCGTCGAGCACGTAGCCCTGCGGGGTGCGGTAGAGGTCCTCGGTCACGGTGCCGATGGAGCCGTCGGCACGCTTGACCCGGACCTTCACGGTGCGGCGCTCGAGCTGCTGGGGGCCGGCGTCGGTGAGGTACGTCGTGGGTCCGAGCGTCTTGTACTCGTAGGGCGTGAACCGGTAGGCCGTCGAGACCGTGTGGCTCCAGGCGACGTCCTTGTTCCACCCGATGTTGACGGCCGGCGAGCCGATCAGCGAGGCCCCCGCCACGTCGTAGGAGCCGGGGATCGTGAGGTGCTGCTGGGTGAAGTGGTAGCGCCCGCGCCACGGGAAGTGCGGGTTGCCCAGGAGCATGCCGCGCTTCGTGGACGTCTCGCCACCACCGACGGCGGTGGCGTTGGACCCGAAGGGCGCCTCGGGGTCGCGCCCCAGGCCCTTGAGGAGGGCGGCCCGGTCGACGCTGGAGGCACGGACCGGCAGCTCGGGCAGGCCGGGGTCGCCTGCGGAGGGCGGGTCCGCGTCGACGATCTCCTTGACGAAGACCCCGGCCGAGGCCAGCAGGTTCGCGAGGTAGACGCCGTACCAGAGGTCGATCGAGGTCGCGTCAGGCTTGAGGTAGGGCGCCCTGCGACAGGCCGGGTCGGTGACCTTGTTGGTGCGGAGGTACTTGTTGATGCCGGCCACGTAGCCGTTGACGAGCTGACGGGCCTCCCGGCCGGGGCCGGCCTTCGAGGCGAGCAGCCTCTCGACGACGCGGCGGTTGCGCAGGTCGGTCACGAAGGCGTCGACCTGCAGGTTGGACGCCTCGAGCGTCACCTGGTCGTCGTAGCGGGCGCGCGGCCCGAAGAACAGGGAGCGCTGGCCGCGACCGGTGACGAGCGTGTCGGCCAGCGTGCAGATGGAGGCCGAGGAGGCGGCGTAGCCGCTGCCGAAGCCCAGCGAGCCGAAGTTCTTGGCCGTGATGTGCGGGATGCCGTGCTCGGTGATCCGGATCTTGGCGGAGTAGGCCGCCGGCTTGGCCTGCCCGACCTCGGGCGCGCCGGCAGCGACCACCCGGAGCGGGGCGCTCGGAGCCGCCCCGGCGCTCGTGGCGACCACGGAGCCCACCGGGACCAGCGTGAGGGCAGCGACCAGGGCGGTGACGCGGTGTCGGAGCATGCCGACTCAACGTCGGTATGCGACCCGAGGTTACGGCTAGTTGACGACCTTGCGGATCACGACGAAGAGCGCGATCACCCCGACGACACCGCCGACGGTCTTGAGGATGTTGTCCGTGCGCGGGGCGCCGTCGGCAGCCACGAAGTGCGCCTTGATCTGCGCCACCTCCCGACCCACGATCGTCTTGGGGCTGGACCGGTAGAGAAGCTGGTCGATGGTGACCGCCAACCGCTCGCGGGTTGCTTCGATCTCGGCCTCGAGGTCAGACACGTCTTTGCTCACTGCGGAAGGCTATCAATGCCGCGGGGGTCGAAGCCGAACGGGAGCTCCAGGCGGTGCGCGCGCATGAGCGCGTCGTCCGTCAGGACGTCGTAGGTCGCGTCGTCGGCGACCACGTGCCCGTCGCTCAGGACCACCGCCCGGGGGCACAGCTCGAGGGCGTAGGGCAGGTCGTGGGTGACCATCAGCACGGTCACGTCGAGCGAGCGGATGATGTCGGCGAGCTCGCGCCGGGAGGCGGGGTCGAGGTTGGAGGACGGCTCGTCGAGCACCAGGATCTCCGGCTCCATGGCCAGCACGGTGGCGACCGCGACGCGGCGGCGCTGGCCGAAGGAGAGGTGGTGGGGCGGACGGGCGGCGAAGTCGGCCATGCCGACCAGGTCGAGGGCCGACATGACGCGCTTCTCGAGCGCCGCACCCCTCAGCCCGAGGTTGGCCGGTCCGAAGGCGACGTCGGCGCGCACCGAGCCCATGAAGAGCTGGTCGTCGGGGTCCTGGAAGACCACGCCGACGCGACGGCGGATCTCCTGGAGGTGCTCCTTGACCACGGGCAGGCCGCTGACCGCGACCGAGCCGGCCCCGGCGGTGAGGATGCCGTTGAGGTGCAGCACCAGCGTGGTCTTGCCCGCACCGTTGGGCCCGAGCAGGGCCACCCGCTCCCCCTGGTGCACGTGGAGGTCGACGCCGAAGAGCGCCTGGTGGCCGTCGGGGTAGGCGTAGGCCAGGCCGCTGACGTCGAGGACGGGAACACTCATCCGGGGACACTCATCCGGGGACGCTCATCTGGTCACGCTCATGTCGGGCAGCTCTCCGGTGTAGCCCCGCGACAGCATCGCGAGGTGGACCCGCTCGCCGCGCTCGTAGGAGCGGATGAACAACGCCCCGAGCGTGCGCGCCAGCATCGGCCAGCTGCGCGGGGACCTCGGGTCCATCCCTCGCGAGCGCATGGAGACCATCATCCGCCCGAGGTCGGCGGTGACGACATCGAGGTAGCGGATCATGAAGCCCATGATCTGCACGATCAGGTCGGGCAGGTGCAGCCGGCGCAGCCCGACCAGCACGTCGGCCGGCTCGGTGGTGGCGGCCAGGGTCAGCGACGCCATCACACCCAGGGAGCCCTTGACGGCCAGCCCCCAGGCGGCCAGCAGCCCCGGCTCGGAGACGCTGACGCCGAGCACCTCGACCTGCGGTCCGGTCGCGATGAAGGGGATGAGCGCCGCGAAGACGAGGAAGGGCACCTCGACGACCATCCGTCGTACGACGTAGAGGATCGGCACGCGCGCCGCCGTGATGACCGCGACCACCACGACGAGATAGGCACCGAAGACGGGGAACCAGTCGCGGGGCGTCGCCACCACGGTGAGCATGAAGCCGACGAGCAGCAGGATCTTCAGGTGTGCCGGGGCCCGGTGGACCGGGCTGTGCCCGTGGAAGTGCAGCCGGTGGCCGTGCCCGGCTCCCATGTCAGCGCTCGGCCGAGCGTCGTCGCACGACGAGGACGAGACCGCCCGCGAGCAGCAGGGTGACGAGCACGCCCACCACACCGGCCACGCCACCGCCGAGACGCTCGTCGTCCACGCCGGCGGTCTCGTAGTCGGCGAAGGGGCTCTCGGAGGTCGCCGAGTCCTCGGCGGAGTCGAGGAAGCCGGTCTGGCCGGCGACGCGCTCGAGGCCGTCGGGCTGGCTGCTCGCGTAGTAGCTGCCGAACCCGGCGAGCAGCAGGGTGACCAGGAGCCCGGTGAGGACGAACGTGCGGGTCCTCACGCGGCACCGCCGGTGGGAGCAGAGGCGGTGCGGATCTCCAGCTCGGCCGCCGGCACCAGGGTCCGCGCGCCGTGGACCAGGTCTGGTCGCACGGCCACCACGGAGGCGATGACCAGCCCCGTCACGACCGCCTCGCCGATGCCGATCACCACGTGCCAGCCGAGCATCGCGACCAGCACGTCGCCGATGTCGACCGGCGCGGTGCCGCCCAGGGCGAAGAGGAGGGTGAAGACGGCGGCGGCGGCGGGGACCGAGACCAGGGCACCGACCGCGGCGGCGGGCGCGATCGACGAGAGCCGCTTGGGCAGCACCGCCGCCACGAGACGGAAGACGAGGTAGCCGACGAAGCAGCCGACCAGGGCCATGAGGACGATGTTGGTGCCGAGGGCGGTGATGCCGCCGTCGGCCATGAAGAGCGCCTGGACCAGCAGCACGACGCTGATGCACAGCGCCCCGGTCCAGGGGCCGACGAGGACGGCGGCGAGCGCACCGCCGAGCAGGTGGCCGCTGGTGCCGGCGCCGACGGGGAAGTTGATCATCTGGCCGGCGAAGACGAAGGCCGCGACGAGACCGGCCATGGGCGCGGCGCGGTCGTCGAGCTCGGTGCGGGCCTTGCGCAGGGCGAAGGCCACGCCGCTGGCGGCGACGACACCGGTCGCGATGGAGGTCGGTGCGTCAAGGAAGCCGTCGGGCACGTGCATGGCACAGCTCCTCGGTAGGTTGGCGGTCGAGCCCACCGTACGTTATTGCACATAACTCGCAACAAGGAGCACGTCGTGTCCGACCGCCTCGCCCCCGGCGATCCCGCCCCCGACTTCACCCTCACCGACGACACCGGCGCCGAGGTCACGCTCTCGGACCTGCGCGAGCGCCGGGTGATCGTCTACTTCTACCCCGCCGCCATGACCCCCGGGTGCACCAAGCAGGCCTGCGACTTCACCGAGTCGCTCGACTCGCTGCGAGCCGCCGGCTACGAGGTGCTGGGCATCTCGCCCGACCAGCCGGCGAAGCTCGCGACGTTCCGCGAGCAGGAGGGCCTGGGCATCACGCTGCTCTCCGACCCCGACCGGGCGGTCATGAAGCGCTACGGAGCCTTCGGGGAGAAGAAGCTCTACGGCAAGGTCGTGGAGGGCGTGATCCGCTCGACGTTCGTGCTCGCCGCGGGTGGTGCGATCGAGCTCGCGCAGTACAACGTGAAGGCCACCGGACACGTGGCCAAGCTGCGTCGGGACCTCGGCCTAGACTGAGCCCCGCTCGCCGGAGTGGTGGAATTGGCAGACACGCAGGTTTTAGGTACCTGTGCCTTCGGGCATGGGGGTTCGAGTCCCCCCTTCGGCACTGCTGTGACTGATCATCGAGAGGCACCATGGAGCTGCACGAGAACCTCTACGAGCTCGGCCTGACCTCGGGACGTGGTGTCTTCGACGACGCGGACCTGCTGCGGGCCGCCCTCGACGACTACCTCGACGAGGCCGCCGCCTCCACCGGGGACATCAACCTGCTGGTCGACGCCGTGCGGCTGGGCGCCTTCCGCATGATGCAGGGCACCATCGACAGCGGCGCCGAGCCCGCGCGCGCCGTCGAGGCCGCCGGCGACATGCTCGCCCGCGACCGGGGCAGCTCCGACGTGACGGCCGCCCGCTGGGCCTGCGCCGTGCTCGGCTTCGCGGTCGGCAAGCTCAGCGCCACCGACGTGCGCCGCTTCGACCGCACGGCCACCCAGCCTGCTCCGGCCTTCCCGCCCCCACCCCCGACCCAGGGTGTCTGGCCGGTCCGGTCGCCGGCCGGTCCCCCACCGACGTCCCCGCCCCCCATGTCGCCCCCCACGTCGCCCCCGATGTATCCCCCGGCCCACCCCACGGCATACCCGGTCGGCCCCCCGCCCCCGTCCTCGCCCCCGTCACCGAGCAAGACCCCCTGGATCCTGCTGGCGGTGGCCTCGGTGGTCCTCCTCGCGGTGATCGGCGGGCTGGTCGCCGTGCTGAGCGGCGGTGGCGACGACACCGTCGACACCGCGACCGACGCCCCGACCACCTCGGCCGCCCCCACCTCGGCGAGCCCGCCGGCCGCGCCCACCCCGCCGGCGCAGCCCACCACCCCCCCGCCCGCGACGCTCCCGCCCAACCCGCTCGTCGGCAGCGGTTACGCCTTCACGCTGCCCGACGCGTGGAACGACATCACCCAGGAGATCCTCAAGGGCGGCCAGTCGGGCGCGACGGACAAGGCGATCGCCTGGGGCGCGAGCTTCGAGGGCGCCCGCGCCAACTTGATCATCGAGACCGGGTTCGCCGGGGGCGAGACCGACCCCGAGGTCATCCGGCCGACCTGGGAGAACAACATGGTCGGCGCCACCGGGGCCACCCCGGTCGACAACGGCACGGCCACGATCGACGGCGAGGAGGCCGTGTCGATCAAGATCTCGCGCGTCAACGAGAACGGCGTCGCGATCGAGCAGTTCGGCTACCTCACGATCCACGACGGCGACCTCTACTCGATCATCCTGTCCACCCAGGACGGCGACCAGAAGGCGCAGGACACCTACGACGAGATCGTGGAGAGCTGGACCTGGCAGTAGTCAGGCCGGCTCGACCGGGCCCTCCTCGCGCAGCCGCGGCACGGTGGCGAGCTCGGGGCGGATGCCGTGCTTGTCCACGTAGAACGCCCGCACCCGGTCCATGTCGACGCTGATGTCACCGGTCACGGCGAACGTCGGACCCCAGCCCACCGTGCGGGTCGGGCCGTCGACGAAGGCCAGCGTGATCGGCAGCCCGGTCTGCTGGGCGATCCGGTAGAAGCCGGACTTCCAGTAGTCCACCTTGCTGCGCGTGCCCTCGGCCGCGAGGCCGAGCAGGAAGGTCTCGTCGGTCTCCGCGTCGGCGAGCAGCGCCCGGATCGTGCCGCCCGGGTTGGCGCGGTCCAGCGGCACCGCTCCCGTGGCTCGCATCAGGACGCCCAGCGGTCCCTTGAAGAACGACTCCTTGACCAGGAGCCGGATCTGCACGTTGCTGTCCCACGCGAGGAGCATGGTCAGGACCCAGTCCCAGTTGGACGTGTGCGGCGCTCCCACGAGGATGCCCTTGGTGGGCACCTCGCCGGCCGTGCGCCAGCGCGCGAGCCGCAGCGCCAGCCGTGCGAAGTTCCTGCGGAGGAAGAATTGTCGGGCCATCGCGCGAACCTATCCTGAGAGTCGCCCGTGACGGGGGTCACCCTCGACTAGGGTCCGGCCATGGACTCCGCGCTGACCGAGATCGGGCTGCCCATCGCCCTCGCCATCATCATGTTCGGCCTCGGCCTGGACCTGACCCTCGCCGACTTCCGTCGGGTGGGCACCCAGCCGAAGGTCGTCGCCATCGCCCTGGCCTGCCAGCTGGTGCTGCTGCCGGTCGTGTGCTTCGGGCTGGTCGTCCTCTTCGACCTGCCACCCCTGCTGGGCATCGGCATGCTGCTGCTGGCCGCGTCACCGGGCGGCACGACCGCCAACCTCTTCAGCCACCTCTTCCGGGGCGACGTGGCGCTCAACATCACGCTGACCGCGATCAACTCCATCGTCGCGATCGCCACGCTGCCGCTGATCACCAACCTGGCCATCGCCTACTTCGACAAGTCCGACTCGGTCTCGATGCCCCTCGCGGAGGTCCTCAAGGTCTTCGTGCTCATCCTCGTCCCGGTCGGCATCGGCATGCTGGTGCGGGCCAAGCGCGCTTCCTTCGCCGCCGCCATGGACAAGCCCGTACGGGTCGCGTCCGCACTGATCCTGGCGATCCTGGTGCTCGGCATCCTGCTCGGCGAGAAGGACCGGGTCGGCGACTACCTCGCCGACGTGGGCCTCGTGGCCGCGCTGTTCTGCGCGATCAGCCTGGTCGTCGGCTACGCCGTGCCGCGGGCCTTCGGGGTGCGCGAGGGACAGGCCATCGCCTCCTCCTTCGAGATCGGGGTGCACAACGGGACCCTGGCGATCTTCGTCGCCGAGAACATCCTCGAGGTCAACGAGATCGCGGTGCCCGCAGCCGTCTACTCGCTGCTGATGTTCTTCATGGCCGCCGCCTGGGGCATGTTCATCAGCAAGCGGGTGGGTCAGCGTGAGTCGAGCAGGGCGGCGACCTGAGGAGCGATCTCCCGCAGCGCCTTGCCCCGGTGCGAGATCGCGTCCTTGTCCTCACGGCTCAGCTCGGCCGTGGTGAGCCCGGGGCGGTCCGCGGCGACGAACAGCACGTCGTAGCCGAAGCCCCCGTCGCCGCGCTCCTCACGCAGCACGGTCCCGTCCATGCGTCCCTCGACGACGACCTCGCGACCGTCGGGGTGGCAGAACGCCACGGCACAGGCGAAGTGACCGGTGCGGCGCTCCTCGGGCACGTCGGCGAGCTGGGAGAGCAGCAGGGTGTTGTTGCGGTCGTCGTCCTTGGGCGGTCCGGCCCACCGCGCCGAGAGCACGCCGGGCATCCCGTTGAGCGCGTCGACGCACAGGCCGCTGTCGTCGGCCAGCGTCGGCAGCCCGGTGACCTCCGCCCCGGCACGCGCCTTGAGCAGCGCGTTGCCGACGAACGTCGGGGCGTCCTCGACGGGCTCGTCGTAGGACGGCACGTCGTCGAGGCCGACCACCTCGATGTCGGGCACCTGCGCACGCAGGATCCGGTCCATCTCGGCGAGCTTCTTGGCGTTGCGGGAGGCCAGGAAGACGCGGGTCACGCGCCCAGGGCCTCGAGCTGCATGCGGGTGAGGTCGGCGCAGCCGCCCTCGGCCAGCGCCAGCAGGGCATCCAGCTCGGCGCGGTCGAAGGCCACGCCCTCGGCGGTGCCCTGCACCTCCACGAACTTGCCGTCGCCGGTCATCACGACGTTCATGTCGGTCTCGGCCCGCACGTCCTCGACGTAGGGCAGGTCGAGGCGCGGCACACCGTCGATGATGCCCACGCTGATCGCGGCGACGGAGCCCGTGAGGGCCTTCGGCACACCGAGGTGGGCACACGCGTCGGCCAGCGCGATGTAGGCGCCGGTGATCGCCGCGGTGCGGGTGCCGCCGTCGGCCTGGAGCACGTCGCAGTCGAGCTGGATGGTGTTCTCCCCCAGCGCCTCGTAGTCGATGACGGCGCGCAGCGAGCGGCCGATCAACCGGCTGATCTCGTGGGTGCGACCGCCGATGCGGCCCTTGACCGACTCGCGGTCCGAGCGGGTGTTGGTCGACGCCGGGAGCATCGCGTACTCCGCCGTCACCCAGCCCAGGCCGGAGCCCTTGCGCCAGCGCGGGACGCCGGTCGAGGCGGAGGCGGCGCAGAGCACCTTGGTCCTGCCGAACTCGATCAGCACCGAGCCGGCTGCGTGGTCGAGCCAGTTGCGGGTGATCGTGACCGACCGGAGCTCGTCGTCGGCCCGGCCGTCCTCACGGGGGGTGCGCTCAAGAGACGTCATGCGCCCGACCCTAGTGGGGGCCGGGCGCACGAGCAGAACGGGCTACTTGACCTCGGCGCGCATCACGCGCGCCCACCCGGCCATGAAGGGCACGACGATCCAGATCAACGCCGTGGTCGCGAGCTGGGCGTACTCCTCGCCCGACAGGCTGCCGTCGCCACCGAAGGAGTTGAACAGCGGCTGCTGGGCCGTCCCCAGGTCGAGCCACGGAGCGATGTCGCGCAGGAAGGGGACGAGGGCGAAGATGATCGACGACGCGATCGGCAGCACGAAGAACGTCACGATCGCGGCCGGGGTGTTGAGCAGGATGAGGCCGTAGGCCAACCCCTGCAGGACCGTGAGCAGCTGCAGGGCCAGGAAGAGCAGGAACACCTTGGCCGAGAGCCCCTCGAAGCCGTCGCCGGCACCGCCGAGCACGGTGGCCAGTGAGGCGATGAGGATGGCCGCGACGAACGCCGCGAGGCCCAGGACCAGCGCCGCCGTGGTCTTGGCCGCGATGACCTTGGTCCGCGACGGCTCCAGGGCGAAGGTGACCATGGCTGTGCGCTGGCTCCACTCGCTGGTCACCAGCAGGATCCCGAGCACGGGGAGCAGGAAGCCCTGCGGGGTGGAGGAGATGCCGATGAAGTTGCCGAAGAGCCGCTCGTCGGCGTCGGCCACGAAGAAGAAGATGATCATGAACAGCGCGGTGATGCCGACGATCGCGCCCAGCAGCCAGCGGCCGGCCCGGGTGTCAGCGGTCTTGCGCAGCTCGACCGCGACGAGGCGGCTGAAGGGGATCTGCGCGGTCCCCGAGACGTCCAGGGTCATGCTCATGCGGATGCTCCTTCGATGTGGCCTTCACGTTGGGTCTCGGAGGTGAGCTCGAGGAAGAGGTCCTCGAGACCGGCGCCTCCGAAGCGCAGGTCGGTCAGCACGACCCCGGCCTCGAGGGCGGCGCGGCCGACGTCGGCCGCGGCGGCCTCGACCTTGAGCCCCTCGCCCGCGGCACCGACGACGAAGCCCTTGGCCTGCAGGGCCGTCGCGAGCGCCGAGTTGTCGAGCGAGGTGACCAGGCTGGAGGGCGCACCGCCCCGCTCGAGCAGGGTCTTCTTGTCACCCTGGGCGACGATCTTGCCCCGGCCGATGAGGATCATCTCGTCGGCGATCATCTCCACCTCGTGCAGCAGGTGGCTGGAGAGCAGCACGGTGCCGCCACGGTCGGCGTAGCCCTTGAGCAGGCCTCGCATCCAGCGGATGCCGGCGGGGTCGAGCCCGTTGGCGGGCTCGTCGAGGATCAGCACCGACGGGTCGCCGAGCAGCGCGTGGGCGATGCCGAGGCGCTGCTTCATCCCGAGCGAGTAGTTGCGCAGGCGGCGCTTGGCCTCGTCGGGGCTGAGCGAGACCAGGGCGAGCATCTCGTCGACCCGGGCGTCGGGCAGGCCCATGGTGCGTGCCCCGATGGTGAGGATCTCGCGACCGCTGCGCCCGGCGTGCTGCGCCGAGGCGTCGAGCAGGACGCCGACGTGGCGCCCGGGGTTGGGGATCTCGGAGTAGAGGTGACCGCCGATCGTGACCCGCCCCTGGGTCGCGGGGGTGAGCCCGACCATGACGCGCATGGTGGTGGTCTTGCCGGCCCCGTTGGGCCCGAGGAATCCGGTGACGCGACCCGACTGGGCCACGAAGCTGACGTCGTCGACGGCGGTGAAGCCGCCGTACTTGATGGTGAGTCCTTCGACTTGGATCATGGCCCCAGCCTGCCTCATCGGGGACTCAGACTTCGTAGACCACCCCGGGTCGGGCCAGCTCGAGCGGTCCGTCGTAGGCAGCACCGGCCTCGTCGAGCGCGGTCTGCTTGTCGAACCACGGCGGCACGTGGGTGAGCACGAGGCGTCGTGACCCCGCCCGGGTGGCGGCGTCGCCGCAGTCGGTGCCGGTCAGGTGCAGGTGGGGCGGGTTGGTGTCCTGGGAGCGGAACGACGCCTCGGCCAGGAGCAGGTCCACGCCGGCCGCGACCTCGTCGAGCCCGGCACCGGGACCGGTGTCGCCGCTGTAGCCGAGCGTGCGCCCCTCCGCGCTCACGCGCAGCCCGAACGCCGCGACCGGGTGGTCGACCGGCACGGGGGTGATGGCGAAGGGGCCGATCTCGAAGGCCCCGTCGTAGACCCGGAAGTCGAACTCCTCGTGCATGCCGGGCTCGCGGGGCAGGTCGTAGGCCGCCGCCATGCGGTCCGCCGTGCCGACCGGCCCCCAGACGGGGATCCTCGGCTGGGCGCCGCTGGGGTGGTACTTGCGCATGACGTAGTAGCCGCAGAGGTCCAGGCAGTGGTCGGCGTGCAGGTGGCTGAGGAGCACGGCGTCGACGGTGAGCGGGTCGACGTGGCGGTGGAGCTGCCCGAGGGCGCCGTTGCCGAGCTCGAGCAGGATCCGCCAGGTGCGCTCGCCGTCGTGCGCCTCGACCAGGTAGCAGCTGGCCGCCGAGTCGGGTCCGGGGTAGGAGCCCGAGCACCCCACCACCGTCAACCTCATGCGAGGCCTCCGACGAGCTGGCTGGCGCTCACCATCTCCGGGCCCAGGAAGCGGCGTCCGATCGTCTCGAACTCGTCGGGCGAGCCCGTCGTGACGAACGAGTACGACGGCTCGCCGGTCGGTCGCATGAGGTCGGTGCGCACGAGCATCTTGTAGACGTCCTTGGCGCACTCCTCGGCGCTGCTCACCAGCGTGACGTCGTCGCCCATCACGTAGGAGATGACCCCGGTCAGCAACGGATAGTGCGTGCAGCCGAGGATCAGCGTGTCGACCCCGGCCCGGGTGAGCGGGTCGAGGTAGTCGTGGGCCGCCGCGAGCAGCTCGTCGCCGCCGGTCACGCCCGCCTCGACGAAGTCCACGAAGCGGGGGCAGGCCCGGGTCGTCAGCTCGACCTGGGGTGCGGCCGCGAACGCGTCGTCGTAGGCCATCGACTCGGCGGTGGCCGTGGTGCAGATGACCCCGATGCGGCCCGAGCGGGTGGCCGCCACGGCACGGCGCGTGGCGGGGTAGATGACCTCGACCACGGGCACGTCGTAGCGCTCGCGCGCATCGCGGAGCATGGCCGCGCTGGCGGAGTTGCAGGCGATGACCAACGCCTTCACGCCCTCCTCGACGAGGTGGTCGAGGCACTGCAACGCGTATTCGCGGACCGCGCCGATCGGCTTGGGTCCGTAGGGCTGGCGGGCGGTGTCACCGACGTAGCGGATGGACTCGTGCGGCAGCTGGTCGATCACCGAGCGCGCCACCGTGAGACCGCCGAACCCCGAGTCGAAGATCCCGATCGGGGCGTCCCTCTCGACGGGCGGGTCGACGGGCGGGTCGACATCGCGGAGAGACGGCACGACGAGCGATCCTATCGGTAGGGTCGGGGCATGTCTCGGACCCGCTCGTGGCGTGCGCGCACCGCCGCTGTCTGCCTGGCACCGCTCCTCGCCGCCTCGGCGTGCGGGACCGGCCAGGCTCCCCCGAGGTGACGGCGCTGTCGGAGATGTCGGCGGCGGTGTCGGCGGTGTCGGCGAAGGCGGCGGAGCCGCAGGTGCTGGCGATCTCGATCGACGCGCTCAACCCCCGGGCGCTGACCAGGCTCGGCCGCAACGGCGCCCCCCACCTGTGGCGCCTGATCGACGAGGGCGCCGGCACCCTCAACGCCCGGACCGAGCTGGAGCTGACGCTCACGCTCCCCAACCACACCGGCATGGTCACCGGACGACGCGTCACGGCCCGCAAGGGCGGTCACGGCGTGACGTGGAACGACGACCGCCCCCGCACGACCGTGCAGAAGGCGGCCGGTCACGGCGTCTCGTCGGTCTTCTCGGTCGTCCACCAGGCGGGCCGGTCGTCCGCGCTCTTCTCGACCAAGACCAAGCTCAGCCTCTTCGAGCGGTCCTGGCCGCAGGCCGTCGACCGCAGCGTGATCAAGGAGGAGCAGGACCGGGCCCTGGTCAAGGCGGCTCGCGCCGACCTGGTGCTGCGCCGACGAGCCTTCACGTTCCTGCACCTCGGCATCGCCGACCAGACCGGGCACGCGTCGGGCTTCATGTCGGCCCCCTACCTGCGGGCCGTGCGGACGGCCGACGCGCTGGTCGGTCGGATGCTGGCCGCCATCGACAACCACGCCAGCCTCGACGACGTCGTGGTCATCCTCACCGCCGACCACGGTGGCGCGGGCTCGAGCCACTCCGACCCCCGGAGGTTCGCCAACTACCGGGTGCCCTTCGTCGTGTGGGGACCAGGCGTCGAGCACGGCGACCTCTATGCGATGAACCCGACGTACGCCGCCCCCGGCCGGACGCGCCCGGGCCTCTCCGGCCGCCAGCCGGTGCGCAACGCCGACCTGGCCAACCTCGCGCTCGACCTGCTGGGGCTGGGCCCGGTGCCGGGCAGTCGCTTCGACGTCCGCCAACAGCTGCGGGTCAGCCGCACCGGCTGATCGCGCGAACGTCTGCGGGGGCATCCGCGAGGGTCCACCATGGGGCCATGACCGGGACCGCTGAGGAGCTGCAGGCACTGCGCGACGAGCTCGACGCCTTGCGGGAGCGGGTGGACAACGCGCAGCGGCTCGCGGGGATGGGTGACTACGACTGGCACATCCCGACCGACACCAACACCTGGTCCGACCAGCTCTACCGCATCTACGGCCACGAGCCGCAGGCGTTCAACGCCACCTACGAGAAGTTCCTCGAGCTGATCCACCCCGACGACCGCACCCGCGTCAGCGCCCTGCACCAGCGCGCCTACGCCACCGGCGAGCCCTACGAGATGGTCGAGCGGATCGTGCGGCCCGACGGCGAGGTCCGCCATCTCTCGTCCAACGGTCAGGTGCTCCTCGACGCCACCGGCAGCCCCGTGCGCATGCGTGGCACCTGCATCGACATCACCGACCGAGTTCGCGCCGAGACCGAGCGGGAGCAAGCCGCGCTCAGGCTGGGCGAGGCGCACGAACGACGACGCCATGCCTCCGAGATCAACGACAACGTCGTCCAGGGTCTGACCGCCGCGATCTATGCCCTCGAGCTCGACGAGACGGCGCGGGCCGGGCAGCTGCTGCAGGGCACGTTGGACGCGGCGCGCGCCCTGATGTCCGGGCTCGGCGGCGGCGACCCGGGTCAGGAGATCCTCGACAGCGACCTGCTCCGGACCTCCCCCGCCCTGCTCAGCCCAGCTCCCGTGGGGTCGGCCACGGATTGAAGCGACAGCCGTCGAGGCCCTTGCTCTGCTGCATCATCACCGGCGCCGGCTTGCCGGGTCCCGGACACCCCGCGTGCCCGCGGCCCAGCCAGTGACCCGTCTCGTGGTTGACCACCATGTGGCGGTAGCCCCGCAGTGACCCGCCGCCGGCGTTCCACGGCGGGGTCGCCCTGTTCCACCGGGTCTGGTTGATGATCACGTAGCGGCCGACCCGGCAGCTGTAGGTGCTGCTGCAGCCCGAGGAGAAGCGCGGCAACGTGGAGGCCTCCGCCAGCACCAGGCTGAACGACCCGCGGCGCTCGACCCGCACGAACCGCACCCCCTTGCCGCGCCAGCCGCGGGGATCGTCGTAGGTCTGCTGCGCGAGGCGGCGGAAGTCGCGCAGGCTCGTGGTGATCCGGCCGCGGGTCTCGACGTGGTAGGTCACCGTGCGGCGCACGTCTCGGCGGTGACGGACCGGGGCGGTGCGCGGCGAGGTCGCCGTCGCCGGGTGGTAGCCCGCGAGCCGGACGTGCACCCGGACCCGCACGTGACGACCGACGTCCTCGGGTGCGAGCGTGTAGCGCCGGCCCGTGGCCCCTCGGACCGGGCGGGGACCGCGGAACCACTGGTAGGTCGTGCGCTGTGGCGTCCGGGACCACCGGCCCGGGTCGGCCGTGAGCCTCTGGCCGAAGCGGCTGGTGCCGATCACCGACGGCGCTCGCTGGACGCGCAGCCTCCCCCGCCTGACCGCGGCCGTCTGCTCCGACGTCGCCGTGGCGCTGGCACCCTCGGCGTCCGTCGCGGTCGCGGTGACCGAGAGCCGGTGGCGCAGGTCCTGGAGCGCGACCCGGTAGATCCGCGAGGTCGCACCGGTGACCGGCCGGCCGTCCCGCAGCCACTGGAAGGTGACCTCGACGTCCGCCGGGTCCCACCCGCCCCGCCCGGCGACCAGCGGCTCCCCCACCGCCGCCGTCCCCGTCACGCGGGGCGCCGACGTGCTGCTCGGCTCCCCCTCCGCCCACGCCGGCGCACCCCACCACAGCACGGCGCACAGCGCCAGGACCAGCCCACGAGTCAGCACCGACCCACCGTATCCCCGCAGGCGCCCGGTGTTCGTTGGTCGAGCCCGATGTCCGTTGGTCGAGCCCGCTGTTCGCCGGTCGAGCCCGCGAGCGCAGCGAGCGGCGTCGAGACCCCCGTCGCCGGTCGAGCACGATGTTCGTTGGTCGAGCCCGCGAGCGCAGCGAGCGGCGTCGAGACCCCCTTCGCCGGTCGAGCACGATGTTCGCTGGTCGAGCCCGCGAGCGCAGCGAGCGGCGTCGAGACCCCCGTCCACAGCCTCGCCCGGGCGGCTTGCTCGCGATGCACAGTCTCCCGAGACTCGAGCGCATGCCCTTCACCTACATGCTCGAGTGCTCCGACGGCAGCTTCTACGTCGGCAGCACCCGCACGCTCGAGCACCGGATCTGGGAGCACGACCAGGGGCTCGGAGCGACCTACACGCGCACCCGCCGACCGGTGCGGCTCGTGTGGTGCGAGGAGCACGAGCACGTCGGCGCGGCCTTCGCCCGGGAGAAGCAGATCCAGAACTGGAGCCGAGCCAAGCGCATCGCCCTGATCGAGCAACGCCACGGCGAGCTGCCCGACCTCGCCGAGTGCCGACGTACGGCCCGGCGCCGTGAGGAGCGCGAGCAGGGCTGACATCTCACCAGGTCTCGACGCGCTCGTCGCTGACGCTCCTCACGGCTCGACCACCGAAACCCTCGCCCGTCCAGCCCGTCGAGCACAGCGGCCGGCGTCGAGACCCCCCTCGCTGGTCGAGCCCGCGAGCGCAGCGACGAGACCGAACCCTTCGTTGGTCGAGCCCGCGAGCGCAGCGAGCGGCGTCGAGACCACCCCACCAGCAGGTCTCGACGCGCTCGTCGCTGACGCTCCTCACGGCTCGACCACCGAAACCCTCGCCCGTCGAGCCCGCGAGCGCAGCGAGCGGCGTCGAAGCCCTCGCTGGTCGAGCCCGCGAGCACAGCGACAAGACCGAACCCTTCGTTGGTCGAGCCCGCGAGCGCAGCGAGCGGCGTCGAGACCCCCACCAGCAGGTCTCGACGCGCTCGTCGCTGACGCTCCTCACGGCTCGACCACCGAAACCCTCGCCCGTCGAGCCCGCGAGCGCAGCGACGCGACGTCGAACCCCTCGCTGGTCGAGCCCGCGAGCGCAGCGAGCGGCGTCGAGACCCCCACCAGCAGGTCTCGACGCGCTCGTCGCTGACGCTCCTCACGGCTCGACCACCGAAACCCTCGCTGGTCGAGCCCGCGAGCGCGGGGCAGGGCGGCCGGGCTAGGCCCAGAGCTGGCCCTCGAGGCGGTCCTCGGCCTCGTCGATGGTGCCTTCGTAGGCGCCGGTGGAGAGGTACTTCCAGCCGCCGTCGCAGACGATGAAGGCGATGTCGGCGGACTCGCCGGCCTTGACGGCCTTGGCGGCCTGGCCGAGCGCAGCATGGAGGATGGCGCCGGTGGAGATGCCGGCGAAGATGCCTTCGAGCTCGAGGAGCTCACGCACGCGGCGCACGGCGTCACGGGGGCCGACGGAGAAGCGTGAGTCGATGAGCGAGGCGTCGTAGAGCTCGGGCACGAAGCCCTCGTCGAGGTTGCGCAGACCGTAGACGAGCTCGCCGTAGCGGGGCTCCGCGGCGACGATGCGCACCTCGGGCTTGGCGTGGCGGAAGTAGCGGCTGACCCCCATCAGGGTGCCGGTGGTGCCGAGACCGGCGACGAAGTGGGTGATCTCGGGCAGGTCGGCCAGCAGCTCCGGACCGGTGCCCTGCTCGTGGGAGAGCGCGTTGGCGGCGTTGCCGTACTGGTAGAGCATCACCCAGTCGGGGTGCTCGGTGGCGACCTGCTTGGCCACGCGCACGGCCTCGTTGGAGCCGCCGGCCGCGGGCGAGGAGATGATCTCGGCTCCCCACATGCGCAGCAGCTGGCGGCGCTCCTCCGAGGTGTTCTCCGGCATCACGCACACGATCCGGTAGCCCTTGAGCTTGGCGGCCATGGCCAGCGAGATGCCGGTGTTGCCCGAGGTCGGCTCGAGGATCGTGCAGCCGGGACGCAGCGCGCCGCTCTGCTCCGCCTCCTCGATCATCTTCAACGCCGGCCGGTCCTTGATGGAGCCGGTCGGGTTGCGGTCCTCGAGCTTGGCCCACAGGCGTACGTCGGGGCTCGGCGACAGCCGTGGGAGCCCGACGAGCGGCGTGTTGCCGACCGAGGCCAGCAGGTTGTCGTGACGCATGGTGTTCGGGTGTCCTTCGGTGGGAGACGGGTCGCGGCGCCCTGGCGGTGGAGGCCTAACGCAGGTAACGCTCGGGGTCGAAGTCGTCGAGGTCGATGATGCGCACGCGGGGCAGCGGGACGTTGAAGGCCTGGACGTCGTCCTCGAGGTCGTGGATCTTGATCTCGAGGTCGCTGAACTGGATGCTGACGTATTCGTGGAGACCCACGACGCCGATGCGGCGCTCGCCCCCGAGCAGCCGCTCCATGTGCGGCGCGAAGTCGGCGTCGTGACTGACCAGCATCACGTCGTCGTCGTGGCCGATCAGCGCGTCGAGGGTGCGCTGGATGCCGACGTCGACGACCTTCTCGTCGCTGCGCCCCGCGAGCGGGATCGGCCGGTAGTCCATGGCCAGCAGGGCCTGGATGAAGCTGCTGGGCAGCTGGCCGTTGGAGGCGTTGAGGAAGAACAGCCCGACGACGGGCTGCCCCCAGATCGCCTCGGCGTACTGGGTGACGCGCTCCCAGCGGGGACGCTCCTCCGGAAGGGGGCGGCGTCCCAGCAGGGAGTTGCCGAGCGTGGCGTCGATGTTCTCGCCGTCGACGAGGACGAACGTACGCCGGCCCGACATGGCGCTCAGCCCCCGGCGACGGCCGGGAGGACGACGACCTCGTCGCCGTCGGCGAGCGTGGCCTCGAGGCCGCCGATGAAGCGGACGTCCTCGTCGTTGATGTAGACGTTGACGAAGCGGCGCAGGTCGCCGTTGTTGTCGACGTCGATCAGACGCTCCTTGATCCCGGGGTGGTGGGCCTCGAGGTCGTCGATCAGGGCGCTCAGGCTCGCGCCGTCACCGCTGACGGCCTTCGCGCCGCCGGTGTAGGTGCGCAGGATGGTCGGGATCCGGACCTCGATGGCCATGTCAGGTGCTCCTAGGCGTTGCTCAGTTGGGCGACGACCGTGACCTCTTCCTCGGTCACCTCGCCGTCGATGATTCTGTAGGACCTGAACTCCACAGGGCCGTCGTTATTCCCCTGCTCCCGCGTGCTGACCAGCACGTAGTGGGCACGGGGCTCCTGGGCGAGGGCGATGTCGGTGCGGCTCGGGTAGGCCTCGGTGGCGGTGTGTGAGTGGTAGATCACCACCGGCTCCTCGTCGTTGTCGTCCATCTGCCGGTAGAGCCGGAGCAGGTCGGTCGAGTCGAACTCGTAGAACGTCGGGCTGCTCGCGGCGTTGACCATCTCGACCAGCCGCTCGGGGCGGTCGCTGCCCTCGGGTCCGGCGACGATGCCGCAGGCCTCGTCGGGGTGGTCACGCCTGGCGTGCGCGACGATGGCGTCGTAGGTCGCCTGCTCGATGGTCAGCACGGCTCCAGCCTAGAGCGTCAGCCCCTGCCGGTCGCGGGGGGTCTCAGCCCTTCTTCTGGCGCTTGCAGTCGAAGGACGCGACGACCTGGACGGTCTTGCCCTGCACGTTGAAGGCCTCGGCATCGATCTCGGCGACCTTACCGTTGGGCCGGATGTCGAGACCCTTGCTCGTGCCCGGGGCCGTCGCGAAGACCTGCTTGCCGTCGTAGTAGTTGACCGACGGCGGGAAGTCCTCGCCCTTGGCGTAGGCGGTGACCGTCTTCTGGCCCTGCTTGGTCGAGGTAGACCGCGCTCGGGCCGTCCTCCTCGCCGCGCACGGTGGCCTTGCCCTTCCAGGACGCCTCGACCGTCCCGGTCACCGTCACGGTGGCGCGGCAGCTGCGCTCCTCGCCGGGGACCTCGGACTCCTCCTCCGTCGCATCGCCGGGCTCACCCGACTCGTCGGCCTGGGAGGCTGCGTCCCCGGCAGGGGCGTCACTGTCGGAGGAGTCGTCGCCGCTGCACGCGGTGAGGGCGAGGGTCAGGGCGAGGGCGGTGAGCACGAGTCGAGGGGAACGCATGCGTCCCACTCAATCATCCGGTGACCGCTCAGCGACTCAGGGCCCCGACGATGGTCTCCTGCAGGTAGCCGACCCACTCGTAGATGTCGTGGGCCTGCGCGCGGGGGTCCTCGTCGGGCAGGGAGGCCCAGTAGTCCTCGTCGCCGTCCTCGATCTCCAGGCGCGTCGCCAGCGCGAGGCGCAGGTCGGTGAAGGACCGCATCCACGTCTCGGCGGCCGGCTCGTCGAGCTCGACGTCGATGATCAACCCGTCCTCGGTGAGCTGCTCGGGCAGCCCCGCCTCCTCGAGCGCGTCGATGATGGTGCAGGCGGCGGCGGCCTTGCCGTCACGCAGGCCCCCCTCGGTGAAGCGGCGGAACTCCGAGGCGGCCTCCTCGTCGCTGGGGTAGGCCGTGGGGAAGAGTCGTGCGAGCACCGGGTCCTCGGGCTCGGAGGTGGGTCCCGAGAAGTCCATCATCGCCTCGAAGGGGTCCTGGTCGTCTCGCGGGACGGCGGCCTCGTTGCGCAGCAGCTCGACGAGCTGGGCGGCCAGCGAGCGCAGCAGGTCGGCCTCGAAGCCGGTGAAGTTGGCGATGATGCGCTTGCTGCGTCGGTGTCGGGCGAAACCGCTCATCGCGCGCTCACTCGGCCTTCTGCAGGGTGGCCCACAGCCCGTACTCGTGCATGGCCTGCACGTCGCGCTCCATCTCCTCGCGCGAGCCGGTGCTGACCACCGAGCGACCGTCTTCGTGGACCTCCATCATCAGCTTCTCCGCCTTCTTCTTGGCGTAGCCGAAGTACTTCTGGAAGACGTAGGTGACATAGGACATCAGGTTGACCGGATCGTTCCAGACGACGGTCACCCAGGGTGTCGCCAGGACCGTGACCTCGTCGGCAACGAGGTCCTTCTCGACGTCTGGCTCGACCTCGACAGGACTGGGAGCGGACACGGCACCATGGTGGCACATCAGCCCCGTCGCTACCCTGCCCGCATGACCGATCCGGAGCTCGACGTACGCCTCGAGGGTGGCGCCCTGTGGCTCACCCTCGACCGACCCGAGGTCTTCAACGCGCTCAGCCCCGCGATGGCCGAGGACCTGGCACGTCTCGTCGAGGAGGCCGTCGCCCGCGACGAGGTGCGCGTGGTGGTGCTGACCGGCACCGGCAAGGCCTTCAGCACCGGCGCGGACATCTCCGGAGCCGACGCGCACGAGAAGTTCGACGTGCGGGCGCTCGACGCCGCCAACCGGATCATCCGGGCGATCGTGGCGCTCGACAAGCCGGTCGTCGCGGCCGTCAACGGGGTCGCGGCCGGGGTCGGTTGCTCGGCCGCGCTGGCTGCCGACATCATCGTCGCCACCGAGTCGGCGAGCTTCCTGCTGGCCTTCGCGCGCATCGGGCTGATGCCCGACGGCGGCGCGTCGGCGACCGTCGCTGCCTCCATCGGGCGGGCGCGGGCGATGCGCATGGGCCTGCTCGCGGAGCCCCTCACGGCGCAGGAGGCGTACGACGCCGGGCTGGTCACCCACGTGGTCCCGGACGCCGACTTCCGGGCGACCGTCGACAAGCTCGTGGGTCGCCTCGCCGCCGGGCCGCCACTCGCCCTGGCCGCCACCAAGCGGGCGATCAACGCGGCCACCCTCGACCAGCTCGAGGGTGCCCTGGAGCGCGAGCGCACCGGGCAGAGCCTGCTGCTGCGCACGGCCGACGTGGCGGAGGGCATGCGGGCCTTCGGCGAGCACCGCAAGCCCGTCTTCCGGGGCGAGTGACCGACCCCCCAACAACCCGTTGACAGTGAAGCGCCGACCGGCGCATACTCCCCAATAACCCTTGGGGAGGCCCTTCATGTCCGACGCCGACGACATCTCCGCACTGCGCTCCACGGCGCACCCGCTCCGGCTCCGCATCCTGTCGCTGCTGACGGCGACCGAGCTCAGTGCGGCCGACGTGGCGCGCGAGCTGGGCGTGGCGCACGCCAGCGCGTCCTACCACCTGCGCGTGCTGCTCGACGCCGGGGAGGTGGTCGTCGCCGGGGAGGAGCGGATCCGGGGCGGGGTCGCCAAGCGCTACCGCCACCCGTGGCGCGTGGAGGAGCACGACGGCCGCCCTCGTGGCGTCGACGTGCGCACGATGGCGCACGAGATGGTGCGCCGGATGGACCTGCGCGACACCACCACGCGCGGCGCCTTCACCGATGCCGAGCTCTGGGTCGACCCCGAGGTGTGGCGCCGGGCCCGGGCCCTGCTGGTCGAGGCCTCCGAGCTCATCCACGCGGAGGCCAGGGCGCCCCGCACGGAGGGCACGCGGCTGGTCAGCGTCACGGTCGGGGCGTTCGGCATGACGGGGTCCGCCCCCGGAGCCCGGCCATGAGGGCGGACGCGCTCGCGCCGCTGCGCGAGCGCAACTTCCGGTGGTATGCCGCCTCACGGCTGGTGAACCTCATCGGGGGCACGATGGCCAGCGTCGCGCTCGCCTTCGCCGTGCTCGAGGTCAGCGACTCCCCCAGCGCCCTCGGCACCGTCCTGGCCGCGATGAGCATCCCGCTGGTCGTCTTCCTGCTCGTCGGTGGCGTGGTCGCCGACCGCTTCGGGCGCACGCTGGTCATCCAGGCGTCCAACGTCGTGGCCGGGCTCAGCCAGCTCGCGATAGCCGCCCTGGTGCTGGGCGGCCACGCGGAGATCTGGCACCTGGTGTCGTTGGCGGCACTCATCGGAACGGCGTCCGCACTCAGCTTCCCCGCGCTCGCGAGCGTGATGCCGCAGCTGGTCCCGCGAGAGCAGCTCCAGCAGGCCAACGTCCTGATGTCGATGATGCGGGGCGCGCTGACGGTCATCGGCCCCTCGGTCGCCGGCATCTTGGTGGTGACGGTCGGGCCGGGCTGGGCACTCGCGGTCGACGGGCTCTCCTACCTGGGCGCGGCCCTGCTCCTCCTCCCGGTGCACCTCCCCCGTCGTGGGCGCACGCCGGAGGCGCCCGGCATGCTCACCGAGCTGCGCGAGGGGTGGACCACCTTCCGCACCACGACCTGGCTGTGGGTGGTCGTGCTGAGCTTCGGCATCCTCAACGCGATCCACTCCGGCGCCATCTCGACGCTCGGCCCCGTGCTGGCCAAGCAGACCGACATCGGCGAGCGGGGCTGGGGCCTGGTCCTGTCCGCCGAGGCCGTCGGGCTGCTGCTGATGACCGCCGTGATGATCCGCGTACGCCTCGAGCGTCCCCTCTTCTGGGGCATGCTCGGCGTCGCCTTCCTCGGCGCGCCCATGCTGATGCTCGGGCTCTACCCGCAGACGATCGCGGTGATGGCCATGGCCCTGCTCGCCGGCGCCGGCGTCGAGGTCTTCGGCCTGGGGTGGAACCTCGCGATGCAGGAGCACGTGCCCGACGAGATGCTCTCGCGCGCCTACTCCTACGACGCCCTCGGCTCGTTCGTCGCGATCCCGGTCGGCCAGCTGCTCTTCGGGCCCCTCGGCGCCGTCTTCGGCATCCAGCGGGTGATCCTCGTGGGCGGGGTCGTCTACGTCGTGGTCGCGCTGCTCGCCCTGACCTCGCGCTCGGTGCGTGACCTGCCGCGCGTCAGCACCACTTCTCCACCAGTGCCCGCAGCACCGTGAGGTTGCGGTTGGTGGCCACCCCCAGGTGCTTCTCGACGACGGCGTTGCCCAGCGCCGCCTCGCGGTAGCTCTCCCCCAGCACGAGGTGTACGCCGCGGCCCGCGACGTGGACGCGCTCGTCCCGGGTCGAGCGCGCCACGAGGGCGCAGGCGGCTGCCTCGTCCGGCTCGTGCTTGAGCAGCGAGACGTAGTGGCGCCCCGCGTGGTCGGGAGCGACCCGCTCGGCCTCGTCGACGACGGCGCGGAGCTCGGCGGTGGTGAGCACGATCGCGGGCACCTCGAAGCCCCGGTCCTCGAGGTAGACCGCCTCCAGCGCCGACTCGATCCGCGCCCGCGAGCGCATCGTGGTCTCGAGGCGCACGTTTCCGGTGTTGATGTGCGTCGCGACGCCGGTGAAGCCGGCCGCCTCGGTCGCGGCGACGATCGCGTCCCTCGGGAACTTGCGGCGGGCACCGAGGTTGATGGCCCGCAGGAACGCGAGGTGGGTCGCCATGTCCCGATGATGCCAGCAACCGGGTCTAGGCTCAGCACATGTCGACGGAGTCCGATGGCCGGTCGTCGCGGTGGGACGCCCACCGTGAGGAGCGTCGTGCCGAGCTGATCGCGGCGGCCGTGCGCGCCATCGACGTCGCGGGGCCCGAGGTCAACATGACCGACATCGCCGCCGCGGCCGGCGTCAGCAAGCCGGTCCTCTACCGCTACTTCGCCGACAAGGACCAGCTGCACGCAGCCGTCGGTCAGTGGGGTGCCGACGAGGTGCTGTCGGGCGTGGTCCCGGCCCTCCAGGTCGACGGCCCCGTCCGGGCCCGGGTGGAGGCGGCCGTCGACGGCTACCTGCGTGTCATCGAGGAGCACCCCCAGGTCTTCCTCCTGCTGGTGCGGCACCGCGCGGGCCACGCGGCCGACCCGCTCGCCGACGGCAAGGCCCGCATCGCGGCGACGCTCACCCGCTTCCTCGCCGAGACGATGCGCGGCCTGGGCGTCGACCCGGGAGGAGCCGAGCCCTGGGCGCAGGGCATCGTCGGGCTCGGGCTGAGCACGGGTGAGTGGTGGTTGGAGCAGCGGACGCTGACACGGGCGCAGATGGGCGCCTACCTCGGCTCCTTCATCTGGCACTCGCTCGAGGGGCCCGCCGCCGAGCTCGGCGTGCCGCTCTCGGCGCTCGACCGCGCCTGAGCGTCAGCTGCCGCCGCGCACCCGCGCCTCGTAGGCCGCCCGCGCGCCGTGGTCGGCCTCGGCCAGCGCCGAGTCGGCCCGGAATGCGTGCGCCACGGCATCCTGGAGGGCGTGCGGCAGCAGCTGGCTCACCTTGGCGAGCCCCTGCGACCAGCGCGGGACCCAGAGCTCGGGCCTGGGCCGGCGCACCGTCGACTCGATCACCTTGGCGACGTCGTCGGCGGTGACGGGCCGCACGCCGCGGGTGGCCGGGACCCCCGCCGAGAGCTCGGTGAGCACGACGGTCGGCAGGACGACGCTGACCTCGATGCCGAAGGGGCGCAGCTCGGCCCGGGTCGCCTCGCTGAAGCCGACGGCGGCGAACTTCGAGGCCGAGTAGGTCGCACCGTCGGCCAGGGCCACCCGACCGACCGCCGAGGCCACGTTGACGACGTGGCCGCTGCCTCGCCCGATCATGCCCGGCACGACCGCCTTGGTGCCGTTGATGACGCCGTGCAGGTTGATGTCGACGATGCGCCGGGTGACGGCGTCCGGCTCCTGGAGCACCGAGCCGAGCGGCATGATGCCGGCGTTGTTGACCAGGACGTCGACCGGTCCGGCCACGGCCGTCTCGGCGAGGAAGTCCTGCCACGAGGCCGGGTCGGTGACGTCGAGCCGGGCGGCGCTGACGCGGCCGTCGTGGGTGGCCGCCACCTCACGGGCGAGGTCGAGGTCGAGGTCGCCGATCACCACCCGCGCGCCCTGGCGGGCGAAGCGGTCGACGGTCGCCCGGCCGATGCCCCGGGCGCCTCCGGTGACGACGACGGTGAGGGTGGAGAGGTCGCGGGGGGTGCGTCTCATGTGGAGGTCCTTGCGTCGAGGGGGTGCAGCTCGACGGGCAGTCCGTCGGCGGGGAACGGGAGCGAGTGGTAGTCCAGCGGCGCCACGTAGTCGGGGTCGATCCGCCACTCGAAGCGGCGCAGCAGCTGGTGCAGGATCGAGGCGACCTCGGCGTCGGCGAAGGCCATGCCGAGGCACTTGTGCACCCCACCGCCGAAGGGCTCCCAGGCATAGCGGTGGGACTTGTCCTCGCGGCGCGGCTCCGCGAAGCGCTCGGGATCGAAGCGGCCGGGGTCGCTCCACAGCTCGGGCAGGTGGTGCGAGAGGTGCACCATCACCGCGGTGAGCCGGCCCTTCGGGATGCGCACGCCCAGGACCTCGGTGTCCTTGACCGTGCGCCGCGCGAGCACCGGCACGGGCGGCACGAGGCGCAGGCTCTCCTTGATGACCAGGCCGAGCGAGGTGAGTGTCTCGAGCTCCGCGTAGGACGGGTGCTCGGGGAGCGCGAGGGACTCCCGACGGCAGCGCTCCTGCCACTCCGGGTGCTGACCCAGGTGCTGGAGCACCGTGGTCGCCGTGATCGTGGAGGTGTCGTGGGCGGCCATCAGGAGGAAGATCATGTGGTTGACGACGTCCTGGTCGCTGAAGGTGTCGCCCTCGTCGGTGCGCAGCTGGCACAGCACCGAGAAGAGGTCGTCACCCTCGCTCGCGCGCTTGGCCGGCACGTGCCGCAGCAGGAAGTCCTCGAGCAGCAGGCGGCCGCGGTGCGCGCGGCGCCACCGGGTGCCGGGCAGGTCGAGCCGCACCAGCGCCCCGCCGGCCTGCACGCAGGCGATGAACGCGTCGTTGAGCGCGTCGAGCTCCGCCTCGTCGGCCAGGTCGGCCCCACCCATGAAGATCTGGGTCGCCAGGTCGAGCGTGAGCTCCTTGAGGGCGGGGTGGGCCAGGAACGTGCCGCCGGCGACCCCCTGCGCGACCCATGCGTCCAGCCCCCGCCCGATCGCCGGCGCCAGCTGGTCGACGTAGCCCTCGATGCGTGGGCGGGTGAAGGCCTGCTGGAGGAGCAACCGGTGCCGGTGGTGCTCGGCGAAGTCCAGGAGCATCAGGCCGCGGTCGAAGAACGGCCCGACCAGGAAGCCCCAGCCGGGGCCGTTGGCGAAGGCCTTGTCGGCGTTGCGCAGGGCGGCCTCGCAGGCGTCGGGCCCGGTCAGCAGGGTCCAGGTCGGTCCCATCATCCGTCGCTCGGTGACCGGTCCGATCGCGTGCTGGCGACGCATGAAGCCGAGCGGGTCGGCCATGTAGTCGAGCGTGTGACCGACCAGGGGGATCCGGGCGAACGAGGCTCGGAGCACGACGACCACCTCGCTCCACTAGACATCTGACAGGGATGTCTGTCAGTTTTGTGCCCGAGGACGAGGAGTGTCAAGTGGTCCAGCCGGATCGGCCCTACGCGGGGCGCAGCAAGGTCGAGCGCGCCGCCGAGCGGCGCGGGCGGCTGGTGGCCGCCACCGTCACCCTGCTCGGCACCCACGGCGAGGCCCGCACGACGATGACCGCGATCTGCGCCCAGGCGGGGCTGACCGAGCGCTACTTCTACGAGAGCTTCCGGGCGCGCGACGACGCGCTGGTCGCCGCCCTCGACGCCGTGGCGACCGAGATCGCCGAGGCCGCCCTCGCCGCCGTGCGCGCGAGCGACGGCTCCCCCGAGGCGCGGGTCCGGGCGGCCCTCGGCGCGGTGGTCGACACCTTGTCGACGACCCCGGCGAAGGGCCGTGTCCTCACCCGGGAGTCGAGCGCCAACGCCGCACTGCGCGCACGTCGGGGGGCCCTGGTCGGGTGGTTCGCGGACCTCGTCGCGACGCAGGCGTCCAGCCTGTTCGGCCAGGCGGCCCGCAGCGGCACGAGTGCCGCCCACCACGCCGTCGTCTTCGTGGCGGGCTTCGCCGAGCTGGTGGGCTCGTGGCTCGACGGCGACGTCGCGCTCGAGCGGGACGAGCTGGTGGAGCTGGGCGCCGACCTGCTGGCGACCGTCGTACGCCGTCCTGGCTGAGGCCTCGCTGCGGCGCCCGGGTCCGGACGTGGAACGACGCCGCCCGGCAGGAGCCGGACAGCGTCGTTCGCGGGGGGAGCAGTCAGGTCAGCTGGGGACCTTGACGGTGATCTTCGCGACGCCGACCAGGAGCTGGTCGGTGACCGCGTCGGTGCCGAAGGTGTCGTTCAGCAGGCCCGCGGCGACGTCGGAGACGAAGACCTTGGTGCCCTCGAGGATGGCGGTGTCGCCCTCGGTCTGGAGGTCCTTGAGGGTGCTGCCGTTGAGGCGGAACAGGTAGGCGGAGGTCACGGCGACGTCACCGTTGACGACCACGTCACCGTAGACGCGGGAGACGCCCGGGTCGACGTTGAGGTTGCGGAGCTCGACCGTGGTGCCACCGGCCTCGAGCGAGAGGCCCGAGGACTCGTGGGCGATCTGACCGATCACGTAGGGCGAGACCTCGCCGGGGGTGAAGATCGTGACGTTGCCGCCGGTGATCGGGAAGATCAGCGAGCCGTCGGTCAGCTTGGCGCTGCCGAGGACGCCCGGGGTGAGCTTGAGCGAGGCCAGCGCGTCGGTGAAGCCCTTGTCGAGCTTGATCGCGGTGGTCTCGCCACCGCTCAGGTCGACGAGCTCGGCGACGGGCTGCGGGGCCTTGCCGCTGCCGCCGTCCTCGTCGTTGCCGCACGCGGCGAGGGGGGCGGCCAGGAGCAGGAGGCCTGCGATTCCGGCGATGGACTTGCGGCTGGGCTTGATACGCATGGGGTTTCCTATCGGTGGGGAGCGTTTGACTGGTCTTCGCTACCGCTCGGCCGATGGATTGGATCCCGGCTGTGGCCCCGGTCACTCAGAGGTTGCCGCGCGCGTCCTGCTCCCGCTCGATCGCCTCGAAGAGCGCCTTGAAGTTGCCCTTGCCGAAGCCGAGCGAGCCGTGCCGCTCGATGAACTCGTAGAAGACCGTGGGCCGGTCCCCCATGGGCTTGGTGAAGATCTGCAGGAGGTAGCCGTCCTCGTCGCGGTCGACCAGGATCTTGCGCTTCTTCAGCTCCTCGATCGGCACCCGGACCTCGCCGATGCGCGCCCGCAGCTCGGGGTCGTCGTAGTAGGAGTCGGGGGTCTCGAGGAACTCGATGCCGTTGTCGCGCAGGATGTCGACCGAGCGCAGGATGTCGTTGGTCGCGAGCGCGATGTGCTGGCAGCCGGCCCCGGCGTAGAACTCGAGGTATTCGTCGATCTGGGACTTCTTCTTGGCGACGGCCGGCTCGTTGAGGGGGAACTTCACCCGGTGGTTGCCGCTGGCGACGACCTTGCTCATCAGCGCGGAGTAGTCGGTGGCGATGTCGTCGCCGATGAACTCGGCCATGTTGGTGAAGCCCATGACCCGGTTGTAGAAGCTCACCCACTCGTCCATGCGGCCGATCTCGACGTTGCCGACGCAGTGGTCGACCGCCTGGAAGAGACGCTTGGGGTGTCCCTCACGCCGCGCGACCGTGGTCGTGCGGGCGACGTAGCCGGGCAGGTAGGGGCCGGTGTAGCGGCTGCGGTCGACGAGCGTGTGCCGGGTCTCGCCGTAGGTCGCGATGGCGGCGGTGCGCACCGTGCCGTGCTCGTCGGTGACGTCGTGCGGCTCCTCGAGGATCGTGGCTCCCACGGAGCGCGCGTGGTCGATGCAGCGGTCGACGTCGGGCACCTCGAGCGCGAGGTCGACGACGCCGTCGCCGTGGCGGCGGTGGTGCTCCAGGACCGGGCTGTCGGGCGTGACTCCCCCGGTGAAGACGAAGCGGGCGCTGCCCGAGCGCAGGACGTAGGACTTGGCGTCGCGCGAGCCGGTCTCGGGACCGCGGTAGGCCACCAGGTCCATGCCGAGCGCGAGCTGGTAGAACGTCGCGGTCTGGGTGGCGTTGCCGACCACGAAGCAGACGGCGTCCATGGCGGTGACCGGGAAGACGTCGGCGCTGGCGTCGTACTCCACCAGGCCCACCAGCTCCTTGAGCTGCTCCAGCGTGAGGTCGGCCTTGAGCTCGTCGGCGGTCAGGGCGCCGCCCGTCGATTGCGTCGTCGTCATGGCGTCAGCGTGGCGACAGGAGACACTCTGTGCAACACTCCCCGCGAAACCTGTGCAACCTGTCCAGCCTGGGAGGACCGCGTGGATGCTCTCGATCGCAGAGTGATCGACCTCTTCGCCGCCGAGCCACGCGTCGGCGTCCTCGAGGCGTCGCGGCGCCTCGGCGTCGCGCGCGGCACGGTGCAGGCTCGGCTGGACAAGCTCAGCTCGTCGGGAGTGATCACCGGCTGGGGCCCTGACGTCTCCCCCGAGGCCCTGGGCTACCCGGTGACCGCGTTCCTCACCCTCGAGATCCGCCAGGGCGCCGGCGCGGACGCGGCCCACGACGCCGTCGGGCGCCACCTCGCCGCCATCCCCGAGGTGCTCGAGGCCCACACGATCACCGGCTCCGGTGACATGTGGGTCCGGGTCGTCGCACGCTCCAACGCCGACCTCCAGCGGGTGATCGACCGGGTCCTCGACGACGAGCCGGTGGAGCGCTGCTCGACGGTGATCGCGCTGGCCGAGCAGGTGCCGTTCCGCACGCTCCCCCTGGCCCGCACGACCGTGGTGGACGGGCTCACCTGAGCCGGCGGGCCACCTCGGTGGCGGCGGCCGCCACCCGGGGCCCCAGCACCTCGGCGTCGAGCTCGCCGAGGGTCACCACCCCGACGCTGGCCTCGAGGCCGGCCACCCCCAGGACCGGCGCCGCGAGCCCGCGGGCGCCCGCCTGCAGCTCACCCGACGTGAGCACGTAGGCCGTGGGGCCGGGGTCGCGGCCCAGGAGGATCGCCCTGCCCGCGGCGCCCTGGCTGAGCGGGTGCCGCGAGCCCACCCGGTAGCTCACGTGGAAGTCCGTCCACGACGGCTCGACCACCGCCAGGGCCAGGGCCTCCTCGCCCTCGGAGACCGTCAGGTGGGCCGTGCAGCCCACGCCCTCGGCGAGCTCGCGGAGCACCGGCACCGCCACGTCGCGCACGAGCGGGTGCACCGACGAGGCGACGTGGAGCAGGCCCAGGCCGACGTGCAGGCGACCGCGGGCATCTCGTCGTACGAAGCGGTGCTGCTCGAGGGTGCTCACCAACCGGTAGACGACCGTGCGGTTGACCTCGAGCCGGGCGGCGAGCTCGGTGATGGTCAACCCACCGGGGGTGGAGGCGAGCACCCCCAGGACGCGCAGGCCACGGTCGAGGGTCTGCGACGTCTCGGTGGCCATGGCGGCGAGCCTACGACGACTTGCGCGCCGCCCACTCGCGGATGCGGTCGATGCGCAGGTGCAGCTGCTCGGCGTTGGCCACCGCGGCGGCGGGGCCGCCGCACTCCTTGCGCAGCGCGGCATGGGTGATGCCGTGCGCCTTGCCCGTGCGGTGGTGCCAGGCGGCGACGAGGCCGTTGAGCTCACGCCGGAGCACGGCGAGCTGCTCGTGGGTCGAGACCTCGGCGATGGTGTCGGGCTCGGGTGCGCTCTTCTGCAGCTTGGCGCGGTCGCTCTGCCGTTGTTGCAGCAGCTCGCGCATCTGCCCGGGCTCCAGCAGGCCGGGGATCCCGAGGAAGTCCATCTCCTCGTCGGAGCCGACGTGGACCTCACCGGCGTGGCCGAACTCGCCCCCGTCGTAGAGCACCCGGTCGAAGCGCGCCTCGGAGCCCAGCGCCTCGAAGGGCAGCCCCTCGTCGTCGCCCTCGGACTGGGTGGCCTCCGCCTCGGCCATCAGCTCCTTCTCGGCGGCGAAGATGTCGCCCTCGTCGTTGACCTTGCGGCCCAGCACGTGGTCGCGCTCGACCTCCATCTCGGAGGCGTAGCCCAGCAGGGCCGGCACCGACGGCACGAACACCGAGGCGCTCTCGCCGCGGGAGCGCGCCCGCACGAAGCGGCCGACGGCCTGGGCGAAGAACAGCGGGGTCGAGGTGGTGGTGGCGTAGACGCCCACGGCGAGGCGCGGCACGTCGACCCCCTCGGAGACCATCCGGACCGCGACCATCCAGCGCGCCTCGCTGCCGGCGAACTCCGAGATCTTCTTCGAGGCCGCCTTCTCGTCGGACAGCACCACCACGGGCGCCTCGCCGCTGATCGCGCGCAGCACCTTGGCGTAGGCGCGCGCGGAGACCTGGTCGGTCGCGATCACCAGGCCCCCGGCGTCAGGGACGTGGCGCCGCACCTCCGAGAGGCGTCGGTCGGCGGCCTCGAGCACGGAGGGGATCCACGAGCCGGCGGGGTCGAGCGCGGTGCGCAGCGCCTGCGAGGTCAGGTCCTTGGTCAGCGGCTCGCCGAGCCGCGCGACGATCTCGTCACCGGCACGGGTGCGCCACTGCATCTCACCGGAGTAGGCCAGGAAGAGCACGGGGCGCACGACGTGGTCGGCCAGGGCCTGCGCGTAGCCGTAGGTGTAGTCGGCGAGCGAGCGCGGGACGCCGTCGTCGCCGGGGGCATAGGTGACGAACGGGATCGGGTTGATGTCGGAGCGGAAGGGGGTGCCGGTGAGGGCGACTCGCCGCGCCGCCGGCTGGAAGGCCTCGCGGACCCCCTCGCCCCACGACAGGGCGTCGCCCGCGTGGTGCACCTCGTCGAGGATGACCAGGGTCTTGAAGCGCTCGGTGCGGATGCGCATCGCCAGCGGGTTGACCGCGACCCCGGCATAGGTGACGGCCACGCCCAGGAAGTCGCTGGAGATCTTGCCCTTGCCGGCGGAGTACGTCGGGTCGATGGGGATGCCCGCCTTGGCGGCGGCCTCCGCCCACTGGAGCTTGAGGTGCTCGGTGGGCGCCACCACGATGATCCGGTCGACGATCCGGCGACCGATCAGCTCCGCGGCCAGCGAGAGCGCGAAGGTCGTCTTGCCGGCCCCGGGCGTCGCCACCGCGAGGTAGTCGCGGGGCATGCGGGCCAGGTAGTCGCGCATCGCCGCGGTCTGCCACGCACGCAGCAGGGGCGCGGTGCCCCAGGCGGCCCGGTCGGGCCAGGCAGGGGTCAGGACGGGCGCGAGGCCTGCGGACGTGGCGGTGACGGGTGGGTGGCCGCCGGTCACTCCTTGTCGTCCTTGAGGTTCTCCCAGACGTCCTTGCAGTCAGGACACACGGGGAACTTCTCCGGCGCACGGCTCGGCACCCAGACCTTGCCGCACAGCGCGACGACCGGGGTGCCCATCACCATGGCCTCGGTGAGCTTCTCCTTCTCGACGAAGTGGGAGAAGCGCTCGTGGTCACCCTCGTCGGTGGGGATGGTGCGGCGGTCCTGCTCGACGCCGGCGTCCGTGGTGGTGGAGAAGCCGATGGTGGTCACGGGTCCCACCTTACGACGCGACGGGGTCCGCGGTCAGGTCGCCTCAGTTGAGCTCGGGGTCGGCCGGGCGTGTCGAGCTCCAGGCCAGCTCACCGGGCTGGCGGCGCAGCACGTCGCGCCACAGGTCGGTGGAGTCCTCGCGGAAGATGTCGTCGACCTGGCCGGCCACGACGTACCAGCTGCCCTCCTCGATCTCGCCCTCGAGCTGGGCGCTGCCCCACCCGGCGTAGCCGGCGAAGATGCGCAGCTCGGCGAGGCTGTCCTCGAGCAGCTCCACGGGCACGTCGAGGTCGAGGAGACCCAGCTGCCCGGTCACCCCGCGGAAGCCTGCGGGTGCCGGTGCGGCGGCGTGCAGCAGGGCGACCGCCAGCGCCCCCTCGGGCCCGACCGGGCCGCCCTGGAAGAGCACCCCGGGCTCGGTGACGACGTCGCGCCACGGGCCGAGGACCTCGGCCACCAGAAGTCCCGAGGGACGGTTGAGCACCACCCCCAGCGCGCCGGTGTCGTCGACGTCGAGCACCAGCACGACGGTCGCGGCGAAGTTGGGGTCCCGCAGCGCGGGCGTCGCGACGAGCAGCATCCCGGCCTGCACGTCGCTCACCCGGCCATCATGCACCCACCCGGGGTCAGGCGGCGACGACCGCCCGCAGACGCTCGAGCAGGGTGGGACGCTCCACGGGGACTGCGGCGGCGGGGATCCGCGAGAGGGCGCCGTGACGCCGGCGGGCGGCGTCCTCGAGGCGGGCGCCGACCGCGGTCGCGGTGGGGTCCCCGACGCTGGAGCGACCGGCCATGACGGCCAGCATCATGTGCTCGTTGCCCATCGCCCTGGTCATCGCGGCGGCCATGGCGTCGTCGAGGGGCTCGGCGCGGTGGCGGTCGAGCACCAGGCGGACGCCGGGGAGGTTGTCGGCCGTCTCGCCCCAGGCCCCCACGACGGCCGCGTCCAGGTCCATCGGCTGGTCGGCGAGCGACCGCTCGATGGCGCCGGCGAGGCGGGTGTGCCACCTCAGCTGGAGCGCGGCGAGCAGGGTGAGCTCGTCGCCGAAGGTCTCGCTCACACCGGGCAGGTCCATCGGCAGCACCCCGTCGCGGCGCGCGTCGGCGGTGGTGGTGACGAGGCGCAGGAGCTCGCCGCGGTGGTGAAAGGTCGTCCAGGTCATGGTCGCGTCTTTCTCTCGTGATGGCTCACATACTGACGGTACGTACTTAGAGTATGGAGCAGACCCTCGGTATTCAACTCCCCGGGACGTGATGCTGAGCACCCGTGCCCGCGGTCACACCTATGCTTCGTCCAATGAGCAAGTCGTCGGTCTCCAAGCTCGTCCCCAAGGTGCCCCAGGTGCCGGGCGCCAGCAGGCGGGCCGCCTACTCGGCCTCCACCAAGCGCGCCCTGATCGACGTGGCCGAGACCCTCTTCACCGACCAGGGCTACGCCGCCACCTCGCTGGACCAGATCGTCTCGGGCGCCCAGGTGACCAAGGGCGCGCTCTACCACCACTTCAGCGGCAAGCAGGCGCTCTTCGAGTCCGTCTTCGAGCGGGTGGAGAGCGATGCGTCACGCGCGGTCAAGAAGGCGCTCAAGGGTCATCGCTCGGACCCCTGGGAGAAGGCGCTCGCCGGCCTCCGCGCCTTCCTGGGGGTGGTGCAGGAGCCGCGCTACCGGCGCATCGTGATCCAGGAGGGTCCCGCGGTCCTCGGCTACGAGCGCTACCGCGAGCAGGAGGAGCGCTCGACCTTCGCCAACGTGCTCGACATCGTCAAGTCGGTGCTGACCGCGGGCGACTGGGAGCTCGACGAGGCGATGCAGCAGACATTCGCGCGGATCTTCTTCGGCGCGATGTCGTCGGCGGGCGAGGCGGTGGCGGGCGCGGAGGACCCGATCGCTGCCGCCGTGCGCGTGGAGACCGCGATCGGGTTCATCCTGTCGGGCTTCCAGGTCCTCGTCGAGAACGACGTGACACTGCCCAACGCGTTCAGCGAGGACTGACCGAGACGTCGCCGCCCGCGCGGGGCACCAGCTCGATCCACACGCGACCGGCGGGCACGGGGAGCGGGCCGGCCTTCGTCGACAGCTCGAGGGGTGCCTTCAGGGAGCTCTTCGACCAGGTGCCGCGCACGAGCCGCCCTGCGTGGAAGAGCAGCGCGTCGCCCTCGCCCTCGAGGCGCGTCTCGGGGACCGTGTTGCCGGCCGGGTCGCGGTAGCCCGCGTCACCGACCGCGACGCGCAGCACCAGCACGGTGTCGGCGGGGAACTCGTCGCCCTCGGCGGCGTAGGAGTTGTCGTTGACGTAGCCGCCGTCACGGAACGACCACGTGGTGGTGTGACTGCCGGAGAAGCTGGCGGCGATCTCTGCCGCAGGCTGGCCCGACGGGAGGTCTGCCGCATCGCCCCAGGGCAGGTAGTCGACCGGGCGCTCGGCCTTCTGCCGGACCAGGGTGGCGGTCTCGGCGAGGTCGGTGAACAGGTTGTAGGGCGCCGCGCGACCGGTCTCGCGGTAGAAGCCCTTGGCTCCCTCGGCGAAGTAGGTGATGCCGGCGTCGCGGATGCGGCTGATCGTGACCGGCGCGGCCCCGCTCGTGACCATCGCGGCCCCGACCGGGCTGACGATGCCGATGTCGCTGGCCCGCATCGAGCGCACCGGGCCGACGTCACCGGGCACCCGGGAGTAGTAGAAGGCCGCCAGGCGCGTCACCCCGCCCTCGACCAGCTCCTCCACCACCAGGTCGGCGGCGCCGAGCCCGACCTGCGGGGCACTGGCGGGGGTGTTGTCCATCTTGAGCACCAGCACCGGGTGCTTCTGCTCCGCGCTCTTGCCGGAGGCCACGTCGAGCCCGGTCAGGGGCCAGGTCTGCGCAGCCTCGGCCGCGGCGTCGGCCGCCGCGGGGCCGTCGGCCTCGGGGTCCTCCTCGCCACCGCAACCGGCGAGGACCAGGCTCCCGGCGACCAGGGCACTGGCGATGAGGCGGGTGGTGCGCACGACGGGGCTCCTCGGGAGAACGAATGCTGGCTCGACTTGGTGCTGGCTCGACTTGGTGTGGGGTCGACTCGCAGTGTGCGGGCGCCGAGGTCACCCCGGAGGGACCTCGGCGCCCGGCGCGGCGCGGCAGGTCAGCCGAGCTTGGCGCCACCGTCGACGTAGAGGGTCTGCCCGGTGATGTAGGACGCCTCGTCGCTGCACAGGAACGCCGCGGCCGCAGCGATGTCCTCGGGGAAGCCCACCCGGCGTACGGGGTTGGCCTCGGCGTTGAGCTTGCGGAACTCCTCGACGTCCATCTTGAGTCGCGCCGCGGTCGCGTCGGTCATCTCCGTGGCGATGAACCCGGGGGCGATCGCGTTGGCGTTGATGCCGAAGGGGCCGAGCTCGATGCCGAGCGTGCGGGTGAAGCCCTGGACGCCCATCTTGGCGGCCGAGTAGTTGGCCTGGCCGCGGTTGCCGAGCGCGGACACGCTCGAGAGGTTGAGGATCTTGCCGTACTTCTGCTCCACGAAGTGCTTCTGGGCGGCCTTGGTCATCAGGAACGCACCCTTGAGGTGGACGTTCATGACCAGGTCCCAGTCGTCCTCGCTCATCTTGAAGAGCAGGTTGTCGCGGGTGATGCCGGCATTGTTGACCAGCACGTGGATGCCGCCGAGCTCGGCGACGGTGCGGGTGATCGCGGCCTCGGCGGACTCGCCGTTGCTCACGTCGCAGCCGATGCCGACGGCCTTGGCGCCGGCCACGAGGGGCAGCTTGCCGGCGGCCTCGGCCGCGGCGGCCTCGTCGAGGTCGATGATGGCGACCGACGCGCCTTCCTCGGCGAACCGCGTGGCGGTCCCGAACCCGATGCCGCGCGCGGCTCCGGTGACGACGACGATGCGCCCGTCATAACGACCCATGGTGATGACTCCTAGTCTCGGTTGCGGAAACCCCGCCACTCTAGAGGCGGCTCAGACCGTGGTGCCCGGTGGCTCGATCTCCTCCTGCGTGACCGGGTCGCACTGGCCGAGCGTGATCGCCTTGTAGGCCGCGAACTCGGGCGAGGAGATCGCCGCCTCCGGGTAGTCCTCGGGCTCCAGCTCGGCATACCAGCGCACCGCCTCGAGCAGGTCCGCCGCCTCGTCCGAGCCGTCGAGCCGCTCCTCGGCGAGGGGGACGGCCTCGACGAAGCGCGTGACGGTCTCCTCGTAGTCGCCCTGGTTGAAGGCGGCGATGCCGGCGCGCACCTCGGCGCAGGCCGCCGACGTGGAAGCGGCTGCCGCCAGGGCCGGCCCGGAGCGCGCAGCCGTGCCACCGGTGCCGGTGCACGACACGGTCAGGGCGGCCAGCAGCGCGACCAGCAGGGTGATCGGGAGGAGCCTCATGCTTCCGAGGCTAGGTCGAGGCGCCTAGGGCTCAGCCCAGGGCGGCGCGCAGCCGCGCGGCGTACGCCGCGGGCTCGCCGTCGGCGTAGGTGGTGCGCGGCCAGAAGAAGCCACGCAGCCCGTCGCCCTTGGTGCGGGGCACCACGTGCAGGTGCAGGTGCGGGACCGACTGGCTCACGGTGTTGTTGATGGCGACGAAGGAGCCCTGGGCCCCGAGCTCGTCGACCACGGCCGTCGCGATGCGCTGCGCTGCGGCGAGGAAGCCGTCCCGGAGCCCCGCGGGCAGGTCGGGCAGCGTGACGACGTGTCGGCGCGGGACGAGCAGCACGTGCCCCTTGAAGACGGGGCGGACGTCGAGGAAGGCCACGAAGTCCTCCTCCTCGAGGACCAGGTGGCCCTCGGCCTCGCCGGAGACGATCGCGCAGAAGACGCAGGTGGGCATGGCCCCGAGTATCCTGCAGAGGCAGAGGGTTTCGCGCGTCTTGGAGGTGGGTTCGGCGCGCTGCTGCCGCACACCCTGAAGGACCCACGTGTCACCGCTCGCCTCCTACCGGCGCCTCCTCCACCTCGCCGGTCCCCTCTACGTCGCCGTCGCGTTCCTCGGACGGCTCCCGCTCAGCATGAGCCAGATCGGCACGATGCTGCTGGTCTCCAGCGCCACCGGCTCCTACGGCGCCGGCGGCCTCGCCGCCGGTGCACTCGCGGTGGCCAACGCGATCGGCTCCCCGGTCGCCGGCGAGCTGGCCGATCGCGTCGGGCAGCGACCCGTGGTCCTGGTGCAGTCGATCCTGGGCGCCATCGGCCTCGTGGCGCTGGTCGTCCTCACCGGGACCGACGCCTCGGACGCCGGCCTCGTCGCGACCGCCGGCCTGGCCGGCCTGGTGCTGCCGCAGGTCGGGCCGCTGGCCCGGGTGCGGTGGCGTCCGATCACCCGCGACACCGGGCACCGTCAGTCGCGCCTGATGGACGCCGCGTTCTCCTACGAAGGTGCCGCCGACGAGGCCTCCTTCGTCCTCGGCCCGGCCCTGGTCGGCGTCGTGGTGGTCCTGGTCTCACCGGCGGGAGCGATGCTGCTGGCAGCCTCGCTGCTCGCGGTGTTCGGCTGCGCGTTCGCCGCCCACCCGACGGCCCGGCTCACCGGCACCTCGAGCGGCGCGCTCGGCGGCCAGGGGCGCTTCCTCACCGTGCTCTTCGTCGGGCTGCTGCTCGCCCAGGGCTGCCTGGGCCTCTTCTTCGGCTCGATCCAGACCGGCACGACCGCCCTCACCACCGAGGTGGGCAGCCCGGGCCTGGCCGGGTTGATCCACGCCTGCCTCGGGGTCGGGAGCGTGCTGGCCGGACTGGCGACGGTCGCCATCTCCGAGCGCGTCGGTCACGAGCGCCGGGTCCTGGTCTCCGCCGCGGCCCTGGCGGTGCTGTCCCTGCCGCTGCTGCTCGTCGACTCGGTCGACCGGGCTCGTGCTCACCGTGCTGCTGCTCGGCTTCGGCGTGGCTCCCTACATGATCGGCGTCTTCACGATCGGCGAGCGTGCGGTGCCCGCCGGTCGGGTCGGGCTCGCGATGACGCTGCTCGCAGGAGCCACCGGCATCGGCTATGCCGTGGGCTCAACCGTGGCCGGGCGGCTCGCCGACCTGCACGGCCACCCCGCAGCCTTCGCGGTCACCGTCACCGCGACCGTCCTGGCCCTCGCCCTCGCAGCGCTCGGCCAGCGCCCGGTCCGCCGGATGCTCGACCACGTCGACCTGGTCCGCGCGGCTGCCTGAGGGCGTGACCTCAGCCGGGGCTCAGCCCCGCACCACCGCGTCGCCGGTCTGGACCCGCCACAGCGCCGCGTAGGACCCGTCGAGCGCGATCAGCTCGTCATGGGTGCCGCTCTCCACGATGCGCCCGGCCTCGAGCACCCAGATCCGGTCGGCGTGACGCACGGTCGAGAGCCGGTGCGCCACGACGAGTGCGGTCGTGCGCGCCGCGACCTCGGCCAGGGAGCGCTGGATGGCCGCCTCGGTCTCGTTGTCCACGGCGCTGGTCGCCTCGTCGAGCACCAGCAGGGCGGGGTCGCGGAGCAGTGCCCGGGCGAGCGCGAGGCGCTGACGCTGGCCGCCCGAGAGGGTGATGCCACGCTCGCCGACGTGGGTGTCCAGGCCCGCGGGGAGAGCATCGATGACGTCGAGGGCGGCGGCCTGCTGCGCTGCTCGTCGTACGTCGTCCCGGGTCGCGCCGGGCGCGCCGTAGGCGATGTTGTCGGCCAGGGTGCCGGCGAAGAGGAACACGTCCTGGGCGACATAGCCCATCGAGCCGCGCAGCGAGTCCCAGTCGAGGTCGCGCACGTCCTGCCCGTCGAGGAGGACGCTGCCCTCGCGGGGGTCGTCGAAGCGCAGCACGAGACGCAGCAGCGACGACTTGCCCGAGCCGGTCGGTCCGACGATCGCGTGGGTCTCCCCCGCCGGCACGACCAGGTCGATGCCGTGCAGGACGTCGGGTCCGTCGGCGTAGCCGGCCCGCACCCCGCGGAGCTCGACGCGCCCGCTGACGGGCTTGGCCAGCACGGTGTGGCCGGCCGGGACGGTGACGGGCACGTCCAGCAGCGCGAGGATGCGCCCGGCCGAGGCGCGGCCGCGCTGGTAGAGGTCGAGCACGGTCGCGACGTCGGTCAGGGGCCACAGCAGCCGCTGGGTCATGAAGACCAGCACCGAGTAGAGACCGACCTCGAGGTCGCCGCGCAGCGCCGCCCACCCGCCGAGCAGCAGGGTGCAGGTGAAGCCGGCGAGGATCGCCATCCGCACCAGGGGCACGAAGGCGGCCGACGAGCGGATGGCCGCGGCGTTGGCGTCGCGGTAGGCCGCCGAGGCGCCCTCGATGCGGGTCCGCTCCCGGTCCTCGGCGGTGAACGCCTTGATCGTCGCGATGCCGCCGAGGTTGGCGCCCAGCGCGCTCGACAGGTCGGCGACGGCGCTGCGGACCCGGTCGTAGAGGGGCTCGAGGCGGCGCTGGAAGACCAGGGAGCCCACGACGATCAGCGGGATCGGCAGGAAGGCGAGCACGAGCAGCTGCACGGACGAGACCGCGAAGACCGCGCCGACGAGCAGCACGTTGAGGGTGGTCTGCAGGATCGCCGGGGCCCCGATGTCGAGGAAGCGCTCGAGCTGGTTGACGTCGTCGTTGAGGGTGGCGAGCGTCGCGCCCTGCGGCCGCGACTCGTGCCAGCCCAGGTCGAGGTGCTGCACGTGGTCGTAGGCCTCGACGCGCAGGTCGTGCTCGACCCCCTGCGCCAGGCCGCGCCACAGCACGGCGGCGACGTATTCGCTGGCCGACTCGACCACCCAGATCACGGCGTTGATGCCCGCGAGCCAGGCGAGCTGGGTGTAGCGGGAGTCGACGCCGAGCAGGTCGGCGACGATCGAGTCGTTGCCGCGCACGACCACGTCGACCGCCGCGCCGATGAGGAGCTCGGGCGCCACGTCGGCCACCTTGTTGAGCACCGACATCACCACCGCCCACGTGAAGCGGGTGCGGTAGCGGCCGTAGCGGACCCACAGGGCGCGCAGTGGTGCGGTGGGTCCTTCGGAGGTGCTCATGTCAACGGTCTCGGACGAGGTCAGGCGCCGGCGCGCACGTGACGGTGCGCGCGACCTTGGTCGTCAGATCGTTCATGCGCGGAGTCTGGCACGGCCGGTCAGGGCCGCCGTCGGCCCGGGGCTAGAGCAGCGGGCGGGTCACAGGCTGAGCCGGACCGGCCGGTGGCCCTGGGAGCGGTCGAGCGCGGAGCGCAGCACCGTGTGGGCGTCGTGGTCGCTGCGCGACGCCAGCGCCTGGGAGATCGCGTGCTGCAGGTCGCGCACCTCCGCGCGCTCGGCCAGCGCGGCCTCGCGCCAGACGTCGGCGGAGGGCTCGTCGTACGCCGTGGGGCGCGGAGCGCCGGCCCGGACGACGAGGGCGCAGGCCACCGCGAGCACGACCAGTGCGAACGCTGCCACCAGCATGACGGGCCTCCTCCGGCGCCGCACCCCCTCTGGTGCGGTCAGAGGGTCAACGAGCGGCGACCGGGATGGTGACGCCGGTGGCGCCGGGAGCCGATGCTCAGTGACCCGACAGCTCGCCGGTCAGCCGGCCGTGCCGCTCGGCGCTGGCGTCGTTGAGCCCGATGATCTCGACACTCTTGCCCTTGCGCTCGTACTTCGTGGTGATGGCATCGAGGGAGGCGACCGTCGAGGCGTCCCAGATGTGGGAGGCCGTCAGGTCGATCACGATGTTGGCGGGGTCGTCGACGTAGTGGAACTGGGTGTAGAGGTCGTTGCTGGAGGCGAAGAAGAGCTCACCGGTGACCCGGTAGACCGCGGTCTCCTGCTCGTGGCGGTCCACGACGACCTCGCGGTGCGTCTCGGTCAGGTGCGCCACGCGCCGGGCGAAGAGGGTCATCGCGACGAGCACGCCCACCCCGACCCCGATCGCCAGGTTGTGCGTGGCCACGGTGACCACGACGGTCGCGACCATCACGGTGGTCTCGCTCTTCGGCATGCGGCGCAGCGTCGCCGGCTGGATGCTGTGCCAGTCGAAGGTGCCGACCGAGACCATGATCATCACCGCGACCAGCGCGGCCATCGGGATGATCGCCACGACGTCGCCGAAGCCGACGACCAGGATGAGCAGGAAGACACCGGCGAGGAAGGTGGAGATCCGGGTGCGGGCGCCCGAGACCTTCACGTTGATCATCGTCTGCCCGATCATCGCGCAGCCACCCATGCCGCCGAAGAAGCCGGTGATGACGTTGGAGGCGCCCTGACCCCAGGCCTCGCGGGTCTTGTCGGAGTGGGTGTCGGTCACGTCGTCGACGAGCTTGGCGGTCAGCAGCGACTCCAGGAGGCCGACGAGGGCGACGGCGACGGCGTACGGCGCGATGATCTGGAGGGTCTCGAAGGTGAAGGGGACGTCGGGGAGGAGCAGCGAGGGCAGCGAGTCGGGCAGCTCGCCCTCGTCGCCGACGTTGGGCACGGTGAGCGCCGCGAGCACGGTGAAGCCGGTGAGGGCCACGATCGCGACGAGCGGCGCCGGCACGACGGAGGAGACACGCGGCAGGCCGACCATCACGGCGACACCGACGGCGACCATCGGGTAGACGAGGAACGGCACGTCGACCAGGTAGGGCACCTGGGCCAGGAAGATCAGGATCGCCAGGGCGTTCACGAAACCGACCATCACCGAGCGCGGGATGAAGCGCATCAGCCGTGCGACGCCCAGGAGCCCCAGGGCGACCTGGAAGATGCCGCCGAGGATCACGGTGGCGATGAGGTAGTTCAGGCCGTAGTCGCGCGCCACCGGCGCGATGACCAGGGCGATGGCTCCGGTCGCCGCCGAGATCATGGCCGGGCGCCCGCCCAGGAAGGAGATCGAGACGGCCATCGTGAAGGACGCGAAGAGACCCACCCGCGGGTCGACGCCCGCGATGATCGAGAACGAGATGGCCTCCGGGATCAGCGCCAGGGCGACCACGAGGCCGGCGAGGACCTCGGTCCTCAGCAGCCGCGGCGAGCGCAGGGCCTGGCGCACGGACGGCGCGGCGAGGTCGGGGGCATGGGGCGTCTGGGTGCTCAGGAGAGTCTCCGATGAGGTGCGGGGTGGGGCGTGCCACGATGCGTGCGTTGCCGACGTGGGCGGCGGAAGTCTGGGTGAACCCTACCCTCACGTGAGGGTAGGGTTGCAATCCCGAGCGGAGGAGGCGAGCAGATGGGCGACGACGTGAGGACGACCGCGATGCACATCGGTGAGGTCGCACAGCGCACCGAGCTCTCGCTGCGCACGCTGCGGCACTACGACGAGATCGGGCTCGTGCGGCCCTCGGGCCGCAGCGACGGCGGCTTCCGTCTCTATGCCGAGCAGGACGTCGAGCGGCTCCTGGTCATCCGACGGATGAAGCCGCTCGGCTTCAGCCTCGAGGAGATGGCGACGGTGATGGAGCACGTCGGCAGCGTGGCGCTCGGCACGTCGACCGAGGCCCGCGAGCAGCTCACGACGATCCTCGGCGAGACGGTCGAGCGCCGGGCCCGCCTCGAGCGTCAGCTGGTCATGGCCGACGAGTTCATCGCACTGCTCGAGGAGCGGGTGGCTCGAGGCCCAGCCACCTAGCGAGGTCCCGGACCTCCCGCTCGACCGCAGCCCTCATCGCTCGCGTGAACGGCACGTCCTCGTGCAGCGCCGCGACCTCGAGCACGCCGGCCTCCCGGTCGGCGCGCGCGTCGAGCTTGCCGACCAGCCGGTCCCCGTGCAGCACCGGCAACGCGTAGTAGCCCCACAGGCGTTGCGCCTCGGGCTTGAACATCTCGAGGACGTAGTCGAACTCGAAGACCTCGTCGAGGCGCGAGCGGTCGTAGACGAGCCGGTCGAAGGGCGAGAGCAGTGCCGTGCGGCCCGCGAACCGCTGGCCGAGCTGGGCCGGGTCGACCCGCCACTCACCCTTGACCCCGTCGATGACCGCCGGCTCCCCCGCGGCGCCGACCCCGTGGGGCTCCAGCGGCACCTTGGCCGCGCGGGCCCGCGCGATGCCCAGCCCCCGCAGCCGGCCCTCGTCCCGCAGCCGCAACGCCTCGTCGTACGGCACGGCGGGGTCATCGGGGTAGACCCGCTCGGCGAGGTCCCACAACCGCTCGCGACCCTCGCGGCCGGCGACCGCGACCTCCCCGCGCACGACCAGGAGCTCGAGCATCATCCGCAGGTTGCGATTGTTGTTCCAGCCCGAGGAGGGCCACGGGACAACACAGGAGTCCGGCAGCTCGCTGCCCGGCAGCGGTCCGTCGCCGCGCAACCGCTCGAGGATGTCGCGGCGACACGCCTCGTTGGCCTCCATCCAGCCGATCGTGCGGTGCTGCCAGTCCTTGAGCACCCCGGTGCCGGGCCACTGCTCCATCTCCGCACGGAACAGCCGCATGTCCCCCGCGACCCGCGCCCCTCCCCCGAAGTCGACGAGACGCTGCTCGTCCAGGGCGTCGAGCAGGTCCTGCGGGTCGTACGACGACCCGAGCCTGCTCCACAGCACCAGGTCGGCGCTCGGCGCGATCGCGTTGGTCGGGTCGAGCTGCACCAGCGTCAGGTGCCGCACGGTGTCCACGAGGTCCGTGGGGCGGTGCGCGTCGAGCAGCTGGGCACGCACCGCGATCCGGCGCGCGTCGGTGCGGCTGAGCCGGTGCACGTCGACCATGGCGGGAGCCTAGGCCGAGAAACCAACGGTCTTCCACAACCCTGGGCGCCCTCTTCCCCTCGCTTCGGAGAAGCATTACAATCGATGGTATGTTCGATCTCGCGGCTGCTCAGGTCGGCCAGGTGGCGGAAGCCCTGGTGGGCCTCTCGCGCGCGCTCGACGACGCCGAGCGCATCGACCTGATCCGCGATCTCGAGACCCTCAAGAACGCAGCCGCCGCAGCCCAGGCCATCGCCAGCGTGGACCTCGACCGCTCCCAGCGAGCAGCACAGGTCGAGGCACGAAGTGCCCGCCCGACGCGTGGGCGAGGGCATCGCCGCCCAGATCGGGCTCGCGCGGCGCGAGTCCCCCTGCCGCGGCGCCCGGCACCTGTCGCTCGCCAGGACCCTGATCGCCTCCATGCCGCAGACGCTGGCCCTGATGCAGACCGGTCAGCTGAGCGAGCACCGAGCCACGATCCTCGTCCGGGAGACCGACTGCCTCGACGCGGACGACCGCAGGCGGGTCGACGACCTGCTCTGCGGCCCCGCCGGTCGCGCCCCGGAGCTGAGCGACCGGGCGCTCGAGCAGGCCGCCCGCAAGCTCGCGATCGAGCTCGATGTCGCCTCCGTCGTGGCTCGCACGGCCAAGGCGGAGGCCGACCGGCACGTGACGATCCGCCCGGCGCCGGACACGATGACCTGGCTCGGCGCCCTGCTGCCCGTCAAGCAGGGCGTCGCCGTCTACGCAGCGCTGCGACGTGCCGCCGATGCCGCGACCGCGTCAGGCGACCCCCGCTCACGGGGCCAGGTCATGGCCGACGTCCTCACCGAACGCGTCACCGGCGCCTGCGCGACCGATCCGGTGCGGATCAACCTCGACCTGGTCATGACCGACCGCACCTTCTTCGACACCTCCGACGAGGCGGCCCACCTTCCCGGCTACGGACCGGTCCCCGCCGGCTGGGGCCGGGCGTTGACCCTGGAGGCCCTCACCGGGGCCCAGCTCTGGGTCCGGCGCCTCTTCACCTCCCCGGGCACGGGATGCCTCACCGCTCTCGACTCGACCGCCAGACTCGCGCCGAAGGGTCTGGCCAGGTTCATCGCGCGGCGAGACCAGGACCTCTGCCGCACGCCCTGGTGTGGCGCCCCGATCGCCCAGACCGATCACGTCACCGCGTGGCACTCGGGGGGCCAGACGTCGGCAGCCAACACCCAAGGTCTCTGCTGTCGGTGCAACCTCGCCAAGCAAGCCCTGGGTTGGCGCGCCAAGACCCTTCCCAGGTCCGGCCGCAGCATCCGCCACACCGTCGAGACCACCACCCCGACCGGCCACACCTACCGGTCCCGCGCGCCCGCACCGCTCGGCCACGTCGACATCGCGTCGCCGCGGCAGGCATTCGTCATCGACCTCATCGCCTGAGGCCCCGACCGATCTCGGATCTGACTCGCGATCGGACTAGGGTCCGACGACACGTCCAGGAGGTCTGAGTGGATGAGACACAAGGGCTGCCGGCCCGCCCGCGACACCGTGCGCGCACCCACGTGCTCGTGGCGGTCCTGACCCTGGTGGCTCTCGTCGCGAGCCTGGTCGGCACCGTCGTCGCCCTTCTTCCGCTGCTCGCCGCGTGCACACCGGACTACAGCGAGGCCACGATCGTGGCTCCGGACTCGGCACGCGGCACGTTGCTGTGCACGGTGACGGACAGCGGGGAGCTGGCGTCCAGCGCCGTCGTGCTCATCGTGGCGCTGATCGGCTGCACGGTCGTCGTGGCCGGTGGTGCCGCGGCGTGGGTCAGGCTCGGGAGCCTCTGGCTGGTCCTGGCACTGCTGATGGTCGCCGTGGTGCTGCCCTGGGCAGTGCGTGGGGCGGTGACGAATCTGTCGCCCGACTGCACCACCGCCCAGTGGGACGAGCACGGCGCGGCCGGCTGCGAACGAAGCGAGGAGCAGCGCCCTGGCTTCGGCCAGTACTCGGCCTCGACACCCGCATCGGTCTCGAGGACACCCTGGTGCTGCCGGACCGGACCGTGGCGCGCGACAACGCCGAGCTGGTCGGCGAGGCCCGCCGGATCATCGCCTCGTTCGGCTGATCCGTCGCTGTGTCAGCCCCGGCGCCGCGCGGACGCGACCTGCACTCGCGCGTGCACGAAGGCGTGGTCGGTGGCGTAACGGATCGGCTTGTTGTAGTCGACACGGTGCTTGGAGAAGTCGACCTTGCTGCCGGTGCCCATGACCCAGTCGACCTTGAGCGGGCCGGAGCCGGTGTGGCAGCCCCTGCGACGCGAGGCGCCACGTGAGGCGCCGTGGGAGGCGCCGTTGGAGGCGACCATGCCGGTCTTGGCAGCGACGCGGCAGACGAACTCGGTGTGCTCGTTCGTGTCGCCCAGGATGAAGACCGGCTTGCCCGTGCTGCGCAGCTTCTTGATCAGCTTGATCTGCTTGGCGGTGGCGGAGTCGCGGGCCCCCTCCTGGTCGCGAGGCGAGTTGTGGACGTCAATGGCGAAGAACTGCCCACCCGAGGCACGGTTCTTCAGCCGCACCCACGGGATCGGGCGCCGCTGGTGGTCGAAGGTCGTGGTGATCGACCCGGTGTCGACCAGGGCGAACATCGAGTCGCGCCAGGCGATCTGCAGGCGGACCCCCTGGTTGCCCAGGGACCGGGCGGGCCAGATGGTGTAGCCGGGGCGCCGGTCCTGGAGGACCGCGAGCTGGTCGCGCTGGACCTCCTGCATGCCGACGAGGTCGACGCCGCGGTCCCGGATGGCGCGTGCGAGGGCGCCGGCGCGCTTCCTGCCGCCGCCCTTGTGCTGGCTGCCGAGGACGTTGAGCGTGCCGATGCGGAAGGAGAAGGGACCACCGGGCTTCGGTCGGGTCGTCCTCGAGCTCTTCTGCTGACTACGGGACTCGACGTCGGCGCCGTTGGAAGCTGACGGCGCGCTGACGTTCACTGCTGCTACGGCGGGACTGGGGACCGGTTGGAGGACCCCTGCTCCGACCACGACTCCCGTGAAGATCGTCGCGGCGAGCATGCGGGCTCGAGGGGCGGTAGTTCGAATAAGCATCACGGGAGCCTAACGGCCACGTGGACGAGCGCCTCATCGTGAGCGAGTGCCGGCCCCTTCGCGAACATCCTCGGCGTGATGCAGCGTCCCGCCGGCTGACCGCGACGGCACCCAGGATCGCTGCGCCGGTCGTGGGCGGTCTACAGATCCTTGCGGAAGTGCACGTCGGCGGCATCCGCGACGGGGCAGTCCTCCCACCTGAAGAGCTCGCGGTAGCCGTGACGCTCGTAGAAGCCGGGCGCCTGGAAGGTGAAGGAGGTGACGAAGACGTGGGTGCACCCCCGCGCCCTGGCCTCCTCCTCGAACTCGGTGAGCAGCCTGGCGCCGAGCCCCGCGCCACGAGAGTCCGCGTGCACCCAGGTCATCGCGATGCCCGCTGCCAGACCCCAGGTCCACCCGCTCATGCCTGCCGCGAGCTCGCCGGCCTGGTCGTGCACCTTGACCGTGAGCTCGCGTGCGGGTGCTGTGCCTCGCGTCGCCTCTGCGTTCACGCTGTCGAGCTCGTCGGAGAGGCGCTGGTCCAGCTCGGCGTCCGCCTCGCCGACGCTTGCGCGGTAGCGCGCCCGATCTTCTGCGGCACCGGCACTCAGGTCTGCATCTGACATGCGGCGGATGCTGCCACAGGCCAGCCCTCGGTGGTCGGCTGGCACCATGCCAGGCATGACTCCGTGACTGACCTGGCGCCCACCGGGACCCTGCTCGCGGACGTCGGTGGCGTTCACCGCGCCTTACGCCGTGATCGAGGGGGTCTTCGTCGTCGCGGACTCCTCCCCGATGAGGTCAGAGCTGGTCCGAGGCACCGAGGGCACCACCGTGTTGGTCCACCACCTGCCGCGCCCGACCGTGGACAGCACATCAGCCGCCCCGACTGGTGTCGGGGCGGCTGATGTCCAAGAGGGCTGGCTCTCGGTGGGGTGACCCACCGGGACCGGTGATGCTGCGAAGTGTTCGCGCTCAATGTGCGAAGACCCCATGGTGGAGCTGGCGGGAATCGAACCCGCGTCCTCGAGCGTCGAACCAGGTCTTCTCCGGGTGCAGTCTGCATTGTCGCTTTTCTCGGCCCCGGGGCTCGCACAGACACGTCCCCGACAGGCTCAGTCACGCAAAAGTCCCGTTCAACCTGCGCGACCTCAGTTGAACAGCAAGTCTCCTAGATGACGCCAGGGTCCGGGACGGAGACGGATGCCCGGTCTGACGCTTCGATCACTGCTCAGGCAGCGAGAGCGAAGGAACTGCGCTTAGCGTTGGCAGTTATAGGTTTCCAACGATCGTTTACGAGATGACGTTGGCTCCTCGACCCGCTTCTCCTGGAACTAACGTCCCAAGTCGAAACCGATCAGCCCCTCTTGAGTTGTGGTGACACTCTACTCGCCTTCGGTCACGGACCGAAGATCCGCGTGCCGTTGCCCCAGCAGACCGCCCGCAGCCAGTCGTCGCCGAGGCCGGTGGCGGCGAGGCCGTCGAGCTGCTCGACGTAGGGGTAGGGGATGGTCGGGAAGTCGCTGCCGAGCAGCACCTTGTCCTGCAGGTCGGCCAGCCGCGGCAGCAGCGCGGTCGGGTAGGTGGAGCCGAAGAAGTCGGTGAAGACCATGGTGGTGTCGAGGTGGACCCGCTCGAACGTCTCGGCCAGCACCAGGAACTCCTCGGACTCGGGCGCCCCCATGTGGGCGACGATCACGAAGAGCCGGGGGAAGCGCTGCAGCACGCGACGCATCGACGCCGGGCCGGTGAACTCGTTGCCGACGGGGCCCGAGCCCGCGTGGATGACGATCGGGGTGCCGGCGTCCTCGAGCAGCCCCCACACCGGGTCGAGCAGCGGGTCGTCGAGGTGGAACTCCCCCACCTGCACGTGGACCTTGAAGATGTCGACGCCCGCCTCCACCAGCCCGGCGACGTAGGCCGGCGCCTCGGGCTCGGGGAAGAACGTCGCCGACCACAGCACCTCGGGGATGCCTGCGGCGAAGTCGCGCGACCAGTCGTTGAGGTAGGTCGCCACCCCCGGCTTGTGCGCGTAGGGCAGCGTCGAGAAGCGGCGTACGCCGAAGTCGCGGAGGAGCTCGACCCGCTCGTCGTGCGGGAAGCGATAGCGGATGGGCCAGTCCCGCCCGATCTTGGGACCGGCCTGGTCGAAGACGGCGTAGACCGCGCGCTGGATCGGCTCGGGCAGGAAGTGCACGTGCACGTCGAAGAGCCCGGGCAGCCCCAGCCCCTGCCAGAAGGCCCGGACGGCGACGCCGTCGGCCCTCGCCTCCTCAGTCACTCATGCCCTTGAGGCGCCGGCCGACCGCCTGCTCGATCTCGCGGGAGGCCTGACGCTCGGCGAGCGAGTTGCGCTTGTCCCACGACTTCTTGCCCTTGCCGATGCCGATCTCGACCTTGGCGCGGCCGTCGACGAAGTAGAGCGCCAGCGGGACCACGGTGAGGCCCTTCTCGTTGACGCGGCGCTCGATCTTGTCGATCTCGACGCGGTTGAGCAGCAGCTTGCGCTTGCGGCGGGCGGAGTGGTTGGTCCAGGTGCCCTGCGTGTACTCCGGGATGTGGACGCCGTGCAGCCACGCCTCGTGACCGTCGATGTCCACGAAGCCGTCGACGAGCGAGGCGCGTCCCATGCGCAGCGACTTCACCTCGGTGCCCTGGAGGACCATGCCGGCCTCGTAGGTGTCCTCGATGAGGTAGTCGTGTCGCGCCTTCTTGTTCTGCGCGACGATCTTGCGCCCCTGTTCCTTCGGCATCCCACCAGTCTGTCAGGTCAGAGGAAGTTCATGGGATCCACGGGCTCGCCGTTGACCAGGACCGTGAAGTGCAGGTGGCACCCGGTGGACCAGCCGGTGTCGCCGGCGGCGCCGACGACCTCGCCGCGCGAGACCCGCTCCCCCTCGCTGACCCGGTAGCCGGAGGCGTGGTTGTAGACGACGGTCATGTTCTTGCCGTTGACCTGGCCCAGGCTGAGGTAGAGGCGGTTGCCGTAGACCGACGAGTAGTAGACGTCGGTGACCGTGCCCCCGGCCACGGCGAACAGGGACTGTCCGCAGCTGACCCCGAAGTCGGTGCCGTCGTGCAGGCCGTAGTAGCCGTAGATCGGGTGGGTCCGGTAGCCGAAGGCCGAGGTGACGTAGCCGTTGACCGGGTTGCCCAGGAGACCACCGGTCTTGCCGCGGTAGCCACCGCCGCGGCGGGCGGCCGCCGCGGCCGCCGCCATGATCCGGGCCTTGATGCGGTCCTCACGGCGCTTGAGCGCCGCCAGGACGTCCCTGTCCTTGGCGCGGGCGGCGAGCGCCTTCTCGCGAGCGTCCCGGTTGGTCCGCAGGAGCGAGACGACCTCGCCCTTGGCGACGCGGGCCTCCTCGACGAGCTCGCGCACCAGGACCAGGTTGGCGGCCGCGTCGGCCCGGCGGGTCGCCATGTCCTGCTGCGCGACCTCGACCTCGCCCTCGCGGACCCGCAGGAGGATCTCGGCCTCGTGCAGCCCGGCGTACGCCCGGTCCTGGCTGCCCACGACCGCGTCGGTGGCCTCGATGCGTCGCATCAGGTCCTCGGGACTGTCGGCGTCCATCAACGAGGCGAACGCGAGCAGCTGCGGGTCGCCGTTCTCGTAGACGTTGGTGACCGTGTTGACCACGGTCACCTTCTGGGCCGCGAGCGAAGCCTGGCCGGCGAGCACGTCGGCGCGCGCCTGCTCGAGGGCCTCCTCGGCGGCGACGAGCCTGGCCTGCGCTGCCTGGTCCCGCGACCGAGCGTCCGCGAGACGGGCGCCGACGTCGTCGAGTCGCGTCTTGGCGCCCAGGAGTCGGGCGCGGGCGGCCTCGAGGGCAGCGGTGGTGCGCTGCACGCGCTTGCTGGCCTCACCGAGGTCGTCGTGCGCAGCCTCGATCTGGCGCTCGACACGCTGCTGCTTGCCCTTGAGGCCGTCGTCGGCGTTGGCGAGGGGGATCGCGAGCCCGCCCAGCGTGGCGGCGGCGGCAAGAGAAGCCACGACGACACGCTGACGTGCTGCGCTGGGGAAGTAGCGCACAGGTAAGCCTTTGGTGTTCGGGGAAGTGAACACCTCGACGGTAGTGGCCCGACGTCAGACTTTGATGTATTTGCGCGTCAGCAGGAGTGTCGGGAGCAACGTCAGCACCGGCCCGAGGATCCCGATGCCGATGAGGGTGACGTAGTACTCCTCCCAGCCGATCCACGGCATGAAGGTCAGTCCCTGGGCGGCGCGGTCGATGATGCCGAACTTGAGGAACGCCGCGAGGGCCCCGGCCGCGAGCGCCACGCCGAGGAACGCGGTGACCAGCGCCTCCATCAGGAAGGGCAGCGCGATGTAGAGGGTCGAGGCACCGACCAGGCGCATGATCCCGATCTCCTTGCGCCGCGCGAGCGCCGCGAGCCGGATGGTGTTGGCCACCAGCAGCAGCGCCGCGAGCACCAGGAACGCCGCGGTGCCGATCGCGCCGTACTTGAGGGCGTCGATCGAGCTCAGGATCGGACCGACCACGTCACGCAGGTCCTGGATGCGGGCGACCCCGGGCAGACCGCGCAGGGCGCTGACGATGCCTTCGTACTCGTCGGGGTCCTCGAGGGTGATCCAGACCGACTCGGCCATGTCGTCGGCCGTCAGGGCGGCGTCGGGCCCCTCGAAGCGCTCGGGGCCGAAGAGCTCCTTGACCTTCTCGAAGGCCTGCGCCTTCGTCTCGGTGTAGGAGTCGGCGACCTCGGGGCTGTTCTCGACCACGGAGGCGATCTGCTGCTTCTGCGGCGTGGTGACCTCGGAGAGGCAGGCCGGGTTGTCGTCGCCGTCGCGGCACAGGTAGACGGTGATCTGGAGCTCGCTGCCCCACTGGTCGGCCGCCTTGACTGCCTGCTGGTTGAGCAGGGCGCCGAGCCCGACGAGGGTGAGCGAGACGAAGAGGGTGAGCACGACCGCGATGTGCATCGAGACGTTGCGGCGCAGCCCCTGGCGGAGCTCGGTGAAGGAGTGTCGGAGCTGCATCAGAGCACCTGCGACCCGTAGCCGCCGCGCGCTTCGTCGCGGGTGACACGGCCGTGGTCGAGCTCGACCACGCGGCGCTGCATCTGGTCGACGACGTATTCGTCGTGGGTGGCCATCAGCACGGTCGTCCCGGTCTCGTTGATGCGGCCCAGCAGCTTCATGATGCCGGCCGACGTGGTCGGGTCGAGGTTGCCGGTGGGCTCGTCGGCGATCAGGATCATCGGGCGGTTGACGAAGGCCCGCGCGATCGCGACGCGCTGCTGCTCGCCTCCGGAGAGCTCGGTCGGCAGGCGGTCGCCCTTGCCCTCGAGGCCGACCAGCTCCAGCGTGCCGGGCACGACCTTGGCGATCTCGCTCTTGGGCTTGCCGATGACCTGCAGCGCGAACGCGACGTTCTCCGAGACCGTCTTGCTCTGGAGGAGGCGGAAGTCCTGGAAGACGGTGCCGATCTGGCGGCGCAGCCGGGGCACCTTCCACCCCGCGAGGCGGTTGACCTCCTTGCCCGCGACGTAGACCCGGCCGGAGGTGGGGCGGCTCTCGCGCAGCACGAGGCGCAGCGCCGTCGACTTGCCGGACCCCGACGTCCCGACGAGGAAGACGAACTCGCCCTTCTCGATGTCGATCGACACGTTGTCGAGGGCAGGCCTGCCCGGGCCGGGGTAGGTCTTGGAGACCTTCTCGAAGCGGATCACGTGGAACGACGTTAGCCGAGAGCGCCATCCATCGGGGGACCCCGCCCCGCCCACGCCCCCCTCACCCTGTGGCCTCGACCACCCACCACGCGGCGTAGGGCGGCAGCCACACGCTGCCGTCGTGCCCTGCGGTGACCGGGTGGCCACCGATCGCGTCGTGGGGCGCCGCGAGGCCCAGGTCGTGCAGCCGGGCGAGCGGGAAGGGACGGTGCTCGTCGGACACGTTGTAGAGCCCGACCAGCACCCCGCTGGGGTGACGTCGTACGACGGCGAGGACGGCGTCGTCGGTGTCCGTGAGCGTCTCCACGGGCGCGGCGGCGTGCAGCTGCGGCAGGGCGGCACGGACGCGCGCCAGGTGGGCGATGCCGGCGAACACCCGACCGGCGGGCGTGTCGTCGCGCCCCCGCTGGTCCATCCGCTCCTCGTCGATGCGAGGCCGGTGGGCCCACCGGTTGTCGCCGTCGTGGCCGGGCTCCAGGGCCCACGCCGGGTCGTTGGGCTGGGCCAGCTCGTCGCCGCTCCAGATCACCGGCACCCCGCCCCAGCCGGCGACGATCGCGTGGGCCAGGAAGATCCGGGCCAGCGCACCGTCGGGGTCCAGGGCCCCCTCCCCGAGCCCGGCGAGCGACGCGGCCGTCCCGCTGATGCGCCGGTCCCCGGTGTCGGGGTTGGCCTGGAAGACGAGCCCCTCGGCCCACGAGCCGGGGAAGACACCGGCGTAGAAGTCGCTGAGGAAGTGGCGGTGCCCCGGGCCGGTGAGCCCGACCGCGGCCGCGTCCTGGTCGTCGATGGCCCAGCCGATGTCGTCGTGGCAGCGGACGTAGGTGATCCAGGTGCCGCTGGGGGGCGTCGGGGGCAGGGCGGCGAGGGCGTGCCGGGCGAGCACCGTGTTGCGGGTGGCGAGCATCGACCACACCTGCACCATCAGGCTGTTGTGGTAGGCGAGGTCGCTCACGCGACCGGCGTGGGGCCCGGTCCCGAGGTACTGCACGAGGTCGCGCGGACCCACGATCGCCTCGGCCTTGAAGAGCACGGCCGGCGCGGCGAGCCGGGCGACGGTGCGCAGCACCTGCGTGAGCCAGTGCACCTCGGGCTGGTTCTGGCAGTCGGTGCCCATCCGCTTCCAGAGGAACGCGATCGCGTCGAGGCGCAGCACCTCGACGCCGACGTTGGCCAGGTCGAGGACCACTGCGGCGAGCTCGACCAGCACCTCGGGGTTGGCCCAGTTGAGGTCCCACTGCCAGGTGTTGAAGGTCGTCCAGACCCAGCCGGCCACCTCGTCGTCCCAGGTGAAGCTGCCGGGCGCGAAGGCGGGGAACACCTCGGGCAGCGTCGCCTCGTAGGCGTCGGGCAGCGTGCGGTCGGGGTGGATGAGGAAGTAGTCGCGGTGGACCGGGTCGCCGGCGCGGGCGGCCGCGGCCCAGGCGTGCTCGCGGGCCACGTGGTTGAGGACCAGGTCGACGACCAGGCTGATGCCGCGTCCCCGCAGCTGTGTCGCGAGGTCGCGCAGGTCGTCCATCGAGCCGAGGTCGGCCCGGACGGCGCCGTAGTCCTGCACGGCGTAGCCGCCGTCGTTGTCGCCGTCGCGCGGCTGGAGCAGCGGCATCAGGTGCAGGTAGTTCACCCCGAGCTCCTCGAGGTAGTCCAGGCGGCGCCCCAGCCCGGGCAGGTCGCCGGCGAAGCGCTCGGTGTAGCAGGCGTAGCCGAAGCGGTCGGGCTGCTGGATCCAGTCGGGCTGCAGGAGGCGGCGCTGGTCGAGGAGCCGGAGGTCGGGCGACCGCTCGGCGTAGGCATCGGCGGCCCGCTCGACCAGGCGCTGGGCGAGGCCGGGGTGGGCGCGGTAGACCTCGTGCACGGCTCGCTCCAGGTCCGGCCACCACCGGTCGAGCCGCAGGAGGAAGGCCTCCTGCGCATCGTCGCTCAGCACGCCCAGGCGTGCGGACGCAGCGGATCGGATGACCTCGGGAGTGCTCACCCCTGCATCTCTAGCACCCCCGGCTCCGTATCGTGTGCCCGTGCGCGCCATCCGGACCCTCGTGATCGCCCTGCTGGCGACCGTCGTGGCCGTCGCCGTGGGCGTGTGGGTCACCGGCCCTGACGACGCGCCGCCGTCCGCGACCCCGGCCGCTGCCCCGCCGTCGGCCGCCACCGTGTCGTCGCTCGACACCGGCGCGCTCCTCGTGGCCCGCACCGACTTCTGCACGGCGGTCCCCGAGGACGCCGTGGCCGACGCCGTGGCCGACCAGGCCACCGAGGTCCGGGCCTACGGCAACGGCCGCCGGGCGCGGATCGTCGGCTCGCTGCGCGACGTCGCCCACGAGTTCAGCTGCGCGTGGACCGCCGCCGACGGCACGGTCGCCCGGGCCTGGGTCTTCGCTCCCCCGGTCACCAGCGAGCGCGCCGCCACCCTCGTCGCGTCGGCCGAGAGCGACAGCGGGTGCCGGCCGCTCGCCGACGCGCCGTCGTACGGCGTGCCCTCCGTGGCGCTCACGTGCACCCAGGGCGACACTCGCCGTCAGTCGTTCCGCGGGCTCTTCGGTGACGCCTGGCTGACCTGCCAGCTGACCGTGCCCGGCACGGTGCCGGTCACCGCGCTCACCGAGCGCACCGGTCGCTGGTGTGCCGCGGTGGTCCAGGCCGCCGCACCGACGGCCGGGTGAGTCAGTCGACGTCGGCCTTGTCGGTGCCGCGCCGCCAGCGGATGCCGGCCTCGAGGAAGCCGTCGAGGTCGCCGTCGAAGACCGAGGTCGGGTTGCCGACCTCGTAGCCGGTGCGCAGGTCCTTGACGACCTGGTAGGGGTTGAGCACGTAGTTGCGCATCTGGTCGCCCCAGCTGGCCTGCACGTCGCCGCGAAGGCCGTCGAGGTGGGCCTTCTCCTCGGCCTTCTTGAGCGCGAGCAGCTTGGCCTTGAGCACGACCATGGCGCTCGCCTTGTTCTGCAGCTGGGACTTCTCGTTCTGGCAGGACACGACCGTGCCGGTGGGGATGTGGGTGAGCCGCACCGCGGAGTCGGTCGTGTTGACCGACTGGCCGCCGGGGCCACCCGAGCGGTAGACGTCGGTGCGGATCTCCTCGTCGGGCACGTCGATCTCGTCGGTCTGCTCGAGCACCGGCACGACCTCGACCGCGGCGAAGCTGGTCTGGCGACGGCCCTGGTTGTCGAAGGGGCTGATCCGCACCAGGCGGTGGGTGCCGGCCTCGACGCTCAACGTGCCGTAGGCGTAGGGCGCGTGGATGGCGAAGGTGGCCGACTTGAGGCCGGCCTCCTCGGCGTAGGAGGTCTCGTAGACCTCCACGGGGTAGTTGTGCTGCTCGGCCCAGCGGACATACATCCGCATCAGCGTCTCCGCGAAGTCGGCGGCGTCGACGCCACCGGCGCCGGCGCGGATGCTCACCAGCGCCTCGCGGGCGTCGTACTCACCGTTGAGGAGGGTGCGGACCTCCAGGGCCTCGACGGACTTCTTGATGCGGTTGAGCTCGATGTCCGCCTCGGCCAGGGCGGACTCGTCGCCCTCCTCCGCGCTGAGCTCGAGCATGATCTCGAGGTCCTCGATGCGCCCGGTCAGCGACTCGAAGCGGTCGACCTCGCCCTGGATCGCGGAGAGCCGACCGGTGACGCGCGTGGCGTTGGACTGGTCGTCCCAGAGGTCGGGTGCCGCCACCTGCTCGGCGAGGTCGGCGATCTCGGTGCGCATCGCGGTGATGTCGAGCACCTGCTCGATGGTGTGCATCGTCGCTTGGAGCGTCTTGATCTGAGTTTCGTAATCCGGTCCAGCCACAAGCGGCAAGGTTACGGGTCGCTCGGACGCGCGTCGATCCGGGCTCAGGCCTTGCGGCCGAAGACCTGCGCGGCATACCAGGTGCCGTCCTCGCTGCGGCGGGCTCCGCTGCCGAGGAGGCGGTAGTCACGGGCGAGGATGTTGGCCCGGTGACCGGGCGACCGCATCCACCCCACGCGCACGACCTCGAGGCCGGTGGCATAGCCGTAGGCGACGTTCTCCCCCACCTTCGAGAGGCCGCACGCGGTCAGGATCGGGCCCAGGTCCTGGTGGAACATCCGCTCCTGCGCGGCCATCCGCTTGGCCTGACGGACCGCGAAGCGCTGCACGCAGGCGTTGGTGCGCAACCGGACCCGGTCGCGCTGGAGGCGTGCCTGGTTGGTGACCACGTGGATCGAGGTCTGGTAGACCGCTTCCGCGGTGCGGGCCTCGGCGACGCTGGGGGTCAGGACCGCGAGCGCGACGGCGGCGGCTGCCAAGATCCGGGAGAGCATGCGGCGACGCTAGTGGAGCGCCCGGTCACCGGGCATCGGCCGATCGGCCGAGACCGCCCCGCATCTGGGTCCCCCCGCACCTGGTCGCCGGGTCAGCGCCGGCCGAAGACCTGCGCGGCGTACCAGGTGCCGTCGGCGCCCTGACGGGCACCGACACCGAGCAGCGTGAAGTCACGGTCCAGGATGTTGCGACGGTGCCCGGGCGACCTCATCCAGCCCTTGCGCACCACCCAGCTGCCGGAGGAGTAGCCGTAGGCCACGTTCTCCCCGACCTTGGCCAGCCCGCAGGCCCGGAGGATCGGCTGGAGGTCCTGGTGGAACATCTCCTGGCGCGCGGCCATCCGCCTGGCCTGACGCATCGCGAAGCGCTGCACGCAGCGCCCGACCCGCACCGTGCCGCGGTCCCGGGCGGCCCGGGCCTGGTTGGTCGCGGCGAAGACCGACGACTGGTAGCCCTGGACCGGGGTCTTGGCCTCGGCCGGGGCTGCGACGAGGACGGCCGCCGCCATCGCGAGCGCCAGCAGAGCAGCAGGGATCCGGGGGAACATGCCCCCGACGCTAGCCAGGAAGGAGCCCTGCGCGCACCCGTTCGGGTGAAGTTCTCTCCTCAATTTGCGCCTCCGCTGGGGCGCCCTACTACCGCGAGTCGATCGATCGCAGTTTGATGATGCATGCGCGCAGTCATACCGGCCCTGCTCCTGGCTCTCGGGGTCCTCGGCGCCACCCCACCGATCGGTCCCTCAGCCGCTGCGGCAGCCGCGCCCCCGTCGGTCTCACCGACGGCCCCGCGCGAGGTCGACCACCGGCTCGCCGACCTGTCCGGCGACACCGTCCTGCCCGGCGGAGCCGCATCGCGCGCCACCGCCGGCCGCTTCCGGATCAGGTTCTGGCCCGGCAGGACGGTCCGCTACCACGAGACGATCCCGGCCAAGTGGCAGTGGAGCCTGGACAACGCGATCGACCACTGGAACGGGACCGGTGCGGGGATCAAGCTGGTCAAGGTGTCCTCGCGCAAGCGGGCCGAGCTCACGATCGGCTACGGCGACACCGGCGGTGCCGACGGCATCGGCACGCTCGGCTACGCGCCGGGGCCCTACATGAACTTCGTACGCCTCTCGCCGCGCTACAAGCGGGTCAACGAGAACAACCCCGAGCAACGCGTCTGGGTGGCGCGCCTCCTGGCCCACGAGATCGGCCACAACCTCGGCTACGACCACACCCGGGGCCGCTGCGACCTGATGGCTCCCATCTTCCTCTTCGGGCCCTGTGGGCCGCTGAGCGACGCCAAGCCCGGCTACTACCGGTGCCGCTACATCGACACCCCCCTGCTCACCCGGCACGTGCGGATCTACGGAGGCAACGCCCGGCAACCGGCCAAGGACTGCCTGATCGAGCCGCTGCCGCGACAGCTGGCCGACGTGGTGTTCTCCGGCGGGGGTGACCTGGGCCCGGTCCGGATCAGCTGGCGGGTGGAGAGCCCCCCTCGCGACGCCTCGATCCGCGTCAGCACCTGGCCGGGCACGTCGTGCGGCGCCGTCCCGAAGGGGGCACAGACGCAGCGGCTGCCGATCAGCCGGACGTCGTGGACCGACACGGTCGCCGGCAAGGACACGCGCTGCTACGCGGTCCAGGTGGTCAACCGGTTCGGCGCCGCCCAACGGCCGGTCTCCCGCGCCATGCGTCGCTGGGCGCCGGCGCCCGCGACGCCGCAGCTGGGGCCCTTCACCTACCGGGCCGCCGAGCAGGAGTTCACCTTCAGCTACACGCCCCGGCCCGGCATCTCCTTGGCGTACCAGGTGGTGGACCTGGACCCGGAGACCGGCGCCCAGTGCGCCACCGACCTGGAGGGCGGCGTCGTACGTCAGCGCTCGCCGGGCCTCGCAGCCGTCGCAGTGGTCTCCCTGAGGGCCTGCTACACCCTGTGGGAGACCAACGACTTCGGCGACCGCAGCGCCCCCGTCTTCGTGACCGTCGAGGTGCCCGCTCCCACCGCCACCCCGACCGTGGGCTCCGTGACGCGCGGCCCGGACGGCTACGCGCACCGCATCCAGGCCACCCTGCCCGCGGGGTCCTCCGGACGGATCGGCATCAGCCTCGTTGCCGGCGCCTGCGCCGACCGGCCCCCCGGTGAGCCGAGCTTCTTCGACGGCTACGAGGTCGCAGCTGACACCTTCGAGGTCCTGCCCGACGCGGAGGGACCGCACTGTGCGCTGGTGGCGGCCGTGGACGGCTTCGGCAGGCACGGACCGGTGGTCGAGCACCCGTTCACCGTGACCTTCGCGCCGGTCACGGCCACGCCCACCGTGGGTCCCGTGGTCGTGGAGGGGCAGAGCGCCCGGGTCCAGGTCTCGCTGGCCTCCTCGACCTACCGCGTGGGTCTCACGCTGGTGACCGGCGCCTGCCCCGCGCAACCGCCGAGCGATGCCCAGTGGTGGGACGGCTACCAGGACTTCGACGTGCCGGACCGCTGGTGGGTCGATGTCTGGGAGCCCGGCCAGCACTGCCTGCTGGTGGCCGCGGTCGACGACCGCGGCCGGCACGGCCCGGTCGTCGCCAGGCCCTTCACCGTCGCCGGGTGACCTCGGCTAGCCCGGAGCCACCACGGCGGACCCCGTCGCCCCCACCACCGGCCGGTCCGGGGACCCGGGCACGGTGAGCGGCAGGTCGAGCGGCGCCCGGAGCGCGACCACGACCCGGGTCTGCTCGACGCGCACGTCGTAGGACAACCCGGGGAAGCGACGGTGGGCGCCGACCGCGGTGAGGTAGGCACCGACCGCGTCACGCGCCTGGGTCTCGGTGAGGTCGAGCCGGTCCTGGCCCACGCCGCCCTCGTAGACGTCGGTGCCGGTCGCGCCCAGGTCGGCTCCCCGCAGGGCCGCACCGTCGGCGAGGGTGTCGAGCCCCTGGCGCTGGAGGTAGGCCGCCGAGATGTCGATGACCGCCGCGACGGTCATCAGGAGGAACACGGCCAGACCGCAGATCAGGACGATCGACGAGCCCCGCTCGTCGCGGGGGCGCCTCACCGGACCTCCTGGAACTGCCCGATCGGCACCACGTGCACGGCGTCGAGCGCAAAGCTCGGCCTGTCGCCGCCGAGCACCTCCGGCATCAGCGGCAGGTCGACGCGCGACGCGATCCGGACCGTGATGACCGCTCCCCCGCTGTGGCAGGTCGTGCCGGACGAGGTGCAGGAGACCCGCACCGTGAGCGGCGCGTCCTCGAGGCCCTGGTCGGCGAGAGCCTGCCGGGCCGCCTGCTCGGCGCGCCGCAGGCCCTCGGCGTCACTGGGCGCCAGCGCGTAGGCGCGACCCGCGGCGCGGGCGGCCGCGCTCGTGCCGAAGGCCCCCTTCTGCACCTCGAAGACCGACAGCACGATCCACAGCGTCGGGATCAGCAGGAGGATCCCCAGCCAGGTCAGCTCGACCACCGCGCTCCCGCGCTCGTCACTCACGGTCGCTCCTGGATCGCGTGGCCCGCGACCTCGAGCTCGATGGCGGGCCCGCCCAGCCCCAGGGCGGGGACCCGCGCATGGATGGTGACCTCGACGGCGGGCGCGCCGTCGATGACCACCCGTCGTACGGAGACGTCCTGGGCGTAGCGCCCCGAGATCGCCTGGTCGACCTGCTCGCGCGTCAGCGCGAGCCCGTCGCTCGGCCCCCGGTCGGCGGTCGCGGCGAGCCGGGCGCCCTCGGAGGCCGCCGCGGCCAGGGTGTTGCGCACGAGCATCACGAGCGCGACCTGGACGATGCCGAGCACGACCGGCAGGAGGACGACCATCACCAGCACGACGTCGACGACCGCCGCGCCACGCTGGGACCGGCCGCGCCGCCGGAGCAGCACTACTGCACCGAGCTGAGCGCCGAGCGCAGCATCGAGGTCAGCTCCTGGCGCGCGACGCCCCAGATGGCCATCACGATCCCGGCCGACATGACGGTCACGAGCACCCAGCCCGGCACGTCGCCCCGCTCGTCTCGACGCCGTGGCGCGAGGACGGCGAGGTGGGCGCGGATCAGCAGCAGCAGTGCGGTGTTCCCCATGACGAGTTCCTTTCCTCGGGGTTCACGGAGTGGTCAGGTGCAGGCCCACGACGCCGGGCCAGAAGGCGAAGAGGACGGTGATCGGGAGGACCAGGAAGACGACGGGGACCATCATCAGGATCTCGCGCCGGGCGGCCACCTCGATCAGCTCGCGGCGTCCGGCCTCGCGGACGTCGGCAGCCTGCGCGTGCAGCACGTCGGCCAGCGGGGTGCCACGCTCCACGGCCACCGCGATGCCCTGCGCGAAGCGGGAGACCAGGCTCAGGCCGCTGGCCGCGGCCAGGGCGTCGAAGGCCGAGGAGACCGGCTCACCGGTGCGGACGGCCGCGAGGACCTGCGCCAGGTCGGCGGACAGCTCGCCGCCGCTGCGTCGTACGACGCGGTCGAGGGCGGCGACCGGGCTCTCGCCGGCCGCGACGGCCAGGGCCAGCATCTCCGCGATCGTGGGGAACTCGGCCAGGATGCGACGCTCACGGGCCTTCACCTGCCCGCTCAGGTGGTTGTCGCGCGCGATGACGCCGGCCGCGAAGCCGATCGCGCACAGCACGACCAGGGTCGGCCCACCGCCGGGGCCGGACAGCGTCCTGAGCACGCCGTAGGCGGCAACGGCCGCGAAGCCCGCCAACCCCCACTGCACCTGCTCGATGCGGAAGTCGTGGACGGTCTTGTCGATCGCCGCCCGCTGCAGCCGGCGACGCACGGACGTCGCGCCGCCGAGCACCCGCTCGACGACGTCGGCCAGCGACCCGAGCACCGGTCCGAACACCCCGACCGCCGCCGAGGTCGGCGACGCCGAGGAGGCCCGCAGCGCCGGGGAGTGCCCGACGTGGGGCAGGTCGCGCACGTAGGGCAGGACCCGCGTGGCCAGCTGCGGGCGGCCGATCAGGCGCACCCGGGCAAGGACGAGGACCACCCCGAGCCCCGCCACCGCGCCGAGCACGGCGCCCCACAGCAACAACGTCACGACAGGATCCGCCTCTCGACGGGCAGCCGGCCGATGCGCATCATCAGCCGGTAGGCGACCACGCACAGGGACGCGCCGATGACGAGCACGACGACCCCGGCCGGCGAGGCGTAGCGACGGATCACCTCGGACTGCACCGACATCAGCAGCAGGACCAGCCAGGGTGCGGCGACCGCGAGCCGGGCTCCGTTGACGGTCCAGGCCTGGCGGGCCTCCAGCTCGGAGCGGGTGCGTGACTCGTCGCGGAGGTAGCCCGACAGGTTGCGCAGCAACCGGCCGAGCTCGCCGCCGCCGACCTCCCGCGCGATGCGCAGGCCTTCGACGACCCGGTCACCGACCGGATCGGCGAGCCGGACCTTGAGCCGGTCGAGGCACTCGTTGAACCGTCCGGTCACCTGGTAGTCCAGGGCGAACGCGTCGAAGGCCTCCCGCAGCGGCTCGGGCCCGCGCACGGCCAGTCCGGACAGGGCCTCGGGCAGGGACAGCCCGGCCCGCACGGCGGAGGCGAGGTTGTCGACGGCCTCCGGCCAGACCTCGGCGAGGTCGCGCTGGCGGCGCCGTGCCCGGCCCGCGACGATCGCCACCGGGAGGTAGGCCCCCATCGCCCCGAAGGCCAGCGCGACCGGCACCGTCCGGGAGATCGCCTGGAGCGTGACCGCGCAGACCGCGCCCGACACGAGGCAGAGCAGCACGAAGCCGGTCGGCGAGACCCCACCGAGACCGGCGCGGGCGAGGAGCTGTGCGAAGCGGTCGGCGTCGCGGGCCGGTCGGCTCGCGGGACGGGGCAGGGCGAAGGCGGACCAGACGAGCAGCAGCCCGATCCCCACGCCCAGCCCCACCAGCGCGCCCATCAGCGGCCCCCACCCAGCAGCCGGTGCACGTCGAGCCCCGCACGGGCGTAGAGCTCCTGTCGCGGTGGCATCCCGCTGGCGCGCTCGAGGCCTCCGGCTCGCCGCTCGAAGATGGTCTCGGTCTCGATGACGTCGTTCTCCACCCGCCCCGGGACACCGACGACCTCGTCGACGCGACGGATGCCCTGGGCGTCGATGCCGAGATGGACCACGAGGTCGACCGAGCTCGCCACCGTCGGCACGACGAATCGCGCCGAGATGTTCTCCCCGGCCAGGAGCGGGAGGGTGCACATCTTCACCAATGCCTCGCGGGCACTGTTGGCGTGCAGCGTGCCCATGCCGGGCAGACCCGCGTTGAGCGCCAGCAACAGGTCCAGACACTCCTCGGAGCGGACCTCGCCCACGATGATCCTCGAGGGCCTCATGCGCAGGCTCTCCTTGACCAGGTCGCGCAGCCTGATCTCGCCCGTGCCCTCCAGCCCGGCCTGCCTGGTCTGCAGCGGGACCCAGTCCGGGTGGGGGAAGCGCAGCTCGAAGACCTCCTCGGCCGACACGACCCGTTCGCCGCCGGGGATCGCTGCGGCGAGGCAGTTGAGCATGGTGGTCTTGCCCGTCTGCGTGCCGCCGGCGACCATGATGTTGAGCCCGGCCCGCACCGAGGCCTCGAGGAACGAGGCAGCCCGTGTCGTCAGGCTCCCGAGCTCGACCAGGTCGGACAACCGCGCGGCGCGCAGCACGAACTTCCTGATGTTGACGGCCGAGAAGCCACGGCTGATGCCCTCCAGCACGACGTGCAGCCGGTGCCCCTCGGGGAGCATCGCGTCGACGAAGGGCTGTGAGATGTCGATGCGGCGCCCGCTCGACTTCAGCATCCGCTCCACCAGCTCCGTCACCTGGGCCTGGGTCAGGATCAGGTTGGTCAGCTCGTGCCTGCCGTGGCGTGCGACGAAGACCCGCGACGGGTCGTTGATCCAGATCTCCTCGACGGCCGGGTCGTCGAGGAACGGCTGGAGCGGCCCGAAGCCGGCGACCCGGGCGACCAGCTCCCCGACCATCGAGCCGATGTCGGGCACCGGCGCGACCTGCCCGGTGAGGCTGCGCTCGTCGTGCGCGCGCACGACGGCCTCGGCGATGCGGCGTACGACGGGCGCGTCACGCTGCGGGTCGACGCCCTCGCCGCGCACGAGCGCACGCACGCGCTCGTCGAGCTCGTCGACCAGCGCCTGGTGCTGGTCGTGGTCTGCTTCCGCCGGTGCGATCGCCACGAGGGTCCCCGTTTCCCGAGTCAGGTTCCTGGGACCGACGGTAAGCCTGCCTCTCAGGGCAGCGCCATGCCCTGGACCGAATCTGTGGAGAGAGACCACAGATGGGGCGGGTGGGGCGTCAGCCCAGAGCTCGGTGCACTTCGCGCGCGACCCGTTCGCCCGACCGCACGGCACCGTCGAGGTAGCCGTTCCACTCGGGCGAGGTCTCGGTGCCGGCCCAGTGCACGCGCCCGACGGGTCGCGCCAGCGCGGTGCCGAAGTCGAGCCAGGTGCCGGGCGTGAAGTAGCCGGCGTAGCAGCCGCGGGACCAGGGGTCCTCAGCCCAGCTCTTCTCGATGTAGGACTGCACCTTGCGGGCGCGCGGTCCGAAGTAGCGCTCGAAGGAGTCGATCACCGCGCGACGCCGCTCGGTCCTGGACCGGGCGCCCCACGCGCGTCCGTCGGCTCCCTCGATGAAGCCCATCAGCACGCCGAACGGCGGCTCGGCACCAGGAGGCGAGTTGTCGAAGGTGATCTTGACCGGCCCGGTGTCCGACGTCGTCTGGCCCGCCAGCCCCTCGGCGCGCCAGAAGGGCTCGTCGTAGACGCACTGCACCTTGATGACGGTGCCCATCGGGATCCGTTGGGTCAGCTGGTCGCGCAGCGCGGGGAGCCCGGGGGTGTACTCGATGCGGCCGGCCAGGGTCGGCGGGATGGCCACCACCACCCGTCGGCACCGCACCTCGAAGCCGTCACCGTGCACCGTCACGCGCCCACCCCGCTGGTCGATGCGTCGCACCGGGGAGGACAGGTGGAGCCGGACGCCGTCACGTGCGGCACGGCGCGCCTGGCGGATGGCGAGCAGCTGGGTGCCGCCCACGACCCGGTCCTGCTGCGCGCCGCCGGTGGTGTTGACCAGGGACTCGACGCTGCCGGCCGAGTGGAAGTAGAACAGCGCGTGCAGGAATGACAGGTCACGTGGCTGCGCGGAGAACACCGACTCGATGGCGAGCTCGATGAGCTTGCGCGCTCCCGGGGTGCGCAGCCCGGGGAAGGGCGAGGGTGACCCGCGGTAGGGGTAGCCGGTGGCGGTGTCGCCGTGGTCCATCCAGGACTGGAAGGTCATCGCATCCCAGGCCGAGGCCCGCGCGGCCGTCCACGGGGCCGCCAGGGGCACCTGCTTGCAGAGACGGTCGAGCTCGACGAGCGCGAGCGCTGCCTCCGCCGTCGCCGCCGGGTCGTGGGTGGGGATCCGACCGGTGTAGGTGACGCGCTCGACCGGGAGGTCGGAGCGGTAGTCGACGTAGGCACCCCGGTCGTAGGACCGGAACCGGCCCAGGCCCAGCTCGCGGGCGAGCGCCCCGACGCGCGCCTGGCCCCTGACGTCGCCGGCGGTCGGGTCCGCCGCCGGCACATCCGCTGCGGGGCCGAGCCACTGCCCGCCGACCTCGACGATGTGGGTGCTGTCGACCTGGTGGTTGAGGATCCGTCCACCGACCCGGTCCCGCGCCTCGAGCAGGACGACCTCGTGCCCGGCCCGGGCGAGGTCCCGGGCGGCGGTCAGCCCGGCGAGACCGGCGCCGACCACGACGACCTCGGCCGACGTCGTCCGCGCAGCAGGCGCGGCCAGCACCGGCCCGTCGAGCGCCAACCCTGCGGTGGCGGCCCCCGCCACGGTCAACAGCCTGCGGCGCGTGGGGCGGCCGACTCCAGGGAAGGGTGACTCGGTCATCGGATCTCCTCGTGGTGCACCAGGTCCGCGAACACGGCTGTCTGCAGGTAGTCGTCCTCGCGGGGCGACCCGCTTCCGGGGGAACGCGCGGCCGCGCAGGCGCGCAGCCGGTCCCGGTCTGATGCTGCGGGCCCCCGACAGATCCACGGCACCAGCTGGACGAAGTGCCGCTTGGCGCCCGCGTAGCGACGGAACCGGGCCGGATCGGAGGGCAGCGCCTGGGCGTTGCCGACGTAGTGCCGCGGGCGGTAGCGACCGTGACGCGCAGTGATCGCGGTCTGGCCGTCGAACGCCAGGTCGAAGAGGTTGCCGACCATGTGGGCGGTCACGTTGTAGTCGAAGTCCACGGCGGGGTCGGCGACCGCACGCCACGTCGAGTCCATCCACTCCAGCGGCTGCCAGGTGCTCCGCCCTCCCGGACCGGCCCACCGTCCCGGGTTGGCCTCGGCCTGCACGACCACGTCGACGCCACGCGCCTGCATGCAGTGCATGTAGGTGCGTGCGGTGTCACGGCACGGGTGGGCCGCACGACGGCCGAACGGCGTGCCGTAGGTGAAGGCCGGCAGGGACGTGGCGAACCCCAGACGGAAGCCGGCGACCTCGGCCCCGGCGGCGTTGCGGATGCCGGCGCGACCTGTCGAGGGGCCGGGCGAGAGACCGAGCACGTCGATCTCGAGCGGGGTGAGCGGCACCTTCTCGTTGGTGAAGATCAGGTTGCGGGTGCCGGTGGCCGCCTCGGGGTGGACGTCGTCGGGACCCCACAGGAAGGTGCGGTTGGGCACGCGTCCGGAGGTCGCCACGAAGGCCGTGCCGTCGGCGACGTCCGGGTCACCGAAGAGGGCCACCTCGGCCGGGTCGTGCGACTCGCGGAAGGCGGCCTGGTTGTTGCTGGCCACGACGTAGACGCCGAAGTCTCGGGCGATGTCGGAGAACGTGCGCGAGACAGCGCGCGCCGACGTGTCGGTCGCCGCCAGCAGCAGCGCGCGCCGGGGGTCGACGTCGGGAAACATCGCACGGTAGGCCGCGACCTGGGGTGCGTACTCCGCGGCCAGCTCCTGGAGCGCCAGGACCCCACCGGCGGGAGCGCCGTCTCCCACCGGGGCGCCCGCGGGCGTCGTCGCCAGCGCCCGGGCAGTCCGGCCACGCCGCCCGGTGGCCAGGGTGGCCAGGCCGACGTCCTCGGGGAAGACGACCAACGTCTCCTGGCCGCGTCGCCGGTGGGGCTCCACGAGCTCGTGCATCAGGCACCGCATCGCCCGTCGGAAGGTGGCATAGCTCCGCACGTGGTCGAGGTCCTGCTTGAACTGGATCGCGAAGACCCGCAACGGGGCGTCCTGACGCGGGGTGCCGGTGGTGGCTCGCCAGGTCGGGGGCCGGAGTCCCTGGCAGGACGGCGCGGTGCCGGCTGCTGCCCGCACAGCCGGCACGGCTCGAGCTGACGCTGCCGAGGACGTCGCATCGCCCGGCAGACCCACGACCAGGAGGCTCGTCATCAATGCACTGGTGCCACGTGATCGCCAGGTCCTCGTCATGCCCGGTCAACGACGACACGCGGCACGGCGGCGACCGCGACCACCTGGAGGCCCTCGAGGTCGATGCGGTGCCGCCGGACCCGCTCCCGGAGCCACACGGGATCGTCCTCGCGTCCCGAGAGGAGGTCGGTCAGCAGCTCGCCGCGCACCCGGTCCTCGGCGGCGGACACCGAGCGGTTGAAGAGGAGGATCAGCGCGGTGACGACCGCGCCGCGCTCCAGGGTGCGGCGCTCGGCGGTCGTGAGTGGGCCGCTGCTCCGCCGCAGCACCAGGGTGCCCAGGTGCTCGGAGCCCGCCAGCGACGCGGCGAGGATGACCCCGGGGCCTGCCTCCACGCTGCGTCCCGAAGCCAGCGACTCGGCCAGTGACCCCGACAGGAACCAGCCAGGGAACCAGCCAGGGAACCAGCCAGGGAACCAGCCAGGTCGTCCGCCGGGTCCACCTCGGACCCGAAGGTCCCGACGGGCGCGGCCACCACGGTGCCGTCGACATCACAGATCCACAGCTCACCGTCGAGGACCTCGCCGAGAGCCTGTGCCACCTGGTCCACCCCGCCGCCGTGGAGGATCACGTCGGTGAGCCGGTCGTGCGTCTGGGCGGCGATCTCGACGCTCCGGGTGTGGTCGCGCATCTGCCGGTTGGTGTGGTCGACCTCGGCGAGGGCCGCCTGCGTCGCGGAGAACAGGCGCGCGTTCTCCAGGGCGACCGCGGCGTGGGCGGCGAACGACGCCAGCAGGGTGACCTCGGAGGCCGGAAAGGGGCGGACGGTGCGGTGCACGGCGAGCAGCGCACCGATGACCGTGCCCTCCACGACCAGGGGCACTCCGAGGATGGCCCTGATCTTCTCGTCGTTGACCGCGTGGTCGATGTACTCCCGGTGCTTGAAGCGCTGGTCGTTCTGGTAGTCGGCGGTGTAGTAGGGAGCCCCGGTCTGGGCCACGAGCCCGAGCAGACCGGTCCCGAGCGGCAGGCGGAGGTTGCGGAACTCCGCGGAGACCGAGCCGTCGGTGACCTTCATGTACGACGCCCCCTCGGCCTCGTCGTTGAGGGACAGGTAGGTCATGTCGGCATGGAGCAGCTGACGGGCCCGCCGGACGATCGCGGCCAGGATCGCGTCGACGTCACGGATGGCGATGTGCTGGTTATGACGTCGCGGCCCCGAGCGTCGCGTACCGCCCGCCGCGGTCCTCGGAGATCGCGATCGGGCCCTCGTCACGGATCAGCTGGCCGTCCCCGGGTGAGGTGATGGCCGCCGACGCGGGAGAGATGGTCGTGGTGGTCACGGCGAGGCCGAAGCCGACCAGGCCGATCGAGAGAACGGTGGCTCCGATCTTGCGTCGTCGTTCCTGTGGTGCGCGTGTTGAGCGCGCATGCCGATGAAGTTGCATCACGGAGCCCCTCTGGAGCTCCCTCCCCGCGCTCACCATGAGCGCACACTGGTGGGAACTATGGGGCGCAAGGGGTGACCGGTCAACCAGTTCTGGACCGGCTTGACCGAGGACCGAGATTCCATCACCAGCGTGCGCCGACCGTGGACCGGACAGTCCCGACGGGGGCAGACTCGGCCCCATGCCTCCCCCCTCCCCCGGGTCACTGCCCGCGACGAGCGCCGAGGTCCTCGACCTCGACCTGCCCCGCGTGCGACTCCGGGCGCTCGCGTGGGGACCGGGCGACGGACCGTTGGTGGTGGCCCTGCACGGATTCCCTGACACGGCGTGGACCTGGCGGCACCTCGGCCCGCACCTCGCCGCCCGCGGTCATCGCGTGGTCGCGCCGTTCACCCGGGGCTACGGTCCGTCCGAGGTGCCCGCGGACCGGTGCTTCCAGGTCGGCGCGTTGATCGCCGATGCCGCTCAGCTCCACGAGGTGCTGGGCGGCGACGAGCGGAGCGTCCTGGTCGGGCACGACTGGGGCGCGATCACCGCCAACGGGCTGGGCGCCCACGAGCGCAACCCCTACCGCGCCATCGTCTCGCTCGCCGTCCCGCCCATCCCTGCCCTTTCCGACGGGCTGGCTGGGTGGCAGGCGCTGCGGCTGGCGCCGAAACAGCTGCGGCTCAGCTGGTACACGCTCTTCAACCAGCTGCCGGCCCTGCCCGAGCGCGGCTTCGAGCGGTTGGTGCGGCACCTCTGGCGCGCCTGGTCACCGGACTACGACGCGACCGAGGACCTCGCCCACCTGCTGGAGAGCGTGGCCACGCCCGAGCAGCGCTCGGCCGTGATCGGCTACTACCGCGCCGTGCCGCGGGTCTGGGCCGTGCCGGAGGCCTACGCCGACTGGCACCGCACGTGGACGGCGATGCCGACCGTGCCGAGCCTTCACCTGCACGGGGCCGACGACGGCTGCCTCCAGGCGGGCCTCGCGGAGCGCGCGGCGGAGAAGCTGCCGGCCGCCGCAGAGCTCCGGGTCGTGGTCGACGCCGGTCACTTCCTGCAGCTCGAGCAACCTGCGCTCGTCAACGACGCGATCGCCGACTTCATCGACCGCTAGCTGCGATCGACGGTCGCGATCAACGACGGGGCAGCAGCACCGAGATGTCGATGTCGGCCCCCTCGGCGACATCGGACTCCAACCGCCCACCCAGGGTCTCGGCGATGGAGCGTGCCTCCTCGACGAGCACCTCCTCGCGCCACGCCGGCTGCCGCGAGGAGCTGACCAGGATGCGGAGGTGGCCGCGGGCGTCACCCTCGAGCACCAGGCGCGCGTCACCCGTGCCCTGGTCGGCGACGTGGCGCAGCAGGAGGTCGAGGACCTGCTCGACGGGGCCCGGGGTGAAGGTCACCTCGAGGTCCCCCTCCACCGCGGCGGACAGGCCACGGCCGAGGGGCGCGAGCTCGTCGGACCAGCGCTGGGCAGAGCCGGTCGCGAGGTCGCGCAGGGGGATCTGCTCGCCGCCGATCAAACCCTGCCGGGACAGGGCCACCAGCTCGCTGGCGACCTCGTTGACCTCGTCGACGGCGCTCATCCCGCGCGCCGCGGCGCCCCGCACCTCCTCGGAGAGCTGAGGGTCCAGAGCGAGCTCCTCGAGCTGGAGGCGCAGCACGGTCAGGGGGGTGCGCAGGACGTGGGAGGCGTGCATGGAGAACGCCTGCTCGCGCTCGAGCCGGTCGCGCAGCGCGACGGCGCTGGAGCGCAACGCCTCGGAGATCGCCCGGGCCTCCGGCACCCGGGTCTCGGGCAGGTCGAGGTCGAAGCGCCCACGACCGAGGGCACCCGCGGCCACTGCCAGGCGCTGGAAGGGCACCGAGAGGGAGCGGGAGACGGCCAGGCCGCACAGGGCGGCGACGACGCCGATCAGGAGGAACAGCACGACCACCGACCACGGGTCGCCGGTGAGGCCGCCGTCCGTCGACGCCGACTGGCGCACGGTGAGGTCTCCCTCGTCGAGTCGCACCGTCGAGGACACCCCGTCGCCGGGGTCGCCGGACTCGAAGTCGGGTCCCCGCACCTCGACGACGTCACCCCGGTCGGGGGCGTAGGCGATCAGCGTGTCGGCGCTGACGTAGTCGTTGAGGAAGGAGGCGTCGATCCTCTCCGCCTGCTCCTCGTGCGCCTCGAGCACGGCCGCCAGCGTCGTGGTCTCGCGGAAGACGTGCTCGCCCTCGCGCTCGCGCTGCACCCCGTCGAGCGCCACCGAGCGCACCGCGCCGGCCGCCATCAGCAGGCCGAGCGTGACGACCACGAAGCTGAGGATCAGGCGGTCACGCATCGGGGGTGCTGCCCTCGAGGCGGAATCCCACACCCCGAACAGCAACCACCCGCTCCAGGACTCCGACGCTCTCGAGCTTCTGACGGAGGCGACCGATCGTCACGTCGAGCGTCTTCGTCGATCCGTACCAGTTCTCGTCCCACACGTCGGCCATCAGCCGGCCGCGCGAGACCACATTGTCGCGGTGGGCGGCCAGGATGTTGAGGACGTCGAACTCCTTGCCCGTCAGGGGCACCTCGTCGTCACCGGCATAGACCCGACGCGCGCCCACGTCGATGCGCAGCGCGCCCTCGTCGACGACGTCGGCACCGCTGGTGGCGCCCGACGTACGCCGGAGCAGGGCGCGGACACGCGCCTGCAGCTCGGCGAGCCCGAAGGGCTTGCTCAGGTAGTCGTCGGCGCCGTAGTCGAGCCCCACGACCCGGTCGAGCTCGCCGGCCCGGGCGGTGACGATCATGATCGCGCCGTCGTAGCCGCCGTCGCGGGCCTTGCGGCAGACCTCGAGCCCGTCCATGTCGGGGAGGCCGAGGTCGAGGATGACCACCTCGGCCGAGCGGGCCTGGAGCTCGTCGAGCGCCTGTTGGCCGCTGTCGACCCACAGGACGTCGTAGCCCTCTCGTTCCAGAGTCCGGACGAGCGGGATCGCGATGTCCTCTTCGTCCTCGACGACCAGAACCCTGTGTGCCACGTGACGAAGCATAGGGGTCCGGGGGTGGCCTATCTCGAAGACGGCCGGACTCGGTGCGGCGCCCGCACCCGCCCGGCTCGACCGCGTGGGGCATCACGGACGAGGACGGCGGCGAGCAGCACGCCGGGCACGAGGAGGAACAGCAGCCACACCGACTGCCCGATCGGTGCGATGAAGGGGTAGCCGACGAAGGGGACGCTCACCACGACCCGCAGCATCGTGGGCGCGCGCGGCACGACCCGCAGGGCGGTCCCCGCCCGGGCATCCTCCTGCGTCTGCACGCGGGTGCCGTCGATCCGCTCGATCCGGCGGGTCACCAGGTCGCTGCCGTCCTCGGGGTCGCCGGGCTCGGCGCGGGGGGCGGGGAAGGTGATGACGTCGCCGACCCTCAGGTCGCTGACCGGCACGCGGCGCTCGAAGACGACCGAGCCGCGCTCGATCCCGCCGCCCGTGGTGTCGCTGGTGACGACGTAGCGCTGCAGCCCGAACATGGTCGGCACCAGCGCGAGCACCGTCACCGGGGCGAAGATGCCCAGCAGCAGCAGGACCCGGGCCCGCGTCGACAGCAGGCGTCGCGGAGGCGGCGGGACGATCTCCACGTCAGCTCCTCCCGAGGGTGCATGAGGGTGGGTCTGGGACCAGTACCCCGGCATCGTTCAACGACGAGCGTGCTCGTCACGTTACGAGGCGCCTCGCCACGGTGGAGGAACGTCGGGTGCACGGTTGGGTAACACCCTCAGGAGGAGGCGAACAGGTCCCCTCGGGCGTCCACCCGGTCGAGGACCTCGTCGAAGCGCAGCTGCTCCAGCCCGAGCGGGTCGTCGGCGCCCTCGGCGACCTCGTCCCACGAGACCGGGGCGGCGACGTACGGCTTGTCCTTGCCGCGCAGCGAGTAGGGCGAGATCGTCGTCTTGGAGCCGGCGTTCTGCGACCAGTCGAGGAAGACCTTGCCGCCGCGCTTGGCCTTGGTCATCGTCGCGGTGACGAGCCGGGGGTGCTCCCCCTGCAGCTCCTCGGCGACCTCCTTCGCCAGGGCGGTGGCCTCCTCGCTGGGCAGCCGGCGCGGCAGGTCGGCGTAGAGGTGGAGCCCCTTGCTGCCGCTGGTGACGGGCTTGGCGCCCAGGCCCCGGTCGGCGAGCTTGGCGCGGGCCAGGAGAGCGACCTGGCAGCACTCGTGGAGACCGGCCGGCTCCCCGGGGTCGAGGTCGATGACGATGCGGTCGGCGTTGCGCGGGCGACCGTTGCGTCCCACGGTCCACTGGTGCACGTGCAGCTCCAGGGCGGCCAGGTTGACCATCCACGTCAGCGTCGCGAGGTCGTCGACGATCGGGAAGGTCAGCGTGCCGTCCCCGGTGCCGGACCGGCTGCCGGTCGTCGGCACGGTCGCGGTGCGCACCCAGGAGGGCGTCCCCGACGGGGCGTTCTTCTCGAAGAAGCTCATGTCCCCCACCCCGTGCGGCCACCGGATGCGGGTGACGGCGCGGTCCTTGAGGTGGGGCAGCAGCACCGGCGCGATCCGGGCGTAGTAGCTCAGGACCTCGCCCTTGGTGGTGCCCGTGCGGGGGAAGAGGACCTTGTCGAGGCTGCTGATGGTGAGCGTGCGCCCCTCGACGTCGACCTGGATCTCCTGCTTGTCGTAGGCAGGCCTCCTCGGGCTCACAGGTCCTCGACCCTCACGTCGGTGCGCACGCCCTGGTAGGACGGCTGGCGCAGGCGGGTGTAGCCGGCACCGTGGGTGTCGACGTCGATGACGACGCGCGGCTCGACCCACCGGGTCCCGGCGGCGTCCACCCGCGGGACCTCGTCGGCGAACGGGCTGGCGTCGCGGGCGAGGGGCACCAGCAGGTCGCTCAGCAGCCGCCCGGCCCGGCCCCCGATGCCGCTGCCGACCCGGCCGCGGTAGACCAGCCCCTCGGGGGTCTGCTCCCCCACCAGCACGGCGGCGAGCCGGTCGCTCGTCCCCTCCTGCGGCCGCCAGCCGCCGACGACGTAGGTGTGCCGGTGGCGGTGGGCCAGCTTGATCCAGTGCGGGGAGCGCTGGTCCAGGACGTAGCGGGAGGTGCGGCGCTTGCTGACGATGCCCTCCAGACCCTGCTGCAGGGTCGCCTCGTGCAGCATCGGGCCGTCGTCGTAGGCCTCCGGCACCTGCCAGGTGCCACCGAGGTCGAGGCCGCGCAGCAGCTCACGGCGCCGCTCGAGCGTCTGGTCGGTGAGGTCGGTGCCGTCGAGCCGCAGCAGGTCGAAGACCATGAACGTGGCGGGGACCGTGGCGCTCAGCCGCAGCGCGGTGGCGGCCCTGCGGGTGTGGATGCGGTCCTGGAGCACGCGGAAGTCGGGCACGCCCGCGTCGTTGAGCGCGATCACCTCGCCGTCGACCAGGAGGTCGCGACCGGCGAGCGGACCCGTGGCGATCTCGGGCCAGGCGGCGGTGACGTCGTTGCCGTTGCGGCTCCACATCCGGGTGGTCGCCACGTCGCGCAGGGTGTCGGCGAGGATCCGCACGCCGTCCCACTTGACCTCGTGGCTCCACTCCTCCCCGAGGGGCACGTTCGTACCCTTGGTAGCCAGCATCGGACGCATGGCGACATCATGCCTCTCGTGGAAGACATGACGTACGCCGTGATCGGCGCCGGGCCCTCCGGGCTGGCAGCAGCCCGCAACCTCCAGCGCGCCGGGATCCCGTGGGTGGGCTACGAGCTCGCGGGCGGTGTCGGGGGGCTCTGGGACATCGACGGCCCGCGGAGCACGGTCTATGAGTCGGCACACCTGATCTCCTCCAAGCGGACCACGGAGTTCGCCGAGCACCCGATGGCCGACGCGGTCGCCGACTACCCCTCGCACCGCGAGCTGCTCGCCTACTTCCGCGACTTCGCCGAGCGCTTCGACCTGGCGTCGCGGCTTCACGTTCGGCACCGAGGTGGTGGCCGCGGCCCCGCGGCCCGGTGGCGGCTGGACGGTGAGCGTCGAGGTCGACGGCGTGCGCACCGAGCACCAGCACGCCGGCGTCCTGCTCTGCAACGGCACCCTCAGCGAGCCGTCGGTGCCGACCTTCCCCGGCACCTTCGACGGCGAGGTCCTGCACACCAGCGCCTACAAGAGCCCCACGACCTTCACCGGCAAGCGGGTGCTGATCATCGGCGCCGGCAACTCCGGGTGCGACATCGCCGTCGACGCCGTGCACCACGCGGCGTCGGTCGACATGTCGGTGCGCCGCGGCTACTACTTCGTCCCGAAGTACCTCTTCGGCAAGCCCGCCGACACCCTCAACCAGGGCAAGCCGCTGCCGCCCCGGATCAAGCAGGCGATCGACACCCGGGTGCTCAAGCTCTTCACCGGCGACCCGGTCCGCTTCGGTTTCCCCCAGCCCGACTACAAGATCTACGAGTCGCACCCGATCGTGAACACGCTGGTCCTGCACCACCTCGGCCACGGCGACCTCCGTGTGCGCCCCGACGTACGCCGGCTCGACGGGTCCGACGTCGAGTTCACCGACGGCAGCAGGTCGCCCTACGACGTGGTGGTGCTGGCCACCGGCTACCACCTGCACTACCCGTTCGTGGACCCGTCGCTGCTGCAGTGGAAGGGGCGCGGCACCGCCCCCGACCTCTACCTCAACATCTTCACCCAGGCCGACCCCGACCTCTTCGTGCTGGGCATGATCGAGGCGTCGGGCATCGGCTGGCAGGGTCGCTACGAGCAGGCCGAGCTCGTGGCGGCGTACCTGCGTGCGCGACGCGACGAGCCCGCTGCCGCCAGGGCCCTCGACGAGCGGGCGGCGGGGCCGCGCCCGGACCTCTCGGGCGGCTACCACTACCTGGGCCTCGAGCGGATGTCCTACTACGTCAACAAGGACGCCTACCGCTCCGCGGTGCGCACCGAGATCGAGGGGCTGAGGCCATGACCGACGTCGACAACATCAGGATCGCCTTCGAGGAGTCGTCGCTGACGACGCTCAAGATCGTGATCGGGGCGATCCTCTTCGGCATCGCCCTCGACACCCGGCTCGAGGACTTCGCGGCGGCGCTGCGGCGCCCCGCTGCGATCGCGATCGGCATCGTGGCGCAGTTCCTCCTGCTGCCCGCGATCACCTTCGTGCTGACCCTGGCGCTCGACCTGCGCGGGTCGGTGGCGCTCGGCCTGATCCTGGTGGCCTGCTGCCCGCCGGGCAACGTGTCCAACATCCTGACCCACCGCGCCGGCGGCGACGTGGCGCTGTCGGTGTCCATGACCGCCGTCGGCAACGTGCTCGCGATCGGGCTGATGCCGCTCAACGTCGCGTTCTGGGGCGGGTTGCACCCCACCGGCAAGAAGGTGCTCGAGGACATCGACCTGAGCGCCCTGGACATGCTGGCCGAGGTCGGGCTGGTCATCGGCCTGCCGTTCGTCGCCGGCATCGCGATCGCGCGGCTGTGGCCGCGCATCGCCTCGGTCGGGCACCGGGTCATCGGGCCGCTGTCCTACGTCGCCCTCGCGGCGATCATCGTCATCGGCGTCGCCAAGAACTGGGACATCTTCGTCGCCCACATCAGCGTCGTGCTGCTCGCCGTCCTCCTCCACGACGCGCTCGCGCTGCTGCTGGGCTACGGCATCGGCCGCGCGACGCGGCTGCCGGACGCCAGCGTGCGGGCGATGACCTTCGAGGTCGGGATCCGCAACGCGGGGCTCGGTCTGCTGCTGGTCTTCACCTACTTCGACGGCCTCGGCGGCATGGCGCTCGTCGCCGCCTGGTGGGGCATCTGGGACATCATCGCGGGGCTCACCGTCGCCGTGCTCTGGCGGCGCGTCCGCGGGGTCGCGCCTCCGGTGTCGTCGCTCTCCTCGTCGGGGGTCTCCGCATGACGAGCGTGCTGGTCACCGGCGGCAACGGCTTCCTCGGCTCCTCGGTGGTGGCGGGCCTGGCCGGCGCCGGGCACACCGTCACGAGTGCCGACCTGCGGGTGCCGGACGCGGCCGTGCCGGGGGTCGACCACGTCGTCGTCGACGTCCGCGACGCGGCGCTCGTGTCGGACACGGTCGCGCGCTGCCGACCGGACGTCGTCGTGCACCTGGCCTCCATCGTCACCCCCGGCAAGGACTCCTCCCGCGAGCTCGAGCGGGCCGTCGACGTCGACGGGTCCCGCCACGTCCTCGACGCCTGCCTGGCGCACGGGGTGAGACGTCTCGTGGTGTCCTCCAGCGGTGCGGCCTACGGCTACCACCCGGACAACGGACGTGCCCACGGCGGCTGGCTGACCGAGGACGACCCCGTGCGCGGCAACGTCGAGTTCGCCTACAGCGACCACAAGCGCCAGGTCGAGGAGATGCTGGCCCGCGCGCGCAGCGAGCACCCCGGGCTGGAGCAGGTGGTGCTGCGGATCGGCACGATCCTGGGCGAGCGGGTCGACAACCAGATCACCGCGCTCTTCGAGCGGCCGCGGCTGCTCAAGATCCGCAACGCCGACTCCCCCTTCGTCTTCATCTGGGACACCGACGTCGTGGCGATCATGGAGCGGGCCGTGACGGGCGGGGCGACCGGCGTCTTCAACGTGGCCGGGGACGGCGCGCTGACGATCGGCGAGATCGCGGGCCTGCTGGGCAAGCGGGTCCTGGAGATCCCCGAGCCGACGTTGCGGATCGCGCTGATGATCGGCAAGCGGGTCGGCCTCACGGCGTACGGGCCGGAGCAGACACGCTTCCTGCAGTTCCGCCCCGTGCTCGCCAACGACCGGCTCAAGGACGTCTTCGGCTACACCCCGACCAAGACCTCGCGGGAGGCGTTCGAGGCGTGGCGGACCCGGTAGTGCCGGACGCCTCGCACCCGAGTGGGTGGTGGCCGCTGACGCGGTCACGATGAATACTGGGTGTCACGACGGTCCACACCGGCACCACCCGTCCCACGACCTCCATCACCATCCGGCACAGCGAGAGGCTTCCCCATGCGAGCGATCTGGAAGGGCGCGGTCTCCTTCGGCCTGGTCAGCGTGCCCGTCAAGCTCTATGCGGCGACCGAGTCGCACGACGTCTCGTTCCGCCAGGTGCATGCCAAGGACGGCGGGCGGATCAAGTACCAGCGCGTCTGCTCGATCGACGGCGAGGAGGTCCCCTACGCCGACATCGCCAAGGGCTACGAGACCGAGGACGGCGAGATGGTCATCCTCAGCGACGACGACATGGCCGAGCTCCCCTCGACCTCCTCGCGCGAGATCGCGGTCGAGAAGTTCGTCCCCAGCGACCAGATCGACCCGATGCTCTTCGAGAAGAGCTACTACCTCGAGCCCGAGAAGACCGGCGCCAAGCCCTACGCCCTGCTGCGCCAGGCCCTCCTCGATGCCGACCGGATGGCCGTCGTCACGGTCGCGCTGCGCCAGCGCACGTCGGTCGCCGTGCTGCGGGTGCGCGACGACGTGATCGTCCTGCAGACCATGATGTGGCCCGACGAGGTCCGCCAGCCCGACTTCAGCGTCGAGGTCGGCGAGGTGAAGGACGCCGAGGTCAAGATGGCCACGATGCTGGTCGAGACCCTGTCCGGCGACTTCGACGCCGCCGAGTTCGAGGACGACTACGCCGGTGCCGTCGAGGCCCTGGTCAAGGCCAAGATCGACGGGGGCGAGATCAAGCGCACCCCCACCTCCACCAAGTCCTCCGGCGAGGTCGTCGACCTCCTCGCCGCCCTGCAGCGCTCCGTCGACGCGGCCAAGACCGCGCGGGGTGAGTCGTCGGGCTCATCGCCATCGGACTCGTCGGGGTCGGGGGCCGAGCCGGTGAAGAAGGCGGCCGGCAAGAAGGGCTCGGCCAAGGCGCCGGCCAAGAAGGCTGCCGCGAAGAAGGCCCCGGCCAAGAAGACGGCGAAGAGGGCCGCCAAGAAGGCGAGCTAGGTCCGGCGCCTCCTCGGCCGCTTCCTCAAGGTGTGCCGGCGACCGGCACCGACCGGCACCGACCGGCCCGCATCCCGCTACGCGCTCCGACGTACGGCGGTCATGCGGCGCAGCTGCTCCCCGATCTCGGCGCAGACGGCACGGGCGAGGTCGGGGGCGGGCTCGCCGTCGACCTCGGGGACGACGTGCTGGACGGTGCCGCCGGCGAGGAGGTCGGCGGAGCCGACACGCTGGGCGGTGGCCATCTCGGCGGCGTGGGTGACGTCGCCGTGGACGATGACGCTCGCCCCCTCGGGGGGCAGCGGGGAGAGCCAGGCGTGCTCGGTGGCGATCACGGTGCGGGCGGGGAGGAGCGCGAGCGCCCCGCCGCCGCAGCCCTGGCCCAGGATCACCGAGAGCGTGGGCACGGTCATGGTGGTCAGCGTGGCGATGCAGCGGGCGATCTCACCGGCGATCGCTCCCTCCTCGGCCCGGACCGACAGCTCCGCGCCCGGGGTGTCGATGACGGTGACCAGCGGCAGCCCGAGCTCCTCGGCCAGGCGCATCGCCCGTCGGGCCTCGCGCAGCGCGGCGGCTCCCATGGGGTGGGTGTCCGACTGCCGCGAGCGGTCCTGACCGACGAGCACGCAGGGCTGGCCGTCGATCCGGGTGAGCGCCACGACCACGGTCTCGTCGCGCTCGCCCTCGTCGGTGCCGCGCAGCCGGAGCGTCCCGGTGGCGCCGTGGCGCAGCAGGTCGCGCACGCCGACGCGGTCGGGGCGCCGCGTGAGGGTGATCGACTCCCAGACATCGGCCCCCACAGGCTCGGACGCCGCAGGCTCGGAGCCCGCAGCAGCACGAGCAGGGCGCAGCGGCAGCGAGGAGGTGGTGGGTGGGTCGACGAGCACACCGAGCGCCCGGTCGACGAGCAGCGGCAGGTCCTCCGCGGAGACCACGGCGTCGATGACGCCCTTGGCCGCGAGGTTCTCGGCGGTCTGCACCCCCGGAGGGAAGGTGCCGCCGTGCAGCGCCTCGTAGACCTTGGGCCCGAGGAAGCCCACGAGCGCGCCGGGCTCGGCGACGGTCACGTGCCCGAGCGAGCCCCACGAGGCGTAGACACCGCCCGTGGTCGGGTGCCGCAGGTGCACCAGGTAGGGCAGCCCGGCCGCCCGGTGCGCCATCAGCGCGCGGGTGATCTCGATCATCTGCACGAAGGCCGGCGTGCCCTCCTGCATGCGGGTGCCGCCCGAGCTCGTCGTGGCCAGGACGGGCAGCCGCTCGGCCGTCGCACGGCGTACGGCGCTCGCGATGCGGTCGGCCGACGCACGGCCGATCGACCCGGCCAGGAAGCGGAACTCGTTGGCGACGACGGCGACCGGTCGTCCGTGCACCCGTCCCCGACCGGTGAGGACCGACTCGTCGGTGCCGGCCTTGAGCGCCGCGGCCTCGAGCTCGAGCCGGTAGGGCTCCGGGTGCCCGGAGATGTCGATGGCGGTGTCCCACGAGGTGAAGGAGCCCTCGTCGAGGACCAGGTCGAGCAGGTCCTGGGCGCCCCAGCGGCGGGTCATGCGTCCGACTCCAGCCAGGCCCGGATCGACCCGCCGTGCTGGTCGAGCACCGGGGGTGAGAGGTGGTCGCGGCGGGTGACCTCGTCGCCGTCGGCGCCGAAGAAGCGCAACGGCGGACCGGGCAGGGTCAGCGGCCCGAGCGTCGGGTGCTCGACGTCGACGAGCAGGCCCTGGCTGATCGTCTGGTCCCAGGCATAGACCTCGTCGAGGGTGCGGACCTTGCCCGCGGGCACGCCGACCTCGTCCAGGCGGGCCAGCAGCGGCTCGGCGTCCCAGTCGGCGAAGACGCCCTCGACGAGCTCGATGACCTGCTCGCGCGCGGCGACCCGCTCGGGGTTGCGGGCCAGACCCTCGGTCTCGGGGTCCAGCCCGAAGCCCTCGCAGAAGCGACGCCACAGCCCCTCGGACCCGAGGGCGATCTGCACGGCGCCGTCGCGGCAGCGGAAGAGCCCGTAGGGCACGATCGAGGGGTGGTGGTTGCCCTGCGCGCGGCCGACCTCGCCGGCGACGGTCCACCGGGTGCCCTGGAAGGCGTGGACGCCCACGATGGCGGCGAGCAGCGAGGTGCGCACGACGGTCCCCCGCCCGGTCTGCTCACGCTCGTGCAGCGCGGCCAGGACGCCGTAGGCGCCGTACATGCCCGACAGCAGGTCGGCGATGGGGACGCCCACGCGCTGCGGGTCGTCGGGTCCGGAGCCGGTCAGCGACATCAGGCCGCCCTCGCCCTGCGCGATCTGGTCGTAGCCCGCGCGCCCGCCCTCGGGACCGTCGTGCCCGAAGCCGGTGATCGAGAGGACCACCAGGCGTGGGTTGCGCTCCTGGAGCGAGGCGATGCCGAGACCGAGGCGCTCGAGCACGCCGGTGCGGAAGTTCTCCACCAGCACGTCGGCCCGGTCCACCAGCCGCAGCAGCAGCTCGCGGTCGCCCTCGTCCTTGAGGTCGAGCGCGATCGACTCCTTGTTGCGGTTGGCCGAGAGGAAGTACGTCGACTCGCGCGCCTCCGGCTCCCCGACGAACGGCGGGCCCCACCCGCGGGTGTCGTCGCCCCCGGCGGGGGTCTCCACCTTGATGACCCGCGCGCCCTGGTCGCCGAGCATCATGGTCGCGTGGGGTCCCGCGAGGGCACGCGAGAGGTCGACGACGAGGATCCCGTCGAGCGGGCCGGTCGGGGTGTGGGGCGTGGGGTCGGTCATGGGGTAGGCACCTTTCAGGTCACCAGCTGGGCAGGACGAGGGCGGCCCAGACGAGCAGCGGTCCGACGACGACCACGATCACGCTGTAGGTCAGGATCTGCTTGTAGTAGACCGGCTCGCTGATCGTGTCAGGTCGGTTGGCCAGCATCAGGGCGCCGTTGGTGGAGAACGGGCTGACGTCGACGATGGTCGAGGAGACCGCGAGCGCCGCGACGAACAGGGCTGCGGAGATGCCGCCCTCGGCGATGAGCGGCACCGCGATGGGGATGATGATCGGCAGCAGGGCCGTGGAGGAGGCGAACGCCGAGACCACGCCGCCGACGTAGCAGAGCACCAGGGCGCCGAGGGCGACGACGCTGAAGCCGGCGGCCCACTTGCCGACGAACTCCGGGGACCCGGACGCGGTGAGGATGGCGGCGTAGGTGCTGACACCCGCGACCAGGAGCACGGTCGGCCAGGCGATCTGCTTGATGGCGTCCTTGTGCTCCTCGGGCGAGAGCATCGCCAAGATGACCGCCGCGGTGATGGAGACGAAGCCGATGTTCTTGTCGAAGGCCAGCGCGATGACCGCGACCCCGACGAAGGCCAGGAGGGTCAGGACCTGGTCCCGGCGCACGCCGAGGGCCTGGGTGCCGGTCATGACGGTGGCGCCGGTGCCGCGTCCGGGCACCTGGGCCCCGCCGCGGTGGAGGTCCTCGGTGAGGTGGTCCTCCTCGTCGGCGTCGATGCGGCGCGCCATCAGCTCACGTCCGCCGAGCAGCACGAAGAGGAGGGCGGCCATGAGCGTGTTGATGACGAGGCTGGCCACGAAGACGGTGATCTCGCTGGAGGGCAGGCCGGCGTCCTCCATGACGGAGTTGGTGATCGTGCCGTAGATGCTGATCGGCGAGAAGCCGCCGCCCTGGGCCCCGTGGACGACGAACATGCCCATCATGAGCGGGTTGATCTTGTAGCGGCCGGCGAATCCGAGAGCGATCGGACCGATGATCGCGCAGGCGGCCGGGCTGGCGGCGCCGATCGAGGTCAGCAGCGCCGTGACGCCGAACATCACCCACGGGATCAGCGCGACGCGACCGCCGACGCTGCGCACCGCGGTTCTCACGATGACGTCCACCGTGCCGTTGTTGCGCGCGATGGCGAAGAGGTAGGTCACGCCGATGAGGGTGAGGACCAGGTCGCCGCTCACCCCGGCGAGGATCTCCTTCTCGTCCAGCCCGAGGGAGTACATCCCGACCAGCCATGCCGCGACGTAGGCCAGCGCGCCCATGTTGATCGGCAGCACCGTCCCCACCACGAACAGCGCCACCAGGGCGATGATCGCCACCCATTCCGAACCCATCGTTCCTCCTGCAACCCGAGAACCGGCCTGTGACCGGGGCCACCCTTCTGGACCAGTGGCCTAGCCAATAGGTCAATGAGCCGGTTTGTCAATAGCATGACCCCCATGTCGGACGGTCCTGTCTTCCCCCCGCGCCTGGCGCGCACCCGCCTCTACGAGCAGGTCGCCGAGCAGATCTCCTCGTGGATCGCGGACAACGGCCTGCACGCCGGCGACCGGCTGCCCCCCGAGCGCGAGCTCGCGACCCGCCTCGGCGTCAGCCGTGCCACGCTCAGCCAGGCCCTCGTCGCGCTGGAGGTGATCGGGGTCGTGGCCGTGCGCCACGGTGACGGCACGGTGATCACCGGCATGCCCGGCGCCGCCAGGATCGTGGAGGCGATCCGCTCCCATGCCGACCGGCTGCCCGAGATCATCGAGACCCGCGACGCACTCGAGACGAAGATCGCGGCGCTCGCGGCCGTGCGCCGCACCGACGAGGACCTCGCCCGCATCGATGACGCCCTGGACGCCATGGCGGCCGACATCGAGGCCGGGGGGCGTGGCGTCGAGGGCGACGAGCGCTTCCACGGGGCGGTCACCGCCGCGGCGCACTCCCTGCTGCTGGCCAGGCTGATGGACGAGATCGCCCACCTGATCAAGGAGACCCGCATCGAGTCGCTCAGCCAGCCCGGGCGCCCCCGCGACTCGTTGGCCGGGCACCGGGCGATCGCGGAGGCCATCCGGCTCGGCGACCCCCAGTCGGCGTCGAGCGCCATGCACGCCCATGTCGCGATGGTGAGCGACGTGGCGCTCCTGCGCGAGCACCCGTGACCGGACTGGAGCAGCTGGCCGTGCTCGCGGCCGGTCTCGGTGCCGGGGTGCTCACCTCCACCGTGGGGGTGGCCTCGCTGCTGAGCTTCCCGGTGCTCGTCGCCGTCGGGCTGCCGCCCGTCGTCGCCAACGTCAGCAACACCATCGGCATGACGCCGGCCGGGCTCAGCGGCTCCTTCGGCTACCGCGAGGAGCTGCGCGAGCACCCCCGGGTCACGGCGACCGTGATCGCCACCTGCGCCGCCGGCGCGGTCCTCGGCGCCGTGCTGCTCCTCGCGCTGCCCCCCGGGGTCTTCGAGGCCGTCGTGCCCTGGCTGATCCTCTTCACCTGCCTGCTCGTCGGCGCGCAGCCGACGATCTCGCGAGCGCTGCGACGCCGCCGCCCCGAGGGCGAGGAGCCCGCCGCGCGGACCCGGATGTCACCCCTCACGACCGGCTTCTCGACCCTGGTCGGCGTCTACGGCGGCTACTTCGGCGCCGGCTCGGGGGTGATGATGGTGGCCGTCCTCGGCTTCGGGCTCGACCTCGAGCTGCGCGTCGTCAACGGGCTCAAGACGTTGGCGATCCTCTCGGGCAACGTGGTCGCCGCACTGATCTTCATCGCGGTCGCCGAGGTCGACTGGGCCGCGGTCGGCCTGCTGGCGGCCGGCTCGGTCATCGGGGGCTACGTCGGCGCCCGGGTGGGGCGGCGGCTACCGCCCACCCTGTTCCGCGTGCTGATCGTCGTGGCGGGGGTGACCGCGGCTGTCACGATGCTCACCTGAGGCGGCACCCGAGTCGCCGGATGCCCGGTCGAAGCGGTGGAAGAGCGCGTCGGTCAGCCGGGGCGCCACCAGGTTGAGCACCTCCCCCACCTGACCGGCCACGGTGTCGACGGTGACCGGACGGTCCTCGAGCGCACGCACCACCCGGGCGGCCGCCTGCTCGGCCGTGGCACCGCGCCCGGCGTAGGCCTCGGTCGGTGCGGTCATCGCGGTCTGCACGAGCGCGAAGCGCATGTTGGTGAAGGTGACGTTGTCGCCGTAGGTCTCGCGCCCGGCGACGCGCGACCAGGTGTCGAGCGCCGCCTTCGACCCGAGGTAGGCGGAGAACTTCGGCGCCTTGAGCTGCACGCCCCAGCTGAGGATGTTGACCACGTGCCCGAACCGCTGCGCGCGCATCGCGGGCAGCAGGCCCAGCGTGAGGCGCACCGGGGCGAGGTAGTTGATGGCGGTCGTGCGCTCCACGTCGTGGAAGCGGTCGTAGGACAGGTGCAGCGAGCGTCGGATGCTGCGACCGGCGTTGTTGACGAGGTAGTCGACCGCCCCGTGCTCGGCGAGCACCCGTGCGACCAGTCCGTCGACGGCGTCACCGTCCACGAGGTCGCAGGGGTACGCCGAGGCGCGGCCACCGGCTGCCTCGACCTGCGCGCGCACCCGCTCGAGGTCGGCGGCGCGGCGGGCGACGAGCAGCACGTGCGCGCCCCGCGCGGCGACGGCGAGCGCCGTGGCCTCGCCGATGCCGGAGGAGGCACCCGTGACGAGCACGGTGCATCCCGCGAGCGGGCTCGGCGCGCCGGGCCGCAGGGTGCGTCGCAGGGCGCGCTGCACGAGCGCGCGTGGAGTCTGGAGCAGCAGTCCCACCGGTGTCCTCAGCCCTGCGCGTCCACGGTGCGGGACCGGGCCTCGTCGAGGAGCGGCTTGACGGCGTCGATCGACCTCACCCGGCCCGAGACGACCGACGAGCCCTCCTGGGCGAAGGTGGCCGAGGGGATGCCGACGATCTCGGCCTCGTTGTCGATCGCCGCTCCCCCGGAGTTGCCGGGCGCGATGCGGGCGTCGGTGTCGATCTCGGAGCGGGGTCCGAGCACGTCGTCGTCGAGGAAGGTCGAGATGACCCCCCTCGTGACCGACACCCCGGCGGAGCCGGAGATGCCCGGGAAGCCGAGGACGGTGACGTCCTCGCCGGTGCGCAGGTCGGCCGAGGAGCCGATCGGGATGGTGGGCAGGTCGAGCTCGCCGTCGATCGGGGCGCCGTCGATGGTGGCGTAGATCTGGATCACCGAGGCGTCCAGGAAGCCGTCGCTGAGGACGACCCGTGCCCGGTAGGCCGGATCTGCCGCCGAGTCGTCGGCATCCTCGATGAGGGCGATCTCCAGGTAGTCGGGGTCGGTCTCCTCGCTGGGACCGTACTGCTGGGCCAGGCCGTCGGCCTCGGGCTCGGCGACGTGCGCGTTGGTGAGGATCATCCCGTCGGAGCTGATGATCGAGCCGGACCCTGACCAGGAGACGGGGTTGCCGTCGCGGTCGGTGGACTCGGCACTGATCAGCACGATCGCGATCTTGGCACCGTCGAGCTCGGTGCCGGTGAGCAGGCCCGGCGTCGCCGTCGACGGGGACGGGCGGACCACCCCCGCGGGAGCGTTGTCGTCGAGCAGGACAGCGGCGGTCACCCCGGACGCGACCACCGCCAGCACGACGAGTGCGGCGACGCCGAGGACCGCGAGGCGGCGGCTCCAGCGCGCGCGCACCACGCGACGCTCCTCCTCGCGCGCGGACAGGATCGGGACCACCGTGACCTCGGGCCCGGCGACCGGGTGCCCCAGGCGCAGAGCGACCCGGTCCTTGAGCAGGAGCCGGTCCACCCGCCGTCCGTCGAGGAAGGTGCCCTCCCGCGAGGAGTTGGTGTAGAGCCAGCCTTCCGGCACCGCATCGACCCGGCCGTGCAGCCGGGAGGCGACCGGATCGGTCAGGACGACGGCGCAGTCGGGGAGCCGTCCGATCGTGACCGCCGCGGGGTGCGAGAAGCGGCGTTCCTGCCCCTCCACGCGGATCAGCAGGTCGGGCCCGGTGCGCGGTGCGGCCTCCCCGGGCACGGGGCCCGGGCGGACGGCCGGGGCGACCACCATGGTGTTCTCGAAGCCTGCGTCCGGCGGCGTCTGCCCGGGAGCCGGGACCGGCTGCGGACGCTCCTCAGGGGCGAGGGGCTGCTGGTCGACCACGTCTCCGTGCCTGGCCGGGGGTGTCACCGTGAAGACGCTCCCCGAGCCCTCGGGTCCGCACCGCACCGTGGTCTCGCGGGTCAGCCGCAGCTCCCGGACGCGCTCGCCGTCGACGAAGGTCCCGTGCGCGCTCGACACGTCGACGAGGACCCAGCCGCCCCCGGCCGGGCGCAGCTCGGCGTGGACGCGCGAGACCGAGTCGCCGGCCAGCAGCACGTCGGACTCGACGGCGCGTCCGATCCGCAGGAGTCGTGGCAGGTCGACGAGGATCGTGCGCCCGTCGACGACGATGCGCAGTGCGCTCACGTCATGCTCCCTGCCGACGGGTCGCCCGGACGGTGGTGGACTCGATGACGACGCGCAGCCCGTCGGAGATCTCCATGGTGCGGTCCGGCTCGAGGCGGACCACCTGCCCGGCGCCGTAGGTCGCCTCCCACGGCCGTGGGGTCAGGTTGTGCAGCCCCCAGCGACCGGCGTCCTCGGGATGGGCGCGCACCTGGCCCACCACGACGGAGTCGTCGACGCCGGAGGCGAGGTGGTCGGTGCGCAGCGTCGCGAGCGGGCTGACGGCCACCGTGCGGCGACCGACCTCGAGGACGTACGGCGGCTGCAGCGAGGTGCCGCAGGCGCGACACGTCCGGTCCGGCTCGGCCACGTCCCAGAAACCGGTCGCGCCGCAGCCGCGGCAGGTGACCATGCCGTCACGCAGCCGGTCCATCGCCTTGATCCACTGCCCCTCGGTGACCCGCTGAGCGGGTCGGTGCGCGCCTGCGACGAAGGCCTGCACGAAGAGGTCCTGGAGGAAGCGGGGATAGATCTCCCAGTACTGCCGGACGATCGCCGACGGGCGGTTGTCGTCACGGTCCGGGTCCATGCAGAAGACCGGCTCGGTGCCGAAGTAGGTCAGCAGCCACGACGTGTCGCGCAGCCCGGCGTCGGTGCGCGCTCCCTCGAAGGGGTGGCCGAGGAGGAGCGTGTAGAACAGCAGCACCGCCAGCGAGTGCCGGTCGGTGTCGGTGCTGGGGAGGGTCTGGTAGGTCAGGTCGCGCACGACCTCGGGCGCCATGAAGAACGGCGTGCCGAGCACCCGGCTGGTGCCGTCGTCGACCCCGACGTTGTCGTTGTCGCAGATCAGCACGTCGCCGTGCTCCGGCTCGAAGAAGACGTTGCCGAAGGAGATGTCGCGGTAGCACATGCCCCGTGCGTGCAGCAGCAGGAAGCTGTAGCTCAGCTGTCGGCACATCGCGATCGTGGAGGCGAAGGACACCGACAGCGCGTTGCCGTCACGGTCGGTGTTGGAGAGGAGATAGCTGAGCTCGAGGAAGCGGCTCTCGCGCAACCGCATGACGTAGCCGAACGACGGCTCGTCGGCGACGCGGGCCATGCTGATCGGCCACAGGAAGCGCTCGTGCGGCGAGCCGGACTCGACCAGGCGCTGCATCTCGTGGAACTGCTCGGCCGAGGCGCACTCCGGGCGGTACCACTTCAGCGCGAGCACCTCGCCGTTGGCGAGACGCACCCCGTAGACGAAGCCCTGGCCGCCCTGTCCGAGGAGCTCGGTGACCTGCGCGCGGCCCAGCGGTCCCAGGTCGACCTCGGTGCCGTCGGGAAGGCTCATGGTGGTGCCGCTCACCTCCGCTCACAGCCGTGGATCACGAGACGTGGCCCCCCGTCGGGCGACGTCGGGAGCGACCTCGACCAGCCGTCCGGGAGCGGCAACAGGGTATATCCTCGGCTCGGCCGTGGCGTCGAAGGCGGGTGGACCATGAGTGATCGCTTGGGCGGGGCCCTCGGGCGCAAGCCGCTGCACTTCATCTTCGTGCTGGACGTGTCGGGGTCGATGCTCCGGGGCGGCCGGATCCAGGCCCTCAACAACGCGATGGCCGAGGTGGTCCCCCACCTGAGGGACGAGGCGAGGGCCAACCCGCACGCCGAGCTGCTCGTGCGGGTGCTCGCGTTCGCGACCGAGACCACGTGGGTGGTCGAGGAGCCGACCCCGATCGAGCAGTTCCACTGGGAGCGGCTGCCCGCCACCCCCAAGGGCTTCACCGAGCTCGGCAGCGCACTCTCGGTGCTGGCCGACAGCCTGCAGGAGATGGACAACGCCAGCGGCTACCCGCCCGCGATCATCCTGGTCTCCGACGGACGACCCACCGACAGCACTGGCGTCAGCTTCGCCGACGGGCTCCAGCAGGTGCTCGACCAGCGCTGGGGCGCGGCCGCGATCCGGCTGGCACTGGGGGTCGGACGCGACGCCGACATGCACTCGTTGCGCCGCTTCATCGGCAACGAGGACGTCCCGCTGCTGCGCGCCGACAACCCGCAGCAGCTGGTCGAGTACATCGTGTGGGCCTCCAAGGCCGCCAGCCGTGGCGCCTCGCGTCCGGTCATCGGGGCGGCACCGGTGACCTACGTCCCGCCGTCCGCCTCCGGGGGCGACCCGATCTGGAGCACGCTCGGATGAGCCGCCGCTGGACGGCCCTGTCCGGCACCCGGATCGGCTCGGTCCACGTGCGCGACGGCCTCCCCCTGCAGGACGCCCACGCCGTCCGGGTCACGGACGCCGCAGCGCTCATCGCGGTCGCCGACGGTCACGGGCACCGCCTGCACTTCCGCAGCGACGTCGGGTCCGCGCTCGCGGTCGCCATCGTCCTCGACCTCCTCACCGACGCCCTCCCCCGTCTGGGCGTCTCGCCGGCCACGAGTGCCGGGGCGGTCCTGCGCGAGGTCGGCGAGTCTCTCATCGACCGGTGGACCCGGGCGGTCCACGACCACGTCGAGGACCATCCGTTCGCCGGCGAGGACCTGGCTCTCGTCGACGCGACCGACCCGGCCCAGGCGACCCGCCCCTACGGCAGCACGGTCCTGGCCATGGTCGCGGTCGACGGGCTGATCGGGGTGCTGCAGATCGGTGACGGCGACGCCGTGGTCGTCACGGCGTCCGGCACCTCGTTGCGCCCGGTCCCTGACGACCCCGATCTCGACGGCAACCGCACCACCTCCCTGTGCCAGCCCGACCCGGGCTCGTCGCTGCGAGTCGGAGCACTCGACGTGGCTGTCGAGGACCTGGTGCTGGGCTACCTGTGCACCGACGGCTTCAGCACCTCGCGCGTCGATGCCGACGGGTGGTGGCGCCAGACCGGGCAGGAGCTCGTCGGCTTCGCCCGCGAGCACGGCTTCGCCTGGATCGAGACCCGCCTTCCCGGCTGGCTCGAGGAGCCCGCGTCGATCGGCGGCGACGACACGTCCCTGGCGCTGGTCGCGCTCTCGTCGCTCGCCCCGGACGCTACTGCTTCGGGGACTCCCACCACGCGATGAGGGCGTCCTGGTCGTTGGTCGGGTAGTAGGCCTCCATGTAGCACAGGCACTCGGTCTGGTCCCAGTAGCGCAGGATCCGGTCGCCCTCCGCGTAGGAGTCGGCGAACCGTCCCTCGACGGGGCCCGAGCCGAACGTCCAGTCCGGCGGACTGGCCAGGAGCCCGTCGCGGCGGGCGTCACGCAACCGGATCTGCCGGTAGGCGATGAGGTCCTTCTTGGTGGCCATCTGGGCGACGTAGACGCTGATCTGGCGACGCGCCTTGCAGAGGCTCTCCTCGACCTCCCCCGGTGACAGCGTCTGGATCCGGTCGCACTGGTTGGGCCGCACCCAGGAGGTGGCGAAGCTGATCAGGTCCGGGCTCGTCATCCGGGACGGGTAGTCGATGAAGCCCCCGACGCTCTGGTAGACCGAGGCGAGGTCGTCGACCTCGACATCGGCGGAGCCCCGGTAGAACCCGCTCTGCAGGGCCCCCTCGCTGTCCCAGTAGAGCGTCGGGGGTGCCGCGTCGTTCTCGAAGCTGAAGACGACCCCGACGGAGTCCTCCGCGAAGCGACCGCCGACGGCGGTGGTGACCTCGCGTGAGCGGGCCGCCTTGAGCTCGTCGAGGGTCGCGTACGTCGTGAGGTCGAGCGTCCCCTGCGGGAAGGTGCAGCGGAGCGCCTCGAGCTGGCCGGACAGCGCCGCCGCCTCCTCGCACTCCGACTGACCGGTGGTGACCCGCGTGCCCAGTGCGACGTAGCGCTGGTTGATCGCCGAGAAGTCGAGGTCGGGTCCGCTGCTCGCCCCTCCGGTCTCCCCGCTCCCCGGGCTGGACCCCTCGCTGGATCCTGCGCTGGAGCTGGGGCCGGATGCACCGGACGCCCCGGGACCCGGCCCCGCCTCCGGCTCCTCGTCACCGCCGGTGAGCTGCAGCACGCCGAAGACGACGGCGAGCAGGACCAGGCCGATGCCGACTCCCACCAGCAGCGGCAGCAGGCCCTTGCCACGCTGGCCCGCGGGGGCCGGCTGGAGGGGCACCGACCCCGGAGCACCCGGCGAGGACGGGCCGGACCAGGGGGGCGGTGCGGAAGGCCGCTGCGTCGCCGGCGTCGCGAGGCCGAAGGGCGGGGTCTGCGGCGGGATGGCCGGTGACATCACGGGCGGCGGTCCCGAGGGCGGCACGGGGCTCGTCGGCGCAGGGCCCTGGGTCGCGACCGGGGGCGCCGCGCCCTGCGTGCGCTGGCGTCGTACCTCCGCGTCGGAGACCTTGCCGACCGCGAAGCCGAGCACGGCGACGGCCCAGCGCGAGCCGATGACGTCGGCGCTCCCGCGGTCCCGGGCCAGCAGGTCGCCCGCCGATTCGATCGCCCGCGCCGGCTCCGCCCCGCTGTCGATCGTCGTCAGCATCCAGCGCAGGGAGCCGAGCCGGACGGCGTCGACGAGCAGGTTGATGTCACCCGTCGACGCGGCACCTTCGTCGAGGTAGTCGTCCAGGGCGGCCCGCAAGCCGTCGGCGTCGTCGAAGACGTCGCGGCCGAAGCTCACCCCCAGCTCGTAGAGGTTCTCGTGCAGGTCCACCGGCTCTCCCCCTCACCCGTCGGCAGCGACCCTGGTCGCCACCTCTGCCGCCGTCGGGGGACGCATCCCCAGATCAGCATGGACACAGGACGTGATCAGGGCGGCCAGCCCCGGCTCGATCTCGGGTCGCACCGTGGGGCTCGAGCCGAGGATCGAGCGCACCAGCAGGAGGGGCTCCCGGGTGGGCAGGTCGCCGTAGACACCGATCCCCGTGGCCGCGAAGTGGAGGCTCGCGCCCAGCGACCAGATGTCACTGGCCCGGGAGGCCTGGGCGCCGAGCATGATCGCCGGGTCGGTGTACTCCAGCCCGATCTGGCCCATCCCCGTGACGACCATCCCCGGCGAGAGCAGCTGGGACAGCCCGAGGTCGGCCAACCGGCCGCCGTCCTCGGCGATGAGGATGTTGGCCGGCTTGATGTCGCGATGGGCGATGCCGCGCTCGTGCAGCGCGTGCGCGGCCAGCGCGACGTCGGCCACCGCCCGGATGGCATGGGCCCGGTCGAGGGGGCGTGCCGGCTTCTCGAGCGATCCCAGCGGCAGGAACTCCATGGCGTAGAAGAAGTCACCGCCCTGGCGACCGGCGTCGTAGACCGCGACGAGCTTGTCGGAGTCGGCCAGGCTGAAGTGCTTGAGCTCGCGGGTCGCGCGACGGAACGCATCGTCGGAGGTGGGGCCGGAGATGACCTTCACGACCACCTGCGTGTCACCGAGGCCCAGGCGCGCGGGAGCGTTCGCGAGGTGGTTGGTCCCGTAGTTCGACACCCCGAGCGGCCGGAGGAACTCGTAGTCGGCGATCCCATGCACCCGTCCAGCATGGCACCAAACGTCCGCCAGGTCTCGGGTCATTTGTGCTCTTACCAGAGCGCGCCAAGAGGAGTACGGTTCCGGCAGTCGAGTGACGTCGAAGGGATGGCCGTGAACGATCCGTCCAGCGGAACCGTGTTCCCCACGCCAGGCTCGCAGAACTACCTGCCCTCGCTCCCGTCACCGGGCGACCTGACCGACGAGCTGCTCGGCACCGACTGGTGGACCGACGAGCTGGTCGCCGGGGCCGGCATCCCCGTCATCGACGTGCCCTTCGTCTCCGTCGGCGGCGGCATGGGCAGCTTCGTGATGGTCGACTACCTGCGCATCGGCGGCGTCGACACCAGCCAGATCCGGGTGCTCTCCGCCCTGGATCATCCGTGGGAGACCTACGAGTACCTCACCCGGGTCTCGCAGATCCCGCGCACCGAGCGGCTGCGCTCCGACTCGGCATCGCGCCCCGACAACATCTGGGGCTTCCCGTCCTACGCCCTCAGCGAGGCCTGGCGCACGAAGAACCCGTCGACCCTGTGGCAGGTCCTCGTCGAGCCGACCTTCGCTGACTTCTACACCCCCAAGGCCGGCCAGGTCTTCGAGCAGATCGAGAAGGAGGCCAAGCGCATCCGGTACGACGAGATGCTGGCCAAGGGCCTGGTCCGGGTCGTACGACGACGCGTCGGCGGCGGCTACTTCACCATCTTGACGCCTCCCGAGGGCGCCACCGCGACCAAGCGTCTCGCCTTCCGCTCGCAGTTCGTGCACCTGGCTGTCGGCTACCCCGGGCTGCGGTTCCTCGCGGACCTGCAGGCCTACCGCACCGAGCACAACGACTACCAGCGCGTGGTCAACGCCTACGAGTCGCACGAGCACGTCTACGAGCGGCTGCGGACCACGCCGAGCACGGTGCTGGTGCGCGGCGGCGGCATCGTGGCCTCGAGGGTGCTGCAGCGGCTGATGGACGACCGGCTGCTGCACGGCGCCCAGACGACGATCGTGCACCTCTTCCGCACCTTCATCGACGGACCGAACGACGGGGCGGGCTCCCCCAAGCCGCACCCCTTCATGCGCCGCCCGGGGTCGGACGGCTGGGCCTACCAGGGCTTCAACTACCCCAAGTCCGTGTGGGGCGGCCAGCTCAAGGCCGAGGTGCGCCAGCTCGAGGGCGCCGAGCGTGCCGCGAAGTACAAGGTCATGGGCGGCACGAACACCCCCTACCGGCGCTACTGGCAGAAACAGATGAAGCAGGGTCGGGCCGAGGGTTGGTACCAGCTGGCGATCGGCACCGTCGAGTCCATGACCCCTCACCAGGGCCGCATCCTCAACCAGGTGAAGACCGACCAGGGTGTCTATCCGCTCGAGGTCGACTTCGTCATCGACTGCACCGGGCTCGAGGCCGACATCGCCGAGCACCGTCTGCTCAAGGACCTCCTCGACCACGGGGGTGCCGGGCGCAACCCGATCGGCCGACTCGACGTCGAGCGCACCTGCGAGCTGCGCGGCACCGCGTCGGGCAGCGGTGCCGCCTACGCGTCGGGCTCCACGACGCTCGGCGGCTACTTCCCCGGCGTCGACACGTTCCTCGGGCTCCAGGTCTGCGCGCAGGAGATCCAGGCCGACCTGGCCCGACGAGGCTTCGGCAAGCGCATCGGCACCCTGCGCTCGACCTCGCAGTGGCTCAAGTGGTTCTCCGGCAAGCAGATCTAGGAGTCGCCTGATGCTGCCCACGCTCAACGGACGGATCCAGACGCGGATCTTCATGCTCGTCGTGCTCGGGGGCCTGATCACGCTGGTGATCACCCCGTTGCTGCCGCACGACCCCGACTACCGGACCACCTACCTGGTGCTGCTGACGGTCCTGGTCCTCGGCCTCCTGTGGGAGCTGGTCTACCACGGCCTGATGCAGCTGAGGTGGGAGAAGGACTGGCCGACCCTCTTCGGCCTGCTCACCGCGATCAACGAGGGCATCCTGGTGTGGGTGGCGCTCGAGCTCGGCCTCGTGCCCGGCGTCGACGACGTGCCCCTCTCGACGTTCCTCGTCATGTTTCTCGTGATCTGGGTGGCCATCTGGATCTGGACCAACGGACCCATGCGGATCTTCAACATCCGCTGGCGGTTCTTCGGCGGAAGGCTGGTCTGACATGACCTCACGCTCCCTGACGTCCGCGGCGGACTGGTCCGCCACGTCCGTGGCGCCCCACGCCGGGGCGGGCACGCTCGCGCGCCTCGGCGACGTCGTGCTGCTCGTCGCCTCGACCGACCCGAGCGCCGTGGCACCACTGCTCGACCAGGCCCAGATGGTGGCGGCCAACGGTGGTGACGGGCGCCAGCTGGTGCGCGGCTTCGCCCTGCAGCTCTCCTCCGGGGCGGGTGACGAGCCGGCCTTCGCCGCCCTCGCCCCGCACGGTGCCGGGCTGGCCGTGATCGTCTCCGGTGCCGCGACCGTCCGCATCGGCGGCGAGACCATCAGCGGCGAAGGGTCCCTGTCGTGGGTGGAGCGTCTGGTGCCGTGGCCGATCGACCAGCTGGTCGCGAGCATCGATCCGGCAGGCACCCCCCTGGGGGCGCTCTTCGACCTGCGCGCCGGTGTCGTCCCAGCCGGTGGCTTCTCGGTCAGCGTCGATGAGTCACCGACGGCGGCGATGAGCCAGGTCGTGGGCGACCGGGCACCCGCACCCGCACCGACACCGGCGCCCCCGCCCACGCCCCGCCCGCGGGGGACCGCCCGGTGCCGGCGGCCACGCCTGACGTCTTCGCAGGCTTCGACTCGGTCAAGCTCGACGACGTCGAGGACGACGAGCCGGTCGCGCCGCTGCCGATCGTGGCCGACCATCGCGACGTGGTGCCGTCGGGCGTGGTCTCCGAGGTGCGCGGGGTCTTCTGCAAGAACCGTCACTTCAACGACCCTCGTGTGCTGTTCTGCGCGGTGTGCGGGATCAACATGGTCCAGCAGACGCCGGTGCTGGTCGGCGGCGAGCGTCCGCCGCTCGGGGTCGTCGTGCTCGACGACGGAGCGGTCTTCCAGCTCGACACCGACTACCTGCTGGGCCGTGATCCCGAGGCGGACGACCGGGTGCGCGAGGCGGGCTGGCGCGGCATCGCGATCATCGACTCCTCCCACATGGTCTCGCGGGTGCACGCCCGCCTCGAGCTGCGTGGCTGGGACGTCGTGCTGGCCGACAACACCTCGACCAACGGCACCTTCGTCAACAGCCCCCGCAGCGTCGAGTGGCGTCGTCTCGCCCCTGGCGGCGAGGAGGTCCTCACCCCCGGCACCCGCGTGCGCATCGGGCACCGCACCCTGGCCTTCAACACCCACGGTGGGCAGTCGGCCGAGGGGCAGAGCATCTCCTAGCCCTGGTGTGCGGCGCCGAGGTCGACCTGGCTCCAGTCGGTCGGCTCCGCGTCGACCTCGCCACGGACGCGCACCTGGCCCGCGCCGGCGACGGTGCTGATCGTCAACGCCGCACCGGGCTCCGAGCCGTCGGCCGGGACGACGCCTCGGGCGACGAGGGTCTCGAGCATCGGCCCGAACCGGCGGTGCTCACGCTCCGTCTCGATCCGGACGCGGGCCGCGAAGCAGGTGGCCACCTGCAGCGCGAGCGCCACCGCGGCGTCACCATCGGGGTCGGGCGTCCACGTGACGTGCACCCACGCCCGGTCCGACGGTGCGGGCGAGGCCGGCTCGAGCGACACGGTCACGCAGTCGACGACCGCAGCCACGGCAGCCGCGCCCGGGTTGTCCGACCCCACGACGAGGGCCTGGGGCCGCAGGGCCCTGGCGAGCTCGACGACGTCGGCCGTCACGTCGGCGCTGGGGTGGTTGAGGATCCGCACCGGCACCCCGTGGTCCTTCCCACGCCGCACGAGGCTCTCGAGCCGCTCCATCGACGCCGTCATCTTGGCGAGCTCGTCGGTCAGACCGCTGCCGACCTCGAGCCTGGTGGCCTGTTGCGGCTCCAGCGCCGCCACCACGACCTCCGGGTTGAGGCCGGAGCGGACCATCGCCATGGCGACGTCGAGCGCTGCCGCACTGTCCTCCCCCGGCGCCGAGACCACGAGCGCCCGGGTCGTGGCCCGGTCGCCGAGGGCCGCCCGCTCGGCCTCCGCGATGTCGCGGGCCACGCGGCGGGCGGGGTAGGCGAACTGCAGCAGCGGGCCGGTCATGATGGTGGTGACCACGGCCATCACGACCAGCATCGTGAAGAGCGTCTCCCCGATCAGGCCCAGCTCGCGGCCCACGTTGAGGATCACGATCTCCGTCAGGCCGCGGGTGTTCATCAAGATGCCGAGCGAGTTGGCCTGCCAGTGCGGCACCCCGCTGAGGCGGGCGCCGACGTAGGCGCCGACGTACTTGCCCAGGATCGCGACGGCCAGGATGGCCGCGAGCTGCACGAGGTTGTCCGGGCTGAGGCCGCGCAGGTTGACGTTGAGACCCGAGACCAGGAAGAAGACCGGCAGCAGCAGGAGCACCGAGATCTGCTCCAGGCGGACCAGGATCTCGTGGCGCAGCGCGGCCGCTCCCTGGTGCGGCATGATCGCGCCGAGCAGGAAGGCGCCGAAGATGAAGTGGACGCCGAGGTACTCGGTCGTCGCGGAGAAGAGCAGCAGGGCGACGAGCACGACCGACAGGATGCCCGGCGTCAGCCGGCCGGCCAGGACGTAGGCGCTGGTCAGCCGGTTGAGCTGGGGGCGGACGACCAGGAGCGCGAACAGCGCGAAGGGGATCGCCAGGACGACGACCCAGGACGCGTGCTCGCCACCACCGCCGGCGATGCCGATCACCACCGCCAGCAGGGTCCACGCGAGCACGTCGTCGGTGGCGGCGCAGGCCAGGGCCAGCCCCCCGGTCTCGGTGCGGTGCATGTTGCGGTCGGTCAGGATCCGGGCGAGCACGGGGAACGCCGTCACCGACATCGCCGCCCCGACGAAGAGGGCGAAGGGCCAGAAGTCACCCAGGACGTTCTGGTCCGACAGGAAGCTCGCCAGCCCGATGCCGAGGCTGAAGGGGAGCAGGATCGAGGCGATCGACACGGAGACCGCGACCTTGCCACGGCCCTTGATCAGGGAGACGTCGAGCTCGAGCCCCACGACGAACATGAAGAGGATCAACCCGATCTGGGCGAGCAGCGTGAGGAACGGTCGGGTGTCGAGGGGGAAGAGGGTCTGGCTGAGCTCCGGGCCCAGCAGGCTGGGGCCGAGGAGGATGCCCGCGCAGATCTCCCCCACCACCGCGGGCAGCCCGATGCGGGAGAAGACCCAGCCCGCTGCCCTGGCCAGGACCATGATCAGCGCGAGCTCGAGGAGGATGGTGGTGATGTCGGCGGCGTGCATCGGCACTCCTACGGTCGCGGGGGTGCGCTCACCCTAGGACGTGCGCCCCCGAGCGTCACGCCCTGATTTCGCGCCCCCGACGTGATGGCAGGCTCGCCAGCGGCTCAGGCCGTGTCCCACCGGAAGAGCCGGGCGGCGAGCGCCGTCACGACGACGGCGAAGGCGCCCAGGACCGCGATCGGGAGCAGCGCGGCACCCGGGCCCTCCCCGCGCACCATCACGTCGAGCATGGCCTCGTTGAGGTGCTTGAGCGGCAGCACGTTGCTGAGCGTCCGCAGCCACGTGGGAGCGGCGTCGAGAGGGAAGAACGACCCGCTCAGGAAGGCCATCGGCAGGACGAGGAAGTTGGCCATGTTGACCGCACCCTCGGTCGTCTTGGCCAGGGCACCGGCCAGGAGCCCGATCGCCATGAAGCACAGGGTGCCGACGACGAGCGTCGGGACCGCCATCCACCAGGCGCCCGTGAGGGTCAGGCCGAACGCCGCCGCACCGAGCCCGAGGAAGATCGCCATCTGGATCAGGGCCACCGCGATCGTCACCGCGATGCGCGCGCCGACCAGCGTGCCGGTCGAGACCGGCGAGAGCTGGAGACGGCGCAGCAGCTTGGACTGGCGCCAGCCCTGCAGCGTCGCCGCTGCCCCGAAGCTCGCGCTCATCGCGACCGCCCAGCCCAGCAGCCCGGGCGTCACCAGCTGGATCGCCGTCAGCGAGTCGTCCTCGACGCTGACGGCGGAGAAGGAGTAGATCGGTCGCTCACCGGTCCGGGCAGCCAGCTGTGCCACGTTGGAGGCGTCGACGAAGGCCCGCAGGGTGCCTTGCGTGATGGCCGCCTTGACCTGCTCGGTCTGGGTGTAGTGCGCGACCAGCTCGTCGCCGACCTGCTCGATCGCCACGTCGGCGTCGCCCTTGCGCACCTGCTCCAGCGCCGCGGCGAGGTCGTCGGACGAGGAGACCTCGAAGGTCTCGGCGAACGCCTCGTCCGCCCCGGCCGGCAGGTCGTCGACCAGCGCGACCTCACCGACCTGGATGAGCTCGACCTTGGGCTGGTCCTGGTCGCTGAAGATGCCGCCGAAGAGCACCAGGAACATCAGCGGGAAGACCAGCGCGAAGAACACCGATCCCTTGTCGCGCAAGAAGCCCTTGAGGATCGCCACGGACAGGGCGACGAAGGCGTAGCCGGCCCTCATGCGCGGTACTCCCGACCGGTGAGGTCGAGGAAGACGTCCTCCAGGGTGCCGGTCTGGACCCGGACCCCGTCGAGCTGGTCGCGCTCCGCCAGGCGCGCGACCACCCGCGCCGGGTCGCGGGTCGTGAGCACGACGCCGTCGTGCGACCCCTGGGCGTCGTCGACCCCGGCGATGACGCGCGCCTCCTCGAGCCCCACCGCCCCCGGCGCCAGCGTGATGCGGGCGGGCGCGTCCAGGGTGCGGATCAGGGCGGCAGGCGAGTCGACGCGGAGGATCCGGCCACCGTCCATGATCGCGACCCGGTCGCAGAGCGCCTCGGCCTCGTCCATGTAGTGCGTCGTGAGCACCACGGTGCGACCGGAGTCGTTGAGCCCGGAGAGCAGGTCCCACAGGTTGCGCCGCGCCTGGGGGTCGAGTGCCGCGGTCGGCTCGTCGAGGAAGACCACCTCGGGGTCGTGCACCAACGCGCAGGCGATGGACAGGCGCTGGGCCTGGCCGCCGGACAGATCCTCCACGCGGGTGCCGGCCTTGTCCGCCAGCCCGACCCGCTCCAGCCAGGAGTCGGCCTCGGCGGCCGGCACGGCGTAGAGGGCGCCCAAGGTGCGCAGCTGCTCCCGGGCGGTGAGCCGCTCGAAGAAGGCGGACGCCTGCAGCTGCACGCCGATGCGCGGCAGCAGGGCGGGGTTGCGCGGCCACACCGGCAGGCCGAGCACGCTCGCCGAGCCACCATCGGGGCGGCGCAACCCCTCGACCATCTCCAGGAGGGTGGTCTTGCCCGCACCGTTGGGGCCCAGGATGCCGACGAACTCGCCCTCGCCGACCGTCATGGTGACGGAGTCGACCGCCCTCAGGTCCCCGTAGGTCTTGGTCAGGTCGACGACCTCGATTGCTGACATGGGGCGGACCCTACCGAGCGCGCGACCGGCGACGGCTCACTCGAGGGAGTCGCCGGCGAGCAGTGGCCAGGGCCTGGCCTGCTCGAGCTGCGCCGCGAGGCTGAGCAGCGTCTCCTCGTCGTCGGTGCGACCCACGAGCTGGATGCCGACCGGCAGACCGTCCTCCGCGGTGCCGCAGGGCACCGAGGCGGCGGGGTTGCCGGCGACGTTCCACAGCGCGGCGTAGGCGATCGCCGGCATCGCGAGCAGGGAGGACGCGACCGAGCCGCGACCGTCGAGCACGCCGACCCGCGGCGGTCGGTGCGCGATCGAGGGCGTCAGCAGGACGTCGACGTCCTGGAAGACGCGGTTGGCCTTCACCGACACCTTGTCGCCGGCGCGTATCGCCCACTCGATCACCCGGGGCGTCGCCCAGGAACCGAGACGGTAGGTCTCGCGCGTGCGGCGCTCGAGCCGCTCGTAGTGCTCCACGCCGTCGGCGCCGGTGCGGATGCCGCCGAAGAACTGGGGCACGAAGGCTGCGGTCGGGTCGGGGTAGTGGGGGTCGATCTCACGCACGTCGTGCCCGAGCTCGCGAAGCAGGTGGGCGGTCTCCTCGACCGCGCGGACGTGGATCGGGTCGGGCGTGACGCCGAGCGTCACGGGCTTGACCGACCAGCCGATCCGCAGGCGGCCGGGCTCCCGGCGGGCGGCCTCGACGAAGGAGCCCGTCGGCCCTGCCACGAAGCGGTCGGTGGGCATGCTCCCCGCGATCACGTCGTAGACCAGGGCGCTGTCGAGCACGGTGCGGGCCAGCGGACCGACCGTGCTCAGCGACCACCACAGGTGGGGCTCCGGTGCGGCGGTGACCCGCCCGCGCTGGGGCTTCAGCCCGAAGAGCCCGCACATCGCGGACGGGATCCGGATCGAGCCGCCGCCGTCACCGCCGATGGCGACCGGGACCATCCCGCTCGAGACGGCCGCCGCCGTGCCGCCGCTGGACCCGCCCGGGGTCCGGGTGGGGTCCCAGGGGTTGCGGGTGAGGCCGCGCGAGGTCGACTCGGTGTAGGGCCACGCACCGAACTCCGGCATCGTCGTCTTGCCGACGATCACCGCGCCCGCCGCACGCAGCCGGCGTACCACCTCGCCGTCCTGGGCCGCGGGGGTGGAGTTGCCCTCGCCGCCGAAGGTGGTCACGCACCCGGCGACGGCCAGCTCCTCCTTGATGGCGACGGGTACGCCGTGCAGGGGTCCCCACCGCTCTGCCGACCCCTCGGCCGACCCCTCGGCCTGCTGGTCGCGCGCGGAGGCCTCGGCTCTCGCCCGGTCGCCCAGGACCACCGAGAAGGCGTTGAGCAGCGGATCGGTGCGCGCGACGCGGTCGAGCACCTCGTCGAGGACCACGCGGGCGGTCAGGTCGCCCTCGGCGATGAGGCGGGCGGTCTCGGCGGCGCTGGTGCGGGTCAGGTCGGTCACGCTGCCGAGGCTAGCGGGACCGACCAGATGCGCACCGCGGATCAGGCCAGCGAGGCGAGCCAGGCGTCGTTGAGGTCGGAGAAGTGGCCCTCGCCGCCCGCGACGAGGTCGGCGGGCGCGCCGTCCTCGATGATCCGGCCGTGCTCCATCACGATGACCCGGTCGGCGATCTCGACCGTCGAGAGCCGGTGCGCGATGATCAGCGCCGTCCGGCCGGCCAGCACGGTGCGCAGCGCCTGCTGGACGAGCCGTTCGGAGGGCACGTCCAGCGACGACGTGGCCTCGTCCAGGATGAGCACGGCCGGGTCGGCGAGGAAGGCGCGGGCGAAGGCGACGAGCTGGCGCTGGCCGGCGCTGAGCCGCCCCCCGCGCTGGGCGACGTGGGTCTCGTAGCCCTCGGGCAGCGCCGCGATGAAGTCGTGGGCACCCAGGGCCCGGGTCGCCTGCTCGACCTCCTCCATCGTGGCCGACGGCTTGCCGAAGCGGATGTTGTCGGCGATGGAGCCCGAGAAGAGGTAGTTCTCCTGGGTGACCATGACGACCGCCTCGCGCAGGTTGTCGGCGGTGAGGTCGCGCAGGTCGATGCCGTCGAGCAGGATGCGTCCCGCGTCGGGGTCGTAGAAGCGGGTCGCCAGCTTGGCCAGGGTGGTCTTGCCCGCACCGGTCGTGCCGACCAGGGCCAGCGTCTGCCCGGCGGGCACCACGAGGTCGAGGCCCGGGAGCACCGGACGGTCCTCGACGTAGGAGAAGCGTGCCTCCTCGAAGCGCAGCTCGCCCTCGGCGTCGTCGAGCCGGACGGGCGAGACCGGGTCGGGCACGCTCGGCTCCTCACGGAGCACCCCCGCGAGCTTGTCCAGCGCCGCCGACGCCGACTGGAAGGTGTTGTAGAACTGCGAGATCTCCATCATCGGCTCGAAGAACTGCCGCAGGTAGAGCAGGAAGGCCGCGAGCACGCCGACGGTGACCTCACCGTGGTAGGCGCGGTAGGCGCCGTAGAGCAGCACCAGGGCGATGGTGACGTTGCCGATCAGGCGGATGCCGGGCATGAACCAGGCGACGAGCCGGAAGGCGACCAGGTTGGCGGCGCGGTACTGGTCGTTGACGTCGTCCAGGATCTCCTGGTTGCGCGCCTCGCGACGGAAGGCCTGGACGGCGCGGATGCCGCCCATGGACTCCACGAAGTGCACGATCACCAGCGCGACCTTCTCGCGGGTCACCCGATAGCTCTTGCCCGACTCCTTGCGGAACCAGTTGGTGAGCCAGAAGAGGAAGGGACCGCACAGCAGCGCGACCAGACCGAGCTTGACGTCCAGGAAGAGCAGCAGGCCGGCCGTCCCGACCAGGGTCAGGGCGGCGGTGACCAGGCCGTCGAAGCCGGTCTCGAGCATCTCGTAGATCGCGTCGACGTCCGAGGTCTGGCGGGAGATGACGCGACCCGACGTGTAGTCGTCGTGGAAGGCCGGGCTGAGCACCTGGAAGTGCCGGAAGACCCGTCGCCGCACCTCGAAGAGCATGTCCTGGCCGATGCGCCCCGACCGGACCAGGAAGACCTGGCGGGCGAACGCCTGGGTGAGGGTGGCGACCAGCATGATGCCGACGACCTGGAGCAGCGGCCCGGTGTCGCCGGCGACGCGGATCGGGTCGATCCCGTCGTCGATGCCGAGCTTGACGAGGTAGGGGATGGAGAGCCGGGCCGCGTTCTCCACGACCACGATCAGGATGAGGATCCGGATCGCGTTGCGGTAGGGCCGGAGCAGCTCGCGCAGCAGCTGGCCGGAGCCGCCGGTGAAGCGCGACTCGACCTCGCGCTCGGCGGCCTCCTCGGCGTCGACGGCGGAGATGCCGCGCCACGTGGGTTGGCTCATGCGCGTGCCGCCTGGTGGTCGGCGTCGGCGGCGAGCAGCTCGCGGTAGGCAGGGACGCTGGCGAGCAGCTCGCGATGGTCACCGACGTGGGTGATGGTGCCGCCCTCGATGAGCGCGACGCGGTCGGCGAGCAGCACCGTGGAGGCACGGTGGGCGACGACCAGCCCGGTGGTGGACCCCAGGACACGCTGCAGGGCCTCCTCGACCAGCTTCTCGGTGTGCACGTCCAGGGCCGACAGGGTGTCGTCGAGCACCAGGACCATGGGCTGTGCCAGCACCGCCCGGGCGAGGGCCAGTCGCTGCCGCTGTCCGCCGGACAGCGCCATGCCCTGCTCGCCGATGCGGGTGTCGAGCCCCCAGGGCAGGTCGTGGACGAACTGCGCCTGGGCGATCTCGAGCGCCTCGTCGACGTCGGCGTCGCTGGCGTCGGCCCGACCGAGCGTGAGGTTCTCCCGGGCACTCATCGAGAAGAGCGTCGGGTCCTCGAACGCCGTGGCGACGAGCGTGCGCAGGTGCTCGAGGTCGAGGTCGCGCACGTCGACGCCGTCGATGGTGATGCGTCCGGCGGTGACGTCGTGGAGCCGCGGGACGAGGGCGGTCAGGATGGTCTTGCCGGAGCCGGTGGCACCGACCAGCGCGACGGTCTCGCCGGGCGCGAGGTCGAGGTTGACGTCGCGCAGCACCAGCTCGTCGGGACTGTCGGGGAAGGCGAAGTCGACGTGCTCGAAGCGCAGGTGGCCGCGGGGCCGGTCGACCCGGCTCAGCCCACCCACGATGTCGGGCTCGGTGTCGAAGATCTCCAGGACCCGCGCCGCGGCCGTCATCGCCTCCTGGGCCATGGCGAGGATGACGCCCAGGGACGCGACCGGCCACACGAGCGAGAGCATCAAGGTGATGAAGGCGACCAGCTCACCCGGGGTGAGGTTGCCGTTGCCGACGCCGATGGCGCCCAGGAGCAGCACGACGACGACCGCGAGGTTGGGGATGACCTCGAGGAACGTCCAGAACCTCGCCGACAGCCGCACCTTGTCCATGCTCGTGGCGTGCAGCGTGCGTGCCGCCTCCTCGTAGTTGCGGGAGACGTGCTCGCTGCGGCCGAAGGACTTGATGACGCGGATGCCGACCGCGCCCTCCTCGGCGAGGGTGGCCAGGTCTCCCTGCTCGTCCTGCACCTGGCGGGAGACCACGACGTAGCGCTTCTCGAAGCGCATCGAGAGCCACACGATCGGAGCCGCGGTCGCCGCGACGACGATCCCGAGCGGCCAGTACATGTTGAGCAGCACGATCGTGACGAGCGTCACCTGGAGGATGTTGATGACCAGGAACAGCATCCCGAAGCCGGCGAAGCGGCGGATGGCCGACAGGTCGGTGGTGGCGCGTGAGAGCAGCTGACCGGACTGCCACCGGCTGTGGAAGCTCATCGGCAGCACCTGGAGGCGCGCGTAGAGGTCTCGTCGCATCTCGGTCTCGACGCCGAGCACGGCGTTGGACTGCACCCACCGACGCCAGAAGATCAACACTGCCTCGAGCACCCCGAGGCCCAGCGCGAGCAGCCCCAGGGGCAGCACCGGGCCGATGTCACGATCGGTGATGGGGCCGTCGATGATCGCCTTCGTGAGCAGCGGGACGGCGATGGAGAGCCCCACCCCGGCCAGCGAGGTCCCCAGCATGATGGCCAGGGCGGTCGTGTGGGGACGCAGGTAGCTCCGCAGGCGCCACAGGGAGGCGACCCCCGCGGGTGGGTCCGAGACAGGTTCGGTTGACATCGTCATCGATCCTAGATCGGAGCACCGACAGGGCGCGAACCGATATCTGCTCCTTACACCTGCCGCTGACGTCAGCCGGCCGTCAGCCCGTCGCGAGCAGCCCCCGGACGATGCGCAGGCCGACCGACATCCGGGCCAGGTCGGCCTGCTCGTCGGCGCAGATCTCGTGCAGCGTCGAGGCGGCGCGGCCGATCAGGACGTGGTCGGCGCCCTCCCAGTCCGAGATGCGTGCGGCGGCGGAGTCGTCGGCGGAGGTCGAGGCGAGGACCTGACCGGTGAGCTGGGCGTGGACCGAGTGCAGGTCGTCGCGCAGCGAGGCCCGGGCCATCGTCTGCCAGCGGTCGTCGCGGGGCAGACCGAGGATGCGCTGCACCAGCGACGGCAGGCCGAGCCGCTCCCCGAGCGCGAAGTGCACGCGCGCGACGTCCGCCGGGGCCAGCGAGGTCGCCTCCGCGATCTCGATGACGTTGAGCAGCATGTAGGCCGTGGGCAGGACGGCGACCCGTGCGGCGAGGTCGTCGGGCACGTGCTGGGCGACCAGCGCGTCACGGCGGGCCTCGTAGTCGCTGAGCTCGCTGCCGACCATCAGGTCCGGCAGCTCGGCGAGCGTCTGCTGCACCGGTCCGGAGAAGAGGTCGACGGTGGCCTGGCTGTCCAGGGGAGGTCGCCGGTTGGTGACCAGCCAGCGCGAGGCCCGCTCGACCAGGGTGCGCATCTCGAGCCGGATCTTGGTCTGCACGCCTGCGTCCAGCACGTTGTCGAAGGACTCGAGCTCCTGGCGCAGCGGCAGCGACCCGAAGATCTCGCGCGCGACGAAGTTGGCGCGGGTCAGGTCGGCGACGTCCGCCCCGGTCTCGCCCGTGAGCCGCGGCCAGTAGGTCATGCCGGCGCCGTTGACGAGGTCGTTGACCACCTGGGTCACGATGATCTCGCGCCGCAGCGGGTGGTCCCCGACCTGGCTCACGAAACCCTCGCGCACCTGGGTCGGGAAGTAGGCCCGCAGGTCGAGGTCGAGGTAGGGGTCGTCGGGCAGCTCGGAGGCCAGCAGCGCGTCGGCCAGCACGATCTTGGTCCAGGCCATCAGCACCGACAGCTCGGGGAGGGTGAGCCCCTCGTGCAGGTCGAGCCGACGGCGTACGACGCGGCTCGACGGCAGGCCCTCGATCTCGCGGTTGAGGACCCCGTCGCTCTCGAGCTTCTTCATCCAGAACTCGTGCACGTGGAGCAGCGGCGCGGCGTTGGCCGCGGCGTTGGCGAGCGCGAGGTTCTGCTCGTAGTTGTCGCGCAGCACGAGCTGGGCGACCTCGTCGGTCATCTCGGCGAGGAGCTTGTTGCGCTGCTTGGTCGTGAGGTCTCCCGCGAGCACGACCCGGTCGAGCAGGATCTTGAGGTTGACCTCGTGGTCGGAGGTGTCGACCCCGGCCGAGTTGTCGATGAAGTCGGTGTTCATCCGGCCGCCGTTGAGGGCGTACTCGATCCGACCGCCCTGGGTGAAGCCGAGGTTGCCGCCCTCGCCCACGCAGCGCACGCGCAGCTCGCCGCCGTCGACACGGATCGTGTCGTTGGCCTTGTCGCCCGCGTCTGCGTGGGTCTCGTCCTGGGACTTGACGTAGGTGCCGATGCCGCCGTTCCAGAGCAGGTCGACGGGCGCGAGCAGGATCGCGCGCATCAGCTCGGCCGGCGTCATCGTCGGCACCGAGCCGACGATCCCGAGCGCCGCGCGGATCTCGGCGTTGAGCCTGATCGACTTGGCCGTGCGGGGGAAGACCCCACCGCCCTGGGAGATGAGGCTCGCGTCGTAGTCCTGCCAGCTCGAGCGCGGCAGCTCGAAGAGACGGCGCCGCTCGGCGTAGGACGTCGCCGCGTCGGGCGAGGGGTCGATGAAGATGTGGCGGTGGTCGAAGGCCGCCACCAGGCGTGTGTGCTCGGAGCACAGCAGGCCGTTGCCGAAGACGTCGCCGGACATGTCACCGACGCCGACGCAGGTGTGGTCCTCGGTCTGGCAGTCGACGCCCATCTCCCGGAAGTGGCGGCGCACCGAGACCCAGGCACCGCGGGCGGTGATGCCCATCGCCTTGTGGTCGTAACCGACCGAGCCGCCGCTGGCGAAGGCGTCGCCGAGCCAGAAGCCGTAGTCGTCGGCGACACCGTTGGCGATGTCGGAGAACGTCGCGGTCCCCTTGTCGGCGGCGACCACGAGGTAGGAGTCGTCCCCGTCGTGGCGCACGACCCGGGCCGGTGGCACGGTCCGGCCCTCGACCAGGTTGTCGGTGATGTCGAGGAGCCCGGAGATGAAGGTGCGGTAGCAGTCGATGCCTTCGGCCAGCCAGGCGTCTCGGTCCGAGGAGTCGGGCAGCTGCTTGCAGAAGAAGCCGCCCTTGGCCCCCACCGGGACGATGACGGTGTTCTTGACCATCTGCGCCTTGACCAGGCCGAGGACCTCGGTGCGGAAGTCGTCGCGCCGGTCGGACCAGCGCAGGCCGCCTCGCGCGACGACGCCGAAACGCAGGTGGACCCCTTCGACGCGGGGTGAGTAGACGAAGATCTCGAAGCGGGGGCGCGGCTCGGGCAGGTCCGGGATCTGCGAGGGCTCCAGCTTGAAGGACATGTAGGTGTGGGGCGTGTCCGTCGCGCCGTCGACCCGCGAGGCCTGGAAGTAGTTGGTGCGCAGGGTCGCCTTGATGTGCGTCAGGTAGGACCGCAGGATCCGGTCCTGGTCGAGGCTGTCGACGTCGTCGAGGGCGCGCAGGATGCGCTGCTCCACCTCGTCGACCTGGGCGGTGCGCGCCTCGGCGTCGGCCGCGAGGTCACCCGAGCCGGGGTCGAAGCGCGCCTCGAAGAGCCGGAGCAGGAGCCGGGTGAGGTCGATGTTGCTCCGCAGCGCCCCCTCGATGTAGTCCAGGGCGAAGGGCGAGCCGCCCTGGCGCATGTACTTGGCGTAGGCGCGCAGCACCGTCGCCTGCCGCCAGGTGAGCCCGGCGCTGAGCACCAGCGCGTTGAAGCCGTCGATCTCGTTGAAGCCGTCCCACACCGCGCGCAGCGCATCCTGGAACAGCGCGCGGGCATCGCGCGGCAAGGACCTGCCGTAGCGCAGGCCGAACTCGTAGATGTAGGAGGGACGGTCCAGTCCGGCCAGCTCGTAGGGGCGCTCGTCCACGACCTCGACACCCATCGAGGAGAGCATCGGCAGGATCTCGGAGAGCGACAGGGGCGGCCCGATCCGGAAGACCTTGAGCCGCGCCTCGCCACGCCCGGCGTCCAGCTCCTCGTAGAGGGAGAGGTCGATCCCCTCCTCGCCCGAGATCGCCTCCAACCGCGCGAGGTCGACCGCGGCGGTGCGGGCCGAGAAGTCCTCCTTGTAGGCCTCCGGGAAGGAGTCGAGGTAGCGGCGGCCCAGGATCGAGCCGACCTCCTCACCGTGCTCGGTGATGACGGCGGCGGTGAAGTCGTCGCGCCACGAGCGCGACGCCTCGGCGAGTCGACGCTCGAGGTCCTGGGTGTCGATGGTGGGGATGGTGCTCCCCTTGGGCAGGTGCACCACGAAGTGGACCCGTGCGGTCGTCGACTCGTTGATGCGCACGGTGAACTCCACCGACTCCCCGCCCAGGCGCTCCTGGAGGATCTCGGAGAAGCGCTCGCGGACGCTGGTGTTGTAGCGGTCGCGCGGGAGGTAGATCTGGGCGGAGACGTAGCGCCCGTAGGTGTCGCTGCGCAGGAGCAACCGCAGCCCCCGACGCTCGCGGGCCACCATCGCCGCCTCGGCCATCGGTCCGAGGTCCTCGATGGGGGTGTGGAACATCTCGTCGCGGGGGTAGGTCTCGAGGGTGTCCATCAGGGCCTTGCCGGCGTGGCTGCGCGGGTCGAAGCCGCTGCGCCTGAGCACCGTCTCGGCCTTCTCGCGGATCAGCGGGATCCGCAGCAGGGACTCGGTGTAGGCGGCGCTCGAGAACAGCCCGAGGAAGCGGCGCTCCCCCGTGACCGCACCGTCGGCGCCGAAGGTCTTGACCCCGACGTAGTCGAGGTAGGCGGGCCGGTGCACCGTCGAGCGGGAGTTGGCCTTGGCCAGCACCAGCAGGGTCTTCTCGCGGGCCTTCGCCTTGACCAGGTCCGGGAGTCGACCGAAGGAGGCCGACATCTCCTGGTCGGCACGCAGGATCCCGAGCCCCGTGCCGGGCACGGCCCGCAGCACGTCGTCCTCGGTGCCGTCGATGGTGGCCCGTTCGAGGGAGTACTCGCGGTAGCCGAGGAACGTGAAGTGCTCGTCGGCGAGCCACGTCAGCAGGGCGGCCGCCTGTGTCACCTCCGCGCCCGCCAGCGGCGGTGGGTCGGAGGAGAGCCCGGCGACGATCTCGCGGACCTGGGCGTGCATCTTCTCCCAGTCCTCGACCGACTCCCGCACGTCGCGCAGCACCCGCTGCACGTCCTCGACGATCGCGGCGGGGTCGTCGCCCTCGCGCATCCGGTCGATCTCGACATGCATCCACGACTCGCGGGTGGCACCCTCGGCCGGCCGGGACGACCCGTCGTCGACGGGGCTGACGGACTGCAGGCCTCCGGCGATGTCACGCACCACGTCGAAGTTGGGGTGGATCACCACGTGCACGTCGTGCATCGTGCGCGAGAGCTCCATGGTCAGGGAGTCGACGAGGAACGGCATGTCGTCGATGACGACCTCGACGACGGAGTGCCCCGCGGCGGACCAGCCGTGCTCGCTCAGCGTCGGCGTGTGGATCCGCACGCTCGCGGTGCCCTGCGGACGCTCGGCCGCGAGCTTGAAGTGCGAGGCGAGTGCGCCGAAGACATCGACGTCGTTGCGCCCCAGGACGTCCTCCGGGGCGACGTGACGGTAGTAGGCCCGCAGCAGGGCCCCGACCTCGTCGTGCGGCGGTCCGCCGCTGCCCTTGCCGTGCCGGGCCAGCGCGATGGCCTGGTCCAGGAGCTCAGCCTTGTCCACGTCCTGCGTCGTCGTTGACACACTCAGACCCTAGGACCCCGGTGACACCCGTCACAACACGGGGCGTCTCGGGGCGCGCCGCAGGCCACCGCGAGGCATCGCCCGGGGGTGCATGATGTGCGTCATGTTGTTCCAGACCGAGCTGTCCTACGACGCCGCGCCCGACGCCGTCCTGTCCATGCTGTCCGACCCGGCGTTCCGCGAGAAGGTGTGCGCCGCCCAGCACGTGGTGTCCTGCGACGTGCGCATCGACCTCGTCGGGGCCGGGTTCACCGCGGTCGTCGAGACCGAGCAGAACACCTCGGGCCTGCCCTCGATCGCCAAGAAGTTCGTCGGTGAGACCACCAGGGCGATCATCACCGAGACCTGGAAGGACGGCTCGGGCGGGACCGTCGAGATCAAGGCACCCGGCAAGCCGAGCGACGTCTCCGGCACCGTGCGTCTCGTCGAGGCCGGCGCCGGCACGACGCAGGTCGTCGAGCTGCAGGTCAAGGTCAAGGTGCCCCTGATCGGCGGCAAGCTCGAGCAGCTCGTGGTCGACAGCATCAGGGCCGGCTACGCCGTGGAGCAGCGGGTCGGCTCGGCCTGGCTGGCGGGACAGCGATGAGCCGTCGGCTCGTCCACGAGCTGACCTTCGACGCCCCGCTCACCGACGTGGCGGCGATGCTGGCCGACCCGGCCTACCGTCAGGCGGTCTGCGACTTCCAGGGCGTGCTGCGCTCGGAGATCTCGGTCACCGCACCGGCCCGGGGGCACACCGAGGTGCTCATCGACCAGTGGCGTCCCACCTCGCACCTGCCGTCGTTCGCCAAGCGGATCGTCGGGGACGAGACCAACATCGTGCAGACCGAGTCGTGGTCCACCCCGGAGCTCGCCGACGTCGTCGTGACGATCCCCGGCAAGCCCGGCGACATGCGGGGCACCGCGACGCTCAGCGAGTCCGGCGGCACGACCACCGAGACCATCGACCTGACGATCAAGGTCGGCATCCCGCTGGTCGGCGGCAAGATCGAGGGTCTCATCGCCGAGATGCTGCTCGAGGCGCTGCAGGCCGAGAACAAGGTCGGGCGCGACTACCTCTCCGGCTGACGTCCCGCCTCGCGGTCCTCGGCCCGGTCCTGGCGCCGGCGCACGAGCACCACGATGCCGAGCAGCACGAACGGTCCGAAGGCGAGCACGAGCGTGAGGGCCTGCTCGACCGGGTGCAGCGAGCCCAGGTGCAGCGGGCCCAGGTTCAGCGGGCCCAGGTTCAGCGGGCCCAGGTTCAGGGGCGTGATGTTCATCGCCCCTGATTGTCCACCCTGGTCGGAATGGCCCCCGAGGTGGCCTGGTTGTGCTCCACATGGCTGACCTCTTCGACGACCTGACCGCCCGGACGTGGACCCTCCCCAACCGTCTGGTGATGGCACCCCTGACGCGCAACCGTGCCGACGAGCACGGTGTGCCCGGCGATCTCGCCGTGGAGTACTACGCCCAGCGCGCCTCGGCCGGTCTCATCATCAGCGAGGGCACCCAGCCCAGCGCCGTCGGCCAGGGCTACCCCCTGACGCCCGGCATCCACACCCCCGAGCAGGTCGCGGGCTGGCGTCGCGTCGCCGACGCGGTGCACGCCCGGGGCGGGCGCATCGTCGTGCAGCTGATGCACGCCGGACGCGTCGCGCACCCCGCCAACAAGCACGGCCTCGAGTCGATCGCCCCCAGCGCGATCGCCGCGCCCGGCGAGATGTTCACCGCCGACGGCATGGTGCCGCACCCGGCCCCCCGGGCCCTGGAGCTCGCCGAGATCCCCGGCGTCGTCGAGGACTACGTGCACGCCGCCCGGAGCGCCGTCGAGGCCGGCCTCGACGGCGTCGAGGTCCACGCGGCCAACGGCTACCTGATCCACCAGTTCCTGGCGCCGGGCTCCAACGAGCGCACCGACGAGTACGGCGGCTCCCCCGCCGCCCGGGCGCGCTTCGCGATCGAGGTCACCCGCGCGGTCGCCGAGGCGATCGGGCCCGACAAGGTCGGCATCCGCATCTCCCCGGCCCACAACATCCAGGGCGCGACGGAGGACGACGCGGCCGACGTCCGGGCGACGTACACCGCGCTGGTCGAGGCCGTCGCGCCGCTCGGCCTGGCCTACCTGAGCATCCTCGCCGAGCCCCGCCTCGAGCTCGTGCAGGACCTGCGCCGCAGCTTCGGCGGCGTGCTGATCGCCAACGACGGCTTCGGTGACGTCACCACCCGCGAGAGCGCCCAGGAGATCCTGGACAAGGACCTCGCCGACGCGGTCGCCGTCGGGCGTCTCTTCATCGCCAACCCCGACCTGCCGGCGCGGTGGCAGGGCGGCGCCGAGCTCAACGAGCCGGACCCCGCCACGTTCTACGGCGGCGGGGCCGAGGGCTACACCGACTACCCGGCGCTCGAGGGCTGACCCTCAACCCTGGTAGGGGTAGCGGTACTCCTTGGGCGGCACGAACGTCTCCTTGATGGAGCGCGGCGAGGTCCAGCGCAGCAGGTTGACCGCTGCGCCGGCCTTGTCGTTGGTGCCGCTCGCGCGACCACCGCCGAAGGGCTGCTGACCGACGACCGCCCCGGTGGGCTTGTCGTTGATGTAGAAGTTGCCCGCCGCGAAGCGCAGCGCCGACTGGGCCCACCGGATCGCCGACCGGTCCTGGGAGAGGATCGCGCCGGTCAGCGCGTAGGGGGCGAACGACTCGAGCTGCGTGACGACCTTCTCGAAGTCGCCGTCCTCGTAGACGTGGACGGCGAGGATCGGGCCGAAGTACTCGGTCGCGAACATCTCGTCGGTGGGGTCGGTCGACTCCACGACGGTCGGGCGCACGAAGTAGCCCACCGAGTCGTCGACCTCGCCGCCGGCCAGCACGGTGAGGTGCTTGGTGCGCTTCGCGCGGTCGATGGCTGCCCGGTGCTTGGCGAAGGCCCGCTCGTCGATGACGGCGCCCATGAAGTGGGAGAAGTCGGTGACGTCGCCCATGGCGATGTCGTCGACCTCGGCGAGGAAGGCGTCCTTCATCTTGTCCCACACCGAGCGGGCGACGTAGGCCCGCGAGGCGGCCGAGCACTTCTGGCCCTGGAACTCGAAGGCGCCCCGGATCATGGCGACCCGCACCACGTCGGGGTCGGCCGAGGGGTGGGCGACGATGAAGTCCTTGCCACCGGTCTCCCCGACGATGCGGGGGTAGGAGCGGTAGCCCGCGATGTTCTCCCCGACCGTGGCCCACAGGTGCTGGAAGGTCGGTGTGGAGCCGGTGAAGTGGATCCCGGCGAGGTCCGGGTGCGTCATGGCCACCTGGGAGACCTCGAGCCCGTCACCGGGGAGCATGTTGATGACCCCCGGCGGCATCCCCGCCTCCTCGAGCAGCTCCATGGTCAGCGACGCCGCGAGCTGCTGGGTCGGCGAGGGCTTCCACAGGACGGTGTTGCCCATCAGCGCCGGCGCCGTCGGCAGGTTGCCGGCGATCGCGGTGAAGTTGAACGGCGTGATCGCGTAGACGAAGCCCTCGAGCGGGCGGTGGTCGGTGCGGTTCCAGATGCCGGGGCTGTTGGCGATCGGCTGGTCGGTGAGGATCTGCTTGGCGTAGTGGACGTTGAAGCGCCAGAAGTCGATGAGCTCGCACGCGGCGTCGATCTCGGCCTGGAAGGCGGTCTTGGACTGGCCGAGCATGGTCGCGGCGTTGACGCGCTGGCGCCACGGACCGGCCAGCAGGTCGGCCGCCTTGAGGATGATCGCGCACCGCTCGTCGAAGGGCATCGCACGCCACTCGGGCGCCGCCTTGGCAGCCGCCTTGACCGCCGCCTCGGCGTCCTTGGTCGTGGAGTTCTTCATGACACCCAGCACGTGCTGGTGGTCGTGGGGCTGGACGACCGTGATCTCCTCGCCACCGCCGGAGCGCCTGCGGCCGCCCACGTGGGCGCGCAGGGTCACCTGCTTGCGCTCCTGCTTCTCCAGCTCCGCGACCAGCTCGGCACGCTCGGGACTGCCGGGGGCGTAGGTGAGGTTGGTCTCGTTGACGGGCACCGGCGGGAAGGAGATCGCATCCATGCCTCGGATGTTGTCACCCGCCGGATCGCTTGTCGAAAGCGGCGAGCCGCAGCTCACCCCTGGAGCAGCTGCTCGATCTCCTGGGAGGCGAACCACGCGAGGTCGTCGTCGCGGTCGGTGAAGTCCTCGAGGTCGGCGTGGACCGCGACCACGCGTCGCAGCGCGATCGGGTGCTCGACGGTGGCGACCTCGGCGACGACCACCACCCGGCGACCCCGACCGCCGATCAGCCCGATCGAGACCTCGGAGGCGGCCATCAGGGCGGCGTACTCGGACTCCTCGTCCTCGTCCTCGGCGAGGATCGGCCCCGGCGGGTCGGTCGGCCACGGCACCTCGTCGTGCGCGACCCAGGCCGCGAGGAGGTCCAACGACGCCGGCACGTAGACGCGCACCGTCACGACTTCTTCGGCGTCGGGCGCGGGCTGCGCTTGCGGCCGCGGCCGGCCCGGACGCGGTTGCCGCTGGAGGCGTCCATGAGCTCGACGAGCGACTCGGTGATGCAGGTGCCGAGGAGGTCGGCGTCGGGCACCTGGTCCCGGTCGGCGGTGATCCCGTAGAAGACGCGGCCGTTGTAGGAGGTGACCCCGATCGCCAGGGGGTGCCCGGGCAGGAGCGGGGGGACGGGATAGCTGCTGACCATCTCCGCGCCGGCGGCGTAGAGCGGCGACTGGGGGCCGGGCACGTTGGTGACGTTGAGCTGGTAGCTGCGGCGCTCGCGGGCCGCGACCCGGGAGCCGATGGCGTGGAAGGTCGTCGGCGCGAAGCCCGCGATCCCGGCGAGCCGGTTGGCAGCGACGCCCCGGCCGGTCTCGCGGTGCGCCTTGAAGGAGTAGGACACCTGGTGCAGGCGCACGACCGGGCTGGCCTCGAGGATCGGCAGGTCGACGAAGTGGGCGGCGATCTGGCTGCCCAGCGAGGTGGCCTCGAGCTCGGCGTCGATCACCGACACCGGCACGACGGCGCGGATCTGACGGATGCCGCCCATCGACTCGGCCCGGGTCATCAACCAGCCGCGCAGGGCGCCGGCCACCGTGGCGAGGATGACGTCGTTGATCGTGCCGCCGTGGGCAGCGCGGATCGTGCGGTAGTCGGCCAGGGCGGTGTCGACCGTGACCACGCGCCGCTGCTGCGACAGCGCCCCCGAGATCGGGGACTCGCGGACCGGGCTGCGGCCGCTGAGCGCGTTGACGACCCGGCGGGCGTTGGCGGTCGCGCTGCCCGCCGTGCGCAGCGCGGCCTCGGTCCGCGAGCGGACCGTGTCCACGAGGGTCTCGGGCTCGGTGAGCGAGTCCTTGACGGCACCGGCCAGCATCGTCAACGGCGACGGCGCCCGCCCGGCGTACCAGTCGTCGGTCTCCATCACCTTGGGCGTGGGGCTGGTGTCGAGCAGCACCTGGCCGAGGTCGACGGTGAGGACACCGTCGACGAGCACCTGGTGGGTCTTGGAGAGCAGCGCCACGCGCCCCCCGCTGAGCCCCTCGACGAAGTAGACCTCCCACAGCGGTCGGCTGCGGTCGAGCGGGCGCGACACGATGCGCGACACGAGCTCACGCAGCTGGTCCTGGGAGCCCGGGCGCGGGAGGGCGGAGCGGCGCACGTGGTAGCCGAGGTCGAACTGGTCGTCGTCGACCCACACCGGGTTGGCGAGCTGCCCGGGCACGCCCTGCAGGCGCTGGCGGTAGCGCGGGACGAAGGAGATGCGGTCCTGGATGAGCTGCATCAGCCGCTCGTGGTCGAAGCCGGAGTCGCCCGGCTCGAAGATCTCGATCGTGGCGTTGTGCATCGGCGTCTGCGCCGTCTCCTCGGCCAGGAACGCCAGGTCCCGCGGGCGCAACCGCTCACTCATCGGGTTCCTCCGTCTCGGGCCTGACGACGTGACCCTGCCGGTGCCACGTTTGCCACGCATGGGATTCTGACAGAGGTGTGCCACGGTCGTGGCACCCGTCCGCCGAACGACAGGGGATTCACACGATGCGCCGACTGATGGCGGGCCTGGTCGTCCTCGTCTCGACGTTGGGTCTGGCCTCCGGCTGCGGGGAGGACACCCCCGCGAGCGACGTCGGTGACGTCGCGACGATCGAGATCACCTTCGAGGACGGCACCGTCACGCCCAACGGCGAGCGGGTCGAGGTCGGGGCGGGTCAGCCCGTCGACCTGGTGGTCAAGGCCGACGAGTCGGGCGAGATCCACGTGCACTCCGAGCCGGAGCAGCAGTTCAGCTATGCGGCCGGCACGACGACCCTGAAGCTCCTGATCGACCAGCCGGGCGTCGTCGAGGTCGAGTCGCACGACCTCGAGCAGGTCATCGTCCAGCTCGAGGTCAGCTGAGTGTCGGGCGAGAGCCCCTTCGCGCACGGCATCGGTGGCGCGGCCGACCTGCCCATCTCGCCGTCCCTGGCGATCGCCGGCGCGGTCGCTGCGCTGGTGGTGTCGTTCACGGTCCTCACCGTCGCCTGGCGCACGCCGCGCTACGACGAGGAGACCTCCGGGCGCTACGCGTGGGCCTGGCTGGACGCCCTGGTCGGGTCCCGCTGGTTCCCTGTCGCGCTGCGCGTCCTCGGCATGGCGGTCTTCGCCTACGCGGCCACGGTCGCGATCTTCGGCGAGGACCTGCTCACCAACCCGTTCTTCGGGATCGTCTACGTCTGGTGGTGGGTCGGCCTGGTCCCGCTGTCCCTCTTCCTCGGCCCCGTCTGGAAGGCGATCAGCCCGGTCCGCACGATCAACCTGGTCTTCGCCAGGCTGTCGGGCAGCGACCCTGAGGTCGGCGTCTTCGACTACCCCCGCTGGCTCGGGCACTGGCCGGCCGCCTTCGGCCTGCTCGCCTTCGTCTGGCTGGAGCTGGTCTACCCCTTCATGACCGAGCTCGGGCCGGTCCGGCTGTGGTGCGCGGTCTACGTCGCGGCGATGCTGGTCGGCGGCGCGCTGTTCGGCAACACCTTCTACGAGCAGGCCGATCCGTTCGAGGTCTACTCCAGCCTGGTCGCCAAGCTGTCGGTCTGGGGCTCGCGCGAGGGCCGCCTGCTGGTCCGCAGCCCGCTCGCCAACCTCGACACGGTCGTCGTACGCCCCGGGCTGGTGGCCGTGCTGGCCGTGCTCTTCGGAAGCACGGCCTTCGACTCCTTCCGCGACTCGTCCCGCTGGGTGCAGTACATCCAGTCGACCGAGACCTCGGCCTACCTGCTCAACAACCTGATGCTGCTCGTCTTCTGCGTCGGCACCGGGCTCGTCTTCGCCGTCGGTTGCATGCTCACCGGCGTCGCGCCGGGCACCGGGCGGCGCTCGTTGCCGGACCGGCTCGCGCACTCGATCGTGCCGATCGTCGTGGGCTACATCGCGGCCCACTACCTGACCTACCTCGTGGAGTTCGGGCAGCGCACCCTGATCCAGGCCAGCGACCCCTTCAGCAACGGGTCCGACATCTTCGGCACGGGTGACTGGTCGGTCAACTACTGGTTGTCCTACCACCCGACGCTGCTGGCCAACGTCAAGGTGGTCGCCGTCGTCCTGGGCCACGTCCTCGGGGTGGTCGCGGCCCACGACCGGGCGATCAAGCTGCTCCCCCGCCGGCACCAGCTGACCGGTCAGCTGCCCCTGCTGCTGGCGATGGTGGCCTTCACCGTGGGCGGGTTGTACCTGCTGTTCGCGGCCTGACCGGCGCGAGGAGGGCCTCGACGAGACCCGCCACGGCCCGCACCAACGGCGAGTCACCCGTCTCGACGAGCGTGCGGCCCGCGACGAGGGCGCGGTCGACCAGTGCCTGGTCGTCGGGCAGGAAGTGCAGTCCGTGGACCCGGGCGAAGCCGGTGACCATCCCCGCGACGTCCTTCTCCGACCACCCCAGGGTGGGGCGCATCCGGTTGACGACGACGCGCACCGACGCACCTCCGGTGTGCTCGTGCAGCTCCACGAGCGCCCGCGCGAGACGCGAGAGGCCGACCGGGTCGGCGGTGCCGACGACCACCACCTCGTCGGCGCTCGCCAGGCCTCCGAGGGTCAGCTCGTTGCGCGAGGGCCGGGTGCCGTGGTCCCGCCCGGGGTCGTCCTCGAGGCTGAACCCGGTGTCGACCACGACCTGGCCGTGCTCGCGCGCCGTCTCGAGGAGGTGCTCGATGGCGCCCGGCCGGATCTCGACCCACCGGTCGGCCCGGGGCAGCCCCGTCACGACCGACAGCTGGGCATCGACACTCCGCTGGACCGAGGCGAAGCGCTCCGCCAGCTCCCCCGACGTCGCGAGCCGACCGGCGCTCAGCAGCCCCGAGACCTCGTCGAGGATGCCGAGCTGCTGGGCCACGGAGCCGCCGTAGGGGTCGGCGTCGACCAGGATCGTGCGGTGCCGACGGCGAGCCAGCTCGGCGGCGATCGCCGCGGCCACGGTGGTGCGACCCGGCGCCCCCGCCGGGCCCCACACGACGATGACGCGGGCCCGGGGGGCCGCGGCGTGGGAGACGTCCGCCGCAGCGACCGGGGCGCGCGTGGGCACTGCCACCCCAGCCGTTGTGACAGCCGCCGTGACCGCCGCCGTGACCGCCGCCGGCAGGGCGGCGAGGTCGGTGTCGGCGACGAGGGTGGCGATGCCGATGCGGGAGGCTCGCAGCCGGCCGACCTCCCACGAGCCTGCCGCGACCACGGCCACGGGGCGGACCCCGTGGCCACGCAGGTGGTCCACCGCGGCCAGGTCGAGACCCGGGGCGTCCAGGCCGATGACGGCGACCTCGGCCTGGCCCGACGACGCCGAGGCCAGCAGGTCGTCCACGTCGACGCAGCGCTTGAGGACGACGATGTCGCGGTGCGACCCGAGCCGGGTCAACGCCGCCGACTCCCACGCCGCGCCGGCGGCCACGACGAGGACGACGATCATCAGCCGCGCCGCAGGACGGTGAGCACCGGGCTCTCCAGGGAGTTGAGCAGCTCGAAGAAGGCCTGGGCGTCGGCCTCGGGCACGGCGAGGTCGAGCTGGCGCTCGCCGGAGGTGCCGAACGAGTCGGCGAGCGGTGGGGCCGCCACCACCGTGACGCCCTCGAGGGCCGCCTCCCCCGGTCCGCCCGGAGCGCGCCCGCCGGGCTGGGCCGGCCGGGCCACGATCATCACGTCGACGACCGACCCGGCCGCGATCGAGACCGGCACCCGCTCCGCGGCCACCGAGATCGGCACCTGCAGCACGTCGGACTCCGCCGAGGGCCCGACGGCGGCGCGTGGGAGGAGCTCGCCCTCCCCGACCCCGCGCACCAGCTCGAGGTCGCCCGGCAGCTCGTCGTCGGCGGTGAAGTAGAGGTCGAGACGCCCCTCGTCGGCGAAGCGGACCCGCTGGACGACGAGGTCGGCCTCGGTCACCACGTCGCCCGCACCCATGTCGGCGGACACCGACCACAGCTCGACGGTGTCGTCGGCCGAGGCGAGGAGGCGGGCACCGGCCACGACGGAGACCGCGACGATCGCGATGCCGACCCACAACCGGGGGTCACGCCAGCCGGGCGTGCCGGCGCGCACGGCGGAGGGCGGCGCCGCTGCGCCCGGGCTCCCCAGATCCTTGGCCACCGGGACATCATGCAACGCGACACCCGATCGGTCACCTGCTCCTCCACAGCCGGGAGCCGGGTCCTGTGAGGCGTGTGGCAGGAGGTGCGACGATGGGCGCATGGCCGCCACGCCCCGCTTCCTCACGCTCACCGACGTCGCCGAGGTGCTCAACACCTCGAGCGCCCAGGTCTACGCGCTGGTCCGCCGGGGCGACCTGCCCGCGATCAAGATCGGGGGCCGCGGCCAGTGGCGGGTCGAGGCGAGCATGCTGGAGGACTACATCGCGCGGATGTACAAGCAGGCCGAGGACTTCGTGGCCCAGCACCCGTTCGTCGACGCCGAGCCGAGCACCGACTGAACGACCGGCCGCCGACCGGGGTCAGCCGGTCTCGCCGTCCAGGGTGATCGCGGTGGTGCGCTCGTCCTTGCCCCGCAGGTAGGTGAACTCGATCGTCTGCCCCGGCTGACGGGTGCGGATCAGCACGATCAGGGCGATGCCGTCGGTGACGCGCTCCCCCTCGATCCCGATCACCACGTCGCCCTCCTCGAGGCCGGCGGCCTCGGCCGGGCTGCCGGCGATCACCTTGGAGATCTCGGCCCCGGTGCCGTCCCGCACCCCGGTCTGCACCTGGGCGCCGATGACGGGATAGCTCGACTCGCCGGTCTTGAGGATCTGGTCGGCGGTGATGACGACCTGCTCGACCGGGATCGCGAAGCCGACCCCGATGTTGCCGGCCTCGCCGCTGAAGGTGCCCCCGCCGGTGGTGGCGATGGCCGAGTTGACGCCCACCACCTGCCCACGGAGGTCGACGAGCGGTCCGCCCGAGTTGCCGGGGTTGATCGCCGCGTCGGTCTGCACGGCGTTGATGTAGGACGACTGGTCGCTGGACTCCCCCGTGGTGACCGGGCGGTTGAGCGAGCTCACGATGCCGGCGGTGACGGTGGAGCTGAGGCCGAGCGGGGAGCCGATGGCCACGACGCCCTCACCGACGCGCAGCCGCTTGGACGCGCCCAGGGAGGCGGGCTTGAGCCCCGTCGCGTCCTCGGAGTAGAGGACGGCCAGGTCGTAGACCGGGCTGCGCCCCACGATGGTGGCCTCGTAGCGGTTGCCGTCGAGGTCGACGATCTCGATCAGCCCGTCGTCCTCGGCGGCCGACTCGACGACGTGGTTGTTGGTGACGATGTGACCCTGGCGGTCCAGCACGAAGCCGGACCCGGTGGCCCCGCCGTCCTGGCCGTCGAGCGAGGCCGAGATCTGCACGGTGCTCGGCAGGACCTCCTGCGCGACCTTGGCCACGGAGCCGGCCGCCTCGTCGGAGAGCGGCGGGAGCGAGATCGTGTCGACGTCGGCGAGACCGCCCGGCACGGTGCCCCTCGAGTCGGAGCGCAGCTCGTCGTAGGCCACGCTGCCGGCGACGCCGCCGATCGTGCCGACGACGAGGGCCACCGTGGCGACCAGCGGCCACACCCAGCCGCTGACGCGCGAGCGGGCGGGCGCCCGGTGGGCGGGCTCGGCCGGCAGCGGCTGCGTGCCCGGGGGCGGGAAGCCCGCCCAGGGGGCCGGAGCCGGGATCACCGGCGGCGGGGACGGCGGCAGCCACGACGGGACGGGCGGCGGACCGGGCTGGCCGACCGCGCCCGGCTGGGCGGCGATGGGCTGGGTGGTCTCGCGGGCGTCGGCGTCGTCGGGGTACGACGGCTGCTCAGGCTCGTTCACGGACCCATCATCCCCCGCACGGTGAAATCATCGGGCGCGGGCTCAGGGCAGGTCACGCCGCGACGTCCCACCCACCGGCGAGGGGGCCGGGGAGACCACCGACGTGACCGGCGTACGACGATCGAGCGGGGGTGCGTCGGCGGGTGCCGCACCGAGCGCGAGGACGCCCATGACGGCTGCCCCCACGGCCCCTCCGCCGAGCGCTGCCAGGCCGACGTTGCGGCGCGAGCGGGGCGAGTCGTCGTGGCCGACCGCGAGGTAGAGCTCGCCGGGGGTGACACCCAGCAGCGAGCCCTTGAGGTGCTCGGGCGCGGCGCCGTCGCGTCCGCCGAAGGAGAGCCCCGCGAGGCGGGTCTTGACCCATCCCTCGTGCTCCACGAGGTCGCGGCACTGGTGGCAGGTGTGGACGTGGGCCCACGCGCGCTCGGTCTCCTCGGCGGAGAGCTGCCCGTCGAGGAGCGCGGAGACGCGGGGGCCGAGGTGCCCGATCACGAGGCGCTCCACGCGGCGGCCGGGTCGGGAGCGGGGCCGGAGTAGCGGGCCCTCCCGTCGGTCGGCGCGCGGTGCGACAGGGCGGTGCGGAGCATGGCTCGGCCGCGGTGGATGCGGGAGCGGACGGTGCCGAGCTTGGCGTCGAGGATGCCGGCGATCTCCTCGTAGGTCAGGCCCTCGACGTCGCAGAGGACGACGGCGGCCCGGAAGTCGGGCGGCAGCGTGGCCAGCGCCCGCTCGATGTCGTCGTCGAAGCGCTGGTCGGTGTAGGCGACGTCGGGCGCGGGCGACGCACTGGTGAGGCGGTCGGCCCGCTCGTCGGAGAGGGCGTCGAAGCGGATCCGCTGCTTGCGCCTGGCCTGGTCGAGGAAGAGGTTCGTGGTGATGCGGTGCAGCCAGCCCTCGAAGGTGCCGGGCGTGTAGGTCGAGAGCGAGCGGAAGACCCGGACGAAGACCTCCTGGGTGAGGTCCTCCGCGTCGTGGCGGTTGCCGGTCAGCCGGTAGGCGAGGCGGTAGACGCGGTCGGAGTGCTGCGCCACGATCTCGTCCCACGTGGGGACGCCCTCCCGTGCCTCCTGCATGGTCTCTCCCCGATCGGTTCCCTGAGGTGCCACTCGTCGCTGGTGGGTTCTCACGCTAGAGGTCCTGTCTGAACGTTCCCTGTGAGCGGGCCCGGTGCCGGGCCCGCGATCATGTCCTTCAGTCCCAACGGTCGGCACGCAGGCGGTGTTCCCGCCCCCGGGGCCCTGCTGGCGATACGGTGTTGCCGCTCGCTCATCCGCATCCAGGAGGCTGTCATCACTACCCCGCTCACGCCCGCGAGTTGGTCCTACGCCGAGGCCTTCGTGCCCGAGGACGAGGTCCTCGCCGCCGCCCGGGCGCGCGCCGAGGAGGTCGGCGTCACGCCGATCAGCTCCGGCGGTGGCGCCGCCCTGCGCTTCCTGGCCTCGGCCATCGATGCCCGTGCCGTCGTCGAGATCGGCACCGGCACCGGCGTGTCGGGGCTGTGGCTGATGCGCGGCATGCGCTCCGACGGCGTCCTGACGACCGTCGACATCGAGGCCGAGCACCAGCGGCTGGCCAAGGAGTCGTTCCTCGAGGCCGGCTTCGCCAACCAGCGGGTCCGCACGATCGCGGGGGCCGCGCTCGACGTCCTGCCCCGCCTGACCGACGGCCACTACGACCTGATCTTCTGCGACGGCGACAAGGCCGAGTACGCCGCCTACCTCACCGAGGCGCTGCGGCTGCTGCGTCCCGGCGGCGTCGTGGTCTTCGACAACGCGCTCTGGCACGACCGGGTCGCCGACCCGGCTCGCCGGGACGAGGAGACCGTCACGATCCGCGACCTCGGCAAGGCGGTCGCCGAGCACGAGTCGCTGGTCTCGGTCATGCTCCCCGTCGGCGACGGCCTGCTGGTCGCCAAGAAGGAATGGCTCGCCGAGACCGACTGAGGTCCGCGGGCCAGGACTCAGACGGGCCAGGACTCAGACGGGGCGTACGCCGGCGAGCGGGTCCTGCGAGCCGAGCCAGGCCAGCAGGGCGCGGGCGCCGAAGCCGGTCGGACCCTGGCTCCACTCGAAGCTGTCCTTCGGCGCGTCGCCGGCCGAGGCCACGTCGAGGTGGGCCCAGGGTGTCGAGCCGACGAAGTGCTGGAGGAACAGGGCGGCCGTGATGGCACCCGCTCCCCCGGCGGCGTTGTCGGCGTCGGCGATCGTGGAGGCGAGCTTGTCCTCGTAGCCGGCATAGAGCGGGAAGCGCCACAGCGGCTCCCCCGCCTGCTCGGCCGCGTCGAAGAGCGAGGTCGCGAGGGCGTCGTCGTTGGCGAAGTAGCCGCCGGTGTGCTGGCCGAGCGCGACCTTCATCGCACCGGTCAGCGTCGCCACGTCCACGATCACGTCGGGCTTGATCTCGGCGACGGCGTAGGCCAGTGCGTCGGCCATCACCAGGCGTCCCTCGGCGTCGGTGTTGTTGACCTCGCTGGTGCGCCCGCCGTAGTGGCGGATCACGTCGCCGGGACGCATCGAGTTGCCGGAGACGGCGTTCTCCGCGGCCGGCACCAGGCCCACGACGCGCAGCGGGCACCCGACGTCGGCGAGCGCGGCCATGGCGGCCATCACGACGGCACCACCGGTCATGTCGCGCTTCATCGTCGACATCGCCTCACCGGGCTTGATCGAGAGCCCGCCGGAGTCGAAGGTGATGCCCTTGCCGACCAGCACGACCGTCTTGACCTTGCCGCGGGACCTCTGCGGGGTGTAGTCGAGGCGGATCAGGCGCGGCGGGGTGGCCGAGGCCTTGCCGACGCCCACGATGCCGCCGAAGCCGCCGTCGGCGAGCTCCTGCTCGTCCCAGACCCGGATGTCGAGGCCGGCGGCGCCGGCGATCTCGGCGGCCTGGTCGGCCAGCCACTGCGGGTTCTTGAGGTTGGAGGGCACGGTCGCGAGCATCCGGGCACGCCACCCGGCGCCGCCGGCGGCGATCGCCCGGCCCAGCACGGCGCGCTGCTCGTCGGAGTCCTCGAGATCAGCGAGGACCACGTGCGGCACGGGCACCGACTCCGGCGGCGTCGAGCGCCACTGGAAGCCGAAGGACCCGAGCATCATGCCGACCACGAAGGCGCTCAGGCCCTCGTCGGGGTCCAGCGCCGCGATGGTGGTCGCCACGGCGGTGCGGTCGTGCACGGCGCGGGCCAAGGTGGCGCCGGCACGCCGGAAGTCGGTCGGGGTCTGCTGCCCGACGCCCACGAAGACGAGCAGCCTCAGCCCCGAGTTGTCGGGAGCTCCCCACGGCACGGGGATGCTGTGGACCTCGCCGACCGCGCCGGTCGCCCGGCTGACCTCGAGGATCGCGAGCAGGTCGAGGTCGAGGACCTCGCCGAGCTCCACGGACCCGGGTCCGAGCAGCACGGAGCCGTCCTCGTCGGCCGGCAGGACCGGCACGGCGACGACGTCGACCCCGAGGATCGCGTGCGGCCGGAGGCCGCTGATCGCGAACTCCGGAGGGGAGACCTGGCTGGGCAGAGAGGGTGTCGTGGGCGTGCCCGTCACCCGACGACGTTCTTGAGGGCCTCGGCGAGCGAGCCGGCTTCTTCAGCGTTGAGCTCCACGACCAACCGGCCTCCACCTTCGAGGGGGACGCGCATCACGATGCCTCGTCCCTCCTTGGTGACCTCCAGCGGACCGTCGCCCGTCCGCGGCTTCATTGCCGCCATGCGGCACCTCTTCCTGTTCCCGATCGAAGAACGCAGGTGACCTGCCGCTCTCTGCGTGATGACGCTGTCGTCCATTATCCCCCATGGCGAGGGTGAGCGAGACCACAACCCTGGCAGACTCCCCGCCATGCATGCTCGGTCGGCACTCTTCGACCTCTACGGCGACCACCTGCGGGCCCGCGACGGCCAGGCCCCGGTGGCGTCCCTGGTGCGTCTGCTCGACGCCGTCGGCATCGCCGCGCCGGCGGTCCGCACCTCGATCTCACGGATGGTCATGCAGGGCTGGTTGGAGCCCACGAGCCTCGACGGGTCGCGCGGCTACCGCGCCACCGAGCAGGCCACGAGCCGTTTCGCCGACGCCGCCGAGCGGGTCTACCGACGCGGGGAGCGACCCTGGGACGGCTCGTGGCACCTGGTCCTGGTCGAGGTCCCGTCCGGCCGGGCGGCGCGCAGCCGGCTCGACGCCGACCTCACCTTCCTGGGCTACGCCGAGCTGACCGACCGGGTCTGGGTCAGCCCCTTCCCGCGCAGCGAGCTCGACTCGGTCCTCGCACGCACCGGCGCGACCGCCCGGACCGCCCGGGCGCTCGACGTCGACCCGACGCCCACCTCGGCCTGGGACCTCGACGCCCTGCGAGCGGCGTACGACGAGTGGCTGAGCAGTGCGCCCGACCTGCTGCGCCGCCACCTGGGGGCGCACGCCGATCCCGACGAGGCGGCCTTCGCGGCGCGCTTCCACCTGGTGCACGGGTGGCGCAAGTTCCTCTTCGCCGACCCGGGGCTGCCCGACGAGCTGCTCCCCGACGGCTGGCCCGGTCGCGACGCGGCCGTGCTGTTCTCCCGGGAGGCCGAGCGGCTCAAGCCGGCGTCGGACCGCTTCGTCGTCCGCTGTCTCGCCGGCTGACCCGGGCCCCGGCCGCAGGTGCCAGACTGGGCGGCATGACTGATGCTCCCGTCCTGCTGGACGTCACCGACGGCGTCGCCACCATCACCCTCAACCGACCGGAGGCGATGAACAGCCTCGACATCGCGACCAAGGTGCTGCTGCGCGAGATCGTGCAGTCCGTCGCCGAGGACCCGGCCGCCCGCTGCGTCGTGCTCACCGGCACCGGTCGCGCCTTCTGCACCGGTCAGGACCTCAAGGAGCACATCGGCCTGCTCCGCGGCGGCGGCAGCGAGCAGCTCTTCACCACCGTCGAGGAGCACTACAACCCGATCGTCACCGCGCTGGCCGGCATGGCCAAGCCGGTGGTCGCCGCGGTCAACGGCGTGGCGGCCGGCGCGGGTGCCAGCCTGGCCTTCGCCTGCGACCTCCGTGTCGTCGCCGACACCGCCGGCTTCAACCTCGCCTTCGCCAACGTGGCGCTCTCCTGCGACACCGGCGCGAGCTATCACCTGCCCCGGCTGGTCGGGCACGCCAGGGCGATCGAGCTGCTCTACTCCCCGCGCACCATCAAGGCCGAGGAGTCGCTCGCCCTGGGCCTGGCCACGACCGTGGTGCCGGCCGACGACCTCGCCGCCGAGGTCGCGGCCCTGGCGACCCGCCTGGCCGCCGGACCCACCGTCGCGCTCGGCGCCATGCGACGCTCGGTCGCCTACGCCTCGGACCACACCTTCGCCGAGGCGCTGGCCTTCGAGGGGTCGATGATGCAGCTCTCCGGCTCGACCCAGGACCACGACACCGCCGTGGCGGCCTTCGTGGCCAAGGAGAAGCCGGTCTTCGAGGGTCGCTGACACCTAGCGGCGCGCGGGCTCCAGGCTCGTGCCGCCGCGTGCGGCGCCGAAGACCGACAGCACCTGACCGGGTGCGACCCCACTCATCCGGTGCCGCGAGGGGCGGGCGCCGTACTCGACGGTGAGGGCGTTGCCCGGGAAGCGGTGGTTGAACCAGCCGGTCATCGTGCCGTGGCAGACGCCGCCGCAGGTCAGGTTGCGCCGCGGGAGACGCAGCTTGCGGGCCACCTTGCGGGCGAAGGCGGGACGCTTGGTCGCGACGTCGACGCCCAGCAGGGGCTGGTGGAAGCTGAGCACCCGCTCGGGGCGGACGTCGTCCAGGAAGGCCATCATCGCGCGGGTCTCCGGCTCGGAGCCCGGTCTCGGGCCCGACTCGTAGCGGCCGTCGAGGTCGACCCAGCCGTAGGGGTAGTTGCGGTTGAGGTCGACGCCGCGCGCGTTCTTGCGGGTGCCGCGCGCCAGGCCGTCGGGGTTGTAGGTCGGCACCACCCACACGTCGATCCCCCGCAGGCGGGCACCGTCGCGCAACGCCTGGAGGATGCGGCGCGTCGCGGGCTCGTCGCCGTGCATCGTCGAGATCAGCACCACCGACGGGACGTCCGGCTCGTCGGGCTCGCCCAGGCGCCACGCCACGATCGGCCGGCCGCGCACGGACTTCCCGATGACCCGCCTCTCGACGACCGCCGGTCGCGCGCCGCTCGTGGGGGCGGCCCCCGGGCCGGTCTGGGCGACCGGCGCCGTCAGCGCGGTGACCGAGGGAGACGTGAGGACCGCGCCGAGGAGCACGAGGATGACCGCGGTGGGGACCGCGGTGCGGATCGCGGTGCGGATCGACCGGGTGCGTGCCACGGCTCAGACGACGCTGGTGAGGTAGGCCCAGGTGAAGACGCCCACCCCGACGAGCATGCCCACGTGGGCGAGCACCGACAGGCCCGGCCCGTCGGACCAGGTGTCCTCGGTGCCGGAGGCGGCGTGCCTGCCGCGGCTCGGCAGCCAACGCACCAGGATCAGCAGGCCCGCGACGGCCACGACCCACCACAGCGCCAGCGCGAGGATCCCCACCACACCGGCGGCGTTCTCGCTGAGGGAGCCACCGCCGACGAGGAAGACCAGCCACAGCACCAGCGCCAGGGCACCGCCCCCGGTGTGCACGCTGAGCAGCAGCGGACCGACGTGGACATGACCCGCGGCACCGTCGTCGCGGCCGAGGCGCAGGCGCGTCAGCACGATGACCAGGGCCGCCAGGGCGGTCAGGACGTAGACGATCACCTCGGTCGACACGCTGGGCAGTGTGCCCTACGCGACCGGGTCGCCGCCACGAGCCTCGCGGTCGGCCTCCTCACGCTCGGTCGCCAGGCGGTCGAGCAGGGCGTCGACCTCGGACATCCGGTAGCCACGGAACGCGAGCGAGAAGCGCACCCGCCGCAGGTCGTCCCCGCCGAGGACCCCGTCGGGGAGCCCCGACGCCGGGCGGTCGTCGTACGACGGCTGCAGCGGGGTGCCGCGACCCGCGGCGACCATCGCGACCCCGCCCATCGCCAGCACGATGAGGATGGCGAAGAGCCACATCATGGCGACTGCCTCGCCTCGACCATGATCCGCACGGCCTTCTCGACGTCGTCGGTGAGGACCAGCCGGTCGAGGTCGTCCTGGGAGATCTTGCCGTCGAGGAGCACCGTGTCGCGCAGCCAGTCGACCAGGCCCGACCAGTAGGCCACGCCGATCAGCACGATCGGGAAGGCCGTGATCTTCTGGGTCTGCGCGAGCGTGAGGGCCTCGAACAGCTCGTCCAGCGTGCCGACACCACCGGGCAGGACGATGAAGCCCTGGGAGTACTTGACGAACATGGTCTTGCGCGCGAAGAAGTAGCGGAAGTTCATCCCGACGTCGACCCACTCGTTGAGCCCGGCCTCGAAGGGCAGCTCGATGCCGAGGCCCACGCTCACCCCGTCGGCCTGGCAGGCTCCCTTGTTGGCCGCCTCCATGGCCCCCGGCCCGCCGCCGGTCATGACCGCGAAGCCCTCCTCGACGAGGCGGCGCCCGACCAGCTCGGCCACGGCGTACGACGGGTGGTCGACGGGGGTGCGCGCGGAGCCGAAGACGCCGATCGTCGGCCCCAGCTCGGCGAAGGCGCCGAAGCCCTCGACGAACTCCGCCTGGATGCGCAGCACCCGCCAGGGGTCGGTGTGCACCCAGTCGGTCGGGCCGCGCGAGTCGAGGAGGTGCTGGTCGGTGGTGGTGCCGTCGACCTGGTTGCGCCGCTGCGTGATGGGGCCCTTCGTCTTGGACTTCACGCGCCTGCTCCCGTCTCGCCGGTCAGCCAGGTGGTCAGGGCCTGCTCGCAGGCAAGGATCTGCGCGACCGGGACGTGCTCCTCCTGCTTGTGCGCCAGCATCGGGTCGCCGGGGCCGAAGTTGACCGCCGGCACGCCGAGGCCGGTGAAGCGGGCCACGTCGGTCCAGCCGAACTTCGGGTTGACCTCGCCGCCCACCGCGGTGATGAACGCCTGGGCCGCGGGGCGGTCCAGTCCCGGCAGGGCTCCGGGCGCCAGGTCGGTGAGCGTGACGTCGAAGCCGTCGAAGAAGTCGCGGACGAAGGCCTCCGCCTCGGTCTCGGAGCGGTCGGGGGCGAAGCGGAAGTTGACCTCGACGACGCACTCGTCGGGCAGCACGTTGCCCGCGACGCCGCCGCTGATGAAGACCGCGTTGAGTCCCTCGTGGTACTCCAGGCCGTCGATGACGGGCTTGCGCGCCTCGTAGGTGTTGAGGCGGGCGAGGATCTCGGCGGCCTTGTGGATGGCGTTGACCCCGCGCCAGCTGCGCGCGGAGTGGGACCGCTCGCCCGTCGTCCGGACCTCCACGCGGAGCGTGCCCTGGCACCCGGCCTCCACGACGCCGTTGGAGGGCTCCATCAGGATCGCGAAGTCGGCGGTCATGAGCTCGGGGTCGCTCTGGGCGAGGTGGTGCAGCCCGTTGTACTCCGAGTCGATCTCCTCCCCCTCGTAGAGGATGAAGGTGAGGTCGCGGTTGGGCTCGGTGACGGTCTGGGCCAGCCGCAGGATGACCGCGTCACCGCCCTTCATGTCGCAGGTGCCGAGCCCGTGCAGCAGCCCGGTCGCCTCGTCGAGCCGGCTCGGGAGGTTGTCGTTGAGCGGCACCGTGTCCAGGTGACCGGCGATGACCACGCGCTCGCCTCGACCCAGGTCGGTGCGCGCGACGACGGTGTTGCCGCGCCGCACGACGCTCAGGTGCGACAGCGGCGTGAGCGCCGCCTCCACCGCGTCGGCGATGGCGGCCTCGTCGAGGCTCACCGACTCGATGTCGACGAGCTGCTGGGTGAGGGTGACCGCGTCTGCGGTGAGGTCGAGGGGCACGGCGCCAGTCAACCAGCCGCTGGTGGCCGACGAGTGGCGGGTGAGCGACGTCCGGGGGCCTTCCGGAAAACTGCAACACGTTCTAGTGTTCGTCCCATGCGCCACGGGATCGTCCTCTTCACCTCCGACCGCGGGATCACGCCCGCCCAGCTCGCCGTCGCCGCGGAGGAGCGCGGGTTCGACACGATCTACGTGCCCGAGCACACGCACATCCCGGTCCGCCGCGACGCGGCCCACCCGACCGGGGGCGAGACGCTGCCCGACGACCGCTACACGCGCACCCTCGACCCGTGGATCTCCCTGGCCACGTGCGCGGCGGTCACGTCGCGGATCCGGTTGTCGACCGCGGTCGCGCTGCCCGTCGAGTCCGACCCGATCACCCTGGCCAAGCAGATCGCCACGCTCGACCACCTCTCCGGCGGTCGGGTCACCATCGGCGCCGGCTTCGGGTGGAACACCGACGAGCTCGAGGACCACCACGTGCCGCCGGCCAGGCGTCGTACGGTCCTGCGCGAGTACGTCGAGGCGATGCGCTCGCTCTGGACCGAGGACGAGGCCTCCTACTCCGGCGACTACGTCAGCTTCGGCCCGTCCTGGGCCTACCCCAAGCCCGTCCAGGCCCACATCCCGCTGGTGATCGGAGCCGGCGGCGGACCCAAGACGTTCGAGTGGATCGCCCGCACCGCCGACGGCTGGATGACCACCCCGGTCGAGTCCGACATCAGCGGCAAGGCCGCAGCGCTGCGCGAGGCGTGGGCGGCCGCCGGCCGCGACGGCGCCCCGGACATCCACGTCCTGATCGCCATGCGCCCCACCCCCGAGGACCTCGCGTCCTGGGCCGACGCCGGCGCGACCGACCTGATCTGGGGCGTCCCCGACAAGTCCCCCGACGAGGTGCTCGTCTACCTCGACAAGCTGGCGGCTCGTGTGGGGCTGGCGGGCTGAGCGGGTCTCGCCGGGTGCCGCTCTAGGCCTTCGCCACCACCACCGTCGCCGCCTCACCGTCACCGACGACGACGCCGACACCACCACCATCGCTGGCACCGGCGGCTTCGCCGCACACGTCGTACGCCGTGGCGAGGGTCTCGCTGGTGATCAGCTGCTCGTGCGTGCGTGCGGCCTCCTGCACCAGCGCCGAGCCGGCGACCGTCAGCGCGATGCGGTCGGAGACGTCGAGGCCGGCGTCGCGGCGGGCCTGCTGGATCGCGCGCACCAGGTCGCGGGCCAGTCCCTCGGCGGCGAGCTCGGGTGAGACCGCGGTGTCGAGCACCACGAAGCCACCACCGGGGAGCACGCCGGTGACGGTGTCGGCGTCGGCCGAGCCGGCGACCGTCTCGAGGGCGAACTCACCCTCGACCAGGGCGAGCCCGCCGGCGGTGACGGTGCCGTCCTCGGCGACCGACCAGTCGCCCGTCTTGGAGCCCTTGATCGCGCGCTGCACGTCCTTGCCCAGCCGCGGACCGGCCGCGCGTGCGTTGACGGTGAGCTTCTGCTCGACGCCGTAGGAGGCCGCCTCCTCGGAGTCGGCGCCCAGCAGCCGCACGGCCTTGACGTTGACCTCGTCGGCGACGATCGACTCGAAGCCGGCCAGCGCGGCCGGGTCGTCGACGACGACGGTCAGCGTCGAGAGCGGCAGCCGGTTGCGCAGGCTGGCCGCCTTGCGCAGCGCGGACGTCGCGGAGCAGACCTCGCGCACCTGGTCCATCGCCGCGACCAGGGCGTCGTCGGCCGGCAGGTCGCCGGCGAGCGGCCAGTCGGTCAGGTGCACCGACCGCCCGCCGGTCAGGCCGCGCCAGACCTCCTCGGTCGTCAGAGGCATGAGGGGCGCGGTCGTGCGGCACACGACCTCGAGCACGGTGTGGAGCGTGTCGAAGGCGCCGGTGTTGTCGCCCCAGAAGCGGTCCCGCGAGCGACGGATGTACCAGTTGGTGAGCACGTCGAGGAAGGATCGCGTCGAGTCGCAGGCGTCCGCCACGGCGTAGTCGTCGAGCTGCACCGTCATCGTCTGGACGTACTGCCGGCACTTGGCCAGCAGGTAGCGGTCCAGCGGGTCCTGGGACGCGGTCGACCACTGGGCCTCGTAGCCGTCGCCACCGGCAGCGGCGTTGGCGTAGAGCTGGAAGAAGTACCAGCTGTTCCACAGCGGGATCATCACCTGGCGCACCGAGTCGCGGATGCCCTGCTCGGTGACGACCAGGTTGCCGCCGCGCAGGATCGGGCTCGACATGAGGAACCAGCGCATCGCGTCGGCGCCGTCGCGGTCGAAGACCTCGGAGACGTCGGGATAGTTGCGCAGCGACTTCGACATCTTGTTGCCGTCGGAGCCGAGCACGATCCCGTGGCTGATGCAGGAGCTGAAGGCCGGCTTGTCGAAGATCGCGCTCGCCAGCACGTGCAGCGTGTAGAACCAGCCGCGGGTCTGACCGATGTACTCGACGATGAAGTCGCCCGGGAAGTGGCCCTTGGTCGTGTCGGTGCCGTCGAACCAGTCGGCGTTCTCGAAGGGGTAGTGCACCTGCGCGAAGGGCATCGAGCCCGAGTCGAACCACACGTCGAGCACGTCGGTGACGCGACGCATCGTCGACTGCCCCTCCTCGGGCGTGCGCGGGTCGTCGGGGTTGGGGCGGACCAGCTCGTCGACGTAGGGACGGTGCAGGTCGGGGATCCCGTCCCCCTTGCCCGGCAGGCGCCCGAAGTCGCGCTCGATCTCGGCGAAGCTGCCGTAGACGTCGATGCGGGGGTACGCCGCGTCGTCGCTCTTCCACACCGGCACCGGGGAGCCCCAGAAGCGGTTGCGCGTGATCGACCAGTCGCGGGCGTTCTCCAGCCAGCGGCCGAACTGGCCGTCCTGGATGTGGTCGGGCACCCAGCGGATGTCCTGGTTGAGCTCGAGCATCCGCTGCTTGACCGCGGTCACCTCGACGAACCACGACGAGACCCCCTTGTAGATCAGGGGCTCCCGGCAGCGCCAGCAGTGCGGGTAGGAGTGGTCGTAGGTCTCGCGACGCAGCAGCACCGTGCCTGGTGTCACCGAGGCCGTCGTGCCCTTGAGGTGGTCGATGATCTGCAGGTTGGCGTCGAAGACCAGCAGGCCCTCGTAGTCGACGACGGGGAAGAGGAACTTGCCGTCCTTGCCGACCGGCATCACCGCCTCGATGCCCTCGCGGTCGGTGACCTCCTTGTCGACCTCACCGAAGGCGCCGGCGGTGTGGACGACCCCGGTGCCGTCGGTCGTGGTGACCGCGTCGTCGGCGGCGACGACGCGGAAGGCGTTCTCGTGGCCGAGGTAGTAGGAGAAGGGCGGAGTGTAGGTCCGGCCGAGCAGGTCGGCGCCGCGGTAGCGGCCCAGCACCGTGGGGTCGTCGCCGAGCTCGCGGGCGTAGGCGCCGAGGCGCGCCTCGGCCAGCACGTAGCGCTCGGGCAGCCCTGTGGCGTCGCTCTCCACGACGACGTAGTCGATGTCGGACCCGACCATGACCGCGAGGTTGGAGGGCAGGGTCCACGGGGTGGTGGTCCAGATCAGGATGTGCGCGCCGTCGAGCACCGGGTCGGTGCCGGTGTCGTCGAGCCTGAAGCCCACGGTGACCGCCGGGTCCTGACGGTTCTGGTAGACGTCGTCGTCCATGCGCAGCTCGTGGTTCGACAGCGGCGTCTCGTCGTTCCAGCAGTAGGGCAGCACCCGGAAGCCCTCGTAGACCAGGCCCTTCTCGTGCAGCTGCTTGAACGCCCACATCACCGACTCCATGTAGTCGGGGTTCATCGTGCGGTAGTCGTTGTCGAAGTCGACCCAGCGCGCCTGGCGCGTCACGTAGTCGCGCCACTCGCCGGTGTACTTCATGACCGACTCACGGCAGGCGTCGTTGAACTTGTCGATGCCCATCTCGACGATCTCGTCGGTGGTCTTGATGCCGTTGAGACGCATCGCCTCGAGCTCGGCGGGCAGACCGTGGGTGTCCCAGCCGAAGCGGCGCTCGACCTTGCGTCCGCGCATCGTCTGGTAGCGCGGGATCAGGTCCTTGACGTAGCCGGTGAGCAGGTGGCCGTAGTGCGGCAGCCCGTTGGCGAAGGGCGGGCCGTCGTAGAAGACGAACTCACCTGAGCCGTCGTCGCCCGCGTCGCGCTGGTCGATGCTCGCCTGGAAGGTGCCGTCCTGCTCCCAGAAGGCGAGCACCCGCTCCTCGATCTCGGGAAAGCGAGGGCTGGAGGGGACACCGTGGGCGCCGGTCTTCGGGTAGGTCATGGCAACTCCTGCTGGTCTTCGTCGGTCGCGCTGGGTTTTCGTTGGTCGAGCCTGTCGAAACCCAGGGACGACCCTCGATGACGCCGAGGACCGCGGTACCACCCTGCTTGCCCCGCCTCGCCGGTCGAGCCGGTCGAGACCAAGCCACTCGTTCACGGCTGTGACGGGCCTACCCGTCCGGTTCTAGTGGGTCCGAGCCCCGGAGGGCTCGCACTGTTCTTCCGGAGGCTCACCGCTGATGACGGCTCAGACGCCTGTGCCCACAGCGTACGGCGGCCCGCGCCGCCCGCGCGAATCAGTTGCGGCAGGTCGCACCGGGCGATGACACGGCTGAGCACGGCGCTCCGGACCGGCAGGTCGCTACCGGGAGATGACACGGCTGAGCACCGGCGCAGCGCGTTCTCTACAGTGAGGTCCCGTGACTGCGACTCCGAATGCTGCCTGGGGCCACGGCCTCGCCACCCTCGATGCCACCGGCACGGTGCTCGACGTCTGGTTCCCCTCCCCCGCCCTCGGCGCGTCCGACGGCGCCGCGGCTCCGGCGGAGCTGACCGCCCTGGAGGGCGACGACGAGGCCCGCGGCGTACGCCGTGAGGTCCGGCTCGTCGAGATCGCCGACCTCGCCGCGGCTCCCGCGAGCACCGAGGACGTCTGGCTGCGCCTGCACCTGCTGTCGTCGCGGCTCGCCGTGCCGCACACCATCTCGATGGACGGCGTCTTCGGGCTGCTGACCAACGTCGTGTGGACCTCGGCGGGCCCGTGCGCCGTCGAGGGCTTCGAGCTGACCCGTGCCCGGCTGCGCGCGACCGGCGTGCACGTCACCGTCCTCGGGGTCGACAAGTTCCCCCGGATGGTCGACTACGTGGTGCCCTCCGGCGTCCGGATCGCTGACGCCGACCGCGTCCGCCTCGGCGCCCACCTCGCCTCCGGGACGACCGTGATGCACGAGGGCTTCGTCAACTTCAACGCCGGCACGCTCGGCGCCTCCATGGTCGAAGGCCGCATCTCCGCCGGCGTCCTGGTCGGCGACGGCTCCGACGTCGGTGGCGGCGCGTCGATCATGGGCACGCTCTCGGGTGGCGGCAAGGCCGTCATCTCGATCGGCGAGCGCTGCCTGCTCGGCGCCAACGCCGGCATCGGGATCTCCCTCGGCGACGACTGCGTGGTCGAAGCCGGCTGCTACGTCACCGCCGGCACCAAGGTCACCATCTCCGACATGGACAGCAAGCCGAAGGTCGTCAAGGCCAGCGAGCTCTCCGGCGCCAGCAACGTCCTCTTCCGCCGCAACTCGGTCTCCGGCGCCATCGAGGCTGTCCCGTGGAAGGGCAAGGGCATCTCCCTCAACGCGGCGCTGCACGCCAACTGACCCAGCCGTCACGTCCTCCACAGCGGTCACAACGGGGGTTTCCAAGGGCGGTCGACCGTGGGTACGGTCGACGAGTCGCGCCTCAAGGTTCGGGCGCGGAGTCTCGGGAAGGGCCTGCCTCGTGAGTCGTGTCGTCCGGTCTGTGGCTGTCGGCGTCCTCGCCGCCGGCTTCCTGGCCGGCTGCTCCGACGACGCCCCGCGGCCGAGGATGGCACCGTCCCCGACCTCGTCGCCGTCGCCCACCTCAGCCCCGACGACGCCTGCGCCGTCGCCCACAGCCGCCGCCCTCGGACCGGAGGAGACCGTCCGGGCCTGGGTGGCTGCGCGCAACGTGACGGTTCAGAACGGCGACTCCACCGAGGTCTACGCGCTGAGCACCGCTGACTGCACGACGTGCCAGGACTCCATCGAGCCGGTGGTCGAGGTCTATCGGGCGGGCGGTCGTTTTGAGACCGTCGGTTGGAAGGTCGTCAAGAGCCGCGTGGTCGAGTCCTCGGGCCGCGCGGCCGAGGTGAGTGCAGCACTCCTCTACGAGTCCGGTCGAACGATCCCCAGCAAAGGAGCGGAACCTGTCCTCTACGAGGAGGACCGTCGCATTGCTGTTTTCCGACTGGGCCGGCGCGAGGGGTCATGGCTAGTCACCTTCGTCGGATACCTGTCATGAGCCTGCGCGGTGCGCTTCTTGGTGTGCTGATTTGCGGCATCCTGACAGTGCCACGAGTCGCGAACGCTCTCGACTCTGACTGCCACTACGTCGAAAGTGTCAGCTTCGGCCAAGGGGTGGCCGTCGTCGAGCAGCAACTGATCTGCCCGTCCGGCCAACAGCCGGGTTCTGAAATCACGGCAGCCATGGCTAGCACTAGCGAGTTCTACGCCGGCATCGCTGCATGCCTCGCGGAGGTGATCGAGCTGTTCGGCGCAACCTCACCGTTCTGTACGCCCTTCCCGGTCGATGCGACACCAGTCCTCACTCCCGGGCTGGTCGCTGCGGCCTTGCGCCGCGTTGACCTGCCGGCGAGCGAGTTGGTGGTGCAGCCACCGAACGGTCGGACCTTGGTGAACTTCGCGACGAACTTCTACACCGAGGCTCGGCCCTTCACGCGCACGATCACCCTGCTGGGCCAACGGGTCGACCTGCGGATCACCCCAGCCTCTTACGGGTGGCGCTTCGGTGACGGGGCCTCCGTGTCGACCTCGACGCCGGGCGCGGCCTACCCGGACCTCCAGGTCACCCACGACTACCTGTCCGCAGGGACGGTGTCGCCGGCAGTGGACACCACCTATACGGCGGACTTCCGGGTCAACGGTGGCGGCTGGCGTCCGGTGCCGGGCACGGTGACCATCCCGGGCGCGTCGGTGCCCCTCGAGGTCGTCGAGGCCACCCCGACCCTCGTCGGCTACCGCTGACGAGGGCGAGATGGTCGCCCCTGTTCGGTGGTCGAGCCGGGCGAGCGCAGCGAGCCCGCGTCGAGACCGGGTGAGTCGAGAAGCAGCCTCGGCTCCGCGAGCGGGGCCGGAGGATGGTCACTTACAGCGCTTGGTCTCGACGCGCCCTCGCTTGCGCTCGGTCGGCTCGACCACCGAACGGGACGGGCGCGACCTTTTTGGTGGTCGAGCCGGGCGAGCGCAGCGAGCCCGTGTCGAGACCGCCGCTCACTCCTCGTTTGGTGAAGGAGACCTTCCGGCCCGGGTGGTGGGTGATCGAGTAGTCGGGGTGGTGGGCGAGGTGGTGATGACGCGAGCACAGCAACCGGCCACGGTCGACCGACGTGCCGCCACCCTTCGACCACGGCACCTCGTGGTGGGCCTCGCACCACGCCGCGGGCCGGTCGCAGCCGAGGGTGGTGCAGCCTCGGTCGCGGGTGACCAGAGCGATGCGTTGGGTCTCGGAGTGGAACCTGCGTTTGCGGCCGACGTCGAGGACCTGGGAGTCACCGCCGAGGACGACGGGGATGATCCCGGCCTGGCAGGCGAGTCTGCCTGGCGAGGCCGGGGCTGACCAGGGTGCCGGTGTCGAGGCTGGCTGCTGCGAGGCCACCCATCAGGGTCTCGAGGGTCATGGTGACCACCACGGTCGCGCAGAGCCCGCCGGCGTCGGGGATGCGGTCGATCGGGTAGCGCTGGAGGTAGTCACCGAACGCGGTGCCCATCCCTTCCGGGGTCGCGCCGCTGTTGCCGCGTCGGGGTGAGGCGAGGGCGTGGAGGGCTGTGCGGAGCAGGTCGGCCTGCCAGGTCGGGAGGGTGAACCTCCCGTAGGTCTTGCCGTGCCCGTCGTCGGTCATCGTCGAACCGGGCCGCCTTCGCCGCAGCCTTCTCTTCTGCTTCGAGCTGGGCGGCGAGCTGTGCTTCGCCGACCTCGGGGGCAACGACGTCGAGGACCCGTTTGCCCAGGATCCGCAGGGCCTTCGCGTCATGGTGGGCTGCTTCAGCCAACAGGTGGGTTCGGGCCTGGTCGCGGATCTGCGGGTCGACGTCGTCGGGCAGCGCGTCGACCGCGTGCACCACGACCTTGGCCTGGTCGGGTCGCAGGGTGCCAGCCAGCAACGCTGCTTCAACCGGGTCGTGGCGCTCGTCGACAGCGATGGCGTGCTTGACGCGGCAGTGCGCCTCGGCGGCGGTCATCCGGGTCTCATGTGCCCACCAGGACGCGACCGAGGTCGCACCCAAGCCATCGGCTGCCCCGGTGCGGTGGGCGTGGGCTGCGACCTTGACCTGGAGCCCTTCGAGGCGCGAGCGCACGCGGGCGTCGGCGAGCAGCGCGGCACGTGTCTGGGTCGCGTTCATCGACCAGGCGTGGGCTTGCTCGACCGCGGCCAACGCGGTCTCGAGCTGGGCGTAGGCAGCGGTGATCGGGTGGTCCCGATCGAGGCGCTGCCCGTGGTTGCTCATGGATCTATCGAACCAGGGTCCACCGACAGTCGGGCCTGCTCAGAGGCGATCTGTCCCACCTGGCGAGACGATACTCGAAAGTATTTTCGAAGTGTTTTTTGGACTGGGGGTTGGGGTTGATTCTTGGTTCACCGGGTCTCGACGCGGCCTCGCTGGCGCTCGGCCGGCTCGACCAACAAACGGAGGCCGGCTCGACCACCCACCACGGCCGGCTCGAGCAACAAACGGAGGCTGGCTCGACCACCCACCACGGCCGGCTCGACCACCCACCACGGCCGGCTCGACCACCCACCACAGCCGGCCCGACCAACAATCGGAGGCCGGCTCGACCAACCAGGGGCCGGCTCGAGCTGCTTCCTCAGCCCAGCTCCCACACGACCGGCGCGAGCGGGTCGGCCTGATAGCTGCAGTAGGTGCCGGTGCGGACGGTCTGGTCGAGGTGCCCCGCCAGGTCGGGATGCTCCTCGACGAGCCGCCCGACGGCATAGCGCAGCGAGCGCGTGACGCTGCTGCGGGCGCGCTCGGCGCTGCCGTGCGTCGTACGCGGTCGTCCGCCGAGACCGACGGCCTGGCTGAGCTCGTGCACGAGGTAGTCGCGGTCGCGCTCGGCCAGGGCGAGGCGTCCGAGGTCGTTCATCGAGCGGGCCTCCTCGATGTCCTCGTCCACGTCGGCCAGACGGCGTCGATAGGCGTCTCGCGCCTGGTCGTCGAGGACGGGGAGCCCCGCACCGGGATCGAGGGTCTCTGCGCACCCCGCCCCCGGACGAGCCACCGCCACCCCCTGCTCCTGGGCGACGAGGTCGAGCACGTGGAGCTCGCGCCCCGGCTCGGCGAGGAGGCGCTCGAGGTAGCGGAAGCCCACGAGGTCCGTGAGCCGGACGTCGATCCCGCCGTAGGCCACGTGCCGCAGCCCGCCCTGGCACCGGAAGGTCGCGACGTGCGTCGCGGCGCCGGCAGGTGGAAGGTCCCGGTCAGCCGACACCGGGGCGAGCAGCCGGGCCACGTGCGCGGCCTGGCCGAGAGCCCCGAAGGAGACGTACGCCGCGTGGGCGGCCGACCACTCCAGGCGAGCCAGCGCGTGGCGGTCACCCGCGTGGTGCGCGGCACCGAGCACCACCCGCGCGGCGGCGGTCTCGTAGGGCGCGCCCACCTCCGCCCAGGTGCTGATGGCGCGGTCGCAGCTGGCGACCGCGCGCGCCAGGTCGCCGTGGGCCAGGGCGGACCGTCCGCGGGCGAGGGACGCCGTAGCCTCCAGTCCGGGCGTGGGATAGCGAGCCGCGATCGACTCCAGCGCCGCGGCAGCCCGCTCCAACGTCTCCAGGTCGCCTCGGGCGGCCGCGATGGCCGCCTGGGCGTCGTGGAGCGGAGCCAGGCGCAGGTCGTCGAGCGGCGGCCGCTCCTTGGACGGGATGTCGAGCGGGTGCTCGATGGCATCGGCGACCAGCGCCGCGGCCTCGTCGGGCGCGCCCTGCTCCAGGCGCAGCAGGGCCAGCCCGGGATGGGGGCACCACGCGTGCTCGTGGGCGCTGAGGAAGGCCTCCTCCGCCCCGACGAGGTCGCCGGCGCGGAGCCTGATCGTGCCCAGCTCGACCAGTGGCCAGCCGAACTCGCGACGCATGTAGGGCCGCAGCTCGTCGCACGCGGCCAGCGCCTCGGTCTCCGCAGCGTCGCTCGGCCCCGAGACCCGCAACAGCTCGGCTCGGTGCACGCGGCACCGCCCGTGGATGGCACCGAAGGCCGCGCCGTGCCGCCAGCGCTCCATGACCTCGGTCCACTCCCGGGCACGCTCGTGGTGCGCCAGGTTCTGCGCGGCACAGATGAGCTCGCAATACATCATCCCGGTCGTCAGCGGATCCACGTCGCCGGACATCAGCACGGCGGCCACCTCGTCCAGCAGCTCCAGCCCGCCGTCGACGTCGCCGGCGGAGATGCGCAGGCGCGCGGCAGCGGTGCGGCCGATGACCACAGCGGGTCGCACGCCCAGCCTCTCGCCGAGCTCGATCGCCAACGCAGACTGGGCTGCTGCTCCCTCGGCGTCACCACACATGAAGCGCTCGTAGGTGCGCACCGTGGCCACCCAGGCGTGGGGCGGGGCCTCGTCGTGGCCCGCCAGCTCACGCTCGGCGCGGGAGAGCCAGCCGCGGACCGCCGACATCAGGCCGGTGTCCATCATCAGGTGCAGCGCGACCATGGCCGACGCGCGCGCCGCCTCGACGTCGTCACCCGACTCGACGAAGAGCCGGTGCGCCTCCTCGTACGACGACACGGTCGCCTCGAGGGCCCCGTCGCCGTAGCAGGCCTGGGCCCTCAGCTCGAGCCGCAGCGGGTCCGACGGTGTCGCCGGGTCGGCCTCGAGGAGATCGCGGGCCCGGCGCCACTCCCCGCGCGCCAACGCCGCCTGAGCCTGCGCCAGCGCCGTCACTGTCGCATTGTGACACCGCTTGTCACGCCTACGGGGTGTCAAGAGCAATCCCGAACGCACCCGAGAGGCATGACCATGCGCATCGACAAGCACGACATCCCGGTCAAGATCGACGTCCCCGGCGCCCGCGCCCGCCAGCTCGCCGACTTCGGGGGTGACGCGTCGGGACCGCTCGCAGCGGAGTACTTCTCGCTCGGAGCCGGCACCGACATCGCTCCGCTCCTGGTGGGGCTGCAGGACGATGCCTGCCAGGCGGCGCACTGGGGCTACCTGATCAGCGGCGCCGTGGTCGTCAGCTACACCGACGGCTCCAGCGACACCGTCACCGGCGGCGACGTCTTCCACTGGCCCGCCGGCCACAGCGTGCGGGTCGAGCAGGACGCCGAGGTCATCCTCTTCAGCCCCGTCGTCGCGCACACCCAGGTCATGGACCACATGCTCGCCGCGATGGCCCAGGCCTGACCTGCGGCCTCCTCAGCCAACCCTCAGCACCTGTCTGGACAATGGGGGCATGAGGAAGGGAGCGGGGGCCGCGCTGGTGGGTGTGGCGGCGGTGACGGTGGTCGCAGCCGTCGGCTACGGCGTACTCACCAACAGCGGCCCCTTGCGTCCCTTCGCCGACGGGTGCACGGCGACGGTCGACGGGCACACCGTCGACCTCACCGTCGAGCAGGCCGAGAACGCCGCGCTCATCACGGCCATCTCGATCCGCCGTGGCCTGCCGGCCCGGGCCGCCTCGATCGCCCTGGCCACGGCCTACCAGGAGTCGGACCTCTACAACATCGACTTCGGCGACCGCGACTCCCTCGGCCTCTTCCAGCAGCGGCCCTCCCAGGGCTGGGGCAGCCAGGAGCAGGTGCTCGACCCGGTCTACGCCAGCAACGCGTTCTACGACGCGCTGGTCGAGGTCGACGGCTACGAGACGCTGGAGATCACCGTGGCCGCCCAGGAGGTGCAGCGCTCGGGTTTCCCCGACGCCTACGCCGACCACGAGACCGATGCCCGCGCGATCGCCTCGGCCCTGACCGGCAACTCCCCCGAGGGCTTCAGCTGCGACCTCGACGACGACGTGGACGGCGCCGACGCCGCGCTGCTCGACACCGGCCTGACCGACCGGGCCGACGTCGTACGACGTGAGGCGCTCGGCATGTTCGGCGACCTGGCTCTCGGTGGCTTCGCGCCCGGAGGCGTGCGGAGCGGCCACATCGAGGGCTCGGCGCACTACGAGGGCCGGGCGGTCGACATCTTCTTCCGGCCGATCAACCCGCAGAACCAGAAGCGCGGTTGGGCGGTCGCGCACTACCTGGTGGCGCAGGCCGACCGGCTCGACATCAAGACGATCATCTTCGACGACCGGATCTGGACGGTCAGCCGCTCCGACCAGGGCTGGCGCGACTACGACGCACCCTCGAGCTCCGGCGACCGCCGGATCCTCGAGCACCGCGACCACGTGCACGTCGACGTCTTCGACTAGGCAGTGCCACACCAGGCGATGTCTGATTAGTTTGACACCGCGCCACCGCGCGTGATGGAGTCCGGATGTCAAAGAACCCTGACATCGAAGGACGTGTCATGAACACTGCCACCCGCTGGACCGTCACCGCCGCCGGCGCCGTCACGATCGCCACCGCCGTCGGCCTGGTGGCCGCCACCGTGCGCGACGACGGGGCCGCCTGGCTCCTCTTCACCGCCTTCGCCGTGGCGACGCTGGTCCCGGCCCTCGCGGGACTGGGCCTGCTCACCGGAGCCATCGCCACCGACCGGACCGAGCACGACGAGGACACCGTCGAGCACGAGTGGTATGTCAGGGCGACCTCCGGCGCCTTCACCGACCTGCTCCTGGTCCTGGGCATCGTGGTGTTCGTGTCCTCCGTCCTCGACGGACCCGAGCTCCCCCTCGTCCTCGTGATCATCCTGGCGATGGCCGACGTGATGGTGCGCTACACGTGGCTGAGCCGACGGGAGGCCTGATGCACAACCGGCTGCGCGAGCTCCGGGAGCAGGCAGGCCTCTCGCAGGCCGAGTGTGCGGGGTCGCTCGGGGTGACGCGGCAGACGGTGATCTCCATCGAGAAGGGTCACTTCGACCCTCGCCTGTCCCTGGCCTTCCGCATCAGCCAGCTCTTCGACGTGCCGGTCGACGAGGTCTTCCAGCCGGACTGAGTCGACCCAGGCGACCCAGGTGACTCAGGCGCCGAGGCGCGCGACAGCGGCAGCGACCCGCTCGTCGGTGGCGGTGAACGCCACGCGCACGTGCTTGGCGCCGGCGACGCCGTAGAACGAGCCGGGCGCCACGAGGATCCCCCGCTCGGCCAGCCAGGAGACGGTCGCCCAGCAGTCCTCGTCACGGGTCGCCCAGAGATAGAGCGAGGCCTCGGAGTGCTCGATCCGGAAGCCGGCGCCCTCGAGGGCGGTGCGCAGCAGCTCCCGACGGGCGGCGTACGTCGCGTGCTGGACGGCGACGTGCTCGTCGTCGTCGAGCGCGGCGATCATGGCGCGCTGCTGGGGGCCGGGCATCTGGAGCCCGAGGTTCTTGCGCACGGCGAGCAGCTCGCCGACGAGCGTCGGGTCGCCGGCGACGAAGGCGCAGCGGTAGCCCGCGAGGTTGGAGCGCTTGGAGAGCGAGTGCACCGAGAGGATGCCCTCGTGGGAGCCGCCCGAGACCGACGGGTGCAGCACCGAGACCGGCGAGGCCTCCCACGCGCACTCGAGGTAGCACTCGTCGGAGACCAGGATCGTGCCGCGCTCGCGGCACCAGTCGACGACCTTCTTGAGGTGCTGGGGAGGCAGCACGCGCCCGCTGGGGTTGGACGGCGAGTTGAGCCACAGCAGGGCCGGCGTCTCGGGGCCGAGCGAGGTCAGGGAGTCGGTGGCCACGGCGCGGGCGCCGGCGAGCACGGCGCCGACCTCGTAGGTCGGGTAGGCCAGGGCGGGGTAGGCGATCAGGTCACCGGCACCGATGCCGAGGTGCCCGGCCAGGGAGGCGATCAGCTCCTTGGAGCCGATGACGGGCAGCACGCCGTCGAGGCCGAGACCGGTGACACCGTGGCGGCGCTCGAGCCAGTCGATGCAGGCCTGCCGCGTCTCGGGCAGGCCGATCGTCAGCGGATAGCCCGGCGAGTCCGCGGCCGCGCGCAGCGCGTCCTGCACCACGGCGGGCGTGGGGTCGACCGGGGTGCCGACCGAGAGGTCGACGATCCCGTCGGCGTGCTCACGTGCCTGCGCGGCGAAGGAGGTGAGGTGGTCCCAGGGGAAGTCCGGGAGCCTCGAGGAGACCGTCGTCCGGACTCCCCGGGTCACTCGTCGTGCTCTTGCGGGTCGAGCGCGGCGACGATGGGGTGGTCCTTGTCGATCTCACCCATCTTGGCCGCGCCACCGGGCGAGCCGAGGTCCTCGAAGAACCCGACGTTGGCGGTGTAGTAGTCCTTCCACTGCTCCGGCACGTCGTCCTCGTAGAAGATCGCCTCGACGGGGCAGACCGGCTCGCACGCACCACAGTCGACGCACTCGTCGGGGTGGATGTAGAGCATCCGCTTGCCCTCGTAGATGCAGTCGACAGGACACTCGTCGACGCAGGCGCGGTCCTTGAGGTCGACGCACGGCTGGGAGATGACGTAGGTCACCGGGTCCTCCTGAGGACAGTAGATCGGGGCAATGCCTGAAGCGGCTTCAGCCTAGTATCACCGGGTGCCAGCAGCGCAGGAACCCCACCATGTGGGCACCGGTGTCGCCCAGCACGGCCTGGGACCGCACGTCGTCGGCCAGCGCATCGTCGTACGACGGGTCGTCCGCGGCGAGACGGGTCCCACCGGCGGCCCGGCGCTGACCGACCTGCTCGGCACCTGCGTCGCCTGGGGGGACGGGGTGTGCGTCGTCCAGCCCGAGACCGGCGCCCCGGTGACGATCGCGCTCGGCGACATCGTGTCGGGCAAACCGGTGCCCCCGCGTCCGTCGGTGCGCCACCGGGTGCCGGCCAAGGACGCGCAGCAGCACGGCTTCGCGCTCTTCGCCGACCTCGAGACCCGACCGCTCGGCGACTGGGTGCTGCGCCGCTCCGCCACCGCGACGGCCCGTCGCGCCGGCTCGGTGCTGGCGTTCGGTCCCTCCGGGCTCACCGACGACGAGGCCCACGAGCAGGTGGTCGCGTTCTACGACGGCCACGGTCAGCGCCCGATCGCGGCCGTCCTGCCCGGCACGGCCGAGGCCGAGCTGTTCGTGGCGCGCGGCTGGGTGCCCGAGAGCCGCGATGCCGACACGGTCTTCCAGGTCACCGCGGTGTCGCTGGCGGCTCGCGCCCTGCGCGCCCTGACGCTCCCCGACGTCGAGGTCACCCTCGAGGACGTGGCCGGGCAGGCGGTCGCCCGCGTGAGCGTCGACGGCGATCAGGTCGCGGGCGGGCTCGCCGCCTTCGACCGCGACTGGGTCGGCTTCCGCAGCATCGAGGTCTCGCCCGCACACCGACGCCGCGGCCTCGGCCTGGCGGTGATGGACGCCCTGCTCGACTGGGGCGCCGAGCGGGGGGCCACCACGGCGTACCTCCAGGTGCTGGGCGACAACGCGCCCGCCCTCGCGCTCTACGAGCGGCTGGGCTTCCGCGAGCACCACCGCTACCGCTACCTGGCGCCGCGACCCACGTCAAGCAGGGGCTAGCGCACCGACGGGTGAGGTGACGCGTCGCCCGAGGGTTCTCAGGGCCCACAGCTTGCGGTTCAGACGGAACCTAGGGCGACACGGACGACCGCGGTAGAGATAACACTCAACCGCGTGTCGGCGCCACAGTGCGGACTTGGATGCATCGAGCCAGTCGCGTAGCGCCTCGCCGACCGCGAGTGACGTCCGGGACTCACGGCGAGCCGTGCCTGTGAACCCGCCGGTCGACGACCCCGACCACCTCCCTGGCCCGACGGCCCCCGACGATGTCGGGGGCCGTCGCGCGGACATCTGTCAGCGGGTAACCAGCACCCTGACGGCCCTCGTGGTGCTGTTGCCGACGGCATCGGTGGCGGTGAGCACGACCTTGTAGCGACCGGGCTTCACTCGGCGCCCGGCGTCGTCTCGCCCGTTCCACCCCTGCTTGACGACATTCCGGCTCGAGGTCTTCGTTTCGAACGAGCGGATCAACCGCCCGTTGCGCACAACCTTGAAGCGGTACGTGACGCGCTCATCTGCGCGGAACCGCAGCGTGAGGCGTCGCTGATCAGTGAGGTCAAACCTGAGCGGTCCCCGGCCCATCGCAGGCGTTACGACGGGAGCACGGGTGTCGAGACGCGTCGTGTGGTCCGGCGAGACGGGCGCAGCCTCGACATTGCCAGCGCTGTCGGTCGCAACCGTGTAGAAGGCGTAGGTCCCATCGGCACCACCGGTGAAGGCGAAGCGGCCGTCTTGGGAGGCGGCATCGGTGGCGACCTTGACGAACCCGGCCCGGCCCGGAGCACGGGCGAAGAGCGCGACCGACGCGACGTCTGAGGCGCTGTCGGCCGCGACGTAGTTGACCCGGAACTTTCGATTGCGCGTCTGAGCCGGTCCCGAGGCAGCAGACGCAGGCGCCACGACATCGGCGGCCGGCGTGGTGTCGACGGCGTAGTTGTTCGAGGTCGTCGTGCCGCCTCCGGTGTTGCCCGCCAGGTCCTGAACGCCTGCGTTGGCCAAGGTGATCACGTTCGTGGCGTCCACCGTCGCCACCGAGGGCGTCAGCGTCGCGGTCCAGGTGACTCCTCCGTTGGTGGAGGTGACCGGACTCAGGGCGCCGTTGGCCACCGTCAGGTCCGCGTTGGTGAAGCCAGTGACGGGCTCGCTGAACGTCACCGTCACCGGGGACGTCTCGCCGACCTCCAAGGTGCTGTCTGTGACGACGATGGCCGAGGTGGGACGCGCAGAGTCGATCACGTAGTTGTTCGACGTGGACGTGCCGGCGCCAAGATTTCCCGCGACGTCGCTGACCCCGGCGTTGGCCAGCGTGATCACGTTGGTGGTGTCGTTGACACCGGCCGTCGGGGTGAGCGTGGCGGTCCAGGTCATGCCTCCGTTGGCCGTGGAGACCGCGCTGAGTGTGCCGTTGGCGACCGAGAGATCCGCGTTCGTGAAGCCCGTCACCGGCTCGTTGAAGGCGACGGTCACCAGCGAGGTCTCACCGATCCCCAGCACGCTGTCGACCAACACGATGCTGGCGGTAGGCCGCACGGTGTCGACCGAGTAGTTGTTGGAGGTCGTCGAGCCCGTTCCGGGGTTGCCAGCCACGTCCGTCACACCCGCGTTTGCCAGGGTGATCACGTTCGTGGCGTCGCTCACCGCTGTCGCCGGCGTCAGGGTCCCCACCCAGGTGACCCCCCCGTTGGACGACGAGAGTGCGCTCAGCGTGCCGTTGGCGATACTCAGGTCCGCGTTGGTGAAGCCTGTCACGGCCTCGCTGAAGCTCACGGTGACCGTCGCCGTCTCTCCGATCGAGAGCGCGGAGTCTGCCACCACGATGGACGCGGTGGGTCGGATCGAGTCGAGGACGTAGTTGTTGGAGGCGGACGTGCCCGTCCCGACGTTGCCAGCGAGGTCCGTCACTCCCGCATTGGTGAGCGTGATGACGTTGGTGGGGTCGTTGACGCCCGCTGAAGGGGTGAACGTCGCCGTCCATGTCGACCCGCCATTGGAGGACGAGACAGCACTCAGGGTGCCGTTGGGCACCGTGAGGTCGCCGTTGGTGAAGCCGGTGACGGCCTCGCCGAAGGTGAAGGTGACCAGCGAGGTCTGCCCGGCAGCAAGCGCGGCATCCGCCACCACGATGGTCGCAGCAGGTCGCCGGGTGTCGATGGTGAAGTTGGCCGAGGCCACCGTGCCCGTCACCGCATTGCCAGCCACGTCCGTCACGCCGGCGTTGGTCAACGTGATGACGTTGGTGGCGTCCGTGACGTCCACCGTCGGGGTGAAGGTCGCCGTCCACGTCGTGCCTCCGTCCGCGGACGCGACCCCAGTCAACGTGCCGTTCGGGACAGTGAGGTCACCATTGTCGAAGCCGCTGACGGGCTCGCTGAAGGTGATCGTGACCAATGAGGTCTCACCCGCAGTAAGCGCAGGGTCGGCCAAGGAGATGGTCGCAGTGGGCGCGACACTGTCGATCACGTAGTTGCCGGAGGTGGTCGTGCCGGAGCCTGCATTGCCCGCAGTGTCCGCGACGCCCGCGTTGTCGAGGGTGATCACATTCGTCTCATCGTCCACCGCCGCGGTAGGCGTGAACGTCGCCGTCCACGTGATGCCACCATCCGAAGAGGAGAGGCCAGCCAGGGTGCCGTTCTCGGGCCCGAGATCGGCCGCGGTGAACCCGGTGACAGCCTCACTGAAGGTCACCGTGACCGTGGTGGTCTCACCCGCCGCGAGAGCCGAGTCGGCAAGGACGATGCTGGCCGTCGGACGTTGGGTGTCGATGCTGAAGTTGTTGGAGTCCACGGTGCCGACGCCAGCGACCGGGGGAGCGCTCGCGTCGCTCACTTCGGCCTGGTCCAACGTGATGACGTTGGTGGTGTCGGTGACCCCTGCGCTGGGCGTGAAGGTGGCGGTCCAGGTGACGCCGCCATCGGAGGACGCCACGGCCCCCAGGGTGCCGTGGGGGACCACCAGGTCAGCGTTGTCGAAGCCGGTCACGGCTTCGCTGAAGGTGAAGGTGACGAGCGAGGTCTCACCGACGCCGAGGGCGGTGTCCGCCACGACGATGGTGGCGGTGGGCGCCGCTGCGTGGGCGCCCGAGACCGGCACGAGCACCAACCCGCAGGTGGCGAGGGCGGTCGTCGTAGCGAGGGTGGACAGACGTGAGTGGACAGGGCGAGGCATGGGGCCGGCTCCAAGGGGTTCGTGGCGCGACTCGTCGGAGAGCCGTCTCTGGGCTCGAACCCTAGGGTTGGCACGACTGGTCGGGAGGGCTTTCCACGCAATCTCCTCGAAACCGTCAGCAGGCCCGACGGAGACCCGGTCGTACCGGCCCCGGCCGCGTGAGCGCGTCGAGGGTGAGCGCGATCGTCGCACGGCTGAGCGGGATCAAGACGTGCTCGGCCCAGTCGGAGGAGCACGTGTCCTGGACGGTCACGTTGGTCGTGCGCGGTGGGTCACAACCTTTAGCTGCTTGGCCGGCCCCCTCGAGGAGGTTCTTGCGGTCCCCCATCGTGCCGTGCACCAAGATGACCGGCGACGGCCGCTCGACGGTGGGCTGACCTGGGTGCCGTGGTTGGCGCTCGGCGGGACCGTCACGCTCTACGGAGGGCGGTCAGTCGTTGATCGAGCCCGGCGGGCGGCAGATCACCGAGTCGGACGCCGTGTAGTTGGTGTGGAACTTCTCCTCGCGCACCAACGCGGACTGACCGGGCTCGCGGAAGGAGCGCCAGACGTCGACCTGGAAGCCGGAGTAGCCGGTGTTGGGGTAGCAGTCCTCGGTGTCGAGCGTGCGCGTCTCGGGTGCGACGTAGGCGTAGCGGTCGGAGGTGCGGGTGGTGATGTCCCACGTCTTGGTGGAGTACATCGAGACGGTGAGCACGCCCGGGGACCCCGAGGGGGTGCTGGGGTCGAGCGTGGAGACGATCAGCACGCCGTGGTCGGTGTCGTTCTGGAAGCGCAGGTCGATCGCGCCCCAGGCGACGGTGGCCTCGCGGCCCACGGGATAGCGGTCGATGTAGAACGAGTGCGGCTTGTGCTCGATGTCCTTGAGCCCTGCGAAGAACATCGCGTTGAAGGTCGTCGTCGCCATCTGGGACACCCCGCCGCCGAGGTCCTCCTTGAAGACGCCGTTGCTGATGATGAAGCCCTCGGTGAAGCCGTTCTCACGGGTGCGCTCACCGACGATGTCGTTGAGGGAGAAGGTCTCGCCGGGCTCGAGCACGGTGCCGTTGACGATCTCGGCGGCACGACCGATGTTGACGTTGCGGTATTCGGCGTAGGGGAACTCGGTGGTGAACGTCGACACCTGCTCGCGGATGCCGAGCTTGCGCGCCTCGCGTGTCGTGAAGTCGGCGGCCACGACCGTCGCCTCGACCTCCATCTCCCGCTTGCCCTCGGGCTGGGTGACGAGGGTCAGGAAGGCGTCGGTGACCGTGGCCGGCTCATACTCCACGCCCGGCTTGGACGGGATGACGCGCGGCTTGCCGGCGACGATCTCGAAGGACGCGTCGACCGGGGCGCCGTCTTCGCTGATCCCGTCGGAGACCAGCGCGGTGAGCCGCTCGGTGTCGAGCTCGGGCACCAGCCGCCCGTCCTCGGCCTTGAGACCGAGCACGCCGGCGAACTGACGCGGCTGGAGGCGCACGGGCGAGTTACCAAAGACGAGCGTGACGGAGCCGGACAGCGCCGGGTTGGCGAAGTCGTCCAGCGCAGCCTGCACGTCGGCGGTGTCGATGTCGGGCGCCAGGTCGGTGAAGGTGAGCTCGACGGTCGTGTCGTCGGAGAGGTACGCCGCCTGGAGGGCGTCGCGCGCCTCCTGGGGGTCGACCCCCTCCCCCACGACGGGGTCGGTCACGACGATCTCGCCGCGGCGGAAGTCGACCGCGCCGTCGACGGGCTCGCTGCCGAGGTCGGCCTCGAGCCGCTCGACGAGGGCATCGAGCCGCCCGTCGTCGACGTTGATCTGGGCGTCGAGGTCCTCGCCACCGGTGTAGTAGTCCCAGAGCCGCTGGGGCTGCCCAGCTCTGCTCGCCCCCGGCCTCGGCGATGGACCCGACGTAGTCGACCGACAGGCCGGCCTTCTGCGGCTTCACGGTCTCGGAGCGCTCCCCGACCGTGACGGTCAGCGGGGCGTCCACCTGGTCGGCGAGACCGTCCTCGAGCGCCTGGGCGGCCTGGGCCGGCGTGCGCCCACCGATGCTCACCCCGGCCACCGTCGTGCCGCGCGGGACCTTGTCGCCCGCCGCGAGGTAGGCGGCGGTGTAGCCACCCCCGACGAGCAGGGCCAACCCGACCAGGACGAGCAGCACCATGCGGCCGCCGTTGCGCTCACGGCGCGGGTCGGGCTCGCTGGGCGTCGACTCATCCCACAGGCTCATGCCCCCATCCTACGAAGGGAACCCTCTTAGCCCACGGCCCGCCCCCGCGCCCCTCCTCACCGGGTTTCGACACGCTCGCTCCGCTCGCTGCTCAACCAGCGAAAAGACGCTCGGTGGTCGAGCCCCTCAGGTTTCGACACGCTCGGCGGTCAACCACGAAAGGACGCTCGGTGGTCGAGCAGTGACGAGCGCGGTCCCCCTCGGTGGTCGAGCAGTGACGAGCGCGCCGCTCGGTGGTCGAGCAGTGACGAGCGCGGTCCCCCTCGGTGGTCGAGCAGTGACGAGCGCAGCGAGGAACGGCTGTCGAGACCCCTCAGCGCCGCCGCGGACGGACCGGGAGGGTGGCCAGGCTGAAGATCAGGACGGCGATCCCGAAGCCCAGCAGCGCATAGCCCTGCCAGGTGGCGGCGATGACGTAGTCGCCCTCGGGGCGCGGGAGCGACAGGTAGCCCGCGAGGAGCGCCCAGCCCACCCCGAACGGCGTACGCGTCGACCACCCGGGCGGCAGCGCCCACAGCGCAGCCGAGGTGGCGGCGACGCCGAGCAGGAGCCCCCACCACAGCGGGTGCAGCGCCACGGACGCGAGCCCGACGACAGCGCCGCCGACCAGCAGGGCGAGCGCCGAGAGGACCTTCACCGACGACTCGTTCAGCCGGCGGGGATGCCGGAGAAGAGGTCGGTCTCGAGGCCGTCCTCGTTGAGCTTGCCGAGCGTGCCCTTGGCCAGGCGGTAGTACTCGATGCCCCACGCCGTCGCGCCGACGTTGTTGGACAGCGCGAAGAAGGGGCCGTCGGTGGTGATCTGGGTCTTGTGGGCAGCGAGGGCCGCCATCTTGTGCTCGTGGAAGTCCTGCGCGTCGACCATGGCCGCGAGGTTCTCGTCGGAGGTGACGAAGGGCGGCAGCGGGCCGTCGGGGTCCATGCCCTGGAAGGTCGTGGTGTCGCCGGCGTCACGCAGCGACCGGAGCCCGTCACGCATCCGGCTCTCCGACATCGCGCCCCAGTAGATCTTGGCGATCTCCCACGACTCGCCCAGGTCGCGGCGGAAGGACGGCACGGCGGCGAGCTGGGCGGCATACATCGCCACCCGGTGGGCCTGGATGTGGTCGGGGTGCCCGTAGCCGCCGAACTCGTCGTAGGTCACCAGGACCTGCGGGCGGACCTCGCGGATGACCTCGACGAGGAGGGTCGCGGCGGCCGTGAGGTCGGCGTGCCAGAACGTGTTGTCATGACCCTTCCCCTCTTCTGGCTGGTCGGCGGCGACCGCGTGACCGTCCTCGTGCCACTTCATCCCGGAGTCGCGGAAGGTGCCGAAGCCGCCGAGGAAGCGGTGGTCGGTGACGCCGAGCTCGCGCATCGCGTCGGCGAGCTCCCCCTGACGGTGCAGGCCGAGCCCGTCCTCCTGGTCGGCGGCGAGGTGCTCGAGCCCGGGCACCAGGATCTCGCCCATCTCGCCGGCGGTGCAGGTGACGAGCGTGACCCCGCGCCCCTCGGCGACGTACTTCGCCATGGTGGCGCCCTGGCCGATGGACTCGTCGTCGGGGTGGGCGTGGACCAGCAGGAGCCGGTGCTCGGGGGTGCTCATGGCCGCAAGCCTAGTGACGGCCCGCGAGCAGTGGCTCAGGAGCCGTCGCGGTGGAGACGCTTGGGCTGGGTGGGCAGCTCGACCGGGGCGACCCCGGCGGTCGGGACCGCCGGCTCGTCGTGGTCGACCCAGCCGTCGAAGTCGTCGACGAGCACCTCGACGACGACCTCGGGCGCGTCGGTGAGCACCGCCCACGGGTGGTCCTCGTCGTCGTCCTCGCCCTGGAGCTGCTCGCGGGCGACGCTGGCCTCGAAGCCGTCGCGGGTCAGCCGCTGCGCGACCATGCGTGCGTCGTCCTCGTCGAAGAGGATCGCCCGCAGCAACGGCGCCGGCGCGCCCAGGAGGTGGGCCAGCTCGTCGAGGAAGGGCCGGTCGGCGTCGAGCCAGTCGACGTCGTGCAGCTCGTCGCGGCTCAGCCAACGCAGCTGGTCGTGCTCGGTCGCCTCCGGCTCACCGCGGGTCAGGCGCGCCAGCGCGACGATCAGCAGGTAGGAGTCGTCGATGACGGACTGGCTGGCCAGCCACTCGGTCACCTCGATGTCGCAGCCGAGCTCCTCGGCGACCTCACGCTCGATCGCCTCCAGCGGGGTCTCCCCCACCTCGACCTTGCCTCCCGGGAGCTCCCAGCGCCCAGCGGCCTCGGGTGGCGTCACGCGCCGTGCGGCGAGGACACGCGCGTGCCTCACGATGGCTGCTCCGACGACCTGTTGCATGGGGCTGATCGTAGGCTGCCACTCGGTGGTCGAGCAGCGAGCGGCCGTCGTTCGGTGGTCGAGCACCGCCCGCCGCGGTCGAGCCCGTCGTTCGGTGGTCGAGCAGCGAGGAGCGCTAGCGACGAGCGCCCGCTGTTCGGTGGTCGAGCAGCGAGGAGCGCTAGCGACGAGCGTCCGTCGAGACCATCACCAACCGATGACGAGCGCCACCAGGAACGCGAGGAACGGTCCGACGAAGAGGAACAGCAGGCCGATGAGCTCTTCGCTGTTGGCGGAGCTGTCGACGCGGGACTGGAGGAGAGCCATGTCTTTCAGAGTCACCCAGGACAACCGCTCCTAAACCCGGACCTCGACGTGATCTGCTCCACAACCCCTGGCACGCCACCCGCTAGCGTCACCGCATGGCTCCCCACCCCGGCATCCACCTGACCCGGACCGAGGAGAACGTCGCGGAGATCGACGCCCTCGCGGCCCTGCTCGGCGGTCGCGTCGGGCTCGAGTCGATGCTCGGCGACCTCGACCGCCGCGGCCGCCGCGGCTTCGCCCCCGGCCTCAAGGTGCACCGTTCCTTCACCTTCGACGCCCACGACCGGCGCGACGAGCGGTGGTGGCCCCAGGGCATCACCACCTCGGCCGACGCCTCGGCCGAGGAGACCGTCGCCGGGCGCCGGATCGTCGCCGTCGCCTGGTATGCCAAGGCGCTGCCCGGCGACGAGAGTGGTCACCACGGCTCGCGCATCACGTTCTTCGACCTGGACACGCCGGCGCTACCGCCATGTCCTGCTGGTCGTGCCGAAGCTCGAGGACGGCCGGCTGGTGCTCGCTCCCCTGCGGGTGCATGCCGGCGGGATCGTCTGGTCGGGTCCCTACCTCCACGTCGCCGCGACCGCCAAGGGCTTCCACACCTGCCGTCTCGACGACCTGCTGCGCGTGCCGGACGACCTGGCCGGCCCCGCGTCGGGATTCGGGATCACCGACGACCGCGTCGCGTCCTACGGCTACCGCTACGTCCTGCCGGTGCGCTTCGCCTACCGCGCCGCAGCCACGGAGGGCGAGGAGCGGTTGCGCTACTCGTTCATGTCACTAGACCGCGACACCACCCCACCGTCGCTGGTCGTGGGTGAATATGCCCGCGGCAAGCAGACCCGCCGTCTGGCGCGCTTCGCGCTCGACCCCGAGACCCACCTGCTCTCGACGGCCGACGACGGCCTGTCCCGCCCCGACCTGCTCGACGACGGCGTACGCCGGATGCAGGGCGCCGTGATCGCGCGCGGGCGGTTGCACGTGACGACCTCGGAGGGCCCGTGGGGCCTCGGCTCCGTCTACGCCGGCCCTCCCGGCGACCTGCGCCCGCACCGCTGGGCGACCCCGATGGGGCCGGAGGACATCACCTACTGGCCCTCGACCGACCTGCTGTGGTCGGTCTCCGAGCACCCGCGGCGGCGCTGGATCTACTGCGATGCGGCGCGCGTCCTTCGCCTGATCTGTTTCGCCATGCCCTGAAATGCAACAGGCGGCCCGGGCCTCACTCTCGCAGCGGCGTGAGAGTGAAGCCCGGGCCGCGTCTGTGCGTCCCGTCTTGGGGCAATGCTTGCTTGCTAGGGGGATACGGAAGATACCCCTGAGAGGTCACTCCGGGGCACTCGCGTGCCCCGGAGCTCACTCACCTGTGGTGCTGGATCAACGAACCTTGCGCTGGTTGGTGGTGTCAGCTCAGCGTCTTGGCGGTCCAGCGATCACCGCGACGTAACGGGTGATGTTGCGCCCGTTGCGGTCGGCAACCGTGAAGACAGCGTCGCCCTTGGCGTTGAGACCCTTGACGTTGCCGACCTGGATCCGCTTGTTGCCGTTGACGACCTTGAAGAGACGGACAGCCGCGCCCTGAGCAATCTTGGGGGCGTTGACCACGAGGCGGTCGAACTTGGCGTTGAAGTTCTTGCCGAACAGCTTGGCCTCGATCGCCACGCGGCCGGTCGACGGCGGCGGGGTGGTGTCGTCGGCGACCCAGACGATCGGGTCGGCGTCGACCGTGATCGTCTTGTTGTTGGGGTTGGAGTCCTCGTTGGCCGCAACCACGACCTCGCCGGGCTGCATGGTCGCAGTCAGGGTCTGGTTGGCGGGGGCGTCGGAGAAGGCCGTGACGCCGGGACCGGAGGTGGTGAAGTCGGTCAGCGTGCCGTCGAAGTCCTCGTCGGTGCGGAAGTCGGCGACCGTGGAGTCGTCGCTGATCCGAGCCTGCGTGTCACCGGCCAGGTTGCCGAACTGGTCCTCGACGGTGAGGTCGAAGTCGACGTCCTGGGAAACGGCGACCGGGTTGGTCGGCTCGCCGTCCGCGCGAGTGAACTCGGGGTTCGCCGCGTTGAGGAGGGCACGGACGTCCCAGGTGATGTTCTCCGTAACGGTCTTGCCGCCGGCCGTGATGGTCACGGTGGCGTTCACGAGACCGTTGTCGTCGAAGCCCTCGTTACGCTCGATCGCGGCGACGACGCCGGCCTCGGCGTTGTCTCCGGTCGAGACGGTCTTGGAGGCACCGTCGTTCTGGAAGTAGCCCCACAGGTCGCCGACAGAGTCGTGGTCGTTGGCCAGGTTGAGGTCGTCAGGGTTCTCGGCGTTGGGGCTCAGGAAGCCCGTGTCGATGGTGACCGTGACGGGCACGTCCTGCAGGGACGGGCGGTCGTCGATGCCGTTTGCCGGCGTCGGGTCGGCGCCGAGCAGCTCGATGTCGAAGTCGACCGGGACACCCGGGCCGGCAACGTTCGGGAAGCCGCGCGGGTCGAGCACCTCGGTGTCGAACTCGATGGCGTCCACCGCGGGGGTCGCGACGAAGTTGATCGTGAGCTGGCGCTCGGCGTCAGCGTCACCGTCGGTGAAGTCCTGGGCACCGTTGTTGCCGAACAGGGAGGTCCCGTCGGTGCGCGACTCCTCTGCGTAGGCGTAGAGGTCGTTGTTGACCTCCTCGGTGGCCGGGAAGGCCGGGTCGTTGATGACGACCGAGAAGTTGCCGTTGGCGTCGGTGATTGCAACGGCCTGGTTGAAGCCCGTCACCGTGGTGCCGGCCGGCTGCTGGGCCTGCGGCGAGATCTGCGAGTTGTAGGTCGCGTCGCCACGGCTGTAGTCGAGGTAGACGGCGCGGCCCGCGAGCGGGGCGGAGTCGTCGACCAGGGCCAGGTTGCCGGTGACGGTGAAGGTGCCGTTCTGCGCCGGGTTGGCGTTGGTGCCCTCGTCGAAGGTGACCTCGGACTCGCCGACGTTGACGACCTCGGCTGCCGCGGGAACGGCCGTGCTGCCGACGACACCACTGGTGGCGCGCGCCTGGACCGTGACGGTGCTGGCCGGGATGTCGCTGCCGAACTGCTGGTCCGTCGGCCCGTAGACCTCGTAGACGCCGTCGGAGACCGAGGCCCCGGCGTTGATGTAGGGCGTGGTGACCGTGTTGCCGGGACCCGTCGGGTCGATGACGAAGCGGTACTCGACGTCGCCGCCAGCGTCGACGAGGTTGCCGAACTGGTCCTTGACCTCGATGGTGAAGTCGTCACCGTCGGCGCCAGCGTCGGTGCCATTGCTCGAGAACTCGTCGAGGTCGAAGTTGGCGCGGTTGCGCTCGTTGACGATGTCGACCGAGGTCAGGACGGGGGTGAAGCCGTTGACCGAGGCGGTGGCCGTCGGGTCGACGCCGAACTGGTAAGCGTCGTTGTCCGTCGTGTTGACGTAGTACTTCTTGTCACCGGCGCCCGTGGTGGTGTCGTCGAAGAACTGGCCGAGGCCGTTGGTGTAGCCGATGACCGTCTCAGCGCCATCGGTGTCGGTGTCGGGGCCCACACCGTCGGTGTCGATGTCGGCACCCGCGCCGATCTGGGCGCCGGCGACGGGCTGACCGAACTGGTCGGTCACGGTGACGGTGATCTCAGCGTTGTCCGGGTTGGCCCGGTTCTGCGAGGTAGGCGTGACCGCGATGTTGGTGATGGTCTGGCTGCGCAGCGTCGAGCCCTCAGCGTCGTCGGTGTCAGCGTTGTACGCGTAGACGATCGCCTCGTCGACGACGCCCGTCGTGTAGCCGCGGATGTCGAGGACGGCGTCGAAGATGCCCGTCGTGCCCGGACCCGTGCCATCAGCGTCGGTCGAGGTTGCCGGGGTCTGGTTGCTGCCCTGGCTCCACTCGTAGACGTTGACGCTCTGACCGACCGAGGACGTGGTGCCGTTCACGGCGACGTAGGTGCCGTCGGGGTTCGTGTCGGCAGGGGTCTCGGCGTTGGGAAGGTCGGCGGCGCTGTAGGGGGAGGTGAAGACGCCGCGGAGACCCTCGGTGCTCAGCTCGAGGCTCTCGCCACCGACGTTGGTGACGCCATTGTCATCGGTGCTGCCCGTGTTGGCCTCGACGCGAACCAGGAAAGCGCCGGCCGGCGGGTTGAGCCCAGTCGAACTTGAAGACGCCGTCGGTGCGGGGGCCGACGTTCTCGGCGCCGGCGATGGGGGTGTAGGAGACACCGCCGTTGGTGCTGACCTGGAACTGAACCGAGGTCACGTCGCTGCCGCCGGTGGCGACAAGCGAGGCGGAGACGTTCTGACCGTCGTTGACGACCGAGACCCCACCGTTGTCGGGGGTAACCAGTTCAACGTCGGTGCTGCCGTACGCGGCCGAGACCGGCTGCGCCGAGGCGGAGGTGGCGAGGAACGGAAGTCCCGTTACTGCGAGTGCGGCGACGGCCGTGGTGGCCAGTCCCCGCTTGATGCCGCTGCTGTTCATGCGTGTTCCCTTCAGGAATGAATTGAGTTCGAGCGCCCGAAGGCGGTCGTGCTGCGAGGTCTGGGGTCCCAAGACGGGTGACCTGGATCTCGACGCAGTCAGCAACCTAAGGAGGGGTGCCTGAGGGATTGGAATTGTTGTGGCATCATCCAATCTCGACAACAAATGAGTGACCCGGGTCACCGCATCGGCGCACAGCCGATTAACAGGCTTCATGGGGAGGCGTCCATCACCAGCACGACAGGCCCCGCGGTCCGCCCGTCTCGACGAGGCCGCCGGCTCCACCTCCCCGAGGACGTCTCGGCGACCACGTCACCGGCGATCCGGGCCGACCTGCGGGTCGCGTGGCTGCTGACGACCGCGCGGATCCTCGATGCCGACCCGGCTCTGGCGCGGCGCAGCGTCTTCCTATCGCGCCTGGCTGAGCGGGGAATCGTGCTGGACGCCCCTCGGTTGTCCCGCATCGAGTCGGGCAGCGGTGCGGTGCACCCGAGCGTGCTGGACGGCTATGAGGAGGTGCTCTGCCTGACGCCCGGATCGCTCACGGCGACCATCAGCGGGCTCAACCGGGGCTTCCACACGGCGGAGACGCCGCGCGCCCGCAGGCTGCCGGATGCCGATCCGGACGCCGACTTCGACGCCCTCCTCGAGGCCGTGACGAAGGGTCAGACGACGGGGGCCCAGTGGCTCTCGGCGAGCCGTGCCCTTTGGTACTACGACCAGGTGTTCCTGCGTCAGGACGACTGGTCCGACCTCGCCTCAGCGCTGATCCGCGAGCTCGCGACGAGCAGCGGCATCGACCACGTGCGGCGCTTCGAGGCAGCCGTGGACTTCCTGCGCCACCCCTCCTCCCAGCGTCACCTCACGCGCGCGCTGGGCAACTTCGTGCTCGACCCGGACGCCCAGGTCGGGGCGCCCGTGCTCAACCTGCTCGGCGAGGTGACCGACCCCGCCGCGAGCGACCTGGTGCTGCGCCTGCTCGCCTCACCGTCGAAGAACCTGCGTCGGGCTGCCACGTCGGTCGCCGCCACCAAGGTCGGGCGCGGCCACTTCGACGCCCAGGCCCTCCCCCAGCTCGAGCACCACCTCGAGCGGCGCCTCGCGCGCGGGGTCAACTTCGACAGCGGGCTCGACATCCTCGACCTGGCCCTCCAGATGCCCCACGACTCCTGGGCGCAGGTCGAGGACCGGCTGCGGGACCCCGTCACCACGGCCCTGGTGACGCGCCACCGCTCGACGCGCGAGCTGATGCCGTCACGCAGGGCGGCCGCGCTCGCGACCGAGGTGGCCACCGCGATCCAGGACGCGACCCCGACGCACCACCCGATCGAGACCGACATGATGCTGCACCGCCTGGTGCGCGAGGCGCTGGTGCACACCCACAAGGCCCGGCGCCACCACGCCGCGCTGCTGATCGCGGCCAGCCCCTACGCCTCCGCGGCCGCAGCCCAGGTCCTGACCCTCACCGATCATGCCGACGAGTTCGTCGCCGCCCGGGCCTGGAGCATGCTGATGCGGCTCCCCTGCCCCACCCCGACGGCGCAGACCCTCGAGCGCAACCTCGAGGACGTGCCGAAGCGTCACCTGGTGCGGGCGCTCGTCAACCTCGGCCTGCACGACCGGCCGATGCAGGAGGGCACGGGCGCGCGGCTCGCGGCCCGCCTGCCCGCCGAGCGCCAGTCCGAGCACCACGCCGTCCTCTTCGCGCTCGGGATGCAGTGCTCCCCCGAGCTCGAGGGGCTCACCGAGCACGCGGACAGCGGCGTACGACGGGCTGCCGCCTGGTGGCTGCTCCAGGGCGGCTCGACGCGCGACGACGACCACCCCGACTGCCGGCCCCCCTCAGCCGAGGACCTCGGCGACGGGGACGAGGGTCAGCGCGGCAGCAGGGCCAGCTGACGGCTCTGGGCGACCAGTCGGTCGGCGGAGTCCCAGACCTCGCAGTCCTCCTCGAACATCCCGCCGGCGACGTTGCGGCTGACGTGACGCACGCGCAGCCAGCCGGGGGCGGGCCTGGCGCGCACGTGGGCGGTGAGCTCCAGGGTCGGGGCCCAGCCGATGCCGGCGGTGTTGAAGGTGACCGGCGGGAGGGCGTCGACGACGAGGAGCAGCGAGATCGGGTCGGGCTCGCGGTCGCCCTCGAGGCGGAACCACGCCGACATCTCCGCGACGCCCGTGGGCTTGCCGATCGCCCAGCCGACGTGGTCGGGGTGGAAGCGCATGTCGAAGCGGTCCATCAGAGGGGCGATCTTGCGGATCTCCTCGGGCGCCATCGTGTTGGGCACGCACTCCTCCAGCGGCGGCAGGTCGAAGGGCAGCGCGGTCGTCTGCACGTCGGCGGCGCCGCGACCGAGGTCGCCGTACGTCGCGAGGGCGGCGATGCGGGCCTCTCCCCCTTGGCTCAGCTCGGCCGAGGCGACGGCCACCCGGCCGCCGGCCCGGCGTACGTCCACCTGGACCGAGGCGGGGCCCGGGGTGGAGGCCGCGAGGTAGTAGGCGCTCAGCGCGAGCGGGTCGGGCTTGTCGGGCAGCTCGGCGCGCAGCGCGTTGCCGACGACGGCCAGCAGGTAGCCGCCGTTGAGGCCGCCGCCGACCTGCCAGCCGGCGTCGAGCTCGGCGTCGTAGCGCCCGGCGCCACGCGAGGTCACGGCGGTCGTGGTGTCGAAGACAGAAGACATGCGCCGGAGCCTAGGCGCAGGCGCTGGGTGACCAGCGTGAGGCTCAGTCGGCGACGGTGACCGTGACCGTCGAGCCCGGCTCGACCACGCTGCCCGGCTCGGGCGACGCGCTGACGACGTAGCCCGCGAGGCCGGACTGCGGGGCAGGCTCGGTGACGACCTCGGCGCGCAGACCGGCGTCGAGCAGGGCACGCACGTAGCGCTCGCCGCCCTTGCTCAGGTCAGCCCCCTCGTTGGTGTCCGCGAAGCCGGGGACGGCCACGAGGCTGTCGAGCAGGGTGATCCGGTCGAGCGCCTCGCCGACCGCCTGCCGCGACACGGTCGAGGACACCTCGAAGAGGACGTCGCGCTCGGGCAGGTAGACCGCGGACCGGTGGAGGGTCGGTGCCCCGGCGGCCTCGTTGGTCTCGTCGGGTGAGCGCAGCGCCTTCTCCCCGTCGACCTCGATCGGCACCCAGCCGCCGAACCGGTCGCCCTCGCGGCGCGACGTGATCGCGACGCTGGTGGTCGACGCGGGGTAGGGGACGTAGCAGAGGTTGGTCGCGCCGACGTCGATCAGGACGGTGTCCTGCGTCGGGGTGCCGCACTCGAGGAGGTTGGTGCCCCAGGAGTCCGGTACGGCGATCACGGCCTGCCCCCGACCGACCCAGCGGAAGCCGGCCGGCGGCGCCTCGACCGGCGCGGTGGACGGCGAGTCCGACGCCGTCGGCGAGGGGTCCCGGGAGGGTCCGTCACCGCCGGGCCACAGGACGGCCCCGCCCACGACGATCGCGACGGCGGCGGCGGCGGCCAGCCCGGCGCCGACCGAGCGACGACGGCGGGCGGTGCGGTGCATCTGGCCCAGCGGCGGCGGGCCGACGGGCACGTCGCCGGCGGAGCGCTCGAGGATCTCGGTCAGGTCGTCGGGGTTCACAGCGTCTCCTCGTGGTCGGCGAGATCGGGGTCGAGCGCCAGGGTCGCGAGGGCGCGCGACAGGCGGCTCTTGACCGTGCCCGGTGCGACGTCGAGCACGACCGCCATCTGGGCCTCGGTCAGGTGGGCGTAGTAACGGAGCACGACAGCGGCGCGCTGGTCGGCGGAGAGCCGCTCGAGCGCGCGGTCGACGCTGTCGCGCACCAGGACGTCGCGGGTCGCGTCGTCGGTGGCGAGCTCGGGCAGGTGCTCGGTCGGCCGCTCGCCGCGCCAGAGCCGGCGGCGCGAGTCGGTGAAGGTGTTGACGAGCACGCGGTAGACGTAGGCGTCGCGGTCGTCGGCCCGGCGTACGCGCGACCACTTGACCAGGCACCGCGTCAGCGCCGTCTGGACGACGTCCTCGGCCTCGTGGCTGCTGCAGCCCAGCAGCACGGCGGCGCGCACCAGCCGCGGCCAGCGCGCGGCGACGTAGTCGTCGAACTCCGTGTCGGTGCGGCTGTCCCGGTCCATGGATCTCCCCCTCGTGTCCCGTCCTCACTCCTCCGACGGGTCGGGGCAGGGGCGGGGTTCCTCGGCATCATCCGTCCACCGGAGGCATGTGGAATGCTGCTTGTCAACCGAACGGGTCTTCGACTAGACTAGATGCATGCCCGCCGACCCGATCGACCCTCACCAGGTCGACGACGACGCGCCCACCCCCACCGACCTCATCATCCGCGTCCGACAGGCGCGAGCAGCAGCCGATGACGCAGCGCTGGCGTTGTTCCACCTCGCGATCGCGTGGGCCCACGCCCACCCCGAGACGCCCGGCGACCAGTCCTGGAAGGCACCCAGAGCGACCTACGTCCCGGGTGAGGGCGTGGATGACGGGTCCCCCACGAGTGGCGACCTCGACGAGGTCCAGTGGTTCGGCATCCCACCCATCGCCTGGTACGCCGCCGCACCCTTCGCCACCGCCAACAACATGACCACCACGGCAGGCCGCGCGTTTCTCCGTGACTCGTTGACCATCCGCCACCGCATGCCCCGCCTCCACGCGAAGGTCTGCGCCGGGAAGGTCCCCATCTGGCGGGCCCACCGCATCGCCCGCGCCGTCCTCGGCACACCCCGCGACGTCATCGAGCACGTCGACCAGGCCGTCGCACCCATCGCCGCCACCGCCGGCCTCGTCACCGTCGACAAGCTCATCGACGACGCCCGACTCGAGCTCTACGCCGACCTCGTCGAGATCGAGTCCCTCGAAGCCCTCGAGCGCCGCCACGTCACCCTCGACGAACGGTACCCTGTCCCACACCGGGATCGCAGACCTCACCATCCGCGGCGACTGGGCCGACCTCGTCGACTTCGACACCACCGTCACCCGCGTCGCCGACGCACTGAAACGCGACGGGTCACTGGAGTCCCACGACGTACGCCGCTCACAAGCCGTCGGGATCCTCGCCGACCCCACCCGAGCCCTGGCCCTCCTCAACGACACCGAGCCACCGCCCCCGTCGAAGAGCATCGTGGCCTACGTCCACCTCGACACCGACACCCTCGAGGGCCGAGGGCTCCTCGCCCGCGACGAGCACGGCCACACCCTCCTCGCCACCACCGTGCGGGAGTGGCTCGCCCGCACCGATCGCCACGTCACCATCCGCCCCGTCATCAACCTCAACGACCACTGCCCCGGCAGCAACGCCGGCCACGAGGCGACAGACCCCTACGTCCCGTCGTTCACCACCGCCGAGAAGGTCCGCCTCCGCAACCCGGTCTGCGTCTTCCCCCACTGCACCAAGAGATCAAGGTCCTGCGACCTCGACCACCTCGTCGCCCACGCGAAGTCCGGGATCACGTGCGAGTGCAACCTCGCCCCACTCTGCCGACATCACCACCAGCTCAAGACCCACGCCGGCTGGCGATATCAACAACTCACACCCGGCACGTTCCTCTGGCACGAGCCCCACGGTCAGACCCTCCTCGTCACGCCGACCGGCACGAGGCACCTCACCGACGCCTGACGGGATCGGTCAGACGAGCTCGTCCCGGGTGATCAGGTAGTCGTCGTCGGTCGCCTCGAGATAGATCCGCCGGGTCTCGGTCTGGGTGGAGCCGTCGGTCGTGTAGGCGAGCGTCACGTCGACGACCAGCTCGTTGACCTCGATCCCCTCGACGCTGACGGCGTCGATGGTGCGCCAGAAGCCGTCGTACTTCTCGTAGCCGCCGAGCTCGGCCTGGTAGGCCTCGGTGAAGCGCGTCCACGCCGCCTCGGTGTCACCGGGCAGCAGGAGGTAGTAGTCCGTGACGAAGTCGCCCGGGCTCTCACCCTCGTCGACCGGCGGCGACGACTCGGTGGGGTCGGGCTCGGCGGGGGTCGTCTCGGGCTCCGCGGGCTCCGGGTCGGGCTCGGCGGTGTCGCTGGGCTCCGGCTCGCCGCTGGACTGGTCTGCCGACGCCGTCGCTGCCGGGCGGTCGCCGGCGGCGGCCTGGTCGGGGTCGTCGTCACCGTTGGTCAGCGCCCACGCCACGCCGCCCAGGAGGAGGAGCGCGACGACGGCCGCGAGCACCAACGGCACACGACGGCGCCCGTCGTCGTCGGTCGGCTCGGGCACCGGGGCGGGCGCCGGGTGCGGGCACCGGGGTGGGCGCCGGGGTGGCCACCGGTGCGGCGAAGGCGACCGTCTGGTCCACGGTGGGATCGACAGTGGGGTCGACCGGGCCACCGCCGTGGCGCTCGTGCACCTGGTGCAGGGCCTGGGCACAGGCGGCCATGGTCCACCGGGCGTCGAGGTCGGCGTCCATCATGCGGCGGATGGGCTGGCGCAGCGGCCCCGCGCGCTCGGGCAGGGGCGCCGGCTGGTTGGCGATGCCGGAGAGCACGGCGAGCGCGTTGCCCGACGACGGGTAGGCGCCATGACCCTCGACCGTGGCGAAGAGCGTCGCGCCGAGCGCCCACACGTCGGAGGCGGGCGAGGCGTCCTCGCCGCGGGCGAGCTCGGGGGCGAAGTACGCCGGGGTCCCCACCATGTGGCCGGTCTGCGTGAGCTGGTCGTCGGCCAGGCTCCGGGCGATGCCGAAGTCGGAGATCTTGGCCTGGTCGTCGTCGGTGACCAGGATGTTGCCGGGCTTGACGTCGCGGTGGACCATCCCGGCGGCGTGGGCGGCGGCGAGGCCGTCGGCGACCTGGGCGCCGATCCGGGCGGCGCGCAGCGGGTCCATCGGCCCCTCGGCCGCGTTGATCTCCGACAGCGTGCGACCGGGGACGTACTCCATCACCAGCCAGAGGTGGTCTCCCTCCTCGATCGCGTCGTAGACCGCGACGACGTTGCGGTGGTTGAGCGCCGCGGTCGAGCGGGCCTCGCGCATCGCACGCGCCAGGTGCGGCAGGGACTCACCGGGCAGGTGGCCCACGCGCTTGACCGCGACCTCGCGGCCGAGCCGCTCGTCGTGGGCCAGCCACACGGCGCCCATGCCGCCCCGGCCGACCTCGCGGTCGAGTCGGTAGCGGCCGGCCAGCGGCTCGCGGGTGGTGTCGTCAGGTGTGCGTGGGTCCATCAGGAGCCTGTACCCCGGGTGGGCGCGACCCACACGGTCACGAGCGGGACCGCAGCTCGCGCACCATCTTGGGCAGCCCCCACTTGAGCGGCGCGTCGAACCACGGCCAGTTGTGGACGCCGCCCTGGCGCACCCACGCGTCGTACGGCACGTCGGCGGCGGTGAGCGCGGCCAGGAAGGTGCGGTGCCCGGTCCACATGAGCTGCTCGGTGTAGCCGCTGTGCAGCGGCTCCCCGGTCGTGGACGTCGCGTCGGCGGAGCCGGTGCCGGCCGCGATCAGCAGCTGGACGCCCTTGAGCCTCGGCGCCAGCGAGACCGGGTTGTGCGCCTGCCAGACGTCCTGGTGCAGCACCGGGTTGCCCCACACCCGGGTCAGGTCCGGCGGGCTGATGCCGAGGCTCGTCGCGATCTCGGGCGGCAGGATGTTGCCGACCATGAAGTTGGTGTCGGTCAGGCCCGAGATGCTCAGCGCCGACTGGAAGAGGCCCGGGTGGCGGGCGGGATAGATCAGCGCGCCGAGCGAGCCCATCGACGCCCCGACGGTGCCGCGGGCGTCCTTGCGGGTGCGGAACTTGCGGTCGACCCACTTGATGAGGAGGTCGGTGTGGAAGGTCTCCCAGTCGAAGGAGCCGTCGGCCCAGTCGCTGAACATCCCGGCCTCGTCGCCGATGCCGCCCTCGGGCATCACGAAGATCGCCTCGAGGTCGCGCGTCAGCCTGGTCAGCTCGGTCGCGATGCTCCAGCGGGAGTAGGGGCTGCGGGCGCCGTTGTAGAGGTAGACGACCGGGTAGCGCTGCTTCTTGGCCTTCGCATAGCCCCGCGGCAGGATCACCCGGACCGTGCTGCTCGTGACCTTGACGGACCTGGGGATCGGCACCGTGTGGTCGCGACAGCGCAGCGGCGGGCAGGCCCGGTCGTCGTCGGCCTGCGGCGGCGCGAACTCGGTCGGCAGGTAGCCCCCGTCGACCGACGGGATCGTCATCAGCCGGAGGTACGCCGCCAGCGCACCCGGACGGTCGCCTGCCCGGGTGCTGGTGATCGTGACGCGGTCCTCGGGGGGTGCGGCTGCCGGTGCGGCACCGGCAGGGGCGAGCCCCAGGGTCAGCGCGGCGGCAGCCAGCGCCGCGACGGGTGCTGCGAGCCGCGCGCGCAGCACGGACGGTCGGCGGATCCTGCGTGTCTCCCTCACGCCCACCTCAACGAGACCGACTCGGCCCCGTCATCCTGGACTAGACCGAGAGGGTGTCAGGCGGCGCGGCGCTTGAGCGGCAGCAGGTGGGTCTTGCCCTCGCGCTCGGCGACCATCTGCGTGGCCTCGCGGTCATAACCGGCCGCGAGCGCGTGGACGGTGGCCAGGTCGTCGGCGGCCACGGCGGTGTTGATCGCCGCGACGTAGGAGGCGTGGAGCGTGTTGAGGTCGTCGATCAGGCGGGGCTGGGAAGTGGTGGTCATGTCCGTCTCAGCGCCCCACGCGGCTGGTTCGTTCCCGATCCGGCGCTGGTGTGACCGACCTCAAGTCCGTGGGGTCAGCCCTCGTCGAGGCGGTCCCGGAGCACGCGCTTGAGCAGCTTGCCGCTCTGGTTGCGGGGCAGCTCGTCGACGAAGTGCACGTGCTTGGGGATCTTGAACGGCGCGAGCACCTGGCGGGCGTGGGCGGTCAACGTCGCGGCGTCGACGGTGGTGCCCGGCCGGCGTACGACGACGGCGGTGACGGCCTCGATCCAGCGCTCGTCGGGGGTGGCGATCACGGCGACCTCGGCCACGTCGGGGTGGGTGTAGAGCGCGTCCTCGACCTCGCGGCTCCCGACGAGCACCCCGCCGGTGTTGATGACGTCCTTGATGCGGTCGACGACGGTGATGTAGCCCTCCCCGTCCATCGTGACCAGGTCGCCGGAGCGGAACCAGCCGTCGCGGAAGGCCTCCGCGGTGGCCTCGGGCGCGTCCCAGTAGCCGGTGCAGAGCTGCGGCGAGCGGTAGAGCAGCTCCCCCGGCGTCCCGGGCGGCACCGGTCCACCGTCCTCGTCGGCGACGAGCATCTCCACGAAGAGCACCGAGCGGCCGCAGGACTCCGGGCGGTCGGCGTGCTCGTGGGGCTGGAGGACGGTGGCGAGCGGGCCGATCTCGGACTGGCCGAAGCAGTTGTAGAACGCCAGCTCGGGCAGGCGTCCGCGCAGCCGGCCGAGCACCGGGACCGGCATGACCGAGGCGCCGTAGAAGGCCTTGCGCAGCGAGGTCAGGTCACGGGTCGCGAGGTCGGGGTGGTTGGCCAGCGGCACCCAGACGGTCGGGGCGAGGAACAGGGCGCCGACCCGGTCCGCCTCGATGCGACGCAGCAGCTCCGGCACGTCGGGGCGCACCATCAGCCGGTTGGTCGCGCCGACGGAGAGGTAGGGCAGGAGGAACACGTGCATCTGGGCCGAGTGGTAGAGCGGCATGCAGTGCAGCGGGTCGTCGTCCTCGGCCAGCGCCAGGGACACCACGCACGACACGTACTCATGCACCAGCGCCCGGTGCGTCATCATCGCGCCCTTGGGGTTGCCGGTCGTGCCGGAGGTGTAGAGCAGCTGCACGAGGTCGGTGTCGACCACGCTCGCCTCGATCGTCGGAACCTCGCCCTGCGACCAGCCGGGCAGCACGGCGTCGCCGCTGCCGTGGAGCGTGAGGACCTGCTCGATCCGGTTGTTGCCGCGCGCGCGGGTGCCCTCGACGCTCTCGCGGAGGTCGGGGTCGACCAGCGCGACCCGGCTGCCCGACTGGGTGAGGATGTAGTCGAGCTCGCCGCCCGTCAGCGCGTAGTTCACCGGCACGTGCACCAGCCCGGCGCGCGCACATCCCAGGTAGGCGAGGAGATAGGCGTCGGAGTTGGCCCCGACGGTCGCCACCCGGTCACCCTTGGTCAGCCCCAGTCCCAGCAGGTACGCCGCGGCGCGCGACGTCGCCGCGTCGAGCTCGGCGTAGGTCCAGCTGCGGTCCTCGAACTCCAGCGCGACCCGGTCCGGGGTGCGGACCGCGCTGCGGTGCAGGACGTCGTCGACGGTGCTGGTGCGTGGGTCGGTCATGGCTCGCAGGCTAGCCCGACGGGCCCGCCGGCGCCTGCGTGCCGCCGCGTGCCCACTGGCAGCATGGGCCCCATGCGCGCTGTCGTCCTCGACCACTTCCGCGGACCCGTGTCGGTCCGCGAGGTGCCCGACCCGGTCGCACCTCCTGGAGGTGTGGTGGTCCGCGTGCACGCGACCGGGCTGTGCCGCAGCGACTGGCACGCCTGGGCCGGTCACGACGACGGGGTGGCCCTCCCCCACGTGCCGGGCCACGAGCTGGCCGGCACCGTGGCCGCGGTCGGCGCCGGGGTCCAGGCGTGGCGGGTCGGCGACCGCGTCACCTCTCCCTTCGTGTGCGGGTGCGGGGTCTGCGCGTGGTGCCGGTCCGGTGACGCCCAGGTGTGCCCCGACCAGACCCAGCCCGGCTTCACGCACTGGGGCTCCTACGCCGAGCAGGTCGTCCTGCACGCCGCCGACGCCAACCTGGTGGCGATCCCGGACACCGTCGACGACGCGGCCGCGGCCAGCCTGGGCTGCCGGTTCGCCACCGCCTACCGAGCCCTCACGGCCCGGGCCCGCGTCGCGCCCGGCGAGTGGGTGACCGTCGTCGGCGTGGGTGGGGTCGGCCTGAGCGCGGTGATGATCGCGGTCGCCGCCGGCGCCCGGGTCGTCGCGGTCGACCGGTCGGCCGGCGCCCTCGCGGCGGCCAGCCGTCTCGGCGCCGAGCAGGTCGTGCTGGCGGACGGGTCCGACGTACCCGGGCAGGTGGCGGAGCTCACCGACGGCGGCAGCCACGTGGCCCTCGACGCCGTCGGGTCGGCCTCGGCCCTCGCCGACTCGATCCTCAGCCTGCGCCGACGTGGTCGACACGTGCAGGTCGGGCTGCTGGCTCCCGCGGCGGACGGAGCCGTGGGGCCGCCGGTGCCGATGGACCGGGTGATCGCCTGGGAGCTGGACCTGCTCGGCAGCCACGGCATGGCCGCGACCGACTACCCGGCGCTGCTCGCCCTCGTCTCCTCCGGCGCCCTGGACCCCGGGCTGCTCGTCGAGCGCACCGTCTCGCTCACCGAGGCCGCCCGGCTGCTGCCCGACCTGGACACCGCGTCGCCGGTGGGCATCACGGTCGTCGACCCGCGGCTGCCCTGAGGGGACCCTCGGGTCAGAAGACCGACCAGCCGGTGCGGGTCGTGAAGAGGTCGAGGGCGGCGACACCGGCCGTCGAGTTGCCGGAGGGACCGAGGGCCGGGCTCCACACGCAGATCGTGCACCGGTCCGGGATCACCGCGAGGATGCCGCCCCCCACCCCGCTCTTGCCCGGCAGGCCCACCCGGTAGGCGAACTCGCCCGCCGCGTCGTAGGTGCCGCAGGTCAGCATCACCGCGTTGATCCGCTTGGTCTGCTGCAGCGAGAGCATCCTCGTGCCGTCGCCGCGTACGCCGTGCCGCGACAGCCAGCCGCCGGCGAGGGCCAGCTCCCGGCAGCTCATCGAGAGCGAGCACTGCCAGAAGTACTGCTCCAGCACCACGTCGATCGGGCACTCGAGGTTGTCGTAGCTGGCCAGCAGGTGGGCCATCGCGGCGATCCGGTGGCCGGTGTCGTGCTCGGACTGCGCGACCAGGGGGTCGCCGTCGACGAGCGGGTTGCCGCTCTCCCGGCGCACCAGCTCACGCATGACCCCGCGGGCGTCGCCGGTGGCGCTGTGCAACCGGTCGGTCACGACGAGGGCGCCGGCGTTGATGAAGGGGTTGCGGGGCCTGCCGCGCTCCTGGTCGAGCTGGAGCAGCGAGTTGAAGGGGTTGCCCGACGGCTCCCGGGAGATCCGCTCCCAGACCCGGTCGTCGTCGTGGGTCATCACCAGCCCGAGGCTGAACACCTTCGAGATGCTCTGCACGGAGAACGGGACCTCGCTGTCCCCGGTGACATGGACCTCGCCGGTGTTCATCGCCACGGCCATCCCGAACTGCCGCGGGTCCACCCCGGCCAGCTCGGGGATGTAGCCGGCGACCTCCCCGGTGCCGACCGACGAGGTGACCTCGGCCCTGATCTCCTCGAGCACGTCGTCCAGGTCCATGCCGCAGAGTGTGCCCTGCGGGGTCCGGCTACCGGGTCATGGCCGTCAGGGCCAGCGCACAGAACGGCTCGAGCGCCGCGTCGGTCCGGTCGATGGCCTGCGGGTCCGCCGAGGACACCTGGCAGAACACGTCGACGTCGCCGAACAGTCCGAAGTACTGGCTCTGTGCGAAGCCGCTGGAGAAGGTGCCGCCGGCGTTGGACTCCTTGCGGGAGCAGGAGAGCCCCAGGGCCGGGTCGCCGAACGACGCGGGCTCCGTCTCCCGGCAGGTCGCATCGCCGCTGGCCGAGGCGTTGTCGGCCACTCGCTTCCTCAGCGCCTTCTCGTCGCTGGGCTCCTCGGTGATGGTGACGCCGAACCCGGATCGCTCCGACTCCCAGTAGCAGTACCAGCTGGTGGCGACCTGCTTCTGCCCGAAGATCTCGTACTTGTCGCCGGGCTTGCGTGCCGTCACGAGCTTGGCGGGCTTGGCGTCCCCGGCGCTCGCCGAGATCTCCGCCGGCGTGAGCTCGTCGCAGAACGGCGCCTTGTCGATCGTCGGGACCTCCGGCTCGGGAGGTTGGCTGGGCGAGCCCTCGTCGGAGGTCGAGGAGCCGGACGGCGTATCAGCCTCCGTGGCCGAGGAGTCCTCGTCGGAGCCTCCGGAGCCGCACCCCGCGAGGAGGAGGGCCGGCACGACCAGTGCCCCCAGCACGGAGGCCCGCCACCGCCGCTCCCTGGCTCGCACGATCTCGGCACCAGTGGCTCGCGGCTCGGTCATGAGATCCCCCCATGTGAAACGGTTGTCAGCAGGGTGCGCCGCGGATCCCACGGTGTCAACGGGTCCGCGGGCTCTCCCCCCTAGCCTGGGGACATGGATCCTCAGCGCATCGACTTCGTGGCCGACGAGCGGCTCATGCTCGAGCAGATGCTCGACGTGCAGCGCAGCGAGATCGTCGCCCTGCTGGACGACATCGACGAGGAGCAGGCACGAGCCCGGCTGGTGCCGTCACTGACGACCTTGCTGGGCCTGGTCAAGCACGCGACCTTCGTGGAGAAGGTCTGGTTCCACTCGCGCGTCGCGGGCGTGCCACGCGCGGAGGTCGGGCTGCCGGACACGATCGACGAGAGCTTCGTCCTCGAGGACGCCGACACCGTGGAGTCGGTGCGCGCCACCTACCTCGAGGCGTGCGCGCGCTCGCGGGAGATCGCGGCGGAGCACGCGTTGGACGCGGCGTACGAGTGGCACCACGGGCCGGTGAGCCTGAGGTTCGTGCACGTGCAGCTCGTCGGCGAGCTCGCCCGGCACGCCGGGCACGGCGACATCCTCGTCGAGCAGCTGCGGGCCGGCCACGACAGCGCGGGCCGTCCCTGACCGCCCCCTCGACGACCTCGGCATCCTCGTGGCACGGTGACCAGGCACCACGTTGCAGCCCGGCGGCGAGCGCCGCAGGTCCCGGGCCCTCCCAGGAGCCGAGGAGCCGTGCACGACCACCAGCTCTACCTGCGCACCCTCTCGGAGTTCACCAGGGCGCTCCTCACCCCCTACGACGCGCACGCCGCCCTGGGTGAGCTGGCCACCCGGGTCACCGACGTGCTCGGGATCATCGGCAGCGGCGTGAGCCTGGCCGAGGGCGACAAGCTGGTCTTCGACGCCGGGGTCGACAACAGGGTGGTCGAGCTGGAGCGGATCCAGGACGAGACACAGGCCGGGCCCTGCGTCACCGCGTTCCGCTCCGGCGAGGTCGTCGCCGTCAGCGACCTCACGACCGAGGCCGACCGGTGGCCGGTCTACTGCGCAGCCGCCGCGTCACTCGGGATCCGGTCGGTGGCGTCGATCCCGATGCGGCTCGGCGAGCGGCGGGTCGGAGCCCTCAACCTGTACGACGAGCACGTCCGCGCCTGGGACGTCGACGACACGGCCGCGGCCGTGGTGCTCGCCGACATGGCCACCTCCTACCTGATCAACGCCTCCACCCACCACCAGCAGGTCCTGCTGGCCGAGCAGCTGCAGCGGGCCCTGGACAGCAGGGTGGTCCTCGAGCAGGCGAAGGGGATGATCGCGGCACGGCACGGTCTCGCGCCCGACGTCGCGTTCGAGCGCATGCGTGCGCACGCTCGAGCGCGAGGTGTCACCATCCGCTCCATCGCCGAGGCGGTCGTGCAGCTCGGACTCGACCTGAAGGGCTGAGCCGGGCGTTGCCCGACCGGTCCTGGCGATGGTCCATACTGGGGGCGTGCCAGTCTCGACAGAGGCCGGTCTCGCGGACGTGGTGTAGTTGCAGCACGCTTCCCTTCCAGGGAAGGGGTCGAGGTTCAAATCCTCGCGTCCGCTCCATGCGTCGGACCCGTTTCGCCTGACGACGGGGCCCGACGGGGACTACATTGCGCAACCATGCGCGTGCCTGCGGTCTCCTACCTCGCCACACCGGACGGCCATCTCGGCTGGCAGTCCTGGGGCACCGGTGACCTGACCATCCTGAGCATCGGCGAGGGGTTCATGGCCGCTGTCGAGGACGCCCCGGAGCAGCCGCGTTACCTGCGCTGGATCGTGGGCCTGGCCGGCATCGGCCGGGTGCTGCGCTTCGACCCACCCGGCATCGGCACCTCGGACAGTGGAGCCGCTCCGCCGACCCTCGCCGACTGGGCCGATGCCGCAGCCCGGGTCCTCGATGCGGCAGGCACCGATCGCGTGGCGGTCGTGGCCTCGGGTGCCAGCACCATGACGGCGCTCCGCTTCGTCGAGCGACACCCCGAGCGGGTCTCGTCGTTGATCCTGATCAACGGCACCGCCCGGGTGTTCCGTGGCGACGACTATCCCCACGGGGTGGACCAGACGACCCTGGACGGCATGGTCGCCACCGCCTCCGACCCGTCGGCCGTGACCGACGTCGATCCCTACACCGACCTGGTCCTGCAGGCTCCGAGCGTCGCGGAGGACCCCGAGTTCCGCGGGTGGTGGGGTCGGGTGGCACGCCGCAACGCCCGCCCGCGGATCGCCGGTCCGATCAACGCCGAGCTCTTCTCCACCGACCTGCGTGACGTGCTGCCGACGATCACGGCCCCCACCCTCGTCGTGGCCCGCCGCGAGGGCGTCCTCGGCACCGGCATGTCGCGGGCGCTGGCCGACGCGGTCCCCGGTGCCCGCTACGTCGAGCTGCCCGGTGCCGACATGCTGCCCTTCCTCGGCGACCTCGACGCGCTGCTCGACGAGGTGCGTGAGCACCTGACCGGCGAGCGCCACGCGGCGATCGTCGACCGGGTGTTCGCGGCCGTCCTGTTCACCGACCTGGTGGGTTCGACGTCCGAGGTGGTCAGGCGAGGGGACGGTCCGTGGCGCGCCCTGCTCCTCGACCACGGCGACATGGTCCGGACCGAGGTGGCCCGGCACGGCGGCCGTCTGGTGCAGGACCTCGGCGACGGCACGCTCTGCACCTTCCCCGCCCCCGGCGCCGCCATCCGCTGCGCCCTGTCCATGGTGCGTCGCTCGGTCACGCACCTCGGGATCGAGATGCGAGCCGGGCTGCACGCGGGCGAGGTGGAGATGCGGGGCCCGGACCTGGCCGGCATCAACGTCCACACCGCCGCGCGGGTGTCGGGCCTCGCCCAGGGTGGTGAGGTGCTGGTGTCCACGACGGTCGTCGACCTCGTCGCCGGGTCGCCGTTCGCCTTCGAGGACCGCGGCCTCCACGAGCTCAAGGGCGTCCCCGGCGCACGACAGGTCTGGGCGGTCACCGAGATCTGACGCGACCGGCACCCCGTGACGAACGCGCCTCCGCGGCCTAGGCTCCCGCCATGACCGACGTCATGGGGATGGTGAGCGCGGAGCTCGAGGAGCTGGTCGAGGTGTTGCGGGAGATCCCGCCGGACGACTGGGACCGGCCCAGCGCCTGCGACGGGTTCCGGGTGCGCGACGTCGCAGCGCACCTGTCCCTCGTGCTGTCGCCGATGTCGTGGCGGTTGGCCAGGGGGCTCGCCCACACCCCGGGGAAGGTCGCCGAGATCGGCGGCGCCTGGTCGGTCGAGCACGCCGACCAGCACACCCCGAGCGAGCTGATCGCCTCGCTCGAGCAGCGGGTCGCCCACCCCCGCAAGGGCTTCCTCGGTCGGGTGGACCCTCCCGACAACATGCTGTCCGACCACGCCACCCACGTGCAGGACGTCCGGGTCGGCCTGGACCGCCGCGCCCCCCACGACCCCGCCCGCGGTCGCGCCGTGCTCGACGCCACCGTGCGGCTGTGGCGTCCGATCACCTGGGGCTCGAGGGAGCGCGCGAAGGACCTGCGGCTCGTCGCCTCGGACATCGACTGGACCCATGGCTCCGGCCCGGAGGTCAGCGGGCCCTACGACGCCCTGCTCCTCGCGCTCGGCGGCCGTCGCGCCGGACTGCCACTCCTCGCCGGCGACGGTCTCGCAGTGCTCGCGGCGCGCATGCCCGCTGTCGGCTGAGGCCCCGGTAGCGTCCGGGAGGTGGCCAGACCTCGACGATCCGGCGCTCGTCGGCAGCCACCCCGACCGTTGCCCACCGCCGGGCCGGGTGAGCGGCTGTGGGTGCTCGACGTGCCCTACCCGACACAGGTCGACGGTGCCACCTGGCACCCGGCCGTCAGGACGCACCTCCACGTCGGACGCGACCTGCCCGCGCACCTCGCGCCCTACGCTCCGGGCCCCTACACGCTCGGGCGGTTCCTGGAGAACACCCTCAACCCCGACCAGCCGACGTCCAGCCCCGAGCCGACCGATGCGCTCGAGCCCCGACGGATCCAGTTCGAGGCGGCTGACGCCATCGCGGCGCGCGCCGCGGCGGGCGGCCGGCAGTTCCTGCTGGCCGACGAGCCCGGCGTGGGCAAGACGATCTCCGCGGTCCTCGGGGCGACGGCGGTGGGCGACCTCCGCGGCGCCAGACGAGTGCTCGTCGTCGCCGACCGACCCGCCGCGATCACGATCGGCCACTGGTGCCGCACCATCACGGCGCTGGGCGACGGCGGTCTCGAGTGGGTCGTGATCACCTGGGACAGGCTGGAGAAGGTCACGGACCACACGTGGGACGTGATCATCGCCGACGAGGCCCACGCGCTGCGACGTACGACGACGAAACGGTGGAAGCTCTGGGCGCGGGTCTCGGGTCACGGGCAGCCGCACGCCAAGGCGCCCTTCGTCATCGCGACCACCGCGACGCCCGGACACACACCGCTCGAGCTGCCCTACCTGGCCCCGGCCTACGCGCAGGTGCTCGGCGAGCCGATGCGGGAGTGGACCTCCGCCACACAGCCCGCGGCCACCTTCGCCGCCGCGCTCGAGCGCCACGGCGTGGGCGTGGACCAGGGACGCTACGGCGCGACGTGGACCACCGATCCGGCCCGACGCGCCGCGGACCTCAAGCTGGTCCGCGGCTGGCTCGACGAGGAGCGGCCCCCGGCCATGCTGCACCGCGCAGCCGCGTGGGGGCCGGTGCCGATCTCCGGCATGCCGGTGGCGCTCACGCCCGTCGAGCGCACCGCCTACGAGGCCGAGTGGGGAGAGTTCTGTCGTGAGATGGACATCGCCCGACGCGGCCGCAACATCGCGAAGGGCCGGGCCGCGCTGCTGCGCTTCCGGCAGAAGGCGGGCCTGATCCGCGTCGACTCGACGGTCGCGTGGATCGCCCAGCAGGTCCAGGCGGAGCGACAGGTGGCGTGCTCGGTGGAGTTCGTCGCGACCGCCGCCGACCCCATCGCCGAGCGGCTGCGTGACTCCGGCATCGAGGTCGCCACGATCTACGGTGGCAGCCGGTTCGACCCCGAGGCCGAGCGGCTCCGCTTCCAGACCGGGCAGGCGAAGGTCTGTGTCTTCACCACCGTCGCCTCGATCAGCCTGCACGCCGGCGAGACCCTTGCCGAGGGCCGCCGGGCGAGCTCCGAACCCCGGGTCGGCGTCTTCCACCAGGCCCGCTTCTCGGGCATCGCGGCACGACAGGTGACCGGCCGCACCCACCGCGACCACCAGGTCTCGCCGTGGCACATCGCCTACGCCGAGGGCACCGTCGAGGAGCAGGTGGGCAAGGTGATGGTGGAGCGCATCGCCGCGGCCTCGGACACGGTGGGGAGCGACACCGCCGGCCTCACCGCCCTCGCCCAGCTCCTCGGGGCCGACTGGCTGCCGCCATGAACCTATGGTGCCAACGTGGTACCAGTCGTTCACACGTTGAAGCGGAACTCCACGACGTCGCCGTCGGCCATGACGTAGTCCTTGCCCTCCATGCGCACCTTGCCGGCCTCCTTGGCCTTCTGCATGGAGCCGGCGGCCATCAGGTCGTCGAAGGAGACGATCTCGGCCTTGATGAAGCCGCGCTGGAAGTCGGTGTGGATGACACCGGCCGCCTCGGGGGCCGTGGCGCCCTGGGGGATGGTCCAGGCGCGGGTCTCCTTGGGGCCGGCGGTGAGGTAGGTCTGCAGGCCGAGGGTGTCGAAGCCGACCCGGGCCAGCATGTCGAGACCGGGCTCCTCGACGCCCATCTCGGCGAGCATCGCGCGCGCCTCCTCGTCGTCGTCGAGCTCGACGAGCTCGGACTCGAACTTCGCGTCGAGGAAGATCGCCTCGGCGGGAGCGATGATCTCGCGCATCTTCGCCTTCAGGGCCTCGTCGGCGAGCTCGTCGGCGTCGCAGTTGAAGACGTAGATGAAGGGCTTGGCCGTCAGCAGCGACAGCTCGCGGATCAGGGAGCGGTCGAGCTTGGTCGCGATGATGGGGGTGCCGGCCTCGAGGAAGCCCAGCGCCTCGCGCGCGGCGTCGAGGTTGGCGGTGACCGCCTTGTTGCCGCGGGCCTCCTTCTCCAGGCGCGGGATGGCCTTCTCGACCGTCTGCAGGTCGGCCAGGATCAGCTCGGTCTGGATCGTGGAGATGTCGCTGGCGGGGTTGACCTCGCCGTCGACGTGCGTGACGTCCTCGTCGCGGAAGACGCGGGTCACCTGGCAGATCGCCGACGACTCCCGGATGTGGGAGAGGAACTTGTTGCCCAGCCCCTCACCCTCGGAGGCACCCTTGACGATGCCGGCGATGTCGACGAACTCCACCGTCGCCGGCAGCAGCTTGGCCGAGCCGAAGACCTCCGCGAGCTGCGGCAGCCGGTCGTCGGGCACGCCGACCACCCCGACGTTCGGCTCGATCGTCGCGAACGGGTAGTTCGCCGCGAGGACGTCGTTCTTGGTCAGGGCGTTGAAGAGGGTGGACTTGCCCGCGTTGGGGAGCCCGACGATACCGATGGTGAGTGCCACGGGCGGGGAGTCTACGGAGCCCCGCTGCTCCCCGACGAATCAACCAGCGGTGCTGAGCGCCTTGAGCCGCATCACGGCGGCCACCGACAGCGCCGTGGAGGCACGGGTGGCGTCGTCGACCTGCACGATCACGCTCTCCCCGGTGGCGCAGCAGCGCCCGTCCTGGAAGATCGCCTGCTCCATCGTCACCGAGGAGCGACCGACACGGGCCACCCGTGTGCCGATGTCGACCGTGCCCGGCCACTGGAGCTCACCGACGAACTGCACGGTCAGCCGCGCGATCACGAAGGAGGCACCGGCGTCGGCGAGCGGTCCGGCCTGGGAGTGCAGCACCTCGACGCGACCGGTCTCCAGCAGCGAGGAGAAGACGGCGTTGTTGATGTGCCCCTGCCGGTCGGTGTCGCCGTAGCGCAGCTTGTCCCGCGCGTGCGCCGGGAAGTGGTCCAGGGTGGGTGTGTCGCTCACGTCGACCAGTGTGCCGACCGGCCTGCGTCCGTCGTACGCCGGTCCGCCCCCGCGCCTCAGGAGATGACACGGTTGGTGGCGCCCGTCACACTCGGGGGATCGCCCGCGGCGGCCGTCGCGGGTGGGTCGACGCCGCTCGGAGGCACCCATGACCGACAGCAGCACCCGTCTGGCCCGTGAGGCCGGCAGCCGGATCGAGGCGGCCGGGGCGGCCGACACCCCCGAGGCGAGCGAGCTCGGCACGCCGCTGGACCTGCTGCTGGCCGATGCCAGCCGCGGACCCGTGCGCCGCTTCCTGCCCGGCGTCTCCGGCGTGAAGTTCGCCGCCGGACTGGCTCGTCACCCGCGCTCGGTGCTCGGGCGCACCGCGAGCCTCGGCGCCGACCTGGCCCGGGTGCAGGTGGGTCGCTCGGGGGTCGCGCCCCACCCCAAGGACCGTCGCTTCAGCGACGAGGCGTGGGCCAAGAACCCCTTCCTCAAGCGCACGCTGCAGAGCTATCTCGTCGCCGGTGAGGCGGTGCGGGGCCTGGTCACCGACGCCAGACTGGCCAGCGGCGACCAGCAGCGCATGGGCTTCATCGTCGACAACCTGGTGGAGGCGTCCTCCCCCAGCAACAACCCCGTCCTCAACCCCAAGGTCCTCAAGCGGATCATCGACACCGGCGGCGGCAACCTCGTCGCGGGAGGTCGACGCTTCGTCCGCGACTTCGCGACCGCGCCCCGGGTGCCCTCGATGGTGGAGCCGGACGCGTTCGAGGTCGGTGCGGACCTCGCGGTGACCCCCGGCAAGGTCGTGCTGCGCACGGATGTCTTCGAGCTCCTGCAGTACACCCCGCAGACCCCCAAGGTCCGCTCGGTCCCGCTGCTGATCGTGCCGCCGACCATCAACAAGTACTACGTCATCGACCTGGCCGAGCAGCGCAGCCTGGTCGAGCACCTGGTCCAGGCGGGCCAGCAGGTCTACTGCATCTCGTGGCGCAACCCCGACGCCCGGCACGCCGACTGGGGCCTCGACACCTACGGCCAGTCGATCCTCGAGGCCATGACGGCGGCGCAGGACATCGCGCGCCAGGACCAGGTCGCGCTGCTCGGCATCTGCTCGGGCGGCATGATCGCCTCGATGGTGATGGCCCACCTCGCCGCGACGGGCGATCTCGGCCGGGTCGCGGCGTTCAGCCTGGCCGTGACGGTCCTCGACCAGCACGACGCCGGCCTGCCGAGCGCCCTGCTGTCGCACAAGGGGGCGGCCGCGTCCACCCGGGCGTCGCGGGAGAAGGGCTACCTCGACGGCCGGGCCCTCGCGGAGATCTTCGCGTGGCTGCGACCCAACGACCTGATCTGGAACTACTGGATCAACAACTACCTGATGGGCCACGCACCCAAGGCGTTCGACATCCTCTACTGGAACGCCGACCCCGTGCGGATGACCGCCTCGATGCACCGCGACTTCATGGACCTCGCGCTGCGCAACGCGCTCACCGAGGCCGGGGGCGCCACGATCCTCGGCACCCCCGTCGACCTGGGTGACATCGACGTCGACTCCTACGTCGTGGCCGGGATCGCGGACCACCTGTGCAAGTGGGAGTCCTGCTACCGCACCACCCAGCTCTTCGGTGGCGACTCCCGCTTCGTGCTGTCCACGAGCGGCCACATCGCCGCGATGGTCAACCCGCCGGGCAACGAGAAGGCCAGCTTCCAGACCTCCGACTCCAACCCCTCGAGCGCCGCCGAGTGGCTCGACGGGGCGAGGAAGGTCAAGGGCAGCTGGTGGGAGGACTACTCCGCGTGGCTCGCCGCCCGCTCCGGCCCGGAGCGCAACAAGCCCCGGCGCGTGGGCTCCGCCCGCTACGAGCCGCTGTGCGAGGCTCCCGGCACCTATGTCCATGACCGCTGAGCCCCCCGTCGCCCCTGCCGCACCCGCCGCCGACACCGTCCGCACGGTGGCCGTGCGCGGGATCGCGGCGCGGGTGTCCGTGCGCCCCGGCGTGGGTCGCTTCGTCAACGAGCCGCCGCTGCTGCTCTGCAACGGGATCGGGGTCTCGCTCGAGGTCCTGCAGCCCCTCGTCGACGCCCTCGACCCCGAGCGCGGCATCGTGCGCTTCGACGTACCCGGGGTGGGCGGCAGCGCCCTGCCCCCCTTGCCCTACCCGATCGCCGGGCTGGCCTCCTGGGTCGCGGCTCTCATGTCCAGGCTGGGGCACCGCGAGTTCGACGTGCTCGGGCTCTCGTGGGGCGGCGGCCTGGCCCAACAGCTCGCGGTCCAGTCCCGTCGCCGCGTACGCCGGGTGGTGCTGGTCGCGACCGGCACCGGCTTCCTGATGGTCCCGGCCCACCCCTCGGTGCTGGCGAAGATGTCGACACCGCGACGCCACCGCGACCCGGCCTACGCCCGGCGGATCGCCGCCGACATCTACGGCGGCTCGATGCGCACCGACCCCGAGAAGGGCGCCAAGCTCCTGCACGCCGTCACGCGGTCGGGTCCCAAGCGCGGCTACTACTACCAGCTGGCCGCGATGACCGGCTGGTCCAGCCTGCCGTTCCTGGGCCTGATCCGGCAGCCCACGCTGGTGATGGGCGGCACCGACGACCCGATCATCCCGGCTGCCAACCCCCGGATGCAGGCCCGCCTGATCCCGCACGCCCGCCTGCACCTCTACGACGGCGGCCACCTGGGCATCGTCACCGAGGCCGACGAGCTCGCTCCCGTGGTGGAGCAGTTCCTGAACGAGGAGGACCACGCATGACCGACCTCACCGACCGCGAGCTCGAGGACTCCCCGTTCTCCGACTTCCTCGGCTTCGAGCTGCTGCTCGAGGAGCAGGACCGCGAGCTGCTGAGCCGGGTGCGGGCCTTCATGACCCGCGAGGTCGAGCCGGTCATCAACGAGCACTGGACGCGCGGCGAGTTCCCCCACCAGCTCGTCGCCGGCATCGCCGAGCTCGGCATCGCCGGCCTCGCCTACGACGGCCCCGGTTGCCCCGCGCGCGGTGCCCTGGTCGACGGCATGGTCGCGATGGAGCTCAGCCGGGTCGACCCGTCGATCGGCACCTTCATGGGCGTGCACGGCGGGCTCGCCATGGGCTCGATCCACCTCTGCGGGTCCGACGAGCAGACGGGAGCGCTGGCTGCCGGCGATGGCCCGGATGGAGCTGATCGGGGCCTTCGGGCTGACCGAGCCCGACGTGGGCTCCGCGATCTCCCAGGGCCTCGCGACCACCGCCCGGCGCGACGGCGACGGCTGGGTCCTCAACGGCGAGAAGAAGTGGATCGGCAACGCCTCCTTCGCCGACCTGGTCATCATCTGGGCGCGCGACGAGGACGACGGCGAGGTCAAGGGCTTCGTCGTCGAGAAGGACACGCCCGGCATGAGCTTCGACGTGCAGCAGGACAAGATCGCCCTGCGCGTCGTGCAGAACTCCGAGATCCACCTGCGCGACGTCCACGTGCCCGAGGACAACCGGCTGCAGGGCGCCACCAGCTTCGCCAGCACCGCCGACGTGCTGCGGGTGACCCGCATGGGCGTCGCCTGGCAGGCCACCGGCTGCGCCCGCGGCGCCTACGAGCACGCGCTGCGCTACACCAAGTCACGCGAGCAGTTCGGCCGCCCGATCGCGTCCTTCCAGCTGGTCCAGGACCTGCTGGTCAAGATGCTGACCGGGGTCACCGCGTCCACGGCGATGAACGTGCGCGCCTCCCAGCTCCAGGACGGCGGCCTGCTGCGCGACGAGCACGCCTCGCTCTGCAAGGTGCACAGCACCGTGCGGATGCGCGAGTCGGTCGGCTGGGCACGCGAGGTCCTCGGCGGCAACGGCATCCTGCTCGAGCACCACGTCGGGCGCTTCGTCGCCGACGCGGAGGCCATCTACTCCTACGAGGGCACCCGCGAGATGAACACCCTGATCGTGGGACGCGCCATCACCGGCGAGAGCGCCTTCGTCTGATGGTCTCGCCGCTCCTCGACATCGACGCGATCCGCGCCCACTTCCCCGCGCTCGAGCAGGGCGTGGCGCACTTCGACGGACCGGGCGGCTCACAGGTGCCGCGCGCCGTCGCGCAGGCGGTCGCGGACGCGATGACGTCGGGCCTGTGCCAGCGCGGCACGCTGACCGCGACCGAACGACGCACGGACGAGGTGACGCTGGCGGCGCGCCGCGCGATCGCCGACCTCGTCGGCGGCGAGCCCGGTGGCGTCGTCCTCGGTCGCTCGATGACCCAGCTGACGATGGACCTGGCCCGCACGCTCGCGCAGGACTGGGGCCCGGGCGACGAGGTCGTGGTGACCCGCCTCGACCACGACGCCGACATCCGCCCGTGGGTGATCGCCGCCGAGCGGGCCGGCGCGACCGTGCGCTGGCTGGGCTTCGACCCCGTCACGACCGAGCTCGACGACATCGGCCCGCTGCTCGGTGACCGCACCCGCGTCGTGGCGGTGACCGGCGCCTCGAACCTCTTCGGCACCCGCCCCGACGTCGCCGCGGTGGCCGCGGCCGCGCACGCCGTCGGGGCCCTGGTCTTCGTCGACGCGGTCCACCTGACCCCGCACGCCCCCGTCGACCTCGCCGCGCTCGGGGCCGACGTGCTCGTCTGCTCGCCCTACAAGTTCTTCGGCCCGCACCTCGGCGCGCTGGTCGCCTCCCCCGCGCTTCTCGAGAGCCTGCGCCCCGACAAGCTGCTGCCCTCCAGCGACGCCGTGCCGGAGCGCTTCGAGCTGGGCACCCTCCCCTACGAGCTGCTCGCCGGCGTCACCGCCGCGGTCGACTTCATCGCCGACCTGGTGCCGGGCACCGGCTCACGGCGCGAGCGGGTCCTCGCCTCGATGAGCGCCCTCGAGCAGCACGAGGACCTGCTGCTCGACCGGCTGCTCGACGGGCTGGCCGGGATCGGGGCGGTGACCGTCCACGGCCGACCCGCCCGTCGTACGCCGACGGTCCTGTTCACCGTCGCCGGCCACACCCCCCGCGCGGTCCACGAGCACCTCGGCGCGCTGTCGGTCAACGCACCGGCCAGCCACTTCTACGCCCTCGAGGCGTCGCGGCACGCAGGTCTTGGTGACGAGGGCGGGGTGCGCGTCGGGCTGGCCGCCTACTCGACCCCGGCCGAGGTGGACCGGCTGCTGGACGGGCTGCGCTCGCTCCTAGGCTGAGCGGATGCGCCTGGCCACCTGGAACGTCAACTCCCTGCGCTCACGCATCGACCGCGTCGAGGCCTTCCTCGAGCGCCACGACATCGACGTGCTGGCGCTGCAGGAGACCAAGGCGCGCGAGGACCAGCTGCCGCTGATGGGGCTGCAGTCGTTGGGCTACGAGGTCGCCTCCGCCGGCTACAACCAGTGGAACGGCGTCGCCATCATCAGCCGCGTCGGGCTCCACGACGTGCAGGTCGGCTTCGAGGAGATGCCCGGCTTCGGCGACCCGCTGACCGCCGAGGCGCGCGCGATCGGCGCGACCTGCGGCGGCGTGCGGGTGTGGTCGCTCTACGTGCCCAACGGGCGCAAGGTCGACGACCCCCACTACGCCTACAAGCTCGACTGGCTCGCCCGGCTGCGGGCTGCCGCCCAGGGCTGGCCCGACGGGCCGACCGCGCTGGTCGGCGACTGGAACATCGCGCCCCAGGACGAGGACGTCTTCGACATCGCGCAGTTCACGACCTCCACGCACGTGACGCCGCTCGAGCGCGGAGCCTTCCAGGCCTTCCTCGACGACGGCTACGTCGACGTGGTGCGGCCCCACCTCGCCGGCCCGGACGGCTACACCTACTGGGACTACTACCGCCAGCGCTTCGAGCGCAACCGGGGCATGCGCATCGACTTCGTGCTCGCCTCGCCGGACCTCGCCTCGCGGGTCACCGGGGCGTTCGTCGACCGCGACGAGCGCGCCGGCAAGGGTGCCTCCGACCACGCGCCGGTCGTCGTCGACCTCGCTGACTGAGTGGCTCGCGCACGCCGCGACGACCACCGTCAGACGTATACTTCTGGTATGACCATGACGACCATCAAGGTGTCCACCGAGACCCGGGACCGCCTCAAGGCTCAGGCCCGCTCGGCCCACCTGAGCCTCGGCGAGCACCTGGCACGGCTCGCCACCGCTGCTGACCGCGGTCTGAGGTTCGAGGACCTCCGCGCTGCCATCGCCGCCGGCCCCTCGGGGCTGACCGCTGAGGATGCTGCCTGGCTCGACGCCGACCTGGGTGCGTGAGCGAGCTCCGGCAGGGTTCGGTCGTCTGGGCGTGGCTCGACCCGGCAGTCGGCCGTGAGCAGACGGGACGACGCCCCGTGGTCGTCGTGTCCTCCGCCGGCTACATCGACATCGTCACCACGCTGCTCGTCGTCCTCCCCGTCTCCAGGACCGCCCGAGGCTGGCCCAACCACGTGCCGCTCACCGGCGTGGCGGAGATGGAGGGATGCTTCGTCATCACCGAGCAGCCGAGGACCGTCAGTCGTGAGCGTCTCGAGGCTCCCGTCGGCCAGGTGGACGAGGCCTGCCTGGTCGAGGTCAAGCAGTGGCTCGCCGACTTCCTCGACCTCTGAGGCGGGCTTTCGCCCTACAGTGCCGCCATGGGAACGAATCCGGACCGACCCGAGCCCGAGCTCGAGGAGGCCTTCGACCGACTGGTCGAGGAGGGCCAGGAGCGCCTGGAGCGCCCGCTGCTGGCGCTGGTCTCCACCGGGCTGCTCGGCGGCATCGACGTCGGCTTCGGGGTGCTGGCCTACCTGGTCGTCAAGGAGCACACCGGCGACACCCTGCTGGCCGGACTCGCGTTCTCCATCGGTTTCGTGGCGCTGCTCCTCGCGCGCAGCGAGCTGTTCACGGAGAACTTCCTGGTGCCGGTGACCGCTGTCGTCGCGCGCAGCGGGACGCTCGTGGGACTCGCCCGGCTGTGGGTCGTGACGCTGGTCGCGAACCTCGTGGGCGGTGCGCTGATCATGTGGATCCTCCTCGTCGCGCGACCCGACCTCGACACGACGGCGGTCGAGGTCGGCACCCACTACGCCGAGCTCGGCATCAACGCCAGCAGCTTCGCCCTGGCCGTCCTCGCCGGCGCCGTGATCACCTTGATGACCCGGATGCAGCACGCGACCGACAACCTCGGGATCCAGCTGGTGCCGGCCATCCTGTTCGGCGCGCTGCTGGCCGGCGGCGAGCTCTTCCACTGCGTGCTCGACTCGCTGTTCGTGATGGGCGCGCTCTTCGCCGGCGCCGACTTCGGCATCGGTGCCGCGGTCGCCGCCCTCGGCTGGGCGCTGCTCGGCAACCTGGTGGGCGGCATCGGGCTCGTGACCGGACTGCGCCTGCTGCGGGTGCCGCAGCGGGTCGAGGAGGAGCGCGAGCACCCGGAAAGCAACCGCCAGTCGCACTAGCCGCGACCCGCTCCCCACCGACGTGCCGAGCACTGTCGGTGGTGGCGTCCATGCTGGACCCATGACCGTCGCCACGCTCGCCGCACTGCTGCTCTGCCTCGCCGTCGGAGCCCTCGTGGGCTACCTCGCCGGGCTGCTCCGCGGCCGCGACCACCCGTCGTACGACGAGCGCGTCGGCGGTGCGCTCGACCAGCGGGCCGCGGACCAGGCGGTGGTCAAGGAGGGGCTCGACCGGCTCCAGGACCAGATGCGCGACCTGGAGCACAACCGGGTGGCCTGGCAGAGCCAGCTGCACGAGCAGGTGCTCGACATGCGCCACGCCAACGACTCGCTGCGCCGTGAGACGCAGTCGCTGTCCACCGCGCTGCGCAAGCCCCAGGTGCGCGGCCGGTGGGGTGAGCTCCACCTGCGCCGCGCGGTGGAGCTCGCGGGACTGGTCGACCGGTGTGACTTCTCCGAGCAGGTGCGGCTCGACGACGGTGCCCGACGCCCCGACCTGGTGGTCCGGCTGGTCGGCGACCGTCAGCTCGTGGTGGACGCCAAGGTCCCGCTGGACGCCTACCTCGACGCGACCTCCTGCGACGACGACGACGTGCGCAGCGGCCACCTCGCGCGGCACGCCCGGCAGGTCCGTGCCCACGTCGACGGGCTCGCGGGCAAGGCCTACTGGCGCTCGCTCGAGGAGAGCCCGGAGTTCGTGGTGCTCTTCATGCCGGCCGAGTCGTTCCTCGCCGCCGCCCTGGAGGCCGACGGCGACCTGATCGACTACGCCGCGACCCGGCAGGTCGTGCTGGCGACCCCCACGACGCTGATCGCGCTGCTGCGCACCGTCGCCCACGGCTGGAGCCACGAGGCGCTGGCCGACCAGGCGCGCGAGATCCACCGCCTCGGGCGCGAGCTGCACGCCCGGCTGGGCACGCTCGGCACGCACGTCGACCAGCTCGGCCGCTCGCTCAACGCGGCCGTCGGCCACTACAACCAGGCGGTCGGCTCGCTGGAGTCGCGGGTGCTGGTCGCGGCGCGACGCTTCAACGACCTCTCGGTCACCGACGACGAGCTGACCACCCCGCGGGCCGTCGAGCTGCGGGCCGTCTCCCGGCGCGTCGCCCCGGGTGGGTCCGACGAGGACCATACGGTGGCCCTGTGATCGAGGCATCATGACGCACGCCCGGACCCTCTGGGAGGAGGGGCGCGAGCCTGGCCCCCAGGTCGTCGCGCTCGGGGTCGCCGCTGCCCTCACGGTGGTGGTGGTCGACCTGCTGCTCGGCGCTCACATCGGCCTCTTCTTCGACCTCTGCTTCGTCGCGCTCTGCGTGGCCCTCGCGCTGAGCGTGCGCCCCTCCGACTTCTTCACCGTCGGCGTGCTGCCGCCGCTGCTGATGGTCGGCACGTTCGTCCTGGTCGGCATCAGCCGCCCCTCGGTCATCGGCGATCCCGACGATGGCGCCGTCCAGTCGGTCATCACCGGGCTGTCCGAGCACAGCCTGGCGCTCGTCGTCGGTTACGTGCTCTGCCTGGCGACGCTCTTCGTGCGCCAGCGGGTCGCGCGCCGCTGAGCGGCCTCACTCGAAACGGTCGGGGTCTCCCGCGCCGCGGCGGATGACCTCGGGGGCGCCCGAGGACCAGTCGACGACGGTCGTCGGCTCGGCCGGCGTCTCCCCGGCCTCGATGACGAGGTCGACCTCGTGGTCGAGCTCCTCCTTGATCTCCCAGCCCAAGGTGCGGGGCTCGGTCTCCCCGGGCAGGATCAGCGAGCTCGTGAGCAGCGGCTCGCCCAGCACCTCGAGCAGTGCCTGCACGAAGGCGTGGTCCGGGATGCGCACACCCACGGTCTTCTTCTTGGGGTGCATCAACCGGCGCGGCACCTCGGGCATCGCCGGGAGGATGAACGTGTAGGGACCCGGCGTCGCGGCGCGGATCGCGCGGAAGGCGGAGTTCTCGACGTGCACCATCTGCCCGAGCTGGGAGAAGTCCTTGCACACCAGGGTGAAGTGGTGCCGGTCGTCCAGGCCGCGGATGCGCAGGATCCGGTCGCGGCCGTCGCGGTTGCCGATCATGCATCCCAGCGCGTAGCCGGAGTCGGTCGGGTAGGCGATCAGCGCGTCACCGCGCAGCTCCTCGGCCACCATCTCGAGCAGGCGTGGCTGCGGGTTGTCCGGGTGGATGTCCACGAACCGGGCCATGGCACACCTCCTGTCTGCGTCGTCGTAGGTCCAGGTCAGCTGCGGCCGGCGGCCTTGAGGTCGCGGCGCAGCTCCTTGGGCAGCGAGAAGATCAACGACTCCTCCGCGCTGTGGACCGCCTTGGCGTCGGGGTAGCCGCGCTCGGAGAGGTAGGCGAGCACCCCGTCGACCAGGCTCTCGGGCACGCTCGCGCCCGAGGTCACGCTGACGTTGCGGACGCCCTCCAGCCAGGCCTCGTCGATCTCCGAGGCGTCGTCGACGCGGTAGGACGCCTTGGCGCCCGCCTCGAGCGCGACCTCGACCAGGCGCACGGAGTTGGAGGAGTTGCCCGAGCCGACCACGATCAGGAGGTCGGCGTCCTGGGCGATCTCCTTGACGGCCAGCTGCCGGTTCTGCGTCGCGTAGCAGATGTCGTCGCTGGGCGGGTCGAGCAGCAGCGGGAAGCGCTCACGGATGGCGGCGACCGTCTGCAGGGTCTCGTCGACCGACAGCGTGGTCTGGCTGAGCCAGGCGACCCGTGCCGGGTCGCGCACGACGATGCCGGCGACGTCCTCGGGCCCCTGGACGAGCTGGATGTGGTCGGGTGCCTCACCCGCGGTGCCCTCGACCTCCTCGTGACCCTCGTGGCCGATGAGCAGGATGTCGTAGTCGTCGGCGGCGAACCGGGTGGCCTCGTGGTGGACCTTGGTCACCAGCGGGCAGGTGGCGTCGATCGTCTTGAGCTCGCGCTCGGCCGCCTGACGGTGCACCTCGGGGCTGACGCCGTGGGCGGAGAAGACGACGGTCGCGCCGGCCGGCACCTCCTCGACCTCCTCCACGAAGATCGCGCCCCGCGACTCCAGGTCGGCCACCACGTGCTTGTTGTGCACGATCTGCTTGCGCACGTAGACCGGGGAGCCGTAGAGCTCGAGCGCCTTCTCGACCGTGACCACAGCACGGTCCACCCCCGCGCAGTAGCCACGCGGCGCAGCCAGCAGGACCGCTCGCTCCGCCTCGTCGGTGGGCAGCAGGCGCGGGGTGCCGAGGTCGGTGCTCATGAGTCCGAGTCTACGGTGTCCTAAGGTCACCGCATGGCCCTGGACACCTCCCCCCAGTCGCCGGCGCCGGTGCGGCAGATCGCCAACGCGATCTCGGGCTGGGTCGACCGGCTGGGCGCCGTGTGGGTCGAGGGCCAGGTGGCGCAGGTGAGCCGACGGCCGGGGGTCGGCACGGTGTTCCTGACGCTGCGCGACTCGGTGGCCGACATCTCCGTGCCGGTGACGTGCTCGCGCACCATGTTCGACGGGCTCAACCCGCCGCTGGTCGAGGGCGCGAGCATCATCATCCACGCCAAGCCGTCCTACTACGCCACGCGCGGGACGATGTCGCTCTACGCGCGCGACATCCGGATGGTCGGGCTGGGTGAGCTCCTCGCCCGGCTCGAGCAGCGACGCCAGCTGCTGGCCGCCGAGGGGCTCTTCGACCAGGCGCGCAAGCGTCGGCTGCCGTTCCTGCCCGGCAAGGTCGGGCTGATCACGGCGGCCGACTCGGCCGCCGAGCGGGACGTCCTGGAGAACGCGCGACGGCGGTGGCCGGCCGTGGTGTTCGAGGTCCGTCACGCCACCATGCAGGGCACCCGGTCGGCTGCCGAGGTGATGGAGGCGCTCGACCGGCTCGACCGCGACCCGAGCGTCGACGTCATCGTGATCGCGCGCGGCGGCGGGGCCGTCGAGGACCTGCTGCCCTTCTCCGACGAGGGGCTGATCAGGGCGGTGGCCAAGGCGCGCACCCCCGTGGTGTCCGCGATCGGCCACGAGCCCGACAGCCCGATCCTCGACCTCGTCGCCGACGTGCGCGCCTCGACGCCCACCGACGCCGCCAAGCTCGTCGTACCCGACGTCCACCAGGAGCTCGCCGGGATCGGGCAGGCCCGGCTCCGCATGCGCCAGGCCCTCGGCGCGCGGATCCACCAGGAGCAGTCCCGCCTCGACCAGCTCCGCTCGCGGCCGGCGATGGCCGACCCGCGCTCGCTCCTCGACGCGCGCGACGACGAGCTCGCCGCCCTGCGCGAGCGGGCCCGTCGCACGCTGCGCCACGCCCTCGACCGGGCTGCCGACGACATCGGGCACCAGCGCGCCCGCGCCCGGGCGCTGTCCCCCCTGGCGACCCTCGCAGCGCGGCTACGCCGTGGTCCAGGACGCCGGCGGCCACGTCGTGACCTCGATCGGCTCGCTCGCCACAGCGCAGGAGCTGAGCATCCGCGTCGCCGACGGCCGCATCGGCGCCACCGTGACCACCAGCACCCCCGACCCCGCGACCACCACCGAGGAAGACGAGCCAGCATGAGCGAGACCGACGAGACCCCCTCCTACGAGGCCGCGCGCGACGAGCTGCTCGACGTCGTACGACGACTGGAGACCGGCGGCACCACGCTGGAGGAGTCGCTGGCGCTGTGGGAGCGCGGCGAGCGGCTCGCCACGGTCTGCCAGACCTGGCTCGACGGTGCCCGCGAGCGGCTCGACGCCGTCGTCGGCGCCGAGCGCGAGGTCTAGGGGGTCAGGGGGGCCGTCGTGAGGGTCTCGATGAGCAGGATCAGGTCGGCCCTGCTCGCGGAGCCGTAGACCAGGAGCCGGTCCTCCCCGAGCTCGGTGGTGTAGGCCAGGTCGCCGCCCTCGTCGCCGTAGCCGTCCCAGGTCGTGGCGATCGGGCTGTCGACCTCGAGCGCCTCCTCCTCGACGATGTTCTTCTCGTCGGGGTCGACGTAGGTCGCGAGGAGGTCGTCGAGCGAGTCGTCCTCCTGACGCACACCCACGAAGGTGCCGGAGTCGGTGAGGATCGAGAGCCCGAAGGCCGGGCGCGCGCCGGGCACGACGTTGACGTTGGTCGCCTTCCACCCCTCGGGCAGGGTCGGCGGGTAGGCGATCTCGACGCCGGAGTCCTGGGCCAGCTCGACGGTCTCGAGGTAGTCGATGGCCTCGGGCTCGATCGTCTCGTCCTGGCTCGTCAGCGCACGGAACACCACCCACACGAGCACGGCGACGACCGTGATGACCAGGGCGGCCACCAGGCCGTCGACCGACCTGTTGTAGCGCCCTGGCTGCCCACTCTCGCTCACGGGACCAGTCTCCCAGGTGACACACGCCCGCTCCGTGGCGACCCTGCGCCGATCACCGATACGATGCCCGCCATGGACCCTTTGCTCGACGTCGCGCCCCAGACTCCTGACCGCAACCTCGCGCTCGAGCTGGTCCGCGTGACCGAGGCGGCCGCCATGGCAGCCGGCCGGTGGGTCGGCAAGGGCGACAAGAACGGCGCCGACGGCGTGGCCGTCAACGCGATGCGCGTGATGATCTCGACGATCGGGATGAACGGCACCGTCGTCATCGGGGAGGGCGAGAAGGACAACGCCCCCATGCTCTACAACGGCGAGCAGGTCGGCGACGGCACCGGCCCCGAGTGCGACGTGGCGGTCGACCCGATCGACGGCACCACCCTGACCGCGAAGGGGATGGCCAACGCGGTCGCCGTGCTCGCGGTCTCACCGCGCGGGTCGATGTACGACCCCTCCGCCGTGTTCTACATGGACAAGCTCGCCACGGGTCCCGAGGCCGCCGACGTCGTCGACATCCGCTTCCCCGTCGCGGAAAACATCCACCAGGTCGCGAAGGCCAAGGGCAGCAAGCCCGAGGACGTCACGGTCATGCTCCTCGACCGGCCCCGCCACGAGGCCCTGGCCGAGGAGATCCGGGCGACCGGTGCCCGCATCAAGTTCATCGTCGACGGCGATGTCGCCGGTGCGATCTCCGCCGCCCGCCCCGACAGCGGCGTCGACCTGCTGCTCGGCATCGGCGGCACCCCCGAGGCGATCATCACCGCGTGCGCCATGAAGTGCATGGGCGGCGTGATCCAGGGCCAGCTGTGGCCCCAGGACGACGACGAGCGCCAGCGCGCCCTCGACGCCGGGCACAACCTCGACAAGGACTTCGTCCTGATGACCGACGACCTGGTCACCGGGGACGACTGCTTCTTCGTCGCCACGGGCATCACCGACGGCGACCTGATGCGGGGCGTGCGCTACCGCTCGGGCGGCGCGACCACCCACTCGCTGGTCATGCGCTCGCGCAGCGGCACGATCCGCTCGATCACGAGCGAGCACCGCCTGCAGAAGCTACGCAGTTATTCCGCGATCGACTTCGACTGAGGCTCCCTGCGCCTGCCGGTGCAGCGACCCCACGACGTGGTCGATGACCCGCGGGTCCACGGCCATCCCGACGTGGGACGCCGACACCTCGATCGGGTGCGCGTCCGGGTCGACGCAGGCCCGCCAGTCGACGATGCCGTCGCGCTGGGAGTAGATCGCGGTGAAGCCGACGTCGGGCGGCATGGGCGTCCGGCTCTCGTCGAAGCTCGTCCGGGCACAGCTGCCCCCGACGCACTGCTCCGACATCAGGCCCGGTACGCCGGCGCGGCTGAGTCGCACGAGCGCGTCGACCCCGGCCGTGAGCGCGGCGTGGTGCGCGGCGGGCGCCAGCATGGGGCTGCCCATCGTGATGATGCCCGCCACCAGGTCGGGCCGGCGTACGGCGACACCCCGGGCGAGCATGCCGCCCAGGCTGTGCCCCACGACCTGCACGCGAGTGCCCCGCCGGATCGCGATCGACTCCAGGCGCGCCTCCAGCTGCGCGGCGGCGTCCAGGGTGCAGCCGACGTTGGCGTGGATCATCGAGCGGTAGGTGCGGAAGCCCTGGGCGCGCAGTGCGCGCGCCATGAAGGACAACGACGCGTCGCCCGCGAAGAACCCCGGGACCAGGATGACCGGGTCCGCGGCCCGCACCGGGCCGCGACCGGTGTAGGGCGTGGTGCGACGCGTACGACGCGCCTCCAGCGAGCGCAGCGCGTAGCGCCCCGCCTCGCCCACCAGGCTGGCCTCGCGCACCACGGCGGCCAACGGCGGCCGGGAGTAGCCCTCCGGCAGGAGGAAGGGAGCCAGCGGGGAGGCGCTCATCTGGGTGACCGTACGCGGAGATCACGCCCACAGGTGGGAGATTGGGCCCTCTCGCAGACGCCTCGCCACCGGTGCGGGACAATCGGTGACATGTCTTCCCGCGCCCGCTCCCAGTCCGCGACTCCCTCGGAGCAGGCACCCGTCGCCGTCTCCGGCGAGCTCTTCGCGCCGATCTCGCACGGCATGGAGCTGTGCTACCAGACCTTCGGCAGTCCCGACGACGAGCCGCTGCTGCTCGTGATGGGGCTCGGCGGGCCGATGACGTGGTGGGACCCCGCGCTGTGCACGATGCTCGCGCGCCAGGGTTTCTACGTGATCCGCTACGACAACCGCGACACCGGTCGCTCGAGCCGCGACCGCACGCCCGTGCGTCGTACGACGCTCCTGCGCGCGTTCGCCGGCACCCGGGTCAGGCCGCCCTACACGCTGGTCCACATGGCCGGGGACGGCTTCGGCCTGCTGGACCACCTCGGCCTCGAGGCGGCGCACGTGGTCGGCGTCTCCATGGGCGGGATGATCGCGCAGAGCATGGCGATCGCCGACCCCAAGCGGGTGCGCAGCCTGGTGAGCATCATGTCGAGCACCGGCAAGCGCACCGTCGGCTGGCAGCACCCCGGTCTCCTGCCGTCCCTGCTCGCCAACCGGGGCGCCGGGCGCGAGGCCTACGTCAGGACCAGCGCAGCACTGTGGAAGGTGATCGGCTCGCCCGCCTACCCCCAGAGCGACGAGCGGGTCAGGGCGCGCGCCGAGGAGACCTTCGACCGCGGGGTGAGCCAGGCCGGCGTCCTGCGACAGATGCTCGCGATCGTGACGCAGCCCAACCGTGGCCCCCGGCTGCACGGCCTGCGGATGCCGGCCATGGTCGTGCACGGCCTCGCGGACAAGATGGTCCACGTGTCCGGTGGCCGCGCGACCGCGGCGGCGATCCCGGGCTCGGAGCTGCTGCTGATCGACGGGATGGGCCATGACGTCCCGCCGGACCTCTTCGAGACGTTCGTCGGTGCGATCCGGCGGACGGCGGATCGCGTGGCGCGCAGCGCGTGAGGTGACCCGTGCCGTGTGACCTGAGTCATACGGGTCGATGGGCGTTCACGGGGCACCGGTGGTCACCAAGCCCATCGTCCTGATAGGACTAGCACTGTGACCCAGGCCACTCTCGGACCCGGGCCGCGTCGAATCGGAAGGACGCCATGACGCAACCTTCGACAACCCGCGGGATCGCGGCCGGTGCGGTCGCCGCCCTCGCCTGTGGGGTGCTGGCAGCCTGCTCCGGCGGCTCCGGCAAGCCCACGCTCAACTGGTACGTCAACCCCGACGGCGTCGAGACCCTCACGGCGCTCGCCGAGAAGTGCAGCACCGACGACTACGGCATCGAGGTCCAGCTGCTGCCCTCGGGCGCCACCGACCAGCGCACCCAGCTCGCGCGCCGCCTGGCGGCCGGGGACACCTCCACGGACCTGATGAGCCTCGACCCGGTCTTCGTGGCCGAGTTCGCCAACGCCAACTGGCTCGAGGAGCTGCCCGAGGACGTCGCGAAGGCCGCGACCGACGAGGACGTCCTCTCCGGTGCCGCCGAGACCGTCACCTGGGACGACGGCGTCTACGCCTTCCCCCAGTGGGCCAACACCCAGGTCCTGTGGCACCGCAAGTCCCTCGCCAAGGCCGCCGGGCTCGACATGAGCCAGCCGGTCACGTGGGAGCAGGTGATCAAGGCCGCGGCCGACAACGACGGCACGGTCGGCGTGCAGGCCAACAAGTACGAGGCCTACGTCGTGTGGATCAACGCCCTCATCCAGGGTGCCGGCGGCGACATCATCTCGGACAACGAGGCCGGCAAGGACGCCCAGATCGACATCGACTCCGACGCCGGACGCGCCGCCGCCGAGGTCATCCAGGCGCTCGCGGACTCCGACGCCGCCCAGCCCGACCTGACGACGTCCAACGAGGGCACCAGCCTCGGCCTGATGTATCCCGACGAGGGGGCCGGGGAGTTCATGACCAACTGGACCTTCGTCTACCGCAACTACCAGGACCTCCTCGAGGCGGGCACCATCACCCAGGAGGAGTTCGACGACCTGGGCTTCGTCCGCTATCCCCAGACCGTGGCCGGTCAGGACTCCAAGCCCCCGATCGGCGGCATCGACATCGGCGTCGGCGCCTTCTCCGAGAACCCGGACTTCGCCCTGGAGGCGGCCGCGTGCGTCACCTCGAGCGAGGCGCAGGTGCAGCTCGCCGTCAACGAGGGCCTGATGCCCGCCCGGGCGTCGGCCTACGAGGCGCCCGAGCTCACCGAGGCCTACCCGCCCGAGCTGCTCGCCCTCTTCTCCGAGAGCGTCGACCAGGGCGGACCGCGCCCCAAGAGCGCCTACTACGCCACGATCTCCGCCGCCGTGCAGAGCACCTGGCACTCCCCCACGTCGGTCGACCCCGACACGACGCCGGAGGAGTCGGCTCGCTTCCTGCGCGACGTCCTGGCCGGAAAGGCACTCCTGTGAGCACCGTGACCGCTCCCGCGGACCCCCAGCACACCAGCAAGCACTCGGCCAAGAAGGCCGCGAGCAACCGGGCGAAGGCGGAGACCCGGCTGGGCCAGAAGCTCGTGGCTCCCGCCATCTTCGTGATGCTCCTCGTCACGGCGTTCCCGATGCTGCGCGCGCTCTACCTCTCGGTCTTCAACTACTCGCTGACCGCACCGGAGGACCGGGAGGCGGTCGGGCTCAGCAACTACCTGACCGCGCTGACCGACCCGCTGTTCTGGAAGGTCACCGCCGTGACCGTCCTCTACATGGTCGTCACGGTGTCCATCGAGCTGGTGATCGGCTTCGCCTTCGCCATGGTGATGCACCGCGTGATCTTCGCCCGGGGCCTGATCCGCACCTCGATCCTGATCCCCTACGGCATCATCACCGTCGTCTCCGGCTTCGCCTGGCAGTTCGCGTTCACCTACCAGAACGGCTTCGTCAACCAGTGGTTGCCGTTCCTCGGCGACACCTTCAACTGGTTCGGCGAGACGACCCCTGCGGTCATCGCGATCATGGTCTCCGAGATCTGGAAGACCACGCCCTTCATGTCGCTGCTGCTCCTCGCCGGCCTCGCGCAGGTCTCCGAGGACATGCTGGAGGCCGCGAAGGTCGACGGCGCGACGTGGTGGCAACGACTGTTCCGGGTGATCCTGCCCAACATGCGGGCCGCGATCATGGTCGCCGTCCTGTTCCGCGCGCTCGACGCCTACCGGATCTTCGACAACATCTTCGTCATGACGGCGGGCGCGGTCGGGACCGAGTCGATCTCGTTCCTCACCTACCGGCAGACCATCGAGCAGTTCCAGCTGGGCATGGGCTCGGCGCTGTCCGTGCTGCTGTTCCTCTCGGTGCTGCTGATCGCCTTCGGCATCGTCAAGCTGTTCAAGGTCGACCTCGCGTCCGCACGGCAGGAGGGCTGAGATGCGCAACAGGATCGGCATCATCATCGGTTGCACCTTGATCCTCGTGTGGTGCCTGCTGCCCGTGGCCTGGATCATCTCCCTGTCCTTCAAGTCGCAGGCGGCCATCACCAACGGCAGTCCCGGGTTCCTCCCGGCCGACGGGGACGGCGCCGGTTGGGCCAACTACTCCGACGTGCTCGCCAACGACCAGTTCCGGCGCGCGATCTTCAACTCGATCGGCATCAGCCTCATCGCCACGCTGCTGTCGGTGATGATCGCCACGCTGGCCGCCTACGCGATCGCCCGCCTGGAGTTCAGGGGCAAGAAGTTCGTGCTCACGATGGCCCTGGCGATCGCGATGTTCCCCGTCGTGTCGTTGGTCGGCCCGCTGTTCGACATGTGGCGCACGATCGGGCTCTACGACACCTGGCCCGGCCTGATCATCCCCTACATGTCCTTCACGCTGCCCCTGGCGATCTGGACGCTGTCGGCGTTCTTCCGGGAGATCCCCTGGGAGCTCGAGCAGGCCGCGCAGGTCGACGGAGCCACGTCGTGGCAGGCCTTCCGCAAGGTGATCGTGCCGCTCGCGGCACCGGGAGTCTTCACCGCCGCCATCCTGACGTTCTTCTTCGCCTGGAACGACTTCGTCTTCGGGATCTCGCTCACGTCCACGGAGAGCGCCCGGCCGATCCCGGCCGCGCTCACCTTCTTCGTCGGCGCCGACCCCTTCAACAGGCCGGCGTCGTTGCTCGCGGCGGGAGCCGTCGTCTCGACGATCCCCATCATCATCATCGTCCTGATTTTCCAGCGCAAGATCGTGGCCGGGCTGACCTCCGGCGCAGTGAAGGGTTGATCCAATGGCTGCCATCGACATGAAGCACATCGTCAAGAAGTACGACGACGGCTTCCCCGCCGTCAACGACGTCAGCATCGACGTGGCCGACGGGGAGTTCATGATCCTCGTCGGGCCCTCGGGCTGCGGCAAGTCCACCCTCCTGCGCATGATCGTGGGCCTCGAGGACATCACCTCGGGCGAGATGGTCATCGGCGACAAGGTGGTCAACGACCTCGCTCCCCGTGAGCGCAACCTGGCCATGGTCTTCCAGAACTACGCGCTCTACCCCCACCTCACGGTCTACGAGAACATCGCGTTCCCGTTGCGACTGGCCAAGGCCGACGAGGCCACCGTCGACGAGAAGGTCCGCGCCGCCTCCAAGACGCTGGAGCTCGACGAGCACCTCGACCGCAAGCCGGCCAACCTGTCCGGCGGGCAGCGCCAGCGGGTCGCGATGGGACGTGCCATCGTCCGTGACGCCGACGCGTTCCTCTTCGACGAGCCGCTGTCCAACCTCGACGCCAAGCTGCGCGGGCAGATGCGCAGCGAGATCGCCCGGCTGCAGAAGAAGCTCGGCATCACCACCGTCTACGTCACCCACGACCAGACCGAGGCGATGACCCTGGGCGACCGGGTGGCGGTGCTCAAGCGCGGCATCCTCCAGCAGCTCGCCACCCCGCGCGAGCTCTACTCCAACCCGGGCAACCTCTTCGTGGCCGGCTTCATCGGCTCACCGCCGATGAACTTCCTGCCCGCCAAGGTGCAGGGCACCTCGGTCGAGCTGCCGTTCGGCACCGTCGAGATCCCGGCCGACAAGGCCGAGAAGGCGGCCGACCGTGGGCTGCTGATCGCCGGCATCCGCCCGGAGGCCTTCGAGGACGCCTCGGTCGTGGAGGAGTCGAAGAAGCAGTCCGGGTCGACCTTCAAGGCGACCGTGGACGTGGTGGAGTGGCTCGGCAGCGAGGCCTTCGCCTACATCCCCTTCGAGGCGCCCCCGGAGGTCCAGGAGCAGCTCCAGCAGCTCGAGCGCGACCTCGACGGGGAGACGCTGCGCACCCAGCTGGTCATCTCCCTGGACAGCGCGAGCGCGGTCCGCGAGGGCGACGAGGCGGAGATCTGGGTGGACACCACCAAGATGCACCTCTTCGACCCCAGCACCGGGGAGAACCTCACCATCGACCGCGAGCACGCCGGTCGGATCAACGAGACCCCGGACAGCTGAGAGCGGTCGGCGCCCGGCCCGACCCGGTCAGGCGCCGACCACCAGCACCGGCGAGGGGGCGACCTCCAGCCGGACCCGGCCGCCGACGACGAGCCCCGCGGCGGCGGCACTGTCGAGCTGCGCCATCACCAGGGTGCCGTCGTCGAGCGTGACGGTCGCCCGGGAGACGGGACCGAGGAACGCGATCGAGGCCACGACCGCGTGGCCCTGCTGGTCAGGCAGCACCGAGACGCTCTCCGGTCGCACCAGCGCGAGACCGTCGCCGGCCGCCGAGCCGGGCAGCACGGGAAGGCTGGCCCCGAGGACGTGGGCGACCTCGCCGTCGACGCGGGCCGGGATGCGGTTGCTCAGCCCGACGAACTCGCCGACGAAGCTGGTCGCGGGGCTGGAGTAGAGCTCGGTGGGGGGCGCGATCTGGTCGAGCCGGCCGGCGTTCATCACCCCGACGCGGTCGGCGATCGCCAGCGCCTCCTCCTGGTCGTGGGTCACGAAGAGCGTCGTGGTGCCCACGTCGATCTGCACGCGGCGGATCTCGTCGCGCAGCTGCACCCGCACCTTCGCGTCGAGCGCCGAGAGGGGCTCGTCGAGCAGCAGCACGGCCGGCTCGATGGCGAGGGCGCGAGCCAGCGCCACCCGCTGCTGCTGACCGCCGGAGAGCTGGTGGGCGTAGCGCGCCTTCTGCTCCCCGAGCCCGACCAGGTCGAGCATGTCGCCCGCGCGCTGGCGACGGACCGAGCGGGACCGACCGCGCAGCTTGAGGCCGAAGGCGACGTTGTCGAGGACCGTCAGGTGCGGGAAGAGGCTGTAGGCCTGGAAGACCATGCCCATGTCGCGCTTGTTGGCGGGCACGTGCGTGAGGTCCCGGCCACCGACGCTGATGGCGCCGGCGTCCTGCTTCTCGAGGCCGGCGAGGATGCGCAGCGCGGTGGTCTTGCCACAGCCCGACGGCCCGAGCAGGACCACCATCTCGCCCGGGTCGAGGTGGAGGTCGAGGCCGTCGAGGGCGTTGACGGAGCCGTAGGTGCGGCGCAGGCCCGTCATCTCGACGGCGAGGCCCGCCGACGCCGTGGGTGCGGGATGGGATGCGGGATGGGATGCGGGATGGGATGCGGGGCTCTGGGTCACGGACATCTACTTTCTCGCCGACGTGCGCCGGCGGCGGTCGAGGAACGACAGCGCGACCAGCAGCGCGGCGGCGAACAGGATCGAGGCGAGCGAGGCCGCCATCGACTGGGGTGCGTTGCTCTTGCTGAGCAGCACGATGACGACGGGAAGGGTCTCGTAGTTGAGCAGCGAGGACACGGTGTACTCCCCCAGCACCAGGGCCACCGAGATGAAGGCGCCGCCCAGGACACCGGGCCAGATGTTGGGGGTGATCACCCTCACGATGACGGTGAACCAGCCCGCACCCAGGGACCGAGCGGCCTCCGAGAGGGTCCGGGCATCGATCGAGGACAGCGCCGCGTCGATCGAGCGGTAGGCGTAGGGCAGCACCAGGACGACGTAGATGAACGTCAGCGTCATCGCGGAGTCACCGACCAGGTAGGTCACCCACGCATAGACGTTCTTGATGCCGACCACGATCACCAGCGCCGGGATCGTCAGCGGCAGCAGGCAGAGGAACTCCACCAGACGCGTGGCGCGCGGCACCCTGAGCTTGACCCAGATCATCGTCGGCACGAGCAGGACCACCATGCCGATCACCGTGAAGAGCGCCAGCAGCAGCGAGGTCTTGATCGCCGCGGTCATCTGGGGGTCCTCGAGCAGCCCCTGCCAGGCCTCGCCCGTGCGGCCGCCACCCCGGGGGACCGCGGTGCTGAAGTCGAGCAGGGCCACCAGCGGCAGGAGGAAGAACGTCGCGAAGGCCAGCAGCAGCAACCACCGGCTGATGCGCCACACCCAGGTGCCGATCACCCGAGCCACCTCGACGTACGACGCAGCAGCCAGGCGTAGAGGCCCATCACGATCGCGACCACGACGATCATCTCGAGCGCGAGGGCGAAGCCGAAGTTGGCCTGGCCGAGCACGACCTCGCTGGTGAGCGCGGAGCGGATCAGCAGCGGGGTGATGGGCGCACCCTGGCTGACCAACGCGGCAGCGGTCGCGTAGGCGGCGAACGCGTTGGCGAAGAGCAGCAGCGCGGAGCCCAGGAAGGCCGGGCGCAGCAGGGGGAAGGCGACCTGGAGCCAGTACTGGCGGGTGGTCGCCCCGAGGTTGACGGCCGCCTCGCGCCACTGGGGACGCAGGCCCTCGAGGGCCGGGAGGAAGACGATCACCATCAGCGGGATCTGGAAGTAGGAGTAGACCAGGATCAGGCCCGGCAGGTCGTAGAGCCAGCTCGATCCGTTGGGGTCGGTGCCGAACGCGTCGGCCATGAGGTCGGTGAGCAGGCCGGAGAAGCCCAGCGTGGCGATCCAGGCGAAGGCCAGGGTCACCCCGCCGAACTGCGCGAGGACGCCGCAGATGGACGTGACCGCGCGGCGCAGGATGCTCGTGGGCGGTGCGGTGACGACCAGGTAGGCCAGGAGCGCACCGAGGACGGCGCCGACCAGGGCCGAGGAGAAGGAGAGCACGAGGCTCTCGCGCAGGGCCCGCAGCGGGGTGTCCCCACCGAGGGCGCGGACCTTCTCCAGGGAGAAGCCGCCGGCCTCGGTCTGGAACGCCCCGACCACCACCGTGACGGTCGGGATCACCAGGAAGATGCCGATGAAGACCAGGAAGGGCAGCAGCCCCAGGGAGGGACCGACGCTCAGGCGTCGACCCCTCCCGGGCGTCATCATGCTCAGGAGATGGCCTTGGCCCAGTTGTCCGCGAGGTAGGCCGCCATCAGCTCGGTCTGCTCGTTGGTCGGGATGATCGGCTCACCCTCGACCGCGGGGAGGGCGTCGTAGAGCTCCTGGTCCAGCGTGCCGTCCTCGGCCATGGCCTCGGCGCGCACGGGACGCGCACCGCCGGCGAGCCAGAGGTTCTGACCCTCGTCGCTGTAGAGGAACTCCTGCCACAGACGCGCGGCGGCCGGGTGCGGCGCGTCGGCGTTGATGGCCTGGAAGTAGTAGCCGGCGATCGGCGCCTCGGCGGGCACGTAGCTCTCCCAGCCCTCGACGTTGGTGGCCTCGGCCGCGTTGAGGTAGTCCCAGTCGATGACGACCGGCGTCTGGCCGGACTCGATGGTGGCCGACGTCGGGTCGACGGGCAGGAAGTTGCCCGCGGCCTTCAGCTTCTTGAAGAAGTCGACGCCGGGAGCGATGTCGTCGACGGAGCCGCCGTTGACGACCGAGGCCATGACGACACCGCTGAACGCGGCACCGGCCTGGGTCGGGTCGCCGTTGAGCGCGACCTTGCCCTTGAACTCGGGACCGAGCAGGTCCTCGAGCGAGTCGATCTCGGGGACGACCGTCGAGTCGTAGCCGACCGACATGAAGCCGCCGTAGTCGTTGACGTAGGTGCCGTCCGCGTCCTTGAACTCGTCGGGGATGGAGTCGAAGGTCTCCACCTTGTAGGGCGCGTAGAGGTCGGTGTTGGCGAGCGCCACCGACTGGCCGAGGTCGAAGACGTCCGGCGCGCGGTCGGTGCCCTTGAGCTGCTCGGCCGCGTTGATCTCGTCCTGGCTGGCTGCATCGGGCTGCGCCGAGTTGACCTTGATGTCGTACTTCTCGGCGAACGTCGAGATGATCTCGGCGTAGTTGGCCCAGTCGGGCGGCAGGGCGATGACGTTGAGCTCGCCCTCCTCCTGCGCCGCGGCGATCAGGTCGTCCATCGTGCCGAAGTCGGCGACGGACGTGGCGGAGGCAGCATCCGAGCCGCCGGCCGCGCTGCTGGAGTCATCCTCCGGCGGCGCACAGCCCGCGAGGGCTGCGGTGGAGATCAGTGCCACGACGGACACCAACGAGGTGATGGGCTTCATGAGTCCTCCTCAAGACGAGCGCGACGTCGCGCCTGCGGACCCTTGCGGACCCGTATGAAGCGGACGCTACTCGCTCATGGCCTCCGAGGAGACCCCTGATGAAGGGTGGGACCTCGTGTCGGGGCATTTCCGGGCGCGTCACGGGCCGGAGCGACGACCCTCGTAGGGTGGGGTCCCGTGACCACAGGCCCCGAGTTCCGCTACTCCGACCTCCTCCCGATCGGCCCCGAGCCGGTGGGGGACGAGACGCCCTACCGACTCGTCACGACCGAGGGCGTGTCGACGTTCGAGGCCGACGGCCGGACCTTCCTCAAGGTCTCGCCGGAGGCGATCCAGCGCCTCACCTCGGAGGCGATGCACGACATCAGCCACTACCTGCGCCCGGCCCACCTGGCCCAGCTGCGCAAGATCATCGACGACCCGGAGGCCTCGGGCAACGACCGCTTCGTGGCGCTCGACCTGTTGAAGAACGTCAACATCTCCGCCGGTGGCGTGCTGCCGATGTGCCAGGACACCGGCACCGCGATCGTGATGGGCAAGAAGTCCGAGGGCGTGCTGACCGGCGCCGACGACGGCGAGGCGATCAGCCGCGGAGTCTTCGACGCCTACACCCAGCTCAACCTGCGCTACTCCCAGCTCGCGCCGCTCACGACGTGGGAGGAGAAGAACACCGGCACCAACCTCCCGGCGCAGATCGAGCTCTACTCCGCGCCGTCGGGCGAGGGGACCCCGGAGTACAAGTTCCTCTTCATGGCCAAGGGCGGCGGATCGGCCAACAAGTCCTTCCTCTTCCAGGAGACCAAGGCCGTCCTGAACCCCCAGCGGATGCTGGAGTTCCTCGACGAGAAGATCCGCTCGCTCGGCACGGCCGCCTGCCCGCCCTACCACCTGGCGATCGTCATCGGCGGCACGTCGGCGGAGTTCGCGCTGAAGACCGCGAAGTACGCCTCGGCGCACTACCTCGACCACCTGCCGACGTCGGGGTCCATGTCGGCGCACGGCTTCCGCGACGTGGAGCTGGAGGAGGAGGTCTTCAAGCTCACCCAGTCGTTCGGGATCGGTGCCCAGTTCGGCGGCAAGTACTTCTGCCACGACGTGCGCGTCGTGCGACTGCCCCGCCACGGCGCCTCGTGCCCCGTGGCGATCGCGGTCTCCTGCTCGGCCGACCGGCAGGCGCTGGGCAAGATCACCGCCGAGGGCGTCTTCCTCGAGCAGCTCGAGACAGACCCGGCCCACTACATGCCAGACGCCGGCATCGCCGAGGACATCGCCGGCGGCGAGGTCGTCGCGATCGACCTCAACCAGCCGATGGCCGACATCCTCGCCACGCTCTCCCAGCACCCGGTCAAGACGCGGCTCTCGCTCACCGGCCCGCTGGTGGTGGCCCGCGACATCGCGCACGCCAAGATCAAGGAGCTCCTCGACGCCGGCGAGGAGATGCCGCAGTACCTCAAGGACCACCCGGTCTACTACGCCGGACCCGCCAAGACCCCCGAGGGCATGGCCTCGGGCTCGTTCGGCCCGACGACCGCCGGCCGCATGGACTCCTACGTCGAGCAGCTCCAGGCAGCCGGCGGCTCCATGGTGATGCTGGCCAAGGGCAACCGCTCCAAGGTCGTGACCGAGGCCTGCCACAGCCACGGCGGCTTCTACCTCGGCTCGATCGGCGGACCCGCCGCCCGCCTCGCCCAGGACTGCATCCGCTCGGTGTCGGTGCTGGAGTACGAGGAGCTCGGGATGGAGGCGGTCTGGAAGATCGAGGTCGAGGACTTCCCCGCCTTCATCGTCGTCGACGACAAGGGCAACGACTTCTTCACCGACCCCTCCGGCGCCGTCACGGTGCCGATCTCCGGCATCCGGGTGCGCTCCGCGGAGTAGCCCTGGCCGTCGAGCTGCTCAGCCGTGCGGCTCGCGCTCGTGGTCGGGCGCGGAGCTGGGGCCGGTGGGACCCTCGTCGGGACGCCCACTCTCGTCGCTCGGGGACCCGGCGACCGACTGGTCGTCGGAGATCGGGGTGTCCGCGTCGGCCGGGTCCATCGCCCCCACCTCGGAGACCTGACCCTCGCTCTGGTCCTGCGGCTTCTCTGCTGAGGTCATGGGCGCTCCTGGGATCGGCGTCGTGTCGTGCGGTCACTGCGACGGTACCCAGCCATTGGAACCCCCACGTCCCTCCGCGCGTTCACAGGAGGACGACAGGAGATCCACATGCAGTGCCCCACCGACCAGACGACGCTCGTCATGAGCGAGCGCAGCGGCATCGAGATCGACTACTGCCCCAACTGCCGGGGGGTCTGGCTCGACCGCGGTGAGCTGGACAAGATCATCGAGCGCTCGCTCACCGTTCAGCCCCTCGCCGGGGACGACCGGCGAGATGACCGGAGCCGGGACCGCTACGAGACCTACGAGCAGCCGCGCCAGGACCGGGACTCCCGCCAGGGCTATCAGCAGCCCTACCAGCAGGGCTACAAGAAGAAGCGCAAGGAGAGCTGGCTCAGCGAGATCTTCGACTAAGACCCCAGGTCTGCCCCGTCACAGGCTCCGGGTTGAGACTGGACCCATGGAGACCGGGCCGTTGGAGTACGTCGAGATCGCGCGCGCCGAGTCCGAGCGAGGTGAGCTGGTGCTGCGGGAGCGCAGGTCCGAGGACGGGCCGCACGCCCTGGAGCTGCGGGCCAACGGGTCCTTCGTGATGGACACCGTCGAGGTCGCGACCGAGCGGGCCCTGGCGACCGCGGCACTGGCCCTCGTCGACCAGCCCCGCGACGTCGTCGTCGGCGGGCTAGGCCTCGGGTTCACCATGCACGAGGTGCTGGCCGACCACCGGGTGGAGCGGTGCGCCGTCGTCGAGATCGAGGAGGCACTGGTCGGCTGGATGCGTGACGGCACCATCCACCACGGTCCGGCGCTGCTCGCCGACCAGCGCGTGCACCTCGTCGTCGCCGACGTGGCGGTGGCGCTGGCCGAGGCCCGCCCCGCGTCGTACGACCTGGTGCTGCTGGACGTCGACAACGGTCCGGGCTACCTCGTCCACGAGCCCAACGCCGCCCTCTACGAGCCACACCTGCTCGCCGCCGCGCGCGACGTCCTGCGCCCCGGCGGGGCGCTGGCGATCTGGTCGGCCGACGAGGCCCCCGACCTCGCGTCCGCCCTGCACGCCACCTTCGGCAACAGCGAGGCCCGACCGCTGGAGGTGCTGCTCCAGGGCCGCGAGGAGCACTACTGGCTGCACATCGCGCGCGTGCTTGGGTAGCCTCGGACGGATGAGCGACGCACGCGACTCCTACCGCACCGAGCACGACTCCATGGGCGAGATCCGCGTCCCCCACGACGCCCTCTGGCGGGCCCAGACCCAGCGCGCCGTGGAGAACTTCCCGATCAGCGGGACCCGGCTGGAGCGCCGGATGATCGAGGCGCTGGCCCTGGTGAAGGCCGCGGCGGCGACCACCAACGAGCGCCTCGACATCCTGACCCCCGAGCAGGCGGCCGCCGTCCGGGACGCCGCCGCCGAGGTCGCCGAGGGCGCCCACGACGAGCACTTCCCGATCGACGTCTTCCAGACCGGGTCCGGCACCAGCTCCAACATGAACACCAACGAGGTGATCGCCTCGCTGGCCGCCCGTGCCGGGGTCGAGGTGCACCCCAACGACCACGTCAACGCGAGCCAGTCGAGCAACGACACCTTCCCGACCGCCATCCACGTCGCGGTGACCCGGGCCGTGGTCGGTGACCTGATCCCGGCGCTCGGCGTGCTCGAGGCCAGCCTCGTCGCCAAGGCCGAGGAGTTCGCCACGGTGGTGAAGTCGGGGCGCACGCACCTGATGGACGCGACGCCGGTGATGCTCGGCCAGGAGCTGGGCGGCTATGCCGCGACGGTGCGCTACGGCGCCGAGCGGCTGGAGTCGGTGCTGCCGCGGGTGCGCGAGCTGCCCCTGGGCGGCACGGCCGTCGGCACCGGCATCAACACCCCGGCCGGCTTCGCCGCCGCCGCGATCGGCGAGCTCAACGACCTCACGGGTGAGACCTTCACCGAGGCCCGCGACCACTTCGAGGCCCAGGGCACCCGCGACTCCCTCGTCGAGCTCAGCGGGGTGCTGCGCACGATCGCCGTCGGCCTCACCAAGGTCTGCAACGACCTGCGCTGGATGGCCTCCGGGCCGACCACCGGCCTCGCCGAGATCCACCTGCCCGACCTCCAGCCCGGGTCGAGCATCATGCCCGGCAAGGTCAACCCGGTGCTGCCCGAGGCGACGTTGATGGTGTGCGCCCAGGTGATCGGCAACGACACCACCCTCACCGTCGCCGGCGCGAGCGGCAGCTTCGAGCTCAACGTCGCGATGCCGGTGATGGCGCGCAACCTGTTGGAGTCGATCCGGATCCTGTCGACCTCGATGACGTTGCTCGCGCAGCGCTGCGTCGACGGCATCACCGCCGACGTCGAGCGCATGCACCGCTATGCCGCCGGGTCCCCGTCGGTGGTCACCCCGCTCAACAAGTACGTCGGCTACGAGGCCGCCGCCGCCATCGCCAAGAAGGCACTGGCCGACGGAGCGACGATCCGCGAGACCGCGATCGCGCTGGGGCACGTCGAGCGAGGTGACCTCACGGAGGCCGAGCTCGACGCCGCCCTCGACCTCGAGGGGATGACCCACCCGTGAGCGACTACTGGGACGGCGAGGCCGCCACCTTCGACCAGGAGCCCGACCACGGGCTGCTCGACCCCGTGACCCGCGCCGCCTGGCGCACCCTGCTGCGCGAGTGCCTGCCCGCGACCCCGAGCGACGTCGTCGACCTCGGCTGCGGCACCGGCACGCTGTCGGCGCTGCTCGCGCAGGACGGGTCACCGGGTGCGCGGGCTCGACTACTCCCCCGCGATGGTCGAGGCCGCCCGGGCCAAGCACGCCGCAGCAGGCCGTCACGTGGAGGTCGTCGTCGGCGACGCCGGGGACCCGCCCTACGACGACGGCTCGGTCGACGTGGTGCTCGTGCGCCACGTCCTGTGGGCCATGCCCGACCCGGCCGAGGCCCTGCGCCGCTGGATCGCGCTGCTGCGACCCGGCGGGCGGATGGTGCTCGTCGAGGGCCGCTGGCACACCGGCGGAGGCATCAGCGCTGTCGACTGCGCCGCGCTGGTCGGAGCGCAGCGCGACCACGTCGAGGTGCGGCAGCTGCCCGAGCCCGTCCTCTGGGGCGGCCCGATCACTGACGAGCGCTACGTGCTGGTCACGACCGGCTGAGCCGGAGGTCGGGTCAGTACCAGTTGTTGGACTCGCTGTGCGCCCAGGCGCCGCAAGGGCTGCCGTAGCGGTCCTGGATGTAGCCCAGGCCCCAGCGGATCTGCGTGACCGGGTTGGTCGCCCAGTCGGCTCCGGCCGAGGCCATCTTGGACCCCGGCAGCGACTGCGGGATGCCGTAGGCCGAGGAGGTCGGGTTGTCGGCGTAGATGTTCCACCCGGACTCACGCGTCCACAGCGAGTCGAGGCAGCCGAACTGGTCGGAGGAGAAACCGAAGTCCCCGAGCAGGGCCCGGGCGATGTCGCGCGGGTCGTTGTCGGAGAGGTCCTCGGTGCGCGTCAGCGTCGTGCCCTCGGACTGGAGGAGCTCAGCCTCCTTGGCGGGGTCGAGGTCTTGTCGACGGTCGGAGCGAGAGACCTCCGCGCTGCGCTGCTCGAGGCTCTCCTGGCTCAACGAGCTGCGGGTCTCGTCGGGCGCGGTGGTCGCGGCCGCGCCGGCGGCCGCAGCGAGGTCCGCCGACAGGTCCTCGGCGCCGGCCGAGACCGCCGGGGACTGGGTCAGCAGGCCGGTCGAGACGGTGGCACCCGTGGCAGCGACGGCGACCGCGGAGAGGACCAGCGTGGTGCGCAGGGCCTTGCGGGGAGCCCCCATGACGGCGGGGATGACGGCGGGCGACCCGACGGGTCGCGAGACGGGACCGCGGTGCTTGGGGACGTGCTTGACGTGCTTCGACACAGAGGATGAGTCCAGAGGTAGACGACACGGGAGGTGACACGGGCGACCGACGCGCCCGGAAGGTCACGAAATGATCTCGGGCCAGCGTGCACGAACACCCGGTGGTGTGCAAACCCGAACCGCGCTCCTGGGGACAAATCTGGGGAGACCCCGACCACACCGGGCCCCACGAGCCACAGGCGACTCAGGGGGCCCAGTGGGCACGCGAAGGGGGCACTCAGACCGTGACGTTCTCCAGCATCTCGGTGACCAGCGCCGCGATCGGCGAGCGCTCGGAGCGGGTCAGGGTCACGTGGGCGAAGAGCGGGTGGCCCTTCAGCTTCTCGATGACCGCCACCACGCCGTCGTGGCGCCCCACCCGGAGGTTGTCGCGCTGGGCGACGTCATGGGTGAGGACCACCTTCGAGTTGGCCCCGATGCGGGAGAGCACCGTCAGCAGCACGTTGCGCTCCAGCGACTGGGCCTCGTCGACGATCACGAACGCGTCGTGCAGCGACCGGCCGCGGATGTGGGTCAGCGGGAGCACCTCGAGCATGCCGCGGTCGAGGATCTCGTCGATCACCTCCTTGGAGGTCATCGCGCCGAGGGTGTCGAAGACCGCCTGGCCCCACGGCGACATCTTCTCGGTCTCCGAGCCGGGCAGGTAGCCGAGCTCCTGGCCACCGACCGCGAAGAGCGGTCGGAAGACGACGACCTTCTTGTGCTGGCCACGCTCGAGCACCGCCTCGAGCCCGGCGCAGAGCGCCATGGCCGACTTGCCGGTGCCGGCGCGCCCGCCCAGGGAGACGATGCCGACCTCGGGGTCCAGGAGCATCTCGAGCGCGATGCGCTGCTCGGCGCTGCGGCCGTGGATGCCGAAGGCCTCGCGGTCGCCACGCACGAGGTGCACCTGCTTGTCCGGTCCCACCCGGCCCAGGGCCGTGCCGCGGTCGGAGAGGAGCACCAGGCCCTGGTGGCAGGGCAGGCTGCGAGCCGCCTCGAGGTCGAGGACCCCGTCGTCGTAGAGCTCGTCGAGCTCGCGCGCCTCGACCATCAGCTCGGCCATCCCGGAGTAGCCGGTGTCGGAGTCGTTGACCGACTCCCCGCGGTAGTCCTGGGCGTCCAGTCCGACCGCGGAGGCCTTGATGCGCATCGGCAGGTCCTTGGAGACCAGGGTGACGTCGTGCCCCTCGTCGGCGAGGTTGCGGGCCACGGCCAGGATGCGGGTGTCGTTGTCACCGAGCCGGAAGCCCGAGGGCAGCGTGGTGGGATCGGTGTGGTTGAGCTCGACGCGCAGCGTCCCGCCGAGCTCGCCCACCGGCACCGGCTCGTCGAGTCGACCGTGGCTGACGCGCAGGTCGTCGAGCGAGCGCAGCGCCGCGCGGGCGAAGAAGCCGAGCTCGGGGTGGTGGCGCTTGGCCTCCAGCTCGGTGATGACGACGACGGGCAGCACGACCTCGTGCTCCTCGAAGCGACGCAGTGCGGCCGGGTCGGCCAGCAGCACGCTCGTGTCGAGGACGTAGGTGCGGTTCTGCTGCTCGGACTTCACGGGCGTTGATGCCACGGGACACCCCTCAAGGGGCCGCGCGCACACTCGACGCCCGGCCCTAGTCGACGCTGCTGGACCGGAGAGTCACCCGAACGCCGGAGTGCCGGCATCCGTCCGGCCAGGGCGCACCGCAGGCCTGCGCCTGCGGTCTCGTCCCAGCGAGCTGGTCGTGAGTCATCACGAACGGGCCTCCGATGTGGCGAGCTTCCCCACTCGCCATTGAGTCGAAAGTACGCCTGACACCAAGCCCTCCCGGCACGACACGCCCGAACGCGAGGTGAAGGCTCGGCGACGAGCCGGCGGCGGCGTCGGACCTCTCAGCCGCCGTGGCGCCGCTCGCGCAGCGCGTAGGCCCGGATGGCGCGGAGGAAGTCGACGCGACGGAAGTCGGGCCAGTAGGCCTCGCAGAAGTAGAACTCCGACTTGGCGCTCTGCCACAGCAGGAAACCGCCCAGCCGCTGCTCACCCGACGTGCGGATCACCAGGTCGGGGTCGGGCTGTCCCTTGGTGTAGAGGTGGTCGGAGATGTGCTCGACGTCGAGGATCGCGGCCAGCTCCTCCAGCGAGGTCCCCTTGGCGGCGTGCTCGTGGAGCAGGGAGCGCACGGCGTCGGCGATCTCGCGGCGCCCGCCGTAGCCCACGGCGATGTTGACCAGCATGCCGTCGACGTCGCGGGTCGCCTCCGCCGCCGCCTTCAGCCGGGCCGACGTCGCGGCGGGCAGCAGGTCGAGCGCACCCGACGGGGTGCAGGCGCCACTTCTGCTGGTCGGCCAGCGAGTCGACGGCCTCCTCGATGATCTGCAGCAGCGGGGTGAGCTCGGCCTCGGGGCGGTTGAGGTTGTCGGTCGAGAGCAGCCACAGCGTGACGACCTCGATGCCGACCTCGTCGCACCAGCCGAGCAGCGGCTCGATGTTGGCCGCGCCGGCGCGGTGCCCGTGGGCGGTGTCACGACCGACCTCCCGGGCCCAGCGGCGGTTGCCGTCGAGCATCACCCCCACGTGCTGGGGAAGGGTCGTCGGCATGCGTCGGAGGAGACGTGACTCGTAGGCGGGGTAGATCACCCGCCTGAGCCCGCGCTTCCAGTCCGTCACGTGCTCGATGGTAGGCGTTCGCGGTCTCGTCGGGGTGACGTTCCTCGCTCGATCCCTCGCCGTTCGTCGACAGTCGCTAACCTCGGAGGATGAGCAGCCCCCTGAACCAGGCAAACGACGCCGTGCGCGCGGGGCTCGACCACCTCGGCGAGGTCGTCAGCGAGACCTTCCACGAGGTCAAGCCCAAGCTGCGCGGCTGGCTGCACCTGCTGCTGACGCCCCTGGCCCTGGCCGGCGGGATCGTGCTCGTCGCGCTCTCCCCCGACGCGACCACCCGCTGGGGCTCCGCCGTGTTCGCCGGGAGCGCACTGCTGCTCTTCGGCGTGTCGGCGATCTACCACACCGGCACCTGGTCGCCCCGGACCTGGCAGACGCTGCGGCGCTTCGACCACGCCAACATCTTCATCCTCATCGCCGGCTCCTACACGCCGCTCACGCTGATCATGCTCGACGGCGCCCAGCGCACGGTGCTGCTCACCACCGTGTGGGCCACCGCGATCCTCGGCGTGCTCTTCCGCGTCTTCTGGACCGATGCCCCGCGCTGGCTCTACACCCCGATCTACATCGCCATGGGCTGGGCCGCCGTGTTCTTCATCCCCGGTTTCATCGACGGCGCCTCCAGCCGGCTGGGCAACTCCGCCGGGACGACCGTCCTGGTGCTGGTCGCGGTGGGCGGGCTCTTCTACACCGCCGGCGGCATCGTCTACGGCTTCAAGCGGCCCAACCCGTGGCCGCAGTGGTTCGGCTTCCACGAGGTCTTCCACACGCTCACGATCCTGGCCTTCGTCAGCCACTACGTCGGCGTCTCGGTGGCCACCTACACGCTGCGCTGACTCCTCCACCTCTCGCCGAAGTGACGGCGCTGGGATGGCGTCGTACGGTGGAGGCATGGCCACTATCGAGCTGACAGGTGACAACTTCACGTCCCACGTCGAGAGCGAGGACATCCTGCTCGTCGACTTCTGGGCGAGCTGGTGCGGTCCGTGCAAGCAGTTCGCACCGACCTACGAGGCCGCCTCCGAGGTGCACACCGACGTGACGTTCGGGTCGATCAACACCGAGGAGCAGCAGGAGCTGGCCGCGCTGGCCGGGATCCAGTCGATCCCGACGCTGATGGCCTTCCGCGAGGGCATCCTCGTCTTCGCCCAGCCCGGGGCGCTCCCCGCCGCCGGGCTCGAGCAGGTCATCACGGGCATCAAGAGCCTCGACATGCTCGACGTACGCCGGCAGATCGCCGCCGCCGAGGAGGCCGACGGCGCCACCGGCTGACGCCCTCCCCGGGCGTCAGTCCTTGCCGATCGTGGTGCCCCGGCCGTGCAGCATCGTCATGATCGTCGCGAGCTGCTGGTCGGCCTTCTCCGTGCGGGAGAACGACGTGAGCGCCATGACCGGCTTGAAGCGCTGCCGGGCGATCGCCTTCGGGTAGGTGAACTCACGCAGCCCGTCGGGACCGTGGATGCGACCGAAGCCGGACTCGCCGACGCCGCCGAAGGGCAGTGACGGGATCGCGGCGAAGCTGATGATGCCGTTGATCGCCGTCATGCCCGAGCGGATCCGCTCGGCGATCTCCATGCCCCGGGCCTGCGAGAAGACTGTCGAGCCCAGGCCGTACTTGCTGGCGTTGGTGCGCTCGATCGCCTCCTCCATGTCGCGCACGCGCGCCACGGTCACCGTCGGGCCGAAGGTCTCCTCCCGCACGGCGAGCGAGTCCTCCGGCACGTCGACCAGGATGGTGGGCTGCACGAAGCGCTCCCCCACCGCGTCGATGCCGCCGACCAGCGCCCTGCCGCCGCTGTCCAGGGCGTCCTGGATGTGGCTGCGGATGACGTCCATCTGCCGGGGCATCGTGATCGGCCCCATCTGCGAGCCGGGGCTGGCGTCGGCGCGCAGGTCGCGGGCCTTCGCGGTGAGGACGCTCAGGAACTGGTCGTAGACCCGCTCGTGCACGTAGACGCGCTCCACGCCGGTGCACGTCTGACCGGCGTTGGAGCAGGCTCCCCACAGCGTCGCGTCGGCGGCGGCCTCGATGTCGGCGTCCGCGTCGATGATGACGGCGTCCTTGCCGCCGGCCTCGATGACGACCGGCACGAGGTTCTCCGCGCACGCCGCCATCACCCGCTTGCCGGTGGCCGTCGACCCGGTGAACGCGATCTTGTCGACGCCGGCCCGGCACAGGGCCGCCCCCGTGTCACCGAACCCGGTCACGACCTGGAGGACCGGGCGGCCCACCGTCTCGTTGAAGGTGCGCGCGAGCCACTCCCCGACCCCGGGGGTGTACTCGCTGGGCTTGAAGACGACCGCGTTGCCGGCCGCGAGCGCGTAGGCGATCGAGCCCATCGGGGTGAAGACGGGGTAGTTCCACGGGCCGATGACGCCGACCACGCCGAGCGGGCGGTACTCCACGGTCGCGGCCTGGTTGGCCATCAGCAGGCCGGAGGCGACCCGGCGGCGCTTCAGCACCTTCTGGGCGTGCCCGCCGGCCCACGCGAGGTGGTCGATCGCCAGCGCGGCCTCCAGCATCGCGTCGCCGTGCGGCTTGCCGGTCTCCTGGTGCATCAGGTCGGCCAGCTGCGCGAGCCGGCGCGTGATGACCCCCTTCCAGGAGCTCAGGTGCGTCGCCCGCTCGTCGTAGCTCAGGGCGGACCACCAGGCGGCCGCCTCGCGGGCGCGGGCGACCGTCTCCCCGACCTCCTCGGCCGTGTGGACCGGGTGGGTGCCGACGACGTCGCCGGTGATCGGGCTGAGCGACTCGAAGGTCGCGACCGCGACGGGGCGGTCCTGGATCTCGGTCATCGGTTCTTCCTGATCTCGTCGGCGGCCTTCTCGGCCACCATCACGGTGGGAGCGTTGGTGTTGCCGCGCGGCACGGCGGGCATGACGGAGGCGTCGACGACCCGCAGCCCCTCGACGCCGCGCACCTTGAGCGAGGCGTCGACGACGGCGTCCTCGCCGCTGCCCATGGCACAGGTCGCGACCGGGTGGTAGAGCGTCTGGGTCCAGGTGCGGATGTGCTCGAGGAGGTCCTCGTCGGTGGGGTCGTGCGGCAGGTTCCACGGGCGGTCGATGTAGTTGCTGAGGGCACCCTGCGTGACGATCTCCCACGTACGCCGGGCTCCGGCGAGGAGGGCGTCGAGGTCGCTCTGGTCCTCGAGGTAGGCCGCGTCGATGGCCGGGTGCCACGTCGGGTCCGCGGAGCGCAACCGGATCGAGCCGCGGCTCTGCACCGAGACGAGCGTCGGCGCCGCGGTGAACATGCGGCTCGTGGGCTCGCGCAGCCCGTTGTCGTAGAACCCGGCCGGCGCCGCGTGGATCTGGATGTCGGGTGCGGCCAGCCCCTCGCGGCTGGCGAAGAAGGCGCCGGCCTCGCCCACGTTGGATGCCAGGGGCCCGGTGCCGCGTGCCTTCCAGCGGATGAAGTTGGTGAGGTTGTTGAGCTGCCCGAGGTCGGTGGTGCCGCGGGTGTACCAGAGCAGCGGGGTCACCGGGTGGTCCTGCAGGTTGGCGCCGACGCCGCTCAGCTCGACCTTGGTCTCGATGCCGACCTCGGCGAGCTGGGTCGTCGCGCCGATGCCGGAGAGCATCAGCAGCTGCGGGCTGTTGATCGCCCCACCGCACAGCAGCACCTCGCGGGCCGCGTGGACGGTGTGCTCGGCGCCCGACTGCCGGAAGGTGACGCCCGTGGCCCGCTCCCCCGAGATCTCGAGCCGGGCGGCCAGCGCGCCGGTGGTGACCGTCAGGTTGGGCCGGGTGCGGACCGGGCGGAGGTAGCCCTCGTTGGTCGACCAGCGACGCCCCTGCTTGCAGGTGACCTGGTAGAGCCCGGCACCCTCCTGCTCGGCCCCGTTGAAGTCGTCGGTCGGCTTGTGGCCGGCGCTGACCGCGCTCTGCACGAAGAGGTCGCTGAGCTCGTGGGTGTAGGTCCGGTCCTCGACGTGCAACGGACCGTCCTGGCCGTGCAGCGGCCCACCGAGCCGGGTGTTGCCCTCGGACTTCACGAAGTAGGGCAGGACGTCGTCGAAGCCCCAGCCCTCGGCGCCGTACTGGTCGCGCCAGGAGTCGTAGTCGGCCCGGTTGCCCCGGATGTAGATCATCGCGTTCATCGACGAGCAGCCACCCAGGGCCTTCATCCGGGGCCAGTAGGCCCGGCGGCCGTGGAGCTGCTTCTGCTCGGTCGTGGAGTAGTTCCAGTCCCACTTGGTCTTGAACATCGTGGGGAACGCCGCGGGGATCCTCACCTCGTCGGCATCGGCCTCACCCCCGGCCTCCAGGAGGAGCACCGTGGTGCCCGGGTCCTCCGTCAGCCGGGCGGCCAGCACGGTGCCCGCGCTGCCCGCTCCGACGATGACGTAGTCATAGGTGTCCTGCGGCATGTGTGACGCCCTTCACTCGAGGTCCTTTGCTGAACCTACCCGCGCGTCGGTTGCCGCACCCGGTCACACCTTCCCCCCGGGACGCTGCCGCTCAGGCGTCGATCACGATCGGGATGATCAGCGGGCTGCGACGGAAGGTCTTGTGCGCCCACCGGCCGATGTCGCGCCCCAGCATCTGCTCGAGCTGACGGGCGTCGCCGATGCCCTCGCGGGCGGCGTGGGCGAGCGTCTTCTCGATGACCTGCACGGCCGGGTCGAAGGCCTTGGGGTCGTGGATGAAGCCGCGCACGAGGAAGTCGGGCGGGTCCGCCAGCTTGCCGGAGTCGGCGTCGACGATCGCGAGGACCGTGACGACACCTTCCTCGGCGAGGGTCCGGCGGTCCTTGAGCGTCGCCTCGGTGACGCCGCCGACGGTCTGCGCGTCGACGTAGATGTTGCCGGCCTGCACCTTGCCGGTGATCGTGGCCTGGCCCTGGTGCAGGTCGACGACGACCCCGTCCTCGGCGAGCACGACGTTCTTGGGGTCGATCCCGGTGGCGATCGCGAGGTCCGCGTTGGCGCGCAGGTGGCGGTACTCGCCGTGCACGGGCATCACGTTCTTGGGCTTCACGATGTTGTAGCAGTAGACGAGCTCACCGGCGCTGGCGTGGCCCGAGACGTGCACCTTGGCGTTGCCCTTGTGGACGACGTTGGCGCCCCAGCGGGTCAGGCCGTTGATCACGTTGGAGATCGCGTTCTCGTTGCCGGGGATGACCGAGCTCGCCATCAGGATGGTGTCGCCCTCGCCGACGCGGATCTTGTGGTCGCGGCTGGCCATCCGGGACAGCGCGGCCAGCGGCTCTCCCTGCGAGCCGGTGCAGATGAGCGTGACCTTGTTCGGGGGCATCTTCTCGAGCTGCGCCAGCGGCACGATCAGGTCCTTGGGCACCTTGAGGTAGCCGAGGTCCTGCGCGACGCCCATGTTGCGCACCATGGAGCGCCCGACGAAGGAGACCTTGCGGCCGTGCTCGTGCGAGGTGTCGAGCACCTGCTGGATGCGGTGCACGTGGCTGGCGAAGCTGGAGACGATCACGCGACGCGGCGCGGTGCGGAAGACCTTCTCGATCGCCGGGGTCAGCTCGCGCTCGGAGGTGGTGAAGCCCGGCACCTCGGCGTTGGTGGAGTCGGTGAGGAAGAGGTCGACCCCCTCCTCGCCCAGGCGCGCGAAGCCGCGCAGGTCGGTGATGCGCTTGTCCAGCGGGAACTGGTCCATCTTGAAGTCACCGGTGTGCAGCACGGTGCCGCCCGGCGTGCGGATGGCGATCGCCAGCCCGTCGGGGATGGAGTGGTTGACCGCGAGGAACTCCAGGTCGAAGGGCCCGAACGACTTGCGGTCGCCCTCGACGACCTCGTCGCGGACCGGGCGGATCTGGTGCTCCTTGAGCTTCTCGGTGATCAGCGCCAGCGTGAGCTTGGAGGCGATCAGCGGGATGTCGCGGCGCTCGCGCAGCAGGTAGGGCACGCCGCCGATGTGGTCCTCGTGACCGTGCGTGAGCACGATGCCGACGATGGACTCGAGGCGGTCCCGGATCCACGTGAAGTCGGGGAGGATGACGTCGACGCCGGGCTGGTGCTCCTCGGGGAAGAGGACGCCGCAGTCGACGACGAGCAGCTTGCCGTCGTACTCGAAGACGGTCATGTTGCGCCCGATCTCGCCGAGGCCGCCGAGCGCGACGATGCGCAGGTCGCCCTTCGCGAGGGCGGGAGGCTTCTGCAGCTCTGGGTGGGGATGGCTCATGGTGAGCTCCGTTCTGGTTCTGGTTCTGGTGGTGCGAACATGTCTCGGTGCCGCGGTCGCGGCGGTGCTGGGGGGTCTCAGCCGCTGCTGGCGGGCAGGGCCTCGAGGAGGACGTCGGGGTTGTCCCGGGCGGCGGTGTGGGCTCGCCACTTGTCGGGGAAGAGCGCCAGCCAGGCCCCGTCGGAGCGGCGCATGACCTCGACGCCGCGCACGCCGTTGAGCACCTGCGAGCCCTCGAGGTCGGTGCGCATGGCCAGCTGGAAGTCGAGCCGGTCGAGCTTGATGGCGGCCTTGAACTCGCTCTCCATCCGCGCGGTCACGACCTCGAACTGCATCGGACCGACGGCGGCGAGCACGGGGGCCTGGTCGCCACGGAGGTCGGAGCGCAGGACCTGGACGACGCCCTCCTGGTCCATCTGCTCGATCCCCCGGCGGAACTGCTTGTAGCGGCCGGTGTCGGCGGCGCGCACCGACATGAAGTGCTCGGGGGCGAAGCTGGCGATCGGCGGGTACTGCACCGCCTGTCCCTCGTAGATCGTGTCGCCCACGCGCAGCGCCGAGGCGTTGACGAGGCCCACGATGTCGCCGGGCAGCGCGGTCTCCACGACGGTGCGCTCACGCCCGAAGACGGCCTGGGCGTACTTCGTCGCGAACGGCTTGCCGGTGGCGCCGTGCTGGACGACCATGCCGCGCTGGAAGACCCCGGAGCACACGCGCGCGTAGGCGAGCCGGTCGCGGTGGGCGGCGTCCATGCCGGACTGGACCTTGAAGACGAAGGCACTGAAGTCGTCGTCGACCGCGCGCAGCGTGCCGTCGACACCGGGCGTCGCGGAGGGCGGCGGCGCGAGCTCGAGCAGGACCTCGAGCAGCTGGGCGACGCCGAAGTTCTGCAGCGCGGAGGCGAAGAGCACCGGTGTCGTGCGCCCCGCGAGGAACTGGGCCTGGTCGTGGTCCCCGCCGTCCATGGCGAGCAGCTCGTGCCCCTCGAGGGCGTTGGCCCAGTCGACGCTCGCGACCGACTCGGCCTCCGTGGCCGAGAGGTGCCGCTCGGGCGCCCGGGTCGCGCCGCCCGCCGTACGGGTGAAGTGGATGAACTGGCCGGTGCGGCGGTCCAGGACACCGTGGAAGTCGCCGGACTGGCCCACCGGCCAGGTGAGCGGGGTCGGCTTGAGCCCGATCTGCTTCTCGATCTCGTCCATCAGCTCGAGCGGGTCGAGCCCGGGGCGGTCCCACTTGTTGATGACGGTGATGACGGGGATGCCGCGGTGGGCGCAGACCTGGAAGAGCTTGAGGGTCTGCGGCTCGAGGCCCTTGGCCGCGTCGACGAGCATCACGGCGGAGTCGACCGCGGAGAGCACCCGGTAGGTGTCCTCGGAGAAGTCGGAGTGGCCCGGGGTGTCGACCAGGTTGACCACGTGGTCGCGGTAGTCGAACTGGAGCGCGGCCGAGGTGATCGAGATGCCGCGGGCCCGCTCCATCTCCATCCAGTCCGAGACCGTGCCGCGGCGACCGGACTTGCCGTGCGTCGCGCCCGCCTCGGAGATGACGTGGGCGTGCAGCGCGAGGGCCTCGGTCAGCGTCGACTTGCCGGCGTCGGGGTGGCTGATGACCGCGAAGGTACGGCGGGGGCGGGGGTCGGAAGCGGTGGTCATCACCCCACAACCTATCGACTCCCGGGGCGGGCGCCGAAACGCGGCTGCTCCTCGACCGGGGCGGCCAGCGGCTGGGTCAGCCCTGGTGGATCAGGATGGGGGGACCATCGGGGTGACCCGCACCGCGGCGTGCACGAACGCGTGGTCGGTCGCGTAGCGGATCGGGTCGCCGTAGTCGACCACGTGGCCGGAGAAGTCGACCTCGCCGCCGGAGCCCATGATCCAGTCGATCTTGATCGGGCCGGCGCCGGTGTTGCAGCCGCCGGAGTAGGAGGCGCCGTTGGAGCCGACCATCCCGGTCGAGGCCGCGACGCGGCAGAAGAACTCGGTGTGCTCGTTCATGTCGCCCAGGATGAAGACGGTCCGGCCCGTGCTCCGCAGGTTGTTGATCAGCGCGATCTCCGCACCGGTGGCGGCGTCGCGGTCGCCCTCCTGGTCGCGCGGGGAGTTGTGCACGTCGATGACGTAGAACTGCGCGGTCGTGGCGCGGTTCTCCAGCAGGACCCACGGGATCGGGCGCTGCTGGTGGTCGAAGGTCGTGGTGATCGACCCGGTGTCGACGAGTGAGAACAACGAGTCGCGCCAGGCGATCTGGAGACGGACGCCCTGGTTGCCGAGGGCCCGGCCGGGCCAGACGGTGTAGCCGGAGAGCTGGTTCTGCAGGACCGCGAGCTGGTCGTCCTGGACCTCCTGCATGCCGACGATGTCGACGCCGCGGCCCTGGATCGCCCCGGCCAGGGCGGACGCGCGGCTGGTGCCGCCGCCGCGGTGCTGGCTGCCGAGGATGTTGAGGGTGCCGATGCGGAAGGAGAACGGGTCGCCGGGCACCGGGGGTGGCGGGCCGGGCGGGATCTTCTCGAGGGGGGCGCGGGTCTTGGCGACCTTGAACGGCGGGACCCGCACGAGCGACCCCTGGGCGGCGCCGCGCTGCGCCTGCTTCGCCGACTCGCCCGACTGCTGGGCTGCGGGAGCGAGGCCGCCGCTGGCGTCGGCACTGGCGTCGACACCCCGCGACACGCTGGCCGGGCGGGCGTTGATGTCGGCGCCGCTGACGACGGACTGGCCGGCGGCCCGGACGACCAGGGGGGCGACGGCACCGGACCCGCCGGGTGCGCTGAGGACCCCCACGCCCACCGCCGCGCTGGTGACCAGGGTCGCCGCGACCAGGAAGGCTCGGGTGGTGACCGGTCGGCGAGGCATCACGGAAGGGTAACGGGGATCTGGGCGCGCCGCTGCATCGAAGTCCGGACCGGGCTCAGCGACGCGGCTTGCGGCGCAGGGTCAGCGTGGCGCGGACGAGCCGGTGGTCGCTCGCGCGCTGCACGAGCCGGCCCCCGTCGGCGACGTAGTCGGAGAACTCGAGGAGCCCGCGGCCGAAGATCCAGTCGACGCGCAGCCCGCCCGCCGGGGGCTTGCAGCGCCGTCGCGAGACCCAGCCACCGTTGGCGGCGACCAGGTCGGTGCGTCCGACGACCCTGCAGAAGGCCTCCTTGCGCTCGTTGAGGTCACCGAGCACGAGGACCGTGCGACCGGTCGCCCGGAAGCGCTGGACCAGCTCGAGCTGGCGACCGAGCGCCCGGTCGCGCTCGCGCTCGCGGCCGCGAGGGGAGTTGTGGATGTCCACGACGTACATCGGGCGACCCGACGCGCGGTGCCGCAGGAGCACCCACGGGACGGGCCTGCCCTGCCCGGCGAACGTGGTGATGAGGGTGCCGCGGTCGAGCAGGTCGAAGGCCTTCTCGCGCCACGCGATCTGGAGCCGCAGCGTCCCGCGGCCCAGCTGGTAGGCGGGCCAGATGCGATGACCGCTCAGCCGACGCTTGAGCACGAGCAGCTGGTCGGCCTGCACCTCCTGGAACGCGACGAGGTCCAGGTTCTTGGCCAGCACCAGGTCGCTGGTGATGCGGGCGCGCGCCCTGCCCGGGCCGCGACCGCCCGGCCCCCGGGTGTGCTGGCTGCCCAGGACGTTGAACGTCGCGACCTTCATCGAGGCGAAGCGGGCCGCGGACTGCGGGGCGGCGGGTGCGGGCTCGCGGGCGGTCGTCGTCGCCGCCGGGGCCAGGGTGGTGAGCGCGAGCGCGAGGACACCGACGAGCACACCCCACGCCGTAGGGCGGGGGGCTCGGGTGGCGGTCACCCGACGACGGTAGGGAACAACGTGTCCCGTCCGGGGGCGACGCGCCCGGAGGGGCGCTGCGCGGGAGTCAGCCGGGGTGGTCCGAGGAGCGGGTCTCGGACGTCTCCGAGGGGGGCGTGGCCCCGAAGAGGCCCTCCTCCTCGTTGCGCGCGGCCTTCTTGAGGTGCTTGGTGAGGCTGAAGCCGAGGATCACCACGGCCAGGATGAGCAGGCCGAAGATGCCGAAGGCGGTCCAGCCGGCGACCACGTCCTCCGGCTCGGGACCCTCTTGCACGAGCGGCAGGACCAAGGACACGACGGCGTTCATGTCCCCAGTGTCTCAGGCGGGGTCGACGATGCCCGCGAACAGGTCGTCCTCGGGCACCTGGGAAGGGACGTGGCTCACGACGAGCTCGAAGTCCTCGGTGGGCCAGACCTTCTCCTGGATCTCGCGGGGCAGCGCGAACCAGAAGCCGTCGGGGTCGATCTGGGTGGCGTGGGCCAGCAGCGCCTGGTCACGCACCCCGAAGTAGTCACCGCACGGCACCTTCGTGGTCACGCGGGCGTCCCACTCGGGCTCCGGCTTCCACTCCTTGAGCCGCTCCGCCCAGGGCGACTCGAGATCGTGGGCGATCATCGCGTCGTGCAGCCGCTGCATGCGCTCGCGGTTGAACGAGTGGTGGTAGTAGAGCTTGAGGGGCTGCCACGGCTCCCCCGCGTCGGGGAAGCGCTCCGGGTCGCCCGCCGCCTCGAACGCCGCGACCGAGACCTCGTGGCACTTGATGTGGTCGGGGTGCGGGTAGCCGCCGCGCTCGTCGTAGGTCGTGACCACGTGGGGCCGGAAGGAGCGCATCAACCGCACCAGCGCCTCGGTGGCCACCTCGAGCTCGACCAGCCCGAAGCACCCCTCGGGCAACGGCGGCTTGGGGTCGCCGTCGGGCCAGCCGGAGTCGACGAATCCCAACCAGTCCTGACGCACCCCGAGGATGTCGCGGGCCCGCTCCATCTCCTGGCGTCGCACCTCGGTGATGTTGGCGAGGATGTCGGGCCGGTCCATCTTCGGGTTGAGGATCGATCCCCGCTCGCCGCCCGTGCAGGTCACGACGTGGACATCCACCCCCTCGGCGACGTACTTGGCGGTGGAGGCAGCGCCCTTGCTCGACTCGTCGTCGGGGTGGGCGTGCACGTGCATCAGCCGGAGGCCCGATCGGGCGTCGGCAGGAGGGTGCTGCGGCATGGTCACATGGTAGGTGTCACGCTGGTGTCGTGAGCCCGCAGACTCCCCCACCGGTCGATCCGGGCGCCTCCGCGGCCGCGCTGGCCGACCGGTACGGCGCCCCCTCGCCGTGGCGCCGCCGAGGCGTGCTGATCGCGTCGGTCGCCGTCGCCGTCCTCTTCCTGTCGTGGCTGGCCTGGACCTCCTGGGTGCACGCCACCCCACCGGTGGACTCCGAGCTCATCTCCTTCGACGTGGTCGACCAGCACACCGCGCTCGTCGTGCTCCAGGTGGAGCTCGCCGACGACTCCGTCGAGGCGACCTGCCTGCTGCGTGCCTTCGCCGAGGACCACTCGGTGGTCGGCGAGCTGTCCTTCGTGCCCGACCCGAGCAGCGGCAACCGGATCGAGCAGACGGTCCGCACCGAGCGGTTGGCGACGTCGGTGGAGTCCATCGGCTGCACGGCCGAGGGCCAGCCGCGACCCCGCTGAGCGCGCTCCTGCCTGCATCGTGAGCAGGGCGTTGTTAGACTCTCGACTTCTGACAGTCCCACCGGGCCGTCCAGGAGAGGGCCCGAGATCTTCCGTGCCGCGCCACCGGGTGGCCCGCCGGACGGGACATCCCTCTCCCCAGGACCGGTGGGTCCGACCGTCGTACCTCAAGCAGCACAGGAGCACCCCCATGACGCAGCAGTCCGCACAAGGCACCATCTGGTTGACCCAGGACGCCTTCGACAAGCTCACGGCCGAGCTGGCCAACCTCAAGGGGCCTGTGCGCGAAGAGGTCGTCGCCCGCATCAGCGAGGCGCGCGACGAGGGCGACCTCAAGGAGAACGGCGGCTACCACGCCGCCCGCGAGGAGCAGGGCAAGCTCGAGGGGCGCATCCGCCAGCTCGAGGACATGCTCCGTCGCGCCGAGGTCGGCGAGACCCCGCCCGACGACGGCGTCGTCGAGCCCGGCATGGTCGTGACCTACCGCTTCGTCGGTGACGCCGACGACGCGACCGAGACGTTCCTCCTCGGCGCCCGCGAGATCGAGCCCGAGGGCCTGACGGCCTACTCGCCGCAGTCCCCGCTCGGCTCGGCCGTCAACGGCCACAAGAAGGGCGAGACCGTCTCCTACGAGGCGCCCAACGGCAAGATGCTCGAGGTCGTCATCCTCGACGCCACGCCCTACGCCGGCTGAGCGACCCGCGCAGTCGGCGTCGGTGTCGGTGTCGGTGTCGGTGTCGGTGTCGACCTAGGTCATTCGAAGACGCGGTAGCCGCACGCCCGCAGCCGGGCCACGACCCGCTCGGCGTGCGGCTCACCGCGCGTCTCGAGCTGCAGGTGCACCTCGACCTCGTCGAGGTGCAGCGAGGCCGAGATGCGCTCGTGCATCACCTCGAGCACGTTGGCGCCCGAGTCGCCGACCTCGCCGAGCAGCCGGGCCAGGCCGCCGGGGGTGTCGGGGATGTTGACGCGCAGGTTGAGGTAGCGACCGGCGGCGGCCATGCCGTGCCGGATGACCTTGCCGAGCAGGAGCGGGTCGACGTTGCCGCCGGAGAGCACGGCGACGGCCGGGGTCCGGAAGGCGGTGGGGTTGTCGAGCAGGGCGGCCACGGCCGCGCCGCCGGCGGGCTCGACAACCATCTTGGCGCGCTCGACGATGGCCAGCAGCGCGCGCGACATCGACTCCTCCGACACGGTGATGATGTCGTCGACGTGGTCGCGCACCGCGGCGAAGGTGACCTCGCCCGGCAGGCCGACCGCGATGCCGTCGGCCATGGTCTTCATCGAGGTCAGGGCCACGGGGTGGCCCTGGGCCAACGAGTCGGGGTAGGCCGCGGCGCCCGCGGCCTGCACCCCGATGACGCGGACGTCGGGACGCAGGGCCTTGATCGCGATCGCCATCCCGGCCAGCAGTCCTCCCCCGCCGGTCGGCACCAGCACCGTCTCCACGTCGGGGACCTGCTCGACGACCTCGATGCCGCAGGTGCCCTGACCCGCGACGATGTCGACGTGGTCGAAGGGGTGGATCAGGACGGCCCCGGTCTCGGCGGCGAACGCGCGGGCCGCGACGAGCGAGTCCTCCAGGTAGCGGCCCTCGAAGACGACCTCGGCGCCGTAGGCCCGGGTGGCCTTCTCCTTGGGGATCGGCGCCCCCTCGGGCATGAAGACCGTCGAGCGGATGCCGAGGAGGCTGGCCGAGAGCGCGACGCCCTGCGCGTGGTTGCCGGCGGAGGCGGCCACGACGCCGCGGGTGCGCTCCTCGGCGCTGAGCCGCGAGATGCGCACGTAGGCGCCCCGGGTCTTGAAGGAGCCGGTGCGCTGGAGGTTCTCGCACTTGAGCCACACCGGGCCGCCGACGAGGGCCGAGAGCCAGCGCGACTCCTCCATCGGGGTCTGGATCGCGACACCGGCCAGCACGCTCCGCGCGGCCTCGATGTCCGCGAGGGTGACCCCGGCGGTGGTGTCGGCCACGTCAGTCATGGCGCTCCTCCGGCGTGACGTCCATCGTCGCCCCGGACTCCTCGTAGTCCTCCTCCAGCTCCTCGACCGGGTCGTCGCCCGGACTGGTGTTGGAGGCGAGGTGCTGGACGACCGCGTTGGCCGCGGCGGCGAGCGGCACGGCGACGAGGGCGCCGGCGACGCCGGCCACGACCACACCGGCGCCGATCGCGAAGATGACACCGAGCGGGTGGACCGAGACCCACCGGCCCATCAGGAAGGGCTGCAGGACGTGCCCCTCGACCTGCTGGACCAGGACCACCACCCCGAGCATCAGCAGGGCCGTGATCGGACCCTGGTCGACGAGCGCGACCAGGACGGCGACGACGCCCGCCACGGTCGCGCCGACCATCGGGATGAAGGCGCCGAGGAAGACGAGCACGCCGATCGCGAGCACGAAGGGCACCTGGAGGACGGCGGCCCCGATCATGATGCCGACGGCATCGACCAGCGCGACCAGGACGGTGGCCCGGACGAACTGGGTCAGTGAGATCCACGCGACACGGCCGGAGCTGTCGACGTGCTGGCGGGCGGCTCGCGGTGAGAGCCGGACGAACCACGCCCAGATGCGCTCGCCGTCGGCGAGGAAGAAGTAGCTGGCGAACAGCACGATGAAGAAGCCGGCCAGCACGTGGCCGATGGTCGTGCCGACCTCGGTGACCTGGCTGAGGATCTCGCCGTTCTCGGTGCGGGAGGTGATCGCTTCCTGGGCCTGGTTGATCCAGTCGTTGATCTGGGAGTCGCTGGCGTTGAGCGGGCCGTCCTTGAGCCAGGTCTTGATCTGGCCGAGGCCCTCGACGGTGGAGTCGGCCAGGTCGTTGGCACCGTTGGCGACCTGCTGGCCGGCGAAGGTGAGCAACGCCCCGACGAATCCGAGACCACCGATGACCACGAGGATGGCCGCGAGCCCGCGCGGCACGCCGTTCCGGCTCATCAGGGCGACGAGGGGGCTGGCCAGCGCGGCGATGAGCAGCGCGATGGCGGCCGGGAGCATGATGATGGAGAAGAAGGCGACGGCCTTCACCAGCACGAAGCCGGCCGCGACGATCACCAGGAATCGCCAGCCCCACGCTGCCGTGAGGTCGAGGCCCCAGGGCACCTGGGCCTGGTTGAAGTTGGACGGGCCGGCCGCGATCGGCGCCGGCTCCGGGCGCCGTTCCTCCCGCATGGCGGCCCACTGCTGAGCGAGGCGTTGGGTGATCCGCTCCTCGCTGCTCTGGGTCTCCGCGGCGGTGTCGCCGGATCGGAGGCGACGGAGCAGCAACCGACGCCGCGAGTCGTCGGACTCCTCGGACACCGCGGGCGTGGGGTCGTCGTTGCTCACGGCCTCACACTAGATCAGGCTCAGGCCCCAGCGGACAGTGCGCGGTCGAGGTCGGCGACCAGGTCGTCCGCGGTCTCGATGCCGACGCTGAGACGCACCAGGTCGGCGGGCACCTCCAGCGCGGTCCCGGCGACGCTGGCGTGCGTCATCCGTCCGGGGTGCTCGATCAGCGACTCGACGCCGCCGAGCGACTCACCGAGCGTGAAGACCTCGGCTCGCTCGCACACCGCCAGGGCCTGGGGCTCGCCGCCGGTGACGCGGAAGGAGATCATCCCGCCGAAGCGCTTCATCTGCCGGCTGGCGACCGCGTGGCCAGGGTGCTCCTCCAGGCCGGGGTAGATGACCTGGGCGACCGAGGGGTGTCCGGTGAGGAACTCGACGACCTTCTCGGCGTTGTCGCAGTGCCGGTCCATCCGCACCCCGAGGGTCTTGATGCCGCGGTGGGTGAGGAACGCGTCGAACGGCCCGGGGACCGCGCCGATCGCGTTCTGGTGGAAGGCGACCTGCTCGGCGAGGTCGAGGTCGCGCACGACGAGCGCGCCTCCGACGACGTCGGAGTGCCCACCGACGTACTTGGTGGTCGAGTGCACCACCACGTCGGCGCCGAGGGTCAGCGGCTGCTGGAGGTAGGGCGAGGCGAAGGTGTTGTCGACGACGAGCAGCGCGCCCGCGTCGTGGGCGACCGCGGCGAGGGCCTCGATGTCGCCGATGTTGAGCAGCGGGTTGGTGGGGGTCTCGATCCAGACCAGCTTGGTGCGGCCGGGCTGGATCGCTGCCCGCACGGCCTCGACGTCGGAGACGGCCGCGGGGCTGTGCTCGACCCCCCACGCCTGCTCGACCTTGTCGAAGAGCCGGTAGGTGCCGCCGTAGGCGTCGTCGGGGATGACCACGTGGTCGCCGGGGCGGCACAGGGCTCGCACCAGCGTGTCCTCGGCCGCGAGGCCGGAGGCGAAGGCGAAGGCACGCTCCCCCTCCTCCAGCGCCGCGAGGACGCCCTCGAGCGCGGTGCGCGTCGGGTTGGCCGAGCGGCTGTACTCATAGCCGCCACGGAGACCCCCTACACCGTCCTGCTTGTAGGTCGAGGTCGCGTAGATCGGCGGGATGACCGCCCCGGTCGTCGGGTCGGGCTCGTAGCCGGCGTGGATCGCACGCGTCTCGAAGCCGGACTTGGTGACGTGCTGCTGCTCGCTCATCCCCCGAGGCTATCGCTGCTCGCGGGAGGAAGGATCCGGCCCTTGGTGGTGTTGCACACTGGACCGACCCACCGAAGGAGTGACCCGTGTTCTTCTCCCGTCACAAGGCCGAGCTCATCGCGCCCGACCAGGCGCTGCCCGGCCGCAGCGAGCGCAACTTCCACCTCTCCGACACCCACCGCGTGCTGGGCACGCCGGTCCTCACCGACGAGGCACCGGCCGGCCACGAGGTCGCGGTCTTCGGGCTCGGCTGCTTCTGGGGCGCCGAGGAGATCTACTGGCAGCTGCCCGGTGTCTGGTCGACGTCCGTCGGCTACGCCGGCGGACACACGCCGCACCCGTCGTACGAGGAGGTCTGCTCGGGGCGCACCGCCCACACCGAGGCCGTGCGCGTGGTCTTCGACCCCGCGCAGGTCAGCTTCGCCGACCTGGTCAAGCGCTTCTTCGAGGTCCACGACCCCACCCAGGGGATGCGCCAGGGCAACGACACGGGCACCCAGTACCGCTCGGCCATCTACTTCACGAGCCCCGAGCAGGAGCAGGTCGCCCGCGAGCTGACCGAGGTCTACGGCGCCGAGCTGGCTCGGCGTGGGCTCGGAGAGATCACCACCGAGGTGCGCGAGGTGCCGACCTACTACTACGCCGAGGACCAGCACCAGCAGTACCTCGCGAAGAACCCGAACGGCTACCGCTGCCACGCCAACACCGGCGTGAAGTTCCCCGCGACCGCCTGACCCGCGTCTGGGCCCCGCGATGGCGGGAGCGTTGCAGTGCCCCGTCGAGCACTAGGGGGAAGGGGCCACGTGGCCCCTTCCCCCTAGTGCTCGGGAGCCCCCCTGCTCGCGACGTCGTCACGCTGTCGCGCGGACCGATGCGGTACCCCCTGGAACAATGAGCGCATGGTCGATCTCCCCCGCAAGGCAGCAGCGCGCACGGCCCGGCTGGCGGCCCTCCCGTTGGGCTTCGCCGGGCGCAGCGCGGTCGGCCTGGGCAGGCGTCTGGGTGGGGCGCCGGCCGAGGCCGTGATGAGCGACATCCAGGCTCGCACCGCCGAGCAGCTCTTCCGGACCCTCGGTGAGCTGAAGGGCGGAGCGATGAAGTTCGGTCAGGCGCTGTCGGTCTTCGAGGCGGCGCTGCCCGAGGACTTGGCCGGCCCCTACCGCGAGCAGCTGACCAAGCTGCAGGACTCCGCGCCGCCGATGCCCACGCAGACCGTGCGCGACACCCTGACCCGCGACCTGGGCCCCGACTGGCCCCAGCAGCTGGTCTGGCTCGACGGCGGCCCGACCGCGGCGGCCTCGATCGGCCAGGTCCACAAGGGCCGCTGGCACGACGGTCGCGAGGTCGCGGTGAAGGTGCAGTACCCCGGCGCCGGGGACGCCCTGCGTGCCGATCTGCGCCAGCTCGCCCGTCTCGCCAAGACGATCGGGCCGCTCTTCCCCGGCATCGACATCAAGCCGCTGGTCGAGGAGGTGCAGGCGCGCGCCGAGGACGAGCTCGACTACCGCCTCGAGGCGGAGGCACAGCGCGCCTTCGCCGCCGTGTTCCGCGACGACCCCGACATCGTCATCCCCGACGTCGTCGCCCAGGGCGAGGCGGTGCTGATCACCGAGTGGCTCGACTCCGACTCCTCGCTGGCCCGGATCATCAAGGAGGGCACGACCGAGGAGCGCGACCACTACGGCGACCTCCTGGTGCGCTTCCTCTTCGAGGGCCCCAGCCGCACGGGCATGCTCCACGCCGACCCGCACCCAGGCAACTTCCGGATCATCCCTGCCAAGGACGGCTCGCCCGGACGCATGGGCGTGCTCGACTTCGGGGCCGTCGCCCGGCTGCCCGGCGGGACGTTCCCCAGCGAGATGGGCACCTTGATCCGGCTCACCGCGCTGGAGGACAAGCACGAGCTGATCGCCGAGCTGCGCCGCGGTGGCTTCATCAAGGACAAGATCAAGATCGACGCCGATCTGCTCGTCGACTACCTCGCCCCGCTCGTCGAGCCGACGATGGTCGAGCGTTTCCGTTTCACCCGGGAGTGGATGCGCGCGCAGTTCCAGCGCATCAACGACCCGCGCGAGCCGAGCTACACCATCGCGATCAAGCTCAACCTGCCGGCGTCCTACATGCTCATCCACCGCACCTGGATGGGAGGGATCGGCGTGCTCAGCCAGCTCGAGGCGGAGGTCCCCTTCCACGAGATCCTGACCGCCCACCTGCCGGGGTTCGCCGACCCGGCCTGAGGCCTACTGCCCGACAGCGCCGTCGATCGACTCCCGGATCAGGTCGGCGTGGCCGTTGTGCCGCGCATACTCCTCGACCAGGTGGACCAGCACCCAGCGCAGGTTGAAGTGCCCGCCCGTGCGACCGCTGGTGTGCGCCGACTCCGTGTCCAGGCTGTCGATGGAGGCGATCACGGCATCGGCCCTGTCCACCTCGGCGTCGTAGAGCTCGCGCAGCTGCTCGGGGGTGTCGTCGACGGCGCTGTGCCAGTCCCAGTCGCCGTCGGCAGCCCAGTCGACCGAGGACCACGGCTCGTCGTCGTGGCCGGCGACGATGTGACGCACCCACCAGTTCTCGACGTAGGCCAGGTGCTTCACCATCCCGCCGAGGGTCATGTCGCTGGGCGGGTGGGGCGTGGCGAGCTGGTGGGCGTCGAGACCCGCGACCTTGATCCGGAAGGTGTTGCGGTGCCAGTCGAGGAAGGCCAGGAGCGTCGTGCGCTCGTCGGCGTCGTTGGGGGGATAGCCACGCTGCTCGGCGTCCATCGACCAGGTCATGCGACGGGTCCGCAGTCGGCGCCGCAGCCCCCGGGAGCCACGGGGCCGTCGGAGTGCGAGGCGGGCCGGTGGAGGACCGCGGAGGTGGGGGTGAGGCGCACGTCCTCGCCGACGACCACGGCGGTGCCGTCGACGAGCAGCGTGAAGCCGCGGGGCTCGAGCGGCGGGAAGAGCGCGGTGACCGACGGCTGTGCCGCCACGTTGGCGCACGAGCCGCGGCCCGGCCCGCTGACCAGCAGCACCCCGTCGACCACCACCGGCTCGATGGTGACGGCCTTGACCCGCCCGTCGGACGAGGTGCTCAGCAGGTAGCCGGCGCCGAAGTCGCCGAGTGCGCGGGCCAGGTCTGCGACGTCCACGGGGATGCTCATGCCTCGAGGCTATCCACCCAACGCTGCCCTGCCGGCGTGGCGCGGCTCGCGCCCGAGGTCAGCTCGGCGACCAGCGCGTGCAACCGATCCACGTCGGTGGGCGCGGCGCCCAGCCGCAACGTGACCGCGGCGGCGTAGTCGGCTCCCAGCACCGCCACCCCGTGGGCGCGCAGCTCGCTCTCGACGCGGCCGGCGTCCGCGTGGTCGACGTCCAGCAGCAGCTCCTGGAGCAGGTCGCGGCGCTGGGTGCCGGCGCTGTCGAGGCCGGCCCGCACCGCGTCGCCGTAGGCGCGGACCAGACCGCCGGCGCCGAGGAGCGTGCCGCCGAACCACCGCGTCACCACCGCCACCACGTCGCGGACAGCGGCACCCCGGAGCACCTCCAGCATCGGCGCACCCGCCGTGCCGGAGGGCTCACCGTCGTCGTGGGACCGCTCGATCGCGCCGTCGGGACCCAGCACGAAGGCGGAGCAGTGGTGCCGCGCGTCGTGGTGCTCCCGGCGCAGCCGCGCAACCACGGCGCGGGCGGCGTCCTCGTCCTCCACCCGGGCGATGGTGCACAGGAAGCGGGAGCGCCTGACCTCGATCTCGGCCTCGGCGTCGCGGCGCGGGGTGCGGTAGCTGCTGACCGACGGACTCACCACACGCCGAGCACCCCGCCTCCGATCCGCACGACGAACGCCGAGACCACGACCATGAAGAAGACCCGCACGAAACCGCCACCCTTGGCCACGGCCGTCCGGGCGCCGAGGTAGCCGCCCACCAGGTTGGCGATCCCCATCAGGAGGCCGACCTGCCACAGGATGACGCCCTGCGGGGCGAAGACGACGAGGGCGCCCAGGTTGGTCGCCCAGTTGGCCAGCCTCGCCTTGGCGGACCCCTCGAGGAAGTTGTAGCCCATCAGCCCGACCAGCAGGAACACGAAGAAGCTGCCCGTGCCCGGGCCCAGCGCACCGTCGTAGAAGCCGACGACCAACCCGGTCGCCATCGCCGCTGCCGTGTGGCGGCGCCCGGCGAAGCGCAGCAGCGTGGCGTTGCCGAGGTCGGGCTTCAGGAGCACGTAGGCGCCGACGATCACCAGCACCACCAGCACGATCGGGTCGAAGGCCGAGCGTGGGATGAGGAAGGCGATCCCCGCCCCGAGGGCGGAGCCGACGAACGCCAGCGCCATCAACGGCAGGAAGGTGCGGGGATCGGGCTTGACCCGTCGGTAGTAGGTCGCCGAGCTCACCGTCGTGCCGCAGAAGGACGCGAGCTTGTTGGTCGCCAGGATCTGCACGGGGCTGGCGCCTGGCAGGCCCAGCAGCAGTGCCGGCAGCTGGATCAGCCCGCCCCCGCCGACCACCGCGTCGACGAAGCCGGCGGTCAGGGCGGCCAGCCCGAGCAGCACGAGGACGGTCAGTGAGAGGTCGTCCACGCCCGGTGCCCCCGTCGCCACGCCTCGTCCACCATCCGAGCCTAAGGTGAGCGCGTGCGCATCGTGTCATTGCTCCCGTCGACGACCGAGATCCTCTTCGCGATCGGCGCCGGTGCCGACGTGGTCGGCGTGACCTTCGAGTGCGACACCCCCGCCGAGGCCCGCACCCGCACGATCGTGTCCACGACGACGATGCCCGAGGGCCTGACCCCGGCCGAGATCGACGCGTTCGTCGTCGGCGCGGTCGCCCGCGGCGAGGACCTCTACCGGCTCGACGCCGGCGCCCTGGCCGACCTCGACGCCGACCTGGTCGTCACCCAGGACCTCTGCGCGGTGTGCGCGGTCGACGTGAGCGTCGTCGACGACGCGCTGCGTCACCTCGGGTGCACCGCCGAGGTCCTCACCTGCGACCCGCACACGCTGGAGGAGGTGCTCGCGTCCATCGAGGCACTCGGCCGCGCCGCACGTCGTACGACCGAGGCGGCGGTGCTGGTCGCCTCCCTGCGGGCACGGCTCGCCGCCGTGACGGCGGGGGTCGGGGCGAGGGGGAAGGCCCGACCGCGGGTCGTGGTGCTGGAGTGGACCGACCCGCCCTACGCGCCGGGGCACTGGATCCCGGAGATGATCGCGCTGGCCGGTGGCGAGTGCGTGCTCGGCGTGGCCGGCGCGAAGTCCGAGCGGGTGCTGTGGGAGACCGTCCACGCCGCCCGCCCCGACCTGGTCGTCGTGGCTCCGTGCGGCTTCGACCGTCCCGCGTCGCAGCGCATCGCCGACGACCTGGTGGCCTCGGGCGTGCTGCCGTCCGGGGTGCGCGTGCACGCCGTCGACGCCAACGCCCACTGGGCCCGCCCCGGCCCCCGGCTTGTGGAGGGGGTGGAAGAGCTGGCGGCCGTGCTGGCGTCGAGTGACGCGTAGAGCAGGCTCAGACACCTCCCGGGCATGCATTCCGCGTCACTCGACGCGCACAGGTCAGTCGCCGACCCAGAACCCGCGGCCGCCGAACCAGTCGCCGTAGGCGTTGCGCAGGTCGCCCATCGGGCTCCGACCACTGCGCGAGCCGAGGTAGGAGCCGACCACGGCGGCACCGAGGTCGTCCAGCTCCGGGGCGACGACGCTGCCACCGACCCGCTTGGCCATCGACTCGATGAAGCGTGCGAGACCGGGGTCCTCCCCGAGGCGGAAGAACGTCGTGTGGGCACCGAGGCGCATCGACCCGTCGAGCTCGCGGACGGCGTGGGCGACGGTGAGCGGGTGCGGCGGGTAGGAGAAGAACACCTCACCGCTCGCCTCCAGGTGCGAGGTCGGCTCGCCGTCGGTGACGATCAGCAGCACCGGCTGGGCGTGGGGGTGCTTGCGGAAGTGCCGGTTGGCGAGCAGCAGCGCGTGGTGCAGGTTGGTGCCCTTGTCCCACTGGGCGTCGAGGCCGGTGAGCTCCTCGATGTCCATGACCTGCGCCTGCCGGCCGAAGGCGATCATCTGCAGCGCGTCACCACGGAAGCGCGACGTGATCAAGGTGTGCAGCGCCAGCGCCGTGCGCTTCATCGGGACCCACCGGCCGTCCATCGCCATCGAGAAGGACGTGTCGACGAGCAGTGCGACGCAGGCCTGCGTGCGCGCCTCGGTCTCGGTGACCTCGACGTCACCGATCTGCAGGCGTACGCCGGAGCGGGGGTCGGCGCCCTCGGAGACCGTGCGCTGCACGGCGTTGGTGATCGTGCGGGTCACGTCCCAGGGCTCGGTGTCGCCGAAGGCCCACTCGCGCGTGGCCCCGGAGCGCTCCCCCGCCGCTCCGGCCTGGCGCAGGTCGCGCTGGCCCTGGCGACCGGACATCGTGTCGGCGACGTCCTTGAGCAATGCCTTGCCGAGCTGGCGCATCGCCTTGGGCGTGAGCTTGAGCTGGCCGCTGGAGTCGCGGCGCAGGGTGCCGCTCTCGCGCAAGGTCTTCTCGATCTCCTGGAGCGTGCGGGCATCGACCGCCGCCTGGTCACCGAGCTGACGGGCGAGCTTGTCGAGGTCGACGTCGTCCATGCGGGCGCCGCCGTAGGACTGCGAGAGCTGGTCGGCCAGCGCATCGAGGTCGGCCAGGTCCTGGAGCACGCCGGTGCCGTCGCCCAGGCCCAGACCCTGGCTGCGGCCCTGCTCCCCCTCGAACCTCTCGGAGCCGCCCCAGTCCTCCCCGGGACGCAGCGCCTGGAGGTTGCCGTCGAGCTGGGAGAGCGACTGCATGAGCTCGGGCGAGCCGAAGGCCTGCGACGCCAGGGCGTCCAGCTCGTCGCGCTGCTCCTGGGTCATCGAGTTGCGCATCCGCTGGGCCGCCGCGGCACGCTGCGCGAGCGAGTCGAGGAGCTCGTCGATCGTCTCGGGACTCTCGGGGAAGAAGTCGCCGTGCTCGTCCATGAAGTCGGCGAAGTCCTGGTCGGTGTCCTCACCGGCGGCGTGCTTCTCGAGCAGGCCGTTGAGGTCCTGGAGCATCTCGTTGATCGCTGCCCGGTCCTCGTCGGTGGCGTTCTCGAGGGCCTGCTTCATGCCGGCGAAGCGCTGGTCGAGCAGCTCCCGACCGAGCAGGTCCTTGATCTTCTCGTAGGCCTCGCGGGCCTCACGGCTCTGCCAGTCGTAGTCGCCCAGCTCCTGCACGGCGGCCGAGGTCGACGTCGGGAGGTCCGCCAGGCGCATCTCGGCGAAGGCGCGGTCGGCGTCGTCCATCATCGCGTCCCGGGCCAGCTGCTTGCGCTCCTCGAGCACCGCCGCGTCGAGCAGCTCCCTGACCTCGGCCAGGGTCGCGTCGAGGTTGTGCTTCTCCAACAGCTCGCGGCGCTTCTCGGCCACCCGTCGCGCCAGGTCGTCGAGACCCTGGCGGTCCTGACCGCCGCGGCGCAGGAACTCGCGCATCGCGCGCTCGGGGCTGTAGCCGGCCATCACGTCCTCACCGATCGCGTCCAGCGCCTCGGCGAGGTCGACGGGCGGGGCGAGGGGGTCGCCCCCGGCGTAGCGGCCGTAGCGCGACGCGCGGCGCAACCTAGCCATAGATCGTCTCGGAGCCGTCGGAGTCCTTGCTGATCTTGCGTCCGAGGTAGAGACCCTCGAGGGCCAGCTCGATCGCGCCCGCGCGCTGGCCGTCGTTGGTGGCGCCGAGCCGGTCGCAGATCTGGTCGTAGAGCTCCGACTCGCCCAGGACCGGCAGGCCGGTGAGGAAGTCGCGGGCGGTGACCTGCTCGCCGGTGGTGACCATGGAGCCGGACTCGATCGCCTCGACGAGCAATGTGAAGTCCAGGCCCCGGAAGTGGGCACGGACGGTCTCGGCGGTGGCGGTGCGGAGCAGGTGGGTGAGGACCTCGTCCTCGCGGCCCTCCTCGCCCGACTCGAACTCGATCTTGCCGCCGAGCACGTCGACCGCGGTCTCCAGGTCGACGACCCTGGCGACGGCCTCGCCCTCGCCCTGCACGGTCGCGCGGTGGATCGCGGCCGCGGCGATGGTCTCCGCGCCGGCGATCGCGAAGCGTGCCGAGACACCGGAGCGCTGGTCGACCGAGGAGGAGCCGCGCAGGTTGCGGGTGAAGCGGGCGAGGATCTCGACGAGGTAGTCGGGGACCTCGGCGACCAGCTCGGCCTCCTGACGGATCACCGCGATCTCCGCGTCGAGCTCGAGCGGGTAGTGGGTGCGGACCTCGGCACCGAACCGGTCCTTGAGCGGGGTGATGATGCGCCCGCGGTTGGTGTAGTCCTCGGGGTTGGCGCTGGCCACGACGAGCACGTCGAGCGGCAGCCGCAGCACGTAGCCGCGGATCTGGATGTCGCGCTCCTCCATCACGTTGAGCATCGCGACCTGGATCCGCTCGGCGAGGTCGGGCAGCTCGTTGATGGCCACGATGCCGCGGTGGCTGCGCGGGATCAGCCCGAAGTGGATGGTCTCGAGGTCACCCAGCGAGCGTCCTTCGGCCACCTTCATCGGGTCGACGTCGCCGATCAGGTCGGCGACCGAGGTGTCGGGGGTGGCCAGCTTCTCGGCGTAGCGCTCGTCGCGGTGCCGCCACGCGACCGGCAGGTCGTCGCCGAGCTCGGCGGCACGACGTAGGGACGCGGTCGTGATCGGCTCGAAGGGGTGCTCGCCGAGCTCGGAGCCCGCGATCACCGGCGTCCACTCGTCGAGGAGCCCGACCATCGTGCGCAGCAGGCGGGTCTTGCCCTGGCCCCGCTCGCCGAGGAGGACGATGTCGTGCCCGGCGATGAGCGCCCGCTCGAGCTGCGGGATCACCGTCGTGCCGAAGCCGTGCAGGCCCGGCCAGGGGTCCCGCCCCTCGGCCAGGGCGGCGAGGAGGTTCTCGCGGATCTCGACCCGCAGGGTCCGGGCGACGTGCCCGGAGTCCCGCAGCTCGCCGACGGTGGAGATGGTGGGCGCAGAAGATGTCACCCGGCGAACCTACGCCCCACTCGCAACGACGCCACCCGCGCTGGGTGCGTGCTCTAGTGTCACGCCGGGAGCGGACGAGGAGAGTGACATGGCGCGCAAGCTGTTGGCGGTGAACGACTCGGCGTGGTTGTTCGCGGAGAGCCACCGCACCCCGATGCAGGTCGGGATGCTGGCGACCTTCCGGGTGCCGGAGGACCGGCCGACGTTCGTCGCCGACCTGGTGGCCCGCTGGCGTGAGGTGCAGCAGTTCGCCCCGCCGTTCAACTACCTCTTCAAGAAGACCCCGGTGCCGAGCTGGGCCGAGGTCCCCGACGCGGACATCGACCTCGACTACCACCTGCGCCACTCCGCCCTGCCGTCGCCGGGCTCCCAGCGCGAGCTGGGCGTCCTGGTCTCGCGGCTGCACTCGGCCAAGATGGACCGCCGCTACCCGCTGTGGGAGTGCCACGTCATCGAGGGCCTGGAGGAGGACCGCTGGTCGCTCTACATCAAGGCCCACCACTCCCAGGTCGACGGCGTCGGCGGCATCCGGCTGCTCCGGCGCATCCTCTCGGCCGACCCGACGGCGCGCGACATGCTGCCGCCCTGGGCCGTGGGGACCCGCGGTCCCGACCAGTCCGGCATCATCCGCACCGCCGCCGAGCAGGTCGTCGTGCCGCCCTCCGGCGGCATCGGCGGGGCGCTGCTCGGTGGCCTGCTGGGTGGCGCGGCGGTGGCCGGCTCACTGGGTCGCACGTACGCCGAGACGCTCACCGGTCGCCGTGAGGAGGGGCAGGCAGCGCCGTTCCGGGCCCCCAAGTCGATCTTCAACGGACGCATCCACACCCCCCGTCGCTTCGCCACCCAGCACTACTCGATCGACCGGCTGCGCGCCGTCGCCCAGGCGGCCGACGCCAGCCTCAACGACGTGTTCCTGACGCTGTGCGGCGGCGCGCTGCGCCGCTACCTCAGCGAGCACGACAAGCTCCCCGAGCAGACGCTGATCGCCAACGTGCCCGTCTCGGTGCGCCAGGGCACGGACGCGGCCGTCGGCAACGCGATCACGTTCCTCTACGCCACCCTCGGCACCACCATCGAGGACCCCGTCGAGCGGATCACCGCCATCAAGGAGTCCATGCGCCTGGGCAAGGCGCGCGTGCCGCAGGTCCGCGGCCTGGCCATGGACACCTACACGCTGGCCCTGATGCTGCCGGTCATGAGCGAGGCGATCCTCGGGACCGGCGGCCGGACCCGACCCGCGGCCAACGTGGTCATCTCCAACGTGCCGGGCCCGGCCGAGGCGCGCTTCCTCGACGGCTCCCGGATGGAGGAGATCTACCCGGTGAGCCTGCTCTTCAACGGTCAGGCCCTCAACATCACCGCGGTCTCCTACGACGGCGAGTTCAACATCGGCTTCACCGGCTGCCGCGACTCCGTGCCGAGCCTGCAGAAGATCGCGGTCTACGCAGGCGAGGAGCTGGAGCGGCTCGAGGCGGCGCTGGCGCCATGAGCCTGCTGTCGCTGCTGGTCGTCCTGCTCTGCCTCACCACGCTCGCCCTGGGCATCGCCCTGACGGTCTGCGCGGTGCGGCTCCAGCAGGTCAGGAGCGACCTGGACGCCGAGCGGCAGCGCGGTGCCCAGCTGGAGGCCGACCTCGACGCCGCGCTGCGCCCGCGCCCGGCCGCGACCGCCACCGAGCGCGCCGTACGCCGGGTGGTCGAGACCGCCAGCCGGGTCCGGGAGCACGGCATCGCCGGGCTCCTGGAGCGCTCGCTCGAGGACCTGACGAGCTGGGCCGCCGAGGAGCGCACCGAGATCGTCCACCTGGCCGCCGCCGACGGGACCGTGACGCTGCTCTTCTCCGACATCGAGGGCTCCACCTCGCTCAACGACAGGCTCGGCGACAAGTCCTGGGTCAAGCTGCTCGCCGCCCACGACCAGCTGGTGCGCTCGCAGGTCGACCGCTACCGCGGCCAGGTCGTCAAGACCGCCGGCGACGGCTTCATGGTCGTCTTCCGTGACGCCGAGGCCGCCTGCCGCGCCGCCCTGGGCATCCAGAAGGACCTCGGCCGCAGCCTCGACCCGCGCCTGCGCTCCGTGCGGGTGCGCATCGGCATCCACACCGGCACCGTGGTGAGCCGCGACGGCGACTACTTCGGCCGCAACGTCGCGATGGCCGCCCGCGTCGCCGACAAGGCCGTCGGCGGGGAGGTGCTGGCCAGCAGCGCCGTGCGCGACGCCCTGGACGAGGACGCCGCCGTCGTGCTCGCCGAGGCCGCCGACGTCGAGCTGCGCGGGCTGCCCGGACGACACAGCCTCTACCGGGTCGAGCGGCGCCGGGTGGGCTCGTGAGGCTCCAGCCGTCGTGCCCCTGCGGCAGCCCCACGACGTACGACGCGTGCTGCGGCCGCCTGCACCGCCAGGCCGCGCAGGCCGGCACCGCGCTGGAGCTGATGCGCTCGCGCTACGCGGCCTACGCCGTGGGCGACCTCGACCACGTCTTCCGGACCTGGCACCCGCGCACCCGCCCCGACGACCTCGAGCCCGACCCGACGCTGACCTGGACGGGCCTGGAGATCCTGGGCTCGGGTGAGGACTGGGTGGAGTTCGTGGCGTCCTACGACCGCGGCGGCTCCCCCGGCCAACGGCACGAGCGCAGCACCTTCGAGCGGCGCGGCGGTCGCTGGGTCTACGTCGGGGAGAGCCCGTGAACGTCTCCGTGCGCGAGCGGCGGCAGGAGGACCTCGCGCCGCTGGTCCTGCTGCTCGCCGAGCAGCAGCCCGTCTCGTCCTATCCCGTCCGTTGGCCGCTTCCCTTCCCCACCGAGCAGTTCCTGGTGCGTGACTCCGAGCGCCGGGCCTGGGTCGCCGAGCTGGACGGGGTCGTCGTCGGGCACGTCAGCGTCCACGACGCCGGCGAGCTGGTGCCGCGCTTCGCCCGGGCGACGGACACGGCCGGCTCGCCCGGCTCGCCCGGCTTCGGCATGGTCGCCGCCTTCTTCACGGGCCTGTCCGCGCGGGGCCGGGGCGTGGGGACGTTGCTGCTCGACGAAGCGGTGTCCTGGGTCCGCGAGCGCGGCGAGGTCCCGGTGCTCGACGTCGTGCCCGTCCACGAGCCTGCGCTCCAGCTCTACCGGCGGCGGGGATGGGTGGAGGTCGGCACGCACCGCTTCCCGTGGATGGGCGAGGCCGTGCCCGACGCCCTGCTGATGGTGCTGCCGCCCTATCCGTCGGGCGATGGGGCGGGCGACGGGACGGGCGGCGCGTCGGCGAGCAGCGGCGCGAGCGCCCGCTCGTAGGCCCCGACCGCGACGTCGGGTCCATCGGCGAGCACCCGGAACAGGGCGGCACGCAGCATCGCCTGGTGCGCCGGGCCGCGGCGCCAGCCGAGCATCGCGGCCGGTGGCGCGTCGTGCCACAGCACGGAGTCGAGCACACAGACCGCCTCGGCCCAGAGCACCGGTCGCCACGCCGGAGACAGGTCGATGACGACAGGAGCACCGACACCATCCAGGAGCACGTTGCCGGCGAGGTCGGCGTGGACCAGCTGGTCGGGACCGAGACCCGCCCGCTCGGGGCCCAGGGCCGCGGCCAGGCGCCGCGCCAGGTGCTCCCCCGGGCCGGTGACCGACAGCGGCTCGTCGCCGAAGGCCTGACGCTCGGCGCGAGCCCACCTGTCCTCGCGACCGGCGAGGCCGTCGGGCCGCTCGGGGACGGCGACGGCGAGCTCGGCGTGGAGCAGGTGCGCGGTCGCCCTCAGCACCGCCAGGTCGTCGCAGGCGGCCGTGCCGGGCTCGTAGCGGCTCGCACCCCAGCCCTGCACCACCCAGGAGCCGTCCCGCGCGGGCACCGGCATCGCGACCCGCAGGTCGCGGGGCCCGCGACCGGGTCGCTCGTCGAGCCGGACAGCAAGGCGGGCCAGGACGGGGTTGAGCCAGACCAGCAGGTCGGGGTCGCGCCCGGGCGAGAGCACCAGGTCTCCGGCACGGACGCTGCGGCCCTGACCGCCCGGCAGCGGCTGCACGACGTCGGGCACCGCGAAGAGGTCGAGCACCTCGACCGGCGGGCCGACCGGCGGGTCGACCGTGGGGCCGACCGTGGGATCGCGCGTGGGGCCGGGCACCCCGACGAGGCTACGTGACCGGTCAGACGGCCAGGATCACCGAGGAGCCGTGGCCGAAGAGACCCTGGTTGGCGGTGATGCCGACCCGGGCGCCCTCCACCTGACGGCCGGCGGCCTGCCCGCGCAGCTGCCAGGTCACCTCGCACACCTGGGCCAGCGCCTGGGCCGGCACCGCCTCGCCGAAGCAGGCCAGTCCTCCCGAGGGGTTGACCGGGATCCGGCCACCGATGGTCGTGTCGCCGGCACGCAGCAGGGTCTCGGCCTCGCCGCGCTTGCAGAGCCCGAGGTCCTCCATCCAGTCGAGCTCGAGCGCCGTGGACAGGTCGTAGACCTCCGCGAGGCTGACGTCCTCGGGGCCGATGCCCGCCTCCTCGTAGGCCGCGTGCGCGATGGACTCCTTGAAGGTGCGCTCCGGCACGCCGGCCACCGCACTGGAGTCGGTCGAGAGGTTGGGCATGTCCATGACGGTGTTGGGGAAGGTCGGCGTCACGGTCGAGACCGCCTTGACCTTCACCGGCGCCGCGATGCCGTGGCGGCGCGCGTAGTCGAGGCTGGTCAGGATGACGGCGGCGGCACCGTCTGAGGTCGCGCAGATGTCGAGCAGGTGCAGCGGGTCGGACACGACGGCGCTGGCCAGCACGTCCTCGGTGCTGACCTCCTTGCGGTAGCGCGCGTTCGGGTTCTCCAGCCCGTGCTTGGCGTTCTTGACCTTCACCTGCGCGAAGTCGGCCTGGGTGGCGCCGTAGAGGTCCATCCGGCGACGGGCGTAGAGCGCGAAGTAGGCCGGGTTGGTCATCCCCAGCAGCCGGAAGCGCAGCCAGTCGGGGTCGTCCCAGCGCTCGCCGGCGTTGGGGGCGAGGAAGCCCTTGGGCGTGGTGTCGGCGCCGACCACCAGCGCCACGTCGCAGAGCCCCGCGAGGATCCGCGCCCGGGCGGTGTCGACGGCCTGGGCGCCCGTGGCGCAGGCGGCGTACGACGTCGCGACGCGCGCGCCGTTCCACCCCAGGGCCTGGGCGAAGGTCGCACCGGCGACGTAGCCGCCGTAGCCGTTGCGCACGGTCTCGCCACCGACGATGTAGTCCACGTCGGTCCACGGGATGCCGGCGTCGGCCAGCGCAGCGCGCGCGGCGTGGACGCCGTAGGTCACGAAGTTCTTGCCCCACTTGCCCCAGGGGTGCATGCCGACCCCCAGGACGGCGACGTCGTTGCTCATGCGTCTGTCTCCGTCGTGTCGTCGGTCGAGCCGTTCGCGTCCGCGGCACCGATCGGGCGCCAGCGCCAGATCAGCCGGTCGCCGGTCTCGTCGGTGTAGAGCGTCTCCACGACCAGCTCCACCTCGTCGCCGACCCGGAGGTCCTCCACGCCGTAGCCGGCGGCGACCTGCCCGAGGACGGTGATGCCCTCGGCCAGCTCGACGGCCGCCAGGGCGAACGGCGCGTAGGCCTCGCCGTCGGCGTGGGTCGAGACGTAGGGCGGCGGGGGCTGGTACTGCGCGTCGGTGTAGGACCAGATCCGCCCACGCCGCGACAGCTCGACCTCCTCGAAGCTCTCCCCCGCGCAGACGGGGTTGCGGCAGAAGCCGGCGGTGCGGGGGAAGAAGACCGTGGTGCACGCCGTGCAGCGTGACCCGATCAGCGCCGGGTCGTCACCGGTCGTGAACCAGCCCTCGATGGCGGGCGTGGACACCTGTGTCATGGGAGCTCCTGAAACTAGAACAGGTTCTCATCATGACATCGACAACCCACCCGGTCGACCCGCGCCCATCCGTCGAGCTGCAGCGCCCGTTCGGAGGTCGAGCAGCGAGCGGGACGAGGGCGCCCCCTCGGTGGTCGAGCAACGAGCGCAGCGAGCGGCCGTCGAGACCCACCCCACGCCACGCCCCCGAACACCACGCACCTCACCGGGTCTCGACGCGCTCGGGCCTAGCGGCCCTCACGGCTCGACCACCAACCCCCACGCTCGGTGGTCGAGCAGCGAGCGCAGCGAGCGGCCGTCGAGACCCGCCCCACGCCACGCCCCCGAACACCACGCACCTCACCGGGTCTCGACGCGCTCGGGCCTAGCGGCCCTCACGGCTCGACCACCAACCCCCACGTTCGGTGGTCGAGCAGCGAGCGCAGCGAGCGGCCGTCGAGACCCGCCCCACGCCACGCCCCCGAACACCACGCACCTCACCGGGTCTCGACGCGCTCGGGCCCAGCGGCCCTCACGGCTCGACCACCAACCCCCACGTTCGGTGGTCGAGCAGCGAGCGCAGCGAGCGGCCGTCGAGACCCGCCCCACGCCACGCCCCCGAACACCACGCACCTCACCGGGTCTCGACGCGCTCGGGCCTAGCGGCCCTCACGGCTCGACCACCAACCCCCACGCTCGGTGGTCGAGCAGCGAGCGCAGCGAGCGGCCGTCGAGACCCGCGCTACGCCGAGATCATCGCTCGAGCAGCGAGCCCCCGCGGGCGACGAGGGGCGTCAGCCGCGGGCGAGGAAGGCGAGCAGGTCCTGGCGGGTGAGGACGCCGACCGGCTTGCCGTCCTCCTGGACCAGGACGGCATCGGCGGTCTCGAGCATGGTGACCGCGTCGTGGGCGTCCTCGGTGGAGCCGATCGTCGGGAGGGCCTCGGACATGTGGTCCTCGACCGGGTCGGTGAGCTTGGCCCGCCCGGCGAAGAGCGCGTCGAGCAGGGTGCGCTCGGACACGGAGCCCGCGACCTCGGCGGCGACGATGGGGGGCTCGGCGCGGACCACGGGCATCTGGGAGACGCCGTACTCCTGGAGGATCTGCACGGCCTCGGCGATGGTCTCGCTGGGGTGGGTGTGGACCAGCTCGGGCAGCTGACCGGCCTTGCCGCGCAGCACCTCGCCGACGGTCTGGGCGTGCGCCTGGCCGCTGGAGAAGCCGTACTGCGCCAGCCACTCGTCGTTGAAGATCTTGGTGAGGTAGCCGCGTCCCGAGTCGGGCAGCAGCACGACGATCACGGCGTCCTCGCCCTCGGGCGTGCCGGCGAGCTCCTGCGCGAGCATCCGCGCGGCGAAGGCGGCCATGCCGCAGGAGCCACCGACCAGCAGCGCCTCCTCGCGGGCCAGGCGCCGGGTGAAGGCGAAGGAGTCGGCGTCGGAGACCTCGATGACGCGATCGGCGACGGTGCGGTCGTAGGTGTCGGGCCAGAAGTCCTCGCCCACGCCCTCGACGAGGTAGGGACGGCCGCTGCCGCCGGAGTAGACCGAGCCGGCGGGGTCGGCGCCGATCACCTGGATGTCGGGGTTCTGGTCCTTGAGGTAGCGACCGACACCGCTGATCGTGCCGCCGGTGCCCATCCCGCAGACGAAGTGGGTGATGCGGCCGTCGGTCTGTGCCCAGATCTCGGGCCCGGTGGTCTCGTAGTGCGAGCGTGGGTTGTGCGGGTTGGAGTACTGGTCGGGCTTCCACGCACCCGGCTGCGAGGCCAGGCGGTCGGAGACGTTGTAGTAGGAGTCGGGGTGCTCGGGGGCGACGGCGGTCGGGCAGACCACGACCTCGGCGCCGTAGGCCTTGAGGACGTTGCGCTTGTCGACCGACACCTTGTCGGGACACACGAACACGCACTGGTAGCCCTTGGACTGGGCCACCATCGCCAGACCGACGCCGGTGTTGCCCGAGGTCGGCTCCACGATCGTGCCGCCGGGCTGGAGGGCACCGGACGCCTCCGCCGCCTCGATCATCCGGGTGGCGATGCGGTCCTTCACCGAGCCACCGGGGTTGAGGTACTCGATCTTCGCGAGCACCAGCGGACCCCCCTCCCCGGGAGCGTCGCCGTCACCTCCCCCCGCGAGGTCGAGGGTGCGCGAGAGGCGCACCAACGGGGTGTTGCCGATGAGGTCGAGGATCGAGTTCGCATACTGCACACCACGACCATAAGGCCCTTTCGTAGAGTGGTGCGCGTGGGGAAAGCCGGAGCAGCCCGAAAGCTGGCCTCTGCCGCTGCATACGGCGGTGGCGGCCTGTCCGTGCTGGGCGCCGGGCTCTTCGGGGTGATGACCGCCGAGGCCAAGCTCGCGCGCAAGGCCATCGGGCGCACCGGCGACGAGCCGACCCCCGACGCGACCGGCTGGTACGGCCGCGGTCGCCCCGGCCCGGCGCTCAAGATCGCCCTCCTCGGCGACTCCAGCGCCGCCGGCTACGGCGTCTACCTCGTCACCGAGACTCCCGGTGCGGTGCTCGCCAACGGCATCGCCGAGGCCGCCGACCGCCGCGTCTACCTGCGCGCCTTCTGCGTCGTGGGCGCCGAGTCCTCCGCCCTCGCCAGCCAGATCGACCGTGCCCTGGCCATCGAGCCCGACGTCGCCGTCATCCTCGTGGGGGCCAACGACGTCACCCACGCGGTCCGGCCCTCGCAGTCGGTGCGCCACCTCTCCGAGGGCGTACGACGACTGGTCGACGCCGGCGTCGAGGTCGTCGTCGGCACGTGCCCCGACCTGGGCACCATCAAGCCGATCGCTCCTCCGCTCAAGCAGGTCGCCCGCGCCTGGTCCCGCCGGCTCGCCGCCGCCCAGACGATCGCGGTCATCAAGGAGGGCGGCCGCACGGTCTCCGTCGGCTCCCTCCTCGGCCCGGAGTTCCTGGCCGCCCCCGCCGTGCTCTTCGGCCCCGACCAGTTCCACCCGTCCGCCGAGGGCTACCAGGCGCTCGCCACCGTGCTGCTGCCCTCCGCGCTGGCCGCCCTCGGCCTCGCGCCCGACGACGAGGCCCTGCCCGAGGCCTACCGCGGCGAGGGCGTCCTGCCCATCGCCGCCGCCGCGGTCCAGGCGGTCCAGACCCCCGGCACCGAGCTCGGCGGCACCGAGGTCGCCGGCAACCGCGCCGGCGTGCGCGGGCTCTGGGTCGAGCTGCGCCACCGCCGCCGCCGCCCGCAGGCCGCCGGCGAGGGCCCCGACCTCGAGGACACCGAGACGGGCCAGGAGTCGGGCCAGGAGTCGGGCCATGAGTCGGGCGAGGAGCCCGTCGACACCGAGATCGGCGTCTGAGCGCGACTCGTTCTTTACCCGGCGATCTGAGGATTCTGCTGACAAGCAGCGCGGGGCGGGGTGACGCTGGAGCCATGACGGCCTCGGACGACCTGATGACCCTGCTGGGAGCGGCGTACGACGCCCTCGCGAGCGGTGACGTCTCGCCGCTGCTCCCCGTGGTCGCCGCCGAGGCCTTGTGCGTCGTCACCGACGAGGTCGAGCTGCGCCAGGAGCGGCTGCCGCTCGTCACGGCGCTGGCCCGGCTCAGCGACCTCTCCGCCTCGGGTCACCGCGTCGTCGGTGGCGCCTGCGCCCAGGTCAGCCGGCGCGGCGACCGCGTCTGGGTCACCGACCTGGCCACCGTCGTGCTCCCGGACGGCGCCTCGCACGGCCTCCAGGTCACCGTCCTGGCCGTCGTCGGCGCCGACGGCGCCCTTCTGGTCGACCAGGTCAACCTCGCCGCTCCTGCGCTCGACCGGGCGAGCGCACCGCTCCACCTCGCCGGCTGAAGCCTCACGGCGCCGCGGGACAAAGGCAAAGGCCCCGGGCGGACCCGGGGCCTTGCGTCGGTGCTGTTGTCGGTCGAGCGTGTCGACCGCCCGGTCAGTCCTGGCTGAAGAACGCCAGGATGCGGAGCAGGTTGGTGTAGATCCAGACGAGGCTGACGGTCATCGCGAACGCCGCACGCCAGGACTCGCGCTCGGGCAGGCCGTTGGCGACGCCCTGCTCGACGAAGTCGAAGTCCATGATCAGCATGAAGACACCGAGGACCAGGCCGGCGACCGCGGTCACCATGCCGAGACCGCTGACCCCGAAGAGGCCGATCTGGGCGCCGAACATGCTCAGCACGAGCTCCATCAGGCTGAGACCGATCATGCCGAACACGGCCGCCATGACGAACTTCTTGAACTTGTCGCCCACCTGGATGTTGAACACCTTGTAGGCGGTCAGCGTGCCGGCGAAGGCAGCGAACGTGCCGATCACCGCGCCGGAGACGACACCGTCACCGAACTGGGCGTCGAACACCTTGCTGAGCGCACCGAGGGCCACGCCCTCGAGCGCACAGAAGGCCAGCACGAGGGCCGGGCTCACGACCCGCTTGAAGGAGTTGACCATCGACAGCGCGAAGGCGCCGAGCGAGCCGACGACCATCGCGAGGTAGAGCGGGGCCATCTCCTCGGCGGTGGCCGAGCTGAGGTCGGGGGTGAGGATCCACGTCGCGAGGGCCGTCACGATGACGACTCCGAGCGAGATGGCGGTCTTCTGGACGACCGAGTCGATCGTCATGGGCGTCTGGTTGAGCGGCGCCTGGGGCGCCATGCCCGTGCCGGGCTCGCCCGTGCCCCACTGGGAGGGGTCGTTGCCGTAGCCCTGGTAGGCAGCACCGTTGCCGGCGTGCGTCTGGTTGCCGTAGGCGTTAGCGCCGCTGCGCTGGAACTCCTCGGAGCGGCGGAACACCGGGTTGTTGCTCTGCATTGGTCTCCTCCTTGGAGGCCTGGTCACCGTCTCCGTGACGGCTGGACCCTGTCAAGGCCCCCAGTCTAGGGGCCTACACCGTTCACAACGCCGCCCCGGTCCGGGACGTTCCCGCTGGACCCCGTTTCTCAGCAACCACACAGGTCAGCGGCGCCTGGCCAGCACGACGGTGTCCCGCACCGTCGCCGAGCCGTCACCGAAGGCCTGCTCCCGCGTGGGCGCGGCCACGACGACGACCTCCCAGTCGGCCTGGTCGAGGGCCGCGACGACCCGCTCGGGGGTGAAGAGCAGCGCAGGACCGTGCGGCCGGCGTACGCCGGTGGCGAGGTCGTCGGGGTGGTGGCCGACCACGAGCAGGTGCCCGCCGGGGGCGACCGCGGCGCCGAGTCGCTGGTGCAGCTCGTCGAACATCTCGGCGGGCGGGTGGAAGAAGTGAGCCGAGACGAGGTCCTGGCCGCCGGGCAGCGACTCACCGCCGATCAGGTCGACCTGCACCAGCTCGACGTGGTCCGTCACGCCCGCCTCGGCGGCGTGGGCGCCGGCCTTGGCGAGCGCGACCGGCGAGACGTCGGCCCCGGTCACGTGCCAGCCCTGCCCGGCCAGCCACACGACGTCGGCCCCCTCGCCGCAGCCGACGTCGAGGGCGCGACCGGGCGTCAGACCGCTCGCGTGCTCGACCAGGCGTGGGTTGGGGTTGCCGCTCCAGATGCGGTCGGACTCGGCATAGCGCGCGTCCCAGGTGGCCTGGCTGTAGAGCTCCGCGATGTCGCTGGGCGTCTCGTCGTCGTGGTCGTGGTCGTGGCTCATGGGACCACTCTGCCCCGCCGTCACGAACGGGCCTACCCGACGCCTACCCGACGCCTACCCGACGCCTACCCGACGTATGCGTCGGACGGCGTCGTCCGCGCTGCGTGCCCGTGCCGGATCCGCCACGAGACGGCCTGCGAGCGTGTCGTCACCCCGATCTTGCGATAGCTGGTGCGCACGTAGGTCTTGACCGTGTTGATGCTGACGTAGAGGCGCCGCGCGATCTCGTCGTTGCTCAGCCCGCTCGCGATGAGGTCGAGCACCTGCGACTCGCGCTCGCTCAGCCCCGCGACCCGCAGCTCGTGCGAGGCGGCCCGGTCCGCCGGCGACTCCTCCTCGAGGGCCGTTCCCGACGCGACGCGGCTCACCGTGTCCAGCAGCTCCTCGACGCCGACGGAGTACCAGACGGTGCCCGCCGCACCGGAGCGCAGCGCATCGGCCGCTCCGTCGGCGTCGCCCACGGGCAGGAGTGCCAGGACGGGCACCCCGTGCCTCGAGGCGGCGTAGATCCTCCCCGCCACCGAGGCCTCGTGTCCGAGGTCGACCAGGACGAGGTCGACCGGTCCGGCCTGGCACGGTCCGACGACGAGCTCGACCTGCTCGTCGTAGGGCTCGAGCAGTGCCCGCAGTCCGGCGCCCATCAGCGGTGGGACACCGCTGACGAGGAGGCGCACAGGCGTCATGGTCGTGGTCATGGCGACGAAAACCATACCGGTGTGGCTGCCCTCGTGTCTCGTCCCCAGCCCCGCGAAAACTTATGCAATCTGGTGGGACTTGTTGCACCAGCACCGCCGGCGGGTGGTGCCCCCGGTGGGACTCGAACCCACACTGGGCCGCTTTTAAGGCGGCTTCCTCTGCCGATTGGGATACGGGGGCGAGGTCGGGCTCGAGCCCGCCAGGCGACTACAGGTAGGTCTTGCGGGCGTAGATCGCGTGGGCACCCGCGGCCCGGTCGAGGAAGAGCAGGCCGGCGCAGTGGTCGATCTCGTGCTGGAGCGCTCGCGCCTCGAAGGCGTCCGTGGTGAGCGTGACGACCTCCCCGGTGCCGGGCAGCGCGCCGCGCACGACGACCCGCGAGGCCCGCTTCACGTCTCCGGTGAGGTCGGGCACGCTCATGCACCCCTCTCGCGCCTTCTCGTTGCGGCTCGACTCCATGACCTCAGCGTTGCACAGCACGAAGGTGCCGTGCCCGGTCCTCGTCTTGGCGTGCTCGCTGACGTCGACGCAGAAGACCCGCGCGCTCACCCCCACCTGCGGCGCCGCCAACCCGACGCAGCCCGGGCTCACCCGCATCGTGGCGACCAGGTCGGCCGCCAGCTGGACGGTCTCGGCCGACGTCGGGTCGACCTCGGCGCCGGGGGTCGACAGCACCGGCTCGGGGGCGCGTACGACGGGCAGCACCCGCCCGGGCACGCCCAGGTCGTCCTCCGACCAGGAGGACACACGCTCGTCGCTCACAGCTCGTCGGCCTCCGCCGGACGCAGCGTCGCGCCGACCCCGAGGTCGCCGGCGACCTGGAGGATCGCGGCCTCGACCGCGACGACGTCGGCGGCCGCGGGCAGGTCGATCTCGGCGACCAGCAGGTAGAGGTCACCGGCCAGCCGGGTGGTGAGGTCGGTGATGTTGCCGCCGACCCGCGCGACCTCCGTCACGACCGAGGACACGATGCCGGGCCGGTCGCCGCCGTGGACGGTGAGCACCCACGGCGTGCCGTCGCTGGCGCCGGCGTGCTCGACGGGGACCTCGCGCACGCTCACCGTGAGCGTGCCGTCCGCCACCAGCGGCGCCAACGCGGCCTCGATGTCGGTGGCCTCCGGGGCGCCGGCACAGACCAGCATCATCGCGAAGTGACCCCGCAGCAGGGTCATCGTGGAGTCCTCGAGGTTGAGCCCGAGGTCGGCGAGGCGGCCGGTGGTCTCGGCGATGATGCCGGGGCGGTCGTGGCCGAGGACCGTGATGGCGTGGAGGATGCCCGGCGCGGGGGGAGTCGGAGTCACGACCACAGTGTGGCAGCGGCGCGTCCCAGCACCTCGTCCAGCATCGGCTCGGTGAGGCGGCCGGTGAAGGTGTTCTGCTGGCTGGGGTGGTAGCACCCGAGCAGGAGCACCTCGCCGTGCGGGGTCCCGACCCGGGCCTCCGCGCCGTGGCCGAAGCGCGGCTTGGGCCGCGGCACGTCCCACCCGACCCCACGGAAGGCTGCCAGCGTGGCGTCCCAGCCGATCGAGCCCAGCGCCACGACCGTCCGCAACGACGGGCCGACCAGGGTCAGCTCACGGTCGAGCCAGGGCGCGCAGCGTGCCCGCTCGTCGGTGGTCGGCTTGTTCAGCGGCGGCGCGCACCGCACCGGCGCGACGATCCGGGTGCCGACGAGGGCCAGGCCGTCGGCGGCGTCGACGCTGGTGGGCTGGGTGGCCAGCCCGACCCGGTGCAGGCTCGCGAAGAGCCAGTCGCCGGAGCGGTCGCCGGTGAAGACCCGACCGGTCCGGTTGGCCCCGTGGGCGGCGGGCGCGAGACCGACGACCAGCACGGCGGGCTCGGTCGCGCCGAAGCCCGCGATCGGGCGGCCCCAGTAGGGCTGGTCGGCGAAGGCGGCACGCTTGGTCACCGCCACGTCCTCACGCCAGTCGACCAGGCGCGGGCACGCACGGCACACGCTGACCCGGGCGTCCAGCTCGGCGAGGGTGGCGCTCCGCGCCAGGCGTCGTACGCCGGAGGGCGAGGTCGCCACCTCGGTCCCGGGAGGTGCCGGGTCACCCGGCCAGCCGGTGCCGACCGGCACCGGGGAGGGGAAGGACCCGCCGACGGACGGGTGCGGGAGGTCGGTCACGCCACCATCCTCCCGCCGGCCCGTCGGGTCCCGTCGGGTCAGGGAGCGGGGTTGATCGAGGTGTCGTGGCGCACCTTGTCGGCGGCCGAGGACGCGGCGTCGGTGACCTTGTCCTTGACGACCCCGGCGGCGGCGGTCGCCTGGGCGGCGGCCGCCTCCTGGGCGCGGTGGGTGGCGTCCTGGACCTTGGGGTTGCGGGCGACCTTCTGGGCCTGGACCTTGATCTGCTCGTAGCGCTCGTGGCCGGCGCGGGCGCCGAGCACGTAGCCGATGCCGCCGGCGGCGAGGAGGGTCAGCTTGCTCATGGTGGTGCTCCTTGAGATCTCGTGGTGCGGTCAGCCTCTTCGGTGCCCCGTGCGGCCGGTCGACAAACTCAGGGAGCGATGGACCAGGCGATCCCGTCGAGGATGTCGGACTCGGAGACGACCACGCTCGACACCTCCGTGCGTCGCAGGACCCGCGAGAGGATCAGTGCCCCGGCGTCGATCACGTCGGCGCGCCCCGGGTGCAGGTAGGGCAGCGCGAGCCGCTCGGCCACGGGCATCGCGACCAGCCGCTCGACGTAGCGGTGGATGTCGTCGACGCCCAGCACCTGCTGGTCGATCGCCTCCCGCGCGTAGGTCGGCAGGTCGAGCACGCCGGCCGCGACGGTGGTCACGGTGCCGGCGACCCCGACGACCGTGGCCGCCTCCCGCAGCGGCACCGGGGAGGCGTCGAGGGCGGCGTCGATGTCGGCGACGCACGCGGCGACCTGGGCGGCGGTCGGCGGGTCGTCGTGCAGGTGGCGCTCGTGGAGCCGCACCGAGCCGATGTCCATCGAGTGGGCGGTGGTCGGGTGGTCGGCGCCCAGGATCAGCTCCGTGGAGCCTCCCCCGATGTCGACGACCAGCACGGGCGGCGCGGGTCGCGTCGCGAGGTTGCGCACCGCGCCGGCGAAGGCCAGCGCCGCCTCGTCCTCGCCGGACAGCACCTCGGGTCGGACCCCGAGCCGCGCGAGGACGCCGTCGGAGAAGTCCTGCGCGTTGGCGGCGTCCCGCGTCGCGGACGTGGCGCAGAAGCGGACCCGGGAGACGTCGTGGGCGGCGACCAGCGCGGCGTACTCCTCGATCGCGGCGAACGTGCGCGCCAGCGCCTCGTCTGCCAACCGGCCGGTGCGGTCGACGTCCTGGCCCAGCCGCACCATCCGCGCCTCGCGGACCGCCACCTCGGGCAGGTCGCCGATCAGCAGCTTGATCGTGTTGGTGCCGCAGTCGATGGCCGCGATCACGAGGGCGGGTCGTCCACCGGGTCGGCCACCGGGTCGGCCTGCACGCACGGGCCGGCGGCCCACCACGGACCGAGCAGCTCGAGGACCTCGTCACCGAGCGGGTTGACCCCCGGGCCGGCGGCGAGGGCGTGGCCGGCCAGGACGTGGAGGCACTTGACCCGGTCGGGCATGCCCCCGGCGGTGATGCCGTCGATCTCGGGCACGGCGTGGCCGGACTCGCGGGCCAGCTCGCCACGGAAGGCGAGGTAGGCCTCGTGGGCGTCGCGGTAGCCCTCGGCGAGCGCGGGCTCCTCACCGAGCCGGGCCTGCATCTCCTTCATCAGGCCCGACCCCTCGAGGGTGCCGATCAGCGAGGCCGCCCGCGGGCAGGTGAGGTAGAAGGTCGTCGGGAACGGCGTGCCGTTGGGCAGGCGCGGCTCGGTGGTGACGACGTCGGGGTTGCCGCAGGGGCAGCGGTGTCCCACGGCGTGGATGGCGCGCGGCGGCCGGCCCAGCTGGGCGTGGATCGCTGCCTCGTCGGTCGGGTCGATCACGGCTGCTTCGAGCCGTCGATCTCGGTCAGGGGCGGCGGCTCGGCACGCGGCGGCCGGCCGGCCAGCTGCACGGAGTCCCAGGCCTCGCCCCACCACGCCTCGGGCACCTGCCCGGCCGTGACCTCCGCGGGGTCACGCAGCTCCGACTCGCTCTCCAGCGGGTTGCCGTCCTCGTCGAGCACGACGTAGGAGGTCTCGCCCGGCATCACGTAGCTCAGCCGCTCCCGCGCCTGGGACTGCACGTAGGCGGGGTCGTTCCAGCGGCGCTTCTCGCGCTCGAGGTCGTCGATGCTGGCCGCACGCTCCGCGATCTTCTCGAGGTAGGCGTTGTTCTCGGAGCGCTGCTCGAGGAAGGCCCGCATCGAGGAGGCGTAGGAGACGGCCAGGACGGCCACCACGAGCACCAGGATCGCGGCCCGTCCGGTCAGCCGGGGCCGGCGCTGGTCGGCGCCGCGCGAGGTGCCGGGTCGGTCGGTGACGGCAGCCTGCCGCCCGGTCCGCGACGTGGCGCTCGTGCGACCCGGTCCCGTGCGGCCCCGCGGGCGGGACCCGCCGGGCGGCGTACGTCGGGAGTCGGCCATGTCGTGTCGCTCCGGGTCAGCCGTGGAAGCGCGGGAACGCGGAGGCGCCGGCGTAGCGGGCGGCGTCGCCGAGGTCGTCCTCGATGCGCAGGAGCTGGTTGTACTTCGCGACGCGGTCCGAGCGGGCCGGGGCGCCGGTCTTGATCTGGCCGCAGTTGGTGGCCACGGCCAGGTCGGCGATCGTGGTGTCCTCGGTCTCGCCGGAGCGGTGGCTCATCATGCACCGGTAGCCGTTGCGGTGTGCCAGCTCGACGGAGTCCAGGGTCTCGGTCAGCGACCCGATCTGGTTGACCTTGACCAGCAGCGAGTTGGCCTGGCCGCCGCTGATGCCGCGCTGGAGACGCTCGACGTTGGTGACGAACAGGTCGTCGCCGACGATCTGGGTCTTGGTGCCCAGCTGGTCGGTGATCGCCTTCCACCCCTCCCAGTCGTCCTCGTCGAGGGGGTCCTCGATGGAGATGATGGGGTAGGAGGCGACGAGGTCGGCGTAGTAGGCCGTCATCTCGTCGGCGCTCTTGGAGCCGCCCTCGAAGGAGTAGGCGCCCGGCCCGGAGGCGGACCTGGTGTAGAACTCGGAGGCCGCGACGTCCATCGCGAGCGCGATGTCCTTGCCGAGCGTCAGGCCCGCGGCCGAGACGGCCTCGGCGATGAGGTCGAGGGCCGCGCGGTTGCTGTCCAGGTCGGGTGCGAAGCCGCCCTCGTCACCCAGGCCCGTCGAGAGGCCCTTCTTCTTCAGCACCGACTTGAGCGCGTGGTAGACCTCCGCACCCTGGCGCAGCGCCTCACGGAAGGTCGGGGCGCCGATCGGCGCGATCATGAACTCCTGGATGTCGACGTTGGAGTCGGCGTGCGACCCGCCGTTGAGGATGTTCATCATCGGCACCGGGAGCAGGTGGGCGTTGGGCCCGCCGACATAGCGGTAGAGCGGCAGGCCGGCCGAGTCGGCCGCGGCGCGGGCCACGGCGAGCGAGGCACCGAGGATCGCGTTGGCGCCGAGGTTGGCCTTGTTGGGCGTGCCGTCGAGGTCGAGCATGGTCTGGTCGATCAGCCGCTGGTCATCGGCGGCCAGGCCCTCGAGGGCGGGGCCGATCTGCTGGATGACGCCCTCGACGGCCTTGAGCACGCCCTTGCCGACGTAGCGGTCGCCGCCGTCGCGGAGCTCCACGGCCTCGAAGGCGCCCGTGGACGCGCCACTGGGCACCATGGCCCGGGCGAACGCGCCGTCATCGAGCAGCACCTCGACCTCGACGGTGGGGTTGCCGCGCGAGTCGAGGATCTCGCGGGCTCCGACGGCTTCGATGGATGCCACGTGTTGCTCCTGGTGTTGCCGGGGACGGTTGCCCGTCCAGACTAGACCCGCTGCGGACCGGACGGGCGCAGCACGCTCCGCGCGTGGACGCCTGTGGACCCTCACGACGGCGGGCGGGCACGACGAGTTGAGCGTGCATGCTCAGTCGCCCGGGGGTCGCGGCCTGCCACAGTCAGGCCATGACCTCCCTCCTCCCCCCGACCACCCCCGCCCCCGTCCCCGCCCCCGTCCCCGCCCGCACCCGACCGGGGCTGCTGACGGCGGTCGTCTCGGCGGTCGCCTTCGTCGTCGCCGCTCCGGTCGTCGTGCTGGCCAACGAGTACGCCTGGGACCTCGAGGCACGCTTCGTCCTCGGGCCGAACGAGGACCAGTCCCTCTACGGCGTGGCCTTCTTCCTCTACGCCTTCGTCCTCGCCGTCCCCGCCCTGCTCCACATGGTCTCGCTGGTCGTCGTGGCGATCGGCACGACCGGCCCCACCCCCACCGGCCCCACCCCCACGGCCCCCACCCGAGCGGCCGGGTCCGCACACCGGTCATCGCGACCATCGCCTACTGGGCCGGTGTCGTCGGCTACGTCCTGGTCTGCGCGATGGGGCTGGTCATGACGTCGGGCCTGGACCCCGCCCCGAGCGACCTGCAGATGCTCGCGGTCCTCGCCAACATCGCTCCCCTGCTCATCGTCGCCGTGCCCACCGCAGCCCTCGCGATCATCGTGCGCCTGCGCAACCGCCCCACGACCTGAGCACTCGCCTCCTGAGCGGCCGGCTCAGCGCGCGAGCAGGCGTCGTACGGCGTCGCGCAGGGCCTGCTCGGGGTCGCGGTCCGCGGCGCGGGCCTCGGCGACCAGCCCGAGCAGCCGGTCGCCCAGGTCGTCGTCGGGCGAGGACGGCCCGGGCTCACGCAGACCCGGGGTCCGACCGTCTCGTGCCAGCCGGTCGAGCACCTTGTCGGCGTAGAGCAGGGCGGGCAGGGTCGGCGGGAGCCCGTCGGTCACGTGGTCGCGGGACTTCTCGGCGGCCTTGATCTGCTGCCACGCGTCGTTCACCGCGGCCGCGTCCTGCGGCCCGGCGCCCCCCTCACCAGCCGCGGGGGCCCCGTCGGGCGCGAAGACGTGCGGGTTGCGGCGCACCATCTTCTCGGTGACCCCCAGCGCCACGTCGTCGAGGGTGAAGTCGCCCGACTCCTCCGCGATGACGGCATGGAAGTAGACCTGCAGCAGCAGGTCGCCCAGCTCCTCACGCAGGTGGTCGGCGTCGCCGGTGTCCAGCGCCTCGAGGGTCTCGTGGGTCTCCTCGAGGAGGTAGCGCGCGAGCGAGCGGTGCGTCTGCTCAGCCTTCCACGGACACTCCGCGCGCAGTCGCCGCATCACGTCGAGGAAGTCGACGAGCGGCTCGGCCACGACTCAGCCGCAGCGCTGCGACGCGGGCAGGGACGCCGCGTAGGCCGGGTCGGGCTCCTCGGCGAGGCCCTGGACGGCCGCGTCACCGACCGCGAAGGAGACCGACTCGTCGGCGGTGTTGATGGCGGCGCCCTCGACGGTGATGCCGTACTCCGGGTTGAGCTCCACCCCGTTGTCCTCCAGCCAGGCGATGAACGCCTCGAGCCCACGCTCACCGGACTCGGTGGGGCCGGGCTCGGCCACCCCCTCGTCGAGGAGGAGCTTCTCGCCGACCGCGATCTGGACGGCTGCGACGTAGGTCGCGGCGCCCTCGACCTCGAGGACGGCTTCCTGCTCGGCCTCGGTGAAGGCGGTGATCTGCTTCTCGATGTCGGCGATCGCGCGGCGGTAGTCGCCCGCGGGCTGCACGCCGACCTCGTCGGCCATCTGCTCGGCGGCGGAGACCAGGGCCAGCTGGCCGGCGATGCCGGAGCGGAAGACGCTGAGCGGCACGACCTGGGCCTGCTGGGCCAGGATGTCGCCGATCGCGGAGCAGTAGCTGCTCACCACGTCGTCGACCCGGTCGGTGGTGACCGTGCGGTCGCCGACCTGTGCGGCCACGCCGGGCTGGAAGCCGGTGCCGGCGACGCCGCAGCCGGTCAGGCCCAGGGTGAACGCCACGGCAGAGGCCGCCACCCAGGAGCGGGTCAGCGGACGACGACGACGGGTGCTGCTCACGCGGATCTCCTCGGTGCTGTGCTCACGGCGGCCAGGCGGCTGGTCACGACTCGACCGGGTCGATCACGCTGTCGATCACGCCGCGCGCCCATTCAAGCAGGGCGATGCCGGTCAGGGGCGTGCCGGTCCGGCCGGGGGTGCCCGGACGCGGCACCAGGATGGTGTCGGTCGGCGCCTTGACGATCGACTTGGGGTAGAGCCGCTGCAGGCGCAGGGTGCGCGACTCCGGCAGGCTGACCGGGGCGAAGCGCACGTTCTTGCCCTGGATCGTGGCCTCCCCGATGCCGGCCGCCCGGGCCCGGGCCCGGAAGCGCGCGACCAGGAACAGCGCGGCGACCTCCTGCGGCGGCTCGCCGTAGCGGTCGATCATCTCCTCGCGGAGCACGTCGACGTCGTCGTCGGAGCGCACCTCGGCGAGACGCTTGTACATCTCGAGGCGCAGCCGCTCGCTGGGCACGTAGTCGTGCGGCAGGTGGGCGTCGACCGGCAGCTCGATACGCACCTCACGCATGTCGTCGGCGTCCGGGTCCTCGCCCTTGAACTCGCTCACGGCCTCACCGACGAGCCGGACGTAGAGGTCGAAGCCGACGTCGGCGATGTGGCCCGACTGCTCCCCGCCCAGCAGGTTGCCGGCGCCGCGGATCTCGAGGTCCTTCATCGCGATCGCCATGCCGCCGCCGAGGTCGGAGTGCTGGGCCAGGGTGGCCAGCCGCTCGTGGGCCGTCTCGGTGAGCGGCTTCTCCTGGGGGTAGAGGAAGTAGGCGTAGGCGCGCTCGCGGGAGCGGCCCACCCGGCCGCGCAGCTGGTGGAGCTGGCTGAGGCCGAGGGTGTCGGAGCGCTCGATGATCATCGTGTTGGCGTTGGACACGTCCAGGCCCGACTCGACGATGGTCGTGCAGACGAGGACGTCGAAGCGCTTCTCCCAGAAGTCCAGCATCACCTGCTCGAGCTGGTGCTCCCCCATCTGCCCGTGGGCGGTGGCGACCCGCGCCTCGGGCACCAGCTCCTTGATCTTGGCCGCGGCCTTCTCGATCGAGTTGACCCGGTTGTGGATGTAGAAGACCTGGCCCTCGCGGAGGAGCTCACGGCGTACGGCGGCGATGATCTGCCGGTCCTCGTAGGCACCGACGTAGGTGAGGACCGGGTGCCGCTCCTCGGGCGGGGTGGTGATCGTGGACATCTCGCGGATGCCGGTGATCGCCATCTCGAGCGTGCGCGGGATGGGCGTCGCGCTCATGGAGAGCACGTCGACGCTCGTGCGCATCCGCTTCATCTGCTCCTTGTGCTCGACCCCGAAGCGCTGCTCCTCGTCGACGACGATCAGCCCGAGGTCCTTCATCTTGATGTCGGGGTTGAGCAGGCGGTGCGTGCCCACGACGATGTCGACCGTGCCCTCGGCCAGGGCGGCGATGACCTCCTTGGCCTCCTTGTCGGTCTGGAAGCGGCTCAGGCCCGCGATGTTGACCGGGAAGCCGCTCATCCGCTCGCTGAACGTGCTCATGTGCTGGGTCACCAGCAGCGTCGTCGGCACGAGGACGGCGACCTGCTTGCCGTCCTGGACGGCCTTGAAGGCTGCCCGCACGGCGATCTCGGTCTTGCCGTAGCCGACGTCGCCGCAGACCAGGCGGTCCATCGGGACGGTCTGGCGCATGTCGGACTTGACCTCGTCGACGGTGGTGAGCTGGTCGGCGGTCTCGGTGAACGGGAAGGCGTCCTCGAGCTCACGCTGCCAGGGCGTGTCGGGTCCGAAGGCGTGGCCCTTGGTGGCCTGGCGGGCGGCGTAGAGCTTGATCAGCTCGGCGGCGATCTCGCGGACGGCCTTGCGGGCACGGCCCTTGCGCTTGGCCCAGTCGCCGCCGCCGAGCCGGTCGAGGCTCGGCTGCTCGCCGCCGACGTAGCGGGTGACCTGGTCGAGCGCGTCGGCGGGGACGTAGAGGCGGTCGGGCGGGCCGCCGCGCTTGCTGGCGCCGTACTCGAGGACGAGGTATTCACGGATCGCACCGCCCACCTCGCGCTGCTTCATCTCGACGAAGCGACCCACGCCGTGCTGCTCGTGGACGACGAAGTCGCCGGCCTTGAGCTCGAGGGGGTCGATCTGCTTCTTGCGGCGCGCCGGCATCTTGCGCATGTCGCGGGTGCTGGAGCGCTGGCCGCTGATGTCCTCGCCGGTGAGCAGGACGAGCCGGTTGGCGACGTCGACGAAGCCGTGCTGGACGGCGCCGCACGTGACCGTCACGACGTCGTCGGCGAGGGTGTCGAGGTCCTCGACCAGGCGGGCGGGGACGTCGCGCTCCCCCAGCGCCTCGACCATGCGCTGGGCAGGGCCGTGGCCCTGGTGCAGGACGACGACGCGGTAGGCCTCACGGCGCCAGCCGTCGATGTCGGTCAGGGCCTGCTCGACGTCACCGCGGTAGGCGTCGACCGGCCCGGCGCCCAGGGCGCGGGTGGGCACGCCGGCGTCGGCCCCGCTGGTGCTCGTGGTGACCAGCGCGGAGGTGTCGTCGAGGCCGAAGGGGCTCATCGTCCACCAGGGCAGGTCGAGGCCGAGGCTGTGCTCGCGGACGTCGGCGATCGACTTGTAGGACGCCGCGCCCAGGTCGATGGGGGCGGTGCCGCCGCCGGCGGCAGCCGCCCAGCTGGCGCCGAGGAACTCCTCGCTGGTCGCGACGAGGTCGTGGGCCCGGCTGCGGGCCCGCTCGGGGTCGAGCACCAGGACGTGGGTGTCGGCCGGCATCAGGTCGACGAGCAGCTCCATGTCGTCGACGAGCACGGGCGCGAGCGACTCCATGCCCTCCACCGCGATGCCCGAGGCGATCTTGTCGGTGAGCTCCAGCAGCTGCGGGTGGGCCTGGCCGAGCTCGGCCGCGCGACGGCGTACGTCGTCGGTGAGCAGGAGCTCGCGGCACGGCGGCGCCCACAGCCGGTCGACCTTGTCGAGGGTGCGCTGGTCGGCGACCGAGAAGGAGCGGATCTCCTCGACCTCGTCGCCCCAGAACTCCACGCGCAGCGGGTGCTCCTCGGTCGGCGGGAAGACGTCGACGATGCCGCCGCGCACGGCGAACTCACCACGCTTCTCCACCAGGTCGACGCGGGTGTAGGCGGCGTCGGAGAGGCGTCGTACGACGTCGTCGAGCGCCATCTCGTCGCCGCGGGTCAGCTCGACCGGCTCGAGGTCGGCGAGCCCCTTGACCTGCGGCTGGAGGATCGAGCGCACCGGCGCGACGACCACCTGGAGCGGGCCGTTGGAGGCGTCGGTGCCGGGGTGGCGCAGCCGACGCAGGATGGCGAGCCGCTTGCCCACGGTGTCGCTGCGCGGGCTGAGCCGCTCGTGCGGCAGCGTCTCCCAGCTCGGGTAGTAGCCCACGCCGTCGGGGTCGACCAGGTCACCCAGCGCCGCCACCAGGTCCTCGGCCTCGCGGGACGTGGCGGTCACCGCGAGCACGCTGCGTCCCGCGCGCACCAGGCCGGCCACGACGAAGGGCCGCAGCGCCTCCGGACCGGTCAGGTCGAGGGCGCGGACGCGACCGTCCTGCGCGTCCTCCAGGACGGAGCCGAGGGTGGGGTCGGCGAGGACAGCGTCGGCGAGGCCGGCGAGCGACACGGGTGCTCCTGAACGGGTCGGACAACACAGCAGCCCCCGGTCAGGCAGACAGGGGGTGGGCTCCCAGGGTACGCCGCGGGTCGCGGCCGGGCCTCATGGCGCCGGCGGACCGGCGTCGGCCTCGATCTCGGACTCCGAGCGCAGGATGCAGAACTCGTTGCCCTCGGGGTCGGCGAGGACCACCCACGCGGCAGGTTAGGGTCGCCGTCGAGGTCGACGTAGCCCAGCACCGGCCTCCACCACTCGGAGAGAGCGTAGACGTCCGCGCAGTCGATCGGCGTGTGCGAGACGAAGGAGGTCATGGGGCCACCCTCGCTGGCGGGACCGGCGACCTCGAGGTCGCTCCTCAGAGCGCGTGGGTCTCCACACCGTGCTCGGCCAGGAGGCCGAGCAGGACGTCGTGGCCGCGGGTGAGGTCCCAGTGCACGGCGGCGAGCCCGACCGACCGCGCTCCCTCGACGTTGGCGAGGTTGTCATCGACGAAGAGCACCTCCTCGGGGGTGGCGCCGATCATCGCGACGGCCCGCTCGAAGAACGCCGGGTCGGGCTTGGCCACCTTGATCTCGCACGAGTAGACGCTCACGTCGAAGCGCTCGTCGTAGCCGAGGTCGCGGCGCATGAAGGTCGCGCGGTGGTGCTCCTGGTTGGTCGCGAGGTGGACGCCGTAACCGCCGCCGCGCAGCGACTCGACGAGCGCCATGGAGGTGGGGTCGACCTCGATGGAGTGCCACACCGCGCGGTAGAGCTCACCGTGGGGCACCTCGATGCCGTGGCGAGCCAGCACCGCCGGGAAGTCGGCCAGGAAGTCGGCCTCGCCGCGCAGCGCCGGCTTCTCGACGCGCCAGGCGTCCTCCATGAACTCCTGGCTGAGGTCGCCCACGAAGGGCTCCACCGCGGCCAGCCACCCGCCGGGCAGGCCCTGGAGGACCCCGTCGGCGTCGAGCAGCAGGTGGCTGATCATCGGCTCAGCCGGCCGAGGTGACGCCGTTGCGCTGGACGAAGTCGAGGATGGTGTCAGCGAGCTCGGGCCGGCACACGATCAGGTCGGGGAGGTAGACGTCGTCCTGGTTGTAGACCAGCGGCGAGCCGTCGATCCGGCTGGTGAAGAGGCCCGCGGCCTGGGCCACCGCGACCGGGGCTGCGGAGTCCCACTCGAACTGGCCGCCGGCGTGGACGTAGGCATCGGTGAGGTCGCGCACGACGGACATGACCTTGACCCCGGCCGAGCCCATGGCCACGAGCTCGGCGTCGATCTCCTCGGCCAGCTTCTGCACGAAGGCGGGCGGACGGCTGCGTGAGACGGCGATGCGCGGACGACCCGCGGTGCCCTCCGGGACGACGGGTGGGCGACCGGTGTTGAAGGTCTCGCCCAGCGAGGGCTGCGCGACGGCGCCCGCGGTGAGCTCGCCGTCGTGCTCGCCGTCGGGCGTGCGCTCCCAGAGGGCGACGTGCACCGCCCAGTCCTCGCGCGGCGGCTCGGAGAACTCGCGGGTCCCGTCGAGAGGATCGATGATCCACACCGCGTCGGCCGAACGGCGTACGGCCTTGTCGTCAGCGTCCTCGGCGCCCTCCTCCGACAGGACTGCGTCGTCCGGCCGGTGCTGGGCCAGCAGCTGCATCAACAGCTCGTGCGCGGCCGCGTCACCTGCGTCCTTGAGCTCCTTGCCCTCCAGCCCCTGCATCCGGACGTCCAGCAGCTTGCGCCCTGCCTCCTCGGCCAGCCACGTGGCCAGCACGTGGTCGTCGGTCGCGGCTGCGTCGGGTGGGGTCGAGGGCTCGAAGGTCACGTCGCCACCCTAGCCAGACCCTGCCGGTGCTGTCCGAGCCGCCCGCGGCAGGTCTCGACGCGCCCTCGCCCAGCGGCTCGGACGGCTCGACCACCGAAGGGGGGCCTCGACGCGCCCTCGCCCAGCGGCTCGGACGGCTCGACCAGCGAACAAACTCACCGCCCGCCAACAGAAGGTCTGTCGGTGGTCGAGCCGGGCGAGCGCCAGCGAGCCCGCGTCGAGACCAACCCCCACACCGACCGACCGGTCTCGACGCGCCCTCGCCCAGCGGCTCGGACGGCTCGACCACCGAAGGGGGGCCTCGACGCGCCCTCGCCCAGCGGCTCGGACGACTCGACCACCGCAGGACGGCCCCTCGACCAGCGGGGGGCAGGTCAGGAGTTGAAGCGCTGCTGGGTCTGCTCGAGGCCGTCGGTGATGAGGGACTCGACGGCGTCGGCGGCGGAGTCGACCTGGAAGGGAAGCTCCTTGCGCTCGACCTTGGCGTAGTCGGAGAGCACGAAGTCGGCGACGTCCTGGCGGCCCGGGGGGCGACCGATGCCGGCGCGGACCCGGTAGAAGTCGCCGGTGGCGAGCGAGGAGCGCATGGACTTGAGGCCGTTGTGGCCGTTGTCGCCGCCACCGAGCTTGGTGCGCAGGGTGCCGAAGGCGATGTCGAGCTCGTCGTGGATCGCGATGATCCGGTCGGGCGCGACCTTGTAGAAGGTGGCCAGCGCCTTGACCGGTCCGCCGACCTCGTTCATGTAGGACCGCGGACGGGCCAGCACGACGCGGGGGCCGGGCACGCCGGGGGCGCCGAGTCGTCCTTCGACGACCTCGGCGCGCCCGGTCTTGTGCGACTTGAACGGCGACCCCATCCGACGAGCGAGCTCGTCGGTCACGAGGTAGCCGATGTTGTGCCGGTGAGCGGCGTACTTCTCCCCGGGGTTGCCCAGCCCGACCACGAGCCAGACATCGGCTGTGGTCACGCTGGGCTCCTCGGGATTCGTCCCACCCGCGGGTGGGACAGGTGAGATGAGACGGCCCAGGAACCACCTGAGCCGGCGGATCACTCCGCAGCGTCCTCGGTGGACTCGGCGGCGTCGCCCTCGGCGGCGGCCTCGGCGGCCTCCTCGTCGGACTCGTCGCGCTCGATGCCGGCCTCGGCCTCGGCCTCTTCCAGCTCGGACTCGAGAGCCTCGGCGGACATCTGCTCGGTGATGTTGATGACGAGCGTGTCACCGTCGACCAGCAGCGTGGAGCCCGAGGGCAGCTTGAGGTCGGAGGCGTGGATCTGGGTGCCGGCGGGGGCGCCCGCGAGGTCGATCTCGATCTGCTCGGGGATGTGGGTGGCCTCGGCCTCGATCTGCACGGTGGAGTTCTCCGTGACGACCAGGGTGTCGGGGCCGGCTGCGCCGACGAGGTGGATCGGGACGTCGACGACGACCTTCTCACCCTTGCGGACGGCCACGAAGTCGATGTGCTCGATCACGCGTCGGATCGGGTCGACCTGGACCTCGCGGGCCAGGGCGAGCTGCGAGGTGCCCTCGATGTCGATCTCGAGGAGCGCGTTGGTGCCGCCCCGCTTGAGCGCCATCATCGTCTCGTGGCCCGGCAGGGAGAGGTGGATGGGGTCGTTGCCGTGGCCGTAGACGACCGCGGGGATCTTGTGCTCGCGACGGATGCGACGCGCGGCGCCCTTGCCGAACTCGGTGCGGGTGGCGGCGGTGATCTTGTCTGCAGACATGGGGTGGCTCTCTCCTGGTGCGGTTTCTTCGTCCTGACCGGCGGGCGGCCACGGATGGCGGGTGGGCCGGGGCGAGGAGCACGAACGCCGCGCACGACAGTGCGCGGCGTGAGAGCCGGCCCTGTCGATCACGGAGCTCTGAGACTCCCTCGCCGAGGCAACTTTCCGATCTTAGACAAGGCCGCCGCCCAGGGCCAATCGAGCGGCGGCCGGGTCGGCGATCGGCCGGGGCCTGTCTAGGGTCGGACGCGTGTCCCTGACTCTCACCGAAGCCCGTGCCCGTGCCGCGTCGATCTCCGGGGTCTCCTACGAGATCGACCTGGATCTCACCGACCACGCCTCGGGGACCTTCGGCTGCACCACCACCGTGCGGTTCACGACCACGCAGCCGGAGACGTTCCTCGAGCTGACGGCCGCCACGGACCTGTCCGTGAGCATCGACGGCGTCGCGCTGCCCGCCGACCTCGTCGCGTCGTCGTACGACGGGAGGCGGCTCGCGCTCTCCGGGCTGGCCGGGGACAGCGTGGTCACGGTGGGCGCGCGGGTGCCCTACGTCACCGACGGCGACGGGATGTATCTCTTCACCGACCCGGCCGACGGCGAGACCTATGCCTCGGCCTACTGCGGCATGGACATCGCGCAGCGCGTCTTCGCCTGCTTCGACCAGAACGACCTGAAGGCGACCGTGACCCTCTCCGCCACGGCCGACCCCGGCTGGACGGTGGTCGCCAACGGTCGGGTGAGCGAGCACGACCCGGCGGCCGGGCGGTGGCGCTTCGCGACGACGGAGGTCTTCGCGATCCCGATGTTCGTGGTGTGCGCGGGGCCGTGGCACTCGCGCACGTGGGAGCACGCCGGTCTCCCCTTCGGCTGGCACGCGCGGCGCTCGCTGGCCGCCGAGCTCGACCGCGACTTCGAGGAGCTGCGGGCGACGACGACGGCCTGCTTCGACCACTACGCGACCCTCTTCACCGAGCCGATGCCCTACGACAGCTATGACCAGGCGTTCGTGCCGGGGCAGAACTGGGGAGCGCTGGAGTCGCCCGGCTGCGTGACCTACCGCGACGAGCTGCTCCCCCGGGGTCGGGTCACCGACCTGGCGCGCAGCCAGCGCGGCGCGGTCATCGCCCACGAGATGGCACACATGTGGTTCGGCAACCTGGTGACGATGACCTGGTGGGAGGACACCTGGCTGCAGGAGTCCTTCGCCGACTACATGGGCTACCGGGTCGCGGCCGACGGCGCGGGTTTCGCCGGGGCGCTGCTGCAGCACGAGCTGTTGCGCAAGCCCACCGCCTACCAGGCCGACGAGCGTCGCTCGACCCACCCGGTCGCACCGGAGGCCGAGGACGTCGCAGACGTCGACGCGGCCTCCAACAACTTCGACGCGATCAGCTACTCCAAGGGCAACTCGGTGCTGCGCCAGCTCGTCACCTGGCTCGGCGACGACGCGTTCCTCGCCGGCGTCAACGCCTACCTCTCCGCCCACCGCCTGGGCAACGGCACCCTGGCGGACTTCATGGCCGCCCTGGACGGCGCCTCCGACCGCGACGTCCTCGGCTGGGTCGACGCCTGGCTGCGCACCTCCGGCTTCGACACGGTCCGCGTCACCCGCGACAGCGGCGGTGTGCCGGTGGTGTCGCGCGACGGCACGCGGCCCCACCGCCTCCGCCTCACGTCGTACGACGTGGGGCCGGGCGGCGCGCTCGTCGAGCGGGAGAGCCGCTTCGTCGACGTCGGCGACGAGCCGGTGCGCCTCGACGGGTGGGCCGGGCTCGTGGTGGTGCCCAACAGCCATGGCGAGACCTTCGCGCGCGTCGTGCCGGACCCCGAGTCGTGGTCGGCCCTCCTCGCCGGCCTGGCGAGCATCGACGACGACCTGGTGCGCGCGATCGTGTGGACCACGGCCTTCGACCTGGTGCACACCCGCCACCTCGGGGCCGACGCCTTCCTCGACCTGGTCTCGCGCCACCTGCCCCACGAGCGGCACGTGACCGCGGTGGCGGCCGTGCTGGCCCGCACGCTCGACTCGGTCGTGCCCCGGCGCGTGCCTCCCGCAGGGGCAGCCGCCGCAGCGGACCTGGTCGCCGAGGCCTGCGCCCGTGGCGCCGCGGCGACCACCGACGAGCAGCTGCGCGTCGAGCTCACCCGGGGCCTGGCCCGCACCTCGCACGACACGACGCTCCTCGGGGGCTGGCTGTCGGCCGGGGTCACGGCCGAGGGCGTCGACCTCGACCCCGCGCTGCGGTGGCGAGTCGTCCACCGGCTCGCGGAGATCGGTGCGCTCGACGACCACCAGATCGAGGCCGAGCGGGTCGCCGACGGCACCATCGACGGGGAGCTGGGTGCAGCCCGGGCCCTGGCGGCCCGGCCGACCGTGGCCGCCAAGGACGCCGCCTGGGCCGCGCTCACCGAGGACGACCAGGTCTCCAACCGGCGCTACGAGGCGCTGAGCGGTGGTCTCTGGTCGGCCGAGCAGGCCGACCTGCTGGCGCCCTACGTCGAGGCCTACTGGCAGGTCAGCCCCGGCATCGCCGAGCGCCGCGGCCAGGCCTTCTCGCAGGTCGTGCACCGCGCCTTCCCGTCGCTCGCGCTCACCGACGCCCAGGTCGCCGACCTCGAGGAGGCCCTGGCCGGCGAGCTCCCCCCGGTGCTGCGTCGCGGTTGGGAGGACCGCCTCGACGACCTGCGGGCGACCCGCCGCTGACCGTCCGAGTCGGTCCGGATCGCGGCAGGACGGCGCGATGAACTGACGCGACGCCCCCTCAACGTGCATCCTGTCCGCATGCCATCGCGTCCGCCCGTGCTCCGGGCCGCCCTCCGGAGCACCGTCCGGACCGCGGCCCTGGCGCTCGTCGCGAGCGCGGTGACCGCGGCCGTCATCGTGTCCGGGCTCGCGACCCAGACGGCGCTGACCCCGGCCTCGGCATCGGCAGGGACATCGGCCTCGACGAGCACCGCCCAACGCGCCGCCAACAGCGCCCTGGGGCCCGTGGACGAGCGGCTCGGCCGACGCGCCTGTGCGCTGCTCGGGCGGGCGTGGGTCTCGCAGGGCTGCAGCCGCACGGCCTGCGCGCGCGCCGGTGACTACTCACGACGCAACGCCAACGCCGAGATGTGCTTCACGCGATCCGGCGCGTCCTACGGCCGGGCCATCGACGTGCGGGTCTGCCGCGCCCTGCACCGGCCCTGGATCGGCGAGGTCAACCTCTGCGCCTCCAACCCGGCGCGCGCCAACCGGGTCGTCCGGGTGGCACCTCAGTGCGTGGGCCGCACCTCCGACTACGTGCTGGTCCGCGAGCGCCAGACCCGCTGGGACGAGTGCGTGACCCCAGGTCGTCGCCGCCAGCTCGAGGACATCGCGATCAGCTCCGACACCCCGCTGCGCGTCGTGGCGGCCCAGCGCTCCCGCACGCTGTGCGCGCTGCGCGACAACACGGCGTACGTCGACGGCGTCTGCCGCACCACGAAGCCCGCGCCCCGCGACGGACCGCCCGAGGGGACCCTGCTCGTCGGCGACTCGCTGAGCTGGCGCGGCCACGACGAGCTCGCCCGGCTGCGGCCGGACTGGACGCTCGACGCGGTCCCCGGCCGACGGGTGACGCAGCTCAAGGCCCGGGTCCGCGCCTATCTGACCGGTCACGTCGCACCGAGCACGCTGGTGATCGCGCTGGGCACCAACCCGTCCTCGACCTGGCGCAAGCGGGACTACCTCGACGCGGCGGCGATGGTGCCCGCGGAGACGCGGGTGCTGCTGGTGACGCCCTACCGCACCGCGGCCGGCAACGACGCCCGGGCCGTGGCGCGCATCGACACCTACGACCGGTGGATGCGCGAGATCGCGACGACCCGCCCCCTCACCTGCCTGACCGACTGGCGGACCCTGGCGGTGGAGCAGCCCGACGTGCTCGTCGACGGCACCCACCAGACCCCCGAGGGCGAGGACGTGTGGGCGCGGCTCGTCACGACGAGCTGGGACTCCTGCCCGACGGCGTGAGCCTCAGGCGTGGCCGTCGAACATCGAGGTCACCGAGCCGTCGGCGAAGACCTCGTGGATCGCCCGCGCCAGCAGCGGCGCGATCGAGAGGCAGGTCAGCTTGTCGAACTCCTGCTCGGGGCTCAGCGGCAACGTGTTGGTCACGATGACCTCGGCGGCCGGTGAGTTCTTGAGCCGGTCGACGGCGGGGTCGGAGAGGATCGCGTGGGTCGCGGCGATGATGACGCCCGCGGCGCCGTCGTTCATGAGGGCCTCGGCGGCCTTCACGATGGTGCCGCCGGTGTCGATCATGTCGTCGACCAGGACGCACATGCGCCCGGCGACCTCACCGACGACGCGGTTGGCGACGGTCTCGTTGGGGCGGTCGGTGCGGCGGGTCTTGTGGATGAACGCCAGCGGCGCCCCGCCCAGACGGGCCGACCAGCGCTCGGCGACCTTGATCCGGCCGGCGTCCGGGGAGACGACGGCGAGGGGCTGGTCGCCGTACTTCTCCTTGACGTAGTCGGTGAGGATCGGCAGCGCCATCAGGTGGTCGACGGGGCCGTCGAAGAAGCCCTGGATCTGGTCGGCGTGCAGGTCGACGGTGATCAGCCGGTCGGCACCGGCGGTCTTGAAGAGGTCGGCCATCAGGCGCGCCGAGATCGGCTCGCGGCCGCGGTGCTTCTTGTCCTGGCGGGCGTAGCCGTAGAACGGCATCACCACGGTGATCCGCTTGGCGGAGGCGCGCTTGAGCGCGTCGACCATGATCAGGTGCTCCATGATCCACTCGTTGATCGGAGCCGTGTGGCTCTGGATCACGAAGGCGTCGCACCCGCGGACGGACTCCTCGAAGCGGACGTAGATCTCGGAGTTGGCGAACTCGTAGGCCACCTGCGGCACGAGCTCGGTCTCGAGGATCGAGGCGACCTGCTCAGCCAGCACGGGGTGCGCCCGACCGCTGAAGATCATGAGGTTCTTCTCGGTGGTCCGCTTCATTCCGGTCACAGCGTCGGGTGCTCCTGGGTCGCGGAAGGGTGGTGCTCGGCATTGTGCCCCCGGGAGGCCTCTCAGCCCAAGCCAGGAGGCCCCTCGTGAGACGAGTCGTCCGACACACTCGCGGCGTCCCCCTCGGCTCCGGCGGCCGCGTCCGCAGCGGCGGCCTGGTCGGTGCCGGGACGCTTGCGCTGCGCCCAGCCCTCGTGGTGGCGCTGGGGCCCGCTGCTGACGGCCAGGGCACCCGGCGGGACGTCTCGTCGTACGACGGTCCCGGCGCCGGTCGAGGCCCCGTCACCGATGGTGATCGGCGCGACGAAGGTGTTGTTGGAGCCGGTGCGGGCGTGCTGCCCGACGGTGGTGCGGTGCTTGGCCACCCCGTCGTAGTTGGCGAAGATCGTGCCGGCGCCGATGTTGGTGCCCTCGCCGATCTCCGCGTCACCGACGTAGGAGAGGTGCGGGACCTTGGCGTCGGCGCCGATCACGGCGTTCTTGGTCTCGACGAAGGCGCCGATCTTGCCGCGGACGCCGAGCTGGGTGCCGGGCCGCAGGTAGGAGAAGGGGCCGACCGTGGCCTCCGGCCCGACGACCGCGAGCTCGCCGTGGGTGCGCACGACGCGGGCGCCGGCGCCGATCTCGCAGTCCTTGAGCGTGGTGTCGGGGCCGATGACGGCGTCCTCGGAGACGACGGTGGCGCCGAGCAGCTGGGTGCCGGGCAGGAGCGTGACGTCCTGGGCCAGGACGACGTCGGAGTCGATCCAGGTCGTGGTCGGGTCCATCACCGTCACCCCGTCGCGCATCCACTGGCTGACGATGCGCCGGTTGAGCTCGGCGCCGAGCAGGGCCAGCTCCTCGCGGTCGTTGGCGCCCTCGGTCTGCCAGGGGTCGTCGATCGCGTGGGCGCCCACGGTGAGCCCGGCGTCGCGGGCCAGGCGGACCAGGTCGGTGAGGTAGTACTCGCCCTTGGCGTTGTCGTTGCCGATGCGCGGCAGCGCCTCGAGGAGGAACTCGGCGTCGAAGGCGAGGATCCCCGAGTTGATCTCGGCGATCGCGCGCTGCTCGCGGGTCGCGTCCTTCTCCTCGATGATCGCCTCGACGTCGCCGTCGTGGTCGCGCAGGATCCGGCCGTAGCCGAACGGGTCGGCGACGATCGCGCTCAGCACGCTGACCGCGCGTTGGGCCGCGTCGTGCTCGTCGGCGAAGGCCCGCAGGCTCTCCCCGCGCAGCAGGGGGGTGTCGCCGGTCGCGACGATGACGGTGCCCGAGAGACCCTCGGCCGTCAGGGCCTCCATCGCCATGCGCACGGCGTGCCCGGTGCCGCGCTGCTCCTCCTGCACGGCGAGCACGACGTCGGGCACGATCGACTGGATGTGCGGGCCGACCGCCTCGCGCTGGTGTCCCACGACGGCGACGATGCGGCGCGGCTCCACCACCTGCACCGCGGCCAGGACATGACCGATCATGCTGCGTCCCCCGACGGGGTGCAGCACCTTCATCGTCTTGGACCGCATCCGGGTGCCCCCACCCGCGGCGAGGACGACGACGGTCAGCTCACGCGACACAGCACTCATGCTCCCCGGGTAGGACTCGAACCTACGTCGCTCGTCCTGGTCCGACGAGGCGATCTGTCCGGCCCCACGAGGTGGGTCTCATCGCCGGGGATGGTTGATCTGGACGCATGCTTTCACAGGTTCTCGTCACTGGCAGTTCGCTGGCAGGTCCTGCCTGGTCAGGCTGGGTGCCCGTGCGTCCCGACACGGAGGTGGTGACTGGATTGCGATGAGCAGCAGGTCAGCAGCTCTGCGAGCCACTGACCTGACCAAGCTCCCCGGGATGGAGTCGAACCATCGTCGCTAATCCTGATTCAAAGTCAGGCGGGCCCTGCCGGCAGACCAACCGGGGATCGTGGGAGACACGATAGAGGCCTAGGCGACGCCGTGGGCACGAAGGTTGCCCGGGACTCCCCACGGCGACGCGCCACGTCCCACGGGGTGCACGCCGGGGGAGGTGCCGGTTCGTCTGCATACCTTGATGAAGCGGCACGCCAGCCGGACGGCCCGGTGCGTCGGGAGCGGGACTAGAAGACGCGCCGGGTGATGATCCGCTTCCAGCGGGGGTAGGGCGCGTTGAGCAGGGGCGGGTCGATGGCCCACGAGGGGCGGCGGTAGATCGACTTGCGGTGGCTGAAGGTGTCGAAGCCGGCGCGGCCGTGATAGCTGCCGTAGCCGCTCTCGCCCACGCCGCCGAAGGGCAGCGAGGAGACGAGCAGGTGGGTCAGGGCGTCGTTGACGCAGACCCCGCCGGAGGAGGTGTCCTCGACGACCTGGGCGACGGTCTCCTCGGAGGAGGAGAAGACGTAGAGCGCCAGCGGCTTGTCCCCCGCGGTGATCGCGTCGGTGACCTCCTCGAGGTCGTCGAAGACCAGCACCGGCAGGACGGGGCCGAAGATCTCCTGGCCCATCACCGCGGCGTCGCGGGAGACGCCGCGCAGCACGGTGGGGGCGACGTAGCGGGCCTCGACGTCGACCTGGCCGCCGTGGGCCACCTCGTAGCCGTTGCCGTCGAGCAGGTCGGAGATCCGACGGGCGTGGCCGGTGTTGACGATCCGGGCGTAGTCCTTGCTGGCCCGCGGGTCCCTGCCGTAGCGCGAGGAGATCTCGGCCGACATCGCATCGAGGAACTGCTGCTCCACGTCCCTGTGCACCCAGACGTGGTCGCCCGCGACACAGGTCTGACCGGCGTTGAGGAACTTCGCGAAGGCGACCCGGCTCGCGGCGAGCTTGATGTTGGCGTCCTTGGCCACGATCACCGGGGACTTGCCGCCCAGCTCGAGGGTGACCGGGGTGAGGTGGGCGGCCGCAGCGGCGGCGACGATGCGCCCGACGGTGCCGTTGCCGGTGTAGAAGATGTGGTCCCAGCGCTGCTCGAGCAGCGCGGTGGTCTCGGGCACGCCGCCCTCGACCACGACGACCGCGTCGGGGTCGAGGTAGAGCGGCAGCAGCTCGGCCATCGCGGCCGACGTCGCCGGCGCGACCTCGGAGGGCTTGGCGAGCACCGTGTTGCCGGCGGCCAGGGCTGCGGCCACCGGGGAGAGGAGCAGCTGGATCGGGTAGTTCCACGGCGCGATCACCAGGACCGCCCCGAGCGGCTCGTTGAGGATCTCGGCCCTGCCCGGGCGGAAGAGCAGCGGGACGCGGCGCCTCTCGGGCTTCATCCAGGAGACCAGGTGGCGGCGCAGCTCCTCGACCTCGCGCGCCGTGGAGCGCAGGTCGGCCGCCCAGGCCTCGAACGGCGCCCGGCCGAGGTCGGCGGCGAGCGCCGCGACCAGCTGGTCCTCGCGCTCGGTGAGCAGCCGGAGGAGGCCGTCGAGCTGCTCCTCGCGCCAGCGCACGGTGCGGGTGCGGCCCGAGGAGAAGGTCCTGCGCAGGCGCGCAACGGCAGCGGCGGCCTCGTCGGGGCCGAATGCCGCTGCTGGGGCTGCTGCCGGCGCCGGCGCCGTGACGTCGGTCTGGCTCATCGGGTGCTCCTCGGGGTGGTGTGGCGGGTCGGGTCCCCCACCAATATGGGACCCGGGGCAGCGCATGGCAATCAGCACGCACCCGCCCGGTCCGGCCCGCGCAGGGCTAGGTTCGACGTGTGGACCTGCCCGTGATGCCACCCGTCCAGCCGATGCTCGCCAAGGCCGTGAAGGGGATCCCCGACCCCGACAAGCACGGCGGCCTGGTCTTCGAGCCCAAGTGGGACGGCTTCCGCTGCCTGGTCTTCCGCGACGGCGACGAGGTGGAGCTGACGAGCCGCAACACCAAGCCGCTCACGCGCTACTTCCCCGAGGTCGTCGAGGCCGTCAAGCGGCAGCTGCCGCAGCGCTGCGTCGTCGACGGTGAGCTGTTCGTGGCGAGCCGCTCGCCCGACGGCGACCGGCTGGAGTTCGAGGTGCTGCAGGAGCGGATCCACCCGGCGGCCTCCCGCGTGCAGATGCTGAGCGAGACCACGCCGGCCGGCCTCGTGGTCTTCGACCTGCTCGCCCTCGGCGACACGTCGTACGTCGACCGGCCGCTGCGGGAGCGGCGGGCCGCGCTGGAGGAGTCGTTCCCCGGGCTCGCCGGGGAGCTCGACGGGCCCTGCTACCTCACCCGCACCACCAGCGACCCGGCCGAGGCCGAGCGGTGGTTCGAGCAGTTCGAGGGCGCCGGGCTCGACGGCGTGATCGCCAAGTCCCTCGACGCGCCCTACACGCCGAACGGCCGCACGATGATGAAGGTCAAGCACGAGCGCACCGCCGACGTGGTGGTGTGCGGCTATCGCGAGCACAAGACCAGCACCCCCGAGCAGCCGCTGCTGGGCAGCCTGCTCCTCGGCCTCCACGACGAGCAGGGCCGGCTCCAGCACGTCGGCGTCAGCGCGAGCTTCACCGCCGCGCGCCGCGCCGAGCTGATCGAGGAGCTCCAGTCGCTGGTCTGCCCGATCGAGGACCACCCGTGGAGCGCCTGGGCGGGACCGTCCACGCAGGCGATCGCGAACCCCGACCGGGTCCCGGGCACGCAGAGCCGCTGGAGCGCCGGCAAGGACCTGAGCTTCACGCCGCTGCGCCCCGAGCGGGTGCTCGAGGTGAAGTACGACGCGATGGAGGGGCGTCGCTTCCGGCACACCGCCCACTTCAAGCGCTGGCGGCCCGACCGGGACCCCGGCTCCTGCGACTACGGGCAACTCGAGCAACCGGTGCGCTACGACCTCGGTATGGTGCTCGCCGGGAGCTCCGCAGGCCCGAGCACCGACCCCTGAGCACCCCCTGAGCACCCCCGAGCACCCCATGAGCACCCATGAGCACGAGGAGAGACCGATGGCTGACTACGACGTCGTCCTGCTGATCGAGCAGGAGCTGAGCCCGGCCGACGCGGTCCAGGTGCGCTCGCTGCACGAGGGCCTCGACGACCCGGTGACCTACCACGTGCTGCTGCCGCTGGAGGACGCCGCGGCCCGCATCGAGGCCTCGATGGGGTCCCTGTCCGGCGGCGAGATGATCGCGTCGCCGGCGATGGCGATGAGCGACGTCGACCTCGAGGCCGTCCGCAAGGACTGCGAGGACCGCTCGGCCGCCGAGCTGCGTCAGACCCTGGCCTCGCTCCAGGCCGCCGGCGCCACGATCGGCAGCAGCGCGGTCGTCACCGAGCCGCCGATCGACGCGCTGGCCGCGAAGGTCACCGAGGTCGACGGACGCGAGGCGATCATCCTCACCCGGCCGCACGTGGTCGCCGAGTTCTTCCACCTCGACTGGACCAGCCGGGCCCGTCGCAAGATCGGCGTCCCGGTCCTGCACCTGCTCGAGCACGAGAGCTTCGACGAGCAGTCCGGGGGCGGCGAGGGTGTCACCGGCCTCTGAGCCCGCCCGGCGTGGATAGCATCCCGGGGTGAAGCTCGCCCTGCGCCGCCCTGTCGAGGTCCCCGACCCAGTGGAGGGCGCACCCGCCGCACCACGTCCGCCCCGCGGTCGACCGGTCGTCGCGTTCGCCGGCATCCTGGACGGTCGCAGCCTCTGGGTGGCGATCCACGCCGCGCCCGGCGCCCTCGCGCTGCGCGCCGTCGAGTCCGGTGACGTGGTCGCGCTCGCCAGCGACGTGCCCGACGACGACCCGGCCTTCCGCTCGGTGCGCGTCGACCTCCGCGAGCTGCCCGGCGGCGCCGAGGCGGCGTCGTACGACGTCGTGCTGGTGCCGGCCGGTGGCGGCACCGCCACGCCGGTCTGGAGCCACCCGCTGCCGGCCGAGACCGTGGTGCGCACGCCGGTGTCCGCCGACGGCAGCCACGCCTGGTCGCTCGAGCGGCGCGACGACGGCGGGCTCCGCGCGGTGCGGGTGCCGCGGTCGCCGACCGCCCTGCTGCGCTCGGTGGCCCAGGAGGGCGAGACGTTCTCCCTGACCGTCGAGGTGCCGGGCGAGCCCGGTGCCGGGCACGAGCTCTCCCTGGTGGCCGACGACGGCACGGTCGTGCACGCGCTGGCGATGACGCGGGCCTCCGACGGGCTGGGGCGCGCCGACATCGTGCTGGCCGACCTGCCCGCCGGCGACGACGTCTGGACCCGGGTGCTGGTCGACGGGCTGGAGGTGCGGCGCCGTGGCGACGACCTGGTGCAGGCGCAGGCCTCCACGCTGATGCCGCAGGTCTTCGGCGAGGACCGCTCGCGGCCCCGGCTGCGGCTGCGCTGGACCACCGACGGCCTGCTCGTGCTGCGCATCGGCGCCCGCGGAGCCGGCACCTCAGGACCCGGCGCGACCGAGGACGGGACCTCCTGATGCGCATCGCCTACCTCGTCGACGACCTCGACGCGCTCAGCGGACCGGTCCGCTCCCTGGTCACGCAGGCCCGCGCGCTGGCCGCCGACCACGACGTGCGGATCCTCAGCGTGCGCCGCACGGCTGATCACCCCTTCGTCGCCGTCGACCCCCGGGTCCGGGTCGACTACCTGCTCGACCTGCGCGACCCCAAGGCCCCGGCGCCGCTCGAGGCCGACCTGGTCGGGCCGGTGGAGGCCAAGCGCCTGCGCGAGCGCGCCTCCACGGTGGCGCCGGGGCTGACGGCCCTCGACGACCTGGTCCTCGAGGCCGCCCTCCCGGTGCTCGACGTCGACGTCGCGGTGACGGTCTCGCCCGACCTCCTGCACCCCGCCCTCCTGCTGCTCCCCGACGACACGGTCGTCGTCCACCAGGAGCACCGGGTGCTCTCCGACCGGGTCGGCGGCCTCGAGTCGCTCGTCGCCCTCGCCCCGCGCGCCGACGTGGTCGCCGTGCTGACCGAGACCTCCGCCGCGTGGCTGCGCGACCGGCTCGGTGAGCTGGCGCCCGAGGTCGCGGTGCTGCCCCACCCGCTGCCGATCGGCTTCACCCCGCGCTCGCGCCTCGACGCACCGCTGATCATGACGGCCGGCCGGATCGTCCCGGAGAAGCAGGTCGCCAAGCTGGTCCAGGCCTTCGGCGAGATCGCCGACCAGGTCCCCGACTGGCGCCTGCGCGTCTGGGGCGAGGGCTCGCAGCGCGGCGAGGTGCTGCGCCAGGTCCGCAAGTGGGGCCTCTACGACCGCGTCGAGCTGCCGGGCACCACGGACCAGATGCCCGCCGAGTGGGCCAAGGCCTCGATCTGCGCGCTCGCGTCGCGCACCGAGGGGCTCCCGCTCGCCGCCCAGGAGGCCATGGCCGCCGGCGTGCCCGTCGTCAGCTTCGACGCCGCCTCCGGGCCGCGCGAGGTCGTCGAGCACGAGCGCACCGGCCTGCTGGTCGGCCCCGAGTCGATCTCCGGCCTGGCCGCCGCGCTGCTGCGCCTGGCCACCGACGACGACCTGCGGCACCGGCTGGGCGAGGGCGCGCTCCGCGCGTCGAGGCAGTACGACGCGGCCTCGGTCGCCGAGCGCTGGCACCGTGTCTTCGCCGACGCGAGGGCCCGTCGCGCCGGTCGCGGCCGGCTCGCCTCCCGTGCGCTCACCCCGCCGGCCCGGCGCCGCACGGTCGACGGCAGCGACGCCGACATCGCCGGGATCACCCCGGCGCGGGCCCGACGCGACGCCCTCGCGCTCGCGGTCGACACGGCGCGGTCGGTCACCGACTCGTGGCTCGTGGTGCCCGGCGACCACACCACCGCTCCCGCGGTGGTGCTGCCGATGGCCGCCCGTCGCGCCTTCCTCGAGGCGCTCGCCACGGCCGCCCACCCGGCGTACCTCTGCCTGCGCGACCCCGCCATGCACGCCTGGCCGGAGCGCCGTGGAGCGATCGCGACGCTGGCCCGCGACCTGCAGCGCGGGATGACGTCGGTCGTGGCGATCGAGCCGTGGCCGACCCGCGACGACGCCCCGACCGTGCTGTCGCAGGGCTGCACCGTCGAGGTGGAGTTCTGGGAGGCCTCGCCGGCCGGCGACCTGCTCTCGCCGCGCCGCAACCGCTATGCCGACCGCATCCCGCTCGATGTCCCCACCGTGGAGCACGAGGTCGACGGGGTGCCGGTGCGCACGCTGCCACTGATGGCAGCACCGAGCGTGGCGCGCTGCACCTTCCCCGTGGACGTCGTCTACACCTGGGTCGACGGCAGCGACCCGGCGTGGGACGCCGCCCGTCAGGCCCGGCTCGACGGGATCGTCGGCACCGCGCAGACGCGTGAGTCGAGCGGCCGGGCGCGCTTCCTGGCGCGCGACGAGCTGCGCTACTCGCTGCGCTCCCTGCACCTCTTCGCCCCGTGGGTGCGACGCATCCACGTCGTCACGGCCGGCCAGGTGCCCGACTGGCTCGACACCGCCGACGAGCGGATCAACCTGGTCGACCACCGCGACATCCTCCCCGCCGAGGCGCTGCCGACCTTCAACTCGCACGCCATCGAGACCTCGCTGCACCTCATCGACGGCCTCGCCGAGCACTTCCTCTACTTCAACGACGACTTCTTCCTCGCCCGCCCGGTGCACCCGGAGACGTTCTTCAGCCCGGCGGGCCTGGCGGCGACCTACTTCTCCCCCACCACGATCGGGCTCACCGACACCGCCGACGCGGCTCCCTACCTCAAGGCCGCGTGGAACAACCGCCACCTGCTCTTCGAGGCCTTCGGGCAGGTCACCACCAACAACCTGGCCCACGCGCCCTACCCGCTGCGGGTCTCGGTGCTCCGCGAGATCGCCGAGCGCTTCGCCGAGCCGGTCGCCGCCACCGCCCGCTCGCCCTTCCGCTCCGACACCGACGTGGCGATGCTCAGCTCCCTGGCCCAGCACTACGGGCTGCTGACCGGCACCTCCTACGTCGCCTCCGCCGACCTCGAGTTCGTCAACCTCGCCAACAACGACGTCGACCGCCAGCTCACCCAGACGCTGGCGCGCGACCAGGACTTCATCTGCCTGGGCGACCACCACGACCACGCGCTGCGCCAGTCGACCCTCGACGAGCTGCTCGCCACCTGGTATCCCGCCTACTTCCCCGTCGCCGCTCCCTGGGAGCTGGCATGACCGCTGCTGCGGTCTGTGCCCGGGTGCTCGACGGCGACCACCTGTGGCTCGCGGTCCCCGCACCCGGCGGGGAGACGCTGACCGTGCGTGGGGGGCCCGCCGGCGAGGTCGCCGTCGACACCACGCACCGCGACGGCCTGGCGGTCGCGACCCTCGACGTCGCCGGTCTGCTGGCAGGCGTCGATGCCGACAAGGTGGTGCTGACCTTCGCCCTCGGCGGGGAGACGGTGGGCTGGGACGGCGGCCCGATGGCCGGCCCGACGAAGGTGCCCCCGACCCGCGACGGTCGCTGGCAGCTGCGCGCGCTGGCCGCCGACGGTGAGCTGCGGGTCGCGCGCACCCGCGCCGAGGGGGCGTGCCTCGTGGAGCGCATCGCACTCGACGGTGACGTCGTGACGCTGACGCTCTCGGTGGCCGAGGGCACCCTGGTCGCGCTGGCCGAGTCGACCGAGGTCGGCTCGCTGCCCGTGACCGGTGGCCGCGTCGTGCTCGACGGCTCGTGGGTGGTGCCGGACGGCACGGTCGCCCGGCTCGCGGTGAGGGCCGCCGACGCCCTGCTGCCCGTCGTACGACGTGAGCGCGACCTCAAGCGCGCCAACTTCGCCGTGCTGCTCCCCGCCACCGCAGGCGGGCGCCTGCAGTGGCAGCCGGACGGCCAGCTGGCGCTCGCCGGGGGTGGGGGGTCATGAGGATCGCCTACCTGGTGCCGACCATCTACGGCATGGGCGGCACGGCCAGCGCGATCGTGACGCAGGCCAACGCGATGTCGCGCTTCCACGAGGTGGAGATCTACAGCGTCTACCGCGAGGTCGAGGCGGCGCACTACGCGATCGACCCGGCCATCACGGTGCACGACCTGGTCGACGCCTCCGGCGGACAGGTCCACGTCGCAGGGTTGACGCCCGAGGAGGCGGCCGAGCTGCGCGGCACGCCGCCGCTGCTGATCAACCCCGCGTGGGACCCCAACCTCGACGCGCTCGCCGACGTGGCCCTCGAGGCTGCCCTGCCGAGCGTGACCGCCGACGTGCTGGTCAGCGTCACCCCTGCGCTGCTGTCGCTGGCGACCCAGCTCGTGCCGGCGCGCACCGCGCTGGTCCACCAGGAGCACCGCTCCTCCTCGCAGCGCACCTCCGGCCTCGAGCCGTTGCTGACCTTCGCCCCCCGCGCCGACGTCGTCGCGATGCTGACCGAGCCGATGGCGACCTGGCTCGGCGACGAGCTCGGCACCGGCGCCCCCGAGATCGTGGTCATGCCCAACGCCATCCCGCCCGGCTTCCGGCCCCGCTCGCTGCGCGACACCCCGCTGATCGTCGCGGCCGGGAGGCTGATGGGCGAGAAGCAGTACCCCGACCTGGTCAACGCCTTCGCGCTCGTCGCCGACCGGCTGCCCGGGTGGCGGCTGCGCATCTACGGCGACGGACCCTCGCGCTTCGAGGTCATGAGCACCGTGCGCAAGCTCGGGCTGTGGGACCGCGTCGAGCTGCCCGGGCCGACCACCGACATGGCGACCGAGTGGGCCAAGGCGTCCATCTCGGCGCTGACCTCGCGCTCCGAGGGCTTCCCGCTGGTGCTCCAGGAGGCCATGGCTGCGGGCGTCCCGGTCGTCTCCTACGACTGCCCCTCGGGCCCCCGCGCGATCATCGACGACGGCGTCGACGGGCTGCTGGTCGCCCAGGGCTCCGAGCAGGCGCTGGCGGCGGCGCTGCTGCGCCTGGCGACCGACGCCGACCTGCGCGACCGCCTCGGCGAGGCCGCGATCGTCAAGGCCGCCACCTGGGACATCGACTCCATCACCGAGCGGTGGCGCACGATCTACGAGCGCGCGGTCGCCCGGCACGGCGCCTCCGCAACGGGGCGGGGCACGGCCCACCTGCGCGCCGGTCGGCCCGCCTCGGCTCCGTCGCGCCACGAGGCACCGGCCGGCGGCGAGGGTGCCGGGATCACCCCGGCCCAGGCGCGGGAGACCGCGCTGGCGGTCGCCACCCGCGTCGCGGCCGAGGTGTGCGACGACTGGTTCGTGGTCCCGCCGCACGCCGGCGAGACCGTGCTGGTGCTGCCGATGACCGCACGCCGCGCCTTCCTCGACGGGCTCGCGGCGGGCGACCTCCCGGCGTACCTCTCGGTGCTGGACCCCGAGCGCGGCGGCTGGCCCGCCCGTCGCGGGACGCCCGCCGACCTGGTCCCGCACCTGCGCGGTGGCCGCACCGGCGTGCTCATGATCGAGCCCTGGCCGCTCGTCGGGGGTCGCGCCTCCCTGCTCGCCGGCTGCGGCCTGCGGGTGGAGTGGTGGGAGGAGGGCGTCGACGGGGAGCTGCACTCCCCCGGGCAGGCGCGCTATGCCACCCACGTCCCCCGCGGCGGCGCGAGCGCGACGACCGTGGTCGAGCGCGTCGAGGTGCCGACCTTCCCGGTGATGGTCGGCCCGACGCCCGAGGAGTGCACCTTCCCGGTCGACGTCGTCTACACCTGGGTCGACGGCAGCGACCCGGCCTGGGACGAGGCGCGTCGTCGTCGGCTGGCCGAGGTCTCCGGCTCGATGCTGAGCCACGCTGCCAGCGGCCGCGCCCGCTTCGCCGACCGCGGCGAGCTGCGCTGGTCGATGCGCAGCATCCACCTCTTCGCGCCCTGGGTGCGCACGATCCACCTCGTCACCGCCGGTCAGGTCCCCACCTGGCTCGACTCCTCGCACCCCCGGATCAACCTCGTCGACCACCGCGACATCCTCCCCGCCGACGCGCTCCCGACCTTCAGCTCGCACGCCATCGAGACCGCGCTGCACCGCATCGACGGGCTCGCCGAGCACTTCCTCTACGTCAACGACGACGTCTTCCTCGGTCGACCCAGCCGCCCGGAGCAGTGGTTCGCACCGTCGGGGTCCGCCGCGGTCTTCCCCTCCAGAGGTGTCGTCGGGCTCCCGGGCCAGGACGACCTCCCCTACCTCCAGGCGGCCGCCAACAACCGCCGGCTGCTGCAGGACGCCTTCGGCGTGACGACCACCCGCACCTTCCTCCACACCCCGCACCCGCAGCGTCGCTCGACCCTGGAGGCGATCACCGAGCGGTTCGCCGACGAGGTGGCGCGCACGGCCCGCACCCCGTTCCGCGCCGAGAGCGACGTCTCGATGCTCTCCTCGCTGGCCCAGCACCACGGGCTGCTGACGGGAGGTGCTCACGTCGGCGACGTCGACTACCGCTTCGTCAACCTCAGCGCCGCCGACGTCAAGCGCCGCCTCACCCTCCTGCTCGACCGCGAGCAGGACTGCTTCTGCCTCGGCGACCACCACGACATGGCACGACCGCCCGAGGTCGTCGACCAGCTCGTGGCCGAGACCCTGGGGGCCTACGTGCCCGTCGCGGCCCCGTGGGAGAAGGGCTAGCCCTTGCGGCCGAAGAGCTTCCGTCCGCTGCCGTCGCCCGGGGCCGGGGCCGGGTCAGCCTCGAGCTCGGCGATCCGCGTCCGCAGCGCCTTGAGCTCACGCGCGTGCTCGCGGGCCATGTTGGCCTTGACGGTGCGACGCACGTGGGCCTCGCGGGCCTTCGTGTGGTCGGTGGCGATCGCCACCGCGTAGTCGTGGGCCCGGGCGTAGTCGACCCGCATCGAGGAGAACGCGTCACCCACGGCAGCATCCTGCGGCGAGTCGACGAGGTGGTTCATCAGCTCCCACGTGCGGTCGGCCATCGCGCGCAGGTCGTCGGAGACGTCGATCTCGTCCCAGCTGATGTGGGAGCGATAGAGCTTGGCGTCGATGAAGTCGTCGACCGGGTGGTGCTCCTGGGTCGCGAGGTCGGCGTTGTAGTCCAGCCCCAGCTGCTCCCCCGCCCGGCGCAGCGCGGTGCGCCAGTCGGCGAGCAGGTCGGCGTAGCGGACCATCGCGCGGCGTCCGTCACGCGTGGCGATCTCGGTCTCGAAGGCGGCGTTGCACCAGGCGGCGATGTTGGCGGTCGCGCGCTGGCGACGGAACTCGTCGGTCTGGTCACCGAGGTAGGCCGTGTCGCGGGACTTGGCGACCTCCACGGGGTGGCGCAGCATCGTGAGGAAGGTCAGCTCGCGCCCGGTCTCGGCCGCCGCCTCGCGCCACACGCCGTGCACCCAGAACGCCCGCGGATCCTTGAGCAGCAGCTGCGGGTGACCGGCCTGCTCGCGCAGCCAGCCGACGAGCGTGCGCCTCACCTCGGGGTCGGCGGCGACGCCGGCGGCCAGGGCGGCGGCCTCGGGTCGGGTGTCGATCGTGCGCACCGGGACCCGGTTGAGCAGCTCCTTGTGGAAGTCGATGACCCACCGGGACTCGTAGAAGCCACGGGGGTTGGTCTCGTCGGCCTCGATGAGCGGCGGCGGGATGTGGAGCCCGAGCCGCTCGAGGGCGCCGGCGACCGTGCTGGTGCCGCTGCGTCCGGAGCCGGTCACCAGGACCAGGCGTCCCGCGGCGTTGTCGAGGCCTGTCACGTCGACGGACCCTATCGTCCGAGGCCCCGGCACGGCGGATCATCGGCCCCGGAGGCCTCATCTGTCACCGGATCGACCCATTGTTACCAAAGGAACACTCTTTTGTGGATGTTTTGTGGATCGTCGCTGTGACCGAGGGTCATAGGTTGTTCGGGTCGACAAAGGCGAGCTTTCGCTGGCAGGCAGCTCGATCGGTCGTGGTCCGGGGGGAACGCGAAGGGTCGGAGGCCGTCAGCGGTTGACGGGGGAGCATGGTCCTCGATGAGGAGTCCGGGGGGACTCCGAGGCAGTCGGGAGGGCTGCGCCGAGGACCGAAGCACGATGACCCGCCGGGTGCCATCCGAGGATGCGCCCGGCCGGGTCGTCTGCGTCTCAGGCCTCCTCGACGCGGTTGCCCTCGGCGTCCCAGTGGGCGTCGACCTTCTTGCTCGGCTGCACCCGCGGCGGCTCGCCCGGCATCTTGGGATGGTCCGGCGGGAAGTTGAGCTCCCCGCCCGGCTGCTCGGCGTAGAGAGCCAGCAGGGGCTCGATCGAGTAGGCCTCGTCATCGATCCCGGCCCACGGGTCGCCGTCGGCGAGCCGGTCGGGCACGCTGAAGAGGTGGTGCTCAGCCGGGTCCGTGGTGGCGGCGAGCTCCTCCCAGGTCATCGGCGTCGAGACCGGCGCCCCCGGCAGCGGCCGCAGGGAGTACGCCGAGGCGATGGTGCGGTCGCGGCAGTTCTGGTTGAAGTCGACGAAGATCCGCTGGCCGCGCTCCTCCTTCCACCACGCGGTCGTCACCTGGTCGTCGCGCCTCTCCAGCTCACGGCCGAAGCCGATCGCCGCGTGCCGCACGTCGGTGAACTCCCACTCGGGCCGGATCCGCACGAAGACGTGCACGCCGCGGTTGCCCGACGTCTTGACGAAGGCCCTCAGCCCCAGCTCCTCGAACAGCTCGCGAGCGACTCCCGCGACGCGCACCGCATCGGTGAAGCCGGTGCCGGGCTGCGGGTCGAGGTCGATGCGCAGCTCGTCGGGGCGGTCGACGTCGTCGCGGCGCACCGGCCACGGGTGGAAGGTCAGCGTGCCCATGTGCGCGGCCCACACCGGCACCGCGATCTCGGTCGGGCACATCTCGTCGGCCGTGCGGCCCGACGGGAAGGTCACCGACACCGTCTCGAGGTAGTCGGGGGCCCCGCGCGGCACCCGCTTCTGGTAGAACGCCTCGGCCTGCTCCCCCGGGCGCCCGGTGGCCAACGTGAAGCCGGGTCGCACGCCGTCGGGCCACCGCTCCATCGCGGTCGGCCGGTCGCGCAGCGCCCGCATCAACCCGTCGTCGACGCTCGCGAAGTACTCCGCGACCATCAGCTTGGTGACCTCGGGCGTGCGCTCGGTCGCCTCGTAGATGACCCGGTCCGGGCTGGACACACGCACCGCGCGGCCCCCGGCCTCGACCTCGGCGGCAGGTGTCTTGGGCATGGCTCAACCTAACCCGGCCCCGCCCGTCGAGCGGTCGTTAGAGTGACGCGCGTGCCGCAGCCCCGCAAGACGTTCCTGATCGGCGCGGGCTGCCAGAAGGGCGGCACCACGTGGCTCTACAACCACCTGAAGAAGTCGCGGGAGTTCTCCCACGGCTACCGCAAGGAGTACCACGTCTTCGACAGCCTGGACCTGGCCTCGGAGGACTGGATGCGCCGGCGCATCCTGGGCCAGGCCGAGCGGGCCGTCGCGGCCGCCCAGCGCGGCGAGCAGGCCGACGCGGAGGTCCTCCACCGGGCCAGCATGTTCGCCGACCCCGAGCTCTACTACGACTACTTCACCGGCCTGCTGCGCCGGGCGCCGCGCTTCAGGGCCGCCGCCGACCTGACGCCCGACTACGCGATGCTGTCGGCCGACCGCTTCGGCGCGGTGCGCGACGGCTTCGCGCGGCGGGGGGTGCGCACGGCCTCGGTGTTCCTCATGCGCGACCCGGTCGAGCGCACCTGGTCCCAGATCCGGATGCAGGCCGACCGCGCCCCGGGACGCTTCTCGGTCCCGACCGAGCAGGTGCTCGCGGAGCAGCACGCCGAGCCGGTCTACGAGCTGCGCAGCCACTACGGCGACACCATCGCCGCCCTGGACGCGGTCTTCGAGCCCGGTGACGTGCACTACGGCTTCTACGAGTCGCTGTTCACCGAGGAGTCGGTGCGGGCCGTCACCGACCTGCTCGGCCTGGAGCCTGTCGCTCCCGACCTCGGCACCCGCCGCAACTCCTCGACGCGCACCAGCTCACGGCTGCCCGAGGACCTCGCCCGGCAGGTCGCCCAGCACTACGCCGGCACCTACCGTGCGGTCGCCGAGCGCTTCCCCGACGTCGACCTGCTCAACCTGTGGCCGCACAGCCGCCACGTGCTGGCCTAGGCAGGCGCCGCTAGAGCAGCGAGTTGGGCTCGAACCTCGGCTGCTGGTCCTCGTCCTCGCGGTTGGGCCGCACGAACTCGAAGCCGGCGGTCGTCACGACCTCCCAGGTCGGGTCGGCCAGCGGCAGCGCCGTGAGGTCCGTGACGCACGCGGCGTGCAGCGGCGGGGCGTGGAACGCGTTGCGTCCGACCTCGAGCGGCGTACCGACGAACGCGACGGGGCGACCGAGGGGTCGTGAGCACATCCCGCAGATGCGCGACAGCGCGCACTGGGTGACGCGGGCCCTCACGAGCGCCCCGTCGGACCCCCAGGCGAACGGCAGGACCGTCACGCTCACGACGCCTGCTTGCGCATGTAGGCCCCGGTCTCCGTACGTCGGGTCGGCCGCTCGGCGTCGGTCTTGCGACCGCGGTCCACGGACGGCGACGGCGGCTCGGGAGAGTCGTCGGAGGTCATGGAGTTGGGCAGCGACAGCTTCATGATCGTGCGCAGCGTCTGGCCGTACTGGCGGTAGAGCGGGCCGGTCGTGTAGGGGATGTCGTACTTGTCGCACAGCGCGCGCACCCTGACCGCGATCTCCGGGTAGCGGTTGCTGGGGAGGTCGGGGAACAGGTGGTGCTCGATCTGGTAGCCCAGGGAGCCGGCCATGACGTGGGTCAGCCGCGAGCCCTCGAAGTTGGCCGAGCCGAGCATCTGGCGCAGGTACCACTCGGCGCGGGTCTCGTCCTCGATCTCCTCCTCGGTGAAGTGCAGCGCACCGTCGGGGAAGTGCCCGCAGAAGATGATCATGTAGGACCACAGGTTGCGCGTGACGTTGGCCGTCGCGTTGGCCGTGAGCGTCGTCCTCCAGTTCTTCCCCGACAGCGCCGGGTAGACGACGTAGTCCTTGAGGAACTGGTTGCGGCCCTTCTTGACGATCTGCTTGAGCTGCCGCTTCATCTCCTGCGGGTCCTTCTTGCCCTTGCGGATGGCCTCGAGGTCGAGGTCGTGGAGGGCGACGCCCCACTGGAAGAGGCCGGCGAGCAGCGCGTTGTAGACGGGCTGGCCGAGGTTGACCGGGTGCCACTTCTGCTCGCGCGCCATGCGCAGGATGCCGTAGCCGATGTCGTTGTCGTGACCCAGCACGTTGGTGAACTGGTGGTGCACGTAGTTGTGCGAGTGCTTCCACTGCTCGGCGGGCTGCGCGGTGTCCCACTCCCAGTTGGAGGAGTGGATCTCGGGGTCGTTCATCCAGTCCCACTGGCCGTGCATGACGTTGTGGCCGATCTCCATGTTCTCGAGGATCTTGGCGGCGCCGAGCATGGCGGTGCCTGCGGCCCAGGCCGGCTTCTTGTGGGAGGCGAAGAGCGCCACGCGGCCGGCGAAGGCCAGGCCGCGCTGGATGCGGATCATCTTGTTGATGTACGCCGCGTCGGCAGCACCGCGCGACTCCTCGATCTCGGTGCGGATCGCGTCGAGCTCGCGGCCGAGCTGCTCCACCTCCTCGCTGCTGAGGTGGGTGTACTCCTTGACGTCTGAGATGGCCATCGATGTCTCCTAGATGTCGAGCGTGCAGTCACCGACGGCGGCGGTGACGCACGTCTGGACCTGCTCGTTGGGCTGGTTGTATTCCTCGCCGTTGCGCAGGTCGCGGATCGCGCCCGAGACGAGGGTGACGGTGCAGGTGTGGCAGATGCCCATGCGGCAGCCGTAGGGCATGCCGACGCCGGCCTGCTCGCCGGCCTCGAGCACGGTGGTGGCGCCGTCGACCTCGACGGACTTGTTGGAGTTGCGGAAGGTGATCGTGCCGCCCTCCCCGCCCTCCCCGCCGAGCTGGAGGTTGAAGCGCTCGAGGTGCAGGCGATCCTCCAGACCGGCCTCGCTCCAGTGGGCGTCGATCGCGTCCAGCATCGGTCCGGGGCCGCACGCCCAGGTCTCGCGCTCGCGCCAGTCGTCGGCGACCCGGTCGAGCTCGCCGAGGTCGAGCACGCCGTCGTGGTCGGTGTGCCGCTCGTGGAAGGTCAGCGAGGGATGCTTCTCGGCCAGGGCGCCCAGCTCGTCGCGGAAGATCATCCGCTCGGGCGTGGTCGAGGAGTAGTGCATGACGACGTCGGTCATCGTGCCGCGCCGGTCCAACGTGCGCAGCATCGACATGACGGGTGTGATCCCGCTGCCGCCGACCAGGAAGAGCACCTTGGCCGGCGGTGGGTCGGGCAGCACGAAGTCGCCCTCGGGCAGCGCCAGGCGCACGATGGTGCCCGGCTCGAGCCCCGAGACCAGGTGGGCGGAGAGCAGCCCCTCGGGCATGGCGCGCACCGTGATCGCGATGGTGCGACCGCTGCGCCTGGGGGGCGAGCTGACCGAGTAGGAGCGCCACTGGAACTTGCCGTCGACCTGCACGCCGATGCCGACGTACTGACCGGGGCGGTGGTCGTAGCGCCAGCCCCAGCCCGGACGGATCACCAGCGTCGCGGCGTCGGCCGTCTCGGGGATCACCTCCTCGACCCGCCCGCGCAGCTCGCGGGTGCTCCACAAGGGGTTGACCAGCGACAGGTAGTCGTCGGGGTGCAGCGGGGTCGTGAGCTTGTTGCCCGCCCTGCGCACGCGTTCCCACGAGATGGTGCTCGCCATCGAGCCTCCTTCGAGCCACGGCCGGTTGGTCCGACGGGAGTCAGTGAACACGTGTGCACCCGAACTAGTCAACCCTCCGGAGGGGTGTACCCCTTGGGCTGCCCCTTACGGTTGACCCCATGGCCTACGACGTGGAGAAGACAGACGAGCAGTGGCGCGCGGAGCTCTCGCCCGAGGAGTACGCCGTGCTCCGCCAGGCCGGCACCGAGCGCGCCTTCGTCGGCGAGTACACCGACACCGAGACGACCGGCGTCTACTCCTGCAAGGCCTGCCAGGCCAAGCTCTTCGAGTCCGACACCAAGTTCCACTCCGGGTGCGGCTGGCCGAGCTTCTACCAGCCGATCACCGACACGCTGGAGTACATCGAGGACGTGAGCCACGGCATGAAGCGGGTCGAGGTCCGTTGCGCCAGCTGCGGCTCGCACCTCGGGCACGTCTTCCCCGACGGCCACGGCACGCCGACCGGCGACCGCTACTGCATCAACTCGATCAGCCTGACGCTCGCCCCGGTCGACAACGCCTGAGCATCACTCCAGGTCCACCAGGGCCGACGTGACCAGGACGACGGACTCGCCGTACGTCTCGTCGGCCCAGGCCTGGATCGACCCGTCGTCGTAGACGACGTCGAGCGACACGTGACCCTCGCTGCCGAAGGCGCCCTGGGCGCCCGGCAGGTCACTGACCTCGGTCGCGATGTCCTCCAGCTCGGCGTCGCTGTAGGTCCTGGCCGGCGCCGGCGGCTCCGTCGGGGTCGCCGCCATCGCGTCGTAGAGCGCCGCCGGGATCGCGTCGGTGACCGTGAACGCCTCACCGTCCCAGGTGCCGGTGACCGCGAACGTGCCCCAGCGGATCTTGCCCTGCTGCTCGAACATGCCCTGCTGGGCGGCCCAGTCCCAGTTGGGGATCGCGGGCCCGCCGCACTGCGGGGGGTAGGACTCGGCGATCGCGCCGAGGCACAGCTCGACCGGACCGGCGCCGGTGTCCATCACCGTCGGCAGGTTGGCGCTGCGCACCTGCCCGGCCGCCGCAGGCACCTCGGAGGGACGCGGGAGCGAGGAGCCCCCGGCACCGGCCGGGTCCTGGGCGACGTCGTCGCCCTGGTCCTCACCGCCGCACGAGACGAGCAGCGGAACGGCGAGGAACAGGGCGGCGACGGCGGTCTTCATGCCCCTACGACGCGCACCCCGGTCATCTCGTTCCCACCCGGTCTCGACGCGCTCGTCGCTGACGCTCCTCACGGCTCGACCACCGACCGCAGGCGCTCGTCGCTGACGCTCCTCACGGCTCGACCACCAACCACCCGCGCTCGTCCGACCTCAACGCGGTCGATCGGACGCACCAGGTGCTGTACCGACCGACCGCCCGCCCACCGGCCCTCGCCGGTCGAGCCCGCGAGCGCAGCGAGCGGCGTCGAGACCCGACGTCAGGGCAGTCGCTGGACCAGGTCGGCGACGGGCGTGATCGCGCCGGTGTAGAACGGGACCTCCTCGCGGACGTGACGGCGGGCGCCGGAGGCGCGCAGGTCACGCATCAGGTCGACGATGCGGTGCAGCTCGTCGGCCTCGAAGGCGAGCATCCACTCGTAGTCACCCAGGGCGAAGCTGGCCACGGTGTTGGCACGCACGTCGGGGTAGGGGCGGGCCTGCATGCCGTGCTCCTTGAGCATGTCGCGACGCTCCTCGTCGGGCAGGAGGTACCACTCGTAGGACCGGACGAACGGGTAGACGCAGACGTGCCGCTTGGGCGCCTCGTCGTCCATGAACGCCGGGACGTGCGACTTGTTGAACTCCGCGGGGCGGTGCAGGGCCAGCTGCGACCAGACGGGGATGAAGCGGCCACCGAAGGCGGTGCGGCGGAAGCGGTGGTAGGCCTGCTGGAGCGCCTCGGAGTCCTCGGAGTGCCACCAGATCATGATGTCGGCGTCGGCTCGCAGGCCCGCGACGTCGTAGACCCCGCGCACCACGACGCCGGCCCGGTCGAGGTCGGCGAAGAGTGCCTCGACCTCGGCGCCCTCGGCGGCGCGGTCGGCGCTGCCGGGGCCGTCACCGAGCGGGTCGGCCAGCTGGAAGACCGACCACATCGTGTAGCGGAGGGAGTCGTTGATCTCGCGCAGTCGCGCGGCGTTGGTCTGCTGCTCGCTCATGGCTCCATTGTGCCGATGCCCTCGAGCAGCTCGCGCGCCGCCCGGTGGGCGGAGGCGATGACGGCGGGGATGCCGACGCCGTCGTAGGCCGCCCCGCAGACCGCGAGGCCGGGCACCCGCGCCACGTCGGCCCGGATCCGGGCGACCCGGTCGAGGTGGCCGACGGCGTACTGCGGGAGCCCGCCACCCCACCGCTGGACGTCGGTGTCGACCGGGGTGGCGCGCAGGCCGGTCGCCGCCTCGAGGTCGTCGAGCGAGAAACGGACCAGCTCGCCGTCGCTCGCCTGGAGGGCGACCTCCTCCCGGTGCCGGCCCAGCGAGGCCCGCAGGTGCACGAGCCCCTGGGCGGCTCCGGCCGCCCGGACCCAGCCCCACTTGGCGAAGGAGAAGGTGGCGGCCTTGATGCGTCGGGCATCGACGGGCGGCACCAGGAAGCCGGAGGTGCCGGTGTCGACCGCGGCCACGTCGTCGACCCGGAAGGCGAAGGTCACCACGGCCATCGACGCCGACTCGATGCCGGCGAGCTCGGCCGACGCCGCGGGCGCCACGCCCGCCAGCAACCGGGCCGTGGGCGCGGCCGGTGCCGCCAGCACGACGGCGTCGGCGGTGACGACCTCGGGGTGCGTCGTCGGCCCGGTCAGCACCTCGAAGCCGGTCGGGGTGCGGGCGAGACCGCGCACCGTCACGCCGGTGCGCACCGTCAGTCCTGCGGCGAGCGCCTCGGGCAGCTGACCCATCCCGCCCGGGATGCCGGCGAAGACCGGGGTGTCGTAGGTCATCGGGACGGACGCGCCCTGCTCCAGCAGGGAGCCCCTCTCCGCGAAGGCGACCAGCTGCGGCACGGCCGCGCGCGCGGACAGCTCACGGGCGTGGCCGGCGTAGACCCCGCCGAGCAACGGCTCCACCAGACGGTCCACGACCTCCTCGCCGAAGCGGCGGGCGACCAGCTCCCCCACCGACACGTCACCGTCGACGACCTCGGCCGGCAGACCGGGCTCGTGACGGGCGCGCTCGAGACCTGCGGCGGACAGGACACCGGACGCCGCGAGCTGGTCGAGGTCGAGGGGGACGCCCATCAGCGAGCGCGGCAGCGGGCGCAGCGCGTCGCGGGTCCAGATGCGCGAGGAGGCCACCGTCGGGTGCTCGACCTGCAGACCGACCTCCCGGGCCAGCGCGACCCCCTCGGGGCGCCGGTTGAGCATCGCCTCGGCGCCCACGTCGACGCTCACGCCGCCGACCTCGCGGCGCAGCAGCTTGCCGCCGACGTGGTCGCTGCCCTCGAGGAGCAGGACGTCGTGGCCCGCTGCGACGAGGTCGCGGGCCGCGGTCAGCCCGGCGACCCCTCCACCGACGACGACGACCCGGATGACCACCCCCCCATCGTCTCACTGGCCCGCGCCCGCCCCGGCGGACCTCGGGGAACCCACCTGCGACCGGGCTCGTCCCACCCGCATGAACCGACGTCGCCTCGCCTCCGCCGCCGCCCTCGCGGCGCTCACCGTCACCGTGGCCGGATGCTCCCCGGGGGCGAGCGACTCCTCGGTGTCGATGGACGCCCCGGCCTCCGTCGCCGCGCCGGCCGAGGAGGACGCATCGGCGGCCGGCAGGGGGCTGAGCTCGTCCGCCGGGTCGGCCGACACCGCCACCGGCGTCGTCAGCGACGTCGCTCCGGCACCGGCCACCCGCTCCCTGATCTCGACCGGCAACGTCCAGCTGCGCTCGAAGGATGTCGGCCAGGCCCGCTTCGACGTGCAGAAGGTCGTCGACGAGCTCCGTGGCGAGATCGCACAGGAGGAGACGTCGACCGACGACGACGGGGAGGTGCGGCGCTCGAGGATGGAGCTGCGGATCCCCTCCACCAGGTTCGCCGACGCGATGGAGTCCCTGGAGGGCACGGCCACGCTGATCACGTCGAGCACGACCATCGACGACGTGACGACCAAGGTGATCGACACGCAGGTGCGGCTCCGGGTGCAGCGCGCGAGCATCCGCCGCATCGAGCTCCTGCTCGACCGGGCCCAGAGCATCCGCGACATCGTCAACATCGAGGGCCAGCTCTCGCGCCGCCAGGCCGCCCTCGGCTCGCTGCAGCGGACCGCCGCCTACCTCGCCGACCAGACGTCCATGGCCACCATCACCGTGTCGCTGGAGCGCACCGCGGAGAGGCCGGCCCCGGAGCCGGAGACCGACGAGACCGGCTTCCTCGCGGGCCTCGACGCCGGCTGGTCGGCCTTCACCGGCATCCTGGTGGGGCTCGCCACGGCGGCCGGCGCCTCGCTGCCCTTCCTCGTCGTGCTCGCCCTGCTGGGCCTGGTCGCCTGGCCGATGCGCCGCCGGCTCAGAGCGGGTAGGACTGCACGAACTCCGTCAGCCGCTTGAGCTGGTCGGGGTCGGTCGAGGGGATGACCCCGTGGCCGAGGTTGAAGATGTGACCGCGCGCCGCGCGGCCGGCCTCGATCACCTCGGCGGCTCGCGCCAGCATCAGCTCGGGCGGCGCGAAGACCAGGGTCGGGTCGAGGTTGCCCTGGACGCTGCGGTCGCCGACGAGCGGCACGGCCGAGGCGAGCGGCGTACGCCAGTCGACGCCGACGACGTCGGCGCCGGCGTCGCCCATCAGCCCCAGGAGGTTGCTGGTGCCGACCCCGAAGTGGATGCGCGGCACGCCGAGCTCGCCCGCCTGGGCGAGCACCCGCGTCGAGTGGGGCATGACGAGCGCCTCGTAGTCGGCCGGCGTCAGGGCACCCGCCCACGAGTCGAAGAGCTGGACCGCCGAGGCCCCGGCAGCGACCTGGACCTCGAGGTAGGCGGCCGCGATCTGCGCGATCTTGCGCATCAGGGCGTCCCAGACGTCGGGAGCGCCGAACATCATCGCCTTCGTCTTGGCGTGCTCCTTGGAGGGCCCGCCCTCGACGAGGTAGGACGCCACGGTGAACGGCGCGCCCGCGAAGCCGATCAGCGGCGTCGCGCCGAGCTCGGCGACCAGGCCCTGGACGGCCTGGGTGATGAACGGGACGTGGTCGGGCGTCAGGTCGGGGATCGCCTCCACGTCGGCCATCGTGCGCACCGGGGAGGCCACGACCGGGCCGACGCCCGGGACGATGTCGAGGTCGACACCGACGGCCTTGAGGGGCAGGACGATGTCGGAGAAGAAGATCGCCGCGTCGACGCCGTAGCGCCGGACGGGCTGCAGGGTGATCTCGACGACCAGGTCGGGGTCCATGCAGGACTCGAGCATCCCGACGCCCTCACGGATCTTGAGGTACTCCGGGAGCGAGCGCCCGGCCTGACGCATGAACCAGACCGGGGTGTGGGGGACGGGCTCGCCCCGCGCAGCCTTGAGCAGCGCACTGTCGGCGAGTCCGGGGTGAGGTGTGGGCGACGGCATGGGGCAAGCCTCCCAGGTCACGCACGGCGTGTTCGCAGATGGGTTCGAGTCCTGCGGTCCTAGGGTGAGGTCATGGTCGTCCGTCAAGAGTCGCGCACCGGGTCCGGTGTCGTGACGAGCCCCGCGGAGTTCCGCGCGGCCGTGGCGACGATGCGCGCGGCCACCCTGCGCCCCGAGATCTTCTGCGAGGAGATGCCCGCACCCCAGCGGATCGCCCCGCACGCGGCCGCGCTGTCCGCGGACGTCACCGTCGACGGGGTCGACGTCGGCACCGGGCGGATCATCCTGCTGCACGACCCGGCCGGCAACGACGCGTGGGACGGCACCTTCCGCTGCGTGGCCTACTCCCGCGCCGAGATCGAGCTCGACCTGGTCACCGACCCCCTGCTGGCCGACGTCGGCTGGTCCTGGCTGACCGAGGCGCTCAGCGCCCACGGCGCCTCCTACACCGCCGCCTCCGGCACCGTGACCCGCGTCGCGACCGAGAGCTTCGGCGGGATGGCCGACGAGGCCGGCACCGCGCAGCTCGAGATCCGCGCCTCCTGGACCCCGGTCGCCGACGTCGAGGGCGGCCCCCTCGACGTCGCACCCCACGTCGAGGCCTGGGGCGAGCTGCTGTGCACCGCCGTGGGTCTGCCCCCCGTGCCCGCCGGCGTGACGGTCATGCCCGGCCGTCGGGGCCAGCGGGGCCCGGGCCACTGATGAGCGACGACACCGCAGCCACCGCGGACCCGACCGACCAGCCGGGCGACCAGCCGGGCGACCAGCCGCAGGCGGACCCGGAGCCGGAGGTCCGCGCCGAGCTCCTCACGCTGCGCGACGGGCTCACCGACCTCGTCGAGACCGAGGAGGCGCTGCGTGCGGTCTGCGACGCCCTCGCCGCCGGCACCGGCCCCGTGGCGATCGACGCGGAGCGCGCCTCGGGCTACCGCTACTCCAACCGGGCCTACCTGATCCAGCTGCGTCGTGAGGGCGCCGGCACGTCGCTGATCGACCCGATCGCCTTCGAGTCCCTGGACCTCCTGCAGCAGGCCCTCGAGGGCACCGAGTGGATCCTGCACGCAGCCACCCAGGACCTGCCGTGCCTCAACGAGATCGGCCTCTACCCCACCGCCCTGTTCGACACCGAGCTCGCCGGCCGGCTCCTCGGCTACCCCAGGGTGGGCCTCGCCACGCTCGTCGAGACGCTGCTGGACCGACGGATGAAGAAGGAGCACTCCGCGGTCGACTGGTCGACGCGACCGCTCCCCCAGGCGTGGCTCGAGTACGCCGCGCTCGACGTCGAGGTGCTCGTCGAGCTCCGGGACCTGCTGGCCGCCGAGCTGGTCGAGACCGGCAAGGACGACTGGGCCCGCCAGGAGTTCGACTACCTGCGCACCTTCGAGCCGACCCCCCGCGTGGACGCGTGGCGTCGTACGTCGGGACTCCACCGGGTGCGCGGGCGCAAGGCCCTCGGTGCGGTGCGGGCCCTGTGGGAGCTGCGCGACTCGCTGGCCGAGCAGCGCGACGTCACCCCGGGACGGATCCTGCCCGACTCGGCCATCGTGGCGGCCGCCCAGGCGATGCCGCTGGACCGCGACGCCCTGATGTCGACCAAGGGGTTCCACGGCCGGGGCGCCGAGCGCTACTCCAGCCGTTGGGTCGCCACCCTGCGCGAGGTCGATGAGCTGAGCGAGGACGAGCTGCCCAGCCGGGCCCCGCGCGGCGACGGCCCACCGCTGCCGCGGGCCTGGGCCGAGAAGGACCCCGTCGCCGCCCGCCGCCTGGCGCTCGCGCGCGAGGCGATGACGGCTCTCGCCGAGGACCGCAACCTGCCCGTGGAGAACGTGCTCACCCCCGACTCCCTGCGGCGCACGCTGTGGACGCCGCCCGCCACGCGACAGGGCGACGAGCTGATCGACGCGGTCGTCACCCAGCTCGCGGGCTACGGCGCGCGCGGGTGGCAGATCGCGCTCGCCGCCCCGGTGATCGTGACCGCGATCCTGCAGGCCGACGCCGACACCGCGGCGGCCGCCGCCGAGGCGCAGGAGGCCGAAGCGCCCCTGGTCGGGCTGCTGGGCGACGACGACCTCAGCGCGGATCCTCCAGCGCCGTCCTGAGCCTGGCGGCGAGCACACCGACCGCCTCCCTCAGCTCGGGCCCGCCCTCCACGCGGTAGCCGAACGGCACCCTGGCCAGCCACTCCTGCGCATACATCTCCGCGTTGCTGGTCGTGCCGACGAGCACGCAGCCTCCCGCGCCTCCCTCCAGCGGCGCGAGCCGACCCATCGCCGGGTGGACCCACGGCGCCACCCGCTCGGGCGGGGCGTCGAAGACCACGCGCGTCGCGTGCTCCCACCCCGTGGCGAGGGCGTGCTCGAGCGCGGCGACGGGGTCGAGCCCCTCCGGCGGGTCGAAGCGCTGGGAGGTCTGCTGGACCTGGGTGATCCGGTCGATGCGGTAGGTGCGCGTGGCACCGGCGCGGTGCGAGTGGCACAGCAGGTACCACCGACCGGCACGCACGACCACGGCCCACGGGTCCACGTCGGTGTCCCACGTCGATCCGGAGGCGCTGCGGTAGGACACGACGACCCGGTGCCGGGCCGCGACCGCGGCGACCAGCGCACTCGTCGTGGCGGGGTCCGGTCGGGTCGAGCCCTGCCGTGGGGTCGCGGCGGCGTGCTCGCGCAGCACCGCCGCCTGCCGCCCCACGCTGGCCGGCAGCGCCCGGACCACCTTGGCCAGCGCCGAGCCCACGAGGTCCTCGGTGTCGGAGGCCGCGGGCTGGCCGTCGAGCACGGCCATCACCAGGCCCAGGGCCTCCTCCTGGGTGAACATCACGGCCGGCAGGCGGGCGCCGCGTCCCAGCCGGTAGCCGCCGTGGGGGCCGCGCGTGGACTCGACCGGGATGCCGGCCTCGCGCAGGATCGCGACGTAGCGACGGGCGGCCCGCTCGGTCACGCCCAGCCGGGCGGCCAGGTCACCCGCGGTGGCGCCGGGGCGGTCCTGGAGCACCTCCAGGGTGCGCAGGGCCCGGGCCGTGGGGCTCGCCGGCGAGGACATGCCCCGACTCTAGGCCGCGAACCGGTCGGAGATCGTCCGGAATGCTGGTTACCGTGCTCACCATCCCACCGAAGGAGAAGCTCATGGACATCGTGCTCGTCGCCGGCCTCTGGCTCGACGGATCAGCCTGGGACGCCGTCGTCCCCGACCTCGAGGCGCGGGGACACCGCGTCACCGCCCTCACCCTTCCCGGTCAGGGCGACGGCTCGTCCTCGGCGACGCTCGACGACCAGGTCGCCGCCGTCGTGGCCGCGGTGGACGCCGCGACCGGACCCGCCCTGGTCGTGGGGCACTCCGCCGCCTGCGCCCTGGCCTGGCTGGCCGCCGACGCCCGTCCCGACACCGTGGCCGGGGTGGTGCTCGTCGGTGGCTGGCCCGCCACCGAGGGCACGGCGTACGCCGCGTTCTTCCCCGCCGTCGACGGCGTCATGGCGTTCCCGGGCTGGGGTCCCTTCGAGGGCCCCGACTCCGACGACCTCGACGAGGCGACGAAGGCCCGCATCGCCGAGCAGGCCATCCCCGTGCCGGAGGGCGTGTCCACGGGCACCGTGCACTACGGCGACGAGCGCCGGCACGACGTGCCCGTGGTGCTGGTGTGCCCGGAGTTCTCCCCCGAGCAGGCCCGCGAGTGGATCGGCGCGGGCGACCTGCCGGAGCTGAGCGCGGCGAACCGCCTGACCCTCGTCGACCTCGACTCCGGGCACTGGCCGATGTTCAGCGCACCTGCCGCGCTGGCCGATGCCGTGCACGCCGCCGTGCACGCCGCCACCGACGGCTAGGGCCTACTCGCCCTCGCTGGGGGTGGCGCTGGGCGAGGCCAGCTCCGGGTCGAGGACCGCGCGCGACTGCTCGTCGATCTGGGTCGTGATCGCCTCGAGGTCGGGCACGGTGATGCTCAGCATCAGCCGCAGGCTCTCCGCGACGGCCGCCTCGAGCGCGGTGTAGTCGTCGAGCAGCGGCGGCACCACCATGTCGCGGATGCTCTCGCTGAAGACCTCCGCGTGCGCGGGCTGCAGGAAGGGTTGGAGGAAGTCCTCGGACACCACGACCGGCAGGCTGGCCGGCGCGAGGTAGCCGGCGCGGGTCACCCGCGCCACGGGCTCCGCGGAGATCGCGTGCACCAGGAAGTCGGCGGCCTTGGCGATGCTGGGGGCGTCGCTGGACACGCACAGGCCGGTGATGTCGCCGACCGTCGCCGCACGGTCGAGCGCGGGCATCGGCATGACGTCGAAGCTCAGGCCCTCCACCTCGCGCAGCTCGGGGGTCAGCGACCGGAAGCCGGCGATCATGCCGAGCTTGCCGCGCTCGAACCACTCCATGGGAGTGGCCTTCTCGAGTCGCTCGTCGCTCAGCGTCACCGACGCGTTGCGCAGCAGCTCGAGGGTGCGGCGCAGGGCCTCCTGGGAGTCCCCCTCGGACAGGGCCAGCGAGGTGGGGGCGTCGTCGTCGTCGAAGAGCTCGCCGCCCCCGGAGTAGACGAAGGGGGCCAGGCCACGCAGCGTCGGGTCGATGTAGACGCCGCTGGTGCCGCGGCGCGGGCGGGTGGCGAACTCGGCGGCAGCCGTGAACTCCTCGAAGGTCCAGCGCTCGTGGCTCTCGTCCTCGGGGGTGTCCTCCTGGTCCTCGGGGGCCGGGATGTCGCGGGCGCGCATGCGCTCGAAGTCGACGAGGGCGGTGTTGTAGTAGATGACCATCGGCGAGATGCCGTAGGGCATGCACTGCAGCTCGTTGTCGGCCGAGAAGGCGAGCAGCGCTTCACGCGCGTAGTCGTCGGTGTAGTCGACGCCGCGCTCGTCGAGGAGCTCCAGCAGGGGCTGGTTGAGCCCGGCGTCCTGCACCATCGCCAGGTCGCTGCGGGACACGAGGTAGAGGTCCGGCAGCTCGTCGGCGCGCATCGCTGCGAGGAAGGCGTCGTGCGTGGCCCACGTCTGCAGCTCGATCTGGCTGGCGAGGCTGTCGGTGTTGAAGTCGTCGACCATCGCCTGGTAGGCCGCGACCTCCGTCTCGGCCCCCCACACGCCGAACGTGAGGGCGGTCGGCTCGGCCGGCGTCGATGGCTGTGCCGAGGGTTGGGCAGGAGGCGCGGGCGTGGGCTCCTGCTGGTCGGCGTCACAACCCGCCACGGCGACGCTCAGCGCCAGGACCCCCGCAAGGGCGACGGCAGCCGCTCGGGGTCGTCGTACGCCGCGGAGTCCTCGCATCAAGCCGTGTCCCTGCCTCATCGATCCTCGCTCCCCCTCCTGGTGAGCGAAGGAGCCACATTACCTGCGGTCGGACCGGATCAGAGCACGGACCGGAAACTGCGAGCCGCGGCGACCACGGCCTCGAAGACGGCCTGGTCCAACGCAGCGCCCTCACGGCGCACCGCGTCGTGCTCGAGGACGATCAACCGGTCCAGCCGGACCTCGCTCGCCCGGCCCTCCCGGTCCCACCCCCCGGACCCGACGTCCATCCAGTGCCGCCCGTGACGGGCCTCGTCCGCGGCGTCGCGGTCGTGGTCCTTGCTGGTGAGCATCAGGCCCAGCCACTGCTCGTGCCCGTCCGTGCGGCGACGCCCGATGATCAGCACCGGCCGGTCCTTGCCCCGGGTCGCGTCCTCCTCGTAGGGCACCCACCCCCACACCACCTCCCCCGGATCCGCCTCGCCGTCACGCTGCGGCGCGTAGACGATCTCGTCCGGGACCGGCCCGACATCACGCCGCAGGCGACTCAGCAACCGACGGGGGATCAGACGGGACACCGGACGGGACGACCTCATGGCATCGACCCTAGGCGGAGGCCCCGTCATGGTGGTCTCGACGCGCTCCTCGCTGCGCTCGTCACGGCTCGACCGGCAGAAGAAGGGCGAGTGCGCCGGACCAGGAGCACCTCTCGGCGCATGGCCGCTCGTAGCGGCTTATTTTGGGACCCGGGGCTACCGCAGCCCGACGCACTCTGAGGGCGAGTCTAGAGGGTCAGGCCAGGCCGCGGGCGAGCTCGACGTGACCGGCGGCCTCGAGCTGCTCGGCCAGGACGAGCACCCGCGTGACCTCGGTCTCGCCGCCGAGGACGGCGCGCCCCGTGGCCACGACCCGGGCGAAGGCGGCGGCCCGGAAGAGGACGTCGGCAAAGTCACCCGAGGCGATGCCGCGCAGGACCTCGTCGACCATCGCGCGGAGCTCGGCAGGACCGGGCGGGTCGGCGACGCCGGAGACGACGCGGGCGACCTGGGCGCGGGCGCGACCGGCCTCGAACTCGCGGGCGACGCCCACGCCGTCGGCGTAGACCCAGGAGCGCAGCAGGTAGAGCCGCCACAGGCACCCGGCGAGGGAGTCGGCCGGTGAGTGCGACCAGACCTCGGCGATCGACTCGATCCCCTCGGTGTCGGCCAGGTGCATCAGCCGCTCGGCGACGGCGTCGTCGTCGCTCTCGCGGGCGCCGCGCACCAGCAGCGTGGCGGCCCGGTCGCCGGCCTCCGTGACGAGGGCAGGGTCGGCGCCGCCGACGATCTCGTCGAAGAAGCCGCTGCTGCGCTGCATCGGGCGGTGGTGGGGGCGGTCGCTCACGTGCTCAGGCTACGGCGGATGCGTTGGTCGCTGACCGGGTAGGCGGTGCCGAGCTGCTGGGCCCACAGCGAGACCCTGTATTCCTCCAGCATCCAGCGCACCTGGCGGAGCGCGTCGCCGGGCGGTCGGTCCTCGGGCAGGGCGGCCACCCGGTGCAGGTAGGCCTCCTGCAGCTCCGTCACGCGGTCCATCAGCTGCCGGTCCTGGTTGACCGCGGGGCCGCCCCCGTCGAGGCGGTCGCGCCGCTGCTGCACGGCGGTGAGGTAGCGGTGCAGCTGGCGCAGCTGGGTCACCCCGGCGCTGCCGACGAAGCCGCGCCCGAAGAGCCGCTCGACCTGCCCCTTCATGTCCGCGAGTGCCGGCAGCATCGCCATGTCGGCGCGACCGCTGAGCCGCTTCTCGGTCGCCCGCCACGTGTCGAGCACCCGGATCACCTCGGCCACGACGGCCGGGAGCTCCGTGGCCTGGGCCCGGCCGGCCTCCGCCACCAGCACGTCGTACGACGCCTGGTCGCGCGCCGGCGGTCGCGCGTCGACGCAGGCCTGCAGGACGGCGAGGCGGCAGTCCTCGAGCAGCTCGGACACGTGCGGGTAGGGAGAGCCGGCGAGGCCGAGCTTCTCGTGGTTGGTGAGCCCGTCGAGCACGGGGCGGTCGGCGCGCGGCAGGCGCAGCGCGAGCAGGCGGGCGACACCGAGGCGGTGGCGGGCGTCGCGCTCGTCCTCGGACCCGAAGACCTTGAGCCCGACCGTCTGGCCCTCGTCGACGAGGCCGGGGAAGCCCTGCACGTCGTGGCCGGCACGCACCTGGCGGAAGGACTCCTCGATCGTGTGGAAGACCCAGGTGGTCTCACCGGTGCGGGCCAGGCCGCTGTCGCTGGCGACCTCGGCCATCGCCCGGGCGAACTGGGGGCGCAGCGGCGCCTTGAGCGCCTCGAGGTCCTTGCCCCGCGCCTGCTCGCTGCCGTCGTCGCCGACCACGCGGTAGGTCGGTCGCAGGTGCTCGGCGACCTTGCTCCAGTCCCACGAGTCGCGGGGCACGAAGACCCCGGTGGTCGAGCGGAGGTGACGCTCGAGGGCGTCGAGCAGGGGCTCCTCGCCGGCCGGCACGGCGGCCAGGAAGGTGCGCGCGGTGTTGGGGGCGGGCACGAAGCTGACCCGCAGGCTCTTGGGCAGGCTGCGGATCAGCTCGGTGACCAGCTCCTCGCGCAGGCCCGGGACGTTCCACGAGAAGTCGTCGGCGACGACGCGGTTGAGGGTCGCGACCGGCACGTCGATGGTGAGGCCGTCGTCGGCCGAGCCGGGCTCGAAGTGGTAGCTGATCGGGAAGCTGAGCCCGCCCTCCCCGGACCCGTCGCCGGCCGACCACGACGAGGGGTAGTCGTCCTCACGGATCTCCTCGGCCGTGCCGTGGCGCAGCATCGCGGGGTCGAAGGTGAGGAACTCGGGGTCCTGGTGCCGCTTGTCCTTCCACCACCGGTCGAAGTGCGCGCCGCTGACGACCTCGGCGCCGACGCGGGCGTCGTAGAAGTCGAAGAGGGTGTGCTCGTCGACGACGATGTCGCGGCGGCGGGCCCGGTGCTCGAGCTCCTCGGCCTCCTCGAGCAGGGCCCGGTTGCGGGCGAAGAACTTCTGCCGCGTCGACCACTCGCCGTAGACCAGGGCGTGGCGGATGAACAGCTCGCGGCTGAGCTCGCGGTCGACCTTGCCGAAGCTGATCAGCCGGTCGGAGACGAGGGGCACGCCGTAGAGCGTGGCGCGCTCGTGGGCCATCACGGCGGCGCGCTTCTTGGACCAGTGCGGCTCGGAGTAGGTGCGCTTGACGAGGTCACCGCCGAGCTGCTCGGCCCACTCGGGCTTGATCGCGGCGTTCTGCCGGGCCCACAGGCGCGAGGTCTCCACGAGCTCGCCGGCCATCACGAACGCGGGCTGCTGCCGGGCCAGGCCGCTGCCGGGGAAGATGGCGAACTTCGCGCCCCGGGCGCCGAGGTACTCCCTCATCGGGCGGCGCCCGCCGGCCTTCTCCTTCTCCCGCTCCTCGAGCAGCCCGATCTGGCTGAGCAGCCCGGAGAGCAGCGCCTGGTGGATGCCGTCGGCGTCGGGGGTGTCGGCGGGGACCCCGATGTCGATCTTCATCTCCTTGCAGACCTGGCGCAGCTGTGACTCGAAGTCCTGCCACTCCCGGATGCGCAGGTAGTTGAGGAACTCCTTCTTGCACATGCGGCGGAAGGCGCTGCTGCCCATCTCGCCCTGCTGCTCCTTGAGGTAGCGCCACAGGTTGAGCCAGGTCAGGAAGTCGGACCCCTCGGCCTTGAAGCGGGCGTGCTGCTGGTCGGCCTGCGCGCGCATCTCGGCCGGTCGCTCGCGCGGGTCCTGCAGCGAGAGGGCGGCGGCGATCACCAGCACCTCGCGCACGCAGCCCAGCCGCTCGGCCTCGAGGATCATCCGGCCCAGTCGGGGGTCGATGGGCAGCCGGGCGAGCCGGCGTCCGAGCTGGGTGAGGCGTACGCCGCCGCGGGTCTCGGCCGCGCCTGACGTGCCCAGCGCGCCGAGCTCCTCCAGCAGCTGGACGCCCGCGGTGACGTTGCGCCGGTCCGGCGGCTCGACGAAGGGGAAGCGGCCGACCTCTCCCAGCCCCAGCGAGGCCATCTGGAGGATGACCGAGGCCAGGTTGGTGCGCAGGATCTCGGGGTCGGTGAACTCGGGCCGGCCCTCGAAGTCCTCCTCGGAGTAGAGCCGGACCGCGATGCCGGCCTCGACGCGGCCGCACCGGCCCGAGCGCTGGTTGGCCGAGGCCTGGCTGATCGCCTCGATCGGCAGTCGCTGCACCTTGGTGCGCGCCGAGTAGCGCGAGATGCGCGCGACGCCCGAGTCCACGACGTACCGGATGCCGGGGACGGTCAGCGAGGTCTCGGCGACGTTGGTGGCGAGCACGACCCGGCGTCCGGTGTGGGCGGAGAACACCCGGTGCTGCTCGGCCGCGGAGAGCCGGGAGTAGAGCGGCACGACCTCCAACGGGTTGCGCAGGCTCAGGCCCTGCAGCACCTCGGCGGTGTCGCGGATCTCGCGCTCGCCGGGCAGGAAGACCAGGATGTCGCCCGGCCCCTCGGCGCTGAGCTCCTTGACCGCCTCGACGATCGCCTCGGTCTGGTCACGGACCACGACCTCGCCCTCGCTGTCGTGGGAGTCCTCGTCCGACACCTCCATCAGCGGGCGGTAGCGGACCTCGACGGGGTAGGTGCGCCCGGAGACCTCGATGATCGGCGCGGGCGTGCCGTCGGCGGCCGCGAAGTGCTCGGCGAAGCGCTCGGGGTCGATGGTCGCGGAGGTGATGATCAGCTTGAGGTCGGGTCGCTGCGGCAGGAGCCGGCGCAGGTAGCCCAGCAGGAAGTCGATGTTGAGGCTGCGCTCGTGGGCCTCGTCGATGATGATCGTGTCGTACTTCGTGAGCTTGCGGTCGCGCTGCAGCTCGGCGAGCAGGATCCCGTCGGTCATCAGCTTGACCCGGCTCGAGCGCGAGGTCTTGTCGGTGAAGCGGACCTGGTAGCCGACCAGGTCACCCAGCTCGGTCCCGAGCTCGGAGGCGATCCGCTCGGCCACCGAGCGCGCGGCGATCCGGCGCGGCTGGGTGTGGCCGATCAGCTTGCCCTCGCGACCGGCCAGGCCGCGGCCGAGCTCCAGGCAGATCTTGGGCAGCTGCGTCGTCTTGCCCGAGCCGGTCTCGCCCGCCACGATCACGACCTGGTGGTCGCGGATCGCCGCGGCGATGTCCTCGCGGCGCATGCTGACGGGCAGCTCCGGCGGATACGTGATCTGGAGCTCGTCGGTCATGGCTGGGCTCATTCTGCCTGACCCCTTGCCTAGAACACGTTCTAGTTGCGACGATCACCCGGTGACCGACCCTGTGGGCAAGACGTCCGAGAGCTCCTACGACGTGATCGTGGTCGGCTCGGGCGGCGGTGCGATGACCGGCGCCCTCCTCGCGGTGAAGGCCGGGCTGCGCACGCTCGTGGTGGAGAAGACCCCGCTGATCGGCGGCACCTCCGCCTACTCCGGCGGCGCGTGCTGGCTGCCGGGCAGCCAGGTGCAGCAGCGTGCGGGGCTCCCCGACTCGACCGAGGGCGCCCGCACCTACCTCGCCGCGATCCTCGAGTCCCCCGACCAGGCCAAGGTCGAGGCCTTCCTCGCCCACGCCCCGGAGCTGGTCGCCGACCTCGAGTCCGACGAGGGCCTGGACTTCGAGTGGCTGCCCTTCGCGGAGTACTACGACGCGCCCGGCCGGGTGCCGATGGGCCGCTCCATCCAGCCGGTCAAGGTGCGCCGCGACGAGCTGCCGCCCGACGTCGCGGCCCTGGTGCGGCCGCCCGTCGAGCGCGACCGCGCCGGCGAGGGCGGCCGACGCACGCTGACCGGGGGCCAGGCGCTCATCGCCCGCCTCGCCGCGGCGTACGTCCGTGAGGGCGGGGAGATCCGCACCGGGCTGCCGGTGACCGGCTACGTGCTCGACGACGCCGGCCGGGTGGTCGGCGTGGCCGCCATGACGCCCGAGGGGCCGCTCGAGCTCCACGCCGACCGCGGCGTGCTGGTCGCCGCGGGCGGGTTCGAGCGCAACGCGGCGCTGCGCGCCGAGCACGACGTGCCCGGGGACGTCGCGTGGAGCATGGCCCCGCATGACACCAACACCGGTGAGCCGATCGAGGCAGGCATCGCGATCGGCGCCGCGGCCGACTTCAGCGCGGTCGGCTGGTTCTGCCCCGGGCTGGAGCACCCCGACGGCAGCGGCTCCTTCACGCTCGGCTTCCGCAGCGGCTTCTTCGTCGGCGCCGACGGGCGCCGCTTCGCCAACGAGTGCCTGCCCTACGACCGCTTCGGCCGCGCGATGGCAGCACACGCCGGCGCGGTGCCGTCCTGGTTGGTCTTCGACTCCCGCGAGGGCGGGCGGCTGCCGGCGATCGCCATGCCCGAGGGCGACCCGGCCGACCACCTCGCGGCAGGCACCTGGGTGCAGGCCGACACGCTCGCCGACCTGGCGGTCCTGATCGGCGTCCCCGCCGGCGCCCTGGTCGCGACGACCGAGCGCTTCAACGGCTTCTGCGAGACCGGCAAGGACGAGGACTTCGGTCGCGGCGAGGACGAGTACGACACGTTCTTCGCCGGGGGCACGGGGCCCAACAGCGCGCTGACCGGCGTCGAGCAGGCGCCGTTCTACGCCGCCCGCTTCGTGCTCTCCGACCTCGGCACCAAGGGCGGCCTGGTCACCGACACCGCGGGGCGCGTCCTGCGCCCGGACGGCTCGGTGCTCGAGGGGCTCTACGCCTCCAGCAACTCCGCGGCCTCGCTCTTCGGCCCCGTCTACCCCGGACCGGGTGCCCCGCTGGGCTCGGCGATGGTCTTCGCGTCGTTGGCCGTGCGCGACATGCTGGGCTAGCGACCGGCGACGTCCCTGATCCCCAGGACCGGACTACCCCTGGACGCCCTGGCTGCGCCAGTAGTCGTTGAGGGCACCGTTGGTCTTGACGAACCAGACGAGGGGGCCGACCAGGATGAAGATCCCGGGGAAGTACCACAGGCCCGTGGCGCCGCTGACCGGCTTCTGACGGCCGCGCGCCTCGTGCAGGGCACCCACCTCGGCGGCGGTGACGTAGGGCATCACGATGCCGACGAAGAGCTGCAGCAGGGCGGCGACCAGGCCACCGAGGCCGCGCCCGGTGTGGCGCTTCATCTCCTCGTGGACCGAGTAGGTCCACACGACGGCGTAGATCCCGAAGGTCACGACCGCCAGCAGGATGCAGACCCCGGTGCCGCGGATCTTGCCGTGGGGACCCGCGACGGCTCCGTAGGCGGGGGCGGAGGGGGCGGCGTACTCGGTCATGGAGGTCCTTGCGATCAGCCCGAGGAGGTGGGTGCCGGGTCGGCGACCGAAGGCTAGCGGCTGGACGCGCGAGCGCTACCGTGAACCGCCGTCCCTCCCCAGCCACCTCGAGAATCGATCCCCATGGCGCACCTGGTCCCACGCAAGACCGTGATCCACGGCCATGAGCTCTCCTACGTCGACAGCGGCACCGGGCCCGTGGTGCTGTTCATCCACGGCATCCTGGGCTCGCAGCGGCAGTGGTCTCACCTGGTCGCCACGATGGACGACGACCACCGGGTGCTCGTCCCCGACCTCTTCGGGCACGGCGAGTCGGCCAAGCCGCTCGGTGACTACTCCCTCAGCGCCCATGCGGCAGCCATGCGCGACCTGCTCGACCACCTCGGGATCGACCGGGTCACGCTCGTGGGCCACTCGCTCGGCGGCGGCATCGCGATGCAGTTCCTCTACCTCTTCCCCGAGCGCGTCGACCGGCTCGTGCTGGTCGCCAGCGGCGGCCTCGGGCGCGAGGTCCACCTGATCCTGCGCGCGGCGACCCTGCCCGGCGCCCAGCAGGTGCTCAGCCTCGTCGCCTCCACCCCGGTCCTCTCCCGCGTCGAGGCGCTGGGTCGTGGGGCGACGAAGGTCGGCTGGCGACCCGGCGCGGACATCGGCGCGATCTGGCGGGGCTTCAGCTCGCTCTCCGACCGCGAGAGCCGACGCGCCTTCCTCGCCACCACCCGCGCGGTGATCGACCTCGGCGGCCAGAGCATCAGCGCCCACGACCACCTGGACGGCGTCCTGCCGGTCCCGACCCTGATCGTGTGGGGCTCCAAGGACCGGATGATCCCGGCCTCGCACGCCCTCAGCGTGCAGCGCTCCGTCCCCGAGGCGCAGGTCGAGATCTTCGAGGGCGCGGGGCACTTCCCGCACCTCGACGACCCGGACCGCTTCGCGCGCGTGCTCCGGGACTTCGTCGCGCCCGGGCCCGACGCCGGGCGGCCGCCCACGACCGACGCCGACTAGCCGACCGCCCCACCACAGGTCGCACACAGCGGACCCACAGCGAGCCGCGGCAGGATGGTGCCCATGCCCCCTCCCGACCTCCTGCGCGCCGACGGCTCGCCGCTGCGCGTCCTCGTCGTCGACGACGAGGTCAACATCGCCGAGCTCATCTCCATGGCCCTGCGCTACGAGGGGTGGCAGGTGCAGACCGCCCACACCGGGATGAAGGCGGTCACCGCCGCCAAGGACTTCCGGCCCGACGCGGTCGTGCTCGACATGATGCTGCCGGACTTCGACGGCCTCGAGGTGCTGCGTCGGATGCGCGCGAGCGACCCCGACGTGCCGGTGCTCTTCCTCACCGCCCGCGACGCCGTCGAGGACCGGGTCGCCGGACTGACCGCCGGAGGCGACGACTACGTGACCAAGCCGTTCTCCCTCGAGGAGGTCGTGGCCCGGCTGCGCGCGCTCGTACGACGGGCCGGGGCCCAGCAGGCGCAGACCTCCTCGGTGCTGTCCGTCGGCGACCTCGAGCTCGACGAGGACAGCCACGAGGTCCGCCGGGCGGGCGCCGAGATCATGCTGACGGCGACCGAGTTCGAGCTGTTGCGCTTCCTCATGCGCAACCCCAGGCGGGTGCTGAGCAAGGCCCAGATCCTCGACCGGGTGTGGAACTACGACTTCGGCGGCCAGGCCAACGTCGTCGAGCTCTACATCTCCTACCTGCGCAAGAAGATCGACGCCGGTCGCGAGCCGATGATCCACACCATGCGCGGCGCCGGCTACGTGCTCAAGCCGACCCCGTGAACGCCCCGTGAAGACCTCGGCGGACCGGTCACGATGACACGCCTGGCCTCCCTGACCTCCCGACTGGTGCTGACCGCGGTCACCCTGGTCGCGGTGATCTCCCTGCTCGTCGGTGGCGCCACCACCCTGGCGATGCGCGACTACCTCACCGGCCAGCTCGACGACAAGGTCCGCGCCTCGGCCGCCCGGGTCGACCCCGGCCCCCGCGGCCTGCCCCCGGGCACCGCGGCCCGGGACGTCGACGGCGCCCGGGACGTCGGCAACCAGGAGCCCGGCACCCTGATCGCCTTCCCGGAGTCCGGCACCGGCGTGATCCTGACCGAGCGCCGCTCGCGCGGCGACGACCTCTCCGAGGCGAGCTTCGAGGGGCTGGAGGACGTCCCGACCGACGGCGAGGTCCACACCGTCGACCTGCCGCGCCACGGCACCTACCGCGTCATCGCGGTCGACTCCGACCAGGGCGTCCTGGTCACCGGCCTCCCCACCGACGACGTCACCGAGGCCGTCGGGTCGCTGGTCCGCGTCGAGCTGTTGCTGGGCCTCCTCGGCGTGGTCGTGGCAGGGCTGCTCGCCCAGGTCGTCGTACGCCGCCAGCTCCGGCCGCTGCACGAGGTCGCGACCACCGCCCGCACCGTCGCGGGGCTGCCGCTGGCGTCGGGCGAGATCGGCGTCACCGAGCGGGTGCCCGACCACCTCACCGACGAGGCCACGGAGGTCGGCCAGGTCGGCGCCGCCCTCAACCAGCTGCTCGCCCACGTGGAGACCTCGCTGTCCGCACGGCACCGCAGCGAGCAGCAGGTCCGCCAGTTCGTCGCGGACGCCTCCCACGAGCTGCGCACTCCCCTCACCACGATCATGGGGTACGCCGAGCTGGCGCGACGTCGCCCCGGCGACGCGGCCGCGGCCGCGACCGCGCTGACCAAGGTGGAGGAGGAGTCGGGTCGGATGACGCGGCTGGTCGAGGACCTCCTGCTGCTGGCCCGCCTCGACTCGGGCCGAGCGCTGGCCCGCGAGCCGGTCGACCTGACCCGGCTGGTGCTGGAGGCCGTGGAGGACGCGCGGGTCCTGGCGCCCGGCCACCGCTGGTCGCTCCACCTGCCGGACGAGTCGGTCGAGGTGGTCGGCGACGAGCAGGCGCTGCACCAGGTGGTGACCAACCTGCTGACCAACGCCCGCAAGTACACCCCCGCCGGGACCGAGGTGTCGCTCAGCGTCGACGAGCACGGCTTCGTCGTCGCCGACGACGGCCCCGGCTTCCCCCCCGGCCTGGCCGACCAGGCCTTCGAGCGGTTCGTCCGCGGCGACGCCGCGCGGCACCGCGAGGGGGGCGCGGGCCTCGGCCTCGCCCTGGTGCAGGCGATCGTCACCGCGCACGGTGGCCACGTGTCGCTCAGCAGCGCGCCCGGCCGGACCCGGGTCGACGTGCGTCTCGGGGCGTGAGCCAGCCGCCGGCCCGCGCGAGCACCAGCAACCAGGCCGAGGCGTAGAGCAGGCTGGTGACGACGTCGGTGAGGTGGTGGGCCCCCTGGTACAGCCGGGAGAGGGCGACCAGGACCGGGAGGGCGACCAGGAGGCCGATCACCCCGCGACGCAGGACGGTCGAGCGCCAGCGCAGGACCAGCACGACCGCGAGGCAGCCGTAGGCGATGACGGCGGTGCCCACGTGGCCCGACGGGAAGCTGTGGTCGGCGACCAGGCCGGGGTCGAGGATCTCGACGGGCGGTCGGTCTCGCGGGGCCACGCTCGTGGCCAGCAGGTAGATCGCGAGGTGCCCGCCGGCCGCGGCCAGCACCAGCGCGGGGCCGCGCCACGCGCGGTCCAGCACGGCCGCGACCAGCGCCACGACGAGCGCGACCAGCGCCCCCACCCAGGTGTCCGCGACGAAGGTGACGACCTCGGCCACGCGGTCCAGCGCCGGGGTGCGCTGGTCGGCGAACCAGCGGGAGACGTCGTCGTCGAGCGCACGCACCGACCTCGCCCAGGCATGGGTGAGGAGCCGTCCGAGGCCGACCACCACAGCGGCGATCGCGACGTAGGCCGAGACAAGGACAGGGACGGAGACAGGGGCCGGCCTCCGGACGCGCTGCACACCAGGACCGTAGCCGTGCCCCGGCGGCGGGCGTCGGTTAGGTAGCGCCCGGATTGTCTGACAATCTTCGGTGTCCCCCTACAGTGGGGAGCGACCGACCAACGAGAGGAGTGACCATGACCGCGTCCCTCACCGAGCAGCAGCACGGTGTCCGTGAGTTCGCCCGCGCCGAAGAGCGCACCGCGCACAACTATCACCCCCTCCCGGTGGTGGTGGCCCACGCGGAGGGTGCCTGGATGACCGACGTCGACGGACGCCGCTTCCTCGACCTGCTCGCCGGCTACTCCGCGCTGAACTTCGGCCACAGCCACCCCGCGCTCGTCGCGGCCGCGCACGCCCAGCTCGACAAGCTCACCCTGACCAGCCGCGCCTTCGTCCACGACCAGTTCGCCGACTTCTGCGCCGCGCTCGGCGACCTGTGCGGCAAGGACCTCGTCCTGCCGATGAACACCGGCGCCGAGGCGGTCGAGACCGCGATCAAGGTGGCCCGCAAGTGGGGCTACGAGGTCAAGGGCGTGCCCGCCGACCAGGCCACGATCATCGTCGCCTCGGGCAACTTCCACGGCCGCACCACGACCATCGTCGGCTTCTCCGACGACCCGGACGCCCGCGACAACTTCGGCCCGTTCTCCCCCGGCTTCGTCACGGTCCCCTACGGCGACCTCGAGGCGCTCGAGGCCGCGATCGACCCCACCACGGTGGCCGTGCTGATCGAGCCGATCCAGGGCGAGGGCGGCGTCGTCATCCCGCCCGAGGGCTACCTGCGCGGCGTGCGCGAGGCCTGCACCCGCGAGAACGTGCTCTTCGCCGCCGACGAGATCCAGGCCGGCCTGGGACGCACCGGACGCACGTTCGCCTGCGACCACGAGGACGTCGTGCCCGACATCTACATCCTCGGCAAGGCCCTCGGCGGCGGCATCGTGCCCGTCTCCGCGATCGTCGCCGACCGCGACGTGCTGGGCGTCCTCAAGCCGGGCCAGCACGGCTCGACCTTCGGCGGCAACCCGCTCGCCTGCGCCGTCGGCCACACGGTCGTCGACATGCTGGCCACCGGCGACTTCCAGCGGCGGGCCGAGGAGCTCGGCGAGCTCCTGCGCACCCGCCTCGAGGCGATGATCGGCCACGGCGTGCTCGCCGTACGCGTCCGCGGCCTGTGGGCCGGCATCGACATCGACCCGTCGGTCGGCACCGGCCGCGAGGTCTGCGAGGCACTCATGGCCCGGGGCGTCCTCGCCAAGGACACCCACGGCTCGACCATCCGGCTCGCTCCCCCGCTGGTCATCTCCGCCGAGGACCTCGGCTGGGGTCTCGACCAGCTCGCCGCCGTGGTCGGCGCCTGAGGGCGCCGGCTGAGGGTCGCGGGCGGCCCGGCTCACCCGGGGATGGTGTCGACCAGGGCGGGCAGCGAGGCGGCGATGACCGCGAGGAGCTGCTCGCGGGTGACCCCGTGGGGCTGGGCGCGCCAGGTGACGACCAGCTCCTCGGTCAGGGCGGCCCAGCCGCGCACGACCAGGCGCGCCATCGGGGTGTCGGTGATGATCGTCCCCTGGGCGTCCTCACGGAAGACGCGGTCGGTGAGGGCCGAGCGGGCCTCGTCGTAGATCTCGCGGAGCGCGTCGTTGCCGCCGGAGGCGCCCTTGACCAGCGAGAGGTAGCCCTCGTAGTTGGCCACGACGTAGTCGACGTAGGCCGTGACCGAGACCAGCAGCCGCTCGAGGGGCTCCCCGGTCGCGGGCGGGGCGGTCTGGGCGATCAGGTCGTCGGCGGCCCGTCGTACGACGGCCTCGTGGAAGGCGTGCTTGTTGCCGAAGTAGTGGTAGAGCAGCCCCCGCGAGATGCCGGCCTCCTCGGCGAGCACGTCGATCGAGAGCTCGTCGAGGGACCGGGTGGCCAGGAGGCGCACGCCGAGGTCGAGCAGCTGGGAGCGCCGATCCTCGGGCGAGAGCCGGACGCGTGTGGGGGCAGTCACGTCGCGCATTCTATTGACACCAATTCAATAAGGGCAATACCGTCCCTCCATGACATCGACTCCCTCCCCGAGCGCTCCGGCCCGCGCCCAGACCCGCGTGCGGGTCGAGCAGCTCGTCATCGGCGCCGGTTTCGGCGGACTGTGCGCGGCGATCCAGCTCGACGAGGCCGGCGAGCGTGACTTCGTGGTCATCGAGCGGGGCTCCGACGTGGGTGGCACCTGGCGCGACAACACCTACCCGGGCGCTGCCTGCGACGTGCCGAGCCAGCTCTACTCGTTCTCCTTCGCACCCAACCCCGACTGGTCGATGTCCTTCTCGCCGCAGCCCGAGATCCAGGCCTACATCAAGCGGGTCGCCGACGACTCCGGCACCCTCGACCGCTTCCGCTTCGAGACCACCGTCGAGTCCGCGACCTGGGACGACGACGCCCAGCGCTGGGTGGTCGTGACCACCGGCCCGCAGGGCACCACGACCTACGACGCCCGCATCGTCGTCTCGGCCGCCGGCGGGCTCTCGGAGCCCAAGCTGCCGGCCGTCCGGGGCATCGAGTCCTTCCAGGGCGAGATCTTCCACTCGGCGCGCTGGGACCACGACACCGACCTGGCCGGCAAGCGGGTCGCCATCATCGGCACCGGCGCCTCCTCGATCCAGATCGTGCCCCAGGTGCAGAAGGTCGCGGGCCACCTCGACGTCTACCAGCGCACCGCGCCCTACGTCCTGCCGCGCAACGACCGTCGCTACGGCCGGCTCGAGCGCCAGGCGCTCAAGCGCGTGCCCGGGCTGCAGAGCCTCTACCGCACGGCGATCTACTGGGCCCGCGAGACCTACGTGCCGGCCTTCACCTGGCAGCCCAAGATCGCCGCACCCGCCAAGGTGATGGCGCTGGGCAACATCTCGAAGGCGATCGAGGACCCCGAGCTGCGGGCCAAGGTCACCCCGACCTTCGAGATCGGCTGCAAGCGGATCCTGATGTCCAACACCTACTACCCGGCGCTCGCCGCCGACAACGTCGAGCTCGTCACCGAGCCCATGGCCGAGGTCACCGCCGACGCGATCATCACCGCCGACGGCACGCGGCGCGAGATCGACGTGCTCATCGTCGCCACCGGCTTCCACACCACCGAGCTCCCGATCACCGAGCACCTCGTCGGACGCTCGGGGCGCACGCTCGCCGAGACCTGGGCCGCGACCGGGATGGCGGCCTACAAGGGCACGGCCGTGCCGGACTTCCCCAACCTGTTCTTCATCGTCGGGCCCAACACCGGCCTGGGCCACTCGAGCATGGTCTTCATGATCGAGTCGCAGGTCGCCTACATCCGCGAGGCGATCGCCACGATGCGCCGCAACGACTACGCGGTGGTCGAGGTGACACCCGCCGCCGAGCGGTCGTGGACCGGCGAGATCCAGCGGCGGATGAAGCGCACCGTCTGGAGCACCGGCGGCTGCGCCAGCTGGTACATGGACGCCCACGGCAACAACACCACCCTGTGGCCCCGCACCACCTTCACCTTCCGCGGCCAGACCGCGGAGTTCGACGTGGCCGCCTACACCGTCGCGGCCGCGACCGCCCCCACCCACCAGGAGATCCACGCATGAAGACCCTCGAGGACAAGGTCGTCGTCATCACCGGCGCCGGCTCCGGCATCGGCCGGGCCCTGGCGCTCAACCTCGCCCGGCGCGGGTCCCTGCTCGCCCTCAGCGACGTCGACGAGGCCGGCCTCGCCGTGACCGTCGACCTGGTCAAGGACGCCGGGGCCCGCGAGGTCCGCAGCGACAAGCTCGACGTCGCCGACCGCGCCGGCTTCACGGCGTACGCCGCGGCGGTCGTCGCCCAGTTCGGACGCGTCAACGTGGTCGTCAACAACGCCGGCGTCGCGCTGGCCGGCAACTTCGAGGAGCTCACCTACGAGGACCTCGACTGGATCGTCGGGATCAACTTCTGGGGCGTCGTGCACGGCACCAAGGAGCTCCTCCCCCACCTCATCGCCTCGGGCGACGGACACGTCGTCAACATCTCCTCGCTCTTCGGGCTGGTGTCGATGCCGGGGCAGAGCGCCTACAACGCGACCAAGTACGCCGTGCGCGGCATGACCGAGGCGCTGCGCGAGGAGATGCTCATCGCCGGGCACCGGGTCGGTGTCACCTCCGTGCACCCCGGCGGCATCAAGACCGCCATCGCCCGCAACAGCCGCGTCTCGTCCGGCGAGGACCAGGCGGCCACCGCCAAGCTCTTCGACGAGAAGCTCGCGCGGATGACCCCGGAGAAGGCAGCCGAGGTCATCGTCAAGGGGGTCCTGCGCAACAAGGCCCGGGTCCTGGTCGGTCTGGACGCCCACGCGGTCCACCACTTCGCCCGGCTCACCGGATCGCGCTACCAGGACGTCGTCGCCGTCGCCGCCAAGCGCGCCCTGCCCGCCAAGGTCGTCTGAGCGGGCACCATGGGCCGATGAGCACCCGCCGCGCCGCCGGAGCGCCGAGCCCCGGGGACCGCGTGCGGGTCGTCATGACCAAGTGGGGTGAGCGTCCGCACTGGGAGCTCGACACCGTGCTGCTCGGCTCCGACGAGCACGGCGACTGGCTGGGCTTCGCGGCCGGCAGCACGATGTCGCGCCCGGGCGCCTCCTACGTCGCCCCGGTCGACCAGGTCCTCCTCGTCCCCGCCGCGGGCGACGACCGGCTCGACAGCTCCCGCCGCGGGTGGGTCGCGACCTTCCACGCGCCGCGGGGCCCCATCCACACCTACGTCGACATGACGACGCCCCCGACCTGGCGCGGCTGCGAGGTGCACGCCGTCGACCTCGACCTCGACGTGGTGCGGGGCACCACGGGCCGGGTGTGGGTGGACGACGAGGACGAGCTCGCCCTGCACCGCGTCGAGCTGGGCTACCCCGAGGAGGTCGTGGCGCTGGCCGTGGCGACCGCCGAGCGCATCGAGGCCGCCGTCAGGGACCGGGTGGCCCCGTTCGACGGGTGCGCCCGGAGGTGGTTCGACGCGAGCTGGCCCGGCGCGGGCGACTCGCCCTGAGGGGGCCCACCAGACGGGGTCCGGACAGGCGGCTCTCCAGACGGCGGGCCTCCCGCTTGAGCGGCTGGGCGACGTACTCCCCCAGGATCACGCCCGAGGACAGCGCGGTCGCGATCGAGGCGGCCGTGACCATCGAGAGCAGGCCCGTCGAGGTGGCGGTGCCGCCCTCGGCCATGAGCGCCAGGCCGCGGTAGATCGACAGACCGGGCAGCATCGGCACGACCGCGGAGACGACCACCACGAGCGGCGGCACCCGCAGCCGGCCGGCGACGGTGAAGCTGATCAGGCCGACGAAGAAGGCCGCGAGGGCGGTCGGCCAGGCACGCCCGAAGCCCTGGATGGCGATCGACTGGGAGATCAGGATCGCGACCGCCGCGATGGCGGCGATCGGCAGGATGATCCGGCGCGGCGCGTAGGAGGCGAACGCGAAGGACCCGGCGCACAGCGCCGCCCCCAGCGCGATGGGGGTCAGCGAGTCCCAGGTCGTGACCGCGAGACCCACCTGGCGCAGCTCTACCCCGGCGACGTCGGCGACCGTGAGGCCACCGCTGACGCCGGCGATGATCCCGGCGGTGGCCAGGAGCGCCTCGGTCAGGCGGGCACCTGCGGTGACGTAGAAGCCGGAGAGGGCGTCCTGCAGCGCACCCATGAAGCCGATCCCCGCCAGCATCATCACGATGTTGGCGGTGATGACGAGCGAGGGGTTCTCGACGATGCCGACCGCAGCTGCGGCGGCCGCCAGGAGCGTGGCGATCGCGCCGCCGGCGACCTGCTGGTAGAAGAACGGCAGACGGCGGCGCGCCATCGTCAGCTGCAGCCGGTCGATGCAGATCGCCGCGACGAAGGCGATCGCGATGACGGCCGGACCGCCGCCGAGGAGGATCGCGACCCCGGAGCACATCAGGCCCCACCCGAGGCTGATCGCCCAGCGCGGGGTGCTGTGGCCCGAGGAGACGATGCGCGCGAGGGTGGCGCGGGCCTCGACCAGGTCGACGCGGTCGGCGATCACCTCGCGCACGAGCTGGTCGACGAGCGTGAGGTCCTCGTAGTCGATCTCGCGCTGCTTGACGTGCCGCACCTGGAGCACCGGCGGCTCCTCGGGGTCCTGCTGCACGCTCATGGACAGGGCCGTGAAGGTCACGTCGATGTCGGGGTAGCGCACCCCGAAGTGCCAGCCCAGGGTCTGCATCGTGGAGGTCACGTCGGCGGCTCCGGCCCCCGAGGCGAGCAGCAGCTCGCCCACCCGGAGACAGAAGTCCAACGTCAGGTTCAACGCGCGCGTCTCGAGCATGAGGACCATGCTGGCAGCCCCGCCGTGTGCTTCGCTGTGCGGGTGCGCATCGACTTCCACGCGTCCGCTGAGCCGACCCTCGGGGTCGAGTGGGAGCTCGCGCTCGTCGACCGTCGCACCCGCGACCTGCGCAACGACGCCTCGCACCTCTTCGCCCGCGCGCGACCGCGGCTCGAGCGCCCCGAGCGGCTGCACCAGGAGCTCCTGCGCAACACCGTGGAGCTGGTGACCGGCATCTGCCACACCGTCCCCGAGGCCATGACCGACCTGCGACGCACCCTCGAGCGGGTGGTCCCGGCGGGCGACGACCTCGACATCGACCTCTACGGCGCCGGCACGCACCCCTTCGCCTCGTGGTCCGGGCAGCAGCTCAGCCCCGGCCACCGCTACGAGGAGCTCATCAACCGCACCCAGTGGTGGGGCCGCCAGATGCTGATCTGGGGCGTGCACGTCCACGTCGGGCTGCCCGAGCGTGACCGGGTGATGCCGGTCCTCTCCGCACTGCTCAACTTCCACCCCCATCTCCAGGCGCTGTCGGCCTCGTCGCCGATCTGGGCCGGGGTGGACACGGGCTACGCGTCCAACCGGGCCCTGATGTTCCAGCAGCTGCCCACGGCCGGGCTGCCCTTCCAGTTCACGACGTGGCAGGAGTTCGAGGCCTTCGCGCAGGACCAGCTCATCACCGGGGTCATCGACGAGCTGTCCGAGATCCGGTGGGACCTGCGCCCCGCCCCTCACCTCGGCACCCTGGAGAACAGGGTGTGCGACGGGGTCTCCGACATGGCCGACCTGGCCGGGCTGGTGGCGCTGATGCACTGCCTGGTGGTGGACCTCGACACCCGGGTCGCGGCCGGCGAGACGCTGCCGGTGCTCCCGCCGTGGCACGTGCAGGAGAACAAGTGGCGCGCCGCCCGCTACGGCCTCGACGCGATCATCATCCTGGACGCCCGGTCGGAGGAGCGGCTGCTCACCGACGACCTCGCCGACCTGCTGGTGCGGCTCGAGCCGGTCGCGGCCCGTCTGGGCTGCCTCGAGGAGCTCGCGTCGCTCGCCGACCTGCCCCGGCGGGGCGCCTCCTACCAACGCCAGCGGGCGGTGGCCGCACGCACCGGGGACGACCTCGTCGCGGTCGTCGACTCGGTCGTCCGTGAGCTGACCGAGAGCCTGGCGTGACCTCCCGCGGGGGTCGCCGCACCCAGGTGGCCGTCGCGGCGCCCAACCCGGCGTCCGCCGACGCGGGCGCCGCCGTGGCGCGCGCCGGCGGCAACGCCGTCGACGCCGCCATCGCCGCGGCGCTGGTCGCGATGGTCAACGAGGTGGGCATCGTCTCGCTCAGCTCGGGCGGCTTCGTCACGGTGCAGCCCTCGGCCGGCGGCGCCGCCTACACCGTCGACGGCTGGATGGACATGCCCGGCCGGCCCCCGACCGGCCCACCGGCCGGCCGTGCGGACCGCGGCACGTGGGATGTCCGGACCGCCTACGGCGGCGGGGTGGAGGTCACGATCGGGCCCGGGTCGGTCGCGGCGCACGGCTCCGTGGCCGCCCTGGAGGAGGCCCACCGTCGTGACGGCCGGCTGCCGTGGCGGGAGCTGGTCGTCCCGGCGGTCGACGTCGCCCGCGACGGGTTCCGGATCGGCGCGGCCTCGCGCTACTACCTCGACCACGTGCACGAGACGGTCTTCGGGTGGGACCCGGCCAGCCGTGCCGTCCTGCACGACGCCGACGGGTCGATCACCTCCGGGCTGGTCGTCGTGCCCGACCTGGTCGGCTCGCTGGAGCTGATCGCCGCGGAGGGCGCCGCCACGCTGCACACCGGCGACCTGGCCCGGCTGGTCGGCGACGACGTGCAGCGGCGCGGGGGGCTGCTCGGCGCGGCCGACCTGGCGGCGTACGCGCCGGTGGTGCGGCCGGCGCTCGTCACCCGCGTCGGTGGCTGGACGCTGGCCACGGCACCGCCGCCGTCGCTCGGTGGCGTCGTCGTCGCCGCGATGCTGCGGCTGCTCGACGACCGGCCGCGCGGGCCGTGGACGCCCGACGACGTGGCCCACCTCGTGCGGGTGCAGCGCGCGGTGCTCGGGCACCGCCTCGACGTGCTCGACCACACCGACGACCTGGTGCGCGACGCCGCCGACTTCCTCGACCGGGTCGACCACGACCACGTGGGGGTGCTCGAGTCGGGATCGACGGCCCACGTCTCGGCGACCGACAGCGAGGGCGGCGCGTGCTCGCTCACCGTGTCGTCGGGCTACGGCGCCGGCATGATCGCGGCCGGCACCGGGATCTGGCTCAACAACTGCCTCGGCGAGCAGGAGCTCAACCCCCGCGGCCTGCACGGCCTCCCGCCCGGCACGCGGCTGCTCTCCAACATGGCCCCCACCGTCGGACACCACACCGACGGCTCCGCGCTGGCCATCGGCTCCCCCGGGGCCGACCGGATCACGACCGCGATCGCCCAGGTGCTGGCCGGGTTCGTCAACGGCGGGCTGTCGCTCCAGGACGCGGTCGACCACCCCCGCGTGCACCTGCACCGGGCGGGCCGACCCGGCGAGGAGCTCAAGGTCGAGCCTCCCGAGGCGCCGACGATGTACTTCGGCGGGGTCGGCGCCGCGCTGGTGCGACCCGACGGGAGCCTGGACGCCGCGGCCGACCCCCGCCGCGAGGGCGCCGTCCGGCTGGTCCTGGACGACTAGCGCCCCGGAGCCGGTGGCCCAGCGGTCAACCAGGCTCCTCGGGCTCGACCATCTCCAGGCGTACGCCGAGCAGCCGCACCGCTCGCTCCCGGTCGATGCGGCCGAGCAGCTCGACGGCCGCGGCGCCGAGCACCTCGGGGTCGTTGGTCGGCGCAGGGAGGGTGAGGCTGCGGGTGAGCGTGGTGAAGGGCCGCAGGCGCACCTTGATGCCCACCCGGGCGGCCGGTCGTCCCTCGGCATCGATGTCCGCGACCGCGCGGCGGGCGATCCGCCGCGCCGCGTCCTCGACCTCGGCCCAGTCCTCCAGGTCCTGCTGGAAGGTCTCCTCGCGCCCGTGGGCGCGCGGCACCCACGGGGTCGGGTCGACCGGCCCGGTGTCGGCGCCGCGGCCGAGCCGGTGCACCCACGGCCCGATCGTCGGGCCGAGCGCCGCGGCGAGCACCTCCACGTCGGAGGCGGCGAGCTGGCGGACGGTCTCGATGCCGAGCGCGACGAGCTTCTTCGACGTCTGCGCCCCGATGCCCCACAGCGCCCGGGTCGGGCGGTCCCCCATCTCGGCGAACCAGGTGTCCGCGGTGATCTCGTAGGTCCCCCGCGGCTTGCCGAAGTCGGTCGCCGTCTTGGCGCGCAGCTTGGTGTCCCCGATCCCGACCGAGCAGTGCAACGACGTCGCGGCCAGCACCTCGGACCGCACCTGAGCGGCGAAGGCCCACGGGTCGTCCCGCGGCTCGCGGGCGGCGAGGAACGCCTCGTCCCAGCCGAGCACCTCGACGTCGACCGGCACGCCGTCCCAGCGCAGCCCGCGCAGGGTGTCCATCACCCGCGCCGAGGCCGCCTCGTAGACCGGCTTGTCGACGGGGAGGAAGACCGCCCCGGGGATCTTGCGCGCCGCGATCCGCAGGGGCATCCCGGAGCCCACCCCACGCTCCCGTGCCTCGTAGGAGGCCGTCGCCACGACCCCCCGCTCCGTCGGGTCGCCCCGGCCGCCGACCACCACCGGGAGCCCGGCGAGCTCGGGGCGGCGCAGCACCTCGACCGCCGCGATGAACTGGTCGAGGTCCACGTGCAGGATCCAGGTCATCCCCCGGCCCGTCCTCTCGCTCATCGCGGGGGCGGCGGCAGCGCGTCGGTCGACTCGAGCTGGGTCATGCCGGTGAGCAGCAGCAGGTCCACCACGATCGAGCGCAGCTGGGCGAGGATCACCTCGGCGGTCAGGACCTCGGACCGCTCCACCCGCCCGGTCGCCTCGCCGACCGCGAGGATGGCCTCACGGGCGGCCACCGGCATCCGGTCGGCCGCGAGCTCGGCCGCGACCAGGGCCGCCGCGTCGGCGAGCTCTGCCGCGAGCCGGGCGTAGGCCGGCGGCACCGGTCGTCGGTGGTAGGCCGTGACGGCCGTCTGCCGCACCAGGACGCGGGTGCTGCGCAGCGCTCGGTCGAGCGGGTCGACGAGGTCGACCATGCGCCGGAGGTTGTCCTTGTGCCGCACCCGGAACGGCGAGGACGCCACCACCGACATCCCCTCGTCCGCCGCGGACTGCAGCTCCCGGATCAGGTGGTCGGTGGCGCGGGCGTCGACCAGCAGGTCGAGCCCCTTCTCGGCCTCGCCGTCGACCATCACCTCCCCGGCGGCGCGCAGCAGCGCCTCGATCTTCTGCATCACCCGCGCCGCCTGCTCGCGTGGACGGCGCAGCGGCGCCGCCGGCGCGATCGTGGCCGCCACCAGTGCGATCACACCGCCGATCAGCGCGTCGGTCCAGCGGGTGAGGGCGGCGCCCGGGTCGGGCAGCAGGGTGCTCACCACGATCGACTGCACGGCGGCCTGCGTCACGAAGAGCTGTCCGCCGTCGAGCAGGAAGGCGGTCGTCATCGCGAGCCCCACGATGAGGGTGAGCTGCCACCACCCCGACCCCAGCTGGAAGACGAGCAGGTCGGCGACGAAGACCCCGATCGCCACCCCGAGGGTCACCTCCGCGACCCGGCGCAGGCGCTGCCCGTAGGACGTGCCGAGGCTGACCACCGCCGCGATCGGCGCGAAGAACGGGGTGTCGTGCCCGAGCAGGTCGGACGCGACGAACCACGCCGCTCCCGCCGCCAGGGCGCACTGCACGATGTGCCACCGCTTGGCCGACAGCCGGGTCAGGCGCTCGGCGAGCGACGTACGGCTGCGACTCCACGCGCGGTCGAGCGGCGAGGCCTGCATGGAGCGATGGTGCCAGAGTCCCAGCCACCAGGGTCCACGCCCGGCCCTGCGCCTTGTGGCCGCCGTCACGGCCCGCAAGGATGCCCTTCTACGAAAGGCTCACCCTGTGGTCACACCGATCGATCCCACCTCGACCGCGTTCCTCCTGGCGGAGAACCGCAACATGCCGATGCACGTGGGCGGGCTCCAGCTCTTCAAGAAGCCCGAGGGGGCGCCGCGCGACTACGTGCGCCGGATGTATGAGGAGATGCGCGGGGCCGAGGAGATCGCGCCGCTGTTCCTCAAGCACCCGCACCGGTCGATCAAGACCGGCGGGCAGCTGGTGTGGCAGCCCGACCTGGAGTTCGACATCGAGCACCACGTGCGGCACAGCGCCCTGCCCAAGCCGGGCCGGATCCGGGAGCTGCTCGAGCTCTGCTCCCGGCTGCACAGCACCCGGTTGGCCTGGGAGCGTCCGCTGTGGGAGGCCCACGTGATCGAGGGGCTGCGCGACGGACGCGTCGCGATGTACACCAAGACCCACCACGCCCTCGTCGACGGCATCTCGGCGATGCGGCTGCTGGCCAGCGTCCTGTCGACCGACCCCGACAAGCGCGGCATGCCTGCCCCGTGGGGCGCCCAGCCGACCGTACGCCGGGCCCGCGAGCTCGACCAGGCCGAGGCGAGCCTGGCCGGGGTGCCCGTGCAGGCCCTCCGCACCGCCTTCGGCATCACCGCCGACGCCGCGGGCATGCCGGCGGCCCTGGTCAAGACGATCAGCAAGGGCCTGCGCAACGAGACCTCGTCGCTCTCGCTGCACGCACCCCGCACGATCCTCAACCAGTCGATCACCGGCTCGCGGCGTTTCGCCGCGCAGGACTGGCCGATCGAGCGCCTGCGCACCATCGGCAGGGCCACCGGCACCACCATCAACGACGTGGTGCTGGCGATGTGCAGCGGCGCGATGCGCCAGTACCTCCTCGAGCTCGACGCCCTGCCCGACACACCGCTGGTCGCCATGGTGCCGGTGGGCCTCAACGCCAAGCAGTCGCAGGTCGCCTCCGCCGAGGGCGGCAACGCGGTCGGCGCCGTGATGGTGCAGCTCGCGACCGACCAGGCCGACCCGGCGCGGCGACTCTCCGCGATCCACCGGTCGATGAAGGACGGCAAGGAGGCGTTGTCGTCGATGACGCCCATGCAGATCCTCGCCATGAGCGCGATCGGTCAGGCCCCGGCGATCCTCACGCCGCTGCTGCGCATGCAGGGCATCGTGCGACCGCCCTACAACCTGATCATCAGCAACGTGCCCGGCCCCCGCACGACGCACTACTGGAACGGCGCGCAGCTGATGGGCACCTACCCGCTGTCGATCCCGATCAACGGCATGGCGCTCAACATCACCTGCACGTCCTACGACGGCAACATGGCCTTCGGCCTGACCGGCTGCCGTCGTACGGTCCCCCACCTGCAGCGGCTGCTCACCTTCCTCGACCAGGAGGTCTCCGCGCTGGAGAAGGCGGCCGGGATCTGACTGGGGGTGTCCCTGTCGGCCGCGTCGCGACCGGAGCAACGGTGCCCCGCGCAGACAGTGCGACCGGCTCGTAGACCGACGTACCTATTGGACCTTCCCAGCCCTCGCGCCCGCTTGGTGACTGGTGGTCGGTCCTCGGTAGGTACGTCCGACTACGAGCGCCCTGTCTTCGGCAGCTCCGATAGACGCCCGCCCGGACTGCGGCCGATGGGGGCACAGCCAGTGAGGAGTCCTAGGCAGGCGACAGGTCCACGAAGCCGCCGCCGAGCAGGGCGTCGACCGCGGACAACCGGGCGCGGGTGATGTCGGCGACCGTGGCGTAGCCCGCGAGCTGCGCGTTGGACCCGACCCGCGTCGGCTCGGCGGCGTTGACCGACAGGCACGTGCGCCGACCGCCGTCCTCGGTGTTGGCGAGGGCGACCGCGTGACCCGTCGTGCCGCTGCCGGCGAAGAAGTCGAGCACCCGCGCATCCGGGGGCATGGTGCCGAGGATGCGCCGGATGAGCCCGGTCGGCTTCGGCGACTCGAAGACGTGGCCGAGGATCTCCTTGAGCTCCACCACCGCGCTGTCGGTGGAGCCGACCTCGTCGGCCATCCAGATGGTGCGCAGCTTCTTGCGGCGCCCGCCGGGGACGTCGCGGTGCAGCCAGTCCTTCTGGAAGACGTCGACCCGCTCCCCCCGCAGTCCCTTGATCGTCCGGCACACCAGGTCGTCGGGCCGCTCGTCGATGCGGGGCCGGCTCCAGCGCCACACCGCGGAGGACCCGTCGCCGAAGACGGGGGCGATCTCGGTCGCTCCGTCGAAGGGTGTCGTGCGCACGGCACCCGAGGCCGGGTCGCCCCACACCGGGAAGTGCAGCGTGCGGGCCGTGGCGGGGTTGAACTTCTTGTTGGTGTTACGCAACGGGAGGTGGCGAAAGCGCCTACCGTCGACGTCGGTCAGCGGGAAGTCGCGCTCGTTGACGGTGTCGGTCGTGCTCGCGTCGAGCACGCAGACGCTCGCGTCCCGGGCATAGGCGAGGAGGTACTCATGGTTGGTCGCGAACCCCTTGCCCAGCTGGCGTCCCTTGGGGTTGAGGTTGACGACCACCTGCGCGAGCAGGTTGCCGGCGCCGAACACGTCGTCCATCAGCAGCCGCAGGTGGGCCGCCTCGTTGTCGTCGATGCTGACGAAGATCGCTCCCGTCGGCGCCAGCACCTCGCGGGCGGCCAGCAGCCGCGGACGCATCATCGCCACCCAGGCCTCGTGCCGCGACAGCCCTCCGCCGGCGCGGATGTCGTCGCGGTAGGCGAAGTCGTTGCCGGTGTTGTAGGGCGGGTCGATGTAGACCAGGTCGACGCTCGCGGGGTCCAGCAGCGGGAGCACGTCGAGGTTGTCGCCCGCCACGAAGGCGTTCCCCTGCTCCGGCCACTGCATGCGCCGACCCTACGACGGCAGGCCCCCGCGTGAAGGGCGCGCTCGCCCTGGGTGGCGGCGCGGTCCTGGGCCTGCTCCTCGCGGTCGCGTCGGTGACCGGCGGCTCCGGCAGTGATGCGGCCGACGGCGCCGACGAGGGCGCCCCCGGGCCGCACCACGCGTTCTTCTTCACCCAGCCCGGCAGCAGCCTGCCCGTCACCTGGAGCTCGTGCCGCCCGGTGACCTACGTCGTCAACCCGGCCCACGCGCCGGCCGGGTGGGTCGACCTGGTCGCGAGCGCCGTCGAGGAGGTGGCCCAGGCGACGGGTCTCCGCTTCGCCTTCCTCGGCACGACCTCCGACCGCGCCTTCAACCGCTCCGTGAGCAGCCCGACCGACTTCGAGCCGGTGCTCATCGGCTGGGCGCTCCCCCGGGAGGTCGCCCAGCTCGAGGGCACGGTGGCGGGGCTCGCCGGGCCCGACTCGATCACGATCGACGGTCACACCACCTACGTCACCGGCAAGGTGATCCTGGACGCGGAGTCCTACGCGCGACTGGAGAAGGCCGGTGACGAGGGCGGCGCCCGCGCGATCCTGATGCACGAGCTCGGCCACGTCATGGGCCTCGCCCACGTCGACGACGCGGGCGAGCTGATGCACGAGGACAACGTCGGCCGCGAGGAGCTCGGCCCCGGGGATCGCCAAGGCCTCGCCGTGCTGGGTGTGGGGCGCTGCGTAGAGTTTTGACGTGGGTTGGTCCGAGCGTCGCGCCGAGCGCGAGTGGGAGCGGGACCTGCTGCGCCAGATCCGCGCCCTCGAGACGACCGACGAGGGACCCGACGGAGGTCCCGTCACGCCGCTGCGGCGCGAGCGCATCCGCCGCCCCCCGCGCCGTCCTCGCCGCGGGCGCGGCGCCCCCGCACGCACGGCGACCTCGCCGGCGCCGCCCGAGCGCCGTCGTACGTTCGTGACGGTCGGGGTCACCCTGTCGCTGATCGGGGCGCTGCTCCTGCTCAACGTCGTGCCCGGCGCCTACCAGCTGCGCAGCCTGCTCGGCCTCGACGACCGCCTCGGGGCAGCCGTCGACGGCGGCAGCTCGGGTGCCTACCGGTTCCTCTCCACACGCGCCGGGACCGACGACCCGGTGGGCTGGGACCCGTGCCGCCCGATCGCCTACCAGGTCAACCCGCAGGGCGCCCCGGACGACTGGGAGGCGCTCGTCGGGGAGGCTGTCGCCACGATCAGCGACGCGACCGGGCTGGTCTTCGAGGACGAGGGCCCCACCGACGACCGGGCCTTCGAGGACCGCTTCCGCGCCGGCGTCGACCCCCGGCCGGTCCTCATCGCGTGGGCCACCGCCGACGAGGTGCCGGAGCTCGGCGGAGACGTCGCCGGGCTGGCCGGTCCGATCTCGACGACCGACGGCGTCCTGACGCAGTACGTCACGGGTCGCGTGGTCCTCGACAGCGAGGCCTTCGAGGAGATCGAGCGCTTCCGCGGGGCCGAGGAGCAGCACCGGGCGATCGTGCTGCACGAGCTCGCCCACCTCGTCGGGCTCGACCACGTGAAGGACCCCACACAGCTGATGTACCGCACCACCGAGGTCACCCGGCTCGGTCGCGGGGACCTGCGCGGGCTGGCGCTCGTCGGCGACGCGCCCTGCGGGTGACGGCCGTCACATTCCGTGACCTTCGTCGGCCCGACGAGTTGTGCAGGGCATGACCTCACGCTCCGTCCCGCGTCTCGTTGCCCTCCCGCTCGGCGCGACCCTGCTCGCCGCGACCCTCGCCGCGGTGCCGACCTCGACGGTGGCCTCCCCCGCCGCTGCGCCGGCGGCGTCCGTCGCCGAGCCGGGCGTGCGCGTCACCAACGGCTGCCTCGCGAGCGTGCCGGAGACGAAGGGCGGGGCGCCGGTCAAGATCTGCTACTCGCTCTTCAAGCCCGCCGCCGCGACCTCGGCCACGCGCGTGCCGATGATCATCCACTCGCACGGCTGGGGCGGCTCGCGCACGACCGACCCACGCGACTTCGCCAGCCTGACGCGCGCCGGCTACGGCGTGCTGTCCTTCGACCAGCGCGGCTTCGGCGCCTCGGGCGGCAAGGCCCACGTCGAGAACCCCGCCTACGAGGGCCGCGACGTCCGCGCGCTCGTGCGCCTGGTCAGCAGGCTCCGCTGGGTCCAGCAGGACGCACCGGGCGACCCGCGCCTCGCCGCGATCGGCGGCAGCTACGGCGGCGGCTACCAGTTCCTCGGCGCCTTCGAGGCGCTGCGACTCAAGGGCAAGCCGGTCTTCGACGCACTCGCACCCGAGATCACCTGGCACGACCTCTCCCAGAGCCTGGCCCCCGAGGGCGTCGTCCGCACCGCGTGGGCGCTGGCGCTCAGCGCGGCCGCCCTGCCGACCCAGGCGCTGCCCGAGCGGGTCTACAAGGCGCTCGTCGAGGGTGCCGCGACCGGCACCTGGCCCGACGGGTCGACCCCCGGCACGGAGGACCTCGTGACGTTCTTCGCCAAGAACGGCCCGAAGCACCACGTCGACGCCGGACGCCGCCTCGACATCCCGGTCCTGCTCGGCCAGGGCACCACCGACTCGCTCTTCCCCCTGCAGCAGGGCCTGGCCAACTGGCAGCGCGCGATCACCCCGCGGGCGCGCAAGCAGAGCATCTTCGTCGGCTACAACGGCGGTCACGTGCTGCCCGCACTCCTCCCGCAGGGCGTCGACGTCAGCTCCGACCCGTGCAGCCGCAAGCTCGGTGGCGGTGACTTCCGCGCGCTGACCGTGAAGTTCTTCGACAAGGTCCTCAAGGGCAGGAGCAGCCGCCTCGGCGGCTTCGGCAAGATCCACCTCGCCACGCCGCAGAGCACCTGCACCACCGTCTCGTCGGTCGCCCCGACCCGGGCCTACTCCGTCGGCACGGTCGCCACGACCGCAGGTCCGGTCGGCGCGCCGGTCCCCTACGCCGTCGCCGAGGGCCCGATCCGGATCGCCGGCTCGTCCTACCTCACCGGCTCGGTCACGGCCCTGGGCGTCAACAACCGGGCGTTCTACGGGCTGGCCGTCGGCACCACGCCGCTCGACGCCCACCTCGTGCAGAACAACGTGCTGCCGATCAACGAGCCGACCCCCGTCAACGGCGTGACCCGCCGGGTGACGCTGCCGTCGGTCGCGATCGACGTGCCCGCCGGTCAGACGCTCTACCTCCTGGTCTCACCGGTGAGCGACACGTTCGTGACGATGGGCTCGCGCACCCCGGGCGCGGTGGTCATCGACGACACGGTCGTGCACCTCCCCGTTGTGGGTCGCTAGTTCCTTACCCTGGACCGGATGCGCACCCGACTTCCCCGGATCGCAGGCCTGGCCCTGGTCTGCACCCTCCTCGCAGCGCCGCCGGCCCCGGTCAACGGCGCCGGTGGCGCGAGCGCTGAGCGCCTCGAGCGTCCGGACCCACGCCTGAGCCAGGCCCGCTTCCCGCAGACCTCCGACCGGGTCCGGGGCGCGATCGCGGCCCCGATGTCGCCGATGGTGCGGCGGCTCTCCACCCGCGTCGGGCCCCTCACCGTGGAGCAGGTCTCCCCCGGCGTCCGCTACACGACCTGGAGCCAGGACGACGCCCGCGGCCCGATCCGCGCCCACCTGCTCGCCGTCGACCTGAGCACCCCCGGGGTGCGGCTCGACTACGCGTCGGCCGGGTCCGTGCGGCGTACGGACCAGGTGAGCGACATCCTGGCCCGCAGCCGCGCGGTCGCCGGCGTCAACGGCGACTTCTTCGACATCGGCGACACCGGCGCCCCGCTCGGCCTGGGCCAGGACCGCCAGCGCGGGCTGCTGCACGCGCCGAGCCGCGGGTGGAACTCCGCCTTCTGGCTCGACCGGGGCGGGCGCCCCGACATCGGCTACCTGCCGCTCAAGGCGTCGGTGAAGTTCCGTCCCAACCTGGAGATCACCAACGTCAACTCGCCCGAGGTGCGCTTCGGCGGCATCGGCGTCTACACCCCGGCGTGGGGTGCGAGCGCCGGCTACCGCTGGACCGGCGGGCAGACCAAGCAGGTCCGGATGGTGCGCGTCGTCGGCGGCCGGGTGGTCGAGACGAGGAACAAGCTGCCGCACGACCGCGTGATCCGCGGCTTCCTGCTGGTGGGGCGCGGCGAGGGCGCCAAGCGCCTCGCGGGTCTGCGCAAGGGCGCCCGGGTGCGGGTCCAGGGCTGGCTGCAGGGCCGACCCCAGGTGGCGATCACCGGCAACAAGTTCCTCATCCGCGACGGCGTCTTCGAGGTGATCAACGACCGCGAGATGCACCCGCGCACCGCGATCGGCATCGACCGCGACACCGGCGAGGTGCTGCTGCTCGTCATCGACGGTCGACAGAGCTTCAGCCGCGGCTACACGATGGTCGAGCTCGCCGAGATGATGCAGGACCTCGGCGCCGACGAGGCGCTCAACCTCGACGGCGGCGGCTCCACCACGATGGTCGCGCGACGACCCGGCGGCGGCAGCGCCGTCGTCAACAGCCCCTCCGACGGGGCCGAGCGCCTGGTGGCCAACGCCCTCGAGGTCACCTACCGCGCGCCGTAGGCCGCCCTAGCGGGGCACGTCGACGACCGCGACGGTCGTCACCGGCGCCAGGCACTCGCGCAGCGGTGCCGTGACCTTGTCGGGCCTGATCATCCAGCCCTCCTCGCTCGACGTCACCCGGACCCCGGGCGGCACGTCGCACCCGACCGCCACGACGGCGGCGGTGAGCTCGTGGCCCTCGGCCGGCGGGTTGTCCTCGGCCAGGAGCATGACCTGCTCGCTGAGGTCGGAGGAGTCGAACTGGGTGAGGAAGTCGAGCAGGCCGTCGTCACCGATGGGGGTCAACCGGTCCGAGACGCTGCCGCCCGCGTTGGTCGCGTGCACCAGCGAGACGACGACGGGCTCGTCGGCAGGTGGCGTCGGGCTCGCGGCTCGGCCCGTGCCCTCCTCACCGCAGCCGGTGAGCAGGAGGGGCAGGAGGAGGAGAAGTCCGAGAGTCTTGTCCATGATGGCTAGGACGCTACCGGGCCTCGCGGGGTTCCGGCAGGCTGTGATCGTGACCGGACCCCGCCGCAGCTTCACCCGCGCCGAGCTCGAGTCCTTCCGCGACGCGGAGGTGCCCGACCTGCTCCCCGCGCGGGCCGGGCAGGAGCTGCGGCTGCTCTTCGTCGGCATCAACCCGGGGCTGTGGACCGCGGCGACCGGCACCCACTTCGCCCACCCCGGCAACCGGTTCTACCCGGCGCTGCACCTCGCCGGGGTCCTCGAGCGCTCGATCGACCCGGCCGCCGGCATGACCGACGAGGACCGCGACTACCTGCGTGCGCGCGGCATCGGGATCACCAACATCGTGCGTCGCGCCAGCGCCCGCGCCGCCGAGCTGACCAAGGACGAGCTGCGCGCCGGTGGCGAGGCACTCGCCGCCCTGGTGCGTCGTACGACGCCCGCGGTGGTGGCCGTCGCCGGCATCACGGCCTACCGCAGCGCCTTCGCCCTGCCGAGGGCGACCCCGGGACGCCAGCCGGAGCCGTTCGAGGGCGCCGCCCTGTGGGTGGTGCCCAACCCCAGCGGGCTCAACGCGCACGAGAGCGTCGCGTCGTTGGCCGCCGCCTACGCCGAGCCGGCGCGTGCCGCGGGCATCCTGACCTAGAAGGGCTGGTCCTTGCCCAGCACGGTGAGCCCCTCCTCGACGACGAAGCCGCGGGCCAGGTCGGCCTCGGGGTCGACCCCGATCTGGCCGCCGGGGGGGACGACGACGTTCTTGTCGAGGATCGCGTTGCGCACGGTGGCGCCGGCGCCGACGCGCACCCCGTTGAGCAGCACCGACCCGTCGACCACGGCACCCGACTCCACGACCACGCCCGGCGAGAGCACCGACCGCCGCACCGACGCACCGATGACCACGACCCCCGGTGAGAGCAGCGACTCGTCGACCGACGAGGCCACCCCGTCAGCGCCCTGCACGACCTTGGCCGGCGGCTGCGGGCCGTAGGAGGTGTAGATGGGCCAGTCGAAGTTGTAGAGGTTGAAGACCGGCAGTGGTGAGACGACGTCCATCTGCGAGGCGTAGTAGGACCCGAGGGTCCCGACGTCGCGCCAGTAGCCGCGGTCGCGGTCGGTGGCGCCCGGCACCACGTTGTCCTTGTAGTCGTAGACGCCGGCGAGGTTGCGACGCACGAACGACGGCACGATGTCGCCGCCCATGTCGTGCTTGGAGCCGGCGGTCGTCGCGTCGCGGGTGACGGACTCGATGAGGGCGTCGGCGTCGAAGACGTAGTTGCCCATCGAGGCCAGGACCTCGCCGGGGCTGTCGGGCAGGCCGACCGGGTCGGTCGGCTTCTCGAGGAACTCGCGGATCCGCGAGGGGTCCTCGGGATGCACGTCGATCACGCCGAACTGGTCGGCGAGCTCGATCGGCTGCCGGATCGCGGCGACCGTGCAGGTCGCGTCGCTCTCGATGTGCTGCTGGACCATCTGCGAGAAGTCCATGCGGTAGACGTGGTCGGCACCGACCACGACGACGATGTCGGGCTTCTCGTCCTTGAGCAGGTTGAGGGACTGGAAGATCGCGTCGGCACTGCCGAGGTACCAGTGCTTGCCCACCCGCTGCTGGGCCGGCACGGGGGTCACGTAGTTGCCCAGCATCGTCGACATGCGCCAGGTCTGGGTGACGTGACGGTCGAGGCTGTGCGACTTGTACTGCGTGAGGACGACGACCTGGAGGTAGCCCGAGTTGACGACGTTCGACAGCGCGAAGTCGATCAGGCGGTAGATGCCCGCGAAGGGCACGGCGGGCTTGGCGCGGTCGGCGGTCAGGGGCATCAACCGCTTGCCCTCCCCACCCGCGAGCACGATGGCCAGGACCTTCTTGCGAGATGCGGCACTCATGACGAGACCCTAGCCCCACGAGCGGGCATAGGGTGAGTGTCGTGCGCGTCGATGTGGTGTCCAAGGAGTATCCGCCCTCGGTCTACGGGGGTGCCGGTGTCCATGTGACCGAGCTGGTCCGCGCCCTGCGCGCCCGAGCCGACATCGAGGCCCGGGTCCACGCCTTCGGCGGGCCGCGCGACGAGCCCGGCACCTCGTCGTACGCCGACCTCGCCGAGCTCGCGGGGGCCAACGCGACGCTGCAGACGCTCGGGGTCGACCTGGCGATCGCGGAGGCCGTCGCCGGGGCCGACCTCGTGCACTCGCACACCTGGTACGCGAACATGGCCGGCCACGTCGCCTCCCTCCTCCACGGGATCCCCCACGTCCTCTCCGCGCACTCGCTCGAGCCGCTGCGCCCCTGGAAGGCCGAGCAGCTCGGCGGCGGCTACGCGGTGTCGTCGTGGGTGGAGCGCACGTCCTACGAGGCGGCGGCCGCGGTGATCGCGGTCTCGGCCGCGATGCGCGACGACGTGCTCGCCTGCTATCCCGCGGTCGACCCGGCGAAGGTGCACGTCGTGCACAACGGCATCGACACCGAGCAGTGGTCCCCGCTCGCCGCGCCCGACCGGGTGCGCGAGCTCGGCGTCGACCCCGACCGGCCCTCGGTCGTCTTCGTCGGTCGGATCACCCGCCAGAAGGGGCTGCCCCTCTTCCTGCGCGCGGTCGCCCAGCTCCCCCCCGAGGTGCAGATCGTGCTGTGCGCCGGTGCGCCCGACACCCCGGAGATCGCCGCCGAGGTCGAGTCCCTGGTCACCGATCTCGCGTCCGACCGGTCCGGGGTCGTGTGGATCCGCGAGATGCTGCCGCGCCCCGACGTCGTGGCGCTCCTCACGGCCGCGACGGCCTTCGCCTGCCCGTCGATCTACGAGCCCCTCGGCATCGTCAACCTCGAGGCGATGGCCTGCGAGACCGCGGTCGTCGCCACCGCCACCGGCGGGATCCCCGAGGTGGTCGTCCCGGGCGAGACCGGCCTCCTGGTGCCCATCGAGCAGGCCACCGACGGCACCGGGACCCCCCTGGACCCCGAGGGCTACGTCCGCGACTTCGCCGCCGCCCTCAACGAGGTCGTCGCCGACCCCGCCCGGGCCGCGACCATGGGCATCGCCGGCCGACAGCGGGCCGTCGAGTCCTTCGGCTGGCCGGCCATCGCCGAGCGCACCGTGGAGATCTACCGCTCGGCGCTCTGAGGGTGCTCTAGGTTCGGGGGCGTGACCAAGCTGATGTTCGCCCTCTGGGGCGACGACCTGTCCACGGCCCTGCTCGCCCCCGACCTGCACGCCACGTTGGCGGCCGCCGGGGTCGAGCGGCTCCAGGTCAACGTCGACGACGAGCACGTCGCCCCGGCCATGCGTCTCACCGCGCAGGAGCCGGCGATCGGTGCCCTCGTCAGCGTCTGGACCACCGGCCCGGCCGCCGTCGTCGTGGCCGCCCTCGACGCGACCGCCACGCGCGTCGCCGGCTGGGAGGTCGAGGAGCGCCGCCCGATCGAGCCGCCGGAGCGCTGGGACGGGGCGCGCAGCGAGGGGCTCGCCAACCTCGCGCTCCTGCGCCGGCCCGACGACCTGACCCAGGAGGAGTGGTTGCACCGGTGGCTGGTCGACCACACCCCGGTCGCGATCGAGACCCAGGCGACCTTCGGCTACGTGCAGAACGTCGTGGTCGCCGCGGTGACGCCGGGCGCTCCGGACAAGCACGCCCTGGTCGAGGAGCTCTTCCCGATCGAGGCGGTGAGCGACATGCACGCCTTCTACGGCAGCGGCGGTGACGACGCCGAGCTGTCGCGTCGGCTCGAGCGGATGCTGGGGAGCGTGGCGCGCTTCGGTGCCGACCGCGACCTCGACCTGGTGCCGACCAGCCGCTACCTCTTCGACCTCAGCGGGTGAGCCTCACTCGCTGACCCTGCGCTCGACGACGGTGCCGTCGAGCTCGGCCACGAGACGGCCGGACTCACCGAAGGCGTTGGACACGTGGGCCGAGAACCAGCCCGTCGAGCCCTCCCGGGGCCGGTGCACGAGCACGTAGGAGGTCGTCGGGTCCTCGACCAGGCTGCGCACCATGCGGTGGAGCCGGCCCAGCACGGCAGCGTCGATCTCCGCGAGGTCGAAGCGAGCGGCGGTGGAGGTGGTCCGGGCGCTCTCGCGCAGGTCGCCGTCGTAGTAGTAGCTGATGGCGCGCTTCCCGACGGGCCCCGCGGGGACCGAGGCCACGGCGTACCTCGGGTAGATCCCTGCCTCGAAGACCGTCGAGGAGCCGGTCTGCGCGCGCAGTGCGCGCACCAGGACGCGCAGCCCGGTCGGGGTGAACAGGCCGGGTGCCGACTCGACCTCCGGCTCCACCAGCCCCGGGAAGTCGTCGAAGTCCTCGACGCTGGTGCTGCCCCGGTCGTCGACCTGACCGACCAGGCCGACAAGGACTCCGCCGACGACGACGGCGAACACGAGGAAGAACAGGATCGGCACCAGCGCCAGCCCCTTCCAGGCTCCGCCCCGTCTGGCGCCGTACATCTGGTGGACCTGCGCCGACACCGCCCGGTCGGCGAGAGGTCCCGAGACGACCGGCGGCTCGTAGGGCGCCCACGTGGGCGTCGCGTCGCGGTGCGCGAGGTCCTGGGTGATCATCTGGACCTCGGAGGGCGTCTGCGCGTGGCGCAGCTGGTCGACGCGGTGGTCCCGGTCGGCCGCCACGATGCGCCCCTGGGCCAAGGCGTCCTCGACAGCCTTGATCGCGGCGTTGCGCTGCGTGTCGTTCACCCGGTCCATGACGGCACGCTAGCCCTCGGGCCCGAGGTCACGGCCCATTTCAGCGACCAGGATCGTGGGGGTGAGCATCCAAGGTGCGCACCGACGCTGACATCCAGGGCCAGAGAGGCAGGGATTCCAGTGCCTGTCGCAGACTCGCCTCGTCCGGAGCGTGCCAGAGCCCGACGTTGCGCCACCTGGGCTGCGACGACGGATCGGCCGGTCGCCACAGCCTCAGCAGCAGCCCGGAGCTGGCCAGCTCCTCGGCCCGGACGGCCTCGGCACCCCTGAGCCGGTCGAGCTCGGCGGGATCGACCGAGTCCGTCCCGGTGATCTCCAGCTCGACGAGGAAGTCGGTCACCGGGGCGCGGGTCCCGTCGACTCGCGGACGACGACCCGCATCGGCTCGGCCACCACCTCGGCGACGCGCTGGTCGGGGGCCGTCAGCGCCAGCAGCTCGATGGCCCGAGCACCCAGCTCGTACAAGGGCATCTGGACGGTCGTGAGCCGGGGAAAGACCCAGTCAGCAGTCTCGGCGTCGTGGATGGCGATGACCGAGACGTCACCGGGCACGTCCACCCCCGCGTCGCGCAACGCCCCGAGCGCGCCGATCCCGGAAGGCAGGTTGGAGGCGACGATGCCCCCGAGCGGGGTCCCTCGGTCCAGCGCGGCGTGCACCGCAGCTCGGCCACCCGCGACCGTGTAGTCACAGTCGAGCACGACCGTCGCCAACCCCTGGGAGGCGGTCTCGTATCCGCTCTGCCGGCGGGCGGCGGTGTCGGATCCCGACGGTCCCCCGAGAAACGCGAGGTGCGTGTGGCCGAGCTCGCGCAGGTGGTCGACGGCCAGCCGCGCACCGGCCTCGTCGTCGAGCACGACCGACCGATCGACACCAGGCATCGAGCGGTTGACCAGCAGGTGCGGCACACGGAGGCTGGCCAGGTCGAGCGGTGAGCCCCCTGCCACGAGCAGTCCGTCGACGCGACCACCGTCGAGCGCTTCGTACCAGTCGGCCCGGTTCCAGCCCTCACCGCTCGTCGTCAGCATGACCGAGCCCAGCCGAGCGGCGGCGGTCTCGGCGCCTGCGATGATCTGGGCGTAGACAGGGTTGTTGAAGTTGGGGATCACCAGTCCGAAGGCGCCTGCCTTGGACGACTTCAGGCTGCGGGCGATGGCGTTGGGGCGGTAGCCCAGGATCCGCACCTGCTCCAGGATGCGGGCGCGCGTCTCGTCGCGCACCTTGACGTCGTGGCCGCGGACCACCCGCGAGACCAGCGACACGTCGACCCCGGCAGCCTTGGCCACGTCGGCCAGCGTCGCGCGACCCGCCATGCTCATCCGCCTCCGCCTCGCCCTCCGCCTCGCCGCGGGGGCTGGACCAGCTCCAGGGTGATCCCGTCCGGGTCCAGAAAGTAGCAGGTGTAGCCGCCTTCGTTGGCCCCCGACGTGATTGCCTGCGGTGGCGACACGAAGACGACACCGAGACCCACCAGGCGCTCGTGCTCGGCACGGGCGTCCTCGACCGCGAAGGCGAGGTGGGAGGCGCCAGGGCGGTTGCGGCCCGGCTCGTAGGGGGCACCCCGCGGGACGACGTACTCGACCAGCTCGAGGTCGTGGGTGGAGACCCCGCGCCACTGTCCGGGCACCGCGAGCTGGGCGATGCGAAGCGAGGCGTCCGGAAAGCCCACCAGCGAGCGCGTGTAGTCGTTGTCCTGGTCCTGGCGGTGCACGAGATCGAGACCGAGGACCCCCTCGTAGAACGCCACTGAGGCATCGATGTCGGCGACGGTGAAGCTGAAGTGCCACACGCCCAGCATCAGGACCCCGTCCCGGCGAGCGTCCGCAGCGCGTCCTCGACATCACTGGTCTGCGGCAGCAGCGCGGCGGCCAGGTGAGGAGCGGAGGGGATGCGGGAGTCGTCGAGGCCGATCCTCCGCGGGGCCGCGACGAGAGGCACACCCGACTCCGCGACACGGGCCACGACCTCAGCCCCGAAGCCACCGGTGCGCGCCGCCTCGTGCACCACGAGCAGTCGCCCGGTGCGGGCCAGGCTCTCGAGCACGGCATCGTGGTCGAAGGGGTTGAGCCAGACCATCTCGAGCACGTCTGCCGTGATCCCGTCGCCGGCGACTCGCTCGACTGCATCGATCACCTTGGACGTGACGGCACCCCAGGTGACCACGGTGACGTCCTCGCCCTGGCGGCGCAGACGGTGCCCGCCGATCGGTGGGATCGGGCCACCGATCGCGACCTCCTCCTTGGCACCGGCGTAGAGGGTGCGGTTCTCGATGACGACCGTCGGGTCGTCGCAGGCGACGGCGGCGAGCACCAGGTCGTAGGAGTCCTGGGCCGACACCGGCATGCACACGCGGATCCCGGGCACGTGGAGCAGGAGCGCCTCGAGGTTCTGCGAGTGCTGGGCGCACGCTCCGGGTGCGTTGCCCTGCTGGGTCCGGATGGTCAACGGTGCCGTGGATCGACCCTCCGAGACGTAGCGCACGTTGGCGGCCTGGTTGACGATCTGGTCGAACGCCACCAGCGAGAAGTCGATCCACATGATCTCGACGATCGGCCTCCGACCGAACATCGCGGCACCGACGGCCGCGCCGATCATGGCGGTCTCGCTGATCGGGGTGTCGAAGACCCTGTCGCCGAAGCGCTTCTGCAACCCGCGGGTCACCCCGAACACGCCTCCCGGCTTGGCAAGGTCCTCACCGTAGAGGAGCGTCTCCGGCATCTCCTCGAGACATCGGGCGAGGGCCGCGTTGACGGCGCCGCCGACGTTGAGCTTGACGTTCTCAGGCATACAGGTGCTCCTTGGCGGTGGCGGGGTCGACCAGGGGGTCGCGCAGCGCGGTGTCGGCTGCTCGGTCCATCTCGTCCCGGGCTCGCTGCTCGCAGTGCGCGACGGCGTGGGTGGGCGCACCCGAGGTGAGCAGCTCGCGGGACAGGCGGGCGATGGGCTCGACCTCGGCGTCGGCTTCCATCTCCCCCGCCGGGCGGTACTGCTCGGCGTCGCCGATGTAGTGGCCCACGATGCGCTGCGTGTGCGCCTCGATGAAGGACGGGCCGCGGCCCGCGGCTGCGGACTCGACCGAGAGGCGCACGGCGGTGCGCACCTGGGCGAGGTCGTTGCCGTCGATGCGGACGGCCGGGATCCCCAGGGCGGTGGCACGGCGGGAGAGGTCGGGCTGCGCGACCATGTCGTTGATCGGAGTGAGCTCGGAGTAGCGGTTGTTCTCGCAGATGAACACCACCCCGAGGCGCAGTGCCGCGGCGAAGTTCATCGCCTCGGTGACACCACCCTGGTTCATCGCGCCGTCACCGAACACGGTCATCGCGATGCGACCGCTGCCGTCGTGACGCGCCGCGAGGGCGGCACCGACCGCGATGGGTGCGCCGGCGCCGACGATGGAGTTCTCACCGTGGAAGCCGTGCTGAGGAGCAGAGAAGTGCGCCGACCCGCCGCGACCGCCGTTGACCCCCGTGGTGCGGCCGAGCAGCTCGGCGAAGATCTCGCGAGGAGGCACGCCTCGGGCCAGCGCCCAGCCATGGCCGCGGTAGGTCGCGTAGAGCGCGTCCTGCCGGCGCAGCTGGCTGGTGGCACCCACGGCAACGCCCTCCTGTCCGTTGGTCAGGTGGACCGAGCCCACGATCGAGCCCTCCACCCTCAGGTCGCGGATCTTCTCCTCGAGCGCTCGGATGCGCCACATGGCGGTCAGGTCGTCCAGCCGGCTCGTGAGCTGGCCGTGAAGGTCGTTCATGAGGGGTCCTTCCAGGGTCGGGTTCGGGTGGCGACGGCGAGGTCCCATCGGGCCACCGCCGCCTCGCTGGTGCGGACGGCCTGGCCGACCGCGGTGTCGTCGGCCACGACGCTGATGGCGTCCAGGCCGGTCTCCGTGGCCAGCCACTGGTCGAGGACCTCGCTCAGCGGCACCCGGCGGGCCCGCGAGTCGAGCGCGAGGTCGTAGACGATGTCGTGGGCATGCTCGCGGCCCACGTGGGGGGCGAGGCTGATCATCGCCGACTCGGCCATGATCAGGCCGCCGTCGACAGCCAGGTTCTCCTGCATCCGCTGGGGATAGACCGCCAGCGACGTGGTGAGCTCAGCGGCGAGTGCCAGCGCCGAGCTCGCGTTGACGAAGAGCCCCGGCAGCAGGACCCACTCGATCTGCCACTCGCCCGCGGCGCGCTCGTGACCCGCCTCCGCAGCTCGGGAGAGCCCCGGCAGCGCCGACCTCGCCGAGACGGCGAAGCCGATGATGGACTCGCTGAAGATCGGGTTGGCCTTCTGCGGCATCGTCGAGGAGGCTCCGCGCAAGTGGCCGACCGCCTCGCCGATCTCCCCGATCTCGGTGCGCGAGAGGTCGGTGACCTCACGGGCCAGCCGGGCGGCCGTGGTTGCGGCACCCACCAGGACGCCGGCCACATGGACGATCGAGTCGCGTGCCACGTGCCAGGGGATGTCGCCGTCGACGAGCCCCAGCCTCTCGGCAACCAGCGAGCGGACCTGGGCCGCGTGGGGTCCGAGTGCCGCCGACGTGCCACCGGCCCCGAAGAGCGAGACCCGTCGTACGTCGTCACGACAAGCCAGCAGCCGCTCGCGGTGGCGGGCGATCTCGTCGAGGTAGACGGCGAGCTTGGCGCCGAGGGTGGTCGGCACGGCCTGCTGGCCGTGCGTACGTCCCGGCATGATCGTGGAGCCGTGGGCGGACACCTGAGCAGAGATCGCGTCGCCGAAGGCGGAGAGCCGGCGCTCCACGAGGTCCATGGCGGCGTCGAGCTGGAGAGCCAGGCCGCTGTCCATGATGTCCTGCGTGGTGGCGCCGAGGTGGAGGCTGCCGCGCAGGTGCTCCGGCAGAGCCTCGTCCAGCTGACGCACCAGGCCGAGGATCGGGTAGCCGACGTTGCGCGCGCTCTCCCAGAGGGCGTCGAGGTCGACGCTTCTCGGGTCAGCGCAGACCTGCTCGATGGCAGCAGCACGCTCGGCGTCGATGATCCCCAGACGGGCCTGGGCGAGCGCCAGCGCGGCCTCCACCTGCTTCCAGAAGGCTACGGAACGCTCGGCGGAGAAGAGCTCCACCATGTCCCGATCGCCGTAGAGCTCACGCAGGAGGTCGAAGGGAGCTGCTCGGGTGCTCATCAGTTCATCTCCAGTCCACCGTCGACGTTGATCGCCTGACCGGTCACGAACGAGGCGAGGTCGCTGGCCAGGAAGGCCACGACCGAGGCGAGCTCGGAGGGCTCGCCGACCCGGGAGAGAGCGGTCTTGTCGCCCAGCTCTCCGAGGTAGTGCAGACCTGCACCCGCGCCGAACTCGGCGTCCCGGTCGCGGATGATGCCCTGCCACATGTCGGTCAGGAAGACTCCCGGGCACACTGCGTTGACCCGGATCTCCGGCCCGAGCGCCAGTGCGGCTGACTTGGTGAGCGACAGCAGTGCCGCCTTGGTCGCGGCGTAGTCGGCCGCGTTGGCACGCCCCGAGCGCCCCGCCACCGATGAGAGCGTGACGATGCTGGCGCCGGCGCTCATCAGGGACGCCGCAGCCTGGACCGTGGCGAAGACCCCGGTGAGGTTGATGTCGAGCGTGCGTTGCCACTGCTCGTCGTCGAGGTCGGCGAAGGGCGTGGTGCGCATGATGCCGACCGCGTTGACCAGGACGTCGAGCCGTGCGGCCCCGGCCGCCTCGACGGCGAGACCGGGCAACGCCCGGCACGCGGCGAGGTCGGACAGGTCGAGCCCCACCGTGTGCACCCGACCGTGGGCAGCCAGCTCGGCTCCGACCACCTCCAGTCGCGGGGAGTCGAGGTCACAGGCGACCACGGTCGCGCCGGTCGTGAGGAAGAGCTCGGCACAGGCCCGGCCGAGACCACCGGCGGCGCCGGTGACCAGGACGGTGCGGCCCGAGAAGTCCAGGCCCAGGTGGGTCGGGGTGGTCGTCATCGTCCTACCTCCTGTGAGCGTCCGGTCGCCATCGACTCGTAGAGGGCGTCGACGAGCTCGAGGGTGCGCAGGTTGTCGTCGCTGGCCGTGGCGGCGCGCTCACCGGTGGCGATCCAGCGCAGCAGCTCGGACATCGGACCGACGAAGGCATCGGGGATCCAGCGTCGGGTGACCGGGTAGGCCAACCACCCATCGGTCGGCACGACCCGGCTGAAGAGCTCGACGGTGTCGGGGCGACCGTTCGGGTAGTCGTAGAGCAGCCCGATGGTGCCTCGCACCGACCCCTCCGCCCCGTCCAGACGGAACTCCGCCCGGGAGTCCCCCGCGACGTTCTCGTGGTTGACGTGCAACCCCGCGCTCACTCCTCCGGCGTAGGCAAGCGTCGTCGTCGTCCGGGTCTCGCCGCGCGGGAGCTGACCCGGGCGACGGCCACCGACACAGAAGACCGACCGCGGGTCGCCCAGGATGGAGCGGACCGAGTCGAGGTAGTGGATCGAGTGGTAGCTGACCTCGAGCCGCTCGGACTCCACCAACCACGGCCAGGCCGTCCAGTCCGTGCAGATGTCGACGTGGAAGGTCATCGCCGTGGGCTCACCGATCCACCCGGCCTCCGCGATGGCCCGCGCAACCGCGATGCCTTCCTCGAATCGCATCTGCTGGTTGACCGCGACACAGAGTCCCGCGTCGTCGCCCAGGCCGGCGAGCTCGCGGGCCGTTGCGAGGTCCGGCGCGAAGGGCTTCTGGCACAGCATGTGCTTGCCGGCCAGGACGCCCGCGCGCACGATGTCGGGCTGCGCGTGGGCGACCACGGCGACGTCGAGCACCTCGGCCGACCCGTCGGTCAGCACCTCGTCGAGTGACGCGTAGACGCGTGAGATGCCGTGACGAGAAGCCACGTCCCGGGCGCGTTCCTGGTCGACGTCGTAGATGCCCACGACGTCCAGTCCGGCGCCCGCGTAGGCGGGGAGGTGGGCGCTGTCGACGATCGCACCGGCTCCCACGAGAGCGATGCCTCGGCGGTGCTCGTCCGGCACGGCCAGGTCGACGGCCGATGCGATGGGGGCCCAGAGCTCGAGGCCGCTCATGCGCTCGCCCCGATCCCGTAGACGGCCCGGGCTGTCCCGCCGAGGATGGCCGTGCGCTCGTCGACGGTCAGCGGCTCGAGCAGCTCGAGGACGACGTCCCACCAGCGGGCGTAGCCACCGGCCAGGATGCTGACCGGCCAGTCGCTGCCGAACATCAGCCGATCGGCGCCGAAGTGCTCGAGCGCGTGGTCGACGTAGGGACGGAGGTCGGCAGCGGTGTAGGAGCCGGGCTCTGCGGCCGTGTCGAGACCCGAGATCTTCGCCGAGACGAAGGGGTGTGCCGCGGCACTGGCGAGGTCGGCGGCCCAGGGCTCGCGCCGGCCTGCGGCGATCCCGGGCTTGGCGAGGTGATCGATGACGAGGGGCAGGTCGGGCAGGTGCTGCGCGATCGTGGGCACGTGGCGGAGGTGCGTCGGGGTGACGGCCACGACGTCGTAGCAGAGCCCAGCGGCCGCGACGCGACCCAGACCCGAGAGGATCTCCGGGCGCACGATCCAGTCGGGATCAGGCTCGTCATGGATCTGGTGGCGCAAACCGACCACGCGGGGATCAGCGACATAGCCCTCGAGCGCCAGCTCGAGGGCGCCGTGATCGTCGAGCGGAGCCCAGGCCACGACCCCGACCACGCGGTCCCACGCGGCCGCGACGGCGAGCATCGCGTGCGTGTCCTCGAAGGTGCCGTCGGCCTGCACGAGCAGCACGTCGTCGACGGCGCTGGCAGCGACGAGTGGCTCGACGTCGGTGACCGCGAAGCTGCGGTGCAGCTCGCCGGACTGCGGTGTGAGCCAGGGATAGCGTCCCTCCCCCAGCTGCCAGAGGTGCTGGTGGGAGTCCAGGACCCGCTGTCCGTCTATCACGGGGCCTCCTTCCTGGGATGGGCTGCGAGCTGGTCCTGCAGCGACCAGACCAACGTGGGTGCGGCGAGCGCCGGAAGGGCCGTGGGCTCCTCGAAACAGTCCACGTGGACAGCCATTCGTGACTGCCAGCGGTCGTTGGCCGGATTGCCGTCGAGCCGTTCCCCGAGCCTCGGGTAGTCGTCGACGTCCACGAGGTGCAGCAGGTAGGCCCCGTCACGCCAGATCACCCAGTCGCGCACGCCCTCCCCGGTCAGGAGGGTGAGCAGCTCGTCGGGGATCTGGGCGTGCTCGGTCTCGTAGGCGGCCTCCTGGCCGGGACGCAGACGGCTCAGCAGCACGGTGGCGTTGAGGTGGGTCATCGCGGGGTGCCTGTCGGTGTCCCCTGGCCGGCTTGCGCGAGTTGGGGCGCGGTGTCGTCGACTGCGTCCGCAGCACCGACGGCCGGGGTGTGGGAGCGGATCTTCGTGCGCTGCTGACGACGCAGGGCCACGGTGTACATCCCGGCGGCGACGATGAGGACGACGCCCTCGATGAGTCCCTGGAAGTTGGCGCCCAGGTTGAGGATGTTGAAGCCGTTGGCGAGGGTCACCAGGATCAAGGCGCCGACGAGTGACTTGGCGACGCTGCCCAGTCCCCCGAAGAGCGAGGTGCCCCCGAGGATGGCGGCCGCGAGGGCCGTGAGCTCGAAGCCCTCGAGCCCGGTGGGGTTGATGGAGCTCAGCCGCGCGGCGTAGAGGACCCCGACGAAGGCGGCGGCGGTGCCGTTGAGCACGAAGGCGGCGACGCGGTAACGGTTGACGGCGATGCCGGAGAGTCGTGCCGCCTCGGGATTGCCTCCGGTGGCATAGAGCCTGCGGCCGACGGTGGTGTAGCGCAGGGTCCAGCCCGCCACGGCGACGAGCACGAGCATGTAGGCGGCGCGTTGGGTGAGCTCGACCGTGAAGATGAGTCCTGGCGACCCTGCGATGAGCAGCACTCCTGCTGCGAGGGGGACGAGCACACGCAAGCTGCGCCAGTCGGTCCCGCCGGTGCGGGCGGAGCGCAGGCGCCACAGTCCCACGAGGACCAGGGCGATGCCGATCATCAGGTAGACGTTCGGGGTGACGACGCGGCCGTCGTCGAGACCTCGCAGAGAGTCACGCGCCGCCCCCTCGTCGGCAGTGACCGTGCGTCCGTCGGTGAGGATCAGCACGAGCCCTCTCACGGCCGTGAGCGTCCCGAGCGTCACGATGAACGCATTGATCCCGATGTATTGCACGACGACGCCGTTGAAGAGGCCGATCGCGGCGCCGGCCAGGAGTGCGGCGACCAGCGCTCCCCAGAAGCCGAAGGTCGGCATCAGCGTCAGGCACACGGCAGCGCCGAGCGCGGCGACCGAGCCGACCGAGAGGTCGAAGTTGCCGGAGATCAGCACGATCGTGGTCGTGACGACCAGGATGCCGATCAGGGCGGTCTGGTCGAGGATGTTGGAGACGTTGGTGGGCGAGACGTAGGCCGGTCGGCCGGTGCTCGCGGTCGCGATGCTGAGCACCACGATCAACGCGGCGAAGGCGTAGACCACCCCGGCATTGCTGGGGTGCAACCAGGCGGGCAGCGGCCGGCGCTGGAATCGTCCCTGCGCTCGGACCTCGGTGGCGGGTGCGTCAGACATGGGAGACCTTCCGTGAGCTGGAGCCCAGTCCGTGGGCGAGCATGATGAGTTCTTCTTCGCTGGTCTGGTCGCCGTCGAGGTCGGCGACGATCCGCCCGCCCCGCACGACGAGGACGCGTGTGACGACCGACAGGAGCTCGTCGAAGTCGCTGCACGCGAGCACGACGGCGCGTCCTTCAGCAGCGAGCTGGCGCACCAGGGCGAGGATGTCGGCCTTGGCGCCGACGTCGACGCCGGCCGTGGGTTCGTCGAGGAGCCAGACGACGGTCTCGCCGTAGAGCCACTTGGCGAAGACCACCTTCTGCGCGTTGCCGCCGGACAGCTCGCTGGGCAGGGCATCGACGCCGGAGGCGACGATGCCGAGGTCCTTGATCGCCTGCGCAGCACGAGCGCGCTCCTGTGCCTCACGCGGCAGGAAGCGGCGCCACGAGAGACCGCCCAGGTCCGGGAGGCTGATGTTCTTCCAGAGCGGCTGGTCGGGGTGGAGACCGAGACGCACCCGGTCCTCGGGGACGTAGGCGACCCCGGCCTTGACCGCGGCGGCCGGGGTCCGTCGTACGGCGTGACCGTCGATCAGCACGTCGCCCGTGGCCGAGCCGTCGGCACCGAAGATGGCGTCGAGGATCTCGGAGCGTCCGGAGCCGAGCAGCCCGGCCAGCCCGACGATCTCGCCGGCTCGGACCTGGAAGGAGACATCGCAGACCCCGACGGGCGCCGCCAGGTCGAGGACCTCGAGACGCACCTGGCTGGACGAGGCCCGCTGGGTGCCCGCACGCTCGACCTCGAGCAGCTCGCGGCCGGCGATGGCTTGGACGAGGCGCTCCTCGGACAGCCCCCGGGTCGGCTCGTCGAGGATCGCCCGCCCGTCACGGAGGACCGTGACGTGGTCGGTGACCTCGAGGATCTCGTCGAGGAAGTGGGAGATGAAGACGAAGGTCGTGCCGTCGGCGGCGAGGCGGGTGACGGCGTCGAGCACGATCCGGCGCTCAGCCTCCGACAGCGACGCGGTGGGCTCGTCCATGATGACCAGCTGCGCACCGAGCGCGAGAGCCTGGAGGATCGCGACCATCTGGCGCGAGCCGATGGGCAGGGTGCCGACCTGCACGTCGGGCGCGATGTCGTAGCCGAGCCTCTCGACGAGCCGCACGAACTCCTCGCGCATCTCCTCCGTGCGGCGCCACGGACCCCGACGGTGCAGGAAGACGTTCTCCAGGGCCGAGAGGGTCGGGACGAGCGGGACGTGCTGGTGGATGCATGCCAGCCCCGCCTCCTGAGCCTCGCCCGGGCTGCCCCACGTCACGTCCTGGCCGGCCCAGCTGACGGTGCCGCTGCTGACCGGCTGCACACCGCTCACGCACTTGATGAGGGTGGACTTGCCGGCGCCGTTGGCGCCGATCAGTCCGTGCACCGACCCCCGCCTCACCTGGAGGTCGACACCACGCAGGGCCAGTGTCCCGTTGGGGAAGCCCTTGGTCACGTCGCGGAGCTCGAGGATGAGCTCGCTCGCTGCTGCGTCGGTCATCGAGGTGTCCTTAGTCCTGGTGGGTGTGGGGTGGCGGGTGGGGTCGGCGCCTGGCGCTCAGGTCAGGGCGTCACCACTGGGGGTCGCAGTCGCCCACGTTGCTCGCGTCGATGGCAGGAGTCTCGTAGGTGACGAACTCGGCCTCCTTCTCCTCGCCCGTCAGGTGGTCGAAGAGCGTCTGCATGGCGAGGCCTCCGAGGTCGAAGGGCTTGTAGCAGACCGTCCCGAAGAGCTGGCCGGACTCGACGCCGTCGATGCCCAGCTGAGCACCGCCGATGCCGATGACCTTGGCGTCGGAGCCGGCAGCCTTGACGGCCTGGGCACAGCCGACGCCCATGTCGTCGGACTCGGCGTAGAAGAGATCGATGTCGGGGTCGCCCGAGAGCATGTTCTGGCAGGCTGCCTGGGAGGCTTCCGCAGTCCAGTCACCCGGCTGACGGGCCACCACGTCGAACGTCACACCGGCCTCCTCGGCCGGGTCGAGGAACTCGGCGAAACGCAGCTCCACCTCCGCGAATCCTGCAGCACCCTCCACGACCGCGAGCTTGCCGCCGTCAGGGACAGCCTTGAGCGCCAGCTCGCCGGCGGTGCGCCCTGAGGCGAGCTCCTGCTGGGTGACCAGCGCGACCAGGCCGTCGTAGACGTCGTCGAGCTCCCGCTCGGCGGGGTCACCGACCTGCGAGGCGACGGCGACGACGGGGATGTCGGCGCTGTTGAGCTGGTCGACGAGCCCGACCGCGACACCGGAGTCGACCGGGAGGAGCAGGACCCCGTCCGGGGCCTGCCCGATCAGGTCCTGGACGTCGTTGGCCTGCTTCTCGGTCTCGCCCTGGGCGTCCAGCTCGACGATCTTCACCCCGAGCTCCTCGGCCTTGGCCTTGATGCCTTCGCCGATGGCGGAGGGGAAGGGGAAGCTGAGGCCGAGGTTGGAGACCCCGACGGTGAGGCTGTCGGTGTCGGAGGCCGCTGCACCGCCCTCCGAGTCGTCGTTGGCCTCGCCACATCCGGCGAGGACGAGCATGGCCACGGTGGTCATGGCGGCAAGAGTGGTGGTGTGGCGTCGCATGGACTGGCTCCCTGGTCGTGAGTGCTCAAACGGTCGTTCAAACGTTTGAACGAAACCATAAGTGACCGTCGTCATACTGGCAAGAGGGAGGCGGAAAAAATTCGCGGCGACGCTGCCGGCTGACTAGTCCTCGGGCCCGAGGTCGGCCAGCCGCTGGTGCAGCTGGCGCCGTACGTCGTCCGGGGTGACCTGCGCCCGCTTGCGCTGCTCGCGGGCGATGATGGCCCCCGTGGCGGCGACCCCCGTCAGCCCCGCGATCCCGAGCACCTTCCACAGCTTCATCGACAGGACTCCCTCATCGTGCACACCTCACGCCTGCCCCTCGATGCCGCGGTCGACCTGACCCGCACCGGAGACCTCTGGCTCTTCCGTGGCCACTCGGCCGCCGACCACGCTATCCGGGTCCTGACCAACGCACCGGTCAACCACGTCGGGATGGCCATCGTGATCGACGACCTGCCGCCGCTGATGTGGCACGCCGAGCTCGGCAAGGGCCTGCTGGACGTGTGGACCGGAGACCACCACCGCGGGGTGCAGCTGCACGACCTGCGCGGGGCGGTCGAGCAGTGGTGCGGACGCTACGAGCAGCGCGCCTGGTTGCGACAGCTCGACGTGGCGGTCACCCCGGAGATGGAGGCAGCGGTGCTGCGCACGGTCGCCCGCCTGGACGGCACGCCCTTCCCCGCGACGGCCAAGCTGATCGGCCGCTGGGCCCGCGGCCGCGTACGACGACCCGCCCCGGCCGAGCTCACCTACTGCGCCGAGGTGGTCGCCGCGACCTACCAGGCGATGGGTCTCCTCGACGACAGCCGCCCCACCAACTTCTACGACCCCGGCGCCTTCTGGTCCGGCGACGACCTCGCGCTGGGCCGCGGTGCCCGGCTCGGCGACGAGATCGAGGTCGTCACTCCCCCAGCAGCACCGTCGCGGTGAACGCGGCGGCGTGCCCGTCGAAGGTCGCGCCGTGGCGCAGCATCGCGTGCTTGCCGCCGGGGACCGTGACGAGCTCGACCGACGCACGCCGCGACAGCCGCTCCGCCACCACGCGGGCCCGTGAGATCGGCGCGATCCGGTCGGCGTCGCCGTGGACGACCAGCACCCGTCGTCCACCCAGGTCCACGTCGTCGTCGGGGTAGACCCACGGGTTGAGCGCGACGATGGAGTGGACGCAGGGCTGGGCTCCCGCGAGGAGCGCGGCGCGCCCGCCGAGCGAGTGCCCGACCAGGCCGACCGGGAGCTCGGCATGCCGCTCCTGGACCTGCTCGATCGCCCACGCCACGTCGCGCACGGGCGTGTGCACGCTGTCCCAGCCGCGGTAGGAGTTGAGGAGCCGGTAGACGGCCAGCCGGCCCCGGCCCGCGTTGGCCACACGTCTCGCCGTCGGGATCATCCGGAGGACGGAGAGCTGGGTCGGGCTGACCATCATGTGGTGGCTGCGCGAGGCCCCGCCGTGGAGGACGAGCACGACACCCGTGGGGGCCTTCGGCTCCTTGACCGGGATCAGCCGTGGTGAGGCCTGCAAGTCAGTCCTTCTTCTTCTTGGTCGTCCTCGACAGCGCCGAGGGCTTGTGCACGGCCTCGCCGCCGGACTTGTCGCTCCTGACGAGGTACTGCGGGTCGTCGGGCGAGGCCCTGACGTCGCGCTGGGCCGCGTGGGTGTCGGAGGTGATCTTCTCCTCGACCTCGCCGACGGCCTCGCCGCCGTGGCTCTTCCACGCGACGCGGTCGCCCTTCCTCAGCTTCTTCTCGCTCATGGTCGCCCAGTACCCACGGGTGGCACCTTCAGGCACAGCCGACGCACGTGCGCGCCATCGGCCGGGCCTCCAGCCGCGCCGCCGGGATCGCCGCCGAGCAGGCCTCGCAGGTGCCGTAGCTGCCGTCGTCCACCCGGCCCAGGGCCGCGTCGACCTCGGCCGCGTGCTCGACGGCCTGCTGCACGAGCGCACCGACCTGCGAGCGCTCGAAGGCGATCGTCGCCCCCTCCGGGTCGTGCTCGTCGTCGGCGTTGGTGTCCCGGGAGGCGGCCACCACGCTGTCGAAGTCGCCGCGCAGGCTGGCCAGCCGGCTCGCCGTACGGGCGCGCTCGGCGAGGAGCAGGTCGCGCGCCCGTGCGGGGTCGCCGGTGCCGCGCTCGCTCACGGGGTGGGGGTCGGTGCGGGCAGCGTGGGGTCCACCTCGGTGGGCAGCGGCTCGGTCGGCGTCGGGTCGACGGACGCGGTCGGGTCGACCGTGGGGGCATCGCTCGGCTCCTCGGTCGGCGTCCCCGACTCGGTGGGTTCCTGGGTCGGGTCCTCGGAGGGCTCCGCGGGCTCGGTGGCGTCGCTCGGCTGCCGGTCGGGGCCGTCGCCGTCGTCGCGGCCGCCGTCGTCGTCGGCGGAGCCACCGGTGAAGGTGGAGCGGGAGTCCTTGTCGCTGCCGCCGGTGTAGGACGACACGCTGCGTCCCGCGATCGCCTCGAAGGCGGCGATCGCCACGAGCACCACGAGGAAGGTCGCGGCCGTGAGGGCCGCGATCCGCTTCCACGGCAGGAGGACCAGCCGTGTGCGCCAGGTGGCGGGCCTCGCGGGCTCGTCGAGGTCGGCCTTCGCCTCGCCGAGTCGCTCGTCGGCCATCTCGAGGTGGGCCTCGACGGCCTCGTCGTCGCCCTGGCGGCGACCGGCCCGGCGTACCTCCGCCTGGGCGATGCCCACCTTGAGCAGCGCGGTCTCCTGCGCCTTGGCCAGGGAGCGCCTGCTGCGAGCCAGGCCCTGGGCGTAGAGCTGGCTCGACACGGTCACCGCGACGCTGCCCAGGGCGGCACCGATCAGGGTGCCGACGGCCCCGAGGGTCGAGAGCAGGACCGCGGTCGAGACGGCCGCCAGGGCCCCGGCGAAGGTCTTGACCCAGTCGATCTCGAGCTTCGGGTCATCTGTCATCGCTGCCCACGATGCCACGGTGGGCCAGGTAGGCGGCGAGGAGCCCGCGCGGGACCCGCCCCTTGTCGGAGACCTGGTGTCCCTGCGCGCGTGCCCAGGCCCGGACCTGGGCCGGCGTCGGTGCCGCGGCGGGCAGCGGGGAGGCCGCGACGAGGTCTCGGACGACCGCGTCACCCGCCGCCTCGGCGGCCGATCCGACGGCGGCGGCAGCGAGGAACCGGTAGGTCCACTCCTGGGCGAGCTTGCGGGTCTCGGCGAAGATGATCGGCACGGTCGGCCAGCGGACCTGGCACTCGGCCAGCCCGTCGGCCACCACGGCGGGACGCACGTGGTCGAGCTTGAAGATCGCGGAGTAGCGGTCCTCGACCACCACCGCCGCATGACCGATCGTCGCGAGCTCGGTGAGCTGGTAGCGCAGGCGGCCCGAGGTCAACGACCCGACCAGGTCGGCCAGGGCCTTGCGCTCGACGGTCGCCACCAGGACGCCGTCGCGCTCCACGCCGTAGTCACCCGCGACGAGGGCGGCCCGCCGCGTGCTCACCTGCCGGTCGCTGAAGGAGTAGGCGTAGCGCTCGCGGGTGTCGACGACGACCTCGAGGTCGGCGATGCCGGAGGCCCGGGCCGCGGGGACGTCGACCGCCGGCCGGGCCTGCTTGGCCGTGCGCGCGGTCTGCCAGAAGATGGCCTGCCGTCCGCCGCGCACCCGGGCGAAGACGAGCTGGGAGCGGTTCTCCCGGCCGCGGTCGAGGACCAGGTCGATCGCTGCTCCCCGACGCACGCAGCTGCGCACGGCGACGCGCTCCACGATCTCGGCGTCCGGCGGCCACTCCTCGACGCGGTGGCAGTAGATCTTCTGCACCCGCGGCCAGGTGTCGCGCGCCTTGAGGATCACCCCGTCCTGTCCCAACGGGATCCGCAGGAGGTAGGGCAGGCTCGAGTCGCCGTCAGGATTGCGGGCGATGACGAAGTCGTCAGGCACCCCCCGAGTCTGGCACCTCCACGGCCGTCACGACGAGGTTGTCGACGTAGTGGAAGCCACCGGCGGTGCGGCGCCGGCCCGCGCAGGTCACCAGGTGCAGCACGTGCGGTCCGTCGGTGCGGAACATCCGGGCCGGCAGCCCGCGGCTGCGCGCGAACCGCTGGACGCGGCGTACGACGAAGCGGTGGACGGCGCCGTCCCTCGCAGTCCAGGTCGCGACGTCGCCGACCCGCACGTCCCGCAGCCGCCACAGGGCTCCTGGACGGTCTCGACGGTCCGAGACGTGGCCCGAGACGACGCTCGCACCGACCAGCTCGCCCGCGGACGACGTGGTCGCGAGCCAACCCGTGCGCCGGGGGTCGTCGGGCACCGCCATCGCCCCCCGGTCGAGCCCGACCGCGTCGACCGGGGCGGCGATGCGCAGGCTGGGGATGCGCAACCGACCGGCGGGCAGCCGCCTCGCTCCCCTGACGGGCGCGTGGTAGTCGCGGCGCAGGTGGCGCGGCTCGGCCCGCTCCGTCGGGACGGTCGCGTCCTGGTCGAGCGCGGCGGCGCCGAGCAGCGCGGCGGACCCGAGGCGGTGCAGGTCTCCCGCTGCGGGACCGGTGGGCACCTCGGGCACGTAGGGCGTGACCGGGCGGGTGACGAGCGCGGTCTCGACGGGTACGCCGGGGCGCGTGCCGGCCGCCTCGGTCGACGCGGTCGCAGGCAGGCGCTCGCTGTAGGTGTAGCAACCCGCGACCTCGACCGTGGTGGCCCGCGTGCGGTGGGTGCCGTTGCCGCGGGCGGGCAGCTCGCCGTGGTCGGCGACGGGGGCGCCGCGCCAGTCGAGACCGTGGCACGAGCCGTCGGCGCGCGGTGCGATCGGACCGTGGAGCCACCACCGCACGGTGACGTGGTCGTCCGGGCCGAGGCCCCGGAGCCGGACGGTGTCGGCGATCCGCTCCCCGGTGAGCGCGTGCTGGTCGGAGACGACCGTGCTGACCCGCGGCCTGCGACGCAGCGCGAGCGCCGTCTCCGTCACCAGGCCCGGAGGGCTCACCGCCTCCTCCGTGAGTGCGGTGGGGGCGACCCGCTGGCTGTAGGTGTAGCAACCGGCGACGTCCAGCGTGGTCGACGCCGTGCGGTAGGTGCCGTCGCCGGCGACCGCCAGCTGCCCGGTGGCGGCGACGGGCGCGCCCGCCCAGGCGAGGTCGGCGCACGACCCGTCGCGGGGTCCGCGTGGCCCGTGCAGGGTCCACTCGATCGTCACCGGGCTGTCGGCGACGCCACCGAGGACCACGCGGTCGTGGAGGGTGTCACCGACGAACGCGCGTTGCCGCGAGGCGGTCGTGCGCACGGTGGGGGTGAAGGGCACGACCCGGGTGGTCTCCTCGACGAGACCGCAGCGGGTGGTGATCGCGAGCGTGTGGTCGTCGCCGGGGAAGGACTCGACCCAGGTGTAGTGACCGACCTGCGGCACCACCACCGACGGCGTCGCGAACGTGCCGTCGCCGCTCACCTCGGCGGTGACCTGCCCGGCCCTGGTGGCGGGGGTGCAGTCACCCGCACGCGGCTGGTCGGCGAACGGCCCGAAGAGGGTCGCGGTCACCGGGGCGGCGTAGCCCTCGGGCAGACCGGTCACCGTCACCACGTCGTGGATCTCGGCTCCGGGGCGCACGACGGCCTCGGAGGTCTGCGTGACGACCTCGGGGCGCGCCTTGCGGATCTTGGCGCTCGCCTGCACCACCGCGGTGGTGCGGCTCTCCTGCGCGATCCAGCCCCTTTGGACTCCGGCGGGTCGCGCGGTGCGACCGCCGTGCGGACGCCACGACCTGGTCCGGTAGAGCAGTCCGTCGGCGGCGGGGCCGGTGGCGAAGGCACGGATCCGGTAGCGACCGGTGTCGTGCGGCTTGATCCGCAGCTTGGTGCGGTGAGCGTTGGACCGCACCGGCCGCGGGCAGCGGATCGGGCCGGTGCACACGAAGCGCACCTCGACCCCGGGCACGCGGACGCCCGCCGCCGACAGCACGCGCACCCGGTAGGTGCGGGTGCGCCCGAGCCGCATCGGGCCCTGGTTGCGACTGTCCATGCGCAGCTCGTAGGGGCCGCGGAAGCGCGAGGCCTGCGACCACATCTCTTGCGCCAGCCCCATGATCCCCTGCCCCAGCCCGCCGATCGGCGGCCGCACGCGCTCCCCGACGTCGAGGCCCCGCGGGTAGACCTCCACACCGCCGGGGCGCACCCCGTCCCCCATCACCTCGCGGATGATCAGCGCGATGGCAGCATCGCGGTCGTCGCTGCCGGTCGAGCCGTCGCCCGCCCAGGTCGAGATCACCTGGTTGAGCGCCGCCACCTCGGCGTCACCCACCCGCCGGCCGAGCTGGTTGACGATGCGGTCGGTGCCGACCGTCGGCGCGCTGCGCGGCAGCCGCGAGTCGTAGAGGAAGTCGATGCAGAAGAACACCCGACCGTCGGGTGCGCGGTAGGTCCCGATCCAGGTCAGGCCGCTCCTGCGCCCGCTGGACCAACGCAGGCAGGCCCCGTTGACCAGGTTGGGGTCGATGCTGCGGCAGGAGCCCTTGGCGACGCGGGTCGCGGCCTCGGCTGCCGGCGTACGCCCCGGCGGGAGCAGCACCAGGACCAGCGCGGTCAGGACCAGGCTGAGGGCCAGCATGACGTGGACCAGGGCGGGGACGGGCGGGCGGGCGAGAGAGCGCGGGATCGACATGGGGAGCACCGTTGCCGCTCACGCCGGCGCGGAGAAGCCCGATCTCGGCGCCTGTGGATGACCGCGTCATCGGGCTGCGGCTAGCGTGCACGACGTGGACACCTATGACGCCGAGAACCTCTTCGACGAGATCGAGTACGGCACGGGCACCGACAAGGCCGAGGCGCACGAGAAGGCCGGCCGGATGATCCCCGAGGGCGAGCACGGCCGCGTGCTGTTCCTCAAGGCTGCGGCCGAGCACTGGGTGGTGCGCGGCGAGCTCGACCACGCCCGCGCCTTGTTGGCCGAGGTCGCCGACTCCCCCGACGAGGGCGTCCTGAGCACGCGCGCCATCCAGCTCACGATGGCACTCAAGGCGGGTGACGGCGCCGAGGCCGAGGTGCTGCTCGGACAGCTGCTCGTGGACTTCCGCGCCGACGACGTCACCTCCGCGACCTGTCACTACGTCGGCGAGTCGCTGCGCGAGGCGGGCGAGCTCAAGAAGGCGCACCGCTGGTTCACCCTGCCGCTCTCCAACGTCGACCCCGACGAGGACCTCGACACCGTCGAGGAGCTGTGCGTCGAGGCGCGCGCCGGCGTGCGGCGCCAGCTGGGGATGCCGCACGACCGCTACGACGCGGTCGCCGACGAGCTCGCCGCCGTCTACGACGCGTAGGCGGAGGGCTGGACGTCGATCTCGCACAGGTCGCGGTAGATCTCCACGGTCGTGGTGCGACACGTGCAGGGCGGGCTCGCCCGCACCGGCAGTGGTGGGGCGTGGGAGTGGTGCGTGTGCCCGGTGGGGGTGGTGACCTGGACGTGGTGTCGGCTCGGCCACCGCGAGCGGGTCTCGTGGGTCCAGCCGGGAGCCTCCTTGGCGTAGTTGCACGCCTCGCAGAGCCCCTGCCCCCCGTCGAGGGTCGTCCTGCCGCCGCGGGCGCGGGGGGTGACGTGGTCTCCGTGACGGACCGGGGCGTCGCACCACGGGGTGCGGCAGGTCTCGCCGTCGCGGGCGAAGAGGAGCGTGCGGAGCCGGCGGCTGAACACCAGGCCCTGGGAGTCCATCGCGACCAGGGTGCCGTCGACGGGGTGCGCGAAGAGGCGGCGCACGAGCACCTGCGCCTCGGGATCGGCCAACAGCTCCCTGGCGATCCCGTGCGGGAGCGGACCGTGGCCCACGAGGTGCACCGGCGGGCAGCCGGCACCCTCGTCAGCCAGCAGCGTGGTCGCGTCCAGGACGAGGTGGACCTCGACGTTGCGCGCACTCGAGGTGACGGGGCGGACCAGGCGGGCGACGAGCTCGTCGGCGAAGACCTGGTCTCGGCCGCGGTCGTCGCCGATCGCGCGGCGCAGCGCGGCGTGCTCGGCCAGGGAGTCCAGCACCAGCACCGCATCGACGGCCGGCACCTCGGCGCTGATCCGGGCCATCGCGTCGGGCAGCGGGCGCATCGTCACCCGGCGGCGACTCCGCGCGCGACGACAGCGCAGCTCCGCCGACGCGCTGTCCAGGGTGTAGGCCAGGCGCCGCGCCGCGACGAGGGTCTCGCGCTCGCCCAGGCCGGGCAGGTCGGGAGCCAGGGTGGCATCCAGGACCAGCCGGTCAGCACGGCAGAGGTCGTCGGACTCCCGGGCGATGATCATCGCCCGGCGCTCGTCGATCTCGCCGCGACCCAACGCGGCCAGGGTGTCGGGCAGGTCGTGGACCAGCGCCAGTGCCAACGCGAGGTGCTCACGGCCGTGGTGCGGCGACTCCCGACGAGCGAGCGCGACCTCGTGCGCCACCCCGCGTCCGCGACGGGCAGCCGGCGGGCCGGTCTGCGCGCTCCTCGCGACCCGACGGGCGTGGAGCTCCGCGGTCAGGCGCGCCTTGCCCGCCGCTGCGGCACTGGTCATCTGCTCCAGCACCATGAGCTGGTCGACCAGCTCACCCTCGCCGACCGACAGGTCCGGATCGTCGAGCCGTCGCGGTCCGACCTCGCGCGCCGACCGGTCGGCGGGCACCGCACCCACCGACCTCGCCCCCTCCGCACGTACGAACATGTCTTCGATTATAAGTCATCAGGCTCTCGCATGCACTTGCGGGTCTGGTGTTGAGCCGTAGGGCGACGGCGTCGCACTCGTCCTGGGTCAGGCCGCGTAGGTCGGCGCCCTTGGGCCAGTACTGGCGCAGCAGACCGTTGGTGTTCTCGTTGGTGCCGCGCTGCCAGGGTGACTGGGGGTCGCAGAAGTAGATCGGGACGCCGGTCTCGATGCGGAATCTGGTGTGTTGGGCCATCTCGGACCCGCGGTCCCAGGTGATCGACTTGCGCAGGTTCAGCGGCAGGGTCGCGATCATCTCGGACAGGCTCATCCGGGCCAGCTCAGCGGTGTGACGCCCGGGCAACGGCGCGAGCAGGACGTAGCGGCTCGAGCGCTCGACCAGGGTGATGACAGCACCCTTGCCGGTCGAGCCCAAGATCAGGTCGCCTTCCCAGTGACCAGGCACCGCTCGGTCCTCGACCTCAGCAGGGCGTGCCCGGATCGTGATGTCCTCAGTGATGCCCAACGTGGCACGTTTAGCCTGCCCTGTCTGGGGCTTGCGGACCTGGCGACGGCTGCGCAAGTGCATGGTCAGCTCGCGCTTTAGCTCACCCTTGGTCTGGATGAACAACGACTGGTAGATCACTTCGTGGCACACACGCATCCGCCGGTTCCTCGGGAACAACTCGGGCAGCTTGTTCGCAATCTGCTCCGGCGACCAGTCTGCCCGCAACAGCTCCCGCACCTTCTCCCGCAGCGGTGCGTGGTCCAGGCGCCGGGGCTTGGGCCGGCGTGCCTTGTGCGTGGCGAAGCGGTGCGCACGCTCGGCGTTGTAGGGACGCTGGTAACCCTGCCCCCCGTCACGCGCCAGGCGCGCCTGCGGGGACCGTTTCCCGGCGCGGAGAAGCTTCTCGCCAGCTCCCGCGAGATCGTCGAGGGATGCTTGCCGACCACAGCCGCGATCTGTCGCTGTGTCAGCCCCGCCCGATACCCCCGCTCAATCACTCGCCGCTGTTCCATCGTCAACCGTGCTCCAGCCATGAACCGCAACCTCTCACTGAAGTTGCAACAGCCGCTGGAATCCGCGATGACTCGCTTGCCCCGATGGAGACATCGGCCCTAAGTTGCCGACATGGAAAGTGATCCGCGGGACGCCCTGCTCGAAGCGCAACGCGCCGCCGAGCGCGGGGAAGCAGCGCCCTACGTCGACTTCCCGCCGACGCCGGCGTGGTTCCCACCCGCCGGCGGGCTCTGGGCAGGGGCCCTGGTGACGGCGATCGCCTCCGCCGGATCCCACGAGCGCCTGGCGATCCTGGGGATCATGGTGCTGCTGGTCGTCCAGGTGCTGTTCATGAAGTGGTACTCGCGCCACCACGGCGCGCTCCCCTCGCCGCAGGGCGCTCCGCCGGAGTTCGTGAGCGCGTTCCGGCGCTACAAGATCGGTGTCGCCGTCGTCCTGGCAGCCACGACGACGACCTGGGTGCTCCTCGGCCCCTGGTGGGCGGCGCTCACCACAGCGGTCCTCGTCACGATCGGGTTGATGCTCTACGAGAAGGCCTACGCGGCGGCCGCAGCCCGCACGCGGGAGCGGCTGGCGTGATCGAGGACCTCGACCCGGTCATCCACGCCCCCAAGCGGCTGGCGGCGATGGCGATCCTGAGCCGGGCCACCGCCACGTTCTCCTTCCTGCGCGCGCACCTCGCTGTCTCCGACTCCGACCTGTCGAAGCAGATGTCGACGCTGGAGAAGGCGGGCTACGTGGAGGTCGCGAAGATCGGGCGCGGACGCGGGGCGACGACGTCCTACGCGCTGACGCGACAGGGCCGCACGGCCTATGCGCGACACCGAAGCGCCCTCGCTGCGATCCTCGAGGCCAGCACCACCGACCGATGAGTTCGCCGGCTCGGGCCGGTCGACACACTGACCGACCGTCACCCCAGCACCCGAGGAGCCGTCATGGCCGTCCAGCTCAACCCCTACCTCAACTTCGACGGCACCGCGCGTGAGGCGATGACGTTCTACCAGTCGCTGTTCGGCGGCGACCTCAGCGTCATGACCTTCGGCGAGGTGGGGATGGAGGGGGACGCGGCCGACCAGGTGATGCACGCCCACCTCGCCGCACCCAACGGCTTCGTGCTGATGGCCTCCGACCTGCCCCCGGGGATGACGCTCACCAAGGGTGACAGCGTCTCGGTCTCGCTCAGCGGCGACGAGGAGGCCGAGCTGACCCGCTGGTTCGAGGCGCTCGCCGAGGGCGGCGAGGTGCAGATGCCGCTCGAGAAGCAGGTGTGGGGCGACCTCTTCGGGCAGACCACCGACCGGTTCGGCATCATCTGGCTGGTCAACATCGGCCAGTCGAGCTGACTCGTGCCGACCAGGCTCAGTGCAGCAGCTTGAGACCGGCCACGCAGCCGAGGAGCCCCACGAGCAGCAGCACCTTGAGCGCCGACACCGACTCCGCACCGGTCGCCATGGCATAGGCGACGGTGAGCGCCGCGCCGATCCCCACCCACACGGCGTACGACGTGCCCACCGGGAGGGTGCGCATCGCCCAGGCCAGGCCCGCCATGCTCGCCAGCAACGCGGTCGCGAAGACGACGGTCGGACCGATCCGGGTGAAGCCCTCGGACCGGCCGAGGGCGGTCGCCCAGACGGCTTCCAGCACACCTGAGATCACGAGCACGAGCCACGCCACCGGAGTCTCCTCTGGGCCGTCTTGTCGCGAGCCGGGTACGGCACCCATCGTCCGGGAGCCCGCATCGGGGCTCTGCGGTCAGGCTACGTCAGCTCGCTCCGCCATCGAGAACGGCACGGTGAGCACGCCACCGCGCACCTCGAGGTGGTAGCGGGTGCGGCCGCGCTTGACGAGGGTGCCGACGACGCCCTCGTAACGCCCCTGGGCGATGACCCGCATCCGCTCGCCCACCCGTGCGGGAGGGCCGGCAGGACCGAGGGGCGGCTGCACGAGGAGCCGGCGCAGGTGGGCGGCGTAGCGGGGAGTCATCGCGACCGTGCGGCCGTGGTGGGTCCAGGTGATGAGGTGCTCGAGGTCGAAGGTGGGCGCGCAGAGCTTGCAGGTCATCGGTCGCTCGGGACGGCGGTGGCGGGTGACGCGGTGGCCGGCGCTGCACAGGCCGAGCCAGGCGCCGTCGACGGCGGGGGCGTCGGGCGAGAGGCAGCGCTCGCCGCTGCAGCCGATGCGGCGCGCGGCGGCCTTCCACACCCGGTCGTGACCGTGCCGGACGCCGACCAGGGCGTGGGCGACCTCGTGGAGGATCGTGTCGCGCACCTCGGCCTCGGAGTGCAGCTCGGTGAGCGCGGTCGACAAGCCGATCTGTCGGAGGTCCTCACGGCAGATCCCGGCCCGGCGCTTGGCGCGGTCGAAGACCAGGCCCCAGTCGTGGAGCCCGTGCTCGTCGAGCAGGGCACGACCCAGGTGGGCTGCGGCGGTGAGCTGCACGTCGTACCTCCTCGGGAGCCGGTGCACCCCGATCCTAGGAAGCCCCACCGACATCGGGCCCGAGGCGCTCCGAGCGGTCGGCGGGGTGCGGAGCGGTAGTGAGCAGCGCGGTGCGGTGGGAGGATGGACCCATGACGACTGAGAAGCCCGTGATCGTGCTCGGCAACGACGGCTCGACGGCAGCCGAGCCCGCGCTGCGGTGGGCCCTGCGGCAGGCCCGCGCCGTGGGCGGCAGGCTCCAGGTCGTGCGCGGCTGGTCCCTGGTCACGGCGCCCCGGCCCGAGACCCAGGTCGGCGGACACATCCCGCCGCTCGAGGACTTCGAGGCCGCCGTCATCAAGGACATGCAGTCCGACTGCGCGGCGGCGCTCGCGGACTACCCCGAGGTGGAGGTGGAGTACGTCGCCCGGCGCGGTCCGGCGGCCAACGCCCTGCTGGAGTGCTCGGAGCACGCCGACCTCGTGGTCGTGGGCGCGCGTGGCCTCGGCGGCTTCCGCGGCTTGGCCCTCGGGTCGGTCAGCGACCAGGTGACCCGCCACGCCTCGTGCCCCGTGGTCGTCGTGCGACACGACAAGAGCGCCCAGACCGAGCGGTCGCTCCCGCGCGAGTGAGCGCCTCAGACGACTGACGGCTCCTGGACCTCGGGCTCGTCCTGCGGGGCGACCCGCGGTCGGCCCGGCATCGCGAGCGCCACGGCCACGACCAGCACCGCGATCAGGGCGCCGACCCCGAAGCCCCAGCGCATGCCGCCGACGAGTGCGTCCACCGGCGCGCGACCGGCGTCGAGCAGGCTGCTCTGGCGCGAGGCCATCACGGTGATCACGACAGCCGTGCCCACGGCCGCGGAGACCTGCTGGAGCGTGCCGAGCAGCGAGCTGCCGTGGGAGTAGAGAGGGGCGGCAGCGCCCCGAGACCGAGGGTGAAGACGGGCGTGAAGATCGCCGCGAGCGACAGCATCAGCAGCACGTGCGCGCCGAGGATCGGCCACAGCGAGCTGTCTGCCTGGACCTGGGTGAGCAGCGTGAGCGCCACGAGCACGCCGACGGAGCCCGGGATGACCAGCGGACGCCCGCCGACGCGGTCGAAGAGCCGCCCGACGGTCGGGCCGAGGAGTCCCATCGCGAGACCGCCGGGCATGACCAGCAGGCCTGCCTCCAGCTCGGTCAGGCCGCGGACGCTCTGGAGGTAGAGCGGCAGCAGGATCATCGAGCCGAGCATCGCCATGAACGCCAGCGACATCAGCACCAGGGCCAACGTGTAGGTGCGCTGGGTCAGCGTGCGCAGGTCGAGCAGCGGTGTGCCGATGCGCTGCAGACGCAGCTGGCGCAGCACGAAGAGGACCACCGAGGCGATGCCGACCCCGAGCGCCAGGAAGGGGACGTACGCCGAGCCACCGCCGGCGCCGAGCTGCGAGAGGCCGTAGACGAGCGGGCCGAAGCCGGCCGCGGCGAGCAGGACGCTGAGCCAGTCGATCGACCCGACCACGGGCTCCCCGACGTCCGGCAGCCGCTGGAGACCGACGACCGCGATGGCGGCTGCGACCGGCAGCACCAGGCCGAACATCCAGCGCCAGGAGGCGGCCTCGAGCACCACGCCGGAGACGGCGGGCCCCATGGCGGGCGCGACCGACATCGCCAGCGTCACGTTGCCCATGATGCGGCCGCGGTCCTGCTCGGCGACGACGGTCATCAGCGTGGTCATCAGCAGCGGCATCATCACCGCTGTGCCGGCGGCCTGCACGACCCGACCCACGAGCAGCACCTCGAACGTCGGCGCCAGCGCGGCCAGCAGCGTGCCCGAGCAGAACACCGCCATCGCCGTGCCGAAGGCCGTGCGGGTCCGGACGCGCTGCAGGAACCAGCCGGTCACCGGGATGACGACGGCCATGGTGAGCATGAAGGACGTCGTCAACCACTGGGCTGCACGAGCGTCGACGTCGAGCTCGATCATCAGCCGCGGGACGGCGTTGATCATGATGGTCTCGTTGAGGATGACGATGAACGTCGCCGCGACCAGCCAGCGCAGCACGCCGTAGTCAGGGGGCGTCGTGGTCGTCGTGGTGGTCGTGTCGGTCGGAGCAAGCATGTGGGGTTGGACTTCCTGTCGACACGGGACTCATCGCGGGCGAAGCGATGAGCATAGGTGAGGGTCCCTGCGGAAAGACATCGGTTATCGCCCGGCGACACTCGCCCGTCAGGTGCTGATGCCGAGCCGCTTGGCGACCTCGTCGCCGGCCACCCGTCGTATGACGTCGGGGTCGCCGACGACCGTGAGCAGGTCGGTCGCGCGGGACATCCCGACGTAGAGCCGCTCGCGGGCCCGGTCGCGCTCCCCCTCCTCGTTGACGCACAGCACGACCGCGGACCGCTCGAGGCCCTTGCAGCCCAGCACGTGGCCGAAGAACACGTCCTCGCCGTCCCAGAAGGTGCGCCAGTAGCCGAGCTGGCCGTGCCGCTCGGTCTGGTCGGTGTGCATGGGGTGGCGGTGGCCGGTGGTGATCAGGGCGATGTTGCCGTGGGCCCAACCGAGGTCGAGCAGTCGGTCGACCTCCGCGTCGGCGTGCTCCACGGCGTCCTGGGCGGCGCACGGCACGAACCGGACTGCGGGACCGTCGCCGCCGTGGGCATACATGCGGCTGGGCGCCAGCGGTCCGAAGGCCTGGTGGATCTGCTTGGTGTTGCGCAGGTTGTGGTCGAGGACGAGGGGGACGAGCGCGAGCGGCGGCCTGCCGAAGCGGGCGAAGATGCGCTGGTTCTCGTCGGAGTAGACGTAGAGCCCGCCCTCCACCTCGTCGCGCAACGACTTGAGGACCGGGCGCCACCAACCGTCGGCGAAGTCCTGGGCCTCATCGACGATGACGGCGTCGTACTTGCGCCCGTCGGGCAGCTGCTCGGCCAGGTCGCCCATCACCCTCGGCAACGTGACCTCCCAGAAGTCGCTGTCCTCCCGGCTGCCCTGGGGTGCGTCCCACTGCCGGCCGAAGTCCTCGAAGGTGCCGACGAACGCCGGTCGGTGGTTGCGCGGCCAGGTCGCGACCTGTCGTTTGAGGTGCTCGGCCAGGCCGATCGAGTAGCAGAGCAGGGCGACCCGCTGGGCCTTGCGGTCGTGGGTGCCGCGGGTGAGCTCCTTGGCCTGCTGGAGAGCGAGGACGGTCTTGCCGCTCCCCGCTCCACCACGCACCTCGACCCTCCTCAGCAGGCGGGTCACCTTGAGGATGATGTCCTGCTCCTGGGTGAGCCGGTCGGCGCGGGCGGAGCGCTCGGCGGCCTCCGCGTTGACGTCGTAGGTCGAGTGGAGGCGACCGGAGAGGATCTCCACGATCAGGTCGATGTCGTCGTGGTTGGGTGTCGGGTGGTCGTGCGCCAGGCCCCAGCCGTTCTCCCGCACCCGTGGCACGAGCTCCAGCTGGTCGTGCTTGTCGTGCAACGCCCACCGGGGCAGCTCGGGCACCGCGAAGTCGTTGCCCAGGACGGAGTAGGGCAGCACGACTCCGTGCGACCAGGCGACGTGACCGCGGCTCCCCCACCGGGGGTCCTGCTCGACGTAGCGGCGTACCGCGTGCTTGGTGTCCCGGGCCTGGTCGACGGGCCAGATGCGCTCATCGCGACCGCTGCGCTGGGTCCACCAGCCGCTCGCGTCGTGCCACACGGAGCCGCCCTTGACCTCGAGGACCAGCACGCCGGCCTCGGGCATCAGGACGATCAGGTCGGCCTCGTGGTCCTTGTCCTGGTCGGTGAGCCGGAAGTTGGCGATCAGGACGTCGTCAGCCGCCAAACCGTCGCGAAGCCGCTCCCAGACCTCCCGCTCGGAGGTCGTCGTGAAACGCGGCTCCTCGGGGATCAGCCTCACCATGGGCTGACCGTGCCACATCGTGTCGGTCTCATGACACCTCGTGCTCCCACTCACCGGTGTCGAGGGTCTGCTGCGCATCCTCGACCTCCAGCAGGGAGAGCTGCTGGCTGCGTCGAGGCAGACGCCGGCGCTCCTTGGCGACCCGGAGCGCGCGGGCCTCACCGTCGGTGACGAAGCGCAGTGCCTGGCGCAGGTGGCTCAGGACGAGCTCCTGGTCGTGGCCATCGGTCGCCAGCGAGTCGCGCCGGATGGCGACCAGGGTGCGGATGATCGTCAACCGGTCGTGCTCGAACAGCACCGCCACGCTGGAGGGCCGCATCGGTCCTTCGTGGAGCGCCTCGAGCAGCGCGGTCAGCTCCGAGGGCGGCTCCGGCGCTGCGACCACCTCGGCCACGTCGGCCGCCGTCTCCAGGAAGCGTCGACCGCCCAGACGCGTGGCGAGCTCGCGCGCCAGGTCGTCGACCTCGTGGAGCATCAGCGCCAGCAGGCCGCGCAGCTGCTTCGCCGCGAAGGGCAACGCCACCAGACGCGCCTTCATGACCACGTAGTCGTCGACGAGGAGGAACTTGAAGAGCGGGTTCGCGCGGTTGAGGAGATCCAGCTCGCTCGCCACCCGCGCGGGCTCACGGACGTCGAGCACCACGTGCGCGAAGAGGTCGACGGACGGGGAGTCCTCCAACACCCGCACCCAGACCACGGACCGGCCGTCCCTGACCGGGACGTCGCCGTCGTCGTCGTGGCTGAGGTCGTCGCCGAGCATCACGCACAGTGCATCATCGACGAGCGCCTGGAGGTGCTCGTGGTCCGTCGGCATGACGGCCAGCGCCTCGTCACCGTCGTCCGGCGCGCTCCTCCGTGCTGCGGCGGGTGCCGTCTCCTCCAGGTCACCGAGCAGGAAGGACGGGTGCAGGCAGCCGAAGACCCGCCGGAAGGCGGCCACCACCATCGACGCCACGCGGTCTGCCTCACGAGGCTCCGCGTGGACGTGGAAGTTGCCACCCGCGTCGCTCTCGTCGTCGCCTCGCTCGGGCCGCTCCCAGCCCATCTCCAGCAGCGACTGCTCGTCATGGTCGGACAGCGCGTAGCGGACGTCGAGGTAGTCGTTGCTCACCACCTCGACCCGCACCGCCTCGGCGTCCCACCGGATGACCTGCGCGTAGGGCGCCGCCCCGTCCAGGTCTTCGTCGTCGACCCCGGTCTGGGCCTCCACGTGGAGGACCTCGTCGACCTCCATCGCGATGATCCGGTCCGCCAGGCGCCCCCGGAACCGCACCCACTCGTCCTCGACCTGGCTGTCCAGGCTCTCCTGCTCGTGTGTCATCTGACCCCTACCTCTCGACCCGCTGCACAGCTCACGGTAGGGGTGACCACCGACAGTGCTGGCGGATCGATCAGGGACGGGCCACGTGCCGCCAGCCCGTCCCTGTGGGAGGCAGGACCAGGACGACCGCCAGGCCGAGCGGCACCAGCAGCCCTGCCGCGGCGTCGAGGCCGACGTCGTACTGCAGCTCGGCGACGCCCACGGCTGCGGCACTGATCGCCACCCCTGCTGTGCCGACGACCAGCAGCGCCGCGACTCCCCACCGCTCCTTGACCATGATCTCGTCGTAGACGCCGGAGGAGAGCCAGCGCCGGGCGATCATCACCGCCAGGATGATCCCGAGCCAGAGCAGGGCTACCCCGATCCGACCGGCGACGAGGTCGATCGAGCTGGTCTCGGGCGCATCGTTGCCGTAGGCGTTGAAGTCGTCGACCGAGGAGAAGAGCACGTCGCGAAGCGCGCTGAACAAGGAGGCCGGCTCTTCCACGAACAACCCGCCATCCTCGTTGTTCGGGTGCTGGAGGTAGAGGATCGGCGTCGTGACTGCGAGCAGTGCGGTCACCAGCACGGCCCAACCTCGGGTGACGGCCTCGATGCGTCGGTCCGGCAGGATGCGTGGGTCTGGGTCCGAGGCCATGGGCTCACCGTATCGGCGCAGGGCCGCACGGGTCCGGTGCCCGTCCCCCCGAGACAGCAACGAGGGTGGGCGTCCATGCGGACGCCCACCCTCGTGACCTGGGTCAGATCAGCTGCAGCCGCTGGTGCTGCCGCAGCCCTCACACACGTAGCAGGAGCCGGCGGGACGCATCTTGGTGCCGCAGGTCATGCAGAGCGGCGAGTCGACAGCGGTGCCGGTCAGTTTCTCCATGAGCTCGGCGGAGGTGCGGGCCTGCTGGGTCTCGACGCGGGCTCCTTCGTCGCCCGGCTCGACCACCGACGTCACGCCCTCGACCACCGAGGTCTCGTCCTCGACCAGCGAGGTCACGATCTCGGCCTCGATGAGCTCGGAGGGCGAGCCGGTCTCGACGACGGGCTCGTACGAGCCGGTCTCGAGGTGACGCTTGCGCTCGTCGGCGGAGTAGATGCCGAGGGCGGAGCGGTCCTCGAAGGACATGTAGTCGAGGGCCAGGCGGCGCCAGACGTAGTCCATGAGGGACTGCGCCATGCGGACGTCCGGGTCGTCGGTGAGACCGGCGGGCTCGAAGCGCAGGTTGGTGAACTTCGCGACGTAGGTCTCGAGGGGCACGCCGTACTGGAGGCCGATGGAGACCGCGATGGAGAAGGCGTCCATGACACCGGCGAGCGTGGAGCCCTGCTTGCCGAGCTTGAGGAAGACCTCGCCGAGCTGGCCGTCGTCGTGGGCGCCGGAGGTCATGTAGCCCTCGGCGCCGCCCACGGTGAAGGAGGTGGTGCGCGAGGTGCGCGACTTGGGCAGCCGCTTGCGGGTCGGGGCGTAGACGATCTTCTCGATCACCTTGGTGGCCTCGAGGACCTCCGTCACGACCTGGTCGGCGGCGGCGGACTTGTTGGAGTCCTCGCCCAAGTTGTCACCCTTGCCGCTGGAGAGCGGCTGACCGACCTTGCAGTTGTCGCGGTAGATCGCGGTGGCCTTGAGGCCGAGCTTCCACGACTGGAGGTAGATGTCCTCGATCTCCTCGACCGTGGCGTCCTCGGGCAGGTTGACCGTCTTGGAGATCGCGCCGGAGAGGAACGGCTGGCAGGAGGCCATCATCCGGACGTGGCCCATCGGCTTGAGCGAGCGGGCTCCCATCGCGGTGTCGAAGACCTCGTAGTGCTCGAGCTTGAGACCCGGCGCGTCGATGACGTGACCGTGCTCGGCGATGTAGTCGACGATCGCCTCGACCTGCTCACCGACGTAGCCCATCTTGCGCAGCGCGCGCGGGATCGTCTGGTTGACGATCTGCATCGAGCCGCCGCCCACGAGCTTCTTGAACTTGACCAGCGAGAAGTCCGGCTCGATGCCGGTGGTGTCGCAGTCCATCATGAAGCCGATGGTGCCGGTGGGCGCGAGCACGGAGGCCTGCGCGTTGCGGAAGCCGTTGGAGGTGCCCAGCTCCTGCACGTCGGCCCAGGCCTTCGTGGCCAGCGCGTGGACCTGGCTGTCGGCGATGCCGAGGGTGCGGATCGTGTCGTTGGCCGCCTGGTGCTTGCGCATGACGCGCTTGTGCGCCTCGGCGTTGCGGGCGTAGCCGGCGTAGGGACCGACGATCGCGGCGAGCTCGGCGGAGCGCTTGTAGGACTGGCCGGTCATCAGCGAGGTGATGGTCGCGGCCATCGTGCGTCCACCGTCGGAGTCGTAGCCCAGGCCCATGGCCATGAGCAGCGCGCCGAGGTTGGCGTAGCCGATGCCGAGCTGGCGGTAGTCGCGGGTGGTCTTGCCGATCGGCTCGGTCGGGAAGTCGGCGAAGCAGATCGAGATGTCCATCGCGGTGATGATGAAGTCGACGGCCTTGGCGAACAGGGGGGCGTCGAACGTGTCGTCGTCCTTGAGGAACTTCAACAGGTTGAGCGAGGCCAGGTTGCACGAGGAGTTGTCGAGCGACATGTATTCGGAGCAGGGGTTGGACGCGGTGATGCGGCCGGTCTCCGGGTTGGTGTGCCAGTCGTTGATCGTGTCGTCGTACTGCAGGCCGGGGTCGGCGCACTCCCACGCGGCCTTGGAGATCTTGGTGAAGAGCTCGCGGGCATCGACGGTCTCGATGACCGAGCCGTCCTGGCGTGAGCGCAGCCCGAAGCCGGTGCCGTCCTCGACGGCGCGCATGAACTCGTCGGAGACGCGGACCGAGTTGTTGGCGTTCTGGTATTGCACGGAGGTGATGTCGGCGCCGCCGAGGTCCATGTCGAAGCCGGCGTCGCGCAGCGCGCGGATCTTGTCCTCCTCGCGTGCCTTGGTCTCGACGAACTCGACGATGTCGGGGTGGTCGACGTCCAGGACGACCATCTTGGCCGCACGGCGTGTGGCGCCACCGGACTTGATGGTGCCGGCGGAGGCGTCGGCCCCGCGCATGAAGGAGACCGGGCCCGAGGCGGTGCCGCCGGAGGAGAGGAGCTCCTTGGAGGAGCGGATGCGGGAGAGGTTGAGGCCGGCCCCCGAGCCGCCCTTGAAGATGAAGCCCTCTTCCTTGTACCAGTTGAGGATCGAGTCCATGGAGTCGTCGACGGAGAGGATGAAGCAGGCCGAGACCTGCTGCGGCGACGGCGTGCCGACGTTGAACCAGACGGGAGAGTTGAAGGAGAAGTACTGGTGGACCAGCAGCCAGGTCAGCTCGTGCTCGAAGACCTCGGCGTCGGAGACCGTGGCGAAGTAGCCGTGGTCCTTGCCGGCCTTGGTGTAGGTCTTCACGACCCGGTCGATGAGCTGCTTGAGGCTCCACTCACGGACCTCGGTGCCGACGGCTCCACGGAAGTACTTGGTCGTGACGATCGTGGAGGCGTTGACCGACCAGAAGTCGGGGAACTCGACCCCGCGCTGCTCGAAGACGACCGCACCGGTCTTCCAGTTGGTCTGGTTGACGTCGCGACGCTCCCAGGTGAGCTCGTCGTAGGGGTGGACACCCTCGGTGCTGAAGACCCGCTCGATGGTCAGGCGCTTGCCGAAGACGCTGTCTCCTGCGCCCCTGCTCGTGCCACTGACGGTCTCGGTCATGTGCTCTCCTCGTGCCTTCACTTCGGGGGTGGGTCGATCATTGCTGGGAGCACCGACAGCCCCGACCGGCCTCGTCGTGAGGGGCGGTCGGGCTGGCGCACGGACTGGGGCGCTCGACGTTGGTACGCCCGGCAGGCAGCTTCCCCACTACCTGCCGGGCGGTCTGTGGTCAGCCGCTGGGGGCTGAGTGGGTGAGCTCCGCCGGCGAGTCCGGGACGGACCGCTCGGCGCGCAGGATCGCGATCTCGTCCTCGAAGTCGTCAGCCGACTCGAAGGCGCGGTAGACGCTCGCGAAGCGGAGGTAGGCCACCTCGTCGAGCTGGCGCAGCGGGCCCAGGATGGCGAGCCCGACCTCGTTGGCAGGGATCTCGGCGGCACCGGAGAGACGCAGCGCGTCCTCCACGGCCTGGCCGAGGTGGGCCAGCTCGTCCTCGGTGACCGGGCGACCCTTGCAGGCCTTGCGGACACCGGAGATGGCCTTGTCACGCGCGAACGGCTCGGTGGCGCCGGAGCGCTTGAGCACGGTCAGCTGCATCAGCTCCACGGTCGTGAACCGCTTGGCGCAGGCGTTGCAGGTGCGGCGCCGGCGGATGGAGCCGCCGTCGTCGGCGACCCGGGAGTCGAGGACCCGGGTGTCAGCGTTGCGGCAGTAGGGGCAGTGCATGACGGGTCCTCCTCACGGGCGCACTCATGACACCCGCCTGGGGCGGGTGACCTGTGGATATCTGGGGTCTTACTGTGCATAACAACGGGCGAACTGTGAGTCATCCGGGTCAGCTCTGTGAACTAGATGTGGATAACTACATCGGTGTAAGTACTAGATGTTGTGGTAACCGTACGCCCCGACTTCGACGCTGCGCAAGTGGGTCGACGAGATTGATGAAACCTGGGTCACACCCACCGCAAAGTCGCAGGTCAGGGACCTGAGCAGGTCTGGCCCACGCACCGGGCGAGGTGCCGGTGGACGCCGGACGAGGCCCTGGTCACGCCGATCCGGCGGCCTCCCCGCGGGTCCGGCGCCGAGCCGCTCGGCCGATCGGGGATGATGTGGGCGTGGCACAAGGGAAACGGGCAGGGACGCGCAAGGGCAGCAAGACCAAGGCCGGCTTCCAGCCTGCGCTGCTCGCCCTCGCGCTCGGCGTGACCGCCGCCGTCGTCGCCTGGGGCTACCTCGTCCTCGCCGCCATCGACTTCGGCTCCGAGGCCCGTGGCGGCGACTCCGGCGCCTGGGCGTTCCTCGGCCTCGCCTCCCTCGGCGCCGTCGCCTGCCTGTTCCTCGGCTTCCTGCTCGTCGCCCGTCTCCTGCGGCGCCTCGGCATCACCCAGGCCCCCACGCCGCATGCGCCGGTCGTCGAGGACGACCTCGCCGCCCCGCTCCCTCCTGGCGCTCCTGGTGCTCTGGTGCTCCTGGCGCTCCTGGCGGGCGGCGGGCTGCCCGCTGAGGTGGGGGTTTGGCGGCCGCTGAGGCGGTCGTTGGGCCGGGACAGTTTCACCGGCCGGCCGGTGAAACTGTCGGTTGGACGATGAACCTTCGTACTCCAACCGACAGTTTCGTACGCCCACCCCCACGAGAGGCGCTCACAAGACGCCGCAAGGGGCGAGGCCGATGGCCTCGCCCCTTGTCTTCCCCGGCTCACCAGCCGGGGTCGAGTCGGCTGGCGAAGTCTGTGTCGTGATGTCAGCGGGTGGGGACGCGCAGCTCCTGGCCGACGACGACCATGCCCGAGTCGAGGGCGTTGAGGCGGGTGATGTGAGCCATCATCGAGCGCACGTCGCCGCCGTCGGCGAGGTCGGAGGCGAGGTCCCACAGGGTGTCACCGGGGCCGACCATCACGACGCGGGTGGGCTCGGGGGTGCCAGGGCGCTCGGTGGCCACCGAGCCGGAGGCCAGCGCGAAGCCGACGGCGAGGACCACGAGCAACGCGCCGAGGAAGACCACCAGGCGACCGCGGCGGGTCAGCCGCAGCGCCGGCTCCGGCGTCCGGGCCGCAGTCCGGCTCGGGGCGGGGCGCAGGTCGGTGGTGATCGGGTGCAGGGTCATCGTGCTCATCTGGGACCTCCTGGGGAAGTGGCGGTCAGCCTTGGTTCGTGAGGTGTTGCGGTGCTGAGGAGATGTCTAACCGGGGCCACCGACAGTGACCGGGAGAGCTGCTGCCCGACTGCTGCGAAGGACCACTCGATCAGGCATTCGATCGAACACGTGATCGAGGCTAGAGCAGGTGTTCGAACAACGCAAGACCCCAGCCGAACATTCGTTCGAACTCTCGGCGACCTCACCACGACACGCCGACCTTCGAACAGGTGTTTGAAAACCTCAGGTGAAGGTGGGACAGTCAGCCCATGGCCAAGAAGACTGTCAGCGAGCTCCCCGACGGACCCCCCGACGCCTCAGGGCTCACCCCCCGCCAGCTGCGCGTGCTCGCGCACATCAAGGACAGCATCGAGATGCGGGGCTATCCGCCCAGCATGCGCGAGATCGGCGACGCGGTCGGCCTCACCAGCTCCTCGAGCGTCGCCCACCAGCTGAAGTCGCTCGAGGAGAAGGGCTTCCTCAAGCGCGACCCCAACCGTCCCCGGGCCCTCGAGGTGTTCCTGCCCGAGGTCCTGGCGGCCCGCCGGTCGATGAGCAGCGCCGACGACTCGACCTACGACCCCACCGGTGCCGGCGACGCGCACCCCGCGGCGACCTACGTCCCCATGGTCGGACGCATCGCGGCCGGTGGCCCGATCCTGGCCGAGGAGCGCGTCGAGGACATCTACGCCCTGCCCCAACAGCTCGTCGGCGACGGCACGCTCTTCATGCTCGAGGTCGCCGGTGACTCGATGGTCGACGCGGCGATCTGCCACGGCGACTACGTCGTGATCCGCCAGCAGCCGACCGCCAACAACGGCGAGATCGTGGCCGCGATGATCGACGGGGAGGCCACGGTCAAGACCTTCCAGAAGAAGGACGGCGAGGTCTGGCTGCTCCCCCACAACCCGGCCTTCGAGCCGATCGACGGCACCCACGCGACCATCCTCGGCAAGGTCACCGCGGTCCTGCGCCGGATGTGAGCGCGGCGGGCCCGAGCCCGCGATGACTGGTGCAGCCGGGTAAGGGGCGATGTCCCCGCCCGGCTGTACTGTCGTGCGGACGCACACCACCACCGCCTCGCGCTCGGAGCCCCCGTGTCACCTCATCCCACCCGTCGTACGCCGCTGCTCGTCGTGGGCGTCGCCGTCCTGGCCGTGCTGGGCGCGCTGCTCGCGAGCCCGACCGCGCAGGCTGAGGCTCCAGGGGCACCGCTCGCCCCGGTCGCGTCGTCCGGCACCGACGCGCGCCAGGCCCTCACCGCGGCCCAGGACGTGCTGTCCGGCGACGCCGTCCCCGACGTGGCCGCGCGCGCCACGAGCGCGCCACGAGCGGCACGGGCGCCACGAGCGGCGACGAGGTGGCAGGCACGGGTGATGCCACCCTGGCGCTGCGCCAGCTGGCGCTGCTGAAGGACGAGCTGAGCGGCACCGACCGCGATGCGGCCGAGGGCCTCCTCGCCCGGCCGACCGACGGCAGCAGCGACCCCGACGGCAACGGCTACTCCGTGCCCGAGGCGACGCCGGTGTGCTCCTCGGTGATCTGCGTGCACTACGTGCGCACCTCGCGCGACGCGCCGTCCCTGAGGGACACCAGCCCGGCCAACGGCATCCCCGACTACGTCGAGACGGTGCTCGCCACGCTCACCTCGGTGCGCGGCACCTACGGCGCCGCCGGCTACCGCCAGCCCAAGGACGACGGCACCCGGGGCGGCCGGAGCAACCTGTTCGACGTCTACCTCGCCAACATCGGCGACATCGGCCTCTACGGCTACTGCGGGGTCGACTCGCCGGTCCCCGGCGAGCCGAGGACCCCCTGGGCGCGCTCGTCCTACTGCGTGCTCGACAACGACTACCGGGCCGAGGAGTTCACGCAGCACACCCCCCTGGAGAACCTCCAGGTCACCGCGGCCCACGAGTACTTCCACGCGATCCAGTTCGCCTACGACTGGACCGAGGACAGCTGGCTGCTCGAAGCCACCGCCACGTGGGCCGAGGACGAGCTCTACGACCACGTCAACGACAACGTCCAGTACCTCTCCCAGAGCCCGCTGGGTCGTCCCCGGACGCCCCTGGACACCTCGGACGGCCAGTTCTTCTACGGCGCCTGGGTCTTCTTCCGCTACCTCACCGAGCGCTTCCCGGCCGAGACCGGCGCCATGCCGACGCTGGTGCGCGACATCTGGCGACGAGCAGACGGCAGCCCGGGCGCGCCGGACAACTACTCCTGGCAGGCGGTCGCCAACGAGCTGCGCAGCAGGAAGACCACGGCGGTCAAGATGTTCACCGCGTTCGCCGAGGGCAACCGTCGCCCCGCGCGCACCTATGAGGAGGGAGAGGCCAACTCCTACCCCAAGTCGCGGCTGGCCAACTCCTACACCCTGGGCCGACGCCAGCTGCGCCAGCAGATCCGGCTCTCGCACCTCACCGCCGCGTCCTACCGGCTGACCCCGGGCGGTGCCCTGCGCCACCGCGCCCACAAGCTGCGGGTCGGGCTCGACCTGGCCCCCACCTACCGGGGCTCGTCGGCGATCGTCACGGTCTACACCAAGTCCGGCGAGGTGCGCCGCAACGTCATCAAGCTGCGCAAGGACGGCAACGCGACCAAGGTCGTGCCGTTCTCCCAGGCCACGGTGAAGTTCGTCGAGGTCACGCTGGTCAACGCCAGCGGGCGCTTCAACTGCTCCACCCGCGGGCGCTACTCGTGTCGCGGCGTCTCGCGCGACGACGGCCTGGTCCAGCGGTTCACCGTGCGCTCCTTCCGGTGACGAGCCGATGAACGCTGGGTGCTGATCTGCGCGAACGCATGACCTCGCGGTCCTCGGGGCGTTGACTACTGTCGTGAGCACCCTGCGCAGTCCCCTCCGCCGTCGTACCGTCCTGGCCGGAGGCACCGCCGCCGGGGCCGGCGCCGCCGCCCTGGTGGCGAGCACCCCCGCCGATGCCGGGTCGACCTCGCGCAAGTCCCACCACTTCCTTCACGGCGTGGCCTCGGGCGACCCCGAGCCGCACCGGGTCGTGATCTGGACCCGGGTCACCCCGACCCCGGCCAGCACGCCCGGGTCGGGCAAGGGTCCGCGGGTCGAGGTCACCTGGGAGGTCGCGAAGGACCGGGCCTTCCGGTCGGTCGTGCGCCGCGGGACCTTCGCGACCGGCGCCAGCCGCGACCACACGGTCAAGCTCGACGTGGGGGGCCTGAAGCCCGCCACGTGGTACTTCTACCGCTTCCAGTTCCAGGGCTCCAGGAGCCGCATCGGCCGGATGCGCACCGCCCCGGCCGCCCGCTCCACCCCGGGCCACCTGCGCCTGGGCGTGGTGTCCTGCGCCAACCTGCAGGCCGGCTGGTTCACCGCCTACCGCGGGCTGGCCCAGCGCGACGACCTGCACGCCGTGCTCCACCTCGGCGACTACCTCTACGAGTACGGCCCCGGCCAGTACGGCTACGGCAACGACGACGTGGACATCCGCAAGCACGAGCCGGCCCACGAGATGGTCTCGCTGGCCGACTACCGGCAGCGCCACGCGCAGTACAAGCGCGACGCCGACCTGCAGGCCCTGCACGCGAAGTACCCCTGGATCATCACCTGGGACGACCACGAGGTGACCAACGACCAGTGGAAGTCCGGTGCGGAGAACCACACGCCCGGCCGCGGCAAGGGCGGCGAGGGCGGCTACGCCGCTCGTCGCGCTCGCGCGCACCGTGCGTACGACGAGTGGATGCCGGTGCGCATGGACGCCACGGCCGCGCTGGGTGACGGCGCGCGCCTCTACCGCCGACTCACCTTCGGCCAGCTGGCCGAGATCAGCATGCTCGACCTGCGCACCTACCGCGACGAGCAGGTGCGCACCGCCGCGCCCACGCCCGTGCCGGCGCTCGAGGCGGAGGTCAGCGACCCCGACCGCACCCTGCTGGGGCGGCGGCAGATGCGCTGGCTCAAGGAGTCGCTGAGCCGCGAGCGGGCGCAGTGGAAGATCATCGGCAACCCGGTGATGATCGCGCCGGTGACCTTCGCCGCCGTGCCGCAGGACCTCCTGGGGCCGATCAACGACGTGACCGGGCTGCTGCCCGACGACGGGCTGCCCTACAACGTCGACCAGTGGGACGGCTACACCGACGACCGCCGGGAGGTGCTCGCCCACATCCGTGACCACCAGGTCAAGGACGCCCTCTTCGTCACCGGCGACATCCACTCGGGCTGGGCGTGCGAGCTGCCCTTCGACGTGGGTGCCGACCCCGTGGTCGGCGACTCCGCCGGCGTGGAGTTCGTCTGCTCGTCGGTCACGTCCAACAACCTCAAGGACATCACCAACACCCCGTCGCGCACCACGAGCGTGGCGGTCGAGCAGGTGATCCTGGCCAACAACCAGCACATCAAGTACCTCAACTTCGACGACCACGGCTTCTCGGTCCTCGACATCACCGCCAAGCGGGCCCAGATGGACTGGTTCATCATCGGCGACCGGGCCGAGAGGAAGACCAGCGTGCGGCACACCGCGTCCTTCGCCACCAGGACCGGCACGGGCAAGGTCACCCGCGTCACCCGCCCGGTCGCTGGGACGGTGCGCTGATGTGTGAGCTGCCCCGCTCCTCGGGGGACTCGGCCTTCGCCGCCGGCCTGGCGGAGGTCCGCGCGGGTCGTCGTACGTTGCTGAAGGTGGGGGGCGCGGGCGTCGCGCTCTCGACCGCCGCCGGCGCGCTCGGTGCCTCCGCAGCGACCGCCGCCCCTCCGGGCGACCGCAAGCGCGCCTACGTGCTGGTCGTCGACGGCTGTCGCCCCGACGAGATCGACAGCGGGCTGACGCCCAACCTGGCGGCGCTGCGAAACGGCGGGCTGCGCTTCCCGCGCGCCTCCTCGATGCCGGTCATGGAGACCATCCCCAACCACGTGATGATGATGACCGGGATGCGGCCCGACCGGACCGGGGTGCCGGCCAACGTGATCTACGACCGCACGCTGGGCGAGACGCGCACGATGGACCGACCCTCCGACATCGCGGTCGACACCGTCATCGAGCGGCTCGACCGCAAGGGCTACCGGACCGGCACGGTGCTCAGCAAGGAGTACCTCTACGGCATCTTCGGCGACCGCGCGACCGCCCGCTGGGAGCCGGCGCCGATCATCCCCGTGTCCGGGCACGCGCCCGACCTGTTCACGATGCGCGCGGCCCTGGCGATGGTCGAGGAGGTCGACCCGCACCTGATGTTCGTCAACCTCGGCGACATCGACCGCCTCGGGCACAGCGACGTCACCGGCACCACGGTGCGCGTGGCGCGCCGCCTCGCCCTGATCGAGACCGACCTGCTGGTCGGCCGCTTCGTGGACATGCTGAAGTCGACCGGTCGTTGGGAGCACTCGATCGTGATCGTGCTCGCCGACCACTCGATGGACTGGTCGCGCCCCGACCGGGTCGTCTCGCTGCAGTCCTCGATGGACGCCGACCCCTTCCTGGGCGGCAAGGTCGCGATCTCCGCCAACGGGGGCGCCGACCTCCTCTACTGGACCGGTCCGGCCTCGCAGCGCACCCGGGCGGTCAAGCGGATGCGGCAGATCGCCCTGCGCACCCCGGGCGTGCTGTCGGCGCCCCGTCGCGCGGACCAGTGGCTGCGGCTCGGCCCCGAGGCCGGCGACGTGGTGGTCTTCTGCAAGGCCGGCTGGCGCTTCAGCGACCCCGACCCGGTCACCGACAACCCGATCCCCGGCAACCACGGACACCCCGCCACCAGGGCCATCCCGTTCTTCATCGGCGGCGGCCACCCGCGGGTGCCGTCACGGCGCGCGTCGTCGGCGCACGCCAAGACCGTCGACGTCGCCCCCACGCTCGCGGCGTTCTTCGGGGTCGGCTCGCCGCGCCGGGGCTGGGACGGCACCGCGCGGCTGTAGGTCAGCCGGCGGCGAGCCGCCTGAGGGCCTTGCGTACGACGGCGGGGTCGGAGGTCGTCCACATGGGCGGCAGGCTCGCCTTGAGGAAGCCGCCGTAGCGTGCGGTCGCGAGCCGCGGGTCGAGCACGGCCACGACGCCGCGGTCGGTGGTGGTGCGGATCAGCCGGCCGGCGCCCTGGGCGAGGAGCAGGGCCGCGTGGGTGGCGGCGACCTGCATGAAGCCGTTGCCGCCGGCCTTGTCTGCGGCCTTCTGGCGCGCGCTCATGAGCGGGTCGTCGGGGCGGGGGAAGGGGATCCGGTCGATCAGGACCAGCTGGCAGGTCTCGCCTGGCACGTCGAGGCCCTGCCACAGGCTCAGGGTGCCGAAGAGGCAGGTGTGGGGGTCGCTGACGAACTGCTTGGCGAGCTCGGGGAGCTGGGCCTCACCCTGGGCCAGGGTGGTGAGGTGGGGCAGCCGCTCACGGACCGCTGCCGCGGCCGCGTCGGCAGCGCGGCGGCTGGAGAAGAGCCCGAGGGTGCGACCCTCGGCGGCGTCGACGAGCTCGACGATCTCGTCGATCTGCGCCTGCGCGAGACCGTCGCGACCGGGCGGGGGGAGGTGTCGGGCGACGTAGAGGATCGCCTGCTGCCCGTAGTCGAAGGGCGAGCCGACGTCCATGCCGACCCAGGGCAGCGCGGCCTCGTCGCCGGAGACGGGCCCGTCACCGAGCACCCGCTCGCTGGGCTTGAGACCGACGCTGCTGGCCAGCGACGAGAAGTCGCCGCCGAGCATCAGGGTGGCCGAGGTCATCACGACGGTCTTGTCGGTGAGGAGCTTGTCGCGCATCTGCCCCCACACCTGCAGCGGGGCGACGCAGAGCCGTGGCGGCATCCGCTCGGTGCCCTCGGTCAGCCACAGCACGTCGGCGTCGGAGCCCGCCGCCATGCGCTCGGCGGTCACGAAGACCTCCTGGACCGAGCCGCGCGCCTGGGTGCGGCCGGCGTCGCCGTCACCGCCCTCGGAGTCACCCTTGGGATAGGCCGAGAGACAGGCCCGCGCCGCGTCGCGGATGAGCTGGAGGGCGTCCGAGATCTCCTCGGGCACCCGCTCGAAACGCCCGGGACTCGCCGCGGCGAGCGCGTCGCGCAGGGCGCTCGCGGAGTCGGCGAGGTCGTCGGCCTGCGGGCCCTCGACGTAGCGCTGCGAGCGGCGTGCCGCGCGCTCCACGTCGGCGGCGAACAGCTCGTCGGTGGCCGCCTGGGTGACCCGCGCGGTCAGCTCGTGGGCCTCGTCGATGACCACCACGTCGTAGTCGGGGATCATCGGCACCCCCTCGATCGCGTCGATCGCGAGCAGCGAGTGGTTGGTGATGATCAGGTGGGAGCGGTGCGCCTTCTCGCGCGCCACCTCCACGAAGCACTCCTGCCCGAAGGGGCACTTGCTCGCGCCCAGGCAGTCGCGGTGGCCGACGCTGACCTGGCGCCACTCCTTGTCGGTGTGGCGGGGGGCGGCGTCACGCTCGCCGCTGCCGCTCTCCTCGGCCTGCTTCTCCGCCCAGCCGCGCAGCTCGAGGACCTTCTTGCCCATCGAGCCCGCGGGCAGCTCGACCAGCACGCCCTGGTCGTCGGGCGCACCCTCGCGGACGCGGTGCAGGCACGCGTAGTTGGAGCGGCCCTTGAGCACGGCATAGGACGTGTCGACCCCGGGGGTGTCCTCGAGCGCCTCGACCAGCCGCGGGATGTCCCGCTCGACCAGCTGGTGCTGCAGCGCCAGGGTCGCCGTCGCGACCACGACGCGCTTGCGGTGCATCAGGCTGGGCACCAGGTAGGCCAGCGACTTGCCGGTGCCGGTCCCGGCCTGGACGAGCAGGTGCCGCTCGTCGTCCATCGCCGAGGCGACCGCCTCGGCCATCGCCACCTGGCCGTCGCGCTGCTGCCCGCCGAGCGCCTCCACGGCAGCGGCGAGCACCCGGCGTACGCCGCTCCCCGTGCTCTCCGTGCTCTCCGTGCTCTGGGCGCCGTCGGCCTCGCTCACGCCCGGGGCACGGTCAGGGGCAGGGACGTCGGGCACCCGAGAACCCTAGCCGCGGCGACCGACGCCTCCTCACCCCGTGGGACCTTCCTGTGGACCCCTGCGCGCGGCTAGCGTCGGTTGCCATGAGCTTCCACGACGTCACCACGCCCGACGGACGCACGCTGGAGGTGCTGACCGGTGGCGACCCGGACGGTTTCCCCTGGCTCTTCCACGGCGGCTCGCCCAGTGCCGCCGTGGCCTTCGAGCCGTTCGACCGGGCCGCGCGCGAGCAGGGGTTGGCGATGATCACCTACTCGCGACCCGGCTATGGCGGATCCTCGCCCCGCAGCGCCGAGCAGGGCGCTCCCCGGATGGTCGACGACGTGGCCGACAGCGTGACGGTCCTCGACCACCTCGGTGTGACGGACTTCGTCACGCTGGGCTGGTCGGGCGGTGGACCGAGAGCGCTGGCCTGCGCCGCCCTGCTGCCCCGGCGCTGCCGGGCCGCGACCACCCTCGCCGGGGTGGCGCCCCACGATGCCGCGGGACTCGACTGGTCCGCCGGGATGGCGGCCGAGAACGTGGCGGAGTACGCCGCGGCGCAGCAGGGCGCCCAGGCCTACGCCGACTTCCTGGTCGCGGACTTCCTCCCCGTCATGCAGGTCAGCGCCGAGGACCTGGTCGAGTCCCTGGGTGGGCTGCTCACCCCCGTGGACGCGGCCGCGCTCGACCACCACTACGCGTCGTACCTCGCCGCGAGCCTGCAGCGCGCAGCCGCGCAGGGCGTGGTCGGCGCCCGCGACGACGGCCTCGCCGCCGTCGCCCCGTGGGGCTTCGACCCGGCCGACATCGACGTGCCGGTCGCGGTCTGGCAGGGCCGTCAGGACGCGATGGTGCCCTTCGCCCACGGTGAGTGGCTCGCGGCGCACGTGCCCGGCGCCGTACCCCACCTCGTCGACGACGAGGGACACCTGTCGCTCGTCGTCAGGCTCGCGGAGATCCTCGCGGACCTGCGCGTCCTGGGCGGGGTGCGGTAGAGGCGGCCGCACGGGCCGCACGCCCGACCTACACCAGTGCCAGGCTCCGGGCGTCGATGTAGCCGGGCGAGAGCACGTGCCCGATGGCGAGGGCGGCGGCGCCGAGGACGCCGGCGCGCTCACCGGCCTGGGCGGTGACGATGCGCAGGTGCTCGGTGGCCAGCGGCGGGGAGCGTTGGTAGACGACCTCGCGGATGCCGGCGAGGAGGCTCTCACCCGCGTCGGCGAGCGATCCTCCGACCACGATCACCGACGGGTTGATGACGTTGACGAGCATCGCGACGACCTCGCCGAGGTCGCGGCCGGCCTGCCGCACCGCCTGGACGGCGCGTGCGTCGCCGCCGCGGACGAGCGCCACGACTCCCCCGGTGCCCTCAGCAGCCTCGACCCCTGCCGCGCGGAGGCCGGCGGCGATCGCCGGGCCGGCGGCCACGGCCTCGAGGCAGCCGACGTTGCCGCAACGACAGCTGACGTCGGCGGCGCGCGAGACCCGCACGTGCCCGAGGTCGCCCGCGGTGCCCTGGGCACCGCGCTGCAGCCGGCCGCCGGAGATCAGGCCGGCGCCGATGCCGGTGCTCACCTTGATGAAGACGAGGTCGTCGACGTCGGGCAGGTGGGCGTGCTGCTCGCCGAGCGCCATGATGTTGACGTCGTTGTCGATGAGCACCGGTACGGCGAAGGCGCGCTGCACGTGCGCGGGCACGTCGTAGCGGTCCCAGCCGGGCATGATCGGCGGGTTGATCGCGCGGCCGCTCGAGTGCTCCACGGGGCCGGGCAGGCCGATCCCGATCGCGGCGAGCGAGCTGACCGGGCGATCCTGGTCGACCAGCAGCTCGGCCAGCAGCTCGGCGATGACGGTCTCCACCCAGCCGAGCACGTGCTCGGGCCCGGTCGAGACATCGAGGTCGGCGCGGCGCTCCGCGAGGATGGTCCCGGCCAGGTCGGCGAGCGCGGCCGTGGCGTGGGTGGCACCGATGTCGACGCCCGCGACGACCCACGCGCTGGGGTTGAGCGCGAGCAGCGACGGGGGGCGCCCGCCGGTCGACACGCCGCCGCCGTAGGGCGCGACCAGCCCCATCCGCATGAGGAGGTCGATCCGGGCCGCGATCGTCGAGCGCGCGAGGCCGGAGGCATCGGCGAGCTGGGCCCGGGTCCGGGGCTGACCGTCGCGCAGGAGGTCGAAGACATCGCTGGTGCGCACGCAGGAAGTGTGGCAGGGAGAGTTCTGGACGTCCAGCAATGAACTTCTGCCGACCTCTCGACAAAAGTGCGTGACGCGTGCCACAGTCGTGCCGTGACCGAACAGCCCGACTCCGTCGAAGCCCCGGTCGTCCTGCGCGCCCGCGGCCTGACGAAGAGCTTCGTGGGCCACACGGTCCTCACCGACGTCGACCTCGAGCTGCGCGCGGGGCAGGTGCTCGGCCTGGTCGGGGAGAACGGCGCCGGCAAGTCGACGCTGATGAAGATCCTCGCCGGGGTGCACCAGGCCGACCAGGGCTCGTTCGAGATCGACGGCCACGCGGTGTCGTTCAGCCACCCGGTCCAGGCGCAGCAGGCCGGCCTGTCGACGGTCTTCCAGGAGTTCAACCTGCTGCCGGAGCGCTCGGTCGCGGAGAACATCTACCTCGGGCGCGAGCCCCGCCGTCGCGGACTGGTCGACACCGCCCAGATGCTGCGCGACACCGACGAGCTCCTCGCCGGGCTCGGCGTGACCGGGCTGCGCGCCGGACAGCGGGTGCGCTCGCTGTCGGTCGCGGAGCAGCAGGTCGTCGAGATCGCCAAGGCCGTGAGCCACGACGCGCGGATCATCTCGATGGACGAGCCGACCGCGGCGCTGGCCGAGCACGAGGTGGAGCTCCTCTACGCCATCATCGGTCGCCTCACCGCCCGTGGTGTCGCGATCCTCTACGTCTCCCACCGGCTCAAGGAGATCTTCGAGCTCTGCGACACCATCACCGTCCTCAAGGACGGCGTCCAGGTCGCCACCCATCCTGTCGACGCCCTGGACGACGCGGAGCTCGTGCGGCTGATGGTCGGGCGCTCCTTCGCCTCCTTCTTCCCCGACCCGATCGCGGGCACGGAGGTCGGCCCGCCCGCCCTCGAGCTGCGCGCTGCCGGCAACGGCTACGTCGACGCGATCGACCTGACCCTGCGCGCCGGCGAGATCGTGGGCATCTCGGGACTGCAGGGCTCGGGCCGCACCGAGCTGCTCGAGGCGATCTTCGGGGTGCGGCCCTTCACCCGCGGCACGATGCTGCTCGAGGGCCACGAGACCCACCCCCGCTCCCCCCGGGCCGCGATCCGGGCCGGTCTCGCGCTGATCACCGAGGACCGCAAGGCGACCGGCCTGGCGCTCAACCAGACGATCCTGGACAACGCGCTCGGCGTCGTGCGCGCGGTCTTCCCCCGTCGTACGCCGCAGGCCCGTCGTGACGTGCCCGGGCTGCTGTCCAACCTGCAGCTCTCCGCTCGGGCGCTGGACCAGGAGGTCCAGTTCCTCTCCGGCGGCAACCAGCAGAAGGTCGTGCTGGCCCGGTGGCTGGGCACCGAGCCCCGCGTCGTGCTGATGGACGAGCCCACCCGCGGCATCGACGTCGGCGCCAAGCACTCGATCTACGAGCTGATGCGCACCCTCGCAGCGGCCGGGGTCGCGGTCCTGATGGTCTCCAGCGAGCTGCCCGAGGTCATCGGGATGTCCGACCGGATCCTCGTCATGCGCGACGGGCGGCTCGCCGGCGAGCTGCCCGCAGGCTCCACCGAGGAGGCGGTCCTGCAGGTCGCGACCGGCGTCACCGCCGCTCCCTCCCAGGCCCAGACCCAGGCCCCGGCCCACACCCAGGAGGTTCTCCGATGAGCGCCCGCCTGCACCTCGAGCGACTGACCTCGACCGGCATCGTGCTGGTCGTCCTGGCCCTGAGCCTGGTGCTCGGCACGGTGCTGACCGCCCTGGAGGGCCGCAACTTCCTCAGCAGCGGCAACATCTCCGCGGTGCTCACCGGCACCAGCATCCTCGGCTTCATCGCCATCGGGCAGACGCTGGTGATCCTGATCGGCAGCCTGGACCTCTCGGTCCCCTTCGTCGTCAGCCTCACCAGCGTCCTGGCCGCGGGACACATGGCCGGCGACCCGGCCAACGTCGTGCCGGCCGTCCTGCTCGCGCTCGGCGTCGCCGCCCTGGTCGGGCTGGTCAACGGACTGGTCGTCAGCTTCCTCAAGGTCCACGGCTTCATCGCCACGCTCGGCATGGGCCTGGTCATCAGCGGCTACCTCGGCACCAACTACCAGGGCAGCCACGGCTCCGCGCCCCGGTCCTTCCGGTTGCTCGGTGCCACGCAGGTCGGCCCGGTGCCGCTCTCGACGCTGATCATGCTGGGCTGCGCGCTGCTCGTCATCCTGATGCTGCGGCGTACGCGCCTGGGCCACCAGATCTACGCCGTCGGCGGCAACCCCGAGGTCGCCCGCCTCTCCGGGATCCGTACGTCGGTCCCCGTCGTCGCCGCGCACGTCCTCTGCTCGGTGCTGGCCGCCATGGCCGGCCTGCTGCTGCTCGCCCGGCTCAGCGTGGGCAGCCCGACCATCGGCAGCCAGGGCGACTACGACCTGATGTCGATCGCCGCCGTCGTCCTCGGAGGCACCCTGCTCGCGGGCGGCAAGGGCAACGTCGTCGGCACGCTCGCGGGCGTCGCGATCTTCGCGGTCCTCGACAACGTGATGGGCGTGATGCAGGTCAACCCGTTCCTCAAGGACGTGATCCGCGGCCTGGTCATCATCGTCGCCGTCGCCGTCTATGCCCGACGCGAGCTCGATCGCCGCCCGGCCCGCTTCGACCGACCCACCGGCCTCGGCGCCGTGCTGCAGGAGACCCGATGACCGCCCCGACCCTGGCTCCCAGGACCGCACCCCTGCCGGCCCACCAGCACGGCCCCGGCGGGCGGGCCGCGGCGGCCCTGGCGACACCGGGCGGAGCGGTGTTCGTGCTCGCCGGGCTGCTGCTGGTCGGCACCATCCTGGCCAACCCCAACTTCGGCGACCCCGGCGTGATCATCCGCTTCCTGGGTCGCACCGCGCCGATCGCGATCGCCGCCATCGGCCAGTACCACGTGATCGTCTCCGGCGAGTTCGACCTCTCCATGGGTGCCGTCATCGCGACCCAGGTGGTGCTCGCCGGCAACCTGATCGGCGACGACCCCGGTCGGATCCTGCCCGTCACCCTGCTGATGCTGGCGATCGGTGCGGCCATCGGCTTCGCCAACGGCGCCCTCACCACGCTGCTCCGGGTGCCGAGCTTCATCGTCACCCTCGGCACGATGCTGGCCCTGGGCGGGCTGGTGTCCTACGTGACCGGCGGCGCCGCGACCGGCAACCCGGCTGACGAGTTCCGCCAGGTCGGTCGCGGCGGCATCGAGAACGTCCCGGTCGTCGACGTCATCCCCTACCCGCTGATCATCCTGGTCGTGGTGTGCGTCGCGGCGTCCTGGCTGATGCGGCGCCCCTTCGGTCGCAACCTGGTCGCGGCCGGCGACAACCCCGCATCCGCCCAGCTCTCCGGCAGCTCGCTGTGGTGGCTCAAGACCCGGGCTTTCATGATCTCCTCGCTCGCGGCCTCCGTCGCGGGGATCCTCCTGGTCGGCTACGCCGGGGTGCACCCCTCGGTCGGTCAGGGCTACGAGTTCACCGCGATCACCGCGGTCGTGCTCGGCGGCGTCCTGCTCGGTGGCGGGCGCGGCTGGGTGCTCTCCGCCGCGGCCGGCGCCATCGCCCTCGAGCTGCTCTTCACGCTGCTCACCGTCCTCGGGGTCGAGTCCACGTGGCGCGACACCGTCCAGGGCCTGATCATCATCGCCGCCGTGGCCGTCGCGGCCCGCGCCTGGACGGCCGGCCGGCGTCCCACCCGCACTCGGAACCACCCAACCCCGCCCGTCCCGGGCACGAACACAGGAGACAACTGATGCGCCGTACCCGACTCTTGAGAAGCACCGTGGCCTCCGCCGCTGCGCTGCTCGTGCTCGCCGCCTGCAGCACCGACGAGTCGCTCGACGACCCGGCTGCGCCCGAGGCCGACGCCGGCGCCTCGTCCGGCTCGGTGCCGGAGGCCGACACCGACAGCGCCGAGTGGTTCGTGCAGGCCGACTACGACGAGCAGGACGCCCAGCGCTCGGCGACCTTCGAGGGCGACCCGGCGACCCCGTGGCTGCAATACATCGACGGCGCCATGACCGACACCTCGAAGTACGCGACCCAGGAGTCGCAGAAGGTCTGCTTCGCCAACGCGTCGATCTCCAACCCCTGGCGCCAGACGGGCTTCATCACGATGACCCAGCAGCTGAAGGCCCTCGTGGACGCGAAAGTCATCTCGGCCATGGAGACCCGCGACGCCCAGGACGACGACAACACGCAGATCGCCGACATCGACTACTTCATCGCCGAGGGCAACTGCGACATGTTCATCATCTCGCCCAACTCCACGGCCGCGATGACGCCGGCCGTCGAGCGGGCGTGCGCGACCGGCAAGCCCGTCATCGTGTTCGACCGCGGCGTCGAGACCGACTGCTACACCACGTTCATCCACCCGATCGGTGGCTACGCCTGGGGCATCGACACCGCGACGTTCCTCGCCGACAACCTCGAGGAGGGCGACAAGGTCGTCGCGCTGCGGATCCTGCCCGGCGTCGACGTGCTCGAGACGCGGTGGGCCGCCGCCGAGAAGATCTTCGAGGAGAACGGGATCGAGGCGACCGACTACTTCACCGGCGCCGACCCGACCGAGATCAAGAAGATCATCTCCGACGAGCTCGTCCAGGGTGACGTGGCCGGCATCTGGATGGACGCCGGCGACGGCGCCGTCGCCGCCATCGAGGCCTTCGAGGACGCCGGCGTCGACCTGCCCGTGATGACCGGCGAGGACGAGATGAGCTTCCTGCGCAAGTGGGAGGAGACCGGCCTGACCGGGCTCGCCCCGGTCTACTCCAACTTCCAGTGGCGCACCCCGCTCCTGGCCGTGGAGATGATCGCCGCCGGCACCGAGGTGCCCCAGGAGTGGGTGCTCCCGCAGACGCCGATCACCGAGGACGAGCGCGCCGACTTCCTGGCCGCCAACGAGGGCATGCCCGACGGTCACTACGCCAAGTTCGGCGGCGAGGACCTGCCCGGCTTCCCCGACGCCTGGATGAACCGCTAGTCACCCCGCCCGGCGCGACCGGCCGGCGGCCTCCTCGCCGTCGGCCGGTCGCGCCGCCCCACTCCTCCCCTGCCCCACCACCTGCCCGACCACCTGCCCGGAAGGCGGACCCCGTGCGCGCCATCGGCATCAACACCTGGGTCTGGACCTCACCGCTGACCGACGCGGTGCTGCCCGACCTGCTCGCCCGCATCGCCACGCTGGGCTTCGACGCCGTCGAGCTCCCGCTCGAGCGCGTCGGCGACCTCGACCCGGCACGCACCGCCGCCGCGGTGCGCGACGCCGGACTCACGCCCTACGTCGTGGGGGCGATGGCGCCCGGTCGCGACCTGGTCGCGACCGATCCCGACACCGTGGCACGCACGCAGGACTACCTGCGCTCGGTCGTCGACCTCGCGGCCGCGATCGGCGCGAGCAGCGTGTGCGGGCCGTTCTACGCGCAGACGGGTCGGGTGTGGCGGATGACGCCCGAGGAGCGCACGGCGACCTACGCCGAGTGGCGCGAGGCCCTGGCGCCCGTCGCGGACCACGCCGCACAGGCCGGGGTGGCGATCGGGATCGAGCCGCTGAACCGCTACGAGACGTCCCTGGTCAACACCGTCGACCAGGCCCTGACCGGGCTCGGCGACCTGCTGGGACTCGGCGTCGGTCTCGCGCTCGACACCTACCACCTCAACATCGAGGAGCGCTCCAGCGCCGCCGCCATCGAGCTGGCCGGTGAGCACCTCGTGCACGTGCAGGTCTGCGGCAGCGACCGCGGCGCCCCCGGTGGCGACCAGACCGACTGGCGCTCCGTGGTCGCCGCGCTGGACGCGGTCGGCTACGACGGCCCGCTCAACATCGAGAGCTTCACCCCCGACAACGCCTCCATCGCGGTGGCAGCCTCGATCTGGCGGCCGCTCGCGGCCTCGCCGGACGACCTGGCCCGCGACGGACTCGCGTTCCTGCGCTCCCTGGACGGAGACACCCATGCCCCCCACCTCTGAGCCCTCCCGCCCGCTGGGGGTCGCCGTCATCGGCTACTCCTTCATGGGCAAGGCCCACTCCAACGCGTGGCGCAACGTCGGCGCCTTCTACCCCGGGACGCCGCGCGTGCGTCAGCAGGTCATCGTCGGGCGTGACCCGGCAGCGGTGAAGACCGCGGCCGACCGCTACGGCTGGGCCGAGTCCGCGACCGACTGGCAGTCCGTGGTCGCCCGCGACGACGTCGACATCGTCGACATCTGCACCCCCGGTCACCTCCACGCCGACATCGCGCTCGCCGCCCTGCGCGCCGGCAAGCACGTGCTGGTGGAGAAGCCGCTGGCCAACACCGTGGCCGAGTCGGAAGCCATGGTGGCGGCCGCAGCGGCGTCGCCCGGCAGGTCGATGATCGGCTTCAACTACCGCCGTGTGCCCGCGCTCGCGCTCGCGCGCCAGGTCATCGCCGAGGGGCGGATCGGGCAGGTGCGCCACGTCCGCGCCGCCTACCTGCAGGACTGGCTGGTCGATGAGGCCGCGCCCATGACCTGGCGGCTGCGGCGGGAGTCGGCCGGCTCCGGCGTGCTCGGTGACCTCGGCTCCCACGTCGTCGACCAGCTGCACCACCTGCTCGCCGAGCCGGTCGTCACCGCCCGCGGTCACCTGCGCACCTTCGTCGACGCGCGTCCCGGCCACTCCGGACCCGAGCCGGTCACCGTCGACGACGCCGCCTGGGCGACCCTCGAGACCGCCTCCGGCGTCGTGGCCAGCGTCGAGGTCAGCCGGATGGCGACCAGCCGCAAGAACGGCCTGACCCTCGAGGTCTTCGGCTCCGACGGGTCGCTGTCCTTCGACCTCGAGCGGCTCAACGAGCTCGGGCTCGACGAGGGAGGGCACGGCGTACGACGGGTGCTGGTGACCGAGGAGGACCACCCCTACCTCGACGCCTGGTGGCCCCCGGGCCACGTGCTCGGCTGGGACCACACCTTCACCTCGCAGGCAGCCGACCTGCTCACCGCGATCGCGCAGGGCGTCGACCCTGCGCCGTCGTTCGCCGACGGACTGGCCGTGCAGCGGGTGCTGGCCGCGATCGAGCGCAGCGACGCGAGCGCCGGCCGCTGCATCGACGTGTGAGCGCCGCGCGCGGCGTGTGACGATCTGACCCGACCTCAGGAGGACCGATGGGCAAGCGCTTCACCCTCTTCACCGGCCAGTGGGCCGACCTCACGCTCGAGGAGGTCGCCGAGCTGGCTGCCGGTTGGGGCTACGACGGCCTCGAGGTCGCGGTGTCCGGCGAGCACCTCGACGCCTGGCGCTGGGACGACGACGACTACGTCGAGGGGCGCCTGGAGATCTTGCGGCGGCACGGCCTCGGGCTGTGGGCGATCTCCAACCACCTCACCGGCCAGGCCGTCTGCGACGACCCGATCGATGAGAGGCACCAGGCCATCGTGCGTCCGCAGGTGTGGGGCGACGGGTCCCCGGAGGGCGTCCGCACGCGCGCCGCGGAGGAGATGAAGTGCACCGCCCGGCTGGCCCAACGGCTCGGCGTCTCCACCGTGGTCGGCTTCACCGGCTCCTCGATCTGGCCCTACGTCGCGATGTTCCCACCGGTGTCGGAGGCACGGATCGAGGCCGGCTACCAGGACTTCGCCGACCGGTGGAACCCGATCCTCGACGTCTTCGACGAGTGCGGCGTTCGCTTCGCGCACGAGGTCCACCCCTCCGAGATCGCCTACGACTACTGGTCGACGGTGCGCACCCTCGAGGCGATCGACCACCGTCCGGCCTTCGGCCTCAACTGGGACCCCAGCCACATGCTGTGGCAGGACCTCGACCCGGTCGCGTTCATCTCCGACTTCGCCGACCGGATCTACCACGTCGACTGCAAGGACACCCGCCTGCGCGTCGGCGGCGGCCGCAACGGCCGGCTCTCCTCGCACCTGCCCTGGGGCGACCCGCGTCGCGGCTGGGACTTCGTGTCCACCGGCCGCGGCGAGGTGCCCTGGGAGGACTCGTTCCGCGCGCTGGCCGCCATCGGCTACGACGGCCCCGTCTCGGTCGAGTGGGAGGACGCCGGCATGGACCGCCTGCACGGAGCACCCGAGGCGCTCGCGTTCCTCAAGCGCTTCGACTTCGACCCGCCCGCTGCCGCCTTCGACGCGGCGTTCTCGAGCTAGGGCGGGGCGCGCGGCGGATCTGGCCGCTTCATCAAGGTATGTCGACGAGCCGCCACTCCCCTTGGTCAACCGGCGCGTCCTGGGAACTCCCCATGACGACACGCCACCTCCCACGTCGTGCACACCGTGGGAGGTGGCGGTTGGCCTGCATACCTTGATGAAGCGGCACCTTGCGCGCCCCACCGGCGACCTCAGCCGCGCCCCACCACCCACGCAGCGACAGCGTCGCCGAACGCGTCGTGCCCGCGAGGCGTCAGGTGGAGCCGGTCGTCGAGGTAGGTGAGGTCGTGCGTGCGCATCGAGAGGTACGCCGCGCCGTGCTGCTCGGCGAGCCCGGCCAGGAGGTCGTCGAGGCGGGGCACCGCGAACGAGCGGGCGGGGGCGTCGGCCGGGCCGACGACGAGGACCGGAAGGTCGCCGAGCGCGAGCATCAGGCGCTCGAAGCCGGCGCGGACCTCGGCGTCGGTGCGGTCGTGGTCGTTGAGCCCGCCCTCGACGACCACCAGGTCGGCGCCGCCGCTGACGGCCCGGGCCGCGCGGTCGGCGAACGACACGCCCCCGCAGCCGCTGGCCCGGTCGCTGAAGCCGGAGCCGGAGAAGCCCGAGACGTGCACCCGGCCGGGCAGGCGCGACGGCCAGGACTCGGCCGCGCGGGTCAGGCCGAGCCCCACGGAGTAGGAGTCGCCGATCACGACCACGCGCTCGCCGGCCCCCGCGCCCGCGCCCGCGAGTCTGAGTCAGGACCGGAGCGGGAGTCGGCAGCCGACCGGGCCGCGGCGACCCGTTCGAAGAGGGCACAGCGGTCGACGTCGGCACTGCTGGCGTCGGAGAGCCAGAGGGTCAGCACGGAGGCAGCGACGAACAGCGCGACTGCTGCAGCCAGCAGGCGCGCTCGCATACCGGTCTCCCCCCGATGGATCACCAGGAGAGTGTGCGGCACGACCCGACCGGGCCGCGACCAGGTTGCCGAACCGTTATCGAACGGCGTCCGCGGCGTAGGCCGCGAGCTCTCCTGCGAGGTCGTCGTTGGCCCGGCCGCGCACGAGCGTGCCGTCCCCGGTGTGCTCCAGGGTGGCGATCTCGCCCTCCTGGTGGATCCGGTTGACCAGGTCTCCACGCTCGTAGGGCAGCAGCGCGTGGAACTCCACGCCCGGGCGAGGCAGCTCGCCCTCGATGGTCGCGAGCGCCTCGGCGATGCCCTCGCCGGTGCGGGCGCTGACGACGATCGAGTGGGGCTCGCGCTGCTGGATCCGCGCGATGACCAGCGGGTCGGCGGCGTCGGCCTTGTTGATGACGACCAGCTCGGGCACCTGCTCGGCGCCGATCTCGACCAGCACCTCGCGCACCGCCGCCAGCTGGCCCTCGGGGTCGGGGTGGGCGCCGTCGACGACGTGAAGGATCAGGTCGGAGTCGGCCACCTCCTCCAACGTCGAGCGGAAGGCCTCGATCAGCTGGTGGGGCAGGTGCCGGACGAAGCCGACCGTGTCGCTCATCGTGTAGACGCGGCCGTCCGAGGTCGTCGTACGACGGACCGTGGGGTCGAGGGTCGCGAACAGCGAGTCCTCCACCAGCACCCCGGCGCCGGTGAGCCGGTTGAGCAGCGACGACTTGCCGGCGTTGGTGTAGCCCGCGATGGCGACCGACGGGATCTGGTTGCGCTGGCGCTCCTGGCGCTTGTTGTCGCGGGTGCCCTTCATCGCCTTGAGCTCGCGGCGCAGCTTGGCGATCTTGTCGTTGATCCGCCGCCGGTCGGTCTCGATCTTGGTCTCACCGGGGCCACGGCCACCGATGCCGCCGCCGTCGGCACCGACCCGACCACCGGCCTGGCGCGAGAGGCTGCCACCCCAGCCGCGCAGGCGCTGCTTCATGTACTGCAGCTGGGCCAGCTCGACCTGCGCCTGACCCTCCTTGGACTTGGCGTGCTGGGCGAAGATGTCGAGGATCAGCGCGGTCCGGTCGACGGTCTTGACCTTGAGGCGGTCCTCGAGGTTCCTCAGCTGGCTGGGCGCGAGCTCCCCGTCGAAGACGACCGTGTCGGCGCCGGTGGCCTGCACGATCTCGAGCAGGCCCTCCACCTTGCCGCGGCCGATGTAGGTGGCCGGGTCGGGCGACTGGCGGCGCTGGTAGATCGCCTCCAGCACCTCGGAGCCCGCGGTCTCGGCGAGCAGCGCCAGCTCGGCCATGGAGTTCTCCGCGTCCTGGACCGATCCGTCGGTCCACACCCCGACCAGGACGACTCGCTCCAGGCGGAGCTGGCGGTACTCGACCTCGGTGATGTCCTCGAGCTCGGTGCGCAGGCTCGCGACCCGGCGCAGCTGGTGGCGCTCGGCGAGCTCCATCGCGCCCACGGTCGGCTCGTCCTCGGGGTCGGGCTCGTCGGCCCACGACGTGTCCGGCTCGTCGATGCCCGAGACGAAGCCGTCGTCGTCGGGCCCGTCGTCGTCAGGCCCGTCGTCGGGCCCGTCAGCGCGGGGCCCGTCAGTGCTGGGCCCGGCGTCGACGTCGGTGCTCTCGTCCCAGTCGTCAGTGGCCTCGAGCTCGTGGTCGAGGTTGAAGTCGTCAGCGTTGGAGGTAGTCATACGTGCTCCAGGGTAGGTCGGCATCGGCTGGCGGGCGAATGACTTTCTGTCGGTGGTCACGTCCGGGTGGCGTCGAGTGACGCGGAATGCATGTTTCAGGGGCCCTCAGACATGCTCCATGCGTCACTCGACGACCTCGACAGTCCCTGCGACCATCAGCAGGTGCTCCGCCTCTCCCCTGACGCCCGCGAGCTCGACGACCTGGTCACCGACCTGCGCGGACACGGCCACCGGATGCTCGGCATCACCGGCGCGCCCGGAGCCGGCAAGTCGACGCTGGCGGCCCACCTCGCGCGGCGGCACGGCGCGGCCGTCGTGCCGATGGACGGCTTCCACCTCGCCGACGTCGAGCTCGAGCGGCGCGGGCTGCGCGATCGCAAGGGCGCGCCGGAGACCTTCGACGCCGAGGGGTACGCCGCACTGCTGCGGCGGGTGCGCGCCCGCGAGGCGCTGGTGATGGCACCCGCTTTCGAGCGTGACCTCGAGCAGCCGATCGCCGGCGCGATCCCCGTGCCGGGCACGGCGGCGACTCGTGGTGACCGAGGGCAACTACCTGCTGCTGCCCGACGTCCGGTGGGCGGGGGTGCGCGCCGAGCTCGACGTGGTGTGGCACGTCGTCACCGACGACGCGCTGCGTCTCGAGCGACTGGTCGCACGCCACGTCCGGCACGGCAAGACCCCCGCCGAGGCGCGCGCGTGGGTCGGGTCCGTCGACGAGCCGAACGCCCGGCTCGTGGACGCAGCAGCGGGCCAGGCCGACCTGGTGGTCGACCTGACCCGCGTCACGAGCTGAGACCGCGACCTACTTGGGGGGCATCCGGATGCCGCCGTCGACGCGGACGACCTCGCCGTTCATGTAGGCGTTGGTGAGGCACTCGACGACCATGCTCGCCAGCTCGGCAGGCGTGCCCAGACGCTTGGGGAAGAGCACGTTCTGACCGAGGTTGGCCTTGAAGGCCTCCGAGTCCGGGCCCTCGCCGTAGATCGGGGTGTCGATGAGACCGGGCGCCACGGTGTTGAGGCGGATGCCGGCGGCCGACAGGTCGCGGGCGACCGGGAGCGTCATGCCGACGACGCCGCCCTTGGACGCGGAGTAGGACGCCTGCCCGATCTGGCCGTCGAAGGCTGCGACCGAGGCCAGGTTGACGATCGAGCCACGGCAGCCGTCCTCGTCGGGCTCGTTCTGGCTCATCACGGTCGCGGCCTGGCGGACCATGTCGAAGGTGCCGATGAGGTTGATCTGCACGACCTTGGTGAAGGCCTCGAGCGAGTGGGCCGACTCGACCAGGCCGTCGCGGCCGATCGTGCGCTGGGCCCAGCCGATGCCGGCGGAGTTGACGACCGCGCGCAACGGCGCGATCTCGGAGGCGACCCTGACCGCGTCGGCGATCTGCTCGGTGTTGGTCACGTCGACCTGGACGAAGACGCCCTTGATCTCCTCGGCCAGGGCCTCGCCCTTGTCGGCCTGGAGGTCGGCGACCACGACGGTGGCACCCTTGGCGGCGAGCGCGCGCGCAGCGGCCGCGCCGATGCCCGAGGCCGCGCCGGTGACGATGGCAGAAGATCCGGTGAGTTCCATGCCCCGGACTTTAGTGGCGCTCAGAGGTCCGTGGTCCCGCGGGCCACGATGAGGGCAGGTCCCGTCATCAGCACCCGGTCCTCGGCGGTCCAGGTGATCGAGAGCGTGCCGCCCGGCAGGTCGATCGTGTACGCCGTGCCCCGCGGTGCGGCGTCGGACAGCGCCGTGGCGACCATCACCGCGCAGGCGCCGGTGCCGCAGGACCGGGTCTCCCCCGAGCCGCGCTCGTGCACGCGCATCGCGACGTGCTGCGGCCCCCGCCGGACGACGAACTCGACGTTGACCCCCGCGGGGTAGACCTCGGCGTCGTGGGTCGGTGCCTCGACCAGCGGACCGGCCTCGGCGAGGTCGTCGACGAAGGCCACCGCGTGCGGGTTGCCCATGTCGACGTGACGCGCGGGCCAGGTGCGGCCGGGCACGGAGACCGCGGTGTCACCGAGGACCTGCGGGCGGCCCATGTCGGCGGTGACCATCCCGTCGTCGCCGAGGGTGAGGATCTTGACCCCGGCGCGGGTGCCGATCGGGATGGGGCCGGCGGGGTCGGCGAGACCCTCCTCGACCAGGTGCCGGGCGAAGACCCGGACGCCGTTGCCGCACATCTCGGAGAGCGAGCCGTCGTGGTTGCGGTAGTCCATGAACCACTCCGCCTCCTGGTCGCGACCGGCCTCGAGGGCGGCAGAGCGGATGACCCGCAGGACCCCGTCGGCGCCGATGCCGGCGCGGCGGTCGCAGAGCGCCCGCACCCGCTCGGCCGACAGGTCGCCGTGCTCCTTGCCGTCGTGGTCGGGCAGCAGCACGAAGTCGTTCTGCGTGCCGTGGCCCTTGAGGAAGGGATAGCTCATCGGTAGAGGCCCTCCGCGTAGGTCGGCCCGTAGTAGGCGTCGAGCTCCTCGAGGCTCATGCCGCTCGGCTCCACGTCGTGGGCGATCACGGCCCGCCGTGGCACCCGTCCGGTCGGGTCCCACGTCTCGGGCTGCCACAGCTGCGAGCGCAGGAACGCCTTCGAGCAGTGGAAGAAGATCTCCTCGATGTCGACGACCACCGCGAGCAGCGGGCGGTGGTCCCGGACGAGCATGTCGTCGAAGAAGGGGGCGTCGCGGACCAGCCGCGCGCGGCCGTTGATCCGCAGCGTGTCGCCGCGACCGGGGATCAGGAAGTGCAGGCCGACCTGCGGGTTGCCCAGGATGTTGCGATAGCCGTCGGCCCGCCGGTTGCCGGGTCGCTCGGCCAGCGCGATCGTCACGTCGTCGATGACGTGGACCAGGCTCCCCGCCGGGTCACCCTTCGGTGAGGCGTCGCACGCACCGGTGTCCGAGGCCGTCGCCAGGACGCAGAAGGGCGACGCGGCCAGCCACTCGCGGTCGACGTCGAGCAGGGCGGTGCGGCCCTTGCCCGCGGCGCGGGCGTTGGGCTCGCCGATGACGTCCACCAGCTGCTCGAGCGTGGTGATCTCGGTCCAGTCGGAGGAAGTCATGACCAGAGCGTAGGCGGCCCGGCGACCTCGTAGCGCGCGCAGATGAACGCCTTGTTCTGCGCGAGCTCGACCAGTCGCAGGTCGTGACGCCGGGGAAACACCGGACGACCCGCGCCGAGGGTGACCGGCGCGATGTAGGCCACGACCTCGTCGAGGAGTCCCGCGTCGGCGAACTGCCCGGCCAGGTCTCCCCCGCCCACGACCCACAGGTCCTGGCCGCCCGCCGCCTCGACCATCGCCGCGTGGACCTCCTGCACCGGTGCGGAGGTGATCGTGACGTTGTCCGCGGCCGGCGCCAGGTCGCGGCGGGTGAAGACCCACGCGGGCATGTCGTAGGGCCACTGCTCCCCCGTCTTGGCCAGGTTGGCGAGGACCCACTCGTAGGTCGTGGCACCCATCGCGATCGCCCCGATGTCCTCGATGAAGGAGGCATAGCTGAGCGGTCCCGACTCGTCCAGGTCCTGCACGAAGAGCCAGTCGAGCGAGTCGTGCTCGTCGGCGATGAAGCCGTCGAGGGTCATGGCCGTGTAGTAGGTGGTGCGGGTCATCGTGCTCCTCCTCGGGGCAGGGTCGTCACCGCAGCCAGGGCCAGCTGCGCGAGGTCGGGGGCGTCGAAGGGCAGCCAGACGATGCGGGGATCCTTCTTGAACCAGGCGTCCTGGCGGCGGGAGAACTGTCGGGTGCCGATGACGGTGCGCTCGCGCGCCGCGTCGAGGCTCATCTCCCCGGCGAGGTGGGCCGTCACCTCCCGGTAGCCGATCGCGCGCCGCGCCGTCCGGCCCTCCGCCAGGCCCTCGTCGAGGAGACGCTCCACCTCGGCGACGAATCCGGCGTCGAACATCTCGGCCACCCGCTGCTCGATGCGCAGGTCGAGGGTCGGCCGGTCGATGGTGAGCCCGATCTGGATGGTCGCCGGGTCGGCGTAGACGAGCTCCGGCAGCGCTGCCGACCAGGGCTGCCCGGTGATCTCGATGACCTCGAGGGCACGCACGGCGCGTCGGCCGTTGTCCGGGACCATCTTGGCGGCGGCCGCCGGGTCGATCTCGGCTAGCCGGGCGTGGAGCGCGACCGGTCCGACCCGGTCCAGCTCGGCCTCCCAGCGCGCCCGGACGTCCGGGTCGGTGGCGGGGAAGTCGAAGCGGTCGAGGATCGCGCGGGTGTAGAGCGCGCTGCCACCCACCAGCACCGGGGCCGTGCCCCGCTCCCGCAGCCCGGTGGCCAGGTCGCGGGCCTGCTCCTGGAAGTGCGCGACGGTGAGGGGGTCGCGGACGGTGAGCAGGTCGAGCAGGTGGTGGGTGATGCCGCGTCGCTCGGCCGGCGGCACCTTCGCCGTGCCGATGTCCATGCCGACGTAGACCTGCATCGCGTCGGTGTTGACGATCTCGCCGCCCAACGCCTCGGCGACGTCGAGCGACAGACCGGTCTTGCCCGACGCGGTGGCGCCGACGAGCGCGATGATCGGGGGCACGGACATGTGGCTAGTGTGGCAAGGACCGATCCCCGACCGTGATGGAGGAGCCATGGGTTTCCTGGACGACGCGAAGAAGAAGCTGACGAAGGCCGTCGACGACCACGGCGACAAGATCGCCGACGGCATCGACAAGGCCGCCGCGGTGGCCGACAAGAAGACCGGCGGCAAGCACAGCGACAAGATCGCCAAGGCCACCACCAAGGCCAAGGCCGGGCTGGACAAGCTCGACAAGAAGAACGACGACCTCACGTGAGCGAGATCCCCGCCACCGACGACGACCTCACCGGCGAGCCCTTCGAGACGCCCCCCGGGGAGCACGCCGGCGAGCTGCCTGGCGACGACGCGAACGGCGCCTCCGACGAGGCGCGGGAGGCCCAGGAGGAGAACGCCGAGACCTCGCAGGACCAGCCGTCCCAGTGACTGGTGCCCCAAGGAGCGAGGCCCCCGGGACCGACGCCCCCACCGACCGCTTCGTCGTGGTCCCGGCCTCCTACGTCTACCTGCTGCGTGACGGTGTGGACGGCCTCGAGGTGCTGCTGCAGCTGAGGCAGGGCACCGGCTACATGGACGACCACTGGGCGGCCGCCGCGGCGGGCCATGTCGAGCGCGGGGAGACCGCCCCCGCCGCCGCCCGACGGGAGACCGTCGAGGAGATCGCCGTCGACGACCTGGCGCTGGAGTTCGTCACGTCCATGCACCGCACCATGCACGCCGACCCGATCGACGAGCGCATCGACTTCTTCTTCACCGCCCGCACCTGGACCGGTGAGCCGCGCATCGTGGAGCCGGAGAAGTGTGCCGAGCTTCGCTGGTGTGCTCTCGACGCGCTGCCCGAGCCGGTCGTCCCGCACGAGCGGTTCGTGTTGGACGCACTCCGGACGGGTACCACCACTGCCTACACCACCTTCGGTTTCTGACAGGAGCACCACATGCCCGAGCAGGACAGCCCGACCGACCTGGGCCCCAAGCCCGACGCCCAGATCGAGCCCGGGGAGCCCAACCCCGGCGGCGTCGACGCGACGCCCAACAGCGACGGCGTCGACGGGGAGACCGCGGAGAACCCCGTGTCCCGCGACCTCGACCCGGACGACAACCCGGCCGTCGACGACGTCCTGCCCGAGGAGGTCAAGGAGACCGAGGACACCTCCACCAAGGCGACCGAGGACGACTCCGACGAGGACAACACCGGGGCTGCCGACGACGCGGACCGGGAGAACCCCGCATGAGCGGCGAGCGGCCCGACGTGCCCGATGACGACCTCGACATCCAGGACTCCGACCAGGGCACGGCCGGCGACATGGGGGTCAGCAGCGAGCGTGAGGGCCACGCCGGTCCCGGCCAGCACGGCACCACCGGGGTGCGCGACACCAGCGCCGTCGTCCCCGACGGGGACACCCCGCCGGAGCAGGCGGCCGGCGGGCCCGAGGTCCACCCCGACCCGCCGATCCCGCCCGTCAGCGGCTACTCGAGCAAGGATCCGCGCTCCGAGGAGTGAGCCCCGCTCGGAGCCGGACGTACCTATCGGGTGCTCGGGTGGCTCCGGTCAGCGCGTGCACGCGGCGCCGGTGCGCCCGCAGGCACCATGGGTACGTCCGGCTACGACGGCCTCGAGCGTGTGCCGCACATGGTCCGGCTCGAACATGACGTCCTCCCACGCGAATCGCAGCACGAGCCATCCGTTGACGACGAACCCGTTGTAGCGACGGGCGTCGCGTGCCAGGTCGGCCCGGCCGCCGTGCCACTCGAACGAGTCGGCCTCGATCACGACCCTCAGGTCTTCGTCGACCAGGTCGGGACGTCCCAGGAGCTCGGCAGGAGCGAAGATCGGCACCTGGGTCCGCACGCTCAGTCCTGGGACGTCGATCGCGATCGCCCTCAGGCACGACTCGAACGGGTTCGCCGCCCCGCCGTCCGCGCTTCGAGCCAGCCGTCGGACGCGGCGGGCGCCTGGGCCACGCGCCCGGTCCGCGAGGCGGACCAGCCGGGACGCGGAGAAGCCGTCCCGGAGCGCCGAGTCCGCCACGGACAGGGCTTCCCCGTCGTCCGGCATCCGCAGGCAGTCGATGAGCGTCCGCTCCCGCGTCGTCACGCCGTCCACGATGTCGTCGGCGTGCAACGCGGCGCGGTGCAGCGTGACGCCCAGCCGCTGCTCCGTGGTCAGCTTGCGGCTCTTCGGCACCGTCACGTGGGCCTGCTCGGGAGCAGTCCCGACGGCCCATCCCCAGTGCAACGCGGCACTGGTGTGCGACAGCGTGCCGCTCAGGCGGTGCGCTGCCCGGCGCGCCTGGTCGGTGTCGGGCAGCGAGTAGCGGCCGCGGGACACCGCGAGCACCTCGCCCGAGGTCAGGGCGGCCTCCACCTCGGTGCGGGACGTGGCCTCCACGAGCTGGGCCCGCGTGGCGACCCCACCGAGCAGCACGAGCACCGCGCGGACCGACATCCCCACAGCATCGGCCGATCGGGGCCTGGGCGCACCCGCTCCTCCACAGGCCACCCCGCGCAGGCTCAGCGCAGGCGGCGGGTGTCCAGCGGTGACTCCACGGCCGTGCCGTCCGGGCCCCGGTCGACGAAGTAGGCGCCGGCGCCGCTCCGCTCGCTCAGCGCCTCGACGAGCTCGGTGCCGCGGTAGAGCAGGCCGGCGCCGTCGTCGGTGGCATAGCCCGGCGGGAGGGTGCCGTCGGCGACGAGCGACTGGAAGAGCGGGCGGCGCTGGGCCTCGGAGTCGTAGTGGACGCCGTTGGACCAGGGCAGCAGCCCGAGTCCGTTGGTGACCGGGCGCAGGTCCGGGCCGAACGAGTCGGTCGTGCCGCCGAGGTGCCAGCAGATCGACCCGGCCGAGACCCCGGTCAGGACGACCCCGGCCTCCCACGCCTCGCGCATGACCTCGCCGACCCCGTGCAGCTCCCACATCGCCAGCAGCCCGGCGACGCTGCCGCCGAAGACCCAGATCACGTCCTGCGAGAGCAGGTGCTCCCGCAGGTCCGGCACGTTGGGCATCGAGAAGAGCTGCAGGTGTGACGGGGTGAGGTCGGCCAGGTTCGCCATGTCGTAGAAGTTGCGGATGCCCTCGGCCGAGTCGCCGCCGGCCGTGCCGAGGTAGCAGACCCGGGGGGCCCGACCGGTCACGCCGGCGAGGTCGACCGCGTGCCGCGTGAGCGGGCCGACCTCCCAACGCGTGCGGGTGCCGGCGACGATGCCTCCGGACGTGGCCAGGATGGTGGGTCCGTCGGCGACCATCAGCCGCAGGCCGGAGCGGCCGGCAGGGGCGCGGGCACGCCGATCGTGGGCATGCCGAGGGTGACTCCGGAGCCGGCGGGCGCGTCCTGACGGGCCTCCCACGCGTCGCCCGAGCGCGTACGACGTACGACGGCCGGGCTGTCGGCGACCAGGTGGTGGGGCGCGGCGTAGGTGATCTCGACCGTGACGCGGTCGCCGGGGCGCACCCGCTCCTCGGGTGCGGCGAAGTGCACGAGGCGGTTGTCGGGGCCGCGACCGGAGAGCCGCAGGGTCTCGGCGTTCTTGCGTCCCTCGCCCTCGGAGACCATCAGCTCGACCTGGCGACCGACCTGGCGCCTGCTCTCGGCCCAGGCGACCTCCTCGACCACCGCCACGAGGCGCTCGTAGCGGTCCTTGACCACGTCCGGCGGCACCTGGTCGTCGAGCGTGGCGGCCGGGGTGCCGGGGCGCTTGGAGTACTGGAACGTGTAGGCCCCCGCGAAGCGGGCCTCGCGCACGACGGCGAGCGTCGCCTGGAAGTCCTCCTCGGTCTCGCCGGGGAAGCCGACGATGATGTCGGTGGTGATCGCGGCCTCGGGCATGGCCGCGCGGACGCGCTCGATGATGCCGAGGTACTTGGCGGAGCGGTAGGAGCGGCGCATGTCCTTGAGGACCTTGTCGGAGCCCGACTGCAGCGGCATGTGCAGCGAGGGCATCACGTTGGGCGTCTCGGCCATCGCGTCGATGACGTCGTCGGTGAACTCGGCGGGGTGCGGCGAGGTGAACCGCACGCGCTCCAGGCCCTCGACCGCACCGCACGCGCGCAGCAGCTTGGAGAAGGCCTGCCGGTCGCCGAACTCCACGCCGTAGGCGTTGACGTTCTGCCCCAGCAGGGTGATCTCGGAGACGCCGTCGGCGACCAGCGTCTCGATCTCGGCCAGGATCTCGCCGGGTCGGCGGTCCTTCTCCTTGCCGCGCAGCGCGGGCACGATGCAGAACGTGCAGGTGTTGTTGCACCCGACGGAGATCGCCACCCACGCCGCGTAGGCCGAGTGGCGCTTGGTCGGCAGCGTCGAGGGGAAGACGTCGAGCGACTCCAGGATCTCGACCTGCGCCTCCTGCTGCACCCGCGCGCGCTCGAGCAGCACCGGCAGCGAGCCGATGTTGTGGGTGCCGAACACGACGTCGACGTAGGGCGCCTTCGCGGTGATCGTCGCGCGGTCCTTCTGGGCCAGGCAGCCACCCACCGCGATCTGCATGCCGGGGTTGGCGGCCTTGATCGGCACGAGCTGCGAGAGGTTGCCGTAGAGCTTGTTGTCGGCGTTCTCCCGGACCGCGCACGTGTTGAAGACGACCACGTCGGCCTGCGCGTCCAGCGGCGCCGGCACGTAGCCCGCGGTCTCCAGCAGCCCGGTCAGCCGCTCGGAGTCGTGGACGTTCATCTGGCACCCGTGGGTCTTGACCTCGTAGGTGCGCGGAACCGCGGCGACGGCGGTCTCGGGCGTGGCAGTCATAACCGGTCCAGGGTACGGCGGCGCGCGTTCGGGGCCCGAATCCGGTCGCCCTCCCCCTGGCTAGGCTCCGAGCATGCGCATGCTGCTGAACGGTGACGACCTCGCCCGCCTCGCCCGGGAGGGCGGGTCCGACGAGGGCGTCGGCGCCACCGACCTCGCGCAGGCCTATCCGTGGCCCGCCGGGGAGCCGTGGACGCGGGTGATGATGCTGCGTGCGCTCGACGGCGGCGTGGCCGGACCCGACGGTCGCAGCCGGTCGATCTCGTCCGACGTCGACCGCGAGGTCCTCGGCGAGGTACGCCGGCTGGCCGATGCGGTCGTCGTCGGCGCGACCACCGTGCGTGAGGAGCCCTACGGCCCGTTGCGGGCCGACCCGGGTGCAGCGCAGGAGCGTCGACGCCTCGGCCTGAGCGACGCACCGGTCATGGTCGTCGTCAGCGGCAGCCTCGACCTGCCCTGGTCGGCGGACCTCTTCGCGGAGTCCTTCCACACCCCGGTCGTGGTCACGACCGAGGCCGCTCCCGAGGAGGCCCGTGCGGCGGCCAGCGAGCACGCCGACCTCCTGGTGCTGCCCGGCGAGAAGCTCTCGGCAGCCGCCCTGGTGGCGGCCCTGCACGAGCGCGGTCTCCGGCGCCTGGTCTGCGAGGGCGGGCCCAGCCTGCTCGCGGCCTTCGCGGCCGACGACGTCGTCGACGAGGTCGACCTGACCGTCGCGCCCCTGATGCCCACCACCGTGATCGGCTCGACCGTCGGTGACGGCGGCCCGGTGCCCGGCTTCTCCCTGGCGGGGTTGCTGCTCCACGACTCCTTCCTGTTCGCCCGCTACCTGCGCGACCGCGCGCGGGACGGGACGGGCTCGTGATCAGCCTGGCCGCGCTCGCCGCGCTCGCCGAGGAGCACCGCGACACCCTCGACCTCCCCGTGGCGCCCGTCGTCCTGGGCGACCGCGTCGTCGACAGCGACGCGACGCCCGTGGTGATGGGCTCGCTGAACCTGTCGCCCGACTCGACCTACCGCGACTCGATCGCGAGCAGCACCGGGTCGGCCGTGCGGCGCGGGCTGATCCTGGCGGCGCAGGGGGCCGACCTGGTCGACATCGGCGCGGAGTCGAGCCATGCCAGCGCCGGCCGCGTGGAGCGGCGGGAGCAGACCGACAAGCTGGTCCCGGTCGTCAAGGAGCTCGCCGGCAGCGGCGTCGTGGTCTCGGTGGAGACCTACTACCCCGACGTGGCGCAGGCCTGCCTGGAGGCCGGCGCGAAGGTGCTCAACTACACCGGCGCCGAGCACCAGGAGGAGTTCTTCGACCTCGCGGTCGAGCACGGCGCGACCGTCGTGCTGTGCTCGGTCCTGGGCTCCAACGTCCGCGACGTCGCCCACCTCGCCGACGTCGCACGCGAGGCCGACCCCTTCCCCGGCTTCGTCACGCACTTCGAGGAGCGGGTGGCGCAGGCCCGCTCCCAGGGGCTCGAGCAGATCGTGATCGACCCCGGTCTCGGCTTCTTCTACGCCAACCTCACCGTCCCGTCGGTGCGCATCGACTTCCAGACCCGGGTGATCCTGCAGACCTTTAGGCTGCGCACGCTCGGCCTGCCGGTGTGCCACGCGCTCCCCCACGCCTTCGACCTCTTCCAGGAGCAGTTCCGCGACGCCGAGCCGATGTTCGCCGTGCTCGCCAAGCTCGGCGGCACCGGCGTCTTCCGCACCCACGAGGTCCCCCAGGTGCGCACCGTCCTGGACGCGCTGCAGGTCCTCCAGGTGCGCTGACGCCTCGCGGTCGTGTGCCGCCGGACGCGCGCCAGCGCGTCCTGGGGCACACGACCCGGCCCGGGCCGGGGGGCCACCGCCAGGTCACGGCTGTGCATCACCCGCGTCACGGTCATAGCCCCGCCGGACGATCTAGGACTAGTGTCAGCGGCCATGACCTTGGTGGAGGGCGAGTCACGCCCAGCGGAGACCGGTGAGCCCCTCGTGGTGCTCGATGGCGTCGACAAGTGGTTCGGTGAGCTCCACGTCCTCCAGGACATCAACCTCACGATCAAGCGCGGCGAGGTCGTGGTCGTGATCGGTCCGTCCGGGTCCGGCAAGTCGACGCTGTGCCGGGCGATCAACCGGCTCGAGACCATCGACAAGGGCTCGATCACGCTCGACGGACAGCCGCTGCCCCAGGAGGGCAAGGCGCTGGCCAACCTGCGCGCCGAGGTCGGCATGGTCTTCCAGAGCTTCAACCTCTTCGCCCACAAGACGATCCTGGAGAACGTCACGCTGGGGCCGATCAAGGTCCGCAAGCTGCCCAAGGCCGAGGCCGACACCCGCGGCAAGGAGCTCCTCGACCGCGTGGGCATCGGGCACCAGGCCGAGAAGTACCCCGCCCAGCTCTCGGGTGGCCAGCAGCAGCGCGTCGCGATCGCGCGGGCGCTGGCGATGGACCCCAAGGTGATGCTCTTCGACGAGCCCACCTCGGCCCTGGACCCCGAGATGATCAAGGAAGTCCTCGACGTCATGGTCGACCTCGCCGAGCGCGGGATGACGATGGTCGTGGTGACCCACGAGATGGGCTTCGCCCGCACCGCCGCCGACCGCGTGCTGTTCATGGCCGACGGGCAGGTCGTCGAGGAGAACACCCCCGAGCAGTTCTTCACCAACCCCCAGAGCGATCGAGCCAAGGACTTCCTCGGCAAGATCCTCAAGCACTAAAAGGAGATTCGATGCGTCACATGAGGATCAAGGCCGCGGTGGCGGCACTCGGGCTCAGCCTGAGCCTGGCGGCCTGCGGCGACGCCGGCGACGACTCCGAGGGCCGCGAGGTGGCGGCCGAGGAGGTCGAGGAGGGCAAGTTCGAGGACGGCACCAAGATGGCCGAGCTCGTCGAGGCCGGCAAGATCACGGTCGGCGTCAAGTACGACCAGCCCGGTCTCGGCTTCAAGGACGCCTCGTCCGACATCCCGACCGGCTTCGACGTCGAGATCGCCAAGCTGCTCGTGGCCGACCTCGGCATCGACCCCGCCTCCGACTCGGTCACGTGGGAGGAGACGATCTCCGACAACCGCGAGCCCTACCTCGAGGAGGGGCGCGTCGACCTCGTGCTGGCGTCGTACTCGATCACCGACGACCGTCGCAAGATCGTCGGGCAGACCGGTCCCTACTTCATCACCGGTCAGCAGATCCTGGTCGCCGCCGACAGCGACGTCACCGGCATCGAGGACCTCAAGGGCAAGACCGTCTGCTCCGTGACGGGCTCCACGTCGCTGGAGAACGTCGAGGCAGCCGGCGCCAAGGGCGCCCCCGCCGACACCTACTCGCAGTGTGCCGAGGACGTGCTCAACGGCACCGTCGAGGCCATGTCGACCGACGGCTCCATCCTGCTCGGCCTGGCCGCCCAGAACGAGGGCGAGCTCAAGGTCGTCGGTGAGGAGTTCTCCGAGGAGCGCATCGGCATCGGCTACAGCCTGGAGACCCCCGAGATGTGCGAGTGGATCAACGGCGTCCTCGAGGAGGCCTTCGAGGACGGCTCGTGGGCCGAGGCCTTCGAGCTGACGCTCGGTGGCAGTGGCGCCGAGACGCCGGAGCCCCCGGTGCTCGACGAGTGCCCCGCCTGAGCTGACTGAGCAGCCACGACGTCGGGGCGGCCGGTCCGCCGGCCGCCCCGACGCCCCCACCCACCAGCGCGAGAGGGCGCACGCATGCAGGTCGTGCTCGACAACGCCAGCGCCGTCGCGCTGGCCTTCGGCTACACCCTGAGCCTCTTCGTCGTGGCCGCGATCCTCTCCGGGATCTTCGGCACCCTGCTGGCGGCCATGCGCGTGGGGCCGATCGCGGTCCTGAGCAAGGCCGCCGCGTTCTACGTGACGATCGTGCGCAACACCCCGCTCCTCATCGTCATCATCTTCTTCCGCTTCGCAGGCCCCAAGATCGGGCTGACGTGGAGCTTCGTCGACATCCGCATCGGCGACCTCAACCTCAACAACCTCTACGCCGCCTGCGTCGTGGGGCTGAGCGTCTACACGACGGCCTTCGTCTGCGAGGCCATCCGCTCGGGCGTCAACGCCGTCGACCTCGGTCAGGCCGAGGCCGGCCGGTCGATCGGGCTGACCTTCGGCGGGGTCATGCGCGAGGTCGTCCTGCCGCAGGCCTTCCGCGCCTCGGTGCCGCCGCTGGTCAGCGTGCAGATCGCGATGCTCAAGAACACGACCGTGTGCGGCGTGCTCGGTGTCTTCGAGGCCTTCGCCCGGATGAAGGGCCTCACCAACGACAACGCCACGGCCCGGACCGAGATCTTCCTGGCCTTCGCCCTGATCTTCGTGGTGCTGGTCGAGGTCCTGTCCTTCGCCGCCGCCCGTCTCGAACGACGCTGGAGGATCGCGTAATGGCATCGGCAGTCCTCTTCGACGCCCCCGGCCCGAAGACCATCAGGCGCCACCGGACCTACACGATCGTCGCGTCGGTCGGGCTGCTCCTCGTGCTCGCGCTCATCGGCTTGCGGCTCCAGGACACCGGCCAGTTCGCCTACGCCAAGTGGGAGCCGCTGCTCACGCCCAAGTACATCGAGGCGCTCCTGGTCGACGGGCTCCTCAAGACCCTCCAGATGGCCTTCACCTCGATCATCTTCGCGGTGCTCTTCGGCGTCGTCTTCGGGGTCGGCAAGCTCTCCGAGCACGCCTGGATCAGGTGGCCCTCGTGGGTGGTCGTGGAGTTCTTCCGCGCCGTCCCGGTGCTGCTGATGATGATCTTCTTCTTCTACGAGGTGAAGGTCGCCGGTGGCGTCGGCAACGGCAGCACCGGCGCCTACTGGAGCGTCGTCGCCGCGCTCACCGTCTACAACGGCGCCGTGCTCGCCGAGGTCTTCCGTGCCGGGGTGCTCGCGGTCCCGAAGGGTCAGGCGGAGGCGGCCTACGCCATCGGGATGCGCAAGACCCAGGTGATGAGCCTGGTGCTGCTCCCCCAGGCCGTGAAGATCATGCTGCCGGCGATCATCAGCCAGTGCGTGGTCGCGCTGAAGGACACCAGCCTCGGCTACGCCATCGGCGCGATCGGCCTCTCGACCGTCGGTCGCAGCATCTACAACGGCTTCCAGAACCAGATCCAGACCGTCTTCGTCGTCGCGCTGCTCTACATCGCGGTCAACTACCTGCTCACCCTGCTGGCGACCTACGTCCAGCACCGGCTCGTCGGGGAGAAGCAGCCCCTCGAGGTCGGCATGGTCGGCGGTCCCACCCCGGACAAGACCGTCGTCTGAGCCGGACCCCAACCCACGGACCACCTAGGTCCTGGGTGTCACCCAGAGCCGGATGACGCCCTCGATCACGACGGTGCCGTCGTCGCGCACCCCGCGGACCCGCACGGGCAGGTCGGGGTCGCCGCTGGTCCACTGCTCGGCGTCGGTCTCGGCGGTGCAGGTGATGTCACTGGTGGCCTTCGCGGTGTAGGCGACGTCCATGCCCTGGGGGATCCAGCGCTTGTCGGCCGGGATCGTCGCCTCGGCCAGCGCGCCCATGGCGGCCTCGAGACCGTTGCACAGGGCGATGGCGTGCACCGTCCCCAGGTGGTTGTGCACGCCACGGCGCTTGCGGATGACCAGCTCGGCGTAGTCGGGACGGATCTCGACGAAGCGCGGCCGGATGGTCGCGAAGTAGGGCGCCATCTGGGAGAACGCGAAGGAGAAGACCCGCTTGCCGACCAGCGGACCGACGAGGGGCAGGGCGGTGGACTTGTGCCACAGGGTGAGGACCTGACTCATGCGAGTGAGGTTACCAGCGAGTAACCCGGATGCTCGGCGAACAAACCTGACACGTGTCAAATAGCCTGCTAGCGTCCACCAGCGTGACGACCATCACCCAGGAGTTCCCCGAGCTCGCGTGCTACGGCCTCGCCGGGCACAGCGCCAGCCCCCACGACCTGCTCGACGAGGTGCGGCTCGCCGAGCGCCTCGGGATCGGCTCGGTCTTCCTCTCCGAGCGCTTCAACGTCAAGGACGCCGCCGTCCTCGCCGGCGCGGCGGTCGCGGCGTCGACGTCGATCGGGATCGCCACCGCTGCCACCAACCACAACACCCGGCACCCGCTCGTCACCGCCACCATGGCCACGACACTGCACCGGATGAGCGGCGGACGCTACGCGCTCGGGCTCGGGCGGGGCTTCGACATGCTCTTCGACCTGATGAACCTCCCCCGGGTCACCGGCGCCCAGATGAGCGACGCCATCGGCATCTACCGGCGGCTCTGGCACGGGGAGGCCTTCGGCCACGAGGGCCCGGCGGGCACCTATCCCTTCCTGAGCCAGGACAGCAGCTTCGACGAGGACATCCCGGTCCTGATGATGGCGATCGGCGACAAGTCGCTCGCGCTCGCCGGACGGGTCGCCGACGGCGTGGTGCTGCACACCTTCCTCACCGACGAGACCCTGGCACGCTCGGTCCGGACCATCCGCGACGCCGCCAGCGCCGCCGGCCGCGACCCTGCCGGCGTACGCATCTGGTCGGTGCTCGCCGTCGTCGAGGACTCGATCTCCGAGGAGCTCGCGCTGCGCAAGCTCGTCGGACGCCTCGCGACCTACCTCCAGGGCTACGGCGAGGTGCTGGTGCGGGCCAACGGCTGGGACCTCGCCGACCTGAAGCGCTTCCGGGAGGACCCGCTCGTCACGGGCTACGCCGGGGCGTTCGACGCCGTGGGCACGACCGAGCAGCTGACCTACCTGCGCGACGAGGTGCTGCCGGCGGAGTGGGTCGCCGCGTCGGCCACCGGGTCGGCGGCCGACTGCGCGCGGCGGATCGTCGACCAGCTCGACGCCGGCGCCGACAGCGTCGTGCTCCACGGCGCCACCCCTACCGAGCTCGCACCAGTCCTGGAGGCCTACCGCACCATGCGACCACCCCTGCCCACCCTGCCCGTCAACCCTGGCCACCTGCGATGAGCGCGCCGATCGTCACCGACCTCTCGGGGCTCACCGCCGCGTGGGTCTCGCAGGCCCTGGACGCGCCCGTGACCGACGTGGTCGCCGAGCAGGTCGGGACCGGGCAGATCGGCACCTGCTACCGCCTGCACCTGACCGCACCCGGGACCGACCTCCCGGCCTCGGTCCTGGTGAAGCTGCCCGCGGCCGACCAGGGCTCCCGCGACCTGCTCGCCGGCGCCTACCGCGGCGAGCTGATCTTCTACGCCGACATCGCGCCGACCGTCGCGGTGCGGGTCCCGACCTGCCACTTCGCCGCCATCGCGCCCGACTCCGGTGACTTCACGTTGGTGATGGAGGACCTGGCCCCGGCCGAGCAGGGCGACCAGATCGCCGGGTGCACCGTCGACCAGGCGCGCGACGCGGTCGTCAACCTCGCCGGTCTGCACGGGCCTCGCTGGTGCGACCCGACGCTGTTGGACTTCGACCACATCTCGGTCAGCGGACCCGAGGACGCCGCGATCCTCGCCGAGCTCGCCGGCCCGACCACCGAGCTCTTCATCGACGGGCTGGGCGACCTCCTGCGGCCCGAGGACGTCGCCACGCTGCGCGACTGCGTGCCGCTCATCGAGGCCTGGAGCCTGGGGCGCCCCGAGCGCTTCGGGCTGGTGCACGGCGACTACCGCCTCGACAACCTGATGTTCGCCCCCGCGGGTGCCCCCGACGGCGTCGCGCCGGTCGTGGCCGTCGACTGGCAGACCCTCTCGCTGGGTCTGCCCGCCCGCGACCTGGCCTACGTCGTCGGGACCTCGCTCGACCCGGCCCTGCGGGCCGCGAGCGAGCGCGACCTGGTGGCGGCCTACCACGCCGCCCTCACGTCGTACGGCGTGAGCGGGCACAGCCTGGAGGAGTGCTGGGACGACTACCGGTTCGCGATGCTGCAGGGACCGCTGGTGGCCACGTTCGGCTGCGCCTACGGCACCCGCAGCGAGCGTGGCGACCGGATGTTCGCGACGATGGTGGCGCGCTCGTGCGCCGCGATCCGCGAGCTGGGGACGCTCGCGCTGGTCTGACGGGCTAGGTCAGGGACAGGAAGAGCTTCTCCAGCTGGTCCACGCGCTCGGCGGGCAGCTGCTCGCCGAGCTCGCTGGCGCGTCGCCACTCACCGGCGATCATCGCGAAGCTGGCGCGGTCCAGGGCGTTGGACACGGCCTTGAGCTGATGGAGCACCGCGTCGACGTCGCGCGACTCCTCGATCATCCGCAGCACGCCACCGAGCTGGCCCTGGGCGCGCTTGATGCGGTTGACGACGGCTACCAGCTCATCCGGCTGAGTCTCCACTGCTCTCCTGGTGACCGTGCGACCCCGAGGCCCTGGGACAGGACCGTGGAGCCCCCATGCGGACCCTCCGGCGCACCGGAGGTGCGTCAGTGGCTCAACCGCCCAGGTCAGGTGCTGGTTATGCAGGTCTAGACCGTTGCGCCAGGATCTCGACGCGGTTGCCGTGCCCGTCGCGCGTGTGCAACCGGTCATGCCCGGGGAAGGTGTCGCGCTGGGTGAGGTCGACCTCGTAGCCGGCGAGGGCCAGCCGTGCGGCCAGCTCCTCGAGCTGCGTGCCGTCGTCCAGCACCAGCGCCGGGTGCGCCTTGCCCGCCGGCACGAACGGGTCCTCGACCCCGACGTGGATCTCAGCCGTCACCTCGCCGTCCTCCCCGTGGGCGCGGAACCAGGCGCCACCGCGCGCCCGCAGGTCGGCGGGCTTCTCGACCTCGGTCATCCCCAGGGTCGCTGCGTAGAAGCGACGCGCCACCTCCTCGCCGCCCGGGGGGCACGCCACCTGGACGTGGTGGAGCCTCATGACGGCGCCTGCGTCGGTGCCTGCGTCGGTGCCTGCGCAGGTGCCTGCGCCACGACGAAGATCCTGCGGAAGGGCAGCACGACGCGACCGTGGCGCAGAGGGTAGGCATGACGCAGGAGGCTCTTGAAGTCCCGCTCGAAGTCCTCGCGGAGGTCGTGGGGCAGCGCCTCGAGCGTCGGGCGCGCCCCCGTGCCCGCCATCCAGGTGAAGACCGGGTCGTCGCCGGTGAGCCGGTGCAGGTAGGTCGTCTCCCACGCGTCGACCTCGCAGCCCAGCGCGGTGAGCGTCTCGAGGTAGGTGGCCGCGTCGTGGCTCGCGGGAGAGGCGAGGTCGCGGGTGTGCTCGGCGTACGGCGCCCGGTCAGCGAGCGCCGCACGCAGCGTGTGGCTCGGCTGGTCGAAGTTGCCGGGGACCTGGAAGGCCAGCCACCCTCCGGGTCGCACGGCGCGCAGCAGCGACGGCAGCAGCGCGAGGTGGCCGGGCACCCACTGGAGCGTGGCGTTGGCGACGAGGACGTCGATGCCGGCCGGCTCCGGCGTCCAGGCGCGCAGGTCGGCCACCTCGAAGTCGACCCGCGGCTCGACGAGCCTGGCGGCGTCGATCATCTCGGGGCTGGAGTCGAGTCCGCGGACGCTCGCACCCGGCCAGCGATCGAGGAGCAGGCGGGTCAGGTTGCCCGGCCCGCAGCCGAGGTCGACGACGCTCCGGGGCTCCTGCACCCGCACGCGGGAGAGCAGGTCGACGAACGGTCGACCGCGCTCGTCGGCGTAGGTCAGATAGCGCTCGGGGTCCCACGTGTGCGGCATGACCACTCCCTCAGGTGTCTTGATGTCAAGACAAGTTGAGCACTGACTTATCTCGATGTCAAGATTCTCGACCAGGTCGGCTAGGCTGCGACCATGCGGGACGAGGTCGACGAGCTGGTCGAGGCATGGGCGCGCGAGCGCGCCGACCTCGACCTCGAGCCGGTCGCGGTCTTCAGCCGGATCAGCCGCCTGGCCCGCCACCTCGACCTGGCCCGGCGAGCGGCCTTCACCGCCCACGGCATCGAGTCCTGGGAGTTCGACGTGCTCGCTGCCCTGCGCCGCGCGGGTGCGCCCTACGAGCTCTCCCCCGGGCGGCTCCTGCGCGAGACCCTGGTGACCAGCGGCACGATGACCAACCGGGTCGACCGGCTGGCCACCCGCGGCTACGTCGAGCGCTCCCCCGACCCCGCGGACCGCCGCGGCGTCATCGTGCGCCTCACCGTCGAGGGCAAGACCGCCGTCGACGCCGCCTTCGAGGCGCTGCTGGTCGCCGAGCAGGCGCTGCTCGCCGACCTACCGGCCCGCGACCAGAAGAAGCTCGCCGCACTCCTGCGGACCCTGCTCGCCCCCTACGCCTGATCCCGGCACCTGCCCGGTCGTCGTACGAGGTCGGCAGGCGGCCCCACGCGCCTCACTGGCCCCAGGCGTCACCGTTCGGCGAGGAAACTGTCGCTGGGAGTACGAACCTTCATCGTCCAACCGACAGTTTCACCGGCCGGCCGGTGAATCTGTCCCACCGGCCGCGCCGCACCTCAGCTCAGGACGTCGGCCGCCTGGAGCCACTCGATCTCGACGGCGTCGCGCTCGGCGCTGACGGTGGTCAGCTCGGCGCTCAGCTTGGCCAGGAGGTCGTAGTCCTGCGCGTGGGCGGCGATCTCGGCGTTGAGCTCGGCCTCGCGGGCCGTGAGGCGCGCCAGCTGCTTGTCGAGGCGCGCCATCGTCTTGCGAGCGGTGCGCTCCTCGGAGCTGCCGCTCTTGGGCCGGTTGCCCTGGTCGGCGGCCTTCGCCGGAGCAGCGGACGAGGACCCCGCCGACGACGACGACCCCGACGACGACCCCGACGACGAGGCGGCCGCCAGGGACGCCGTACGGCGCTCGAGGTATTCGTCGACACCCCGGGGCAGCATGGAGATCTGGCCGTCGCCGAGCAGCGCCCAGACGGAGTCGGTGACGCGCTCGAGGAAGTAGCGGTCGTGGGAGACCACGATGAGCGTGCCGGGCCAGCCGTCGAGGAAGTCCTCGAGGACGTTGAGGGTGTCGATGTCCAGGTCGTTGGTGGGCTCGTCGAGGAGCAGCACGTTGGGCTCCTCGAGCAGCAGCATCAACAGCTGGAAGCGGCGGCGCTCGCCACCCGAGAGCTCGCCGATCCGCGCGGTCAGCTTGTCGCCGGTGAAGCCGAAGCGCTCGAGCATCGAGGTGGCGCTGATCTCGCCGCTGTCGGTCTTCACCACCCGGCGGAACGACTCGACCATCGGCAGCACCCGGCCGTCGGGGTCGAGGTCGTCGAGCTGCTGGGTGAGGTGCCGCATCGAGATGGTGCGCCCGTGCTTCACCTTGCCCGCGGTGGGCTCGAGGTCGCCCGCGAGGAGCGAGAGCACCGAGGTCTTGCCGGCACCGTTGACGCCGACCAGGCCGACCCGGTCGCCCGGCCCCAGGCGCCAGGTGGCCTTGGTGAGCAGGGAGCGCTCGCCGCGCTTGAGGTCGACGTCCTCGACGTCGATCACCTGCTTGCCGAGCCGCTGGGTGGCGAACTTCTGCAGCTCGAGCCGGTCGCGGGGCGGGGGCACGTCCTCGATCAGCGCGTTGGCCGCCTCGATCCGGAACTTCGGCTTGGCGGTCCGGGCGGGCGCACCGCGGCGCAACCAGGCGAGCTCCTTGGTGGCGAGGTTCTGGCGCCGCGCCTCGGTGGCCGAGGCCTGACGCGTGCGCTCGGCCTTGGCGAGCACGAACGCGGCGTAGCCGCCCTCGTAGGCGTCCACGACGCCGTCGTGGACCTCCCAGGTCCACTGGCAGACCTCGTCGAGGAACCACCGGTCGTGGGTGACGACCACCATCGCGGAGGAGCGCTTCACCAGGTGGGCCGCGAGCCAGGCCACCGCCTCGACGTCGAGGTGGTTGGTGGGCTCGTCGAGCACGATCAGGTCGTGGTCGCCGAGCAGCAGCGCGGCCAACGAGCACCGACGACGCTCGCCACCGGAGAGCCCGATGACCGGACGGTCGAGGGAGACGCCGGCGAGCAGCACCTCCACGACCTCGCGCGTGCGGTAGTCGGCTGCCCACTCGTGGTCGTCCATGCCGCCCAGCACGGCCTCACGGACGCTGTGGGTGTCGACGAGCTCGTCGCCCTGGTGCAGGTAGCCGACGTGCAGGCCGCGGGTCATCGAGACCCGACCGGAGTCGGGCTCCTCGAGCCCGGTCATCACCTCCAGCAGCGTGGTCTTGCCGTCGCCGTTGCGACCGACGATGCCGATCCGCTCACCGACGGCGATCCCGAGGGAGACGTCGGTGAGCAGCGGACGGACGCCGTAGGACTTGGAGACGCGTTCGAGGTTGAGCAGGTTAGCCATGAAGGTTCTCCACAAGATGGGCGCCGGCGACGGCACCGTTGGCGACCAGGACGACGGTGTGGCCGTGGCGCATCATCGCCCCGGCCAGGTCGCGTGCATGGTCGGAGGACTGGCACAGGAAGGCGCAGGTCGGTCCGGAGCCGCTGATGATGCCGCGCAGGGCGCCCTCGAGCTCCCCTCGCTCCAGCAGCATCCCGAGGTCGGGGCGCAGGTCGAGCGCCGCGTCCTGCAGGTCGTTGTGCAGGAGGCGAGCCAGGTCCATCGGCTCTCCGGACCTGAGGGCGTCGAGCAGCTCGTCGGCCGGGGGCGGCACGATCGGCGCGTCGGGGAAGAGGCGGTCGAAGTGCCGGTAGACGTCGGGGGTCGAGAGGCCCTCGCGGCTGGGCACGAGCACCCACCACCAGGTGCCGGCGTCCTTCAACGGGGTCACGACCTCGCCGCGCCCCTGGCCGAGAGCGGTGCCTCCGATGAGGGCGAACGGCACGTCGCTGCCGAGCTCGGCGGCCAGGGCCAGGAGGTCCTCGTCGGAGGTTCGCACGTCCCAGAGGCGGTCCAGCGCCACCAGCGCCGCCGCGGCGTCCGCCGAGCCGCCCGCCAGCCCTCCTGCCACCGGGATGGCCTTGTCGACGTCGACGTGGCCCAGCAGCGGCCGCCCGTGGTGCGCGGCGAGCAGGGTCGCCGCGCGGGCGACGATGTTGTCGTCGTCGACCGGGACCGCGCCGGGGTCGATGTAGTCGGCCACCCGCAGGCGCAGGTCCCAGGGGGCGTCCTGGTCGCCGGGCATGGTCGCGGTCAGGTCGTCGCAGAGCCCGACCGCCTGGTAGACGGTCGCCAACGGGTGGAAGCCGTCCTCGCGCAGCGCCCCCACACCGAGGTGGAGGTTGATCTTGGCGGCGGCACGGACGGTGATGCCGGCGCGGTGGCCGATGGGGGTGCTGGCGATGCTCACGCGTGCAGGACCTCCGCGATCCGGGCGAACTGCTCGATGGTCAGGCTCTCGCCCCGCACGAGCGGGTCGATCCCCGCCTGCTCCAGCGCCGCGGCGGCCGCCTCGGCGGAGCCGGCCAGCTCACGCAGCGCGCCGCGCAGCACCTTGCGCCGGTGTGCGAAGGCGAGGTCGACCACGGCGAAGACCTGCTCGCGGGTGGCGGTCGTGACCGGCGGCTCGCGCCGGGTCCAGGCGACCAGGCCCGAGTCGACGTTGGGTGCCGGCCAGAACACGTTGCGGCCCACCGCACCCGCGCGGCGTACGTCGGCGTACCAGGCGGCCTTGACCGACGGGACGCCGTAGACCTTGGAGCCGGGCGAGGCGGCCAGGCGGTCGGCGACCTCGGCCTGCACCATGACCAGGCCGCGCTCGAGGGAGGGCAGCAGCATCATCAGGTGGAGCAGGACCGGCACCGAGACGTTGTAGGGCAGGTTGGCCACCAGCGCGGTCGGCGCGGGGCCCGGCAGGTCGGTGATGCGCAGGGCGTCGGCCAGCACGACCTCGAGACGGTCCGTGTGGTCGGGCGCGTGCTCCGCCACGGTCTCGGGCAGCAGACCGGCGAGCTTGTCGTCGATCTCGACGGCGACCACCCGCTGCGCCACGTCGAGCAGGGCGAGCGTCAGCGAGCCCAGGCCGGGGCCGACCTCGACGACCACGTCGGCCTGCGTGATGCCCGACTCGCGCACGATCCGGCGGCAGGTGTTGGCGTCGATCACGAAGTTCTGCCCGCGCTGCTTGGTCGGACGCAGGTCGAGGCGTGCGGCCAGCTGACGCACGTCCGCCGCCCCGAGAAGTCTCGGGGCGGCGGAGGAGGTCATGCAGGAGAGGTTAGTGCTCAGGTCGGCAGCCCCAACGAGGCGGCACAGCCCGGCCACGATCCGTAGCCTCCGGTGGCGTCCCGCAACCGGGTCGCCACGGCGATCTGGGTCTCCCGGCTGTTGGCGCTCGGGAGGCCGGTGCCGCCGTAGGCCTGCCACGTGCCGAGGTTGAACTGCAGCCCGCCGTAGTAGCCGTTGCCGGTGTTGATCGCCCAGTTGCCGCCGGACTCGCAGCGGGCGAGGGCGTCCCACACGGTGCTGCCGGTGGCGAAGGCCTCGACGGCGGGCTTGGTGCCCACCTCGACGACCTCGTCGACCGGGGCGCGCAGGACCTTCTGGCTCACGACCTTGCGCACGGTCAGCTCACCGTTGCGGAAGACGAGGCGGTAGGTGACGTTGCGAAGACCGTCGCGGCCGCTGCGCACGACGCTCGTCTCGCCCTCGGTCATGGAGTCGTCGTCGCGCTCGATCGTGGTGAAGCCGATCGGCTCGCCCTTCACGCTCTTGCGGGTGACCCGCACGTTGGTGAAGACGATCCGGTCGCCGTCCTGGACGACGCTCGCCGGACCGGGCTCGGTCTCGTCGGTGCGGTGCAGGACCACGCCCATCTCGGACAGCGCGTCCTCGACGGTGAGCGCGACCACGGTCTTCTTCACGGCCTTCTGGGGGCCGATCTTGAAGGTGAGGCGCTTGGGGGTGACCACCTCGAGCTCGAGGCCGTCACGGCTGATCGGGGCGCCGCGGCTGGTCGACAGCTCGGCGTCCCGGAAGGACGCGCCGATCTGGCCCAGCGCCGAGGCGACGTCGGTCGCGGTCACCCAGTGCGTCGTCTCGACGCCGTCGACGCTGAGGTCGACGGGGCGGGCGTACTTGACGGTGATCCGGGAGCCTTCGCTGACGGTCTCGTCGAGGTCGGGCGCGACGACGTCGCGCTCGCCGACCTCGATGCCCTCTTCCTCGAGGACCTCGCCGACGGTGTCCGCGGAGGAGGTGACCTCCTGCGTGCGGCCGTCGACCGACATGGTCACGGTGGTGCCCATCGAGGCGTAGCCGTAGGTGGTGCCGGCGACCGCGATGGCGGCGACGCCCACGAGGGCGGCCAGGGCCCGCTTGCTGCGGACCAGTCTTGCTAGCGTGGGGTGCTCATTGCTGGGCACGATTCTCCGAACGTCGTCCTGCCCGGTCCTCGGGTGCCGGCGCGCCGCGCAGCACTGTCGCGGGGTGCGCGACGGGTGCACGGTGGGGTGGTGAGCGCTGGTCAGATCGATCCCGATCCCGGCTGTCTGTCATCCAGGACAACAGTGCGACCCACCGATGTGCAAACCCTCGACGTCCGCGCAGGCGGGTCGACGTGAGGCAGATCTCGCCCCGTCCGGTGCTCCGCGGTGCCCGTGGGGCGCATGAGGTCGGGGTGGGCCGGGGGTGGGCCGCGGGGTGGGGAGCGGCTACCAGGTGCCCCCGAAGGCGTGCTCGGTGTTGGTGTCGACGGCCGCGCACAGGTCCGCCAGGTCGTCGCCGCGGACCTCGGCCATCAGCCGCATCGTGAGCGGCACCAGGTAGGAGGCGTTGGGGCGGCCCCGGTAGGGCACGGGGGTGAGGTACGGCGCGTCGGTCTCGACCAGCACCCGGTCGCGGGGGGTGACGGCGAGCGCGTCCCGCAGCGGCTGCGCGTTCTTGAACGTGACCGTGCCGGCGAAGGAGAGGTAGGCCCCCCGGTCGAGGCAGCGGCGGGCGAAGTCGGCGTCACCGGAGAAGCAGTGCATGACCCACCGCTCGGGCGCCCCCTCCTCGTCGAGGACCGCCAGCACCTCCTCGTGCGCCTCGCGGTCGTGGATCACCAGGGTCTTGTCGAGCCGCTTCGCGAGGTCGATGTGTCGGCGGAACGACGACACCTGGGCGGCGCGCCCCTCCTCACCCGTGCGGAAGTGGTCGAGGCCGGTCTCGCCCACCGCGCGCACCTTGTCGTGGGACCGGGCGAGCTGCTCGATCTCGGCGAGGGCCTCCTCCAGCAGCCCCGCCGCAGCCAGCCGCGGCGCCTCGTTGGGGTGCAGCGCCACCCCCGCCACCAGGGCGACGTGACGCTCGGCGGCCTCCACCGCCCAGCGGGCGCCCGGCAGGTCACAGCCGATCTGCACGATCCGTGGCACGCCGACAGCGGCCCCGGCCGCGAGGGCCTCCTCGGTCGCCAGCCAGTCGCCGTCGGCGATGTCGAGGTGGCAGTGGTTGTCGACGACCGGGTGCGGGAGCGGGTCGGGGGCCGGCGGCCGCTCACGGTCGCGACGGCTGCCGCTCCGCTCCTCGGTCGCGGCGCGCACGCGGGTGGGCTCGCGCGTCGTGTCGTCGCTCATCGGGCTCCGATCCGGTCGAGGATCGCCTCGGCGCAGGCCGCCGGCGCCTGGGTGGGGATCCAGTGGGTGACGCCGGGCAGGACCACCAGGCGGTAGGGCGCGTCGACGTAGGTCTCGGTGAGCTCGGCGCCCTTCCGGCCCAGCGCCACGTCACCGTCGCTCCAGAGCAGCGTGGTGGGCACGGTGACGTGCCGGCCGGGCAGGGAGCGGTCGAGGAAGGGCAGTGCGCGGTACCAGCCCAGGCCCCCCGGCAGGGCGCCGTCGTCGACCACCTCGGCGCGGCACCGGGCGACCTCGTCGGGCGTCATGCCGGCGTGGACGAGGGCCCGGTCGAAGACCGAGCCACGGCGACGGGCGCCCAGCTCGGGCAGCCGCGGCAGCTGGAAGAGCAGCATGTACCAGGACCGCAGGAGCTGGTCGGAGAGCAGCATCGAGCGCAGGAAGGCCCCGGGGTGCGGCACCGACACGGCCGTGAGCGTGGCAACCAGGTCGGGCCGGCGCAGGGCGACCGCCCAGGCCACGATGGCCCCCCAGTCGTGCCCGACCACGTGCACCGGCGTGCCCGCGCCTGCCTGGTCGAGGAGCGCCACCACGTCGTCGGCGAGCTCGGTGATGCGGTAGTCCCGGCGCCGGCGCGGCCGGGCGCGCGGCGCATAGCCCCGCTGGTCCAGCGCGAGCGTGCGGAGCCCCTGCTCGTGCAGCAGCGGCGCGACCGAGCGCCAGCACGTGGCGCGCTCGGGGAAGCCGTGCAGCAGCACCACGAGGTCGCCGTCGATCGGCCCCTCGTCGATGACGTCGAGGACCAGCCCGGAGCGGCTGACCTCGGTGATGCGCGCGCTCATGAGCCGTGCACCAGGTTGTAGACCTCGCGCTTGGGGACGCCGGCGAGCCGGGCGACCTCGACGATCGCGTCCTTGCGGCTCACGCCGCGGTCCTCGCGCTCCTGCACGGCGGCGCGCAGGCTGGGCTCGTCGGCGGGGACCGAGGGGCTGCTCGTGCCCTCGACGACGATCGTGACCTCGCCCCGGACCCCCTCGGCGGCCCAGACGACCAGGTCGGCCAGGGGACCCCGGCGTACCTCCTCGTGGGTCTTGGTCAGCTCGCGGCACACCGCGGCGGGCCGGTCGCCGCCCCAGGCCTCGGCCATGGCCCGCAGCGCGACCTCGGTGCGGTGGGGGGCCTCGAAGAACACCATGGTGCGCTCCTCGGCGGCCAGCGAGGTCAGCCTGCGGGCCCGCTCCCCGGCCTTGCGCGGCAGGAAGCCCTCGAAGCAGAAGCGGTCGACGGGCAACCCGGAGACGGCGAGGGCGGTCAGCACCGCCGAGGGTCCCGGCACGGCGGTGACCAGCACGTCCGCGGCCACGGCGGCGGCGACCAGTCGGTAGCCGGGGTCGGAGACGCTGGGCATGCCGGCGTCCGTCACGAGCAGCACCCGCTCCCCCGCGAGCAACGCCTCGAGCAGCACCGGGGTGCGCGCCGCCTCGTTGCCCTCGAAGTAGGAGACGACGCGTCCCGTCACCGTGACGCCGAGGTCGTTGGTCAACCGCCGCAGGCGTCGCGTGTCCTCGGCCGCGACCACATCGGCCGTCGAGAGCTCCTCGGCCAGGCGTGGCGGGGCGTCGGCGACCCGACCGATCGGGGTGGCAGCGAGCACCAGCACACCGGCACCGTCCTGGGGGTTGTTCGTCACGGTCCCGATCATGACAGCCACGTAGGGTTCAGCCTCGTGACGACCCCCACCCGGCTGCGCGGCACCCTCGAGGAGCCGATCGCCAGCTGGGGGGCCTCGATCTCGGTGGCGCTGCTGGCGCTGGTGCTCCGGCTCTGGCACCTCGGGTCGCCCAAGGTCTTCGAGTTCGACGAGACGTACTACGCGAAGGACGCGTGGTCGATGCTCAACCACGGCTACGTCCGCACCTATGCCGACGGGGCCGACGAGCGCATCCTGGCGGGCGAGACCACCGGCATCTGGAACGCCGATCCCTCGATGGTCGTGCACCCCGAGGTCGGCAAGTGGCTGATCGCGCTGGGCGAGAAGGCCTTCGGGATGGACCCCTTCGGGTGGCGCATCTCCGCGGCCGTCGTGGGCGCCCTGATGGTGCTGGTGATGGTCCGGCTCGCGAAGCGGGTCACCGGATCCACCGCCCTGGGCCTGGTGGCGGGCCTGCTGCTGAGCTTCGACGGCCTGCACTTCGTGCTGTCCCGGTTGGCGCTGCTCGACATCTTCCTCGCGTTCTTCGTGCTCTGTGCGGTCACCTGCCTGGTGATCGACCGCGACTGGGTGCGGGCCCGGATCGCGCGCGAGGCCGCCCGCGACGACCCCGACGGGCTGGTCCGCTCGCCTCGCGCCTGGGGCCCCGTGCGCCCTGTGCTGGTGCGTCCCTGGCTGCTGCTGGGCGGGGTGTGCTTCGGCCTGGCGCTGGGCACCAAGTGGACCGCGGCCTTCCCCCTGGCGGCGTTCGGCATCCTGGTGTGGCTGTGGAGCGCGGGCGCCCGGCGCTCGGTCGGCGTGCGCTGGCCGGTGCTGCGCTCGGCGCTCGTCGACGGCCTGCCCGCCTTCGTGCAGCTGGTCCTCGTCGCGTTCCTGGTCTACGTCGCGACGTGGAGCGGCTGGCTGGCCAATGCCGGCGAGTACGAGGACGCACTGTCGTCCACGCAGTACACCCGCTTCGTCGCGGAGGGCGCGACCTGCGACGACGAGCCGACGCTCGACGACGACCGCTGGCCGACCGCGACCGAGCCGGACGCGACCGGGGTCGCCGAGGCCTGGCAGTCGTTGCGGTCCCTCGCGAGCTATCACGAGGACCTCTACACCTTCCACGCCCACTTCCTGAACTGCAGCGAGCACACCTACCAGTCCCAGCCCGCGGGGTGGTTGCTCCTCAACCGTCCCGTGGGCGTCGCGGCCGACACCGGAATCGAGCCCGGCACGCGCGGTTGCCAGGCCCCTGCTGGCAGCAGCTGCCTGCGTCAGGTGCTGCTGCTCGGCACCCCTGTCCTGTGGTGGGGCGGCATCGTGGCGCTGCTCTTCGCCGTCGTGATGTGGGTGGGCGCGCGCGACTGGCGCTTCGGTCTCACGGTCGTCGGGACGGCATCGACGTGGCTGCCGTGGTGGCAGTACGACGACCGGCCGATCTTCCTCTTCTACGCGATGCCGATCCTGCCGTTCCTGGTGCTCGCGATCACCCTGGCCATGGGCAAGCTGGTCGGTCCCTCGACCCTCCCCTCGACCCGGCGTACGACGGGCGTGGTGCTGGCCGGCTCCTTCTTCGTCCTGGTGCTGATCAACTTCGCGTGGTTCTGGCCGATCTACACCAACGAGCTGCTGACCCGGGCCGAGTGGCTCGACCGGGTCTGGTTCATGCGCTGGATCTAGCGGCGACCATCTCGCCACTACGCTCGCGGCATGACCTCGTGGCGCCCCGGTTGGGGAGACTTCCCTGAGCCCCTGCTGGACTTCTGGACCGAGCGCCACCTGTGCACCCTGACGAGCTTGCGTCCCGACGGGCGCCTGCACGTGGTGCCGGTGGGCGTCGCCCTCGACCACGAGGAGCGCTGCGCCTGGGTGATCACCAACGCCACCTCGCGCAAGGCGCGCAACCTGCTCGAGCGCGGACCGGTCGCGGCGTGCGCCGTCGACGGGGCCCGGTGGTCGACGCTCGAGGGGCACGGGGTCGTCGTCGCCGACCCGGCCTCGGTGGCGAGGGCGTGCGAGCGCTACGCCGCGCGCTACCGGACCCCGAGGGAGAACCCCACCCGCGTCGCGATCCGCATCGAGGTGGACCGCTTCGTGGGATCGGCCGGACTCATGTCGGCCGACCAGCGGTCAACCAGCCTGGGCTGAGTCTTCCAGGGACGCCTCGTCGAGGCAGGAGTCGGCGTAGGCGACCAGGTCGCGGGCGTTGAAGTGGGACGGGTCGTCGTGAAAGCCCTCGACGACCAGCTGCGTCACGTCGGCGCCGCGGCTGCGCAGGCCCGAGGACAGGGGACCGGCGTTCTCCTTGAAGATGACCCACTGGTCGCCGCGCGAGGCGACGATCCGGTAGCGGACCTCGACCGGCAGGCCGGCCACGTTGGCCACCGGGTTGCGATCGGGTGGCACCTTGCCGGCGAAGGCCTTGAAGATGAACCCCGGACCGCCGGGGACCTCGTCCATCTCGGTGAGCGCGATGGCCGGCTTCACGCCGTACCAGCAGCGGGGGGGCTTGACCCCGTGGATGAGCGCGTTGAGGGAGACCGAGCCACCCATCGAGCCGGACACCCAGAGCGTCACGGGCAGACCGGTCTTCTCCTCCGCCCAGTCGACCAGGAGCTCGGCGTCGCGCGTGGAGGCCGGGTTGCCCCACGACTGGGCGTGGAAGTTGGAGGAGGCGATGGCGTAGCCGTTGCGACGCAGCGCGTCGAGCCACGGGCCGTCGATGCGGTCGTTGACGTTGCCGCCCTGACCGTGGAACCACACCACCAGGCCGCGGGGCTCGATGCCCTCGCCCGGAGTGGTGAGGCGGACCTCCTGCCCGGCGAGGCTGCCGCGCAGGGTCTCGCTCGGGGGCTGGCCCGTGGCGCCGGTCGTCAGCAGCACCGCCACCAGGGCGAGCGCGATCACGAACGCACTGCGCATCGACCCTCCCCCCACTCGTCTCCAGGTCTGCGCCGCCAGAATATCCGGCTGCTCCGACACTGTGGCAATCCTTGCCAAACTCGCCACGACGGGCAGAGCCGGCTCGACTCCGCTCGGGCGCGGCGACCCGTCAGGTGCCGTGCGGCCGGCGCTGTGCGCGACGCACCAGCGCTGCCGGCACGGGGGCCCGCGCCAGCAGCGGTCCGACGACGGCGAGCACGATGACGTAGGCGGTCACGAGGTCGGCCAGGGAGGCGTGCTGGACTCCGACCAGGCCGATGATGACCAGGGAGAACTCACCGCGGGCGGTGAGCGCCGTCCCGGCCCGCCACCGCCCCTGCGGTCCGGCACCGACCCGGCCGGCGGCGTACCACCCGGTGGCGATCTTGGTCAGGGCGGTGACGAGCGCGAGCAGGACCGCCACCGGGAGGACCGGCACGAGGTCGGCCGGGTCGACGGCCAGGCCGATGGCGAGGAAGAACACCGCGGCGAAGAGGTCGCGCAGCGGTGAGAGGACCTCGCGCGCCCGGATCGCGACCGCCCCGGTGAGGGTGAGCCCGACGAGGAAGGCACCGACGGCGGCCGACGCATGGACGTACTCGGCGAGGGCAGCGACCACGAGGGTCAGGCCGAGGACCCTGAGCAGGAGCTGCTCGGAGTCCGGGTGGGAGACCAGCTGCCCGACCCGGTGCCCGTAGTGCTGGGAGGCGACCAGGGCGCCGACCAGGGCGCCGACCGCCACCACGGCACCCAGCGCCGCCTGCCACCACGCGCCGCCCGAGGCGAGGACGGCCAGCACCGGGAGGTAGGCGGCCATGGCGAAGTCCTCGAGCACCAGGACCGAGAGCACCGCAGGGGTCTCCCGGTTGCCGAGCCGGCGCAGGTCCGCGAGGACCCGCGCGATGATGCCCGACGAGGAGATGTAGGTCGCGCCGGCCAGCGCCACGACGCCGACCGTGTCCAGCCCGAGCAGCAGGCCGGCGACCGCACCCGGCGTGGCGTTGAGGACCAGGTCGACCACGGCGGACCGCAGGTGGCGCCGCAGGCTGGTGGAGAACTCGTCGACCGTGAACTCGAGGCCCAGGACCAGGAGGAGCAGCACCAGCCCGATGGAGGCCCCGGTCTCGACGAATCCCTGCGCGGACGGCACCGGCGCGATGCCGCCCTGGCCGAGCAGGAGGCCCGCGAGGAGGTAGAGCGGGATGGGCGAGAGCCCGTAGCGACGGGCGGCCGAGCCCAGGACCGTGAGGACGAGCAGCAGCAGGCCGAGCTCGAGGAGCAGGCCCGCGGAGACCTCCACGTCAGCCGGAGGCGATCAGGTCGGCGACACCGGACAGTCCGGTGGCGGTCCCGATGACCACGAGCACGTCCGCCGCTCGCAGCACCTCCGCCGGCCCGGGAGAGGCGATCACCTGCTCACCGCGCACGATGGCGACGATGGACGCGCCCGTGCGCGTGCGGGCCTTCGTCTCGCCCAGGGGCCGGTCGACGTAGGTCCCGCCCGCCGCGACCACGACCTGTCCGGCGGACAGTCCCGGGACCTCCCGGGTGAGGTCGGCGAAGCGCTCGGAGATCCGGGGCGCGCCCAGGATCTGCGCCAGGGCGTCGGCCTCCTGGATGTCGAGGTGGACCGTCGAGCTCGCGCAGTCGGGATCATCACCCTCGTAGAGGGCCACCTCGAAGCCGCCGCCGCGCAGTGCGACCACACCGACCCGGGCGCCCCGGTGGTTGACGAACTCATAGCGCAGCCCGACTCCGGGCAGCAGCACTTCCTCGATCTCCACGAGCCCCACCCTAGTCAGCGCCGGACCGCGTTGAGCCGGGCCGCCTGCCTGGTCAGGTGGTCACGCTCGGCGAGGTCGTGCGCGCGGTGCGCCGCCTCGGCGTAGAGCCGGGCCGCGGTCGTCGGGTCACCGTCACGCTCGTGCAGGTAGGCCGCCACGGCCGTGTGGCGGGGCACCGACGAGTCGACGGCAGCCAGGGCGGCCAGGCCTGCCCGGGGGCCGTCGACCTCACCGACGGCCACCGCGCGGTTCAGCCGGACGACCGGGTTGTCGCTCAGGCGCACCAGCTCGTCGTACCAGCCCAAGATCTGCACCCAGTCGGTCTCGGCCGCGTCGCGGGCGTCGGCGTGCAGGGCCGCGATCGCCGCCTGCGCCTGGAGCTCGCCCAGCCGGTCGCGGGCGAGGGCCGCCTGGAGGATGTCGACACCTTCGGCGATCGCGGCCGTGTCCCACCGGCCGCGGTCCTGCGCGGCCAGCGGCACCAGGCTGCCGTCGGAGGCGGTCCGAGCAGCGCGCCGGGCGTGGGTGAGGAGCATCAGGGCGAGCAGTCCCGCCACCTCGGGGTGGTCGATCACGGCCGCGAGCCGGCGCGTGAGGCGGATGGCCTCGACCGCGAGGTCGACGTCGCCGGAGTAGCCCTCGTTGAAGACCAGGTAGAGGACCCGTAGGACGGTGGCGACGTCGCCCGGTTCGTCGAGTCGCACGTCGGAGACGGTGCGCTTCGCGCGGCTGATGCGCTGGGCCATGGTCGCCTCGGGCACCAGGTAGGCCCGCGCGACCTGGCGGGTGGTCAGCCCTCCGACGGCACGCAGCGTCAGCGCCACGGCGGACGAGGGTGTCAGGGACGGGTGGGCGCACAGGAAGTAGAGCCGGAGCGTGTCGTCCACCGCCGGCGGTGGTCCCGGGGGCGGCTCGTCGACGAGCCGCACCTCGCGGCGCCGCCGCGCGGTGTCTGCCCGGGTGGCGTCGAGGAACCGGCGCCAGGCCACGGTGACCAACCACCCCTGGGGTTCCTGCGGCTGCTCCTGCGGCCAGACCCGGAGCGCCTCGACCAGCGCGTCCTGCACCGCGTCCTCGGCTGCCGCGAAGTCGGCTCCGCGGCGGACGAGGATCCCGAGCACGCTCGGGATCAGGCTCCGGAGCAGCACCTCGTCCACCACGGGGCTCACTCCGTGATGGTGGGCGGCACCGTCAGGAACGGTCGCACCTCGAGCCACTCGTGGATCGGCTGCCCACCCGCTCCGGGTGCCGCCGACAGCTCGCCGGCGAGCTCGAGCGCACGGTCGTAGGAGTCCACGTCGATCGCCATCCAGCCGGCGATGAGGTCCTTGGTCTCCGCGAACGGCCCGTCGGTCACCGGGGGCCGCCCCTCGCCGTCGTACCGGACGAAGGTGCCCTCGGCCGCGAGTGCCTGTCCGTCGACGAACTCGCCGGTCTGCTCGAGACGGGTGGCGAAGTCATCCATGTACTGCATGTGGGCCGAGATCTCCTCCGGCGTCCACTGGTCCATGGGGACGTCGTTGAGCCCGCGCGGGGCCCCTCGGTAGTGCTTGAGCAACAGGTACTTGGCCATGGTCGTCCTCCTCGGTGCTGTGGCGACCCCACTGGTCGCCTTCACAGCGGGGACGGAGCCAGTCGCGATTTCTCGACATCGTGCCATCGACGACATCGCGAGGAGAAGCAGAAGACCGGGCCCGTCCCCGCTGTGGCGGCGGACTGACCCGGTCTTCTCGGCGAACTCGGTGGAGCTGAGGGGATTCGAACCCCTGACCTTCTCGATGCGAACGAGACGCGCTACCAACTGCGCCACAGCCCCGGAGCGTCATGACGACGCGGGTCGAAACGTTAGCACCAGCCCCGGGGGCCGGCCGAATCGGTCAGGACCCGGTCGCCCGGCGGCTCTCGTCGTCCTGGCGGGCGGCCTTCTCGGCACGCTCGGCCTCCTCGGCCCCGCGGGCCAGGGCGCTGTCGATCTCGGTGCGGCCCGAGGTCCAGACCCCGGTGGAGTCCAGGTCGATGGTGCGCACGGTACGGCGGGTGGCCGGCTCCTTGGTGACGTAGGTCGGAAGAGTCACCGGCACCAGGTCCCAGGCGTTCGGGTCACGCACGTGCTCGACCTCCACGGTCTCCTCGATCACCGCGACGATCTCCTCGGTCACCGGCCCGTCGGAGGCGAGCAGGTCGCCGACGACCTCGGCCAACGCGTCAGCGGCCGCCGTCGGGCGCCGTCGGCCCGGGGCGGCAGCGCGCTCGCGCCTGACCATCAGCCGGCACGCCACCAACCACGCGACGAGCAACCCGGCCGGGATGGCGAGGAAGGGCCAGGCGACCACACCGGTCGCCGCGAGCACCGCGACGACCAGGTTGGCGAGCAGGACCACCGAGACGACCCGCAGGCGGCGCCTCGCCGCCAGGCGCGCCACCTCGCGGCGGGCCCGCACCTGGGCCGGGGTGTGGGCTGGTGCTGCCGGGGCCGGGCTGTGCGCTGGCGCTGCCGGGGCCGCGAGCGGTGTGGTGGCCGCAGGGGTCGTCGTACGGGACGAGGTGGAGGATGACGTGGACCCGACGACACTCGAGGCCGTCGGCCTGCCGGGCACGACGAGGCGGGCGGTGCTGCGGCTGACGGGTTCGCGGCGCGCGAGGATGCGCATCGTGTGCGAGAAGCGGTCCACCGAGCGGGTGCGCGTCAGGTCCTCGTGGTGCTTGAGCGCCTTGGGGACGAGATAGACGGCCCAGGCCACTGCCAGGGCTACGAAGATGAGTGCGCTCAGGTCCACGGGACTGAGATTAGGTTCGCTACCCCGATGTGGGGCGGATGTCTAGTGGTGTGTCGCAAATTGCTCGTGTTGCTGGTGTGGTTCGTGGTGCTGGGTGGGCCGGACAGAAACACCGGCCGGCCGGTGAAACTGTCGGTTGGACGATGAAACTTCGTACTCCAAGCGTGAGTTTTGTTGCGAGGCCGCACGAGGGGACAGAAACACCGGCCGGCCGGTGAAACTGTCGGTAGGACGACGAAGCTTCGTACTCCCACCATGAGTTTCGTTTCAGACGCACACCTGGGGCCTCAGCCGGCGGCGTCGAGACGGGCGACGAGGCCGCCGGGGCAGTCCTCGACGGTGACGGCGTAGATGCGGTGGTCACGCCAGGCGCCGTCGATGTGGAGGAACTTGGGGGCGTAGCCGACCTCGTGGAGGCCCAGCTTCTCGACGACGCGCAGCGAGTTGGAGTTCTCCGGGCGGATGGCGATCTCGATGCGGTGCAGGCCGGCGGTGGTGAAGCAGTGGTCGATGGCCATCGCGACGGCCCGGGGCATGACACCGCGGCCGGCGACGTCGCGGTCGAGCCAGTAGCCGATCGAGGCGAGCTGCGCCGAGCCGCGCACGATGTTGTTGACGGTGAGCTGGCCGGCGAAGCGGCCGTCGACGTCGATGGCGAAGGGGTACGTCGTGCCGAGGGCGGCCTGGTGCCGCAGCCGGCGGACCAGCGCGCGGAAGGTCGTGGGGCGGGTGCTGGAGCCGGGGGGCACGGTGGCGTCCCAGGGCGAGAGCCAGGCGGCGTTGCGCTGGCGCGCCGAGCGCCAGGCGTGCACGTCGGAGCGGGCCAGCGGGCGCAGGGTGACGACCGGGGACGTCCCGGAGGCGAGGCGGACCGGCCAGGGCCTAATGGTCGCTCCCGACGATCTGCTCGACGGCGTGGACGAGCACCGGGCGCAGCACCTCGAGACCGTCCTTCACACCGCCGCGGGAGCCCGGGAGGTTGACCACGAGCGTCCGCCCGGCGACACCGGCGAGACCGCGCGAGAGCATCGCGGTGGGGATGCCGGCCGCCACGCCGTAGGACCGGATCGCGTCGGCGATGCCGGGCACCTCCCGGTCCAGCAGGGGCCGCGTGGCCTCCGGGGTGCGGTCGGTCGGGGTGAGACCGGTGCCGCCGGTCGTCAGCACCACCCGGGCGCCCGCCGCGATGGCGGCGGCGATCGCCTCGCCCACGGGGTCACCGTCCGGTACGACGGCGGGCGGGTCGACCACGAAGCCGAGGTCGGCCAGGAAGGACACGATCAGCGGGCCGGTGGTGTCCTCGTAGACGCCCGCCGCCGCGCGGTTGGACGCCACCACGACCGCCGCGGGCAGACCCGTGGAGCCCGTCACCGCGACCAGTCCCCCGACTTGCCCCCGGTCTTGGTCTCGACGCGCACGTCGGTGATGACGGCGGCCTTGTCGACCGCCTTGACCATGTCGATGACGGTGAGCGCGGCGACCGAGACGGCCGTGAGTGCCTCCATCTCGACGCCCGTGCGGTCGGTGGTGCGCACGGTGGCGAGGATGTCCACGCCGTCGTCGGCGACCGACAGGTCGACCGAGACGGCCGAGAGCGCGAGCGGGTGGCACAGCGGGATCAGCGCCGGGGTCTGCTTGGCGCCCATGATGCCGGCGAGCCGTGCGACGGCGAGGGTGTCGCCCTTGGGCACGCCCTGCCCGCGCAGCAGCGCGACGACCTCGGCCGAGAGCAGCACGCGCCCCGACGCCCGGGCCTCGCGGGCGGTGACGTCCTTGGCGGAGACGTCGACCATCCGGGCGGCACCGCTCGCGTCCACGTGCGTCAGCCGACCTCTGCCCGCAGCCTGGTCAGTCATCGCTCGCCCCCCGATCCAGCACCACGACCTGCACCTGGGCGCCGTCGACCACCTCGGTGAGCTCCTCGGGCACCACGATCAGCGCGTTGGAGGCCGCGAGGTCCCCGACCAGGTGCGAGCCGGACCCGCCGACCGCCTTGACGGTCACCGTCGCACCCGTGTCGTCGCGGGAGAAGCGACCCCGGAGGAACTGGCGCTTGCCCGACAACGACGAGACGGTGCCCTCGAGGGTGGCGGTGGTGGTCGCCTCGACCACCGGCGTGAGGCCCATGAGCGTGCGCAGCGCCGGGCGGACGAACAGCTCGAAGGAGATGTACGACGACACGGGGTTGCCCGGGAGCGTGAAGATCGGCACCCGCCGCTCACCGACGACCCCGAAGCCCTGCGGCTTGCCCGGCTGCATCGCGACGCCGCCGAACCACACGGTGCCGAGCGTGCGCAGCGCGGCCTTGACCACGTCGAAGTCACCCTGGGAGACGCCCCCCGAGGTCACGACGACATCGGCGCCGGCGAGCTGCTCGTGCAGGATCGCGAGGAACGCGTCCTGGTCGTCGGGGACGATCCCGACCCGGCGGTAGTCGGCTCCGGCCCGCTCGGCGGAGGCCGCCAGCAGGTAGGAGTTGCCGTCGTAGATCGAGTCGGCGCCGAGCTCCTCACCAGGCGCGCGCAGCTCGGAGCCGGTGGAGAGGATCACGACCACGGGCCGCGGGCGGACCAGGACCGTGGGGTGCCCGACCGAGGCGAGGAGGCCGAGGTGGCGTGGCCCCAGCGCGGTGCCGGCGGAGACGAGGTGGTCGCCCTCGCGGACGTCGCCGCCGGCGCGGCGGATGTGCTGGGCCTCGGCGGGCGCCTGGGTGATGCGCACCGTCGAGGCCCCGCGGTCGGTCCACTCGTAGGGGACGACCGCGTCGGCGCCGTCGGGCATCGGGGCGCCGGTCATGATCTTGGCGACCGTGCCGGGCACGATCCCGCTCGGACCGGCGCGGCCTGCCCCGATCTCGCCGACCACGGGCAGCTCGACCGGGGTGTCGTCGCAGGCGCCGAGGACGTCCGCACGTCGTACGGCGTAGCCGTCCATCGCCGAGTTGTCGAAGCGCGGCAGCGACAGGGGCGCGGTGACGTCCTCGACGCAGACCAGACCGAGCGCGTCGAGCAGGTCGACCTCGACAGGGTCGGCGGGGGCCAGGTCGGCGAGGACCATGGCCCGGAAGTCGTCGACCGAGAGGAGAGCGTCAGCCATCCGAGGGGCCGCTCAGCACCGTCGCCGGCGCGACCCGTTGCGCGGACGTGGCGTCGAGCGCGACGTCGCCGACCACCTGCACGCCCTTGCCGAAGGTCCAGTCACCCTCGACGGTGAGCGAGGTGGCCTCGCGCATCGACGGCGCCCCCTCGGGGAAGCGCTTGTCGAACTCGCCGACCAGCTTGTAGTGGGCGGTGTCGAGGTCGACGAAGGGCAGGTCGCTCGCGACCTGGTCGAGGACGAAGTCGGCGCCGATGTCGTAGACGTCGGAGCGCAGCACGAGCAGGTCGTTGGTCGTCTTGACCGGCACGAAGCGGTCGCGACCGACCTCGATGAGCTGCGAGCCCTCGAAGACCTCGATCGCGGCGCCCATGGCGGTCTCGATCTGGATCACCTCCGGCGTCGAGGGGTCACCGGGGTCGAGGTGCTTGACGTTGCGGATCAGGGGCAGGCCGAGGATGCCCTCGCGCACGTCCAGCGCCTGCTTCATGGCCACCAGGTCGAACCAGAGGTTGTTGGTCGAGGTGAAGCGGTGGCGGTCGAGGTCGGCGAGCGCGCCGGCGTCCTCGGCGGGGGTCTGGGCGGTCTCGCGGAGCACGATGCGACCGTCGTTCTTGCGGCGGGCGAAGTGGCCGCCCTTGCGGTCCGAGGCCGTACGACGCACGGCCTCGATCGCGAAGGGGGCACCCGAGCCGGCGAACCAGCCCGCGACCCGCGCGTCGGGCACGGCGCCGAGGTTGTCGGAGTTGGACACGAAGACGTAGCGGAAGCCGCGCTCGATCAGCAGGTCGAGCAGACCCGTGCCACGCAGCGCGGTGTAGAGGTCGCCATGACCTGGCGGGCACCACTCGAGGTCGGGGTCCCTGGGGTAGGAGACCGGAGAGAGGTCCTTGGCGAGGAGCTTGGGCTCCTTGTTCTGCAGGAAGTCCAGCGGCAGCCCGTCGACCGGCAGCGTGTCGTAGCGGGCGAGCGCGGCGAGGGTGTCCCCCGAGGTGCGGAAGGAGTTCATGAAGATGACCGGCAGCGGGGCGCCGTAGGCCTCGCGCAGGTGCAGCACCTGGCGGGCGATGATGTCGAGGAAGGAGAGCCCACGACGCACGCAGAGCAGCGACTTGGCGCGGTCCATGCCCATCGACGTGCCGAGACCGCCGTTGAGCTTGATGACCGCGGTCGCCCGCACGGCCGCGGCGGCGTCCTCGTCGGAGACCTCCACGTCCTTCAGCGCCGGCATGTCGACCGGGTCGATCGACGACTCCGGGATCATCCCGGTCTCGCCGTGCTCGAGGAGCCGGAAGTAGTGGGCGAAGGTCTCGATCGCGACCGCGTCCACCCCCGCGTCGAGCATCTTGTCGCGCGCCTTGTTCAAGCCTGCACTACCCATGCCACCGATCGTAGGCTTGCCGGGTGTCCCCCCCGCAACCCAGCCCAGGTCCGATGGCGAAGGCGGCGTTGCGCGACCAGCTGCTCACCGCCCGGCGCCGGCGCCCGCTGCTCGAGATCGGCCAGGCGGCGCAAGGGATCTGCGAGCACCTCCTCGCCGCCGATCCCGTACGACGAGCAGCCAGCGTGGCGGCGTACGTCTCGGTCGGCACCGAGCCCGGCACCACGCCGCTGCTGCTGGCGCTGCGGGCGGCCGGCACCCGCGTGCTGCTGCCGGTGCTGCTGCCGGACGGCGACCTGGACTGGGCGGCCTACGAGGGAGAGGGCTCCCTGTCCCCGGCCCGTCTCGGGCTGCTGGAGCCCACCGGGCCCCGGCTCGGTGTCGACGCCGTCGCCACGCCCGACGTGGTCCTGGTGCCGGGGCTGGCCGTCGACGGGCGGGGGATGCGGCTGGGGCGCGGCGGCGGGTCCTACGACCGGGCATTGGCGCGCGTGCCCCTCGGCACCTTCACCTGTGCGCTCCTCTACGACGACGAGGTCGGGCGCGACGTGCCCACCGAGCCCCACGACCGCCCCGTCACCGCGGCGGCGACCCCCGGCGGCGTCCACCGCTTCTAGGTCACGGCGCTCGGAGGGCCGGGCCTCAGCCCTCGGGCGGCACCAGCAGCAGCGTGTCGTCCCCGGCCCGCAGGACGTCCTCGCGGTGGAAGGCCCACGGCAGCGTCTCGCCCTCGGCCCACAGCTCCGTCTGGTCGGTGTAGTGGCTGCTGAACGGGTGCCCGGACACCCCGGTGAGGTTGATCCAGCGGGAGTCGTCGAGGTCGGCCAGCGAGACGATCATGCGCATCGACGGGGCCGCGGTCACGCCGTAGCCCTCGGCCGCGTCCCACGAGGTCGCGTCGACGGTGGCGCTGCCACCGCCGACCTCCCAGCCCTCGCGGTTGAAGAGCCGTTCGACGACCCCGATGCCCGACTCCCCCAGCGTGGGCGAGCGCAGGTCCAGGCGGTGCAGCGCGCCCCACGACCAGTCGCCCACGTGGGGCGCGACCAGCGCGGTCATCTCGTCGCGTGCCGCGCGCAACGCCGCACGGATGACGTCGTCACGGGTCTCGACCTCGTCCTCGGTCGTCACGTCGTCCCACCACGGCGAGCTGGGCTCGCGCAGCAGCCGCTCCACCACGGCCATCCACCGCTGGCCACCGTCGGGCCGCACGTCCTCGGGCAGCTCGTCGTGGAAGGTCAGCTCGAGCAGGTTGCGCCAGGTGACGTTGTAGTAGGCAGCGGCGGCGCTGTCGGCAGGCTGGCTGGAGTCCCAGTCCTCCAGCAGCCGCTGCCCCTCGGAGGCGTAGCCACGGCGCAGCCCGACGTCGAGCAGGTAGGGCACCAGGGTCGGTGCCATCGGGTTGTGGTCGTCGAGCTGCAGCTCGGCCATCTCCGTCATCGAGAGCTCGCCCTCCTCCTCGAGCAGCTCCCGGATCCGCTGCGAGCGGTAGCCCCGGTCCCAGTCGTCGGTGAGGAAGTAGGGGTAGTCGTCGTCGACGACGGCCTGGTTGGCGGTGACGATGAATCCCTCGTCGGGGTCGAGCACGTTGGGGAGGCCGTCGAAGGGGACCAGCTCACCGGTCCAGTCGTTCTCGGAGAGCCAGCCGGCCGAGGGCACCAACCCGTCGTTGCCGGACTTGCGGATCGGGATGGCCCCGGGCGCCTGGTAGCCGATGTGGCCCTCGGCGTCGGCGTAGACGAGGTTCTGCGCCGGGACGGCGAAGTCCGCGGCCGCGGCCCGGAAGGAGTCCCAGTCGGTCGCGGCGTTGAGCTCGAGGATCGCGTCGGCGGTCGGCGACGGGGTGAGGGCCGTCCAGGCGAGCGACACGGCGTACGCCTCGCCCTCGCGGGGTGCGGGGCGCGGGACGCGCGCGACCTGGCCCACCTCGGCGAGCTGGTCGTCGACGTCGGAGAGGATCGGGCCGTGCGCCGTGGCCCGGATCCTGAGCTCGACGTCGTCGCCGCCGGCGACCTCGACGGTCTCGGTGCGGACCACCAGCGGACGGTCCCGGCCGTCGTGGCGCCAGGTGCTGTCGGTGACCCGCTCGACGAAGAGGTCGGTCACGTCGGGGCCGAGGTTGGTGAAGCCCCAGGCGATGTCGGCGTTGTGACCGATCACGACGCCGGGCACCCCGGAGAAGGTGAAGCCGGCGACGTCGATCGGGCAGGCCGCCGTGGTCTCGCGACAGTGCAGGCCCATCTGCATCCACACGCCCGGCAAGCCGATCCCGAGGTGGGGGTCGTTGGCCAGCATCGGCTCCCCGGTCGAGGTGTGGTCGCCGTCGACCACCCAGGAGTTGCTGCCGATGCCGTCGCCGCGCCCCAGCCAGGCCGGGAGCCGCCCGAGGCCCTCGCGCAACGACGCCAGCGGCGCGACCTGGTCGGCGGTGAACGCCGGGCGGCGCGGGTTGCGGGTGCCGCCGGTGCGGGCGTCCTGCTCGAAGACCCCGTCGACCACGGCGCCCTGGTCGACGATGGGGCGCTGCTCCCGGGCGTCGTAGGCCGGGTAGAGCTCGGCGGTGCGCTGCGGCCCGACCGCGGCGCCGGTCAGGACCCGGTCGATCTCCTCGCCCATGTTGCCGCGCAGGTCCCAGGCCATCGCCTTGAGCCACGCCAGCGAGTCGACGGGCGTCCACTCCTCCGGCACGTAGTCGAGGCCGCCGGCGTTGAGGACCGTGTACTCCAGCGCGATCTCGGTGGGCGAGCGGTCGGCGAGGTAGGCGTTGACCCCGACGGCGTAGGACTCCAGCGCGGCGCGGGTGTCGGGCTTGATCAGGGCGAGCTCGCGCTCGGCGACCCGGCGCCACCCCATCGTGCGCACGTAGAGGTCCGACTCGAGGGCGTCCTCGCCGAACAGCTCGGCCAACCGACCGGCGGTCGCGTGGCGGCGTACGTCCATCTCGAAGAACCGCTCCTGCGCCTGCACGAAGCCCTGGGCGCGCATCAGGTCGTCCATGGTGTCGGCGTAGAGCTGCGGGATGCCGTGCTCGTCGCGGACGACCTCGACCGACCCCTCCAGGCCCGGGACCTCGACCGTGCCGGAGGTCTGCGGGAGCGGCCGCCGCACCAGGGCCACACCGGTGGCCAGACCCAGCACCAGGAGCAGGGTGAGCGCGATGGCGACGTAGGTGAGCAGACGCCACCCTCGTGGCAGCCCGCGGAAGACCTGCCACCGGGTGGGTCGGGCGTCGGATCGGGGGCCCGCGGCGGGCGCTGTGTCCTCGGTCATGGCGACACTCATTGTCGTCGTGCCTTAGAATTGGCAGTCGTCAGGGCGGAGTGCCAGATCTGGTCCCCACGGCCCCCCTCCGCGCCGACACATCCCTGAGGAGAACCGTGCCGACCTATCAGTACGCCTGCACCGAGTGCGGGCACGACTTCGAGCAGTTCCAGAGCTTCAGCGACGCCACTCTCACCGAGTGCCCGCAGTGCGAGGGCAAGCTCCGCAAGCTGTTCAACGCCGTCGGTGTCGTCTTCAAGGGCTCCGGCTTCTACCGCACCGACAGCCGCGCGAGCACGACCGCCTCCGAGCCCGCCGCCTCCACCGCGTCCGCCGGCGACGGGTCCTCCTCGACCCCGGCCAAGACCGAGAAGAAGGCCGAGCCGAAGACCACGACCGACGCCAAGCCGGCCGCCAAGGCCACCCAGGCCTCCTGACCCGCGCGGGCCCCACCGCTCACTGAGCCGGGGCCTGTGGAGAGCCGCCGCACCGCACGCCGTCCTCGCCTAGCGTCACGGGATGGACTCCCTCCCAGGGACTGCCGGGCCGGCCGGGCCGGCCGGGCCCCACCGTGACCGACGCACGCGCGCCCGCCTCGCCGCCCGCGCCCTCCGACGAGCGGTCCTGCGCCGCCGCCGCCTGCTGGCCGCCGCGCTCGTCGCGGTCGCGGTGGCCGCCGGCCTGCACACCGTCGCTGCCCCACCGGGCCCGACGACCCGGGTCGTCGTCGCGGCCCACGACCTGCCGGCCGGCGAGATCCTCGACGCCGGCGACCTGACCACCGTCGCACTGCGCCCCCACACCGTGCCCGGCGGCACGGTCGCGGACCCCGCGGGCCAGGTGCTGGCCGGCCCGATGCGTGCCGGCGAGCCGGTGACCGACGTGCGTCTGGTCGGCCCCGACCTGGTGGCCGGGCACTCCGACCTCGTCGCCGCCCCGGTGCGACTCCCCGACGCGGCGATGGTCGGCCTGCTGCGCGTGGGCGACGTGATCGACCTCGTGGCGGCCGACCCGCGGAGCGGCACGAGCCGGGTGGTGGCCGCCGGCGTCGCGGTGCTCGCCCTGCCGGAGACGTCCGAGGCCGTGGGCGCAGCCGCCCTCCCCGGTCGCCTCGTGGTCCTCGGTGTCCACCCGGGTGACGTCGACCTCATCGCCGACGCGTCGGTGCGATCCGTCGTGACATTCGTCTGGCAGGGCCGATAACGTCGCAGAAAAGGGGGCGTTGCCCCGCTCGGACACCACTGGGGGAGCACACATGACCGGCTTCAAGAACTTCATCCTGCGCGGCAATCTCGTCGACCTCGCCGTCGCCGTCATCATCGGCACCGCGTTCACCGCCGTCGTCACGGCCTTCACCGGCATGCTGATGTCCGCGATCGCCAAGGTCACGGGAGGCAACGAGCCCAACTTCGACACCTTCGCCCCCGGCGATGTGCTGGTCGGACCGTTCCTCACCGCCCTGGTCGCGTTCCTGATCCTGGCCGCGGTCGTCTACTTCCTGGTCGTGACGCCCTACGTCAAGGCCAAGGAGATCTACTTCCCCAGCCCGGAGCCGGGTACGCCCGAGGACGTCGTGCTCCTGCAGGAGATCCGCGACCTGCTGGCCGCGCGCCCGTCCGTCTGACCGACCCGTCGGCCGGGCGCCTGCGCGCCCACGGCTGCGGGTCCCCGGTGCCGTCTCACCCGTGGTGAGGCGGCACCTGCGACTTCAGCCAGGCCTCGGACGCATCCTCATTCGGCGGGGTGCCAGGGTCCCGCTCGTCGCTGGTGGTGTCGGGCAGGGCGTCGCCGAAGATCCGGGCGAGCCGCCGCTTCCGCTCCCAGTCTGACTCCTGCGACGCGACCATCAGACGCACAGCCCCACGGCCTCGCGGGCGGCGGCGACATCCTCGTCGTCACCCGAGGAGGCCCCATCTCCGGACCCGTCTCCGGAGCCGCTGCTGGACCCGCTGCTGGGCGAGCCCGAGCCGGGCAGCTGACCGGCGTTGATGGCACCCGAGCTGAGCCGACGGCTGAGCGGCTCGTCGTCCATGACCTTCTGCCACACCTGGTCGGCCTCCGGCAGCCACACGACGCGGCCCTCGAAGCCCTCGCGGGTGTCGTACTCGAAGGGCACGGTGACGAACTTGATGTTGTCGAGACCGATGTTCTTGAAGCCGAGTCCGGCCTTGCCGATCTTGAAGACGTTCTCCAGGCCGGGGTCGACGATCAGCGACTTGGTCGCGGCGTCGAGGAAGCCGACCAGCCGGTCGAAGCGGGCCAGGGTGCCTCCGGAGACCACCTTGTTGGCCATCGCCGCGATGAACGCCTGCTGACGGGCGATGCGCCCGATGTCGGAGCCGTCGCCCAGCGTGTAGCGGGCACGGACGTAGTTGAGGGCCTCCTTGCCGCGGATCTCACGGGTCCCGGCCGGGATGTCGATCCCGTGCGCGGGGTCCGAGATGTCCTCGGGGATGCAGACCTCGACGCCGTCGATGGCGTCGACCATGTCGCGGAAGCCGGAGAAGTCGACGACGACGAAGTGGTCGACGAAGACCCCGGTGAGCTGCTCGAACTGCTGGATGGTGCAAGCCGGGCCGCCCACGGCGAAGGCGGTGTTCCACTGCTCGTTCTCCCCGCCGGGGATGGTCTCGCCGTCCTCGGTCTCGCAGTCGGGGCGAGTCACCAGGGAGTCGCGCGGGATGCTCACGCCGTAGGCGCGCTCGCGGTCGGCAGAGAGGTGCATCAGGATCGTGGTGTCGGAGCGGGCCCCGTCGCCGGTGAGACCGTCGATGTCGTTGCCGTCACCCTCGCGGGTGTCGGAGCCCATCACCAGGATGTTGAGCGGCTCCTGCGGCACGTCGGCCTGCTGCTTGTCCGGCCGGTTCTCCAGCTGACCGGCCACGTCGAGCACCGTGAGGTTGTCGTTGAGGTGGCGGTAGATGAAGACCACGGACAGCCCGGTGAGCATCCCGAGGATGATCAGCGAGGAGAGCAGCACCTTGCCCACCACGTGCGTCCGCGGCGGCTTGCCGCGGCGGCGTCCCTTGCCGGCCGAGGCGGGCGCGACCGAGCGGGCAGGCTCCTGCCCGGCAGGGTCCTTCTGCTCAGCGTCGGACATGCTCACCCTTCGGGTGGGGTCGGCGGACTGGTCAAGTTTGACGGCTACCCCAAATAGTCGCCCTGACCCGCCAGTAAGGCCAAACCCCCGCTGCCGCGGGCCCGGGCCAGGCGGTCCGAGCCGCTCAGACCGGGCGCGGCGAATACATGATGACCGCGACCCCGACGAGGCAGACAAGCGCGCCGGTGATGTCGTAGCGGTCGGGCTTGAACCCGTCGAAGGTCATCCCCCAGGCGAGGGACCCCGCAACGAAGACGCCGCCGTAGGCGGCGAGGATGCGTCCGAAGTTGGCGTCGGGTTGGAGCGTGGCGACGAAGCCGTAGACGCCGAGGGCGATGACTCCGGCTCCGACGAAGAGCCAGCCTCGGTGTTCACGGACGCCTTGCCAGATGAGCCACGCCCCCCCGATCTCAGCGATTGCTGCTGCGACGAACAGGCTCAGGGAGCGGGCTAGGTCCATGCCCTGATTGTTCCAGTGCGGGGCCGGGGCAGCGAGTGTGGTTGCGCAGAAGCCACGGAGTGCGTCATGAGGGCGACGACCGTCAGGTCGCGCGATGGTGAGGATGCGCCGCGACGGTCACCGCGCCCCACCTCCGAGGCCGCCGACCTGGAACACCTCGACGTCGGCCTCGGGGGTCGCGGCCTCGCTGCTGGGTGTGCAGCAACCGTCGGCGCATCCGCCGTCGGAGCAGCCGCACGCGTCGTCGTTGTCCTCATGACCGTGCACTGTCGCGCCGACGGGGCCGCAGCACCCTTCACCGCGCCATGCTGCGCGGCCCTCCCTGACCGCGACGGCAGCGATGATGAGACCCGCGACGGGATCGGCCCACGACCAGCCCCAGGTGGCGTTGAGAACCAGCCCGACCAGCACGACAGCAGACAGGTACGTGCACAGCAGGGTTTGGGTCGAGTCAGCGACGACCGCGTTGGAGCCGAGCGCCCTGCCGGTGCGGCGTTGCGCCCACGACAGGAACGGCATGATGACCAGCGACGCGGCAGCCAACCCGATGCCGACAGGTGAGGCGTCAGGGTCGTGATCGCCCAGGAGTGCCCGAACGGACTCGAGCGTCACGTATGCCGCCAGCGCGAAGAAGGAGAGCGCCATGAGTCGCAGCGCCTGCTGCTCGCGGCTCTCGGGCAGCGCGTGGCGGAACTGCCACAAGATGATGAGCCCCGAGGACACCTCGACGATGGAGTCGAGCCCGAATCCGATGAGGGCCACCGATCCGGCGATGACTCCGGCCGTGATGGCGATGACGGCTTCGACGGCGTTGTAGGCCACCGAGGCTCCGGCGAGCAGCTGGGCTCGCTTCCCGAGCCGCCGCCGGTCCTCGACCGTCAGGGTCGGGCCGTGACTGTGGGTGGTGGCCATCAGGCGTCCTCGAGGGTGTCGGTGCCGTGGTTGGGGCACAGGGTCACGGCGTCGCCGATGGCTTCGAGGAGCCGTTCAGCGGCGGTCCACAGGTCCATGAGCGCGTCTGCGTGGTTGAGGGAGTAAACGGTCGCGCGGCCCTCCGCGCGAGCGGCGACCAGCCCGCAGTCGCGCAGACAGTGCAAGTGCTTGGACACGGTCGACTGGGCGAGACCGAGGTGCGCCGTGAGGTCCACGACGCGGTGCTCGCCCAGGGCGAGGTGGCGCAGGATGGCGATGCGGGACGGGTCAGCGAACCCGTGGAACAGGCACGCAGCCGCAGTCAGCCCGGCGGTCGCCCTTGCGGGGTCAGCACTGTTCGCCTGTCTCATCGTCATATGGCGATGATAGGCGCTGGGGCACCCAGGAACCACGACAGCGCCCGTCACACCTGGGACGACCAGTGCCCTGACGCCACCCATCCGCAGGCGTGAGGCCGAAAACCGGTCCGGCGGGCCGCCGTGGCAAGATGCCGACCGACGTGTCAGCGTCTGCACCACAAAACTGAACACGTCCCGCCCCAGTAGCTCAGTGGATAGAGCAGCCGCCTCCTAAGCGAAAGGTCGCAAGTTCGACTCTTGCCTGGGGCACCACACCGTCGACAGGGCTAGGTTCGTCCCATGGCAGAGACGACGCTCTACGACACCTCCGGCACCGCCACGGCATACCTCGACGGCACGACGATCTTCCTCTGGAAGGGCAAGGCCGCGTCCTACCTCGTGGAGGACAAGGTCTACTCCTGGCGCGGGCGGCACCAGGGCTGGTTCGTCGACGGCGTCGTCTACGACGGCCGCGCCCGTCCCGTCGGCTACGTCGAGGAGCAGTGCCCGGTCGCCGTGGGACCGGAGCCGGCGAAGCCCGCGCGGGGCAAGCAGCCTGCCCGGGCCGCGCGGACCGCCGGACGACCGCGGCCACCCCTCTCGACGGCGCGGTCCGACCTCGCGCTCAGCGCCTTCCTGCAGAGCTGATCTTGGCTCGTCGCGGGCGACCGCTAGCCTGACCGCTCCTCAGCCAGGACGACGCAGGAGACACATGGGCCACGGGCACGGACACTCCCACCGCGCGGGCGGTGAGGACACCTTCGAGGTCGCCCGCCTGCCGCGGACCGTCCTCCTCGTGGTCCTCGCCCTGGTCGGCGTCGTCACGCTGGTCGGTCTCGCCCTGCTGTGGCCCGACGGTGACGCAGCCGACGACCTCCGGGGCTCGGTGGGCTTCGCGGCCGAGGGCGTCACCTTCCCGGAGGCGGTCGTGCGGGAGGTCGAGCCGACCTGCGCAGCGGGAGCCGACCCCGCGACGCAGGCGTGCGGTCGCATCCGGGCGGTGGTCGACGAGGGAGCGAGCGAGGGCACCCAGGTGCTGGTCGACGTGCCACCGCAGATCAGCGACTCGGGCCTCGCTCCGGGCGACCGCATCGAGCTCCTGCGCCGACCCCAGGAGGGGCAGGGCCAGTTCGGCTACTTCGGCACCGAGCGCTCCAGCCCGCTGTGGATCCTCACCATCGCCTTCGTCGTGGTCGTGCTGGGCATCGCCCGTCTGCGGGGGCTGATGGCACTGCTGGGCCTCGGGTTCGCCGGCGTGGTGGTGCTGGGCTTCGCCGTGCCCGCGTTGCTGACCGGGGAGTCGGCGATCGCGGTGGCGCTGGTGGCAGCCACCGCGATCATGTACGTCGTCCTCTACACGACCCACGGCTTCTCGATCCGGACGAGCACCGCCCTGGCCGGGACCCTCGCCGGACTCGCGATCACCGCGCTCGTCGGGTGGTGGGCCGTGCGCTCGACGCACCTGTCCGGCATCGCCGACGAGGGCGGCGGCTTCCTCACGACCTTCGCCAGCGGGGTCAACTTCCAGGGCCTGCTGACCGCCGCGGTGATCATCGCCGGGCTCGGCGTGCTCAACGACGTCACGATCACCCAGTCCTCCGCCGTGTGGGAGCTCCGAGCCGCCTCCCCCTCGATGAGCCGCACCGACATCTTCGCCAGCGGCATGCGCATCGGTCGTGACCACATCGCGTCGACGATCTACACGATCGTCTTCGCCTACGCCGGCACCGCCCTCACGCTGCTGCTCGTCCTCCAGCTCTACGACCGGCCCATCATCGACCTGATCGGGACCGAGGAGATCGCCCAGGAGATCGTGCGCTCGCTGACGAGCAGCATCGGGCTGGTGCTCGCCGTACCGATCACGACCTTCATCGCGGCCCTCACGGTGCCTGGGAGCTCGGAGCCCTCGCTCAGGCCGGGCAGTCGCTAGGCGAGAGCCTCGAAGGTGATCCCCTGCGCGTGCAGCCGGGCGAGCAGGTTGTCCCCCATGGCCTGGGCCGTGGTGACCTGACCGGCCGTCGCCGGGTTGTCGTCGAAGGCGAGGCACAGGGCCGACTCGGCCAACATCTTGGCGGTCTCGCCGTAGCCCGGGTCCCCCCCGGAGACGCGCGTGTGGATGGTGCGGCCGTCGCCCTCGCCGATGAAGTCGACGGTGAACCACGACTTCGCGCGCTTGGACGCATCGGGCCCCTCGCCCTGCTTGACCCGCCCGAGCATCAGGTTGCGTAGCGGCTTGACCTGCGCGGCCAGGGCGATCGTGCCCACCCCGGCCGCCCCGCCGGCGGCGTAGTGGAGGGTCTTGGTGCCCGCGAAGTGGGAGTAGCGGAACTTCGGTCCGTAGGACGCCAGGGCCGCACCGGACCGCTGGACGACGAAGGGGTCGATGGTCGGCATCGGCAGGAGCCAGAAGCCGAGCTGCTTGTCGCGGTGCGGCTTGCCGCCCAGCGCGCGCGAGGAGCGGCCGTCGGCCGGCTTGGGCTCGAGCCGGCGACGAGCCGCCGAGGCCTCCTTCATCTGCTTGGGCCGCGACATCGCGGTCATCGCGGAGTGGAAGGTGCCCCCGGAGAACATCCCGCTCGCGCGGACCACGCCGCGCACGGAGACCGGGCCCGACGCCGCCAGCTGCTGCACGGTGTACATCGCCCCCAGGTCGTGCGGGATGGAGTCGAAGCCGCAGGCGTGGACCAACCGGGCACCCGACGCGGCGGCGGTCGCGTGGTGCGCGACGTACATCCGGTCGACGAACTCCGGCTCGCCGGTGAGGTCGACGTAGTCGGTGCCGGCCTCCGCGCAGGCGGCGACGAGCGGCTCGCCGTGGGCGAGGTAGGGCCCGACCGTGGTGATGACGACCTTCGCGCGAGCCGCGACGTCGGCCAGCGAGGCCGGGTCCGCGGCGTCGGCGACCAGCAGCGGCAGCGTCGCCAGCTCGGGACGGTCAGGGTGCTCGGCCGCCAGCTGGGCGCGGACCCGCTCCAGCTTCTCCTGGTTGCGCCCGACCAACGCCCAGCGCAGGCCGCGGGGGCCGTGCTCGGCGAGGTAGGCGGCGGTCAGGCCGCCGGTGAAGCCGGTGGCCCCGAAGAGGACCAGGTCGAAGTCGCGAGGGGTTCCGTTGCCTGCCATGACCTCATCGTGACAGCCGCACGCCAGGCTCTCGAACCGGGTCCGCGGACCTGTCCCGCGGACCTGTCCCGCGAGCGGGGGTGCGACGTAGGCTGGCGGCATGTGCCGCAACATCCGCCCGCTCAACAACTTCGAGCCGCCGGCCACGCGCGACGAGGTGACCGCTGCCGCGCTGCAGTACGTCCGCAAGGTCAGCGGGACCACCAAGCCCTCGCAGGCCAACCAGGCCGCCTTCGACCAGGCCGTCCGCGAGGTCGCCCACCTCACCCAGCACCTGCTGGACGACCTGGTCACCACCGCGCCGCCCAAGGACCGCGAGGTCGAGGCCGTCAAGGCCCGGGCCCGCGCCGAGCTCCGCTACGCCCGGTGACGCTGAGCCCTCCGAGCCCCCTCACGCAGCGCGAGCCCGCGCTCGCCCTCCTGCGCGAGCGCCCGCTCGTCGTCCTCACCGGGGCCGGCCTCTCCACCGACTCGGGCATCCCCGACTACCGCGGGCCCGGGTCGCCGACCCGGCTGCCGATGACCTACCAGGAGTTCGTCGCGGGGCCGGAGGCCCAGCAGCGCTACTGGGCGCGCAGCCACCTCGGCTGGGGCCGGATGCGGCGCGCGGAGCCCAACGCCGGTCACCGGGCCCTCACCGCGCTGGACCCCACCCTGCTGATCACGCAGAACGTCGACGGCCTCCACGAGGCGGCCGGCTCCCGCAGCCTGGTCGCGCTGCACGGCCGGATCGCCGACGTCGTGTGCCTGGCCTGTCGGGCGACGACCCCGCGCACGGACCTGCACGCACGGCTCGCCGCACTCAACCCGGACTTCGACGCCCGGCACGCCGGCGTCGAGATGCGCCCCGACGGCGACGTGGACCTCGAGGAGACCTCCGGCTTCGTCGTGCCGGGGTGCGCCGGGTGCGGCGGGACGCTCAAGCCCGACGTGGTGTTCTTCGGGGAGAACGTGCCGCGACCCCGCGTCGAGCGGTGCTACGCCGCGGTCGACGCGCTGGCCGGGAGCGGCGGCGCGCTGCTGGTGGCCGGCTCGAGCCTGACCGTGATGAGCGGCTTCCGGTTCGTGCGCCGGGCGAGCAAGCTGGGCGTGCCGGTGGTGATCGTCAACCGGGGCGCGACCCGCGGGGACGACCACGCGACGTACAAGCTGGAGCTCGGGTGCAGCGACTTCCTCGAGGCGCTGGTCAGCGCGCGCTGACCAGGCGCTCGTCCGCGAGCGAGTCCGGAGCGTCGTGGGCCTTGCCTCGGACCTCGCCGAGCAGGTCGGCCACGTCGTGCAGCTGGCTGCGCTCCAGGGTCAGAGGCGCACCGGAGAGCCGGTCGGCCGCGAGGTCGGCCGGCAGCCGGACGCCCAGCCGCAGCCGGTAGGTGGTGTCCTCGAGGGTGAAGCCCACCTCGTCGACGACGGCGGCGTGGAAGCCGCCGTCGGCGTCGAGGACGATGACCGACTCCTCGTGCTCGAGCCCGCGCTCGAGCCGCGTCTCGCTGTGCAGCACCTCGATCGAGGCGCACCTCGTCAGGGCGTCCGCAAGGATCGGGACGGCTATCAGCTCCATGGTGCTACCTCCTCTGGGAGAGGCCCCCCGGCCACTCCCCCTGAGAACGCGCGACTGAGCGGCGCGGTTACGGTCTCGGACCCATGGTGTACCCCACGAGGCAACAACCTCAAGTGTCCCGACCCGGTGCCGATCGGGTGGTGTCGGAGTCTCTCCGACCGCCCAGAGGGCGATCACGCGACGAAACCGTGCGTCAGAGGCGTCGCACGAAGATGTGGTCGGCGGCCTCGGGCACGATCTCGGCGGTCTCCCCGCCCGACCCCACGAGCACGCCGTCGTCCGTGGCGATGATCGTGACCGTCTTGTCGGGCAGCGCCCCGACGCGGCGCATGGCGCTCATCAGGGCCTCGTCCTTCTGCATCTCCTCGGAGATGCGGCGCACCAGGACCCGGGCCTCCTGGGGGCCGGCGGCGCGCGTCAGCGACTCCACACCCTCCATGAAGTCCTCGCCGACCACGCTCTGCCCGAGCTCCTCGAGACCAGGGATCGGGTTGCCGTAGGGCGACTCGGTCGGGTGCCCGAGCAGCTCGAGGAGCCGACGCTCGACGGTCTCCGACATCACGTGCTCCCAGCGGCACGCCTCCTCGTGGACCAGCTCCCAGTCCAGACCGATGACGTCGACGAGCAGGCGCTCGGCCAGCCGGTGCTTGCGCATGACCCGGGTGGCGAGCTGCAGGCCGACCTCGGTGAGCTCGAGGTGCCGGTCGCCCTCGACGGTCAGCAGGCCGTCGCGCTCCATCCGCGCCACGGTCTGGGAGACCGTCGGTCCGCTCTGGTGCAGCCGCTCGGCGATGCGGGCGCGCAGCGGCACGATGCCCTCCTCGACCAGCTCGTAGATGGTCCGGAGGTACATCTCGGTGGTGTCGATCAGGTCGCTCACACCTCCATTCTTACCCATGCGTGTCCCGCCCTGGCAGGCTGGAGGCGATGCCTGCCGTGATGTGGTTCCGCCGCGACCTCCGCCTCGGGGACAACCCCGCGCTCCTCGCCGCCGTCGCCGAGGGGGACGTGCTCCCCCTCTTCGTCCTCGACCCTGCCCTGTGGGGTCCCGCGGGCGCCGTGCGTCGCGCCTACCTCGGCGCCTCGCTGCGCGCCCTGGCCGACGACCTGCCGCTCGTCGTCCTCCGGGGCGACCCCGTACGACGGGTGGTCGAGGCGGCCCGCGAGGTCGGGGCCGAGCGGGTCCACGTCGCCGCCGACTTCGGCCCCTACGGCCGCGAGCGGGACGAGCGGGTCGAGGAGGCGTTGGCCGACGCCGGCATCGAGCTGGTGCGCACGGGCTCGCCCTACGCCGTGGCCCCCGGCCGCGTCACCAGCGGCAGCGGCGATCCCTACAAGGTCTACACCCCGTTCTCCAAGGCATGGGCCGACCACGGTTGGCGCGGTCCGGTCGACGCGCCCACGGGGGTCGGCTGGTTGCGGCTCCAGGAGAGCGACGGCCTCCCCGACGACCCGACGCCCGACGGGGTCGACCTCCCGGAGGCCGGCGAGTCCGCGGCGCAGGCCCGGTGGGCCGACTTCCTGGACCGCGTCGCCGACTACGACGAGGACCGCGACAAACCGGGCATCGAGGGCACCTCCCGGATGTCGGTGCACCTCAAGTGGGGCGAGATCCACCCCCGCACGATGCTCGCCGACCTCGCACCCCTGCGCAGCGACGGAGCAGCGACCTACCGCAAGGAGCTGGCCTGGCGGGAGTTCTACGCCGACGTGCTGCTCGCCCAGCCGCACTCGGCCCGCGACTACCTGCGTCCGGTCTACGCGAAGATGCGCTACGACGAGCCCGGCGAGGACCTCGCGGCCTGGCAGGCGGGCCGCACCGGCTTCCCGGTCGTCGACGCCGGGATGCGCCAGCTGCGTGCCACCGGCTGGATGCACAACCGGGTCCGGATGATCGTCGCCAGCTTCCTGGTCAAGGACCTGCACCTGGAGTGGCAGCACGGCGCCCGCCACTTCATGCAGTGGCTCGTCGACGGCGACCTGGCGTCCAACCAGCACGGGTGGCAGTGGACGGCCGGGAGCGGCACCGACGCGTCGCCCTACTTCCGGGTCTTCAACCCGACCAGCCAGGGCAAGAGGTTCGACCCGCGGGGCGACTACGTGCGCCGCTGGGTGCCCGAGCTCGCCGACGTCGCCGACCCGCACGACCCGAGCCCGGACGACCGCGTCCGGGTCGACTACCCTGCGCCGATCGTCGACCACGGCGACGAACGCAGGGAGGCGCTCGCGCGCTGGGAGGAGATCCGATGACCGACCTCGTCGTCCCGAGCCGCTTCTGCGGCCCACCCTCGTCCGGCAACGGGGGCTGGACCGCCGGCGCGCTCGTCGGCCTGACCGCCGGCTCCGCCGGACGGACCACCACCGTGTCGCTGCGCCAGCCCCCACCCCTCGACACCGCGATGCCGGTGAGCGAGGACGACGGCTGGACCGTCGCCTCCCACGCGGGCAGGCCGGCCGTGCGCGCCCGGGTCGAGGAGCGCCCGCTCACCACGGTGGAGCCCGTGGACCTCGCGACGGCCAGCGCCGCCGAGGCCCGCTTCGCCGGTCACCTCCACCACCCCTTCGCCACCTGCTTCGTCTGCGGCACCGCGCGGGAGGAGGGCGACGGGCTGCGGATCTTCCCGGGCCGTGTCGACGACGTCGACGGCTTCACCCGCGCCGCAGCGGTGTGGACGCCGCACGCCAGCACCTCGGAGCACCCGGGTGACGACGTGGCCTCCCTGCCCAGCACCTGGGCGGCGCTCGACTGCGTCGGTGCGTGGGGGGCCGACTTCGGCGAGCGGCTGATGGTGCTGGGGTCCATGACCGCGAGGATCGAGACCCGCCCGAGGATCGGCGAGCCGCTCGTGGTGATCGGCAGCTCGCGTGGCCAGGAGGGTCGCAAGACCTTCACCGCGGCCACGCTCTACACCGGCGACGGTCAGGTCGTGGGCACCGCCGAGCACCTCTGGGTCGCGGTCGACCCGGCGGCCTTCGCCTGATCCCTCACTCCAGCTGGGTGAGGGCCTGGTTGTAGCGGCCGAGCACCGCGGCGAAGTCGGCCAGCTCGTCCTCCGACCAGTCGCCCAGCTGCTCGTCGAGCCACTTGCGCCGGTGCGCGCCGACGTCGGCGAGCCGACGTACGGCGTCGTCGCTGGCCGCGAGCAGCCAGGCGCGGCCGTCGTCGGGGTCCGGGGACCGGTCGACCAGCCCGAGGGTGACGAGGTCGTGGACCTGGCGGCTGATGGCGCCCTTGTCGATGGCGAAGATGTCGGCCATGGCCGACGACCGGGTCGGGCCGTGCTCGGCGAGGTAGGCCAGCATCAGGTAGGACGAGGGCTGCATGTCCTCGTGCACCAGCCGGGCGCGCACCCCGATCACCCGCTTGATCCGGCGCACCAGGACCCCGACCTCCTGCTCGAGGTGGATCAGGGAGTCGGTGCGGGTCATGGCTGCACCGTAGCGGTCTCGGGCTCCTCGACGGGCGCGTAGTCGGTGGTGCGCAACGGGACCTCCTTGATGAGCAGCACGCACGCCAGCGCGACGACCGCGAACGGCACGGACACCAGGAAGAGGAGGCCGACCGCGTCGCCGAAGGACGCCTCGTAGAGCGCCCGGACCGGCTCCGGGAGGGCGCTGAGGTCGGGGATCGAGTGGCTCTGGTGCGCGGTGGGCGGCGCCCCCATCGCGTCGAGGCCGTCGCGGACGCTCGAGGCGACCTGGGAGGCGAGCAGCGCACCCAGGGCCGAGACGCCGACCGAGCCACCCATGGAGCGGAAGAACGCGACCACCGAGCTGGCGGCCCCCATGTCCTCGATGCGGGTGTTGTTCTGCACGGCGAGCACGAGGTTCTGCATGGTGGCGCCGAGACCCAGCCCGACCAGGGCCATGAAGGCGCCGACCCGCACCAGGTCGGTCTTCTCGTCGATCCCGCCGAGCAGCGTCAGGCCGACGATGACCAGCAGCATGCCGCCGACCAGCCAGCGCTTCCACGACCCGGTGCGGGTGATGATGCGGCCGCTCACGATCGAGGACACCAGCAGCCCGCCGACCATCGCGATCGACATCAGGCCGGCCTCGGTGGGGCTCATGCCGCGAGCGAGCTGGAAGTACTGGGAGAGGTAGACCGTCGCCCCGAACATCGCGATGCCGACCATGACGGAGGCCCCGGTGGCGAGGGCTGTCGTCCGGTCGCGGAAGAGGCGCAGCGGGATGATCGGGTCCTGGGCGACGCGGCCCTCGACCCACAGGGCGGCAGCGATCACGACGACGCCCGCGAGCACGAGCGCGACGCTGGTGCCGGAGGCCCAGTCGAACTGCTGGCCGGCCAGCGAGACCCAGATCAGCAGGATCGAGACCCCGGCGATGATGAGGGTGGCACCGAGGTAGTCGATCCTGACGTCACGGCGCACCACAGGCAGGTGCAGCGTGCGCTGCAGCACCGCGAAGGCGAGGGCGGCGACCGGCAGGCCGACGAAGAAGCAGCCGCGCCAGCCCAAGGGGCTGTCGACGATGAGACCGCCGATGAGCGGACCGCTCACGGTGGCGAGGGCGAAGACCGCGCCGATGTAGCCGGAGTAGCGACCGCGCTCGCGGGGGCTGACCATCGTCGCGATCACGACCTGGACCAGCGCCGTCAGGCCGCCGACCCCGACGCCCTGCACGACGCGGGCACCGATGAGGACACCCATGGAGGGTGCGAAGGCGGCGACCAGGGAGCCGACCGAGTAGATCACCAGCGCCGACTGCACCAGCAGCTTCTTGCTGAAGAGGTCGGCCAGCTTGCCCCACAACGGGGTGGTCGCCGTCATGGCGAGCAGCGTCGAGACGACGACCCACGTGTAGCCGGTCTGGGTGCCCTCGAGGTCGGTGATGATGGCCGGCAGCGCGTTGGTCACGACCGTGCTGGACAGCATCGCCACGAACATCGCGAGCAGCAGGCCGCTGAGGGCCTCCATGATCTCGCGGTGCGTCATCTGCCCGGGGCGCTCGCCGGCGAGGCCGGGCGGGGTGGGGGTGATGACCTGCGACACGGAAGCTCGATTCATGATCACTAGAAGGTTGACTTGTGCAACCATATTCCCGATCGTTGATCCGGACAACCACATGTGGCGCGGGCCACCAACTCCCCTGACGGAGCCGACGAGCCGGTCGGACCGTGAGGAGGCTGACCAGCTCCCTCGGCTCGGCTCGAGCTGGGGCTCCGCTTCCGCTGCGGCTCCGCCTGGGGAGCGAGCCCGCCGTCGAGCCTCGTCTGGCCGTCAGGAAGCCGCGAGAGCAGGTCTCCCTGACGTGGGTCGGGCTCTCGAGGCGGAAGAAGGCCAGGGGGCCACCGGTCCCCCTGATCGTGGCGTGGTCCGGGGCAGGGTCGCGCGGGCGACCCGAGCCGGTCTACTCCGGGCGGTTGCGCAACGCCTCGGCGAGCGAGGCGACGGCCTGCTCGCTGGGCGAGGCGGCCTCGCGGTTGCTTGACTCCAGCGCCTGCAGCAGCTCGGCGCGGTGCACGGCGACCGAGCGCGGAGCATCGATCCCGACGCGCACGACGTCACCGCGGACCTCGAGGATCGTGATGGTCACGTTGTCCCCCACGACGACGCTCTCGCCGGCACGGCGACTCAGAACCAGCATGGTGCCCACGCTACCGTCCGCGACGGCGTACGTCGGGCAGGTCCCGCGCCGCCGAGGGTCGCGGAGGGGATGGTGCCGGCTCGCACGCAGAGCGGCACAGGACGCTTCAGCCGACCAGCGGGGTGCTGACCGAGAGCGACGGGTCGTCGAGGACGACCTGGAGGGCCTTGCGGGTCACGGTGTTGACGAGCACGGGCGCCGCCAGGTTGGCGGTGGTGCTGGCGAGCGAGTGACCGGCGTTGAGCACGACCAGCACGAGGACGTCGTCGGCAGAGCCGATCGCCAGCTCGGAGACCGTTGCGTCATCGATCACCGGCGCATAGTCGGGGAAGAACGCCGACGGCGGGACCACCAGGAACCGCAGGTCGGCGTCCTCCAGTGAGCGCAGCGCGCAGAGGACCCCCTCCTCGCCGCCGCTCGCGCTGTCGTCGAGCTGCACGAGCGCGAAGCGGCGCAGGTCCGGGAAACCCGGCAGCGGCTGGACGAGCTCGATCACGGGGATGTCGGGCATGGGTCTCCTGAGGACGGCGGACGCGCTCTGGATCATCGCAGAAAGTCCAGCAGGCTGGGCTGCATGACGCGGGCCGTCGAGGCGAGGGCGGCCTGGTAGGCGACCTCCTGCATCTTCAGGTCGACCATCGCCCGGGGCAGGTCGGTGTTCTCCACCTCGGAGAGCGAGATCGACAGGTCGAGCACCGCGTCGCGGCCGCGCTGGGCGGCCTGCTCGACCCGGGTCTGGCGCGCTCCGACGGAAGCCCGGACGGCGCCCAGGTCGTCCAGCCGGCCGGCCAACGCCCCGAGCCCGGTGGTGATGCCCACCGCGTCTCCGGACCGGAGGGAGGTCGCGAGGGCGTCCAGGTCGTCGAGGAGCGAGGCGCCGTTCGGCCCCACGACGTCGGTGCCGAGGACGTCGACACGCACCTTGACCCCGTCGGCGACGGTCCGGTTGACCTCGCCGGGCACCCCGACGAAGCCGCCGGCCGAGTCGAAGGCCGTGGCACCCGCGGTGACGCCGCCGAAGATCGGACGTCCGAGGTAGGTGGTGTTGGCGGCAGCCACGAGCCCGTCCCGGATCTGCTCGATCTCGGTCGCCAGGGCGGCCCGTGCACTCGGCGACAGGGAGCCCGTGCTCGCGCCCTGCAGGCCGAGCTCGCGGGCCCGACGCACCTGGTCGGTCATGCCACCGAGGGTCTGGTCGGCGACCCCCAACCACCCCAGTCCGTCCTCCGCGTTGCGCGTGTACTGCGTCTGGTCGGCGATCGAGGAGCGCATCCGCATCGCCGCCGTCGTCTGGGTCGGCGAGTCGGAGGGCCGGTTGAGGACCCGCCCGGTGGAGATCTGCTCCTGCACCTTCGCCAGCCGCGACAGGCCGATCTGGAGCGACCCGACCGAGCGGTCGGTGAGCATGTTCTGGGTGACGCGCATCGTGGTCATCAGCGCAGCAGTCCTGTCCGGTTGATGAGGGTGTCGAGGACGGAGTCCATGACGCTGATGACCCGCGACGCGGCCTCGTAGGCGCGCTGGGCCTGCAGCATCGAGACCGTCTCCTCGTCGAGGTTGACGCCGGAGAGCTGCTCGCGGGACCCGTCGACCTGGCTGGTCAGCAGACGCTGTGACACCGCCAGGCGCTGCACGGAGGCGACCTCGGTGCCGAAGCCGTTGACGAGGCGCTGGTAGTCGCCGTCCGCCGGGCCGGTCACGCCGAGACGGTCGGCGTTGGACCCGTCGAGCCCGCCACCGGGGACGCCCGAGACGGCCAGTGCCGAGGGGTCCGCCAGGGCGACGGTGAGGGTCCCGGCCGCGCCGGTCGGGTCGTAGGCGAAGAGGGGCTGGCCGGCGACACCGGCACGGTCGAAGCCCGCGACGTGCTGGGCGTTGACCGTGTCGGCCAGGGAGCGGGCGACGGCGTCCAGCCCGTCGGCGTACGCCGGGAGGGTCGTGGTCAGCAGGTCCGCGACCGCGCCGACCTCCCCCCGGAGCCCGGACGGCACGCCCGTGGCGGCAGCGCCCTGGACCACGTCGAAGCTGACCGGCAGACCGTCTGCTCCTCCGGTCGCGGTGACCCCGCCCGAGACCTGGAAGGACCCGGCGTCCTTGCCGGTGACGAGCGCGACACCGCCCACCGTGACGTCGAGGCCACCGTCGGCGCGCTGCGTGGCGACCGAGCCGGTGAGCTCGGAGAGTCGCAGCGCGAGCCGGTCCCGCTGGTCCAGCAGGGTGCCGGCGTCGGTGCCGCTGAGCCTCGCCACCGCCACGCTGGCGTTGGTCGCGGCCAGGTCCGAGGCGACGGTGTTGACCTCGCTGACCATCGCCTGGAGGCGATAGCGCTGGTCGGACGCCTCGTTCGTGATGTTGGCGGCCTGGTTGCGCAGGGCGCCGGCCAGCGTCTCCGCGCGGGCGAGCACCTGGCTGCGGGCGGCGTCGCCTCCGGGGTTGTTGGCCAGGTCGTGCCACCCGGCGCGGAAGTCGGCCATGGCGGCCGCCACCCCGCTGCCACCGGGCTCACCGATGCCGCTCTCGACCCGCTGGAGGACGCCGGCGCGAACGTCGAGGTAGCTCTGGGCGCCGTGTTCGCGACGGGCGCGGGCATCGAGGAAGCTGTCGGTCATCCGTTGGGTCGCGCCGGTCGAGACACCACCTCCGGCACCGTCGTAGCGCGACCACATGGCCGGCTGCACCGGGGCGCCGATCGCGGCTCCCTCGACTCGGCGGCGCGCGTAGCCCTGGGTCGTGGCATTGGCGATGTTGTCGGCCGCGACGTCCATGGCGACGCGGTTGAAGCGCAGCGCGGTCAGCGCGGTGTTCAGCGAGGACAGGCTGCCGACCACGTCAGAGCCTCCGGTCGACCAGGCGGCGGGCGGGCGCGCTGACGACTGCGGACCCGTCCGGGCTGTAGCTGTCGGTGGCGTCGCCGATCGTCAGCAGGGCCTCGCGCGCGGCGCGGTAGCCACTGGTGATCAGGTCCCTGTTGGTGTCGGCCAGCGCCTCGACCTCGGCAGTCATCGTCACGAAGGCGTCACGGTGGTCGATCAGGATCGCTCGCCACGGCTCGTCGACCGACTCGGCCAGCGCGCGCAACGACGGGTGGGAGGCCAGCCCGGACGCGGCTGCGGCCTCGTCGGCGGCGACCGCGCGCAGCACCTCGGTCTCGCGGAGCATCTCGAGCACCGACTCGACCTCCTGGGCGGCGCGCATCAACCAGCGCGAGCGCGCCCCGGCGAGCACCATCTGCTCCACCTCCAGCTTGTAGAGCAGGAGCCCGAGCAGCTCGCGCTCACGCCAGAGGATCAGGGAGAGCTTTTCCATCGTGACCGCGCCTCCTTCCTCATCACGTGCGACGTCCGATGCCTTGCCTATCGGCCGGAGCGCCCCCCCATCTGAGAAGTTCCCCCGACGACCTGCTGCGCCGGGGCCGCCGGTGGACCTGGGGGCGACCCTGGGGTGGGTCTAGTCACAACGGGCCATGCGCGCGGTCCCGGGTGGCACCACCTTCATGCCCGTCTTCACGCTTCCTTCACACGTCTGCTCCGCTCACGATGAGCACGTGACCCAGCCACCATCCAGCTCCGCAGCTGCCGACGCCCTCGTCGTCGAGAATCTCGCCCTCGTCGGACACATCGTCCGCGAGACGATGTCCCGGGTCCCGTCCCACGTGAACCGCGAGGACCTCGGCTCGGCCGGGATGATGGCGCTGGTCAAGGCGTCTCGCGCCTTCGAGGCCGAGCGCGGCGTGCCGTTCGTCCGCTATGCCGCCACCCGGATCCGGGGCGCGATCCTCGACGAGCTGCGCGGCATCGACTGGGCCTCGCGCGCCGTCCGGCGGCGCAGCCGCGACCTGGACGCCACCCGCACCCAGCTGGCCGTCACGCTCGGGCGCAACCCCTCCAACGCCGAGGTCGCCTCCGCGCTGGGCATCGACCTGGCCGAGGTCGAGGGCAACGACGAGGACATCTCCCGGGCCAACGTGCTCTCGCTGCAGGGCACCACCGAGGCCGGCCTCGCCGAGACCCTGGTCAGTCCCCTGGCGGGTCCCGAGGACATGCTCGAGCACCAGGAGCGGCTGCAATACCTGATCGAGGCGATCGACGAGCTCCCCGAGCGGCTGCGTGTCGTGGTCACGGAGTACTTCCTCGCCGAGCGGCCGATGGCCGAGATCGCCGCCGAGCTCGACGTGTCGGAGTCACGGGTCTCCCAGATCCGTGCCGAGGCGCTGGTGCTGCTGCGCGACGCCCTCAACAGCGCGCTGGACCCTGCCCTGGTCGCGCCGCACCCGCGGCCCGAGGGCTGCGCCGCCCGCCGCCGCGACGCCTACTTCACCGCCGTCGCCGAGCGGCACGCCTCCGGCCCGCGGGTCGCCGCCAAGCGGCGCCTCGACGCCACCGGCTGACGCCGCAGAAACTTTTCGGCGATTCTCCTCAAGGCCCGCTCGCCCCGGCCGATCTGATCGCCACGGAGACCAAGGACGGACTCCAGTCGGACTCATACCAGGAAGGAAACCACTATGAGCCTTCGCATCAACCAGAACATCGACGCCCTCAACTCCTACCGCAACCTGTCGGTCACCCAGGGCCAGATGTCCAAGTCGCTCGAGAAGCTGTCCAGCGGCTTCCGCATCAACCGGGCCGCCGACGACGCCGCCGGCCTGGCGATCTCCGAGGGCCTGCGCTCGCAGGTCGGTGGCCTCAAGGTCGCCGTCCGCAACACCCAGGACGGCATCTCGGTCGTGCAGACCGCGGAAGGCGCCCTGACCGAGACCCACTCGATCCTGCAGCGGATGCGCGACCTGACCGTCCAGGGCTCCAGCACCGGCGCCCTCGACCAGAACGCCAAGGACGCGATCCAGTCCGAGATGGGCCAGCTCAAGTCCGAGCTCACCCGGATCGCCGACACGACGAAGTTCAGCGGCCAGAGCCTGCTGAACGGCGACTACACCGGCAACTTCCAGGTCGGCGCCAACGCCGGCGAGACCATCGGGGTCCGCATCGGCACCGCGATGAGCGCCAGCGGCCTCGGGGTCTCCGGTGTCGACATCGCCAGCGGCGCCGCGTCGACTGCCACCACGGTCAACGCCGTCGCCGGCACCGGCGGCACGGTGACGACATCCGGGGCGGCCCTCGGCACGACCGCAGGGTTCGACGCGCTCAACGGCACCATCACCGTGGGCAGCAAGAGCCTCGACCTGTCCACCATCAAGTACGCGGCGGGAGCTGACGCAACGGCTCGCGGAACCACCCTCACCGCCGCGGTCACGGCCGCCTTCGGTTCCGACATCGTCTCCGCCGCTGTCACGAGCGGCGAGCTGGTCGTCACCGGCCAGGCCCCGGCGGCCGGAGCCACCGCCAACGAGGTCGCCGCCGCGTCGGTGCAGTTCCACGCGTCGACGGGTGCGGAAGGCGGCCTGCGGGCCATCGACGCGGCCATCGCCACGGTGTCCAGCACGCGTGCCGACCTCGGTGCCCTGCAGAACCGCTTCGAGCACACCGTCAACAACCTCAACGTCGCCGTCGAGAACCTGTCGGCCTCCGAGAGCCGCATCCGCGACACCGACATGGCATCGGAGATGATGAACTTCACGCGTTCGCAGATCCTCTCCCAGGCCGGCACCGCGATGCTCGCACAGGCCAACCAGGCGCCCCAGGGCGTCCTGAGCCTCCTGCGCTGAGTGACCGGTCCCGGGCTCCGGCCCGGGACCACCCGCGGCTCCGCCGCACCCACCGTCGTCCGGGTGGGGGTGGGCACCCCCCCAGCTCGCCCCCACCTGGCACGCCACCCCCGCAGGGCAGGAGGACATCGTGGCCAGCAGCATCAGCGGCCTCTCCAGCGGCCTCGACACCGCCAGCATCATCGACCAGCTCATGCAGCTGGAGGCGATGCCGCAGACCAGGCTCAAGACCCGCGTCTCCACCGAGCAGTCGCTCGTCACCACGTTGCAGACGCTGAACACCAAGGTCGCGCTCCTCGGGAGCAAGGCGAGCGCCCTCGCCAAGCCGGCCGCGTGGGAGCCCCTGGTCTCCTCCTCGTCCAACACCGGCATCTCGGTCGCGACGTCGAGCGGCCTCGGCCCCACCCACCTCACGGTCACCGTGACGTCGGTCGCCCAGACCCACCAGCTCGGCTTCTCCGACGCCCACGCCCTCACCGACCAGGTGACCGGCACGTCGACGTCGGTGCTGCTGGACCGCTTCGAGGGACCACCCACCACCCTCAGCACCGACGGCACCCTGACCGGCCTGGTCTCCGCGATCAACGACCCCGCCAACGCCACCGGGCTGCGCGCCTCGGCCGTGCGGGTGGCCGACGGCCAGTACCGGTTGCTCGTCGAGTCGGCCGTCACCGGTGCCGCCCAGGACTTCGCCCTCACCGAGGAGGACGGCAGTCCCCTCATGGGCGGTGCCACCGTGCGGGCCGGCTCCGACGCCGCGATCGACATCGGCGCCGGGATCTCGGTCACCTCGACCACCAACTCGTTCGCCGACATCGTGCCCGGGCTGAGCATCAGCCTCACCGCGGGCACCACGGTCGGCGCGACCTCCACCGTCGTCGTCACCCGCGACACCGCCGGCATCAGCGCGAGCGTCCGGGGCCTCGTCGACGCGGTCAACACGCTGCTCACCGACATCGACGCCCAGTCGTCCTACAACGCCGCGACCGGCGCCAAGGGGCCGCTCTCCGGCGACTCGACCGTGCGAGCCCTGCGGGGCAAGGTGCTCGACAGCGTCTTCCCGACCGACGGCTCGAGCCTCGCGGGGCTCGGCATCCAGCTCGACCGCAACGGCAAGCTGACCCTGGACGCTGCCGCGTTCACCGCCGCCTACGCCCTCGACCCGTCCGGGGTCGCTGCCCAGTTCACCACGAGCCAGAACGGCTTCGCCGCACGACTGAGCACGGTCACGAAGGCCGCCAGCGACCCGTCCGAGGGCAGCCTCACCGCGGCCATCACCGGGCGCAGCAGCGGCATCAGCCGGATGAAGGACAACATCGAGGACTGGGACCGCCGCCTGGAGCTGCGACGCACGGCCCTCACCCGTCAGTTCACCGCGCTGGAGACGGCGCTCAACCAGATGACCAGCCAGTCCTCGTGGCTGGCTGGGCAGATCTCCTCGCTGCCCAACAACAGCTCCAGCTGACGCACCACCTGCTCCACCAGCACGACAGCAGCACCTGTCCACCCGGGAACGCTAAGGAAGGCACCCCCATGAACAGCACAGCGCGCGCCGCATACATGGATGCATCGGTCGCCACTGCCAGCCCCGCTCGACTCCTCGTCATGCTCTGCGAGCGCCTCGTCCTCGACGTACGTCGGGGGCTCGAGGCCCAGCGTGAGGGCTCGATCGAGGAGGCCAGCCGCCAGCTGATCCACGCGCAGGACATCGTCATGGAGCTGCGGGTCAGCCTGCGCGTCGACGCCTTCGACGGCGGACCGGGTCTCGCCGCGCTCTACGACTTCGTGCACGCCCAGCTGGTCCGCGCCAACATCACCAAGGACCCGGCGACCACCGAGGGGTGCCTGCGCCTGGTCATGGACCTGTGCGCCACCTGGTGCCAGGCCGCCCAGCAGGCTGCCCAGCAGACCGTCCTGGCGGGGTGAGCTCGCCGTGTTCGTCGATCGCGGAGGGGTCGTCCGCCAGGTCGACACGCACTTCGAGAGCTGGCAGCTGGAGCTGGACCGCCTCGAGCTGGACGTGATGCGCGCCGAGCGCGCCTTCGCCACCGACGGTCTGCTCCGCACCGACGGGTGGCAGGTCCCGGGCCTCGCCGGTCCGATGCCCGAGGACCTGCACGAGCGTGCGCGGGAGCTCCTCGTCCGTCAGGAGTCGTTGCTGGCCGGCCTGGCCGAGCGTCTCGGCGCCACCGGGCGTCAGCAAGCGGTCGCGGACCACGTCGACCGCGCCTCCACGCGTGATCGGAGCCGACCGGTCTACTTCGACATCAGCGCCTGAGGAGCGGGTCCGCCACGAGTCCCGGCATCCCCCGGACGATCGAGGTGTCCTCGTCCTGCGTGACGGCCCGGCTCGCCATCGTCCGCCGGTGACGGGACCGGCCGCGGCCACCGGTCTGGACCCGCACGAGATCTTCACCGATTCCCTCAGGTCCCCCGGGACCGGACCGATCAACCCCGCGAGCAAGGATCGCTCACCCTGACCCCGCCGACGGACCGGCACCCACTCGACCACCTCGAGAGGCTCGCTGTGTCCGTCCCTGCGTTCTCCACGACCGATGCGGTCTCCTCCGTCCTCGGTGCCGCCCTCGACGGCCTCTCGATGCGTCAGCGGGTCATCGCGGACAACATCGCCAACATCGACACCCCCGACTTCCGGGCCACCAGCGTCGACTTCGAGAGCTCGCTGCGGGCCGCGATCTCGTCGGGCGACACGTCCCAGCCGGGTGTGGCCACGACGGCGACCGACACCCCGGTGGGGCCCGACGGCAACAGCGTCGACCTCCGCAAGGAGACGGTCGCGGCGATGCAGTCGCAGTTCCAGTACCAGATGATGACGCGTGCGGTCAGCGACCGCTTCGACATCCTGCGCATCTCGGCCGGCGCCTGATGGGTGCCTTCGACATGCTCGGCATCGCCGGGTCCAGCCTGGGCATGCACCAGACCTGGCTCGACTCGCTGGCCAACAACATCGCCAACGTCAACACCGTCGTGTCGACCGACCAGAGCGCCTTCCAGGCCCAGATGGTCTCCGCCGCCCCCCGCTCCGGTGGCGGGGTCGAGGTCGCGGGCATCGCGCTCGGCGACCCGGCCGGCACCGTGGTCCACGATCCTGACCACCCGCTCGCGGACGTCGACGGCAACGTGCGGACCCCTGCGGTCGACATGTCGAGCCAGATGAGCCAGCTCATCATGGCCCAGCGCGGCTACCAGGCCTCGGTCCAGGTCACGAAGTATGCGCAGGACACCTACTCCAGCGCCCTGTCCATCGGCGGTCGCTGATGAGCGTCCCCGGCATCGAGGCCGTGGGCTTCACCCCCTACGTCGCTCCGCAGGTGCCCGTCACCCCGTCCGGGGCCGGCGCGGCCAGTGCGGCCGGCACGACGGCCGGTGTGCAGGGTGCCTCCTTCGGCGACCTGGTCCTCGACGGCCTCGACCGGCTCGAGGGCGTGCAGGACCGCAGCGACCAGCTGGCCGTCAAGGCGGCAACCGGTGACCTGCAGAACCTGCACGACTACACGATCGCGGCGACCGAGGCCACCGTCACCACCCAGATGACCGTCGCCGTCCGCAACAAGGCGGTCGAGGCGTTCACCGAGATCATGCGGATGCAGGTCTGATGAAGCAACAGCTCAGCCGCACGCTGGCGAAGTACCAGCGCTCCTTCGCGACGTTCACGACCGGCCAGAAGGCCATGTCCCTGCTCGGCACCGGGGCACTCCTGCTCGCCGGCTTCCTGGTCTTCCAGTGGGCCGCTGCTCCCAGCATGGCGCCGCTCTACTCGAACCTGTCCTCCAAGGACGCCGCCGCCGTCATCGACCAGCTCGAGGCCAGCGGCACCCCCTACGAGATCGGCGGCGGGGGTGGCACGGTGATGGTGCCGCGCGACCTCGTCTACTCCACGCGCATCGACCTCAGCGGGGAAGGGCTTCCCACGAGCGGCGACGACGGTTACTCCCTGCTCGACAGCCAGGGCCTGTCGACCTCGCAGTTCCAGGAGCAGACCGACTTCAAGCGCGCCATGGAGGGCGAGCTGTCGCGCACCGTCGAGGCCATCGACGACGTCGAGACCGCGGTCGTGCACCTGGCCCTTCCGCCCCGCCAGGTCTTCGCCGACGAGCAGGACCCCGCGACCGCGTCGGTCCTGGTCGCGACCCGGGCGGGCACCACGCTGGGCGCCGAGCAGGTGCAGGCGGTCGTGCACCTGGTGGCCTCCAGCATCGACGGCCTCGACCCGACCAAGGTGACCGTCGCCGACGCGACCGGGCTGGTGCTCTCCGCCCCCGACGGCTCGGCCTCGGCGGCCGCAAGCACCCGCACCCAGCAGACCGAGGCGATGCAGCAGCAGCTGCACGGCCGGCTCCAGGCGATGCTCGACCGGGTCGTCGGGGTGGGCAACTCGACCGTTCAGGTCACCACGGACCTCGACTTCGACAAGTCCGTGATCGAGACGACCGACTTCTCCGTCGACGATGAGACGCCGCCGCTCTCCTCGAGCAGCAGCAGCGAGACCTACAGCGGCCCCGACGCCCAGGCCCAGGCCGGCGGCGTCGTCGGACCCGACGGCCAGATGGACAGCACGGCGACCGGCACGGGCGACTCGTCGAGCTATGAGAAGACCCAGACGGCCGAGGACAACGCGGTCGACAGCACTGTCGAGCGACGCGAGACCTCGCCGGGCTCCATCCGGTCCATGCACGTCAGCGTCGTCCTCGACACCGCCACCACCAAGCAGATCTCGCCCGCCGACATCCAGGACCTCGTCGCCGCCGGCGTCGGGATCAGCCGCAAGCGTGGCGACACCGTGCAGGTCACGTCGCTGCCCTTCGACCGCACCGCCGAGCTGGCCGCGGCCGCGGAGCTGGAGGCGGCGGCAGCCGCCAACGCCAAGACCGAGCAGACCGCGCTCTTCCGCAACATCGGGCTCGCCGTGCTGGTCGTGCTGATGCTGCTGCTGGCCTGGATCACCGGACGCCGGCGCGCCAAGGCACGCGACAAGGCCACGACGTACGTCGTCGAGCAGCTGCGCCAGGAGTCGACCGCCCGCACCTCCGCCCTGAACATGGCGCCGGCTGCCCTTGCACTGGAGCAGTCCGAGCACGACCAGTCGCTCGAGCTCCGCGAGGAGCTCAACGCGCTCGTCGAGCGTCAGCCCGAGGACGTCGCGGCGCTGCTGCGCGGCTGGCTCGTGGAGCGTCCCTGATGACCACGACCCTCGCCGGCCTCGGCGTGCGCAAGGCCGCGATCCTGCTCGTGCAGCTCGGCCGGGACCGGGCTGCCGCGGTGCTCGGCAAGCTCGACGACAGCGAGGTCGAGGCGATCTCCGCGGAGATCGCTCGGCTCGACTCGATCAGCGGTGGCGAGACCGAGGCGGTGCTCTCCGAGTTCCGTGACCTGATGACCGCACGGGCCCACATCGCCCAGGGTGGACTGGCCTTCGCCCAGCAGCTCCTCGAGCAGTCGCTCGGGCCCGAGCGGGCCGCCGAGATCATGGAGCGGCTCAACGCCGCCGCCGTCCAGATGCCCTTCCAGTTCCTGCACCGGGCCGACCCCGCCCAGCTGCGCTCCTTCATCGTCGACGAGCACCCGCAGGTGATCGCCCTCGTGCTGGCACACATGACCCCCGAGAAGGCCTCGCTCCTCCTTTCGGGGCTGCCCCCTGAGCAGCAGGCCCACGTGGCCCACCGGATCGCGGTGATGGACCGCACCTCCCCCGACATCGTGCGCGCCGTCGAGGCCACGCTCGAGCGCAAGCTCTCCTCGATGCTCCAGCCCTCCGACCTCTCCCGCGTCGGTGGCCTCGATCCCCTGGTCAACATCATCAACCGCTCGGACCGCTCGACGGAGCGCCAGATCGTCGAAGGTCTCGAGGGCCTCGACGCCGCGCTGGCCGACGAGGTGCGCAGCCGGATGTTCATGTTCGAGGACATCGTCAACCTCGACGACCGCTCGATCCAGCAGGTGCTGCGCCAGGTCGACACCACGGAGCTGGCGCTCGCGCTCAAGGGCGTCGCGGACCTCGTGCGCGACAAGATCACCCGCAACCTGTCCGAGCGGGCCGGGGTGACTCTCCTGGAGGAGATCGAGCTCCTCGGACCCGTGCGCCTGACCCAGGTGGAGGAGGCCCAGCAGGCCGTCATCCGCACCATCCGACAGCTCGAGGAGCAGGGCCAGATCACGGTCAGGCGGGGGAACGACGATGAGTTCGTCGACTGACGCCGGCCCCGGGACCGGCACCTCCGCGGTCCTCCGCGGAGCCACGGCGGATGCCGCGAGCGCCATGGGCACCCCTGAGCTGCGCTCGGGGTCCTGGACCCGCTTCGGTGACCGCTCGGTCCTCGGCGACGTCGTCACCGAGCAGGTGCTCTCCGGGCTCGCCGAGAGCACCCGGTCGGCCGCACGCAGCCAGGGCTACACCGTCGGCTGGGCCGAGGGCCGTCGTGAGGCCGCCGTCGAGGCGGCCGCTCTCGCCGCGGTCGTCGAGGAGCAGCGGCACCTTGCCGAGGAACGACGCGACGTCGAGCACCGCGCCGCCGTGGCTGCGCTCACCGCGGCTGCCGCCGAGCTCCAGCACACGCTGGCCGACGTCAGCGTCCGCGTCGAGGACCAGGCCCTGCTGCTCGCGCGGGAGCTCACCGAGACGCTGGTCATGCACGAGCTGCGTCTCTCCCCCGACCTGGGCGAGGACGTCGTGAGACGGGCCCTGGCCGTGCTGCCGTCGGGGCTGCCTGTCACGCTGCGCCTGCACCCCACGGTCTGTGACGCGGCAGCCGTCCACGGGCTCGACCAGCAGGGCGTGAGCGTGGTGCCCGACGCCTCGCTCCACCCCGGTGACGCTGTCATCGAGGCCGACGACCACGTGGTCGACCTGTGCATCGGCACCGCCCTCGCCCGGCTCCGCGAGGTCCTGTCGTGACCGCGCCGACGGCCACCACCCTGCTCGACCGGGCCCGCGACCGGGCGCTGGACTCCGTGCGTCCCCTGCGGCTGGGTCGCGTCAGCGAGATGGTCGGCCTGCACCTTCGCGTCACCGGGCTGCGCGCCGCGGTGGGCGACCTGCTCGAGATCATGGCGCCCGCCCCGGTGCTCGTCGAGGTCGCCGCCAGCAGCACCCAAGGCCTCGTCTGCCTCCCGCTCGGCCACACCGTCGGGCTCGAGGTCGGCACGTCCGTGCGCCACACCGGCGGACCCCTGCAGGTCCCGGTCGGCGACCGGCTGCGCGGCCGGGTGCTCGACGGGCTCGGTCGACCCATCGACGGAGGGCCCGACCTCGGCGACCTGCCCGTCGTACCCGTTGAGCAGGCGGCGCCCGACGCCCTCGCCCGCCCCCGGATCGACCGCCAGCTCGGCCTCGGCGTGCGCGCCCTCGACTCGCTCGTGCCCTGCGGCACCGGGCAGCGCCTCGGGATCATGGCCGGCTCCGGGGTCGGCAAGTCCAGCCTGCTCTCGATGATCGCGCGCGGCACCGAGGCCGAGGTGTCGGTCATCGCACTGGTCGGCGAGCGGGGGCGCGAGGTCCGCGAGTTCCTCGAGAACGACCTCGGCCCCGAGGGCCTGGCCCGCTCCGTGGTCGTCGTCGCCACCTCCGACGCACCGCCCGTGGAGCGCCTGCGCGCGGCCTTCGTCGCGACCCGGATCGCGGAGTGGTTCCGCGACGACGGCAAGCACGTGCTGCTGATGATGGACTCCCTCACCCGGGTCGCCATGGCGCAGCGCGAGATCGGGCTGTCGGCCGGGGAGCCGCCCGCGACGCGGGGCTACCCGCCCAGCGTCTTCGCCCTGCTCCCCCGGCTGCTCGAGCGCGCCGGCACCTCGCCGAGCGGTTCGATCACCGGGCTCTACACCGTGCTGGTCGAGGGCGACGACATGCAGGACCCGATCGGCGACACCGCGCGCTCGATCCTCGACGGCCACGTCGTGCTCACCCGACGCCTCGCGACGGCCGGGCACTTCCCGAGCATCGACGTGCTCGAGTCGATCTCGCGCGTCACCTCCGCGGTCACGACGCCGGCTCAGCGCGAGGCGGCCGTCCAGCTGCGGCGGATGCTCGCCGCGCACCGCTCGGTGCGCGAGCTGGTCGAGATCGGCGCCTACGTCTCGGGCTCCGACCCCGATGCCGACGCGGCCCTGGCCCGGATGCCGCAGATCAACGACTTCCTGCGCCAGCCGATGGATGCCGCCACCCCGCTCGAGGAGACCTGGACGCGACTGCAGGGGCTGGTGTCACCGTGAGCCACGGGGAGCAGGACCGGGGCCTCCAGGCAGTCTCCCGGGTGCGTGCGGTCCGCGAGCGCGACAGCCGCCTCGGCCTGCAGCAGGCGATCGGCGAGCAGCGCCGGCACGAGCAGGCCCTCGCCGACCTGGAGCGGAGCGTGCGCGAGCACGGCAGCCGCGTCGTCACCGACGTCGCGCAGTTCGTCACCCTGCGCGCCTCGCTGACGGCACTCACCGACGCCGCGAGCCGTGGCCGGACCACGCTCGACCAGGCCGCCGTCCTGCGCACCAGCGCGGACGCGCACTGGCAGTCGCACAAGACCCGCCTCTCGGCCGTCGACAACCTGCTCGAGAGCCGCGACGACGAGCGGCGCGCCACCGACGCGCACGACGAGGCGCGCGAGCTCGACGAGGTCGCCGGCCGCCTGTGGCTGCGTCGTACGGCCGGTGGTCACGCATGAGCGTCTCCGACGTCACCAGCCGGATCTCGATGATCCAGAGCCAGCTGGCGCTGCTCGCCCCTCCGCGCACCGCCTCCACCGCCTTCAGCGGAGCGCTCGTCTCCGCCGCGACGACGGCGCTGGGCGGCACCACGGCGACAGCACCCCTGTCCGGCCCAGCGGCCGCCGGCACCTCGACTGCTGCCGGCAGCGCCGGCGTCAGCGGCGAGGCCGTGGTCACCGAGGCCCGCAAGTATCTCGGCGTCCCCTACCTCTGGGGCGGCACGGACCCGCAGAAGGGGCTCGACTGCTCCGGCATGATCCAGCTCGTCTACAAGAACCTGGGCATCGACATCCCGCGCGTGTCCTACCAGCAGGCCACCGCTGGGCGCCCGGTGGCGTCGCTCGCCGAGGCCCGGCCCGGCGACATCCTGGCCTTCAACTCCCCGGTCGACCACGTCGGCATCTACATCGGCAACAACCAGATGATCGAGGCGCCGCGCACCGGGCTCGACGTGCGCGTCATCGATGTCTACGAGACCCCGACCGCGATCCGCCGGATCCTCCCGGAGGGCGGAGCCGCGGCCGTCGCCCGCCCCGGTGTGGCAGCGACCGGCCCGGTCGGGGGCGTTCCGTTCGCCGACCTGTTCAACGGCGCCGCGCAGAAGTACGGCGTCTCCCCCGCCCTGCTCTCCGCCGTGGCCAAGCAGGAGTCGGGCTACGACCCCACGGCCGTCAGCCCGGCCGGGGCCCAGGGCCTCATGCAGCTGATGCCCGGCACCGCCCAGGGTCTCGGGGTCACCAACTCCTTCGACCCCACCCAGGCCGTCGACGGCGCCGCCCGCCTGATGCGCGACCTGCTCGACCGCTTCGGCAGCACCCCCCTGGCCCTCGCGGCCTACAACGCCGGGCCCGGTGCGGTGCTGCGCTACGACGGCATCCCGCCCTACCCCGAGACGCAGAGCTACGTGCGCTCCGTGATGTCGATGCTGGAGGGAGGCCGATGACGCTCAGCCCGCTCGGCACCTCCATGGGTGCTCCCGCCTCCGGCACCGGTCCGGCCGGTCCCACCGGTCCGGGTGCGGGTGCCTCCGGTGGCCTCGGATCGGCGTTCGGCGCGCTGGTCGCCGCCCTGGTCGCGCAGACCGCGCCCGCGCCCGCACCGGCGAGCCCCGAGCCGGAGGCAGCCGCCGGCGCCGACCTCGTCGTCGGCACGGCCGAGAGCCAGGACCCGGCCGCGGCCGAGAGCCCCGTCCCGGACACCCAGGACCGAGCCGAGCCGTCAGCCGGGGACCCCGCCGCGCTCCCCGCCCTGGCGGACCTGGGCGTCGCCCATCTCCCGCTCGCGGCACCGATCCCGGTGCTGTCCGGCCTCCCCCCATCGACCGGGGCACCGACCGGGGCACCGACCGGGGCACCGACGGACGCGCCGGTGGAAGCTGGGGCTGTGACGGCGGACGTCGGCGCTCGCACCGACCCGACCCCCGTCACCGCAGCCGCCCCCACCACCGCGGGTGCCACCCAGGCGAGTCCGACGACGGCAGCGACGCCGCCGGCGTTCGACCCGGGCACCGCCGCAGCCGCCGGGCTCACCGGCGTCACCCCTGCCACGCCTGTTCCGCAGGCGGGGCTCGCCAGCGCGACCGTCAGCGCCGCGGTGACCCGCCAGGTCTTCCCCGAGGTGACCCGGCTCGCGTCATCGGGCAACGGCACCCACCGGGTCACGCTGCGGCTCGACCCCGGCTCGCTGGGCGAGGTTCGCGTGACGCTCACCGTGCGTGACGGCAGCGTGCTGGTCAGCCTGGCTGCCGGCCAGGAGGCCCGCGGCGCGCTCCTGCACGGCTCATCGGACCTGCGCCGCCTCCTCGAGCGCAGCGGCGCCGACGCGACCGTCACCATCCGCGACCTCGGCGCGACCACCGGGCTGCTGCTCGACCGCAGCACCAGCCGCGACGACACCGCGGCCGCCTTCGCCCGCGCCGCAGGGGAGCAGCCTCCCTCGGGGGGCGAGCGCTCCGGCGCCGGCGACACCGGGACCCAGCGAGGTTCCGGCCACGACCAACACGCACGGACGCGTGGCGACACCACCGCCAGGGATGGCAGCCCGGACCCGACGACCCCGTCGAGACCGGTCGAGCTGCGCACGTCATCGGGGCTCCCCGCCCTGGACGTGTCCATCTAGGAGGAGGAAGTCGTTGTCCATCCCGGCAATCGAAGCCGTGGCGCCACCCACGGGCATGCTCGCGAGCACGTCCACGGCGAGCACGGGCTCGGCCGACAAGGAGATGTTCCTGCAGCTCCTCGTCGCCCAGCTGCGCTACCAGGACCCGATGAACCCGAGCGACACCAGCGAGTTCCTGTCGCAGTCCGCCCAGTTCACGGCCCTCGAGAAGATGCAGGCCGTCGCCGACCAGACCGGCGCGCTGCTGGGGGCCCAGATGGCCTTCGGAGGCGCCCAGCTCGTCGGCCGCCAGGTCACCTACACGCTGGGTGACGGCACCGCCGGCAGCGGCCAGGTCAACGGGGTGACCTTCGGTCCCTCCGGCCCGGTGCTCGACATCGGCGGCATCGAGGTCCCGATCTTCCAGGTGCAGTCCGTCACCGACGGCAGCACGCCCAGCACCACGCCCGGCACCACGTCCGGCACCACGTCCGGCTCCACCACCCCATCCCTGGCACTTCCGGCCCTCTGAGGGCCCGAGAGGACATCTCATGCTCCGTTCACTCTTCGCCGGCATCAGCGGCCTGCGCGTCAACCAGACCATGCTCGACGTCACCGGCAACAACATCGCCAACGCCAACACGATCGGCTTCAAGTCCAGCACCGTCGTCTTCCAGGACACCTTGAGCCAGATGCTCACGGGCGCCTCCGGTGCCAGCGCCACCCAGGGCGGCACCAACCCCGTCCAGGTCGGTCTCGGGGTGCAGGTCGCGGCGGTGGCCGCCAACCTGCTGCAGGGCTCGGCCCAGATGACCGGCCGCTCCACCGACCTGATGATCCAGGGCGACGGCATGTTCGTGCTCAAGGACGGCAACGAGCAGATCTACACCCGGGCCGGAGCCTTCACCTTCGACGAGACCGGCTCCCTGGTCAGCCCTGCGGGCGCGCGGGTGCAGGGCTACGCCCTCGACGCGGCGGGGGTGGCCACCGGTGGGCTGGTCGATGTCAAGCTCGACACCGCCGGGCTCACCCCCGCCGTGCCCGGCGGCGTCGACCTCACGTCCTACGCCATCGGCGCCGACGGCAAGATCCGCGGCGTCTTCTCCGACGGCGTGCAGCGCGACATGGCGCAGCTGGCGCTCGCCGACTTCAACAACCCCAACGGCCTGGAGCGCGTCGGCGAGACGTCGTTCCGCGAGTCGGCCAACTCCGGGACCGCCGAGATCGGCGTCCCGGGGTCCGGGCAGCGGGGCAACCTGATGGGAGGCGCGCTCGAGATGTCCAATGTCGACCTGGCCGCCGAGTTCACCAACCTGATCCTCGCCCAACGCGGCTTCCAGGCCAGCTCACGGGTGATCACGACGTCGGACCAGGTGCTCGAGGAGCTCGTCAACATCAAGCGCTGATCCCTCCCCACGAGGTCCGGACGACGGGCGGCCCACCGCCGGGCAGCCCGTCGTCCAGATCCCCTCAGGTCCGCTGCGAGCCGACCGATGGAACCACCGACGGCCATGGATGGCCGTCGAGTCAACGCACTAAGGATGGTGCTCCCCATGATCTTGCTGACCCGTCTCTCCGGCTCCGCGTTCGCGCTCAACTCCGAGCTGATCGAGCGCGTGGACTCCACCCCCGACACGGTGATCACCCTCCTCGACGGCTCGAAGTACGTCGTCGCGGAGAGCCTGCACGCGGTCGTCAACGCGATCCGCTACCACCGCGCCGAGGTCATCGCGCTCAGCGCGCACGTGCAGGTCGGCGAGATCGAGGCCTGGCCCGACGGCGACCGCGTGACCTCGGATGCCGTACGACTCCTGCAGGACGGTCCGTCCCTCACTGACGCAGCCCCCCGGCTGGCCTCGGTGACGGCCCACCCGTCCGCGCAGGCGACCGAGACCCGGGCGGAGGGCAAGCTCTGATGGATCTCGCGACCCCCGTCGGCATCGGCCTCGGCTTCGGTGTCGTCGTCGCCGCCAACGTCATGGAGGGCGGCAACCCGATGAGCCTGCTGCTGCCGGCTCCTCTGATGCTGGTCTTCGGCACCACGCTCCTGGTCACCCTGGCCGGCGGCACGGTGCAGGACGCCAAGAACTCCATGGTCGCCCTCAAGCGGGCGTTCACCGGCAACATCACCCCCGCCTCGGAGGTGGTCCCCGCCGTGGTCAAGCTCGCCGAGCGGGCCCGCCGCGAGGGGCTGCTGTCCCTGGAGGACACGCTCCAGGAGATCGACGACGAGTTCCTCGTCAAGGGCGTCACGCTGGCCATCGACGGCACCGACCCCGACGAGGTCCGCGAGATCCTCGAGTCGGAGATGATCGCCAAGAAGCGCTCGGACAAGCAGTCCGCGAAGTTCTTCGCCGATGCCGGGGCCTACGCGCCGACCATCGGCATCATCGGCACCGTGATGGGTCTCGTGCACGTGCTGGAGAACCTGTCCAAGCCCGAGGAGCTGGGTCACCTGATCGCCGCGGCCTTCATCGCGACCCTGTGGGGCGTCATGTCCGCCAACTGCATCTGGCTCCCCCTCGGCAGCCGGCTCAAGCGCCTCAGCGAGCTGGAGACGGCCCGCATGGAGGTCGTCATCGAAGGGGTCGCGGCCATCCAGGCCGGCTCCAACCCCCGGGTGATCGCGCAGAAGCTCACCTCGTTGCTCCCCCTGGGCCAGACGGTCCCCGAGGCGGCCTGAGATGGCGACCAGGCGGCGCCGGCACGAGGACGAGGAGGAGCACGAGAACCACGAGCGGTGGTTGGTCACCTATGCCGACATGGTCACCCTGCTCATGGTCCTGTTCATCGTGCTCTTCTCCATGAGCCAGGTCGAGGAGAAGAAGTTCAACGCCCTGAAGGACGGGCTCGCAGCCGGCTTCGGCCAGTCCACGTCGGTTCTCGACGGCTCCTCCTCGATCCTCGACCAGGCCGGCACCGAGGCGATGGCACCGATCGCCCCCGCGCTCAACTTCCAGGAGCTCACCGAGGTCGAGCTCGCATCGACCTCCAACGGCTTGGCCGACGGGCTCGACGAGGGTGCCGCTGCGGCCGCCGTCGCGGAGGCCCTACGCCGTCGGCAGGACGCCGAGGGGGAGGTCAGCCGCTTCGTGGATCTCCAGGAGGAGCTGCTCGCGGCGCTGCGTGCCAAGGGTCTCGAGGACGACATCCTGGTCACCTACGACGAGCGCGGCCTGGTGCTCAGCCTGGTCTCGCGCCACGTGGTGTTCCAGGCCGACCTGGCGACCCTGAGCCCACGCGGTCGCTCGGTCGTCGACACCCTCGCCGAGGTGCTCACCGACGTGCCGGAGCCGATGCAGGTCGACGGGCACACCAACCAGGTCAACGTGAGGCCGAAGTACTTCGCCACCGACTGGGACCTCTCGGCCGCTCGCGCGTTGACGGTCCTGCGACGACTCGACGAGCAGGGCGGGCTGCCCGGCAGCCGGCTGATGATGGCGGCCTACGGGCACGAGAAGCCGTTGGTCGATCCCGCTCGTCCGGGCTCGCAAGGGGTCAACAAGCGGGTCGACGTGGTCGTCCTGTCGTCCTTGCCACCGGAGACCCGGGCGATGCTGGACGACGTGGCCGCGGCCCGCATCGGCACCGGTCGGTCGCCGGAGCCGGCTCCGACACCGGCACAGGAGGAGGGATCATGAGCACGACGACGGTGCCGGCGGTGGAGGTCCCCGCGGAGGCGAAGGGTGGCGGGAAGAAGAAGCTCCTCGTGATGGTGCTGGTCCTCGCCCTCCTGGGCGGTGCCGCGTGGTTCTTCCTGCTGCGACCCTCGGACGCGGGGGCGGTGGAGGCCGTGCCGGGTGAGGTGGTCGTCCTCGAGCCGGTGCAGATCAACCTCGCGGAGGCCCACTACCTGCGCATCGGGGTCGCGCTCCAGCTCGTCGAGGGCGCCCACGAGGTCGACGGCAGCCTGGCCCTGGACGCGGTGATCGAGCTGTTCAGCGGACGACGCACCGAGGAGCTGACCAAGCCCGCAGGACGCAAGAAGCTCAAGAAGGAGCTGACCCACGTCCTCGAGGAGGGCTACCACGGCGACGTGATGGGGGTGTACTTCACGGAGTTCGTCACCCAGTAGCAGCGCATTTCACTCAGGTGCACCGGCACGGGGCCGATCCCCCTGCCGTGAGCCTGCTGCCGTCGACCCTCGTCCCGCCCCGTGCGGGCACCCCGGGTGGTCGCGCGCGCCGTCGTACGAGCACGGCCGACCCCGTCGCCTACGACTTCCGGCGACCCATCCAGCTCTCGCGCGAGCACCAGCGCATCCTCCAGCTGGGCTTCGACGGCTTCGCCCGCCAGGCCACCACGGTCTTCACCTCCGCCCTGCGCAGCGTGTGCGCGGTGACCGTGGTCGGCATCGACCAGCGCAGCTACGCGGAGTACGTCGACGCGCTCGGCGCCGCGACCTACATGACGAAGTTCTCCGCGGACCCGATGCCCGGCGTGGGGGTCCTCGAGATCCCGCTGGCCGCCACCATGACGTGCATCGACCACATGCTCGGCGGGCCCGGCTCGGGCGAGCAGCCGCAGCGCCCGCTGACCGAGATCGAGAGCGGCGTCATCCGCGGCCTGGTCGACCGGCTGCTCAGCGAGATGCGCTACTCGCTGGCAGGCATCGTCGGGCTCGAGCCCACCGTGGTGGGCGTGGAGTACAGCCCCCAGTTCGCCCAGGTGGCGGGCGCGGCCGACGTGATGGTCGTGATGCGACTCGAGCTGCGCATCGGCGAGCGGACACACCAGATGACCGTGTGCCTGCCCTTCAGCGGGCTGCTCCCCCACCTGACGGCCGCGGCCGCTCCGGCCCCTGTCTCCAACCGTGAACGCGCCCAACGGGCCCAGGCCGCGGCGCTCCTCCAGGAGCAGTTCCAGACCGTGCCCGTCGACGTCACCGTGCGCTTCCGGACCACCAGCGTCGACCCGGCAGCGCTGGGCGACCTCCGACCGGGCGACGTGATCCGCCTCGCCCACCCGGCCTCGGCCCCGCTCGACGTCACGGTCGAGGACACCACGTTCGCCCATGCCACGCCCGGCGCCCACGGTCCGCGCCTGGCCGCGCTGATCGTGAGCACCCCGAAGGAGACCCCATGACCACCTCGCCGCTCCCCGCCGACCCCCAGGACCTGGCCGTCGCCGCCGGCGAGGCAGCCGCGGAGGTCCTGCCCGCCGCGTCGCCCCTCGTCGCGGGAGGCGCCCAGCCGGGCACCGAGCACGTGGTCTCCTCCTTCGCCGGCGCAGCCACCGCCGAGGTCGCCGGCGGCCGGATCGCCGTGCTGGTCGGCGACGAGCTCGTCGCCGCGCTGGCGGCCAGCCCGCTCGGTGGTCTCGACCTCGCCGCCGCCGTGCAGCCCGCGCTCGACGCAGCAGCAGCCGTCCTCGGCCGCGCGGCACAGGCCGCCACCCCGGTCGAGCTCGACCTCGTCGTCGCCGACCTCGGCGGCACCTTCACGGTCGTCCCGCTGATCGGCAGCAGCATCGCCGCGGCACTCCTCGTGCCGGACGCCCTCCTGGTGCCCGGGACCACTGCGGCGGCGGCCGCGCCGGTGGCGTCCGGCGCGGCCCCCACCGGGGCATACACGACTCCGGTCGCGGCCGGACCGGCAGCGGCACCCCCGTCCTCCCTGGCACACCGCGGCATCGAGATGCTGCACGGCGTGGCCATGGAGGTCACCGTCGAGCTGGGCCGCACCCGGATGGCGGTGCGCGACCTGCTCGCCCTCGCCCCCGGCGCGGTGCTCGAGCTCGACCGGGCCGCCGGCAGCCCCGCCGACCTGCTCGTCAACGGACGGCTGATCGCGCGCGGCGAGGTCGTCGTCGTCGACGAGGACTTCGGCCTGCGCGTCACCGAGATCATCGACGCCCAGGCCGCGAGCTGACCTGTGGCCGAGCTCGTCGTCCGTCTCGTCTTCTCCCTGGCCGTGGTGCTGGGGCTGCTGCTGCTCACCGCACGTCTCGGAGCCCGTCGCTTCAAGGGTCGCGACGACGCGCCCGTGCGGGTCCTGCACCGTCAGGCGCTGAGCCGCACCTCGTCGGTCACCGTCGTCACCGTCGGCTCACGGGTCCTGGTGCTCGGCACCACCGAGCAGCAGGTCCGGGTGCTCGCGGAGCTCGATCCCGACGAGCTCGACGAGCTCGGCGGGCTCGCTGCTGACGCGGCTGCCGGCGACGAGGAGCTGGCCCCGGTCACCCACCTGGTGAGCAGCCCTCCCGCCGGCTTCGCGGCGGTCCTCCACGACCGGCTCGAGGACGCCCCGTCCCCGGTCCGCCGTCCTGCGTCCGCGACACCCGCCAGCGCGCGGGGTCGGCACGCCGCGCCACGCCCCCAGGCTCTGAAGCACCGTGGCAAGGCGCCGGCGACGACCTCCCTGCCCGGCCAGGGCGCCCTCGCCGGCTCCGTCCTCTCGCCCCAGACCTGGCGCCAGGCCCTGCAGGTCCTCTCCAGGCGTGCCTCGTGAGCCTCCTGGGGGGCAGGACCGGGCGGACACTCGGGCGGGCACTCGGGCGGGCACTCGGTCGACTGGTGGTGCTGCTGGCGCTGGGCACCGGGATCTGGCTGGGCCTCGGCGCGCCGGCCTCGGCCGCGGCACCCGTGACGGGCACGACGAGCGTCGCCTCCGTCGTACGCCTCCAGGAGACCCCGACGCCCACCCCGGCCCCGGCACCGGCCGACGAGCCCGGAGTCACCGGGCCACAGGGCCCGCAGGGTCCCTCCGGCGCGCAGCAGGACCCGGGCTCGGTGACCATCGAGTTCGACGGCCTCACCCAGAAGCCGAGCACGTCGGTCGTGCTCCTGGTGGCGCTCACGTTCCTGTCGTTGCTGCCGGCGATCCTGCTCACCTGCACCAGCTTCACCAAGATCCTGGTGGTGCTCGGCCTGACCCGCAACGCGCTCGGGCTCCAGCAGACGCCGCCCAACCAGGTGCTGGCCGGGCTCGCCCTGTTCCTCAGCCTCTTCATCATGGGCCCGGTGCTCTCGGAGATGAACGAGATCGGTGTGCAGCCCTACCTGGACGGCGACAAGACCACGACCCAGGCCTTCGACGACGGCATCGTCCCGCTGCGCAACTTCATGCTCGACCAGACCGGTGACGAAGAGCTGAGGCTGCTGACCAACGTCGCCAAGCGTGAGCTGCCGGCCAACCGCGACGAGGTAGGGCTCTCGACGCTGGTGCCCGCCTTCGTGCTCAGCGAGCTCAAGCAGGCCTTCATCATCGGCTTCATCATCTTCATCCCCTTCCTGGTGATCGACATCGTGGTCAGCGGGGCGCTGATGGCGCTCGGCATGATGATGATGCCGCCGGTGATGGTGTCGTTGCCGTTCAAGCTGCTGCTCTTCGTGCTGGTCGACGGCTGGGGCCTGGTCATCAAGTCGCTCGTGGCGAGCTATGGATAGCGCGCCGTGACCGACACCGTGATCATCGAGATCGCCATGCAGACGATGATGGTGGCGCTCAAGCTCTCCGCGCCGGTCCTGACGACCGCCCTGGTCATCGGCTTCACCGTCTCGCTCTTCCAGTCGATGACCCAGATCCAGGAGTTCACGCTCGCGTTCGTGCCCAAGCTGGTCGGCGTGGGCATCGCCCTGCTCGTCAGCGGCAACTGGATGCTGCACACGCTGATGACCTTCACGACCCAGCTCTACGAGCGCATCCCGGCGCTCCTCGGCTGATGACGCTCACCTTCGCCGGGGAGCCGCTCGTCGCCTTCCTGCTCGGCTCGGTGCGGGTCGTCGCCTGGCTCGCGGTCGTGCCGCCCTTCTCCTCGCGCGCCGTCCCCGCGATGGCGAAGGTCGTGCTCTCCCTGGGGCTCTGCTTCGCGGTCACGCCTGTGCTCGCCGACTCCGAGATCCCCCTCGACACGACCGGCCTGCTGCTGACGGTGCTGACGCAGGTGCTCATCGGCATCGCGATGGGCTTCGTCACCGCGATGCTGCTCGGGGCGATCGCGGCCGCGGGAAGCCTGGTCGACGTCTTCGGCGGCTTCTCCCTCGCCCAGGGCTTCGACCCGCTCGGGATGAACATGAACTCCGTCTTCGGCACGTTCCACCAGATGCTCGCCACGATGCTGCTCTTCGCGAGCGGCGGGCACCTCATGGTGATCGGCGGGCTGCTGCGCACCTTCGAGCTGCTCCCGATCGGTCAGAGCCCTGACGTCGACGGCGGCGCGAGCGTGCTGACGAAGGCCTTCCTGCTGTTCTTCGTGACAGCCGTCCAGATCGCGCTGCCCCTGATCGCGGTGCTGTTCATCTCCGACCTCGGGCTGGCGCTGCTGACCAAGATCGCACCCCAGCTCCAGGCCATCAACGTGATGTTCCCCGCGAAGATCGGGCTCACCCTGCTCCTGGTCGGACTGTCCTTCCCGGTCCTGCCCGGGGTCATGCGCACGATGGTCGACATGGCGTTGCAGGCCATGGAAGCCCTCGCCGGTGGGGCCTAGCCGATGAGCAACGGCGACGAGAAGACCGAGAAGCCGACTCCGAAGAAGCGCAAGGAGTCACGCAAGGAGGGCCAGGTCCCACGCACCCAGGAGCTGGGCGCCTGGGCCGCGATGCTCCTGGCCGGGCTGGTGATGCCTGCGATGGTCGGTCGTGAGGTCGACGCGCTCCAGAGCCTGATGATCGCCTGCCTGCGGACCCTGGAGGACCCCACCGCCTCCGACGCGCTGCAGCTTCTCGGCCAGGGAGCCGCCCACGCGTTCAAGGCCCTGGTCCTGCTGGGGGCCGGCGTCATGGTCGTCGGCGTCTCGGCCGCAGTGGCACAGGGCGGCTTCTTCCTGGCCACCAAGACCGTCCAGCCCAAGCTGTCCAAGCTGAACCCGATCAAGGGCGCCAAGCGCATCTTCGGCATCCAGGCCCTCTGGGAGGGCGCCAAGATGCTGCTCAAGTGTGCCTTCGTCGCGGTGCTGGGCAAGGCGGCGGTCACCGCGATGATGCCGCTGCTGGGCGGCATGGTGCCGATCGACTTCATGATCCGCCAGACGGGTGAGGAGGCGCTGTCCCTGGTCCGCAACGTCGCGATCGCCGGGCTCGTCATGGCCGGTGCCGACTATGCGATGACGCGCCGGCGCATGGGCAAGCAGACCCGCATGACCAAGGAGGAGATCAAGCAGGAGCACAAGCAGCAGGAGGGCGACCCCATGCTCAAGGGAGCCATCCGCTCACGGCAGCTGGCGATGGCCCGCAACCGGATGATGACCGACGTCCTCACCGCTGACGTGGTCCTCGTCAACCCCACCCACGTCGCCGTGGCACTGCGCTACGACTCCGAGGCCGGCGCACCCACGGTCGTGGCCCGAGGCGCGGGGACGATCGCGGCCCGGATCCGCGAGCTGGCCGGGGAGCACGACGTACCCCTCGTGCAGGACGTGCCCCTCGCCCGAGCCCTCTACTCCTCCACCCACGTCGGCCAGGAGATCCCCGCCGAGCTCTTCGCGGCCGTCGCCCAGGTGCTGGCCTTCGTGATCAGCCGCCGCAACGCCGGCCGGGTGGGCGGCAGCCACCGCAGCCCCCGCGCCGAGGCCGACCTCGGACCGGTGCCGGTCGCGGGTCGGCGCCGGCGGATCCCCTCAGGTCCGGCGCTCGCCGCCCGATAGGAGCACGACGCCAGGACGGTGTCGTGCTGCGCCAGGGACGGCGGGATTCGCAGCCGACCCCGAAAGGCACACCCGATGCCCCTCAAGCGACTGACCCAGCTCGGTGTCCCGGTGGGCATCGTGATGATCGTCGTGATGCTGGTGATCCCGTTGCCGGCCATCGTCCTCGACCTGCTCATCGCCGCCAACATCACCGGTGCGCTGCTGATCCTGCTCACGGCGATGTTCGTGACCCGCCCCCTCGACTTCGCGGCCTTCCCTGCCGTGCTCCTCGTGATGACGCTCTTCCGGCTGGCCCTCAACGTCAGCGCCACCCGGCTGGTGCTGCTCGACGGCTACGCCGGCAAGGTGATCGACACCTTCGGCCACTTCGTGGTCGGCGGCTCGCTCATCGTCGGCCTGATCATCTTCGTGATCCTGCTGATCATCCAGTTCGTCGTGATCACCAACGGCGCCGGACGGGTCGCCGAGGTCGGTGCCCGTTTCACCCTCGACGCGATGCCCGGCAAGCAGATGGCCATCGACGCCGACCTCAACTCGGGGCTCATCGACGAGGACCAGGCCCGCAAGCGGCGCGCCGAGGTGCACGCCGAGGCCGACTTCTACGGCTCGATGGACGGCGCCTCGAAGTTCGTCAAGGGTGACGCGATCGCGGCCATCATCATCACCCTGGTCAACCTGCTCGGCGGCTTCGCGATCGGGATGACCCAGAAGGGGATGAGCCCGGGCGACGCGGTGTCGACCTACAGCCTGCTCACCGTCGGCGACGGGTTGGTCTCGCAGATCCCGGCACTGCTGCTCTCGGTCGCCACCGGTCTGGTCGTCACGCGCGGCGTCGGCGACCGCGACATGGGCTCCGACATCATCGCGCAGATCACCGCCCGCCAGCTGCCGCTGCGGATCGCCGGGATCGCGGCGCTCGCGCTCTGCCTGATCCCCGGCATGCCCAAGCTGCCCTTCGTCCTCACCGGCGGCGTCCTGCTGCTGATCTCGACGCGCGTCGAGCAGGACACCGACGAGACGCCCACGGCGGCACACGCCCTCGAGGCGGCGGCCGGCCCCTCCCACGACTCTCCGGAGCACCTCGCGGCCGAGATCCGGGTCGACCCCCTGGGCCTGGAGCTCTCGGCCGACATCATCGACCTCGTCGACACCGGCGCCGGTGGAGACCTGCTCGAGCGGGTCAAGGCCCTGCGGCGCAAGATCGCCACCGAGATCGGCATCGTCATCCCCCCTGTCCGCACGCGCGACAACCTGGAGCTGCCGATGAACACCTACGTCGTGAAGGTCTTCGGCATCGAGGTGGCCCGCGGGGAGGCCCCTCCCGGCACCGTCCTGGCCATCGGGGACCACCTCGGCTCCCTCCCTGGGACACCGACCCGTGAGCCCGTCTTCGGGCTGGACGCCACCTGGATCGCCGCCGACCTCCGGGGCCAGGCCGAGCTCAGCGGCGCGACGGTCGTGGACCGCTCCGCGGTGATCACCACCCACCTCGCCGAGATCGTCACGGTCCACGCGTCGCGACTGCTGGGGCGTGAGGACGTGCGACTGCTCACCGACGTGGTCAAGCGCACCCACCCGGTGGTCGTGGACGAGCTCACCCCGGCGCTGCTCAGCCTCGGGGAGGTCCAGCAGGTGCTGCAGGCCCTCCTCGACGAGAGCGTCTCCGTGCGCGACCTCGTGCGCATCTACGAGGCGCTGTCGCTGCGTGCCCCGCACGGCAAGGACCTCGACAGCCTCGTGGCCTGTGCCCGCGCCGCCCTGGGGCCTGCGATCGTGGCACCGCACGTGGTGGACGGCACGCTGCACGTCATCAGCCTCGAGCCCCAGCTCGAGCAGCGCATCCTGGAGTCGCTGCGGCCGACGGAGAGCGGTCTGACGGTCGCGCTGGACCCGGGCACGGCCCAGGCGGTGCTCGGCTCGTTGTCACAGCTGGTCGTCGACGCCGAGAACCGCAACATCCGCCCGGTGCTCGTCTGCGCCCCCCAGGTCCGGGCCGCCGTGCACCGGATGACCTCGATGTCGGTCGAGCGGCTGCCGGTGCTGTCCTACTCCGAGCTCAACGGCAGCGCACAGATCCGGTCGGTCGGCACCGTGACCGGTGAACGCCTGATGGAGGTGACCGCGTGAACCTGCTCTCGCTGCCCGTCCTCGTCGCGGCGGGCGTCCTCGCGTCACCCGCCTTGTGGCAGACGGCCATGACCGGTGCGGTCCCCTTCGAGGTCGCCGTCACCCGCTACCTGGTCGTCGTGGTGCTCACCTGGATCGCCTTGTCGATGCTCGGCTCGCTGGTGTCCTGGGGCGCCCCGGTCGAGGTCGCCCCCGCGGTCGACGCGCCGACGGCGGAGTCGCCACAACAGGACGACCCGCAGGCGTGGCCCCTGAAGGGGCCGCTCCGGCGGACGTGAAGCCGGATCACCTGCGGGTCGGGTAGCTGCTAGGAATTCGCCAGCAGCAGGCCGGGCACTCCTGCCCGACATGGTGCATGGCTGCTAGCGGGCAGCCACCTCACGCGTCCTCGAAGAAATCATTCCTCGGACCACCTCCTTTCCCGTGTGTGACCACGGTAGGTCGGACGGTGCGCGGCTTCAAGGGGATATCCGTCAGGTGTCTGGACAGGTACATTCCAGCGATGGCTGGGCCCGACGTGACGGTGCGCACGGCCGAGGCGTGCGCGCCGGGCGGAGAGCGAAGCGGCACCGCGCTGATGCTGCCCGGGCGCGCCTACTCCTGCGACCTGCCGCTGCTTCGACCGGGTCACGTCGGCCCTTCAGACCGTGGGCTGGACGGTGGTGCAGGCCTCGTGGGACCTGGACGGCCTTCCCCCGGAGCCGCGGACCTTCGTCGAGGCGGCCGCCCAGGCGCTGGACGACCAGCGACGCCGGCCGGGCCCGGTCGTCGTGGTCGCCAAGTCGCTGGGCACCCTGGCGGCCCACTGGGCTGCCGACCGCGGCTATCCGGCCGCCTGGCTCACCCCGGTCCTCCGCGCAGCCGGTCGGCACCCGCTGCCCGCGCACAGCCACGCCCTGGCCACGCGGCTCCGCGACTACCCGGTCGACAGCCTCGTCGTGGGTGGCACGGCCGACGCGCTCTGGGAGCCGGGCTTCCGCAGCAGCGGCCGGACCCTCGAGATCAACGGCGCCGACCACGGCCTGGAGGTCGGTGACCACCAGGAGACGGTGCGGCACCACACGCGTGTCGCGGCCGCCGTCGTCCGGCTCGCGTCCGGCCTGGGCTAGCTCTGGCTGGGTCTCCTGCTGACCCCGATGCCCGGCCGGGAAAGTCCGTGACGTTTTCGACCCGCGGAAGCGCTCCGAGGGGCGAAAACGTCACGTACTTTCCGGGCCACCGTCCCCCCGCTGCCCGCGGTCAGGGCAGCGGGGGGCCGGTGCCGCCGCTCACCTCGCCGACGGTGCGCGAGAGCAGGCAGAACTCGTTGCCCTCGGGGTCGCAGAGCACCTCCCAGCTGACGTCGGGCCCCTGCCCGACGTCGACCCGGCGCGCGCCGAGGGAGAGGAGCCGCTCGAGCTCCTCGGCGGTCGAGGTCCCGTCGGCGCGCAGGTCGAGGTGCAGCCGGTTCTGCGCCTGCTTGGGCTCCGGCGAGGGCAGTACGTCGATCACCGGCCAGGTCCCGTCGGGCCGACCGACCGTGATGACGCCGTCCTCCTCCTCGAGCACCTGCCAGCCGAGGACCTGGCACCAGAAGTCGGCGACCAGCCGGGGCTGGAGGGCGGCGATCGCGATGTTGGCCAGCTGACTGCTCATCTCGTCACCGTAGCCACGGCACGCCGCGGCAGCACCCACCCGGACGAGCCGGTCCGCCGCACCTCGGGCCCGATTCTCGGGCCCGTACCTCAGGCCCGAATCTCAGGCCAGCGCCGCGGCGAACTGCGACTCGTAGAGCCGGCTGTAGGCGCCACCCGCGGCCAGCAGCTCGTCGTGCGTGCCCTGCTCGACGATCGAGCCGTCCTCCATCACCAGGATCAGGTCGGCGTCACGGATCGTGGAGAGCCGGTGCGCGATGACGAACGACGTGCGGTCGCTGCGCAAGGCGCTCATCGCATGCTGCAGCAGCAGCTCGGTGCGGGTGTCGACCGAGGACGTCGCCTCGTCGAGGATCAGCAGGGCCGGGTCGGAGAGGAAGGCGCGGGCGATGGTGAGGAGCTGGCGCTCACCGGCCGAGAGATTGCCGCCGTCCTCGTCGATGACGGTGTCGTAGCCGTCGGGCAGCGAGTGCACGAAGCGGTCGACGAAGGTGGCCCTCGCCGCGGCCAGGATGTCGTCCTCGCTCGCGTCCGGTCGCCCGTAGGCGATGTTGTCGCGGATCGTGCCGCCGAAGAGCCAGGCGTCCTGGAGCACCATCCCGATCTGGCCGCGCAGGGCGGCGCGCGGCATGGCGGTGATGTCGACACCGTCGAGGGTGATGCGACCGCCGTCGAGCTCGTAGAAGCGCATGACCAGGTTGACCAGCGTGGTCTTCCCGGCGCCGGTGGGTCCCACGATCGCGACCGTCTGACCGGGGCGGGCCACCAGCGAGAGGCCCTGGATCAGCGGGTTGGCCGGGTCGTAGGAGAACGCGACGTCCTCGAACGCCACCTCGCCGCGGGCGACCTGCTCCTGGTGGGGCAGCACGCTGTCGGGCACCTGCTCGTCGGCGTCGAGCAGCTCGAAGACCCGCTCGGCGGAGGCGACCCCGGACTGCAGGAGGTTCATCATCGAGGCGACCGTGGTGAGCGGCTGGGTGAACTGACGGGTGTACTGGATGAAGGCCTGCACCTCGCCCAGGGACAGCGAGCCACCTGCCACCCGGAGCCCGCCGACCACGGCGATCACGACGTAGTTGAGGTTTCCCACGAACATCATCAGCGGCATGATCAGCCCGCTGACGAACTGCGCACGGAACGACGCCTCGAACAGCGCGTCGTTCTCCACCGCGAAGGTCTGCTCGACCTCGGGCCGACGTCCGAAGACCGTGACGAGCGCGTGTCCGGAGAAGGTCTCCTCGATGTGGGCGTTGAGCTTGCCCGTACGACGCCACTGGGCGATGAACTGGCTCTGCGAGCGCTTCATGATGCGGGTCGTGAGATACATCGAGACCGGCACGGACACCAGGGCGATCAACGCGAGGGTGGGCGAGATCCAGAACATCATCGACAGCACCGCGAGGACCGTCAGCAGCGAGGTGAGGAGCTGGCTCATCGTCTGCTGCAGGGTCTGGCTGACGTTGTCGATGTCGTTGGTGACGCGGCTGAGCAGCTCGCCGCGCGGCTGGCGGTCGAAGTACTCCAAGGGCAGGGCGTTGACCTTGTCCTCGACGTCCGAGCGCATCCGCCGCACGGTGCCCTGCACGACGTCGTTGAGCAGGTAGCCCTGCAGCCATCCCAGGACCGAGGCGCCGGCGTAGATCGACAGCACGACGAGCAGCACGTCGCGCACCCCGTCGAAGTCGATCGGACGTTGCGCGAGGAAGCCGTCGAAGATCAGGTCGGTCGCGTGCCCGAGGAGTCGCGGGCCCAGCGCCATCAGCCCCACGCTGACGACCGCGAGGACGACCACGGAGATCGCCTTGTCCCGCTCGGGTGCCATCTGCGAGACCATCCGCTTCGCCGACGGCACGAAGGTCATGGCCTTCTGGCCGACCATCCCGCCGGCCATCGGGCCGCGTCCCGGACCGCCCTGGGGCGCCTCGATCCGCTCGGTCTCCTTCATCGTGGCGGTGGGCTTCGCGTCACTCATGCCGCCTCCTCCGCGCTGAGCTGGGAGGCGACGATCTGCTGGTAGGTCTCGTTGCCGGCGAGCAGCTCGTCGTGGGTGCCCCGGCCGACCACGCGGCCGTCCTCGAGCACCAGGATCAGGTCGGCGTCGCGGATGCTCGAGACCCGCTGCGCGACCAGGACGACCGTGGCGTCCCGGGTCACCGGCACCAGCGCGGCACGCAGGCGGGCGTCGGTGGAGAGGTCGAGCGCGGAGAACGCATCGTCGAAGAGATAGATCTCCGGGCGTCGTACGAGCGCGCGGGCGATGGCCAGGCGCTGGCGCTGGCCGCCGCTGACGTTGGTGCCGCCCTGGACGATCGGGGCGTCGAGCCGCTCGGGCATCGCCTCGACGAAGTCGCGCGCCTGGGCGATCTCGAGGGCCGCCCAGAGCTCTGCGTCGGTGGCGTCGGGCTTGCCGTGGCGCAGGTTGCTGGCCACGGTGCCGGAGAAGAGGAAGGCCCGCTGGGGCACCAGCCCGATCCGCGACCACAGCACCTCGGGGTCGAGGTCACGCACGGGCACGCCGTCCACCCGCACCTCGCCGTCGGTGGCGTCGAAGAGCCGGGGCACCAGGTTGACCAACGTGGACTTGCCCGCACCGGTGGAGCCGATGACGGCCACCGTCTGGCCGGCGTGGACGTCGAACGAGACGTCGCACAGGACCGGCTGCTCGGCACCGGGATAGGTGAAGCCCACGCCGTCGAGCTCGAGCCGACCGCGACCGGAGACGTCGCGCACGGGCGTGGCGGACGGTACGACGGACGACTCGGTCGCCAGCACCTCGCTGATCCGGTCGGCACAGACCGACGACCGCGGCACCATCATCAACATGAACGTGCCCATCATCACCGACATCAGGATCTGCATCAGGTAGGTGAGGAACGCCGTCAGCGCACCCACCTCCATCTGCCCGGAGTCGACGCGCTGCCCCCCGAACCAGATGACCGCGACGCTGGAGACGTTCACGACGAGCATCACCAGCGGGAACATGGTGGCCATCCAGCGGCCCGCCCGGACCGAGACCTCGGTCAGGTCGGCGTTGGCCTGCGCGAAGCGCCTGGTCTCGTGGGGCTCGCGGACGAAGGCGCGGACCACGCGGATGCCGGTGATCTGCTCGCGCAGGACGCGGTTGACCGTGTCGATGCGCTCCTGGACCAGCCGGAAGCTGGGGACCATCTGGGAGACGACGACGCCCACGGAGAGGAACAGGGCGGGCACCACGATCGCCAGGAGCCAGGAGAGCCCGAAGTCCTCCCGCATCGCCATCAGGATCCCGCCGACCATCATGATCGGGACCGAGACCGCCATCGTGAAGGTCATCAGCGCCAGCATCTGCACCTGCTGGACGTCGTTGGTGTTGCGGGTGATCAGCGACGGCGCACCGAACTGGGCGACCTCGCGACCGGAGTAGGAGCCGACCTGGTGGAAGACCGCGGCGCGCAGGTCTCGACCGAAGGACATCGCCGTGCGCGCGGAGAACCACACGGCCACCACGGAGCAGAGGATCTGCAGCAGGGAGACCGCGAGCATGACGGCGCCGACGCGCACGATGTAGTCGGTGTCTCCCGTGGCCACACCGTTGTCGATGATGTCGGCGTTGAGGCTCGGCAGGTAGAGCATCGCGACGGTCGCGACGAACTGCAGCACCACGATGACCGTGATCGAGGAGCGGTAGGGGCGCAGGTAGTCGCGCAGGAGGCGCAGCAGCATCAGTCCCTCCTCTGCAGGCCGAGGAGCACGGTGTCCACGACCTGCTCGGGGGTGAGCAGGCGACCGTCGGCGATCTTCTGGTGGCTGCCCGCGAAGGTCAGCAGGCGCAGGACGTGCACGAAGTGGTCGACGGGCACGGCCAGCTGGTCGGCGTCGGGCCCGACGACGTCGATCAGCAGTGCCTCGAAGCGAGCCCGCCAGGCCTCGGCCTCCGCCGAGTCGTGCAGGTGGTGCGGAGGTCCGACGAGCTCGACCTTCTGCATGAGCTCGAAGGTGGCCCGGAAGCGTTGCTGCATCGCCGCGACCAGGTCGATCAGGCGCGTGCGCAGCGGCCGGTCCCGGTCGATCTCCTCGATGCGGGCGACGAGGTCGCCCGGCACGAACGCCCGGGCGAGCGCCGCGTCCACCAGCTCGTCCTTGGAGTCGAAGACCCGGAAGATGGTGCCCTCGGCCACCGATGCCGCCTGGGCGATCTGCCGGGTGGTGACGGCCCGGCCGTGCACGCGCAGCAGCCGCAGCGTCACGTCGGTGAGCTCGGAGCGCCGCTCGTCGGGCGACAGCGGACGGGCACGGGGTGGCATGCCGCCCAGCCTAGGTGAGTGAGCGCTCACTCACAAACGGGACGGCTAGGGCGCCAGCCGCTGGGTCCGCCAGCCCCCGCCGTCACGGCGGTAGACCAACCGGTCGTGCAACCGGCTGCTCCGTCCCTGCCACAGCTCCACCACGTCGGGTCGCACCAGGTAGCCGCCCCAGCCCTCGGGGACCGGGACGGCGCCGGTGAACCGCCGCTCCGCCTCGGCGTACGACGACTCGAGGGCACCGCGGTCGGCGACCGGCTGCGACTGGCTCGAGGCCCACGCCCCGAGCTGTGAGCCGCGCGGTCGCGAGGCGAAGTAGGCCGCCACGTCCTCACGCGCGAGCAGCTCGGCCGTCCCCTCCACGCGCACCTGACGCTCGAGGTCGTGCCACGGGAAGAGCAGCGCACAGTGCGGGTCGGCCGCGAGCTCGACGCCCTTGCGCGAGCCGAGGTTGGTGAAGAATCGGAAGCCGTCGGGCCCGATCCCCTTCAGGAGCACGGTCCTGGACGACGGACGGCCGTCAGTCGACACCGTCGAGACCACCATCGCGTTGGGCTCGCGCAGCCCCGCCGCACGCGCTTCGGCGAACCACCGCTCGAACATGACCATCGGGTCGCTCGCCAGGTCGGTCTCGTCCAGTCCTCCTGCGGCGTAGTCGTGACGCAACGCCGCGAGGTCCCGCTGGTCGTGATTGTCGGCACCCATGTCACGCAACCTATGCCGTGGGGCAGAATGCCTGCGGCGCGCCCACACCCTCGGGCGCCGGGATGAAGGAGTCGCAACCATGACCGAGGTTCACCACGGACTGGAGGGCGTCGTCGCCTTCGAGAGCGAGATCGCCGAGCCGGACAAGGAAGGCTCCGCCCTCCGCTACCGCGGCGTCGACATCGAGGACCTCGTCGGCCGCGTCCCGTTCGAGAACGTCTGGGGCCTGCTGATCGACGGCACCTACGACCCGGGCCTCCCGCCTGCTGAGCCCTACAACCTGCCGGTCCACACCGGCGACGTCCGCGTCGACGTCCAGGCCGCGGTCGCGATGCTCGCACCGGCCTTCGGCTTCGGCCAGACCTACGACATCTCCGACGAGCAGGCCCGCGAGGACCTCAGCCGCGTCGCGGTGATGGTGCTGTCCTACGCCGCCCAGTCGGCCCGCGGCCTCCAGCAGCCGGTCGTCCCCCAGAAGCTCGTCGACGAGGGCTCCTCGCTCGCCGAGAAGTTCCTCATCCGCTGGAAGGGCGAGGCCGACCCCAAGCACGTGCACGCCATCGACGCCTACTGGTCCTCGGCCGCCGAGCACGGCATGAACGCCTCCACCTTCACCGCCCGCGTCATCACCTCCACCGGTGCCGACGTGGCCGCCGCGTTCTCCGGCGCCATCGGCGCGATGAGCGGCCCGCTGCACGGTGGCGCACCGTCGCGCGTGCTCGGCATGATCAGCGACGTCGAGGAGTCCGGCGACGCGTCGGCCTACGTCAAGGGGCTGCTGGACCGTGGCGAGCGCCTGATGGGCTTCGGCCACCGCGTCTACCGCGCGGAGGACCCGCGCGCCCGCGTGCTCCGTCGTACGGCCAAGGAGCTCAACGCCCCCCGCTACGCCGTCGCCGAGGCGCTGGAGCAGGCCGCGCTGGCCGAGCTGCGCGAGCGCCGTCCCGACCGCGTGCTCGAGACCAACGTGGAGTTCTGGGCCGCGATCGTGCTCGACTTCGCCGAGGTCCCGCCGCACATGTTCACCTCGATGTTCACCTGCGCGCGCACCGGTGGCTGGTCGGCGCACATCCTGGAGCAGAAGCGCACGGGTCGCCTGATCCGCCCGTCGGCGATCTACACCGGGCCCGCCGCCCGCAAGGCCGACGAGATCGACGGCTGGAAGGCCGAGTGGGCCGGCTGAGCCTCCCCCTCCTGCACTCCGAGCGCCTGGTCCTCGTCCCGTTCGCGGACGAGCACCGGGCGCTCGTCGTCTCGTTGAACAGCGACCCCGAGGTCATGCGCTTCATCAGGGGACGCGCCGCGACGTCCGAGGAGACGCTCGCCGAGTGGGACGAGCGGACCTCCGCCCGCACCGATGTCGCGCGGGGGCTGGGCTACTGGGTCGGCCGGGTCGACGACACCTTCGTCGGCTGGTGGTCGGCGAGCTCGTTCGCGGACGACCCGGCCCGCTCAGGTCTGGGCTACCGGCTGCGCCGGGGCGCCTGGGGCCACGGGCTCGCCACCGAGGGCGCACGGGTCCTGCGCGACCACGCCTTCGCCACCCCGGGCGTCGAGCGGGTGGTGGCCTCGACCATGGCGGTCAACACGGCGTCGCGCGCGGTGCTCGAGAAGGTCGGGCTGCGCCACACCGACACCCGGGTCGAGCCGTGGGACGAGCCGGTCGTCGGCTGGGAGCACGGCGAGGTCACCTACGAGCTCACCCGCACCGCCTGGCAGGACCGGGCGCGCGACTAGCGCCGGATCCGGCCGTCGTACCAGCTGGTGTTGCCCCAGCCTCCCCTGCGCGACAGCGACACGTGCAGGTGGTCGCGGTGGCGCAGCGTCTTGCTGCACCTGCGCTTGGTGCGGCACGACGAGGAGAGGTAGGGCTCGGGACGGAAGCCGTCCCAGGCGCTGTACATCCGGTCGTCCCAGATGACGTACATGATGCCCATCCGGCGAGCCCAGGCGTCGGCGTTGCCGGCCCGGTCGGTGCGGGTGATCCGCTCGAGGAAGCGGGCCGCCCGCGCGCGGTCGCGTGACTTCGACGCGTCGAGGCCCCAGTCGAAGGCGCGACCCTCCTGGTGCTCGGACGTGCTGCTGCTGCAGCGCCGCGAGATCGAGCCGAGCCCGCCCCCGTAGTGGCGGACCATCCAGCGACCGAGCGCGACCGTGCCGGGCTTGGCCTGCGGTGAGCAGGTCGACTGCGGGACGTAGTCGGCGTAGCCCTCGACCGGGCGCGCGTGCGCGGCCGTGGGGACGAGGACGACCAGGCTGGTGACGAGGCCGAGCAGGAGCGCCGCGAGGGGCAGGTGGTGCCGAGACATGCGGGCGAACCTACGTCGGCGACCTGCGCGTGTCAGGCGAACGCCGTCAGACCGACCGATCGGCCCACGGCACCGCCGACCACTGGTCCGGCGGCTCGTCGAGCAGCTTGGCCAGGCAACGGTTCATCGGCGAGTCGCGGTAGTGACCGAAGCCCGGCACGCCGACGTAGCCGGAGGACTCGTAGAGCGCGATCGCCTCCGGTTGGGCGATGCCGGTCTCGAGCACCATGGCCCGCGCCCCGGCGGTGCGTGCGGTCTCCTCGAGCCGCGCCAGCACCGTGCGGGCGTGCCCCGCGCCCCGGGCGAGCGGCACGACGTACATCCGCTTGATCTCGCACGTCTCGCTCGTGCCGAACGCCTCGGTGCTCGAGCGGCGCCAGGCGCCGGTGGCCACCGGCTCGTCGTCGAGGTAGCCCACGAGGAAGGTGCCGTGCGGCGGGTCGAACATCAGCGGGTCCAGCGGCGACTCGTCACGCCCGCCGTAGCGCCGGACGTATTCAGCCTGGACCTCCTCGATCAGCCGCGTGGCGTCGGGATGGCCGTAGGCGACCTGCTCGAGACGCAGCCGCGCGGGGGTGTTCACAGGGGACCTCCGATTCAGCCCGGTCGCGATCTGCTGACACACTAGAGCCACCTCTGACAGCGTCGTCAGCGCCCACCACCGACTCACTCGGAAGGCTGCCTCGTGTCCGACGCACTCCAGATCCCCGCCGACCTCCTGCCCGCCGACGGTCGCTTCGGCGCAGGCCCGTCGAAGATCCAGACCGGTCACCTCGACGCCCTCGCGGCGACGGGCAGGTCCCTGATGGGCACCTCCCACCGTCAGGCGCCGGTGCGCGACACGGTCGGTCGTGTGCGCGACGGCCTCGCCTCGCTGTTCTCGCTGCCCGAGGGCTACGAGGTCGTGCTGGGCAACGGCGGCGCGACGGCCTTCTGGGACATCGCCACCTACGGCCTGATCCGCGACAAGAGCCAGCACCTCACCTTCGGCGAGTTCTCCTCCAAGTTCGCCTCGGCGGCCAAGGCCGCCCCGTGGCTGCAGGACCCCAGCGTCATCTCCAGCGACCCGGGCTCGCGTCCCTCGCCGGTGGCCGAGGACGGCGTCGACGTCTATGCCTGGGCCCACAACGAGACCTCGACGGCCGTCATGGCGCCCGTCGTGCGCCCCGCCGGCACCGGCGCCTCCGAGGCCCTGGTGGTCGTCGACGCGACCTCCGGCGCGGGCGGCCTGCCGGTCGACGTCTCCGAGGTCGACTGCTACTACTTCGCGCCCCAGAAGAGCTTCGCCTCCGACGGCGGGCTCTGGCTGGCCCTGATGTCGCCGGCCGCTCTCGAGCGCGCCGCCGAGATCGCCGCGAGCGAGCGACACGTGCCGGCGTTCTTCGACCTGCCGACGGCGATCGACAACTCCCTCAAGAACCAGACCTACAACACCCCCTCGGTCGCGACCCTCTTCCTGATGGCCGAGCAGCTCGACTGGATGAACGCCCAGGGCGGGCTGGCGGGGATGGTCGAGCGCACGACCGCGTCGTCCGACGCCCTCTACGGCTGGGCCGAGCGCACGAGCTGGGCGACGCCGTACGTCGTGGACCCCACCCACCGCTCACTGGTCATCGGCACGATCGACTTCGACGAGTCCATCGACGCCGCCGCGATCGCCAAGACCCTGCGGGCCAACGGGGTCGTCGACACCGAGCCCTACCGCAAGCTCGGTCGCAACCAGCTGCGCATCGCGATGTACCCCGCGGTGGACCCCGCCGACGTCGAGGCCCTGACGGCCTGCATCGACTGGGTCGTCGACCAGGCCTGACCCGCCCGAGCACTCCCCGCGGTGCGCTCGGACGGGTCTAGGAACCCTTGATCAGCTTGAGGGTGGCCCGCTCGAGCGCGGCCTGGCGCTCGTCGGTCGTCTCATAGCTCCGTCGGGTGGTGCCGCGGATCGTCTTGCCCTCCTCGTAGGCCTCGATGACCCTGGGGTCGACGTAGGACGACCTGGCCAGGGTCGGGGTGTTGCCCAGGAAGTCCGAGACCTCCTTCATCGCACCGGCGATCGCGCGCTTGCGTGATGCCCTGGTCTCCCCCGGCTCCTCGGTCGCCGCCAGTGCCGCCGCTGCGAGCACCGTCGCGTGCCAGGTCCGGAAGTCCTTCGCCGTGGCCTCGAGCCCGGTGCTCTGCCGCACGTAGTCGTTGACCAGGTCGGGCAGGACCGAGCGCCACGAGCGCTTGTCCTGGTAGGCCAGCAGCCGGAGGTCCGCACCACGGCGCCGACGCATGATGTCGACCGCCGCGATGACCGTCGTGTCGTCGATCTCGATGCGGTGCTCGACCCCCGACTTCCCGACGAAGCTGAAGATCAGCTTGTCCTGGTGGCGACGGACGTGGCGCCGCTCCAGGGTCGTCAGCCCGAAGCTGCCGTTGGCGTCGGCGTAGACGTCGTTGCCGATACGGAAGTAGCCGAGGTCCAGCAGGCGCACGGCGACGGCGCAGGCACGCTGCATGGGCATGCCCTCGCGGCCGAGGTCGGTGAGCACCAGCTCGCGCGCCTTGACCAGGGCCTTGCCGAACTCGAGCATCCGGTCGAACTTCTCCGCGTCACGCCGCTCGCGCCAGACCGGGTGGTAGAGGTACTGACGACGACCCGCGTCGTCGGTCCCGACGGCCTGCAGGTGGCCGTGCTCGTGCGGTGTGACCCACACGTCCTGCCAGGCCGGGGGGATCACCAGGTCGCGCACCCGTTGGGCCGCCTCGTCGGGGAGGCGCTGGCCGGACTCGTCGAGGTAGACGAAGCCGCGCCCGGCACGGCGACGGGTCCAACCGGGCTGGTCGGGCGACGTACGGCGCAGTCGGGGCATCCCGAGACCGTATGACGCGCGAGGATCGCAGCGGATCACCCCGATGGGTCAAGCCGCGGTCGGCAGACTCGTCGAGCAGGGGCGGTCAGCGACGGCGCAGGGAGCGCACCAGCGCGAGGATCGCGCCCAGCCCGAGCAGGCCGGTCAGGACCCACGGCCAGGCGGCACGCTCGGTCGAGGTGATCCCGGGCACCTCGGCGGCCTCGCGACTCCGGGTCTCCGGGGCGGGAGAGTCCGACCCGGCGGACGAGGGTGCCGTGGCGACCTGCGGGCTGACGACCTCGCGCAGCCCGGCCGGCAGCGACACGTGCAGCACCGAGGTGAGCTGGCCCTCGGTGCTGAGGAAGACCTCGCCGTCACCGTCGATCGCCAGCCCCTCGCCCTGGTCCTGCTCGGGCAGGTCGATCTCGGCGATCCGTCGCAGGGACGGGAATGCATAGAGGACCGCACGGCCGTAGTCGCGCAGCAGCAGGTGCTTGCCGTCGGGGAAGAACGCACCGTCGGTGGCCGAGGGAGAGCACGGGCCCGACCGGCTCGAGCCGGTTGACCGACGACGGCTCCGGCTGTGCGGGTGCGGCGTAGAGGGCGCCGCCGAAGAGCTCCTTGGAGGCCACGTAGACGCGCCGGGTGACCGGGTGCACCAGCAGGGTCTCGGCATCGCGCGGACCACCGGGGTAGGTCAGGTCGTACGACGGCGCCTCGACGGCGCGGTCGCCGCGCTGCACGGGCACCCGCAGCACGCGCACGGAGTCACGACGCCCGGCGTTGTCGCCGATGTCGCCGACCAGGACCTCGTCCCGGTCCCAGGGGGCGACGGCCTCGACGTCCTCGGCCTCTCCCCAGGTGGTGACACCGACGGTGTCGCCCCTGCCGCCGTCGACGGCCACCGCGAAGAGGCGGCCCTCGTCCCCGGAGTCGTTGACCGTGACGAACAGGCCGTCCGGCTGGACGACCAGTCCGCTGGACTCGACGATGCGCTGGTCGGTGAAGGCGAAGGCGACCTCGCGCTCCTGGGCCGGCACCGTGGCGGCGCCCAGCGCGAAGGGCACCACCATGGCGCCGGTCAGGAGCCGCTCCAGCAGGAGCATCATCGGGGCGGTTGGGCCAGCAGCTCTGCCAGCTTGGGGGTGATCCCCCACGTCGCCACGAGCGCGTCGTACTCGTCGCGGACGCCGCCACCCTTGACCGGACCACCGGACCGCACGGCGCGCAGCAGCGTGTTGCGCGGCGTGTGCTCGCTCTCCACGAACTCGACGACGTCGACGCGGTAGCCCTGCAGGCGCAGCAGCGAGGCGCGCAACGCATCGGTCATCGTGTCGGCGAAGCGCTCCCGCAGGATGCCGTGGCGGGTCAGCATCGCGTACGGCGCCGGCGTGGGCGCCCTGCGCAGCTGGGCGGCGATGTCGTGGTGGCAGCACGGCGCGGCGAGCACGACCGGCGCCTCCCAGGCGACGGCACGGGCCAGCGCCTCGTCGGTCGCGGTGTCGCAGGCGTGCAGCGCGAGCACCACCTCGGGGGCCGGGTCGAGCTCGGCCCCGGCGATCGAGCCGACGACGAACTCCGCGTCCATGCCGAGGTCGCGGGCGATCGCGCTGTTGTGCTCGCGCGACTGCTCCTTGACGTCGACGCCGACGACGCGCACGGGCAGCCGGCGCACCTCGGTGAGGAAGCGCTGGGCGGCGAAGGTGAGGTAGGCGTTGCCGCAACCGAGGTCGGCGATGCGCAGCGGGTCCTCGGCGGTCGGCTTGCGCAGGCGCCCCTTGGCCCGGGCCTCGGTGAGGGTGTCGTCGAGCTGGCGGAGGAACTCCTCGACCTGGCGGTACTTGGCCTGTCGGCTGGGCTTGAGTCGACCCTGCTCGTCGGCGAGGCCGAGCGCACGGAAGACCGGGTCGTCCTCGCGCAGCAGCCGGGCCTTGTCGCGGTCGTGCCCGCGGTCGGCCTCGACGGCCTCGGCGCGGGACGTGGTGTGCACGAGCGCCTCGAGCTTCTTGGTGACCCGCACCTGGTGCGTCTCGGTCTGGGTCTCGAAGTTCCAGTTGCCGAAGGGTTCGTCGAGGAGCCCGTCGACGGCGTCCCGGGCCTCGTCGCCCGCGGCGTGGTTGGACGTGTGGGCCTGCGTGTCGTCGTAGGCGACGACCTGCAGGTGGGGGCCGCCCTTGAGGTCGACGTAGCGCAGCTCGACCCGCCGCCAGCGCGGCACGTCCTGCCCCTTCTGGCGCCCGGAGCCGACGGCCCGGACGAAGGTCTCGGGGTCGAGCACGTGGGCCCGCATCCGGGTGAGCACCCGCAGCAGCGGCTCGCTCATCGGCTCATCACCGAGGCGAGCACCACGAGCAGGAGGAGGCCCACCAGGGCCACCGGGATGACCAGTCGGCGATAGCGGGGGTTCACCGGGAGATCCTAGAAGCCAGCAGCTCGGCCAGGTGCATCGCCGGCACGCTCGCGAGGTCGTCCAGCTGGACGCGGCACGACAGCCCGTCGGCGAGCACGACGGCGCCCGGCGCCGCGCGCACGGCCGGCAGCAGGTTCGTCTCGGCGATCGCCACCGACACCTCGTAGTGGCCCTGCTCCATGCCGAAGTTGCCGGCCAGGCCGCAGCAGCCGGCCACCTTGGTGACCGTCGCCCCCGCCGACGCGAGCAGCCGGGCGTCCGCCTCCCAGCCCAGCACCGAGGCGTGGTGGCAGTGCGGCTGCGCGACGACCTCGACACCGGTGAGGTCGGGCAGGGGCCAGGCCAGCCGCTCCCACAGCTCGGCCAGCGTCAGCACCCCGCCGGCGACGTCGACGGCTCGCGGGTCGTCGCTGAGCTCGACGGCGTCGCTGCGCAGCGTCGCCAGGCACGAGGGCTCGAGACCCAGGACCGGCACGCCGGAGGCGACGTACGGCGCCAGCGCGGCGATCGTGCGTCCCATGATCGTCCGGGCGCGGTCGAGCTGACCGGTGGTCACCCACGTGAGGCCGCAGCAGGCGTCGTCGGGGATGACGCGCGCGGTCAGGCCGGCCGCTGCGAGGACCTCGATCGCGGCGGTGCCCGCCACCGGGTGGAAGTGGTCGGTGAAGGAGTCGGCCCAGATCCACACGTCGGGCGTGCCGGCGTCGTCGCGCGAGCGCACGGACCGGCGCAGCGTCGTGGCCGCGAACGACGGGATGGACCGGCGCTGGTCGATGCCGGCGGTGGCCTTGGCGAGCCGGGCGAGGACGCCGACCTTGAGCACCGAGTTGGCCACCCCCGCGAGCGGCGCGGCCACGTCGGCCCACATCGGCAACCGGCCGAGCGTGTAGTGGCTGCGCGGGCGGCGCTTGCCACGATAGGTCTGGTGCAGCGCCTCGGCCTTGTAGGTGGCCATGTCGACGCCGGTCGGGCAGTCGGAGGCGCAGCCCTTGCAGGACAGGCAGAGGTCGAGCGCCTCGTGCACGGCCGGGTCGGACAACCCCTTCACGAGGGTGCCGTCCACCGCCTCCTGCAGCACGCGGGCCCGGCCGCGGGTCGAGTCCTTCTCGTCGCGCGTGGCCTGGAAGGAGGGGCACATCACCCCGGCCGTCGAGGTGGCCACGCACTTGCCGACACCGGTGCAGCGGTTGACCGCGTCGCCCAGCGAGCCGCCGTCGTGGGTGAGTCGCAGCAGCGGCACGATCGGCAGTCGCGGACGACCCGGTCGCAGGTCCGCGTCCATCGGCGCCGGCGCGACCAGCACCCCGGGGTTGAGCAGGTTCTCCGGGTCGCACACCGCCTTGACCGCGCCGAAGAGGGCGACCGACTCGGCGTCGTACATCAGGGGCAGCAGCTCGGAGCGCGCGCGACCGTCGCCGTGCTCGCCCGAGAGCGACCCGCCGTGCTCGCGCAGCTTGAGCGCGCTGGCGGTCAGGAAGTCGCGGAAGACCCGGCGGCCCGCCTCACCGTCGTGGAAGGGGAAGTCGATGCGCACGTGCACGCACCCGTCGCCGAAGTGGCCGTAGGGCACGCCGTCGAGGCCGTGCTCGCGCAGCAGCTCGTCGAAGTCGCGCAACCAGGCGCCGAGGCGCGCGGGCGGGACAGCCGCGTCCTCCCAGCCGGAGTAGGCGGTCGTGGGGAGGCTGCGCGCGGCGAGCCCGGCGCCGTCCTCACGGATGCGCCAGAGGTCGGCGGCCTCGGCGGCGTCCGGGACCCGTCGGGACCCGAGCGCGCCCGAGACGCCGGCCAGCGTGGTGAGCAGCGCCTCCGCCTCGGGCCCGGAGACCTCGACGAAGAGCCAGCCCGCGCCGGCCGGGAGGTCGGGCACCGCGCGGCGGGCGCGGACCAGGTCGACGATGCGGGCATCGATGCCCTCGCACGCCACGAGACGTGCACCGGTGTCCCCGGGCCCGTTGCGGTCCTCGGCGGCCAGCAGGGCGGGGACGGCGTCCGCAGCCTCGATCATCGACGGATAGCCCAGCACCAGCAGGTGCCTGGGCTCGTCGACGACGAGCGAGACCGTCGCCTCGCGGACCAGGCCGAGCGTGCCCTCGGAGCCGGCCATCAGCCGGTCGACGCGACGGCCGGCCTCGGGCAGGAGCTGCTCCATCCCGTAGCCGCTGACCTGGCGGGAGAACTGGCCGAAGCTCGTGCGCACGTGGGCGAGGTGGCGGTCGGTCAGCTCGGCCAGGCGTGCCGACACGTCGGTCTCACCGGTCCCGAAGAGGACGTCGAGGTCGACCACGTTGTCAGAGGTGCGGCCGTAGCCCAGGGCCCTCGACCCGCACGCGTTGTTGCCGATCATGCCGCCGATCGTGCAGCGGGTGTGGGTGGACGGGTCGGGACCGAAGCGCAGCCCGTGCGGGGCCGCGGCCCGCTGCAGCGAGGCGTGCACGACACCGGGCTCCACCCGCGCCGTGCGGGCCTCGGCGTCGATGCCCACGATGCGGTGCAGGTGGCGGGCGACGTCGACCACGATGCCCGGACCGACCGCGTTGCCGGCGATGGAGGTGCCGGCGCCACGCATGGTCAGCGGCACCGAGGTGGTGCGGGCGACGTCGAGGATCGCGGCCAGCTCGTCCTGGTGGCGCGGCCTGACGACCACCTGCGGCACGACGCGGTAGAGCGAGGCGTCCGTGGAGTAGAGAGCCCGCGCGAGCACGGAGTCGTCGACGTCCGTGACTCCCTGCCGTCGCAGCTCCGCGACGAGCTCGGGAGCGCTCACCAGTGCTCCATCGAGCCCTGGAAGACGACCGCGAGGTCCTCGTCGGTGACGCTCTTGGGCGCGGTGGCCAGCAGCCGCTGCTGCTGCAGGGCACCGTGGACGAGGTCGTCGACGTCGCCCTCGCCGAAGCCGACCTCCCCGAGCCCGTTGGGGATGCCGATGTCGCGCATCAGGCGCGCGAGCACCCCGGGCAGCACGTCGGGCCCGTCGCCGGCCACGTCGGGCTCGAGCAGGCGCGCGGCCCGCAGGTGACGCTCCGGGTTGGCGTCGAAGGTGAAGCGGAACGCCTCCGGCGCGGTGAGCGAGACGGCCATGCCGTGCGGCACGATCGCCTCGTCGCCGGGGTAGCCCTCGGGCCGGAAGTCGCGCACCCGGCCGGCGATCGGGTAGGCGTTGGCGTGCGGGATGTGCACGCCGGCGTTGCCGAAGCCGAGCCCGGCGAAGGTGGCGGCCAGCGCCATCTGCTCCCGGGCGTCGGTGTCGCCGCCGTCACGGACGGCGGTGCGGAACGAGCCCGCCAAGAGCGAGAGCGCCTTCTCCGACCACATGTCGGCGATCGGGTTGGCACCGCAGTAGGGCACCCGTTGCTCGGGCCGCTTGGCGTCGAAGTCGCCGAACCAGCGGGCCGTGTAGCTCTCGAGAGCGTGGCACAGGATGTCCATCCCCGAGGCCGCGGTGACCATCGTGGGCTGGGTCAGGGTGAGCGACGGGTCGACGACGGCCAGCCGCGGTCGCAGCATCGCGTGGCTGATCCCCGTCTTGACCTTGAGCGCGAGGACGTCGAGGACGCAGATGGTCGTGCTCTCGCTGCCGGTGCCGGTCGTGGTGGGCACCGCCACGAGCGGCAGCAGCGCGTTGACCGGGACGCGCGCCTTGCCCACCGGGGCGTTGATGTAGTCCATCAGCACACCGGGATTGGTGGTCAGCAGGTTGACCGCCTTGGCGGTGTCGATGGCCGAGCCCCCACCCACCGCGACGATCGCGTCGAAGGGACCGGCGTCGCGGGCGAAGGCGATCGCCGCGTCCAGCGACTCGTCGGTGGGTTCGACGCGGGCGCCGTCGTAGGTCGTCACCTCGATGCCGAGGGCAGCGACCTGGTCGGCGATGCGTGCGGGGTGCCCGGTGGCCGCGACGCCGGGATCCGTGACCAGGAGCACCCGGCGCGCGCCGTAGCCGGCCAGGTCGTGGCCGATCTCGGCCGATGCCCCCGATCCGAACTTGAGGGCGGGCGAGGCGTAGGTGAAGACGGTCTCGGTCACGACCTCAAGATATCCCCGAGTCCTCACCGGCCGTCGGCCACGGCCCCTACGATGCTCGCGGAGAGGGGGGCCTTCCATGCAGCTGGCGACGCCCGGGCACGGTCCGGCACGCCCGGCGGGAGCGCGTCGAGCCTGGCTGTGGCTGCTCGCGGTCGTCCTGCTGGTGGTCGCGGTCGGCGGCGCCGGGGCCGTCGCGCTCCGGCGAGCGGGGGACGATCCGGCCGCCGGGGCCGCCGCCGCGCCGCGGCCCGTCGTCGTGCAGAACCGCCTCGTCGACGCCCGGACCGGTCGTGAGTTCGTGCCCCGGGGCGTCACCTGGAGCAGCTTCGAGTACGCCTGCACCCAGGGGTGGGGCCTGTCCGCGCTGGACCTCGTGCGGGGCGTCGACCCGGCCACCCGCGAGGCCACGGCCATCGCCGGGTGGGGCGCCACGACCGTGCGGGTGCCGCTCAACCAGGACTGCTGGCTGGGCACGCGCGGCGCCCCCGTCGGCGACGCGCTCGACGAGCGCACGGCCCAGGACTACCGTCACGCCGTCGAGGGGTTCGTCGACGCGCTCGGCTCGTCCGGCCTCGTCACGATCCTCGACCTGCACAGCCGCAAGCGCGTGGGCACCGACGAGTACTCCCGCCTGGCCATGCCCGACGCCGAGTCGCTGGTGTTCTGGTCGTCGGTCGCCGCGACGTTCCGCGACCACCCCGCGGTGCTCTTCGAGGCCTTCGACGCCGACACCCCCAGCGCCGGGGCCGGCCGCCAGGTCCCCGAGCCGGGCTGGGCGTGCTGGCGTGACGGCGGTTGCGCCGTGCCCCTCGAGGAGACAGCGACCGGGGACGCCCTGACCTTCCCCGCCCAGGGCATGGCCCGGGTGGTGCGGGCCATCCGCGACGCCGGCGCCCCGCAGCCGATCCTGTTGCCGGGAGTGGACGGCGGCACCGACCTCACCCGCTGGCGCGAGCTCGCGCCTGACGACGACCAGCTCGTCGCCGCCTTCCACCAGCACAGCACCGGCTCCTGCTCCACCCCTCGCTGCTGGGACTCCGTCGTCGCGCCGCTCGCCGAGCACGTGCCGGTGGTGACCACCGACCTGCGTCCTACCGACGAGCGCGACCTCTCGGCGTACCTCGCCTGGGCGGAACGGCACCACGTCGGTGCGTTGTTCTGGGTCTGGGCCGCGCACGACGACGACCCGTTGTCACTGATCCGTGGAAGTGAGCGCACCCCGACCGCCTTCGGTCGCCGGGTCCGCTCGTTCCTGACCGGTTCTCCACAGAAGCCCTGGTCGGAGCAGGGTTCTTAACAGCCGACTGTTACCGCGACGTGGGTCCGGCGTGGGCACGGGTCCGAGACGATGGGCGATGAGCATCCCGGCGCCACGGGGCACAGCGAGCGCCGGAGCCGTCCCTAGGGGAGCACCCACCATGACCGTCCAGGCGTCCCCTTCCCGATCTCCCAGCAAGTCGGCCGGTGCCGCCGTCGGCGGCGTCCTCCTGACGTTGCTGATCTTCGTCGGCGTGTTCCTGTCCTTCCTCGTCGCGCCGCTGCTCGCCCTGCTCCTCGCCTTCCTCGCCTTCACGGTCCTGCGCCCGCGGGCGACCCACCCGGGCTCGTCGGCGTCCGGCTCCTCGGCCGGCGCCGAGCACGCACCCCACGGTTTCGGGGCAGGCACCCAGTGACGACCTCGATGACCCGTACGACGACCCGCCTCGGCGACGGTGTCGACCGGGTCGTGCAACACCTGGTGCCCGAGGGCATCTGCCGCACCTTCCGGGTCCTGCCGTACGCCGTGGTGGACGGCAGCGTGCTCGTCGCGACCGCCGACCCCGAGGACGCCCTCACCGAGCAGGTCGTCGCGGAGCGCCTCGACCGTCCGGTGCTGATGGTGCGTCACACCGTCAACGAGATCGTGGCGGCGATCGACGAGGCCTACCCGCCCGTCGAGTCCGAGGTCGAGACCCCCGACGCGCGGCGCGCCCGGATCCAGATGACCCAGATGCTCACCCGCACCGGGCTGGTCACCGCCGAGCAGCTCCAGCGCGCGATGCTGGAGCACGCCCGCACCGGCGACCCGATCGGGGACATCCTGGTCTCGCACGAGTCGATCTCCGAGGACGTGCTGGTCGCGGCGCTCTCCGAGATGCACCAGATGCAACGAGTCGGCCTGGGCGACCTCGAGCCCGACCTCGAGGTGGCCCGCCGTCTGCCGCAGCCGATCGCCCTGCGCCTGCAGGCGATCCCGCTCGCGGAACGCGGAGGCACGGTCCTGCTCGCGGTCGCGCGGCCACTCGTCGAGGACGACCTCAGCGAGGTCCAGCGCGTCCTCGGCTCGTCGTTCCGCCAGCTGCTGACCAACCGCACCGAGCTGGACCAGCTGATCCAGCGCGTCCACAGCGCCCACTACGCCGAGGTCTCGACCCGCGGGCTGATGGAGGGCCGGCCCGAGTCGTCGGCCCACGTGGTGATCACCGGCGCCCAGAAGGCCGTGCTGGTCATGGTGCTCGCCGCCATCGTCGTCTGCGGGGTGATCTGGCCGTTGAACACGCTGATCGGCCTCGTCGGCTTCTGCAGCTTCATCTACCTGGTCGTGTCGGTCTACAAGTTCCGCCTCACGCTGCGCGCGCTGGGCACGCACCTGGAGACGGACGTGACCGACGAGGAGATCGCCGCGGTCGACGAGCGACACCTGCCCGTCTACACGATCCTGGTCCCCCTCTACAAGGAGGCCGGGATCGTGGCGCGCCTCGTGCGCGACATCAACGCCCTGGACTACCCGCGCACCCGCCTCGACGTGAAGCTGCTCTGCGAGGAGGACGACGAGGAGACCATCGAGAAGATCGTCTCGATGGGGCTCCCGCCGCACTTCCACCTCGTGGTGGTGCCCGACAGCCTGCCCAAGACCAAGCCCAAGGCGTGCAACTACGGCCTGCAGCTCTCCACCGGCAAGTACTGCGTCATCTTCGACGCCGAGGACCGTCCGGACCCCGACCAGCTCAAGAAGGCCCTCATCGCCTTCCACCACGTGCCGCCCAACGTCGTGTGCATCCAGGCCAAGCTCAACCACTTCAACCAGGACCAGAACCTGCTGACCTCCTGGTTCGCCAACGAGTACTCGATGCACTTCGAGCTGGTGCTGCCCGCGATGGGTGCCTCGGAGTCCCCCATCCCGCTGGGTGGCACCTCCAACCACTTCATCACCTCGACGCTGCGTGAGCTCGGCGCCTGGGACCCGTTCAACGTCACCGAGGACGCCGATCTCGGCATCCGCCTGCACCGCGAGGGCTACCGCACGGCCATGATCGACTCCACGACGCTGGAGGAGGCCAACTCCAACGTCCGCAACTGGATCCGTCAGCGCTCACGGTGGAACAAGGGCTACTTCCAGACCTGGCTCGTGCACATGCGCAACCCGCTCAGCCTGCTCTCCCAGACGGGCCTCAACGGCTTCGTGAGCTTCAACCTCACGATGGGGTCGGCGTTCGTCCTGCTGATGAACCCGATCTTCTGGGGCCTCACGACGCTCTACATCCTCACGCAGTGGGGCTTCATCGAGCAGCTCTTCCCCGGCATCGTGTTCTACGCCGCGAGCGCGATGCTCTTCATCGGCAACTTCATCTTCGTCTACCTCAACGTCGCCGGGAGCCTGCAGCGCGGCGAGTTCGGGATCACCCGCACCGCTCTGCTCTCCCCGCTCTACTGGGGTCTGATGAGCTGGGCCGCCTGGAAGGGTTTCATCCAGCTCTTCACCAACCCGTTCTACTGGGAGAAGACCGAGCACGGCCTCGACGACGGTCACACCTCGTGACGACGCAGCTGGACCAACCCGGACCCGACGTCGCCGCCGTCCACATCGTCACGACCCGTGAGCGGATCGCCGGCGTCGTCCAGTCCGTCGGCCGTCGCCCCGACGACATCCCGCGCCGCAGGTGGGAGAGCGCCCTGGTCTTCGGCCTCTTCCTCGTCGCCTACGCCTGGATCGGCTACTGGCTCGTGGTCGACATGCACGTGGTGGGCTTCGAGACGCTCGATCGTTTCAACCGAGCGCTGATGATCTGGCACAACGACCCGCCGAAGCTCTCCTCGGTCGGCTTCGACTATCCCCCGTTGACGATCCTGCTGATCTCGCCGCTCACCGTGATCCCCGTGCTCGCCAGCTCGCTGGCCGTGGTGCCCCTGGCCTCCGCGGTCTTCGCCGCGTTCGCCATGGTCACCTTCAACACGATGATGCGCCGCGCCCAGATCCTGGCCCCGTTGCGGGTCGTGGTCCTGGTGGCCCTCGGGCTCAACCCGCTGGTCGTCCTGTACGCCGCCAGCGGCGCGCGGCACTTCATGTGGCTGGCGTTCGTGGTGGCCGCCCTCGGTGCGCTGTTCGCGTGGTACGTCACGGCCGACATCCGCTTCGTGATGATCGCGGGCCTGGCGTTCTCGGTCGCCGCCCTCTCGGGCTACAGCAGCCTGCTCTGGTTCGTCGTCAGCGCCATCATGGTCGGGTCGATCCTCGCCCGCCTCGGCGCCGACGGCACCGAGATCGAGGGCACCACGGTCGGCTTCGCCGCGCCCACGGTCTACGTCATCGCACTCTGGTCGGCCCTCAACCTGCTCCTGGTCCTCAGGCCCTTCAACTGGATCACGGCGAGCAGCGACTCGGCCGCCTCCGGTGGGCTCGAGAGCTTCGCGGTGGTCGACCTCCTCGAGCACACCGGGCGCCTGGTCCTCTACGGAGCCCCGATCGCCCTCGTGATCCTCCCCGCCCTGGTCTTCGTCGGCATCGCGCGCCGCAACAGCCTGGCGCTCTGGCTCGCGGTGCTCCTGCTCCTCTCGATCGTCGTCCCGGCGCTCTCGGTCGTCCTCCGGCTGACCGACTCCCCGATGGTCCTGCGCAACGCGCTGCCGATCCTGCTGTTCTCGATGATCGGCGCCATCTGGCTGGCCCGGTCGGCCGGCGAGGGAGCGACCCTGGTGAGCGCCCTGCTGGTCGTGGGGCTCCTCGCCAGCATTCCCTGGACGTTCCAGTCGTTGAAGACCTACGAGTACCAGGGTCTGGAGTCGACGTTCGCGGCGGCCGTCTCGACCCGGGTGTCGCAGGAGGGTGCGACCACCCCCGACGGCTCGACGGTGGGTTACGTGTCCGAGCAGGCGATGGCGACCTGGATCAAGGACAACGTGTCGCTCACCAGCTCGATCCTCACCGACAACGCCCAGACCGCGGCGGTCATCCTGCTCACCGGGGACCCGGCGCTCTTCTTCGACCGGGTCGACGAGTCGGACGGTCCGTGGCTCGCTGCCGCGAAGGACCCGGCCGACCACGTCGACTACCTGCTGCTGTCCACCGGGTCGTCCGCCGACCTGCTCAGTGCCCTCTACCAGGATGCCGTCGACGGCAGCAACGCCTTCCTGACCGAGGCCTACCGCACGGAACGCTACGTCCTGGTCAGCGTGCCGTCCGGCTTCCGCCGCGGCTCCGACTCGCTGGGCGACGAGGAGACGGACCAGTGACCCTCCAAGCCGGCCCAGCCCACCACCAGGGCATCTCGCCGCCCCCGTCGCTCGACGACATCCTGGCGACGCCGAGCCCGGACGGGCTGATCGGGCGCGTCGACTTCAGCACGCGGCTCATGCCCGAGCCCGAGCCCGAGCCCGAGCCCCAGCCCGAGCCCCAGCCCCAGCCCGAGCCCCGACGCGAGCCCGATCCCGAGCCAGATCCGACCCCGGTCCTGCTTCCTGCGCGCGCACCGGTGCCGCTGACCGACGAGCTGCCGCACCTGGCCAGGAGCGTCGACGAGGTCGCCTGCACCGTCATCGAGCTCATGCAGCGAGCCGGGGAGGCCCACCTGCGCCACCTCGAGGCCATCGAGTCGGAGACCGCCCGTCGCTGCGAGCTGGTGACGGCCCGGGCCGAGCTCGATGCCGAGCTCATCCGCCTGCAGGCCCGCCGCGAGGCGCACGGCGTGCTCTCGGCAGCCGGCGCGCACACGGGTGACGTCCACCCCGCCGAGACCCGGGTGCTGAGCCACGTCAGTGCGTCCTTCTCCCGCTTCGCGGAGTCGCTCGCGGCCGGCGCCGCACCCACCTCCACCCACGACCCACGGGACCCCCAGCCCATGACGACCAGCCCATGACGACGCCCACGCGCACCCTGCTCGCTCTCACCCTCGTGGGCGCCCTCGCACTGACCGGTTGCGGCCGCGACACCGATGCCCCGTCCGGCAGGTCGGGCGACACCCCTGCCTCCGGGGTCGTCCTCGATCCCGTCTCCGGCGGAGGGGGCACGATCGTCCCCGCGCCACGCTTCTTCGCCGACACCTCGCCGTGGAACACCCGCGTCGACGCCAAGGAGCTGGATCCCGCGTCCGACCAGATGATCCGGCTGGCCAAGATCCGGGTCGGCGTGTGCGAGCGCGCCGACGCCGGCAACGACCTGCGGCTGTGCGACCGGGAGATCACCGAGGGTGTCTACATCAACACCGAGGCCTGGACGACGGCGGTCGTGGCCGGCGGCGAGCCGACCAACGTGGTCTGCCGTCAGATCCAGTGCGGTGACGGTGACGACACGGTGGTGCTCGACATCCCCGTCGACGTCGACCCCGACCCGCGCTACGACGGCTGGTTCACGATCTTCGACACCGACGGCTCGATGGCCTACGACCTGTGGCGCGCCCGCCGCGAGGCCGACAACAGCATCTCCTACCACTTCATGCGCGAGTGGGACCTCGACGGGACCGGCTACGGCGCCCCGCAGGTGGTCGGGGCCCGGGGTTCCGGCCTGCCCCTCTTCGCGGGGTTGATCAGCCCCGAGGAGCTGGAGGCCGGGCTGATCGACCATGCCCTCGCGATCAGCCTGCCCGGCCCTGCGGCCAGCTGGTTCGTCCGGCCCGCCTCGTCGACCGACGGCAACGGCAACGAGCTCTCGATCCCCGAGGGGGCCCGCATCCGGCTCAAGGCCGACGTGGTCCCTCCCCGGCCCGTCGACCCGGCGACCGGCAAGCCGATCCGGATGACGGCCCAGCAGCGCCGTTACGCCGACGCGATCGTCGCGGCGCTGCGCACCTACGGCGCCATCGTCGTGGACCGGGCCGCGGTCCCGACCCTCTACGCCCAGCGGGACGTCACCGCGACCTACCTCGACGGCAACGAGCTTCAGGGGCTGCACCTCGAGGACTTCGAGGTCGTCAAGCTCGGGAAGCGTCACGAGTACCCACCCGAGGACCGTGCCGACGAGAACGGCCAGGCCAGCGGGACCACCGGCAGCACGTCGACAGGGGGAGTCCAGTGATGCGCCCCGACCTCCGCCCGCCCGTCCTCGCCGCCCTGCTGAGCGCCGGGCTGGTGCTGAGCGCCTGCTCCGACCAGACGCCGCAAGCCACCGACACCGTCGCCCAGCAGCAGGCCGCGCGCTCCGAGCAGAGCACCGCCGAGCAGGCGCTCATCAACGAGCGCAACACCGCTCTCCCCCGCCGCCCCGGCGGAGTCGTCGACATCGAGGGCCCCAGCGGCTCCTTGACGGCCGAAGCCGCACGACGCCACGAGCTCGCCGGCAGCACCACCGACATCAACGTCCGCGAGACGGGCGAGGACCGCGCGTTCCAGCGCCTGTGCACCGGCGAGATCGACCTGGTGGACTCCTCGCGCGCCATCAGCCGTGCCGAGTGGGACGCCTGCCGGGCGGTGGGCCTGGACGTGGTCCAGTTCCAGGTCGCGGCCGATGCCGTCGTGCTGGCGATCAAGTCCGAGACCGATGTCGGCGGAGACTGCCTCACCACCGCCCAGGTGCGGGACACGTTCCGGGCCGGCTCGCCGGTGACCACCTGGTCGCAGCTGGCCCTGGACGACGTCCGGCTCGAGACCGGCGGTCCGACCCCTGACAACAACGCGTTCGGGTTCTTCGGTCGCTATGTCCTCGACGCCGCGGAGCCGAGCCTCACCAACCTGCGCTCCGACTACGTGGCCTTCGACTCCGACAACGGTGCACGGCTCTGGGTCGTCGGCGATCCGCGGGACCATGCGCTGGCCGACCACTTCGCCGAGCGCACCCGCAAGCACACCGAGCTCGCCAGCCAGCTGGTGGTGTCCCGACAGGTGCTGCGCGACGCGGTCGCCGAGGTCCGCGCCGCCCGGGCGGAGGTGGCCAAGGGCGTCCGCGACCAACGCTCGACGACCGACCAGGACCGCGACCGACGCCGTCTCGAGGACGCCGTCGCCGCCCGCGACGCAGCCCGTGCCGCCGAGCGCCGCGCCGGCACGCAGCGCGCCGCCGCGCGCGAGCTCCTCGCGCTGTCGCGTGCGGCCAAACGGGTCATCGACGGCACCCGGGGCAACGTGGCGTTCTTCCGGTTCAGCTACTACGAGCTCTACGAGGACCAGCTGCGTCCCTTCGAGATCACGCTGCCCGACGGGGAGCGCAACTGCATCTTCCCCAGCCAGCGCACCATCGTCAGCGGGGAGTACCCCTTGGCCCGTCAGCTGCTGGTCACCACCACGACGAGGTCACTCGAGCGCCGCGAGGTCACCGAGTTCCTCACGTTCTACGTCAACCAGTCCGAGCAGCTCGCCGCCGACGCGCGCCTCGTGGCCCTGCCGGCCAACGTCGTCACCCTGCAGAACCACTGGTTGGAGGGTGAGGCACCCCTCATCCTCGTGAGTCCCGACGACGGGGTCACGACCCAGGCCCCGGCGGAGCAGCGCGAGGAGAAGCCGGCCCGATGAGCCTCCCGTCGCGCCCGGCCCCGCTCGTGGCCGCCGTCCTGGCCGCCGTGCTCACCGCTGCCCTGGCGACGGTGGGCACCGCGGCCCCGCCGGCGGTCGCGGACCACGGCGGTGGCGCCCAGCGGTCCGGGGTCGCGTCGGTGGGCGGGGCAGCGCCGCGCCTGGCGGCGCGCACGACCACCACCGCCGTACGACGGGTGCAGAGGGTGAAGGTCCGGTGGAGCGGCGGGTGGAAGAAGCGAGTCCAGTCGAAGACCGCGACCGTGCCCGGCATCGGCGAGCTGACGCTGGTCTGCAAGCCCAACGCCACCTTGGTCCGGCTCTACGCCGACGACCGCTCCGCCGAGACGCAGATGTGGCTGGCCAAGCACGAGGTCAAGCACCAGCGCAACGTCGTCGCCACCAAGACCGTGCGCATCTACCGCTACTCGCACGCCCTGGACGACGGCACCGGTGGCACCGGGTCGTTCGCGCACGAGGGCCTCAACCAGTCCTCACCTGTCGAGAACCACTCCTCCGGCTACGTCGACGGCGTGATCAGCCAGCGACCGGGCCGACACCTCGCCGCGTCCGGGGTCCCGATGACGCCCGTCACGTCGTTCCGCCTCACCTGGTACTGGAACGGCTTCCACCATCCCGCCCGCTACCGCTTCTGCCAGGTCGACGCCGTCCTCAAGACCACCTTCCCGGTCCGCCTCGGGGTCAACTGGCACGGGGAGGACGACGCGGTCGGCAACGTGCTGCAGACGACCACGCTCCCCTCGCTCGGCCAGCTGAGCCTGCGCTGCGGCGCCGACGACGACCAGACGGGCGGCATCCAGTCGGTGAGCCTCGTCAGCGACGACCCCTCAGCCCGGGTCTACGCCGAGACGGTGACCGGTGAGGGCGACGTCGACGACCACGTCGACACGCTCTCCCGGGAGCGCGACCCCGAGACGGGCAAGGTGGGGCCCATCCCGCTGCCCCGCAACGGGATCATGCGTCTCTTCTTCAACGTCGGCGGGGTGGAGCGCCGGTTCATCCTCTCCTCCTACTTCGTCACCAACAACCCCAGCAAGAGGCTCAACCTGTGCGAGCTCGCGGTGGCGCCCTTCTGACTGGGTGTGTCCCTATTGCACGGCCGGGTTTCGCAGGCACCGTGCGAGGCATGTCGCACCCAGTGACCTGACAGACGAGCAGTGGGACCTGCTGCAGCCGGTGTCCAACGCGCCGGGCAAGCGGGGCCGTATGGACGGCGATGACCTGCGAACCGTGGTGGACGCGATGCTGTACCTCGCCCAGACAGGTTGCCGGTGGCGCTACCTCCCGGCGTCGTTCGGGCCATGGACTCGGGTCTGGTCGCCGTTCCGCCGGTGGTCGTGCAACGGCACGTGGGCGCAGGCTCTGACGGTGCTGCACGCGGTCGTACGCCGAGAGGACGGGAGGGCGGAGGTGACGCCCTCGATGGTCGTCATCGACACCCACCTGGCTCGCGGCGCCTCGAACGGGGACTTCACCTTCCAGGACCGGGGTCCCTCCAGGGTCCGGTCAGGCATTGCCCGAAACGCGGCAGAAGCGTGCGTCTTCGAGCGCACGCTACGCGGCATATCCGGACGCATTGGTTTGCGCCGTCACGGCCTGGCAAAGCACGTAGATGGTTTCCGGTGCCACGCCAACACCGGCGTGAAGTTCCCCGCGACCGCCTGACCTGGTCGGCGGTCACGGCTGTCGCGAGAGCGCTGGAATGCGAGACCATCGCGTCCTCCTTGGCGGGGCGGGGTTGCCTCGTCGTGCGGCAGAGGTCACTGCTCACAGTCATAGCGGACCTCGGCGAGGCATACATCCGTGTCTCGGCTCCCGTAGGCGGTGTCATCGCCTTCGCCGCCGTCGAGATGGTCTGGACCCCAGCTGCCGCGCAGGATGTCTGCTCCGGGCCCACCGTCGAGGTTCGCGCCCGGCTGGTAGTAGTCGCACTCGTCGAACCTGAGATCGAGGTTGGTCGTCAACACGTCGTCGCCGGCACCACCGCTCACCGTGGCGAAACAGGAGGCCGACCAGAGCTTGTTGTCCCCATCGTCGCCGATCATCGTCACTGAGCGCTCAGCGGCACCCGAGGCGTTCTCGAACTCGTTGAAGTACGCGTGGGTGTCTGGCTCTGATGGTGGCCACTGCTCCCACGTGTCGCCGGCAGCCATGTCGATCGTCAGCTCGTAGCCGAGAACGTCGATGGTGTCCCGTCCGGCTCCGCCGGAGAACTCCTGCTGCTGCCCCTGAGGCATGGAGTACAGCCTCAAGGAGTCATCACCGAGACCAAGGGCCGCCCCGCTCAGCCCTGACCCCGCTTTCACCTCCTCGTCCGCGTCGCCACCGACGAAGGACACCGAACCGGCGGTCAGGCTCCTCACGTCGAACCGCCGGAAGCTGGACCAGCCTGTCCGCACGACGCCGCCCACGGTCCCGACCTCAAGGTCGTTGTCGATGACCCAGTCGGGCGGGTCGGTGCAGTCGGGAGCAGAGGGATCTGCCGGACAGTAGGGCACGTTGAACATCGTGAGAAGGTCGGAGCCATCGCCACCCCTGGGCGGGGCATCCGGCGCCGGCACTCCTGCGACGTTGAGCGCGTCGTCACCAGCCCCGAGGTGGACCGAATCATGAGTGGTCCCCGCCGGCAGCCAGTAGGGAGACCTCGGCAGCACACCAACGTTGACCTCGTCGGCGCCGTCGCCGGTGCGAATCCGGTCGTCCAGATTATCGTCCGCCGGCGAGTAGATGTAGTCGCCGACGTAGTCAGCTGTCACGAAGTCGCGACCGGACCCACCGACGTACACGTCCTTGCCTGCGCCTAGGTAGGCGTAGATCCGACGCGCCGGCGTGGTCACGACGACCATACGGTCGTTGCCATCGCCGAGGTCGACGTGGAGCCGGCCCGCTCGGGACGTCTTGACCTGCACCCGGTCGTGACCAGGCCCCGTGTCGATGACAGTCGCGCGGGAGTGGCTCTTGGTGCCGGTCACGCAGATGAGGTCCGCCCCGCGTTTCGCAACAACGGCATCGGCGCCCCGGGTGACGATCACGTCGGCACCCTCGGTCCCTTCAAGCTCGCGATCCGTAGGACTGCCCACGAGGGTGGCTCGCTGGCCCTGACACATCGGCACCGCCCGAGCCGACCCGGCCGATCCTGCGGCGACCGCTGGCAACAGGGCGACGATGACCACCCCCGACGCCAGGATCGCGCTACTACTCCGCAACTTCACCCGAGGCTCCCATCACCGTCAGGACCGCTACCCGGCATGCTCCTGAGCATCGTGCGTCGACTCTCTCACGATGTGGCGCACCTGGCGCCGACTTGGCTCACGCGACCGCTCTGCGGCAGACCTGGATGTTCCGAAAGGCGATCCGCTT
>CAWGZT010000002.1:0-1500374 GCA_963827195.1 uncultured Actinomycetota bacterium
AACAACATATTTGGCCGCGTGGCGGGTCTCGACGCGACCTCGCTGCGCTCGGTCGGCTCGACCAACGAACAAGCCGGTCGGCTCGACCAACGAACAAGCCGGTCGGCTCGACCAACGAACAAGCCGGTCGGCTCGACCAACGAACAAGCTGGTCGGCTCGATCACAGGACAAGCCGGTCGGCCCGACCGATCCACGAACGAGCGGGTAGGGCCGCGGGACGGGTGGCACGCGATCAGAGGCGGGCGAGCCAGGGGTGCGTGGGGGAGGTGAGGGTGAGGCTGCGCTTCAGCCAGCTGCGCTGGGTGTGGTCGAGGAGGGTCTCGACCAAGGCGAAGTCGGCCTCGTCCTTGGGGCGGGGCGCCTTGCTCTTCTGCAGGAGCTGGATCTCTGGCGCCAGCACCCGGGGGTGTCCGCCGCGGGCGTTGCCGTCCAGCTCAGGGACGGGACGGGTGATCCGGTGGTCCCGGCGATAGGTCCACACGCCGTTGGGGGCGTCGTCGATCATGACCTGGAGCGACCACGGCGCGTCGCGGGTGGGGCGGCACCAGACGTCGTGCACCTCGGCGGGGAGGACCTCGTCGGCGCGCCACGGGCGGAGGCTGCCGGGCGGGTCCGCGGCGTGGAGGTCCCACCCGGGGAGGGCGCGCTGCAACGACAGCTGGTCCTCGCGCAGGACCAGCACGTCGATGTCGTCGTGGTGGCGGGTCTGGCGCCCGAGGTGGAGGTCGATGGCCCAGCCGCCGGCGATCCACCAGGGAAACGTCGCGGGCCCGAGGAGGTCGATGACCTCGTCGGGCGTCATCGGGTCCCAGGTGCCGAGCTCGGCCGTCACCAGATGCCGAGGGCGGTGCCGAGCGGCTCGGCCAGCTCGGCGGCGCGGGTGGAGCTGATGTGGCCGCGGTCGCGATAGCTGATCGTGGAGCCGACGACGGTGGGGCACACACCGTCCGCGCAGAACCAGGCCTCGGGGTCGACGACCTCGGCGCCCGCCTCGGTGGCGACGTCGATCGTCAGGTCGCGCATGCGTACGCCGGTCGCATCGGGCGGGAGGGCGCAGTCGCCGAGGTCGGACCCGAAGGTCGACAGGCACACGCCGGGGTCGTGGGACAGACGCGGCACGTCGACCAGCATCACCAGACGGTCCGTGAGGGGGGTGTAGGCGCGGATCATGGCCTCGAGGCCGGTGCCGAGCTCGCCGGCGATGTCGTCCATGCTGCGCAACCGGCGCCCGTCGGAGAAGACCCCGGTGATCGGTGCCGACGACGTCATCACGACCAGGTCGGGGTCGAGCTCGGTGATCTGCTCCTCGGTCCAGCGGTGGAACTCCTCGCACTCGGGCCAGGGCTCCCCGGTGAAGGCCTCGGAGGGGTCGACGAAGGCCGCCGTGCACTGGGCCTTGACGAGGTAGAAGGCGCGGTAGCCGGACCTGGCGGCGATCTGGTCGAAGGCGGGGATCCAGGCGCGGGCGTGGGAGTCGCCGACGACGACCAGCGTCTTGTCGGCGTCCTCGTCGCCACGGGGGCAGAGCTCCCAGGTCGTGCCGCCCTCGTAGAAGCAGTCGCCGACGTCGGCGAGGTCGTCCTCGAGGTCGACCAGGTCGGGGGTCAGGTCGCTGGGGGTCGCCTGGTCGGCCTCGGCGGCGAGGACGGACGCGCGGACCAGCGCCTCGGGACCGTCGCCCGTGATGCCGTACTGGCTGGTGGTGATCGCGGGAGCGTCACCGTGCTCGCTGACGCGGTAGTCGGACCAGGCCCAGCCCGCACCGGCCGTGGAGCCCACGAGCCCGAGGAAGACCGGGTAGAGGATCAGCGACCTGCGCGGGCGCGCGGAGACGCGGCGGGTGCGGAAGGGCTGCTCGACGAAGCGGTGGGTGAGGTAGGCGAGCTCGAAGGTGAGCGCGACCAGCAGCACCACCTCGAGCGGGCGCAGCTCACGACCGAGCGCCGACGGCGGCACGATCAGCAGCGGCCAGTGCCAGAGGTAGAGGGAGTAGGACCAGTCGCCGACCACGCGCATCGGACGCGTCGAGAGCAGTCGCCCCGCGGTCGTCGTCACTCCCGCGTGCGCGCCGGCGTAGAGGACGGCCGCGGTGCCGAGCACGGGCAGCGCGGCGGCGTAGCCGGGGAAGGCGAGCGTCTCGTCGAAGGCCAGGCAGGCCACGAGGATCGCGCCCAGGCCACCCCAGGCGAGCACCTCGGCGCCGCGGCGGTGTCGCCACGTGCGGCCGGCGTGCACGGCCACCGCGACGCCGGCACCGATCGCGAGCTCCCAGGCGCGGGTGAAGGTGGAGAAGTAGGCCGCCTGCGGCTCGGCGCCCGTGCGGACCAGCGACCAGACGAAGCTCGCGACCCCGAGGAGGACGATCGTGACGGCCAGTGCGCGCAGGGGGCGGGACCCCGCCCCAGTCGTCGTACGCCGGCGGGTGGCGGCCCAGAAGACGATGGCGACGAGCAGTGGCCAGACGAGGTAGAACTGCTCCTCCACCGCCAGCGACCAGTAGTGCTGGATGGGCGAGGGCGCGGCCTCGGCCGCGAAGTAGTCGACACCCTGCTGGGCGAAGCGCACGTTGGCGGCGAAGACCGCGGCCCACAGGGCGTCCTTGGCCAGGTCGATCGCCTCGAGGACGCTCATCCACAGCACGGCCGCCGCGGTGGTCGTGACCAGCACGACGCTGGCGGCGGGCAGGATGCGGCGGGCCCGGCGCGCGTAGAAGCCGCTGAGGGACACCCGGCCAGACCTCGACGCCTCGGTGACCAGGAGCTGGGTGATGAGGAACCCGGAGATGACGAAGAAGACGTCGACGCCGACGTAGCCTCCCGGGAGGAAGGCGACGCCCGCGTGGGCGGCGATGACCGTGAGCACGGCGACGGCCCGCAGCCCCTGGACGTCCTCGCGGAATCCAGTCCGGAGCGGCTTGGGGGTCGCGCTCGTCGGGTCCATGGTCCGCAGAAAATATCAAGGGACGGGCTGGACGACGAAACGTCGGGCGGATTTCACTACAACAGAGGACCCGCGCCCGTCGCTCCAGGGGGCGAGACGCCTCAGCGGCCGCCGTTCCAGCTGTCCCAGAGCGCGGCGTAGGACCCACCCGCGGCCACCAGCTCGTCGTGGGACCCGAGCTCGGCGATCACGCCGTCCTCGACGACCGCGACCCGGTCGGCGTCGTGGGCCGAGAAGAGCCGGTGCGCGATCGCGATGACCGTGCGCCCCTCGAGCACGGCCGCCAGCGAGCGCTCGAGGTGGCGCGCGGCGCGGGGGTCGATCAGCGACGTCGCCTCGTCGAGGACCAGCGTGTGCGGGTCGGCCAGCACCAGCCGGGCCAGGGCGATCTGCTGCGCCTGGGCGGCCGTGACCGCGCGGCCGCCCGAGCCGATCACCGTGTCGAGCCCCTCCGGCAGGGACGCGACCCACTCGTGCGCGTCGACCGCGGCCAGCGAGGCGCGGATGTCGTCGTCGGTCGCGCCGGGAGGTGCCGCCAGCGCGAGGTTCTCCCGCAGCGTGCCGACGAAGACGTGGTGCTCCTGGGTGACGAGCGCGACGTGGCCGCGCAGGTCCTGCAGCGGGAGGTCGACCAGCGCGACACCACCGACGCTCACCGCACCCGTGCGTGGGGGGTGGATGCCGGCGAGGAGACGACCGAGCGTCGACTTGCCCGCCCCCGACGGGCCGACCATCGCGATCCGCTCGCCCACCCCGACCGACAGGTCGATGCCGTGCAGCACGTCGCGCCCCTCGACGTAGGAGAAGCGGACGTCGTGGGCGTCGATCGCCTCGCCGTCGGGCACCTCGCCGGTCGCGGTGCGGTCGTCGGGCACCTGGGCCACCCCGAGCAGGCGCGAGAGCGACGCCGCCCCCATCTGCAGCTCGTCGAGGATCGACACGATGCGGTCGACCGGGTCGATGAGCATCTGGACGTAGAGCACCGCCGCCGTCACGTCGCCCAGCGAGACCTGGCCCTGTGTGTAGAGGTAGCCGCCGAAGAGCAGCGTCGCGACCGTGGGGATCAGGTAGCTGAGCTCCATGCTCGGGAAGAAGACCGTGCGCAGCCAGAGTGTGTAGCGCTCGGCGGTGTAGGACTCGCGGATGTCGTCGTCGACCGCCGCGATGCGCTGCTCGCCGAGACCGAGCGCCTCCACCGAGCGGGCGCCCTCGACGGTCTCGGTGAGGGAGGCGTTGATCGCGGAGTACGACGCGCTCTCGCGCAGGTAACCGTCCTTGGCGCGGGCGAGGTACCACCGCAGGCCGACGACGAGGGGAGGCAGGCCGAGCAGGCACGGCAGCGCGACCCACCAACCGACGCTGAGGGCGGCGGCGAAGGTGAGGATCGCGGTGATGACGGCGATGGTCCACTCGGGCAGGGCCCAGCGCACCGACCAGCCGAGCTGCTCCACGTCGCGGCTGGTGCGGGTGAGCAGGTCGCCGGAGCCGGCCGACTCGACGACGCCGACCGGCAGCGCCAGCGCGTTGCCGACGAAGTCCTCGCGGAGCTCGGCGAGGACCTGCTCGCCGAGCACCTGGCTGACGTAGCGCGCGTAGCGGGTCAGGATCGTCTGCAGCACCAGGAAGACCGCGAGCAGGCCGATGATGGTGTCGACGTGCGCGGTGGTCGTGCCGTCCTCGACGCTCTCCACGAGCCCGCCGAGCAGGCGGGGAGCGGCCAGGCTCGCGATCGCGGCGAGCACGTGGAGGGCCAGGGCACCCCAGACGAGCCGGGGGTGGCGGCGCACGAGCGCGCCGACGTAGGTGCGCATCGCACCGGGGCCGGCGATCGGCAGCGTGGTGCTCATCGCTCGGCTCCTGCCGGGACGGGCTCGGGCGCGGTCTCGCGGGTGACGACGGCGCGGTAGCGGGCGTGGGTGTCGAGCAGCTCGCGGTGGGTGCCGGTCGCGACGACCACGCCGGCCTCGAGGAAGGCGACCTCGTCGACGGCGTCGAGCATCAACGGGCTGGAGGTGGCCACGACCGTCGTGCGGCCCGTGCGGTGCTCGCGCAGCCGCGAGGCGATCCGGGCCTCGGTGTGCGCATCGACGGCGGAGGTCGGCTCGACGAGCACCAGGACCTCGGGGTCGACGGTCAGCACCCGCGCCAGCACCAGCCGCTGGCGCTGACCGCCGGAGAAGCTGCGGCCGCGCTCGGTCACGACGGTGTCGAGCCCTTCGGGCAACGCGTCCAGGATGTCGTCGGAGGAGGCGGTGAAGAGCGCGCGCTCGAGGTCGCCGGTCGTGCGGGCCCGACCGGTCACGTCGAGCCGGTCCGCGAGACGACCGGAGAAGAGGGCGGCGTTCGTGTCGGAGACGACGATGCGTCGTCGTACGTCGGCACGCGGGAGCCGGGTCAGGGGCACCCCGCCCAGCGTGACGTCGTCGTCGACCTCGGCGGCGCACAGGCCGAGCCGGTCGGCCAGCGCGGCGGTGTCGTCGGGCCGGTCGCTGACCAGGGCGGTGATCGCCCCCGGCCGCAGCCGCAGCCCCGAGCGGGCGTCGCGCAGCTCGGCCATCGGGGCGGGGGCGAGGGCCGGGTCGAGGGGCTCGACGACGTCGGGGGTCAGCGCCAGGACGTGGCAGACCCGCCGGGCCGAGACCCGGCCACGGATGACCTTGTTGGCGAACTCGGTGGCGGTGCGCAGCGGGATCATGAGGAACGCCGCGTAGCCGTAGAAGGCCACCAGCTCACCTGCGCTGATGCGTCCGGTCACGGCGTAGCGTGCGCCGAGCCACACGATGATCACCACGAAGAGCCCGGGCAGGAACACCTGCAGCGCGTCGAGCACCGACTGGAGCCGGGCGACCTGGACCCCGGCCTGACGCGTGGTCTGGCTCTCGCGGCGGTAGCGGTCGTGGAAGACCTGCTCGCCGCCGATCCCGCGCAGCACCCGCAGGCCGCCGACGATGTCGGTGGCGGTGTTGGACAGCTCGCCCATCAGCTGGCGTTGGCGCGCGCTGCGGGTCTGCAGCGGCGAGAGGAGCGGGCCGACGAGCAGCATCAGGAGCGGTACGCCGAGCAGCACGACGAGCCCGAGGGTCACCGACGTCTGGAGCAGGATGACCGCCACCAGGACGAAGGACACGACGGCGCCGGCGAAGCGTGCGGACACGTCCATCACCTGGCCGAGGTGCGAGATGTCGCTGGTCCCGATCGCGACCACCTCGCCGGTCGAGACCTTGCGGGGGAGCGCCCCGCCGAGGTGCACCGTGTGGCGGGTCACCAGCTGCACGGTGCGGTAGGCGGTGATGAGCCAGTTGGTGACCGCGAAGCGGTGCCGGATGATGCCGGTCGCGGCCTGCACGAGACCGATGAGCAGCATCAGCCCGGCGAGCTGCAGCAGCGCGGTGCCGTCCTTGCCCGCCACCCCGCGGTCGATCGCGAGTCCGATGACGGCGGGCATCACGGCCTGCGTGCTCATCCAGATGATGCCGAAGACCATGCCTCCGACCAGGGTGGGCCACTGCTGGCGCGCGAGCCACCACAGGAAGCGTCCCGGCGAGCCGTGGTCGGCCGTGCCGGGGTGATCAAGAGGGAGTTGGCGCACTCGTCCCAGGGTACGGAGCGAGGACGCTTCGGCGCCAACCGTTATCGCCCCGTCGTGGTCACCCGGTCGGCACGGGCCTGCGCACCACGCCGGGGAGCCTCAGCCGGCGAGGCCCTCGACGACCTCCGCGCGGGGGAGCGTCGCGAGGGTGGAGCCCGGCAGGAGCAGCTTGGACCGGCGTACGCCGGAGCCGACGAGGACCACGTCGATCGCGGTCACCCGCGAGTCCACGAGCAGTCGCCAGGTGGGCGGGAGACCGACGGGGTTGATGCCGCCGTGCTCCATGCCGGACTCCTCGACCGCCCGGTCCATCGGCAGGAAGGACGCCTTGCGCACGTCGAGGAGCCGCTTGACCAGACCGTTGACGTCGGCGCGGGTGTCGGCCCGCACGAGGCACGCAGCGACGCGCTCCTGGCCGTCGCGTCGACCGGCGACGACGACGCAGTTGGCGCTGGCCGTGAGCGGCACCTCGTAGGCCGCGGAGAAGGCGGCGGTGTCGGCGAGCGTCGGGTCGATCTCGGCGACGGCGGCGTGCCCGCCGTGGAGCCAGGACGCCAGCGCCGCCGCCACGCACGGAGCGAGCAGCTCCGGGTGGTCGGCGGCGGGCAGGGGGTGCAGGGTGCCGAGACGGGGGAGGTCCACGGCCCCATCATGCGTCACCCGTCGAGGTCCGGGTGGGTCTGGTGCGCCGGGTCGGAGTGGTGGCGGCGGGTGCCGGCGACGGCGCTCGCCGCGAGGCCGGCCGCGCCGGCGAGCACCCACGGGACGGGCAGCAGCCAGCGGACGTCGCCGCCGGCCACGACGTCGAGCTGGACGAGCGCCCACACGAGCGCCAGGCCGACGAAGGCGATCCCCATGACGAGGTGACCGACGTTGACCGGGTGCCGGCCCGAGAGGGCGGGCGACGGGGCGGGCGTGCTGGTGTCACTCATCGGGCGAGCCTCTCCTCGGTGTCGACGATGATCTCGCCCAGGAAGACCTGGGTGTCGAGGATCAGGACGGGGGCATCGACGCCGCCGTCGTGGGAGTGGGAGTCGGAGCCGTCGACGTCGCCGCCGAAGAGGGCACTGTGCCCCAGCCCGTCGACCGTGGACCTGACCTCGACGTCGAGCCCGTCGGGCACCACCACCCGGATGCTGCCGAGGACGCTCTCGACCCGGACGGTGCGGCCGTCGAGCGCCTGCAGGTCCTGGACGTCGCTGAGGTCGACCACGATCTCACCGGCGAACAGGTCGTAGACGTCCTGGACCCCCGCGGCGGTGCGTGGCGCGACGTCGACCTCCGCGGTGTCGACCTCCTGGGCGGCGGTCGCGCCGAGAGTGGCCACCGCCGCGAGCAGGCCGACCAGGATCAGGCCGCCGGCTCGGCCGTAGAACGCGCCGACCAGCAGCATCGTGCCGGTGGTCGCGAGGACCAGGGCGGGGTAGGCGGCGCCGGCGATCGGGGCGCCGGCCAGGTCGACGATCGCGAGGATCCCGATGCCGAGCGCGCTCAGCGCGAGGGTGAACCCGAAGAGGATGGGTCCGCGGCGCCTGGGGTTGCGAGGCCGTGGCGCCTGAGCTGAGGTGGGCGCGTACGTCGGGCCGCCGGAGGTCTCCGGGGCGTGGGGGGAGTCAGGGCGGCGCCGCGCGTCGCTGCCCCGGTTGGAGACGACCAGCAGCACGACCAGCCCGATGATCGCCAACGGCCACGGGAAGCCGTAGCCGCCCAGCGAGTCGCCCAGGACGGCCAGCCCCGCCAGCACGCCGACGACGACCAGCGCCACCGAGCGGCTGCGCTCGTCGAGGCGGACGGTGGCCCGGCCGGTCAGGTCGTCGGGCACCAGCAGCCAGCAGGCGGCGTAGAGCAGGATCCCGGCACCGCCGAAGAAGGCGAGCACGACGAAGGTGACGCGCAGGATGATCGGGTCGACGTCGAGGTGCCGGGCGAGACCGCCGGCGACACCGGCGACCTTGCGGTCGTAGGCCGAGCGGCGCAGCCGACCGAGGTCACGGACCTCGTCGCGGCCGACGCGGGGCCCGCTGTCGGACGTGGGTCCGGGAGGTGCTTCGGGTGGGGTCGTGGTCATGGCTCAACCCTGGCGCCGGACGGGACGTCGCGCCATCAGGGACCACCCTGGTCTTGGGGGCCGGGGCACCCCGGGGACTCAGGGTCGAGCCGGGGTCCGTCCCCCTGGGGCGGGGGTCGTGGGTGTGTGACGATTGACCCTGACATGAGCACCGCCCCCGCGCCCCCTCGCCCCGAGGTGCGCCGCGCCTACCGCGACCTGCACGAGCCGGTCATCGGCGGTGTGGCCGGTGGCCTGGCGCGACACCTCGACCTGCCGCTGCTGTGGGTCCGCGCCTTCTTCGTGGCCACCTCGGCCCTGGGCGGACTCGGTGTCGCGCTCTACTCCGGGTTGTGGCTGATGCTCCCGGTCGAGCACCACTTCACGCCCCAGGCGCCGGGGCTCGAGAGTGCGACGCGGGGCGGTCGCCGCCCCGGTCGCATCCGCCGGCTCACCGACCTCGGACCGGTCGTCGCGCTGCTGGCGCTGGGGGTCGGCGCCGTCCTGCTGGTCGAGGCGATCGGCGGACGCGGTGGGTGGCTGTGGCCGCTGGTGATCGGTGCCGTCGGCGTGGCGCTGCTGTGGCGGCAGGCCGACGAGGCGCAGCGTGAGCGCTGGCTCGACTCCACGGGGCGCATCGAGCCGGCGCGGGTGGTGCTCGGCGACGGGAGCTGGGCCGCCTACGCGCGCCTCGTCGCCGGCCTCGGGCTGATCGTGCTGGCGGTGCTGCTGTTCTCGCTCAGGGGAGGCTCCCTGTCGATCGCCCGGGACGTCACCGTGGCCGCGCTGCTGGGGGTCGCCGGGCTCGGGATCGTCATCGGTCCGTGGGTCTTCCGGCTCGCCTCCGAGCTGACCGCCGAGCGCTCCGAGCGGGTGCGCACCCAGGAGCGTGCCGACGTGGCCGCCCACCTGCACGACTCCGTCCTCCAGACGCTGGCCCTGATCCAGAAGAACCCCGGCGACGCCGCGACGGTCGCCCGCCTGGCGCGCTCCCAGGAGCGCGACCTCCGGGCGTGGCTCTACTCCGGGGAGTCCCTCGACGAGCGCAGCGTCGCCAGCGCGCTGCGCGGGGTCGCCGCAGCCGTCGAGGACGCGCACGCCGTCACCGTCGACGTCGTCACGGTCGGAGACTGCCCGATGGAGGAGGCCCTGCGACCCGTCGTCGCGGCGACCCGCGAGGCGATCACCAACGCGGCCAAGCACGCCGGCGTCGGTCAGGTCGACGTCTACGCCGAGGTCGGCGCACTGAGCGTCGACGTCTTCGTGCGCGACCGCGGGCCCGGCTTCCACCTCGAGCAGGTGGCCGCCGACCGCCACGGCGTACGTCACAGCATCGTCGACCGGATGCAGCGCCACGGTGGCTCCGCCGACGTCCGCTCGAGCGCCGAGGGCACCGAGGTGCAGCTGCACCTGCCTCGACCCATCCAGGAGGAGACCCATGACTGAGCCCCGGACCGAGCCCAGGACGACACCGGTGCGGGTCGTGATCGTCGACGACCACGCGATGTTCCGCAGCGGGGTCCGCGGTGAGCTGACGACGGTGGGTGCCGGGGCGGTCGAGGTGCTGGCCGAGGCGGCCGACGTCGACGAGGCGCTGGCCGCCGTGGTCGCGCACGAGCCGGAGGTCGTGCTCCTCGACGTGCACCTCCCCGGCGGCGGGGGAGTCGAGGTGATGCGGCGGCTGCCACCGGCGCTGCGGGGCACGACCTCGTTCCTCGCGCTGTCGGTGAGCGACGCGGCCGAGGACGTGATCGGCACCATCCGCGGCGGGGCGCGCGGCTACGTCACCAAGACGATCACCGGCCCGGAGCTGGTCTCGGCCATCGTCCGGGTCGCCGACGGTGACGCCGTGTTCTCCCCCCGGCTCGCGGGCTTCGTGCTCGATGCCTTCGCCGGATCGATCGACGTCTCGGCGGTCGACGAGGACCTCGACCGGCTCACCGAGCGTGAGCGGGAGGTGATGCGGCTGATCGCCCGCGGCTACGCCTACAAGGAGGTGGCCAAGGAGCTCTTCATCTCGATCAAGACCGTCGAGACCCACATGTCCTCGGTGCTGCGCAAGCTCCAGCTGTCGTCCCGACACGAGCTCACCCGGTGGGCCTCGGACCGTCGCCTGCTCTGAGCCGACCGGTCCTCGGGACGACGCAGGGTTTGGCTCCGTCCCTCGACGGGTAGTCGGGCTCACACGCCCGTCACGATCCAGGAGGCCCCCGTGAGCACAGCGACCCCCGACACGACGGCGGACGCCGGAGGGGATGGGGAGCTCAAGCGGTCGATCACCGGCCGCCTGCTGTTCTTCTACACGCTCGGCGACGTCCTCGGCTCCGGCATCTACGTCCTCATCGGGCTGGTCGCCGCGGCTGTGGGTGGCGCCTTCTGGATCGCCTTCGCCATCGGCGTGAGCATCGCGGCCATCACCGGGTCGGCGTACGCCGAGCTCGTGACGAAGTACCCGCAGGCCGCCGGTGCCTCGTTGTACGTCAACCGGGCCTTCGGGAGCAGGCCGCTCACCTTTCTGATCACCGTGTCCTTCCTGGCCGCCAGCATGGCGGCGTCGGGCTCGCTGGCGGTCGGGTTCGCCTCCTACTTCGACACGCTCTGGTCCGGCCCTCCGGCCCTGATCGTCTCCCTGGTCTTCGTCGCCCTGCTGGTGGTCGTCAACTTCATCGGCATCACCGAGTCGGTGTGGATGAACATGTTGATGACCTTCGTCGAGGTCGGCGGCCTGGTGATCGTGCTGATCATCGGCATCGTCTTCATCGGCCAGGGCAACGCGGACTTCGGGGTCCTGACCCAGATCGACACGTCGGGCGACTACGGCAGCCCCGCCCTGGCGGTCCTGGCCGGCATCTCCTTCTCCTTCTTCGCGATGACGGGCTTCGAGAACACCGCCAACGTCGCCGAGGAGACGATCGATCCCTACAAGGCGTTCCCGCGCTCGCTGGTCGGCGGCATGATCGTGGCCGGCGTGGTCTACGTCCTGGTCTCCATGGCCGCCGCGCTGACCGTGCCGACCGAGACGCTGGCCACCTCGGACGCGGCCCTGCTCGAGGTGGTCGAGGCGGGCATCCTGCCCGTGTCCACGGAGCTGATGAGCACGTTGTTCTCGGTCATCGCGCTGATCGCGATCACCAACACCACCCTGGTCACGATCGTCACCCAGCCGCGCGTCCTCTACGGGATGGCCCGCGAGGACGTCGTGCCCGCGGTGTTCGCCAAGGTCCACCCGACCCGCCGCAGCCCCTGGGTCGGCCTGATCTTCTCCGGTGCCGTCGTCGGCTCCCTGCTGGTCATCGGCACCCTGGTGACAGAGGCGGGCGGTGGCATCGACCTGGTCGGTCGCCTCGCCACGGTCACCGTGGTGCTGCTGCTGGCGATCTACGCCCTGGTCATCGTCGCCTGCCTCAAGCTGCGCGGCCAGGACGAGGACCAGCCGTTCTACCGGGCCAACACCCCGCTGCTCCTGGTGGGGGTGGTCGGCAACATCGCGATCCTCGCCTTCACGATCTACGACGACCCCCAGTCGCTGATCTGGTGCGCGGGTCTGCTCGCCGTGGGCTTCGTGCTCTTCCTCGCCGAATACTTCTTCGGCAGCAAGGGCACCGGCACCCGGACGCCCGATCTCGACTCCTCGTCCACGGAGGTCTGAGCATGCACGTCATCGTCGCCACGGACGGCTCCCGGCAGTCGCTGGCCGCCGCCAAGCACCTCAAGTCGTTCGCCGACCCCACCAAGATCACCGAGATCTCGGTGGTGGCGGTGATCCGGCCCCTGGCCTCGGTCGCCTTCGCCGACGACCTGTCGCCGGACCGGCTCGACGGCTCCTTCCGCGACGCCGCCCAGAGGACCGTCGACACGATCGCGGCGGTCTACGCCGACTGGGGCCCCCAGGTCCACAAGCGCATCCGCAGCGGCTCGCCGGCCAACGAGATCATCAAGGCGGCCCGGCAGTACGACGCCGGGCTGGTCGTCGTCGCCGCCGGCGGGCGCGGGCTCAGCGAGACCGTGCTGATCGGCAGCACCGCCCAACGGGTCCAGCACTCGGCCCCGTGCCCGGTGCTCGTCGTGCGACCGGCGCCCCGGGTGTCCAAGGCCGCCAAGACCGCCAAGACCGCCAAGGCCGCCAAGGCCGCCAAGACCACCAAGTCGTAGCTCCGGACGACGGCGCGACGGCGGATCCAGCGCGCACACTGGAGGCGTGCGCCGCCCTCTCCTCCCGCTGCTGCTGACCGTCGCCCTCTCCGGGTGCGCGCGCCGGATGGGCGAGACCTGGCAGCCCGGGTGCCCGGTGCCGCTGGCCGACCTCCGCTACGTGACGGTGAGCTTCCGCGGCTTCGACGGTGCTGCCCACACCGGTGAGCTGGTCGTCGCGGCGGGCGAGGCGAGCGACGTGGTCGGGGTGTTCCGGGCACTGTTCCGCGCGTCCTACCCGATCGAGGAGATGCGGCTGCCGACCACGGCAGACCTCGAGGCGCCGCCGACCGGGGACGGCAACAACACCGCGGGGATGGTGTGCCGCCCCACGACCGGATCCACGACCACGCTCTCCGCCCACGCCTACGGGCTCGCGATCGACCTGAATCCCTTCGTCAACCCCTACCAGCGCGGCGGCCTGGTGCTGCCCGAGCTGGCCTCGAGCTACCTCGACCGGTCGTGGCGCCGACCGGGCATGCACCGCACGGGATCGGTGGCGGTGCGGGAGTTCGCCCGGATCGGCTGGTCGTGGGGCGGGGACTTCCAGAGCCTCGAGGACTACCACCACTTCTCGGCCACGGGCCGCTGATCCCTCGCGGGCCCGGGGGCCACTAGTCTGCGCGCATGGAGACCGTGCGCCTGATCCTGCTGATCATCCACATCCTCGGCTTCGCCGCCCTGTTCGGCGCTCTGGTCGTGCAGGCGGGGGCGCCGGTCAAGAGCGTCAGCTCGGCGATGCGCGACGGCGTCGGCACCGCCTTCCTCGCGGGCCTCGCGCTCGTCGGGGTCCTGGAGGCCGGGGACGAAGAGGTCAACCACGCCAAGGTGGGCGTCAAGCTCGCCATCGGCCTGGTCCTGCTCGTGCTGGTCATGGCCAACCTGCGCAAGGAGCGGGTGCCGCACGGTCTCTGGGTCGGTCTGATCGCCCTGTCGGTGATCAACGTCTGCGTCGCGGTGCTCTGGTCGACCGCTCACGCCTGAGCCGGTCTCGCACCTGCCGCCGCCGTCGGTGTCGGCGCCCGCACGTAGGCTGGAGCCCAGGATGAGTACGCCGTCGCCAGCCCCCCAGTTCGCGTTCCCCGGCATGGACGGGCACGAGCCCGACGAGCCCCGCACCACGCGGCGTGGACCGACGCGCGAGGACCTCCTCGCGGGGCTCAACGAGCCGCAGGCGGCGGCCGTCCAGCACGCCGGCACCCCCTTGCTGGTGGTGGCGGGGGCAGGCTCGGGCAAGACCCGGGTGCTGACGCGACGCATCGCGTGGCTGATCTCGGAGCGCCGTGCGCACCCCGGCTCGATCCTGGCGATCACCTTCACCAACAAGGCCGCCGGGGAGATGAAGGAGCGCGTCGAGGAGCTCGTGGGCAAGCGGGCCCGCATCATGTGGGTGAGCACCTTCCACTCCGCCTGCGTCCGGATCCTGCGCAAGGAGATCGACAAGATCGGCTACAAGTCCAACTTCTCGATCTACGACTCGGCCGACCAGAAGCGCCTCATGGCCCTGGTCATCAAGGACCTCGACCTCGACGCCAAGAAGTTCCAGCCGGGGCCCGTCCTGCACTGGGTGTCCAACCACAAGAACGAGCTGCGCGACCCCGAGGAGGTCGCGGCCGACACCCACAACCGGGTCGAGGAGCAGTACGCCGCCGCCTACACGCTCTACCAACGTCGCCTGCGCGAGGCCAACGCCCTCGACTTCGACGACCTGATCATGTTCGCCGTGCACCTCATGCAGGCCTTCCCCGAGGTGCGCGAGACCTACCGCCGGCGCTTCCGGCACGTCCTGGTCGACGAGTACCAGGACACCAACCACGCGCAGTACGCCCTGGTCCACCAGCTCTGCGCGGACGACCCCGAGCTCGCTGACGACGCGGAGCGGATCGAGCCCGCCGAGCTGATGGTCGTGGGTGACGCCGACCAGTCGATCTATGCGTTCCGTGGTGCCAACATCCGCAACATCATGGACTTCGAGCAGGACTTCCCCAGCGCCACCTCGATCCTGCTCGAGCAGAACTACCGCTCCACCCAGACCATCTTGACGGCCGCCAACTCCGTGATCGGGCACAACGTGGGGCGCAAGGCCAAGCGGCTGTGGTCCGACGCAGGTGACGGCGAGCGCATCGTCGGCTACGTCGCCGACGACGAGCGCGACGAGGCCCGCTTCGTCTCCACGGAGATCGACACCCTCGTCGACGGCGGTGGCCGGGCCGGCGACGTCGCGGTGTTCTACCGCACCAACGCCCAGTCCCGGGTCTTCGAGGAGGTGTTCATCCGCACCGGCCAGCCCTACAAGGTGGTCGGAGGCGTGCGCTTCTACGAGCGGCGCGAGGTCCGTGACGCCCTCGCCTACCTCCGGATGCTGAGCAACCCCGACGACCAGGTCTCGCTGCGCCGCATCCTCAACACCCCCAAGCGAGGCATCGGCGACCGCGCGGTCGCGTGCGTCGGTCTCCTCGCCGAGCGCGACGGCCTCACCTTCTGGGAGGCGCTGCGCCGGGCCGACCAGGCGCCGGGCCTGGCCACCCGCTCGCTCACCAACATCACGGGCTTCGTGGCGATGGTCGAGGAGCTGCAGTCGATGGTCGAGGCGGCCGAGCGCGCCGACGTGATCCTCGAGTCCGTCCTGGCCCGATCGGGCTACCTCACCGAGCTGGAGAGCTCGGACGACCCGCAGGACGCCACTCGACTGGAGAACCTCGCCGAGCTCGTCGCGGTCGCCCGTGAGTTCTCCGACGACCCGGTGGCCGGGCCGTCCGCGGACCCCGCCGACGTCGACGCCGGACTGGTCGCGCCCGGCCTGGGCGACTTCCTGGAGCGGGTCGCGCTCGTCGCCGACTCCGACCAGATCCCCGACGACGACGACGACCAGGGCGTCGTGACCCTGATGACCCTCCACACGGCCAAGGGGCTGGAGTTCCCGGTCGTGTTCCTCACCGGGCTCGAGGACGGGGTCTTCCCCCACTCCCGCTCGCTCGGCGACCGGACCGAGCTCGAGGAGGAGCGCCGGCTGGCCTACGTCGGTCTGACCCGCGCCCGCGAGCGCCTCTACATCTCGCGGGCCGTGGTCCGCTCCGCGTGGGGCGCGCCCTCGCACAACCCGGCGTCGCGGTTCCTCGACGAGCTGCCGGTCGACCTGGTCGACTGGCGCCGCACGGAGGCCGCCCAGACCCGCTGGGGCCGTCCGGACCTGGCCAGCGGCTCGCCGGCCAGCATGAGCAGCCCCACCGCCGCGGGACGCCGCAACTTCTCCTCGGCCGCAGCCCGCGCCGATGCGGCCGCCAAGGCCAAGCCGGCCCGTGAGATCCCGTCGTTGGAGCCGGGCGACCGCGTCATCCACGACTCGTTCGGGATGGGCACGGTGGTCGCCCTCGAGGGGGTGGCCGACAAGACGGTCGCGTCGATCGACTTCGGGTCCGAGGGCGTCAAGCGGTTGCTGCTGCGCTATGCGCCGGTCGAGAAGCTCTGAGCAACCGAGAAGCGCGGGGCAAGGATCTCCGGCGACCGGTCGAGGACCGGTCCTAGAAGGCTGCGCCGTGGACCAGGAGCGCCTGGTAGGGGTCGACCGGGTCGCCGCCGCCGGGGCGCACCTCGAGGTGGAGGTGGGAGCCCGTGACGTTGCCGGTGGCGCCGACGGTGCCGATGACCTCACCGGCCTGCACGACCTCGCCCACGGACACCGACTGCGTGGTCTGGTGGGCGTACCAGATCTCGGTGCCGTCCTCGAGCGTGACCACGGTCTTGTTGCCGTAGGAGCCGTCGTAGCCGACGAAGGTCACGACGCCGTTGGCGACCGCCATGATCGGGTCGCCGCTGTTGCCGTTGAAGTCGAGACCCGTGTGATAGCTGGCCCAGAGGCCGTACTCGCCGTAGCGCGCGGTGAGGACCACCGGGTTGAGCGGCATGACCCACTGGTTGAGCGCGATCCGGTCGGCCTGCACCTGCGCCTGCTCGGCGAACTGCGCGAGCGCGGCGTTGCGCTGCTTGACCTGCGCCTCGGCGGCCTCGACGAGCTCGGGGTCGGTGGACTGGTCGAGCGCCTGCTGGCGCGAGTCACGGCTGACCGTGGCGCGTCGCTCACTGGTGTCGACGCTGCCGGTGCCGCTGGCGCCGCTCAGGGCGCTGGCCGCGTTGACCACGGCGAAGCGGGACGGGTCGCTGCTGGCCAGCTCGGGGCTCGCGGAGGTGATCGCACCGCCCACGGCGACCGCCAGCGTGGCGATGCCGAGCAGCACCGGGGTGGGCGGGAGGCCCTTGACCCGGCGCCCGCGCGACCCGTCGCGAGCGACGGCCCTGCGCCGGCCGCCCGCGGGTCGGGGAGCGGGCGCGTCGCTGCTGTCCACGACGTCGACCACGATGGGCAGGGGAGCGGTCACGGAGACGGCCGGGGCCAGCGTGACCGGGGTGGTCGCGATGCGACGACCGACGTAGCGGGTGACCTCGGGGTTTGCCGCCTCGGAGGAGGGGGTACTAGTCGTCACCGAGGGTCGGCGTCCTGTGGGGCGTCGATCCGCTCGGTGGTTACCCATGAATCGTGTCTCCGCTTGTGTCGTTGGGACGTCGGCTCTGACAGAGGTGCGCGCTCGACCCTCGGGTCGAGCGCGGAAGCATGAACTGTAACGGATAGGTCACGGCTCCGAAAATCCCCCACCGGCGCCTGTGCACGATCCAGGCGGGCGAGAACCTCCGCTCGGGCGCGCACCTCGCTGTGGCGGTGGTCACATGCGCCCGGCACCGTGAGCGTGATCTAGCCTGCGGGCATGATCCGGATCGTGGTCCTCGCTCACGGCGCGGACGTCTCGGGCGTGGCGCCCGGTCGAGCCCTGCGCGATGCCGGTCACGAGGTGATCCACGCAGGCACCCAGGACCGGGTGCCTGTCGCGGTGGCCTGTGTCGTGCAGGAGGACGCCGACCTCGTCGTGGTGGCCCTCGGCGGTGTCGGGCCGTCCGCGCACCCGCGCGCCTTCCTCGACGACCTGCGGGCGGCGCTGGACGCGGCGGGCGCCGGGGACGTGCCGGTCCTCGAGGTGCACGAGTCCGCCGACACCGGTGTCCTGGTGGCCGAGGTCGCCGCTGCGACAGGTGAGCGGCCCTCCGACAAGTCCGGCTGACGAGTTGTTACCGGCCGGTCATATGCCCCGCATCACGTCTGCGGGGTCTCGTCGTGGGCGCACGACGGGACTAGGGTGCCGGGGATACCCCCACACACGGCGCGTGGCCTACACGGCTGCCTGCTCAATTATGAGGACACGGTGGATCTGTGGATCTGATGGAATTCCAGGCGAAGGAGCTCTTCGCCAAGCACGACGTACCGGGTGCTCTCGGCATCGTCGCCACGACGCCTGCCGAGGCTCGCGCTGCCGCTGAGAAGCTGGGCGTCTGCGTCGTCAAGGCCCAGGTGAAGGCCGGCGGTCGCGGCAAGGCGGGCGGCGTCAAGCTCGCCAAGACCCCCGACGAGGCCGAGGAGCACGCCACCGCGATCCTCGGGATGGAGATCAAGGGCCTCACCGTCCACCGCGTGCTCGTCGCCCCGGCGGCCAGCATCCTGGAGGAGTACTACTTCTCCTTCCTGCTCGACCGTGCGAACCGTGAGTACCTCTGCATCGCCAGCATCGAGGGTGGTGTCGAGATCGAGGAGGTCGCGAAGACCAACCCCGACGCGGTCAAGCAGATCTCGATCAACGCCGGCACGGGTGTCGACGAGGCCAAGGCCCGCGAGATCGTGGCCGAGGCGGGCTTCCCCGAGGTGCTGGTCGAGCAGGCCGTCACCCTGGTGCTGAACCTGTGGAAGGTCTTCGTCGAGGAGGACGCCACCCTCGTGGAGGTCAACCCCCTCGCCCGCCTCGAGGGCGACGTGCTCGAGGCGCTGGACGGCAAGGTCTCGCTCGACGAGAACGCCGAGTTCCGGCACGCCGACCACGCGCAGTTCGAGGACAAGGACGCGGCTGACCCGCTCGAGGCGAAGGCCAAGGCCAAGGGCCTCAACTACGTCAAGCTCGACGGCGCGGTCGGCATCATCGGCAACGGCGCGGGCCTGGTCATGTCGACGCTGGACGTCGTCGCCTACGCCGGCGAGGCGCACGGCGGCGTCAAGCCTGCCAACTTCCTCGACATCGGCGGCGGCGCCAACGCCCAGGTGATGGCCGACGGCCTCGACGTGATCCTCAACGACGCGCAGGTCAAGAGCGTCTTCGTCAACGTGTTCGGTGGCATCACGGCGTGCGACGAGGTCGCCAACGGCATCAAGGGTGCCCTGGAGATCCTCGGTGCCACGGCCACCAAGCCGCTGGTCGTCCGCCTCGACGGGAACAACGTGGAGGAGGGCCGCCGGATCCTCGACGAGCTCAACCACCCGCTGGTCACCCAGGTCGACACGATGGACGGAGCGGCCGACAAGGCCGCCGAGCTCGCGAACGCGTAAGGACTGAAGACATGTCTATCTACCTCAACAAGGACTCCAAGATCATCGTCCAGGGCATGACGGGCGGCATGGGCTCCAAGCACACCACCCTGATGGTCCAGGCGGGATCGAGCATCGTCGGCGGCGTCAACGCCCGCAAGGCCGGCACCACCGTCGAGCTCGCGGGCCAGGAGCTCCCGGTCTTCGGCAACGTCGCCGAGGCGATGAAGGAGACCGGCGCCGACGTCTCGGTCGTCTTCGTGCCGCCGGCGTTCACCAAGGACGCCTGCATCGAGGCCATCGACGCCGGCATCGGCCTGCTCGTGGTCATCACCGAGGGCGTGCCCGTGCAGGACACGGCCGAGGTCTGGGCCTACCTGAACGGACCGGCCAACCACGCCTCGACCCGGATGATCGGCCCCAACTGCCCGGGCATCATCACGCCCGGCGAGTCCCTGGCCGGCATCACCCCGCACACCATCGCGGGCACGGGCCCGATCGGCCTCGTGTCGAAGTCCGGCACGCTGACCTACCAGATGATGCACGAGCTGCGGGACTTCGGTTTCTCGACGGCCATCGGCATCGGCGGTGACCCGATCGTCGGCACCACCCACATCGACGCCCTCGCGGCGTTCGAGGCGGACCCCGACACGGTGGCGATCGTGATGATCGGCGAGATCGGCGGCGACGCCGAGGAGCGGGCGGCGGCCTACATCAAGGACCACGTCACCAAGCCGGTCGTCGGCTACGTCGCGGGCTTCACGGCGCCCGAGGGCAAGACGATGGGCCACGCCGGCGCGATCGTGTCCGGCTCGTCCGGCACCGCGCAGGCCAAGAAGGAGGCCCTCGAGGCCGTCGGCGTCAAGGTCGGCAAGACGCCGTCCGAGACCGCTGAGCTGATGCGGGAGATCCTCAAGAGCATGTGATCCACCCGTGCCACGACGGCCCGCCCGGTCTGACCGGGCGGGCCGTCGTGCGTCAGGCGGTCAGCAGCCTGCGACCGTGAAGGCGCACATCGCGGCGACCACCCCGGCAGCCGAGCCCGTCTGGCCGGCCAGCTGCTCCTCGGCGCCGGCGGCCGAGCCCTCGCCGCTGGTCGTGTCGACCAGCACGGCCAGGCCCACCCGGACCACGTGGAGGACCTCCAGGCCGACCGCGGGGGCGCCCTGGAGCTCGAAGGTCCGCACGACCGCCCAGGACTCACCGCCCACCGCCGTGCGCCGGACGTCGTTGAGCGACACGTAGCCGTCGGATCCGGCCTCCTCGGGGCAGAGGCGGTAGGTGTTGAGGAACCGCGCCTGCCACTCGATGGCTGCCTCGGCATCGGCGAACGTCACCAGCAGGCGGGACCGGTAGTCCTCGGGCCCGGACCACCGGGTCGCGAGACGGTCGACCGCGTCGGCAGCGGGAAGCCCTCTGCGGCACACCGCCGGCACGTCCAGGACCTCCACGTCCGGGCCAGGGCCGACCAGCCCGTTGCCGGGCCCCGGCTCGCTCCGCTCCGGGAAGCCCGAGGCCAACGGGAAGTCGGCCGGGACCGTGGCGTCCGGGGCGGGCTCGACCGGGACGCTCGTCGTGGTGGTGCCAGGGCCCTCTGACCCGGCGCACCCGTCGTCGGAGAAGACGCACAGCTGGTCGACGATCGCAGCCAGGGAGCGGGACTGCTCGGTGACGCCGGGCTCCGTGTTGTCAGGGGAGTACTCGCCGTAGGTCGACGACCCCAGCACGGCGTGGCCGACCCGGGTGAAATGGAGGAGCTCGGCGCCCAGGCTGTTCTCGTAGGTGCGGACGACGACGACGCCGTCCTCACCGGCGGACCAGTCCGACACGGTGGTGAGGGTCGCGCTGTCCGGTCCGGACTCCTGACGTGGACAGTCCATGGCGGAGTCGGTGAGTGCGTCGAGGACGCGCGCGGCGCCCTCGACGTCGGGGTAGACGACGATCTCGCGGGTCTCGGAGTACTCCGGGCCGGAGGCGGCGGCCGACACGGCGTCGCTGCGACCGTCGTCCGCGAAGGGCTGCCCGATCTCGCAGAAGCTGACAGCTGACAGCCCGACACCGCCCCGGACCTGGGCCACCGGCTCGCCCGACTCGTTCTCGGGCATGTCGACCGTGAGGTCGATGTCGTCGAGCGGAGAGGTCGCGACGTCGCTGGGGGCCGCGCTCGTGGGGGCCCGGCTCGGTGCCGGTCCGGCGGGGTCGACCGACCGGGGGTCCCGGTCGCCGCCGACGACCGCTCCACCGGTCGCGACGACCGCCACCGCGGCAGCGGCAGCGAGCGCGATGCCCGTCGTACGACGACGACGGTGACGGTCGCCGAGGCGGCGGACCTCGGCGGGAGGCAGGGGGTCCATGGGTCCTCCGGGGTCGAAGTTCTCCAGGGCGTCGATGGGGTCACGCATGGCTTGCTCCCTCCTGGGGCCGGTCCTGGGGCTGGTCCGAGAGCAGCGCGGCGAGCGCTGCACGGCCGCGGCTGAGCCGGGCCTTGATGGTGCCCTCGGGCACGCCCACCTCGGCGGCGACGGCATGCACCGGCAGGTCGGCGATGTGGTGCAGCACCAGCGCGTGGCGCTGCGCCTCGGGCAGCTGCCGCAGGGCCGCGACGAGCGCGACGTGCGACTCGTCCACCCCCGGGGAGACGGTGGGCCGCCCGACCGCTCGATCGGGTGCCCGCCGGCCCCGCGTCGTACGACGCCAGCGGCTGACGGCCAACCGGTAGGCGGTGGTGCGCACCCAGGCCTCGGGGTGCTGGGCGCGGTCCAGCTGTCGTCGGTGGGCCCACGCCCGCACGAAGGCCTCCTGGACGCACTCCTGGGCCTCGTCCCGGTCACCGATCATCGCGTGGACCTGATGGGTCACGCGGGTGAAGGAGGCGGTGTAGAAGTCGTCGAACTCCCGTTCGTCCATCGACTCGTCCCGTCTGTTCGTGGTTGTCGGTGGTGATACGCACCGACAGGGCCCACGGTTGCACGACGGGCGGGAGAAGTTTCGGGCCCGACGTGCGGGTCGCCGAGCGGGGGCCAGGCGCGTGGGTCAGGCGCGGGGGCGTGGCAGCCGGGCCAGGCGCTGGAGGGCACGACCCGCGACGGCCACGAAGGTGCCGTCGGCGAGGGTGGCCCTGCCGTCCGGGACGAAGGTCAGCTGGGCGACCGACGTGCCGTTGCGCAGGATCGCCATCGAGTAGCGCACCGACTCGTCGTCGGAGATCTCGGTGGTGAGGTCCCAGACGGTGATCGACGTCGGTCCGTCGTCGACCTGCGAGACCCGCACGACGTCGGTGCCGAGGTCCTTGTCGGCGCAGGCGCCGAGCTGCCGGCGGACCTTCTCGACGAACTTGACCGCGCGCTTCTGGGGCAGCGAGCCGACCGTCTCGGTGATCCCGAACCGCACGGACAGCTTGGCCTGCGGGATCACGAACGAGCGGGTGAGGTTGTTGCTGAAGCGTTTGCCCTCGAAGCCACCGGCGAAGCGCGTGTCGTCGCAGCGGGTGGCGGCGACGTTGGTCGCGGCGCGCCGGGGCTCGGTGCCCACCCAGGGGCGCTCCACCCCGTTGACCGGCGGGAGGTCGAGCTCGCTGAGCATCGCGGGGGTGTTGCCCACGGGCAGCGGATCGGCGTCGGCGAGACGAGGCGCCCCGGCGCAGCGTCCTCCGTCGGGGAGCGTGCAGACGCCGTCGACGGCGGCGGCCAGCAGGGCCGCGGCCCGGTCGACGTCGGGACGGGTGTCGTCGCGCACGTTGGTGATGGTCGTGGTCACGTAGGCGCCGCTGCGGGCGATGCCGACGCTCATCGTCTGCACGGGCGGGTCGAAGCTGCGCAGCGTCATCAGCATCGCCTGGTCGCCCACGAGGCCGACGGTGCGGGTGCCGAGGAGCTGGACGCGCTCGACCAGGCAGGCGCCGTACCAGGTGGTCGCCGTGGCGTAGGCGCGGCGAGCGGCCCGGGGGTTGGCCGACTCCTCGGTCAGCTGGTGGACGACGGCGCGCGGCCCGCGGCCCTGGGGAACGGCGGCGAACGTGCGGACCAGGGCGGCGGTGCCACGCGGGTCGGCGTAGCGCGCCTGCTGGCAGGGCGCGACCAGGCCGCTGCCCTCGGAGTTGTCCCCGGTGCGCCGGATCGACCAGGTGCCGCCGGGGGCGTTGCGCCGCACCTGCGCCTCGGTCAGGAGCGTCGAGGCGTCGAGCACGACCTCGGGAGCCGCGGCGCTCGACCGGGGGGCCGACGGAGACGCGGACGACGGGCTGGCACCGCTGAAGTCGAGGCTGGGTCGCACGCCGCCGGTGGTGCCCACCAGGGAGCCGGTCAGCAGGAAGGCGGCCACAGCGCCCGCGACGCCCACGGTCGTGTGGGTGCGTCGTCGAGCGGCGCCCGCGCGTCGCACGATCGGGGCACGCGGGAAGCGCACCGTGCCGGTCACCCGGGCCAGGCACTCGAGGTCCCGGGGGATCTCGGAGGCCGAGATGTCTCGCGCCAGGGCGAACTGGGACGCCGCCGTCTGCAGCTCGCGCTCGGCGTCCTCGAGCGGCAGACCGACCTCGCGGGCCATCTGGGGCATCGTGACGGCGGCCAGCTGGGTCAGCAGGAGGACCTTGCGCTGGGTGAGCGAGAGCGTCGAGAGGGCGTCGAGGGTGGCCTTGACCTCCGCGTCGATGCCGCTCTCCCTGTGCCAGAGCCGCGCGGTGTGCCGGCGCTGGGCGTGGCGCCACGCGTGCGGACGCACGGAGGTCTCGGGATCGTCGAGGCGCGAGACCTTGCGCCAGTGGTGCCACGCCACGATGAAGGAGTCGCGCACGGCGCTGCGCGCGGCCGTCAGGTCGCCGGTCAGGGCATAGGTCTGCAGCAGCAGCCGTTCACCGGCGTCGCGGTAGAACGCGTCGAACTCCTGGGGGTCCCTCATGGCCCATCCACGGTAGTCCAGACGCCGGTGCCACCCCAATGCCCGGGCGGGCGTCGCACGTCACACGTGGGCACTGCGGGCGCGGCTCGGCGTGGGAGCGCCGGACGCCTCGGGTCGCGCGTGATGATGAGCGAGCCATGACTTCACTGCTCCCACCGTCGGCCCCGGCGCGGAGTCGCTCGGCGGCCGCGGTCCCCCGGGACCTGTCGACGAGTCGACCGCTGGTCCTGCTGGCCACGCTCGCGGGCGTCGTCGCAGCGGTCAGCACCCTGGTGGTCTGCCTCGCGATCGGCGTGGTGGGTTGGTTCCTCACCGACGCCGGCGCCCACGGCACCCCCCGTGACGGGCTGCGCACCGGGGCGCTGGGCTGGCTGATGGCACACGGCTCCGGGGTGACGGTGCAGGGCGTGTCCGTCACCGTCGTGCCCCTGGGCATCACGCTCCTCAGCGCCTGGCTCGTCTGGCGCGTGGGGCTCGGTCTGGGTGAGTCGGTCTCGGGCCACGGACCCGATGCCGACCGCATCGCCGACGGCGAGCGCGACCTGACCGTGCCGCTCGCCACCGGTCTGTTCACCACCGCCTACGTCGTGGTGGCCGTGGTGACGGCGAGCCTCGCCGGCACCACGGCGACCGCGCCCGACACCGGTCGCGTGGTGCTGTGGTCGATCGTGCTGGCCTCCCTGGTCGGCGGCGCGGCCATCGCAATCGGCTCCGGCCGCGCCGCGATCTGGGCTGCCCTGGTGCCGATGTCGCTGCGGGCCGGGCTGACCGCCTGCCGACGCATCCTCGTCGCGTGGTTCGTCGTGTCGTCCGTCGCGTTGCTGGTGGCGCTGCTGGTCGACGCGGGCACGGCAGCCAACGTCATGTCGCAGCTGCACGCCGATGCCGGCGACGCGACGCTCTTCACCGCGCTCAGCACGACGGTGGTCCCCAACGCCGTGGTCTTCTCCGGCTCCTACCTCCTGGGCCCCGGCTTCGCCGTCGGGGTCGGCACCCTGGTGAGCCCGGGGGCGGTGCTGATCGGCCCGCTGCCGATGTTCCCCCTGCTCGCGGCCCTGCCCGACACCGGCCCGACAGCCGCCTGGACCGGCCTGCTGGTCGCCGTGCCGTTCGCCGTGGCCGCCTGGGGCGCGATCCGGGCACAACGCCTCGCACCGACCCTGAGGTGGGAGGAGGGGGCGGTCCGGGGCTGCCTCGGAGGCGTCCTCGCGGGCGTCGTCTTCGGTGTCCTGGCCGCCGTGGCCGGAGGAGCCGTCGGCCCCGGCCGCATGCGCGAGGTCGGCCCCTTCGCCTTCGACGTCCTCGTGCACGCGATCACGGCCTTCGGGATCGGCGGCCTGGTCGGTGGTCTCGCCATCACCTGGTGGCAGCGTCGCGCCACCCGGACCGCCGAGGGCTCCCCCTAGACTCCCGTCCGTGTCCGACCAACCTCCCGCCCGGCTCGTGGTGCTCGTCTCCGGCTCCGGGACCAACCTGCAGGCTCTGCTCGACGCCTGCACCGACGCGTCGTACGGCGCCTCGGTGGTCGCCGTCGGCGCCGACCGGGACGGCATCCAGGGGCTTGCGCGCGCCGAGGCGGCGGGCATCTCGACGTTCGTGACGAGGGTCAGGGACCACGCGACCCGGGAGGAGTGGGACCGGGCGATCGCCGAGACCGTCGCCGGCTTCTCCCCGGACCTGCTCGTCCTCGCCGGCTTCATGAAGCTGGTGGGGGAGGAGTTCCACAGCCGCTTCGGTGGCCGCGTGGTCAACACCCACCCCGCCCTGTCCCCGTCGTTCCCCGGGATGCGGGGGCCGGCGGACGCGCTGGAGCACGGCGTCAAGGTCAGCGGCTGCACGCTCTTCGTCGTCGACGACGGCGTCGACACCGGCCCGATCGTGGCCCAGCGGGCGGTGGTCGTGGAGGACGACGACACCGTCGAGTCGCTGCACGAGCGGATCAAGGTGGCCGAGCGCGAGATGCTCGTCGACGCGGTGGGCCGGATGGCGCGCGAGGGCTTCACGATCACCGGACGCCAGGTCCGGTTCGGTCGCTGACGGCGGTGTCGCCCTATGATGGGCGCACACGACTGGCGCAGGTGGGTGGACCACCGGGGAGTGCCCCGTTCCGGGGATCGGCGAGTGCATCGAACGCCTGGGTGCCCTCATCATCACCGATGAGGAGAACCCACCATGACTGACCAGATCCCGATCCGCCGCGCGCTCGTCTCGGTCTTCGACAAGACCGGCCTCGACGAGCTGGTCCGCGGCCTGCACGACGCGGGCGTGGCCCTGGTCTCCACCGGCGGCTCCGCGGCGCTCATCGAGAAGCTCGGTCTTCCCGTCACCAAGGTCGAGGACCTCACCGGCTTCCCCGAGTGCCTCGACGGCCGCGTCAAGACGCTGCACCCGAAGGTCCACGCCGGCATCCTCGCCGACCGTCGCCTGGACTCCCACGTGCAGCAGCTCGCCGACCTCGGGGTCGAGCCGTTCGACCTCGTCGTGTGCAACCTCTACCCCTTCGTCAAGACGGTCGCCTCGGGTGCCACCCCCGACGAGTGCGTCGAGCAGATCGACATCGGCGGACCCTCGATGGTCCGCGCCGCGGCCAAGAACCACCCGTCCGTCGCGATCGTCACCTCGCCGGCCCGTTACGCCGACGTGCTCGGCGCCCTCGGCTCCGGCGGCTTCACCTACGAGCAGCGCAAGGGCCTCGCTGCCGAGGCCTTCGTGCACACCGCCTCCTACGACGTGGCCGTCGCCTCGTGGATGGGCAACGTCCTGACCGACACCTCGGGCACCTCCGAGGGCGGGGGCTTCCCGGCGTGGGTCGGTGCCACCTGGGACAAGGCTGCGGTGCTCCGCTACGGCGAGAACCCCCACCAGGGCGCTGCGCTCTACCTCCAGGCCTCGGCCGGTACGGGGGCCGGTGAGGGGGCTGGGCTGGCGCAGGCCACGCAGCTGCACGGCAAGGAGATGTCCTACAACAACTACGTCGACGCCGACGCCGCCCGGCGCGCGGCCTACGACTTCGACCAGCCCACCGTGGCGATCATCAAGCACGCCAACCCCTGCGGCGTGGCCGTCGGCGCCGACGTCGCCGACGCGCACCGCAAGGCGCACGCCTGCGACCCGGTCTCGGCGTTCGGTGGCGTCATCGCCACCAACGTCCCGGTCTCGGTCGAGATGGCCCACCAGGTGGCCGAGGTGTTCACCGAGGTCGTCGTGGCTCCGGGCTACGAGGACGGCGCGGTCGAGGTGCTGAGCGCGAAGAAGAACATCCGGCTCCTCGTGTGCGAGCCGCTGGGTCGCGGCGAGGTCGAGATGCGCGCCATCTCGGGTGGCCTGCTCATGCAGCGACGCGACTACGTCGACGCCGCGATCGACGGTGGCGGTGACGACCCGACCACCTGGACCCTGGCGTCCGGCGAGCCCGCGTCCGACGCCGTCCTCGCGGACCTCGCGTTCGCGTGGAAGGCCTGCCGGTCGGTGAAGTCCAACGCGATCCTGCTCGCCAAGGACGGCGCCTCGGTCGGGGTCGGCATGGGCCAGGTCAACCGGGTCGACTCGTGCAAGCTCGCCATCGAGCGGGCCGGCGAGCGGGCGGCCGGCTCGGTCGCCGCCTCCGACGCCTTCTTCCCCTTCGAGGACGGCCCGCAGCTGCTCATCGACGCCGGCGTCGCCGCCATCGTGCAGCCCGGCGGCTCGGTCCGTGACGAGCTCACCATCGAGGCGGCTCGCGCCGCCGGCGTCACGATGTACTTCACCGGCACGCGGCACTTCGCCCACTGAGCCCGGTCTGCAGGGCCGAGTCACCAGGCGCGCGGGTCGAGCTGCGCGCACGACGAGGCACGAGGTCGTGACCGCGGCGTCGAGACCGCGGCGTCGAGACCGCGGCGTCGAGATCCGGTGACGTGTCCGGCGACCACCACCCCAACTGACAGGATGAACACATGACTGCACAGCGACTCGACGGCTCGGCCACCCTCAAGGTGATCAAGGCCGAGCTCACCGAGCGCGTCCGCGTGCTCAACGAGCACGGGGTCTTCCCCGGCCTCGGCACCGTGCTCGTCGGCGACGACCCCGGCTCGCACTGGTACGTCGGCGCGAAGCACAAGGACTGCGCCGAGATCGGCATCGAGTCGATCCGGCGCGACCTGCCCGCCACCGCCACGCAGGCCGAGGTGGAGGCGGTCATCGACGAGCTCAACGCCGACCCCGCGTGCACCGGCTTCCTCGTGCAGCAGCCCACCGGCCTCGACGAGTTCGCCCTGCTCTCCCGGGTCGACCCCGGCAAGGACGTCGACGGCCTGCACCCGACCAACCTCGGCAAGCTCGTGCTGGGCGAGCAGGGCCCGCTGCCCTGCACCCCGATCGGCTGCATCGAGCTGCTGCGCCGCCACGGCGTCGAGCTCAACGGCGCCGAGGTGGTCGTGGTGGGGCGCGGCCTGACCGTCGGGCGCCCGCTCGGCCTCCTGCTGACCCGACGCTCGGAGAACGCGACGACCACCCTGTGCCACACCGGCACCCGCGACCTGGCGGCCCACGTGCGCACCGCCGATGTCGTCGTCGCCGCCGCCGGCGTACCGGGGATCATCACGGCCGCGATGGTCAAGCCGGGCGCGGCCGTCCTCGACGTGGGGGTCTCCCGCGTCGACGACAAGATCGCGGGCGACGTGGCCGACGACGTGTGGGACGTCGCCGCCTGGGTCTCGCCCAACCCCGGCGGGGTGGGTCCGATGACCCGCGCCATGCTGCTGTCCAACATCGTGTCCTCGGCCGAGAAGTCCCTGGACCTGTGACCGAGGGCCCGCTCCCGCACGACCGTCTCCCCGAGGAGCCGGTCGGCGAGGGCGAGCCGCCGGCGCCGCCGACGGGCCTCGAGGAGCGTCGCTACCCCTCGACGATCGGCGGCGCGTTCTACCTCGCCCTGCTGATCGCCACCGGCATCGGCTTCGCGATCGTGCTGGGGGGCAACTGGCGCCTGGGCATCCGCTGGCTCGCCTCCGCACTCCTCGCCGCCTCCGCCCTCCGGCTGGTCCTGCCGCAGCGCGACGCCGGCATGCTCGCCGTACGACACCGCCTCATCGACTGCACCCTCCTCGCCGGCGTCGGCGGGCTGCTGCTCTTCCTCGCCGAGACGATCCCGGAGCAGCCGGTCTGAGGCCGGAGACAGAAACACCGGCCGGCCGGTGAAACTGTCGGTTGGACGATGAAACTTCCTCGTCCAACCGACAGTTCCCCCGGCCGGCCGGTGAAACTGTCTGTGACTGCGCGTCAGATCAACCCGAGCTCCGTGACGGCGGCGCGCTCGTCGGCGAGCTCGGCGGTGGAGGCATCGATGCGACCGCGGGAGAAGTCGTCGATCTCCAGGCCCTGGACGATCTCCCAGTCACCGTTCTTGGTGGTGACGGGGAAGGAGGAGATGAGGCCCTCGGGGACGCCGTAGGAGCCGTCGGAGACGACGGCCATGGAGACCCAGTCGTCCTGGGCGGAGCCGAGGAGCCAGTCGCGGGCGGCGTCGACGGTCGCGGAGGCGGCGGAGGCGGCCGAGGACGAGCCGCGGGCCTCGATGATGGCGGCGCCACGCTTGGCGACGGTCGGGATGAAGTCGTTCTCGATCCAGGCCTGGTCGCCGACGGCCTCGGCGGCGTTGCGGCCACCGACCTCGGCGTGGAAGAGGTCGGGGTACTGGGTGGCGGAGTGGTTGCCCCAGATCGTCATCTTCTTGATCTCGGTGACCGACGCGCCCGTCTTGGCGGCGAGCTGCGAGATCGCGCGGTTGTGGTCGAGGCGGGTGAGGGCCGAGAAGCGCTCGCGCGGGATGTCGGGGGCGTTGGTCATCGCGATGAGGGCGTTGGTGTTGGCCGGGTTGCCGGTCACGCCGACGCGCACGTCGTCGGCGGCGACGGCGTTGAGCGCCTTGCCCTGCGCGGTGAAGATCGCACCGTTGGCGGAGAGCAGGTCGCCGCGCTCCATGCCGGGGCCGCGCGGGCGCGCGCCGACGAGGAGGGCGAGGTTGACGCCGTCGAAGATCTTCTCGGCGTCGTCGCCGATCTCGACACCGGCGAGGTGCGGGAACGCGCAGTCGTCGAGCTCCATGACGACGCCCTCGAGGGACTTGAGCGCCGGGGCGATCTCGAGCAGGCGCAGCTCGATGGGACGGTCACCGAGCAGCGAGCCGCTCGCGAGCCGGAACAGCAGGCTGTAGCCGATCTGACCGGCGGCGCCGGTGACGGCGATCTTCAACGGGGTTGAGCTCACGAGGACTCCTCAGGCATGACGGGGCGTGTGGGTCTGACTCCGCAGGACGCTAGCAGCGCTCCGACCACCCGGCTGACCTGGGTCGCGGGCGTGGGAGACGATGGCGTCATGACTCCTCACCCTCCCCACGCCGTACGACGTGCGGTCGCGGCGGGCCTGCTGCTCGCTCTCGCGACGGGGTGCAGCACCGCCTCGGACACGAGCCCGCCGGCGGGGGTGGACGAGCTGACGGTGCCGACCCAGGCCGCTGACCCGACCGACTTCGTCGAGGTGGTCGACAACCCGTGGCTGCCCCTCGTCCCGGGCGACTCGTGGTCCTACGAGGTCACCGGCGGGGAGCCGGCGGAGGTCCGGACGGTGCGCGTGGGCGAGGGGCCAGACGTCGGCGGGGTCGCGACGACGGCGCTCACCACGACCGCAGAGGTGCCCTCGGGCGCGGTGCTGGGGGAGAGCGTCGACTACTTCGCCCAGGACACGCGCGGCAACGTCTGGTGGTTCGGCCGGGCCGGTGAGTGGCAGGCGGGGGAGGCCGGTGCGCAGGCCGGCATCGCGATGCTGGCCACCCCGCGGCTGGGCGACGGCTACCGCGAGGTGCTGCTGGGCGACGACACCGGCACGACCGCCGAGGTGGCCTCGCTCGACGGGACCGCCGACACCGTCCTCGGGGAGCTCGAGGACCTGGTCGTCATCGACGTGAGCACCCCGGACGGACTGGTGCAGCGCAGCTTCTACGCACGAGGCGCCGGCCGGGTCTTCAGCGAGACCCTGACCGGCGCCCCGGAGGAGACGCTCGAGCTGTCGACCACGACGGCGGGCGACGGCTGAGAGGTGCGGCGCTACTGACCCTCGGGCGGCCGGATCTGGGTCTGGCCACCGCCCTGGTCGGCGGAGGGCCACTGGGCCTGCGGGGCCTGGGGCGCCTGCTGCTGCGCCGGGATCCACTGCTGTGCCTGGGGGTCCCACTGCCAGCCGTCCTGGATGATCGGCTGCTCGCCCCATCCCTGTCCCGCCTGCTGCCCCGCCGACTGCTGGGCCTGCTGCCCCGCCGACTGCTGGGCGTGCTGACCGGCGTGCTGGGCCTGCTGCGCGGCGGCCGGGGTGGGCGCGGAGGTGTGGTCGGAGGCCTGGGTGGCGGCGGGGTAGGCAGGGTTCTGCTGGTTCCACTGCTGCTGGTACTGGTCGGGCATCCCGTAGCCGGGCACCGCGGCGGCCGCGGGGCGGCTGCCGAAGCTGAAGCCCGATCCGGGGACCGGGTCACCGGCGCGACCGAAGACAGCCGGGTAGAGGAAGCCTCCGGCCAGCCCGCCGAGCAGCGGCGCGAGGATGAAGACCCACAGCTGGATCAGGGGATCGGTGCCGCTGAAGGCCGCCGCGCCGATCGAGCGGGCCGGGTTGACCGAGGTGCCCGTCGCGTTGATCGCGACGAAGTGGATGACGGTGAGCGTCATGCCGATGACCAGCGGGGCCATCGCCGGGTGCTCGTTGCGCTCGTCGGTGACCGCGAGGATCACGAAGACGAAGATCGCGGTGAGGATCAGCTCGATGAGCAGCGCGGCCCACAGGGCGTAGCCGGTGCCGTCGTCCCCCCAGCCGTTGGCACCGATCGAGTCGTCGAAGGCCTCGAAGCCGTCGAAGCCGAGGAGGAGCACGAGCAGGGCCCCACCGCCGAGCAGGCCGCCGAGGACCTGGGCGCCCATGTAGAGGCCGGCCTGGCTCCAGGGCAGCCGGCCACCGACGATCGCGCCGAGCGTGACCGCAGGGTTGAAGTGCCCGCCGGAGACACGACCGACCGCATAGATCATCAACATGACGGCCAGGCCGAAGGAGAGGCCGGTGGCGACCAGGTCGCCGCCGGTGATCACGGCGGTGCCGCAGCCGATGAGCACCAGCACGAAGGTGCCGATGACCTCGGCGCTGAACTTCTGCGCCGTGGTGGGGGGGATGGGAGTTTCAGTCATGGGCGTGCCTTCCCCTGGACAGGGTTGCTCGAAACGTCGGGTCGCAGGAACTCTAGACCGGTCGACGCCCTTTCCTCGTGGACGCGTGGGTGCGAGGCTGGCCCGGTCAGGGCGGGCGCCGCCACGGTCGGCACCGTCAGGTATCTTGATATCAAGTTACTTTTCCCACCTGCCCCCAGGAGTCGCGGACCACATGGCCAAGATCATCTACACGCACACCGACGAGGCGCCGCTGCTCGCGACGTACTCCTTCCTCCCGATCATCGCGGCCTACGCCGCGAAGGCCGGCGTGGAGGTCGAGACGCGCGACATCTCGCTCGCCGGCCGCATCCTCGCGCAGTTCCCGGACCGCCTGAGCGACGAGCAGCGCGTCGACGACGCCCTCGCCGAGCTGGGCGACCTGGCGAAGACGCCCGAGGCCAACATCATCAAGCTGCCCAACGTCTCTGCCTCCGTGCCGCAGCTGAAGGCCGCGATCAAGGAGCTCCAGGACAAGGGCTACGACATCCCCGACTTCCCGGAGAGCGCCGACACCGAGGAGGACCGGGCCGCGCGCGCGGCCTACGACAAGGTCAAGGGCTCGGCCGTCAACCCGGTGCTCCGCGAGGGCAACTCCGACCGCCGGGCGCCGTCGTCGGTGAAGAACTACGCCAAGGCCCACCCGCACCGCATGGGCGCCTGGACGTCCGAGTCGAAGACCAACGTCGCGACGATGGACCACGGTGACTTCTTCTCCAACGAGCTCAGCGTCGTCATCCCCGCCGACGACACCCTGCGCATCGAGCACGTCGCCACCGACGGCACCGTCACCGTGCTCAAGGAGTCGATCCCGGTCCTGGCCGGCGAGGTCGTCGACGGCACGTTCATGAACGTCGCCGCGCTGCGCCGCTTCCTCACCGAGCAGATCGCCCGCGCCAAGGCCGAGGACGTGCTCTTCTCCGTGCACCTCAAGGCCACGATGATGAAGGTCTCGGACCCGATCATCTTCGGCCACGTCGTGCAGGCGTTCTTCCCGACCCTCTTCGAGCAGTACGGCGAGCAGCTGGCCGCCGCGGGCATCTCGCCCAACGACGGGCTCGGCGCCCTGCTCGACGCCGTCGCGCAGCTCCCGGACGGCGAGGCCATCAAGGCCGCCATCGACCAGGGACTGGCCGACGGCCCCGCCATGGCGATGGTCGACTCCGACAAGGGCATCTCCAACCTGCACGTGCCCTCCGACGTCATCATCGACGCCTCGATGCCCGCCATGATCCGCACGTCGGGCCACATGTGGGGCCCCGACGGCGGGGAGGCCGACACCCTCGCGGTGATCCCGGACTCCTCCTACGCCGGGATCTACCAGACCACGATCGACGACTGCCGTGCCCACGGCGCCTTCGACCCCGCCACCATGGGCTCGGTGCCCAACGTCGGGCTGATGGCCAAGGCCGCCGAGGAGTACGGCTCCCACGACAAGACCTTCGAGGTGCCCGCCGCGGGCACCGTGCGGGTCGTCGACGGCGCGGGCGAGGCGCTCCTCGAGCACACCGTCGAGCCCGGCGACATCTGGCGTGCCTGCCAGACCAAGGACGCCCCGATCCGCGACTGGGTCAAGCTGGCCGTGACGCGGGCGCGCGCCACCGGCGTGCCTGCGATCTTCTGGCTCGACGAGGCCCGCGCCCACGACGCCAACCTGATCGCGAAGATCGAGGAGTACCTCCCCGAGCACGACACCGAGGGCCTCACCATCGAGATCATGCCCCCGGCCGCGGCGACGGCGTACTCCCTCGAGCGCATCCGCAAGGGCGAGGACACGATCTCGGTCACCGGCAACGTGCTGCGCGACTACAACACCGACCTGTTCCCGATCCTCGAGCTCGGCACGTCGGCCAAGATGCTGTCGGTGGTCCCGCTGATGAACGGCGGCGGGCTCTTCGAGACCGGTGCCGGCGGGTCCGCGCCCAAGCACGTGCAGCAGCTCGTCAAGGAGAACTACCTGCGCTGGGACAGCCTCGGCGAGTTCTTCGCGCTGGCCGCGAGCCTGGACCACCTGGCCGACTTCGCGGACAACAAGGGCGCCAAGGTGCTCGCCGACACGCTCGACAAGGCGACCGAGACCTTCCTCAACGAGGACAAGTCGCCCACCCGCCGGGTCGGTGGCATCGACAACCGTGGCTCGCACTTCTTCCTCGCCCTCTACTGGGCGCAGGAGATCGCGGCGCAGACCGAGGACGCCGACCTCGCGGCGGTGTTCAAGCCGTTCGCCGAGTCGCTCGCGACCGACGCGGACACGATCGTCGAGGAGCTCAACAGCGTGCAGGGCAGCCCCGCGGACATCGGTGGCTACTACCAGCCCGACGACGCGAAGGCCGAGGCCGTCATGCGCCCCTCGACCACGCTCAACAAGGCGCTCGCCGCGCTCTGAGGCACGACCCCGCACCACCGCGACACGCCCGACGCCTTGAAAACAGGCGTCGGGCGTGCCCATGGTGGAGGCATGACCACTGACACGAAGATCACCGTCCAACGCACCATCGACGCCCCGACCAACGCCGTCTTCGACGTGCTGACCAACCCCGCGCGGCACTCCGAGCTCGACGGGTCCGGCTTCGTCGTCAGCGACGACCGCACCGACCGGATCACCGCCTCGGGCCAGTCCTTCCGGATGAACATGACCGGCGACCACATGGGCGGCGACTACCAGACCGACAACGTCGTGACGGCCTACGACCCCAACAAGATGGTCGGCTGGAAGACCGCGCCGGCCGGCCAGGAGCCTCCGGGCTGGGAGTGGCTGTGGGAGCTGGAGGCCCAGGGCAGCGACGCGACCGCCGTGCGGCTCACCTATGACTGGAGCCAGGTCACCGATGCCGAGCTGCTGGCCAAGATCAGCTTCCCGCTGGTCTCGAGCGCGCAGCTCGACGACTCGCTGGCGCACCTCGCCGCCGCCGTCTCCAGCTGAGGCCCGCGCCTCGCGAGGACCGGGCTCCACTAGCGTGCTCCCATGAAGAGCTTCGCCGTCGGCACCGCCCTGCTGCTGTCCGTGACCCTCGCGGGGACCCTCACGGGGTGCTCCGAGGTGGAGGACCTGGCGCGTGAGAAGGCGAGCGACGCCGCCTGCTCCGTGGCTCGCAGCGCGATGGACGAGGCGAGCGACCAGGCCCGGCAGGCCGCCGACAAGATCAAGGCGGACCCCCAGGCCGCGCGCCGGGAGCTGACGGCGCTGCGCGACGGGCTGAAGGCACTGGAGGGTCGCGTCGACGGCGAGACCGGGGGCAAGGTCACCGAGGGTCGCCAGGCGCTCGACCGGCTCGTCGAGCAGGCCGATGCCGCCCGGGCCGGGACGCCCGTCGACGACGCAGCCGTCTCCGACGCCGAGGCCGAGCTGGACAGCGCCGTCGAGGACTTCAAGAACCTCTGCTGAGCGAGGTGGTGCACGTCACCAGCCCGCGACGCCCGCCCGGGCCCTGAGGAATAGGAGGGCCCGGGTGTCCGGTTGGAGGATGGGTGACGATGTCAAGCAGCCTCGGGACCACCCCGCCCTCCGCCTCCACCTCGGGCCCCACCTCGGGTCCCGGCCCACGCCCCGCGCGGACCCCGCACTTCGCCCTCGCGGTGCTGGCCCTGGCCATGGGTGGCTTCGCGATCGGCACCACGGAGTTCGTCACGATGGGCCTGATCCGCGAGATCGCCACCGGCGTCGACGTCTCGATCCCCACCGCCGGTCACGTGATCTCCGCCTACGCCCTGGGTGTCGTCGTGGGTGCGCCGGTCCTGGCGTTCTTCGGTGCCAGGTGGCCGCGCCGCGGGCTGCTGGTGGCCCTGATGGCGGCGTACGCCGTGTTCAACGCGTTGAGCGCCCTGGCGACGAGCTTCGAGCTGCTCGCCCTGGCCCGCTTCTTCGACGGCCTCCCGCACGGGGCCTACTTCGGGGTCGCGTCCCTGGTCGCGGCCAGCCTCGCGCCTCCCGAGCGCAAGGGTCGGGCTGTCGCGATGGTCATGCTCGGCCTCTCGGTCGCCAACGTGGTCGGGGTGCCGGCCACCACGTGGCTGGGTCAGCACCTCGGCTGGCGGGCCGCCTTCTGGGCCGTCACCGCCCTCTCCCTGGTGACGGTCGCGATGATCCTCGCCTTCGTGCCGTCCCTGCCCGGTGACCGCGAGGCGACCGGGCGCCGGGAGCTCGCGGCCTTCTCCAAGCCGCAGGTGTGGCTGACGCTGCTGGTCGGGGCCGTCGGGTTCGGCGGCATGTTCGCCGTCTTCTCCTACATCGCGCCCACCGTCACCGAGCTCGGCGGGCTCGGCGACAGCGCCGTGCCGGTCTTCCTGCTGTTCTTCGGGCTCGGCATGGTCGCCGGCACGTGGCTGGCCGGTGAGCTGGCCGACTGGTCGATCATGCGGTCCCTGCTGGGCTCCTCGATCGGCATGGGCGTGCTGCTGCTGCTCTTCTTCCTCGCCGCGCCGCACGGCTGGTGGCTGCTGCCGGTGGCCTTCGGCATCACGACGATCGGCTCGGTGCTCGTCGTCAACCTCCAGCTGCGCCTGATGGACGTCGCCGGCGACGCGCAGACGCTCGGTGCCGCGATGAACCACGCCGCCCTCAACGTCGCCAACGCGCTCGGCGCCTGGCTGGGCGGCCTGGTCATCGCGGCCGGTTACGGCTACCGGGCGCCGGCCCTGGTCGGGGTGGGCCTGTCGGTGGCGGGCTTCGTGGTGCTGGTCGTCTCGGCCCGTGCCCAGCTGCGCAGCAACCGGCGCGAGACCCTCACCGTCTGAGGCGGGGCACCTCGCCGGCCAGCACGTCGTAGAGCGCCATGTCGGCGCGTGCGCCGCGCACCTGGATGCCGAGGCGCTCGACGCCGTACTGCGTGAAGCCGTTGGCCTCGATCACCCGACGGGAGGCGGTGTTGTCGACCGCGGCGAAGGCCGCGACCCGGGCCACGCCCCACGTCTCGACGACGTGCCGGGTCACGACCCCCGTGGCGCGGGTCATCAGGCCCCGACCCCGGGCGTCGGGATGGGTCCAGTAGCCGATCTCGCACCGGACTCCCGGCGTGTGGTCGAACCAGCCGATGGTGGCGAGGAGCGTGTCGTCGTCGGGGGCGGTGACCGCCCAGGTGACGCCGGTCGCCTCCGCGAGCTGCTGGGTGCGGCTCTCCACGTAGTCGAGGGCATCCTGCAGCGTGTAGGGCTCGGGGAGGCCGCCCAGCCAGTGCTGGGTGCGGTCCTCGGCGCAGGCCTCCTGGATCCGGGGGGCGTCGGCGGCGGTGATCGGTCGCAGCCGCACGCCGTCCTCGACGAGGACAGGGCACTCGAGCCAGGGCCGCCGCGGCTCCCGGACGTCCTCACGCAGCAGCGTCCCCACCCACGACGGGTAGGTCTCGCCGCGCTGCGTCACCCACCGTCGTACGGCGCCCTCGACCTGGAAGCCGACCTTCCAGGCCAGTCGGCGCGAGGCCCAGTTGCCCTGCCGTGCCCACCACACGATCGTGGTGAGGTCGTGGTCGGCGAACCCGTGCTCGACGAGCAGCCGCACCGCCCGCTCCAGGTGGCCCTTCCCACGGGCCCAGGGGTGGGCGCCGTAGGCGATCTCGGCACGACGCCCGCCCTCGTTGCGCAGGGAGACCGTGCCGGCGAAGCGCCCCTCGGCCTCGACGGCGAAGGCCCACTCGGTGTCGGAGAGCCAGCCGAGCGGGCAGATCTCGCTGACGAAGCGCTCGGCGTCCTGACGCGTGTAGGGCACCGGGACCGCCGTCCACTCCTGGGAGAGCGGGTCCTGGCACTGCTCCCACACCCCCAGGGCGTCCTGGCTCGCGTGGGCTCGGAGGGTCACGACACCGTCGCTGAGGGTGGGTGGGAGCGGCATGGTCCAACCCTGACAGAATGGGGTCCATGTCCGCACCGACCACCGACTCGCAGGTCGAGGTCCCCACGGCGGTGTCGGGTGGCGCTCGTCCCCGCGTGCTCTCGGGGATCCAGCCCACGGCCAACTCCTTCCACTTCGGCAACTACCTCGGTGCCCTGAGGCAGTGGGTCGACCTGCAGCGCGACCACCAGCCGTTCTTCTTCATCGCCGACCAGCACGCGATCACGGTGGAGCAGGACCCCAAGGTGCTGCGCGAGCGCACCCTGCGGGCCGCCGCCCAGCTGCTCGCGATGGGCATCGACCCGGCGCGCTCGGCGATCTTCGTGCAGAGCCAGGTGCCGGCTCACGCCCAGCTCAACTGGGTCCTCAACTGCATGACCGGCTTCGGCGAGGCGCGCCGGATGACGCAGTTCAAGGACAAGTCGACCAAGCAGGGGGAGGGGGCGACCTCGGTCGGTCTCTTCACCTACCCGATCCTGCAGGCCGCCGACATCCTGCTCTACCGGCCCCACTACGTGCCGGTCGGCGAGGACCAGCGCCAGCACCTCGAGCTCACCCGCGACCTCGCCCAGCGGTTCAACCACCGCTACAAGAAGACCTTCCGCCTCCCGGAGCCCTACATCCTCAAGGCGACCGCCAAGATCGGCGACCTGCAGAACCCCACCGCCAAGATGTCGAAGTCCGCGTCCTCGCCCGCCGGGATCATCGAGATGCTCGACGAGCCGTCGGTCTCCGCCAAGAAGATCCGCTCCGCCGTCACCGACTCCGACGGCGAGGTCCGCTTCGACCCCGAGACCAAGCCGGGGGTGAGCAACCTGCTCACCATCTACTCCGCCCTCACCGGGCAGCCCACGACCGTCATCCAGGAGGGCTACGTCGGCAAGGGCTACGGCGACCTCAAGGGAGACCTCGCCGACCTGGTGGTCGACTTCGTGACGCCGTTCCGCGAGCGCACGCTCGAGCTGCTCGACGACCAGGCGCACCTGACCCAGGTGCTCCGGCAGGGCGCGGAGCAGGCCGGTGCGGTCGCCGAGGCGACGCTGCGCGACGTCTACCAGCGCGTCGGTTTCGTCGCGGCCGCCCGCTAGAGTCGACGCGATGCCGACTATCGGAGTGGCCGTAGCCATCCCGGAGCCCTGGGCCACCGAGCTGCAGGACTACCGGACGGCGGTCGGCGACGTCACGGCCACGATGATCCCCACGCACATCACCCTCGTCCCTCCCTCGGAAGTCCCCGACGGGACCCTGGAGGACATCGAGGCACACCTCGAGCAGGCCGCCGAGGCGGTCGCCGGCTTCGAGGTCCACCTGCGCGGCACCGGCACCTTCCGCCCGGTCTCACCGGTCGTGTTCGTGACCCTGGTCCGGGGCATCTCCCAGTGCGAGCAGCTCGCCGAGGCCGTCCGCCGGGGCCCGCTGCGGACCGACCTCGCGTTCCCCTACCACCCCCACGTCACCGTCGCCCACCACCTCGACGACGAGCTCCTCGACCGGGCCTTCGCCGAGCTCGGCGACTTCGAGTGCGAGTTCCCCGTGGAGTCCTTCCACCTCTACGTGCACGACGAGCAGCAGGGCTGGCAGCCGACTCGCGACTTCCCCCTGCGTCCCGCAGACTGACATCCGCACACCGGGCGCCCGTCCGGCCCTCTTCTCGGCAGGTGACCCCGCATGGCCTCCTTCAAGGAACGACTGACCCGACGCGTGACCCGGCTGCGTGAGCGGCGCCCGGTCGTCGACCACGTGGTGCGCATGCAGCAGCACTACGGCGCGGTGAAGTCCGGGCAGCAGGCCGGTGCAGTGACCTACTTCGGCTTCCTGTCGTTCTTCCCGATCCTCGCCCTGTCCTTCGCGGTCGTCGGCTGGGTCTCCTACGTCTACCCCGACGCCCGGGACTCCACGGTCGAGGCGATCGAGCAGGTCTTCCCGGGGATGATCGGCAACAGCGACGGGCAGATCTCGCTGACCCAGATCGAGGACGCCGCGGGCACCGCGGTGGGCTTCGGTCTCCTCGGGGTGCTCTACGCGGGCCTGGGGTGGCTCTCGAGCCTGCGCGACGCCCTCCTGGTGGCCTTCGAGATGCCGAGCTTCGAGCGTCCCAACTTCTTCGTCGGCAAGCTGCGCGACCTGATGACCCTCGCGGCCGTCGGCGTGACGATGATCCTCAGCGTGGGCGTCTCCGGCCTGGTCTCCGGGTTCTCCCAGCAGATCCTCGAGTGGATCGGCCTCGGCGTCGCACTCGAGCCGTTGCTGTGGGTCCTGGCCGTGTTCTTCGGGCTGGTCGCCTCCACCATCTTGTTCCTGGCGCTCTTCCGGCTGCTGGCCGACCCGCACACCCCGCGACGCTCCCTGGTCTCCGGTGCCGTGCTCGGCGCCGTCGGGTTCGAGCTGCTCAAGCAGCTCTCCGGACAGCTGCTCGCTGCCACCCAGGACCAGCCGGCCTTCCAGGCCTTCGGCATCGCGCTGATCCTCGTGGTCTGGATCAACTACTTCTCGCGCGTGGTCCTCTACGCCGCGGCCTGGGCGCACACGTCGCCGGCGGCACGGGCGGCCCGGGTCGAGGAGCCGGCCATGATGCAGGGGCCGCAGTCGCCCTCCCTGGCCGAGCTGTCGGCCGTGACGACGGAGGCGTCCGCTGCGGGCGCCCCGGACGCTGCCGCATCCTGGCGGGGCCCGTTCGTGGGCGGCGCGGCGGCGATGCTCGCGCTGACTGCCGTGCTGCGGAAGAAGGAGCGACGGTGAGGTTCGAGCGCAAGCACGCCGTGCTCCTGCTGGCCGTCGCGGCGTGGAACGTCGTCACCTTCAGCCAGTTCGCCGCCAACCTGTGGTCCGCCCACCAGGCGGGGGAGGACCGCCCCACCGGCTACTGGGTCGCCCACTCGGTCCTGGTCGTCGTCAACATCGCCATCGCGGTGGTCCTCGGCTCCCTGGGCTGGAAGGCCCTGCGAGCCGCCCGTCGCGAGGTCGCTCGCGTCGAGTGACGCCGTTGGCAGGTTTTTGACCCTCTGAAACCTGCTCCTGGCGTCACTCGACGAAGACCAGCCCGTACGCCGGGCTACTTGCCCTGGCGCAGGGCGGTGCGGAGGTCGGCGTTGAGCTGGGAGATCACGTCGAGGGGGATCTCCTTGGGGCAGGCGCTGGTGCACTCGCCGATGTTGGTGCAGCCGCCGAAGCCCTCGAAGTCGTGCTGGGCGACCATGTCGACGACGCGGGTGTAGCGCTCGGGCTGGCCCTGCGGCAGCTCCCCGAGGTGGGTGATCTTGGCGCCCAGGAACAGCGAGGCGGAGCCGTTGGGGCAGGCCGCCACGCAGGCGCCGCAGCCGATGCAGGTGGCGACGTTGAAGGCACGCATGGCCTTGTCACGAGGCGCGGGCACCGAGTTGGCCTCGGGGGCCGAGCCGGTGTTGGCCGAGATGAACCCGCCGGACTGGATGATCCGGTCGAAGGCGGAGCGGTCGACGATCAGGTCCTTGATGACCGGGAACGCGTTGGCGCGCCACGGCTCGATGGTGATCTCCTGGCCGTCCTTGAACGAGCGCATGTGCAGCTGGCAGGTCGTGGTGACCTCCGGGCCGTGCGCCTGGCCGTCGATCATCAGGTCGCAGGAGCCGCAGATGCCCTCGCGGCAGTCGTGGTCGAAGGCGACCGGGTCCTCGCCGAGCTTGTTGAGGTCCTCGTTGAGGACGTCGAGCATCTCGAGGAAGCTCATGTCCTCGGAGATGTCGGTGACCTGGTACTGGTGCATCGCACCGGCGGCGTCCTGGTTGGCCTGACGCCAGATGTTGAGGGTGAGGTTCACTTGTAGCTCCGCTGCTTCATCTCGATGGCCGTGTAGATCAGGTCTTCCTTGTGCAGCACCGGTTGCCCGTCGTCGCCGCCGAACTCCCAGGCCGCCACGTAGGCGAACTCCTCGTCGTGACGCAGGGCCTCGCCCTCGTCGGTCTGGGACTCGGCCCGGAAGTGACCGCCGCAGGACTCGCGACGGTTGAGGGCGTCGACGCACATCAGCTCGCCGAGCTCGATGAAGTCGGCGACACGGCCGGCCTTCTCGAGGCTCTGGTTGAGGCTCTCGGCCGTGCCCAGGACCTTGAGGTTGGTCCAGAAGTCGGCCTTGAGCTGCTGGATCATGTCGATCGCCTTGCGGAGGCCGGGCTCGGAGCGCTCCATCCCGCAGTACTCCCACATGATGTTGCCCAGCTCCTTGTGGTAGCTGTCGGCCGAGCGCGTGCCGTTGATCGTGAGGAACTTCGCGATGCGCGCCTCGACCTGCTGGCGCGCCTCCACCACGGCCTCGTGGGTCTCGTCCACGGCCGGGAAGGGGCCGTCGGCGAGGTAGTCACGGATCGTGTTGGGCAGCACGAAGTAGCCGTCGGCCAGACCCTGCATCAGGGCCGAGGCGCCGAGGCGGTTGGCGCCGTGGTCGGAGAAGTTGGCCTCACCGGTCACGAAGAGGCCGGTGATGTTGGACTGCAGGTGGTAGTCGACCCAGAGGCCGCCCATCACGTAGTGCACGGCGGGGTAGATCCGCATCGGGACCTCGTAGGGGTTCTCGCCCGTGATCCGCGCGTACATGTCGAAGAGGTTGTCGTACTTCTCCCGGATGCCGTCGGCGCCGAGGCGCCCGATCGCATCGGCGAAGTCGAGGTAGACCCCACGACGGAAGTCGCCGACCTTCGGGCCGACGCCGCGACCCTCGTCGCAGACGTTCTTGGCCTGACGTGACGCGATGTCGCGGGGGACCAGGTTGCCGAAGGAGGGGTAGAGCCGCTCCAGGTAGTAGTCGCGGTCCTCCTCGGGGATGTCGCGCGGGTCCTTCTCGCAGTCCTCGGCCTTCTTCGGCACCCAGATGCGGCCGTCGTTGCGCAGGGACTCGCTCATCAGGGTCAGCTTCGACTGGTGCTCTCCCGAGACCGGGATGCAGGTCGGGTGGATCTGCGTGTAGCAGGGGTTGGCCATGTAGGCGCCCTTGCGGTGCGCGCGCCACCCGGCGGTCACGTTGGACCCCATGGCGTTGGTCGAGAGGTAGAAGACGTTGCCGTAGCCACCGGAGGCGAGCACGACGGCGTCGGCCAGGTGGGTCTCGACCTCACCGGTGACCAGGTCGCGGGCGATGATGCCGCGGGCCTTGCCGTCGACGACGATCAGCTCGAGCATCTCGTGGCGGGTGAACTGCTGCACCGTGCCGGCGGCGACCTGTCGCTCCATCGCCTGGTAGGCGCCGATGAGGAGCTGCTGGCCGGTCTGGCCGCGGGCGTAGAACGTGCGGGAGACCTGCACGCCGCCGAAGGAGCGGTTGTCGAGCAGGCCGCCGTAGTCGCGGGCGAAGGGGACGCCCTGGGCGACGCACTGGTCGATGATGTTGACGCTGACCTCGGCCAGCCGGTAGACGTTCGACTCCCGCGAGCGGTAGTCACCGCCCTTGACCGTGTCGTAGAAGAGACGGAACGTGGAGTCGCCGTCCTCCTTGTAGTTCTTGGCGGCGTTGATGCCGCCCTGGGCGGCGATCGAGTGGGCGCGGCGCGGGGAGTCCTGGTAGCAGAAGGACTTCACGTTGTAGCCGGCCTCGCCCATCGTCGCGGCCGCGGCGCCACCGGCCAGACCCGTGCCGACGATGATGACGTCGAGCTTGCGGCGGTTGGCCGGGTTGACCAGGCGGTTCTCGAACTTGCGGGTCGTCCAGCGGTCCGCGATCGGCCCCGTGGGAGTGGCGGCGTCGACGATGTCGTCGCCGAGCGTGTAGTAGCCGTGCGCGTCGTCGGACTTCTGCACCGACGCGGTGTTGAGCGGCGTGCTGCCGTCGTGGAGGGTGGATCCAGCCATGTCGAGGACTCCCTTACTTCTCGATGATGCCGAGCAGGACGGACAGGGGCACGAGCGAGAAGCCGCCGGCGACGACGACCGCCAGGACCCAGCCGGCGAGCTTGGCGCGGGCGCGGGACGCGGCCGTGTTGGTCAGGCCGAGCGTCTGCAGCGAGCTCCAGGTGCCGTGGTGCAGGTGGAGCGCGAGCGCCGCCATCGCCACGAGGTAGATGAGCGTCATCCACCAGAGGTCGAAGGTGTCGACCAGCAGGGTGTAGGGGTTGTCGGTCTCACCACCGGCGGGGTTGACCTTGCCGATGGTGAAGTTGATGAGGTGCCAGACCAGGAAGACCAGGATCGTCACCCCGCCCCAGCGCATCGTGCGCGAGGAGACCGAGGAGTGCTTGTTCTTCTTCACCTGGTACTTCACCGGGCGCGCCGTCCGGGCGCGGCGGGCCAGCACCAGCGCGCACGCCACGTGCACCACCAGCGAGACGATCAGCCCCAGGCGCAGGATCCACAGCAGGCCCGACTCGGGGAGCAGCGGCTCACCGATCGTGCGCAGGTGCTCGGCGTAGTCGTTGAACTTCTCCTCACCCCCGAACGCCTTCAGGTTCCCGTACATGTGGGAGAGGACGAAGCCGATGAACACCAGGCCGGAGACGGCCATCATGAGCTTCAGCGAGATGGTCGAGCGCAATGCGCGCGAGCCCTTGACGAGGGTCGGTCGTGAGTCCGTGGTTGCCACAAGAACCCACTTTACGTGCGAGCCGTGCCGGGACGTGTCGCGGGGCGTGTGACAAACCCCCCGGTGGCTGCGGTTGCCAGGAGGATCAGGACTGTGCTGCGCCCTGCCGCGCAGCGACGAGCGCGCCCATGACCGCCACGAGCTCGTCGACGGACTCGGTCCACGTCCTCTGCAGGGCGATCTCGCGGGCCCGGTCTCCGAGCAGGCCGCGGGCCCGGTCGGCCACCACGGAGGCGACCGCCTCGAGGAACGCCCGCGGGTCACCGGGGGCGTGGAGCAGGCCGGTCTCCAGGTTGCGGACCACGTCGGGCGCGCCCCCCGAGCCCGGGGCGACGACCGGGACGCCGCTGGCGGCCGCCTCGCGCAGGACGTGGGAGCAGGTCTCGTGCTCGCCCGGGTGCACCAGCACGTCGAGCGAGGGCAGGGCCACGGTCAGGTCGCCGGTGCTGAGCGTGCCGGTGAAGCGGGCGTCGGGCAGCCGGGACGCCAGCCAGCCACGCTGGGGCCCGTCACCGATGATCACCGGTCGGATCCCCGGGAGGGAGGCGAGGGCGGCCAGGCGGCGTACGCCGTGGCGCTTGTGGAGGCTCCCCACGAACCCGACGACGACCAGCGGGTCCGCCCGGGAGCCGGCGCGCGACCAGGAGCCGTGCAGCCACTCGTCCCGCAGGGCGGGGGTGAACGCGTCGGTGTCGACCCCGGGGCGCCACAGCCCCACGGCGACGTCGGCGTCCCGCACCCGGTCGACCATCCAGGTCGACGTGACCAGCACACGATCGGCACGGGCCGCCACCTTGGCGCGCCAGTAGTCGGCGGTCTGGTCGAGGATCGGCGACTGCTCGACCGCGAGCGAGGCCAGTCCGACGTGGTGGGCGTGCTTCAAGGCCTTGCGACCCAACGGGCCGGGCGAGGTGACGTGGACCAGGTCCGGGGCGAAGTCGTCGAGCGCGGCGCGCACCTGCGCGCCGACCGGCTCCAGCGGGCGGACCCGGACCACGGCACAGCCGCGGTACGAGGTCAGTCCGGGAGCCGGCGCGATGATCCGGACCGAGTGCCCGGTGTCGACGAGGCGATCGACCACGGCCTTGAGCGTGGTCGTCGTGCCGTCGACGGCGGGGTAGAACGTCTCGGTCACCAGGGCGATCCGCATGACCAGACCCTCGCCGAGGCAGACGACGCCCTCCGGACGCTGGGATGACCGGCTCGAGAACAGTCCGTGACCTGTCCAAAACGTCACACTCCCTGGAACAGCTCCACGGATGCCTCCTATGGTTCGCACCATGACTGTTGAGAGCAGTGCCAGCATCGACGGTGGCCTGGACGAGCCGGCCGGGCTGGAGCCGGAGCAGGGCACCCTGGCCCTGGCCTCGCCCGAGGACCGGCACACGCTGTCCGACTGGGAGGCCGCGACCGCGGCGGTGCTGCGCAAGGCGCGGCGGCTGAAGGACGACGACCCCGACTCGGCGGTCTGGCAGAAGCTCACCCGCACCACCCTGGACGGCATCGACGTCTCGCCCCTCGGCACCGCCGCGTCGCTCGACGACCTGAGCACCAGCGGTCGTCCCACCCGCTCGGGCGACTGGGACATCCGGGCCCACCTCCTCTCCGGGGACGCCAAGGCCCTCAACGAGGTCGCGCTCCTGGACCTCGACGGCGGCGTCACCTCGCTCTGGCTGCAGGTCGAGCCCGAGGCCGACCTCGCCACCCTCCTGCAGGGCGTCCTCCTCGACCTGGCGCCGGTCGTGCTCGACGCCACGGGTGACCAGGTCGCGGTCGCGCAGGCCTTCCTCGACGTCCTCGGCGACACCACCCCCGCGCCGGGCACCAACCTGGGCGGCTCGGGCGACGCCCTGGTCGACGTCGCCCGGCTCGCCCACGACCGCGGCCTGCTCGGGGTCGTCATCGACGCCACGCAGGTCCACGACCGCGGCGCCTCCGACGTCCAGGAGCTCGGCTGCTCGATGGCGCTCGGCGCCGACGCGCTGCGCCGGCTGACCGGGGCGGGTCTCGCGGTCGACGAGGCCGCCGCGCTGGTGGAGTTCCGCTACGCCGCCACCGACGACCAGTTCGCCACCATCGCCAAGCTGCGGGCCGCGCGGAGGCTCTGGGCGCGCGTGCTCGAGCTCAGCGGCGCCGGGTCCGACGCCCTGGCCCAGCGCCAGCACGTCGTCACCAGTCGGCCGATGATGAGCAGGTACGACCCCTACGTCAACATGCTGCGCACCACCGTCGCTGCCTTCGCAGCCGGCGTCGGCGGCGCCGACGCGGTGACCGTGCTGCCCTTCGACAGCCCGCTGGGCACGCCCCAGGTCCTCGGGCGCAGGGTTGCCCGCAACACCTCCGCGCTGCTCATGTCGGAGTCCCACGTGGCCAAGGTGACCGACCCGGCCGGCGGCTCCTACGCGGTCGAGAGGCTCACCGACGACCTGGCCGTCGCCGGGTGGGCAGAGCTGGGTCGCATCGAGGAGAGCGGTCACGACGCCCTCGAGGAGCGCATCGCGGAGACCGCCGCCCAGCGGGAGGCGCTGGTCGCCCAGCGCCGGATGCCGATCACCGGCCTCACCGAGTTTCCCCACCTGGCCGAGACGCTGCCCGAGCGGGTGGCCGACGGCGCCTTCGACGGCGTGCGCAGCTATGGCGCGAGCTTCGAGGCGCTGCGCGACGAGCCCGCGGCCGCGCCGGTCTTCCTGGCGACGCTGGGCACCGTGGCGTCCCACACCGCCCGGGCCACCTTCGCTGCCAACCTCTTCGCCGCGGGCGGCATCGCCGTCGAGGTCGCCGGGGCGACGAACGGCCCCGACGACCTCGTCGCGGCCCACTCGGGGCAGCGTGTCGTGTGCCTGGCCGGCAGCGACACGGCGTACGCCGAGTGGGGCAGCGCCGCCGCCGCCGCGCTGCGCGAGGCCGGTGCGACGCACGTCATCGTCGCCGGCAAGCCCACCGACTACAGCGACGACGCCTGCGCCATGGGTGTGGACGCGCTCGACTTCCTGACCAGGACGAGGGAGAAGCTCACATGAGCGTTCCGAAGAGCTTCGCGGGGCTGCCGCTGACAGGGGTCTCGACGCGGGCTCCTTCGTCGCCCGGCTCGACCAACGAACAGGCGGGCTCCGGCTCGTCCGGCTCGACCAACGAACAGGCGGGCTCCGGGTCGTCCGGCTCGACCGACGAACAGGCGGGCTCCGGGTCGTCCGGCTCGACCGACGAACAGGCGGGCTCCGGCTCGACCACCGAAGGGGCGTGGGCCAGCCCGGAGGGGATCGACATCCTGCCGGTCTACGGACCCGAGCACCTGGAGGGCCTCGACGCGCTCGACACCCTGCCGGGGCTGAGCCCGTTCCTGCGCGGGCCCTACCCGACGATGTACACCACGCAGCCGTGGACGGTGCGCCAGTACGCCGGGTTCTCCACCGCCGAGGAGTCCAACGCCTTCTACCGCCGCAACCTCGCGGCCGGCCAGAAGGGCCTCAGCGTCGCCTTCGACCTGGCCACGCACCGCGGCTACGACTCCGACCACCCGCGCGTGCGCGGCGACGTCGGCATGGCCGGCGTGGCGATCGACTCGATCTACGACACCCGCACCCTCTTCGAGGGCATCCCGCTCGACGAGATGTCGGTGTCGATGACCATGAACGGCGCGGTCCTGCCCGTCCTGGCGCTCTACATCGCCGCAGCCGAGGAGCAGGGGGTGAAGCCGGAGCAGCTCGCGGGGACGATCCAGAACGACATCCTCAAGGAGTTCATGGTCCGCAACACCTACATCTACCCGCCGGCACCGTCGATGCGGATCATCTCCGACATCTTCAGCTACACCGCTGCCAAGATGCCGCGCTTCAACTCGATCTCGATCTCCGGCTACCACATCCAGGAGGCCGGAGCCACGGCCGACCTGGAGCTGGCCTACACGTTGGCCGACGGCGTGGAGTACATCCGGGCCGGCCTCGCCACCGGCATGACGATCGACCAGTTCGCGCCGCGGCTGTCCTTCTTCTGGGCGATCGGGATGAACTTCTACATGGAGATCGCCAAGATGCGCGCCGCGCGCGCCCTCTGGGCCCGGCTGGTGCGTGACTTCGAGCCGCAGAACCCCAAGTCGCTGAGCCTGCGCACCCACAGCCAGACCTCCGGCTGGTCGCTGACCGCCCAGGACGTCTTCAACAACGTGGGTCGCACCTGCATCGAGGCGATGGCGGCGACCCAGGGCCACACCCAGTCGCTGCACACCAACGCCCTCGACGAGGCGATCGCGCTGCCGACCGACTTCTCGGCCCGCATCGCGCGCAACACCCAGCTGCTGCTGCAGCAGGAGAGCGGCACCACCGGCACGATCGACCCGTGGGCGGGCAGCTACTACGTCGAGCGGCTGACCCACGACCTCGCCGAGCGGGCCTGGGCCCACATCCAGGAGGCCGAGGCAGCCGGCGGCATGGCCAAGGCCATCGAGCAGGGCATCCCGAAGATGCGCATCGAGGAGGCGGCCGCCCGCACCCAGGCGCGCATCGACTCCGGCACCCAGAAGGTCATCGGCGTCAACACCTACCGCCTCGCCGCGGAGGACAAGCTCGACGTGCTCCGCGTCGACAACGACGACGTCTACCGCCAGCAGATCGCCAAGCTCGAGCGACTGCGCGCCGAGCGCGACGACGACGACGTACGCCGCACCCTGGAGGCGCTGACCAACTCGGCCGAGCGCGGAGCCGCCAGCGGTTCGAGCACCGGGGCCTCGCTCGACGGCAACCTGCTCGCCCTCGCGGTCGACGCGGCACGCGCCAAGGCGACGGTCGGCGAGATCTCGGACGCGTTGGAGAAGGTCTACGGCCGGCACCAGGCCGTCATCCGTACGATCAGCGGCGTGTTCAGGGACGAGTCCGGCAGCGCCGGCGGCACGCAGGTCCAGCAGGTGCTCGACGCGACCACCGCCTTCGAGGAGGCCGAGGGCCGCCGCCCCCGCATCCTGGTCGCCAAGATGGGTCAGGACGGCCACGACCGTGGGCAGAAGGTCGTCGTCTCGGCCTTTGCCGACATGGGCTTCGACGTCGACGTGGGCCCGCTGTTCTCCACCCCCGAGGAGGTCGCGCAGCAGGCGATCGACGCCGACGTGCACGTCGTCGGGGTCTCGTCGCTGGCCGCCGGTCACCTCACGCTGCTGCCTGCGCTGAAGCAGGCGCTGGCCGAGCAGGGGCGCCCCGACATCATGATCACGATCGGTGGCGTCATCCCGCCCGACGACGTGCCGGTCCTCAAGGAGATGGGTGCGGTCGCGGTGTTCCTGCCAGGCACGGTCATCGCCGAGTCGGCCCTCGACCTCCTGGCCCGGCTGCGGGAGCAGCTGGACCACTAGGCGCGGCCCGATGGTGCGTCGGGAGCCGCAGGAGTCGACGGACGACAAGGTCGCCAGGCTGGTCGTGGGCATCCGCGAGGAGCGCCGGGCGGCGGTCGCCCAGGCGATCACCCTGGTGGAGTCGTCCAAGCGCGAGCACCGCCTGGCGGCGCGGGCGCTGCTCACCGAGCTGGCCGGTCTGGACACCGGGCACCGTCCGCCCGCCGTCCGGGTCGGCATCTCCGGTGTGCCCGGGGTCGGCAAGTCCACCTTCATCGAGGCACTCGGCTCCCGGTTGACCGCGGCAGGACATCGCGTCGGCGTGCTCGCGGTCGACCCCAGCTCGGTCCGCACCGGTGGGTCGGTGCTGGGCGACAAGACCCGCATGGCCCGCCTGGCCGCCGACCCGCGGGCCTTCATCCGCCCGTCCCCTTCGGCGGGCACGCTCGGCGGGGTGGCCCGCGCGACCGTGCAGGCGATGGCGGTGCTCGAGGCGGCGGCCTACGACGTGGTGCTGGTGGAGACGGTCGGCGTGGGCCAGTCGGAGGTCACCGTGGCCGGCATGGTCGACACGTTCCTCTTCCTGACGCTCGCGCGCACCGGCGACCAGCTCCAGGGCATCAAGAAGGGGATCTTGGAGATCGCCGACGTCGTGGCGGTCAACAAGGCCGACGGCGACCGCGAGCAGGAGGCCAGGTCGGCGGCGCGAGAGCTGGCCGGTGCGCTGCGCCTGGTGCGCGGCAAGGGGGAGTGGGCGCCACCCGTCGTCACCTGCTCCGGCCTCACCGACGTCGGGGTCGAGGACCTGTGGGAGCGGGTGCTCGCCCACCGCGAGCACCTCGGCGCCGCGGGGCTGACCACGAAGCGCGCCGAGCAGCAGCTGGACTTCACGTGGGCGCTGGTGCGCGACGAGATCGAGCAGCGGCTGCGCGACTCCCCGGGGGTCCGAGCGATCCGGGACGAGGTGGCCGTCGAGGTGCTCGCGGGCGACCTGCCCGCCACGGTGGCGGCCGACCGGCTGCTGGCCGCCTACGACCAGGAGTAGTGGGACCGCGGGTCACTTGTATCACCTCAGGGGCGGGCGCACGATCGGCTCAGATGTCCGTACTCAGTGAGGGGGCCTGACCCATGCAGCTCAAGACCGTCTCCGCGCTCGCGGTGACCACCCTGCTATCGACCGTTGCCGCCGGCCCGCCCGTGCATGCCGACGACACCAGCGCCAGGTCCACCACCGTGGTCCTCGCCAAGCGGCTCCTCAGCCCGCTCAGCCTCGCCGTCGCCGACGACGGCGCGGTCTTCTACTCCGAGAACTTCAAGGGCACGCTGCACATGAAGGCCCCGGGCCGCAAGGCGCGCACACTCTTCCAGGCGGGGGAGGGCACCGAGGTCGGCGCCGTCTCCGAGGCCGACGGCACGGTGCGCTTCGCCACCACCCGGCGCAACGGCAAGACCTTCCTGAAGACCGCCCGGCGCAGCGGCCACGTGCGCACGGTGGCAGACCTCGGTGCCTACGAGAGACGTGCCAACCCTGATGCGGGCGTGCGCTACGGGTTCCGCTCGCTGCCCGAGGGCTGCGAGGTGCCGGAGGGCTACCCCTTCGGCTACACCGGCATCGTCGAGTCGCACCCCTTCGGCACCGCGATGCGCCACGGCACGACGTACGTCGCCGATGCGGCGGGCAACGCGATCCTGGCGGTAGGGCCTGGGGGTCGCGTCTCCACCGTGGCGGTGCTCCCGGCGGTGCCGGTCCGGGTCACGCCCGAGATCGCCGCGGCCGTCGAGTTCCCCGAGTGCACGGTCGGCTCGGTCTACTTCCTCGAGCCGGTGCCGACCGACGTCGAGGTGGGCAAGGGCGGTGCGCTGTTCGTCTCGTCCCTTCCCGGTGGCCCCGAGGACGGCAGCACCGGAGCCGTCGGCGGGGTCTTCCGGGTCAACCCCCGGACCGGCCACGTGATGAGGGTGGTCACCGGGCTGGTCAGCGCCACGGGGGTCGGCGTCGGACGCAACGGCGACCTCTACGTGGCCGAGCTCTTCCGCGGTCGCATCGCCAAGATCAAGAAGGGTGCGCGCACGGCGACCACGGTGCACACCGCCTCGACGGTCGCGACCGTCGAGATGCACCGCGGACTGGTCTATGCCACGACGGGCGCGCTCTCCGGCCTGTCGGGCCAGCCGGGAGACGCCCCCGCAGGAAGGGTCATCCGCATCCACCGCTGAGGAGCGGGGTCCGTGGCCCGTGCCCGCGTCAACTAGCCTGCGGGCAATGGCCACGGACCTCTCGACCCTCATCGCCGCCGTCGTCGGCGAGCACGACGACGAGCTGGTCGGGCTGCGCCGAGACCTGCACGCGCACCCCGAGCTGTCCTGGGGCGAGACCCGCACGACCGACCTCGTCGCGACCCGCCTGGAGGCCGCGGGGTGGCGGGTCACCCGGATGCCCAAGACCGGGCTCGTCGCCGAGATCGGCGCGGGGGAGCGCGTGGTGGCGCTGCGCGCCGACATGGACGCGCTGCCCGTCCAGGACGTGACCGAGGAGCCGTGGGCGAGCACGGTCGCCGGGCTCGCCCACGCCTGTGGCCACGACGTGCACGTCGCTGCGCTGGTCGGTGCCGCGCTGGCGCTGGCCCACGTGGTCGAGGAGCACCCGCTCGACGGACGGGTGCGGCTGCTGCTCCAACCTGCCGAGGAGGTCATGCCCGGTGGGGCGCTCCACCTGATCGAGCAGGACGTGCTCGCGGAGGTCGAGCAGGTCTATGCGCTGCACTGCGACCCCGCCATCGACGTGGGCAGCATCGGGTTGCGCACCGGCTCCCTCACGAGCGCGGCCGACCGGCTCGAGGTGCACCTCGCCGGCACCGGCGGGCACACCTCGCGCCCCCACCTCACCGGCGACCTCACCTTCGCGCTGGCGAAGGTGACCACCGAGCTGCCGGCCGTGCTCAGCCGCCGGATGGATCCCCGCGCCGGGGTCAGCGTCGTGTGGGGGATGATCCAGGCCGGGTCCGCCGCCAACGTGATCCCCGACCGCGGGCTCGTGGCCGGCACCGTGCGCATCCTCGACGCGGTCGCCTGGCACGAGTGCGAGCAGATCGTGCGCGACGCGGTCCACGACCTCGTGCACCCCTACGGCGTGACGGCCACGGTCCACTACCAGCGCGGGGTCCCGCCCGTGGTCAACGACGCCGCCGCGATCGCCGTCCTCGCGGCCGCCGTGCGCGAGAGCCTCGGCCCCGAGGCCCAGGTCGGGGTGCTGCAGAGCCTCGGTGGCGAGGACTTCGGGTGGTACCTCGACACGGTGCCCGGTGCGATGTTCCGCCTCGGCACCCGCGTGCCGGGAGGGGCGACCTACGAGCTCCACCAGGGCAACCTGAGCGTCGACGAGCGCGCGATCGGCATCGGTGCGCGCATCCTCGCCGGAGCCGCGGTGGCTGCGCTCGGCCACTCAGATTAGTAACAACTTCGTCACAGGACGCTCCGCGGCGACAGGAGGGCCTAGGGTGCTGATCTGATTCAACCCCCGATCTTCCTGGGGATCCCCATTCAACCAAGGAGGCGTCTTGCGACGCAGCACGAAGCTCGCGGCACTGCTCACGGTCGGCATCTTGTCCCTCGCGGCCTGTGGTGGCGACGACACCGAGGCCAGCGACAACAACACGGGCGGAGACGCCCCCACCTCTGACGTCAAGGTCGGCATGGCCTACGACGTCGGCGGCCGCGGCGACCAGTCCTTCAACGACTCGGCTGCTGCCGGTCTCGACCAGGCGATCGAGGAGTTCGGCGTCGAGAGCCAGGAGTCCGAGGCCGAGGACGGCGAGGCCGAGACCGCCCGCGAGGAGCGCCTGCGCACCTTCGCCGACAACGGCTACAACCCGATCATCGCCGTGGGCTTCGCCTACGGCGCCTCGGTCGGCAAGGTCGCCGCTGAATACCCCGAGGTCGACTTCGCCATCATCGACGACGAGTCGCTCGCCGACGTCCCCAACGTCGCCAGCCTGGTCTTCGCCGAGGAGCAGGGCTCCTTCCTCGTCGGTGCCGCGGCCGCGCTCAAGAGCGAGTCGGGCAACGTCGGCTTCATCGGTGGCGTCGAGACGCCGCTGATCCAGAAGTTCGAGGCCGGCTACATCGCGGGCGCCCAGGCGGTCAACCCCGACGTCGAGGTCCAGTCGACCTACCTGACCCAGATCCCGGACTTCTCCGGCTTCGCCGACCCGGCCAAGGGCAAGACGGCCGCGCAGGGCATGTACGACAACGGTGCCGACATCGTCTACCACGCTGCCGGTGGCTCCGGTGGTGGCGTCTTCGAGGCCGCCTCCGAGTCCGACACGCTCGCGATCGGTGTCGACTCCGACCAGTACAACACCGCCGACCCGTCGCTCCAGGACGTCATCTTGACCTCGATGCTCAAGAACGTGAACGTCGCGGTCTACACCTACCTCCAGGGCGTCATCGACGGATCCACCCCGGCCGGCGTGACCCGCTACGACCTCGCGGTCGACGGCGTGGGCTACTCCACCAGCGGTGGCCAGGTCGACGACATCGTCGAGGACCTGGACGCGTTCAAGCAGCAGATCATCGACGGCGAGATCGAGGTCCCGACCGCTCCGTGATCGAGTCCCCGATCGGCTTCGGCCGATGAGGTGACACCTCGACGGGGTCGCAGGAGAGCCACGGCGCTCCTGCGGCCCCCTCGTCATTTTCTCGTCCGGGGGCCGGTACCCTCACCCGCAGCACAACTCGAGGAGGTCCTCCCGCGTGTCCAGCCCAGCTGAAGCAGCGTCGACTCCGTCCGCAAGCGACTCGCCCCTCGCCGTACGTCTGCGTGGCATCGGCAAGCGCTTCCCCGGTGTCATCGCCAACGACGACGTCAACATCGAGGTGCGTCGCGGCACGATCCACGCGATCGTGGGGGAGAACGGCGCCGGCAAGTCGACCCTGATGAAGATCCTCTACGGCGTGCAGGCGCCCGACTCCGGGACGATCGAGATCGGCGGCGAGAAGGTCACGCTCGGCTCGCCGGCGGATGCCATCAAGCACGGCGTCGGCATGGTCTTCCAGCACTTCATGCTGGCCGACAACCTCACCGTCCTGGAGAACGTCGTGCTGGGTGCTGAGAAGCAGCACGGCATCGGCGGCGCAGCCCGCGCCGAGATCAAGCGGATCTCGGATGCCTACGGCCTCGGCATCGAGCCCGACCACCTGGTCGAGGAGCTCGGGGTCGGCGCCCGTCAGCGCGTCGAGATCCTCAAGGTGCTCTATCGGGGCGCGCGCGTCGTCATCCTCGACGAGCCGACGGCCGTCCTGGTCCCGCAGGAGGTCGACGAGCTCTTCGACAACCTGCGCGAGCTGAAGGCCGAGGGCTTCGCGGTCATCTTCATCTCCCACAAGCTCGACGAGGTGCTCTCGGTCGCTGACGAGATCACCGTGATCCGCCGCGGCACGACCGTGCGCACGGTCGACCCCGAGGGCGTGACAGCGCGCCAGCTCGCCGAGCTGATGGTGGGCTCCGAGCTGCCCTCGCCGAGCACCGAGGCGTCGACGGTCACCGACAAGGTGCTGCTGCACGTCGCGCACCTGTCGCTGCCGAGCGCCGAGGGCCGTCCACTGCTCGACGACATCTCCTTCGACATCCACAAGGGAGAGGTGCTCGGCATCGCCGGGGTCGAGGGCAACGGCCAGGCCGAGCTCGTCGAGGCCATCATGGGCATGCGCAAGGGCGTCAAGGGCGACATCGTCCTCAACGGCCGTGACCTCTCCACCGCCTCGACCCGAGAGCGCCGCGAAGGTGGCATCGGCTACATCCCCGAGGACCGGCACCGCCACGGGCTGCTGCTGGACGCGCCCCTGTGGGAGAACCGCGTGCTGGGTCACCAGACGCGCGAACCCAGCGGACACCGCGGCCTGATCGACAAGCGCGCCGCGCGCGCGGACACCCAGCGGATCGTCAAGGAGTACGACGTGCGCACGCCGGGGGTCGACACGCTCGCCCGGGCGCTGTCGGGCGGCAACCAGCAGAAGCTGATCGTCGGTCGCGAGATGTCCAGCGCCCCGATCCTCCTGGTGGCAGGTCACCCCACGCGCGGGGTCGACGTCGGCGCCCAGGGTGCGATCTGGACCCACATCAAGAACGCCCGCCGAGAAGGTCTGGCGGTGCTCCTGATCTCTGCCGACCTCGACGAGCTCATCGGTCTCTCCGACCGGATCGAGGTCATCCTGCGCGGTCGGTTCGTCGGCTCCTTCGACCCCAGTGACGTCACACCCCAGCAGCTCGGCTCGGCGATGACCGGTGCCGACCAGAGCACCACGACCAGCGGGGAGACCGCATGAGCCCCCGTGTGACCAGGCTGGCCCTCGGCCTCGCGGCACCTCTGCTGGCCCTGGTGGCGGCCTTCGCGATCACCAGCCTGGTGCTGATCGTCGCGGGAGACCCCGTCGGCGGCGTCTGGGGCACCATCTTGGAGGTGCCGGCCGAGCGCAACATGGCCAACATCATCAACAACGCCACCGTCCTCTACCTCTCGGGACTCGCGGTCGCCGTCGGCTTCCGGATGAACCTCTTCAACATCGGGGTCGACGGGCAGTACCGCGTGGCGGCCTTCACCGCGGCGGTCGTGGCCGGCGAGGCGTGGCTCCCGGGCTACCTCAACACCGCCCTCGCCATCGTCTGTGCCATGGCGGTCGGCGCCGCCTGGGCCGGCATCGCGGGCGTGCTGCGCGCGACGCGGGGCGTCAGCGAGGTCATCTCCACGATCATGCTCAACTTCATCGCGACCGGGCTCGTGGCCTACCTGCTGCGCAAGGTCGCGGTCCGGGAGGCCGGCAGCAACGAGATCGGCACCAAGCTGATCCCGGAGTCGAGCCGGATCCCGTCGATCCCGTTCAGCGACAACCCGGCGATCTCCCTCTACGGCTTCCTGGTGATCGCGGCGTTCTTCGGGTTCCTCTTCTGGTTCGTCCTCAACAAGACGCGCTTCGGCTTCGACCTGCGCGCGACCGGTCAGTCCACGACCGCGGCCGTCGCGAGCGGCATCAACGTGACCCGCATGACGATCGGTGCGCTGCTGATCTCCGGCGCGATCGCGGGCCTGGTGGGTCTGCCCATCCTCTTCGGCGACGCCTACAAGTACGGCTCGACCTTCCAGTCGGGCCTGGGCTTCGCCGGCATCGCGATCGCGCTGCTCGGTCGCAACAACCCGATCGGGATCGCGGTCGGTGCGCTGCTCTTCGCGTTCCTCGACGAGCAGTCCAACCCGCTCCAGATCATCATCGGCGTCTCGCCCGACATCGTGGCGATCACCCAGGGCACGATCGTGCTGACCGTGGTCATCAGCTATGAGGTCGTACGACGCTACGGTGTCCGGCTCGAGCAGCACCACGTCGCCAAGGCGTTGGGCGAGGGACCACCGGGTCCGGTCCCGACCGGTGACGGGCCGACCGATGGGCCCGGCGACGGCCCGGCGATGGGCCCGGCGATGGGCCCAGCGATGGGGCTCCGAGCGACGAGAAGACCAAGGGGGTGTCCGCATGAGCGACAACGTGGGCGTGATCGTGCCGGACGCCGTGAAGCCGGCCAAGAAGCCTCGGCGCAAGCTCGGGCTGTGGTGGGTGGCCATCGCCCTGGGCGGCGCGCTGCTGCTGCTGTCGGTGCTGCGCGTCGTCACCGGCGCCGACGACCTGACCTCCTCGGGCACGATCGCCGCGACCCTGATCGCCACCATGCCGATCATGCTCGCCGGACTCGGTGGCCTGTGGTCCGAGCGTGCGGGCGTGGTCAACATCGGGCTCGAGGGGATGATGGTCCTCGGCACGTGGGGGGCCGGCTACTTCGGTTACCACTACGGTGCCTGGGCCGCGGTGCTCGGCGCCATCCTGATGGGGATGCTCGGCGGCCTCATCCACGCGACGGCCACCGTCATCTTCGGCGTCGACCACATCATCTCCGGTGTCGCGATCAACATCATCGCGCTCGGTGCCGTCCAGTACCTCGCCTCCCTGACGTTCGTGGGCCTCCCGGGCGGCGGTCAGACCCAGTCGCCCAAGATCCCCGACGTCCCGAAGATCACCATCGGTCCGCTCAGCGACGGGTTGAAGGAGATCGAGGACCAGGGCACCTTCCTGGTCTCCGACCTGGCCTCGGTCCTGCGTGCCCTCGTGACCAACCTGTCCTCGCTGGTGCTGATCTCGCTGCTCCTGCTGGTCGTGACCTACTACGTCCTGTGGCGCACGTCCTTCGGCCTGCGGCTGCGCTCGGTGGGCGAGAGCCCCTCGGCAGCCGAGTCGCTGGGCGTCAAGGTGCTGCGCTACAAGTTCGCCGCCGTGCTGATCTCCGGTGGTCTCGCCGGTCTCGCCGGTGGCTTCCTGGCCATGGTCGCCTCGAGCAACTACCGCGACGGGCAGACGGGTGGACGCGGCTACATCGGTCTCGCGGCGATGATCTTCGGCAACTGGCGACCCGGCGGGCTGCTCGGAGGATCGGCGCTCTTCGGCTACACCGAGACGCTCGGCCTGCGCCAGGGCGGCACCTCCGTGCACGCCCTGCTGCTCGCCATCGCCGTGCTGGCCCTGGCCTTCGGGGTCTGGCAGGTCCGCAAGGGTGAGGCCATCGCCGGTGCGGTCATCGTGGGGATGGGCGCCCTCGTCGGCGCGCTCTACCTCGCGATCGACGAGGTGCCCAGCGACTTCACGCGCATGACTCCCTACATCATCACGCTGCTCGTGCTCGCCTTCGCGTCCCAACGACTACGGATGCCGGCAGCCGACGGACAGATCTATCGGAAGGGGAGCGCGGGCTAGGGCCCGGCCACCATGACGACCCACGACGACTTCGACTGGCCGGCCCTCCAGGCCGAGGCGGTCGCCGCCATGGCGCACGCCTACGCTCCCTACTCGCGCTATCCCGTCGGAGCCGCTGCGCTCGTCGACGACGGCCGCCTGGTGACGGGCTGCAACGTCGAGAACGCGGCGTACGGCGTGGCGCTGTGTGCCGAGTGCGGGCTGGTCAGCCAGCTCCACATCACCGGCGGCGGCCGGCTGACCCACTTCGCGTGCGTCGACGGCACGGGGGCCGTGCTGATGCCGTGCGGGCGCTGCCGCCAGCTGCTCTTCGAGAACGGTGGCCCCGACATGTTGCTCCTGACCGTGTCAGGCGTGAAGCGGATGGATGAGGTGCTGCCGGATGCCTTCGGTCCCGACGACCTCGCTTGACCTGAGCTCACCCGACGTCGTCGCCGACCCCTACCCGCACTTCGCGCGGGAGCGGGAGCGGCACGCGGTGGCCTGGCACGAGCCGACGCAGCGCTACCTCACGTTCACCCACGCGGCGGTGAGCGCCGTGCAGCGCGACCGGCGGCTCGGACGGCTGTGGCAGGACAAGGAGCCGCTCGACCAGCTCGAGCCCTTCAACCTGCTGCACCGCAACCAGATGATGGAGAACGAGCCGCCCGAGCACACCCGGCTGCGGCGGCCGGTGGCGCGGGCCTTCGCCCGCGGACACATCGAGCGGCTGCGGCCCCGGGTGCGCGAGCTGGCCGTCGAGCTGCTGGGCGAGGTGGACCCCGCCGGGTTCGACGTGATCACGGGCTATGCCGAGCCGCTCCCGGTCCTGGTGATCGCCGACCTGCTCGGCGTACCCCGCTCGCACGCCCCCGACCTGCGGGACTGGTCGCAGTCGATCGTGCACATGTATGAGGCCGACCCGTCCCCGGCCACCGTCGAGGCCGCCGTGCGGGCCGCCACCGACTTCGCCGGGCTGGTCCGCGAGATCGCGGACGAGCGCCGGCGCACGCCCGCCGACGACCTGCTCTCCGACCTGGTCGCGACCGAGCTCAGCGACGACGAGGTCGTCGCCGCGGTCGTGCTCCTGCTCAACGCCGGCCACGAGGCCTCGGTCAACGTCTTCGGCAACGGCCTGGTCGCGATGCTGCGTCGCGGGCTGCGTCCCGGGCCCGACGTGCCCGCCTGCGTGGAGGAGATGCTGCGCTTCGACTCCGCCCTCCAGCTCTTCGAGCGGACCGCCACCGAGCCGGTCGAGGTGGGCGGGATCGTGGTCGAGGAGGGCCAGCGCATCGCCGCACTGCTCGGCGCGGCCAACCGCGACCCGGCCGTCTTCGAGCGACCCGACGACTTCGACGTGGCCCGGGACCCCAACCCCCACCTGGCCTTCGGGGTCGGCGTGCACTTCTGCCTGGGCGCCCCGCTCGCGCGGATGGAGCTGGCCGAGTCGGTGGCGGTGCTCTTCGAGGCGCACCCGGGGCTGAGGCTGGCGGGCGAGCCCGAGAGCCGTGGCACGTTCGTCCTGCGCGGCTACGGCTCGGTGCCGGTGGGCGCGAGCTGAGGGCATCCCGACGGGATCGCGACGGGATCCGACGGGTCCGCGTCACCGGCGCCGGGTGGGGAGCCTTAGGGTCGGGGCATGTCTCAGCATGACGCCGTCGAGGTCATCATCGCCAAGCGTGGAGGTGGCTCCCTCACCGACAGCCAGATCGACTGGGTGATCGACGCCTACACCCGGGGCGCCGTCGCCGACGAGCAGATGTCCTCGCTGGCGATGGCCATCCTGCTCAACGGCATGGACCGCCGCGAGATCTCGCGGTGGACCGCCGCGATGATCGCGTCGGGGGAGCGGATGGACTTCTCCGCCCTGTCGCGCCCCACCGCCGACAAGCACTCCACGGGCGGTGTCGGCGACAAGATCACGCTCCCGCTCGCGCCCCTCGTCGCCGCGTGCGGTGTCGCGGTCCCGCAGCTCTCCGGGCGCGGTCTGGGCCACACCGGTGGCACCCTCGACAAGCTCGAGGCGATCCCCGGCTGGCGGGCTGCCCTGTCCAACGAGGAGATGTTCGCCCAGCTCGAGTCGGTCGGTGCCGTCATCTGCGCCGCCGGCGACGGGCTCGCCCCGGCCGACAAGAAGCTCTACGCCCTGCGCGACGTCACCGGCACCGTCGAGGCGATCCCGCTGATCGCCTCCTCCATCATGAGCAAGAAGATCGCCGAGGGCACCGGCTCGCTGGTGCTCGACGTCAAGGTCGGCACCGGCGCCTTCATGAAGGACCTCGCCGACGCCCGCGAGCTCGCCGAGGTCATGGTCGCCCTCGGCAAGGACGCCGGCGTCCACACCGTGGCGCTGCTCACCGACATGAGCACCCCCCTCGGCCGGACCGCCGGCAACGGCATCGAGGTCGCCGAGTCCGTCGAGGTCCTCGCGGGAGGAGGTCCGGCCGACGTCATCGAGCTGACCCTGGCCCTGGCCCGCGAGATGCTCGCCGGAGCCGGCCGCACCGACATCGACCCCGCCGACAAGCTGGCCGACGGCTCCGCGATGGATGCGTGGAAGGCGATGATCCGCGCCCAGGGCGGCGACCCCGACGCGCCGCTGCCCCAGGCCCGCGAGTCCCACGTCGTGACCGCCGCCGCCTCCGGCGTCCTCACCCGCCTCGACGCGATGGCCGTGGGCCTGGCCGCCTGGCGCCTCGGCGCCGGCCGCGCCCGCAAGGAGGACCCCGTGCAGGCCGGCGCCGGCGTCGTCTGGCACGCCCGCCCCGGGGACCGGGTCACCGAGGGCGCCCCGCTCTTCACGCTGCTCACCGACGAGCCCGACCGCTTCGACCGCGCCCTCGCCTCGCTCGACGGTGGCTTCGACATCGACGGGGACGGGTCGTCGTACGAGCCTCAGGCGCTGGTCATCGACCGGGTGTCCTGAGGCGGGTGGGGCTGGGGACGGTCAGCGGCGGCGGACGGACTGGAGCACGGCGCCGATCGTGATGAGGACCCCGCCGGCGACCATCACGACGGTGATGGTGGTGGGGTAGTCGCGCACCGCGCCGACGAGGGTGAGGACCAGGCCCGAGCCCGCGGTGAGGACGACGCCCGGGGCGGTGGGCAGGGTCGTGCGCAGCCACGCCAGGCCCAGGAGGGCGGAGGTGCCGAACGTCGAGACCCAGTAGCCCGCCCACATGCCCTCGGAGCCGTCGGTGGAGAAGAGCGTCCAGGAGCCGAGGAGCGCACCGAGGGCACCCAGGAGCGTGACCAGCCAACCGAGGTCGCGGGTCTGCTCCAGGGGCGGGAGGGGAGGCTCGACGTGGGACCGTGCCTGGGGGACGGCCGGGGTGGATGCGCTGCGGGTCTCGAGGGTCGCCATGGCTCCATTGTTCCAGGCGACGGGGCGCCCTTCGAGCCGAAAGGGGCCCCAGGAGGGTGATCTGCGTGACCCTCAGCCCTCGAGGAGCAGCACGACCGACTCGGCGACGCAGGCCGGCTTGGCGCCGCCCTCGATCTCGATGACGTGCTTGAGGGTGAGCTGCTTGCCGGCGGGCACGTCGGCCACGTCACCCAGGGTGACGGTCACGCGCACGCGGCTGCCGACGAGCACCGGGCTGGGGAAGCGGACCTTGTTGACGCCGTAGTTGAGCTTGGCGCCGGGGGTGTTCAACGCGAAGACGGAGCTGCCGAGGAAGGGCACGAGCGACAGGGTGAGGAAGCCGTGGGCGATCGTGCCGCCGAAGGGGCCGTCCTTGGCGCGCTCGACGTCGACGTGGATCCACTGGTGGTCGCCGGTCGCGTCGGCGAACGTGTCGACCCGCTCCTGGTCGATCGTGAGCCACTCGCTGGTGCCCAGCTCCTCGCCGACGGCGGCGGTGATCTCGTCAAGGCTGGTGAAGTCACGCATCGGGGGGCCTCCTGCGGCAGTGTCCGGGGGTTCGGGCCCGGTGATCGGGGGATGGTTGGATGACGACATGAGCGTCACACCTGCGGAACTTACCTCCCCCACCCGAGACCAGGTCCGTCAGGCGCCCAAGGTGCTCCTGCACGACCACCTCGACGGGGGGCTGCGCCCGGCCACGATCATCGAGCTCGCGGCCGAGGTCGGCCACGAGCTGCCGGCAACGGACGCCGACTCGCTGGGGCGATGGTTCTCGGAGTCGGCCGACTCGGGCTCGCTGGTGCGCTACCTCGAGACCTTCGACCACACCGTGGCCGTCATGCAGCACGGCCCGGCCCTCACCCGCGTGGCGCGCGAGTGCGTCGAGGACCTGGTCGCCGACGGGGTGGTCTACGCCGAGGTCCGCTACGCCCCCGAGCAGCACGTCGAGGGCGGGCTGACCCTCCACGAGGTCGTCGCCGCCGTGCAGGAGGGCTTCGACGCAGGCGTCGCGGCGGCGGGCGGACGGATCGTCGTACGACAGCTGCTGACCGCCATGCGTCACCAGGCCCGCTCCCGGGAGATCGCCGAGCTCGCGATCGCCTGGCGCGACCGGGGCGTCGCGGGCTTCGACATCGCCGGGGCCGAGGCCGGCCACCCGCCGACCCGTCACCTCGACGCGTTCGAGTACCTCCAGCGGGAGAACGCGCACTTCACCATCCATGCGGGGGAGGCCTTCGGGCTGCCGTCGATCTGGGAGGCGATCCAGTGGTGCGGGGCCGACCGTCTCGGCCACGGGGTGCGGATCGTCGACGACATCACCGTCGACGACGACGGGACGGTCACGCTGGGACGACTGGCGGCCTACGTGCGAGACATGCGGATCCCGCTCGAGATGTGCCCCGCCTCCAACATCCAGACCGGCGCCGCCGCCTCGATCGCCGAGCACCCGATCGGGCTGCTCACCGACCTGCGCTTCCGGGTCACGGTCAACACCGACAACCGGCTGATGAGCCAGACCTCGATGACCTCGGAGATGCACGCGCTGGTCGAGGCGTTCGGCTACACGCTCGCCGACCTCAGGTGGTTCACCATCAACGCGATGAAGTCGGCGTTCCTGCCCTTCGACGAGCGGCTGGCGATCATCGACACCATCATCAAGCCGGGCTACGCCGCCCTGGAGGGCTGAAGCCGCTCACGCGGGGGCCACGACGAACCAGGGCCGGTCCCACCCGGCCAGCGCCGCGGCACCTGCCCGGACGCGGGCCAGGGGGACGTCGAGCACCTGGCCGGACGCCGGCTCGTAGACCTGCCAGTGCTGCTCGTCGCCCCCCACCACGAGCACCACGTGGCGCGGCAGCCACCGGTCCCCGACGTAGAGCGCGACCGGGTGACGACGGGCGAGGGCGCGGCGCACGCGGTCGGGCTCGGCGCCCATCCCGAGGCGGACCAGTCGGGTCGTGTAGGCCACCTCGGTGAGGGCCGCGAGGTGGCGGGCCACGGCCCACGGGGGTGTGCCGATCGCGCGCGGCCACGGCGGCTGCAGGCGCCCGGCCGCGTCCCGGGCGCGCGTGACCCGGCGGTGCAGGTCCAGCGTCTCGCGGGCGAAGGCGGCGGCGGGCTCGGGGGCGAGGCTCGAGGCGTACGCCGGGTCGGCCAGCATCCGGGCCGCCACCAGCACGCTCGCACCGCACGAGCGCCGGTCGGGCTGGCGCAGGCCGCCGCGCAGCACGTGTGCCGGCTCCCGTCGCGCCTGGCTCATCGACGCGACTGCTCGAGGAGGTGCTGCAGGGCGTCCCACGCGTCGTGCGGGGAGACCGGACGACAGCCGAGCGCCACCGCGTGGGCCACGACGCGCCGCTGGTCGCGCAGCAGGGCGAGCCCCCGGCGTACGAGCACGAGCGGGGGCTTGCGGTGCTCGCGCAGGTCTCGCTCGAGGCGGCGCCAGAAGGTCACCACCGGGTGCTGACGCACGCAGAGGGCCTCCGCGAGCCAGCCCTCGTCGCGGCAGCGGGGCACCACCTCCTGGGCGAAGATGCCCTCCGCGACGAAGAGCCGCGCGCTCCCCACCTCGAGGACCTGCGTGCCGCAGCGGCCGTCGTGGGCGATGTCGTAGACCGGCACCTCCGCGCGCCCGGTCGCGCAGAGCGACTCCAGCGCGGCCACGGCGTCGTCCTGCAGCCAGGAGCCGGGGTGGTCCCAGTCGACCAGGCCGGCGTTGGCCCCGGAGGCGATCCGGGGGAGCGTGGCGTCGCTGCCCGACTTGTAGAAGTCGTCGAGGCGCAGGACCGGCAGCCCGAGACGCTCCGCGAGCCGGGACTTGCCGGCACCCGAAGGGCCGGCCAGGACGATGACCTGCGCACGCACGGGCGTCATTGTGCCGCACCGCCTGCGGGCACCTCGCGCGCCGTTGGCGTCGAGTGACGCCAGGAGCATGGTCCAGGGGTCCCAGAACCTGCCATCGGCGTCACTCGACGACTCACACCAGGAACTGGCGTACGACGTGGGGCAGGGCGTCGGCGGCCAGGGCGACGCCGAGCGCCTCCGGGACGTCCTGCACGGTGACGGACTGCCGGCCGCCGGCGGTGGTGGCCACCAGCGAGGTCAGACCGACGCGGCGCTGGAACCACGTGGCCCGGAAGCCCCACCCGATGACGTCCTCGACGGCCAGGTGGTCGCGGCGGCGGCCGATGCTGCCCGCGCGGGACACGACGTGGCCCTCGACGAGCGCGTGACCCAGCGCGGCGGCCCGGTCGGCGGAGACGAGCGCGGCGACGGGGAGCACGGCCACCGCGGGGACGAGCACCCACCAGGGTGCATCGCCCAGCGTCACCGCCAGTGCCACGACGAGGACGAGTGCGACGGCCGGCCCGACGCCGCGCACGTAGCGGCGACGACGGGCGGCTGGCCCGTGCGGGACCAGCCGCGCCGGCACCACGGCAGGCGTGCCCAGGACGACCCCGGCCACCCGGGTCACGACGTCGCGCGGGGCGGGCGGCACGAGGACGGCGCTGCCGGACTCACCGGTGCTGAGGCCGGTGACGATGGCGGACAGGCGGGCGCCGCCGGCGAGCCGGAGCCCGACCGGCTCGTGCACGCTGACCCCCGCGACCCGCACCTCGTCGATGCTGGTCTCACGGGTGGTCAGGAGCCCGCGACGCAGGTGCCAGGCTCCGCGGCTGCGGGAGAGCTCGAAGCCCCAGTTGGTCACCAGGTAGCCCGCGACCGAGATGGCGCTGACGAGCACCCCGAAGGCGATCGCCACCGCGACCACCAGGGCCCACCCGGGCACCCCCACCGACCACGACCCGGGGTCGAGGTCGTCGAGGAGGTCGAGACCGCTGAGCACCTGGCTGCCGGCGCCGAGCAGGCCGACCGCGACGACCACACCGCTGCTGGTCAGCGGCGCCAGGCGGGCCCAGGCGAGGTCGAGGCTGACGACGGGGGGCGGCGGCGCCGCGACGTCCCCGGGCGCCAGCGGGTCGTCGTACGACGTGGGGGCGACGGCGCCGAGCAGGGCCGTGCGCAGCGCGTGGGCGCGCTCGACGGGCAAGCCGTCGAGGTCGAGGTCGTCGTCCTCGCCGGCCGTGCTGGTGCCGGTGCCGATGCGCAGGGTCGTGAGCCCGAGGACGCGGTGGATCAGGGAGGCGGTGAGGTCGACGGTGCGCACCCGGTCCAGGGGCGCCGACAGCACGTGACGGTTGAGCAGCCCGCGCCGCAGCTCGACCCGGCCGGGGGTGAGCCGGAAGCTGGTCGTGAGGTAGCGCAGCAGCCCCAGCGCCACCGGTACGAGCACCCCGAGGACCTGCCACCCGCCGAACCGGCCGGAGGCCTGGCCGGCGATGAAGACCCCCACCAGCGGCGGCAGGAAGCGGATCACCTCGCGCACCGGGTGCACCAGCATCATCCGAGGGTCGAGGCGCTGCCACTCGGCCTCGGACTCGGGCTCGGGCTCGGCCCCGGGCTCGGGCTCGGCCCCGGGCTCGCTCACGTGGCGTCGCCCTCGACGGCGTCGGCCTTGAGGGTCAGCTCGTCCACGAGCCGCCGGGCGCGCTCCTGGTCGAGCCCCACGATCTGCAGCGCCCCGGCGGCGGACGCGGTGGTGACGGTGACGGTGGCGAGCCCGAAGAGCCGGGCGACGGCGGTCTCGGCGTAGTCGACGGTCTGGATGCGCGACATGGGAGCGATCCGGCGCTCACGGGCCCACCAGCCGGTCTGGGTGTAGACGGCGGTCTCGGAGACCTCCCACCGGTGCACCCGGTAGCGCCACTGGGGCACGACCGCCACGGAGACGACCACGTTGACGACGCCGATGGCGACCATCCACCAGCGCAGGTCCACGCGGTCCCAGAGCGCGATCGCCGCGGCCACGACCACGAAGGTGATGACGGACTCGACGAGGTTCGTCAGCTGCCACATCAGGCGGGCGCGGGTGCTCACGCGCTGGCTGGGCTCGCGCAGTGCTCGGGGCTGGTCCACGGGCCGAGGCTACGGGGCGGGGCGGCGGTGACTCATCACCAGCAGGTAGAGACCGCCCGCCAGCAGTGACCAGAACGCGGCGCCGACGCCCGCGACGGCGACCCCGGACGCTGCGACGACGAAGGTGAGGGCGGCCGCCTCCCGGTGCGACTCGTCGCGGAGCGCTGACGACGCGGCCGCACCGAACGTGCCGAGCAGGGCGACACCGGCCACGGCGGCGATCAGACCTGCGGGGGCGGCCACGGCGACGGCGGCGACGGCGGCCGCGAGCGGCCCGATGGCGAGGTACGTCGCACCTGTCGACACGCCCGCCACCCACCGCCGCGCCGGGTCGGGGTGGGCGCCCGGGCCGGCGGCCAGGGCGGCGGAGATCGCGGCGAGGTTGATCGAGTAGCCCCCGAGCCCGGCCGTCGCGACGGTGGCGGCCCCGCTGTAGAGCAGCGCCGGGCGCAACGGTGCGTCGTAGCCGAAGGAGGCGAGGACCGCCGCGCCCGGGATGTTCTGGCTGGTCATCGTGACGAGGTAGAGCGGCACCCCGATGGCCAGCACGGTCGCGAGGTCGAAGCCGGGTGTGGTCCAGGTCAGCCGGGGCACCACGTCGGCGGGGTCGACGGCCGCGAGCGACCCGGTGGCCACGATGACGACGACCGCTGCGGCGAAGGCTCCCGGCACGGCCCATCGCGGGGCGACCCGCGCCAGCACCAGCCAGGTCAGCAGGACCGGCCCGATGGCGGCGGGCTCCTCGACGAGAGCAAGGAACGGTGCGACGCACAGGACCAGCAGCACGCCGGCGAGCATCGCGTTGGCCAGCGGCAGCGGGATCGCGCGCACGAGCCGGGACAGGGGTGAGAACAGGCCGGTGAGCACGTAGAGCAGCCCCGCCACCACGAAGGCGCCCACGGCGCTCGCGTAACCGCCGTCGGGGGCCACGGCGCCCGCCAGCAGGGCGGCCCCGGGCGTCGACCAGGCGAGCGTCACCGGGATGCGGGTGCGCAGCGAGAACAGCACGCACCCGAGCCCCATCGTGAGGCAGCAGACGAAGAGGCCGGAGGCCGCCTCCGCGGGGGAGGCGCCCACGGCACTCAGGCCGGTGAGGAGGACCGCGAACGACGACGTGAAGCCGACGACGGCCGTGACCACCCCGGCCAGGACGGCCTGTCCGGTGGGGTCAGTCCTTGATCTCACAGATGACGGCCCCGTTGGTCACGGTGGCGCCGACCTCGGCCTGGAGACCCGTGACGGTGCCGGCCTTGTGGGCCTTGAGGGGCTGCTCCATCTTCATCGCCTCGAGCACGACCACGACGTCGCCCTCGGCGACCTCCTGGCCCTCCTCGACGGCGATCTTGACGATCGTGCCCTGCATCGGACTGGTCACCGAGTCGCCGCTCGCGGCCGCCCCGGCCTTCTTGCGGGCAGCGCTCCTGGGCTTCTTGGCGCCACCGCCACCGGCGGACAGGCCACCCAGTCCGGCCGGGATGACCACCTCGAGGCGACGTCCGCCGACCTCGACGACGACCGTCTGGGTCTCGGCGGGCTCGTCGGCCTCGGCGGACTCGCCGCCGTAGGGGGTGATCTGGTTGTCGAAGTCGGTCTCGATCCAGGTCGTGTAGACGGTGAACTCGCCCTCGCCCGTCGGGGTCGAGGCGCCGACGAAGGCCGGGTCGCTCACCACGGTGCGGTGGAAGGGGATGACGGTCGGCATGCCGTCGACGACGAACTCGTCGAGGGCGCGGCGCGAGCGCTCCAGCGCCTGGGTGCGGTCGCGGCCGGTGACGATGAGCTTGGCGATGAGCGAGTCGAACGAGCCGGGGATGGTCTCGCCGTTCTCGTAGCCGCCGTCGAGGCGCACGCCCGGGCCGCCCGGCGGGGACCAGGCCGACAGGGTCCCGGGGGCCGGCATGAAGTTGCGGCCGCCGTCCTCGGCGTTGATGCGGAACTCGATGGAGTGGCCGCGGACCTCGGGGTCGCCGAAGCCGAGCTCCTCGCCGGCCGCGATGCGGAACATCTCGCGGACCAGGTCGATCCCGGTGACCTCCTCGGACACGCAGTGCTCCACCTGGAGGCGGGTGTTGACCTCGAGGAAGGAGATGGTGCCGTCGGCCGCGACGAGGAACTCGCAGGTGCCGGCGCCGACGTAGCCGGCCTCGCGGAGGATGGCCTTGGACGACTCGTAGAGCCGGGTGACCTGGTCCTCGGTCAGGAACGGCGCGGGCGCCTCCTCGACCAGCTTCTGGTGGCGACGCTGCAGCGAGCAGTCCCGGGTCGAGACGACCACGACGTTGCCGTGCTGGTCGGCGAGGCACTGGGTCTCGACGTGGCGGGGCTTGTGGAGGAACTTCTCGACCAGGCACTCGCCGCGACCGAACGCGCCGATGGCCTCACGGACCGCCGACTCGTAGAGCTCGGGGATCTCCTCGATCGTGTGGGCCACCTTGAGACCACGGCCGCCGCCGCCGAAGACGGCCTTGATCGCGACCGGCAGGCCGTTGGCCTTGGCGAACTCGACGATCTCGTCGGCGTCCTTGACCGCGTCCTTGAGGCCCGGGGCCAGGGGAGCGTTGGCCTTCTGGGCGATCTGCTTGGCCTTGGCCTTGTCGCCGAGGCTCTCGATGGCCGCGGGCGGGGGGCCGATCCAGACGAGTCCGGCGTCGATGACGGCCTGGGCGAAGCCGGCGTTCTCGGCGAGGAAGCCGTAGCCGGGGTGCACGGAGTCAGAGCCGGTGTCGGCGGCGATCTTGATGATCTTCTCGATGTCGAGGTAGGACTCGGCCGGCGTCGCTCCGCCGAGCGAGTGCGCCTCGTCGGCCAGTCGGACGAACTGCGCGTCGCGGTCGGGGTCGGCGTAGACAGCGACGCTGCCGATGCCGGCGTCCTTGCACGCCCGGATGACCCGGACGGCGATCTCGCCGCGGTTGGCGACGAGAACCTTCTGCAACGGCTTGATCTCCGGCACCCTGACACTCCTGTTCGAGCAGACGACGCGGCACTCGCCACGCATTGACCTCGCGGGGCAGGTTATCGCTCCGTGACCCGGGCGGACGCCGGGGTCCTGTAGGTGGAATCGCCGACCGTCCCGGCGTCGACCCGGCCGGGATGTGCCTATGCTCGGCCGGTGGCACAACGACAGGGCTTCTGGCGCGAACCGTCCGGCATCCCGACCTCCGAGGCGATCGCCCTCGAGGCCTGGGTCACGGAGGCCTACGACGTGCTCGGCACGGTGGCCTTCGACTACCACGGGGTGCTCACCACGGCCGACCTCGCCGAGCAGGTCCAGGACTCCAGCGGGATCCGCACCAGCCGACCGGCGACGGCGTGGCTGGGCAAGGTGCTGCTGCCGGTGGCGCACCTGTGCCGCCGCAACGGCGAGCCGCCGCTCACCGCCCTCGTGGTCGACCCGCACACCGGGTGGGTCGGCGAGGCCTACGACGACGTGCTGCGCGTCGATGACCGGCTGCCGATCCTCGAGCCGGTCAAGCGCGAGATGCATGCCGCCGCCGCCCGGCTCGAGTGCTACCGCTGGGCCGGCTCGGCCCCCGCCGACGGGGGCGAGCCGGCGGCGGTGCCCGAGCCGCTGAGCAAGCGGGCCCGCACCCCACGCGCAGCCGCCGCGGCGAAGACCGCCAAGCCGGTCCTCAAGCCGCGGATCGCCGCCTCGGACCGTCCGGTCACGGTGTGCGAGCGCTGCTTCATGGCCATCCCGGCGACCGGGCTGTGCGACAACTGCGACTGACCGGCACGGAGCGGGAGCGGCCGCGAGCCCGACATGGTTAACAAACGCTAACCACGCGGCTAGCATGGCCTCCATGAGCTTTGACCTGAGCCGAGAGCACGAGGAGTTCCGCCGCAGCGTCCGCGAGTTCGCGGAGGCGGAGATCGCGCCGCACGCCGCGCAGTGGGACCGCGACCACCACTTCCCGGTCGACGTGGTGCACCAGATGGGCAAGCTGGGCCTCTTCGGGCTCACCGCCCCGGAGGAGTACGGCGGCGCGGGCGAGGACGGCGACTTCACCAGCCTGTGCGTGGCCATCGAGGAGATCGGCCGCGTCGACCAGTCGATGGGCATCACGCTGCAGGCCGGCGTGGGCCTGGGCATCAACCCGATCCTCACCTACGGCACCGCCGAGCAGAAGGAGCGCTGGCTGCCGGAGCTGGTGGCCGGTGACAAGCTCGCGGGGTTCGGCCTGACCGAGCCGGGCGCCGGCTCGGACGCCGGCGCCACGCGCACCAAGGCCGAGCTCCACGACGGCGAGTGGGTCGTCAACGGCGCCAAGCAGTTCATCACCAACTCGGGCTCCGACATCACCAGCCTGGTCAACGTCACCGCCCGCACCGGCACGCGGGAGGACGGCAAGCCGGCGATCTCGGTGATCATGCTGCCCGCCGGCACGCCCGGCTTCACCGCCGAGAAGGCCTACGACAAGCTCGGCTGGCACGCCTCCGACACCCACCCGCTGTCCTTCGAGGACGCCCGGGTCCCGGCCGACCACCTGCTCGGCGCCGAAGGACGCGGCTACGCGCAGTTCCTCGCCACCCTCGACGACGGTCGTGTCGCGATCTCGGCGCTGTCGGTGGGCTGCATCCAGGCCTGCCTCGACATGGCGCTGGCCTACGCGGGGGAGCGCCAGACCTTCGGCGGACCCATCGGACGCAAGCAGGGCGTCGCCTTCCAGATCGCCGACCTCGAGACCATGCTCCACGCGAGCCGCCTGCTCACCTACCGGGCCGCCTGGCTCAAGGACTCCGGCGCACCGATGAAGGACTTCAAGCAGGCCGCGTCGGTCGCCAAGCTCTACAGCACGGAGTCGGCCGTGACGGCCACCCGGATCGCGACCCAGGTGTTCGGCGGCTACGGCTTCATGGAGGAATACCCCGTCGCGCGCTTCTACCGCGACGCCAAGGTCCTCGAGATCGGTGAGGGCACCTCGGAGGTGCAGCGCATGCTCATCGCCCGCGGTCTCGGCCTGCCCGTGGAGTGACGGCATGATGGGGGAGTGCTCCAGCTCCCTCGCCTGCTGCTCCTTCCCGGCACCCTGACCCTGGCGGCCCTGCTCGCCGGGTGCGGCGGCAGTGACACCACTGCGCCGGCCGCCGGGGTCCCGCCCACGGCCACCTCGACCCTGGCGCCGACCGAGGGCAACCCCTTCGACGCCGGGGCGCCCTACGCCGACCCGGACGCCCGTGCCGCCCGCGCCGCCCTGCGCGCCGAGCGCACCGGTGACACCGAGGCCGCCCGGGTCTTCTCGCGACTCGCCGAGACCCCGTCGGGGATCTGGCTGACGCCGGAGGAGTTCCCACCGGGCCAGGTCGCGGCCAAGGTCGCCGCGGTCGTGGGCGAGGCCGCGGCCGTCGGTCAGGTCCCGGTGTTCGTCGTCTACGGCATCCCGGACCGGGACTGCACGGGCGGGTTCTCCGCCGGCGGGCTGCCCGCGGGGCAGTACGGACCGTGGGTGCAGGAGATCGCGACCGCCGCGACCGGCGCCGTCGCGGTCGTCGAGCCCGACGCCCTCGCCTCGGCGCTCGCGTGCGACCGTCGCGAAGAGCGGGTGCAGCTGATCCGCGACGCCGTCGACCGGTTGCGGTCCGCCGGGGTCACGACGTACGTCGACGGGGGGCACTCGAACTGGATCGACCCGCTCGCCCTCGCCGACCTGTTGCGCGAGGTCGGCGTCGAGTCGGTGCGCGGCTTCGCGGCGAACGTCTCCAACTACCAGACCGACGAGGACGAACGGGCCTACGCCGAGCAGCTCAGCGGGCTGCTCGGAGGGGTGCACTACGTGATCGACAGCGGACGCAACGGCCGCGGGTCGGTCGACGAGTGGTGCAACCCCCCGGGCCGGGCCTTCGGTCGCGACCCCGAGGTCGTGCAGGACGGGTCCGCACTCGACGCCTACCTCTGGGTCAAGCCGCCGGGGGAGAGCGACGGCGAGTGCCAGGGCGGGCCGGGGGCCGGGGAGTTCTGGGTGGAGCAGACGCTGGAGATGGCGGCTGCTTCCGGCTGGTGAACAGGCTTCGTGCCAAAGCCACGAGCGGCGTGTCGTTTGGTTAAGGTGAGCGCATGGTGGGGAACGAGTGGACTGCGGTCATCGTCGAGGACGACCCGGACGTGCGGGAGCTGATCGACATCGTGCTCACCCAGTCGGGTTTCAGCACGGTGGTGGCCGCTGACGGCATGGCCGGTGTCGAGGCGGTCCGCGCCCACAACCCGTTGATCACGACGCTGGACGTCAACATGCCCGGCATGGACGGCTTCGCCGTGGCCAAGCGGCTGCGGGAGTTCAGCAACACCTACCTGATCTTCATCACCTCGCTCGGCGAGGAGATCGACGTGGTGCAGGGCTTCGAGGCCGGCGCCGACGACTACCTCGTCAAGCCCTTCCGTCCGCGCGAGCTGCGGGCCCGGGCCGACTCGATGCTGCGCCGACCCCGCGACCGCCAGGACTCCCCGGTCGGCCGTGGCGACGCCGAGGCGGCGCCCGCCCCCGTCGCGGTGCCGGTCCCGGAGCCCGAGGAGTCCTGGGCGGCCAAGGCAGCGCGCGAGCTCACCGCCGGCGTCCCGGTCCAGCCGCTCCAGGGCTCCGCGCCCCAGCCGGCCCCGGTCCCCGTGCAGCCGCCCGTGCAGCAGCCCGTGCACCAGCCCGTCTACCAGCAGCCGGTGCAGGTCCCGGACGTGCCGGCGCCTGTCGTGCCGCAGGCGCCGCAGCCGCCCGCCGCCCCGGAGGCGGCCCCCTCGCACCGCGCGTCCGTCCAGCCGGTCCAGCCGGCCCCACAGGTCCCGGCGGTGGCTCAGGGCGCGGTGGCGGCCCCGGGCGAGGGTGGCTGGGTGCGGCACAACGGCCTGGCGCTCAACGCCGAGAGCGGCGTCGTGAGCCTCGGCGGTGGCTCGGTCGACCTCACGCGCGCCGAGTTCGACCTGCTCGCCTCACTGCTGGGCACCGGTCGTCGCGTGCGCAGCAAGGCCGACCTGGTGCTCACCATGCGCGGCCAGCAGTACGTCACGTCGTACTTCGTCAACGAGGCCGACAAGCGCGCCGTCGAGACCAACATCACCAGCCTGCGCCGCAAGCTCGGCGACGACGGCGCGACGCCGCGCTTCATCGAGACCGTGCGCGGCGTCGGCTACCGGCTCGCCGAGGGCTGAACCGGCCGGGTCCCGGCCGGGCCCGCAGCGACCCCGGTCAGTTGGCGTTGACCGGGATCGAGGCGACCTGGGTCGGCTTCTTCGACTCGAAGATCGCGATCGGCACGGTCTGCTTGATCTCGCGCCTGGTGAAGCGTCCGCTGCCGGCCCGCTTCTCCACCCACACGCGGGCGGTGAACATCAGGTCCACCCCACGGGTGTTGGCGCTCATCGGCCGGATCCGTTGGTTGCGGAGCTCGAAGGCGCCCTTCGGCGAGGTGATGATCATGCCGTAGCGGGTCGTGAGCGGCTCGGGGTCGAAGGTGATGCGGCGGGCCTCGGCATCGAGGCTGTAGGGCCGGCTGTCGCCGCGCCCCTTGGCGGTCTTGGTGATCGAGGTGACCTTGATCCGCTCGAGGTAGACCTTGCGCTTGGTCTTGTAGCGGTCGCGCAGGCCGCGGTCGAGGTCGTAGGCCTGGAAGGTGAACGAGAAGAACTTGTTGCCGCGCGGGTACCACTCGTTGGTGCGCGGCGTCGACTTGGTCGGGTAGAGCGTGTAGACGAAGTCGACACCGTCGATGTCGATGTGCGACTGGAAGGTGCCGTCGCGGGTGAACTGCGAGTCGTACGGCGTCTCGGTCGCCGTCGGCGTCGGGGTCGCGCTGGCCGGCGCCTCGCTGCTCGCGCCGGTGCCGCTGAGCAGCGAGCAGCCGGAGAGGGCGAGGGACAGGGTCAGGGTGAGGAGCGCGGCCCGCGGGCCGCGTCGCAGTGTCGTCGTCATGCCTTGAATCCCTTGTAGCGCTTGCTTCCCTTGATGAGCATCCACGCAGTCTGCAGCACCGTGATGACGCCCAGGACGGGCCACCCGTACATGAGGATGTCGGACTGGAGGTCGATCGGCAGCTGCACCCAGGCGAAGCCGGCCGCGACGAAGACGACGGCGAGGGCGACGAACGGGTAGAGCCAGGCGGTGCCCTTGCCCCGCTCCGCCTTGGCCTGGGCGGCCCAGTTGTCGGTCTGCTGCTTGCTGAAGAACTTCAACCACGCACGCACGAAGTGGCCCATGCGGATCCACATGTAGACCTCGGCCGGGGCCAGCAGCATCGCGAAGAGGTAGTCGCGCCGGTTGGCGAACTCCATCGAGCGCGCGACGCGCCAGTTGAGCAGGATCGCGGCGGTCGGGGGGATGAGCCACAGCGGGCTGAACACGAAGGCGCTGATCGAGAGCGACCCGGCGAGGAGCAGCACGAACATCAGCCGGGTGACGATGTTGACGACCATCGACATGTGCTCGAACCAGCGCAGCCGCAGGTTGGGGTGCAGCGGCTGTCCCTTGGTGTCGCCGCGCTGACCGGGCCACATCAGGTCGATGGCGCCGAAGTTCCACTTGACCTGCTGGGCGTCGAGGGAGCGCAGCGTGGTCATGCCGCCGACGTGGGCGCGCGCCCGGGCGCTGATCTTGGTGAGGTAGCCGGCGCTCTTGATCTGCAGCGACAGCAGCGAGTCCTCGACCTCGGAGTCCTTGACCCACGGGGTGCGCTGGTGGCTGTCGCGCATGACGTCGCGCAGGGCCTGGGTGGAGAAGATGGAGAACTGGCCCCCGAGGACCGCCATGTTGCGGCCCTTGAGGAGGTTCTGCATGTTGAACGCGGAGAACTGCGCGCGCTGGCCGGCGATGAGGAACTTCGCCATCGGGCCGTCCAGGGCGCTGTCGTCGATGGAGTAGATGGCCGAGATGCCGCCGATGCGGTCGTCGCTCGCGATCTCGTCGACCAGGTGCTGGATCGCGTCGGGCTCGGGCGTGGTGTCGCCGTCCACGCCGAGCAGGTAGTCCATGTGCTCGACCAGCGAGTAGCCGTAGTTGAGGGCCCCGACCTTCTTGTCGGGGTTCTTGCCGATGTCGTGGACGTAGATGATCGTGCTCTGCTCGCCGTCGGCCGACATGCGGGTGTGGGGGCCCGCGTAGTGGCTGGCGATCTCGACGGACTCGTCGCTGGTGTTGTTGACGATCAGGTGGATCGTGTCGGGCAGGCGGGTCTGCTGCAGGAGTGAGTCCAGGACACCCGAGATGGTCTCGGCCTCGTTGTAGGCCGGGATGACACAGCCCACGCTGGGTCGGTAGGTCGGCAGGTCGCCGACCGCGTCGAGGAAGCTGCTCTCGTAGGCGGCGAGGGTGGGGTCGGGCACGCGCACGTAGCCGTCGCCGACGACGGGGGCGACGTCAGCAGACTGGGGTGCACGGCCTGCGATCGGCCCGTTCGTGTTGTCGTTCACGCGCAAACCTCTCCGGTCCTCGGATCCTGGGGCCCCCAGCCTGTGGGGTGCCCCTCAAGGACGGCCCGGTGCTTGCCCCATCTTTCCGCAAGATCGGCTCAAGCAGCACCGATTCGCCAGAGTCCGGTCCAGGACCTGCCGAGGTCGGCGAGCAGCGTGCGCACCAGGGGCAGGCTGACACCCACCACGTTGTGGAAGTCGCCCTCGATGCCCGTCACGAAGGCGCCGCCGAGCCCGTCGACGGTGAACGCGCCGGCGACCCACAGCGGCTCGCCCGTCGCGACGTAGGCGCGGATCTCCTCGTCGGTCACGTCGGCGAAGTGCACGGTCGTCGCCGCCGAGGCCGCGACCACCCGGCCCGAGGGGACGTCGCGCAGGCTGTGCCCCGTGTGCAGGACGCCGGAACGGCCCCGCATCGCCTCCCACCGGCGTACGGCGTCGGCGGCGTCGGCGGGCTTGCCCAGCGCCTGCCCGTCGAGCTCGAGGACCGAGTCGCAGCCGAGGACCACGGCGTCGCCGGGGAGGTCGTCGCGGCCGGCCACCGCCGCACACTTGAGCCCGGCCAGCTGGAGCGCGAGCTCGGCCGGCGGCAGCCCCTCGAGCTGGGACTCGTCCACCCCGGACACGATCACCACCGGCTCGATCCCGGCGCTGCGCAGGGTGGCGAGGCGGGCGGGGGACGCGGAGGCGAGGACGAGCGTGGTCACGGCGGCCACCCTAGGTCCAGCGGGTGTCAGCCGACGGTGAGGTCCGCGACGGTGACGAGCCGCGGGTGCTGGTGGTCGTCGCCGTCGACCGATCCCTTGGCCCACCACATCCGCAGTCCTCGGCCGGTGACCTCGAGGGTCGCGAGGTTGTTGTCGAACCACGGGCCCTTGAGCAGGCTCCAGGTCAGGGGTGCGGTGGGCACCTTGGCCGAGAGGGCCACCACGTGACCCACCGGACCGGCGACACCGTAGGAGAGGAACGCCGTCGCGAAGCGCCACTTGCGAGACAGCGGGTTGCGGATCGGGGAGCAGACCGCCTGGATGATCCGGCTCTGGACAGGCTCCTGGCCTCGCCCCGCCCGCCGGGTGGGACGGGCCTCGGAGACATAGCTGTGGTGGACGTCCCCGGAGAGGAAGGTGACCGTGTCCGGGGCCGCGCCCCGGGTGCCCCGGGCCACCTCCAGGACCATCTCGCTCACCGTCTGGAAGGCGTGCTGGAACGCCGCCCAGTGCTCGAGGTCGGCGGCCTGGCGGATCTTCTCGCCGCGGTCGGCCAGCCGTCTGCCCCAGGCGCCGCCGGCCAACGCCTCGCTGAAGGCCTCGACGTGGTGCAGCCCCGGCGCGAGCAGGAAGGGCAACGACGTCCCGACGAGCAGGTGGTCGAAGCCGCCCCGCAGCTGGCCGTCGAGCCAGGTGAGCTCCCCGTCGTCGAGGAGGCTGCGCTGCTCGGGGTCGAGGACCCGCGCGGCGCGTGAGTCGACGACCACCAGGCGGGCCTGGGTGCCGAAGTCGCGCGCGAAGCTCCAGCGGTAGGAGGCCGGCTCCTGGTCGGCGCGCTCGGCGAACGCGTCGAGCAGGGCGCCGGCGTCAAGCTCCTCGGGCCCCTCGTGGGTGCAGATCTGCTGCCAGACCTCGTCGTCGGCCCGCTCGTCGGGGCTCAGGTTGCCGAGGTGCTGGTGGACCCAGTAGGAGGCGAGCCCGGCGACGATCCGGCCGTGCCACCAGCTGGTGGCCTCCATCTCGTCCTTCCAGGCGCGCGAGGTGTTCCAGTCGTCGCGGATGTCGTGGTCGTCGAAGATCATCGCCGTCGGCACCGTCGAGAGCAGCCAGCGGTTGGCGGGGTCGGACCAGGCCAGGCAGTAGAGGTGGGCGTACTCCTCGTAGTCCTGCAGCTCGGTCCAGGGGGGCTGCTCGATGTCGCGGCGCGACGCGATGAACGCCGCCATCTCGTCGGTGGTCTCGTCGGCGTAGACCTGGTCGCCGAGGAAGAGCAGCAGGTCCGGCCAGCGCACCTCGCCGTCCGGGTCGGGGTCGTCGGGGTGCGTGTTGTCGGTGACGCCCGCCATGCGCAGCGCGTAGGCCCGCAGCGCATCCACGCCGTGGGTCTCGTTGCCGGCCCGGTCGTGGCTCACCGACGTCCGGCACGACCCGAAGGCCAGGCGCAGCGGCTTGACGTGGTCGAGCGTCGGGATCATCGAGGGCGGGTAGGGCGAGTCGGCCGGGGGCCACACGTGCTCCCCGTCGATCGTCACGACGTAGGGGGTCTTGGAGCCCGGCGCCAGGCCGTCGACGCACACCATCGCGTAGTGGTGCCCGTGCACCCCGAACGTCCGCGCGCTCGCCGTGACCTCGCCCGCCGTGACCGTCACCGTGCCCGCCGACCCGGTCTCCACCCACACGCTCGCGCTCGCCTCGTCGACGTGGCGCAGCATCGGCCCGAGCCTGAGTTCGTTCATGCTCCGCAGCGTGTCACACGGCTCCCCGGGGCGGGCTCGTGCGGCTCGTGGGCCGCTTCATCAAGGTATGCCGGTGAACCGCCACCTCCCATGCCGTGCACCCCGTGGTGGGTGGCGTGTCGCCGAGGGAAGTACGACGCGCAGCGCCGCCACCGCGAGCCGTGCGGGGCCACGAACCATCCACCGGCCGGCGTACGTCGTGCTCCTCCACCGTCGCCGCCACCTGCGGGTGCCTGGGGGACCGGTCGTGCGCAGGGTCGGTGCCATGGATCCGTTGCGCTTCATCGAGGACCTCGCCGGGTTCTTCACCACCGCCCAGACCCACGAGATCGGGCACGACCACAAGTCGATCGCCACGATGGTGCGCGGCGGCGCGTGGCACCGGGTGCGGCGGGGCTACTACGTCTTCGGTGACACCTGGCGCGAGCTGGACGACGTCGGTCGGCACCGGGTCAGATCCCGTGCGGTGCTGCACTCGCTCGGGCCGGCCGTCGCTCTCAGCCACGTGTCGGGCGTCGTCGCGCACGGCGTGGCGATCTGGGGGCTGGACCTGTCGCGCGTGCACGTGACGCGACTCGACGGCGGTGCGGGCCGGATCGAGGGTGACGTGGTGCACCACGAGGGTCTCTGCGTCGACGACGACCTGCGCGAGGTCGACGGTCAGTGCGTGCTGGCCGTGGAGCGTTGCGTCCTGGAGGCGGGCTCGCGCGCCCAGGGTGCGGCCAAGCTCGTGCCGCTGAGCTCGATGCTGCACCTGGGCCTGGCCAGCCGCGACGACCTGGAGGCCCAGTTCGCCCGGATGGAGCGCTGGCCGTTCCTGCGCTCGATGCACGTCCCGGTGCGGCTGGCCGACGCAGGATCACAGTCACCCGGGGAGTCCGTGGGCCTCCACCTGTTCTGGTCCGGAGGCGTGCCCCGTCCGCGCACCCAGTACGAGGTGCGTGACGCCGAGGGGCTGCTCCTCGGCACGTGCGACTGGGGCTGGCCGGAGCACGGTCTGCTCGGGGAGTTCGACGGTCGTGCCAAGTACGGCCGGTTGCTACGCCCCGACCAGCAGCCCGACGACCTAGTGTCCACGGCGAAACGCCACCCCCCACGGGTTGTGTGTCGTGGGGAGTGGCGTTTCGTCTGCATACCTTGAGGAAGCGGCAGCAACCTGGGCCAGGCCGGGTCAGCGCGGCAGGCCGCTCGCCCGCCAGCCGCCGGGGCCGTGGGAGAGGGTCTGGCGCACGGAGCGGTGCGGGGACTGCCACTCCGGCCGGTGCCGGGGAGCGGGGGGCTCGTCGGAGCCGAGCCCGGCGAGCACCGCGACGAGCGCCGCGACCTCCTCGGCGGTGGCGTCACCGTGGACGACCCGCAGCAGCGGACGGGGGTCGGCGGCGGGGCCGGTGGTGTCGTCGTGCTCGGCCATCAGAGCGGGATGTTCCCGTGCTTCTTGGCCGGGAGGACGACCCGCTTGGAGCGCAGCAGGCGCAACGCCCGGACGATCTCGATGCGGGTCTCGTGCGGGGCGATGACGGCGTCGATGTAGCCGCGCTCGGCCGCGATGTAGGGGTTGGCCAGCGTGGTCTCGTACTCGTCGATCAGCTCCGCGCGGCGGGCCTCGACGTCCCCGCCGTCCTTCTCGACCTGGGCGAGCTCCTTGCGGTGCACGATGTTGGCCGCGCCCTGGGCGCCCATGACGGCGATCTGGGCGGTGGGCCAGGCGACGTTGATGTCGGCGCCGAGGTGCTTGGAGCCCATCACGTCGTAGGCGCCGCCGTAGGCCTTGCGGGTGATCACGGTGACCAGCGGGACGGTGGCCTCGGAGTAGGCGTAGATCAGCTTGGCGCCGCGGCGGATGATGCCGTTCCACTCCTGGTCGGTGCCGGGCAGGAAGCCGGGCACGTCCACGAAGGTCAGGACCGGGATGTTGAAGGCGTCGCAGGTGCGCACGAAGCGGGCGGCCTTCTCGGAGGCGTCGATGTCGAGCGTCCCGGCGAACTGCATCGGCTGGTTGGCCACGATGCCGACCGAGCGGCCCTCGATCCGGCCGTAGCCGATGATCAGGTTGGGCGCGAAGAGCGGCATGACCTCGAGGAACTCCTCGTCGTCCAGCACCCCCGTCAACACGTCGTGCATGTCGTAGGGCTGGTTGGGGGAGTCCGGGATCAGGACGTCCAACGAGCGGTCGAGGTCGGTGATCTCCATGTCGGCGGCGTCGTCGTAGATCGGCGACTCGTCGAGGTTGTTCTGCGGGAGGTAGGAGAGGAGCGCCTTGGTGTACTCCAGCGCGTCCTCCTCGTCGGCCCCCATGTAGTGGGCGTTGCCGGACTTGGTGTTGTGCGTGCGTGCGCCGCCGAGGTCCTCCATCGAGACGTCCTCGCCGGTGACGGTCTTGATGACGTCGGGGCCGGTGATGAACATCGCCGAGGTCTTGTCGACCATGATCGTGAAGTCGGTGACCGCGGGGGAGTAGACGTGGCCGCCGGCGCAGTTGCCCATGATCAGGCTGATCTGGGGGATGACGCCCGAGGCGTGCACGTTGCGGCGGAAGATCTCGCCGTAGAGGCCCAGGGAGACGACGCCCTCCTGGATGCGCGCGCCGGCACCCTCGTTGATGCCGATGATCGGGCAGCCGGTCTTGATCGCCAGGTCCATGACCTTGGTGATCTTCTCGCCGTAGACCTCGCCCAGGGAGCCGCCGAAGACGGTGAAGTCCTGGGAGAACACGCAGACCTGGCGGCCGTCGATGGTGCCGTAGCCGGTGATGACGCCGTCGCCGTAGGGACGGTTCTTCTCCAGCCCGAAGGCCACCGACCGGTGCCGCGCCAGCTCGTCGAGCTCGACGAAGGACCCCTCGTCGAAGAGGTGCTCGATGCGCTCGCGCGCCGTCCAGCGGCCCTTCGCGTGCTGCTTCTCGACGGCCTTCTCGGAGCCGGCGTGAACCGCCTCGTCGAGCCGTCGCTCGAGGTCGGCCAGCTTGCCGGCCGTCGTGTGGATGTCGAGGTCCTGCGGGACCTCGGTGCCTTCTCCTGGCTGTGCGCTCACGCGAATCTCTCCTGGTTTCGGCCGGGATGCTGGCCTCAGTGCGTCTGCTGCGACAGGGTAGTGCCCGTGACCTCGGACCCGAATGAGCGCCCACCCCTCGACAAGTCCCGCCTGAGCGGCATCGGTCCGGACGAGATCCCCGACGTCACGATCGAGGTCGTGGACTCCGCCCCCTCGACCAACGCGCTGGCCGTCCAGCGGGCCCAGGCCGGCGCCCCCGACGGGCTGGTCGTCGTCGCGGACCACCAGAGCGCCGGGCGCGGGCGCCTCGACCGCACCTGGGAGACCCCCCGCGGCACCGCCCTGACCTTCTCGATGGTGCTGCGTCCCGTCGCGCCCACGCGGTCGTGGCCGTGGCTGCCGCTGCTGACCGGCTACGCCGTCAACAAGGCGCTCAAGGCCCAGGGCTACGACGCGGGCGTGAAGTGGCCCAACGACGTGCTGATCGGGGAGAAGAAGGTCGCCGGCATCCTCGTCGAGCGGCTCGAGACCAGCGACGGCCCCGCGGCCGTGGTCGGGGTCGGCCTCAACGTCGGCATGCGCGCCGAGGAGCTGCCCGTGCCCACGGCCACCTCGCTGGCCATCGAGTCCGGCGAGGCGGCCGTCCTGGACCGCACCGCCCTCCTGATCTCGGTGCTCAGCACCCTGCGCGAGGCCTACGACGCCTGGCAGGCCGGCGGAGACCACACCGGCCTGCGCCTGTCGGAGTCCTACGTCGCAGCCTGCGTGACGGTGGGGCAGGACGTCCGGGTCGACCTGCCGGACGGATCGGTGCTCGTCGGCCGGGCGACCGGGATCGATCCCGGCGGGCGCCTGGTGGTCGACGGCCCGGACGGTCCGACGCCCGTCGCCGCCGGTGACGTCGTCCATGTGCGTCGCCTCGATCAGTGACATGATCGCCGCGTGGCCCTCTCGCAGAAGCTGTTGAACAACGGCGAGCGCATCGTCGTCAGCACCCGCACGCACCCCAAGGCGCTCCTCGTGCCCCTCCTGGCACTGATCGTCTTCCTCGCCGGTGGCGTGGCCTTCCAGGTCTACGTCGACAACTCGGTGGCCCAGCTCGTCGTGTGGGGCCTGATGCTGGTCGGCATCTTCTGGTTCGCCGTGTGGCCCACCCTCGACTGGTACTTCGCGTCCTACACCTTCACCAACCGTCGCCTCATCACGCGCCACGGCATCCTGACCCGACGCGGCCACGACATCCCGCTCTCGCGGATCAGCGACGTGGCCTACGAGCTCGGCATCATCGACCGGATGCTCGGCTGCGGCACGCTGGTCATCAGCGACGCCAGCACCCACGGCCAGGTCCTGCTGCCCGACATCCCGCGGGTCGAGCAGAGCCAGCGTCAGCTCAACGAGCTCCTCCACGAGCTGCACGGCGGCGCTGCCAACAGCGACGAAGGGCACTGATCACCGGGTCTCCGGTCGGAGCTGACATGGCAGGACCTGAGGAAGAGTCCCTGGAGCGCGCGATCCTTCGCGAGGACCCGCTCTACAACGCCATGGACGTGGCGGAGCAGTCGGGCATCACGCTCGACGAGGCGCGTCGGCTCTGGCGCGCCCTCGGCTTCCCCGAGCACGGCTCGGAGCGTGCCTTCACCCGTGCCGACGTCGGTGCCGTCGGCACCCTGGTCGCCGCGGTCGACGCCGGTCTCTTCGACCTCGACCTGGCCGTCAACCTCACCCGCGGGGTGGGGCAGACGATGGCCCGCCTCGCCGACTGGGAGGTGGGGGCGCTGGTCCACCGGGTCGAGGAGCTCGAGGCCGGCGACGCGGCGACCGGCTCCCGGGTCGGCTCCGCCCTGCGGATGATCGAGGACCTCAGCGAGCCGTTCGAGTCGCTGCTCATCTATGCCTGGCGCCGTCACCTCGCCGCAGCGGTCGTGCGCATGGAGGCGATGAGTGCCAGCGAGGAGGACCTGCACACCACCAAGGTGAGCGTGGGCTTCGCCGACATCGTCAGCTTCACCGCCCTGTCCAACGAGATCTCCCGCGAGAAGGTCGGCGACCTGGTCGAGGTCTTCGAGTCCCGCTGCGCCGACGTGATCGCCGCGCAGCGCGGTCGCGTGATCAAGAGCCTCGGTGACTCGGTGCTCTTCGTGAACGACGATCCCATCGCCGCCTACGACACCGCGGAGGGGATCATCAACGTCATCGGCCGCGATCCCCGCATGCCCGACGTGCGTCTCGGGCTCGCGAGCGGCTCGGTGATCATGCGTCTGGGTGACGTCTTCGGGCCGCCGGTCAACATGGCGGCGCGGCTCACCGCGGTCGCGCGACGCAACCGGATCATCATCGACGCCGCGACCGCGGCGCTGCTGCCCGTCGACCAGTTCGAGACGCGACGGCTCCCGGCGCGGCCCGTGCGCGGGTTCGGCCTCGTCGAGCCGGTCGCCGTACGTCGGCACTGATCGCCGCGGACTAGTCCGGGCAGGGCGACTTCGCCCGATCGCCCCCGCCCGGGGCCGTGCCAGCGCGTAGGTTTGGGCCTGTGCTCGAGGTCCAGGACGTGCAGCTCGACCCCGTGACCCGTCGCGTCTGGCGAGGGGGTGCCGAGGTCGCGCTGTCCCGCAAGGAGTTCGACCTGGTCCACGCCCTGATCGCGCGGGCCGGCGACATCGTGCCGCGCGACGAGCTGATGCGCGAGGTGTGGCAGACCACCTTCTGGAGCTCCTCGAAGACCATCGACGTGCACCTGGGCTGGGTCCGTCGCAAGCTCGGCGACGACCCCCGCCACCCGACCCTGATCACCACGGTCCGGGGGCGCGGACTCCGCTTCGAGGTGACCGCGCCCGTGCCCGGAGGGGCGTCGGTCTGACGACGGGGTCGCGGGGCTAGGGTTTCGTCGTGCCTGAGCTCGCGCCGACCCTTGCCGTGATCGGCGGTGGCCAGCTCGCCCGGATGATGGCGCAGCCCGCCATCGCGCTGGGGCTGCCGCTGCGGCTCCTGGCCGAGGCCGAGGGCGTCTCGGCCGCCCAGGTGATCCCCGACCACGTCGTGGGCGACCACACCGACCTGGCCACCCTGCTCCGGGTCACCGAGGGCTGCGCCGTGGTCACCTTCGACCACGAGCACGTGCCCACCGACCACCTGCACGCGCTCGCGGCCGCGGGGCACGCCGTACGACCTGGGCCGGAGGCGCTCGTGCACGCCCAGGACAAGGGCGTCATGCGCACCCGCCTGGCCGAGCTCGACGTGCCCTGCCCACGCAACGCGCTCGTCTCGTCGATCGCCGACATCGAGGCCTTCGGGCTGCCGTGCGTGCTCAAGACCACACGCGGCGGCTACGACGGCAAGGGTGTGTGGTTCGTCGACACCCGGCAGGACTGCGAGGAGCCCCTGCGCGTCGCAGCAGCGAGTGCCGTCGAGCTGCTGGCCGAGGAGCGGGTGGCCTTTCGGCGCGAGCTGTCGGCCCTGGTGGCGCGCTCACCCAGCGGCCAGGCCGCCGCCTACCCGGTCGTCGCCTCCACCCAGAAGGACGGGATCTGCCACGAGGTGGTGGCCCCGGCCCCCGACCTCGACCCGGAGCTCGCGGCCCACGCCCAGCAGGTGGCCCTGCGGATCGCCGGGGCCCTGGACGTCACGGGGATCCTGGCCGTCGAGCTCTTCGAGACGACCGACGGACGGGTGCTCGTCAACGAGCTCGCGATGCGTCCGCACAACACCGGTCACTGGACCCAGGACGGTGCGGTCACCTCCCAGTTCGAGAACCACCTGCGTGCGGTCATGGACCTGCCGCTCGGCTCGCCCGCGCCGCGGGCCCGTTGGACGGTGATGGTCAACATCCTGGGCGGACCCGATGACCAGGTCGGGCGGCTCTACGACGGCTTCCCGCACGCGATGGCGCGCGACCCCCACCTGCGGGTGCACCTCTACGGCAAGGAGCTGCGTCCCGGTCGCAAGGTCGGTCATGTCAACGCCTACGGCGACGATCTCGAGGAGTGCCTGGAGCGCGCGCGCCATGCGGCGGCGTGGTTCCGGGGCGACCTCGGCAACGAGAGTGAGTGATCAGGAGTGATCCATGAGTGAGCAGCCACGTGTCGGCATCGTGATGGGTTCGGACTCCGACTGGCCGGTGATGAAGCTGGCGGGGGAGGCCCTGACCGAGCTCGGCGTCGCCTTCGAGGCCGACGTGGTCTCGGCCCACCGGATGCCCGAGGAGATGGTCGCCTACGGCAGGGAGGCCGCAGGGCGTGGTCTCTCGGTGATCATCGCCGGTGCCGGGGGAGCAGCCCACCTGCCCGGGATGCTCGCGGCCCTCACCCCGCTCCCGGTCATCGGGGTGCCGGTGGCGCTGAAATACCTGGACGGCATGGACTCGCTGCTCTCGATCGTGCAGATGCCGGCCGGGGTGCCCGTGGCCACGGTCGCGATCGGCAACGCCCGCAACGCCGGCCTGCTCGCGGTCCGCATCCTGGCGACCAGCGACCCGGCCCTGCAGCAGAAGATGGTCGACTTCCAGACCGAGCTCAAGAGCACGGCGAAGGCCAAGGGCGAGGCCGTCCGCGGCGGCGGCGCACGGAGGCTCGGCTTCTGAGCCCTCGTCGCCTCGTCGGCCTGGACGTCGCCCGGTGCCTGGCCCTGCTGGGCATGGTGGCGACGCACGTCGTGGCGAGCGTCGGCCCCGACGGTGGGTTGACCTTCGCCCACTGGCTGGCCGGTGGCCGGGCCTCAGCGCTCTTCGCGGTGCTCGCGGGGGTCAGCCTGGCGCTGATGACCGGGCGCCGGGAGCCGGTCGTGGGCCGGGAGAGGCGGGCGCGCCGCGCCGGGCTCGGCCTGCGTGCGGGGGCGATCGCGGCCCTCGGGCTGCTGCTCGGGGAGCTGGACTCCGGTCTCGCGGTGATCCTGACCTACTACGGCCTGCTGTTCCTGCTGGGGCTGGCCTTCGTGGGGCTGCGCGCCCCGGTGCTGCTCGTCCTGGCCGCGGTCTGGGCGGTGCTCGGACCGGTCGTCTCCCAGGTCGTGCGCCCCCTGCTGCCCGAGCGCGGCTTCGACAGCCCGTCCCTCGCGCAGCTCGCCGATCCGCTCGCGCTGCTCGGCGAGCTGACGTTCACCGGCTACTACCCGGTCGTCCCCTGGCTGGCCTACCTCCTGCTGGGCCTGGGGATCGGCCGCCTCGACCTGGGTCGCCGGGCGGTCCAGCTGCGGTTGGTCGGCATCGGTCTCGGGCTGGCCGTGGCGAGCACGGTCGTGTCGGGGGCGCTGCTGGCGCGTGGCGGTGTCGCAGCGCGGCTCGGTCGCGAGCTCGGCCTCGGCGACGTCGGCCCCGGTGCGCTGCAGCGACAGGTGGAGGGAGGGATGTTCGGCACGACCCCCGCCGGCGGCAGCTGGAGCTGGCTGCTCGTCGTCGCGCCGCACAGCACGACTCCCTTCGACCTGGCCCAGACGATGGGGTCGGCCCTGGCGGCGATCGGGCTCTGCCTCCTGGTGGTGGCGGCGCTCCCGCCATTCACCGAGCGCGTGGTCGCGATCGTCTTCGGGGCGGGCACGATGACCCTGACGCTCTACAGCCTGCACGTGCTGCTGCGCACCGACCTGCTGTGGCCGCCCGACGAGGGTGCCTTCGCCCAGCACGCGCTCGTCCTGCTCGCGATCGGCGCGGTGCTGGTCGGCCTCGGCCGTCGCGGTCCGCTCGAGAGGCTCGTCGGCGAGGCCGCCGACCGGGCCGCGGCCCTCGTACGGCGAGGTCACGAGGGGTGAGCGCGGCTACGACGCCCCAGGACGTAGGCGAGCGGACAGCCCACCACCAGCACCACGAGGGCGCCCCACCCGAGCTGCTGGGCGAGGGCGAGGGTCTCGGGGTCGGCGTCCCCGAAGCGCAGCGACCCCGCGCGCCTCTTGCCGAAGACCCAGTGGGTGGCCACGGGTGAGACCAGCGCCGCCAGGACCAGCACGAGCCACCAGTCGCCCGACCACCGGCTCTTCGACCTCGCAGGGTCCAGCAGCCGGGCGAAGGCCGGGTCGGGGGCCCAGCGGTGGGCCAGCCGCAGGCACCCCAGCACCCAGCCCCACGCCACGAGGGACGCGACGACGGCCAGCGCGGCGTCCTCCACGATCGCGGCGGTGAGCAACAGGACCCACACGGCACCCAGGCCGACGAAGAGGAACCAGCCCATCGCATCGGTGAAGCCGCGCGGGCTCCGAGATGCCATCGTCTTCTACCGGTCCGCGAGGAGCCGGCCCCGCACCATGGTGGCGCCGAGCAGCGCCACCCCGAGGTGACAGCTCCACAGCGAGATGCGCTCGTAGACCCCGCCGGGCTCACCCAGGACCAGGGTGACGCCGAAGGCGATCGCGCCCGCGGCGGCCAGCGCACCGGCGAGCAGGAGCCCTCGCGCCACCCGGGGCAGCGCCCCACGCCAGCCGAGGCCGAGCAGCAGCAGCGCGATCGGCTGGGCGACGAAGACCGGCAGGGCCACCAGGGTGTGCGCCTCCGGGTGGCTGTCGAGGGGCGCCAGCCCGACCGCCAGCGAGCTCACCCCCGACACGACGAGCAGCAGGCTGGCCAGCCACGTGGTCCGGCGGCCGGCCAGGTCGCGGGAGACCAGCGCGGCGCCGAGCGCCAGGAAGGCGCCGATGACGACGAAGGCGCCGTTCAGCAGCGCGTGCCACGGCGAGCACACGGCCACCGGTCCGTAGGCGGCACCGATGGTCGTGCACGACACGGCGCCGAGGTCACTGATGGTGTTGACGAGGTGGTCGTAGTCTCCGGCGGTCCACCGGGTGGCGACGAGGAGCTGCACCGCGATGACGAGCGGCTGCGTCAGCAGCAGCACCCCCCCGACGGTGCGCCTCAGCGCTTGCGCCACTCGATCGCGGGGCAGGTGTCCATGACCATCGGGACGCCGGCGCCGGTCGTGCGCTCGAAGGCGGCCTCGTCGACGACGCCGAGCTGGAACCACACGGCCCTGGCACCGATGGCGACCGCCTGGTCGGCGAACTCCCCGGCCGCCTCCGAGCGGCGGAACACGTCGACCACGTCGACGGGGAACGGCACCTGGTCGAGTGCGGCGTACGCCTGCTCGCCGAGGACCACGAGCTCACCGTCGGCGGCGCTCGGGTGGATGGGCACGATCCGCTTGCCGCGCTCCTGCAGCAGGGCCGCGATGGAGTACGCCGTGCGGCTCGGGTCGCCGGACAGCCCCACCACCGCCCAGGTCTCGCAGTCGTCGAGCATCAGTCGGACGGCCTCGGGCTCCTGCCAGCTGGTCATGGGTCCGAACCTAGCGCCTGGCCCCAGCCGTCCCTCCACCTGTCAAGGAAAGTAAAGGTTTCCGCTCCCTCGAATATCGAACCGGTCGAACGGGTACAACTGGAGTGGTCGAGGCCGCCGTTCTCCCCCCATTTCGGCGGCCTCGACCCATGCCCGCTGCCACCGGTTTCCGCTGTTTCCGGTGTGTCCGAGGGGGGCTCGTGCCACCATCGGCAGATGGCACCCGTCCTCACCGACACGCGTCGACGGGTCGAGACCGCCCGGCTGCTGGCCCGCTCGCGCGCCAGCCGGGGTGAGGCCCGGGAGAGCCACGAGAACGAGGTCGTCCGGCTCAACATGGGGGTGGCGGGCGACGTGGCGCGGCGCTACCACGGCCGCGGCATCGCCGACGAGGACATCGACCAGGTGGCCTACCTCGGGCTGGTCAAGGCCGTGCGCGGGTTCGATCCCACCCTGGGCCACGACTTCCTGAGCTATGCCGTGCCGACGGTGCGGGGCGAGATCCGTCGCTACTTCCGTGACGCCGGCTGGACGGTCCGGCCGCCGCGGTCCGTGCAGGAGCTGCAGGCGCGGGTGACCGCCGCGGAGGGCGAGCTGTGCCAGGACCTGGGCCGCGCCCCTCGGCCGGCGGAGGTGGCCGTGCACCTCGACGTGCCGCTCGCGCTGGTCATCGACTCGCTGCACGCGACCGGGTGCTTCTCCCCGGTCTCCCTCGACGCCCCGCGGGCCCAGAGCGACACGGACGCACCGGCCGAGCGCCTCGGTGACGTGGACCCGGCCTTCGCGAGCACCGAGGCCAGGCTCGCCCTCGAGCCCCTCATGGGGGCGCTCGACCCCCGGGACCGGCGGATCCTGGAGCTGCGCTACTTCGAGAACCGCACCCAGGCCCAGATCGGCGCCGACGTGGGCGTCACCCAGGAGCAGGTGTCACGCCTGCTGAGCGGCATCCTGCGCAAGCTGCGCCGCAGCCTGGCCGCCTAGGTGTGACATCACGCCTGGCCGAAGACCCGCGGCAGGTCCTGCGCCGAGCCGGTGAAGACGGGGGTGCGCTTCTCCTTGAACGCAGCGACCCCCTCCTTGCCGTCCCCGATCGAGGTGTAGAACATCGCGAGCGAGTCGGACAGGTGTGCCTCGAGCGGGTCGGACGCGGCCCCGTTGCGGTAGAGGAGCTGCTTGGCGAGGGCGAGCGCCACGGGGGAGCGGTCCACCACGAAGGACCGGGCCAGGTCCTGGGCGGTCGACAGCAGGTCCTCGGGCTCGTGGACGCTGCGCAGCAGCCGACCGGCGAGCGCCTGCTCGGCGGTCAGGACGTCGGCGGAGTAGACCCACTCGAGCGCCTGCTGGATGCCGACGATCCGGGGGAGGAACCATGACGAGCACGCCTCCGGCACGATGCCGAGCCGTCCGAAGACGAAGCCGATGCGCGCCTTGGTGGAGGCCAGGCGCAGGTCCATCGCCAGGGTCATCGTGGCGCCGATGCCGACCGCGGGTCCGTTGATGGCGGCGATGACCGGCTTGGGCAGCGCGTGGATGGCCAGCGTGACCCGACCGCCCGTGTCACGGATGCCGTCGTGGTACGGCGCCTCGGTGAGGTGGGCGCGCAGGTCCTCGGGGGTCGGGGTCACCGACTCGTCGAGGCCGAAGACGTTGCCCTCGGCCGACAGGTCCATGCCGGCGCAGAAGGCTCGGCCCGCGCCGGTCACGACCACCGCGCGCACGTCGTCGGCGCGGGCGTCGGTCAGGAAGACCTGCTCCAGCTCCCGGGCCATGGTGAGGTCGAAGGCGTTGAGCGCGTCGGGGCGATCGAGGGTCAAGGTGGCGACACCGTCGCCGTCCACCGCCCAGTCGAGTGTCTCGAAGGTGGTCATCTGACTCCTGCCAGTCCGGTGGGGGTGCACTGCTTGTTGGTGATGTCGTCGGTGCGGTCCTCGATGAAGGTCGCGAAGATCGGCTCGGCGCGGTCACGGTCCCACGTCTCCGCGGAGCCGTCGGTCACCGGCATCGTGCAGGTCCGACCGTCCGGACCGCCGACCTTGGTCATCGCCAGGGCCCACTTCCCGGCATCGATCGTGCTCGTCGACTCGCCGAAGCCGAAGAAGCCCGGCACGGAGTTGTTGAGGCGCCACCAGCGGACCGGGTTGAGCACGGTCCAGGGGGAGACGACCTTGTCGCCGATCGACGCGACCACCTCGCGCTGGCGCTGCACGCGGTCGAGGTCGCCGTACGCCGACTGCTTGCGGGAGCGCGAGTAGGCCAGCGCGACGGTGCCGTCGACCTCCTGGCAGCCCTTCTTGATCTTGAGGCCGGCGAGCTTGTCCTCGATGCCCTCCTTGGGGCAGACCTCGATGCCGCCGACCGCGTCGACGACGCCGGCGACGCCGCCGAGGCCGATCTCGACGTACTCGTCGATGCGGATGCCGGTCTCGCCCTCGATCGTCTGCACCAGCAGCTCCGGGCCGCCGCGGGCGTAGGCGGAGTTGATCTTGCCCCGTCCGTAGCCCGGCATCTCGACGAAGGAGTCGCGGGGGATCGAGAGCAGCACGTCGGGCCCGTCGCCCGTGTGGAGCAACATGATCGTGTCGGTCAGCTCGCTGGTGGCGTTGCCCGTGCTGAGCTTCTTGCGCTCGGCGGGGCTGAGCCCCTTGCGGGAGTCGCTGCCGACCAGGAGGTAGGTCGTGCCCGGCTGCTCACCGGGTCGGTCGCCCTCGGGCTCGAAGGCGACCTTGTCGACCTTGGTCCACGCGAAGAACGGCACGGCCGCGGTGTAGACGAACCAGAGGATGAAGAGCAGCAGGACCGAGCGCACCCAGAAGCGCGGCCGGCGCACCCGGCTGCCGAAGCCTCCGCGGGTGCGGCCCGGACCCGCGGGCGGGGGAGGAGGCGGGGCGGCGGCACGCGCGGACCGGGACTGGGCGGGCATCACCCGGGTCTCGTCGGGACGCGGCTGGCGGGGGATGGCACGGGTCGCGTCGGGAGGCGGCTCCTTGCCGGCCTTGCCGCCGTAGAGCCAGCCGTAGGTGGTCCCGTCGTCGGGACCACTCTTTCCGGGACGATCTGCCATGCCGCAGAACCTACCGCGCGCCCTGTCGCCACAGCCCGGGCAGGACTAGCCTCCTGCCGGTGAGCCAACCCGCCGCCCTGTCCCCGTCCTTCGCACGTGTCTCGCTGGCGGTGATGATGTCGGGCCGGGAGGCCAACCTGCTGGGCAACATCCACGGGGGCGAGATCGTCAAGCTCGCCGACTCGACGGCGGGGGCGGTCGCCCAGCGGCACAGCGGCGGACCGTCGGTGACGGCGGCGCTCGACGAGATGGCGTTCCTGCACCCGGTCCACGTCGGCGACATCGTGCGCACGTTCGGTCAGGTCAACTGGGCGGGCCGGTCCTCGATGGAGATCGGGGTGCGGGTCGAGGCGCAGCCGTGGAACGACCCGGCGGCCGAGGGCCTGCACGTCGCCTCGGCGTACTTCGTGTTCGTCGCGATCGACGGCGCGGGCGGCTCGCGCTCGGTGCCGGGGCTGGTGGCGGAGACCCCCGACGACGTACGACGTCTGCGCGAGGCCGAGATCCGGCGCGCCCACCGGCTGGCGAGGAAGACCGAGATCGACCAGGGTCGCAACCGCGTCTGACGGGTGGGTGAGCCGACCTGGAGGCCGTCGGCGCGTCGCGCGGCGTGTGACGCGTGGGACTGGTGATACTTGCTGGCGTCACTGTTCTTCCCCCCGGTGACGGAAAGAGGCGTCCGATGTCCTCCACGGTCGAGCGCGCTGCCCGCGTCAGGTTCCGTCGAGCCATGTCCCTGATGGTGATGACCCTCGTGGTCCCCGGGTCCGCGCAGCTCGCGGCCGGCAACCGTCAGGTCGGGCGGCTCGCCCTGCGGGTCTGGATCGGGCTGCTGGGGCTGCTGGTGGTGGCGCTCCTCGCGGTGCTGGTCAACCGCGAGCTCGTCTTCTGGATGGTGTCCAACACGACGCTCCTGCTCCTGCTGCGGCTGGGGCTGATGGCCGGCGCCATCGGGTGGGCCGCCCTGCTCGTCGACGCCTGGCGCCTGGGCCAGCCCCTGTCGCTGGGGCTCGCGCACCGCCGTGCCGTCGTCGGCTTCAACGGGGTGCTCTGCTTCGGCGTCGCCAGCGTGCTGCTCTTCGGCGCCCACCTCGTGGGCGTGCAGCGCGACTTCATCATCACGATGTTCGGCGACGGCGAGGCCACCTCGGCCACGGACGGCCGCTACAACGTGCTGCTGCTCGGCGGTGACTCCGGCGCCGGACGCTGGGGGCTGCGACCCGACTCGATGACCATCGCCTCGATCGATGCCGACACCGGCCGCACCGTGCTGATCGGCCTGCCGCGCAACATGGCGAACTTCCCGTTCCGCGAGGACTCGGTCATGGCCGAGCAGTTCCCCGACGGCTTCGACTGCGACGAGTGCTACCTCAACGGCGTCAGCACCTGGGCCGGTGACAACCCCGAGCTCTTCGCGGGCTCCGCCAACCCGGGCGTCGACGCGACGATCATGGCGATCGAGGGCATCACCGACCTCACGATCAACTACTGGGCGATGGTCAACCTCAAGGGCTTCCGCAACCTCGTCGACGCCGTCGGCGGCGTGACCCTCAACGTGCGCCAGGCGATCCCGGTCGGCGGCCTCGGCTCCGACGTCACCGGCTACATCGAGCCCGGCATCCGCAAGCTCGACGGCCACGACACGCTCTGGTACGCCCGGGCCCGCGAGGGCTCCGACGACTACTCCCGCATGGCCCGTCAGAAGTGCGTCATGAACGCGATGCTCGAGCAGGTCAGCCCGCAGTCGGCGGTGAAGAACTTCGAGAGCATCGCCGAGGCGTCGAGCCAGATGATCTCCACCAACCTCCCGGCCTCCGAGCTCGACACCTTCATGTCGCTGGCGCTCAAGGCCCGCAGCGAGAAGATCGCGAGCCTCTCGCTGGTCCCGCCGATGATCAACACCGGCGACCCCGACATCGAGCTGGTCCACCGCAAGGTCGCCGAGGCCATCGACCGCGCCGAGGGCAACGGCCCCGCCCCCACCAAGGGCGGCCGCAGGAAGGCCCCCGACGCCGTCACCGGCGGCTCCGTCGGCTCCCTCAGCGAGGGCTACGCCGCCAACGACGCCGAGGACCTCGGCTCCGCCTGCTGAGTCCCGCACGCGAGCGGCCACCGCGCGGGGTCAGGTCGTACCTGGCGAGAGGTCAGACCATGGGCCGCCGCACGGTGGCCTGGGGCCACTCTGCCCGACGCCCGGCCCCGACCGCCACCCGGCGACGCACCGGAGGCTGCGTGGGAGGCTGGAGTCGATGACCACGCGCACCGTCCTCGCCGTCGACGGCAACTCCTTGCTGCACCGGGCCTTCCACGCCTCGGCCCGCTCGGGCTTCCGCACGCCCGACGGCCGACCCGGCTGGGCCGTCCGGGGCCTGCTGGCGCAGCTCCTCGCGGCGGTCGACCGGGCGAGCGCCGACGCCGTCGTCGTCGGCTTCGACGACCGTGCCGCGAGCATCCGACGCGAGCGGTGGCCGGTCTACAAGGCGCACCGGCTGCCCAAGCCCGACACCCTGCACGAGCAGCTCGACCGCGCGGTCGACGTGCTCCGCGAGCTCGGGGTCGCCGTCGTGGTGCCGACCGGGCTGGAGGCCGACGACGTCCTGGCGAGCGTCGCGGCGCAGGCGCCGGCGATGGGGGCCCGCACGGTCATCGTGACGTCCGACCGGGACAGCTTCTCGCTCGTCGACGAGCACACCCGTCTGCTGCGCATCCTCAACGGCGGCGTCGACGCCTCACCACTGCTCGACCCGGTGCGTCTCGCGATGGTGGCGGGCGTAAGACCCGATCAGTACCTCGACCTGGCCGCGCTCCGCGGTGACGCCTCCGACAACCTGCCGGGGGTGCGGGGCTTCGGCGCCAAGACGGCCGTCAAGCTCCTCACCGCCCTCGGCACGGCCGCCGACGCCTTCGCCGACGCGGCCGCGGACGGGGCGCGGTGCACCGCCGCGATCGGCGCCGCGCGCGCCCGCACGCTCGCGACCGACGAGGCCCGCGACCAGTGGCAGCTCAACCGCGAGGTGATGGCCATGGTCCGCACCGTCGACCTCGGACTCGACCTCACCGCCCCCGGGGCTCCCGGCGTCCTGCCGCTCGACGAGCAGGCGATCGGCCCGGTCTTCGCCCGCCACGGCCTCGACGCGTCCGGCGCCGTCCGGGGCCTCACGCTGCGCGAGCCCACGGGTCCCACCGGCCCCCGCCCGTCGCCGTCGTACGACGATCCCCGCTGGCGTCCGGCCCCGGCCGCGCGCTTCCCGCCGCTCCGGGTGCCGGTGCCGACCCCGGCCGAGCCGGAGCCCGCCTCCGTGCAGGACACGCTGTTCTGACCCCTAGGGTTGAGGCCGTGACCACCCACCCGGCCCCGCCCCCCCGTGTGGTCGCGGTCGTCGTGACGTTCAACCGGCTCGGTCTGCTGCAGCGGCTGGTGGACCGCCTGCGCCAGGTGCCCGAGGTCGACGAGGTGCTGGTCATCGACAACGCCTCGACCGACGGCACGGGGGAGTGGCTCGCGGGCCGCACCGACGTGCACGCGCGCACCCTGACCGACAACAGCGGCGGCGCGGGCGGCTTCCACGACGGTCTCGCGTGGGCGATGGAGCGGGGCGCCGACCTGGCCTGGCTGATGGACGACGACGGACTGCCCGAGCCCGGCTGCCTGGCGACCCTCCTCGAGCAGCGGCAGGGCCTGGACTTCTGGGGCCCGGTCGTCGTCGACGAGGCCGCGCCCGACCGCCTGGTCTTCCCGATCAGGCTGCCCGGGGGCACCCGCGTCGTGCACGCGATGGACGACGTCGCCGCGGCGGGCGTCGACGGGATGCTCCACGACGTGGTGATCCCGTTCAACGGGGTGCTGGTCACCCGCGACCTGGTCGAGCGGATCGGGCTGCCCCGCGCGGAGTTCTTCATCTGGGGCGACGACGTGGAGTACCTCTGGCGCGCCCGCGCCGCCGGTGCCCGCGTCGCGACCGTCGTCGGAGCCCGGGTGCACCACCCGAGCGTGGGCGACCTCGGCACCCCGATGATGGGCGGCCGCACCACCTACAACCACAGCCCGAGCGACCTCAAGCACTACTGCATGGCCCGCAACAACACCCTCAACCTCCGCACCTACCGCGGGTGGCCCCACGTGCTGATGTTCTGGGTCAAGACCGTGTGGTTCTACCTCGTCACGCGCCCGCAGCCCGCGCGGGTCGTGCTCAGCGCACGGGCGGCGTACGCCGGTCTCCGCGGCGACTTCTCGGGTCACCGGAGGTTCCTGCGATGAGCCCCGCCGAGACCCCCGCCGAGACCCCCGCCGAGAGCCCCGCCGAGACCGTCGCGATCGTGGTCGTGACCTTCAACCGTGCCGACCTGCTGGTCGGCATGCTCGCGGGCCTGGCGGCCCTCGAGCACCGGCCCGACGCCGTGATCGTCATCGACAACGCGAGCACCGACCACACCCCCGACGTCCTGCGCGCCGTCCGGGCGCGCGGCGACCTGGCCTTGCAGGTCATCACGAGCCCGGAGAACCTCGGGGGGGCGGGCGGTTTCCACCTCGGGGTCCGCACGGCCTACGACCAGGGCTTCGACCGGGTGTGGCTGATGGACGACGACGTCGTGCCCGCGCCGTCCTGCCTCGGCGTCCTGATGGCGACCGACGAGGACTGCCTGACGTCGGTGCGCGAGGACACGTCGGGCCGCCTCGTCGAGAAGGCCGCCACCCGCTTCGACCTGCGCAACCCGCTGCAGATCAAGCCCAAGACCTCCATGGTCGAGAGCGACTTCGCCTCCCGCGCGGCGATGCCGGAGCGGGTCGAGGTGCACAACGTCGCCTTCGAGGGGTTCATGGTGAGGCGCAGCGTGCTGGAGGAGGTGGGATTCCCCGACCCGGCCTACTTCATCTTCTACGACGACGTCGACCTCGCCCTGCGCGTACGTCGGTCCGGTCGCCGGATCTGGGCGGTGCGGGACGCGGTGCTGGTCCGCCAGCTCGACTTCGACCAGCAGCACGACCTGGCGGGTTGGAAGGGCTACTACATGTACCGCAACCTCTTCGTGGTGCACCTGCGCTACGGGGAGAACGCCGCGGTGCGCCTCAAGCCGTGGCTGATCGCCCTCGTGGTGGTGCTGCTCAGCCCCCTGCGCGGGGGCAGGGCCGAGGCGCGCAACGTGCTGCGCGCCGTGCGTGATGCCCGCTCGATGCGCGAGCTGTCGGACCAGGCGAGGCCGGAGCGGCTCAGCGGGTCCGGCCGTGGTCCCGGTCCTGGCTGACGCGGACCGCGTCGGGCACCGTCGACGGCGGTGCGCCGGGCGAGCGCAGCCGCGGACGCAGGCCCACGTGGTTGCCGGTCGCCAGGGCAGCGGCCCAGAACGTGAGGGCGCCGAGCGCGAAGCCGGCGATCGCGTCGATGGAGAAGTGCCAGCCGAGGTAGACCGTCGCGAGGACCGTGAGGCCGAGGAAGACCCACGAGCTCAGCTGGACCCACCGCGGCATCCCGACGGCTCGCACGAACAGGCAGATCGTGACCGTGATCCCGACGTGCAGGGAGGCGAAGGCGGCGATGGTCTGCAGCCCGTCCGCCGCCCAGGGCCCGGCGAGGACGTCGAGCCGGTCGGCCCACATGCTGTCCTGGATGTCGGTCACGTAGGTGTGCTTGAGGTCGTCGAAGAGCTGGGGCGTCGAGTAGATGGGCCCGATCGAGGGGAACATCAGGTAGACCGCGGCACCGAGCGCCCAGTCGAACGCGATGGCCGTGACGTACCACGAGCCGGCGTGGGTGTTGCGGGTGAAGACCAGGGCGATCGCGATCGTGGCCGGCACCAGGACGATCCACACGATGTAGACCAGCGACAGGAACGTGGCGGCCCACTGCGTGCCGAGCAGGTCGTGGAGGACCGTGGACGGGTTGTTGCCCAGCCACAGGATCCGGTCGAGCTTGGCCATGCCCTCGTCGTAGACGTGGTCGTTGACGAACGGCACGAAGCTCTTGATGTTCCGGAAGGCGGCGTAGGTGAGGTACCACGCCAGCGCGCCGCCCACGGCGAAGCGCCAGTGCGAGGCGGGCCACCGCTCACGGTTGACCTCGAGCCAGGCGGCGCCGAGGGTGCGGGGCGCGTGCCGGGCGCGCCACAGCACCCGCGGGACGATGTCGGTGAGGATCGCGACCACGATGATGAGAGGCATCCGGATGTAGCTGGGGATGATGCCGTCGGGGTCGAGCACGGGCAGGTCGTAGACGACGGCGATGAGCACCGTGGCCCCGGCCATGACGAGGCCGGCGAGCCAGGCATAGCCGAAGTCGTCCCTGAGGGAGGATGTCCACCGTCTGACCTGCACAGGAACAGCGTAAGTCTCCTTCCCCCGGAGCGCATGCCTCGGCGCGGCGTGTGATCCGCGACATGCGTGCCGCGCGGGGACTGGGTGCACCCCCGGCCGCATCCGTAGACTCACCGATCGTGTCCACCCCTGACTCGTCGCCCACCCTCCCCGACCTGGTCGTCGTCGGCTCCGGCTTCTTCGGCCTGACCATCGCCGAGCGCTGCGCCAACGAGCTGGGGCTGAAGGTCCTCGTGCTCGAGCGGCGCCACCACCTCGGCGGCAACGCCTACTCCGAGATCGACCCCGAGACCGGGATCGAGGTCCACGTCTACGGGACCCACCTCTTCCACACCTCCAACAAGCGCGTGTGGGAGTACGTCAACCGGTTCACGACCTTCACCGGCTACCAGCACCGGGTCTTCGGCAAGTACCAGGGCCAGGTCTACTCGCTGCCGATGAACCTCGGGCTGATCAACCAGTTCTTCGGGCGCAGCCACACCCCCGACGAGGCGCGGGCGCTGATCGCCGAGCAGTCCAGCGAGATCTCCACCCAGGACGCCACCAACCTGGAGGAGAAGGCGATCAGCCTGATCGGCCGCCCGCTCTACGAGGCGTTCATCAAGGGCTACACCGCCAAGCAGTGGCAGACCGACCCCACCGAGCTCAGCGCGGACATCATCACGCGGCTCCCGGTGCGCTACAACTTCGACAACCGCTACTTCAACGACGACTTCGAGGGCCTCCCGACCGACGGCTACACCGCCTGGCTCACGCGCATGGCCGAGCACCCCGGCATCGAGGTGCGCCTCGAGACCGACTTCCTCGACCCGGCCAACGGCATGGCCGAGCAGTTCAAGGGCAAGGTCCCCATCGTCTACACCGGACCCGTCGACGAGTACTTCGACAACTCCGAGGGCCGGCTCTCCTGGCGCACGGTGGACCTCGAGGCGGAGACGCTCGACGTCGAGGACTTCCAGGGCACCGGCGTCGTCAACGCCAACGACCAGGACGTGGCGTGGACCCGGATCCTGGAGTTCAAGCACCTGCACCCCGAGCGCACCTACCTCCCGGGCAAGACGATCGTCGTGCACGAGTACTCCCGCTTCGCCGAGCCCGACGACGAGCCGTACTACCCGATCAACACCGCCGAGGACCGGACCAAGCTCCTCAAGTACCGCGAGCTCGCCAAGAAGGAGCCGATGGTGCTCTTCGGGGGTCGGCTCGGCACCTACAAGTACCTCGACATGCACATGGCGATCGGCTCGGCGCTGACCATGTTCGACAACCTGCTGAAGCCGCACTTCGTTGATGGCGCGGCACTGACCAGCGGAGGCGTTGACGCATGACCCAGAGACTCCTGCAGCGACAGATCTTCCCGCTCGACCGTGACTTCGACGTCCTCCCGCTCTACGTCGACGCCGAGGAGGCCCGCCTCGACGCCGACAAGTACGAGATCGGCGGCAACCGCGCGGCCAAGGACCTCAACAACGCCGCCATCCGGCAGTCGACCTCGACGGGGCGCAGCATCCACCCCGACCAGATCGAGTCGCGCACGGCGTTCCGGGTGAAGTCGGGGGAGCGGCTCTCCTTCGGCACCTACTTCAACGCCTTCCCGGCCAGCTACTGGCGTCGCTGGACGATCGTCACCGACATCGCGCTCACCGTGAAGGTGGTCGGCGCCGGCGCCAGCGTCGTGGTCTACAAGTCCATGGCCAACGGGCGCTCGCAGCGGGTCGAGTCCGCGACGGTCGGCGCCGAGGGCGCCAGCACCTTCGTGTTCGACCTGTCGCTGAAGCCCTTCGTCGACGGCGGCTGGTACTGGTACAACGTCGTCGCCGGTGACGAGGACGTCGTCGTCGAGTCCGCCGAGTGGACCGCCGACGTCCCCGAGGAGCGGGCCCAGCACGGCACCGTGGACCTCGCGATCACCACGATGAACCGCCCCGACTTCTGCGCCAAGCTGCTCCAGCAGGTCGGCGAGGACGAGCAGCTCCGCCCCTACCTCGACACCGTCTTCGTGATGGAGCAGGGCACCGACAAGGTGGTCGACTCCCCGGAGTTCGCCCAGGCCCAGGACGCGCTGGGCGGCACCCTGCGGATGATCGAGCAGGGCAACCTGGGCGGGTCCGGCGGCTACGCGCGCGGACAGCTCGAGTCCCTGCGCAAGGGCACCGCGACCTACGCGATGATGATGGACGACGACGTCGTGTGCGAGCCCGAGGGCATCATCCGCGCGATCACCTTCGGTGACCTGGCGCGGCGCCCCACGCTGGTCGGCGGCCACATGTTCAGCCTCTACAGCCGCTCACGGCTGCACTCCTTCGGCGAGATCATCCAGCCGTGGCGCTTCTGGTGGCAGTCGCCGCTCGACACCTACTCCGACTGGGACCTCGCGGCGCGCAACCTGCGCTCGAGCCGCTGGATGCACAAGCGCGTGGACGTCGACTTCAACGGCTGGTTCATGTGCCTCATCCCGCGTCAGGTCATCGAGGAGATCGGCCTCTCGCTGCCGCTCTTCATCAAGTGGGACGACTCCGAGTACGGCCTGCGCGCCAAGGCTGCCGGGTTCCCCACGGTCACGTTCCCGGGTGCGGCCGTGTGGCACGTGCCGTGGACCGACAAGAACGACGCGCTGGACTGGCAGGCCTACTTCCACCACCGCAACCGCCTCATCGCGGCGCTCCTGCACTCGCCCTACCCCAAGGGTGGGCGGATGATCCGCGAGAGCCTCAACCACCAGATCGCCCACCTGGTCTCGATGCAGTACTCCACCGCCGAGCTCCGGCTCCAGGCGATGGAGGACGTGCTCGCGGGCCCGCACGGGCTGCACAAGATGCTGCCCGGGCGCCTGGGCGAGGTCAACGCGCTGCGCAAGCAGTTCAGCGACGCGCAGCTGCACGTCGACCCGGACGCCTTCCCCGACGTACGACGCAAGAAGCCCCCGCGCAAGGGCCGGGCCGGCAACGAGATCCCGGGGCGGCTCGCCACGCTGGTCAGCGCCGGCCTCGCCCCGCTGCGCCAGCTCAAGGCGCCGCGTGACCTCTCGCGCGAGCACCCCGAGGCGGAGGTCCCCGCGATGGACGCCAAGTGGTACCGCCTGGCGGGTCTCGACTCCGCGGTCGTCTCGATGAACGACGGCACGTCGGCCGCGCTCTACCAGCGCGACCACGTGCAGTTCCGTGCGCTGATGAAGCGCACCCTCGAGCTCCACGAGCGCTACCGGCGTGAGTGGCCGGCCCTCGCGCAGCTCTACCGCGACGAGCTGGGCTCGGTCACCGCCCCCGAGGCGTGGGAAGAGACCTTCAAGCCGTGGACCAAGGGTGCCGATGACTGACCTCGAGCGCGTCCCCGTCGCGGACCAGGAGCTTGTCCCCCCGTCGGCGTCCAACGGGTTGATCGGCGTCTTCAGCCGCCGCTACCTCCTGCGGCTGCTGGTGCGACGTGAGATCAGCGCGCGCTACCAGGGCTCGTTCCTCGGCCTGCTGTGGTCCTACATCAACCCGCTGAGCCAGTTCTTCATCTACTGGTTCGTGATGGGCAAGCTCATCGGCATGGAGAGCCGCGCGGAGAACTACGCCATCCACGTCTTCGCCGGCCTCATCGTCGTGCACTTCTTCGTCGAGACCTTCAACGCCGGGACGCGCTCCATCGTGCGCAACAAGGCCCTGGTCAAGAAGATGGCGCTGCCGCGCGAGATGTTTCCCGTGGCCTCGATGCTGGTCTCGCTGTTCCACGTCGGACCGCAGCTGGTGATCCTGCTGGCGGCCTGCGTCGCCACCGGGTGGACCCCCGACCCGATCGGGATGCTGGCCGCGGTGCTCGCGCTGGGGATCGTGATGGTGCTCGGCACCGCACTCGCGCTCCTCTTCAGCACGGCCAACGTCTTCTTCCGCGACTTCTCCAGCGCCGTGTCGATCCTGACCAACTTCGTGCGCTTCGGCGTCCCGATGATCTACCCCTACACGCTCGTGGCCGAGCGCTTCGAGGGCTTCACCGGCCTCTACCTCGCCAACCCGATCGCCGAGGGGGTCCTGCTGATGCAGCGCGCCTTCTGGGTCGGCACGACCGACGACCCGACGGCGACCGCCCTCGAGCACATGCCCGACCACCTGCTGACCCGGGGCGCGATCGCCCTCGGCGGCTCGCTGGTCGTCCTGGTGATCGCGCAGCTGGTCTTCACCCGCCTGGAGAACAAGATCCCGGAGCGTCTCTGATGACCGCCTACCCGAAGGACACCTCGATCGTCGTCGACGACGTGACCAAGACCTTCACCCTGCGCTACCACCGCACCTTCAAGCAGGTCTCCGTGGCGATGGTGAAGGGCCGCGACCTCAGCGACACCTTCAACGCCCTGGACAACGTGAGCTTCACCGTCAAGCAGGGCGAGTCGATCGGGCTGATGGGCCTCAACGGCTCCGGCAAGAGCACCCTGCTCAAGCTGGTCAACGGGATCATGAAGCCCGACTCCGGCACCGTGCTCACCCGCGGCCGCATCGCCGGGCTGATCGCGACCGGCGCGGGCTTCCACCCGCAGCTGACCGGTCGGGAGAACGTCTACCTCAATGCCGCCGTCCTCGGGATGAGCGAGCGGGAGACGGCGCGCAAGTTCGACGAGATCATCGACTTCGCCGAGATCGGGCGTCATCTCGACGCCCCCGTCGGCAACTACTCCTCGGGCCAGTTCGCGCGTCTCGGCTTCGCGGTCGCGGTGCACGTCGACTCCGACATCTTCCTGGCCGACGAGGTGCTCGCCGTCGGCGACCGCCCCTTCAAGCGCAAGTGCATGGACAAGATGCAGGAGATCCGTCAGAGCGGGCGCACCCTCTTCTACGTCAGCCATGCCGCCGCCTCGGTCCGCAAGATGTGCGACCGGGTGATCGTCCTGGAGAACGGTCGGGTCGGGTTCGACGGCGCCGTCGACGCCGGCATCAAGTACCTCCACTACGAGGACGAGAACCCCGCCAACGACCCCGACGACATGGGCGACCTCGACGAGGAGCTCGGCGCCGACATCTGAGCGCCGGGACACGCCTTTTGGGGCGATATGTGACCTGAGTGGTCGGTGTGACTCACAATGGGGGTCATGCCTCCCGAGTCCACCCCCCGCCGTCCGCTGCTCAAGGCCATGGCCGGGGGTGTCGTCGCCATCGGAGCGGTGGGGGCCGTCGTCCGGGTCACGAACGGGTCCGACGACTCACCGGGCGGTGCGGGCGGCCTGCTCGAGCTGTCCTCGCAGGGCCAGGGCGGCGTGCGTGCGCTGGACCTGCGCCTGGGCGACGACCTGCTCCCTCAGGTGTCCGGCGGACGCTTCCGCTCCGCGCAGCTCCCGACGACGACCCACTCGATGGTGGCCTTCACGTGGACCGGCGACGTCGACCCGCGGATCCAGATCAAGTCGCGCAACCGCGGCACCTGGGGCGCGTGGCAGACCATCGACGTCCTCCACGACCTGCCCGACCTCGGCTCGGAGGAGCGCAGCAGGGTCACCGGCACCGACCTGCGGTGGATCGGTGACTCCGACGGCATCCAGATCCACGTCGCGGGGGGACGTCCGAAGGACCTGACGCTGGTGCTCCTGCACCCCTCCCGCGAGCGCGGGGACAGCCAGGTGGAGCCCGCGACCAGTCGTCGTACGACGAGCCGCCAGGCGCGCGCGACACCGTCGGTGCCGCGTCCCACGATCGTGGGGCGCCGCAGCTGGGGTGCGGACGAGTCCCTGCGCGACGGCTCGCCCCGCTACAACGACACGGTCAAGCAGGTCCACATCCACCACACGGTCAGCTCGAACACCTACGCCAAGGAGGACGTCGCGGGCCTGATCCGCGGCATGTACCGCTACCACACCCAGAACCTGGGGTGGTCGGACCTCGGCTACAACTTCCTGGTCGACCGGTTCGGGCGGATCTGGGAGGGACGCGGCGGGGGACCGGCCAAGCCCGTGCGCGGCGCCCACACGCTCGGCTTCAACAACACGTCGACCGGCGTCTCGGTCATCGGCAACTTCGAGCTCGTCAAGCCCGGCAGCGCGATCATCAACGCCGTCGCCGCCGTCGCGGCGTGGAAGCTCGACCTCTACGGCCGCAAGGCCGACGGCTTCGTGCGCGTCACCTCCGAGGGCAGCGACAAGTACAGCGCCTCGCGCGTGGTGAAGCTGCCCACGATCGACGGCCACCGCGACACCAACGACACCGCGTGCCCGGGGCAGAACCTCTACAACGTGCTGCCGACGATCCGCCGACGCACCCAGGCCGTCATCGACCGCTACCGCGACACCGCCGACCCGATCACGGTCTCCCGACCGGCCACCTTGTCCGGGACCCCGGGCTTCGGTCAGCGGCTGCGGGTCGACCCGGGGGCCTACACGCCCGCAGACGCCACCCGCACCTATGCGTGGGCCCGCGACGGGGTCGTGATCAAGGGAGCCACCGGCTCCTCCTACGTCTGCACCGCCGCCGACGTCGGCACCGTGCTCTCGGCCGGCCTGAAGCTGACCGCGCCCGGGCGCGAGCCCGTCAGCCAGGTGATGCAGGCCCCGGGCCGGGTCACCGCCCCGTCGGACGTCTCGGTGCGCACCCGTGGCGGCCGCAAGGGCTATGCGACCGTCTACGTGCAGGTCAGCGCCCCCGAGGGCTCGACGGCCAGGCCCACGGGCAAGGTGCGGGTCCAGGTCAACGGCCGCAAGAAGGCCGTGCCGCTCCAGGACGGTGCAGCCGCCGCCCGCTTCGGCCGAGGGCGCGGCTTCAAGCCCGGCCGCTACAACGTGACCGTCATCTACCCGGGCAACGGCATCATCCGCGGCTCGCGCGTCGAGACCACGATCACCATCCCTCCTCGCTGACCCCGCGGCCCCCGAGAGCCTGCGGGTTGACCGAGAAACTTGACAAATCCTGAAACCGTCGGCGTGTCGAGTGGAAATTACACGATTGTAGTTACTCACGATCCCTTCCGCGGTGCCTGTGACGCGTGTGAAAGTTGCGCCTTGTGTGACTCTTCCCCGCGCACAGGAGTAGCCCAGGATGCCCTCGATCAAGGCTCGTTTCGTGACCGCCTGCCAGCAGCTGCTGGCGCTCGGGCTGGTCCTGGCTGCGCTCACGCCCGCTGCCAACCTGGTCTCCCTGGACGTCGTCCAGCGTGACCCGGGGGCCGACCGGCCGGTCAGCGTGCTGGCGGCGTACGCCCGCACCACGACGATGAGGTCGGTGGTCCCGGTCGGGGTGGTCGACCCCGTGGTCCGCGAGGTCGTGCTCACGGCACCGTCCTCGCAGCGCGGACGGGTGGCGCGCACGGTGGACACCGGCCGGCTGGTGAGCGCGCCCCAGCAGGTGACCGGCTACGGCGCGGTCGGGGTCACGTGGGAGCCCGGCCTGGACGTGGCGGAGGACGCCATCACGGTCGAGGTGCGCACCCGGACCTCGGGCACGTGGACCGGCTGGATGCCGGTGCAGTACGACGCCGACCACGGCCCCGACCCGCGCAGCGCCGAGGCCCGCCACGCCCGGCCCGGCACGGACGCCCTGCTGGTCGGTGACGTCGACGACGTCCAGGTCCGTGTCGCCACCCCCGACGGACCCGTCCCCGCAGACCTGCGTCTCGCCGTCATCGACCCGGGCCAGGCCGAGGACAGCGCCGTCGAGGCGCCCGCCATCGACACCCGCGAGCTCGCCCCCGCCGATGCGGTGACGATCGGGGCGGCGCCCGCAGCCGCAGCGACCGGCGAGTCGGACGCGATCGACCTGCGCGCGGCGGCGTTCACACCCAAGCCGGTGATCTACTCCCGCGCCCAGTGGGGTGCCGACGAGCGGATGCGCGACCAGGGCTCGCCGCGCTACTTCGAGGTGCACGCAGGCTTCGTGCACCACACGGTCAACGCCAACGACTACACGCAGGCCGAGGTGCCGGGGCTGCTGCGGAGCATCTACGCCTACCACACCAAGTCCCGCGGCTGGAGCGACATCGGCTACAACTACCTCGTCGACCGCTTCGGTCGGATCTGGGAGGGGCGCGCTGGTGGCGTGGACCGCCCGGTGGTGGGGGCACACACCCTCAACTACAACGAGTACTCGTTCGCGATGTCCGCGATCGGCAACTTCGATGTGGCCCGGGCACCGGCGGCGATGGTCCAGGCCTACGGCGCGCTCTTCGCCTGGAAGCTCTCGCTGCACGGGGTGGACGCCTCCTCGCCGAGCCAGACGGTGGGCCGCAAGTCCCTCCCCGCCGTCAACGGGCACCGTGACGCGGGCTCCACCGCCTGTCCCGGGAAGTACCTCTACGCCAAGCTCGGCCAGATCCGGGCGCTCGCCACGACGACCCAGCGCGGCTGGGCCGGGCGTGAGCTCGAGTCGGACCTCGCCTCCACGCCGCACCCCGACCTGATCGTGCGGAGTGTCGCGGACAAGATGGGCTACATCCTGCCGACCGGCGGGCTGACCGCCTTCGACGCCGCACGCACGATCGCGACCGGCTTCGGCGAGATCGACACCGTGGTGGCCTCACCCGACCTGACCGGCGACGGTCACGGCGACCTGCTCGTGCGCAGCACGGAGGGGGAGGCCGGGGTCATGCCCGGCACCGGCGCCGGCGCCTTCGGGGCGGCCGCCGTGAGGAACGGTCTCTTCGCCGGGCACGACCTGGTCACCGCGGTCGGTGACCTCGACGTGGACGGCAACAACGACCTCGTCGCCCGCGACACCGCGACCGGACGGCTGGATGCCTTCCTCGGGACCGGTGCCGGCGGCTTCCAGCGTCAGTCTCTGACGACCGGCTGGGCCGGCTACGACCTCCTGGTCGGCGCCTCCGACGTCACCGGTGACGGCGAGGTGGACCTGGTCGCCCGCGACGCGGCGACCGGCAAGACCTGGCTGCACCCCGGCGGCCCGGGTGCCGGCTTCGCGACCCGCACCGCGCTCCGGCCGGTCTGGAAGCAGTACGACACCATCACCGGCCTGGGGGACTACACCTCCGACGGCGTGCCGGACCTCTTCGTACGACGTGCCGCCAACAAGCTCGCCTACGTGCTGCCCGGCCGTGGTGGCGGCGTCTACGGCCGGCCCCTGGGACCCGTCGTCCAGACCAAGGGCGTCAGTGACATCACCGGAGCCGCCCTGAGCGGCACCCCGGCAGCGGACCTGGTGGCCCGTCGCGGCACCTCCCTGGTGCTCCTGCAGAACACCGGGGGCTTCGACCTGGGGGCGCCGATCCCGACGCGGGTCAACCTCGCGACCGCGAACCTGGTGCTCAACGCCGGCGACTGGAACCGCGACGGCAAGGGCGACATGATCACCCGCAACAAGGCCAACGGGGCGCTCTTCCTGCGTCTCGGCAACGGCCAGGGCCGCTTCGGCAAGGTCCTGCCGCTCGCCACCGGCTTCGGCTCGGTCGGGCTCCTCGCGGCCGTGGGCGACATGACCGGTGACGGCTGGCCCGACCTGATGGGGCAGCCGGCGGGTGGTGACATGCGCATCTACCCCGGCAACGGCACCTCCGGCCTGTCGAGCAGCTATGTCGCCGCGCGCCGCATCGATGCCAGCCAACCGATCCCGGTCGGTCGCCACGACACCGACGGAGCGCCGGACCTGCTCGTCCGCTCGGGCACGGCCCTGCGGCTGCACGCCGGCAACGGTCCCGGCGGGCTGAGCGCCGGTCGCGACCTCGGGCTCGACCTCGCGCCCTACGACTGGGTCATCGGAGTCAGCGACATCAACCTGGGCGGGCACGGTGACCTGGTCGTGCGCGACAAGAGCCTCGGGCGGCTCTTCGTCGTCCCGATGACCCCGACCGGCTTCGGACCGCGCCGCCTGCTCGGCGAGGGGCTGGGGGCCTACGACCTGGCCGGCTGAGGACTCCTGGTCACCAGGCAGGGAAGCGAGCGGTCGCGCGCTCGGCGGCGTACGTCGCCTCGAGTCGCTCCCGTTCGGCGTGGACGACCAGGACCAACGAGCCGCCCCTCGCGAGCGGCTCGGTGAAGGTGGCGATCCCCGGTGGGGAAGCCGGGTTCGCCACCGAGAGGAGGCGGCCGCCGACCGTGACGAGAGTCCCGTCGGCGGCCGCTTCCCACAGCGCCGCCTGGGACAGGGTCGCCCCGTCCAGCCGGGTCGCGTCGTCGTCGTCCTGCGAGGGGTCCCAGGGGATGAAGGAGTCGGGCTGCGACCAGATCTCGATGCCGACGTCGTGGACTCCGGGCGGCACGTCGTCCGCGAAGCGCACCCCCATCGGCCGCAGCGAGCAGGCGAGGACCACCAGGTCGTCGGCGCGACCGGCCCACCTGGCCAGGGAGTCGGGGCCGCAGACCACGGCGTCGGGGTCCTCGTCGTCGACCACCACCAGCCCGGCCGTCCATGCCGCGCCCAGGAACACCGGGCCGAGCCAGTGGGCGGGCAGGTCGACGCGCACGGTGTCGCCACGCTCGAGGTCGAGCTCCTCCACCAGCAGCGACGCGGCCTTCGCCACCCAGTTGGCGTAGGTCGTCACGGAGAGCTCGGTGCGCTCGCCGCTCGCGTCGTCGTAGAAGGTCACCAGGGGTCGGCCCGGCTCGGAGCGGAGCTGGGCGGCCAGGACTGCAGCGAAGGTCGTCACCAGGCGAGTGTTCCGCAGTGGCGCCCACCGCTGCTCACTAGGCTCCGACCATGACAGCCATCGAGCACTTCTGGGCCGTGATCCCGGCCGGCGGAGCAGGCACGCGCCTGTGGCCGCTGTCGCGCTCCTCCTCGCCGAAGTTCCTGCGCGACCTCACTGGCAGCGGCCGCTCCCTGCTCCAGGAGACCTACGACCGGCTGGTGCCGCTGTCCGAGGACCGCTTCCTCGTCGTGACGGGCCGGGCCCACCACGAGGCGGTCGCCGGTCAGCTCGACGCCCTGGCCGCCGAGGCCGTCCTGGCCGAGCCGTCGGCACGCGACTCGATGGCAGCCATCGGCCTGGCCGCCGCGCTGCTCGAGCGCGCCGACCCCGACGCGGTGATGGGCTCCTTCGCCGCCGACCACGTCATCGCGGACGTGGACGCCTTCGGCGACTGCGTCCGTACGGCGGTCGCGGTCGCGCGCGACGGGTGGTTGGTGACGCTCGGCATCGAGCCGACGTTCCCCTCCTCCGCCTTCGGCTACGTCCACGTCGGCGACCCGCTCCCCGGGCACCCGGGCGCCAGCCGCGTCGTGGAGTTCGTCGAGAAGCCGTCGACGGAGGTCGCGGAGGGCTACCTCGCCACCGGACGCTTCCGGTGGAACGCCGGGATGTTCGTGGTGCGCCCCGGTGTCCTGCTCGACCTGCTCGCCGCCTCCGACCCCGACTTCGCGCGGGCCCTGCGCGAGATCGCCGCCGACCCGTCGTCGCTCGAGACGCGGTGGGAGGCCCTGCCCAAGATCGCGCTCGACCACGCCGTCGCGGAGCCGGCGGCGGCCGCCGGCCGGGTGGTGACGGTGCCGGCGTCGTTCGGCTGGGACGACATCGGGGACTTCGACTCGCTCACCACCCTGCTCGAGGACGACACCCGCACCGGACCCACCGTCCTGGGGGACGCAGCGCTGGTGCGGATGATCGACGCCCACGGCCTCGTCGTGCCGCAGGGCGGCAAGCTGATCGCCGTGGTCGGGCTGGAGGACGTCGTGGTCGTCGACACCCCCGACGCGCTCCTCGTCACCACGCGGGCACGCGCCCAGGACGTGAAGCAGATCGTCGCCGAGCTCAGGCAGAGCCGCGCCGAGCTGACCTGAGCCGGCCGGCTGCGTTCACCTCGAGGGGAAGGTGACCGAGGTGCCGGCCCACTCGTCGGGGGCCGGGTAGGGACCCGGCAGCTCCAACACCTGCCGGACCTGGCCGCTCCGCGGTTGCCACTCGACCACTCGACGGTTCGCCACGAGGAGCCTCAGACGGTCGTCGTCGGTCCAGCCGATGACGCTGCTGGTGGCTGGCACGCGCAGCCGGGCGCGCATCGCACCGGTGCTCTTGTCCAGTACCCAGACGTGCGCCGCCTCGGGGCTGGGCCAGCCCCGATGGGCGTAGAGCGCCACGTCAGCGGCACCGAACACCCCGAACGCGTAGCTGCGCATCGATCGCGGCACCTCCACCCCGGGGGTGAAGGTCGTCGACTCGATGCCATCATCTGCCCAGCGCTTGAACGTGAGCTGCTGTCTCCCGGCGCCGAGGACCTCGACCGGGGTGCCGTCACGGTCGAACCTGGTCCGCCAGCCCGGATAGCGGACGGGCGTCACCTGACCGTGGGGATCGACATGGAAGGTGTAGTGCTTGGAGGACGATCTCGGGGCCGCGGAGGCGGAGAGGGCGTCGCGACCCGGTATCCACTCGACACGGGCGACGCGGGAGCGGCCGGCGGGGAGGCTCAGGAAGTGGAAGGTCCCGTCGCCCAGGTCGAGCAGGACCACGCCCCCGTGTGCCTTCGCCGCCCACAGCCTCCCGTCGTGTGACAGGGAACCTGACCCATAGGTGTCCCCGCCGGTCCACGCTCCGGCCGGAAGCCCCAGGTCACCCATGTCGAGCACCCGCCAACGGTCGTCCACACCGAGGAAGAAGAGGCGTTCTCCTGCCCAGCCGGGCGGATCGTCCAGTCGCTCGGTCGGGTGGTAGACCAGACGTGCGCGCCGTGGGTCCTCCAGGACGCCCGGCAGCGCCGCTCCTCGCGCGGGTGCCGACGCGCGGCTGCCGTCCACCCAAGGGACGCGGCTCCAGTCGCGAGGCAGCGACTGTGGAGCCGGAGCCGGAGCCGGCGCCGCGTCGACAGTCCGGGGCGGTGACGGAGAGGCGGCGGGTCCCGGATCGCCCGACGGAGTCGTACATCCAGCAAGAAGTGACAGCAGTGTGCCGACGAGTGCGGTCCGCAGGGCCGTACGCCCACTTCTCGACCTGCAGCAGACCATGGCGGCATGGTCCCACGCTGTCGCCGCCTTGGTCAGGGGTCGGTGAGGTCGGTGGTGCCGGTGGGGGTGGTGAGGTGGGTCTGGCCGTGGGGTTCGTGCCAGAGGAAGGTGCCGGGGGTGAGTTGTTGGTACGTCCAGCCGGCGTGGGTCTTGAGCTGGTGGTGATGTCGGCAGAGTGGGGCGAGGTTGCACTCGCAGGTGATGCCGGATCGTCGCGTGGGCGGTCGAGGTGGTCGAGGTCGCAGGATCTTGATCTCTTGGTGCAGTGGGGGAAGACGCAGACCGGGTTGCGGAGGCGGACCTTCTCGGCGGTGGTGAACGCGGGGGCGTAGGGGTCGTCGCCTCGTGGCCGGCGTTGCCGCCGGGGCAGTGGTCGTTGAGGTTGATGACGGGGCGGATGGTGACGTGGCGATCGGTGCGGGCGAGCCACTCCCGGACGGTGGTGGCGAGGAGGGTGTGGCCGTGCTCGTCGCGGGCGAGGAGCCCTCGGCCTTCGATGGTGTCCTGGGTCAGGTGGAGGTAGGCCACGATGCTCTTCGACGGGGCCGGTGGCTCGGTGTCGTTGAGGAGGGCCAGGGCTCGGGTGGGGTCGGCGAGGATCCCGACGGCTTGTGAGCGGCGTACGTCGTGGGACTCCAGTGACCCGTCGCGTTTGAGGGCGTCGGCGACGCGGGTGAGGGTGGTGTCGAAGTCGACGAGGTCGGCCCAGTCTGCGCGGATGGTGAGGTCGGCGATCCCGGTGTGGGACAGGGTGCGTTCGTCGAGGGTGACGTGGCGGCGCTCGAGGGCTTCCAATGATTCGATCTCGACGAGGTCGGCGTAGAGCTCGAGCCGGGCGTCGTCGATGAGCTTGTCGACGGTGACGAGGCCGGCGGTGGCGGCGATGGGTGCGACGGCCTGTGTCGACGTGCTCGATGACGTCGCGGGGGGTGCCGAGGACGGCGCTGCGCGATCCGGCGGGCCCGCCAGACGGGGACCTTCCCGGCGCAGACCTTCGCGTGGAGGCGGGGCATCCGGTGGCGGATGACGAGGCAGTCGCGCAGGTAGGCCCGTCCGGCGGTGGTGGTCATGTTGTTGGCGGCCGCGAACGGGGCGGCGGCGGACCAGGCGATGGGTGGGATGCCGAACCACTCGACGACCTCGAGGTCCCCGGAGGTCGGTGCCCCGTCGTCGAGGCCGCCACCGGGTCCGGGGACGTAGGTCGCCCGTGGTGCTTTCCAGGACTGGTCGCCGGGCAGCTCGGGGTGGGCGTGGGCCCACTCGATCGCGAGGTGGAACATCGTGGAGCGCGGCGGCTTCTGCGGCTGCTTGGCGTCGCGGATGAGGGTGATGAGGTCGGTGGGGGTGGGCGCGTCGTCGTCGACCTGGTGGGGGTCGATGACGTCGGTTGCCATGCATCTAGTGTAGTCGAAGACCCGTTCGAGTGACAAGCACTTCTCCACGTTTCACGCTCGTCGGTGGTCGAGCCGCCTTCGTGGTCGAGCCGTGACGCCCAGCCGTGTCGGCTGGTCGAGCGGTCCCGGCTCACCCAGTTCGGTGGTCGAGCCCGGCGAGCGCCAGCGAGCCGGCGTCGAGACCCCAGTGACGTCCCCAAGGCCGCTTCCCGGCTCACGCGGTCTCGACGCGGCCTCGCCTAGCGGCTCGGCCGGCTCGACCACCGAACGGCACCTGTTCGTTGGTCGAGCCCGGCGAGCGCCAGCGAGTCGGTGTCGAGACTGTGAGTCTTCCCTTGCAGCCCTGAGTTCTGGTGGGCTGTGTTCGGTGGCTGTGGGTGTGACTCATGTCGAGACTGGCTTCGTGCCTTACGTGGGACTTGTCCGCTCGTGGTCGCCGGCCCCGGCCCAGGGGAGCAACTGGCCTGATCAGGAGCTTGACCGTTCGGCGTTAACGGCGCCGGAGGTGTCCCATCACAGTCTTGCCGTCACTCCACCTGGACCGGATTTACGTCCCCTCTAGGTAAGGAGAAACGCATGACTAGTCTGACCAAGCTCGCCGAGGTTGTCGATGTCGTGATCGGTGTCGACACCCACGTGGGCACCCATAGCGCAGCGCTCGTGGCCGCGGGTACCGGCGGGGTGATCGAGGACCTCACCATCGCTGCCACCGGCCAGGGCTACACCGAGCTCAGCGACTGGGCCGATGACCTGGCCGAAGAGCACGGAGCGTTACGCGCGTGGGCGATCGAGGGCACCGGCAGCCATGGCGCCGGCCTGGCCCGCCATCTGCGCGAGCGTGGCGAGCTCGTGATCGAGCTGGACCGGCCCGAGCGGACCAAGCGACGCAACGGTGCCAAGTCCGACCCGCTGGACGCGGTCCGCGCGGCCCGCGAGGCCCTGTCGCGTGAGCGGCTCGGCACCCCACGCCAAGGCATCGAACGGCAGGCACTGTCGGTGCTCTTGGCCGCACGCCGGTCCGCGGTCGAGGCCGCTGGAGTTGCTCAACGTCAGATCTTCAGCCTGATCATCGCCGCTCCCGAACCGATCCGGGCGCGGTTCCGCGGCCAAACGAAGCTCAGGGCGCTGGTCAACACCGCGGCAGCCTTGCGTGGGCACCCCTCCTGGGATCTGGAGTCGGCCACCACGCTCACGGTGTTGCGCAACCTGGCCCGTCGCGCTCAGTGCCTGCAAGCCGAGGCCGAGGACTACGAGAAGCAACTCAACAAGATCATCAAGGCCTGGCGTCCCGACCTGCTCGACGAGGTCGGAGTCGGACCGATCGTGGCCGCTGTCGTGCTGTGTGCCTGGTCCCACCCCGGCCGCATCCACTCCGAGGCAGGTTTCGCGATGCTCGCCGGCGTTGCCCCCATCGAGGCAACCAGTGGTCAGGTCATCAACCGGCACCGGCTCAACCGCTACGGCGATCGGCAACTGAACCGGGCCTTGCACACCATCGCGATCACTCGGCAACGACGCCACCAACCCACCCGGGACTACACCGAGAAGCGCACCCAGCAAGGCAAGAACCCTCGCGAGATCCGACGCTGCCTCAAGCGCTACATCGCCCGAGACATCTACCGCCTACTCGAGCACCGACCCCTTGACGCAACATAGGAGCGTCCCAGTGACGTCCCCAAGGCCGCTTCCCGGCTCACGCGGTCTCGACGCGGCCTCGCCTAGCGGCTCGGCCGGCTCGACCACCGAACGACCTGTTCGTTGGTCGAGCCCGGCGAGCGCCAGCGAGTCGGTGTCGAGACCCTGGTGAGGTGCCTGCGGCTGCTTCCCGGCTCACGCGGTCTCGACGCGGCCTCGCCTAGCGGCTCGGCCGGCTCGACCACCGAATGGGAGGCCGGCTCGACCATCGAATGACGGCCGGCTCGACCATCGAATGACGGCCGGCTCGACCGCCCACAGGGGTTGGCTCGAGCGCCAGGAGCTGGCTCGCGTGGAGGAGCCCGCGCCACCCCGGGGCGGTAGGCGGCAACGGCTCTGGTTGGCTGGATGTGTGAGCAGCTGGAGCGGCGTGGCGGACGCCTATCGAGCGTCTTTCGGCACGCTCTGCGCAGGCACTGTCGAGCGCATGCTCCTCGACACCGCGGGCGGTGCCCATCTCGACGTCGGCTCGGGCGCCGGGGACCTCGCGGCACGCGCCGCGGCACTCGGCCGAGCGGTGACGGCCGTCGATGCAGACCCGGACATGGCCGCCATGTCCGCGGCCGTCCTGCCCGGAGCGGTGGTCAACGCCTCGTTGCCTCGGCTGCCCTTCGCGTCCGGCTCTTTCGACGTCGTGACGGCGAGCTTCGTCATCAACCACGTCAGCGACCCGCGGGCGGCGATGCTCGAGCTGGCCCGGGTCGTGAAGCCCGCGGGTCGTGTGGCAGCAACGATCTGGCCCGCACGGCCGCCCGCCTGGGCGTCGCTGGTGAGCGCAGCCTTCGACGCTGCAGGTGTCCTCCCGCTCGGTGACCAGCGCCTGGCTCCCGACCTCGACTTCGAACGATCGGTCGTCGGCCTGCGCGACCTGGCGGAGGCGGCCGGCCTGAGGGCGACCACCGCAGCTGAGCTCTCCTGGGACTGGACGATCAGCGTGGACGACTTCTGGACCGGCGTCGGCGGCGGAGTCGGCACGGCGGGTCGGACGCTCCTGGCGCAGGGACCCGACGTACGCGCCACGGCGGAGCGGGCCTTCCGCGACGGCGCGGCGGCCGTCGCTGTCGACGGGGTGCTGACCTTCCCCACGACAGCGGTCTACGTCGTGGCTACGCGCGGGGCGCCCCACGCTGAGCGAGGAGCCGACCGACGACCCCGACAGCCAGCACGATGACACCGGCCAGGAGCGCCAGGGGCGGCAGGGTGACCACGAGGGTCAGGCACCCGGCCATCCCCAGCGCCTGGAGCGCGCGCGGCCAGCGGCGCTCGGTGGCAGGCTGGCGCCACGCCGAGGCGTTGGCCACGAAGTAGTAGAGCAGCACCCCGAACGACGAGAAGCCGATCGCGCCGCGCAGGTCCACCGCCAGCACCAGGGCGACGACGACGGCCCCGACGGCGATCTGGGCGTGGTCCGGCACGTGGTGCCGCTCGTCCACCGACGCCAGCCAGCCAGGCAGGTCACCCTCGCGGGCCATGGCGAGGGTGGTGCGACTGACGCCCGTCATCAGGGCCAGGAGGGCGCCGAGCGCGGCAGCGGCGGCACCCAGCCGCACGACCGGCTCCGCCCAGGCCGCGCCGACGGCCTCGACGGCGGTCGCCAGCGGAGTCGTCGCCGAGGCCAGGTCCGCGCCGAGCGCGCGGACCAGGACGAGCCCGACCGCGACGTAGACGACGAGGGTGACACCGAGGGCGACCAGGATCGCCCGGCCGATCTGCTCGGGACGGCGGACCTCCTCGGCGAGCGTGGCGATGCGGGCGTAGCCGGCGAAGGCGAAGAAGAGCAGCCCGGCCGCCTGCAGCACGCCCAGCGCGCCGACGTCCGGCAGGGCGGCGGGTGTCCCCGACGGTGTGCCGGTCGCGCCGACCACCACGAAGAGGAGCAGCACCGCGAGCGTGAGCGCGAGCAGGACCCGGGCGACCTGGGCGGTGCGGGTGATGCCACGCATGGTCGCGACGGTGAACAGCGCCACGACCGCGGCCGCGGCGCCGCGCTGCCACCAGGCTCCGCCCGGGACGGCGTACGCCGCGAACGTCATGGCCATCGCCGCGCACGACGCGGTCTTGCCGATCACGAAGCCCCAGCCCGCGAGGAAGCCCCACCACGGGCCTAGCACCGCGCGCCCGAAGACGTAGGCGCCGCCGGAGGACGGGTGGACGGCGGCGAGCTGGGCCGAGGCGACCGCGTTGCAGAAGGCGATCGCGGCCGCGATCCCGAGGGCGACCAGCAGCCCCGACCCCGCTGCGGCGGCAGCCGGCGCGAAGGCGACGAAGACCCCGGCGCCGAGCATGGCGCTGAGCCCGACCACGACCGCGTCGCCGGTGCCGAGACTGCGGGAGAGACGCCCGGGCGTGGTCATGCCTCGCTAGCGGGATCGGTGCTCGAGGATCGCCGCGACTACTGGGCGGCGGGCTCGGGGGAGTCGAGGTAGGGGTAGTCGATCATGAAGGTCTCGAGGGCCTCGCCGCTGAACTCCGAGCAGTACTGCCACACACCGACCTGCTTGCTGGCGTCGCTCTCACCCTCGCCACCGATGGACCAGTGGGTGTAGGCGACGTGCTGTCCCTCGGGGAAGCTGGCGCCGTCGGCCTCGTCCTCCGCGGTCCACGGGGCCGCGATGAACTTGTAGCGGTAGTTGTCGGTGCCGGGGAACTTCTTGGCGACCCCGCGCAGCTCGTTGAGCGCGGTCTCGTCCTCGGCGACCGTCTCGTCGTACCAGACGATGGTGTAGCCGTGCTCGCTGTTGTGGACCAGCGACTCGAGCTCGGGGCGGTCCGAGGCGGTGTAGAACTTGCGGTCCATGGGCGCGGGGGCGACGCCGAACTCGTTCCAGTGGGGGCCGAACGCCGGGGGCGCGTCCTCGTAGACGACCGGGGTGCCGGTGTCGAGGTGGTCGTTGTTGCCCTCGGCGGTCTTGGTCTCGACCTCGCCGCAGACCGACGGGGCCGCGCCGATGCCGGCCAGGTCCAGGTCGTTGAACTTGCGCAGGTCCCACGCGTTCTTCAGGGGCCGGTAGGAGGCGGCGCCGATGATCAGCAGACCGACGACGACGCAGACACCCACGATCATGTAGCCCCGCCGCTTGTCGGCGTTCTTCTGCTTCTTGCGGATGTCGTCGATGACCTTCTGGCGGTCGGACTTGGCTTGCTTGGCCACGGTTGGGTCTACCTCGGGTCGGATCGGGGCGGGGGCGTGGTGAGTCTACGGAGTCGTCGGGCGCAGCCGCAGGCGGTCCTGCACAGTCGGCCCGTCCCCGGAGCCGGTCTCCCCGTCGGGCACCACGTCGGGCACCCAGCCGTGCGCGAACGCCAGCACGACCACCAGGGCCGGCTGCTCGCTGTCGCGGACCTCCACCCCTCCGTCGTACGCCGTGGCGGTGCAGCCGGTGGCGCCCAGCGCCTCGAGCAGCTCCGCGGTGCCGGCCGGCGCGCCGAAGACCGCCTGGTCGGCGGGCAGACCGGCCACGGCGCGCAGCACGGCCTCCCGGGCACCGAAGCCGAACAGGTCGGCGCCCTCGGGCCGCACCAACGCCGTCGCGCCGGTGCCGTGGTCCCCGGGCGCGAGCACCAGGTCGGCGCGACCGCGCACGACGGCGACCGGTCGGCCACCGAGCTTGCCCTGCGCGAGCTCGGCCATGCCCGCGATCTCGTCCGCCACCGCGGGTGCGGTGACGGCGAGCTCGTTGCCGTGCCCGTCGATGCGCCCCACGAAGTCCTCGGCGACCAGGATCCCGGCCGCACCGATGGCGATGTCGGTCTGGCCCTCGCGCCAGGCCCGCCCGGCGGTGTCGGTGACGATCACGCCGACGTTGGCCCCGGTGAGCTCGTGCAGGCGGGTGCGCAGCCCACGGGCGGAGGCGTCGGGGTCGAGCGGGAGCAGCACGACCGAGCCCTGCTCGACGTTGGACGCGTCGATGCCGGCCGCGGCCATGATCAGCCCGTGGTGGGTGCGCACGATGCGGGTCGGGCCGCGACGGGCCACGACCCGGTCGGTCTCACCGGCGAGCGTGTCCTCGCGGGTGCCGGCGACGACCCTGCCCTCGGACTTGCTGACCACCTTGCTGGTGACCACCACGACGTCGCCGTCGCTGAGCGGGGCGACCGCGGAGGCGACCAGCGCGGCCAGGTCGTCGCCGGCGCGCACCTCGGGCAGGCCGTCGGGGGCGGTGACGGTGAGGGTGCTCATCGGACGCTCAGCCCACCAGGTCGATCGCAGCGCCCGCCATCGCGGCGGTCGCGTCGTGGTCGCGCATCATCAGCGGCACGGCGCGACACGCGAGCCCGGCGTCGGTGAGGCGGGTGACGGCGTCGGCGTCGCGCTCGTCGACCAGCCAGCCGTCGAGGAGCCCGCCCTCGGTCCGCGCGCCGTAGTGCAGGCCGACGCCGGCGGCGCTCACCTCGACACCGATCGAGGTCAGCATCTGCTCGGCCATGCCCCGCACGTGGGTGCCCCCGACGATCGGTGAGAGGCCGACGACCGGAGCCGACGTGGCGCCGAGCGCCTCACGCACGCGCGGCACGCCGAGGATCGTGCCGACCGAGACGACCGGGTTGGACGGCGGCAGGATCACCAGGTCGGCATCGGTGATCGCGTCGATCACCCCCGGCCCGGGGGAGGAGTCCTCGAGGCCGACGAAGAGCACGGCCTCGGCGGGCACGGAGGCGCGGAGCTTGATCCAGTACTCCTGGAAGTGCACGACCCGGCGCCCGCTCGGGGTCTCGGGATCGGCGATCGCGACGTGGGTCTCGACGCGGTCGTCGGTCATCGGCAGCAGCCGCACGCTGTCGCCGAGCGTCGGGGTCAGCCAGCGCCGGCACAGCGCCTCGGTCACCTGCGAGAGCGGGTAGCCCGCGTCCAGCATCTGGGTGCGCACGAGGTGGGTGGCGACGTCGCGGTCCCCGAGCCCGAACCAGGTCGGCTCCACGCCGTAGGCCGCCAGCTCGTCCTTGACGCTCCAGGTCTCGTCGCGGCGGCCCCAGCCGCGCTCGAGGTCGATGCCGTCCCCGAGGGTGTACATGACGGTGTCGAGGTCCGGGCACACCTTGAGGCCGTGCACCCAGATGTCGTCGGCGGTGTTCGCGACCACGGTGACGACCGCGTCGGAGGCCACCCCGGGCAGGCTGCCGGAGCGGATGCCGTGGGTCAGTCCCTGCAGGAACCGGGCGCCGCCCATGCCGCCCGAGAGCACGGTCAGGCGGCGCAGGGGAGAGGAGGTGGAGGGGTCAGACATGGCCGCTACCTTGCCGCACGTCGCCACGCCGGAGCGGAGCCGCCCGGTTCCTTAGCAGATCAGCGCTTGACTTCCGGGTACGACAGGCATGTAATTCCCACAGTGTTGTTCGGGGTGTTGCTGGGTCGAGTTGCTGGGTCGAAAGGGTGAAGATCGTGAGAGAACTGTTCCTTCTCGAACCGGACGCCGAGGATGCGGGGTGGCAGGACCGTGCGCTGTGCGCACAGACCGACCCCGAGGCGTTCTTTCCGGAAAAGGGTGGATCGACGCGCGAGGCCAAGAAGGTCTGCCTCACGTGCGAGGTGCGAGACGACTGCCTCGAGGCGGCGTTGTTCAACGACGAGCGCTTCGGCATCTGGGGCGGACTCTCGGAGAGGGAGCGCCGCAAGCTGAAGAAGCGCGCAGTCTGACGTTCGGTAGGAATACCCCGGCCCCAGCGGCCGGGGTTCCTCCATTTCAGGGGGACCCCCGCGCGGACTAGGGTGACCGATCGTGTCAGCGCCCTCGGAGACCTCGACGAGCGTCGGTGCGCTCGTGGTGAGCCACGACGGCGCCCGGTGGCTGCCCGCTGTGCTGGCCGGTCTCCAGGCGCAGACCCGGCCCGTCGACCGGGTCGTGGCCGTCGACACCGGCAGCAAGGACGAGAGCGCGGACCTCCTGGACGCGGCCCTCGCCGACCGGCACGGTCCCGCGCTGCGGGTGCCCGGCTCCACGCACTTCCCGGCCGCCCTCGAGCTCGGCCTCGAGCAGCTCCGCGCCCCGCGGGGGCACGCCGAGCCGGTCGAGTGGGTGTGGATCCTCCACGACGACGCCAACCCGGCCCCCGGTGCCCTCGCGGCCCTCCTCGCGGCCGCCGAGCAGCACCCCGGGGCCGACGTGCTCGGTCCGACCCTGCGCGAGTGGCCCTCGCTCAAGCGCCTGCTCGAGGTGGGCGTCACCATCTCCGCCACCGGGCGGCGCGAGACCGGCCTCGAGCGCGGCGAGTACGACCAGGGCCAGCACGACGACGTACGACGGGTGCTCGCGGTCAACACCGCCGGCATGCTGGTGCGCCGCACCGTCCTCGAGGAGCTCGGTGGACTGGACCACGCGCTGCCGATCTTCGGCAACGACCTCGACTTCGGCTGGCGCGCCGCGGCGGCCGGCCACACCACCCTCGTCGTGCCCCGGGCCGTCGTCTTCCACGCGGAGGCCGCGCACCGCGGGATCCGTCGTACGCCCTTGACTGGCCGGCACACCCACTACCAGGAGCGGCGGGCGGCGCTCTACACGCTGCTGGTCAACACCCGCACCCGCGCGCTGCCCTTCCAGGTCGTGCGGCTCGGGCTGGGGACGCTCCTGCGGATGGTCGGCTTCCTGCTGGTCCGCGCCGTCGGCGAGGCGCTCGACGAGCTGGCGGCCCTGGTCTCGCTCTACTCCAGCCCCCGCCAGGTCCTCGCGGCCCGGCGCGTGCGTCGCGACCGACAGGGGGAGGAAGCAGCTGATGTCACCGACCTCCTCGCGCCGCGCTGGCTGCCCTACCGTCACGGGCTCGACTTCGTCAGCGACCTCGCGGCGGCCGCGACGCACCAGGCGGCCGACGTCGCCGAGCGGCGACGCGCCGCCGCCCTCGAGCGGGACCCGTCCTCGATGGTCACGCGGCGACCGGCCATTGACGACGAGGACGACTTCGAGGACACCGGTGTGGTCGCCCGCTTCCTCACGAGCCCGGTCGCCGTGCTGCTCGCGGTCTTCGTGCTCGTCGCGCTGGTCGGTGCCCGCGTCGCCTTCGGCTCCGTCGTGGGGGGCGGCCTCTCACCGGTGCCCGACTCGGTCGGCGACTGGTGGCACCTGCACCTCGACTCGTGGCACGCGCTCGGGCAGGGCAGCGCGGTCCCTGCCCCGGCCTACCTGCTGCCGCTCGCGCTGGTCGGCTCCCTGCTCGGGACGACGCTGACGATCTCGGCGCTCCTCGTGCTCGCGGTGCCCGCGAGCCTCTGGGGCGCCTGGCGCTTCCTGCGCGTCACCGGTCGGCTGGTCAGCCCGCAGGGGGCGCCCCGCTGGGTGCTGCTGTGGGGTGCCACCACCTATGCCCTGGTCCCGGTGGTCAGCGGCGCCTGGGGCGCCGGTCGTCTGGGCCCGGTCGTCACCGCCGTCCTGCTGCCGTGGCTGGCGCACGCGGCCCTCGGCTTCGCCGACCCGTCGGGCGACCGCCGCTGGCGGGCCGGGTGGCGCACGGCGCTGCTGCTGGCCCTGGTGAGCGCGTTCGCCCCGGTGGCCTGGCTCTTCGGCCTCGCGGTCGGCCTGGTCGTGGTCGCGGCCGCCTTCGCGATCGTGCCCAGCGCCATGCGTGACCGCTCGACGTGGGGTCCTCCTGCCGCCGCGATCCTGGCCGTGCCCGTGCTGCTCGCGCCGTGGTGGCTGCCCTCGATGGTGCACGGTGCCGCCGGCGGCCTGCTGCTCGACATCGGCCGGCTGCCGCTGCCGGCCGTGGACACGCTCGACCTGCTCTCCGGTCGCATCGGCGACCTGGGCGCGCCCTGGTGGCTGGGTGTCCTGGTCCTGGTCGGTGCGCTCGGCGCGCTGCTGCCCCGTGCCACGCGGATCCCGGTGCTCGTGTGCTGGATCGTCGCGCTGGTCGCCGCCGGGCTCGCCGCCGTGCTCGGCAACCAGGTGGTGACCCTGGAGGTGGCCACCACCCCGCTCGGCATCGGCTTCCTGGTCGTGGTCCTCCAGGGCGCCCTCGTCACGGCCGCCACGCTCGGCGGTCAGGGCCTGGCCGCCGCCACCGTGCGCCACGTCGGGGGACGGCGCGCGCTCGTGACCCTCGTGTCGGTCGTCGCTGCCGTCGTACCTCTCGGGGGGCTGGTGTGGTTCGCGATCGGCGACCACGACCGGCTCGCCGACACCGAGGCGACCGACATCCCCGCCTACATGGTGCAGAGCTCGATGACAGGCGCGGAGCACGGCATCCTCGTGGTGCGCGGCTCCGTCGAGGACGGTCTGTCCTACACCGTGCGACGCGGCGACGGGGTGACCCTGGGGGAGGACGAGATCCTCACCCGGACCCCGGAGGACACGGGCTTCACCGACCTCGTCCAGGTGCTGCTCTCGCGACCGGCTCCCGAGGTCGTCGACCAGCTGGCCGGCCGGGGCATCGAGTACGTCGTCATGCCCTCGCCCGCCGACGGTGACGTCGCGGCGCAGCTCGACTCCACGGGCGGTCTGGTGCAGGCCAGCGCCGAGGACCGCGAGACCCGCGCCTGGCAGGTCGGCCGCGCGCTCGACGAGCAGGCGCTCGACGGTCCCCGCTCCTGGCTGCACATCGGTCTCCTGGTCCTCCAGGGCCTGGCGATCGTGCTGGTCGCGGTGCTCTGCGCGCCCTCGACCGAGAGGCGACGACGATGAGCCGTGGCTGGCGTCGCCGCCTCGACGTGACCACCGTGCTGGCGGTCCTGCTGCCCCTGCTCACGGTGGCGGCGCTGCTGCTCGTGCGGCCCGACGTGCCCACGGCGGGACCACGACCCCCCGAGCAGGTCCCGCTGACCCGCGCCGTCGCGATCTGTCCCAGCGGCGACCCCGAGGCCGTCGTGACGTCGGCCTCCGAGGCCGGGGGAGCGGTCGACTTCCGGCTGGGGGACCGCGAGGGCACCGAGCGCGTCGACCCCGGCCGCGTGACCACGCTGAGCGGAGGCAACGGTCCGCTCGTCGTGCGCGCCGACGGTGACCTCGCGTCCGGCCTCCTCGCGGGCCGCTTCTCCACCCCGGTCGCGGCAGCCGAGTGCCGGGCCCCCGCCCCGGACCAGTGGTTCACCGGGGTGGGCTCCGGTGCCCGGCACACCTCGGTCCTCGAGCTCGTGAACCCCGACGCGGGACCCGCGGTCATCGACGCGACGCTCTACGGCGTGGGCGGCATCGTCGAGGCCCCCGACCTGCGTGGGGTGGCGGTGCCCGGACGCGGCGTCGTCCGCCTGTCCCTGGCCGAGCTGGTCCCGCGGCGCGACGAGCTGGCGCTCCACGTGACGACGTCGCGTGGCCGGGTGACGGCGAGCGTCCGCGACCGGTACGCCGAGCTCGGCACCGGCGGTGCGTCCACCGACTGGCTCGCCGCCCAGGAGGAGCCGGCCACCAGCAACCTGCTGCTCGGCATCGCGCCGGGCACGGGCCTGCGCACCCTGACGCTGCTCAACCCGTCGCCGACCGAGACCCGCGCCCGCGTGCAGCTGGTGTCCCCGCAGTCGGTGTTCAGCCCCTCGGGCCTCGAGGAGGTCGTGCTGGCGCCCCAGAGCGTCACCCGGGTGTCGATCTCGGACCTGCTCGCCAGCGACGCGGCCGACGGCGCCCTGGGGCTCCTGGTCGACGCACCGCAGCCGATCACCGTCTCGCTCCGCTCCTACGTCGCCCGCGACCTCTCGCACGTCGTGGGCGGGCTTCCGGTCACCGACGCCACCACCGTCCTGGCCCCGGCCGGGGGCAAGCGGCTGCTGCTCGCCGGGGCGTCCCAGTCGGGCTCCGTCGCGGTGACCGCGGTGGCGGCCGACGGCACGGTGCTGGCCGAGGAGCGCGCCGAGGTGCTGCCGGGTCGCGGCTACGCCGTCGACCTGCCGCGCCGGGCGGCGCTGGTCACGATCACGCCGCGCCAGGTGTCGGTCGTCGGGTCGCTGCTGGTCAGCGAGGCCGACGGGTCCGGTCGCGGGGCCACCGTCGTGCGGTTCCGGCCGCGGGTCACCAGCGGCCTGGTCGGCTCGGTCCGTCCCGGCCTGCCCTGACGACCCTCCGACCGGTCACTCGCCGAGGTAGCGCGGGTCCACGTCCTCGGCGTCGATGCCGAGCAGCTCGGCGACCTGCTCGACCACCAGGGTGAGCACCAACGCCTCCAGGTCCGAGCGCGTCTCGCAGCGGTGCTCGATCGGACGCCGGAAGAGCACCAGCCGGGTGGGCTGGGCGCCGGAGCCGCGCACCAGTGACGAGAGCGGCACGGTCCCCTCCCAGTCGTCGGGCACGAGAGGTGTGTCCTCGACGGCGTACTCCACCAGGCCCAGCCGCGCCGACCAGCGCGCGTCGATGGCGGTGACGACCTCGAGCACCAGCGCGTCGAAGCGCTCCCGCGGGGTCGGTCGCTCCGGACGGCCGGGTCTGCGGGGCATCACGGCGGGCCCGCGCATGCCCCGGCCGCGTCGGTCTCGGGTCCGGCCGGTGTCGTTCACAGCCGCGAGCCTAAACGGGAGGACGGCTGGTGACCGGTACGGTCACGCTCGTGAGTCTTGCCCGCCGTTGTTCGCGATCCCCGTGTGGGCGTCCAGCGGTCAACACGTTGACCTTCGTCTACGCCGACTCCACGGCGGTGCTCGGCCCGCTCGCGACCTACGCCGAGCCCCACGCCTACGACCTCTGCGCCCTGCACAGCGAGCGGCTCTCGGCGCCCCGCGGGTGGGAGGTCATCCGGCTCCAGGGTGACCCTCGCGACGCCGGCCCGTCGGGCGACGACCTCCTCGCGCTCGCCGACGCCGTCCGCGAGGCGGCCCGACCGGCTCCGGTGGCCCGGGTCGCGCCCGCGGACGAGACGGGCCACGAGTCGACCCGCCGCGGGCACCTCCGGGTGCTGACCAGCGACTGAGCGTCCTCCACTACTGTCTGCCGCATGGCACCCAGCCCCACCGACGTCACGTCGGGCACCTTGGACCCCGCCAACGTCGGCGCGATCTTCAAGGCCTACGACGTCCGCGGCCTCGTGCCGGAGCAGATCGACGACGACCTGGCGCGCGCCACCGGCCGGGCCTACGTGCAGGTCGTGGGCGCGACGAAGGTCGTGGTCGGTCACGACATGCGGCCCAGCTCACCGGGCATGGCGGCGGCGTTCGCCGACGGTGCGACCCAGGCCGGTGCCGACGTCGTGATGATCGGGCTGGCCTCCACCGACCAGCTCTACTTCGCCTCCGGCCACCTGGGCCTGCCGGGCGCCATGTTCACCGCCAGCCACAACCCGGCCCAGTACAACGGCATCAAGATGTGTCGCGCGCACGCCACCCCGATCGGCCTGGAGACCGGCCTCGCCGACATCCGTGACCTCGTCGTCTCCGGCGACTTCGCGCCCTCCCACCACGAGGGCTCGATCAGTGAGCTGGACGTGCTCGAGGCCTACGCCGCCCACCTGCTGATGCTGGCCCCGGTCGCCGGGCGCCACCTCAAGGTCGTCGCCGACGCCGGCAACGGCATGGCCGGTCACACCGCGCCGGCGGTCTTCCGCCGCCTCGGCGAGGACCGTGCCGACCTGGTGCCCCTCTACTTCGAGCTCGACGGCGCCTTCCCGAACCACGAGGCCAACCCGATCGAGGCGGCCAACCTGCGCGACCTGCAGGCCAAGGTCCTCGAGACCGGAGCCGACATCGGTCTCGCCTTCGACGGCGACGCCGACCGCTGCTTCCTGGTCGACGAGCGGGGAGAGGCGGTCTCGCCGTCCACGCTGACGGCCCTCATCGCGGCGCGCGAGCTGGCCAAGGAGCCCGGCGCGACGATCATCCACAACCTGATCACCAGCCGCGCCGTGCCTGAGATCGTCGTCGAGCTCGGCGGCACACCGGTGCGCACCCGCGTCGGGCACTCCTTCATCAAGGCGACGATGGCCGAGACCAACGCCATCTTCGGCGGGGAGCACAGCGGCCACTTCTACTTCCGCGACTTCTGGCGCGCCGACTCCGGCATGTTGGCCGCCCTGCACGCCATGGCCGCGCTGGCCGAGACCGACGGCACCCTCTCGGAGCTGCTCGCCCCCTACGAGCGCTACCCGGTCAGCGGCGAGATCAACTCCGCAGTCGCGGACGCCGCGGCCGTCATGGCGGCCCTGGAGTCGGCGTACGACGGCCAGGACGCCGTCACCACCGACCGGCTCGACGGACTCACCGTCAGCCACCCGGACTGGACGTTCAACGTCCGCTCGTCCAACACCGAACCCCTGCTCCGGCTCAATGCCGAGGGCAAGGACACCGAGACCATGGACCGCGTCCGCGACGAGGTCCTCGCACAGATCAGGAGCGACCGATGAGCGTCGAGCTCGACCCCACCCTGCTGGACATCATCGTGTGCCCGGCCTGCCACACCGACCTCGAGCTCGTGGGCGACGACACCGCCACCCCCGAGCTCGTCTGCCAGGGCTGTGGCCTCGCCTACCCGATCCGCGACAACATCCCCGTGATGCTCGTCGACGAAGCACGCAAGCCGGCCTGAGCCGACGATGTCCTGGTTCGACGAGTCCCGGCTCGACGACGAGGTCGCCCTGGGCGCTGCCGACCTGCGCCTGCGCACCCTCGCCGAGTCCGGTGCCCGCGTGCGGCGCGAGGCCGGTGACGCCGCCGAGGCGATCGCGGAGGTCGTGGCGCGCAGCCACGACCAGGCGCGACCCCGCGCCATCATCGCGGCCGGCCCCGACTCGCGGCTGCTGCGCGCCGTCCTCGAGCCGTGGTGCCCGGTGCCGTTCGTCGCCTGGCCCGGCCAGGCGCTCCCCGGGTGGGCCGGCAGCCTCGACCTGGTGATCGTGCTGGCACCCGACGGCGGTGACTCCGGCACGGCCTCCGCCGTCGCCGAGGCCGTACGCCGGGGCTGCCAGGTCGTCGTCGCCTGCCCGCCGCGGTCCATGGTCGCCGAGCACGCCGCCGGTCGGTGGAGCACGATCCTGCCGACCACGACGCGCGACCAGCTGGCCACCGCCGTGGTGATGCTGAGCTACCTCGACCAGGTCTCGCTCGGTCCCAGCGCCGAGCCGGAGGCCGTGGCGCAGGCCCTCGACGACGTGGCCACCTCCTGCAGCCCCCACCGCGACCTCGCCGTCAACCCGGCCAAGATGCTCGCCATCGCCCTGGCCGACGCCAACCCGATCGTGTGGGGCGGGTCGGTGCTCGCCGCCCGGGCGGCACGTCGCGTCGCGGAGTCGGTCCGGCGCTCCAGCGGTCGCAGCGCCATCGCGGGCGACGCCGAGCACCTGCTCCCGGTCATCGAGGCCACCCGGCCACGCAACGTCTTCGACGACCCGTTCTCCGACGACGGGGGAGAGCTGCGCCCGATGCTCCTCGTCCTCGACGACGGGGCCGAGGACGCCGTCGTGCGCGAGCACCGGGGCCGGCTGCTGGCAGCCGCCACGGAGCGCGGCGTCCGGGTCGAGCACCTCACCACCGAGGTCCCCAGCGAGGTGGCCCGCTACGCCTCCCTGATGCTGAGCGGCACCTACGCCGCGGAGTACCTCCGGCTGGGCCTGGTCGAGGACTAGCACCATGGCGGCGCGCGACCCCTGGTTCGACAACGCCAAGATGGCCCTGGTGACGTTGGTCGTCGTCGGCCACGCCTGGACGTTGCTGCCCCTCACGGGCACGGTCGGCTACCTCTACGACTTCCTCTACTCCTGGCACGTCCCGGCGTTCGTGCTCGTCACCGGCTACCTCTCGCGCGGTTTCACCTACACCCCCGAGCGCCTGTGGCAGCTCGTCCGCACGGTGGCCGTCCCCTACCTGATCTTCGAGTGCGCCATCGCGCTCTTCCGCATCTACGTCGGCGGGGAGGAGCTCGAGGACCTGTTCCTGGACCCGCACTGGCCGCTGTGGTACCTCTCCGCGCTCTTCTTCTGGCGGCTGGTCACCCCGGTCTTCAAGGCCCTGCCGGGTGGCTACCTCCTCGCGCTCGCCATCAGCCTGGGGGCCGGGCTCTGGGCCGGCGACACCCTGGACCTCGCCCGCATCTGCGGGCTCCTCCCGTTCTTCGTCCTCGGCCTCAAGGCGACTCCCGAGCGACTCGAGCTCCTGCGGTCTCGGCCTGCTCGACTGGCGGGGGTCGGTGTCCTCGTCGCGATCGCGTCGCTCGCCTGGCTGGTCGACCGCTACGCCGCCACCGAGTGGCTCTACTACCGTGCGCGCTACGCCGAGCTCGACGTCCCGGACGCCGAGGCCTTCCTCATCCGATCGGTCCTGCTCGTGGTCGGGACGGTCGGCGCCCTGGCCTTCCTCGCGCTGGTGCCCCGTCTGGACGGCTGGTTCGCCCGGATGGGCGCGGCCACCCTGGTCGTCTACCTCTTCCACGGCTTCGCGGTGAAGGGCGCCGACTACGCCGGCTTCGACGGCTGGAGCGCCGGCCACGTCGCCCTGGGCCTCGCGATCACCACGACCGGGGGCATCGCCCTGGCGCTCCTGCTGGCCTGGCGACCGGTCTCGTCCCGGCTCACCGACCTGGTGGACCCCTTCGGCTACGCCGAGCGGCACGCGCGGCACGCGATCGGCCTCGGGGCGAGCGTCGTCATCCAGGACCACCACGAGATGCCGGTCCTGGACCAGCTCGTCGAGCGGCTGGTCGAGGAGCGCTCCGAGCCCGCCCTCGACCGGCTGGCCGAGCAGCTGGCCGACGAGCGCGACCGACCCTGACGGCGTCGGCTCGGACCGCGCGGCCAGTAGCATGACGCCATGACGACCACGGCCACCCTCGGGGCGGCAGACCTCGGAGCCCACCGGTGAGCGGCGGCCTCTTCGCGCTGCTCGACGACGTCGCGGTCCTCGCGAGAGCGGCAGCCGCCTCGGTCGACGACATCGGCGCCGCAGCGGGACGCGCGAGCATGAAGGCCGCCGGCGTGGTCGTCGACGACACCGCGGTGACGCCTCAGTACGTGCAGGGGGTGGCGGCGCAGCGTGAGCTGCCGATGATCAAGAAGATCGCGGTCGGGTCCATCCGCAACAAGCTGGTGATCATCCTCCCGGCGGCGCTCCTGCTCAGCCAGTTCCTGCCGTGGCTGCTGACCCCGATCCTGATGCTCGGCGGCACGTTCCTCTGCTACGAGGGCGCCGAGAAGATCTGGGAGCGCGTCTCCGGGCACCAGCCCGAGCAGACGCTGGCGACCGAGCTCGACGCCGAGGCGGAGAAGACGATGGTGTCCGGGGCGATCCGCACGGACCTGATCCTCTCGGCCGAGATCATGGTCATCTCGCTCAACGAGGTCGCCGACGAGCCGTTCCTCGTCCGGGCGGCGATCCTGGTCGTCGTGGCCATCGCGATCACGATCCTCGTCTACGGCGTGGTCGCGCTGATCGTCAAGATGGACGACGTCGGCATCTCGCTCACCCAGCGGGCCTCGCGCCTGGCCCAGCGGGTCGGTCACGCGCTGGTGCGGGCCATGCCGGGCCTGCTCGCCACGATCTCGGCGGTCGGCACGGTCGCGATGCTCTGGGTCGGCGGGCACATCCTCCTGGTGGGCCTGGAGGACCTGGGGTGGCACGCGCCCTACGACGCCGTGCACCATCTCGAGGTCGCCGTCCACGACGCCACGGGCGCCCTGGGAGCGGTGCTCGGGTGGGTGGTCAACACGGCGCTCTCGGCCGTCGCGGGGCTGGGCGTGGGGGCTGTCGTGGTCGCGGTGATGCACTTCCTCCCGTTCGGGCACACGAGCGACGAGGACTCCTCAGCGACTGCCCCGCACTGACCAGATCGTCCACTACACCTCCGGTTCAAGGCTCCGGACAGGGGGGTCGCGAGGATTCTTCGATCGCTAGGAACCCGTTCTAGCCTTGTTTCCACGCCCCCACCGCCAGATCAGGAGCTTTCATGGACTTCAAGGTTGCAGACCTCTCTCTGGCCGACTACGGCCGCACCGAGATCCTTCTCGCCGAGCACGAGATGCCTGGCCTCATGGCCATGCGCGAGCGCTACGGCAACAGCAAGCCGCTCGCCGGCGCCCGCATCGCGGGCTCGCTCCACATGACCATCCAGACCGCCGTGCTCATCGAGACGCTCACGGCGCTGGGTGCCGAGGTCCGCTGGGCCTCGTGCAACATCTTCTCGACCCAGGACCACGCCGCCGCCGCGGTGGCGGTCGGGCCCGAGGGCACGGTCGACGCCCCCGCCGGCGTCCCCGTCTTCGCCTGGAAGGGCGAGACCCTCGAGGAGTACTGGTGGTGCACCCAGCAGATCCTGCGTTGGCCCGACGACAAGTTCGCCAACATGATCCTCGACGACGGCGGCGACGCCACGATGCTCGTGCACCTCGGTGTCGAGGCCGAGAAGACCGGCGTCGCACCCGACCCGGCCACGGCCCACAGCGTCGAGCAGCGCGTCGTCTTCAACGTCCTCAACGCCTCGCTCGCCGAGAGCCAGGACCGTTGGACCCAGATCGCCGGTGAGCTCCGGGGCGTCACCGAGGAGACCACCACCGGTGTGCTGCGTCTCTACGACATGATGAAGGAGGGCTCGCTCCTCTTCCCGGCCATCAACGTCAACGACTCGGTCACCAAGTCGAAGTTCGACAACAAGTACGGCTGCCGCCACTCGCTCATCGACGGCATCAACCGCGCCACCGACGTGCTGATCGGCGGCAAGGTCGCCGTCGTCGCCGGCTACGGCGACGTGGGCAAGGGCTGCGCGGAGTCGCTGCGTGGCCAGGGTGCTCGCGTCATCGTCACCGAGATCGACCCGATCTGTGCCCTCCAGGCAGCCATGGACGGCTACCAGGTCGACACCTTGGACAACGTCCTCGAGGTCGCCGACATCATCATCACGGCGACCGGCAACAAGGACGTCGTGACGGTCGAGCAGATGTCGAAGATGCGTCACAACGCGATCCTCGGCAACATCGGTCACTTCGACAACGAGATCGACATGGCCGGCCTCGAGGCCGAGGGCGTGGCGGTCCGCAAGAACGTCAAGCCGCAGGTCGACGTGTGGACCTTCCCCTCCGGCAACGCGATCATCGTGCTCTCCGAGGGTCGTCTGATGAACCTCGGCAACGCGACCGGTCACCCGTCCTTCGTGATGTCGAACTCCTTCACCAACCAGGTGCTGGCGCAGATCGAGATCTTCACCAAGCCGCAGGACTACCCCGTGGGCGTCTACGTGCTGCCCAAGCACCTCGACGAGGAGGTCGCGCGCCTCCACCTCGGGGCCCTCGGCGTCAAGCTCACCGAGCTGACCGACGACCAGGCGTCCTACCTCGGTGTCGACGTCGCCGGTCCCTACAAGTCGGACCAGTACCGGTACTGAGCCTCCGCGCTCCTGCTCGACGCCGCCCCCTGACCCGCACGGGTCAGGGGGCGGCGTCGTCCTCAGGGAGCGGTTTGGGGGGACCGCGGGCCGGGGAGGGTGTGGGGGCCGCGCAGCGTGCGCGATCCTGGAGGAGAGACCACTTGTCGGACTACAGCAGCTCCGCGCTCGGCGACCAGATGGGCCGCATCCTCGACAACGCCATCCGTCGCTACGTCACCGAGTTCCAGTGGTACGGCACCCCCGACGAGGGCTTCCAGGGCAACGGGTGGGACGGCTTGCTGCCCCCGACCTTCGGCCCGACGGGGACGGTGCGCCTGCGGCAGAACGCGATGGCCCAGACCTCCGTCTCGCCGCCTCCTCCCGGGTCGCACTACGTCGGTGAGGAGATCGTCGGGCAGCTCATCTACTACATCTACGAGATCGACGCCTACGAGGTCCTCTACAAGCCCTGGATCGACCGGCTCAACACGGCCTTCGAGGGGTGGCGATCCCTCCCGGACCCGGCCGACTTCGTGGGGCCGCGCACCAGCCTGGAGGGGGCCGTGGACGCCCTCACCCCGGAGGCGCAGAGCGAGGGTGGGTTCAGCTTCGTCGACGTCGAGGTCAGCAATGCCATGGGGCTGATGTACAAGTGGATCAGCCCCTCGGGCGGCAGCTCCTCCGACCTGCTCTACGCCTTCGACGCGGCCTACGGCGTCGACCGGATCACCGGCGTGATGATGAACCAGGCACAGGTCGCCGCCGGCGCCGGGCTGGCCGTCGCGGGTGAGCAGCAGGTCTGGACGAAGGCGCGCGCCGACATCATGCGGATCGCCGGTGACGCCGCCGATGCCCTGGACGTGTCCGGCGGGGGAGGGGGCTCGATCGACCTCGGCGTGGTCAAGGCCTTCGTCGACCTCACGGCCCTCTTCGTGCCCGCGCAGTACAAGATCCTCACGGGGGCGGTCTCGCAGGGCCTCGGCTTCCTCGACCAGGTCATCCCGGAGCAGACGGTCGAGTCCCGTCAGGTCTCCGTCGCGGGGGGCTCGGCCGAGGAGATCTTCGCGAGCCTGGAGACCGCGATCCGGGACCTGGAGTCGGCCGTCTTCCACGAGGAGGTCGAGATCGGTCTGAAGCTGCAGGTGCTGCTGGGCATCATGGGCTCTCGTGCGGCCTCCGACTTCCACCTGCACCCCGGCGCCGGCACCGAGGAGACCTTCACCGACGCCGCCGTCATCCGCATCGAGTCCACGACCGTCCAGAGCATCGGCACCCGAGACGTGCCCACCGTCGCGACGGCCTTCCTCCGGGCGGCCGATCTCGCCTCGACCCACACCGGCCAGGGCATCTGGTCCCGCGACCACCACATCGGCTACGGCAGCTACGGCCCCTGGGCCCGGTGGTCCGAGGTGCTGGGACAGCTCGACGCCATCACCACCGGCTCGGCGCGGGAGCTCGTCGAGGCGGGTCAGGTGCTCGCCGTCGCTGCCGGGTGGATCGAGGACTCCGACGACGAGGCAGCAGCGGCGCTCAGCGGGCTCACCGATGACCTCGCGCGCGGCCGGACCCACTGGAACTTCTCCTGACGTTGCGGTGCTGGGGTTCTAGGGTTCCGGTGGGGGTTCCCGGGGGCGGAGCCCCCGGGTGGGGTTTTTCTTCGGGGGTCTGGGGGCGGAGCCCCTGGTGGGGGTTCCCGGGGGCGGAGCCCCCGGGTGGGGTTTTTCTTCGGGGGTCTGGGGGCGGAGCCCCTGGTGGGGGTTCCCGGGGGCGGAGCCCCCGGGTGGGTGGCAGTATTGCCGGCATGACACAGCTGGGTGGGACCGCGAGCGGCCTGACGCCGAAGGGACGCGTGCTCGTCGTCGACGACGACGCCTCCCTCGCGGAGATGCTCACCATCGTGCTGCGCCAGGAGGGCTTCGAGAGCCGGATGTGCACGCGGGGTGACCTGGCGCTCGACCAGTTCCGCGACTACAAGCCCGACGTGGTCCTGCTCGACCTGATGCTGCCCGGCAAGGACGGCATCGACGTGTGCAAGGAGATCCGGGCCGAGTCGGGGGTCCCGATCGTGATGCTCACCGCCAAGGGCGACACCGTCGACGTCGTGGTGGGTCTGGAGTCCGGGGCGGACGACTACGTCGTCAAGCCGTTCAAGCCCAAGGAGCTCGTCGCGCGCATCCGGGCCCGGGTGCGCACCTTCGACCCGACCACCCTGGAGTCGCTGACCATCGGTGACCTCGCGATCGACGTGGCGGGTCACGCGGTGAGCCGCCACGGCGAGCCGATCAGCCTGACGCCGCTGGAGTTCGACCTGCTGCTGTGCCTGGCGCGCAAACCCTGGCAGGTCTTCACCCGAGAGGTGCTGCTCGAGCAGGTCTGGGGCTACCGGCACGCCGCCGACACGCGCCTGGTCAACGTGCACGTGCAGCGGCTGCGCTCCAAGGTCGAGCACGACCCGGAGCACCCCGAGATCGTCGTGACCGTCCGGGGCGTCGGTTACAAGGCCGGGACCAGCTAGGTGCCGGCCGCGAGACCATGGCGCGCCTAGGTGTCCCTCCCGGCCTGCGACGGGCGCTGACCTTCTGGCGGCGCTCCATCCAGGCCCGCGTCGTGGCCAGCACGTTGCTGCTCTCGGCGATGGTGATCAGCGGGGTCGGGTGGTTCCTCCTCAGCTCGACCAAGGACGGCCTGCTCGACCACCGGGTCGACGTCGTCCTCGCGGAGGCAGAGGCCAGCACCGACGAGGCACGGACCCGGCTCGAGGCGGCGTCGGGCACCGAGGTCAACGCCAACCGCCAGCAACGCGAGCTGGCCGACCAGATCATCGCCCGCGGCGACACCCGAGGTTTCAGCGTGGTGCTGGGAGTCCCGGCTCGCGAGGGGGCCCGCCTGTCCGACGGCGGACCGGAGTACACCACCGACCTCGACCTGCGCAGCGTGCCGGAGTCGCTGCAGAGCCACTTCGAGCAGGTCGCGCCGACGGCGTGGACCTACACCACCCTCAGCACCCGCACCGGCGCCGGTGACCTGGTCAGCCAGCCCGGCATCGTGGTGGGCAGCCAGATCCTGCTCCCCTCCGACGGCAACACCTACACGTTCTACTTCCTCTTCCCCCTCGACGAGGAGCAGGAGACCCTCGGCCTCGTCACGCGCGCGCTGCTGACCGCCGCCGTCGCGCTCCTGATCATGGTCGCGGGCATCACCTGGCTGGTCGCCCGCCAGGTGGTGACGCCGATCCGGATGGCCCGGCGCGTGGCGGAGCGGCTGGCGTCCGGACGCCTCCAGGAGCGGCTGCGGGTCACCGGCGAGGACGACCTGGCGCGGCTGGCGACCTCGTTCAACCAGATGGCGAGCAACCTCCAGCGCCAGATCCGCCAGCTCGAGGAGCTCAGCCGCGTGCAGCGGCGCTTCGTCTCCGACGTCTCCCACGAGCTGCGCACCCCCCTCACGACGGTGCGGATGGCCGGCGACGTCCTCCACGACGCCCGGGCCTCCTTCGACCCCGTGACGGGACGAGCAGCCGAGCTGCTGCAGGTCGAGCTCGACCGCTTCGAGGTGCTCCTCGCCGACCTGCTGGAGATCAGCCGCTTCGACGCCGGAGCGGCCGTGCTCGACGCCGACGACGTCAACCTCGTCGACGTGGCACACCGGGTCGTCGACGCCACCCGGGCGCTGGCCGACCAGCGGGGGGTCCGCGTCATCGTGGAGTCGGCCGGTGGCCCCTGCCTCGCCGAGGCGGACGTCAGACGCGTCGAGCGCATCGTGCGCAACCTGATCACCAACGCCATCGACCACGCCGACACCCGGCTCGGGGAGCAGATCAAGGTGCTGCTGGCCAGCGACGACCACGCGGCCGCGATCGCGGTCCGCGACTACGGCGTCGGGCTCGCCCCGGGGGAGTCCGCGATGGTGTTCAACCGCTTCTGGCGCGCCGACCCGGCCCGGGCGCGGACCAGCGGCGGCACCGGCCTCGGGCTCTCGATCGCCCTCGAGGACACCCACCTCCACGGTGGCTGGCTCCAGGCGTGGGGGCGCCCCGGCCAGGGCGCCCAGTTCCGCCTGACGCTGCCGCGCCGCGCCGGTGAGCCGCTGCGCCAGAGCCCCCTGCCCCTCGTCCCGGTCGACGCCGACGACCCGGTCCCCGAGGCGGCGCGATGACGACCGCCCGCACCACGTGCCGTCGTACGGCCCTGGTCGCCGCGGCGCTGCTCGGCTCCCTGCTCGTCGCGGGGTGCGTGGGCCTGCCCGAGTCCGGCCCGGTGGTGGAGACGACCCCCACCGGGGTCCTCGAGCGGCCGCAGGCGGCCGCGATCGATGCCGTGCCACCGCAGAGCGGGGCCTCCGCGCTCGGCATCGTCGACGGCTTCCTGGCGGCGATGACCGCCTACCCCGTGCAGACCAACGTGGCCCGTCAGTTCCTCGCCCAGGAGGCGCAGACCTCCTGGGACCCCGACGAGGCGACGATCACCTACGCCGACGTGACCACGCCCAGTGCCGGCGCCGGCGGGGTGTCGGTGACGCTCAGCGACGCGGAGACCCTCGATGCCCGGGGCGGGTGGGAGGGTCCGCTTCCCGCGGACCAGCGGGTGCTCACCTTCCAGATGGTGATCGAGGACGGCGAGTACCGGATCCGCGAGGCGCCGGACGCCCTCATCGTGCCGGCCCCGTGGTTCGCCCAGCGCTTCCGCCAGGTCTCGCTCTACTTCTTCGACCGCACCGCGCAGATCCTGGTGCCGGAGCCGGTGTTCGTCCCGCGCGGCGAACAGCTCGCCACCACCCTGATCGACGGGTTGCTGGCCGGCCCCGGCGATGACCTCGAGGGGATCGCCCGCAGCTTCCTGCCCCCCGGCCTGAGCGTCGGACTGTCCGTGCCGGTCACCGCTGACGGCGTCGCGGAGATCGCGCTGGTCGGGGAGGCCGGTGCGCAGAATCCCGAGGTCGTGGCCAAGATCCTCGCCCAGCTGAGCTGGACCCTGCGGCAGGAGCCGTCGATCCGCGCCGTGCGCCTGGCGATCGGGGACGAGCAGGTCCGGCTGCCCGGCGGTGTGAGCGCCTACGGCGTCGACGGTGGGCTCGAGTTCGACCCGACGGGCTACCAGGCCAGTCGCCTCCTCTACGGCCTCCGCGACGGGCGCCTGGTCTCGGGGGAGCCCGACGCACTGTCACCGGCCGACGGTCCGCTGGGCGACGAGGACTTCAACCTGCGCTCGGTCACGGTGAACCTCCCGGCGACCGCGGCGGCCGGGATCTCCGCCGACGGGACGGCGGTCCTCCTCGCCCCCGTGCGCGCCCTCGCGGGGGACGACGTCGTGGGCCCGGTCGAGCAGGTCGTGTCGGGTAAGACCGACCTGCTCCCGCCGTCCTGGGACTTCACCGACCGCCTCTGGCTGGTCGACCGGGCAGCCGAGGGGGCACGCGTGAGCTTCCGCGAGGACGGCGAGCTCACGGCCCTCGACGTGCCGGGTGTCACGGGCCGCGACGTCCGCTCCTTCCTCGTCTCCCGCGACGCGACGCGCTTCGTCGCCGTCGTGCGCACCCGCGGCGTCGACCGGCTGCAGGTGGGTCGGATCCGGGTCGACCTCCAGGGCCGCGTCCAGCGTGCCGTCGCGAGCCGCACCATCTCGCTGGAGGACACGCAACCCCTGCGCGTCACCGACATCGGCTGGACCTCGGCGACCTCCGTGGCCCTGCTCAGCCAGGTCGTGCCCGGTGAGCTCTACGAGGTGCGCACCGTGGCCGTCGACGGCGCGCCGGCCGGTCTCGAGACGCTCTCGACCACGGTCAACGCCCGCGTGGTCGCCCTGGCGGGGACGCCGGTGGAGGGGGGCCGGCAGTACGCCGTCACGCGCGACAGCCTGGTGGACCTCTCCACCGGTCGGCTGCTCGAGCTGGAGGCCCGCGTCGGCTCCCTCGACTACGTGGGCTGACTCCACAGGCGGCCTGACACGCCTTGATCGGCGCTGGCCCGGCTGCTCCGATGACGACGTGGGGTCCTTCCGCGACGCGCTCGACGACCTGGTCCTCGGGGGGTCCTGCGTCGGCTGCGACCGCCCGGGCCGCCTGCTCTGCCCGCAGTGCCGGCTCGAACTCGCCGCCACCGCCCGACCGCGGTGGCCGACGCCGACCCCGAGCGGGCTCGTCGTGCCCTACGCCGCCGCCGACTACGACGGGGTCGCGCGGGCGCTGGTCCTCGGCCTCAAGGAGCGCCGGCTGCTGGCCCTGGCCCGGCCGCTGTCCGTGCTCCTCACCGCCGCGGTGAGCGCCGCCGTCGCCGACGTCGACGGCCCGGTCGTCCTGGTGCCGGTGCCCTCACGGGCCTCCTCGGTGCGCCAGCGCGGGCACGACCCGACCTGCACGATCACCCGGCTGGCGGCGCGCTCGCTCGTGGCCGGGGGCCGCGACGTGATGGCTGCCCCGCTGCTGCACCTGCGGCCGGGGGTCCTCGACCAGGCGGGGCTCGACGCCCGGGGACGTTCGGCCAACCTGCACGGCTCGATGGCCTGTCGCGGCGCAGCCCTCCGGGCTCTCGCCCGACGACGGTCCCGGGCGTGGCTGGTCGTGTGCGACGACGTCCTCACCACCGGCGCGACGGCCCGCGAGGCGCAACGAGCGCTCGAGGTCGTCGGTCTCCACGTGCGGGGGATCGCGGTCGCCGCGGCCACCCGCAGGCGGCTCCCGAGCGCCGGGGAGCAGACTCACAGCGAAAGTTCAGGCGTTCGACTATCGCCTCGCTTGGGCACCCACTAACGTCTCTGTATGGAGTCCGTCCGGGTCCGTGGTTGCTCCGTTCCGGTTGTGCCGGAGCGGCTAGCCGATGCCAGTCGCAGGCAAAACGGTCCACGTAAGGCGATGCGCGCGGGGCTGTGCCCCGTGTGTCCCTCCGCTTGCGGAGGACGCCGATCACGGTGCGGCTTAGAGGTAAGTCCTGCCTCGTCCCACCCGTCAGATGCGGGTGTCGTCGGGAGAAGGTCAGTAGTGGCGCCAGAGATGGCAGATGAGCTGCGAGAGCTTCAGCAGGCGGTTGTGGGGTCGAAGACCAGGTCGGCCGGGCGGGCTCCATGCCAGGCAACTGGATAGCCAACTGCTCAACAGGAGGTTCAACATGGAAGTTGTGGTCACAGGGCGTCATTGCGAGCTGTCGGACTCGTTCCGAGGTCACGCAGAAGAGAAGCTGAGCAAGCTCGAGAAGCACGACCACCGCATCATCCGGGTCCACGTCGAGGTGGACAGCGAGCCCAACCCGCGCCAGCACGACCGCGCGGTGCACGTGGAGCTGACGGCGTTCTCCAAGGGCCCGGTCATCCGGGCCGAGGCCGCGGCCGACGACAAGATGGGCGCCCTCGACCTGGCGCTCGACAAGATGGCGTCCCAGATGCGCAAGGCGGCCGATCGCCGTCGTGTCCACCGGGGCCGTCACGCACCCGTCTCCGTCGGCCAGGCGCTGGCCGGGATGGAGGTCATCGACGACACACCCGAGGTCGACGAGGACACGGTCACCGAGCACCAGGTGGGACCCATCGCCGTGACCGGCGACGGTCCCCTGGTCGTGCGCGAGAAGACCCACCCCGCCGCACCGATGACGCTCGACCAGGCGCTCTACGAGATGGAGCTGGTCGGACACGACTTCTATCTCTACGTCGACAAGGAGAGCGAGCGGCCGGCGGTCGTCTACCGCCGCCGGGGCTACGACTACGGCGTGATCTCGCTCGACCTCGGCAAGGACTGAGCTCCGAGCGGTCCTCCCGGGCGCGGCCGGGCCATGGGTTGGTAGTCAGATCAACCCATGGTCCGGCGCCCCGGCACCCCCCGGACGTGTCATGATGCCTCCGTGGCTGAGAAGGGTGAACCCATCCGGGTGATCGTGGTCGACGACCAGGAGCTGTTCCGGCGCGGCCTGACGATGCTGCTCGGTGTCGAGCCCGGCATCGAGGTCGTGGGCGAGGCCGGGGACGGCGTCGAGGGCACGACCCTCGCGGAGTCCGCGGCACCCGACGTCGTGCTCCTCGACATCCGGATGCCCAAGCGCTCCGGCATCGAGGCCTGCCTGGCCATCAAGGAGACCGTCCCGACGGCCAAGATCATCATGCTCACCGTCTCCGACGAGGAGGCCGACCTCTACGAGGCGGTCAAGAGCGGGGCCTCCGGCTACCTCCTCAAGGACTCCTCGATCGACGAGGTCGCCCAGGCCGTGCGGGTCGTGGCCGACGGCCAGTCGCTGATCAGCCCCTCGATGGCGGTCAAGCTGATCGACGAGTTCAAGCAGATGTCGCGCCCCGAGCGTGAGAGCGTCCCGGGTCTGCGGCTGACCGATCGCGAGCTCGAGGTGCTGAGCCACGTCGCCAAGGGGCTCAACAACCGCGACATCGCCAAGCACCTCTACATCAGCGAGAACACCGTCAAGAACCACGTGCGCAACATCTTGGAGAAGCTGCAGCTGCACTCGCGGATGGAAGCCGTGATGTACGCCGTGCGCGAGAAGCTCCTCGAGCTTCCCTAGGCCGGGTCGGCAAGCGGTCGTGGGCTCTCGGCCCCAGACGCTCTCGCGTGCCCAGGCCCGCCGCGTCGCGCTGGCGGCGCAGGGCTTCCTGGACCCGCGTCACGCGCAGCCGACGATGCGCACCTTCCAGCGCACCCTCGACCGCACCGGGCTGCTGCAGGTCGACTCGGTCAACGTCCTGCAACGCGCCCACTTCATGCCGCTCTACTCCCGGATGGGCCCCTACGACGTCGACCTGCTGCGCCGCGCCGCGGAGGAGCGGCCGCGGCGGGTGGTGGAGTACTGGGCCCACGTGCAGGCCTTCATGCCGGTCGACCTCTGGCCGTTCATGGAGTTCCGCAGGCAGCGCTACCGGGCCCGGCGCGGCAAGTGGCAGGCCCTCGAGGAGGACCCCCGGCTCGAGGCGTCCCTGCTCGACGAGATCCGCGGGGGCGGCGCCGCCACCGCGCGCGAGCTCGACGACGGCCTCCCGCGCACCAAGGAGCACTGGGGGTGGAACTGGTCCAGGAGCCGTCAGGTCCTCGACTACCTCTACACCGTCGGCGACCTCGCGATCGCCGGTCGCAACGCCCAGTTCGAGGTGCTCTACGACCTGCCCGAGCGCGTGGTGCCGGCCGAGGTGCTGGCGCGTGCGACCCCGACCCGCGAGGAGTCCCACCTCGAGCTGGTCCGCCGCGCGGCGAGGTCGCACGGCGTCGCGACCACGAGGTGCCTCCAGGACTACTACCGGATGCACGTCGACGAGGTCCGGCCCGCGGTGGCCACGCTCGTCGAGTCCGGCGAGCTGCTGCCGGTCTCGATCGAGGGCTGGAAGCGCCCCGCGTTCCTGCACCGTGACGCCCGGTTGCCCCGCGCGGTGGGCGCCCGCACGCTGCTCAGCCCCTTCGACCCCGTCGTGTGGGAGCGCGAGCGCGCCGAGCAGGTCTTCGACTTCCGCTACCGCATCGAGATCTACGTCCCGGCCGACCAGCGGGTCCACGGCTACTACGTGCTGCCGTTCCTGCTGGGGGAGCAGATCGTGGCCCGCGTCGACCTGAAGGCGGACCGACGTACGGGCCGGCTGGTGGTCAAGGGTGCCTTCGCCGAGCCCGCCGCACCTCCGGAGGCCGCCGAGGAGCTGGCCGCGGCGCTCGCCGAGCTGGCGGCCTGGCTGGGTCTCCACGAGGTCGCGGTCGAGCCGCGGGGGGACCTGGCCATGCGGCTGGCTCAGCGTTCGTAGGTAGAGTGGGAGCGCCGCTCCATGGCGTCACCGCGGCTTCCTCGCAAGGCCAACTCAAGGAGTCATCCCGTCGTGCCCGTCATCATCGACAAGCTTCTCCGCATCGGCGAAGGCAAGATCCTCAGGCAGCTCGAGTCCATCGCCAAGGCGGTCAACGCCATCGAGGACGACTTCGTCGCGATGAGCGACGACGAGCTCCGCGGCATGACCGACGAGTTCAAGGCGCGCTACGAGAAGGGTGAGTCGCTCAACGACCTCATGCCCGAGGCGTTCGCGACCGTGCGCGAGGCCTCGCACCGCGTGCTCGGCCAGCGCCACTACGACGTGCAGATCATGGGTGGCGCAGCGCTGCACCTGGGCAACATCGCCGAGATGAAGACCGGTGAGGGCAAGACCCTGGTCGCCACGCTGCCGTCCTACCTCAACGCCATCTCCGGCAAGGGCGTCCACGTCGTCACCGTCAACGACTACCTCGCCAAGTTCCAGTCCGAGATGATGGGCCGGATCCACCACTTCCTCGGCCTGACCACCGGCGTGATCCTGCCCGAGATGCGTCCGGCCCAGCGCCGTGAGGCCTACGGCTGCGACATCACCTACGGCACCAACAACGAGCTCGGCTTCGACTACCTGCGCGACAACATGGCCGGCTCCATCGAGGAGTGCGTGCAGCGCGGCCACAACTTCGCCGTCGTCGACGAGGTCGACTCGATCCTCATCGACGAGGCCCGGACCCCGCTGATCATCAGCGGTCCGACCCAGGACGAGGTCAAGTGGTACGGCGAGTTCTCCAAGCTGGCCAAGACCATGGTGAAGGACGTCGACTACGAGGTCGACGAGAAGAAGCGCACCATCTCGGTCCTGGAGCCCGGCATCACCAAGGTCGAGGACCACCTCGGCATCGAGAACCTCTACGAGTCGGCCAACACCCCGCTCATCTCGTTCCTCAACAACTCCATCAAGGCCAAGGAGCTGTTCCGCAACGACAAGGAGTACGTCGTCATGCAGGGCGAGGTGCTCATCGTCGACGAGCACACCGGCCGCATGCTCTCGGGCCGCCGCTACAACGACGGGCTGCACCAGGCCATCGAGGCCAAGGAGGGCGTCACCGTCCGCGAGGAGTACCAGACGCTCGCGACCGTCACCCTGCAGAACTACTTCCGTCTCTACGACACCCTCTCCGGCATGACCGGAACGGCCATGACCGAGGCCTCGGAGTTCGACAAGACCTACAAGCTCGGCGTCGTGCCCATCCCGACGAACAAGACGATGCAGCGCACCGACCAGGCTGACCTGGTCTACCGCACCGAGGAAGCCAAGTACGAAGCCGTGGCCGACGACATCGCCGAGCGCAACGAGAAGGGCCAGCCGATCCTGGTCGGCACGGTCTCGGTCGAGAAGTCGGAGTACCTCTCCGCCCTGCTCACCAAGCGCGGCATCCCGCACACGGTCCTCAACGCCAAGGTCCACGCCGACGAGGCCAAGATCGTCGCCATGGCGGGCCACAAGGGTGCCGTCACGGTCGCCACCAACATGGCCGGTCGAGGCACCGACATCATGCTCGGCGGATCGGTGGAGTTCCTCGCCGACCAGGAGCTGCGCAGCAAGGGTCTCGAGCCCATCGGCGACACCGCGGACGACTACGACGCCGCCTGGCCCGAGACGCTCGAGCGCATCAAGGCCCAGGTCGCGGCCGAGCACGACGACGTCAAGGACCTGGGCGGCCTCTACGTCGTGGGCACCGAGCGGCACGAGTCGCGCCGCATCGACAACCAGCTGCGTGGTCGCTCCGGTCGTCAGGGCGACCCGGGGGAGTCCCGCTTCTACCTGTCCCTCGAGGACGAGCTGATGCGGCTCTTCAAGTCCGAGTGGGTCGACCGCGTCCTGCAGATGCTCAAGATCCCCGACGACGTCCCGATCGAGAACAAGCGCGTCACCGGCGCGATCGCCAACGCCCAGGGCCAGGTCGAGTCGCAGAACTTCGAGTCCCGCAAGAACGTCCTCAAGTACGACGACGTCATGGACCGTCAGCGCCAGGTCATCTACGGCGAGCGCCGCGAGGTGCTCGAGGGCGCCGACCTGCGTGAGCAGATCAGCACCTTCATCGACGATGTCGTCGAGGGGTCCGTCACCGGCTCCCTGGCCGAGTTCGGCGAGGAGTGGGACCTCGAGCAGCTCTGGACCGACCTGGGCCAGTTCTGGCCGCTCGGGGTCACGATCGAGGGGCTCGAGGTCGAGGCCAACGGGCGTCACAACATGGACCGCGACCAGCTGATCGAGGCGCTCAAGGCCGATGCCCACGCCGCCTACGCCGCCCGTGAGGCCGAGATGGGCGAGGAGGTGACCCGCGAGCTCGAGCGCCGGGTCCTCCTGTCCGTGCTCGACCGCAAGTGGCGCGAGCACCTCTACGAGATGGACTACCTGCGCGAGGGCATCTACCTGCGCGCCTACTCCCAGCGCGACCCGCTCGTGGAGTACCAGCGCGAGGGCTTCGACATGTTCGCCGCGATGATGGACGGCATCAAGGAGGAGGCCGTCGGCTTCCTGTTCAACCTCGAGGTCCAGGTCGAGGACGAGCACGACCACGACCACGACGACGAGGAGGTCTTCGAGCCGCTCCTGCAGCCCGAGGGCACCCTCAAGCAGCGTGCCTCCGCCCCGGCCATCCGTGCCAAGGGCCTGGAGCGGCCGCAGCCCCCCAAGGGGCTGTCCTACTCCGCTCCCAGCGAGGACGGCGACGTCGAGGTCACGGCGGCGGTGTCCGAGGACGATGAGTACTCCGGCGTCGCCCGCAACGCCAAGTGCCCCTGCGGATCCGGCAAGAAGTTCAAGCAGTGCCACGGCTCGGCAGGAGGGCCGACCGGCCTCACCGCCCGCTCCGGCGGCTGACCGACCCGCTCCACCCGACGCCCCGTCACGGTCCGCCGTGGCGGGGCGTCGTGCCTCGCTGGCCGATCAGCTGGCAGATCAGCTGGCCGATCAGGTGCTTCAGGCGAAGTCGAGAGCCGTGCAGAGCCAGCGCTCGCCGCGCGCCTCGAAGCGGGCGGCGACGGCGCGGGAGCGGTGGCCGTAGCGGACGTGGACGGCGGCCTCGACGACGTCGTCGCTGACGAAGCAGGTGTGCACGCTGAGCACGCGCGGGCGCACCGGCTGCACGCGTTGCTGGCCGGGGACGTGCCCGCCGGCGCGCGCGACGAGGAGCGCGCGGCGCTCGAGGTCGGCATGGACCGTGGCGGTGGTCCAGCGCAGCAGCTGCGACACGGGTCGGTCGCCACCGACGATCTCGACGGCGGCCTGGGCGAAGCGGTGGGCCCAGGCCTGCGCGGAGCGTTGTCGCCGGGCGTCGATCGGGACCACGGAGGCGACGCCCGCGACGCTGCGGCTCGACGGGCCCGGGGCCGGAGGAGCCTGCCGAGGGACCAGGTCGAGGGCCAGGGTGCCCTGGGTGCTGGCCAGCGGCACCTGCACGCGGAGAGGGACGACGCTCTCGTGGTCGGTGGGCATCAGGTCTCTCCTCGAGGTGGGGTGTTGCCGGGTGTCAGCAGCCGCTGACCAGGTCGGATCAGGTCGGGGTCGGCGCCGATGACGTGCCGGTTGCGCTGGTAGATGCCCTGCCACCGGACGGTCACGGCGACGTCGCCGGCGCCCGGGCGGAGCGAGGCGGCCGCGATCCGCCACAGCGAGTCACCCGGGCGCACCGTGACGTGCTCGCCGGAGGGGAGCGGCGCGCGAGGCAGCCCGCCCGTGGGGCGCTCCGGCAGGGGCAGGCCGTCGAGGGACAGGCCGTCCAGGGCTCGGTCGTCCTGGTGGAGCGGTCCCGGGGTCGCCTGCGCCGGGCTCAGGCCGCCGGCGACCACCGCGAGCCCGCACGCGGCCAGCACCCAGCGTCGGGCCGAAGGGGGCACCACCGACCGCGGGCGGGCGACGCCGAGCCGGTGCACCGCGCTGGTCACCACGATCGTGGTGACCAGCCACCACCACAGCGCACACCCGGCCACCGCGAGTGCACAGCCCCGCACGAGCAGCCGGTCGAAGGACGCCGCACCGGGCGTGCCGGGCCCGGGGAGGTCGGGGAGCGTCCAGAGGATCACGCCCACCACCGCGACGGAGGTCGCCGCCCACACGGCCACGCACCGCGCCAAGCCGACGATCCCGAGACCGTTCATGGTCTTATCCTTGCGTTTGCGTCCGTTTGCTTCATGCAACGCTTCTTTGTCGACCTCGTCAAGGCCTTCTCCACAGCGCAGATCCTTGGCAGGCTCGCTCCATGGCCTGGGAGGACGACCTGTTCGCGCTGCTCGACGACCTCGAGCAGCAGGCGGAGGCGATGTACGACGCCGAGCGTGCGCCGGAGGTGGCGGACCGCAGCCGCGCGGCCTACCAGCAGGTCACCCTCGCCGGTCGGCTGATGGCGAGCACCGGTCGTCGCGTGCAGCTCGGCGTCCTCGGGGCGGGGCCCGTGAGCGGCGACCTCGCCCGGGTCGCGGGCGAGTGGTGCCTCGTGCGCGGCAGCGGGCAGGACTGGGTCGTCCGGCTGGCGGCGGTCACCACGGTCGGCGGTGCCTCGGAGCGCGCGGTGCCGGAGGTCGCCTGGTCAGCGGTGGCCAGGCTCGGGACCGGCTCGGCGCTGCGGCGGCTCAGCGAGGCCGGGGAGCGGTGTGTCGTGCACCTGGTCGACGGGACGGCGTACGACGGCACGCTGGCCCGGGTCGGTCAGGACTTCGTGGAGCTGGTCACCGCGGGGGAGCGGGTCGTGCTGGTCGCGTTCGATGCCCTGGCGGCCGTGCAGAGCCGAGACTGAGGTGAGGGCCGGGCTCAGGTCGCGTCGGAGTCGTAGGGCGGGATCTCGCCCTCGTCGAGCTGGCGGTGACCGCGCTTGCGGGCTGCCGTCTGGTCGCCCTCGGCGTCCTCCATGGCCTCGATGATGTGCTTGCGCACGATGGTGCGCGGGTCGAGGTCGCGCAGCTCGAGGTCGGAGAAGTCCGGGCCCAGCTCGTCACGCAGCTCGTCGCGCGCGGAGTTGGCGAAGTCGCGGGCCTTGCGAGCGAACTGGCCGGCCTGCTTGGCGAGCTCGGGCAGCCGGTCGGGGCCGAAGACGAGGATCGCCACGAGGGCGATGACCACCATCTCCGCCAGGCCGACTCCGAACACGGGCTAGAACTTACTGGTCGGGGTCAGGCCGAGCTGCATGCCGACCAGACCTCGGCCGCGACCGGAGATCGCCGCGGCGATGGACGTGAGCTCCAGGGCGGCGGGCGCCGTGGGGTCGGAGTCGACGATCGGCTTGCCGGCATCGCCACCCTCGCGCAACGAGATGTCGAGCGGGACCCGCCCGAGGACCTTGACGTCGTAGCCGAACCGCTCCGACAGGGTGGCCGCGACGCGGTCACCGCCTCCGGAGCCGAACACCTCGAGGCGGTGGTCCTTGCCCTCGGCGGTGCAGTGCGGGCAGGGCAGGTAGCTCATGTTCTCGACGACACCGATGACCCGTTGGTGCATCATCGAGGCCATCGTGCCGGCGCGCTCGGCGACCTCGGCAGCGGCTTCCTGCGGCGTCGTGACCACCACGACCTCGGCGCTCGGCAGGTGCTGGCCCAGCGAGATCGCCACGTCGCCCGTGCCCGGGGGGAGGTCGAGCAGGAGGACGTCGAGGTCGCTCCAGAACACGTCGGCGAGCATCTGCACCAGGGCCCGGTCGAGCATCGGGCCACGCCAGGCGACGACCTGGTCGCGACGCGGCTTGAGCATGCCGATCGAGATGACCGAGACGCCGCTGGGCGTCGGGACGGGCATGATCAGGTCCTCGACCTGGGTGGGCCGGGAGTCGGCGATGCCGAGCATCGCGGGCACCGAGTGGCCGTAGATGTCGGCGTCCACGATGCCGACCTTCAGTCCCTGCTTGGCCATCGCCAGCGCGAGGTTGACGGTGACCGACGACTTGCCGACCCCGCCCTTGCCGCTGGCGATCGCGATGACCTTGGTCAGCGAGCCGGGCTGGGCGAAAGGGATCTCGCGCGCGGCCGCGCCGCCGCGCAGCACGTCCTGGAGACCGGCGCGCTGCTCGGCGCTCATCACCCCGAGCTGCAGGTCGACACCGGTGACCCCCTCGACGCCGGAGACGGCGCCGGTGACGTCACGGGTGATGGTGTCCTTCAGGGGACACCCCGCCACGGTGAGCAGCACCTTGACGTGCACCAGGCCGTCGGCGTCGATCTCGACGGAGTCGACCATGCCGATCTCGGTGATGGGGCGCTTGATCTCAGGGTCGTTCACGGTCGCGAGAGCGGCGTTGACCGCCTCGAGCGAAGGGCCGAGGGAGGGAGAGCTCATGATGCCGCCAGTCTAGGTGGGGGGTGGCGCGGGGCGGTCAAGGGCGTCCCCGTGAGACGCGCCACCCCGGTCGTAGGCCGACGACTCGTCCCGGGCCCGCTCCTCCTGGGCCTCCTGGGCGCGCTCGTCGAGGTCGGCCAGCAGGGAGCGCAGCTCCGAGCGCAGGTAGTCGCGGGTGGCGACCTCGCCGACCGCCATCCGGAGCGAGGCGACCTCCCGGGAGAGGAACTCCATGTCGGCGTGCGCCCGGGCGTTGGCCTGCCGGTCCTGCTCGGCGATCACCTTGTCGCGCTGCTCCTGGCGGTTCTGCGCGAGCAGGATCAAGGGGGCGGCGTAGGACGCCTGCAGGCTCAGGATCAGGGTCAGGAAGATGAAGGGGTAGTCGTCCCACCGTGCCTCCGCGGGCGCCACCAGGTTCCAGGTGAACCAGATCAGCACGAAGCCGGTCATGTAGATGAGGAACGTGGCAGTGCCCATGAACCGGGCGAACTGCTCGGCGAAGACGCCGAAGGCGTCGGTCTTGAGCGACGGCCGCTTGACCAGGTGGCGACGGGTGCTGCGAGGGGTGTCGAGACGGGGGGTGCGCGGCTCAGCCATCCTTCACCCCCAGAGGACCGCCACCGCGCGGCATCCGGTCGCGCCAGTTGGGGGGCAGCATGTGGTCGAGCAGGTCGTCGACGGTGACCGCGCCCAGCAGCAGCCCGTTCTCGTCGACGACGGGGGCGGCCACCAGGTTGTAGGTGGCGAGGTGGGCCGCGACCTGGTCGATCGAGGCCTCGGGGCGCAGGTTCTCCATCGAGTCGTCGAGCGCTCCTGCCACCAGCGTCGAGGGGGGCTCGCGCAGCAGACGCTGGATGTGGGCCACGCCCAGGAACCTCCCGGTCGGGGTCTCGAGCGGCGGGCGGCAGATGTAGACCAGCGCGGCGAGCGACGGGGTGAGCTCGGGGTTGCGCACGTGGGCCAGGGCGTCGGCGATCGTCGCGTCGGGTCCCAGGATCACCGGCTCGGGGGTCATCATCGCGCCCGCGGTGTCCTCGACGTAGGACATGAGGCGACGCACGTCCTCGGCCTCCTCGGGCTCCATCAGGGCCAGGAGGATCTCCGCGGTCTCGGGAGGCAGGTCGGCGATGAGGTCGGCGGCGTCGTCGGGTGACATCTCCTCGAGCACGTCCGCGGCCCGCTCGGAGTCGAGCGCCTCGAGGATCTGCACCTGGTCCTCCTCGGGCAGCTCCTCGAGCACCTCGGCCAACCGCTCGTCGTCGAGTGCGGCGACCACGGCCGTGCGCCGCTCGTTGGGGAGGTCGTGGAGCATGGTCGCCGCGTCGGCCGGCCGCATCTCGTTGAGTGCGGCGATCAGGTGGGTCGCGCCCTGGGCCTCCTCGCGCCCGACCAGGCCCTGCACGTCGCGCCACTCCACGACGTGGGTCTGGCCACGTCGGCGGAAGCCCTTGCTCGGCTCCTGCACGGCGACGCGACACAGCACCCAGTCACGGTTGCGGGCCTGCTCCATCGCGACGTCGTAGACCGTGCCGGTGACGCCCGTGCCGGTCATGACCACCGTGCGGTCGAGCAGCTGTCCGATGACCAGGGTCTCGGTGGAGCGCTGCTCGAAGCGCCGCATGTTGAGCAGGCCGGTGGTGTAGACCTGCCCGCTGTCGATGTTGGTGACCCGGGTCATCGGCACGAAGATCCGGCGCCGTCCGAAGACCTCGGCCACCATGCCCAGGACGCGTGGCTGGCTGGCCTCGGACCTGATGGTCACCACCAGGTCGCGGACCTTGCCGACCTGGTCGCCCCGGGGGTCGAAGATCGGCAGCCCGACGAGGCGGGCGGCGTAGACGCGCGGCGGGGTGGTGCTCACGGCTGCAACGCTAGTGCCCCGGCCGCGAGTCCTGCCCCCTCCGCGCCGATTCGTCCTACACTCCTTGCATGAGGCTTCGACGAAGCGCCGCTGTCCTGCTGCTCCCGCTGCTCCTGGTCCTCGCGAGCTGCGGCGAGGACGAGGCGAGCACCGCCGACGACCCGACGCCGACCGAGGAGACCTCGAGCACCCCCTCGCCCTCGCCCACCGAGGAGAGCTCCGCGGCGCCGACCAAGCCGCAGTGCGACGAGATCTGGGTCGCCGGAGAGACCTTCCCCGAGCGCTACAAGGGCTGCCTCGACGGTGAGCGCCTGGTGCAGGCGGAGTCCACCTACTGCGAGTTCGGCATGCGTCTCTACTACTACGCCAACTCGTTCTACGCGGTGCCCAACGGGCCGGTCAACGAGACCGACGGCCCCCTGGCGAAGAACAAGGCGTTCCGGACGGCGATCGACAAGTGCGGCGGCTGACGCGCTCGCACCCCATCGTGATCTCCTGAAACTCAGGCACCCACTGTTACAGTCGCGCGGGTAGGCGTGGGGCCTGACGTCGTTCGACGTGCCACCCCACGGTCCACGACCTGATCATCCGACCGCTGCCCTACCAAGAAGTGTGAGTCTCGCCGTGCGCCGTCTCCCTGTCGCCACCGTCCTCGCCACCAGCCTGATCCTCGTCGGGGGCCTCCTGGGTGCGCTGCCGTCCTCCGCGGCCCCGACCTCCTCCGTGGGCTCCTCGGCGACCAGCCTGGGGCAGTCCACCGCGCTCGCGCAGGCGCCCGCCGCGGCCGTCGTGGCGCGCAAGCGCAAGGGCCCCAAGCCGGCGCCGGACAAGTACACCCCTCCGGCCGGGGTGAAGTTCAACAACCCGCTGGCGGGCAAGGAGTCGCGCGGCCGCATCCGCCGGCACCTGATCCGCACCATCAACTCGGTGCCAGGCCGTGAGCAGATCCGGGTCGCGAGCTGGAACATCAAGAGCACCGACATCCAGAACGCCCTGGCCCGCGCCCACGAGCGCGGCGTGTCCGTCCGGGTGATCATCGACCGGGGCAACGCCGGTCCCGCCAAGCCCAACCCCGGTTTCGACCGCCTCTCCGCCCGCCTCCGCTCCAACCAGAAGAGCCGGATGGCCTCGCAGAAGAGCGGCAGCCGCAAGTGCGTCAGCTCGTGCCGCTCCTACTCCGGCATCGCGCACACCAAGTTCTTCATGTTCAGCAAGGCCGGCAATGCCGGCAACGTCGTGATCTACGGCTCCAACAACGCCACCGACCTCGCCGCGCACTCGCAGTGGAACGACGTGTTCACCACCCGCGGGCAGGGAAACATCTACCAGGAGTTCCTGGGCATCTTCGACCAGATGTATCTCGACAAGCCCGTCAAGCAGTCCTACCTCACCTACCAGCACGGCTCGTTCACGTCGTACTTCTACCCCTTCAAGGGCAAGGGGACGCAGAACGACCCGCTCATGGGTGACCTCAACGACATCCGGTGCAAGGGCGCGACGGGCGGCACCGGCACCAAGGGCCGCACCAAGATCCGCATCGCCCAGACCTCGATGCACGGTGACCGGGGCAAGAAGATCGCCAACAAGCTGCGCTCCATGTACGAGAACGGCTGCGACATCAAGATCGTCTACGCCGTCTTCGGCAACAACGTCCTCAACATCCTGCGCAACACCAAGCGTGGTCGCATCCCGATCCGTCAGATCGCGCAGGACTTCGACCTCGACGGTGTCTACGACAAGTACCTCCACATGAAGAACATGGCCGTCAGCGGCGTCTACAAGGGCAACACCGCCGCCAACGTCACCTGGAACGGCTCGGCCAACTGGACCAACGTCGCCCTCGTCAGCGACGAGATCGTCATGCGCATCATCGGTCCCCGTGTCCGCGCCCAGTACGCCAACTGGGTCGACTTCCTCTACGCCAACCCGCCGCGCTTCACCGGAGCCAAGGCCATCGCCGCGACCACGGCACGGCGCACGGCGATCTCCAACGGCATCCGGCCCGAGTCGGGCATCGAGGTCAACTGACACCAGCGCGCATCCCGCAGGAAGGGCGAGACTGCCCGTAGCGTGAGCGCGTGCCCGGACCCGACAGGAACCCACTGGTCCGGGCTCTCGCGCTGGTGGTCGCAGCCCTGCTGTCGGTCGGCGTGGTGGCCGTGGTCCTGCAGCAGGGCTCGACCCCCGGACCGTCCCAGCAGCCCGACCGCGGCTACCTGGGTGCCTCCACCGCCGCCACGATCGACCGGTGCGACGACACCCTGCTGCTCACCGTCGACGGCGGCGGCGAGCGGGCCGTGGGCAGCGAGCGACCCGGTCGCACCGTCGACGTCGTACGACGAGCGGTGCTGCGTCACGCGTCGGCTGCGGGGCGCACGGTGCACGTCGTCGGCCTCGGGCTGGACAGCGAGCCCGCGTCGGCCCTGCTGGGGCCTCGCACCCGCGCCGACAAGGCCCGACGCACGGTGAGCGCCGCGCGGGTCAGGGCCTGGCACCGGCCGGTCGGTGCGGCCGTCACCCGCGCGACGGCGACCCTCGACCGCGCAGCGCTGGACTGCCCTGACCAGCAGGTCCTGCTCTCGGGCTTCGCGCACGGCGCGGCCGTGGTGCACCGGGTGCTCAGCACCCTGGCGGCCAGGCCCGACGGGCTGGCCCGGGTCGCCGGCGCCCTTCTCGTCTCCGACCCCGACCGGCGCGCGCGCAGTGCCGTGACCCCGATCGGCCTGCCCGCCGCCGGCGCCCGGCGCAGTGGTGTCTTCCCGCGCTTCCTGGAGCCCGTCGCGGACGTCCCCGCGGTCGCACCGACGCTGGCGGTGGTGAGCGCCTGCACGGCGGGCGACCTCGTGTGCGACCCGATCGACAACTCCGTCAAGGACGCCCTGCGCCTGGCGCGCAGCTATCACCTCGGCGCCGGGGCCCGGCTGGTGCGCACGGGCGCCCTTGCGCTGTGGCGCTCCGTGGGGCTGTGGCCGGTGCCGGTCCCCGGCGTGCAGGTCCTGGCCGGCGACGTCGGCCAGCAGGTGTCGCTGCAGCTCGCCGTCGACGTGCGACCGGAGGCCGCAGCGGGGGTCGAGTGGGTCGAGCCGCTCCAGCTGCCGCCCGGCTTCGCCCTCTCCCCGGCCGGGCTGCTCACCGGCACCCCGACCGGGCCCGGCACCTGGAACATCACCTACCGGGTGCGCGGCACCGACCCGGTGACCACCTCGGTCCCGGGCGCGGTGGTGCTGAGCATCGGCCCCGACGCCGTCGGCGTGAGCGCCGGGGGACAGACCTCGTGCGAGACGCGGACCGATGCCACGGCCTGGTGCTGGGGCCGCAACAACTTCGGCCAGCTCGGCAACGCGACGACCAGGGGCAGTGCCACGCCGGTCGAGGTGGCCGGGGCCGCGGGATGGACCGCCGTGAGCACGAGCGGCTCGACCACCTGCGGTCTCAAGGACGACCGGAGCCTGTGGTGCTGGGGTCTCAACAACATGGGTCAGCTCGGCATCGGGCGCGGCGCGCCCCGCACCACCCCGGTGCAGGTCGGGAGCGGGCGGGTCTGGGCCTCCGTCGACGTCGGCTGGTTCCACACGTGTGCGACCCGGGTCAACGCGACGCTGTGGTGCTGGGGCAGCAACCTGCGAGGACAGCTCGCCGACGGCTCGTTCGTCGACCGCGGCACCCCGACCCGGGTCGGGGTCGACAGCGACTGGGCCGGCGTGACGACCGGTGGCTTCTCCACCTGCGGGATCCGCACCGATGCCTCGGCCTGGTGCTGGGGACAGAACGTCTTCGGGCAGGGGAGCGGCACCGACCAGTCGCCCCGGACCCGTCCCACCCGGGTGGCCGGGGAGCAGCGCTGGGCCGGGCTCAGCTCCGGCTGGGCGCACACCTGCGGCGTGACGCTGGAGGGCGCCGCCTGGTGCTGGGGCCTCAACGACCGGGGTCAGCTGGGCGACGGCACCAGGACGCTGCGACGCACGGCTGTCGCCGTGAGGAGCGACCGCATCTGGACTACGCTCTCGGTGGGAGACGCCACCTCGTGCGGCGTCGACAACACGGGCTCGGCCTGGTGCTGGGGGAGCAACACCTACTCCCAGCTCGGGGACGACGGCCGGCGGTCGAGCACGGCGCCGGTGCTGGTCCTCGGGGACGAGCCCTGGTTGTCGGTCGACGCGGGATGGTTCCACGCCTGTGGGAGCCGAGACGGTGGTGGCACCGCCTGCTGGGGCAACAACGAGCTGGGCCAGATCGGTGACGGCTCACACCAGGACCGACCGCGACCGGAGGGGGTGCGATGAACGACGACGAGACTCCTTCGTCCGCCGAGCGGCTGGGCATCCTCGCCACCGTCGGCGGGGTGGTCGCGATCGTGCTGGTGGTCGTCGTGGCCAACCTGCTCGGCCGCTCCGGTCCGGCGGACGCGCCCCCGCCGGCCCCCCAGGCCGCCGCCGTGCCGTCCGCGGTGCAGAGCACCAGCGCCGCCGACCTCGCCACCATGTCGCCCGAGGAGATCGCCGCCAGCGCCCTCGACGAGCGCGGCGAGGTCGCGCAGTCGCTGCCCTCGGGAGCCAAGTCGCTGGCCAACGCCGCGGAGGCCCTCGCCGGAGACCGACCCTTCGACTTCGTCCTCACGACCTTCAACATCCTCGGCAGCCAGCACTCCGCACCCGGTGGAGCCGCCTCCCAGTTCGCCCCCGGGCGCATCCGCACCGAGTGGGCAGCCGCGCTCGTGGGTGCCTACGGCTCCAGCGTCGTGGGGCTCCAGGAGATCCAGCGCGACCAGCTCGACGCGCTCGACCGGGCCCTGGGCGGCACCTGGGACTTCTGGCCGGGGACCGCGATGGGTGGCTCGGGCGTCCCGCAGTCGCTGATGTGGAGCTCCGTGGTGTGGACGCCGACCTTCACCGGCTCCATCACCGTCCCGTTCATGGGCAAGACCCGACCGCAGCCGGTGGTGCGCCTGCAGCACAACGAGACCGGCCGCGAGATCTACGTCCTCAACGTGCACAACTCGCCGCGTGACGCCCAGGGCCGTGAGCCCGAGCGCGACAAGGCCATGGCGATCGAGGCGGAGGCCGTCAACGAGCTCAAGAAGGACGGCATCCCCGTCTTCCTGGTGGGTGACTTCAACGAGCACGACGAGGCCTTCTGCTACTTCACCTCCCGGGCCGGCATGATCGCCGCCAACGGCGGCTCCAACTCGGGGGGCGGCTGCCGGGTGCCGCGCCCCAACCGGGTCGACTGGATCTTCGGCACGCCCGACATCGCGTTCTCCGGCTTCCGGCTCGACGACAGCGCGACCGTGCGACGCATCACCGACCATGCCGTGCTCACCGCCACGGTGTCGGTGCCGTAGCCTCGCCTGTCGTGGCTGGCCCGGACATCCGCGTCGACGACGCGGGACTGCACTTCCCCGCAGACCACGCCGGCTCCGGTGACGTCTCCTTCGACGGCCACGTCGCGTGGTCCTACACCGCCGCGCCGCGCCAGGGGCGCGACGAGCAGCTGGTGGCCTGGCCCAAGCGGATGAAGCGCTGGCTCAACGGCGCCTCCGACGTGCGCGTGGTCGAGGGCGACGACGAGCTCTTCAGCGGTCCGGTCAGCTTCGGCAACGGCAACGGGCGGGTGCGCTTCGTCGACAAGGCCGGCATCCCGGTGATGATCGACAAGTGGGGCCTGCTGCAGCGGCCCTTCTCTGGACGCGACGCGAGCGTGGTCGAGCAGATGGTCGACATCACCGACCGGATCCTGGAGGTGATGGAGTCCGAGTGCGGCGTGCAGGGCTGGATCGCCTTCGGCACCCTGCTGGGCGCGGCCCGCGAGGGCAAGGTCATCGGGCACGACTCCGACATCGACCTGGCCTACCTCAGCGACAAGCAGACCCCGGCCGAGATGGCCGTCGAGCTCTTCGACGTCGCGCGCGCGCTGCGCCGCCACGGCATGACGGTGCTGGCCAAGTCGGGCTCCTTCATCACCGTCGTGTGGACCTCGCCCGACGGCGGCATGGCCAGCATCGACGTCTACACCTGCTTCTACGTCGGCGGCCTCCTCCACGAGACCGCCACGGTGCGCCAGGAGGTGCCCCGCTCGGCGATCCTGCCGCTGACCGAGCTCGAGTTCGAGGGCCGGATGCTGCCGGCGCCCGCGGATCCCGACGCGATGCTCGCCGTCTCCTACGGCCCCGGCTGGAAGGTGCCCGACCCGTCGTTCAAGCACGAGCCCGGACCCGAGGTCGTGCAGCGCTTCGACGGCTGGTTCTCCTCGCTGATGCGTCAGCGCCGCGACTGGGAGCAGCACGTCGGCGACCTCGCCAAGGACCAGGGCCACGGGCCCTCGGACTTCGCCGGCTGGGTCGCCGACCGGTTGCCCGCCGACGCGCGGGTGGTGGAGCTCGGCTCCGGCACCGGTGACGACGCGCTTGCGCTGGCCGGCCGCGGCTGGGACGTGCTCGCCCTGGACTACTCACGCCAGTCGCTGCGCCGACCGCTTCGGGTCGCGCGCCGCGGCAAGCTCCCCGCGACGTTCTCCCACCTCAACCTCTACGACCTGCGCGACGTCCTCACCCGCGGCGCGCTCATCGCGCGGGACCGGCGCCCGCACACCCTCTACGCCCGCGAGCTCCTCGAGACGCTGGAGCCCGACGGCTTGGAGAACTTCTGGCGCTTCGCCTCCATGACCATGCGCGGGGGAGGGGCGGCCTTCCTCGAGGGCCAGGCCCTGTCGCGCCGCGACGCGGGGGAGTGGCGGGCCACGCACGGCGGGGGCAGGCGGATGCCGCTCGACCCGCGCCTGGTCGAGGGCGAGGCCGTGCGGGCCGGGGGGCTCGTGGTCCACCGCGCCGGTTTCCTCGACGCCGCGGCAGCCGTTGCCGGGGGCGCCCCGGCACGGTGGAGAATGGTCGTCGAGTGGCCGACGGACGTCGGACCCTCAGGAGAGGACTCCCCGCAGTGACCCAGCGTCTCTACCTGCACGTCGGTGCGCCGAAGTCGGGCACCACCTACCTCCAGCAGGTGCTCGAGGTCAACCGGGTGCGCCTGGCCTCGGCCGGTGTCCTGGTCGTCGGCGAGCAGCACCTCGACCGCATCCACGCCGCCATGGTGGTGCGCGAGGACCCGAGGCTGGACCACCTCCCCGAGCGGGCCCACACGTCGTGGCAGCGGCTGGTCGACCAGGTCCGCGCCTGGCGCGGTGACAGCGCCGTCCTCAGCTACGAGCTCTTCGCCGGTGCCTCCGCCGAGCAGGTCGCTGCCGCACTGGCCGATCTCGTGGGCCTCGAGGTCCACGTCGTCATCACGGCCCGCGACCTGGGTGCTGCGGTCCCCTCGGCCTGGCAGGAGCGGCTCAAGTTCGCCCTCACCACGCCCCTCGAGCGCTGGAAGCCGCGCCCCGAGTCGGCGGGCACGCGTGCCGAGTGGGGGTGGCGCACCATGGACCCCGCCGGCGTCGCCGCGCGCTGGGGAGCAGGTCTCCCGCCCGAGCGGGTCCACGTCGTCACGGTCCCGCGCGGCGGCGCCGACGACCACGAGCTGTGGCGGCGCTTCGCCGAGGCCTGCGGGCTCGACGTACCCGGACTGCAGCTCGACGTCGAGCGTGCCAACGCCTCGCTGGGTCTGGTGGCGGCCGAGCTCCTGCGGCGGGTCAACGAGCAGGTGCGCGAGCCGATCACCGGCAACCGCGAGCAGGCGCGCTGGTTGCGCGACACCCTGGCCCACGGGGTGCTGGTCGACCTCGACGGGGAGCCGATCGGGCTCACCGACGACCAGCTCGCCGACGCCACGGAGCGATCCACCGAGGCGGTCGCCGCCCTGCGCGAGGCCGGCTACGCCGTGCACGGCGACCTCGACGACATCGTGGCCAGCCGACGCGACGCACGCACGCCGGGCCAGGCCTCCGACACCGAGCTCCTGGCCGTGGCCGTCGGCGCCATCGTGCGACTGCTCGAGCTCGTGCGCGAGCGCACCCTGGAGGGCCGCACCTCGGGCCCCGTCGCCCCCGAGGAGGGCTCGCGGCTCTCCGCGCTCGGCAAGGGCGTCGTACGACGGGTCACGGCGCCCCGGGTCGACTCGCGCGCCGAGGGCCTGCGGGCGCGGGTCGCCGAGCTGGAGGCCGAGGTGGCCCGCAGCCGCGCGCTGCACCTGCGGGTCGCGGAGCTGACCGACGTGGTCACCGAGCTGCTGCTGCCGCCGCGCTCGACCGACGGCCGCGTCGCCGCCAAGGCGCTCAACACCTACCGCAACGAGTCGCTGTGAGCCTGCGGGACCGGGCCGCCGACCGTCTGGGGGGCCGTCTCGGGGGGGCCGCCCGCCGGATCGCCGCCGGCACCGGCCTCGACGAGGTGCTGTGGCTGCAGCGGCGCGTCGAGAGCCTCGAGGTCGCCGTCGCGGAGAACAGCGCGCTCGCCGAGCCGCTGACCGCCCAGGTGTCGGCCCTCGAGCAGGCGCTGGTGATCCCGCTCGAGCACCGGGTGCGTCAGGTGAGAAAGCACTCCTGAGCATGTGAAACGGGCCATAGCCCGATGACTTACTGCCGGGTAGCGTTCCCGGAGCCTCTGCATCCGCCCGCACGACGAAGGAGCAACACCATGGGTCGCCTCTGCGAGACCGACGGACTCACCGAAGACCAGCACGAGATCCTCAAGGCGGTCCGTCAGTTCGTCGACGAGAAGATCCTGCCCGTGGCGACCGAGCTGGAGCACGCCGACGAGTACCCCCAGGAGATCGTCGACGGGCTCAAGGAGCTCGGCATCTTCGGCCTGATGATCCCCGAGGAGTACGACGGCCTCGGTGAGTCGCTGCTGACCTACGCGCTGTGCGTCGAGGAGATCGCGCGCGGCTGGATGAGCGTCTCGGGCGTCATCAACACCCACTTCATCGTGGCCTACCTGCTGATGCGCCACGGCACCGAGGAGCAGAAGCAGAAGTACCTGCCCCGCATGGCCACCGGCGAGGTCCGCGGCTCGTTCTCGATGTCGGAGCCGGGCCTGGGCTCGGACGTCGCGGCGATCAAGACCAAGGCCGTCAAGGGCGAGGGCGGCGACTACACGATCGACGGCCAGAAGATGTGGCTGACCAACGGTGGCTCCTCCACGCTGATCGCGGTGCTGGTCAAGACCGACGAGGGCAACGACTCGGTCTACAAGAACATGACGACCTTCCTGGTGGAGAAGGAGGCGGGCTTCGGCGAGACCGCTCCCGGCCTCACGATCCCGGGCAAGATCGACAAGATGGGCTACAAGGGCGTCGACACCACCGAGGCGATCTTCGAGGGTCACCAGATCTCGGCCGAGCAGATCCTCGGCGGCGAGGCCGGCAAGGGCTTCTACCAGATGATGGACGGTGTCGAGGTCGGCCGCGTCAACGTCGCCGCCCGCGCCTGCGGCATCGCCAACCGCGCCTTCGAGCTCGCGATCGCCTACGCCCAGACCCGCGAGACCTTCGGCAAGCAGATCGCCGACCACCAGGCGATCCTCTTCCGTCTCGCGGAGATGGCGACCAAGGTCGAGGCCTCCCACGCGATGATGGTCAAGGCCGCCCGCATCAAGGACGGCGGCGAGCGCAACGACGTCGAGGCCGGGATGGCCAAGTACCTCGCGGCGGAGTACTGCAACGAGGTCGTCCAGGACTCCTTCCGCATCCACGGCGGCTACGGCTACTCCAAGGAGTACGAGATCGAGCGTCTCTACCGCGAGGCCGCGTTCATGCTCATCGGCGAGGGCACCGCCGACATCCAGAAGATGATCATCGGCCGCAGCCTGCTCAAGGACTACAAGCTCAAGGCCTGAGGTCGTGGTCGACCTCGGGACCGCCCTGCGTCAGCAGGCGGCGGCGTGCGCGGGCCTCGGCTCGCCGATGTACGCCGACCTGCTGACGTCGGTCGCCGAGGACCTGGAGGCCGGGGGACCGGTCGCCGGCCTCCTGGCGCCCTACGTCGCCGCCGCCGGGCCCGAGGCCATCGGCCTGCGGCTGCTCGGCAGCGTGCACCGGCTGGTCCTGGAGCGCCGGGCCGGTGCGCTCGGCGTCTTCTATCCCAGCGTCGGCGGCACCTGGGCCTCCGAGGCCGGCTGGGCGGCCTTCCGGGACCTGCTGGTCGACGACCCGGACGCCGTCTCCGAGTGGCTCGACCGACCGCCCCAGACCAACGAGGTGGGGCGGGCCACGGCGCTGATGGCGGGGCTGCTCGCGCTGGGCAGCGCACACCCGGTGCGGCTCTTCGAGATCGGGTCGTCCGGGGGCCTCAACCTGCTCGCCGACCAGTTCCGCTACGTCGGCTCCGACGGCTCGGGCCTGGGGCCCGACGACAGCCCGGTCGTGCTCGACCCGGCGTGGACCGGTGTCGTCCCCACCGGGGTGGTGCCCCGGGTCGTCGAGCGTCTCGGCAGCGACCTGATGCCGGTCGACGTCGGCTCCACGCACGGACGGCTCAGCCTCACGGCCTACGTCTGGCCCGACCAGGTGCACCGCCACGAGCGGCTCCGCGGGGCCCTGGCCCTGGCCGACCGCACGCCGCCCGTCGTACGACGGCAGGCGGCGTCGGCGTTCGTCGACGAGATCGAGCTGGTGGAGGGCGCGACGACCGTGCTCTGGCACAGCGTCATGTGGCAGTACGTCGCCGGTGCGGAGCAGGCCGCGATCACCGCCCGGATCGGGGAGCTCGGTGCGCAGGCGAGCGATGCCGCGCCGTTCGCCCACGTCTTCCTCGAGCCCACCCGCCGCACGCCCGCGAGCGAGCACGAGTTCCTCGCGGTCCTCGAGTCGTGGCCCGGTGGCCGGCGGCGCGTCCTGGGCACCTCCACGGGCCACGGCCTGCCGACCCACTGCGAGTAGTGGCCCCGCACCGCTAGCCTGCGTCCATGGCGAGCCGGGTGGTCCTGCACGTGGGGCTGATGAAGTCGGGCACGTCCTACCTCCAACGGCGCCTCGAGACCAGCCGCGCCCTGCTGCTCGACCGTGGCGTGCTGCTGCCCGGCGAGCGGTGGCGCGACCAGGTGCTCGCCGTGAGCGACGTGCTCGGTCGCGACGACCTGGCCGACAAGTCGGCCGGTCGGTGGGAGCGGCTGGTCGCGCAGGCCGACGAGCACGACGGCACCGTGGTCGTCAGCATGGAGTTCCTCGGACCGGCCACGCCGGAGTCGATCTCGCGGGTGGTCGGTGCGTTTGCGACCACGCCGGTCGAGGTGGTCGTGACGCTGCGCGACCTGGGCCGCACGGTGCCGGCCATGTGGCAGGAGAGCCTGCAGAACGGCGGCACCCGGTCGTGGGGTGACTACGTGCGGCTCCTCGACGGCAAGCGGCGCCCGGCGAGGGCCTTCTGGCGTCAGCAGGGGATGGGACGCATCGTCGACAACTGGGTGGGCGCGCTCGGCTCCGCCAACGTCACGCTCGCGACGCTGCCGCCGCCGGGCAGCGGGCCGGGGCTGCTGTGGGAGCGCTTCTGCGACGCGGCCGGTCTCGACGCGCTCGACGCGGCGCCGGTCGCCCCGACCAACACCTCGCTCGACGCGGCGTCGGCGACCGTCCTGCGCCGGCTCAACGTGCTCCTCGAGGCCGACGGGCTGTCACGTGGCGACTACCACCGGCTGGTGAAGCACGAGCTGGGCAAGCAGGCACTCGCGGGCCGGGCCGGCGAGGCGATCGCCTTCGCGCCGCCGCCGTGGCTGCACGAACGGGCCGCGGCCATCCGGCAGCGGCTCGCGGCCTCGGGCGCGCGCGTGGTGGGCGACCTCGCCGACCTCACGCCCCTGGCGACCACCGGCACCGACCCCGATGCGATCTCGGCCACCGACCTCGCCGCAGCCGCGGTCGCGGCGCTGGGTGCCGTCGTACGACAGCGGGCGGACAGTGGCCCGCGGCCGGAAAGCCTGTCGACGGACGTCGCCGGAAGGTGCGAGGGTGGAGGCACGCACGCCGGACCGCGACACCAGGAGGCACCATGACCGACGCCAGCTCCGCCAACGAGGACATGAAGGCCAAGATGCGGGCCGCGCTCGACCGCAAGAACGACCACGAGAAGGGTGTGCACAAGGACGGTCCGCTCGCCGAGAAGGCGCACGGCAGCGAGGTCACGGGTGGCGGCCCCAAGATCCACCGTCGCAAGGCCGGTGGCGGCGGGTCCTGACCGACCCGGGCGACCGCCCTGCGAGGATGTGACGTCCGTTGGTCGAGCAATCCAGGAGTGGTGACGTTGCAGTTCGGTCGTAGCTATGAGGAGTTCGAGGTCGGTGCGACCTACAAGCACTGGCCCGGCAAGACGGTCACCGAGTTCGACGACCACATGTTCTGCCTGCTCACGATGAACCACCACCCGCTCCACCTCGACAGCAACTACGCCGAGGAGACCACGCAGTTCAAGAAGAACGTCGTGGTCGGCAACTACGTCTACTCGATCCTGCTCGGCATGTCGGTCCCCGACGTGTCCGGCAAGGCGATCGCCAACCTGGAGGTCGAGTCGTTGCGCCACGTCGCGCCGACCTTCCACGGCGACACGCTCTACGGCCAGACCACCGTGCTCGACAAGTGGGAGTCGAAGTCCAAGGACGACCGCGGCGTCGTCCACGTCGAGACCATCGGCTACAACCAGGACGGCAAGGTCGTGTGCATCTTCCGCCGCAAGGTGATGGTGCCCAAGGACAGCTACCTCGCCGAGCGTGGCGGCGAGCAGCCGGGTCGCCCCGTCCCGCAGCCCGACAAGTCCTGGCCGGGTCCCGCGGCCGACTGACCCGCGCACCCTCCTCGGGCGGGTCCCGGGACGAGTCCGGGCGAAACCGGTGCCTCGGCAGTGCAACTGGGCGAGGATTCCCACCCGACGCACGACCGAGGGGACACAGACATGGCTCGTACAGGCCAGCAGCTGCGCATGCGCACCGCCAAGGCGATGGCGCGCGGCGGGTCGGGCTCACGGCCGAGCGCCGCAGCCAGGTCGGACCTGGGTGACAAGCTGCGCTACCGCTTCGACAACTCCATGTCGCGCGGCACCCCGGCGCTGATCGCCTGGCTGAGCGTGGCGACGCTGCTGCTGATCGTGGTCTTCTCGGTCTTCGTGACCCTGCTGGGTCTGCGCCCCGACGCCGACGGGGTGCCCGACGGGTTCTTCCACGAGATGTTCTACAGCCTGCTGCACGCGCTCGACCCCGGCACGATCGGCGGGGACGACGCGAGCTCGTGGCGTTTCGTGCTGACGATGCTGGCCCTGACCATCGCCGGGCTCTTCATCGTCAGCGCGCTCATCGGGGTCATCGCCGCCGGCATCGACACCAAGCTGGCCGAGCTGCGCCGTGGCCGCTCGATCGTCCTGGAGCGCGACCACACCGTGATCCTGGGCTGGTCGGACTCGATCTACACGATCATCAGCGAGCTCACGATCGCCAACGAGAGCCGCACCAAGCCGGTCATCGTGATCCTGGCCGACCGCGACAAGGTCGACATGGAGGACGAGGTCAAGGCCAAGGTGCCCGACCTGCGCGGGACGCGGGTCATCTGCCGCTCGGGGTCCCCGATGGACATCGACGACCTCGTGCTCAGCAGCCACACCAGTGCGCGCTCGGTGATCCTGCTCGCGCCGGACTCCGAGGACCCCGACAGCGAGGTCATCAAGACCCTCCTGGCCCTGACCCACGGCGGGGACGGTGGTCCCAACATCGTCGCCGAGATCCGCAACCCCACCAACCTCGAGGCCGCGCGCCTCGTCGGCGCCGACCGCACGGTGCTGCTCGACATCCGCGAGACGGTGGCCAAGCTCGTCGTGCAGACGTCGCGGCAGTCCGGGGCGGCCGCGGTCTACACCGAGCTCTTCGACTACGACGGCGACGAGATCTACTTCCTCGAGCGGCACGGCCTGGCCGACCTGACGTACGCCGAGGCGCTGCTCGCCTTCGAGAAGGCCTCCGTGATCGGGCTGGTCGAGGACGGGGTGCCGACCCTCAACCCGCCGGGCGGGACCGTCATCGGCAACCGGGCCCTCGTCGTGGTGGCCGAGGACGACGAGGGGCTCGAGCAGCAGGGTCGCTCGGGCACCCGACCCGACCTCGGTGCCCTGGGCACCCAGGCCGAGTCCGAGGAGCACCCCACCCAGGCGGTGCTGATCGGGTGGAACGAGCGGGCGCCGATCATCCTGCGCGAGCTCGACCACTACGCCCCGGCCGGCTCGGCGCTGACGGTCGTCACGTCCTTCGGCCAGCCGGTGGTGCCGGTCCTGGACAACCTCGCCGTCACCGTCGTCGCCGCGTCGACGACCGACCGCGCGACCCTCGAGTCCCACGTCGTGCCGGGCCTCGACCAGGTGATCGTGCTCTGCTACTCCGACCACCTCGGCGTCCAGGCCGCCGACGCCCGCACCCTGGTCACCCTGCTGCACGTGCGCGACATCCTCGGCCGCCTCGGGTCCAGCACCCCGGTGGTCAGCGAGATGCTCGACGACCGCAACCGGGTGCTCGCCCAGGTCGCCCACGTCGACGACGTCGTGGTCAGCGGCGAGATCGTCAGCCTGCTGGTCACCCAGCTCTCCGAGGACCGTCGGCTCGAGGCCGTCTTCGGGGAGCTGCTCGGCGACGAGGGCAGCGAGATCTACCTGCGCCCGGCTGAGTGGTACGTCCAGCCGGGGCCCGCGGTCAGCTACGCCACGGTGGTCGCCGGGGCCGCGGCCCGGGGCGAGACCGCGATCGGCTACAAGTCCGAGAGCCTCGCCGGCGACGACGTCGCGGGCTTCGGAGTGCTCGTCAACCCCGCCAAGTCGCGGGTCTTCGACGTCCTGCCGGGCGACCGGGTGGTCGTGCTCGCCGAGGTGTGACGCCGGCGCCGCGAAGTGTGACGATAGGGGGCATGAACGAGCCCTCACAGCTCTGGCTGGTCCGTCACGGTCCCACCGAGTGGAGCGAGAACGGCCGCCACACCTCGACCACGGACCTGCCGCTCCTCCCGCACGGTGAGGAGCTCGCGCGCGGGCTCGCGCCCCGGCTCGCCGAGACCCCCTTCGCGCAGGTGCTGACCAGCCCCCGGCGCCGTGCCCGGCGCACGGCGGAGCTGGCGGGCTTCGCGGACGCCGAGGTCGACGACGACCTCGTCGAGTGGGGCTACGGCGACTACGAGGGCATCACCACCCCCGAGATCCGCGAGACCGTCCCCGGGTGGACGGTGTGGACCGGGCCCACCCCCGGCGGCGAGAGCGCAGCCGACGTCGGCGCCCGGCTGGACCGGGTCGTGCAGCGGGCGCGGGCCGCGAGCGGGCCGACGCTGGTCTTCGCGCACGGGCACTCCCTGCGGGTCCTCACGGCCCGTTGGCTGGGGCTCCCGGTCGAGGACGGCAGGCTCTTCCGGCTCGACACCGCGACGGTCTCGGTGCTGGGCCACGAGCGGGAGAGCCCGGTCGTCCTGCGCTGGAACTCCTGAGCCCTTGACGCGGTGTGCCGCACCCGTGAGCGTGGGCCCATGCCCCTGACCGCCGGCTGCCCGCGCTGCCCCGTGCCCATCGTCCGGGTCGCGGACGGGTGGCGCTGCCCCGAGCACGGCGAGGTGATGCCCCTGTGGCGCCCGCACGAGGCGTCGTACGACGCGTTCGTCGACCACCTGCGCGCCTCGCCCGGCTTTCCCACGCTGCTGCCGTGGCCGCTGCCGCCGGAGTGGACGATCACGGACTTCGCCGTCGTGGGGGCCACGCCCGAGCGGGCCCGCGCGACGATGATCGCCTGCTCCGGGGCCAGCGGCCCGGACGGGCCGGTCGACCTGGTCGTGGTGAGCGAGGAGGCCGGGGTGGGCCTCGGTGCGCGGATCGCGGGCACCCCGCACGACGACCCCGGTGCGGAGATCAGCGCCGGCTCCCCGGTGGCGAAGGTGCACTGCGGGAGCCAGTCCGTCCTGCTCTGGGCCGTCGCCACCGCCGCCGACGGCACGGAGCGGGACCGGTCGGTGGTGGCCGGCGAGGCGGCCGGACGGTGGCTGTGGCTGGTGCTCCGCCCCGCCTCGGCGTTGCTGCTGCTGCGCGACGACTGGATCCTGCGCGACCTCGCCGAGGTGGGCCCGCAGCTGGTCGAGCTGCCCTTCGGGGGTCCGGCCCGGCTCTGGTGACCGGAGCCCTAGCCTGGTGGGGTGCGTATCGACCTCCACACCCACTCCCGGGCGAGCGACGGGACCGACAGCCCGGGCGACCTGGTCCGCGCCGCCGCCGCCGCGGGTCTGGACGTCGTGGCGATCACCGACCACGACACGGCCACGGGGTGGGACGAGGCGGCGGGTGTCGCCGTCGAGGTCGGCGTCGAGCTGGTCCGGGGCATGGAGATCAGCACCCGCCACCGCGGCGTCGGCGTCCACCTGCTGGCCTACCTGCCCGACCCCACGCACCCCGGGCTGGTCGCCCAGCTCGACAAGATCCTCGACGGACGCACCTCGCGGGTGCCGGCCATGCTGGCCAGGCTGAGGGAGCGCGGCATCGACATCGACATCGCCGACGTCAGGCGGGTGGCCGCGGGGACCGCCGCCACGGGGCGCCCCCACGTCGCGGACGCCCTGGTCGAGCTGGGGGCCGTCGCCGACCGCGGTGAGGCCTTCCGCACGCTGCTCAACCCGGGTCGCCCGGCCTACGTCGACCGCTACGCCGCCCCGCTCGTCGACGTCATCGAGGTGGTGACGGCGGCCGGCGGGGTCACCGTCATCGCCCACCCCTGGGGTCGGCACGGCTCGGGGGAGCCGGGCGAGGAGACCCTCGCCGGGCTGGTCGAGGCGGGGCTGGTCGGCATCGAGGTCGACCACCAGGACCACGACGCCGACGACCGGTCCCGGCTGCGTGCCATCGGAGACAACCTGGGCCTCGTCCTGACCGGTTCCAGCGACCACCACGGCCTCGGCAAGGTCGACCACGACCTGGGCTGCAACACGACCGACCCCGAGCACTACGCACGTCTCCTCGACCTGGCCGCCGCCGCGGCGGCGCGCTCCGGTCGTCCGACCCCGGAGGTCGTGCGCCGCTGAGGACGCGCTACTTGCGGCCCATCGACTGGAGGCCCTGCAGGGCGCGGCTCGGCACCAGACGGGTGAGCGCGGTGATCGCCTTGTACTGCGCGCCGGGGATCGAGAACACCCGGCCCTTGTCGTAGTCGCCGAGCGCCTTCGTGACGAGGAAGTCGACATCGAGCCAGAGGAAGGCCGGCGCGGAGTCGCGGCCGACCTCCATGCGCTCGTGGAACTCGGTCTTGGTGAAGCCCGGGCACAGCGACATGACGGTGACGCCCTGGGGCCGGTACTCGTTGGCCGCCCACTCGGTGAAGCTGTTGACCCAGGCCTTGGCGGCCGAGTAGGTGCCGCGCGGCAGGAAGGCCGCCACGGACGAGACGTTGATGACGCCGCCCTGCCCCCGCGCGGCCATCGGGCCGAGCGCCGCATGGGTGAGCCGCAGGACCGCCGTGACCAGCACGTCGAGCATCTCGGTCTCGGTGTCGGCGGAGTTGTCGAGGAAGCGCTCCTTGAGCCCGTAGCCGGCGTTGTTGACCAGCAGGTCCACGGGGCGCGCCGCGTCGGCCAGCCGCGCCTCGACGGTGGCCAGCTGGACCCGGTCGGACAGGTCGGCGGGCAGCACCTCGACGTGCACGCCGTAGGCCTGGGTGAGCTCGGCCGCCACCATGGCCAACCGCTCGCGGTCCCGCGCCACCAGGACCAGGTCGTGGCCGCGGCGGGCGAGGTGGTGGGCGAACGTGTGGCCGATGCCGGCGGTGGCGCCGGTCACGAGGGCGGTGCGGGAGCTCGACATGGACCAAGTCAAACAGGTGGGTCCCCACGCCGGCGGGGGAGTCCGGCATGATGGGGCCCGATGAGCACGAAGCGCACGACCCTCGCGATCGCCAACCAGAAGGGCGGCGTCGCCAAGACGACCTCGGTGGCCTCGATCGGTGCCGCACTGGCCGAGCTCGGGCACTCCGTCCTGCTGGTCGACCTCGACCCCCAGGCGTGCCTGACCTTCTCCCTCGGGATCGATCCCGAGGACCTCGAGCTGTCGGTCCACCACGTGCTCACCAAGGGCCTCGACCCGGCCGAGGTCATCATCGGCACCGACGACGGCGTCGACCTCCTGCCGGCCACCATCGAGCTGGCGCGCGCCGAGGCCGACCTGCTGACCCGCACCGGCCGCGAGCAGGTCCTGCGCAGCGTGATCGAGGACCTCGAGGCCGGCGGCACCCACTACGACTGGATCCTGCTGGACTGCCCGCCGTCCCTCGGCGTGCTCACCGTGGCGGCCCTCACCGCCGCCGACGGGGTGCTGATCCCGCTGCAGTGCGAGACGCTCTCGCACCGCGGGGTCGGCCAGCTCCTCGACACCGTCCACGACGTGCGCCGCTTCACCAACCGCGGCCTCGAGGTCTGGGGGGTGCTGCCGACCCTCTACGACGGCCGCACCAACCACTCGCGCACCGTGCTCGAGACGATCTCGGCGACCTACGAGCTCGACGTGGTGGAGCCCCCCATCCCCAAGACGATCAAGTTCGCCGAGGCGCCGGCCGCCGGCCGCTCGATCCTCGCCACGAGCCGCACCAGCAAGGGGGCGCAGGCCTACCGCGCCGTCGCTGCCAACCTCGTGACCCGGGCCGGCCGAGGCTGACCCGGTGGGCAAGCACCGCGCCGAGGTCCGGCCCCGCGTGGGACGGATCGCCGTCCTCGGCTCCTCGTTGGCCGTCACGCTGATCGCCGTCCTCGGCGGCACCGGTGCGTTCCCTCGCTCGGCCGATCCGGCCCAGGCCTCCAGCGAGGCGGACCGTGACGTCGTCCTCGCGCCCGCGACCCCTCCGTCGTACGACGCGGGCACAATGGGCCTCGCGGAGAGCGCCGCGTCGGTGCAGCCGAACCCTGCCGCCGCCCGGGCGCTGGCCCGCGTCGCCCGGCTCGCGGAGAAGACCCTGCCCGCCGACTCCGGTGACGGCCGGCGCGTGGTCTTCAGCGAGGGCCGCCAGCGCGTGTGGCTGGTCGAGGAGGGCGGCGAGGTCGCGAAGACCTACCTGGTGTCCGGCAGCATCTACGACAACCTCGAGCCCGGCACCTTCGAGGTCTACTCCCGGTCCACCGACGCGATCGGCATCGACGACTCCGGCACGATGAAGTACTTCGTGCGCTTCACCCAGGGCGACTCCGGCGCCGCGATCGGCTTCCACGACATCCCCGTGCTCGACGGCGAGCGGATCCAGGGCTTCGACGAGCTCGGGACCCCGCTGTCGCACGGGTGCATCCGCCAGCGCCGCTCCGACGCCATCGCCCTGTGGGACTTCGCCCCGCTGGGCACCACCGTCGTCGTCACCGCCTGACGGGATCGACGTGTCACCGGGGCAGCGTGGAGTGCACGTCGTCGGGGCCGGTGTCGCGCTCCTCCTCGGGGCGTTCGCCGCGACCGCGCTCCTCATCGCGTTCACCGTCGTCGACGACCCCTGCCCCGGCTACGACGACGAGGGGGCGATGGCGGCACCCGGATCGCCCTACGCCCGAGTCATGTGCGAGAGCGTCGTCACCCTCGAACCGGTGCCGATGTCGCAGATCCACGTCCCCGCCGCGACGATCCTCGCCGCCGGAGCGGCAGTGGTGGCAGCGGCTCTCCTGGTGCGGTTGCGACGCCGTCTCGCCACCGGGGCCCGGATGGCGGCGGCACTGGCCGGCCTGTTCCTGCTGCAACCGGTCCTCGTCCTCGCCCTGCAGCACACGCTCCCGCACGACTGCCTCACGGGTCGCCAGAGTGCGGGGGAGTGCGCCCGGGACCGCGAGGCTCGCTGACTCAGCGCGGGAGGGTGCCCTCGGGACGCTCGTAGTCCGAGGGCTCGCTCTCGATCATGTAGTTGGGGTCCTCACCGGTGCGCTGGACCATCAGCTCGAGCCAGGCCTCGTCGGTCGTCTCGATGTCGCGCTGACCGAGCTGGTCGCGCAGGTAGGCGACCAGGTCGGTCTCGCCGACGGACCTGGCCACCGAGGTGGCGTCGACAGCGGCCTGCAGGTTGGCGTCGTAGGTGGCCATGCTCGTGCTCCTGACGTAGTGGGAGGGCGAGCCTAGCCAGAGCGGGTGCGACCCTGCTCGGCCGGAGTCAGGCGGACTGCGGCGAGCTGCTGGACCCGCCGTCGGTGGAGTCGCCCGAGCCGCTGCCCGAGCGGCGACGACGGCTGCGGCTGCGGCCGGTGGCGGGGGCGCTGGAGGCGGACCTGTCGGTCGCCCCGTCGGTTGCCCCGTCGGCGCTCGGGGTCGAGGACGGAGCCTGCGTGGCGGTGCCGCCCTCGGCGGCAGCACCGCTGCGCGTGCGGCTTCGGCTGCGGTTGCGCTTGGGACGGTCGCCGGACTCGTCACGGGGGCGGTCGCCGCCGCGGTCCTCGCTGCGCTCAGCACCACGCTCAGCACCACGATCGCCACCTCGACCGCCGCGCTCGCCACCGCGACCACCACGGTCGCCGCCGCGGCCACCACGCTCGCCACGGTCCTCACGGGGCTTGCGCTCCACCGGGGCGGGGTCGACGATGCGGCCCTTGGTGCCCGGGGCGATGCCCTGGTCGTGGTAGAGGTGCTCGGAGGTGGAGTAGGTCTCCTGCGGCTCGTCGAAGGGCAGGTCGAGGGTCTTGTTGATGACCTTCCACCGGGTGATGTCGGCCCAGTCCACGAAGGTGATCGCGATGCCGGAGGCACCCGCGCGGCCGGTGCGACCGATGCGGTGGACGTAGGTCTTGTCGTCCTCGGGGCAGGTGTAGTTGATGACGTGGGAGACGCCGGCGACGTCGATGCCGCGGGCGGCGACGTCAGTCGCGACCAGCACCCGGATCTTGTCCTCGCGGAACTTCGCGAGCGCCTTCTCGCGAGCGATCTGGGCCATGTCGCCGTGCAGGGGGCTGGCGCTGAAGCCGCGCTCGGCCAGGTCGTCGGCCACGCGCTGGGCCTGACGCTTGGTGCGGGTGAAGACGATGATCTTGCCGGCCTCCTCGGCCTGCAGGACGCGGCCGATGATCTCGGGCTTGTCGAGGTCGTGGGCCTGGTAGATGAACTGGGCGGTCGCGGGCACCATCGTGGTGTCGTAGGACGACTCGGCGCGGATGTTCATCGGGTGACGCATGTGGGTGCGGGCCAGGGCCACGATCGCGGCCGGCATCGTCGCGGAGAAGAGCATCGTCTGACGCGTCTCGGGCGTCATCTTGAGCAGGCGCTCGACATCGGGGAGGAAGCCCAGGTCGAGCATCTCGTCGGCCTCGTCGAGGACCAGCGCGTGCACGTGGGAGAGATCGAGGGCCTTGCGGTTGGCCAGGTCGATCAGGCGTCCGGGGGTGCCGACGACGACGTCGACCCCGCTCGCGAGGGAGTCGAGCTGGGTGTCGTAGCCGACACCGCCGTAGACGGTCAGCACCCGCAGGCCGAGGTCCTTGCTGGCGAGGTGGAGGTCGTTGGAGACCTGGAGCGCGAGCTCGCGGGTCGGGGCGACGATGAGCGCCTGGGGCTTGCCCTGCGGCAGGTCGGCGTACGCCGGGTCGGTGGAGACGACGCTGCGCTGGAGCACCGGGATGCCGAAGGCGAGCGTCTTGCCGGTGCCCGTGCGGGCCTGGCCGATCAGGTCGGTCCCCATCAGGGCCACCGAGAGGGTCATCTCCTGGATGGCGAAGGGGGTGGTGATGCCGGCGCGCTCGAGGGCGTCGCAGATGAGGGGCAGGACGCCCAGCTCACGGAAGGTCGTGGTCACGGGTGGAATCGCTTTCGCAGTGGTTCAGCCGGTCAGCCGAAACTCATGTCGGATGCGGCAGATTCACACTCGGCCGCGCACATACGGGCCGCCGACGGCGGCAACAGTGACCCTCAGTCTATCGGTAGGCTGCGAGCATGCCCGCATCTGTGTCCGACGACGTCTCGGTGGCCTTCGCCGACCCCGCCTACCGCGAGGCCGTCCTCGACCTGCTGGCCGTGATCGCGTACGGCGAGATCACCGCCTTCGAGCGCCTCGCCGAGGACGCCAAGCTGGCACCGACCCTGGAGGACAAGGTCGCCCTCTCGTCGATGGCCGCAGCGGAGCTCGCGAAGGTGGGACCGCTGCGTGAGCGCATCACCGAGCTCGGGGGAGAGCCCTTCGCCGCGATGGCGCCGTTCCGCTCCGCGGTCGACCTCTTCCACGCCCACACCGCGCCGGCCGACTGGTCCGAGGGCCTGGTCAAGGCCTACGTCGGCGACGGTCTCGCCAATGACTTCTACCGTGAGATCGCGGCCTACCTCGACCCCGCGACCCGCGACCTGGTCGTCTCCTCGGTCGACACGGCCGGCAACTCCGCCTTCGTCGTGGAGAAGGTGCGCGAGGCGATCGCGGCCGAGCCCCGCCTGCGTGGGCGGCTCGCCCTCTGGGGGCGCCGGCTGATGGGGGAGGCCCTCACCCAGGCTCAGCGCGTGGCCGCCGAGCGCGATGCGCTGACGGCCCTGCTGGCCGGTGGCGTCGACCGCCCCGGGCTCGACCTCGCCGCGATCGGGCGGATGTTCACCCGCCTCACCGAGCAGCACGCCGAGCGGATGGCCGAGCTCGGCCTCGACTCGTAGGCCGAGTCGAGACCGAGGTCTGGTCAGGTCAGCTGCGGAAGCCGACGTGGCCGGCGACGCCGCCGCCGATCTCGATGTAGGTGATCTTCGCGCCGGGGACGATGGTCCTGCGGCCCTTGGTGTCGGTCAGCGTGAAGACGCCGTCACCCTTGAGTGCCTCCGCTGCGACCTTCTCGACCGCGTCGGCGCTCTCGTCGGTCTCCACGACCAGCTCTCGTGAGGCGTACTGGACGCCGATCTTGACCTCCACAGGTCGTCTCCTTCTGCTTGATGGTGCGGTGTCGTGCGTGAGGGGTGTCGTGAGGGCGTCAGTGCTCGTCGGTCTTGGGGTAGCCGCGGATGCCGCGCCAGGCCAAGGCTGACACAAGGGCGGCTGCCTCCGTGCGGGAGATGCCCCCTCCCTCGCTGAGCCAGAACCGCGCGCTCACCTGGGCCATGCCCACCAGGGAGACCGCGAGGAGGCGCGAGGCGGCCGACGGCAGGCCGGTGTCGTCGGCGATGACGTGCGCGATCAGGGCCGCGCACTCGGTGGTCACGCGGTCGACGTGCTCGCGCACGGCGGGCTCGTTGGTCAGGTCGGACTCGAAGACCAGCCGGAAGGCGCCGGAGTCGTTGGCGACGTACTCGAAGAAGGCGTCCACGGCGGCACCGACGCGCAGCTTGTTGTCCTGGGTGGAGGCGAGGGCCACCCGGCAGTTCTCGATGATCTGGTCGCAGGACGAGTCGAGCAGCGCGAGGTAGAGCTCGAGCTTGCCGGGGAAGTGCTGGTAGAGCACCGGCTTGGACACCCCGGCCCGCTCGGCGATGTCATCCATGGCCGCGGAGTGGTAGCCGTGGGCCACGAAGACCTCGAGCGCCGAGGACAGCAGCTGGGCGCGCCGTTCGCGACGCGGCATGCGGGCACCTCGTGGTCGCGCACCCCCGACGTCGAACTGACCTGCGCTCACCTGTGCTCCTCGGGCTGCCTGGACGGGCCAGAAAAAGGGTGCTGCTTGATGACGGCTGCGAGCCTACTCGCTGGTCACCTGGTCCGGATGACGGGACGCGGCGTGGTCCGGCGGCGCGACACGGGGAACATGAGTGACGGTCCCCGTGTTGCAGCCCGTGATGTCCCGGTGCCGCTCCCTGAGCGGCCCGAGCACCGTCCACCCGAAGTTCCCCCTGATTTCCCGAGGAGCACGCCGTGAGTTTTCCCGCGCTGGTCGAGCCGGCTGACGAGCTGACGATCGACGAGGTACGCCGCTACAGCCGCCACCTCATCATCCCCGACGTGGGCATGACCGGTCAGAAGCGGCTGAAGAACGCCAAGGTGCTGGTCATCGGCGCCGGCGGTCTCGGCAGCCCCGCCCTGCTCTACCTGGCGGCCGCGGGTGTCGGCACCCTGGGCATCGCGGAGTTCGACGAGGTCGATGAGTCCAACCTGCAGCGCCAGATCATCCACACCCAGTCCGACATCGGGAAGTCCAAGGCGGTCTCCGCGAAGGAGTCCATCAACGAGGCGAACCCCCACGTGAAGGTGGTGCTCCACGAGGAGCGCCTGGACAACGACAACGTGCTGCAGGTCTTCGAGGGCTACGACCTCATCGTCGACGGCACCGACAACTTCGCGACCCGCTACATGGTCAACGACGCGGCGTACTTCTTGAAGATCCCCTACGTCTGGGGCTCGATCTACCGCTTCGACGGCCAGGCGTCGGTCTTCTGGCCGCACGCCACGGACGAGAACGGCGAGAGCGCCGACGCGCCCTGCTACCGCTGCCTCTACCCCGAGCCGCCGCCGCCGGGCATGGTCCCGAGCTGCGCCGAGGGCGGCGTGCTCGGCGTCCTGTGCGCGGCCATCGGGTCGATCCAGGTCAACGAGGCGATCAAGGTGCTCGCCGGCATCGGCGAGCCCGCCGTCGGCAAGCTGGTCATCTACGACGCCCTCGAGCTGGAGTGGCGCAAGCTCAAGGTCCGCAAGGACCCCAACTGCGCCCTGTGCGGCGAGCACGCGACCGTCACCGAGCTGATCGACTACGACGCGTTCTGCGGTGCGATCTCCGAGGAGGCGGCCGATGCGGCCGTCGGCTCCACGATCTCGGTCAGCCAGCTCGAGCACATGCTCAAGGAGCGTGAGGAGGGCACCCGCGACTTCGTCCTGGTGGACGTCCGCGAGCCCAACGAGTACGAGATCAACAAGATCCCCGGCTCGGTGCTGATCCCCAAGGGCGAGTTCCTCAGCGGTGCGGCCCTCGCGCAGCTGCCCTCGGTCGACACCGGCACCCAGGTCGTCATGCACTGCAAGTCCGGGGTGCGCTCGGCCGAGACCCTCGCGATCGTCAAGGCCGCCGGCTACGCCGACGCCGTCCACGTCGGAGGCGGTGTCGTGGCGTGGGTCGACCAGATCGACCCGAGCCAGCCGGCGTACTGAGCCGGGACGAGGGTGGCGACCGGACGGTCCTAGTCCGTCTGGGGGAAGGCGAGTAGTCATTTGTGACTACTCGCCCGTAACTCGGGCTGGACTGCGTCGTTGGTCACGTTGACCACCCCAGTCGACGCACTTGTCGACCCCCGATCAGGAGGTTCTCACCCCATGCTCGTTGCCCCTCGTTCCAAGCGCCGTCTCGCCGGTCTGGCCGCCGCGTTCTCCAGCGCCGCCCTGGCCGTCACCATGGTGGGAGCCCCCACCGCCGAGGCCGCCAAGAAGAAGGTGCGCGTCGCCGCCTGGGCCCCCGCTGCCTCCGCCGCGATCACGCCCGGCGTCCAGACCTACACCTCGGGCGGTCAGTGCACCGCGAACTTCGTCTTCACCGACGCGGTCGGCAACGTCTACCTCGGTCAGGCGGCGCACTGCTCCGGCACGGGCGAGGCCACCGAGACCGACGGTTGCGACTCGGGCTCCTTGCCGCTCGGCACCAGGGTCACCTTCAACCGGGGCGGCTCCTTGCTCGGCTCCGGTCAGCAGGTCGGCGCCGGCACCCTGGTCTACTCCTCGTGGCTGACCATGCAGGGCCGCAACGAGACGGACCCCAACGTGTGCGCCTTCAACGACTTCGCGCTGGTCAAGGTCGATGCGGGCGACGTCGCCAAGGTCAACCCGAGCATCCCCTTCTGGGGCGGTCCCGTGGGCGTCAACGCCACCGGGTCACCGACGGGCGACACCGTCCACTCCTACGGCAACTCCAGCCTGAGGGGCGGGATCGAGGCACTCTCTCCCAAGCAGGGCGTCAGCCTCGGCACCGACAGCGACGGGTGGAACCACCCGGTCTACACCGTGACGCCCGGCATCCCCGGAGACTCCGGCTCGGCGTTCCTCGACTCCGAGGGCAAGGCGCTCGGCACGCTGTCGACCGTGCAGCTGGCTCCGCTGGTCGGCGCCAACGGTGTGGGCGACCTGCGCAGCGAGCTCGCGTACGCCCAGGCCTACGGCACCATCGCCGGCCTGAAGATCGCCCTGGGCACCGAGCCGTTCTCTCCGGTCCTCTGATCGACTGAACGACCCGGACCACATTCGGGAGCAGGTCGATGGCCCCGTCCGCACGCCGGACGGGGCCATCGGTCGTCCGCGGGATGTCGCGACCGGTAGGTTCCCGGGCGTGATCGAGGACTACGTGGAGCGGGTCCTCTCGGTCGTGGAGGGGGTGCCGCGGGGGCGGGTCACGACCTACGGCGCGATCGCCGACGTCGTCGGGGGCGGGCCCCGCCAGGTCGGCGCCTGCCTGGCCCGCCACGGGGGGCCGGTGCCGTGGTGGCGGGTGGTGCGCAGCGACGGGTCCCTTCCCCCGAGCCACGACGACGAGGCCCGTCAGGCCTACCGCGAGGAAGGCACGCCACTGCGGCCCTCGGGCAGGGTCGACATCGTGGCGGCCTTCTGGTCACCGGCCGGGACCGCTCCTCAGCGCAGGCGCTCGACGTAGGTCGCGGCCTGGCGCAGCTCGACGAGCCGGCGCTCCCAGGTCACGCCCACCACGGTGAGCACGGTGCCGGCGAGCCCGATGACGGCCCACTGCGGTGTCTGCGCGGCGTACGGCGCCAGCTCGCGCAGCACGAGCAGCGACCCCACCACGGCCCCGGTCAGCAGGGGGGCGCTCCAGCGCAACCGGACGCCCAGGAGGATCAGCGCCAGGCACCCGGCGCCGAGCAGCGCGGCTCGCAGGGAGACGGGGTCGGACGCCAGCACCCACAGCAGCGACGGCACGGTGGCGAGCACCAGGCCGGGGGTGAGCGACGTCGCCGTGGCGGCGTCCGTGACCGAGCGGAGACGGTGCAGGCCGAGCAGGACCAGGACGAGGGCCGTCGGCAGCGTGTAGGGCTCCGGGGCCTCGACGCCCAGGTCTGCGAGGCGGACCCAGGTGGCGGCGGCGAGGAGCAGACCACCGAGCCAACCGAGGGGTCGACGCGACGGGTGGAGGAGGCTGGTGGCCGTGACCAGGGCGCCGGCCACGGTCAGGTGGATCGCCAGGACGGTGGGCTCGTCGACGGCCGCGGCGACGGCGGCGACGGCGGCGACGCTGCCGGACGCGGCCGCCGAGAGCTCCAGCTCGAGGCGCGGACGAGCCAGCGCCAGCAGGCCGACGACGACGAGCACCGGCACGGCGCGCTGGACCGTGTCGATCCCGGCGAGGTCGGCGGCCGACCACAGCGTGGCGGCGAGGGCGGTCGGGAGCGTGAGGCCGGCGACCAGGTCGGCGTCGGGGAAGCGACCGCGGAGGAGCACCACCGCCGCGGCGAGGGTGAGGGTCGCGAGGCTGCCGGTGAGGAGCGCCTGGGACGGCAGCGCCGCCACGACGGCCGCGAGCAGCACGATCCCTCCCGCACCGGCGCGCACGCTGCCGGCGACGGAGTCCGACCCGAGAGCGTGTGCCACGAGCGCCGCCCCGACCAGGGCGGTCGCGAGCACCACGCTCCACAGCGGGACGGGGAAGAGCGCCAGGGTCGCGATGCCGGTGACGACGAGCGTGAGCGGTGCCACGGTGTGCGCGACGGGGCGACGCAGGCCGGGAAGCGCGACGAGGAGCAGCAGCAGCAGTGCGCCCGCGACCGGCACGAGCAGGGTCGGATGGACCACGGGCGAGTCGTCACCCAGGCGGAGGGTGGTGGCGTCGACGACCAGGACGCGGGCCCCGGCATCGACCACGAGGGCGAGGGCGACGACCGAGGCCGGGAGCGCGGCCAGGGTGGCGGGGACCAGCGCCACGGGGCACCACGAGCGAGGCACGAGATGGCCGACCGCCGTCCCCAGCACGAGCACGCCGAGAGCGACGGAGATGGCCAGCGTGAGCGGCTCGTCCAGGGCGGGGGCGGTCAGTGCGGCGGTGGTCAGGGTCGTGGCCGCGGTGAGGCAGCCGACGACGAGTCCGTGCCGGCGTTCGACCACGAGAGGCAGCAGGAGCAGGGCGGAGGCGACGAGCAGTCCCCAGCCGGCGCCGGTCCAGATGCCCGCGAAGGTGAGTGTGCCGCCGACCGCGAGGCCGTCGAGCGAGGAGACGAGCAGGTCGAGCCAGGCGAAGCCGGCCCCGACGAGGGCCGCCGCCACCAGCACGGGGCGTGCGGTGGTGCGACCGACGAGGGCGAGCCCGACGAAGGCCAGGACGGCGAGGGTGGGGACGACCAGGTCCCGTCCGTCGACGACGCCGTCGGTGCCGACCCACGCGAGACCGAGCCCGAGGACGGCAGCGACCTGCGGGGTCACCAGCCGGGACGGGGTGAGCGACAGCGCCAGGGAGACGGATCCGAGCACCGAGCCCACCACGACCACGAGGCCGGCCAGCGACAGGTCGCCGAGCCAGCCCGCGTCGTCAGCGCCGACCACGTCGAGGGCGAGCAGGCCCAGCGCGACGACGGTCAACGCCTCACCGGCGACGCGGAGCCCCCGCCCGGCGAGCCAGGCGCCCGCGCCGCCGCTGACCGCGGTGAGCGCGACCAGGACCGTCGTACGACCCTCGATGCCGAGCCACGACCAGGCGACGGCCAGGAAGATGACCGCAGCCACCAGCAGGCACGTGGCGCCGAGCCCGAGCAGGATCTGGGGGACGGTGGCGGCGCGCAGCCCCCGACGACGGGGAGTGGTCGCCGTGACGGGCAGCGGGGTCACTCCGATCCAGGTCGAGCGGTCACCCGGTGCGCCGGGAGCGCCGGGTGGGACGGGCAGGGGCCGGGCTGCGGTGGCTCGCAGCCGCACGAGGACCTCGTCGGCGTGCGTGAGCGTGCGCAGCAGCTCGCCGGCCAGCGGGTGCGTCAGCGGGAGGGCACAGGCGCGGCAGGTGTCGGCGCCCGGGGGGATCGGGGTGTGGCAGTCGGGGCAGGCGAAGGGATCGGCGTAACGCGTCATGTGCCCAGTAAGGCCTAGTCGGGGCCGGAGCGCACCGGGGCGTCGGCTCAGGCGTGCTGAGTGCCCGTGCTCAGGCCAGCCTGGCCCGGGTCGGGCCCAGGGGCGATCATGTGTCCATGAGTGAGCTGTCGGTCGACTCCACCGCCCGTGACCTGGTCTCGGCGGTCCGGGAGCGCCGGATCTCGGCGCGTGAGCTGCTGGACCTGCACCTCGCCCGGATCGGAGAGCGCAACGGCGAGCTCAACGCGCTCGTGTCCCTCGACGAGGAGCGCGCCCGCGCCGGCGCGGCGGCCGCCGACCAGCACCTCGCGTCGGGGGAGCCGGTGGGGCCGTTGCACGGGCTCCCCTTCGCGTTCAAGGACACCCACGCCACCGCGGGTTGGCGCACGACCTACGGCTCCACGCTGCACGCCGACCACGTCCCCGACACCGACGACCTGATCGTCGAGCGCGTGCGACGGGCAGGCGTCGTGCTGATCGGGAAGACCAACGTGCCTGAGTTCGCCGCCGGCTCACACACCTTCAACAGCGTCTTCGGGACCACGCTCAACCCCGTCGACCCGACCCGGTCGGCCGGAGGGTCGAGCGGGGGAGCGGCCGCGGCGCTGGCCTCGGGCATGGTGCCGCTCGCGGAGGGCTCCGACATGGGCGGCTCGCTGCGCAACCCGGCCTCCTTCTGCGGGGTCGTGGGGCTACGCCCGTCCCTGGGGCGCGTGCCCGAGTGGCCGCGGGACAACCAGTGGGAGTCGACGGCCACCGGCGGACCGATGGCGCGCAACGTCGGCGACGTGGCGTTGCTGCTCTCGGTGATCGCCGGCCCCGACGCCCGGGCCCCGCTGGCCCTGCAGACCCCCGGTCCGAGCTTCGGCCCTCCGGTCTCGGGCTCGCTCCACGGGCTGCGCGTCGCCTGGTCGCTCGACCTCGGCGGGGCCTTCCCGGTGGACCGTGAGGTCGCGAGCGTGATCGAGGAGGCAGGTCGGCTGTTCTCGCGCTCGGGCTCCCAGGTCTTCGCGGACCATCCTGACGTCGAGGGCGCCGAGGAGGGGTTCCGGACCCTGCGGGCCTGGCTCTTCTGGTCCAAGCTCGGTGCGCTGCTCGCCGCCGAGCCGGGGGCCTTCAAGGCCGCGCTGGCCGACAACATCCGCGCCGGGCGGTCGCTGAGCGGCGAGGACGTCGCGACGGCCTACCGGCAGCGCTCGGTGATGGCCGAGCGGATGCGGGTCTTCTTCCAGCGCTACGACGTGCTGGTGCTGCCCGTCTCCCCGGTCCCCCCGTTTCCCGCCGAGCAGGAGTTCCCCACCGAGATCGCCGGCACCGTGCTGACCTCCTACCTGGACTGGATGCGCTCGGCCTACCTCGTCACCATGACCGGGTGCCCCGCCATCTCCGTCCCCGCAGGCACCACGCCCGCCGGGTTGCCGGTCGGTGTGCAGATCGTCGCGCCCCACGGCGCGGATCGTCGCCTGCTCGAGGTCGCCGCGGCATTCGAGCAGGCACGCGCGTTCTCCCGGTGACCCGGTGACCCGGCGCCGGTTCGGGCCGTTCCCTGTGGAGAACCGGACCCGGACTGTGCATGAGAGGGGTGTTTCTGTGGAGGAGTCAGGAACTTTCGGTGGAACCAGAGGAATGTCACCCCGGCCTCTTGCGCCGGGGCTCCCAGCAGACGTAGAACTGTCGCACGCACTCCCCTCGGGGAGAGCGGGACAGCTCGGAGACGAGGGTCCAGACGACGAGGACCCGGTCCGCCGGAGAGTCGTCGCGGCAGTCGGGTGATGTGGCTGCCGGGGCCGGAGTGGAAGAGCCGTCGATCGGGATCATCACCGACACCGATCACCCAGAAGGGCCCTTGCGACTCATACTCACAAGGGCCCTTCGCCTACGGCGGAGCACGTGCCACGCCACGGTCCCCCCGCAAGGGCGACCGGCGCCCTGCGATACCTTGCGGGGCATGGAACGCGCGCGGGATCTTGCCGCGCAGTGGCGCGCGTTCTCGTTCCTGCTTCCTGGCGGCCTCGTGCTGGTCATCGTCTTCGGTCTCCTCCTGGCGGTCGGCCACCCCACCACGGTGAGCGTCGCAGCCAGTGGTGTCGGGCTGCTCCTCGCCGGAGCTTTCGGTCTCGTGTCGTGCGTCCTGCGCGCGCGGCGCACCCGGGGGCGTCGCCGTCGTACGTGGATCCTGTTGTGCAGCGCCGGGGTCGTGGCCATCGCGGGCAACCTGTGGTCCTCCGTCGTGGGCGCCGACCCGGTCTCAGCCCCGAGCGTCGTGACCGAGGGTGCGCTCCTGCTGGCGCTGCTGTTCTCGATCGTCGCGCTGCTGACCTTCCCGACCCGACGTCGTCGAGGCGTCGACCTGGTGCTGATGACGCTCGACGGTCTCGTGGTCGCTGCGGCGGTGCTGGTGATGTCCTCGGTGCTCGTCTACGAGCAGCTCATCGCCTCCGTGACGGACGACACGCTCGCGCGCGTGGCCGACCTGAGCCTCCCCGTGCTCGACGTCCTGCTGGCCACCGTCTCCGTCCTGCTGGTGCTGCGGGCGAGCGGCTCGGACCGCGTGCCGCTCACGATGATCGCCACGGGCTACGTCCTGTATGCCATCGGCGACCTCAGCTTCGCGGTGAGGGCGGCTCAGGAGACGTTCGAGTTCGGCACCGTCCTCGACCTGCTCTGGATCACCGGCTACCTGATCATCGGCCTGGCTGCGCGCTATCCCAGCACCGTCCTGGACGCCCCTGAGGACAGTCGCGACCCGGCCCTGACCGACGGTGGCGGCACGGTCCTCGTCATCGCCTCCTTCCTCCTGGCCGGCGCCGTGCAGGTCGTGGCCGGCGAGGGCAAGCTCGAGCGCACCCAAGCCGCCCTGTGGCTGGTGCTGATCGTCGCCGCGGGTGCGCGTCAAGCACTGCTGGCCCGCGACAACGCACGGTTGCGTCGTGGCCTGCAGCGTCGGGTGGAGGAGCAGACCACGGACCTGCGACGGCTCGCGCGTCAGACCGAGGTGCTGCTGACGTCGGTCGGTGACGGGATCTACGGGGTGGACGTCGAGGGTCGGGTGACCTTCATCAACCCGTCGGCGGCCTCCGCCCTCGGGTACAGCGCCGAGGAGCTGCTGGGACGTCACGCCCACGAGACCTTCCACGGTCCGGACGCCCAGGGCACGGCCTTCCCCCGCAGCGGCTGCTACGTGACCGAGGCCATCGCGGGGATCGTGACCAATGCCGAGGAGGACAGCTACGTCCGCGCAGACGGGACGACGATCCCCGTCGAGATCACGGCCAGCCCGGTGATGGACGACGCCGCCGTTCGGGGAGCGGTCGTCGTGTTCCGTGATGTCACCCAGCGTCGTGCGGTCGACCGGATGAAGAACGAGTTCCTCTCCGTGGTCAGCCACGAGCTCCGGACCCCGTTGACCTCCATCCGGGGGTCGCTGGGTCTGCTCGCCGGCGGGGTACTCGGGGAGCTGTCTCCCCGCGCCACCTCGGTGGTCACGATCGCGGTGCAGAGCAGCGAGCGTCTGACCCGGCTCATCGACGACGTGCTCGACCTCGAGCGCATCGAGTCCGGCACCCGGGCGATGAAGGCCTCGACGGTCGAGTCGGGTGACCTCGTCTCCGCTGCCGTCGGGCAGATCGACGGGCTGGCCCAGCCGATGCGGATCCGGGTCGAGCTCGGGTCCTGCGCAGGCCTGGTCAGGGTGGACCAGGACCAGATCATCCAGACCCTCACCAACCTGCTCGGCAACGCCATCAAGTTCTCCGACGAGGGCGGCCACGTCTTCGTCGACACCGCGGCCGGTGCCGACGACGTGGTCTTCCGGGTCCGCGACGAGGGCCGAGGCATCCCCGCCCACAAGCTGGAATCCATCTTCGAGCGTTTCGAGCAGGTCGACTCCTCCGACGCGCGGGTCAAGGGCGGCACCGGACTCGGCCTGGCCATCAGCCGCTCCATCGTCGAGCGGCACGGCGGTCGCATCTGGGTGGAGAGCACGTTCGGGTCCGGCACCACGATGTCCTTCAGCCTGCCTCGCGCCGACGCCCGCCGGTCCCTCGAGAGTGAGTCACCCACATGAGCCACCTTCCCTCGACGCTCACCGACGGGGCCGCGCCGGACATCACCGTGCGCAGTGGCAGCGGAGTCGGCCGCACCGCCCTGGCTGCTTTCGACCGGGCGCTGCACGCCGTCGGAGCGTCCAACTTCAACCTCGTCACCCTCTCGTCGGTGATCCCCCCGGGCAGTGACGTCCGCGTGGTCGTCGACGACCTCGGGGGGGTGCACGGCGACCGTCTCTACTGTGTGCTGTCGGCCGCTCACGCCGAGCAGCCGGGTGAGATCGTCTGGGCGGGACTGGGGTGGGTCAGGGCGCCCGACACCGGCGCCGGACTCTTCGTCGAGCACCACGCCGGCAGCGAGGAGTCGCTGCGCGAGATGATCGACCTGACCCTGGGTGACATGGTCGAGAGCCGTGGGGGCGGCTACGGTGAGATCACCGCCGTGGTGACCTCCGCGCACTGCGTGGACCGGCCGGTGTGTGCGCTGGTGCTCGCTGCCTACTCCGTCGTCCCCTGGAGCTCCGATGCACGCTGACACCGCCGACCGGATCGTCGTCACGATGGAGGGACGGGTCGATGACACCGTCGCGCGTGACTACTTCCTCCTCTACCGGCGCACCTTCGGTGAGCTCGCGACCCAGGCCGTCGCCCGTCAGGTGCTCCACGAGTCGGAGTTCCTGGAGGAGATGCGCGACCCACGGGTCCACAAGTACGTCGCCCGGCTCGGGGGACAGATCGTGGGCATGTCCACGTTGACGACCGAGCTCGAGACCGTGCCGTGGATCAGTCCCGACTACTTCGTCCACCACTACCCCGAGCACAGCGCACGCGGCGCGGTCTTCTACCTGGGCTTCACCCTCGTGAGTGGCGAGCACCGTCGCGCACGCATCTTCCAGGCCATGGTGGCCGAGATGCTCGCGGTCGTCGTGGCCGCGCGCGGCGTCTGTGCGTGGGACATCTGCGGCTTCAACGACGACACCATCGGTTTCAGCGACTCGATCGAGCAGTTCCTGCACGGGAGGACGGGTGTCACCGTGGAGAAGATCGATCGCCAGACCTACTACGCGATCAGCTTCGCGACGCTCGGTCAGGTGGGGTGAGCCCGTTGCCTGACGTGCCTGACGTGCCTGACGTGCCTGACGTGCCTGTCGTGCTGGTCGTCGATGACGACGACTCCATCCGAGAGATCGCCCAGATCGCCCTCGAGCTCGTCGGCGGTTGGCAGACCGTGCCCGCCGACGGTGGGGCGGCGGCGATCGAGCTCGCCGTCGAGCACCGGCCGGCCGCGATCCTCCTGGACGTGATGATGCCCGTCATGGACGGCATCGAGACCTTCCACCGGCTCCGGGCCGACGAGCGGACCAAGGACATCCCCGTCATCCTCGTCACCGCCAAGCGACAGGCTGATGAGCGGCAGGTGTGGGACGGGCTGGCGGTCGCCGGAGTGATCCCCAAGCCCTTCGACCCGATGACCCTGGCGAAGCAGGTCTCGGCGCTGCTCGGCTGGTGAGTGCGGTCCGGGAGCAGGGGGCCGGGACCCCCGATCGTCCGAGGCGCGATGAGGAGGGCCGGGCGGACGACCTGCTCGAGATCTACGACGCCCAGCTGCGCGGTGCCGCCGAGGTGCTCGGCGCGGGCTCCTGGGACCAGGACGGCCCCCTGTGGCGCGCGACCCACGGCGACAGCGGACTGGTCAGCTGGCGATCCCTGGCCCCGCTGACGGGCGCCGAGGTGGACGGGCTCATCGAGCGCAGCCTCGAGCACTTCACGGCTGACCCCGAGGTCCGCTCCGTGGAGTGGAAGACCAGGGGTCACGACGTCACGGACGGACTCCTCAGCCGGCTCGAGCGTGCCGGTTTCGTGGCCGAGGAGCAGGAGACGGTCATGCTCGGTGACGCGGGGGCGCTGCTCGCCGCCACGTCGGCGCCGCCCGCGGGGATCGTCGTACGACGGGTGGAGGGGCTCGTCGACCGCGTCGCGCTCCTCACCGCGGTCGCCGAGCTGCATGCCGGCGTCTTCGGCGGGGGTGGGAGTGGGCCGGAGCTCCTCGCCCGGGTGGAGCGCAGCGAGGGCCGGACCGAGGTGTGGGTGGCGGAGTCCGCCGACGGGGAGGTGGTCGGCGCCGGGCGGCTCGAGGTGGTCGTCGGCACCGAGTGTGCGGGTCTGTGGGGTGGGGCGATCCTTCCCGCGTGGCGCGGCCGCGGCATCTACCGCGCCCTGACCGGCGCACGGGCGCAGTCGGCGCTGGCGCGCGGCGTCCGCTACCTGCACAGCGACTGCACGGAGATGTCGCGCCCGATCCTGGAGCGGTCCGGACTGCGCCCGGTCACCACGACCACGCCGTACGTCTGGAGCCGACCCTGAGCGCACCCGAGCCGAATCGGCTGACCCGCCGGTAACCAGCACACTGGGCGGCGTGATGTATCGCGTCCTGCACACCGTCGTCCCACCCCTGGCCAAGGGCGTGTGGCGACCCACCGTGCGTGGCCTGGAGAACGTCCCCGCCAGCGGGGGAGTGATCCTTGCGAGCAACCACCTCAGCTTCGCCGACTCGATGGTGATCCCGATCGTCGCCCCGCGGCGGGTGGCGTTCCTCGCGAAGTCCGACTACTTCACCGGCACCGGGATCCGCGGCGCGCTGCAGCGTGGGTGGTTCGAGGGTCTCGGCATGCTGCCCGTCGACCGCGACGACTCGAGGGCCGCCATCGCCAGCCTGGACACGGCCTTGCAGGTCCTGGGCAGGGGCGAGGCCTTCGGGATCTACCCGGAGGGCACCCGGTCGCGCGACGGCCGGCTCTACCGTGGCCGCACCGGCGTCGCCCACCTCGCGCTCACCGCGGGTGTGCCCGTCGTCCCGGTCGGGCTGGTCGGGACCGAACGCCTCCAGCCGGTCGGCGCGCGCTTCCTCAAGCTGGCGCACGTCGAGGTGTCGTTCGGGGAGCCGATCCACGTCGCCGGTCGCTTCGACGGAGTGCCGTCCGGCCGGGCCCGGCGCCAGGTCACCGACGAGATCATGGCCGCCATCCAGCGGCTGTCCGGCCAGGAGACGGCCGGGATCTACAACGAGCGGTCTGCCCAGGTCTGACCTGCCGGCCGCTCCGTTCCCGCGGATCGGTGGGTCGTGTGCCGCACCAAGCGCTCAGGCGCTGGTCCCGGCACACGACCCGACCGCGCGCGGTCGACAGCCCGATCCCTCTCGGTCAGCCGCCGTGGCCGGCGCGGGCGCGACTGCGCTCGGCGAGCCGGGCGAGGGCCTTCGGAAAGATCTCCTCGGGCGGGGTGACCAGGCCGGCGCCCACCTGGCCGACGCCGGCCTTGGCCCCGGCCATGCCGGTGTTGATCTGGGGCAGGATCCCCGTGCGGCACACGCGGGTGACGTCGATGCCGGTCGGGACGCCCTGGAACTCCAGCACCGGGACCGTCCAGCGCGGGTTCTCCGCCAGGGTGATCTCGTGCATGCGGCGGGTGGTCGCGAGCGCGTCGGGAACGCTGCCGCCCACCAGGCGCACGATCGCGGGGGCGGTGGCCATCGCGAAGCCGCCGATGCCGGCGGTCTCGGTGATGGCCGAGTCGCCGATGTCGGGGTTGGCGTCGGCCGGGCCGTAGTCCCCGAGGTAGAGGCCGTCGGCCACCTGGGCGGGACCGGTGAACCACTCGTCGCCGGTGCCCGAGACCTGGATCCCGAAGTCGGTGCCGTTGCGGGCCATCGCCACGACCATGGTCGAGCCCTCGATGTCGCGGGCGGCGTCGAGCGCGAGCTTGCAGGCCGGCATGGCGAGGTTGAGGAAGAAGTGGTCGTTGCCGCCGATGAAGCGGAGCGCCTCGGCCACGTCGCTGCTCTGGTGGCCGCTGGCGACCATGGCCGGGGCCAGGTCGCGCAGCATCATCAGGGTGCCGGCGCGGTTGCGGTTGTGGGCCTCGTCGCCCATCTGGAGCATCTGGGTGAGGATCCCGGTCACGTCGACCGGACCGGTGCTGTCCCGGACGCCGCGCACGGCGCTCTGCAGCAGCGGTCCGAGCACGTCGCGCATCCAGCCCAGCCGGGTCAGGACGTCCGGGCCGTAGGCGCCGTAGCGCAGCACCTTGCCGAGCCCCTCGTTGAGGGAGCAGTGGGTGCGTGCGCCGGTGGCAGTGTCCTCGAGCACGAACATCCACATGCTCGGGGTCACGACCCCGGCCATCGGCCCGACGGTCCGACGGTGGTGGCAGGGCTCGAGCTCGACCCCGGTGCCGGACTCGAAGAGCGCGACGGCGTCCTCCGGGTCGGAGACCAGGCCCTCGAGCGCCGCGCCGCCCATGAGCGCGCCGCGCATCGGTCCGGAGGCGCGGTCCCAGGTGATCGGCGGTCCGGCGTGCAGGAACTGACCACGCTCCAGCCCGAGGACCTCGCTCGCCGGGGCCACGTCGACCAGGCGAGCGGTCACGCCGAGCATGGCCGCGACGGCCCGCTCGTTGGCGGCGTGGCGCAGGGGATCCCCGACGACGGCGGCGAGGTCGTCCTCGGTGCCCGGCAGCGGCGGGCGCCAGTCGACACGGGTGACGTCGACGGCCTGGGCCGCCACGGCGTCAGCGAAGAGGTCCGCACCGGCGGACACGACGTGGGTGGGAGGCGTCATGACAGGCCCTTCATGAGCTCGATCGCGCGCCGGGTCGCCCCGGCGTTGGACAGGTGGACCTCGGCGCCGGCGGCGGCGAGTGCGCGCACCTGGCCCTCGAGGCTCTGGGGGTCGGCGTCGGTGCCGACGAGGGCGACGACGACGGGCTGGCGCACCCCGGCGACGGCAGGGGCGAGCAGGGCGGCCGGATCCGGCTCGGAGCCGTGGCCGAGGACCACGTCGAGCAGGATGACGGCCGTGCTCTCGTCCGCGGCAGCACGGGCGAGGTGGTCCAGGCGCAGCGTGGGGTCGATCATCGGGTGCGCCCGACCAGCGGTCAGCGCGTCGTCCCCGAAGTCGACCATCGTGTGGTCGGCCGCGGCCAGGTCGGCGTCGAGAGCCAGGTCGGGGGAGAGCGGGATGTTGCTGCGCACCGGCCCCAGGACGGAGCTGGCGATCAGCATCGCCTCGTCGCAGAGGGTCCCGCCGACGAAGAGTCCGCGCAGGAACTGTCCGGACGTCGCGGTGGGAGCCGTCCCGGTCACGGGCCAGGTCGGTACGTCGCGCCCCAGGCGGCTCAGCACGGCCTCGGCGGCCGCGGTCAGGTCGGGGCGTCCGGCCCCGAGCAGGGCGAACTCGACGGGCGTACCCAGCTCGTCGGCGTAGGCCCGCAGCTCGGCGGCCACCTCCTCGGCGGGAGGCTTGGAGACGACCACGATCAGCTCCACGGCCGGGTCGGCGTCGAGGCGGCGCAGCGCCTCCCGGGTCGAGAGGCCACGCACCTCGGCGGACAGGTCGCGCCCGCCGACGCCGAGGGCGGAGGTGACCCCCACGCCGGCGTGGTCGAGCAGGGTCAGCAGCTGCTGGCAGCCGGTGCCGGAGGCGGCGACGATGCCGACCGGGCCCGGCTGCACGGTGTTGGCGAAGCCGAGACCCAGGCCGCCGACGACGGCGGTGCCGCAGTCGGGGCCCATGACCAGCAGGCCACGCTCGGTGGCGGTCCGCTTGAGCGTGAGCTCCTGGTCGAGCGGCACGTTGTCGCTGAAGATCATGACGTCGCGGCCGGCATCGAGCGCGTCCATCGCCTCGACCATGGCGCTCGCGCCGGGCACCGAGATCAGGGCCAGGCCGTCGGGGGCCCGGCGCAGGGCGCTCGCGGTGGTGCGGGGCGCCGCCAGCTCGGAGGGGCCCGACTCGCGTCGGTTGGCGTCCTGCAGCGCGCGGTCGACGCCGGCGAGGGCCGCCTCGAGGACGGTCTCGTCGCCGAGCCGGAGCGCGACCACGAGGTCGTTCGTGGTGGCGTCTGCCGGCACCTCGAAGCCCATCTCGGTGAGGACCTCGATGTTGAGGCCGGTCGCCATGGCGACCTGGGCGGCGAGGACGCCGTCCAGGTCCTGGACAGCCCTGCTCACCTGGAGCAGGGTCACCGAGTCGGCATAGGCGCCTGGGCGCAGCTCGACGTGACTGAAGGTGGTCATGCAGCAGCTCCGTTCGTGGCACTGAGCTCTGTCAGGGCCAGGTTCGCGCCGTGGAGGAGACCGGCGCCGGATGTGTGTCCCACCGCGGCGAGTGCCGCGGCGGTGGTGAGCTCGAGGGGGGTGGTCAGTGCCGCGACGTAGGCCGCGAACTGCGGCAGCACCTCGCCGTGCAGGGCGCAGTCGAGCAGGGTCGCCGACAGCGTGGTGGTGCGGGGGAGCAGCGCACGGACCGCTGCGTCGACCTCGGGGGTGGCCACGCCTGCTGCCCGGTGCACGGCCAACCAGCCGCAGAGCAGGTCGTCGCCGAGGGGCGTGAGGCCGTCGCCGCGGCCGACGAGGCGCCCGACAGCGGTCGCGTCGAGAGGCCGGTCAGCGAGATGGGTGGAGATCTCGGCCACCGCGGGCGGCACGTCGCGGCACACCGAGGTCGTCGTGTCGTGGGAGAGATGTGCGAGGCGGATCCGGGGCGCCCTGACCTCGACCAGGCGGCCGACCGTGAGCGCCGTGCCGTCGAGGTGGAGGACCCCGTCCCGGAGGCAGGCCGATGCCGAGGCCAGCGCCCCCAGGTCGGGGGTCCCGACCCGGAGCGCGCAGGGCACAGCGGCGGCGGCACTGCCGACGACCCCGACGCACCACCCGTCGAGGTCGACGTAGACCGCGTGCCTCCCCCGGTGGAGGACCGCCCGCGGACCATCCGCGGCGGCCGCGATCCGGGCCCGGACGCGCGGCGACGCGCTCACGGGGATCTCGCGGGGTGGGGTCACCACACCGACGCTAGTGGGCGGGTTTACCGTTTCCGATGTGAGGTTGTGCCAACGATCCCTCAGGAGGAGTGCAAGTGTTGATAGCCGGTGACGATGCCAGTGCGGCATTGGCCCGCGTGGACGCCCTCCACACGGGACTGACCGAGATCGTGCTCGAGGGTGGCAACCTGGACGGCATCGCCGCCGAGGTCGCCCGGGTCCTCGACGTGGGGGTGCTCTTCACCTCGACCGACGGACGGGAGCGGGCGGCGGCGCTCACCGGTGACCTGCGCACCCAGCTGATGACCGACGACCTCGTCGACCCGACGGGGCGCCTGCGGGTGGAGCGGATCGGCAACGACGCGGTGCCGGTGGGCTCCGGGGAGGTGCGCTGCCTGCGGGTGGCCGCCGGCGGCGTCGACCTGGCACGGCTCGTGTGCGTCCGCGCGGCGGCCGCGATCTCCTCCGACGACGTGCACGCCCTGGAGCGGGCCGCGGCGGTGGCCGCCCTGCTGATCACCCGCGAGGAGGCCGTGACCGCGGTCGAGAACAAGTACCGGGGTGACTTCCTGCGTGACCTGTTCCTGCGCCGGGCGGGCGACGCGGACTACGTCGCGGAGCACGCCGACACCTTCGGCTGGGACCTGCGCCGCCCCGTGGTCGTGGTCGCGGCCGAGATCGACCCTCCCGCCGCCGACGAGGACCCCTCCCAGGCCCAACGACGCCAGTGGCAGGAGCGCTTCGCCTCGGCGTGGCACCAGGTCAGCCGCGGCCTCGACAGCGGGATTCCCAGCGCCGACTTCTCCTCCGAGGTGGTCACGCTGCTGCCGCTGGCCGGGGGCGACGACGAGCCGGTCGCCGGCCACGACGTCGTACGCCGGACGGTGACGGCGGTGTCCGGCGACCGCGGCGGCGGGCGCCGCCCGTTCTCGGTCGGGGTGAGCCGGGTGGCCCACTCGCTCGACGAGCTGCCCGAGGCCTACGCCCAGGCCCGCCGTGCCGTCGAGGTCGGTCGCCGGGTCAACGGCGGCGGTTCGATCACGTTCTTCGACCAGCTCGGGCTGCACCGGCTCATCGCCCTGATCCCCGACGCCGGGGAGCTGCGTTCGTTCGCCCGTGACGTCCTCGGACCGCTGGCCGAGGTCACCGCGGAGGCGGCCGACCTGCGCGAGACCCTCCAGGTGCTGCTGGACACCAACTTCAACGTGGCCGAGGCGGCGCGGCTGCAGTTCTTCCACTACAACACCATGCGCTACCGCGTGGGCAAGCTCGAGCGGCTGCTCGGTCCGCTCTCCAGCGATCCGCACCTGCGTCTCGACGTCGCGGTCGCGCTCCGCGTGCTCGAGATCGCGGGCTGACGCGGCCCAACCTGCGGCGCGCCCAACTAGTGCCAGTCGATCCGGCGATCCTTCGGCAGGTGTCGCTGTCGTGGGGGTGTCATGGAGATCACTAGTTTGTGAGGTCTCGGGGCCATTCAGAGCACCAGGGAGGGACCGTCAATGTCGATGTTCAAGTGGGATCTCGTAGATCCGAAACCCGGTGAGGCCGTCATGCCGCACCAGCGTCTGGCCTGGGGCAAGACCGCCGGGCTCGGCGCGCAGCACGTGGTCGCCATGTTCGGCGCCACCTTCGTCTTCCCGCTGGTCATGGGGCTCGACCCCAACCTGGCGATCCTGTTCTCGGGCGTCTGCACCATCTTGTTCCTGGTCATCTGCGCCAACAAGGTGCCGAGCTATCTCGGGACCAGCGCATCCTTCGTGGCCAGCGTCGCCGCCATCCGCGGCCTCGGGGGCGACTCCGCGGACGTCACCGGCGCGATCATGGTCGCCGGCCTGGTGCTGATGCTCGTCGGTGTGGTCATCCACTTCGCCGGCGCCCACCTCATCCACGCGATCCTGCCGCCCGCCGTCACCGGCGCGGTCGTCATGCTCATCGGCTTCAACCTGGCCCCGGTCGTGGCCGGCATCTACTGGCCCCAGGACCAGTGGGTCGCCCTGCTGACCGCCACCTTCATGGTGTGCGCCGCCGTGCTGTTCCCGGGCTTCTGGAGCCGCATCGCGGTCTTCCTCGCCCTGATCTTCGGCTACCTGCTCTCCTGGCTCTTCGACGGCGTCTTCGGTCAGATCACCTCGGTGCCGGGCGGGGCCACGGAGGCCGTCGCCCACGACCGTGTGAGCTGGGCCGGCGTCCAGGCTGCCGACTGGGTCGGCCTGCCCTCGGGCAGCCTCGGCGACGGTGTCTCGGTCGTGCACGGCCCCAGCTTCTCCCTCACCTTCATCCTGCTCGTGCTGCCCGGCGTGATCGCGCTGATCGCCGAGAACACCGGTCACGTCAAGGCCGTCGCCGAGATGACCGGCGAGGACCTCGACCCCTACATGGGTCGGGCCATCGGCGCCGACGGCTTCGCCACCGCCCTGGCCAGCGCGTTCGGTGGCTCGCCCACCACGACGTACGCCGAGAACATCGGCGTCATGGGCGCCACCCGGGTCTACTCGACGGCCGCCTACTACGTCGCCGCAGCGGTCGCGATCCTGCTCGGCCTGTGCCCCAAGTTCGGTGCCGTCGTCAGCGCGACCCCCGGCGGCGTCCTCGGCGGGATCACGGTTGTCCTCTACGGCATGATCGGTCTCGTCGGCGCCAAGATCTGGGTCGAGAACCGTGTCGACTTCGGCAACCCGGTCAACCTGGTCGGTCTCTCGGCCGGCCTGATCGCCGGCATCGGCGGCGTCACGATGAAGTTCAGCGACAACTTCGAGCTGAGCGGCATCGCCCTCGGCACGATCCTGGTCATCGTCTTCTTCCACCTGGTCAACCGTGGCCACGAAAGCGCCGCCGACCGTGGTGCAGATGAGGTAACTGAAGCACTGTGAAGCCCGCACCCTTCGCGTACCGACGACCAGACACCCTCCAGCAAGCACTGGCAGACCTGGCCGGGGAACCGGACGCCAAGGTGCTCGCGGGGGGTCAGAGCCTGGTCCCGTTGCTGTCGATGCGGCTCGCCGCACCAGCGTTGCTGGTCGACATCAACGGGCTCCCGGGCCTGGCCGAGATCGAGGTCACGGATGCCGGCGTCCGCGTGGGTGCGCTCGCCCGTCACGCCGACGTCCTGGCCAGCACCGAAGCGCAACGCGTCCAGCCGCTGCTGGCGATGGCGCTGCAGCACGTCGCCCACGCGACGATCCGCAACCGCGGCACCACCGTGGGCTCCATCGTCCACGCGGACGCGGCCGCCGAGATGCCGGTCGTCCTGTCCCTGCTGGGCGGGTCGGTCGACGTCGAGTCGAGCGGGGGGCGCCGCACCATCCCCGCCGGGGAGCTGTTCCTCGGCCCCCTGGAGTCCTCGCTGCACCACGGCGAGATCGCGGTGTCGGCGTTCTTCCCGGCTCTCCCGTCCGGAGCGGGGGTCGCCTTCGACGAGATCGCCCGGCGTCACGGCGACTACGCCCTGTGCGGGGTCGCTGCGCTCGTGCGGCTCGAGGGGGACCAGGTCGTGCAGGCCGAGGCCGGTTACGTCTCGGTCAACGAGGTCCCGACCGTCCTCGACCTCACGGCTGAGCTCAGCGGCGGGGTCGACGACGCCTCGCTGGCCGCGGCCGCCGAGGCAGCCGTGTCCCGGCTCGAGCCCGACGGTGACATCCACGCCACCCCCGACTACCGCGCCCAGCTGGTGCGGGTCCTGACGAGCCGCGTCCTCCGCGCGGCCCACCAGGACGCCTGCGAGAGGAACGCCTGATGAGTGAAGAGCTGCACGACGTACGACTCGTCGTCAACGGCACGACCCACCACACCCAGGTGCCGGCGCGCCGGCTGCTGTCGGACGCGCTGCGCCACGACCTGGCGCTGACCGGCACCCACGTCGGGTGCGAGCACGGCGTCTGCGGCGCGTGCACGGTCCTGGTCGACGGCAAGCCGATGCGCTCCTGCCTGCTGCTCGCGGTCTCCGCGGTGGACACCGAGATCACCACGGTCGAGGGGCTCACCCAGCCCGACGGCTCCCTGGGGCCGGTCCAGCAGGCGTTCGCGGAGTGCCACGGGCTCCAGTGCGGCTTCTGCACCCCCGGCTTCCTCACCACCATCACGGCCGGGCTCGCCGAGAACCCGTGCCCCACCCACGACGAGGCGCGCGACATGATCGCGGGCAACCTGTGTCGCTGCACCGGCTACCAGAACATCGTCAAGGCCGTGGAGCGCGCCGCAGTCCTGATCAGCGAGGACGCCTCGTGACCACCAAGCTGATGGGGACCCCGGTCCAGCGTGTCGAGGACCAGCGCTTCCTGCGGGGTGAGGGTCGCTACGTCGACGACATCGCTGTCGACAGCCGCACCCTGCACGCCGCGGTGCTCCGCTCGCCCCACGCCCACGCACGGATCATCGACATCGACGTGGACGCGGTCCTCGACCTCGACGGTGTGCACGCGGTGTGGACCTACGACGACCTGACCGGACCGATGGCCGAGCCGTTGCCGCTGCTGATCCCGCACCCGGCGCTGACCCACGGCCGCACCCAGTACGCGCTCGCCCGCGACGAGGTGAACTACGTCGGCGAGGCGATCGCCATGGTCGTGGCCGACGACCGCTACGTCGCCGAGGACGCCGTGGGCCTGATCAAGGTCTCCTACGAGTTCCTCAAGCCGGTCGTGGGCATCGACAACGCCCGTGCCGCACAGCACCTGGTCCACGACGACGTGCCCGGCAACATCGGCGCCCGCCTCGAGCAGAACGTCGGGGACGCGCCGGCCGCCATCGCGGCGGCGCCGCACCGCCTCGAGCTCGACCTGACCGTCGAGCGCAGCGCCTGCATGCCGATGGAGGGCCGGGGGACCGTCGCCCGCTGGGACGCCGACATCGGTCGGCTGCAGGTGTGGACCTCCACGCAGACCTCCACCGGCGTCCGCGCCGCCGTCGCCGTCAAGCTCGGCCTCGACCTGGGCCAGGTCGACGTGATCACCCCCGACGTCGGTGGTGGCTTCGGGGTCAAGATCGTCCACCCCTGGCCCGAGGAGCTGCTGGTGCCGCTCGCGGCCCGTGCCCTGGGTCGCACGGTGAAGTTCACCGAGGACCGGCGTGAGCACTTCATCTCCTCGGCGCACGAGCGCGGCCAGGTGCACCACGTCGAGGTCGGTTTCGACGACGACGGTCGCCTGCACGGCCTGAACGTGGAGTTCTGGCACGACCACGGCGCCTACTCGCCGTACGGGCTCATCGTCCCGATCATCACCTCGACCCAGCTGCTCGGGCCCTACAAGCCCCAGAACTACCGCGTCGTCTTCGAGTCGCTCTACACCAACACCGTGATCGTGACGCCCTACCGTGGCGCCGGGCGGCCCCAGGGCTGCTACACGATGGAGCGGACGATGGACGCCATCGCCGCCTACCTCGGCAAGGACCGCGCCGAGGTGCGTGCGGTCAACTTCATCCAGCCTGACGAGTTCCCCTACGACCAGGGCCTCATCTTCCAGGACGGCCGCCCGCTGGAGTACGACTCCGGCGACTACCCGACCTCGCTCGAGAAGATCAAGGCGCTGGTCGGCTGGGACGAGTTCCCGGCGTACCAGGCCGAGATGGCCGCTGTCGGTCGTCAGGTCGGCATCGGTCTGGCCTGCTACGTCGAGGGCACCGGCGTCGGTCCCTACGAGGGCGCCCACGTCCACATCGAGACGACGGGCAAGGTCAAGGTCGCCACCGGGCTCACCACGCAGGGCCAGGGCCACGCCACGGTCTTCGCGCAGCTGGTCGCCGACGAGCTCGGCTGTCGTTTCGAGGACGTCGAGGTCGTCACGGGTGACACCCGGCGGATGCCCTACGCGGTGGGCACCTTCGCCTCGCGTGCCGCCGTGATGAGCGGCTCCGCGATCCACCTGGCCGCCAAGCGAGCCAAGGAGAAGGCGCTCAAGATCGCAGCCGACGCCCTGGAAGCCGATGAGGCGGACCTCCAGATCATCGACGGGGTCGTCTCGGTGAAGGGCTCCCCGGGGGCCTCGATCGACCTGGGCACGCTCTCGGTCCTGTCGAACCCGTTGCGCTACGCCTTCGACGAGGCCTCCAAGGCCGCCACCCAGTTCTCCGTCGGGGACCCCGGCAAGGCGCCGGTGCCCGAGGACGAGGAGCCGGGGCTGGAGGGCAAGGACTTCTACTCCCCGGAGCGGGCGACCTTCGCCTCCGGCATGCACGCCGTGATCGTGGAGACGGACCCGCTGACCGCCGAGATCACCATCCTCAAGTACGCCGTCGTCCATGACTGCGGCCACCTGATCAACCCGATGATCGTCGAGGGCCAGATCCACGGCGGCGTCGCGCAGGGGATCGGTGGCGCGCTCTACGAGCGGATGGCCTACGACGAGTCGGGACAGCTGCTCAACGCCTCCTTCATGGACTTCCTGATGCCCTACGTCACCGAGATCCCGGACGGGATCGACATCGACCACCTGGAGACGCCGTCCCCGCTCAACCCCCTCGGCATCAAGGGCGCGGGTGAGGCCGGCGTGATCCCGTCGGCGGCCGTCTTCGCGTCCGCGATCGAGGACGCTGAAGGATTCCCCATCACGGCGATGCCGATCTCGCCGTCCGAGCTGTTCGCGCTGCGCCAGCAGCGGGCCAAGGAGAAGTCATGAAGTTCACCGGCGACGCCGTCCTGCACGCCCCGGTCGACCGGGTCTGGTCCGCGATCCTCGATCCGTCCGTGCTCGTGCGGACCATCCCCGGCTGCGAGCGGCTGGAGGCGACCGGCGAGAACGCCTACGCCATGACCGTGACCGCCGGGGTGGCTGCGATCAAGGGCACCTACTCCGGCTCGTGCGTGCTGTCCGACCTGGACGAGCACACCTCGTTGCTGATGAAGCTCCAGGGCGCGGGCGCCCCCGGCACGATCGGGGCCGACGTGGTCGTGACCTTCGCCGACCGCGGTGACGGCACCACGACGATCAGCTATGACGCCGACGCGGTCGTCGGCGGCATGGTCGGCGGCGTCGGCCAGCGCATGCTGAGCAGCGTCTCGCGCCGCATGGCCGGCGAGTTCTTCGGCAACGTCGACGCGGTGCTCTCCGGGGCAGCCGCTGCCGTCGTCGGAGCGGATGCGACGACCGGCGGCACTGCCGGAGCGGCTCCCGTGACCGTCTCCGAGACGGCTTCCGGTGCCGCGGTGTTCACCGCCCCCGCGAAGACGGGCGGCGTCGGCTCCCAGGACGACTTCCTCAAGGGGATCGCCGTCGGGGCCGGCCTGGTGCTGGTCGGGGTCCTCGCCGGTTCCCTTCTCGGCCGTCGGCGTTGAGCCGACCATGAGCGACCTGAGCGTCGACTCGACCGCCCGCGAGCTGGTGGCCGCCGTCCACGGACGCGCCATCTCGGCCCGGGAGCTGCTCGAGCTGCACCTGACCCGCATCTCCGAGCGCAACCCCGAGCTCAACGCGATCGTCTCGCTCGACGAGGAGCGGGCCCGCGCCGGCGCCGCAGCGGCGGACGAGGCGCTGGCCTCGGGTGCACCGGTCGGTGCGCTGCACGGGCTCCCGTTCGCGTTCAAGGACACCCACGCGGTGGCGGGGTGGCGCACGACGTACGGCTCGCCGCTCTTCGCCGACCATGTCCCCGCCGCCGACGAGCTGATCGTGGAGCGGGTGCGCCGCGCCGGCGTCGTGGTGGTGGGCAAGTCCAACGTGCCCGAGTTCGCTGCCGGCTCGCACACCTTCAACACCGTCTTCGGCCTCACCCGCAACCCGGTCGACCCGACGCGGTCCGCCGGCGGCTCGTCCGGTGGCGCGGCCTGCGCGCTGGCCTCCGGCATGGTGCCGCTGGCCGACGGCTCCGACATGGGCGGCTCGCTGCGCAACCCGGCGTCGTTCTGCGGGGTCGTGGGGCTGCGCCCCTCGCTGGGCCGCGTCCCCGAGTGGCCGCTCTACAACCAGTGGGAGACGACCTCGGTCGGAGGCCCGATGGCCCGCAACGTCGGCGACCTGGCGCTGCTGCTCTCGGTGATGGCCGGTCCCGACCCGCGCACGCCGCACGCGCTGGGGGACCCCGGATCCCGCTTCGCCGAGCCGCTCACCGGCTCACTCGCCGGGCTCCGCGTGGCCCTCTCCGTCGACCTGGGCGGTGCCTTCGACGTCGACCACGAGGTCGCAGCCGTCGTCGAGGCCTCGGCCGCCGTCTTCAGCGCCGGCGGGGCCCACGTGAGCGCCGCGCACCCCGACCTGGCCGAGGCCGACGACACGTTCCGCACCCTGCGTGCCTGGCACCTGCAGGCCAAGCTGGGTGGCCTCCTCGCCGAGCACCCCGGCTCCTTCAAGCAGTCCCTCGCCGACAACATCCGGCTGGGGGAGACGCTCAGCGGCACCGACGTGGCCCGCGCCTACACCCAGCGCACGGCGCTCTCGGAGCGGATGCGGCACTTCTTCACCTCCTACGACGTGCTGGTGCTCCCCACCTCGCAGGTGCCACCGTTCCCGGCCGACCAGGAGTACCCCTCCTCGATCAACGGCCGCCCGATGGCGACCTACCTCGACTGGATGCGCGCCTCCTACCTGATCACCGTCACCGGCTGCCCCGCCATCTCCGTGCCCGCCGGCCGCACCTCGGACGGCCTCCCCGTCGGCATCCAGGTCGTGGCACCCCACGGCGGGGAACGGCGGCTGCTCGAGGTCGCGGCGGCCTTCGAAGCGGCGACGGGTGGCCCGGAAAGTCCGTGACGTTTCCGCCCCTTCTGGCGCGTGAGAGGGGCGAAAACGTCACGGACTTTCCGTGACCCCTGGCAACAACTACCGACGAATCGTTGTTTGGTCGGCATGTTATGACATGGCTCGGGGATGGCCAGACCGTTTGAATTGTCGGCATGGCACCCCCTACCAAGCGCAGCATCCGGATCGGCATCGACACGGGCGGCACGTTCACCGACGTGGTCGCCTTCGACGAGCAGTCCGGTGAGCTGGTCACCACCAAGACCCCCTCCACCCCGGGCAACCCGGCCGACGGCTTCATGGCCGGCATCGACAAGGTCCTCGGTCTGCTCGGTCTCCCTGCGGGCGACGGCGAGGCGATCGCCGCGGTCAGCCACGGCACGACGGTGGCGACCAACCAGCTCCTCGAGGGCAAGGTCGACCGGCTCGGCTTCATCACCACCGCGGGCTACGAGGCGATGCTCGAGATCGCGCGGCAGTCGGTCCCCGACGGCTACGGCAACTCCTACTTCTGGGTCAAGCCCGACCGGATCGTGCCGCGGGACCGGGTCAAGGGAGTCGGTGGCCGCCTCGACTTCACCGGCGCGGAGGTCCGGCCCTTCGACGAGGAGTCCGCGCGCACCACGGCCCGCTGGTTCCGCGACCAGGACATCAACACGCTGGGGGTCTGCTTCCTGCACTCCTACGCCAACGCCGAGCACGAGGAGCGGATGCGCGAGGTGCTGCTCGAGGAGCACCCCGACGCGGTCGTCTCGCTGTCGAGCCAGGTGCTGCGCGAGTACCGCGAGTACGAGCGGGCCATGACGACGCTGGTCGACGCCGCGGTCAAGCCGCGCCTCTCGGCGTACGTCACCAACATCAAGACCCGGCTCGCCGAGTACGCCGGCGACCGCAACGTCCCCTTCTACGTGATGAAGTCCAACGGCGGCGTCCTCAGCGCCGACGAGGTCGTGCACCAGCCGATCACCACCGTGCTGTCGGGCCCCGCAGCCGGTGCACTCGGTGCGGCGCTGATCGCCAAGGTCGCCGGCTTCGACCGGGTGCTCACCAGCGACGGCGGTGGCACCTCCACCGACGTGTCGGTCGTCATCGACGGCGAGCCGACCCTCACCACCGAGGGCTCGGTCGGGGCGTTCCCGTCCAAGATCCCGATGATCGACGTCGTCACGGTCGGTGCCGGGGGAGGCTCGATCGCCTGGCTCTCGCCCGAGGGCACCCTCAAGGTCGGCCCCCAGTCGGCCGGTGCCGACCCGGGCCCGCTCTGCTACGGCAAGGGCGGCACCGAGGTCACCATCACCGATGCCCACGTCTTCCTCGGCCGCATCCCTCCCCACCTCCTCGGCGGGGAGATCCCGCTCGACGTCGACGCGGCCCGTGCCGGCATCGAGAAGCTGGCGGCCCAGCTCGGCATCTCCCCGGAGGCCTGTGCCACCGGCGTCCTGGAGATCTCGGCCTGGAACCAGGCCAACGCCCTGCGCCAGGTGACGGTCAAGCGTGGGCTCGATGTCCGCGACTTCGCCCTCACCACCTTCGGCGGATCCGGGTCGCTGCTGCTGTGCCGTCTCGTCGACGTGCTCGGCGTGCCCACCGTCCTGGTGCCGCCGAACCCCGGCAACGTCTCGGCCTTCGGGCTGCTGACCGTCGACGTCAAGAACGACTACGTGCAGACCCACGTCGCGCTGGCCGACGCCCTGGACCCGGCCGCCGTCACCACGATGTACGACGTGCTCACCGGGCAGGCCCGTGAGGCGCTGACCAAGGAGGGCTTCGCCGAGAGCGAGCACTCCTTCGTGCGCACCGCCGACCTGCGCTACTTCGGCCAGGCCTTCGAGGTGCGCGTCTCGGTGCCCGAGGGCCCTGCCGACGCCGCCGTCCTCGACGCCGTCGCCGACCTGTTCCACGCCGAGCACCGGGCGCTCTACGGCTACGACTTCGCCGGCGACGCCACCCAGCAGGTCGAGTGGGTCAACCTGCGGGTCTCCGGCATCGGGCCGATCACGCGCCCCGAGATCGCCCGCTCGCCCCTGGGCGACGGCAGCGCCCCGACCGAGAGGAGCCGCCGCCCGGTCTGCTTCGAGCCGACCGACGGCTACGTCGACACCCCGGTGCTGTGGCGCGAGGACCTGCCGCCCGGCACGGTCGTGACGGGCCCGGCGATCATCGAGGAGTTCGGCTCCACGGTGCCGCTGCACCCCGGCTTCACCGCTCGCATCGACGAGCACCTCAACGTCATCGTCACCCGCGTCGAGACCACCCCCGGCACGAACGAGGAGATCAGCTGATGTGCACCAACTCCGCCGGTGTGGTCCTCACCGCACCCCAGGACGGCCCGGTCGACACCACCAGCCGTCGCGCGCCCACGCAGTTCCCCTTCGGTCACCTGACCGACGACAAGGGCGCCAGCGCCGACCCGGTCCTCGTCGAGATCGTCCAGGGATCCCTGGCCTCGGTGGAGATGGAGGTCGAGACCGCCATCGGCCGCACCAGCCGCAGCCCGATGATCCGCGACGCCCACGACTTCCGCGCCGGCATCCACGACCGGCTGCTGCGCAAGCTCACCGGTCGTTCCTACTCAGCGCTCGTGCACCCGATCGCGCGGGACTTCCCGCTCGAGGAGATGCGCGAGGGCGACGTCTTCTTCCACAACGACGTCTACCGCTCCGAGGGTGGCATCGGGCACCTGCCCGACCTCTGCGTCACCGTGCCCGTCTTCGCCGGACCCGAGGGTGAGCGCAAGGTCGTCGCCTTCGTCCAGGCGTTCGGCCACCACGACGACATCGGCGGTGCGGTCCCCGGCTCGATGCCGTCCAACGCCACCAGCGTCTTCGAGGAGGGCCTGATGGTCCCCCCGATCCGGCTCTGGGACGCCGGCGTCCCCAACCGGGCCGCCCTGTCGATCATGACCCGCAACTCGCGGATGCCCGAGTCGCTGTCGGCCGACCTCGACGCCGAGTGCTCCGCGTGCCTGATGGGTGCGCGCCGGCTCGGTGAGCTCTTCGACCGTTACGGCGTGGCGACCGTCGAGTCCTGCTTCGACGCGATCATCGACCGCACCACCACGACCTACCGCCGCGAGATCCTCTCCCAGATCCCCGAGGGGGAGTGGGTGTGGGAGGACTACGCCGAGCACGACGGGGTCGACGAGCCGCAGCTGCACACGCAGCGGATCACGATGACCCGCACCGGGGCCGACGACCCCGACGGTGAGCGCCTGATCCTGGACTTCGGCGGCACCTCGCCGCAGGCCAAGGGCCCGATCAACCACTGTGGCGACTACAGCGACGGGGTCTTCCTCAAGAAGTGGCTCGCGCCGATCCTGCGCAACCTGGCCGACACCCCCGAGCGGATGGCCGAGCTCGACGTCAACGAGGGGATCGTGCCGCTCATCGAGATGCGGTTCCCGCCCCCGGGGACCCTGCTGACCCCGGTCTTCCCGGCGCCGACCAACGCCCGCACCTTCGTGATCCTGCGACTCCTCGGCGTGCTCGCCGGCGTCGTCGCCAAGGCCGTCGACGGCAAGATGCCGGCCGACCAGGAGACGATCCGCTACACCGGCGTCTACGGCGACGACCTCGAGGGTCGTCCCTACCTGATGCGCGAGGTGCTCGGCGGCGGATCCGGTGGTCGCTACTACGCCGACGGCGAGGACACCATCCACGTGGTGCCCGACTCCCGCAACCTCCCGAGCGAGTTCACCGAGGCACGCTTCCCCTTCCGGGTCGAGAGCCTCGGCCTGGCCATGGACTCCGGCGGCGCCGGCAAGTTCCGCGGCGGGCTCGGCTACGAGAAGCACGTCCGGATGCTCAAGGACGCGCACTTCATGTCCATCGCCGACCGCTCGATCCTGGCCTGCTGGGGCGTCAAGGGCGGCCTGGCCGGCCAGCCGTTCTCGGTCGTCATCGACCCCGGCGGTCCCCACGAGCGTGAGGTCGACGCCCTCGCCGACGCCGAGCCGATCAAGGCCGGCGAGGTGGTGCGCATCCGCACGACCGGTGGCGGTGGGTGGGGGAGCCCGCTCGACCGCGACCCCGCCCTCGTCGTGCGCGACGTGGTCTGGCGCAAGGTCTCGCCCGAGGCGGCCCTGAGGTCCTACGGCGTGGTCCTGACGGGCGAGCTCGAGTCCGACTCGCTCGGCTTCGACGCCGACGCGACGACGGCCGAGCGGGCGTCGCGCCCCGAGGCCGGCGAGGCGTTCTTCGACCGCGGCCCCGGCTACGCGCAGCTGGCCGACGGTGCGGCCTACGCCGCCGTGGACCTGGTCTGAGACCCGCGTGAGGGTCGCGCTGGTCGGGGGCACCGGCAAGACCGGACGGTCCGTCGCCGCGGCGCTGGCGTCCGAGGGGCACCAGTCGGTGCCCCTCGGTCGCAGCGCGTGGACCGACCTGGCCGGGGCCCTGGCCGGGTGCGACGCGGCCTACCTCATCGCGCCCAACCTGCACCCCGACGAGCCGGCGTACGTCGCCGCGGCGCTGGGCGCCGCCCGCGCCGCCGGCGTCGACCGGGTCGTCTACCACTCGGTCGCCTCGCCCGGCATCACCGCGATGCCGCACCACGCGGCCAAGGCGCGGGCCGAGGAGCTGGTGCGCGCCTCCGCGTCGACCTGGACGATCCTGCAACCGGGCGCCTACCTGCAGAACCTCGACCTCGGCACGACCGTGCGCCTGCCCTACCGGGCCTCGGCCCCCTTCGGGTTCGCGGACCTCGACGAGGTCGGCCGGGCGGCGGCCGTCGTGCTGCTCGAGGACGGGCACGAGGGCGCGACCTACGAGCTCGCCTCGGTCGCGACGACCGTGGCCGCGCTGGCATCAGAAGCCGGGGTCGAGGTGGTCGTCGACCGTCCGAGCGGTGAGCCGGCAGGGCGGGAGGAGGCGTGGTTGCGGTCGATGTTCGCCTACTACGACGCCCACGGGCTGCCCGTCGGGACCCAGGTGCTGCGCTGGCTCCTGGCCGGGTCGTCTCGTGGAGGGCGACCATGACCGGCTGTTGGCAACTCCTGCCATCGGTCGGTCCGTTCGTTGGTCGTAGTTGCTGATGGCCCGGCCCCGGTGCGGTCACTAACGTCGAGGTCATGAAGGTCCTACTCGCACTCGGCGGCAACGCCATGACCAATGCCGACGGACGGGCTCAGGTCGAGGACCAGATCGCCGCGGCCCAGGTGGCCATGAAGGCCGTCGCCGGCCTCGTCTCCGAGGGGATCGACGTCGTCATCACCCACGGCAACGGCCCCCAGGTCGGCAACCTGCTGGTGAAGAACGAGGTCGCGGCCGGCGTCGTGCCCCCGGTCCCGCTGGACTGGTGCGGCGCCCAGACCCAGGGGACGCTCGGCTTCGTGCTGATGAACGCCCTCGACGCCGCCCTGTCCGAGCGGCAGGTCGACAAGCGCTCCGCTGCTGTCGTGACCCGCGCCCGTGTCGACGCGGCCGACGCGGGCTTCACGCGGCCCACCAAGCCGATCGGTCGGTTCCTGCCGGCCGAGGAGGCCCGGGTCCTCGTCGAGCACGGGGAGATCTGGGAGGACCGCGGTGAGAAGGGGTGGCGCCGGATGGTCGCCTCGCCCGAGCCGCTCGAGGTCGTCGACGCCCCTGCCGTGCACGCGCTGGTCGAGGCCGGTTTCGTCGTCGTCGCCAACGGCGGCGGTGGCATCCCCGTGGTCCGGGACGCCGACGGCGTCCTGCGCGGCGTCGAGGCGGTCATCGACAAGGACCTCGGAGCGGCCCTGCTGGCCCGCTCCATCGACGTCGACGTCCTCGTGGTCGCCACCGACGTCTCCAACGCCGTGCTGCGCTTCGGGCAGCCCGACGCCGAGCAGGTCGGCACCGTCTCCGTGGCCCAGATGCGCGGCTACAGCAGCGAGGGGCACTTCGCCAGCGGCTCCATGGGCCCGAAGGTCGACGCCGTCTGCCGCTTCGTGGAGCAGGGCGGTCAGCGCGCCGTCATCACCAACCTCGACAACATCGTCGACGCCGTGGCCGGCAACGCCGGCACCGTCGTCGTACCCAACTAGCACCCACCAGGAGAGCACCCACATGCCCGACGCCATCGAAGTACGCAAGGTCCCGATCCACTCCGTCTCCGACGCCTCCGAGCTCGCGAAGCTCATCGACGACGGCGTCATGGCCGCCGACCGGGTCATCGCGATCATCGGCAAGACCGAGGGCAACGGCGGGGTGAACGACTACACGCGGATCATCTCCGACCGCGCGTTCCGTGAGGTGCTCATCGAGAAGGGCGCCCCGGCCGACCAGGTCAAGCAGGTCCCGATCGTGTGGTCCGGCGGCACCGACGGCGTGATCAGCCCCCACGCCACCATCTTCGCGACCGTGCCGAAGGAGGACGCCGTCCAGACCGACGAGCCGCGCCTCACCGTCGGCTTCGCGATGAGCGAGACCCTGCTGCCCGAGGACATCGGCCGCGTCGCCATGGTCTCCAAGGTCGCCGCCGCCGTGACGGAGGCGATGGCCAAGGCCGGCATCACCGACGTCGCCGACGTCCACTACGTCCAGACCAAGACCCCGCTGCTGACCGTCCACACCATCCGCGACGCCAAGTCGCGCGGCAAGACGGTGTGGACCGAGCACACCCACGAGTCGATGGACCTCTCCAACGGCTGCACCGCCCTGGGGATCGCGGTCGCGCTCGGCGAGATCGAGATGCCGACCGACGCCGACGTCATGCACGACCGCTCGCTCTACTCCGCCGTCGCCTCGTGCTCCTCGGGCGTCGAGCTCGACGTGGCGCAGATCGTCGTGGTCGGCAACGCCAAGGGCGTCGGCGGGCGCTACCGCGTCGGACACTCGGTGATGAAGGACGCCCTGGACGCCGACGGCATCTGGGACGCGATCCGCTCCGCCGGCCTCGACCTCCCCGAGCGCCCCCACACCTCCGACCTCGACGGCCGGCTGGTCAACGTGTTCCTCAAGTGCGAGGTCTCCCAGGACGGCACCGTCCGCGGACGCCGCAACGCGATGCTCGACGACTCCGACGTGCACTGGCACCGCCAGATCAAGGCCGCCGTCGGTGGCGTCACCGCCGCCGTCACCGGTGACCCCGCCGTCTTCGTGTCGGTCTCCGCCGCGCACCAGGGCCCCGACGGTGGTGGCCCCGTGGCTGCCATCGTCGACCTCGGCTGAGACCGGGCTGTCGCGGTCGGGTCGTGTGCCGCAGGACGCGCTGGGAAGCGCGCTGAGGCACACGACCCCGCCCAGCGTCGGGGTGTCGGCGCACGATGGTTGAGTGGTCCCATGAGCGCGCCGACCTACCACCTCGTGCGACCGGAGACGAGCGTCGAGGTCCCGCAGCTCGACGAGCAGCAGCAGCGCGTCGTCGACCACCCGGGCGGACCGCTGCTGGTGCTGGCCGGGCCCGGCACGGGCAAGACGACGACCCTGGTCGAGGCCATCGTCCGCAAGGTGGAGGCCGGTGCCCGACCCGACGAGATCCTCGCGCTGACGTTCTCCCGCAAGGCCGCCGAGCAGCTGCGTGACCGGGTCACCGCCCGGCTCGGCCGCACCATGTCGACGACCCTGAGCTCGACCTTCCACTCCTTCGCCTACGGCCTCGTGCGCCGCTTCTCGCCCGCCGACCTCTACGCCGCCCCGCTGCGGCTGCTCTCCGCCCCCGAGCAGGACGTCATCCTCCAGGAGCTGCTCACCGACGCACCCGAGTCGGTGCGCTGGCCCGACGCGCTCAAGGCCGCCGTGGGCACCCGCGGCTTCGCGCGCGAGGTGCAGTCGGTCCTCGGCCGGGCCCGCGAGCGAGGCCTGGACCCTGACCAGCTCATCGACCTCGGGCGGCGCGAGCAGCTGCCCGAGCTCGAGGCGGCGGGGCTCTTCCTCGAGCAGTACCTCGACATCCTGGGCGACCAGTCCGCGATCGACTACCCCGACCTGATCGCCCGTGGCGTCATCGAGGCCGAGCGTCACCGCGACCAGCTGCGAGCCCAGGTCCGCCACGTCTTCGTCGACGAATACCAGGACACCGACCCCAGCCAGGTCGCGCTGCTGCGGGCCCTGGCCGGCGACGGCCGCGACCTGACGGTCGTCGGCGACCCCGACCAGTCCATCTACGGCTTCCGCGGCGCCGACGTGCGCGGGATCCTCGACTTCCCGGCCGAGTTCCGCACCCGTGACGGGGCTCCCGCCACCGTGGTGGCGCTCGGCACGACGCGTCGCTTCGGCTCGCGCCTGCTCACCGCCTCGCGCACGATCGCGGCGTCGATCTCGGTGAGCGGCTCGATCCCCGCCGAGCAGTACGCCGCGTTCCGTCACCCGACGCCGGCTCCGCACGAGCTCGGCCCGGGGGTGGTCGAGGTGCTGACCTTCGACACCGCCCGCGCCGAGACCGAGCACGTCGCCGACCTGCTGCGCCGGGCCCACCTCGAGGACGACATCGGCTGGTCGGACATGGCGGTGCTGGTCCGCTCCGGCCGCAGCTCGATCCCACAGCTGCGCCGGTCCCTGGCCGCCGCGGGGGTGCCGGTCGAGGTGGCCAGCGACGACACGCCGCTGGTCCGCGAGCCGGCCGTGGTCCCGCTGCTCGCCACGTTGGCGGTCATCGTCGACGCCGACGTCGAGGACCCGTCCTCCGGCGACTTCGTGGGCGCCGACCGGGTGGAGGCGCTGCTCACCTCGCCCCTCGGCGGCCTCGACGCGACCGACGTACGCGCCCTGACGCGTGAGCTGCGCTCCCGCGAGCCCGGGGCCCGCGCCCGCGACCTCGTGCGTCGTGCGGTCCTCGACCCGGCCGTCCTCGAGGGCGTCGACGGCGACGCCGCTCGCCGGGCGGGGCGGCTGGCCGCGCTGGTCCGCGAGGGCCGCGAGGCCCTCGCCGGCGGCGCCACCGTGGAGGAGGTCCTCTGGATCGTGTGGGAGGGGTCCGACTGGGGTCGCCGGCTGCGCGGCGCCACCCAGGTCGGTGGACCGGGCGCCCGCCTGGCCCACCGCGACCTCGACGCCATCTGCGCCCTCTTCGACAACGCGGCCAGGGCCGAGGAGCAGAAGGGCCGCACCAGCGTCACGTCGTTCCTCGCGACGCTGCGAGCCCAGGAGATCCCCGGTGACACGCTCGCCGACCGTGGCGTGCGCGGCGACGCGGTGCGGCTGTTGACCGCCCACCGCGCCAAGGGTCTCGAGTGGCGCGTCGTCGTGGTCGCCCACGTGCAGGAGGGGGCCTGGCCGGACCTGCGGCGGCGCGACTCGCTGCTGGGCGCCGACCGCATCGGTCGCGACGAGATCCTGCCGCCGCTCACCCGCCGCGCGATGCTGGCCGAGGAGCGACGCCTCTTCTACGTCGCCGCGACGAGGGCGCGCCAGCGCCTGGTGATCACCGCCGTGAAGTCGCCCGACGACGACGGTGAGCAGCCGTCCCGCTTCGTCGACGAGCTGGGGCGCGCCCCCGAGCACCGCATCGGGCGTCCGCCGCGGCCGCTCTCGATGGCCGGTCTCGTCGCGGAGCTGCGGCGCACGCTGGCCGACCCCGACCAGCCGGCCGCCCTGCGCGGAGCCGCCGCCCGCCGCCTGCGCGTCCTGGCCGAGACCGACGTCCACGGTCGGCCGGTCGCCCCGCAGGCGGACCCGGCGACCTGGTGGGGCCTGCGCTCACCCACCCGCGCCGAGCTGCCGGTCCGCCCGGCCGACGAGCCGCTGACCCTCTCGGCCAGCGCGCTCGAGGGCCTGCTGACCTGTCCTGCGCAGTGGTTCCTGAGCCGCGAGGCGGGGGGCCAGGTGGTCAGCTCGGCCAGCCAGGGGTTCGGCAAGATCGTGCACGCGGTGGCAGAGCGGATCGCCAAGCAGGAGCTCGCGGTGGACGCCGACCTGATGGGGCTCGTCGACGAGGTGTGGGGGCGCATGGAGTTCCGCACCCCGTGGTCCAGCGCGCGGGAGCGGGAGGCCGTGGCCCAGGTGCTGGGGCGCTTCGTGGCCTGGCACTCCCGGCCCGACGCGCGCGCGGTGATCGCCGTCGAGCCGAGGCTGCGGGCCGAGGTGGAGCTGCCCGACGGCCAGGTGGTCAGGCTCCACGGCTACGCCGACCGGCTCGAGCTCGACGAGGACGGTCGCGTCGTCGTGGTCGACCTCAAGACCGGCAAGTACGCCCCGAGCGGCCCCGAGGTCGTCCGACACTCCCAGCTCGGTCTCTACCAGCTCGCCGTCGACCACGGTGCCGCCGACGAGCACGGCGACGGACCCCTCTCCTCCGGCGGTGCCGAGCTGGTCCAGCTGCGCGGCGGCGACGTGCTGCCCAAGACCCAGCACCAGCCGCCGCCCGCCGAGGGGGAGCCGCGACTGGTGGAGGAGCAGCTCATGCAGGCCGCCGCCACGGTGCGGGCCGAGGAGTTCGTCGCGCGACCCGGCAAGCACTGCGAGCGCTGCTCCTTCCAGGCGATCTGTCCCGACAAGGCCTCAGGATCGGTGCTCTCGTGACCTCCTCCCACCCGACGCTGGTCCTCGACACGCCCGAGCAGCTGCGCGCGCTGCTGGGTGCCGACTTCGTCTTCAGCGACGCCCAGTTCGCGGCGATCACCGCGCCCCTGGAGCCCGCCGTCGTCATTGCCGGCGCCGGCTCCGGCAAGACCACGGTCATGGCCGCTCGCGTGGTGTGGCTGGTCGCCACTGGCCGGGTGACGCCGGCGCAGGTCCTCGGCCTCACCTTCACCACCAAGGCCACTGCCGAGCTGCAGGGCCGCATCCGCGAGAGCCTGCGGCGTGCCGGCCTGCTGCCGGACCGGGCTGCCCCCCGCGACGACGACGAGGAGGAGACCGAGGAGCCGACCGTCTCCACCTACCACTCCTACGCCTCCGCCCTGCTCTCCGAGCACGGGCTGCGCATCGGGCACGAGCCCGACACCCGGCTCATCGCCGACGCGAGCCGCTACCAGCTCGCGACCCGCGCCGTGCAGCGCTACACCACGCCGGTGGTCCACCTCAGCGACTCCCCGAAGCACGTCGTGCAATACCTCCTGGCCCTCGACGCCGAGATGAGCGAGCACCTCGTCGACCCGCAGCAGGTCCTCGACGTCGATGCGCACCACCGGCCCCGCTTCGAGGCCGGCATGGCCACGGAGCACCGCAAGACCTACCGCGAGAAGAACGAGAAGGCGATCCTGGCCGGCGACCGCCGCGCCGAGCTCGTGGGGCTGGTCCGCGCCTACCGCAGGCTCAAGGCCCACCTCGGGCTGATGGACTTCTCCGACCAGATCGCCCTGGCCGCGCGGCTTGCCGACGAGTGCCCGGAGGTCGGGGTGATCGAGCGTGAGAAGTACCGCGTGGTGCTCCTCGACGAATACCAGGACACCTCGGTCGCCCAGGCCCTGATGCTCAGCCGCCTCTTCTCCGGTCCCGAGGGCTCCGGAGGTCGCGGGCACCCGGTCACCGCGGTCGGGGACCCCAACCAGGCGATCTACGGCTGGCGCGGTGCCTCGGTGTCCAACATCCTCGAGTTCGGTGCCGACTTCCCCGCTGCCGACGGCACCCGGCGCTCCTACCCGTTGGTGGTCAACCGTCGCTCCGACGCGCGCATCCTGGCCACGGCCAACCACCTCGCAGCCGAGCTCTACGAGACCCGTGACGACCTGCTGCCGCTCGAGCCGAAGCCCGACGCCGACGACGGCGAGGTCCGTGCGATCGTCCACGACACCTACGACGACGAGCTGGCCTGGCTCGGCGACCGGGTGCTGGAGACCCATGCCGCACTCGCCGCCGCCTCCGACGAGCCGGCGTGGAAGGAGATCGGGGTCCTCACCCGCGACAACTCCCACGCCGCCGCCGTCTTCGACGCGTTGTCCGCGCGCGAGGTGCCGGTCGAGATCGTCGGGCTCAAGGGCCTGCTGAGGCTGCCCGAGGTCTCCGAGGTCGTGGCGACCCTCAACCTCGTCCAGGACGTGACCGCCAACGCCGCCCTGCTGACACTGCTGGCCGGTCCCCGCTGGGCGGTCGGGCCGCGTGACCTGGCCCTGCTCGGGCGACGGGCCGGGGAGCTGGCCGGGTCCCGAGCCGGCGGCGAGGCCTTCGCGGACGTCCAGGACCAGCTGGCGTCCGCGGTCGAGGGCGCCGACCCCACCGAGATCGCGTCCCTCTGCGACGCCCTCGAGGACCCGGGCGAGCGCGACTACTCGCCGGAGGCCCTCGCGCGCTTCGCGCTGCTCGCCGCGGAGCTCCGCAGGCTGCGGTCGTCGATCGGTGAGCCGATCCTCGACCTGGTGCGGCGCATCATCGACACCACCGGCATCGACGTCGAGCTGGCCTCGTCGGTGAGCCCGGCCGCGGCTGCCCGCCGTGACAACCTCGACCTCTTCGTCCAGGCCGTGGCGGAGTTCCAGGCGGTCGACGGCCAGGTGACCTTGGCCGCCCTGCTCGCCTGGCTCGAGGCCGAGGACGAGTTCGGTCAGGGGCTCGACGTCGCCACCCCGTCGGAGGCCGACTCGGTCAAGCTGCTGACCGTCCACCGCGCGAAGGGCCTCGAGTGGGACGCCGTGTTCCTCGTCGGCGTCACGGAGAAGAAGTTCCCCAACGAGCGCGGGCGCCCGAGCTGGCTCACGGTGCCCTCGGTCATGCCCACCGAGCTGCGGGGGGATGCCCGCGACCTGCCCCAGCTCCCCGGTCACACACCCGAGGACATCGCCGCGCTCGCCGCGGCGGCGAAGGCGCACGCGAGCCTCGAGGAGCTGCGCCTCGGCTACGTCGCGTGGACGCGGGCGCGTCACCGGCTGACGGTCTCGGCCTGGCGCTGGAAGGCGCACCTCAAGGGTGGGCAGGGCCCCTCGCACTACCTGCGGCTGACCCGGGAGGCGATGGCCACCTGGGGTGGTGAGCCCGACGCCTGGCTGGAGCTCGTGGCGAAGGGGGAGACCAGCCCCTTCGCCGACCAGGTGGTCGACCAGACCTGGCCCATCTCCCACCACACCCCCGAGGTCGCCCGCCGCACGGACGCGGCCGCGTGGGTCCTGGCCGCGGACACCGAGGCGACCGACGACCTCGAGGACGTCCTGCTGCTCGACCGGGTGCAGCAGTGGGACGACGAGATCGAGCGCCTGCTCGCGGAGGCCTCACGCGACCGCACCCCGGAGATCGCCGTGCCGCTGCCGTCCAGCCTGTCCGCCACCTCGCTGGCCCGGTTGCGCGACGATCCCGACGCGTTCGCCCGCGACCTGGCCCGCCCGATGCCGCGGCCGCCGTCAGCGGCCGCACGCTTCGGCACCCGCTTCCACGCCTGGGTCGAGGCCCGCTTCGGCCAGCAGCTGCTGCTGGACCCCGACGACCTGCCGGGCAGGGCCGACACGGGCATCGAGGACGACGCCGACCTGCGCGAGCTGATCGCGTTGTTCGAGGCGGGCCCCTTCTCCGAGCGTCCCCCGCTCGAGATCGAGCCGTCGTTCGCGCTGGTCCTCGACGGTCAGGTCGTGCGGGGACGCATCGACGCCGTCTACCGTGAGGGTGACGGCTACCTCGTGGTCGACTGGAAGACCGGCCGCGCGGCCACCGCCGACCCGCTGCAGCTGGCGATCTACCGGCTGGCGTGGGCCGAGCTGCACGGCGTGCCGGTCGAGGCGGTGCGTGCGGCGTTCTACTACGTCCGCACCGGTGCCCTGGACGAGCCGGAGGGGCTGCCCGGTCGCGACGACCTGGAGAAGCTGCTCAGGCCGTGACCCGGCCCGTCCCCGCGGTGAGCGCGATCTCCACCATGTCGGCGAAGGTCTGCTCGCGCTCCTGCGACGTCGTCTCCTCGCCGGTGACGATGTGGTCGGAGACCGTGCAGATCGCCAGGGCGCGGCGGCCGTGCTTGGCGGCCAGCGTGTAGAGCGCTGCCGCCTCCATCTCGACGGCCAGGACGCCGTAGTCGACCATCCGGGAGGTGAGCTCGGGTCGCGCGGCGTAGAAGGAGTCGCTGCTGAAGACCAGCCCCACGTGGACCCCCGGCCGGTCCTCTCGGGTCGTCAGGGCCTCGGCGGCCGCCGCGGCGTCGCGCAGCAGGCCGAAGTCGGCCACCGGTGCGTAGTCGAGACCCTCGAAGGCGATCCGGTTCATCGCGGAGTCGGTGCACGCGCCCGAGGCGATGACGAGGTCGCGGATCGCGAGCCGCTCGGTGAGCGCGCCGCAGGAGCCGACCCGGATGACGGACTGCACGGCGTAGTCGGTGAAGAGCTCGTGGGCGTAGATCGCCAGGGACGGCTGGCCCATCCCGCTGCCCTGGACCGAGACGCGGTGCCCCCGCCAGGTGCCGGTGTAGCCGAGCATCCCGCGGACCTCGCTGTAGCACCGGGCGTCGTCGAGGAACGTCTGCGCGATCCAGCGCGCGCGCAGCGGGTCGCCGGGCATCAGGACGAGCGGAGCGACGTCGTCTGCCCCGGCTCCGATGTGGGTGCTCATGCTCGCGAGCCTAGGACTAACTTCGACACCGTGACCTATCCCCACCTGGTGCTCTCGCTGTCCGCCCACGACCGGTCGGGCCTGCGCCGCAAGGACGACGACTGGCTGGACGGACGCTGGTCCGAGCCTCACACCCGGGTGCTGGTGGTCTCCGGCACCCGGGTCCGTCCGCGCGACGGGGTCGTCGACTGGGTGGCCCCCGCCGACGCACCCGAGGGCCTGCGGGTCCTGCTGGGGGAGCGCGACGGAGCCACCTGGTTCGCGGTCATCACCGACGCCGGGCTGGCGAAGGCCCAGCCGGGCGAGTGGCTCCCCCTGCGCGGGCTGCTGCCGGCGCTGGCCGGTGACGCCAGCGACCTGGCGCCGCTGCTCCTCCACGCCCTCGGCCTCGCCGAGTGGCACTGGGTGACGCGCTTCTGCCCGCGCTGCGGTGGCGGGCTCGAGCCGGCCGCGGCGGGCCACGAGCTGCACTGCGCGCAGTGCGGCAGGCCGCAGTTCCCCCGCACCGACCCCGCGGTCATCATGCTCATCACCGCCGGGGAGCCCGGCAGCGACGACGAGCGGTGCCTGCTCGGGCGGCAGTCGGTGTGGCCCCCGGGGCGCTTCTCCACGCTGGCCGGCTTCTGCGAGCCGGGGGAGACCCTCGAGGACGCCGTACGGCGTGAGGTCGCCGAGGAGGTCGGGGTCCGGGTGGGCGAGGTGACCTACTTCGGCAACCAGCCCTGGCCGCTCCCGGCCAGCCTGATGCTCGGCATGCTGGGGCGCGCCGAGACGACCGAGATCGAGGTCGACCAGGACGAGATCGAGGAGGCGGCGTGGTTCACCCGCGCCGAGATGCGCGAGCAGGCCGAGGCCGGCACCCTGGTGCTGCCGGGGGGCGTCTCGATCAGCCGCTCCCTGGTCGAGCACTGGTACGGCGGGCAGCTGCCGGGTCAGTGGTGACCCGGCGCCGCCCCCGAGGATCTGGCCCCGAGGATCTGGCCGGCGAGGATCTGGCCGGCGAGGATCAGGCCAGAGCGGCGACCTTCTCCTTGACCTGGGCCAGGGAGGGGTTGGTCTGCGCGGTGCCGTCGCTGTAGACCAGCGTGGGCACGGTCTGGTTGCCGTTGTTGGCCGACTCCACGACCTGGGCCGCCTCGGGCTGCTGCTCGATGTCGACGATGTCGTAGCTGATCCCCTCACGGTCGAGCTGGCTCTTGAGTCGGTGGCAGTAGCCACACCAGGGGGTCGTGTACATCGTGAAGCTGCTCATCTGGGACTGTCGCCTCCGCCGTCTAGGGTCATGTTCACCTGATCCAACCACCACGCACCAGGAGTTGTTCCACGATGTCGCAGGGCACCGACCGAGCCGAGGACCTGCTCTCCGCGCTCGATCCCGAGCAACGCCGCGTGGCCGAGACGCTGCGCGGACCGGTCCGGGTGCTGGCGGGTGCCGGCACGGGCAAGACGCGTGCGATCACCCACCGCATCGCCCACGGGGTGCACAGCGGTGTCTACGCCCCCTCGGAGGTCCTCGCGGTCACCTTCACCACCCGCGCCGCCGGTGAGATGCGGGGTCGGCTGCGGGAGCTGGGCGCGGGCGCCGTCCAGGCCCGCACGTTCCACTCCGCGGCGCTGCGTCAGCTGCGCTACTTCTGGCCCCACGTGCACGGCACCGAGCTGCCGAGCCTCATCGAGTCCAAGATCGGGCTGCTCGCCACCGCCGCCCGCCGCCAGCGGCTCTCCACCGACCAGGCGCTCCTGCGCGACCTGGCCTCCGAGGTCGAGTGGGCCAAGGTGAGCAACGTCCAGCCCGACGACTACGCCCGGCTCGCCGAGCGGCGCGGGCGCTCGGTCACCGGGCAGGCCCACGACACCGTGGGGCGCGTGTTCGCTGCCTACGAGGAGGTCAAGCGCGAGCAGGGCCGGATGGACATGGAGGACGTGCTGCTGCTCACCGCCGGCATCCTGGCCGAGGACGAGCGGGTCGCGGCGCAGGTGCGCCGCCAGTACAAGTGGTTCGTGGTCGACGAGTTCCAGGACGTCTCACCCCTCCAGTCGGCGCTGCTCGATCTCTGGCTGGGTGGTCGCGACGAGATCTGCGTCGTCGGCGACCCGGCCCAGACGATCTACTCCTTCGCCGGCGCCAACGCCGACTACCTCACCGGGTTCACCGCCAAGTTCCCCCGGGCCACCTCGATCGAGCTGGTCCGCAACTACCGCTCCACTCCCCAGATCGTGACCGCGGCCAACACCCTGCTCGCCCGCTCCACCAGCAAGGGCGTCGAGCTGAGGGCCCAGCGACCCGCGGGGCCACCGGTCACCTACACGCCGGCGCCCGACGAGGTGGCCGAGGCCCACAAGATCGCCGCGCGCATCCAGGGCCTGCGCGACCAGGGGCGTCCCCTCTCGGAGGTCGCGGTCCTGTTCCGCATCAACGCCCAGTCCGAGGCCTACGAGGAGGCCCTGTCCGACCTCGCCATCCCCTACGTGATCCGGGGCGCGGCCCGCTTCTTCGCCCGTCCCGAGGTCCGTGAGGCCGTCACCCGCATCCGCGGCACGGCGCGCTCGGGGGAGGACGGCGACGACGGTCTGGTCGACACGGTCCGGGCGACCCTGGCCGGCATGGGCTGGACGACCGAGGCCCCGACCGCCCGCGGCCAGACCCGCGACCGCTGGGAGTCGTGGCAGGCCCTGGTGAGCCAGGCCGAGGAGTTCGCGCGCGCCGAGGGGGCCACCCTGGGCGCCTTCGTCGACGACCTCGACCGTCGGGCGGCCGAGCAGCACGCCCCGGTGGCCGAGGGGGTCACGCTCGCCACCTTCCATGCGGCCAAGGGCCTGGAGTGGGACTCGGTCTTCCTGTGCGGGCTGCAGGACGGCACCCTGCCCATCACCTACGCCGACACCCCGGCCGAGATCGAGGAGGAGCGCCGCCTCCTCTACGTCGGCATGACCCGCGCCCGGGTCGACCTGGCGCTCTCGTGGGCCCAGGCCCGCAACCCGGGGCAGGCCGCCCGGCGCAAGCCGTCGCGCTTCCTCGACCCGCTGCTGCCGGACACCGTGCGCGCCGAGCGCACCCCGGCCAACCGCAAGGTCGCCAGCTGTCGTGAGTGCGGCAAGCCGTTGCGCACCGGGCCGGAGAAGAAGCGCGGCCGCTGCAGCGACTGCCCGGCCTCCTACGACGAGGCCCTGTTCGAGCGCCTGCGTGAGTGGCGCAGGGAGCGGGCGGGCGAGGACGAGGTGCCGGCGTTCGTCGTCTTCACCGACGCCACGCTGCAGCTCATCGCCGAGCGCAAGCCGCGCTCCGAGTCAGACCTGCTCAGCATCAGTGGCGTCGGTCCCTCCAAGATCGAGCGCTACGGCGACGACGTCCTGGCTCTGACGGGTCGCGACTAGGCCCTCGGGCGCGCGTCGCAAGACGTCCGAGGAGTCCTGCTCGGCGGCTTTCGTGAAATAGTCATAAAATAGTTTGCTCATGACAACGGGGTAGGGGTAACTTTCCCTCACCAACACCCGCGCACCACGACCCTGACACGGTCGGCGCCCGAAGATCCGAAGGAGGTGGCCCGCATGTTCACCAACACCACGACGACGATCCCGTCCATCCAGACGACCGCGTCCGGCTTTGCCATGCCCGTGTGTGGCCACGCCGTCCTCGGCACCACCTGGGTGACGGGCCGACGCTCGGTCGATCGCCGGACCCCGGTCATCGCAGCCGCGCACACCGTCGCAACCAAGGGACACCTGGGCCTCAACGCCTACGTCCCGGGAGTCCACGCCTGGAGTCCACCAGTCTGAGCAACCTCAGACCGGCACCTCCAGGCCGCGGATTCCCACCAAGGGATCCGCGGCCTTTCTGTTTCTCACGGACAGGCCAGGGATCTCCCGCAGCACTCGCACCACGCCCGCGATCAGGTCACCGAGAAGGAGGTGAAGTGATGACCATCAGCGTTCTCGACCGCACCGCTGGAGCTCTCTCGGAGAGTGAGCAGCAGGACCTGACCCTGGGTCAGCTGCACGACCAGGCCGGTCACGCCGACCACGACCTGCTGCCCTGCCGGGTGAGAGACCCCGAGCTGTGGTTCGCGGAGTTGCCGGCCGACGTGGAGTTCGCCAAGGCCCTCTGCCAGGACTGTCCCGTCCAGGCCCTGTGCCTCAGCGGAGCCCTCGACCGCAGCGAGCCCTGGGGCGTCTGGGGCGGTGAGCTGTTCCTCCAGGGAGCAGTGATCCCCCGCAAGCGCCCCCGCGGACGGCCTCGCAAGGACGAAGCGGCCGCCTAGGCCGTCTCCACCCCACCAGCGCACCTCCTCGGAGCTCGACCCCTTGACCACCTTCACCAGACCGGAGAACAGCCATGAGTCACCTGATGAACGAAGACCTGGCCCGCGCCCAGATGAGCGCGCGCCTGGGAGAGGCGCAGCAGTTGCGCAGGGGCAACCAGTTTGCCCGTGCCCGCCGGCTCAGCCGCAAGGCTGAGCAGGCAGCGCAGCAGGCCCGCCTCGCCCTCGCTCGCGCCCTGTAGGACACCCCGGGAGTGACCGATCGGTGATCGATCCCGGACCCCTCACCCTGATCGCGGGTGACGACCCGGAGCCGGGCACGACCAAGCGTCGTGCCCGGCTCCGGCGATTTCCGACCTGGCGGCCGCAGACCCGGGACCAGTCCCTCGGGCGGCGGTAGGTTGAGGCCATGCGCACCTGTGCCTTCTGCGGTCGCGAGGAGCCCGAGGAGTCGGCCGCCCTGACCTGGAGCACCGCGGTCGAGCGCGGCCGCGACGTCGCCTTCTGCGCCTCCTGCTCACGCGACCACCTGCGCGCCATGGAGGGCAAGCTCGACCCCGAGCACTGGTGAGTCGCCCCCCACCGTGCCCGGTGCCGATCAGCCGGCCAGGTGCTCGGCGAGCGCCTCGCCCCACGAGCAGCCGCAGTGCGGGTGCCGCGTCCACGTCTGCGTGACCGGGGCCCCGACCGGGCCCACGTCGTAGGTCGTCGACCAGGTCGAGGGCTGGTCTCCCTCCACGAAGCGCAGCAGGTCGCGCACCGCCCAGGCCAGCGCCAGTGCGTGCAGCGCCGGGTCCCGGTGGGGCCGGGGTGGCCGGGCGCTGACCTGCTCGACGACGAGGGAGCGGCGGGGGTCGACCTCGGCCCGGTGCGCGTCGAGGCACCGCAGGCAGGCGGTCACACCGGGGAGCACGAACGGGCCCACCCGGACCGAGCCGGGGGTGCCGGACACCAGGAGGTGGGCATCGCCCTCCCGCACCCGGTGGTCCACCGCCGGCCGGGCCGGCTCGCCGTCCGTGACCAGCAGCCACACGTCACCGCCGGCTTCGTCGTCGTCGCACATCTCGGCCCCGGAGGCCTGCAGGAGCCGCGCCACCTCGGTGCGCGACGCGTCGTCGGCGGCGACGCCGACGCGGGCGGCGGCGCGCGCCGCGAGGCGGCCGGGGGTCGAGGCGCCGAACTGGGCCCAGGCCGCACGCACGGTCGTGGCTGGACCCTGGGTCATCGAGGTCGCGACGGCATGGGCGTCGACGAGCAGGTCGGACTCCCAGAGGCGACGCAGGACCGGCCAGGTGTGCTCGTCCGGTGGGGGGAGGGGCTGGGCGTGCGCCAGGGCGTCGAGGAGGCGCCGCACCTGCGGCAGGTCAGGTACGACGACCCGCCGGGGTGGGTCGATCCCCACCTGCAGCCGGTGGTCGTCGTGACGCGCCACGGCCAGCCCGGGGCGCAGGGCCGGGTGCTCGGGGAGCCCGGCGAGGTGGGGGTGGAGGGCCATCGGACCAGCCTGGCACCGCGCGGCGGCGTACGCGCCGGGTCCTCCACAGGGCCGGTGGGCGCTGGTGAGATGCCAGCGGCGGTGCCGCCCGTGAGGGTGGCACCGCCGCGAAGCAGGTGTGCGTGGTGCTAGATCACGCCTTGCCGAGGATGCGGTTGAGGTTGGTGCTGCACACGGGGCACACGGCCTTGGCCATGCGGGTGCCCTTGTCGTTGACCCTGACCTCGCCCTCCGCCTCGCGCTTCTCCTTGCACTTGACGCAGTAGAACTCGCCGCTCCAGGTCTCCGCCATGACGGCCTCCTTGACTAGGTTTCACATTCGTCGTCGCGACGGGACGATTGCTGAGGCCCGTCGGAAGCTCGTGGACGGGTGCCCTCGAGCCGCTCCGACCCTACGACACGCGGGCGCGCAGGCGCAGCAGGCGCCCCGCGCGCCTGAGACGGCCCTCCGCGGGGCTCAGTAGGGTCGGGCCATGCCTGAGCTCACACACCTGCGCCTCGAGCGCCCCTCCGAGGGCGTCGCCCTGCTGGTCCTGGACAACCCCGACATGCGCAACGCGATGTCGGACGAGATGACCGCCTCGTGGGTCGCGGCGATCGACGAGCTGGCCGCGGACGCCTCGGTGCGCGCGGTGGTCGTGACGGGGGAGGGCTCGGCCTTCTGCTCCGGCGGCAACACCAGCTGGATCGCCTCGGAGCCCGACGCGTCGGTCGACCACCTGCGCACCAGGATGCTGGCCTTCTACCGTGCCTGGCTCTCGATCCGCCGTCTCGAGGTGCCGACGATCGCGGCCATCAACGGTGCCGCGATCGGCGCCGGGCTGTGCATGGCGCTGGCCTGCGACCTGCGCTTCGCCGCCACCGGCGCCAAGATGGGCCTGCCCTTCGTCAAGCTGGGGATGCACCCCGGCATGGCCGGCACCTACCTCCTGCCTCACGTCGTGGGGGAGGCCGCCGCCAAGGACCTCCTGCTGACGGGCCGCATCGTCGAGGGCCAGGAGGCGCAGGCACTGGGGCTGGTCTCGCGCGTGATGGAGCGCGAGACCTTCCTCGCCGACGCGCTCGAGGTGGCAGCGGGGATCGCGGCCACCGCGCCGATCGCCAGCCGGCTCACCAAGCTCGCGCTCGCCGACGGCGGCCACCAGGACGTGGAGGCGTGCCTGCAGTGGGAGGCGATGGCCCAGCCGATCACCCTGGCCACGGCCGACCTGCAGGAGGGCATCCGCGCCGCGCAGGAGAAGCGGCCCGCGGTCTTCACCGGCCACTGAGACAGCGAGAGGAGGCCCCTGGCCCACCGGCGCGACGTTCGCCTTCCCCTTGCCAACGTCGACCGGCGACCCGGGGGCCTCGTCTGCTCCGCACGCTAGGACCCCCGCCGGGAGCAGGTCAACGCTCACCTCGCACTGCTTGTGGACAGACCTGTGGACAACCGTGTGGAGAACTGCCGTCGCCCGTGGAGGACGACCCCCTGGCAGGGGACGGCCCTGTGGAGGACACGCCCGGGAGGGCGTCGTACGGAGCCCTGACCTGGGACGATGGTCCGGTAGGGCTGTGGAGGAAAAGAATCTGCCGAGGAGGCGCGCATGACCTCGTACGACGCCGGGCCGGTCGCCGCGCTGCGCCGGATCGCCTTCCTCCTGGAGCGGGCGCGGGAGGACACCTACAAGGTGAAGGCGTTCCGGGGTGCTGCCGCGACGATCCTGCCGCTCTCCGACGCGGAGCTGGCGCGACACGTCGCCGAGGGCAGCCTGACCGACCTGCCCGGCATCGGCGCCAGCTCGGCGCGGCTGATCGCCGCGGCCGTGCAGGGGGAGCTGCCCGAGCGGCTGGCCAAGGCCGAGCACGACCTGGCCGGCCCGCTCACCGAGGACGGCGCAGGTGACGGGCTGCGCGCGCGGCTGCGCGGTGACCTGCACTCCCACTCCGACTGGTCCGACGGCGGCTCGCCGATCGAGGAGATGGCCTTCACCGCCATCGAGCTGGGTCACGACTACCTCGTGCTCACCGACCACTCGCCGCGGCTGCGCATCGCCCACGGGCTGAGCGCCGAGCGGCTCACCCGCCAGCTGGGGGTGGTCGACGCCGTCAACGACCATCTCGCCGGCACCGGCTTCACGTTGCTCAAGGGCATCGAGGTCGACATCCTCGACGACGGCTCCCTCGACCAGAGCGACGAGCTCCTCGACCGTCTCGACCTGCGGGTCGCCAGCGTGCACTCCAAGCTCGCCATGGACGCGCGGGCCATGACCCGGCGGATGGTCAGCGCGATCCGCAACCCGCGCACCAACGTGCTGGGGCACTGCACCGGCCGGTTGGTCACCGGCGGGCGCGGCACGCGCGCCCAGTCCGAGTTCGACGCCCGGGCGGTCTTCGAGGCCGCCGTGGAGCACGACGTGGCCATCGAGATCAACGCGCGGCCCGAGCGTCGGGACCCACCGACCCGGCTGCTCGAGCTCGCCCGCGACGTCGGCTGCGTCTTCTCCATCGACAGCGACGCCCACGCCCCGGGGCAGCTGGACTTCCTCGTCCTCGGGTGCGCGCGGGCCGAGGCGGCCGGGATCGATGCCGACCGGATCGTCAACACGTGGCCGCAGGAGCGCCTGCTGGACTGGGCGCGGAAGTAGGTTCGTCCCATGGGAGAGCCCGAGGTGGAGGTGCGCCGCAGCGAGCGGCGTCGCCGCACGGTGTCCGCCTACCGCGACGGCGACCGCATCGTGGTGCTGATCCCCGCCTCCCTCACCCGGCGTGAGGAGGCCGCCTGGGTCGAGACGATGGTCGAGCGGGTCCAGCGCTCCGAGCAGCGTCGCCAGCTCAGCGACGACGACCTGCGCGAGCGCGCCTGGCGCCTGAGCAACGACTACCTCGGCGCCATGGCGGTGCCCGAGTCGGTGCGCTGGGTCGACAACCAGAACAGCCGGTGGGGCTCGTGCACGCCGGGGGACCGGTCGATCCGGCTCTCCGTGCGCCTGCAGGGCATGCCGTCCTGGGTGATCGACTACGTCCTGATCCACGAGCTCGCCCACCTGCTCGAGGCCGGGCACGACGCCGCCTTCTGGGGTTGGGTCGAGCGCTACCCGCACGTCGAGAAGGCCAAGGGCTACCTCGAGGGCTGGTCCGCCGCCGTGAGCATGGAGCCACCGCCGGGCATGGACTGAGCACCGGGCCGGACCCGCTGCCGGGCCAGGTCGACCAGCTCGACCAGGTCGGGGTCCGGGTCCGGGAGGGCGTCGACCGGCCACCACCGGACGTCCAGCGACTCCTCGCTGACCGCGTGCCGGGCGTCGCGGGGCGCGATGCTCACGAAGCGCACGTCGAGGTGGTGCACGGGACTCCCGGCGCCGGCGGGGCCGCAGAACGGTACGGCGTGCTCGCTGAGCTGGACCGGCACCGGGTCGAGCACCAGGTCGGCGAGGCCGGACTCCTCGGTGGCCTCGCGGGTGGCGGCCCCGGCGAGCGTCTCGTCACCCGGCTCGCAGTGCCCACCGAGCTGGAACCAGCGGCCGGCCTTGGCGTGCAGCGTCAGCAGCACGTGGGTGTGGTCGGCGCTCAGCACCAGGGTGCTGGCCGTCAGGTGGTCGGGGCGGCAGTCGCGGGTCAGTGCGTCGGGTCGGTCCCGCAGGTGGGCGACGTAGCGTTGCCGGACCAGCTCCTGGGTGGGGCTGGGCGCGGTCCAGCCGGTGAGGCCGGCCAGCGCGTCGGCGTGGAGCGTCACTCGCCGTCGAGCAGCTTGCGCAGCTCGGCGTCGAAGTCGTCCGCGCCCAGGCTCTCCGGCGCGGTGGCGTCCTCGCGGAAGCCCAGCGGGTCGTCGAGGTCCGCCGAGGTGGGCAGCAGGTGGGGGTGGGTCCAGACGCCGTCGCGCGCCTCGGCGCCCTGGCGCTGGCGCAGCGAGCCCCACAGCGTGGAGGCGTCGCGCAGCCGGCGCGGGCGCAGCTCGAGCCCGACCAGGGCCGCGAAGGTCTCCTCGGCGGGCCCGCCGGCGGCACGCCGCCGGCGTACGGCCTCCTGGAGGCGCAGGGCGGTGGGCATCCGGGTCTCGGTCGCCTGGCCGACGACCTCGTCGACCCAGCCCTCGACGAGGGCCAGGGCGATCTCGAGACGCTCGAGCGCGGCCTGCTGGGCGGGCGACTTGGGCAGGTCGAAGAGGCCGCCCTCGATGAGCTGCTGGATGGACTCGGGGTTGCTGGGGTCGACGCCGCGCATCTGCTCCTCGATGCGGCCCTGCAGGCCCTCGGCGTTGATCTCCAGGCCTCCGGCGTAGTCCTTGACGGCGCCCAGGAGGTGGTCGCGCAGCCAGGGGACGCTGGCGAAGAGGCGCTGGTGGGCGGCCTCGCGCAGCGAGAGGTAGAGGACGACGTCGTCCTCGGAGACGTCGAGCCCCTCGGCGAAGGCGCTCACGTTGGCCGGCACCAGCGCGGCCCGCCCGGGAGCGCTGAGGGGGAGCCCGATGTCGGAGGCGGTGAGGACCTCGCCGGCCAGCCCGCCGAGCGCGGTGCCGACCTGGTTGGCGAGCATCGCGCCGATCGCCTTGCCGAGCATGCCGAGGATCGGACCGGCCACGGCCTGCGCCTCGGGAGGCAGCGCGCCGCTGACGCCCTTGACGGACTGCTCGGCGACGGGCTCGACGAGGACCTTCCAGACCTCGAGGGTCTGCACGATCCAGTCGGCGCGGCTCCACGCCGAGGTGGTGGTGACGGCCGACGGGAAGCCTGTCGCCTCGTCGAGCCAGTGGTCGGCGAGCCGCACCGCGTCGGCGACGGCGTCCTGCTGCCGCTGGGTCGGGGTGGGGTCGGGGGACTGCGCCACGGACTTGCGGGCGAGGTCCTCGGCGACCTCCCAGTTGAGGGCGCCGTCGTAGGGCTGCATCATCGCCTGGATCTGGCCGAAGAGCTGGTTGAGGTCGGGCATGCCGGCACCGCCTGCTCCGCCCAGTCCGCCGAGGCCTCCCAGGCTGCTCAGGTCGGGCATGCCGCCGGCGAAGAACTGCTCGAAGGGCGTGCCCTTGAAGGGGTTGGAGTCGTCGCCGTTCCCTTCGCCGTTCCCGCTGCCGGTCCCGTCGCCGGGGCCGCTTCCTGATCCGTTGCTCATGGCTTCACGGTACTGCGAACCGGCAAGACGGACGGAGGGGCCGTAGGGTCGGACCGTGAGCGAATCAGTCGTGCGCCTCGTGGAGATCCGCGACACGCCCCTCAGCATCGACGAGGTCATGGCCGTGCTGGACGACCCCACCGACGGCGGGCTCAACGTCTTCGTCGGCCGCGTGCGCGACCACGACGGCGGCAAGGGGGTCAGCGGGCTCGACTACTCCGCCCACCCGACCGCGCTGGAGCGGCTGCGCGCCGTGTGCGAGCAGGTCGCGGCCGACCACCCCGTGCACGGCGTGGCCGCCGTCCACCGGGTCGGGCACCTCGACATCGGTGACATCGCGGTGATCGTGGCGACCGCCGCCTCCCACCGGGGCCAGGCCTTCGACGCCTCCCGCGCGCTCATCGACACCCTCAAGGCCGAGGTCCCGATCTGGAAGCACCAGGCGTTCGCCGACGGCACCGACGAATGGGTCGGCGCGCCCTAGCCGGATCGGCCCGCGGGTCGACCTACGCTGACGGGCATGGAGATCCTGCTCTGGCTCGTGCCACCCGCCGTGGTGACGCTCGTCGCCATGGTGTGGGTGAGCTGGCTGGGGCGTGAGGGACGCGGCGAGGTCGACCGCGACGTCGCCGTGCGCCGCCTCGGCGAGGCGCTCGAGCGCAGCGCCGCCGTCCGGGCCCGCCCGACGACCCGCCCCGCGGAGCGCCCGGTGCGTCAGCCCGACCGCAGCACCGGTGTCGCCGTACGCCCGTCGCGCGCCAGCGCGCCGCGGCCGGTCCCGCCACCGGTTGCCGGACCGGTCGACCTGCCCGACGAGCCCCCCCGGCGCCGGGTCTCCTGACCCTGATCCGCCCCCCGGACGTCTTGGCCGGGATGAGAGGGTGGGGGTCATGAGCCAGCGCCTGATCGCCGCGTTGATCGCGGGACCGCTGGTGCTCGCGCTCCTCGTCACCGCGGCGTTCCTGCCGCTTCCCTACGTGACCTACGCGCCCGGCTACACCGTCGACGTGCTCGCCGAGGACGCCGGCGCCGAGATCATCCAGGTCGACGGCGCCAAGACCTACCGCGACGACGGCGAGCTGCGCATGACGACCGTGCTCGTCTCGGTGCCCAAGGTCCGCAAGAACCTCTTCGACCTGATGCTCGTGTGGGCCAAGTCCGACGACGCGGTCTACCCCTATGACGCGGTCTACGGCGAGGACGACACCCCCGAGTCCAACGACCGGGAGGGTGCGGTGTCCATGGTGACCTCCCAGGACGCGGCCACCGCCGTCGCGCTGCGCGAGCTCGGCTACGCGCCCAAGGCGGCCGTCGAGGTCGCCTTCGTCGAGCCGGGCTCGCCCTCGGAGGGCAAGCTGCTGGTGCGCGACATCATCCTCGAGGTCGACGGCAAGGCGCTGAAGGACCCCCAGCAGCTCGTCGACGCGGTCGGCTCGGTGGAGCCGGGGGAGGCCGTGGACCTCAAGGTACGCCGGGTGCGCACCGACTACGACGTCTCGATCGTCCCGCGCGAGGTCGAGGGCGACCTGCGCATCGGCATCACGCCCGGCATCGGCTACCTGTTCCCCTTCGACGTGCGCGTCGACATCGACCCCGACATCGGCGGCCCGAGCGCCGGGCTGATGTTCTCCCTCGCCATCTACGACACGCTCACCCCTGGCTCCCTGACCGGGGGACGGATCGTGGCCGGCACCGGTGAGATCGCCGCGGACGGCACGGTCGGCCCCATCGGTGGCATCCAGCAGAAGATCGCCGGCGCCCGCGACGACGGGGCCGAGCTGTTCCTGGTGCCGCCGGACAACTGCGAGGAGGCGCTGGGTGCCAACAACGACGACATGCGACTGGTGCGGGCGACCACCATGCCCATCGCGCTGAAGGCGATCCAGGACTGGGTCGAGGATCCCGAGACAGACCTCCCCTCCTGCAAGGACGCCGCATGAGCCTGACCGACCCGTTGGACGCCGACCCCGCCCTGGCCTCGGCCGTGCTGGAGATCGAGAGCCACATCGCCGAGGCCGGCTGGGACCAGCCGGCCCGCCTCTACGCGCTGGTCCCGACCGGTCGGCTCGTCGAGCACGAGCCGGCGCTCGCGACGGCGATGGGGCTGGACGCCTTCGCGGAGCAGGGGTCGCTGACCGCGATCGAGCAGGACCAGCTCGACCCCGGCGTCGAGCTGGAGCGCGCCCTGGAGTCCATCGTGTGGCCCCCCGGGGTCCACGGGTGCGCGGCCGTCGTGGAGCGTCTCGTGCTCCCGCCCGACGTCGACGCCGACATCCCGGAGGACGACGGCGCGGCCCGCGAGTTCGCTCGCGAGCACCCCGACCGTCAGGAGGTCCGCATCGTCGCGGGAACTACTCGCGACGGCAGTACGTACTGTGCACTGAGGCTTCGTGCCCACGACGACGCCCAGTCGGTCGTCGGCGGCATCGACCTGGTGCCGGCCCTGCTGGCACTGCTGAGCACCACACTGGCGGATGAACCGTCAGAACAAGAGGAGAACGAGTGAGCGAGCTGTTCGAGGACGACCCACGCGACACGACCCCGAGGTCGCCCAACCGGCGTTCCCGCGCGTTGGTGATCACCGCGGGCGTCCTCATCGTCGCCTTCTTCGGGCTGACGACGTTCTCGGCGCTCTACACCGACCGGCTCTGGTACGGCGCGGCCGGCTACGGCAGCGTCTTCAGCACGCTCTTCTGGACGCGCACGGCGTTGTTCGTCGCCTTCGGCATCCTGATGGCCGTCGTCGTCGCGATCAACATCGTGGTGGCCTACCGCTTCCGGCCGTTGTTCCGCCCCTCGTCGCCGGAGCAGACCAACCTGGACCGCTACCGCGACGCGGTCGCGCCGATCCGCACGTGGCTCGTCCTCGGCATCGTCGCGGTGCTCGGCCTCTTCGCCGGCACCTCGGGCGCCGGGCAGTGGCGCACCTTCCTGCTGTGGCGCAACTCCCAGGACTTCGGCACCACGGATGCCTACTTCGAGCGCGACATCGGCTTCTACGTCTTCAACCTGCCGTGGCTGCACTTCATGGTCGACTTCGTCATGGCCGTCCTGGTCGTCGCCCTGATCGCGGCGGCCGTGACCCACTACCTCTACGGCGGTGTGCGGCTCCAGGCGAGCCGCGACCGGCTGTCGGGCGCGGCCCAGGCCCAGCTCTCGGTGCTGCTCGGCTTCTTCGTGCTCGCCAAGGCCGGTGACTACTACCTCGACCGCTTCGACCTGGTCAACCAGGGCGGACGCCTCATCACCGGCATCACCTACACCGACGAGAACGCCGTGCTCCCCGCCAAGAGCATCCTGATGGGCATCGCGCTGATCTGTGCGGTCCTCTTCTTCCTCAACGTCTGGCGCCGCACCTGGATGCTGCCGTCCGTCGGTCTGGCCCTCCTGGCCCTCTCGGCGATCCTGCTCGGGATGATCTGGCCCGGCATCGTCCAGCAGTTCCAGGTCAAGCCCTCCGAGGCCGACCGTGAGGCGCCCTACATCGCGGCCAACATCAAGGCCACCCGCGAGGCCTACAACCTCGAGTCCATCGAGAGCTCGCCCTACACGAGCAACTCGACGGCCAACGCCGATGCCGCCGGCACGCTCAGCGGCCAGTCGGCCTCCGTGCCCCTCGTGGACCCCAAGCTGGTGCGCCAGACCTTCGAGCAGAACCAGCAGGGCCGCGTCTACTACTCCGTCGCGGACGTGCTCGACGTCGACCGCTACGACGTCGGCGGCACCGACCGCGCGCTCGTGCTCGGCGTACGCGAGCTCGACCAGTCCGGCCTCAACGCCGGCGACCAGAACTGGTCCAACCTGCACACCGTCTACACCCACGGCAACGGCGTCATCGCCGCCTACGCCAACCAGCGCGGCTCGGACGACGCGAGCCCCGGCACCGACATCCAGTGGGCCGAGGGCAACCAGGCCAACCCCGACGGCACCCGGCAGGACGACCTCAGCGAGGCGACCGGCGGCTACGACGGCCGCATCTACTTCGGCGAGGACAGCCCCGACTACTCCGTCGTGGGCAAGGAGGGCGCCGACTCGAGCAACGTCGAGCTGAGCCTTGCCGGGCCCAACGAGGACGAGGACGAGCGCACGACGTACGAGGGCAAGGGCGGCGTCGAGATCGGCTCCACCTTCCGCCAGCTCCTCTACGCCGTGAAGTTCGGTGAGCCCAACTTCCTGCTCTCCGAGCGGGTCCACGGCAACAGCCAGGTGCTCTACAACCGCACCCCTCGCGAGCGCGTCGAGAAGGTGGCGCCGTGGTTGAGCATCGACGACGACGTCTACCCGGCCATCGTCGAGGGCAAGGTCGTCTGGGTCGTCGACGGCTACACCACGACCGACCGCTACGCGAGCGCCGAGCGTGAGTCCTTCGAGACCATGACGCAGGACTCCCTGCAGAACACCACGGGTCTCGCGACGCTGCCGACCGACGAGATCAACTACATGCGCAACGCCGTCAAGGCCACCGTCGATGCCTACGACGGCACCGTCACGCTCTACGAGTGGGACGAGGAGGACCCGATCCTCAAGGCGTGGATGGGGGCATTCCCCGACACCGTCGTCGAGAAGTCGGAGATCTCCGAGGAGCTGATGGAGCACCTGCGCTACCCCGAGGACCTCTTCAAGGTGCAGCGCTACCAGTACGCCCGCTACCACATCACCGACGAGACCGCGTGGTACCAGGGCGACGACCGCTGGGAGGTCCCGGAGGACCCCAACAGCCAGGGCGACCTGCAGCCTCCCTACCGTCTCTTCGTCGACGAGACCGTCGGCGAGGAGGGGGCCACGACCTCCCAGGAGACCTGGTCGCTGACCTCGACCTTCGTGCCGTTCGGGCGCAGCAACCTCGCGTCGTTCGTGTCGGTCAACTCCGATGCCACCTCGCCGGACTACGGCAAGATCACGGTGCGCGAGCTGACCGACCAGAACACCAAGGGCCCCGGCCTGATCGCCAACGAGTTCAGCAACGACGACAACGTCCGTGAGGCCTTGCTGCCCTTCCAGTCGGGCCAGTCGCCGCCGCTCTTCGGCAACCTGCTGACCCTCCCGGTCGAGGACGGGCTGATCTACGTCGAGCCGGTCTACGCCGTGCGCTCCGGCTCCACGTCGAGCTATCCGATCCTGCGCTTCGTCCTCGTCTCCTACGGCGACGAGGTCGGCATCGGAGCCACGATGACCGCAGCCCTGGCCGACGCCCTCAACGTCGACCCGTCGACGGTGACCGGCCCGGACGAGCCCGAGCCCGACCCGGGGGAGCCTGGTGAGCCGGGGGAGCCCGGCGAGCCCGAGCCCACGCAGACGATCAACCAGCAGATCCGCGACCTGCTCGCGCAGGCCGAGGCGGCGTTTGCCGCGGCCGACCAGGCCCTCACCGACGGTGACCCCGTCACCTACGCCGAGAAGGTCCAGGAGGCCCGTCAGCTCATCTCCGACGCCGTCTCCCTGGCCGGCACCCGCCCCGGCGGGGCCACCGGATCCACCGGTGGCGACGCCGCCGGTGCGGACGGAAGCGCTGCTGACGGTGCCGGTGCGGGCACCGACGGGTCCTCCGAGTAGCCCGATTTGTTGCTCCACCCCGCATGCACTAGCGTTGTCTTCAGCGACGCGGGGTGGAGCAGTTCGGTAGCTCGCTGGGCTCATAACCCAGAGGTCGCAGGTTCAAATCCTGCCCCCGCTACAAAGAAAGTGGCCCCTGACCTGCGGAAACGCAGATCGGGGGCCACTTGCTTTCTTGAATCATTTCGGCCGGTGGCGTGCTTTGCTCCCGAAAACTGACCTGAGCCTGGTTCGTGCGCTGACCACCACCTACCCGGCCCCGAGGCCACGCTCGATGGCCTCGATCACCCGAGGCCGGAGGCGGGCGACCGGGACGACCTCGTCGACCGAGCCGACCCGGACGGCGCGGTGGATGTCGTGGACGGCGTCGAACTCGGCGGCGACTTCACCGATCTTCTCCGGACGCACCGTCGCCCTCAGGTCGGCGAGCTCGACGACCAGGCGGCTCCGCTCCGGTCCGGTGGCCTCGGCGATCCTGCCCTCGACCTCCTGGACGCGTGCGTCTGCGGAGGTCCGCTTCTCGACCTCGCCGGCGAAGACGACCGCCGCGGCCGGGGCGCCACCGATCACGGAGGCGTAGGACCCCTCCAGGGCGAGCACGGTCATGCGTGGGTTCAGTGCCTTGGAGAACACCACGAACGCGCCACCGTGATAGCGCGAGATGACGCAGAAGACGATGGGCCCGTCGAAGTTGACGATCGAGCGGCCGATCTCCGCGCCGTACTCCAGCTGCAGGTTGCGCATCGAGTCGGGCGAGCCGTCGAAGCCGGAGAGGTTCGCCAGCACCACGAGCGGGCGGTTGCCGCTCGCCGCGTTGATGGCGCGGGCCGCCTTCTTCGACGACCGGGGAAACAACGTCCCCGCGGTGTAGATGTCCGGACCGTCGGTGGGCGGGAAGCCCCGCCGGGGGATCGGGCGCGACTCGATCCCGATCAGGCAGACGGGGTGACCACCGAGGTGGGCGTCCTGGACCACCGCGGTGTCCGCGTCGGCCATCCCGGCCCACCGCTCGAGGGTGGGATGGTCCTGGTCGGACAGGGCCCGCATCACCGTGCGGATGTCGAAGGCCTTCTTGCGGTCCGGGTTGGCGGCGGCGGAGAAGATCTCGCCCACGGTGGTGAAGTCGCTGTCGGCCGACACGTGCGGGAACGACGAGAGGTCGCGGTCCGTCGGGTCGGTGGTGGGAGCCTGCCGGGGCCGCGCCTCACCGGGCACGACGTAGGTGTGGGCGTAGTGCGCCATCAGGATGGCGAAGGCGCCGGCCAGGTCGGGCGACCAGTACTGCGCCTGCCCGTTGGGTCCCATCACCCGGTCGTAGCCACCGATGCCGAAGTTGTCCTCCGCGGACACGCCGCCGGAGAAGTCGAGGGACTGCTTGCCGGTCAGCACCATCGCGCTGTCCGGGGTCATCACCAAGATGCCCTTGGTGTGCATCAGCATCGTCGCCTCGGCGTTCCAGTAGGGCTGTGCCCCGACGTTGATGCCGGCGACCACGACGTTGATCTCGCCGCCCGCCTGGGTGAACTCGATGATCCGCTTCAGCACCGCCGCGACCCAGTCCATGTTCTCTGTGCCGGAGTCCATCGAGATCCGGGCACCGGCGGACAGCGCGAACCACTCCACCGGCACCCGCATCCGCTCGGCCAGGTCGATCGCGGCGATGACGCGCGAGCACTCCGGCTCCGAGACCGCCCCCAACGACTTGGTCGGGTCGCCGCAGAGCACGACCCGGGTGACCCCCTCGGGGTGGAGCACGGTCGGGGTGGTCACGACGGCGACCAGGATGCCGGCCTCGTTGAGGCCGTGCGGCCGGTCGACGGGCGACCAGCGATGCCGTCCGCGTCGAGGTCGTGCTCGACGAGGCTGCCGTCCGGTCCGGCGAGGACCCCCTCGAGCTCGTAGGGGTAGACGAGGCCACGACGACGCGCCCGCGCGACGTTGCCGGCGTAGGCGTCGAGCGGCTTGAGGGGCTCGGTCGGCGGTGCCTCCAGGGCCGCGGTCACGCCGGCACCGGGGCGGGCGTGGAACCTGATGGCGAGCGGCGTCCGGCCTCCGTCGGCGCCCAGCAGGGTGCCCTGCGCGACGACCTCGGCGATGCCGGCCCCGTCGCTCAGGGGAGTGATCTTGCCCTGCAGCGCGGTGAGCTGCTCGGGATCGGCCTCGACGTCGGGCCAGACCTGGACCCACACGTGGTTGAAGTCCAGCTTGCTGCCGGCCACCCCGCGGGACGTGCGGACCCGCCTGATCGCCTCGAGGCAGTTCTCCACCGCCCGCTCCGCGTGCGGCACGCCGCTGACCCGGCCCTCCTCGTCACGTACGACGACCAGCTGACGCACCTGCGCGAGCGCCACGAGGCGGCGGTCCGAGGGGTTCTCCCTGGCGACGCACTCGTAGAGCAGCACGTCCTCGGGGGCCTCGATGCGGGTGACGTGGAAGTTGCGCAGCCGCCACAGGTCGAGCCGGCGCCCGACCATGGGGTGCACGCCGCGGACCAGGTCGTCCTCGACGACCCCGCCGCCCGGGACCGGCCGATAGGTGAAGTAGCTGACGGGTCGGTCCTCTCCCGGACACACCGCGACGGCGACGCGGCGCACGTCGCTGGAGAAGGGCAGCGCGCCCACCAGCTGTGCGAGCTGCTCGGTGGTCTCCTCGGGGGACGCCGGAGCCCCGGGCCAGAGGACGTAGAGGTCGACGACCGCCTCGTCACCCGGGTGCCTGGCGGCGACCTCGTCGCCGACCGTCGTGGCCAGCGCGGCGCCGGGCTCACCCAGCTCGGCGATCGAGCCGATCGTCGACACGACCCGGGTCTGTCGGCCGTCGAGGGTGTAGTCGGCCATGGCGAAGGGGCGGCCGGACCTCGGCACCGACCGGAGGTCGTGCAGGGCGTGCTCGCGGTAGTGGCGGCGCAGCAGCACCTCCAGCATCGGCTCGTGCTCGGGCATGCCGTGCTCGAGCCGCTCGGCGAGGAACGCGACGATCTGCTCCGGGATCGCGGCCAGGGCCTCGATCCGCTCGAGCCGGTCGGCCGCGTCGGGATCGCTCGCGAGCGACGCGACCTCGGCCCGCACCCCGGCCAGCACGCTGGAGCGCTCGGCGTCGACCAGCGGCTGGTCGAACCAGCGGAAACGGGTGCTGCGGGCCAGGTCGCCCACGACGGGGAAGCGCAGCTGGGTGGACCGCACCAGACGCTCGAGGAGGTCTCGCGCCGAGCCGGCCAGCTCTGCCGGCGGGGGTGGCTCGGCGATCCAACGCTGGAGCAGCTCGCTCGCCAGGTGCACGTCGGGAGCCGAGCGCTGCTGGGCCAGGAAGATCCGGAAGACCGCCTCCTCCAGCTGCGGGGTCCGGTCCCACTCGGTCACGCCGTAGTGCGCGAGCACGCGGGCCAGACGGTCGCGGAACTGCTCGGGGAGCCCGCCGCGGTCCACGTCGAGGCTCTGCAGGAAGGCGTGGAAGTGCTCGCGTGAGCTGTGCACGCGGAGCTCGGTGTGCAGGTCCTCCCCGGCGGGCCGGTTGCGGCTGAGCTCGGCCAGGTCGGCGAAGAGGCCGAGGAGCTCGATCTCGCTGGCCACGACGTCGACGCCGACGGCCACGAGCTCGTCGCGTGCCGTGAGGTAGGAGGCGATCGCGTCGCCGTCCTCGCGCGGGTCGACGTCGTAGCCCAGCAGCATGGCCGAGACATCGGTCCGGGCGCGGGCGGCGCGCTCGAGCGCCGAGGCCGAGGGGGAGGCCGGCGGCAGGTCGAGGGCCGGCCCCGACGTGTCATCGACCGCGTCCTGATCGACGGCGGGATCCTCGGCCACGGGCTCGAGGCGCACGAGCGGGGTCCCGGTCTCGACCTGGCTCCCGGTCAGCACCAGGAGCTCGCGGACCATCGCGGCGAACGGTGCGCGCAGCACCGTCTCCATCTTCATGCTCTCCAGGACCAGCACCGGAGCGCCGGCCGCGACCACGTCGCCCACGGCGACGGGGGAGGCCACCACCAGGGCGGGTGCGGGGGAGCGCAGCATCCCGCCGTCGTCGCGGCTCACCCGGTGGGCCACCCCGTCGACCTCGATCATGTGGACGGGTCCGTGGGTGGAGGTGACGAGGCGGTACCTCCGGTCACCGAGCGTCATCCGGGAGTGGAACGCGTCGAGCCGCTCGACGTCGACCACCACGAGCTGCTCGACCGGGCCGGTCGTCACGCCCACCCGGAAGCGCTCGGGTCCGAGCTGGAGGACGGTGACGGTGTAGGTGCTGCCGCGGAGCTTGAAGTCGACGGCCCGGCCCAGCTGGTGCTGGACCTGGGGGCGGCCGCCGTGGGCGCTCTCCAGCAGTCGGGTGATCTCGACCTGGGCCTCGTCCTCGTAGGCCTCGATGCCGGCGGCGACGACGGCGATCCCGGAGTGCTCGTGGACCACGAGCCGCCCCTCGGCGCGGACCCGGTCGATCCAGCTGGTGTCGGCCCAGCCCTGCCGTCCGTCGATCACCTCGGACTGGTCGAGGAGATCGAGGATGAAGCTCTTGTTGGTGGCCCCGCCCTCGATCACGACGGTGGTCTCCGCCATCGCTCGACGCAGCCGGGCCAGCGCCTCGTCACGGGTGCGGCCGTAGGCGATGATCTTGGCGATCATCGAGTCGAAGTCGGCCGGGATCGTGTCGCCCTCACCCACGCCGGTGTCGACGCGGATCCCCGGGCCCGAGGGCAGCTCGAGCAACGCGATCCGCCCCGGCGAGGGGGCGAAGTCCCGGTCGGGGTCCTCGGCGTTGAGCCGGGCCTCCACCGCGTGCCCCTTCTCGGGGGGCTTGGCCCCCTCCAGCCGCCCGCCGGCCGCGACGTGCAGCTGTGCCCTGACCAGGTCGAGGTCGGTGGTCACCTCGGTGATCGGGTGCTCGACCTGGAGCCGCGTGTTGACCTCCAGGAACGCGAAGGTCCGCTCGCCCGGGTGGTAGAGGAACTCGACGGTCCCGGCGCCGACGTAGCCGACAGCGATCGCCAGCCGCTCGGCCGACGCCTTGACCTCCTCGACCTGGTCGGCCTCCAGCAGGGGTGAGGACGACTCCTCGATGACCTTCTGGTTGCGTCGCTGCACGGTGCAGTCGCGGACGCCGACCGCCCAGGCCGTGCCGTGACCGTCCGCGATGAGCTGGACCTCGACGTGTCGGGCGCCGGTGACCAGACGCTCCAGGAACACCACGCCGCTGCCGAAGGCCCGCTCGGCCTCGTCGCGCGTGCGCTGGTAGGCGTCCTCGAGGTCTGCTGCGGTGTCGACCCGGCGGATGCCCCGACCGCCGCCCCCCGCTGTCGCCTTGAGCATCAGTGGGTAACCGACCCGATCGGCGGCCAGGAGCGCCTCGTCCAGGGTGTCGACGCTCCCACCGCTCCACGGCGCCACCGGCACCCCGACCTCCTCGGCGAGGAGCTTGGAGCCGATCTTGTCGCCGAGCCGGCGCATGGCCTCGGCGCTGGGCCCGATGAAGGTCACCCCGAGGCGCTCACACAGGTCCGCGAAGGCCGGATCCTCCGCGACGAAGCCCCACCCGACCCACACCGCGTCAGCGGCGCAGTCGACCAGCGCCCGCTCGAGGGCGGCGAGGTCGATGTAGGGACGCGACGAGGCCGGGCCCAACGGGTAGGCCTCGTCGGCGTCGCGGGCGAACATCGCGGTGCGCTCCGCGTCGGTGTAGAGCGCGATCGTCCGGATCGGCGGCTCATCGCCGTGCGCGTTCAGGTCCCGCACGGCGCGGATCAGCCGCATCGCGGCCTCGCCGCGGTTCACGATCGCCACCCGGGAGAACCTCCGTGACCCGTCCGTCCCGGTGGCTCGGTCCTGGATGCGTCCTGGAGAGATCGTCATGTCATGACGCTACTGCTAGTCCAGCCGCGACGGTGGCCTCGACCGCTGCCGGGTCCTCAGCCCACGGTGCTCAGCTCGCCGGGTCGAAACCGAGACCGAGCAGGCCGACGATGCCGTGCTGACGACCGGCGGTGTAGCCGCCGTCGACGACCATCGTGCTGCCGGTGACGAACGACGCGTCGTCCGAGCCCAGGAACACCGCGGCCGCGGCGATCTCGTGCGGCTCCCCGGACCGGCCCAGGGCGTGCGCCTCGAGGAAGGACGCGCGGATCTCGTCCATCCCGTCGAGGCCGAACACGCCGTCCATCATGGGGGTGTCGATGAAGCCGGGGCAGATCACGTTGGCGCGGATGCCCCTGCGGCCGTAGTCGATGGCCAGGTTCTTCGTGAGGATCACGACGCCGCCCTTGGACGCGTTGTAGGCGCTGCCGCCCTCGGTGCCCTCCAGCCCCTCGATGCTGGCGATGTTGATGATCGAACCCCGCTGGCCGACGGCGTTCGGTGCCTGCTCGAGCATGATCACGACCGCGGCCTTGTTGGTGTGGAACGTGCCCTTGAGGTTGATGTCGACGACGCGGTCCCACTCGCTGCCCTCGACCATGTGCACCGGGCCACCGCCGGCGACCCCGGCGGCGTTGACGATCACGTCGATCCGGCCGTGCTGCTCCCGTGCGGCTGCGAAGGCCGCCACGACGGCAGCCTCGTCCCGCACGTCGACCTCGGTGATGCCTTCGGCGGGGGTCACGTCCATCCCCACCACGGTCGCGCCCTCGGCTGCGAACCGCCGTGCAGTCGCGGCGCCGATGCCGGACGCTGCGCCCGTGATGACTGCGACCTTGCCGTCGAGCTGACCCATCAGTGCTGCTCCAGGAGTGAGGTTGGCCGTGAACGGGCCGAATGCTCGCACGGCTCCGTCGCGGTGTCCATGAACGATTCACCGGTGTCCAGACCGGCGGACCCGCCCCGTGGTGCGCTCGGCGGGGTGCCCGATGGTGTCCCCGGTCGTCTCGGGAGGCAGGCACCTGGTTGACAGAAGTTGACGCGTGTCAATAGATTCCGTGACTCACGTCACCCCCGGCGCTGGGCTCGGGAGGTGCTACCGAGGGGCGTCCATGACCAGGCACCGCACACCGGCACCACGCACGTCCGCGTGCGCGACCGGACAGGCCGCGACCAGCGGCACGGGGACCCGTCGGTGAACGCGACATCGACCGCCTCCGCCGGCGGGGAGACTCTCGGCCTCGAGCAGGTCCAGGACGCCTCGGTCGGCGGCAAGGCCTACGGGCTGGCGCGGCTGGTGGCGATGGGCCTCACCGTCCCGCCGGCGTTCGTGATCCGCGACGCCGTGGCCGGGACCTATCCCGCCGACCTGGACGAGCGTCGTCGAGCGCTGGGCGACGAGCCCGTCGCCGTCCGCTCCTCCGCCCAGGGGGAGGACGGGGCGGAGGCCTCCTTCGCGGGGCAGTACGAGACCGTGCTCAACGTCTCCGGTGACCAGGCCCTCCGCAGCGCCATCGACCACTGCGTCGCCTCCGCGTCCGACGAACGCACCCGGAGCTATCAGGTCGAGGTGCTCGGAGCCGAGGGCGCGGTGATGAACATCGTGGTCCAGCGGATGGTCGACGCGGCGGTGGCCGGGGTGGTCTTCACCGCCGATCCGGTCAGCGCGCGCCGCGACCTGCTCGTCATCGATGCGGTGGCAGGCCTCGGCGAGGCCCTGGTGAGCGGCGAGGCGACGCCGGACTCCTACGGGGTCGCCCCGGACGGCACCGTCGTGCGCCGTGACCTGGTCGGCGAGTCGGCGCTGCTCAGTGACATCCAGATCGCGGAGATCGCCGAGCAGGCGCGAGCCGCCGCGGCCCACGAGGGCCAGCCACTCGACCTGGAGTGGGCGATCGACCGCTCCGGCGTGCTGTTCTGGCTGCAGGCCCGCCCGATCACGACGCTCCCGGCCGACCTCAACGAGTTCGACTCGGTGCTGCCGGGAGTAGACGACGTCCTGACCATCAGCAACGTCAGCGAGATGATGCCGGGCGCGGTGTGCCCCCTGACGATGTCGTTCACCGGGTGGGGCATCGACTACGGGTTGCAGCACATGCAGGTCTCGGTCGGGGCGCGCACGCACATCGACCCGGTCTGGCAGGTCACCGCGTCCGCCTACGGTCACCTCTTCCTCAACCTCACCGGCAACCTGAGGATGGCCGCAGGGACCCTCGGCTCGGACGCCGCCCAGACCGCCCAGACGATCTGCGGGCGCCTGGTCCCCGAGCTCGAGGACCCCACGCCGATGCCGTTGCCCCGGCGGGTGGTCAACACCGGCAAGCTGCTGCGCTACTGCTTCACGGCGCCCAAGGTCGTCGACGACTTCGACCGCGCGCTCGCCTCGTTCGCCCTCCGGCCGGGCCCCGACGCGGACGCGACCTGGGCGGAGATCAGTCAGAAGCTGCAGTTCTTCGACCAGAGCATGGCGGTGCACATCCAGTCCTCGGCCCTGTCGGGCTTCTTCTGCGCCATCGTGGAGAACATGGTCTCCGGCTCCTCCAACGCCAGCACGGTGGCCGAGCAGTCCGAGGCGGTCCGGCTGCTCGCCGGGGCGAGCGGTGTGGAGAGCGCCGTCATGCTCGAGGAGCTCGACGAGCTGCTCGACCGGGTGGCGGTGCACCCGTCTGCCCAGGACTCGTTCGTCAGCACGAGTGCCGACGAGGCCCTCGGCTGGCTGCGATCCGATGCTGCGACGGCGGACGACCTCGCGAGCTTCCTCGGGCGTCACGGGCACCGCGGCTACCGGGAGCTGTGCCTGCGCGACCCCTCCTGGGGCGACGACCCGACCCCCCTCGTGCAGAGCATGCAGGCCGCCGTGCACGCACGGCTCCTGACCGGCGGACGCCGGGAGATCAGCACCGACGTCGTCGACCCCACCACGCTGAGCCGAGGGCTGCGCTGGATCCTGCCCAAGGCCCACAACGCCATCCGGCGACGCGAGCACTCCAAGTCGCAGCTGGTCGATGTGGCCCACCGGTTCCAGATCGCCTTCCGCCACCTCGGTGAGCAGCTCGCCGCCGAGGGGAGGCTCCCCGACGCGGACCTCGTCTACTTCTTCACCACCGGGGAGCTGACCAGCTGCGGCGCCCGGCCGACCACCGCAGCCGTCGAGCACGCCGTCGCCCGCCGGGCCGCACTGGAGCACCAGCAGCGCTTCGAGTTCCCGGAGATCTCGGTCGGCCTGCCCCAGCCGCTGGAGCCCCAGGTCCTCGACGTGACCGACGGCGTGATCCAGGGTCGCCCCGCCTCCCGGGGGGTCGTCGAGGGCGTCGTACGCGTGGCGCACACCCTGGCCGAGGCCGCCGACCTGGCGCCGGGCGAGATCCTGGTGACGCCGATCACCGACATCGGGTGGACCCCCTACTTCAGCCTCATCGGCGGGCTGGTGACCGACCTGGGCAGCTCGGTGTCCCACGGTGCCGTCATCGCCCGTGAGTACGGTCTGCCCTGCGTGGTCAACGCGCGCCAGGCCACCCGGTTCCTCCAGACCGGCGACCGGGTGCGGCTGGACGGGGATGCGGGCAGCGTGACGCTGCTCAGCTCCCTCGCGGAGGCCTGATGCCGGGTCGTGGGTCGCCACGAGCGCGTCGTCGGGTCGCGGTCATCGGAGCCGGACCGGCGGGGATCGCCGCGGGACGCGAGCTGCTGCGCCAGGGGTTCACCGACCTCACGATCATCGATGCGCAGGACGGTCCCGGCGGCACGTGGCGGCTGCACACCTACCCGGGGCTGGCGTGCGACGTCTGGGCGCACTCCTACACCTTCACCTACGCGCCCAACCCCGACTGGAGCGCCAACTTCGTCTCCCAGCCGGAGATCCTGGCCTACCTCGAGCGGTGCACGGCCCAGTTCGGGCTCGAGCCGCACCTCCTGCTGGACACGCGGGTCGTCGCGGCCCGGCTCCAGGACGACCACACCTGGCAGCTGAGCACCGAGCGGGGCGAGGTGCTGTCCTACGACGTCGTCATCAACGCCATGGGCAACCAGCACACACCGCTCTACCCCGACGTGCCGGGGATGGACTCCTTCACCGGCGCCAGCTTCCACGGGACGCGCTGGGAGCACGACGTCGACCTGACCGGCAAGCGGGTCGCCGTCGTCGGCTCGGCGGCGAGCGCCGTCCAGATCGTGCCGGAGGTCGCGAGGCGGGCAACCCACCTCACGGTGCTGCAGCGCTCACCCAACTGGATCATGCCTCGCCGGCTCAAGCCCTACACCGATGCCCAGCGGCGCAGGTGGCGACGATTTCCGCGCTCGATCAAGGTCGTGCGCCGGGTGCAGTCGCTGGCCCTGGGGCAGGTCGAGCACGCCGTGACACTCGGCCATGCGCGGATGGGCCAGTTCGAGAGGATGGTGGCCTCCCACCTGGCCAGGACCATCGACGATCCCGACCTGCGCGCCGCGCTGACTCCCGACACCCGCTACGGCTGCAAGAGGGGGCTGGTCTCCGACGACTTCTACCCCACCCTCAACCAGGACCACGTCGACCTGGTCCCCTCAGGACTGGACCGGGTGACGCCCGGCGGCCTGGTCACCGCCGACGGGCGCGAGATCGACGTCGACGTGATCATCTACTGCACGGGCTACCGCATCCTCGACTTCGACCGCATCGAGGTCACCGGGGTCGGGGGGCGCAGCCTCGCCGAGGCCATGGCGCAGGCGCCGCAGGTCCACAAGGGGATCGCCGTTCCCGACTTCCCCAACTACTTCCTCGCGGTGGGGCCCAACGGACTGGTGCTCAACGTGTCCTACTTCGAGACCGCGGAGCAGAACGTCGCGACGATCGTCCGCCTGCTCGGCGACCTGTGCGACCGCGGGCACACCGCGATGGCCCCTCGGTCGGGGCTGTGCGAGGAGTACAACCGGGCGTTGGCCGGCGACTTCGCCACCTTCTCCTGGGGGGCGTCCGACTGCCACAGCTACTACCGCACGTCGTCGGGTCACGCGCCGTTCCTCTTCCCGGGCAACTTCAAGGCGTGGCGCCGGATCCAGTCGGAGATCACCCTCTCCGAGTTCGACCTGACCTGACCCGTCCACGACCGGGGACGAGCGAAACGGGCGCTGTCAGATCCCGAAGGCCTCGCGCAGCGCCCTGACCTGGTCGGTGCGGAAGGTCCGCGCCACGGACGTGCCGGCGAGGCCGTCGAAGCCGTGGAACGCACCGGGCACCACGACCGTGCTGCAGGGCACACCGGCCGCGCGGAGTCCCGCGGCGTAGGCAAGGTCCTCCTCCTGGAAGAGGTCGAGCGTCCCGACCCCGATCCAGGCCGGCGGAAGGTCCGTGAAGTCGGTGCACCGCGACGGCGAGGCGGTCGGGTCGAGCCCGGCCCGCCCGGGTTCGTGACCGAGGTAGGCCGACCAGCCGAAGTAGTTGGACTCGTTGCTCCAGAGCCGACGGAAGGCCCGGTCGGGGTCCGGGCGGAGCGCGGTCCGGTCGTCGAGCATCGGGTAGACCAGGTGCTGGTGACACAGCGCCGGCCCGCCCCGGTCGCGCACGGTCAGCGCGAGCGCTGCCGCGAGGCCGCCACCGGCGCTGGCGCCGCCGACCGCGACGCGGGCGGGGTCGATGCCCGGTTGCCCGGCGAGCCAGGCCAGGGCGTCGTAGCAGTCGTCGCGCGCCGCGGGGAACGGGTGCTCGGGTGCCAGGCGGTAGCGGACCGTGGCGACCACGATGCCGAGCTCGTCGGCGATCGACAGGAGCATGGCCTCGTCCTGGAGGGGGCTCCCGATCACCAGCCCGCCACCGTGGATGTAGAGCAACGCGGGTGCTGACGGGGGCGCCTGCGCGGGGCGGTGGACCCGGATGGCGGCGGTCGGGGAGACCTGGGTCTCCACGAAGGCGGGGTTGTCAGGGAGCCGCTTCACCACCCTCCTGATGGGCGTCAGGGAGCGCGCCGTGACGACGGTGCGGGGGAGGAGACGGGAGGCGGTCCGCAGGTCGGGGTGGAAGCGACGGGCTCCGCCCAGGCGGCTGGTCATCATGAGGCTCCTTCACGAGGGACGAACGCAGGGCTGAGGAACGCGTCGAGGTGCTCCACCAACGAGGCCCGGTCGGTGACGTCGACCGCCAGGCCCGGCACCCCGATGAGCGAGACGACGATCCGGATCACCCACTCCGCGCCGGCGGCGACATCGAGGTCCTCGCGGACCAGGCCGCGCTCCTGGGCCGCTGTCAGCTGCTCCACCCAGAAGCCGGAGAGGCCGGGGACGACCTCGTGCACGTAGGTCCCCATCACCTCGGCGTAGGCCTGGGGCTCGGACTCGGCAAGGGTCAGCGCCAGCGTGCCGAGGGGGGCCTCGCCCGACATCAGGACTGCCTCGGCGACCATGGCGGAGAAGGTCGTCGCCGCGCCGACCCGCACGTGCGCGGCGTCCCAGAACTCCTCGTCCCGGCGGATCAGCGTGGCCGAGACGAGCGTGGCCTTGTCGGCGAAGAACCGGTAGACGTAGGCCCGGGAGAGCCCCGCCACGGCGGCGACCGCCTGGACCGTCGTACGCCGGATCCCGTCGCGGCGCAGGCAGACCTCGGCAGCATCCAGGATCCGCTCCCGGCTGAGGTCCCGGGCGGTCATGAGAGCTGGTAGTCGGCCGGGTCGGGGCGACGGGTCCAGGTCCAGTAGTCGACCAGGCGGAACGGGTTGAGGCCGTGGACGTCGCCCTTGTCGTTCTTGTAGTAGTTGTGCTCGATGTGCGGTGAGGCCCAGACCATCGTCCGCGCCTCGGCCTGCACCCGGTCGTACCAGTCCTGGTAGGCGGCTCGGGTCGGCTCGATCGCGTCGCTGCCGGAGTCCACGAGCATCCGCAGGCACTCGACCATCAACGTCACCTCGCACTCGGAGGCGAAGATGATGCTGCCACCGCTCGCCAGGTTGGTGTTGGGGCCGTAGAGCAGGAAGAGGTTGGGGAAGCCGGACACCGTGACCCCGAGGTGGGCGCGCGGCTCGGAGCCCCAGGTCTCGCGCAGGTCATGGCCCTCACGTCCCCTGATCTCGAGGGGCACCAGGAAGTCGTTGACCCGGAACCCGGTCGCCCAGATGAGCACGTCCGCCGGGTGGCGCCCGCCGGAGCTGTCGACCACCGCCCCTGCCTCGAGCCGGTCGACGCCGGAGCGGACCAGGTCGACGTGGTCCCGGCTCAGGGTGCGCAGCCAGCTGCCGTTGTCCTGGAGGGTGCGTTTGCCGGTGGGTGGATAGGTCGGCAGGACCTTCGCGACCAGCTCGGGGTCATCAGGCAGCTGGCTGGTGATCCAGTCGCCGAACATGGTGCGGACCAGGTCGTTGACCTCGCTGACCGAGGTGGCCTGGGGCTCCCAGGTCGGGTCGACCTTCGCCGCGGCCAGTCCGGCGTCGCACCCGGGCCAGAAGATCAGGAACCGGAACCAGCGGCCGTAGAACGGCAGGTGCTTGATCGCCCAGCCGACACCGGGTCCGACCGTGTCGTGGTAGCCGGGGTTCGGGAACATCCACTGAGCGGTCCGCTGGATGATGGTCAGCGACTCGACCCGGTCGGCGATCGCGGGGGCCAGCTGGAAGCCGGTGGCTCCGGCGCCGACCATCACCACCCGCTTGCCGGTCAGGTCGACGTCGTGGTCCCACTCGGCGGTGTGGAAGGCCGGGCCGTCGAAGTCGCCCGGGACGTCGGGCACCGCGGGGCGGTTCATCTGCCCGACCGCCGCGACCAGCGCACGCGCCTCCAGGACGGTGCCGTCGTCCAGCTCGACCGACCAGGTGCCGGAGCCATCGTCCCAGGCGGCGCCGACGACCTCGGTGGAGAACCGGGTGTGCTCGCCCAGGCCGTGCTTGTCGAAGACCCGCTGGAAGTACGCCTGGAGCTCGGGCTGCTGGGCGAAGTACTCGGTCCAGTGGTCGGCGGGCTCGAAGCTGTAGCAGTAGAAGTGGTTGCCGACGTCGACGCGGGCGCCGGGGTAGGTGTTCTCCCACCAGGTGCCGCCCGGTCCGGCGTTCTTCTCGACGATCGTGATCGGGAAGCCCGCCTCGGTGAGCCGGATCGCCGCGAGGATCCCGGACATCCCGGCCCCGACGATCACCACCGGGTGGTCCGCGGCTCCGCCCGCCGGTGTCGCGGCACGGCGGTCGGCTCCGTCGAGCCCCAGCTCCTCGAGCATCATCGGCACGTAGTCGTCACCCACCTCGGCACCGACGATCCACTCCATCAGCTGCTTGAGCATCTCGGTGCTGATCGGCTCCGGCTCCGGGCAGCCGCGATCGCGCCAGTCCCGCACGACCCCGAGCGCGAGGGCGCGGGCCCGCGTCTGGTCCTCGGGCGGCATGAATCCCTGGAACTCGTTGAGGAAGCTGCCGGCCGGGCGCAGGGGGCCGTCCAGGATCTCGGCGCGGTCCTCGGGCCTGCTCATGTGGACGCACGAGACCAGGAGGGCGGGCACCGAGAGGTCGTCGAGAGCGGCCGCGAGCTGTTCGTCGGAGAAGTCGGACGCCGTGAAGGGGAGACCCGCGTGAGGGTTGCGCACCTGACCGAGAGTACACACTTCCCAGGAAGTGTAAACTGTCCTAGGTTGACGGTCATGCGCTCTGTCATCGTCACCGGCCCGGCCACCATCGCGGTCGAGACGGTCCCCGATCCGACGCTGCCGGGACCCCGGGCGGCGGTCGTGGCCGTGGAGTCGGCCGCCATCTGCGGCTCGGACCTGCACTTCTACGACGGCGACCTCCCGTTCTACCCGGTCGCGGTCGGGCACGAGGTGATCGGCGTGGTCGTCGAGGTCGGCGCCGAGGTGCGCAGGTTCCACGTCGGGGATCGCGTCCTGGTCGCGTCGGTGACCGGCTGCGGGGAGTGCGTGGGCTGCGCGAACGGCGACCCGGTGACCTGCGTGAGCGGACCGAAGGTCTTCGGGTCCGGTGAGCTCGGCGGTGGCCAGAGCGAGCTGCTCGCCGTCCCGGCCGCCGACTTCCAGCTGCTGCGGATCCCCGACGGCATCGACGACGAGGCGGCGCTCCTGCTCACCGACAACCTGGGCACCGGGTGGGCCGGTGCCCAGCGTGCCGACATCCCACCGGGTGGCACCGTCGTGGTCCTCGGGCTCGGCGCCGTCGGCCAGTGCGCCGTGCGGTCGGCCCTGCTCCAGGGAGCCGGACAGGTGCTCGCCTACGACCCGGTCGCAGGTCGTCGCGAGCGGGCCGTGCGGGCCGGCGCCGTCGAGGTGGTCGCGCCGCTGCTCGACTTCGTGATGGCGGCCACCGGCGGGCGCGGTGCCGACGCCGTCATCGACGCGGTCGCCAGTGACAGGACCCTGGACGACGCGTTCGCGACCGTGCGGGCCGGAGGCACCGTGTCGGTGGTCGGCGTGCACGACCTGGACCCCTATCCGTTGCCGGCGTTGATGGGTGTCTACCGCAGCGTCACGCTGCGGATGACCACGGCACCGGTGCACCGCACCTGGGGCGAGCTGGTGCCGCTGGTCCAGCACGGCCGTCTCGACACCGGCGGCCTCTTCACGCACACGTTCGACCTGGAGGACGCGGCCGCCGCCTACGCCGCGGTCGCCGCGCGTGACCCCGACTGCCTCAAGGCCCGCTTCCTGCTCGCCCCGTAGGGCCCACGGACCACGAGCCCGGGTCAGGCCTGGGGCGTGGCCCGGGCCTCGGACTCGCGCGCGGCCCAGGAGAAGACGCCCTGGGCCATCGTCGAGGCCTCGCTGGCGGCCCGGGTCGAGAAGACCGTCGCCCGCACGCGCTGGATCCCGGCGTCCTCGGGCGCCGCCTGGGACGCCAGCTCGGCGAGGTGCCCCGCCAGTCTCTGGTCCCCGGCCCCGAGCACGCTCAGGGCGCGGTCGGCCAGCGCCTGCGCACCGCCCGCAAGGCTGGCCAGCTCGGTCGCCAGCGTCGAGGCGGGGGCCGGCTTGAGGTGGGCCGGGTCGCCGTCCCACCAGCCGCCGTAGAGGCGCCAGACGTTGCGTACGACGAACTCCGGCTCGTCGTAGACGGGGCGGAGGTAGGGGCGCTCGAGCAGGTGCTGCGGACCCGTGACGGTGTGCACGATCTCGTCGAGGCGCGCCCCGGAGTTCATCATCGCGACGGTCTCGTCGTGCAGGTGCTCCAGCAGCTCGGCGCTCTCGGTGAGCGCCTGGCGGATGCGGTCGCGCCCCGGCCACGGGGACTCCGTGGCCGGGCAGCATCAGCTCGGCCCCGAGGCCGGCCATGACCCGCAGGGCCCGTGCCCACTCGATCGGGAAGCGCTGCACCTTCTGCGGGTTGCCGGCGTTGGGGGAGGCCCAGATGAACAGGTCGCCGCAGCACAGGACCTTGCGCTCCGGCACCCACGTGTAGGTGTGGTCGTCGGTCTCGCCCAAGGTGTGCGTCAGGCGCAGGTCGAGTCCGCCCACCTGGAGGTCGAGGGTGTCGCGGTAGGTCATGTCGGGATAGCGGTAGTCACGCGGCCACCGCAGGTCGGGCATCGCGAACTGCCGCCGGTTGATCACCTCGTTGTAGCCCGCGGTGAGCTGGTAGCGGTCGAAGCGCGCCGCCATGGCCTCGTGGCCCACGACGCGGGGCGGGGCCCAGCCGTGGTCCGCGGACTCCTCCTCGAACGGCCCGACGCCGAAGACGTGGTCGATGTGGCCGTGGCTGAAGATCGCGGTGTCGAGCCGTGCGCGGTCCCACGCCCGCACGGTCGCGTGGACGTGGGCGGCCAGGGGAGGGCTGCCGGTGTCGACGAGCACGAGCCCGTCGTCGGTGGCGAGTGCGGAGACGTTGGCGAACGACGGCACGAAGGCGACGCCGTCGGCCACCTCCTCGGCATCGCCGAGCAGGGAGAAGGGGTGCGTGTCCTCGATCCGCCGGGCTCCGGTCCAGAGCTCGTCGGCGATGTCCATGATGCTCATGGGAGGGCCGCCAGATAGGTGTCGACGGTCATCGTGGTGCTCCGCGACCCGCCCAGCAGCACCACGTCGTCGGCGCTCCGGTCGTCGGGGACCGTGGTGATGACCAGCGTCGACCAGGTGCGGCCGTCACCGACCGGTGTCCCGTCGACGCGGAAGACGAGGCGCCCGGGCGTCGCGTCCGGCACCTGCTCCCCGCCGTCGACCGGCCCGTCGACTGGGCCGTCGACCGGGTCATCGACTGGGCCGTCGACGAGGTCGACGACGATCCGGCGTCCCGGTGACGAGGCGCCCGAGACCGGGTGGCAGACCGCGAGGATCGTCAGGTCCATGCCGGCGTCCTTGTGGACGTGCTGGGCGAGGAAGTCGGGGCGGGCCTGCATCTCGAAGAACGAGCGTGCCGTCGGGTAGCGCACCATGGCCACCCGCTCCCAGGCCTCGTCACCGCGCGGCTGGTCGACCACGTCGCCGAAGAGCACGACCTCGGCACCGAGGTCGTGGAGGATCTCGAGGGGGGCGTAGAGGTCGTCGGCAGCCCGACCGCTGATCAGCGGGCGGTCGTCGGGATAGTCCGCCCACTCCCGGTAGCGCATCAGGTTCAGCATGTAGAAGGGACCGTCGTCCTCGGCGGGCAGCGTCGCCAGGGTCGTGGCGTAGGCGCGGTCCACGATGCCGTACCTGACGTTCTCCGGGTGCTCAGCCACGTCGCGGTCCTCCACGGTGAGATGTGCTTCGATCGTCGGGTGAGACGTGCCGGGCCGTCACCGGGTGTCGGTCAGCCCGTTGCACAGGTACTTCCCGGGCGACACCTGGCGCCAGGTGCTGCTGCGCAGCTGGATGATGACCTGGCACTCCCCGGTGACCTTGCCGCCGACGTTCTGCTCCACGTGGAGACCGTTGGCGTCCCACGACCGCTCCTGGGCGACTGCGGCGATGAGCGAGGCGCGGGTGAGCTTGCCGCCGAGGGCGATCGCCTTCTCGACGAACAGGCGGGCCGCCGACCACGCGTAGAGGCCGGTGGTGCTGGGCTCCGCGCCCGGGTTCACCTGCTGCAGCCACTGTTGGTAGAGCTGCATCTCGGGATTGGCCGAGCCGAAGGGCTGGTGCACCAGCTGCACGTAGGAACCCTCGACCGCTGCGCCCCCCTGGTCGATGTAGTCCTGGTTGTACTGCGTGGGCAGGACCACGAAGAAGTCCGGCTTGTAGTTCTGCTGCTGCATGGCCTGGGCCATCCGGACGGCGAATGCGTTCGACCCGCCGAACTGGAGGAACCGGATGCCCTTGTCCTTGAGCTGCTGGACGTAGGGCGCGTAGTTGAACTCGGAGGCGTCGAGGCCGGCGATGTACTTGACGTCGTAGCCGCGGGCCTCGGCCGCCTTGGCCCGGGCCTCGGCGTTGACCTTGAGGTCGCCGACGTTGATGTAGAGGATCGCGGTCGACTTGATCGCCTCCGGACCGGCCTTCTTGAAGAAGTCGAGCCCTGCGTTGGGGATCGCATCGGGGGAGGTCACCTGCACGGCGTAGCAGCTCGCGCAGCGGGCCCGCTCCCGGGAGAAGGACACCATCCGCACATCGGGGATCCCGCAGGCGTCGGCCGTGGAAGCGCCGCCGGAGTCGAAGATCGAGGCCGACCCCACGGCCGCGAACGCGTCGTTGCAGGCCCTCGCGTAGGCCTGCTGGTCCCCGCCCGAGTCCGTCCTGGTGTCGATGGCCTCCACCTCGAGCTTGCGGCCACAGATGTCCGAGGTGGCGTTGAAGTAGGCGGCGTAGGCGCGGACTCCGAAGAGCCCGGGCTCGAAGAGCCCCGGGGAGGGGCCGGACACGTCGCTGGCGTTGGCGATCACGATGCTGCTGCTCGAGATCCCCGGTTGGTCGTTGTCGAACCCGTCGCACGAGCCCGCCGCACCGGCGCCGCTCGAGGAGTTCTCCTCGTCGACCGCCGGGCCGCCCGGGTTGGCGCCCTCCCCGGCGGTGGTGCCGGTGCCGGGGGCGCTCCCCGTGCCCGTGCTCGTGCCCGGGACCGTGCCGGTGCCGGGCACCGACCCGGTGCTGCCGTCGGAGCCGGTGCTGCCGGGCACGGAGCCGAGGGGAGCCGAGCCGGAGCCGGTCGTGGTCTGCGTCGTCGTGCCCCCCGTGGTGCCGGCGCCTGCGCCGTTGGCCAGCGCCACCGTGTTCGGGTCGAGCTGGGAACCACACGCCGTGAGCACGACCACCAGGGCGGCCGAGGCCGCTTGCACGAGGACCTTGCGGGTCGGAATCACTGTCGGGCTCCTGACGATGGGCCAGAGCGAGTGAACGCTGGCCTGGTGGAAGGCTCTGCCGCCCGGGGGGCGGGTTGATCCGTGCACGGCGCCGCCGCCCTGCGACGGTCGGGGTCCCGGTGGAGCAACGCGCCAGGCCCCGACTCGTGACGCGGGGGACCGACTGCGGCTAGACCAGCCTCCACTCGGGCCCTGCGCCCGTCGGTGCGTCGCGACGAGGGCGCGATCCGGAGAGGGCAAGAGGTGCTCTCGCTGCGTTCGGGCACGTCGTCGTCCTCCACCTCGGAATGTGGATCGACGGTAACCTAGTGGCACGCGGTGTGTCACTAGTTTTGCCCGAGCAGTCGTGATCACCGCGCCGGGGCGACGGACTCAGTCGCGCAGGAGGGCCGTGACGCCGGTGACCATGGCCTGCCGGGTCCGGGTCACCGAGAGGCCGCGCTGGACGCGCAGGAGCTCGACCGCCTCGAACTCGCAGAGGGCGTCGATGCAGGCTGCGACCTCGGAGCCCCGTGGCTCGCCGAGGGCGGCGAGCTCGTCGGCGAAGTGGGTCGCGACCTGGTCGCTGAGCATGGCGCGACGGCGGCGCGCCTGGGCGGCGATCTGCTCGGAGTACGGCGCCCGCTGCATCACCGCGCGCACCGTCGGGCCGAGCTTGCCGTGCAGCACGAGCCGGTGGTTGACCAGGGCCGTGATCCGGGCCGGCAGGGTGCCCTCGCCGATCCTGCGCAGGACGTAGAGCTCGTCGACGAGCACGATGCGGCGCTCGATCGCCATCCGCAGCAGCTCCTCGGTGTCCTCGAAGTAGCGGTAGACCGAACGCAGCGACACCCCGGACCGGGCGGCCACCTCCTCGACGGCGGGGGAGAAGTTCCCCTCGACGAACATGTCGTGGACCGTGTCGAGCACGGCCTCGGTGTTGCGGTCGCGTCGGGCGGTGCGCCCGTCGGGCTTCGTGGTCACGTGTCATCTCCTGCGCAGCGGAAGCCGGTGTTGCCCATCGAGCTGTCCAGCGAGGCCCGGCTGCGGGCCGCCGGTCGGTAGCGACGGCAGTAGGAGGCGTGGCAGAGGTAGGAGCCGCCCTTGAGCACCCGATCACCGTCCCAGGGAGAGGCCGTCCACTCCCACACGTTGCCGATCATGTTGTGCGTGCCGAACGCACTGGGGGGGAACGCCTGCACGGGGCAGGTGCTCACGTAGCCGTCGGCTGCGCTGTTGGTGGTCGGGAAGGTGCCCTGCCAGACGTTGGCGCGGTGCTCGCCGTCCGGCTCCAGCTCCTCACCCCAGGGGAACGGCGTCGAGGTGCCGGCGCGGGCGGCGTACTCCCACTCGGGCTCGCTCGGCAGGCGCTTGCCCGCCCAGGCGGCGAAAGCAGCCGCATCGCGGGCGCTGACATGGACCACGGGATGGTCGGCGCGTCCGGTGAGGTCGCTGTGGGGCCCTTCGGGGTGGCGCCAGTCGGCGCCGTGGACCTCGCGCCACCACGGCGACGCGGCGACGCCGCGCGTGTCGGGGAAGTCGTCGGGGAGCAGGCCGCCGAAGACGAAGGACCAGCCGTGCGCCTCGGCGTCGGTGCGGTGGCCGGTGGCCCCGACGAAGACCTCGAAGCGCTCGTTGCTGACCGCGTGCACGTCGAGGGTGAACGCATCGACGTCGACCTCCCGCGTCGGGCTCTCGCCGTCCGCGGGATAGCTCCAGCTGCTGTCCTCGCCCATCACGAAGGCGCCTCCCGGCAGGTGCGTCACGAGCGCGTCGTCCCGACCGCGTGCGGTCGACGGCGACGTCGACGGGGGGGCCGTCTCCACGGCGGCCCGCCCGGCCGATGACCCGGCCGATGACCCGAGCCGATGACGGGGTGCAGCAGGTCATGAGGGCGTCCTTCCGATCCGGGCCGAGACGGGCCGTGCCGCGGCGGCGTGACGACCGGCTGGACATCGGCGCGGTCCCTGGCAAAACTTTTGGCACGAGTTTGACACAACTAGTCCGATTTTGGCCTAGTCTCCGGAGAGAAGGCTCGTGCTGCGACCGGCACGCCAGGAAAGGTTACTGCTGAGATGAACGATCTTCCAGGCGTCTTCGGGACGGTGGCCCCCTACATCGAGGACTACGGCTACCTCGCGGTCTTCCTCGCGGTGCTGATCGAGAACTTCGGCATCCCCATGCCCGGCGAGGCGACCCTGGTGGTGGCGTCGCTCTTCACCGTCTCCGGCGTCCTCGACCTCCGGGTCGTCGTCGCGGCGGCCTTCGTCGCGGCGATCCTCGGCGACAACCTGGGCTACGCCTTCGGACGCTACGGCGGACGACCGGTCGTGCTGCGCATCGGGCGCCGGTTCGGCGTCACCAACACCCTGCTCGACAAGGTGGAGGTCTTCTTCGACCGACACGGAGCCAAGGTGGTCGTCGCCGCGCGCTTCCTGCCGATCATGCGCCACCTCAACGGCATCTCGGCCGGGTTGTCGCACATGGCCTGGCGCCGCTTCCTGCTCGCCAACATCGCGGGCGCTGCCATCTGGGTCGCGGTCTGGACGTTCGTCGGGGTCCGTGCAGGGGCACACATCGAGACGGTGAACACCGTGCTCGAGGAAGGCTTCCGCTGGCTCGTCCTCGCGCTGGTCGTGCTCCTCGCAGGCTGGATCCTGTGGCGCCGGGTGGTGCACCAGCGCTTCCCGGAGCTCGAGGAGATGGAGCACGAGGTCGGGGAGGCCAGGCACGAGGCCTGGACGAGCACGAGCACGAGCACGAGCACGAGCACGGGCCCGCGCCGCGTGCGGCGATCCGGCCCGACACGCGAGGTGGCGGCGGCGACTCGACCGACCCCTCCGAGACCGGGGAGTCCTGATCATCGAGATCACCCTGCTCGGGACGGGGAGCCCCCTGCCGGACGCCGAGCGAGCCGGTCCGTCGACGCTGGTGCGGGCGGGCGGGGCGACCTTCCTCGTCGACGCCGGCCGTGGTGTGGTCATGCGATCCGCCGGGGCGGGCACCGGTCCCAGCGCGCTGAGCGCGGTGCTGATCACCCATCTCCACAGCGACCACGTCACCGACCTCAACGACGTGATCACCACGCGCTGGATCACCTCGTTCGCCCCGTCGCCGCTGCGCGTGGTCGGCCCACCCGGCACCCAGGGTCTCGTCGACGCGCTGCTCACCTCGCTCGCCCCCGACATCGGCTACCGCACCCGGCACCACGCCGACATCGAGGGGCCGCCGACGGTGAGCGTCCACGAGGCGACCTCCGGTGTCGTCTGGGACGAGAGCGACGTGGTCGTGCGGGTCGGCGTCACCGACCACCGGCCGGTCGAGCCGACGATCGCCTTCCGGATCGAGCACGAGGGGGTCGCGGTCGTCCTGGCCGGCGACACCGTCCCGTGCGAGACGCTGGACGCCCTGTGCGCCGGTGCGGACGCCCTGGTCATCACCGCCATCCGCAAGGACACCCTCGCCGGCATCCCGCTGCCGCGGCTGCAGGACATCCTGGACTACCACTCGTCGGTGGAGCAGGCTGCGCAGACAGCCGAGCGCGCCGGGGTCGGCACGCTCGTCCTCACCCACTACGTGCCCGCGCTCGTGCCGGGGACCGAGGACGAGTGGCGCGCGCTCGCGGCCCCGCACTTCTCCGGTCGCGTCGAGCTCGGCAGCGACCTGCACCGCGTCGTGATCGGCTGAGCGACCCGTTCGCGACCAGCTATTGCGTCGCGCCCTCGATCTCGAGGGCGGTGGCGTGGTCGAGCCACTGGTCGTCGGCACCCTCCACGTCCACGCGGGACAGGCGGCCGGTGAAGCGGGCCGGTGCGCGGTAGCCGCCCACGGTCAGGCCGCGGTCGCAGCCGACGTCGACACCGGTGTAGCCGGTCCGCGCCCGCGACATCTCCGGGATCGACCCTGCCCCGGCGGGGGCGCCGTCGATCATCAAGGTGACCTCGGCCCCTGCCCCTGACCGTGCGACGACCGCCTGCACGTGGACCGGCCGGCCGTGGGGCACGTCGTACGACGACGTGGTGGTCGTCGCGCGCCGGCGGTGCACGTAGTGGTGGACCAGGCGGCCGCCGTCGATGCGCAGCGCGTAGCCCGCCACGGAGTCGCCGTGCGCGATGAGCACGCCGCCGTCCGCTCCGTCGGGCAGCAGCACCTGGGCCCCGATGGTGTGCGATCGTCCCCGCACGTCCGGCGAGACCGCGTCGGGGAGCCGGCCGCGGCCCGGGTAGAGGGTCCAGCGAGCAGGCATCAGGCGCCCCAGGGACCTTGTCCGTAGCGGCCGTGGATGATCTCGCCCTCCATGCCGCCGATGATCGCTCCCAGGGGCAACGCGTCGTGGCTGCGGGCCTCCTCCCACCAGAGCTCGACCATCGCGGCCAACCGCTCCGGCTCGGCCGCGGCGAGGTCGTGCACCTCGTTCCAGTCGGTGTCGAGGTGGTAGAGCTCCCACTGGTCGGCGTCGAAGTCGGTCAGCTTCTCGGCCTCGCCGGAGATCACGAACACGAGGCCGAGCATCGGCTCGTGGTGGGTGACGGCCTTCCAGCCGTCCTGCCAGATCGCCCGCTGCCCGTTCATCTCGAAGTACTGCACCGTCTTGGTCGTCGGTGCGTCCGGGGCGGCGAAGGTGTAGCGCATGCTCAGTCCCTCGACCGGCTTCTGTGCCACGCCCTTGACGTGCTCGGGCAGCTGCATCCCGGCCACGTCGAGGGCGGTCGGGGTGATGTCGATGGCGTGGTGGAACTGGCGGCGCACGCCGCCCGCGTCGGGGATCTCGCCGGGGTAGCGGATGATCAGGGGGGAGCGGACGCCGCCACCGTGGGTGTCCTGCTTCCACCGCTTCAGCGGGGTGTTGCCGGCCATGGACCAGCCGGTGGCGTAGTGGTTGACGAACTCCTCGCCACCGATGTCGTCCAGGTGGGCCCTCACCTCGGCCAGCTCCTCCTCGGCGGTGTCGTAGCCGGCGAAGAACTTCATCGCGTTCATCGTGCCGGCCTCGCCACCCTCCTGGCTGGCGCCGTTGTCGCTGAAGAGCACGAACATGGTGTTGTCCAGCTCGCCCATCTCCTCGAGCGTCGCGACCAGCCGGCCCAGGTGCTCGTCGGTGTGCTCGACCATCCCGGCGTACGCCGCCTGGAGGCGCACCATGGCGGCCTGGTCGTCGGGGGCGTAGTCGTCCCAGGCCTTCACGTCGGGGTTGCGCTCGGGCAGCGGCGTCTCGGCGCTGATCAGGCCCAGGGCCTTCTGCCGCGCGATCCGGTCGGCGCGGGTGGCGTCCCAGCCCTTCTCGAACACCGGCACGTACTTGTCGACGTAGGAGCGCGGCACGTGGTGGGGGAAGTGGGGGGCGCAGAACGCGACGTAGAGGAAGAAGGGCTTCTCGGCGTCACCGTTGCGGTGGTCGTGGACCATCGAGATCGCGTTGTCGATGATGTCCGGCGTGAAGTGGTAGTCGGGGGTCTCGGGGACGTCGACCCAGTGGTTGTCCTCGATCAGGTCGGGCTTCCACTGGTTGGTCATCCCGTCGGGCGTGCCGTAGTAACGGTCGAACCCGCGCTGCACGGGCCACTGGTCGAACGGGCCGGCCCCGGTGAACTGGTTCATCGGCGTCAGGTGCCACTTGCCGACCCCGAAGGTCGAGTAGCCCTGGGTCTGGGCCATCTCGGCGATCGTCGCCGTCGACTTGTGCAGCATCCCGGTGTAGCCCGGGTAGCCCATCGCGAAGTTGGGCAGCATGCCCATGCCGGTCGAGTGGTGGTTGCGTCCCGTCAGCAGGCAGGCCCGCGTCGGCGAGCACAGCGGCGTGACGTGGAAGTTGGTGTAGCGCAGCCCCTCGGCGGCGAGCCGGTCCGCGGTCGGGGTCTCGATGTCGGAGCCGAAGCAGCCGAAGTCGGACCAGCCCAGGTCGTCGTAGAGCACGTAGACGATGTTGGGGGCGCCCTGGCGCGCGCGCTGCGGGGGTGCGAAGTGCGGCGTCGAGTCGGCGAACGTCCGGCCGATCGTGGCGGCGCCCGAGGGCGCGGTGGGGCCGGGGAGCTCATCGGGGTTCGCCATGGCGACGACGGTAGGAACTGCCAGGTGGGATGTCAACAACTATTGGCAAAACCACTGCCAAATGATAGAGATAGGCACCATGGCCACGACCTCGAGCACGATCACCCTGCCCGTCCCGATCGAGACGGTGTGGGCGACGCTCGCGCACTTCGAGGACGTGGCGCGGTGGGGACGCGGCGTGAGCCAGAGCAACCTGCTGACCGAGGCGCCGTCGGGCCTCGGCGCCGTGCGCCGGGTCCAGGTGGGGCGCGCAGCCCTGCGCGAGACCATCGTCGCCTGGGAGCCCCTGCAGGAGCTGGGCTACACGATCGAGGGCCTGCCCGCCATCGTGCGCTCGGCCGCCAACACCTGGACCCTCGCCGCGGCCGGGACCGGTGCCAGCACGCGGGTGACCTTGAGCGGTGAGGTCGAGACCAGGGCCGGCCGCCTCCTGGACAAGGTCGTCGCGCGCAAGATCGGCAGTGCCAACGTCGAGCTGCTGGCCGGCCTCGAGGACCACCTGCGCGTCACGGACCGCGCATGACCAGCACCGGCGAGGCTCGCCCCGACATCGTCATCCTGATGACCGACGAGGAGCGGGCGGCGCCGTCCTACGAACCGGTCGAGCTGGCCCGCTGGCGCGACCCGCACCCTGCCGGGCACGCAGTGGTTCCGCGACCACGGTGTCTCCTTCCAGCGTCACTACACGGGCTCGCTGGCGTGCGTGCCCAGTCCCGGCCGACCATCTTCACCGGGCACTACCCCGACGTGCACGGCGTCACGCAGACCGACGGGCTCGGCAAGGACGCCGACGACTCGCGGATGCGCTGGCTGCCCGAGGGCGAGGTGCCGACGCTCGGCCACTGGTTCCGCGCCGCCGGCTACGACACCCACTACGACGGCAAGTGGCACATCAGCCACGCCGACCTGCACGACGCCGAGGGGCGGCGCCGGGAGTCCAACACGGACGACGGGGAGGTCATCCCCGAGGCGGTGCAGGCCTATCTCGACGCGGACCCGCTCGGGCCCTACGGGTTCTCCGGCTGGGTCGGTCCCGAGCCGCACGGCGCGAGCATCTCCGACAGCGGACTGCGTCGCGACCCGCTGATCGCCGACCGCGTGGTCGCCTGGCTCGATGACCGCTACGCACGCCGTCGGGCCGGAGATGCCGGAGGCGCTGCGTCCGTTCCTCCTGGTGGCGAGCTTCGTCAACCCCCACGACATCGTGCTCTTCCCGGCGTGGGTGCGCCGGATGCCGATCAAGCCCGGCCCGCTCGACCCGCCGCACGTGACCGAGGCGCCGACGCAGAACGAGGACCTCTCCCTCAAGCCGTCCGCGCAGATCGCCTTCCGGGAGTCCTACCCGTCGGCCTACGGTCCGCCGTCCGCCATCGCCCGGATCTACCGCACCAACGCCCAGCAGTACCGCGACCTCTACTACCGCCTGCACGCCGAGGTCGACACCCCGCTCGACCGCGTACGCCGGGCGGTCACCGAGGGGGGCTCGCACCGACGCCGTCCTGGTGCGCACGTCCGACCACGGCGAGCTGCTCGGCGCGCACGGCGGGCTGCACCAGAAGTGGTTCAACCTCTACGACGAGGCCACCCGCGTCCCGATCGATCATCGCGCGGGTGGGCGCCGGCGCGACCGCGGCCGCGGAGGTCGTCGGAGGTCCCGACCTCCCACGTCGACCTGGTCCCGACCCTGCTGTCCGCAGCCGGCCTCGACGTCGACGCGATCGCCGACACGCTGCGCGAGCGGTTCACCGAGGTGCACCCGCTGCCCGGCCACGACCTGATGCCGCTGGTCGCGGACCCGGCCGCCGCCGACCCGAGCCGGGCGGTCTACCTGATGACGCGCGACAACATGCTCGAGGGCGACACGGGGCTGTCGGGCCTCGCCCGCCGCCTGGGGCGCACGGGCAACCCGCCGCCACCGCTGCGGATCCAGGTGGCGGCCCACGTCGGCTCCAACTTCGAGGGTGTCGTCGCCCGGGTGGGCGCGGCCGACGGGCGGGGACGACCACCTGTGGAAGCTGGTCCGGTCCTTCGACGACCCCGCCACCTGGACCGAGCCCGGCACGCCGTCACCTCGCTGCCAACGGGCTCGGCCGGTCCGGAGCTACCGCATGCGTGCCGCTGCCGGACCAGTGGGAGCTCTACGACCTCGACGCCGACCCGATCGAGGCGGTCAACCGGTGGGACGACCCGAGCGCTGCCTCCGTCTTCGCGCACCTCCGGGTCCGCCTCGCCGAGGAGCAGCGCCGCTGCGTGCCCGCAGCGCCACCAACCCTGGCCCTATGCCGCCCGCCGATCCGGAGCGAACCACCGTGAGAGCCACCCCGCCACCCCCTGCCCGTGCCCTGCGCCGCCTGGTCCAGCGCTTCGGCATGCACCCCGAGGACCCCGGCCACGAGCAGCTCGAGCGCACCGGGGCGACGTGCCCTGGTGGTGGCCACCAACCACGACCGGCTCGAGCGACGGCAAGCCCACCGGGGTCTATCGCCTCGCGAGCTGACCGTGCCGTACTACTACTTCCTCGACGCCGGGATGTACGTCGACGTGGCGAGCCCGCTGGGCGGCGTCATCCCCGTGGACCCGCTGTCGCTCAAGCCCGTCCTGCGCAGCGCGGCCGACGACCGCTACCTCGCCGACGACGTCCTCGACTCGCTGGTCCGTGACTCGTTGGCCGATCGGCGACGTCGACATCACCGACTACGACCTCATCTACCTCGCCGGCGGATGGGGGGCGGCCTTCGACTTCGGGGTGTCCCAGCCGCTGGCCGACCAGGTGACGGCCGCCAACACGGCCGGTCTGGTGATCGGCGGGATCTGCCACGGACCGCTGGGCCTGCGCAACGCCACGACCCCGTCCGGTCGTCCGCTGGTGGAGGGGCGCAAGATCACGGCCGTGACCGACAAGCAGGTGCGCGAGCTGAAGATCACCTCCACGCCGATGCACCCCGAGACCGAGCTGCGCTCGATGGGAGCGGTCTTCGAGTCCGCGACGCGCTTCCGCGACCCCTTCGCCAACCACTGGGTCGTCGACGGCAACCTGGTCACCGGTCAGAACCAGAACGCCGGGCCGATGGTGGCCCGCGAGATGGTGCACCAGGTCCTCGAACGCGCCACGCACGCATGAGCGACACCGCCCCGGACCGTGACTGGAGCACGCTCAGCGCGCGGGCGTCCTTCGCCTCGCACCGGCTCGTCGGGTGGATCTACTGGGACCCGGCGGCACTCGAGGGCTATGCCGCCCTGGGCATCGACAACGGCGGCGTCAGCTACATCGTGAGTCGGGCAGCGCCCCTGGCGCCGGCCGGCCACCAGGCGGTCGCGGCTGCGTTCTACTCGATCAGCCCCTTCTTCATCGAGTGGTCCATGACCCTGGCCGAGGGGTGCACCGGGTGGGAGGAGATCGCGGCGGCGCGCGACACGGCCGTCGTACGCGGCCTGCGGGAGTTCACCCCCGAGATCTGCGACGGGCTCGCCGACCTGGCGCAGCCACTGTGGGAGGCGGCGGACGCGTTGCCGGTGTCGGGCCGGGTGCTCTTCGCCGCCCACCGCCAGCGTGCCCGTCCCGAGGACCCGCTGCTCTCCGCCTGGCTGGCGGTCAACTGCATCCGGGAGTGGCGTGGCGACACGCACTTCGCCATCCTGGCGGCCGAGGACATCAGCGCCACCCAAGCAGGACTGCTGCACAACGCCCTCCTCAACTACCCCGAGGGGTGGATCCCCCGCAGCCGCGGCTCGGACGACGCCGCGATCGAGCTGGCGTTGGCCGACCTCGAGGGTCGGGGACTCGCCACGGACGGACGGGTCAACGCCGCTGGTCTCGCGCTGCGCGAGCGGATCGAGGCACGCACCGACCTGCTGACCGAGCGGGCCTGGCGCTGCCTCGGCGCTGAGCGCACCGAGCAGTACCTCGCGCTCGTCGAGCCCGTCGGCAGCAGGCTGCTCGCCAGGATCGACGAGACCGCCGGCACGGAGTGGATGCCGGCCGCGCGCGAGCGTCGTACCAGCTGATCCCCACCGCCGCATCGACACCAGGAGACGACACCATGCAGGTACGACGCACCCCCGACGAGAGGTTCCACGACCTCCCGGGCTTCCCCTTCGCCCCGCACTACGCGGAGGTGCCCGACAGCGAGGGAGGCACGCTGCGGATGCACTACCTCGACGAGGGCCCGGCGGACGGGCCGGTCGTGCTGCTGCTGCACGGCGAGCCCTCGTGGAGCTATCTCTACCGGACGATGATCCCCGGGCTGGTGGCCGCCGGGATGCGTTGCATCGCCCCCGACCTGGTGGGCTTCGGGCGCTCCGACAAGCCGACCGAGCGCACGGACCACACCTACGCACGTCACGTCGAGTGGGTGCGCACCCTCGTCCTCGACCGGCTCGCCCTCACCGACATCACGCTCTTCTGCCAGGACTGGGGCGGGCTGATCGGGCTGAGGCTGGTGGGTGAGCACCCGGAGCGCTTCGCCCGGGTCACGATCGCCAACACGGGTCTGCCGACGGGTCACGAGGGCGCGACGCCGGCCTTCCTCGCCTGGCTCGACTTCTCGCAGACCACGCCCGACTTCGCCACCGGGACGCTGGTCGACTTCGCCACGGTCACCGCGCTCACCCCCGAGGTCGTGGCGGCCTACGACGCGCCGTTCCCCGACGACACCTACAAGGCGGGCGCACGGATCTTCCCGACCCTGGTGCCGATCACCCCCGAGGACCCCGCATCCGCCGCGAACGTCGAGGCGCGCGCCGTCCTGTCGCAGTGGACCAAGCCGTTCCTCACCCTCTTCTCCGACCAGGACCCGGTCACCAAGGGAGCGGACCGCTGGTTCCGCGAGAACGTGCCGGGTGCCGCCGGGCAGCCGCACCTCACGCTCGCGGGCGGTGGTCACTTCCTGCAGGAGGACCTCGGCCCCCGGCTGGCCGAGTTCGTCGCCGACTTCGTCCTCGCGCCCTGACCGGCGACGAGCAGATGGAGGGTCCGGGCGCCCCACGGGGCGGTCTGTCGCGGTGGGTCTACGCCGAGGGGGAGGAGCCGGACCCTCGTTACAGCCTGGCCAACGAGCGCACCTTCCTGGCCTGGGTGCGGACGGCGCTGGCGCTCTTCGCCGGCGCCGTGGCCCTCCACTCGCTGGGGGTGCCGGACCAGCGGTGGCTGCGCACCGTGGTCGTGGTCGCGCTGCTGCTCCTCGGCGGGCTGGTCACCGCGCTCGCCTTCGTGCGCTGGGCCCGCGTGGAGAAGGCGATGCGCACGGGCTCGCCGCTGCCGGCCTTCGCCCTCGGGCTCGGCACCACCGTCATGGTGGTGTTCTTCGCCGTATTGCTGGCCGTCGTGCTGGGCCTCAGCCCGGAGTGAGGGGGTGGGTGCGGCCCTGCCTCGGCGACGGTGCTGCTCGACAGGTGAACGGGGCGAGAGCGCCGACCCGCGGCTGCCTAGGCTCGTGAGTGCCGCGCCGCGGCCTCGATCGCTCATAGGAGACCCGGATGACCTACCGCCCCGAGACCCTCGCCGTGCACGCAGGTCAGGAGGAGCCCGACCCGGCCACCAACGCCCGGGCCGTGCCGATCTACCAGACCACGTCCTACGTGTTCAACGACACCGAGCACGCGGCCAACCTCTTCAGCCTCGCCGAGCCCGGCAACATCTACAGCCGGATCATGAACCCGACCCAGGACGTCTTCGAGCAGCGGATGACCCAGCTGGAGGGCGGCGTCGGGTCGTTGGCCGTGGCGAGTGGCTCGACCGCGACGACCTATGCGGTGCTCAACCTGACCTACGCCGGCGACAACATCGTGGCGCTGTCCACGCTCTACGGCGGCACCTACGCGCTGTTCGCGCACACGCTGCCCCAGTTCGGCATCGAGGTGCGTTTCGTCGACCCCGAGAAGCCGGAGGACCTCGCCGCGCTCGTGGACGACAAGACCCGCCTGGTCTTCGGCGAGACCGTCGGCAACCCCAAGATCAACGTCGTCGACATCGCCGCCTGGGCCGAGGCGGCGCACGCGCTCGGTCTCCCGCTGATCATGGACAACACGGCGCCCACGCCCTACCTGGTCCGCGCGTTCGAGCAGGGTGCCGACATCGTGGTCCACGCCGCGACGAAGTACATCGGCGGTCACGGCACCTCGATCGGCGGCGTCATCGTCGACTCGGGCAACTTCGACTGGGCGGCGCACGCCGACCGGTTCCCGGGCCTCACGCGACCCGACCCGGCCTACCACGGCGCGGTGTGGACCGACGCGGCCGGCCCGGCGGCGTACATCATCCGGGCCCGCACCGTGCTGCTGCGCAACACGGGTGGTGCGATCACGCCGATGAACTCCTGGCTCTTCCTGCAGGGCCTCGAGACGCTGCACCTGCGCATGGAGCGGCACAGCGAGAACGCGCTGACGGTCGCGCAGTTCCTCCAGTCGCACGAGGACGTGTCGTGGGTGAGCTACCCGGGCCTGGCCGACAGCCCGCACAAGGCGACCTTCGACCGCATCGGCACGGGCAAGGGCTACGGCGGCCTGCTGAGCTTCGGGCTGAAGTCGGGACGAGACGGCGGACGCCGTTTCATCGACTCGCTCGGTCTCATCAGCCACCTCGCCAACATCGGGGACACCAAGACGCTGGCGATCCACAACGCCACCACGACGCACAGCCAGCTGACCCCCGAGGAGCTCGAGTCGGCCGGCGTGCCCGAGGACATGGTGCGGCTCTCGATCGGCATCGAGCACGTCGACGACATCATCGCCGACGTGACCCAGGCGCTCCAGGCGAGCAAGTGACCCCAGGCCGGACCGGGCTGGGGCGGGCGACCCGGGAGTGACCCCCCGGGCGACCCCTCGGGTGATCTGGTGATGCCCCCACGCACCCTGGGCTACGTCGAGTCGCAGCGGGTCGTCCTGGCCTCCCAGGACGACCCGCTGCGGGTGCGCGGCGGAGGGCGCCTCGACCACGTCGAGGTCGTCTACGAGACCTACGGCACGCTGTCGCCGGAGCGTGACAACGCCGTCTTCGTCTGCCACGCCCTCACCGGTGACGCGCACGCCGCCGGGCTGCACCTCGGCTCGAAGAAGCGCGGCTGGTGGGACAACCTGATCGGTCCCGGCAAGCCCGTCGACACCGACCGCTTCTTCGTCATCTCGGCCAACCTGCTGGGCGGCTGCTCGGGGACCACCGGCCCGCTGTCGACCGACCCGGCCACGGGAGCGGCGTACGCGCTGGACTTCCCGATGCTGCACATGACCGACCTGGTCGCCGTGCACCGGCGCCTGCTCGCGCACCTCGGTGTCGAGAGGCTCTACGCCGCGGTGGGCGGATCGCTGGGCGGCATGCAGGTGCTGCAGTGGGCGATCGACGCCCCCGACGTCATCGACCGGGCCGTCGTCGTGGCCGCGTCCTCACGGCTGACGCCCGAGAACATCGCGTTCTCCGCGGTCGGCCGGGAGGCGATCATGTCCGACCCCGACTTCTGCGACGGTCGCTACGTCGAGCAGGGCGTCTTCCCGTGGCGCGGCCAGAAGGTCGCCCGGATGATGGCGCACATCAACTACGTCTCCGCGGCCTCGCTCGAGACCAAGTTCGGCCACCGCAGGACCTCGCGCGGCGACGACTGGTCCCTCGGGGCGGACTTCGAGGTGGAGCACTACCTGCAGCACCAGGGCAACGTCTTCCTGGGCCGCTTCGACGCTCTGTCCTACCTCTACCTCACCCGGCTGCTCGACTACTTCGACCCGTTCGCCGACCCGGGCACGGCCGACGCGCTGGCCTCCTCACGCACGCGCTTCCAGGTGACGTCGTTCGACTCCGACTGGCGCTTCGACTCCCGTCAGTCGGCCGCGATGGCCGCCCAGCTGACGAGCGCTCGGCGTCGAGGTGGACCTGGCCGAGCTGAGCTCACCGTCCGGCCACGACTCGTTCCTCCTGCAGCCGGAGGGCTACCACGAGCGGATCGCGGCGTTCCTCGCCTGACCCGCTGCGCGGGGCGGAACGGGTCGTCGTCGCTCAGCGCAGGGTGCGCCTGACCACCTTGACCAGCGAGCCGGCGTCGAACCACTTGATCTTCAGGGTGTGCTTGCCTCGACCGACCTTCGTCGCCAGCACGAATCGGTCCGCCCCGTGGCGGGTGACGACGCTGAAGGAGTCGACCGACCTGCCGTCGAGGTAGGCCACGACCTTCTCGCCGGCGCGAGTCGGGCAGCCGTCGGCGCCGGTCCCGGCGACCGTCGGGCACCGGTCGAGCCTGTCGAAGATCCCGTCGCCGTCGGAGTCCGGGCAGCCGGCCCCGGTGCTCGGACCCTTGGCGTTGCGGCAGTTGTCAGCGATGTCCGGCACGCCGTCGCGGTCGCGGTCGGCGATCACGCTGGTCCGCTTGACGGTGAGGGTGTAGGACGAGGGGGCGTAGACCTCCTGGGGGTCGACGGTGACGGTGAGGTCACGCCGGGCCCAGGGAACCAGCACCTGCAGGACGTCGGGATCCGCGTGCTCGATGACCTGCTGCGACGAGCCACCGCCGACCGTCAGCCCGAGGCCGGCGTTGCCGTCACCCTTCAGCGTCACCAGCACCGAGGACTGGAGCGCGATCGGCACGGTGACGTAGTCACGGCTGTCGACCGCGCTGATCAGGCCCACGCCCAGCGTGGAGTCGCTGGGGAGGAACGTCCCGCTGCCGCCGGAGTACGTCGTGGAGGTGACCTTCGCGGCCACCGGGGCGTCGCGGACCTCGCGGCCCATCCGGGGTCCGGCGACATCGAGGTCGCGCTTGTCCGGTGCCACGTCGTCGGTGGCGATCCAGTCGTTGGTCCGCGCGTGGTAGCCGGTGACGCCATAGACGTTGTAGGGCGCCCGGAGCTGTTGGTCGGCCAGGTAGTCGCGCCGGACGTGGAAGCGGACCGTGTCGGCGGCGGCGTCCCACGTGGCGGTGCCGGCCGGGAGGAGGTAGCCGGTGCCGTTGTCCAGGACCACCGGCTGACCGTCGGTGGCGCCCGTGGGGATGAACGAGTCGAGACGACGCCCGTCGATGGTGAGGCTGTAGGCCACCGGCGAGGTGCCGTACATGACCGGCCACAGCCGACCCACCTCCATCGTGGCGTCGAGGTGGGTCTTGGAGACCTTGACCTTGACGCCCGTGATGTCGGTGATGGGCGAGACCGAGTCTCCCGAGGTGTCGCTCCGGCCGCCCGACGTCGAGGTCGGCGGCGCCTGACGTGACACGCGCCGGGCGGTGCCGCGGACCGTCAGGAGCCCCTGCTTGCGCACGACCGACCCCACGCTCAGCTGCGGCCTCCTCGTGCTCACGGCCTTCGGCATGAAGTCGCCCTCGGCACCGGGGACCAGCGACACGTCGGGCTGCGGGCAGTCTCGGGCGTCACCGGTCGACGACGCGTAGGCGTGGTCGGCCGGGTGCTGCACCTGGAAGGAGCTGAAGCCATCACCTGCGACGTCGTTGGGCTTCAGCCGATCGCGGCCGTCGACCACGCGGTCCCCGTTGACGTCGAGGTAGTTGCTCATCCGGAGGGCGAAGCCCTCGACGTCGAGCGTGGAGACGCACTTGTTCACCAACGGCGGGTCGGTGCTGTAGGCCATGATGTCGTTGGTCGGGGTCGGGCCCCACGGACCGTCCGCACCGTCACCGACGTGGCCGATCGTCAGGCAGTGGCCGAACTCGTGGCTGACGAGCTCGAAGAGCGGGAAGAAGTCGCTCAGCCCCGGGACGGGGTCCACCGCGCCGTTGACGGCGAAGCAGACATTGCCTCCGACGCCGCCGCAGTCCTGCACGAAGACGCCGCCTGGCTCGCCGCCGTGCTGCTCGAAACCGGACCTCGCCTCCCACGCATCCATGCTGAACGGGTTGGCGACCTCGGCACAGGGCAGCCCCTGGTCGTCGTAGAGGCCGAGCTCGCCGCCGAAGGCGGTCGGGTCGATGCCGATGCCGATGCCGCCGACCGGGTTGGAGACGATGACGATGATCTCGGGGTCGACCAGGTTGACCGGGTCGAGGGGGATGCTGTTGTCGTCCACAGGCACCAGGCGCGTGCGTACGTCCATCTCGAAGCCCTCGGACAGCCACTCGAGGTCCATCTGGTCGGCGAGGTAGTGCAACCCGTCGTCCCACATCTGCACCGCCTGGGTCGCGACCCGCATGTCACGCTCGGCGGCCGGCGAGACCGGGATCAGCACGTCCACGTCCACCTTGGGCGAATCGAGCGCGTTGAGCCCGACCTTCATGTGGTAGCAGAGGTTGTCAGGATTGATCGGGTCCCGGTCCGTGATGCACTCGGCCGGCAGCCTGCCGTTGCCGAAGTGCGGGCCCAGGTAGCTCTCCGAGGGGCTGCCCAGCGCCGAGGGCACCGCCGTGAGGGCCAGGACGCAGGCGAGGAGCGGAAGCAGCAGGCGAGGTAGAGGCACGGCCGGACAACGACGGGAGGGGCCCGGGGGTTACTCGCGACTGGCGGACTTCTTCGGCCGTCCGCCGGGCCGGGACGCGACGCGACCGGCAGCGCTGTGGGCGCCTGGCGGTGATCGGCTCCGCAACGGTTCGCACGAGCCCTGCAGCGGGTCTTTCCGGTGAGTGGGACCGCTGGTCGAGCGGGGTCGAAAGCGGCCCTAGCCTTCCCACAACCGAGACCCTGTGAGGACCGCTGTGCGAAGACTGGTGCGCAAGCTTGCCGAGGTGACGGCCGTCCTGGGACTGGTCAGCTTCGGCGTCTTCCTGCTCGTGGCGCTGCTGCCGGGAGACCCGGCGGCCGCCATCCTGGGCCCGGGACGCCCGGCGGAGGACTACGCCGCCCTTCGCTCCGAGCTCGGTCTCGACCAGCCGATCTGGCAGCGCTACGTGGACTGGCTGGGGGGCGCCGTCAGGGGAGACCTGGGCAGCTCCATCGTCCCCCCGCAGCTGTCGGTCTTCGACCGCATCGTGGCGGCGTTGCCGGTCAGCGTCGAGCTCGCCGTCATGGCCCTCACCATCGCCCTGCTCCTCGCGATCCCGCTGGCCATGCTCTCGGCGCACTACGAGGGTCGCCTGGTGGACCGGGCGATCGGCGCGACGATGTTCGCCGTCCTCTCCGTGCCGTCGTTCGTGATGGGCCTCCTGCTGATCATGATCACCGTGACCGGTCTGGGCTGGTTTCCTCGCGCCCAGTGGGTGCGGCTCTCGGAGAGCGTCGGTGGCAACCTCGAGCACGCCATCCTGCCCGCGATCGTGATCGCGCTCCCGGAGATGGCGCTCTTCACCCGGATCCTGCGCAACGACCTGGCGACCACGATGCACGAGGACTTCGTCCTGGCGGCCCGCGCCAAGGGCGCGCCGCCGTGGCGGGTGATGGTCGTCGAGGCGTTGCGTCCGTCGTCGTTCTCCCTGATCACCCTGCTCGGTCTCAGCCTCGGCACGTTGATCGGCAGCACGGTCATCGTGGAGTACCTCTTCGCCCTGCCCGGCATGGGCTCGCTGGTCGTGGGCTCGGCAAGTCAGGGGGACTTCCCCATGGTGCAGGGCGCGGCGCTGGTCATCGCGCTCCTCTACGTCCTCATCAACTCCGTGATCGACCTGACCTATGGCTACCTGGACCCGAGGACCCGTCGTGCTCACGTCTGAGGACCCGACTGCCACCGCGGGCACCGGCACCACTGCCGACCCCGTCCCCGACACCGTCCCCGACACCGTCCCGGCCCGGGGCCGGCTGGTGGCTCGCGGCACTGTGCTGCTCGTCGTCGGAGCCACGATGCTGGTGCTGGGCCTGAGCCCGCTGCTGACGACGCAGGCGCGTCTGCCGCTGGTGGTGATCGGCGCGATCGTCACCCACGTCGGCGCAGACCGGCTCATCTGGGGGCTGCGGGGCCGGCGCTGCGACCTGCTGGTCTGGATGGCCGCGACCTGGTTGGTGCTGCTCGCTGCCGCCGCCCTCCTCGCCCCGTGGCTGCCGCTGGGTGAGTCGAGCGACGTGTCCACGACGCTGGCCGAGCCGACCTACCTGCCCCCGATGCAGTTCCTCGACCACCCGCTGGGCACCAACAGCTTCGGGCTCGACATGCTCGCCCGCTCCATCTACGGCGCTCGGGCGTCCCTGACCATCTCGCTGCTCGCAGTCTCGATCGGTGCCGTCGTCGGGGGCGTGATCGGTGTGCTCGCCGGCTTCTACCGCCGTGGCGCCGACACCGTGGTCGGGATCTTCACCAACGCCCTGCTCGCAGTCCCGCCGCTGATCCTGCTCATCGTCCTCTCCACGGTCCTCGACCCGCGCGTGCGCAACGTCGCCTTCGCGCTCGCCGTGCTGACGATCCCGACCATGGTGAGGCTCGCCCGGGCCAACACCATCGCCTTCTCGCAACGCGAGTTCGTCCTGGCCTCACGGGCGATCGGTGCGACCCGGACGAGGACGATGCTGCGCGAGGTGGTGCCCAACGTCCTGCCTCCGATGATGTCGATGTCGGTGCTCGTCATCTCCGGCCTCATCGTCGCCGAGGCCTCCCTGAGCTTCCTGGGTCTGGGGATCCGGGCCCCGGAGCCGACGTGGGGGAACATGATCGCCGAGGTGCAGGCGGGTGAGACGCTGACGGAGCATCCCTTCATCCTGCTGGTGCCCGGAGCGTTCCTGTTCCTCACCGTCTTCTCGTTCAACCTGCTGGGCGAGAAGGCCCAGAAGCGCTGGGACCCGAGGAGCGGCAAGCTGTGAGCGGTCCCCGGAGTGTCCCCGCCATCGAGGTCGACGACCTGCGGACCGTCTTCCACACCCCGCGCGGCGCCGTGCGTGCCGTCGACGGCGTCTCGCTGTCGCTGGCACCGGGTGAGACCGTCGGCCTCGTCGGCGAGTCCGGCTCCGGCAAGTCCGTGCTCGGCCGCACGCTGATGGGCCTCGTCTCCGACGGGCCGACGACGACGGTGACCGGGAGCCTGCGCATCGCGGGCAAGGACCTGCACGCCATGAGCCCGCGCGAGCGACGTCGGCTCTGGGGTCCCGAGATCGCCATGGTCTTCCAGGACCCGATGACCTCGCTCAACCCGGTGCGCACGATCGGCGCCCAGCTGCGCGACCCGCTGCGGCTGCACCTGGGCCTCAGCCGTCGCCAGGCCTCGAGCCGAGCGGTGGAGCTGTTGGGCCAGGTCGGCATCCCGGAGCCCGAGCGGCGGATGCGGCAGTACCCGCACGAGCTCTCCGGTGGCATGCGCCAACGCGTCGTGATCGCCGGCGCCCTCAGCTGCGACCCCAAGATCCTGGTCGCCGACGAGCCCACCACGGCGCTGGACGTGACGGTGCAGAAGCAGATCCTGGACCTCCTGGCCTCGATCGCGGCCGAGCGCCAGATGGCGACCATCCTGATCAGCCACGACCTCGCGGCGGTCCTCGGCCGGACCGACCGGGTCGTCGTGATGTACGCCGGTCGCGTGTCCGAGGTGTCGGCGACGCGCGAGATCTTCGCCGAGCCGCGGCATCCCTACGCCGAGGCCCTGCTCGGCTCGATCCCCGACCTCAGGGACGCTCCGCACACCCTGCTGCGCACGATCGAGGGCCAGCCCCCCGACATGGCGAACCCACCACCCGGCTGCGCGTTCGCCCCGCGCTGCGGGTTCGCCACCGACGTCTGCCGCTCGAGCACGCCGATGCTGCACACCCCGGCCGGCGACCACGCCCGCCGGGTGGCGTGCCACCACCCGCTCGGCGTACGGGTGGAGACCCCGGCCGGGCCCACGACGACATCCCCCGGAGAGGGAGGAGAGCACTGATGGCCGGAACCGGTACCGCTCACCTGCGCCCCGGCGCCGAGACCGTGCTCGAGGTCCGAGACCTCGTGGTGGAGTTCCCCGTCGGACGGGGGCAGGTCGTGCACGCCGTGTCGGGCATCAGCTTCGACGTGCTGCCCGGCGAGACGCTCGGCATCCTGGGGGAGTCCGGGTGTGGCAAGTCCAGCGCCGGACGGGCCCTCATGCAGCTGCCCCGGCCCACGTCGGGAGACGTCCGCCTCGCGGGCCGCGAGCTCACGAGCCTCAGGCCTCGCGAGCTGCGGCGCGCCCGAGCCCGGATGCAGCTGATCCTGCAGGACCCGATCTCGTCGCTCAACCCGCGTCGCAAGGTCAATGACCTGGTGGCGGAGGGGCTCGCCGTGTGGGGCTACGACGGCGACGACCGGGACGGCCTGGTGAAGGAGGTGCTCCTCGCGGTCGGCCTGAACCCCGACGTGGTCGGCGGGCGCCGACCTCACGAGCTCTCCGGTGGGCAGTGCCAACGGGTGTGCATCGCCCGTGCACTGATGATGGACCCGCAGGTCCTGATCTGCGACGAGCCGGTCTCGAGCCTCGACGTCTCCGTGCAGGCCCAGATCCTCAACCTGCTCGAGCAGACCAAGACCAGGTACGACCTCAGCCTGGTCTTCATCGCCCACGACGTGTCGGTCGTCAAGAACATCAGCGACCGCGTGATGGTGCTCTACCTCGGCAAGATCTGCGAGGTCCTGCCCTCGACGATCATCGACACCCGGGCGCTGCACCCCTACACCCGGATGCTGCTGGCGTCGGTCCCCGGTGCGGACGGGGGGTCGCTGCCCGAGGCGGCGACCGCGACCGAGCTGCCCTCGCCGCTCTCCCCGCCGTCGGGGTGCCGCTTCCGGACCCGGTGCCCGCTGGCGACGGAGCGCTGCAGTGCCGAGGAGCCGCAGCTGCGCGAGCTGTCACCGGGACAGTTCGTCGCCTGCCACCACCCCGACGAGCACGCTCCAAAAGGATCCGCATGAGTCACGCGAGCACCCACCAGACCCCCGGCGCCGCCCCTGAGCCTGCCCCGGACGCGATGGGTCTCGCCGAGCTGATCCGCACGGGTGCGATGAGCGCGCGCGAGGCCGTCGAGCAGGCGATCACCCGGATCGAGACGCACAACCCCACCGTGAACGCCGTGGTCGGCACCCGCTTCGACCAGGCTCGCGCCGAGGTGGAGGCGGGACTGCCCTCGGGCGCGCTGACCGGTGTGCCGGTCCTCGTCAAGGATCTCGGCACCGAGGTCGCAGGCCTGCCCAGCACCGGCGGGAGCCGGTTGTTCGCGGAGGGTCTCGCGACCCGCGACAGTGAGCTGGTGGCTCGCTACAAGCGCGCCGGCATGGTCGTGCTCGGCACCACGAACACCCCGGAGCTCGGGCTCAACCCCAGCACCGAACCCCAGCTCTTCGGCCCGACCCGCAACCCGCACGACCTCGACCGCTCGGCCGGTGGGTCCAGCGGTGGGTCCGCGGCCGCGGTGGCCACCGGCATGGTGAGCATCGCGCACGGCAGTGACGGCGGGGGATCGATCAGGATCCCCGCGTCCATGTGCGGCCTGTTCGGGATGAAGCCGAGTCGGGGCCGGATCACCGGGTCTCCGGACCCCGGCACGCTGGCCGCCCCGGTGTCGGTGCACCACGCGCTGACGACCACCGTGCGTGACAGCGCCCTGCTGCTCGACGTGAGCGCGGGCCCACTGCCAGGGGAGGCCTTCGGGGCGCCCACCCCGGCCGGGACGTTCCTCCAAGCCACCACCCGCGATCCCGGTCGGCTCCGGATCGGCGTCGCCACGACACAGCGCGGGGGCATCGAGACCGACCGGGGCTGCCTGGATGCGGTGCTCGCCACCGCACGACTCTGTGAGGAGCTCGGCCACCAGGTCGAGGAGATGGTGCCCGCCTTCGACGCCGCCGACGTCGGGGCCGCTTCCGGCGTCCTGATGGGGGCCGACCTGGTCGTCACCGTCGAGGACCGCCTCCGGACCCTGGGCCGAGACCTGCACGACGACGACGTCGAACCCTTCACCCGGGTGCTGCTGGACCACTACCGCAGCCTCACCGGGACCGACGTGCACCGCGCGCTGCGCCGGATCCAGGAGATCGGTTGGGAGGTCGGGACCGCCTTCACGACGTACGACGTGCTGCTGATGCCCACCCTCGCCCAGCCCGGTCCCGCGCTCGGTCGCCTGGACACCACGCGACCCGAGACGATCTACGACCTGGGCGCCGTCTTCTCGGCCTGGACCAGCATCTTCAACGTGACCGGCATGCCCGCGATGTCGCTGCCGCTCGCGACCGACGAGCGCGGCATGCCGATCGGCGTCCAGTTCGCGGCCGACCTCGGCCAGGAGTCGACGCTGTTCTCGCTCGCTGCGCAGATCGAGCGCGCGACCCCGTGGCAGCGCGTGGCGCCGGGCTACGCGGTCTGACCCGTCGCGTGGCAGACCGGGCTCGCTGACCTTCGAGTCGTGTGCCCGGATCCGCGCCGATGAGCGGTGTGAGGCACACGACCGGACCGTGCACGACGACGACGCCCCCGAGGACCACCTGGGTCCTCGGGGGCGTCGTCGTCGATGGCGCGGGTCTAGGTCACGACTTCCAGGCCTCGTCGTAGAGGAGGAGCGCCTCGGTGGTCGGCGTGATGCCGTGCACGTCGTCGTTCCACGGGCTGAACGTCCCGTTGCCGGCGATCCCGATCCCGGGGATGTCCTGGTACCACAGCTCCTGGATCTGGGTCATGACCTCGGCGCCGTCCTCGGGCGAGGTGACGGACCGGAGCTCGCTGAGCAGGGCATCCATCTCGGGGCTGGCGTAACCGCTGCTGTTGGCCCCGGACTGGCTGAAGAGGACGGCGGACAGGCCGGCGTAGGGGTCGACGTCGATGAGCGAGGACGCACCGATGGCGAGGTCGAAGTCGTGGTCGATGTAGAGCTTCTGCACCTGGTCGGCGACGCTGCGCAGCGGCACCAGCTCGACCTCGAAGCCCACCGCCTCGAAGGTCGCCTTCAACGTGACCGCCTCGTTCTGCGAGGCAGGGTCGGCGCCGTAGGTGTAGCTGATCTTGCCGTCGAACCCGTCGGCCTTGGCCTCCTCGAGGAGCGCCTTCGCCTTCTCGGGGTCAGCGGCCGGAGGCTCGACGTCCGTGCGCCACGCCGAGGACTCGGAGTAGATGGCCTTGGTGGGCTGACCTGCGCCCCCGCCCGTGCGCTCGATGTAGGCCACCGGGTCGAACGCGTAGTTCAGGGCCTCGCGGACCTTGAGGTCGGCGCCGGGGCGACCTTCGCGCATGTTGATGATCAGCGCGGTGCCGAGACCGGTCGAGAACATCATGCCGCTGGTGCCGTCGTTGCGCGCCTTCTCGATGACGAGCGGGTCACGCAGCAGAGCGGTGTCCGCGTCTCCGCTCTGGAGGGCGTCGTAACGGGGGTTGTCGTCCACGGCCCCGATCCAGATGAACCGCAGCGCGTCCAGGTAGGGAGCGCCGTCGACGTAGTCCGGGTTGGCGTTGAGGACCAGCTCCTCACCGGGCGAGTAGTGGTCGAGCGTGAAGGGCCCGGCGCCGATGGGCTGGAAGTTCTCGGGATCCGCGTAGGACGCCGGAGCCATCACCATGCCGGGCCCCTGGGCGAGCATGTTGGGGAACTTCGCCCACGGGCCGCGCATGGTGAACACGACCGTCAGGTCGTCGGTCTTCTTCACCTCGGCGATGTTGCCGAGCAGCAGCTGGAACTGGTAGCCGTAGCCCGCCTGGTAGTACTCCAGGTTGCTGAGGAAGGCGTCCGCGTCGAGCGGCGTGCCGTCGCTGAAGTTCACGCCGTCACGGAGCTTGAGGGTCCAGGTCGTGTCGTCCTCGCTGGTGAGCGACTCGGCGAGCTGAGGCTCGAAGGTGTCGGTCTCGAAGTCGTAGCGCATCAAGGTGTCGTAGACGGCCGCGAGGGCGCTGCCGCCCGTGGCGCCGTTGGCGTAGGTCAGCGTCGTGTTCAGCGAGCGGGGCTCCCCGAAGTCGGCCACCGTCAGGGTGCCACCCCGGACGGGGTCGCCGGCGTCCGAGTCGACGTTCACGACCCCGGTCGTGTAGATCTCCGCCGTGGTCAAGGACCCGGACGGGCCGGACTCGTCCTCGTTCGACGCTGAGCTGGCGCACCCGGTCAGGGCGAGGGCGCCCGCGACGAGGCCCACCGCCAACCGGGATCCGGGGGAGGTACGTGGCTTCACTGCTGCTCCTCGAGTGTGGGGTGTCTGCTCCGTCACACTGGAGGACGAGGTGAGCGCCGGGTCGTGGGCGTCCCACTCACCGGGAGGCTCGCGGAGCGGGTCTGATGTGAGGCATGCTCTGCGATGTGTCTCACAAGGATTGGCGACGACGTGCGGTGGCGGAGGCGGCGATGGACGACCTCCTCGACGCCGCCGGGCTCGCGTTCGCGGAGCACGGTGTGTCACGGGCCACGATGATCGACGTCGCCCGCCAGGCCGGGTGCTCGCGCGCCACGCTGTACCGCTACTTCCCCAACCGGGACGCCCTCCGCCTCGGCTACGTGCACCGGGCCACGCGACGCATCGCCGAGGTCGTGGCGCCCGGACCGACCGTGGTGGGAGTCGCGGCGATGGTCGACCTGATCATGGGAGGCATCGCAGCCGTCCGCGACGACCCCCTGCTCGCCGTGTGGTTCGAGCCCGAGAACCTGGCGATCCCCATCGCGGTGAGCCAGAGCTCGGAGCTCCTGCAGGCCATGACCACAGGACTGGCCCGGGAGCTCGACAGCGACGTGAGGTCGCTCGCCGAGATCGAGCTGCGTGGGGCCTGGCTGCTGCGCTGCATCATCTCGTTCCTGGCCATGCCTGCCGAGACCGACGACGTGGAGCGAGCGATGCTCGAGACCTTCGTCGCGCCCCTCCTCATCCCGCTGTCCGACCGACGAAGGAGCACCTCATGACCGTCTCGTGCGACAAGGTGGGTGTCGAGTTCTTCGACACCGCGCCCACCCTCCACCGAGCCCGGGTGGAGGTCGCGGCCACTCCCGAGCGGGTGTTCGCGGTCCTCCACGACGCCGAGGCCTGGGTGGCCTGGGCGATCCCGATCACGCGGGTGGAGTGGACCTCGGGCTTCCCTCTCGAGGTCGGTTCGACGCGCACCGTCCACATGCGGTTCAAGATGGTGGGCTACGAGGAGTTCATCGCCTACGAGCACGGCGTCCGGATGGCCTTCCGCTTCAACGAGGCCTCCAAGAAGGGGGCGCGGGCCTTCGCCGAGGACTACCAGGTGACCGACCTGGGCGACGGGCGGACGTCGGTCGAGTGGACGATGGCCCTGGACACCGGACGCGCGCCGGGCATCCTCGACAAGCTGACCGACCCGATGATGGCGCTCGGGCTGAAGTACATGCTGGGCAGGTTCGCCAAGCTCGTCGAGTCGGACTTCGTGCCGGCAGAGGCACCATGACGGCGGGCTGACGCGGCTCGGCTTGAACTTCCCGCGCCGACCTGGCTATCTTTCTCCAAAGATCTTTGGAGGAGTGGTGGAGATGGACGAGCGGCGCGACCAGGTCTTCGACGAGCTCGCGGTGGTCGGCAAGGCCTTCGGCAGCGCGAAGCGGCTCCAGCTCGTGGAGCTGCTGGCCCAGGGTGAGCGCACGGTCGACTCGCTGGCCCGAGCGGCCGGCATGGGGCTGAGCACGGTCTCGGCGCACCTCCAGGTCCTCAAGCTCGCGAACCTGGTCGCGACGCGCCGCGAGGGCACCAAGGTGCACTACCGGCTCGCCGGCGACGACGTCCTCCACCTCTACGCCGCGATGCGCACGGTCGCCCGGTCCCGGTCGGCCGACGTCGAGCGGGCCCTGGCGGCGTACCTCGACCTGCCGGGCTCCGACGACGTGCGCCTGGTCTCCCAGGCCGAGGTCGCCGCCAGCCTGACCGCCGGCTCCCTCCTGCTGCTGGACGTGCGTCCACCCGAGGAGTACGCCGCCGGTCACATCCCGGGGGCGCGGAGCATGCCGCTCGGGATGCTCGCCGAGGGGACACCCTCCCTGCGCGGGGCCCACGACGTCGTCACCTACTGCCGGGGCTCCTTCTGCGTGATGGCTCATGACGCGGTGCGGCTGCTGGACGCCGCCGGGGTGCCGGCGCGGCGTCTCGAGGACGGCATGCTCGAGTGGCGTAGCGCCGGCCTGCCCGTCGAGGCGAGCCCGTGAGCGGTGGTGCGGTGCGCACGCTGCTCGCCTGGCCCGCTCGACGCGTCGGCGTGGCCGGGGTGGCCGCCGTCGCCCTCGTGCTCGTGGTGGCCGTCCCGACCGACCTCATCGACACGCCCGTCTTCGGTCGTGAGATCCCGCCGACCTGGTGGGCCTGGCCGTCGCTGCTGGTGTCCTCCGCGCTGGGAGGGCTGCTCATCGCCACCTACGTGCGCGCTCCCGAGCAGCCGGAGCACACCGCGACCCGACGTCGTGGGTGGATCGGCGGCGCGCTGACCTACTTCGCCGTCGGGTGCCCGGTCTGCAACAAGCTGGTCCTGGTCGCCCTCGGCAGCGCAGGCGCCATCCGGTGGTTCGAGCCCGTCCAGCCGCTGCTCCAGGCCGCCGCCGTGCTGCTCCTCGGCTGGGCCCTCCGCGGCCGCCTGCGCGGGGAGGCCGCGTGCCCGACCGTCCCACCGTCCCACGCCCAGACCGGAGGAATGACCCGTGCCTGAGAACCGCAAGAGCCCGCTGATCCCCGTCGTCGTCGCCCTCGCTGCGGGGGTGGCGCTCGTCGTGGTGCTGCTGACCGGGAACGACGAGGACACCCGACCCGCCACGACGTCGTCGTCACCCGCCGGCCAGCCGGCGGGCACCGACGGGGGCACCGACGGGGGCACCGACGAGGCCTGGGAGGCGCTCGCACGCCGCGAGGCTGACGACCCCACAGCGCTCGGGGAGGTGGACGCGCCGGTCGTGATGATCGCCTACTCCGAGTTCCAGTGCCCGTTCTGCGGCAAGTTCGCCCGCGACACCGAGCCCGAGCTGATCGAGGACTACGTCGAGGACGGGACGTTACGCATCGAGTGGCGCGACTTCCCCTACCTCGGACCCGAGTCGACGACGGCCGCGCTCGCCGGTCGCGCCGCCGCGCAGCAGGACAGGTTCTGGGAGTTCCACGACGCGCTGTACGCCGATCAGCTCCCGCCCAACAGCGGCGGTCTGGACACGGCGTACGTCGTCGCGATCGCGGAGGACCTCGGCCTCGACGTGGAGCAGTTCCTCGAGGACCTCGAGGCGCCGGGCACCAAGCGCGCCGTGGCGGAGGACTTCGCCCAGGGCCAGGCCATCGGCGTGACCGGCACCCCTGCGTTCGTCATCAACGGTGTGCCGGTGATCGGGGCCCAGCCCGTGGAGGTCTTCCGCGAGGCCATCGAGCAGGCGGCCGCGGACGCGGCGTCGTGAGCGACGTCAGCATCCTGGCTGCCCTGGCGGCCGGCGTGCTCGCCCTGCTCTCGCCGTGCAGCGCGTTGCTGTTGCCGTCGTTCTTCGCCTACGCCTTCGCCGGCGGGCGAGCCCTCGTCGCGCGCACGATGGTCTTCTACCTCGGGCTGCTGCTGACGCTGGTGCCCCTGGGCACGGGCGCCAGCGCCGCCTCCTCGCTGTTCTACGGGCACCGCCCGCTCCTCATCGCCGTCGCGGGCTGGACCATCATCGGCCTCGGCGTGGTGCAGCTGCTCGGCCGAGGGTTCAGCGTCCCGGGCTCGCAGCGGCTCCAGTCAGCCCTCGCGGCCCGGGGCGGTGACGGGTGGGGATCCACGTTGCTGCTGGGAGCGGTCTACGGGCTCGCCGGCTTCTGCTCGGGCCCCGTGCTCGGCGCCATCCTGACGGTCGCGGCGACCCAGGAGTCACCGGTGCAGGGTGGTCTGCTCCTCGCCGTCTACGCGTTGGGGATGGCCCTGCCGCTGCTCGTGCTCGCCCTGGCCTGGGACCGTTTCGACCTGGGACGTCGGCGGTGGCTGCGCGGCCGCACCGTGTCGTGGGGACGTCTGCGCGTCCACACCACCTCGCTGGTGTCGGGTCTCCTCTTCATCGCCGTCGGTGTGGTCTTCCTGCGCTTCGACGGGACAGCCGGGCTCACCGGTTCGCTGGGGGTCGGGGACCTCACCGACGTGGAGTACACGGCGCAGCAGGCGGTGACGGAGTGGACGGCCGGGGTGCCGAGCTGGTCCGTGCTGCTCGGCGTCGTCGTCGTCGCGTCGTACGTCGCCTGGCGGCGCGCGTCACCAGCGCGCGCGGCGTCCCCCAGGTCGGCCGGGTCGCCGCGAGGGTGACCCGCTGACGGTGGACCGGGTCACCGTGCCTGCAGCAGGTCGAGGGCGGTGCCGGCGAGGGAGCCGGTGCCGCTGAGCAGCACGAGCCAGATGGTGAGCGAGTCGAACAGGCCCTGGCTCACGGAGCCCGCGAGACGCAGGCCCACGACGTTGCCCAGCATGCCCGCGACGAGCCACACGGCGACGGTCGACGAGCCGTCCGTCACCGGCAGCCCGCGGGTCGCAGCGATCGCGGCGATGGTGAGGCAGTTGCCCACGACGAAAAAGGTGCTGAGGTCGCCCAGCCGGGTCTGCACGGATGCGCCGCTGCGGGCCAGCAGCACCGCGGGCGGGACCCCGTTGAGGCTCGTGGTCACCCCGAGGGCGCCGCTGCACGCTCCCGCGATCGCGGTGGCGGCGCGGCCGGGTGCACGGTGGGCGCGGTCGGAGGACCGGGCCCCGAGAAGGAAGAGTCCGCTCAGCAGCACGGCCAGACCGGCGAGGAGCTCGAGCCACCAGGTGGGGACGGCGTCCGCGAGGAGCAGCCCGATCCCGATCCCGGGCGCCGTGCCGGCCAGCATCGTCGCGGTCCGGCGGATGTCGACGTGGCTCCGGAGGGCGATGACCGACGGCAGCCGGGTGAGCACGGCGAGCGCGAGGTTCAGCGAGACCGCCTCCCACAGCGGCACGTCGAGCAGCAGCAGGACCGGCAGCAGCAGCAGCGAGCTCGCGAAACCGACGAGCCCACCCACCGTGCACGCCACGAAGGCCCCGATCGCGCCCACCACCAGCACCACGGGGCACACCTTTCACAACGAGGTCGGGGCTCGGGGGCCGTGGGAGGAGCGGGATCTCACCCAGTCTCGTGCCTTGCTCAGCCGGCGTCGCCCGCGGGGGCTGCGGCATAGCTCTCGGGCTTGCCCCACCCGGCCGAGCGGGTGCTCCCGCGGTCCACGAGCACGCAGCGGGTGCCGGTGTAGTTGGTCGGCATGCACTTGTTGCAGTGGATGCACAGCGAACGGGCGCCGGCGTCCGCCCGGAGACGGTTGACGAAGTCGGGCTCGCGCAGCAGGGCGCGGGCCATCGCCACGAACTGGAACCCGTCGGCCATGGCGGTGTCCATCGTGGCTCGGTCGGTCACACCTCCCAGCAGGATCATCGGCAGGTCGACGGCGGCACGGATCTGGCGGGCGTCCTCGAGCAGGAACCCGTCCCGGTAGGGATAGGACTTGAGCAGGCGGTGCCCGACCAGCTTGACCCCGGCCTTGATCGGCTGGGGCATCACAGCCGCGAACTCCTCGAGTGGGACGTCGCCCCGGAAGAGGTACATCGGGTTGAGCAGCGAGCTCCCGGAGGTCATCTCCAGCGCGTCCAGGGTGCCGTCGGACTCCAACCACCGGGCGACCGGGATCGCCTCGTCGAGCCAGAAGCCGCCGGGCACGCCGTCGTCCATGTTCATCTTCGCCACGATCGCGATCCGGTCACCGACCGCGTCACGGACCGAGCGCATGATGTCGCGCGCCAACCGCGCGCGGTTGTGCAGGCTGCCGCCGTAGTCGTCGGTGCGCCTGTTGAGCAGCTTGCTCAGGAACGAGCTGGCCAGGTAGTTGTGTCCGAGGTGCACCTCGACGGCGTCGAAGCCGGCCTCCACGGCGCGTCGGGCCGCCTCGCCGTGGGCCTCGACGATCCGCTCGAGGTCGCTGACGGTCGCCTCCTGGGAGGTGTTCATCGCGATCACGTTGACCCGCCGGCTCGGGGCGAGGGCGGGGGAGCGGTTGCCGCGGGACTCGGCGACCGGGCCACCGTGCCCGATCTGCGCCGACACGGCCGCGCCGTGCTCGTGGACCGCGTCGGTCAGCGCGCGCAGGCCCGGCCTCGCCTCGTCGGTCCAGAGCAGCTGGTGCCGGTCGGTGCGTCCGTCCTTCGCCACGGCGCAGTAGGCCAGCGTGGTCATGCCGACCCCGCCTCGGGCATAGCCGACGTGGAAGTCGATGAGGTCCTGGGTGACCCGCCCGCGGTGACTCAGCCCTTCGTAGGTCGCGGCCTTGATCGTCCGGTTGCGCAGGCGCAACGGGCCGATCGTGCCGGGGGTGAAGACGTCGGGCACGGTGTGCTGGTCCACGGGGGGTCCTTGCTCGTCAGGGGGAGACAGCGGGGCGGACGACCTTGCCGGTCGCGTTGCGGGGCAACGGCTCGGAGGCGATGCGCCAGCGGGTCGGGACCTTGTAGCGCGCCAGCTCGGCGGAGGCGTGCTCGTGCAGGCTGCGCTCCAGGGCGGCCCGGTCGTCCACGGGGCCCCTCGCCACGACGACGGCAGCGACCTCCTGGCCGAGGTCGTCGTGCGGCACCGCCATCACCACGCACTCCAGGACGGAGGGGTGCTCGGCGAGGACGCCCTCGACCTCTGCGGGGTAGACGTTCTCCCCACCGCGGATGATCAGGTCGGAGCGGCGCGCGGAGAGCCGGATCCGGCCCTGCTCGTCCATGGTGCCGATGTCGCCGGTGTGCAGCCAGCGCTGGTCGTCGAAGGCGGCAGCCGTCGCGTCGGGGTTGTCCCAGTAGCCGAGCATGTTGTAGGCGCTGCGGACGCAGATCTCGCCCTCCTCCCCGGCGGGCAGGGGACGGTTCAGTGCATCGCGCACCTGCATCTCGACGCCGATCACGGGCGAGCCGAGCGTGCCGGGGGAGTCCGCGAGGTCCATCGGCGTGGCGACGGCGACCGCCGTGCACGACTCGGTGAGGCCGTAGCTGTCGACGAGCGCCCCGGCGAAGGGCAGGTGCTCGCGCAACCGCTTCTTGAACGCCTCCGAGGAGGGCGCCGAGGCGAGGGAGAACGCATAGAGCGAGGACGTGTCGTAGTCACTGACGCCGTCGAAGGCGAGCAACCGGTTGGCCATCGTCGGCACGGCGCCCCAGTGGGTGACCCGAGCCTTCTGCACCAGCTCGAGGACCCGGGCGGGATCGAAGGCCCCCAGGTGGAGCGCCGCGGCGCTGCCGTTGGCCAGCCGCGGGACGACGAGGTTGTGGAGGCTGCCGATGTGGAAGAGCGGCATCGCCAGCAGGTAGACCTTGTCGTGCGGCGCCACCGGGTCACCGAAGGTCGCGGCGAGCACGTCGTTGTGCCGGTGGAAGCCGAGCACGGAGCACAGGTTGCGGTGGGTGTGCACCGCTCCCTTGGGTCGGCCCGAGGTCCCCGAGGTGAAGAGGACGACGGCCGGGTCGTCCTCGGCCACAGCTGCCGAGGGCAGCGGTGCGTCGGGGTGCGCCGTGGCCCGGCGCTCGTGGTCGGCATCCAGGTTGACCACCCGGATGTCACTGTCGCCCAGCGCCGCCAGACGGCGGTTGTCGGCGAGCACGAGGACCGGCGTGGTCAGCTCGAGGGCCTGCCTGAGCTCGCGCGGCGACCACCAGGCGTTGCCGCCGACGGCGACCGCCCCGATGGAGACCACGGCCCAGAACGACTCGATCCAGGCGGCCGAGTTCGCGGCGAGGATCGCGACCCGGTCACCGGGCCGGACGCCGTCGGTCTCACGCAGCTCCTGGGCCAGCGACGAGACCCGGGCGGCGTGGTCGGCAAAGCTCAGCTGACCGTCCAGCGTCACGAGGTAGGGCCGGTCCCCGTGCCGCACCGAGTCCGCCAGGACCTCGTGCAACGCGTGGAAACGGTCGACGAAGAGGGAGACGGGAGCCCCGAGGACCTCCTCGGTCCGCATCTCGCTGGGTCCGCCCGGTCCGAGGATGGCGGCGAAGGCGGCACGGGCTGCCGCTGCGGGGTCGGGCTGCGCTGGCTGGCTCACGGTGCGGGTCCTCCGGGTGACGACGGGGCGCGGGCGTCGCTGCCCGGCGCGGAGCAGTATTCGTCACCAGCGCACCGGCCCCCTGCTGGGCTCCCGCTCACCGGGACAGCCTCCGTACGCCGGAAGCACCGACGCCCAGGATGATGACCTCCAGGTCATATCTCGAGAGGCTCACCATGGGTGCGTTGCAAGGTCAGGTCGCGATCGTCACCGGCGCCGGCCAAGGGGTCGGTCAGGGCATCGCCCTCGCCCTCGCGTCCGAGGGCGTGGCGGTGGCCGTCGTCGGCCGCACCGAGAGCAAGCTGGAGGCCACCTGCGTCCTGCTGCGCGACCGCGGGGTCCGGGCCGAGCCCTACGTGCTCAACCTGCTCGACACCGAGGCGATCGCCCCGTTGGTCGACACCATCGCGGCTGATCTCGGCCGGCTCGACCTGCTCGTCAACAACGCCTACGACGGCGTGATGATGCCCCTGCTCGACATGAGCGTGAAGAACTTCACGAAGGGCTTCGTCTCCGGGCCGTTCGCCGCGTTCGCCTTCATGCAGGCCGCGCACCCCCACCTCGTGGCCCAGGGCGGCGGGTCGATGATCAACCTGATCACCTCGGCGATGGTGCGCTGGGACCCGAGCACCTACGGCGCCTACGCTGCTGCGAAGTCGGCGCTCCGCTCCCTGACCCGCACGGCGGCCGTCGAGTGGGCGCCCGACGGGATCCGCGTCAACAACATCGCCCCCCATGCGCTCTCGCCCGGGTTGAAGTGGTGGACCGAGACCAACCCCGAGGAGGCCGCCGAGTTCGTCGCTGCCATCCCGATGAAGCGCATCGGTGACCCGGAGGCCGACATCGGTCGAGCCGTGGTCGCGCTCGTCGGACCGGACCTGGCCTACCTCACGGGTGCGACCGTGCCGCTCGACGGCGGCCAGGCGCACTTCTGACCTCCACCCGGATCGCGGCGACGCCCTGAGGCGCTATCGGCTGACGTCGCCGGCGTCGTAGCGGGGTCCGAGGATGAGCCGGGCGGCCAGCAGGATGTCCTGCTCGGCCTGCGGCAGGTCGATGACGCCGTTGAGGGTCGAGATGAGGATGCCGTACCAGGTCTGCTCGATGATCCGGACCATGCGCAGGTCCTCGGTGTCCGGTTCCTGGACCCCGAGCGCGTCGAGCAGCACCCGGTGGAAGGTGAGGTTGGCGTCGTTGTGGTCGCGTCCGACCTGGAGCTGTGCTGCACTGTTGGCCTGGAGCATCGCGGTCGCGAGCTGTGGACGCTCCAGCATCCGTTGGCTCGCCTGGACCAGGATGGCGGCCACCGCATCGGCCCGCGCGTCGACGGCCTCGGGGTCGACGTCCTCGCTGAGCCGGTGGACCTGCTGCTGCAGGACGCCGACGAACAGGTCGGTCTTGGAGGGGAAGTAGCGGTAGAGCGTGGCGATCGCCACGCCGGCCTCCTTGGCCACGTCGTGCATCTGCACGCGCTCGAGCCCGTGCTCCGCGCCGAGCCGGCTGGCCGCCCGCAGGATGCGTCGGTAGCGGACCTTCTGCTCCGGCGAGCTGGGCTCGGCGGGCTGCCGCGCCTCGGTGATTCGGGGCAAGGCTCCTCCTGGTCTACGGCGGCCCGAGACGGGCCACGCCTCATCTTGCGGTGATCTCGCCCACGACCCCGTCCACACTACCGCTGAGTGGGACCGCCCCGGCCGCGGCGAGGGCCGCGCTGCCAGGGTCGGGAGCACGACCAGCGCTCGGCGAACGGAGACGACATGACCCAGATCGACGACCAGGTGCGACAGATCGAGGTGGACGACGCGCCGCTGCGCTTCGCCCGCGGCTGGCACTGCCTGGGCCTGGTCCGTGATCTCGCCGACGGCGCTCCGCACCAGGTCCAGGCCTTCGGCCAGAAGCTCGTCGTGTTCGCAGGTGAGGACGGGGTCGTCAGTGTGCTGGACGCCTACTGCCGCCACATGGGCGGCGACCTGTCCCAAGGGACCGTCAAGGGCAACGAGATCGCCTGCCCGTTCCACGACTGGCGTTGGGGAGGTGACGGCCGCTGCAAGCAGATCCCCTATGCGCGCCGGGTGCCCCTCCGGGCACGGACGTCGTCCTGGCCGACGTTGGTCCAGGACGGCATGCTCTTCGTCTGGAACGACCCGGAGGGCAAGCCGCCCCCCGCGGACGTGACGATCCCGGTCATCTCGCAGGTCGAGGACGACAGCTGGACCGAGTGGATCTGGTTCGAGACCGTCATCGAGGGTGCCAACTGCCGCGAGATCGTCGACAACGTCGTGGACATGGCGCACTTCTTCTACATCCACTACTCGTTCCCGACGTACTTCAAGAACGTCTTCGAGGGCACCACGGCGCACCAGTACATGAACGGCGCCGGGAGGGAGGACATGCGCCCGGCCGTCCCGTCGCGTCAGCAGCCGACGGTGCTCGGCACGACCTCGGTCGCGGCCTACCACGGGCCCTCCTTCATGATCGACGAGGTCACCTACCACTACGAGGACCTCGACGTGGACACCATCTTGATCAACTGCCACTACCCGATCGACGAGAGCTCGTTCGTCCTGCAGTACGGGATCATCGTGGAGAAGAAGGACGGGATCTCCGACGAGGATGCCGAGCTGATGGCCGCCAAGACCGCCAAGTTCATCCGCTACGGCTTCGAGCAGGACGTGGCGATCTGGAAGAGCAAGGCCCGCATCGACAACCCGCTGCTGTGCGAGGAGGACGGGCCGGTCTACCAGCTGCGGCGGTGGTACCAGCAGTTCTACGTCGACGTCGCCGACGTGGACCCGCAGATGACGGACCGCTTCGAGTTCGAGATCGACACGACCCGCGCCAACGAGGCGTGGCGTCTCGAGATCGAGCAGAACCTGGCCGCGCGTGCCGGTGGAGCGGGCTGATGGTCGCCGGCCCCCGACACGGCCCGCGCCCCGACGTCCGCCTCGAGGGCGCTCCCATGCAGGACGTCACGTGTGGGGGCTGTGGCGCAGCGGTCGCGGCGCGCAAGAGCAGCTGGGACCAGACCACGATCCAGTGGACCGCCGAGGCGCTCGCACTCTGCGCCGAGCATGCCGCCGAGCGACCGGTGACCGACCGTCCCAACCGGCACGCGTTCACGGGCTGCTCGACGTTGACCGACTCCGTCCGGGAGGCCGCGGTCCGCGGTGTGCTGGACGTCCACTCGCAGCAGCCGCTGCCCAGCAATCCAGGGGCCGCACGATGACAGACCCACGACAGCACGGCCCCTGGGCGCTCATCGCCGGCGGCTCCGAAGGGGTCGGGGCCGAGATGGCCCTGCAGCTCGCGGCCGACGGCTTGAACCTGCTGCTGGTGGCCCGCCGAGCCGGACCCCTGGGAGTCACCGCCGACGCCGCGAGGGCACTCGGCGTCGAGGTGCGCACCGTCGCGGTCGACCTCGTCGACCCGGTGTCGATCGCCGTCATCGCCGACGCGGCAGCCGATGTCGAGGTCGGGCTCCTCGTCTACAACGCGGGTGCCAACACCCACGGGCGTCCCTTCACGGAGGGCGGCCTGGACGGTGTCGCCGGCGTGGTCGCGCTCAACATCACCGCGATGCTCGGGCTCACCCACCACTTCGCCGCGCCGATGAAGGAACGCGGCCGTGGCGGCATCGTGCTGGTCGGATCCTTGGCGGGCTACGTCGGCACCTCGACCGAGTCGATCTACGGCGGCACCAAGGCCTTCAGCCGGATCTTCGCAGAAGGTTTGTGGTCAGAGCTGCTGGAGCACGGTGTCGACGTCCTCGAGCTGGTGCTCGGTCTCACCCGCACCCCGGCGATGGAGCGGGCGGGTCTGAGCTTCGACCTTCCGGGGCTCCACGTCGCCGACCCGGCCGACGTCGCTCGTGAAGGACTCGCCTCGCTCGGGCAGGGACCCGTCCACGTGATCGCCGGCAACGAGGCCACCGTCGAACGACGGGCCTCGCCCGACCGTGCGCGACTGGTCCGGGGGACCGAGAAGGTCATGAAGCTGCTGGTGCCTCACGACGGGTGAGCCGTCAGCGCGACTGTCGTGCGCCACGCCCCGGAAGACGCACGTCGGGGTAGATCTCTTCCGCGATCCGTTGAGCCGCGGCCACGACGAGCGGTGCGACCCGCTCGAGGTGGGTGCCGACGGTGGCCACCACCGAGATGGCGCCGATCGGTCCACGCGGGCCGCGGATCGCTGCCGCGGCGCACGCGATGTCGGGGAAGCACTCGCCGCGCTCCATCGCGAGGCCGCCGCGCGCACGGATCCGGGCGAGCTCGTGGTGCAGCGCATCCAGTCCGGCGATCGTGGAGGTGGTGCGGCTCGAGAGCTGGTCGCCCACGAGGTCGTCGACGTGCTCGGCGTCGAGCCAGGCGAGCATGGCCTTGCCCAGTCCGGTGCAGTGAGCCGGCGCGAGGCCGCCGACCCGGGAGGGCACGGTGACCGCGAAGCGTCCGCCCAGCTTGTCGAGGTAGGCGACCTGGGCGCCGTCGAGGACCCCGAGGTGGATCACCGCTCCGGTGCGCAGGAGCAGGTCGTGGAGATAGGGCGAGGCGACCGAGCGCAGCTCGCCGTGGTCGCCCGCGCCACCGCCGAGGACCAGGGAGCGGCGGCCGAGGCCGTAGCCGGCCACCGAGTGCTGGAGCCACTCCAGGCGCACCAGCTGGTCCAGGATCCGGTGGGTCGTCGATCGCGGCAGCCGCGTCGTGCGGGCGATCTGCTCCAGGGTGAGACACGTCTCCCGACCGGTGAAGAGGTCCAGGATCAACGTCATCCGCTCCACCATCGACGGAGGCAGCTGTGCCGCCTCCACCTGCTCGACCCGTTCCAACGTCAGCGCTGACATGTGACCCTCCTGCGACAAAACTGAAATGAATTCTAGTTTTGACACTAGCAGGAGATCGGTCCCGAGGACGAGGGCATCGCTCGACGTGTTGCCACCGCCCGGTGACCGGGATCCTCGGAGCGCGGGCCCCGGGTCCGGGCTTGGATGGGATCACCCGTCCCTCCCACCGACCCTGGAGGTCACATGCGCCTGGGGATCAACAGCCCGATCGTGACCGCACTGCCCGGCTTCCACTCCGCGTGGGAGCGCTCGGCCGGGATCGTCGAGCTGGCGGCGGTCGCAGAGGCCGCTGACCGACTGGGTTTCGACCACCTCACGTGCTCGGAGCACTTCGCCGTGCCGACCGGCATCGCCGAGGAGCGGGGCGGGACCTACTGGGACCCGCTCGCGACCTTCGGCTTCCTCGCTGCGCGCACCACCCGCATCCGGCTGGTCACCCAGGTCCTGGTGCTGGGCTACCACCACCCGCTGGAGGTCGCCAAGCGCTACGGCACCCTCGACCTGGTCAGTGGCGGCCGGCTCGTGCTGGGCGTCGGTGTGGGCTCGATCGAGGAGGAGTTCGACCTCGTCGGGGCCGACTTCCGCGCCCGCGGCGCGGTCGCCGACGACGCCCTGGCTGCGCTGCGCGGCAGTCTCGGGCAGCGCACGCCTGAGCACGACGGCCCGCACTTCCAGTACTCCGATGTCGTGGTCGACCCGCACGCCCAGCAGGCGCGGGTGCCGTTCTGGGTGGGCGGCTACACCGCGCGCAGCCTGCGGCGGGCGATCAGCCTGGGAGACGGGTGGGTGCCCTTCGGTCTCCCGCACGACCGGTTGCGCGAGCTGCTCGCGAAATTCACCCTGCCCGACGGCTTCGAGGTCGTCCTCGGAGCAGGTCGGCCGCTCGACCCCCTGGCCGACCCCGACCGTGCCCGCCGGGCGATCGACCGCACCCGCGAGGCCGGGGCCACGCTGGTCAGCGTGCACCTGTCCGCGACGTCCGTCACCCACTACGTCGAGCAGCTCGAGGCCCTCGCGCTGCTGGAGGAGAACAGATGACCACCACCCCGACACCGGACCCCGGCGCCCGGCTCGCGGCCCTCGAGGCGCGCCTCGCAGCCCTCGAGGACGAGCGTGAGATCGCCGGGCTCGTCGCGTCCTACGGGCCCCTCGTCGACGCCGGTGCGGCCGAGCGGGTCGCCGGGCTGTGGACCCAGGACGGCGTCTACGACGTCGACGAGCTCTTCATGGGAAGCCGCGCGGAGATCGACGCGATGGTGCGCTCCGAGGCCCACCAGGGACTCATCGGGCGCGGGTGCAGCCACTTCCTGGGGCCGGCCCACGTGGTCGTCGACGGCGACCGTGCCGTTGCTGTGTGCGAGTCGGTGCTGCTGGTGCAGCACCAGGGCCACCCCGTGGTGGCCCGCATCGGCGCCAATCGCTGGGAGCTGGTGCGCACCGCCGACGGGTGGCGCACCACGCTCCGGACCACCCGCGGCCTGGACGGCAACCAGGAGGCGCGGGCGCTGCTCGCCGCGGACGAACCCACGCACTGATGCCCGCTCCCGGGCGTGAGGCCGGTCAGCCCCGCGCTCGGGCCTCGGGTCCGAGCACCTTGACCGCCGACGGGTCGTCCAGGTCCCACGTCATCTCGAAGGTGCGGCGGTAGCCCGTGTGCTGGATGCGCCACCCCTGGGGTGTGCGCGCGTAGCGGTCGGAGTAGATCGCGCCACCTTCGAGCGCGAAGCGGAAGGCGTCGACGATGACCTTGTCGTGGAGGTACCACGTCCCGGTGGCGATGTCGGGGTCGTTCGGGTCCAGGTCGATCTCCGGGTGGTGGGCCTGGTGCATGGTCAGGACCCCGGAGCCCATGTTGTCCCGCATGTAGTCGACGAGCGTCACGGGGTCCTCGAAGAGGAGTCCGTTGTAGTCGGCCGTGGCGTCCGACGCGAAGCAGGTCGCGAAGTCCTCCCACTGCTTGGTGTCCAGGCAGCGCAGGTAGCGGTACTTGAGCCGGGTGATCGCTGTGATGTCGTCAAGATGTCTCATGAGGTCAGGACCGTAGACGGACCTGCCCACCGACAGACCCCGCCTGCCCGCTCACCAGGACGCCCGGGCGCAGGCGGACGCGGGGCGGTCGTAGACAATGCGACCTTCGAAGCACGGCAGACATGACGAGATGACCGAGGAGAACAGGTGCTGGACGAGAAGCTGGTGGACCTCTACGACGAGGTGCTGCGGCGCAACCCGGGCGAGACCGAGTTTCACCAGGCGGTGCTCGAGGTCATGGGCAGCCTGGGCCCGGTCGTGGCCAAGCACCCCCAGTACGCCGACGCGGCGGTGATCCGGAGGCTCTGCGAGCCGGAGCGCCAGATCATCTTCCGCGTGCCGTGGGTGGACGACGCCAACCAGGTGCAGATCAACCGCGGGTTCCGCGTCGAGTTCAACTCGGCGCTCGGGCCCTACAAGGGCGGGCTGCGCTTCCACCCCAGCGTCTACCTGGGGATCGTCAAGTTCCTCGGCTACGAGCAGATCTTCAAGAACGCCCTGACCGGCATGCCGATCGGTGGCGGCAAGGGCGGGTCGGACTTCGACCCCAAGGGCCGCTCCGAGGGCGAGATCATGCGCTTCTGCCAGTCCTTCATGACCGAGCTCTACCGTCACATCGGCGAATACACCGATGTCCCGGCTGGGGACATCGGCGTGGGTGGGCGGGAGATCGGCTACCTCTTCGGTCAGTACAAGCGGATCACCAACCGCTACGAGTCCGGGGTCCTGACCGGCAAGGGCCTGGGCTGGGGCGGGTCGCGGGTCCGTACGGAGGCAACCGGTTACGGCACGGTCTTCTTCGTCAACGAGATCCTGCGGGCCCGCGGTGAGAGCCTCGACGGCAAGCGCGTGGTGATCTCGGGCTCCGGCAACGTCGCCATCTACGCGATCCAGAAGGTCCAGCAGCTCGGCGGCATCGTCGTGGCGTGCTCCGACTCCAGCGGCTACGTCGTGGACGAGGCCGGGGTGGACCTGGCCCTGCTCCGTGAGGTCAAGGAGGTGCGCCGCGACCGCATCTCGGCCTACGCCGAGGAGCGCCCGGGCGTGCGGCTGGTCGAGGGTGGATCGGTGTGGGACGTCCCGTGTGACATCGCCCTGCCGTGTGCGACCCAGAACGAGCTGAACGGGACCGACGCGGCAGCGCTCGCCCGCAACGGGTGCAGCATCGTGGCCGAGGGCGCCAACATGCCCTGCACGCCTGAAGCCACCCGGGTCTTCGCCGAGGCGGGCGTCACCTTCGCCCCGGGCAAGGCCGCCAACGCCGGCGGGGTCGCGACCAGCGCGCTGGAGATGCAGCAGAACGCCTCGCGTGACTCCTGGAGCTTCAAGCACACCGAGGAGCGCCTGGGCGAGATCATGCGGGACATCCACGAGCGTTGCCTCAGCACCGCCGACGAGTACGGCAGCCCGGGGGACTACACCGCCGGCGCGAACATCGCGGGCTTCACCCGGGTCGCCGACGCGATGCTGTCTCTCGGCGTCGTGTGAGGCAGGGAGTCGTGGGAGCTGCGTGCTCCCACGACTCGGCCCCGCCCCTCACCGGACCGATGGTGTGGAGAGCGTCGCCCCGACCCAGCGACGCAGGAAGTCGCGCAGGTCGTCCTCGCCGGGCGAGGACGCCGGGGGGTGTTGGAGGAACGAGCCGATCAGGCGCAACATCAGCTCGGCCAGGCCGGTGAGGTCGTCGTCCGTGACCCCGCCCCGGTCCCAGTCGACCGCGAGGCTGCGCAGGAAGTCTGCGCCGAGCGCGACCCCGGTGGTCGACGTGACCCCGCGGCCGAAGAGGTCCGGCTCCTCGGCCTGCAGGAGCAGCCCGATGCTCGGCTCGTGCGGGAGGCGGGTCACGCAGAAGATGATCGCCTCCACCACGGCCTCGCCCGGTGTCGCGACCGCGGCGAGGTGCGCCCTCATGCGTGCGACGAAGTCCTCGGCGCCCACCTCGGCCACGGCGTTCAGCAGGTCGGCCAGGCTCGGGTAGTAGCGGTAGACCGTCTGGCGGGTCACGCCCAGGTCGGCGGCGACGTCCGACAACGTGGTCTTCGCCAGCCCCGCCCGCTCGATGCACCGTCGCCCGGCGTCGAGGATCCGCGAGCGCGCTGCTGCCTCGCTCGTGGGGGGCTCGCCGCCCCAGCCGTGGTGGCCCATGGATCCCATCCTCCGTCATCGCCGAAGGCCGATCTCGCGCGACCCCTTCCATACATTCATACGTTTGGTGTATGAATGTCAACATGCTGAACGCCTACCGACTCAAGACCGCAGCCACCGGACTGAAGCGGTTGGCCACGTTGCCGGCCGCCGACAAGCAGGCATGCATCGACGCCTACGGCTTCTTCCAGCGGATGCAGGCCGGCGAGGTCACCGACACCGCCGACGAGACGAGGGCGGTGGCCGACTACTACAAGGTCCTCAACAACATGCTGTCGGTCTTCGACCTCGAGAAGCTCTACATCCCACCGATGCTCGATGCGACGAAGGGTCTCTACGACAACCAGATCCTCACCGAGAAGGCGTTGCTGCAGGAGCTCGCGCTGCCTCGGCCGGCCGACTCGCACCTTCTCGACATGGGCTGCGGGCGGGGTCGGATCGCCCACCACCTCGCCACGCTCACGGGAGGGCAGGTCTCGGGCTACAACATCGATCCCGACCAGGTGCAGAACGGGATCGACTGGGCAGCTCGCTGCGAGATGAGCGACCGCCTCCACTTCAAGGTCGGCAACCACCACGAGCCCCTGGACTACGAGTCGGAGACCTTCGACGGGTGCTTCTCCTTCCAGGCGGTGTGGCCGTTCTTCAAGAAGGAGGAGCTCGACCTCCACGCCCGCGAGATGGCGCGGGTCCTCAAGCCCGGTGCCCGCTACGCGTGCTCGGAGTACCTCCTCACCCCTTTCTTCGACTGGGACGACGAGGAGCACGTCGCCCTGCACCGGCTCTTCCTGCCGACCCTGGCGGCGACGCAGTCGATGTATCCGGCAGACGTGTGCGCCGCCCTGGAGCGCGCGGGCTTCCGCATCCTGCTCTCGGCTCCCTCGAAGAGCGAGGCCTGGCCGCTGTGCGAGCAGAAGCGCGACCTGGTCGCGCACGGTCGTCGCGTGGTCCGTGCCCTCGAGTCGCTCCGCGTCATGCCGGCCTGGGTCGAGCAGTCGCTCGACCTGCTGCAGCGCGGCGGCGAGGCCTGGACCGTGGCGGAGCGGGCGAAGCTCGCCGACCTCAACTGGCGCATCGTGGCCGAGAAGGTCTAGTCCCGCCGGCGTCCCACATCGGGCAGGCAGGTGGGAGGTGCCCCGCAGCGCCCCCTACGGTGATCCCATGAAGGCGCTCGTTCTCGAGAACATCCATCCCACGGCGGTCGAGATCCTCGAGAGCAGGGGCTACGAGGTCGACCTCCGCTCCGGAGCCCTCTCGGAGTCCGAGCTCCTCGAGTCCCTGCAGGGCGTCAGCCTGCTCGGGATCCGCTCCAACACGACCGTGACCGAGCGGGTCCTGGAGGGCGCGCCGGACCTGCTGGCGATCGGCTGCTTCTGCATCGGCACCAACCAGGTCGACCTCGCGGCAGCGACGACACGCGGCGTCGGCGTCTTCAACGCGCCCTACTCCAACACCCGCAGCGTGGTGGAGCTGGTCATCGGCGAGATCATCGCGCTCGCGCGCCGCCTGCCGGAGAAGATCCAGCGGATGCACGACGGGGTCTGGGACAAGTCGGCGCGTGGCAGCCACGAGGTGCGCGGGCGGACGCTCGGCATCGTCGGCTACGGCAACATCGGCACCCAGCTGTCCACCCTCGCCGAGGCGATGGGGATGAGCGTGGTCTTCTTCGACACCGCCGACCGCCCCGCCCACGGCAACGCACGCCGGATGCGCTCCCTCGAGGAGCTCCTCGAGATCTCCGACGTCGTGACCCTCCACGTGGACGGGCGCTCGGGCAACGCAGGCTTCTTCGGTGCCCAGGAGTTCGCCCGGATGAAGCCGCGGGCCATGTTCATCAACGCCTCGCGCGGGATGGTCGTCGACAACCAGTCCCTGCGCGACCACCTGGTCTCGGGCCACATCGCCGGCGCTGCCCTCGACGTGTTCCCGGTGGAGCCGAAGGTGCAGGGCGACACGTTCGAGTCCGTGCTCCGGGGGCTCGACAACGTCATCCTCACCCCGCACATCGGGGGGTCGACCCAGGAGGCGCAGCAGGAGATCGGCTGGTTCGTGGCCGGCAAGCTCACGGGCTTCGCGCTGGAGGGGAGCACCGCGTTGTCGGTCAACCTCCCCGCGGTCGCGACCCCACCGCTGGACTCGGGTCACCGCCTCGGATTCCTCCACCGCAACGTCCCGGGCGTGCTGGCCGACTTCAACGCGCTCTTCGCGGCCCACGGCGACAACGTCGTGGGACAGCAGCTCTCGACCCGCGATGACCTGGGCTACGTCGTCACCGATGCCTCCGCGCCCTTGCCGGAGCCGGCCATGGAGCTGCTGCGCAGCTCCGAGCACTGCCTGTGGGCGCGCACCTGGTAGGTGGCTGCTCCGGGAGCAACGGTTCTCCAACCTCGCTGAGGCACGCTGCTGTGACCACCATCACACCGCAGCAGAGAGGTGCCGCCGATGAGCGACGCAGCCACACCGTCCGGGCACGAGGCCAGTGACACGTTCGACTTCATCGTGGTCGGAGGTGGCTCCGCGGGCGCTGTCGTCGCGGCCCGCCTCACCGAGGATCCCTCGGTGCGCGTGGCGCTGGTGGAGGCCGGTGGCACGCCGCCGCCCCACGAGGCGATGCCCGCTGCTGTCGCGTCGCTGCAGCTCGACCCCGCCGTCGACTGGATGTACACCGGCGACCCCGGTGGTGCCGGAAAGGGTCTCACCGACGGTCGGATGATGGTCCCGCGCGGCAAGATGCTGGGCGGGTCCTCAGGGCTCAACTACATGGCCTACGTGCGCGGGCACCCCGGAGACTTCGACGGATGGGCTGCGGACGGCGGCAAGGGCTGGTCCTACGACGACGTGCTGCCCTACTTCATCAAGAGCGAGGACCTGGCCGCCCCCGAGCCGCCCGACGGAGTCGTGATCGACGACGACGCCCACGGCACCGGCGGCCCGCTCGGGGTGTCGGTGCGATCGCCGCGGACGCTCGCCGCCGAGCAGTTCGTCGAGGCGGCCGAGGCGAGCGGGATCCCGATGGGCGACTACAACGGTCGGGACCGGGGTGGGCCGGTCGGGTGCGCGTCGCTCTTCCAGACCACGACCCGGGACGGCAAGCGCTCCTCGACCTACCACGCGTTCCTGGAGCCCGCCCTGGACCGCCCCAACCTCACGATCATCACGCACGCGCAGGTGGAGCAGGTGCTGCTGGAGGCCGACGGGGGCGGCCTGCGGGCCACCGGTGTGCGCTACCGCGCCGACGGTCGTACGACGAGCATCCACGCCGACCGTGAGGTCGTGGTCAGCGCGGGGGCGATCGGGTCCCCGCAGCTGCTGCTGCTCTCCGGGATCGGTCCCAGCGCCGAGCTGGCCGAGGTCGGCGTGGAGTGCCACCTCGACAACCCGCACGTCGGCAAGCACCTCAAGGACCACCTCCACGTGCCGCTCGCGTTCCCGGCGCCGGGGGTGGCGCTGACGATGACCGAGATCGCCATCTCGCTCGGCCCCGACGCCCTGCGAGCGCCCGCCGGACCGCTGCCGGCCGACCCGGCCGACGACGCGGGCCTGCCCCCGGAGCTGGCGGGCCTCAAGGCGGAGGCCGAGCGCCGGGTCACCGAGTGGGCGACCACGGGCCAGGGGTTGGCGTCCTCCTCGTTCTACGACGCGGTCGCGTTCTACTCCACCGGTCTGGGCGACGCGCACACCCACGATGCACAGATCGGTCTGCTGGCGTGCGGCTACACGCCCGACATCTGGCGCCACCTCTTCCGGGTCGAGCCGGCCGACTACTTCGCGGACCCCGACGCGGCGCTGGCAGCGGACGCCGAGACCGTCGTGGTGCTCCCCAACCCGGTGCAGCCCCACTCGGAGGGGGAGGTGTGCCTGGTGAGCGCAGACGTGGCCGACGCACCCCGGATCGACCTCAACTACCTCGCCGACCCGCACGACGTGACGGTCATCGTCGCGGTGATGCGGCGCGCGCTGGAGATCGTGGACAACTGGCCCGGCGCCGGCATCGGCCCGCTGATGGTGCCGCCCGCACTGGCGGCCACGCACGGGCACACGGCAGGGGAGTCGCCCAGCGACGCACTCCTCGAGGACCTGGCCCGGCACTACGCGCTGACGGTCTACCACGAGACGTCGACGTGCCGGATGGGCAGCGTGGTCGACGCCGATCTGCGGGTGATGGGCGTCGCCGCCCTGCGTGTCGCCGACGCCAGCGTCATGCCGACCGTGACCAGCGGCAACACCAACGCGGCCACGATCATGATCGGGGAGCGGGCCGCGGAGATGATCGCCGCGGACCACGGGCTCACCCTGGTCACGACGGTCGGCTGAAGCTCACTGGTCGGCCCACCTCGCCGCGGTGCCGGCAGGGTGGGCCGCCCTGGAGGCGTGCTCCCGGGCATGCGCGATGGCCTCGGGCGTGGTGGCGAACAGGTGTCGTTGGTGGGCGAGCCCGGCGTGGACGCCGAGCTCGCGCAGCACCTGCTCGTGGCGGGGCTGGACGCCGGAGAGCAGCACGGTGACGTGGCGCCGCTCGAGCTGCCGGATCGTGTCGGCCAGGACGTGGGCGCCGGTCGCGTCGATGGTGGTGACCCGTGACATGCGCAGCACCACCACGCGCACGCGGGCCACGTCGGTGAGCTCGAGCAGGAAGTCGTGGGCGGCGGCGAAGAACAGCGGGCCGTCCAGCCGGTAGGCCACGATGTGCTCGTCGAGGAGGGCGAGCTCCTGGTCGACGTCGGTCGTGCTGCCCCGTGGCACCTCCAGTGGCACCTTCTCGAGCTGGGCCGACCTGGCGGTCTCACGTAGCGCGAAGAAGCCGGCCAGCGCGAGGCCGACCAGGACTGCGGTGACCAGGTCGAACGTGATGGTCGCGAGGGTGGTGATCGTCAGCACCACGGCGTCACCGCGGGTCGAGCGCAGCAGGGCGGCCGTGCTGGAGACCCGCACCATCTGGATCGCTGTCGCGACCAGCACACCGGCGAGCGCAGCGCGAGGGATGTGTCCGACCCACCGCGCCGCGACCAGCACGATGACGAGGAGGACCGCCGCGTGGGTCAGGGCGGCGAGCCGGGTCGTGGCCCCGGAGCGCACGTTGACGGCCGTGCGCGCGATGGCGGCCGTGGCGGGGATCCCGCCGAAGAGGGGCGCGACCAGGTTGGCCAGGCCCTGCCCGGTCAGCTCGCGGTCGGAGTCGTGGCTCGGCCCGATGCTCATGGCGTCGGCGACGGTGGCGGACAGCAGGCTCTCCAGGGCGGCCAGCGCCGCGACGGCGACGGCGGCCAGCACCAGCGCGTCGAGGTCGCCCCACGGCACGTGGGGGAGGGAGGGGGCGGGCAGCCTGTCTGGGATGTGACCGATGCTCGCGGCGTCCCAGCCGAAGGCGGTGTTGGCGACCGTGGCCGTCACCACCGCGACCAGCGAGCCGGGAAGCAGCGGGAGGCGCCGGGCCAGCGCGAGGACGAGCGCGACCACCCCGAGGGTCAGGGCCAGCGCGACCCAGTGGGGCTCGGCGACGAAGGCGGCCACGGCACGCCAGGCGACGACCAGCACCTTCTCGCCCCGTACGTCGACCCCCAGGGCGCCGGGCAGCTGCTGGAGGGCGATGATCGCCGCGATCCCGAGGGTGAATCCCTCCACGACGGGGACCGGCACGTAGCGGATGAACCGCCCGGCCCCGACCGCTCCGAGCACCACGAGCATCACGCCGGCGAGCAGCCCGACGACGAGCACGCCGTCGGGTCCGTGGCTGGCGACGATCGGCACGAGCACGACCGTCATCGCTCCGGTCGGCCCGCTGACCTGGAAGCGGCTGCCGCCGAAGATCGCGGCGACGGCTCCCGCCACGACGGCGGTCACGAGTCCGGCAGTGGCGCCCATGCCGGAGCTGACGCCGAAACCGAGCGCGAGGGGGAGCGCGACCAGACCGACCATGACCCCGGCGACCAGGTCGCGCAGGGGACGGCCGTGGGTCCAGTCCGTCCTGCGCGGGAGCAGGCGTCGAGCACGACCCACCGCGACGCGAGCCTTGCCGCTCACGAGGTCGAGGCTGACGACAGCTCGTCCACCAGCGCTCCCTGCCCGGCGATGATCCCCGAGAGGATGTTGCGCGCCGCGAGGAGCAGGTCGCGCACCTCGGGGACGCTGACTGCGTAGACGACCTCGCCGCGCTCTCGACGCGAGACGACCAGGGAGGTGCGGCGGAGCACGGAGAGCTGCTGCGAGAGGTTGCTCGGCTCGATGGCGATCTGTTCGAGCAGCTCATGGACCGCGTAGTCCTTCTCCGAGAGCAGCTCGAGGATGCGGATGCGTGCCGGGTGGCCGAGTGTCTTGAAGAACTCGGCCTTGGCCTGGTAGAGCGGGACGGTCATGACATGCAGACTACATGATGTGAAGAAGTCTTCATGTGCGTGTCTCTCTCCCCGCGATCGAGAGCGTCGTGTCCCACCCTCGCGATCTCTGACGTGGAGTCGGACGTCTCCTTGTAGCGTCAGGGCATGTCCAGCCCTCGAAGCGACCAGCTCCGCCGCCTGCCGTGGCGCCGATGGGGCCGCTTCCTGGGTCACTACACGGCCTGCTCTCTCGTCGTGGCCATCGGTGCCGCCCCGATCGTGATCGTCCGGGCCGTCGAGATGACCACCTTCGAGGACCGGCTCGGCACGTTGCCGGTGGAGGTCTCCCTGACCCACAACGGCCGCTCCACCCTCGACACCGGCATCTTCGGCAAGGTCTACTGGGCCGAGACCGGACCCCTCGGCATCGGCGCCAAGGCGCGCGTCACAGGACCGCCCGAGGCGGGCGGCACGCTCGCGTCCTACGCCGACAGCCGGTTCATCCGCACCAACGTCGAGCTGATCAACGACCCGGACATCGTCGTCGACGCCTACGCCGCCAAGCTCGCGGAGACCCTGCGCGACGAGATCGTCAAGGGCGAGCTCGTCGCGGGTCTGCTCGGCGGCGGCGTCCTGCTCGCGATCGTGCCGTGGCCGCGGCTGCGGCGTACGTCGCGCACGGGCACCGTCGTGGTGGTCACGGTGCTCGCGGTCGCCGCCACCGGACTGTCAGCAGGTGCCGCGGTGCTGCGCTTCGACGCCTGGCCGGGGAGCGAGCCCGTCACCGGCGACCTGCGGCTGCCCGGCGTGGACCAGCTGAGCTTCGACAGCCCCGAGACGCTCGAGGTCGCCCGGCAGGTTCAGCCCTTCATCGCCAAGAACACCCAGCGCATCGAGCGACGCAGCAAGGACTTCGTCGCCACGACCGAGGAGACCTTCGCGGTCGCTCTCGCCGAGCAGGGCGAGGCGCTCCGTCCTCGGGAGGGCGAGACGCTGGTGCTCGCGGAGGCCGACCCGCAGGGCAGCCTCGTCGGCACCCGGGTGCGGACCGCCCTCTACGAGGACCTGCTCGACTTCCTGGGCTCCGACGCCGTCACGGCTCGCACGATCTCGGGGGACATCACCTCCAACGGCACGGTCGCGGAGAAGGCCTTCGTGGAGGCGGAGGGCAGGGTCGGGGGCGACCTCCCGGTCGTGGCCGCGGCCGGGGACCACGACACCGAGACGACGTGGGAGCAGATGTCGGACGCCGGGATGGAGACCCCGGACCTCGACTCGGTCGACGTCGGGGAGCTGCGCGTCGCCGTCGCCCACGACCGCGAGCACAAGGCGCTCTTCGGGGCCCTGGTCGAGAACCCGTCCGGCATCAGCGAGCAGGAGCTCGGTGCCATGCTGCGCGACGCGATCGGCGACGACCCGACCGTCGTGGTGGTGCACCAGCCGGACGCCGCCGCGGGCTTCCTCGGCATGGACGACCTCGACGAGGTCCGCGACCTGCCGGTGAGCCTCACCACCCCCGTCGACGACGGCATCGAGGACCAGCCGCCCGGCCTCGTGAACGTCGGGCACCTCCACGCGACCGACGGCCCGTGGGTCATCTGGAACACCGACGGTGACGAGATCACCTGGACGGTCGTCGACCAGCTGGGGACCTCGGGAGGCGTGGAGAACGCGCCCACCTTCAACCGCTTCAGCACCCCTGTGTCGGTGCCGCTCAAGCCTGTCTCCATGCGCCTGCAGTACGTCGACGAGAGCTCCGGCCTGCAGACCGGCTATGCCACCCTGCGGTGCGGCGTCGACGCCGTCTGCACCCTCTCGGACCGGGTGGACGTGGGACTCCCCGGCGGACAGCCGGGCACGGCTGCCGCCCGCTGACCTCCAGCAGGACAGGCCGCTCAGGGGCGGCCGAGGAGCCCGTCGACGAGGTCGGTCGCACCGTCGGTCAGGCCTGTCACGGGGCCGGTGACGGGCTGGGTCGCGCCGCCGCTCACCTGGTCGAGCGTGCCGGTCACCGCGCCGACCACCGGGTCGACCAGCGCCGAGGCGGGGCCGGGTCGCTGGGGCTCGGTCGGGGCAGGAGCCGGCGCTGCGGGACCGTCGGGACCGGAGCCCCCGGACCCCCCGGGGCTCGACGGACCACCGGGCTGGGGGAGCGGTGCCGGCACCGGTGTGGGCGTCAGGTCGGGGGCGCCGGAGGCGGCCGGGATGCTGCCGGGGGTGCTGCCCGACCTTGCGGCGGTGTCGCGGGCCCCGGTGCCGGTGCCGGCCCCGGTGCCGTCGGTGTCCCGGGACGCGCGAGCCGGCCTGTCGACCGGCCGCAGCGGCGGGTGCTTGACCACCGACTGCGCCGGCGAGAGCGCGGAGGAGACGCCGAGGTCGACCGAGGGGGCCACCTTGATGACCGCGAACGAGGCCACCAGCACCATCACGAACGCGACGGCGCTGACGGCGAGCGCGCTGTAGCCGATCCGCGCGTCGCGCTGGTGGTGCGAGAGCGGACGCTTTCGCGGCTGGTGGATCATCACAGCGGGGAAGTTACCCCAAGCGCATCCCCCATGTTGGGGAAAACGACGAAGCCTGACCGATCGGATGACCGGTCAGGCCTCGAGGTGGTCTAGCAGGGTCGGGGCCAGGCCCGGCGGGGCCCTAGCGGCGCAGGACCTGGCCCTTGACGACGAACTTGCGGTTGTCGCCCCGGGGGATGCCCTGGCAGGTGAAGAACGGGCGACCCTTGAAGCAGCTGAAGCTCGTGTTGGCGTTGACCAGGGTCACGATCGCGCTGCTCACCGCGTTGCGGCTGAAGGTGAAGGTCGCCGTGCCGATGCCCTTGCGGGTCAGGGCGATGGGCCGCTTGGTCCAGGCCCCCTTGCGCTTCTTCACGATCAGGTAGGCGGCGCTGCCCGTGCTGCGGGCGGGGGCGTCCACGACGACCCGCAACCGCCAGCGCTTGCCCTTCAGGGAGGTTGCCGGACGGAACACCACGTGGTTGGCGGCCATGTGGTCGATGCGGGTGGACGTGACGCCTCGGCGCGAGGCCTTGCCGAGCACGAAGACCTTCTTCAACCGGGCAGCGGGCCAGGCCTTGCCCTCGGGGTAGGCCTTGGCGGCGATCGCGTTGGCGGCTGCATAGTTGCGGAAGTTGGCGGTGAAGCCGCCGCGTCCGGCCAGGACCCTCTTCAGGGCCGCGGTCGAGTAGAGGAAGCCGGAGCCCTTGAAGGCGCCGGCCTTGATCCACACGCTCTTGACGATGGCCTTGCCGTAGCGCTTGGTGAGGTACTCCCAGAAAGCCCAGTTGCCGTACTGGTTGAGCCCCTCGGGGTTGAAGACGTCGAGCGGGCTGCCGGGGTGGCGGACCTGGCCCGAGGCGAGGTACTGGCGGTTGTCGTTGACCGAGTCAGCGAAGCGCTCCTCCATCCACGTCGCCGTCGACTCCAGGAGCCACTTGTCCTCGTGGTAGTCGTAGGCGAACTGAACGGCGTGGAAGAACTCGTGGGCGGCCGTCACCTTCAGGCTCTGGGCCGGTGGCGCACCGAACTGCTTCTTGGCGAAGTCGTCGTCGAGCACGCAGAAGCCGGACGCGACGAACTTGCTGCCCGGGGCGCGGTACTCCGGGGCGCAGTAGCCGTAGACGCCCCTGCCCCCCAGCTCCTTGAGGTAGACGTCGAACTTGCTGTTGCCCCCGACGCCGCGGTCGGCGACCGGGCGCCGGTAGCCGAGCTTGCCGACCTCGAACTTCCAGACCTTGTTCATCATCGCGAAGGACTTCTGGGCCCACTTGTTGCTCGGCGGGGCGTCGGCGGTGGAGCGGACCCAGTGCAGGCACAGCACGGAGGAGCACTTCTTGGTGGACCGGACGGAGTAGCCGTCGCCGAACGGGTCGCGACCGCCGTTGGTGGGGCGCGCGAGCAGCGCGTCGGCCCGCAGGCGGTCCTCACCGCTCAACCGCGCGCGTACGTCGAACAGGTCGGTGAGCGCGAGGGTCGCGTCGGGTCGCGCGGTCGCAGCTCCGGCGCGAGGGCTGGTCCCGGCGCCGGCCCCGCCACCCAGCGCGCGCTCGGCGCGCTCCAGCACGGCTGCCGGTGAGTCGTCGACCGCGCCAGGGGCTCGCACGGGCGCGACGCCGACGGAGCTGGCGGCCGGGGTGGTGCCCGCGTGACTGGCGACCACGGGAAGGACCGTGACCGCGGTGCTCAAGGCGACCACGACGGCGGCGAGGGTGCGGCGCAGTCGAGGTGCCGGGGTGCGCGCGGGCGTGGGAGCAGGGTGGTGCATGGAGGTGGATCCCCTCGGTCTCGAGACTCCCCGACCGCAGGAGCGGCGGCTCGGGTTGGTGTGGTGCATCCTCCCAGACGGGCGGACCACCATCTCCTCAGCTGCCCGCCGAGATCTTCTCGATCAGGGCGGTGGTGGAGATGGCGGGGGTGCGGGTGAGGTAGACGACCTCGCAGATGTCGCCGAACTCGTCGAACTTGCCGGCCCAGTCGTCACCCATGACGAGCACGTCGGCGCCGTGCTCCACGATGTAGTGCCGCTTGAGCTCGAGGCTCTCCTCGACGAAGACCTCGCTCACGGGCTTGAGGGCGGCCACGATCTCGAGGCGCTCACGCTGGCTGAAGACCGGCTCGCGGCCCTTCTTGCGCAGGTTGAGCTCGTCGGCCGACACCCCGACCACGAGGCGGTCGCCGAGGGCGGCGGCGCGCTCGATGACACGGAGGTGACCCACGTGGAAGACGTCGAAGGTGCCGAAGGTGATGACCGTGCGCGGTCGGTCGGAGGCCATGGGGCCAGATTCTCGCACGCCCGGTGGGGGGAGCCCCGCACGTGGTCGGGTAGGCAAGGATGGCGACGATGTCCACGACCTCGCCCTCGCGCCCGAGCCCCACCGCCCTCCCCGTCGGCGATCCCGCAGCCGACGCCCTGCGTCGCAACGGGCTGCGACGCATGCGCACGGTGGCGGTGTCGCTGCTGCTCTTCGCGGCCGCTGTCTACGTGCTCACCATCGGGGAGGAAGGCGCCTGGGGCTTCGTCAACGCAGGAGCAGAGGCCTCCATGGTCGGTGCCATCGCCGACTGGTTCGCCGTGACGGCGCTCTTCAAGCACCCGCTGGGTCTGCCGATCCCGCACACGGCGCTGATCCCGCGCCGCAAGGACGAGCTGGGCAAGGGGCTCGAGGACTTCGTGGGGGAGAACTTCCTGCAGGAGGACATCATCCGCGAGCGCCTCGAGTCGGCACGGGTGGCCGAGCGGGTCGGGGTCTGGCTCAGCGACACCGACAACGCCCGCAGGGTCGTCGACGAGGTGGCCGAGGTCGCCTCGATCGCGCTCTCCAAGGTCCGCGACGACCACATCGAGAGCCTGGTCCATGACGCCCTGGTGCCGCGCTTCCGGGAGGAGCCGATCTCGCCGTTGCTGGGCGGGCTGCTGACCGAGGCCCTCGACGACGACCTGCACCACGGACTGGTCGACCTGGCACTGGCCGAGCTGCACTCCTGGCTCGAGGACAACCCCGCCACGGTGCAGGAGGTGCTGGGGGAGCGGGCGCCCTGGTGGGCCCCGCCGGGCCTCAACGACCGCGTCACCGCACGCGTCCACGTCGAGATGGTCAGGTGGGTGGGCGACATCCGCGCCGACCAGCGCCACCACGCGCGCCAGGCGCTCGACTCCATGCTCAAGCAGCTCGCCCGGGACCTGCTGGACAACCCCGACACCCAGGCCCGCACCGAACGCCTCAAGGAGCGCCTCCTGGACCACCCCTCGGTCCTCGCGTCGAGCGTCTCGCTGTGGAACGCCCTGCGTCGGGTCATGACGACGTCGCTGCAGGACCCCGAGGGCGCCGTACGACGTCGGTTGATGCTGGAGGTCTCCTCGCTCGCCGACCGGCTGTCGACCGACGCCGACCTGCGCCAGCGCATCGACACCCGGGCCAGCGACATCGCGGTGTTCGCGGTGGAGCGCTACGGCGAGGAGGTCACCGCCGTCATCACCCACACGATCGAGCGTTGGGACGGCAAGGAGGCCGCCGACCGCATCGAGCTGCACGTCGGTCGCGACCTGCAGTTCATCCGCATCAACGGCACGATCGTCGGCGGTCTCGTGGGGGTCGTGATCCACGCCATCTCGCTGCTGGTTCACTGACCTCATGAGCAAGCAGGGGCCAGAGCCCGACGAGGTCCCGATCCGCGACGAGTCGATCCGGCTGGGTCAGTTCCTCAAGCTCGCCAACCTCGTCGAGAGCGGGGCCGAGGCCAAGCCGCTGATCGTCTCCGGCCTGGTGCAGGTCAACGGTGAGGTCGAGACCCGGCGAGGGCGCCAGCTGGTGCTGGGCGACGTCGTCTCGTTGGCCGGTCAAGCGGCCCGGGTCTCCAGCGGCGACGTGCCGGACAACCTGCCCTGGTGACACCACGAGACCGGCCCCCGTGGGGACCGGCCTCGTCGTCGTAGGTCGTGGTCAGCGGACCTCGAGCAGGTCCACCACGAAGATCAGCGTCTCGCCCGGCTTGATGGCGCCACCGGCGCCCCGGTCGCCGTAGCCCAGGTGCGGCGGGATGACGAGCTGGCGGCGTCCGCCGACCTTCATGCCCTGCACCCCGGTGTCCCAGCCGGAGATGACCTGGCCGATGCCGAGGCGGAACTGCAGCGGCTCGCCGCGGTTGTAGGACGCGTCGAACTCCTCGCCCGTCGAGTGGGCCACGCCGACGTAGTGCACGGACACGGTGTTGCCGGCGGTGGCCTCGGCGCCGTCACCCTCGGTGACGTCGGTGATGACCAGGTCGGTCGGCGGCTCGGGGTCGAAGAAGTCGATCTCAGGCTTGTCCATGGGGTGTCCTCTCGGTGGTGGTGCTGTCGCTCGAGCCTAACCGTGGCCCTCACCGGAACGAGGCGATGGTCTCGGCTGCGCTCTCCTCCCAGCCGTGCTGCGCGATCAGGCCCCAGCAGTCGGGGCGGGACCCGTCGGTGTCGGTCACGCCGTAGGTGTCGGCGAGCCGACGCGCGGTGAGCACCTGGCCGGCGAGACGACCGTGCCCGGGATCGGCGGCCAGCGCGACCAGGCCCCGGGCGAGGTAGGTGGGGGACTCGGAGATCGCGAAGCCGGGCTCCTCGGCACACGCGTCGCGCCAGGTGGCCTCGGTGACGCCGAAGCCGTCCAGCATCCGCTCGGAGCGCAGCCACCCGGGCGTCACGCCGAGCGCGGTCACCGGCAGGCCGTCGGTCTCATCGGCGAGGCCGGTGACGATGCGGTCGACCGTCGCCTTGACCAGGTCGTAGTAGAAGCCCACGCCGGGACGGCGCCGGGCGTTGACCTCGGAGGGCCCGTCGGTGACCTCGACGACCAGCGCGCCGCCGGTCTCCAGCATGAGCGGGATCGCGAGGGTGCTGGTCACCAGGTGGGTCTCGATGCCCATGCGCAGCATCCGCAGCCCGCCCGGGAGGTCGTGCTCCCACAGCGGGGTGCCCCACTGGGCGTAGCGGTCGCCTCCGAAGATGTCGTTGACCAGGACGTCGAGTCGACCATGCTCCGTGCGGACCCGGCTGACGAGGTCACGGACAGCGTCGATGTCCAGGTGGTCGACCACCAGCGCCGCACCCCGGCCCCCGGCGGCCGTCATCAGGTCGCCGGTCTCCTCGATGGTCTCGGGTCGGTCCATGTCGGAGGGCCCGTGCTGTCGGCTGCTGCGGCCGGTCGCGTAGACGAAGGCACCCGCGCGCGCCGCCTCGACCGCGATCGCCCTGCCCGCGCCCCGGGTGGCGCCGGCGACCAGCACGACCCGGCCGGCGAGGGACGAGGTGGCGGTCGGGGCGCTCATGCCGGGGTCAGGTCAGGTCAGGTCTGGTGGACGTAGTGGTCGAGCTGGTCCCGCTCGAAGGTGAGCTGGCCGATCTTGTGCTTGACGACGTCGCCGATGCTGATGATGCCCACCAGGGCGCCGTCGTCGACCACGGGGATGTGGCGGAAGCGTCGCTCCGTCATCGTCTGCATGACCCCGTCGAGGTCGTCGCCGGACGAGCACGTCTCCACGGCCTGGGTCATGATCGCGGCCACGGTGTTGTTGATGACCGTGCCGTCGCTGTGCAGGTGGCGCACCACGTCGCGCTCGCTGACGATGCCGTCGAGGCTGGCCCCGTCGGTGCTCACGATCAGGGCGCCGATGTTGTGCTCCGCCAGGGCGGCGAGCAGCTCGCGCACGCCCGCGTCGGGCGCGATGGTGACGACGTCCGGGGAGGACTTGGCCTTGAGGATGTCGCCGATGTGCATGTGGCGCAGGTTACTCGCGGGACGACGGGCTGACCAGCGTCCTGTCCGCTGCCTGGATGGTCGGGCGCTCAGTCGCCGACCGGCTCCGGGGCGTCGGGTCGCGGGCGGCGGTGGGCGCTGAGGTCGGAGACGGACGCCGAGCCCGCCCGGCGCCAGTCGGGGTCGTCGTCGCCGCCGCCGGCAGAGGCGCCGAGGAACGAGAGGGCCGCGTCGTGCAGGTGCCCGTTGGACGCGATGACGTTGCCGCCCCACGGACCGTCCGAGCCGTCCAGGGAGGTGAAGCGGCCGCCGGCCTCGCGCACGATGATGTCGAGGGCGGCCATGTCGTAGACCTCGAGCTCGGGCTCGGCGGCGAGGTCGACGGCGCCCTCGGCGAGGAGCATGTAGGACCAGAAGTCGCCGTAGGCCCGCGTGCGCCAGCAGCGGCGCATCAGCGAGACGAAGTCGTCGAGCCGGCCGCGCTCGTCCCAGCCGTGGAGCGAGGCGTAGGACAGCGACGCGTCCTCGAGGCGGCGTACGTCGGAGACCTGGCACTGGGTCGCCTTCAGCAGCGAGCGGCCCGTCCAGGCCCCGTTGCCGACCGAGGCCCACCAGCGTCGCTGCAGCATCGGCGCCGACACGACACCGAGCACGACCTCCTCGTCGACGACCAGCGAGATGAGGGTGGCCCAGACGGGGACGCCGCGCACGAAGTTCTTCGTCCCGTCGATCGGGTCGACGATCCAGCGGCGTTGGCTGTGACCGGTGGAGCCGGTCTCCTCCCCGGTCACCGCGTCGCGCGAGCGGACCCGCGACAGCGTGCGCCGGATGCCCTCCTCGACGGCCTGGTCGGCATCGGTCACCGGGCTCAGGTCGGGCTTGCTCATCACGTGCAGGTCGAGTGCCTTGAACCGCGCGGTGGTCAGGGAGTCGGCATCGTCAGCGAGCACGTGCGCGAGCCTGAGGTCGTCGGTGTAATCGGTCGCCACGGTCACAGGTTAAGGGCACCCGGATCGCTTAGGGTGGCCCCATGGAGATCAACGGCCTCCCGTTGCACGCCCTGGTGGTCCACGCGGCCGTCGTGCTCGGCCCCGTCTCCGCGCTCACGGGCCTTCTCTACGCGGCCGTGCCGCGCTGGCGCGACCTGCTGCGCTGGCCGCTGGCCGCCCTCGCAGCCGTCGCCCTGGGGGCCGTCTGGGTCGCCTACCTCTCCGGCGAGGACGTCAGGGACGCCAACACCTACGGCGGTCCGCTCGCCGCGCTGCTCGAGACGCACGAGGAGCGCGCCGAGGTGCTCCGGCTGTCCATGACCGCCTTCGCGCTCGCCTCCTTCGCCGCCGCCTGGTGGCACACCCGCACCGGCGTCGTCCGCACCGTGCTGGGCGTGCTGGTGGGCGCGAGCGCGCTCCTGACCCTGGTCTACGTGATGCTGACCGGAGACGCGGGCGCCCAGATCGCGTGGTTCGGCACCGAGGGCTGAGTCGCCCCCACGTCGGATCAGTAGTCGGAGATGCTCCTGGCGGTCAGCAGCCTGCGGAACGACTCCACCCGGTCGGGATCGGTGTCGCCCGCGGCGACCGCGACGTCCAGGCCGCACTCGGGCTCGGCCGTCCCGTGGGTGCACCCGCGGGGGCAGTCCTCGGTCATCTCGTCGAGGTCGGGGAAGGCCTCGATGAGGTCCTCCGGACGCACGTGGGCCAGGCCGAAGGAGCGGATGCCGGGGGTGTCGATGATCCAGCCGTCGCTCCCGGGCAGCTCGAGCATGTAGGCCGAGGTGGAGGTGTGCCGGCCGCGGCCGGTGACCGCGTTGACGACCCCGACGTCGCGGTGGGCATCGGGGACCAGGGCGTTGACGAGGGTCGACTTGCCGACCCCGCTGGAGCCGATCATCACGCTGGTCTTGCCGCTGAGACGCTCGCGCACCGCCTCGAGCTCGCCCCCGCGCTGGGTGACGACCCAGGGCACGCCCAGCGAGCGGTAGGTCGAGAGCAGGGTCTCCGGGTCGGCGAGGTCCGCCTTGGTCAGGCACAGCAGCGGCTGCATGCCCGAGACGAAGGCCGCGACCAGGGCGCGGTCGATCAGGCGCGGCTGCGGCTCGGGGTCGGCGAGGGCGGTCACGATCACCAGCTGCTCGGCGTTGGCCACGATGATCCGCTCCACCGGGTCGTCGTCGTCGGCCGTGCGGCGCAGGGTGGTGACTCGCTCGGTCACCTCGACGATGCGGCACAGCGAGCCGTCCTCACCGGAGACGTCACCGACCACGCGCACCCGGTCGCCGACGACGACACCCTTGCGGCCCAGAGGTCGTGCCTTCATCGCCATGGCCACGTGGCCGTCGATCAGCAACGTGTAACGACCCCGGTCGACGGTGACGACCACGCCGTCGACGGCGTCGTCGTAGGTCGGGCGCTCCTTGGTGCGGGGGCGGGTACGGCGTCGGGGTCGCTCGTAGTGCTCGTGGTCGTTCTCGTCGTAGCGTCCCCGGACCCGGTTCACCCCAGGTCCCTCACGGCCGACCGGTCCAGGAGCCCCGCCCAGAAGTCCGCGAAGCCGGGGAAGGTCTTGGCCGTGGTGGCGACGTCCTCGACCAGGACGCCGTCGACCCCTGCCGCGACCAGCACGCCGGCATGGGCCATCCGGTGGTCGGCATAGGTGTGGAACACCCCGCCGTGCAGGGGGGCCGGCGTGATCGAGAGCCCGTCGGGGTGCTCGGTGATGCTCGCCCCGAGCGCGCCGAGCTCGGTCGCGAGAGCGGCGAGCCGGTCCGTCTCGTGGCCGCGGATGTGCGCGATGCCGCGCAGGTGCGACGGCGTGGTCGCCAGGGCGCACAGGGCCGCGACCGCCGGCGCGAGCTCTCCGACGTCATGGAGGTCGTGGTCGATGCCCTGCAGCTCGGCCGGACCGGTCACACGGAGGCCCTCCTCGACGAAGTCGACCGTGCACCCCATCAGCGTGAGGATCTCCCGGAGGGCGTCACCGGCCTGCGTGGTCTCCCTCGGCCAGTCGCGCACGGTGACCGAGCCGCCCGAGAGCGCGGCCAGGCCGAGGAAGGGCGCGGCGTTGGACAGGTCGGGCTCGATCAGGTGGTCGACGCCCCGGACCGGGCCGGGGGCCACCGTCCACCGGTCGGCGTCGCTGTCGTCGACCTCGACGCCGTGCTGGCGCAGCATCGCGACCGTCATGTCGATGTGGGGGAGCGAGGGGACCGGCTTGCCGTCGTGGCGCACGTCGACCCCGTGCTCGTAGCGGGCGCCCGCGAGCAGGAGCGCCGAGATGAACTGCGAGGACGCCGAGGCATCGACGACGACCGTGCCGCCCCGGACCTTCCCGGCGCCGTGGATGGTGAAGGGGAGTGACCCGCGCTCGTCGTCGTCGACGCGGATCCCCAGCGCGGACAGGGCTCGGAGCACCTCGCCCACCGGTCGCCGGCGCATGTGGGGGTCGCCGTCGAAGGACACCCGACCGGTCGTCAGCGCGGCGATCGGCGGGACGAAGCGCATGACGGTGCCCGCGAGACCGCAGTCGACGGCCGCATCGGCGGTGAAGGGTCCGGGCGTGACGACCCAGTCGTCGCCGGAGGTGTCGACGGGCGAGCCGAGCGACGTCAGGGCCGAGGCCATCAGCGAGGTGTCCCGCGACCGCAGGGCCCGTCGTACGACGGAGGGCCGGTCGGCGACGGCCGCGAGGACCAGCGCCCGGTTGGTCAGCGACTTGCTGCCGGGCAGGGAGACGACGGCGTCCACGGGCTCGGTGCAGCGCGGAGCGGGCCACGGGTCGGCGAGGGTCACACCCCGAACTCTAGGGCCAGCTCAGGTGAGCTGTGCCTTCGCCAGCCGGGCCTCACGCCGGGCCGAGCCTGCCAGGTGCTTGGCCTCGCGACGCGCGTCCTTGGCGGCCCGGCGTGCCCGCCACGCCACGCCCGGCTTGCCGTCGGTGTCGCCGGCGGCGATGAGGAGACCACCCACGAGCGAGATGTTCTTGAAGAAGTGCAGCTGCTGCTGCGTGCGGGCCTGCTTGTCGTCGACCTCCCAGAAGCGGTGTCCTGCGATCGTCGTGGGGATCATGGTGCCGGCGAGGACCGCGGCGGACAGGCGCGGGGCGCGGCCCGTCGCGAGGGCGCCGGCGGCGACGAGCTGGGCGACGGCGTTGATGCGCACCAGGGTGGCCGGGTCGTCGCTCAGGGGGAGGGACGGGGCCGCTCTCCTGACCGCGGGCACGACCTTGTCGGTGACCGGCGCCGCCTTGGCAGCCAGCGCGGGTGCGTTGCGGAGGGCGTTGACACCTCCCACGACGAAGATCGAGGCGAGCATCGGGCGGGCGATGAGTCTGCTGACGGTCATGGCTCCTTCCTACCCGACGTCTGGAGGACCACACCCACCTGAGGGGGTGAGGCGCCCCCGTCGAGCGGGGCAGGGCACTAGATTGCAGCCCATGTGTGGTCGCTACGCCTCCAGCCGTCGACCTGAGGACCTGGTCGAGGAGTTCGAGATCGTCCAGAGCCGGGTCGCGGTCCCGCTGGAGCCCGACTTCAACGTGGCGCCGACCAAGGAGGTCTACGCCGTGGTGGAGCGGCCCCCGGCGGCGGACCCGGGCGAGGTCCGTGAGCCGCCCGAGCGACAGCTGCGGGTCCTGCGCTGGGGCCTCGTGCCGTCCTGGGCCAAGGACCCCGCGATCGGCCACAAGATGATCAACGCCCGCATGGAGACGGTGGCGGAGAAACCTGCCTACAAGCGGGCCTTCGCCAAGCGTCGCTGCCTGCTCCCGGCCGACGGCTACTTCGAGTGGTACCCCACCTCCCAGCTGACCGCGGCGGGCAAGCCGCGCAAGCAGCCGTTCTTCATCCGGCCGCAGGACCGCGGCACGCTCGCGATGGCCGGGCTCTACGAGATCTGGCGGGACCCGACGCGCGACGACGACGACCCGGAGCGCTTCCGCTGGACCTGCACGGTGCTGACCACGCAGGCCGAGGACTCGCTGGGCCACATCCATGACCGGATGCCCCTCATGGTCGAGCCGGAGCGGTGGTCGGCGTGGCTGGACCCCGGCGCCGCCCAGGAGTCCCTGCTCGACCTTCTCGTGCCCGCAGCACCCGGCAGGCTGGAGGCCTATCCCGTGTCCACGCTCGTGTCCAACGTCCGCAACAACGGGCCCGAGCTCGTCGAGCCGCTGCCCCTGGACGAGGTGGTCCGGTGACCTCCGAGCGGATCATCCCCACCCCCCACGGCGAGGGCCGGCTCGTCACCGACCGGGCGCGGCAGACCCTCGCGACCCTCCTGCTCAGCCACGGCGCCGGCGGCGGGATCGAGGCCCCCGACCTCGAGGCCCTCGCCCGGCACCTGCCCCGCCACGGCATCACCGTGGTGCGCTTCGAGCAGCCGTGGCGCCGCGCAGGCCGCAAGATCGCCACGCCACCGGCCACGCTGGACGCCGGGCTGCGCTCGGCCGCCGACAACCTGCGCGGCCGGGTGCCCCTGATCGTCGGGGGCCGGTCGGCGGGCGCACGTTCCGCCGTACGCACCGCGCGCCTGCTGGGGGCCGTGGGCTGCCTGGCCATCTCCTTCCCGCTGCACCCGCCGGGGCGTCCGGAGAAGAGCCGTCTCGACGAGCTCCGGGGTGCCCGCCTGCCCACCCTGGTCATCCAGGGGGAGCGCGACCCCATGGGCCGCCCCGAGGAGTTCCCCAGCAGCACCGACCTGTGCGTGGTGCCCGCCGCAGATCACTCGCTCAAGGTGCCTGTGCGGGCCGACATCAGCCAGGACGAGGCGATCGGGATCGTGGTCGAGGCGACCCTGGAGTGGATCGTGCGCGAGGTCTCCGGGAATGCCCCTCCGCGCTAGGACGTTCTGCCTGGCGTGATGGACTTGCTGGAACGACCGACCTCGGTCAGCCCCCCGCTAGGCTGGGGGACGATGACTGACACTCCTGTCGACCTGGACGTCGACCTCGCAGCCCCCGCACCGGACGCCGACATCGACGTGGCCACCGAGTCGGAGGGCGATCGCAACGCGCGTTTCGAGCGCGACGCCCTCCCGTTCCTCGACCAGCTCTACGGCGCGGCCATGCGGATGACCCGCAACCCCGCCGACGCCGAGGACCTGGTCCAGGAGACGTTCGCGAAGGCCTACTCGTCCTTCCACCAGTTCCGCCCGGGGACCAACCTCAAGGCGTGGCTCTACCGGATCCTCACCAACACCTTCATCAACACCTACCGCAAGAAGCAGCGCCAGCCGCAGCAGTCGATGTCCGAGGACGTCGAGGACTGGCAGCTCGCCCGGGCCGAGTCGCACACCTCGACCGGGCTGAGGTCCGCGGAGATGGAGGCGCTCGAGCACCTGCCCGACTCGCAGGTCAAGGACGCGCTCCAGCGTCTGCCCGAGGAGTTCCGCCTCGCGGTCTACCTCGCCGACGTCGAGGGCTTCGCCTACAAGGAGATCGCCGCGATCATGGAGACCCCGATCGGGACGGTGATGTCCCGACTGCACCGCGGCCGGCGCCAGCTGCGCGACATGCTCTCCGACTACGTCCGCACCAACGACCTGCTCCGGGTGGGCACCGACGGAGGCAAGCGATGAGCCACGACCAGGACCACGTCCACGACGAGATGTCCCAGGAGGACTGCGTCGACTACCTCGAGCGCATCGTCTACTTCATCGACAACGAGCTCGACGAGGCAGACTGCGCCGCGGTCCAGCTCCACCTCGACTCCTGCAACCCGTGCCTGGTCAAGTACGACCTCCAGCGCACCGTCAAGGCCGTGGTGGCCCGCTCCTGCTCGGAGACCGCGCCCCAGGACCTGCGCGAGCGCGTGCTCGTCAAGCTGCGCCAGGTGCAGGTCCAGATCACCGAGGGCTGACCCAGCTCTTCGTGGGCCTGTCTCGTCGGCGTGCTGGCGGGGTGAGCGTCGAGTGACGCCGTTGGCAGGTCTGGACACCCTCTGGACATGCATCTGGCGTCACTCGACGTGATCTGAGCGACCCCACCGAAATGCAACGAACCCCCTGCCACGCGGGCGGGGGGTCCAGTGCATCAACTGCCGAGCGGATGCTCAGGCGTTGGGGCGCTTGCCGTGGTTGGCGGCCTTCTTCTTGCGAGCGCGGCGCTTGCGTCCTGTCTTGCCCATGGTGTCCTCCTGGAATCGGTCTCGACCCATAGAGGGCCATTCAACGACCAGTGTCCCAAACATCATGACGCAGGCGAAATCCGGCCCAGGAACTTCTCGGCGTCGACGACCACCCGGGTCACCTCGCCGGTGCCCACGACCTTGCCCAGGACCTTGCCCAGGACCCTGCCCTCCGCTGAGTCGGCCGCGCCGCCGCTCACGTGGCGCGCCGCCACGGTGAAGCGGTGCAGCCGCCCGTCGACGTACGACGACGAGGCGGTCACCTCCACCTCCTGGCCGACGGGGCTCGCGACGAGGTGCTCGAGGCTCATGCGGGTGCCGACGCTGGTCGATCCCTCGGGGAGCGTGGGCTCGAGCGCCGCACAGGTGGCGGCCTCGAGCCAGGCGAGCAGCCGCGGGGTGCCCAGGACGGGCAGCGTGCCCGAGCCCACGGCGATCGCGGTGTCGGAGTCGGCGACGGTGAAGGTGAGCGTGGCGTCCATCAGGGCTCCCGGGGGGCGAGGGGGTCGGTGAAGGTCAGGCGGAAGGACAGCAGCTCGACGCCCGGGGCGGGCGACCAGTCGAGCGCCGGCTCGCGCACGAAGCCCAGGCGGGCGTAGAGGGCGTGGGCGGCGGCCATCTCGGCCATGCTGCACAGCACGACCCCGGTGGCGCCGTCGGCGTGGAAGTGCGCCAGGGCGTGCTCCACGAGCGCCCGACCCACCCCGCGGCCCTGGGCCGCGGGGTCGACGGCCAGCATCCTGAACTCGCCCTCGCCCGGGCCGGCGAGCTCGCGCCACGGGGAGCCCTCGGGACAGATGGTCACCGACCCGAGCACCGTCCCGTCCTCGGCGCAGGCGACCCAGAGCTCCGCCTCGTCCGCCCGACGAGCAGCGTCGCGCAGCCGCTCGACGTAGCCGGTGTCGGGCCGGTCCCCACCCAGGAACGGGGCGTAGGCGGCGACCGTCGCGCGCCCGACGACCTCGTGGTCGCCGGGCGTCGCGAGGCGCAGCTGCATCAGATGCCGAACGTGCTGCGGGGGTAGGCCGCGTCCACGTCGGTGATGACGTTGACCAGGTAGGGCACGTCGGAGGCGAAGGCACGGTCGATCGCGGCACCGATCTGGCGCGGGTCGGTCACGACCTCACCGGCACCGCCGAGCGCCTTGACGACCTCGTGGTAGGCGGTGCGAGGCGCGAGGTCGGCGATCACGTCGTAGCCGTAGAGCATCTGCATCGGGCCCTTCTCCAGGCCCCAGGCGGAGTTGTTGCCCATGATCATCACGACGGGCAGGTTGTGGCGCACGAGGGTGTCGACGTCCATCAGGGAGAAACCGGCCGCCCCGTCGCCGAGGAGCAGCACCACCTGCGAGGAGGGTCGGGCCAGACGGGCGGCGATCGCGGCGCCCAGCCCGGCGCCGAGGCAGCCGTAGGGGCCGGGGTCGAGCCAGCCGCCGGGGCGCTTGGGCTCGACGAACTTCCCGGCGAAGGACACGAAGTCACCGCCGTCGCCGATGACGACCGCGTCCTCGGCGAGCCTCGGGACCAGCTCGCCGTAGATCCGGGCCGGGTGGATCGGGTCGGCCTCGGCGCTCAGCAGCTCGAGGTCGCGGGCGGTCGCCGCAGCCACGGTGTCCTGCAGCGAGGAGACCCAGGCGCTCCAGTCGGGCTTGGTGCCGCGCTCGAGCGCGGCCTGCAGGCCGTCGAACACCGACGTGAGGTCGCCGGAGACCGACGCGGCCAGCGTGGCGTGGCCCGAGACCTGGGCGGGGGAGTCGGCCACGTGCACGACCTGGGCCGGCTCGGCGCCGTCCTTGCCGCCGAAGATGCCGTAGCCGAGCCGGAAGTCGAGCGGCGTGCCGACCACGACCACCAGGTCGGCACCGCTGAGGGCCTGCCCCCGGGCCTTGGTCGCGAGCAGCGCGTGGCCGCCGGGGACGACGCCGCGTCCCATGCCGTTGGTGATCGTGGGGGTGCCGATGTCCTCGACGAAGCGCAGCGCCGCGACCTCGGCGCCGTCGGCCCAGACGTCGGTGCCGAGGATCAGCACCGGGCGGCTGGCGGAGGCCAGCAGCCCCGCGATCTTGGCGATCGCGTCCCCGTCGGGCTCCGCGCCCCGGGTGGAGGAGCGCACCGGGGCCGGACCGGAGGAGGCGTTGAAGAACTCGTCCATGGGGACGTCGACGAAGACCGGGCCGCGGTGCGAGGACCCGGCCGACGCGAAGGCCTGGTCCATGCCGCCGAGGATGTCGCCGGCGGTGTGGATCGTGGTGGCCAGCTTGGACACGGAGGCGACGATCGGCGGCTGGTCCAGCTCCTGGAGGCTGCCGCTGCCCCACCGGTTGGCGGGCGCCCGGCCGCCGACGACCACCATCGGGGACCCGGCGAACTGGGCCTGGGCGATCGCGCTGACACCGTTGGTGACGCCCGGTCCGGCGGTCAGGACCGCGAGGCCGGGGACACGGGTCAGCTTGCCGGTGGCCTCGGCGGCGAACGCCGCGGTCTGCTCGTGGCGCACGTCCAGCAGGCGCATCGGCGGATCGGCCTTGACGGCTCCGTCGTACATCGGGAACACGTGCGCTCCCGAGAGGGTGAACATCGTCTCCACTCCGTAGGCGCGGGCGACCGCGACGGCGAGCTCGCCGGAGTGTCCCTCGAGGACGGCGTCGGTGGGGGTCTCTTCCTGAGTCATGCCCGCAGGCTACTCAGGACTCCCGAGCGTGGGCAGCCACCCGGGTGCCGAGGTAGTGCGGGTTGGTGGAGCGCAGGGCCTCGACGAGGAGCAGCAGGAGGTCCGCGCGTACGCCGGGGGGTCGCTGGCCGAGGGCCAGCTGCAGGTAGAGCGCCCGCAGGAAGGCCTCCGCGTTGCCGGTGCGCAGATGGGGGTCGTCGACGCCGCCGTGCTGGTGCCGTGCGGCGGCGGCCAGCGTCTCGACCCAGACCTCGAGCAGGTCGAGGGGCACCTGGTCACGACGCAGCACGTTCATCGCGGCCAGGGCGAGCCGGTCCGGCTCGCCGGCGCCGAAGAGGGAGCCCACCGGGGCGACGAGACGCTCGGCGATGACGTCGAGCAGCACGGTCAGCTCCCCGACACCGACGTGCGGCGAGGCGGCGAGCGACCCCAGGGCGTCGGCGCCGTGCGCCACGGCGTGCGCCCAGCCCTTGCCGGGGACGAATCCGCGCAGGTCCTGCTCGCCGAGCACCCAGGTGGCGATGCGGTCGCCCCACTCGAGCACCTTGCCGCCCGGCACCAGCGGTCGGTCGTTGTCACGCTCGATGCAGCAGCCGAGGACCAGCACCGAGAAGCTGCGTCGGAAGACCGAGTCGGTGCCGGTCTCGCCCAGCCCCACGCGCAGACCGGCCGCCATGCCGTCACCCAGCCCGGGCAGCAGGTCGTCGTAGGTGCCCCGCTCGATCCAGGTGCCGAGGACCGGCAGGGCCAGCGTGTCGCGCAGCTCGGGGTCGGCGTCGCCGAGCAGGCGGGTGAGCTCGGCGGTCAGGTCAGGGAGCGAGCGGTCGGTGGGGACGGCGAAGTCGTCCTCGTGGACCTGCTTCCAGTACGCCGCCGACATGGCGGCCATCTTGCCAAACCGCGCCGGGCCGGCCGGGCCGGGGTGGTGACGACCTACGCTCCTGGGTGTGCCTTCGATGATCGAGCTCGTGCGCAGCCACACCGACCTCGGTGACGAGGACGTGGCGTGGCTGCAGCTGCTCCAGGCGGACTGGCAGATCATCGCCGACCTCTCCTTCGCCGACCTGGTGCTGTGGCTCCCCGACCAGGGTGGCGTCGGCTTCTGGGCCGCGGCCCAGATGCGTCCCACGACCGGCCCGACGGCCTACATCGACGACGTCGTGGGCACCTTCATCCCCGCCGGCCGCAAGCCGATGCTCGACCAGGCCTGGAGCCAGGGGCGGCTGGTGCGCGAGGGGGACCCCGAGTGGCGCGACGACGTGCCGGTGCGGGTCGAGACGATCCCGGTGCGGCGCGCGGGGCGGGTCATCGCCCTCATCGCGCGCAACACCAACCTCCTGGGGGTGCGCACCCCCAGCCGCCTGGAGCTGTCCTACCTCCAGACCGCCGCCGACCTCACCCAGATGATCGCCAACGGGCACTTCCCCGAGGAGGGCCAGCGCAGCGACCACGCGGACTCCCCGCGCGTGGGCGACGGCTTCCTGCGCGTGGACGCCGCCGGGGCCGTGGTCTACGCCAGCCCCAACGCCCTGTCGGTCTACCGGCGGCTCGGCCTGTCCGGCGACCTGGCCGGGCTCAGCCTCGCCGACCTGACCCGTGAGCTGGTGCCGCCCCGGCGCCGGCCCGACGAGGAGACGCTCAGTGCCGTGCTCGGGGGCAGCGCGCACCGGGACACCGAGATCGGCAGCGACCAGGTCTCGCTCATCCTGCGCGCCATCCCGCTGCGCCCCCACGGGGAGCACATCGGAGGCCTGATCCTGGTCCGTGACGTCACCGACCTGCGGCGCCGGGACCGCGAGCTGATCACCAAGGACGCCACGATCCGCGAGATCCACCACCGGGTGAAGAACAACCTGCAGACGGTCGCCGCGCTGCTGCGCCTGCAGGCCCGTCGGATCGACTCCGAGGAGGCCAAGCTGGCCCTGGAGGAGGCCGTACGTCGGGTCGGGTCGATCGCGATCGTGCACGAGACCCTCAGCCGGGCGGTCGAGGAGACCGTGGAGTTCGACGAGGTCGCGGACCGTCTCGGCCGGATGGTGACCGACGTGGGCTCGTCCGGCGGGCGGGTGCGGGTCCGACGGGAGGGCTCCTTCGGGGTCCTGCCCTCGGAGTCGGCGACCGCGCTGGCCATGGTGCTGACCGAGGTCCTGCAGAACGCCGTGGAGCACGGCTACGACGACGCCGACGCCGACGCCACCGGTCTGATCACCGTCACGGTGCAGCGCCTGGTGGGGCGGCTGACCATGGTCGTCGACGACGACGGCGGCGGCCTGCCCGAGGGCTTCGACCTGGACGGGTCGACGAACCTCGGGCTCTCGATCGTGCGGACGCTCGTCGAGTCCGAGCTCGGTGGTCAGCTCAGGCTGGGGCCGCGACCGGTGGGACGCGGCACCCGCGCCGGGATCGACGTACCGATGGAGTGAGGCTCAGGCCGTGCGCACCCGCGAGCGGGCGTTGCGGCGCTTGAGCGCGCGGCGCTCGTCCTCGCTGAGGCCGCCCCACACGCCGTGGTCCTGGCCCGCCTCGATCGCCCACGCGAGGCACAGCTCGCGCACGTCGCAGCGACGGCAGACCTGCTTGGCCTCCTCGATCTGGAGGATGGCCGGACCGGTGTTGCCGATCGGGAAGAACAGCTCCGGATCCTCGTCGAGACAGGCAGAGCGGTGACGCCAATCCATGGGGTGGTGGATCTCTCTTTCGCATTGGGTGCAGGCGGGAGTCGTCCGGCCTGCGGGCGCGCGAGTACGTGCTTTAGTGAACGTGATCACGAGCGCAACCCCCAGCGTCGCAACAATCGGGCCGCTGAGCAAGGCTTTCTCATGGTTCGTTGGGTCACAGAGTGTCAGAGGCACCGACACCAGGTGCCCCGTACGCCGCCGCGTAGGCTGCCAGGGTGTCGACACCTGCCCCCCGCGAGGATGCCCGCTCCGGGCCCGGCCCTGCGGGCGGCAACCCGCCCCCGCTGACGGTGGCGGCCTCGCTGGCCGGGGTCCAGGGCGGACTCCTGGTGCTGCTCGCCGTGCTGGAGATCGGGCACGTCTCCTCGCAGCGGGTCTCGTTGGGCGTCGCGACCGGGCTGTTCTTCCTGGTCTACGGCGTGGCGCTGATCGGCTGCGCCTTCGCCCTGACCCGCCGCCACGGCTGGGCCCGGGGCCCGGTCCTGCTGACCCAGCTCATCCAGCTCGGCCTGGCGTGGAACCTGCGCGAGTTCTGGCCGATCGCGCTGCTGATGGCCCTCACCTCGCTGGTCGTCATCGCCGGGATGATCCACCCCGCCACGACCGACGTGCTCGCCGACGACCCGACCGGGGAGCGCGGCCGCCCGGAGTCGTAGCGGCCGCCCCACCGCAGTCACTCCACCGCAGCCGCCGCATCCACGCACCACGGGCGGCGAGAGCGTCAGTCCTGCTGCTCCAGCGAGGTGCGCAGCTGCTCGAGCGTGCGGGTCAGCAGCCGAGAGACGTGCATCTGGGAGACGCCGATCTCCTCGGCGATCTGCGACTGGGTCATGTTCTTGAAGAAGCGCAGGAGCAGGATCTTCTTCTCGCGGGGGTCCAGCCGGTCCAGGAGCGGCTTGATCGACTCGCGGATCTCGACGTGCTCGAGGCCCGCGTCGTTGATCCCGATCGCGTCCAGCATGGAGGCGGTCGAGTCGTCGGAGTCGTCGGAGGCATCCAGGGACAGCGTGGAGTAGGCGTTGCTGGACTCGATGCCCTCCACGATCTCCTCGACCGTGCACTCGATGCTCTCGGCGAGCTCCCGCAGGGTGGGCGAGCGGCCGAGCGACTGGGTGAGCTCGGCGGTCGCGGCACCGATCTGCATCCGCAGCTCCTGGAGCCGCCGGGGGACGCGGATCGCCCAGCCCTTGTCGCGGAAGTAGCGCTTGATCTCGCCGATGATCGTGGGAGTCGCATAGGTCGAGAACTCGACGCCCCGCAGGGTGTCGAAGCGGTCGACGGACTTGATCAGGCCGATGGTGCCGACCTGGACCAGGTCCTCGTAGGGCTCTCCGCGGTTGCGGAAGCGGCGCGCGCAGTGCTCGACGAGCGGCAGGTGGAGGTGGACGAGGTCGTCCCGGGCGCCGTCGCGGGCGGCCTGGGACTCGGTCTCGTCGTGCAGGACGACGAAGAGCGCGGCACTGCGCTTGCGGGTGAGCTCGACCCCGGTCAGCTGCGCCTCGTCGTGCGACAGGTCGTCCCGCGAGGAGTGTGGGTGCATGTCAGGGGCTGACTCCGGCGATGGAGGAGTGCATGGTCATGGTCACCACGAACTGGTCGTCGACGGACTCGGCGGTCGCGGTGGTCGCCAGCGTGGTCAGCACCTGCCAGGCAAAGCTGTCCCGGTCGGGCGCCGCTGCGCCGAGCGAGGTGACGCCGACCGCGATGGTCAGCGTGCCCGCGGCGAGGAAGAAGCGGCAGTGGAGATCGGCGCCCGGGGCGGCCTCCGGGAGCACCAACGCGCTGGCCTCGCCCACGGCGATCCGCAGGTCCTCGATGTCGTCGATGGTGAAGTCCAGGCGGGCGGCGAGACCGGCCGCGGTGGTGCGCAGCACCGACGCGTAGGCGCTGTCGGCGGGCAGGCGCAGCTCGACGTCGGCCCGATCGCTCTGGTGGCCGCCCGGTTGGGCGGTGCCCGTCACAGTCATGTCTACGTCCTTCGTGGGTGCTGGGAGTCGGCTGACCCTACTGCCCGTCACGGTCCCGAGGTGGACGTATGCGGCAGGTGGCAGAGCAGGTCCTACGTACCCCGTGACCGGCGCGGGCAAACGCCGGTAGCGTCGCCGCCATGACGCAGGAGAGCGCAGATCCGGCCGCGCCACGGCATGCCGCAGACAGCCATGACCTCATCCGGGTGCGCGGGGCGCGGGTCAACAACCTGCGCGACGTGCACGTCGAGATCCCCAAGCGGCGCCTGACGGTCTTCACCGGGGTGTCCGGCTCGGGCAAGAGCTCCCTGGTCTTCGGGACGATCGCCGCGGAGTCGCAGCGGATGATCAACGAGACCTACAGCGCGTTCCTGCAGGGCTTCATGCCGTCACTGGCTCGGCCGGAGGTCGACCTGCTCGAGGGCCTGACGACGGCGATCATCGTCGACCAGGAGCGGCTCGGCGCCAACCCCCGCTCGACGGTCGGCACCGCCACCGACGCCAGCACCATGCTGCGGATCCTCTTCAGCCGGCTCGGCCGGCCCTACGTCGGTCCCCAGACAGCGTTCTCCTTCAACGTCCCCACGCGTCGGGCGAGCGGCGTCATGTCGACCGACAAGGGCGGGCGGGTCGAGAAGAGCGTCGTCACGGACGCGGTCTACCTCGGCGGGATGTGCCCGCGGTGCGAGGGCATGGGCAACGTCAGCGACATCGACCTCACCGCGCTCTACGACGAGAGCCTGTCGCTCAGCGACGGTGCGCTGGCGATCCCCGGCTACTCGATGGACGGATGGTACGGCCGGCTCTTCGAGGGTGTCGGGTTGCCGATGGACAAGCCGATCCGCGCGTTCACCAGGAAGCAGCTCGACACGATGCTCCACGCGGAGCCGACCAAGATCAAGGTCGAGGGCATCAACCTGACCTTCGAGGGGATCATCCCCAAGATCCAGAAGTCGATGCTCTCCAAGGACCCCGAGGCGATGCAGCCGCACGTACGCCGTTTCGTCGAGCGGGCCGTCACGTTCCAGTCCTGCCCCGACTGCGGCGGCACCCGGCTGACCCAGCAGGCGCTGTCCTCGAAGATCGCCGGCAACAACATCGCCGACGTCAGCGCCATGCAGATCAGCGACCTGGCCGCGTGGGTGCGTGAGCTCGACGACCCGTCCGTGGCGCCGTTGCTCACCGGGCTGCAGCACCTGCTCGACTCCTTCACCGAGATCGGGCTCGGCTACCTCTCCCTGGACCGCCCCGCCGGCACCCTCTCGGGCGGGGAGGCTCAGCGCACCAAGATGATCCGCCACCTCGGGTCCTCGCTCACCGACGTCACCTACGTCTTCGACGAACCCACGATCGGTCTCCACCCGCACGACATCGAGCGGATGAACCGGCTCCTGGTCCAGCTGCGCGACAAGGGCAACACCGTCCTGGTCGTGGAGCACAAGCCGGAGACGATCGCGATCGCCGACCACGTCGTCGACCTCGGGCCCGGCGCGGGCACCGGGGGCGGCACGATCTGCTTCGAGGGCTCGGTCGAGGGGTTGCGCGCGAGCGACACGACGACGGGACGCCACCTCGACGACCGGGCCGCGCTCAAGGACCAGGTCCGCGTGCCCACCGGCGCCCTGGAGGTCCGGGGCGCCGCCACGCACAACCTGCGCGACGTCGACGTCGACCTCCCGCTCGGCGTCCTCTGCGTGCTGACCGGGGTGGCCGGCTCCGGCAAGAGCTCGCTGGTGACCGGCTCGGTGCTCGGTCGCGACGGCGTCGTCTCGGTCGACCAGGGCGCCATCAAGGGATCCCGGCGCAGCAACCCGGCGACCTACACAGGGTTGCTCGAGCCGATCCGCAAGGCGTTCGCGAAGGCCAACGGGGTGAAGCCTGCCCTCTTCAGCTCCAACTCCGAGGGCGCCTGCGCGTCGTGCAACGGCGCCGGCGTGATCTTCACCGAGCTCGGCGTCATGGCCACCGTCGAGTCGCCCTGCGAGGAGTGCGAGGGGCGCCGCTTCCAGGCCGCGGTCCTCGAGCACACCTTCGGTGGCAAGGACATCAGCGAGGTGCTGGCCATGTCGGTCGGTGAGGCGACGGCCTTCTTCGCCGAGGGCGTGACCAAGGTGCCGGCGGCGCTTAAGGTCCTGGAGCGGCTCTCCGACGTCGGTCTGGGCTACCTCAGCCTCGGGCAGCCGCTCACCACGCTCTCGGGCGGAGAGCGCCAGCGACTCAAGCTCGCGACCCAGATGGCGGACAAGGGCGACGTCTACGTGCTCGACGAGCCGACCACCGGTCTCCACCTCGCCGACGTCGAGCAGCTGCTCGCCCTGCTCGACCGGCTCGTCGACGCCGGCCGGTCGGTGATCGTCATCGAGCACCACCAGGCCGTGATGGCCCATGCCGACTGGATCATCGACCTCGGCCCCGGCGCCGGGCACGACGGCGGCCTCGTCGTCTTCGAGGGCACCCCTGCTGACCTGGTCGCCGACGGCACGACGCTCACCGGTCAGCACCTCGCGGCGTACGTGGCGGGCTGAGACGCACCTCGCCCCCGGCTCCTGATCGGGGCCGGGGGCGAGGGACGTGCAGCAGGTCAGCGACCTGCGAGGGCCTCAGGCCTTCTTGGTCTCCCAGAAGATCTCGGCGATCTCGTCGATCTTGGCGAGCAGCTGGTCGGCCACGTCGGCGTCGAGGGCACCCTTGGTGCCGCTGGCGCCGGCGAGCTTGGTCGCCTCGTTGACGAGCGTGTGCAGCTGCGGGTACTTCTCGAAGTGCGGCGGCTTGAAGTAGTCGGTCCACAGCACCCACAGGTGGTGCTTGACCAGCTCGGAGCGCTCCTCCTTGATGAGCACCGCCCGCGTGCGGAAGTCGGGGTCGTCGTTGTCGGCGACCTTCCCGATCAGGGCCTTGATGGACTCGGCCTCGATGCGAGCCTGGGCGGGGTCGTAGACACCGCAGGGCAGGTCGCAGTGGGCGGAGACCTCGACAGTGGGGGCGAACAGTCGCGCGAACATGCGTGTCCTCTCGTCGGCAGTGGAGCTTGTCGTTGGGACACTACCGTCATGGCTGAGACGCGACGACCTCCCTGGGGGTGGGCCCTCGTGACGGGGGCCTCGATGGAGCCGACCCTGTCCCAGGGCGATCGGCTGCTGGTCGGGCACCGGCGCCGGCCCCGGGTGGGGTCGGTGGTGGTGGCGCGCTTCCCCGACGGGACGCTGGCGGTGAAGCGAGCCGTGGAGCGTCGTACGACGGGCTGGTGGCTGCTCAGCGACGACCCCGCGGTGGGGGTCGACTCCCGCCACCGCGGCGCGGTGGCGGACGCCGACGTGCTCGGCGTCGTGGTGGCCCGGGCCTGGCCCCGCCCCCGCCGGCTGTGAGATGACTCATCTGGGACGGAGCGGGCGCGCCAGGCCGGTTGTGGGAGGATCACCGATCGTGGCCGTTGCTGATTCTCCCTCGCACCCGCACGCCGGCGACCCGGTCTTCGACCTCCACGTCGGAGGCAAGATGCAGATCGTGTCGACGTCGCCGCTGGACGGTGCCGAAGACCTCTCGCTCGCCTACACGCCGGGCGTCGCCCTGGTGTGCGAGGCGATCGCCGCCGATCCCTCGATGACCCAGCACTACACGTGGGTCCCCAACGTGGTCGCCGTGGTGAGCGACGGCACCGCCGTCCTCGGGCTGGGCGACATCGGGCCCGCGGCCGCGATGCCCGTGATGGAGGGCAAGGCGGTCCTCTTCAAGCAGTTCGGCGGCGTGGACGCCATCCCGATCTGCCTGGACACCACGGACGTCGAGGAGATCATCGAGACCGTCGCCCGGATGGCGCCGAGCTTCGGCGGCATCAACCTGGAGGACATCTCCGCGCCGCGCTGCTTCGAGATCGAGGAGCGCCTCAAGGCGATGCTCGACATCCCGGTCTTCCACGACGACCAGCACGGCACCGCCGTGGTCGTCCTGGCCGCGCTCAAGAACGCCCTCAGGCTGACCGGCCGCGACCCCGGCACCACCCGGGTCGTCATCTCCGGCGCCGGCGCGGCCGGCGTCGCCGTGGCGCGCATCCTCCTCGAGGCCGGCATCACCGACCTCGCGGTCACCGACCGCAAGGGCGTGCTCAACTCCCAGCGCGCCGACCTGACCCCGGTCAAGCGGGCCCTCGCCGTGGACACCGCCGACCGCTACGGCCGGTCCGGGACCCTCGCCGACGCCCTCGACGGAGCGGACGTCTACATCGGTCTCTCCGGCGGCACGGTCCCGGAGGAGCACGTCGCCACGATGGCACCCGACTCGATCGTCTTCGGCCTCGCGAACCCCACCCCCGAGGTGCACCCCGACGTGGCACGTCGCCACGCCCGGGTCGTGGCCACCGGACGCTCCGACTTCCCCAACCAGATCAACAACGTGCTGGCCTTCCCCGGGATCTTCCGCGGCGCCTTCGACGTGCACGCCACGGCGATCACCGAGGGCATGAAGCTCGCGGCGGCCGAGGCGCTGGCAGCGCTGGTCGGGGACGACCTGACCGAGGAGATGATCATCCCCTCGCCGTTCGACCCCCGGGTCGGACCTGCCGTCTCGAGCGCCGTGGCCGAGGCCGCGCGCCGCGACGGTGTCGCTCGCCGCTGATCCTCAGGCGCAGTCGCGCGGTCCTCGACGGTTGACGTCGCGCACCAGGGGAAGGGACTCGGCATGCACCGTGCCGCACTGCCCCTGACATCCGTCCTCGTGGCGCTCCTGCTCATGCTCACCGCCTGCTCGGGCGACGACGCGGACCGACCCTCCGGCGGAGGCGCGGACGGGGACGGGGCCGGGCGCTCGCTCGAGATCTGCGGAGCGCTGCAGACCGACGACCTCGAGCGGCTGGTGGGGGAGCCGGTGACGATCGAGGACAAGCGCCTCCTCGGTGCGGGCATCTGTCACGTGAAGGGGGCGGAAGGCTCCCAGATCCTCTCGATCGTGTCGGAGAGCAAGGAGGCGGCGCTCGACGACATCGTCCAGGAGCTGGTGCTCTCCGCCGAGGACCACCGCACCGAGATGCTCGAGATCGAGGGCGCCGTCGAGGCGGCCGAGGTCGAGGACACCATGTCCGGCATGTCGTCGCGCTCGCTGGTCGCCACGGTCGAGGGTGGCTGGTATGCCATCACCCCCTTCGTCGGGGCGACCCGTGACGACGAGCGACGGATCATGGTGGCGGCGATGACGCTACTGCTGGGCGGCGAGCTCCCGGCGGACGCGGTGATCGCGCCCATCGACGTCCCCCATCCGTGCGACCTCGTGGACGAGGCGGCGGCGGCCCGGGTGCTGGGCCGGGCGGTCACCTCCGAGCGCAACGACGCCGTCGACGGGCTGCGCCAGTGCTACTTCCGCCCGAACGACGACCCCGCCGCCTTCGTCATCGTCTCCGACTTCGCCGACCGCCCCGCGCTCGAGGGCATCCGTGGCCTCGAGGACCGGCTCGGCTCCGTCGAGGACGTGACCGCCGACGGGCTCGTCGAGGCCTTCCTCAGCGCCCGCGACGACGACCCGACCAGGGTCACCGGCTGGGCCGCCACCCAGGACGCGACCTACCAGGTCAGCCCCGACCCGGAGAGTGCGGACGCCCTCGACCAGGCACGCGGCCTGCTCGAGCTCCTCGGCGCGGCCGCGGCGACGCTGCGCTGAGCCCCGGCACCCGTCGTACGCCTTGCGGGGACCGCCAGGGCTCCGACTAGGCTCGACGCATGTTCGCCGTCTACGCCGATTCCTTTGCCGCCGCCGACTCCGACGACCCGTTCGCGGGCCTGGTGGTGGGGGAGCGACCAGACCCGGTCGCGCCCGACGGGTGGACCACGGTCACCGTCAAGGCCGCCTCGCTGAACCACCACGACCTCTGGTCGCTGCGCGGTGTGGGCCTGCGGCAGGAGGCGCTGCCGATGATCCTCGGCTGCGACGCGTCGGGCTACGACGAGGACGGCAACGAGGTCGTCGTCCACGCGGTGATCTCCGACCCGAGCTGGCGCGGCGACGAGACCTTCGACCCCCGGCGCTCGCTGCTCTCCGAGAAGCACCAGGGCACCTTCGCCGACAAGGTGGTCGTGCCCAGCTCCAACGTCATCGCCAAGCCGGCCTCGCTCTCCTTCGAGGAGGCCGCGTGCCTGCCGACCGCCTGGCTCACCGCCTACCGGATGCTCTTCACCCAGGGCGGCCTCAAGGCCGGTGACACGGTGCTCGTGCAGGGTGCCGGCGGTGGGGTGGCGACCGCGTTGATCACGCTGGCGCGAGCCGGTGGGCTCAAGGTCCTCGCGACGTCGCGCGACGAGGGCAAGCGGACCCGGGCGCTGGAGATCGGTGCCCACGAGGTCTTCGAGTCGGGAGCGCGGCTGCCGGTCAAGGTCGACGCCGTCATGGAGACGGTCGGTCGGGCGACCTGGTCCCACTCGATCCGGGCCCTGCGACCCGGCGGCAAGATCGTCATCAGCGGCACCACGTCGGGACCCAACCTGGACGACGCCGAGCTGACACGCATCTTCTTCCTCCAGCTCAGCGTCATCGGCTCGACGATGGGCACCAGCGGCGAGCTCGCCTCGCTCGTGGCCCTGCTGGACGCGACGGGCGCGCGGCCGCTCATCGACCGCGCGATCCCGATGACCGACGCGCGCGACGGCTTCGCCGCGATGGCGCAGGGCGACATCTTCGGCAAGGTCGTCTTCACCCGATGAGCACGCACCTGGTGACGGGCGCGGGATCCGGCATCGGGGCTGCTCTCGCCGACCGGCTCCGCGCCCGTGGCGACACGCTCGTGCTGCTCGCGCGCTCGGCGGACCGGGCTGTCGAGCTCGAGGCCCGGCACCCCGGCGCCCAGGTCCTCGTCTGCGACCTGGCGGACGCTGCCGCGATCGACGCGCTCGCGGGCCTGCCCGAGGAGATCGACTCCCTGCACCACGTCGCCGGTGTGGTGGACCTCGGACCCGTGGCCGAGCAGTCGACCGACTCCCTGCGCCACCACCTCGACGTCAACCTGGTGGCGCCCGCGATCCTGACGCGTCGGTGCCTGCCCGCCCTGCGCCGCACCCGGGGCACGGTGGTCTTCGTCAACTCCTCCGCGGGGCTGAGCGCCAACGCCGAGTGGTCGGCGTACGCCGCCTCGAAGTTCGGCCTGCGCGGCTTCGCCGACTCGCTGCGCGCGGAGGAGGTCGAGCACGGGGTGCGGGTCACCACGATCTTCCCGAGCCGCACCGCCACGCCGATGCAGGAGAAGGTGCACGAGCAGGAGGGACGCACCTACGACGCGTCGCGCTGGCTCGCCCCGGACACGGTCGTCGACATGGTCCTGCACGTCCTGGACCTGCCCGAGGACGCCACGGTCCCCGAGGTCACCGTGCGACCGGTGCTGCCCCGCGCGACCTGACCCGCGCCTCGGGAGTCGGCGACATCGAGATCCGGTTCGCCAAGCTCCACCAGAAATCGTTCTCCGGCGAGCACCACTAGCTGCGTTGGTCGTGGTCGATGCGACCGTCGCGCACGGTGATCGTGCGCTGGGAGCGGTCGGCGATCGAAGGGTCGTGGGTGGCCATGACGATGGTGGCACCGAGCTCCTGGTTGAGACGGAGCAGGAGTCCCAGGACCTGCTCGGCATTCGCGGAGTCGAGGTTGCCGGTGGGCTCGTCGGCGAGCACGAGGCGGGGGTGGTTGATGAGCGCCCGGGCGATGGCGACGCGCTGCTGCTGCCCGCCGGAGAGCTGCGAGGGCAGGGAGGTGCCGCGTTCGGCGAGCCCGACGAGCTCGAGCACCTCGTGGGCCCGCGCGCGGCGGTCGTAGTCGGTACGGCGTGCCACCAGCGGCGCGAGGATGTTGTCGGTGACGGTGAGGGACGGCACGAGGTGGAACTTCTGGAACACGAACCCGACAGTGGAGCGGTAGTCCGCGAGGTCGCGTCGGCGCAGGCCGGTGACGGGGCGGCCGTCGACCTCGATGGTGCCACTGTCGGGGGTGTCGATGCTGCCGATGAGGTGGAGCAGGGTCGACTTCCCGGACCCGGAGGCCCCGACCAAGGTGGTGAACTCGTGACGGCGCAGGTCCAGGCTGACGTGGTCGGTGGCGGTGAGGACGGAGCCGTCACCGAGCCGGTAGGTCTTGGTGACGTCTTCAAGGCGCACGGCCGTGTCGGTGCGGGTGGTCGCGGTGGAGCTCGGCATGGTCATGGGTGGGATCACTCCTCGGCGAGCAGCTGGGCAGTAGGAAGTCGGCGCAGGCTGGTGGCGGGCAGCAGCGCAAGGACACAGGCGGCCAGGACACCGGACGCTGCGATGGCCACGGTCACGACCACCACGCGATCGTTGAGCGGGGCGAGGGTGGACACGAGGTAGAGCCCGGCGCCTGCGCCGGTGCACGCGCCGAGGGTGCCGGCGATGGCTGCCTGCCAGATGATCAGGCGCACCAGCGTGGAGTCACGCCAACCGGAGGCCTGCAGGGAGGCGTAGGCGGCTGCCTGCTCGCGGATGTCGAGGTAGAGCACCTCGGCCACGGCACCGAGCCCGATGACGCACAAGATGGCGCCGGCGACGATGTCGGCGCCGCGGACCTGGACCGACACCGTGTCGCCGAGCAGGCTCCCGACCACAGCGCCTTGGTAGCCCACGCTGATGCCGACCAGGGACACGAGAGCGGCGACGCCGACCGCGAGGGCGAAGGCACCGGTGAGAGTGCGCGAGGGCGTCCGGGCGACGGCGGCGCGAGCCATCCCGAACGGGCCGGAGAGACGGACCGCCCGCCGCGGTGCACGGACCTGCGGGCGGACCGCCTCGGCGGGGACCGCGCGCGCCGCGGCGAACGCAGGCCACATGGCGGCGAGCGCCATCACCAGGAGCGCCGCAGGCACAGCCTGCCAGGCACGGGCGGTGGAGACCGGTGAGCCGATGATGTGTCCGAGCGGCCAGGACACCACCGCGCCGACGATGCCGGCAGCGGCACCGATCGCGACGAGCCGACCCATGACGTGACGCCAGAGCGTGAAGGGGCGCCAGCCCAGACAGGCCAGGACGCCGAGCTCGGTACGCCGAGCGCGGACGGAAGCGTTGGCCGAGATGGAGATCGCGGTCCCGGCCGTGAGCAGGACGAGGAGGAACAGGGCCAAGCTCTTGCGGTCGATCGCCTGGACCACCGTCCCGGCCACTCCCTTGAGGACCCACGGCTCCGAGACCGAGACCACCCCACCCGCGAGCGGCACCTCGACGGTGGTCGGGCTCGGTGAGGAACCGACAGTGATGTCGACGTCGAGGCCGGTCGTCCTCTGGATGGCCTCGGCAACCAGACGTACCCGTTCGCGGCTGATGTCGTCGGCACCGGTGACCCCGGCCACGCGCACCCGGATCACGCTGACCGGCTGGGCTTGCTTGTCCATGCCGTTGGGCCAGCGGTACGTCAACGGGCTGAGGAGCTTGTCGGCTGCGTCGAGGGTCGTGATGAGCAGCGGCGGGCTCTGCAGGTATCCGGCCGGGTTCGCGTCGGGCAGCAGGTCCTGGCCGCCGAGGAGGTCGCTGGTCGCGGTGTCGGCGGCCGTCACGGCTGGCGACTGGTAGGTCTCCAGCGGCACCGTGCCGAGCCCCTGGTCGTCGAACGCGATCGGGTCGAAGGTGCCGATGCTCCTCAACGCGGGTAGTGCGACGCCCGGTGCACCGGAGGCCGACGCGATGCTACGGAACCCGACGCCACCCGCGGACCACGGTGCGGGAGCGAACTTCTGCCCGAAGTAGGCATCCGAGCGCCATACCGAGCGTGGCTGCTCCACCGGACGGGCGCGCAGCGTCCCGTCGGCGACGGTGTCGTAGTCCACCTGGCCGACGGTGAGGAACGTCTGCGGGGTCAACTCCGCAGCGCCGGCTCGGGAGTGCACGCTCCTGCCGGCCAACCAGTCGTCGATCGCTTCCTGCGCGGTGAACGAGGTGGCCCGGGACTGTGCGGGCTCGGCGGCCTCGACCGTGGTGCGGGCAGCCTTCTCGTGACATGCCGCGGCTCAGGGTGCGGGCGGTCTCGGCGTCCAGCGCGTCCGCGGTGACAACGATGTCCTCCTCGATGTAGGAGCGTGAGGAGTTCAGCACCGGAAGGGTGTTGACCGGGAAGCTGTCGCCCACGAGCTTCGAGGTCTCCTGGCGGCGGAAGTACCGGCCGGCATCGACGGCGTCGTCGAGACCGGTGAGCTCCTTCTCGGTCTGCGGGTCGATCGCCGCGACCGTGACGGGGAAACGAACCGGCACGTCGATCGAGTACCGGCCCTGCCGCTCCGGCCACCCCAGTCCGTAGCGGCCCCTCTCCCGGTCCCAGCACTGCGGGAACCAGCGTGCGTCCGCGGAGAACGGCGCGGTCAGTCCGGCGCCGCGGACGTCGCACACGCGCGCCGGGCTGCCGCCGCGGCGACGCTCGAAGGCGGACGTGTCGTCGATGCTCGTGTCGACCGTCACGCCGGCCCCGGCGTACACGTAACCCTCCGGTCCGGGCGAGGTGGACAGTCCCCGGTCGCCGGTGACGGTGGTGGAGAACCTCACCAGGCCCGAGCCCTCGCGCACCAGGTCGGTGACGTCGACCTCGTAGTTCGTGGTGATCATCGCCTGGCCGATCATCGCGATCGGCGCCGCCACCTCGACGCCCGCCAGCCCCTGGACCTGGTCCACCTGTTCGGCGCTGATTCCCCCGTAGATCCCGGACAGGTAGTTGGGGCGGACCTTCGACGTCGCCGCCTCGGTCGCGGTCTGGGAGTCACGCGGGCGCACCAGGATGTCGTAGGAGGACCGGAAGTTCTCGTTCACCGTCCGGGTGACCTCGAGGCGCGACTGCTCCGCGGATCCGGTCAGGAGGACGAAGGAGCACACGCCCATCAGGACGGTCGCGAACATGGCCGCTGATCGCCGTGGATCCGGGACCAGTTGCCTCAGCAGGCGCACGACGACATCCCGAGGTGGTCGATCACCACAGCCCCTTCCTCCGGCCAGTGGTCGCTGAGGCGCCGACCATCCGACCCCTTTCCTACAGCAACGATGTCGATGGTTGTCAAGGAGCGGTGGCAGGTCGCCGCACCCCGGCTCGTTGAGACGCGGTCACACGACCAACCACCTGACGTCGAACGGGGTGCCTCCGTCACAGCACCCGGGCAGGGGCCTCAGCGGGCAGAACGCCAGTTGAGCGCGCCGACCAGCACCATCCGCAGCTGCACGTGCGCGGCCGCGACGATGGCCCGCTCGACCTCCGGGCGGTCGGGGACCCGCAGGACGGCCTCGGCGAGCCCGACCATGGCGGTCACGATGAGGCCGGACAGGATCTGCAGGTCCACGGCGGACCACTCGTCGGTGCCCGTGAGCCGGACCAGGTCGGCCGCGAGCTCCTGCTCGAACTGCTCGATCGCGGTGTTGATGGCCGCACGCACGCGAGGCGGGCCGGCGGCACGCTCGCGCACGATGAAGAGGAAGTGGCCGCGCTGCTGGTGCACGTGCTCGACCAGGATGCCGATCGAGGAGTCGATGATGTCCTCGAGGGCCGGGTCGCTGCGCCGCACGTCGAGCAGCATCGCCCGCAACGACACGAAGGACTCGTCGACCAGCTCCAGCCCGAGCGCCTCGATGGAGTCGAAGTGGCGGTAGAAGGCGGTGGGGACGACCCCGACCTCCTTCGCGACCTGGCGCAGCGAGAGCGCGACCAGGCTGCTGTCCTCGCAGAGCCGGAGCGCGGCATCGAGGATGGCGCGCCTGGTGCGCTCCTTGCGCTCACCGCGGGTCTCGGTCACCCGCGAGAGTTTATCAGTGCACATGTGTGCACTGTCACGGGCGAGGTTGGTTGACCGCGCCGCTCCAGCCCTGCCACTCTTTGAGTGTACGAACGTGCACTCAAACTTCCGAAGGAGTCCGGATGAGCCGCGCCGACACCCTCACCCAGGGCCTGCTCCGCTCCCGCCTGCTCACGGCGTTGACCTCGCCCCACGGCGTGGACCGCTACCTCGAGCAGGTCAACCCCATGTGGGCCGCCCACGAGGTGCGGGCCCGCGTGGTGAGCGTCCACCGCGAGACCGCCGGGACCGGCGGCGCGCCGGTGGCCACCCTGACCCTCCAGCCGACCAGCACCTGGCGGGGACACCGCGCCGGTCAGCACGTGCAGGTCGGCGTCGACCTGCCCGGCAGCGCGAAGCGCCTCACCCGCTGCTTCTCGATCTCCTCGGCCGCCTCGGCGCCGGGAGAGCAGATCACCCTCACCATCCGGGCGCACGACGAGGGCCAGGTCTCGAGACATCTCGTCACCCGGGCCCAGCCCGGCCAGATGCTGCACCTGAGCCAGGCCTCGGGGGACTTCACCCTCACCGAGAGCCCGGCCACGCCGAGCATCAACCACCTGGTGATGATCAGCGGAGGCTCCGGCATCACCCCGGTGATGTCGATGGTGCGCACCCTGCTGCGCGACGGCTACGACGGCAGGGCCAACCGCAAGGTCACGTTCCTGCACTTCGCGCGCTCTCCCGAGGACCAGATCTTCGCAGCGGAGCTGGCCGAGATCGCGGCGGGCGACAACCACGTCGAGGTCCACCTGCGCCACGGCGACCAGGTGTTCAGCGAGGGCGAGCTGCGTCGCCTGGTGCCGGACTTCCGCGACGTCGACACCTGGGCCTGCGGCCCGGCCGGGCTCATCGAGCTCGTCCGCACGGCGTACGCCGTCGAGGACGCCTCGAGCGATCCCGGTCGGCTGCGCGTCGAGTACTTCAAGGCGCCGATGACGGCCTCGGGCACCGCGGAGGGCCAGGTCTCCTTCAGCCGCTCCGGGGCCGGCGCCGCCAACACCGGCGCCAGCCTGCTGGAGCAGGCCGAGGCGCTCGGTCTCAGGCCCGAGTTCGGCTGTCGCATGGGCATCTGCTTCTCCTGCACCCGGACCAAGACCGCCGGCACGGTGCGCAACGTCGTCACCGGTGCCGAGTCCTCGTCGCCCGACGAGGACATCCAGATCTGCGTCTCCGCCCCTGTCGGCGACTGCGTCGTCGACCTCTGAGGAAGGACCCACCACCATGACGTCCACCACCACTCACACACCCGCCTCCGCACCCGACCGCCCGACCGGGACGCGCGTGCCCGGCGACGACGCGCTGCGCCGCCTCACGACCGAGCAGCTCGATGCGTTCGGCGCCGAGATGGACGCCATTCGCCAGCGCGTGCTCGGACAGCTCGGGGAGGAGGACGCCGACTACATCCGCAAGGTGGTCAAGGTCCAGCGCGGCCTCGAGGTCGCCGGCCGCGCACTCTTCTACCTGCCGCCGGCCTGGCCGCTCGCCGTGGCTGCCCTCAGCGTCTCCAAGATCCTGGACAACATGGAGATCGGCCACAACGTCATGCACGGCCAGTACGACTGGATGGGCGACCCGGGCCTGAACTCCCGGATGTACGACTGGGACAACGTGTGCCCGGGGGAGCAGTGGAAGTACAGCCACAACTACATCCACCACACCTTCACCAACATCCTCGGCAAGGACCGTGACATCGGCTACGGGATCCTGCGCATGGACGCCGACCAGAAGTGGCACCCCTACTACCTCGGCAACCCGGTCTACGCGCTCCTGCTGATGGTGTTCTTCGAGTGGGGCGTGGCGATGCACGACCTCGAGGTCGAGAACATCGTGTCGGGCAAGCGCTCGCTGGAGGACAACAAGACGATCTACCCCGGTCTGATGCGCAAGATCAGGCGCCAGGCACTCAAGGACTACGTGCTGTTCCCTGCCCTGACCGGTCCGCTGTTCCCGCTCACCTTCGCGGGCAACGTGACGGCCAACCTGATCCGCAACGTCTGGGCCTTCAACATCATCTTCTGCGGTCACTTCCCGGCCGGCGTGGCCACCTTCTCCGAGGAGGAGTGCGAGGACGAGTCGCGCGGCCACTGGTACTACCGCCAGCTGCTGGGCTCGGCCAACATCACCGGCGGCAAGCTCTTCCACGTCATGACCGGCAACCTGTCGCACCAGATCGAGCACCACCTGTTCCCCGACCTCCCGGCGCGACGCTACCCGGAGCTCGCCGAGGAGGTCCGCGAGATCTGCGACCGCTACGGCATCGGCTACAACGAGGGCCCGCTGGGCCAGCAGCTCATGAGCGTCGCGAAGAAGATCTGCCGCTTCGCGCTGCCCGACAAGGCGAGCGACCTGGTGCCCTCCTTCCTGCGCAAGCCGGCCGGAGACGCCGTGACCGAGACCTCGTTGGCTGCGTGAGCCCGACGGGTCACACTGAGGGCATGGACGAACACGACGCTGACCGCTCCGGGGCCGACCACCTGTCCCGGGGAGAGATCGGCAAGGACGCCGTGCAGTCGACGGTCGAGGCAGCCGCCTCGGTCGTCGGCGAGGTCGCGAGCATCATCACCCGGGCCGTGCAGGATGTCGCCGGCGCCCTCGGGGGCCTGGCCACCGAGGTCTTCGAGATCCGCGAGGCCGCCCGCAAGGCGGCCGACGAGCAGGGCGACTGACGCGTCGCTCCACGGGTCAGCCGAAGGACATCCTGAAGGCCGCCATCCGTGCCGAGAGCAGCGGGCGGGCACCGCGCAGGAAGCCGAGCGGACCATCGGCCGCGAAGTCCCACGTGCCGCGGCAGGGGAGCGACTTGCCGGAGCCCTGCATCGTGGCCGTCCTCTCGCCGCCGCCCTCGGGCAGCTCGGGCTGCCAGGTGCCGCCCTTGAACGGCACCCGCGGCGCGGCGCGGGAGACGTCGGTGAAGCGGGCGCTGGCGATCGGCCGACGACCCGCCGAGGCCGACCACTCGGTGCGTGAGAGGGGCCCGGTGTGGCTGGTCTCGAGGGTGAAGTCGCACAGGCCCTTGGGGATCGCCCAGAGCTCGCGACCGCCCGCGACCGAGGCAGGGGAGTCGACCCAGATGTCGGTGATGCTGACGCGCCTGCCGTGCTCGGGCGAGGTCACCGGCCGGGCCACCAGCAGCTCGGAGTAGGTCAGCGGGCTGCCTTCGTCATAGCTGACGAACGCGGCGCCGTAGACGCCTCGGGGACGCAGCGCATCGACGTCGTCGCGCACCTTGAACAGCGAGACCCAGAGCGACCCCACCATCTGCCAGGGCGCAGCGGGGTAGGCGGTGGTCTCGTACGGTTGCTCGGCCATGCGGGCAGACTAGTGCCGCCCGGTCCGGTGCGGGAAGTCAGTCGTCCGGGTCGTCGAGCCGGGCCATCCAGGTGGCCAGGCGCTCGACGGCCGTCTCGAACTCCGGGTGCGTGTCGGTGAACTCCTGGAGCCGGTCGGCGACCCACGCCAGGGTGACTTCCTCGTCACCCCGGCGCTTCTCGAGCTCCTCGATCCCGCGATCGGTGAAGTACATGCCGGTGCCCGTCAGGCGAAGGCCCGGTCGAGCAGGTCCTTCTGCTCGGCGGTGTGCCGCTTGACGGTGCCCACGGACGGCGAGCTCGAGGCGGCCCGGGTGATGCCCTCCACCTGGGCGTCGACGTGGGGCCAGACGTTGAGCGCGTAGTTGGGCCACGGGCCCATGTTGACCGGCTCGTCCTGGACCCAGCGCACCCCCTTGAGGTGCGGGTAGCGCGCGATCTCGGCCCTGATGTCGTCGATCGGGTGCGGGTAGAGCTGCTCCACCCGGGCGATCGCGAAGCGCTCGGGGTTCTCGCGCTTGGCGCGGTCGACCATGAGGTCCCACGTCACCCGGCCCGAGCAGATCAGCAGGGTGTCGACCTTGTCGGGGTCGGCCTCCGCGTCACCGATGAAGGGACGGAACGAGCCGGAGGTGAAGTCGGCCGGCTGCGAGGCGGCCTCCTTGCGCTTGAGCATCGACTTGGGGGTGAAGACGATGAGCGGGCGGTGCCTCTCGCCGAGCGAGTGCCGGCGCAGCAGGTGGAAGTACGACGCGGGCGTGGAGGGCTGGGCCACCACGAACGCCTCGTCGGCCGTCATCGTCATGAAGCGCTCGATGCGGGCCGAGGAGTGGTCGGGCCCCTGCCCCTCGTAGCCGTGGGGGAGCAGCAGGACGACGCCGGACTCCTGGCGCCACTTGGTCTCGCCCGAGGAGATGAACTCGTCGATGACCGTCTGCGCGCCGTTGACGAAGTCACCGAACTGGGCCTCCCACAGCACCAGGGTCTCGGGACGGGCCACGGAGTAGCCGTACTCGAAGCCCAGGGCGGCGTACTCGGAGAGCAGCGAGTCGTAGACGTAGAACTTCGCCTGGTCCTCGGTGAGCGACGACAGCGGCGTCCACTCGTCGGCGTTGACCCGGTCGATGATGGTCGCGAAGCGCGACACGAAGGTGCCGCGACGCGAGTCCTGACCGGCCAGCCGCACGGGACGCCCGTCCATGAGCAGCGAGCCGAAGGCGAGGATCTCGCCGGTGCCCCAGTCGATGGGGCCCTCGGTGATCGCCGCCGCGCGACGCTGCAGCTGCGGCATGACCTTGGGGTGCACCGTGAAGCCCTCGGGCGGGGTGACGTAGGCATCCGACATCCGCTTGAGGAACTCCAGCGAGATGGCCGTCTCGGTCTCACCGGCCGGCTTGTCCGGGTAGTCGGGGACCGTGGTCCACTCCGAGGGCTGGCTGCTGGCCTCGCGCACCTCGGTGAAGACCCGCTCCAGCTGCTGCTGGTAGTCGCGCAGGACCTGCTCGGCCTCCTCGATCGTGATGTCGCCACGACCGATCAGGGACTCGGTGTAGAGCTTGCGGACCGAGCGCTTCTGCTCGATGAGGTCATACATCAACGGCTGGGTGTACGACGGGTCGTCGCCCTCGTTGTGACCGCGGCGGCGGTAGCAGACCAGGTCGATGACGACGTCCTTGTTGAACGCCTGGCGGTACTCGAAGGCGAGCCGGGCGACCCGGATGCACGCCTCGGGGTCGTCGCCGTTGACGTGGAAGATCGGCGCCTGGACCATCCGCGCGACGTCCGTGCAGTAGAGCGAGGAGCGCGAGGAGCCCGGCGAGGTGGTGAACCCGACCTGGTTGTTGACGACCAGGTGGATCGTGCCGCCGGTGCGGTAGCCGCGCAGCTGGCTCAGGTTGAGCGTCTCGGCGACGACCCCCTGGCCGGCGAAGGCGGCGTCGCCGTGGACGAGCAGCGGGAGCACCGGGAAGGCGGAGCCCTTGTCGAGCACGTCCTGCTTGGCGCGGGCGATGCCCTCGAGCACGGGGTCGACGGCCTCGAGGTGCGAGGGGTTGGCCGCGACCGAGACCTTGATGGTGTCGCCGGACCCGGCGACGAACTCGCCCTCGGCGCCGAGGTGGTACTTCACGTCCCCGGAGCCCTGGACGGTGCGCGGGTCGATGTTGCCCTCGAACTCGCGGAAGATCTGGCTGTACTTCTTGCCGACGATGTTGGCCAGCACGTTGAGCCGACCCCGGTGGGCCATGCCCATCGTCACCTCGTCGAGGTCGGCCTCGGCGGCCGCCTCGCAGATCTCGTCGATGACCGGGATGGTGGTCTCGCCACCTTCGAGGCTGAAGCGCTTCTGACCGACGAACTTGGTCTGCAGGAACGTCTCGAAGGCCTCGGCCTGGTTGAGCTTGAGCAGGATCCGCAGCTGCTCCTCGCGGGGCGGCTTCGTGTGCGGCTGCTCGACGCGCTCCTGGATCCAGCGACGCTGCTCGGGATCCATGATGTGCATGTACTCGATGCCGGTGGTGCGGCAGTAGGAGTCGCGCAGGATGCCCAGGATCCCGCGCAGCTTCATGAAGCGACGGCCCTCGCCCCCGAAGGAGCCCGTGGCGAACTCGCGGTCGAGGTCCCACAGGGTCAGCCCGTGCGACTCCACCTCGAGGTCGGGGTGGCTGCGCTGGCGGTACTCGAGCGGGTCGGTGTCGGCCATCATGTGGCCGCGCACGCGGTAGGCGTGGATCAGCTCGAGGATGCGCGCCTGCTTGCTGATCTCGTCGTCGTGCGACGTCGAGATGTCGTTGCTCCAGCGGATCGGCTCGTAGGGGATGCGCAGCGAGCGGAAGATGTCGTCGTAGAAGTTGTCCGCACCGAGCAGGAGCTGGTGCAGGCGCTTGAGGAACTCGCCCGACTGGGCACCCTGGATGACGCGGTGGTCGTAGGTCGAGGTCAGCGTCATGACCTTGCTGATGGCGTTGCGGGCGATCGCCTCCGCGGAGGCGCCCTGCCACTCGGGGGGGTACTCCATGGCGCCGACGCCGATGATCGCGCCCTGCCCGGCCATCAGGCGCGGCACGGAGTGCACGGTGCCGATGCCGCCCGGGTTGGTCAGCGAGATCGAGGTGCCCTTGAAGTCGGTCACCGCGAGCTTGTTGTCGCGCGCCTTGCGCACGATGTCCTCGTAGGCGGTCCAGAAGCCCGCGAAGTCCATCGTCTCGGCGGCCTTGATCGCGGGGACGAGGAGCTGTCGCGAGCCGTCGGGCTTGGGCACGTCGATGGCGAGACCCAGGTTGATGTGGGCCGGCGTGATGAGGTTGGGCTTGCCGTCGCGGAGCTCGTAGCCGTTGTTCATCTCCGGCATGGACTTCACGGCCTGGACCAGCGCATAGCCGATCAGGTGAGTGAAGGAGACCTTGCCGCCGCGGGCACGGGCGAGGTGGTTGTTGATGACCGTCCGGTTGTCCCAGAGCAGCTTGACCGGGACCGAGCGCACCGAGGTGGCGGTCGGGACGGTGAGCGAGGCGTCCATGTTGGCGACGGTGCGTGCGGGCGCGCCGCGCAGGACGGTGTAGGTCGGCTCGTCGCTCGCCGCGGTCGGCTCGGCGGGCCGCGTCTCCTTGGGCATCGGGTTGCTCGTGCCCTTGGCGGGCTCGGCGGCCTTGGAGGTCGGACGCGGCTTGGCCACGGGGGCCGGGGTGTTCTCGGCCTTCTCGGCCTTCTCGGCCTTGGCGGGCTCGGTCTTGGCGGACTCGGTCTTCGCGGGCTCGGTCTTCGCTGGCCGGGCCTTCGCGGACTCAGCCTTCGCTGGCTCCGTCTTGGCGGGCTCGGCCGCCTTCTCCTGCGGAGCCGCCCCGTTGCCGCTGCCCGAGGATCCCTTCGACCCGTTGCTCTTGAAGTAGTCGACCCACGTAGGGTCGACGCTGCCGGGATCCGAGGTGTAGCGCTCCCTCATCTCCTCGACGAGCCACTCGTTGGCTCCGAGCGAGGAGGAGGGCTGGGGGGAGCCTGCTGGAGACTGGTTGCCTGACGACTGCGGCACGACTTGCTTCGCCTCTTCCGATGAGCGCGCGGGAATGGGTGTGCTCGCAAGGCTAGACCCCTCGGCCAGCAAATGCCGCCCCAGGTCGGCCTTTGCGGCAGGGTGTCATGCGATCCACGACACAACGACGCAGAACGTCTCGGAAAGCAACGCGAGAGGACCCACCGGCTCCATGCACCGACCATCCCGCCGGACCACCCGCACGACCTCGACCTGGGCGCTCGCCCTGCTGCTCGGCGTACTGCTCAGCGCGTGCAGTGGCGACGGCGGAGGACCCGGTGAGCCAGGCGCGAACGGCGGGCCCGGGGTTGGCGCCGAGGGCCCGCCGCCGCTCGAGACCACCGCCACCCTCGGTGAGGTGGCCGGCAAGCTCAGCGGACCCCGCCGGGCCCAGCTCACGGCGCACGTGACCGAGGTCGTGGACGGCTGGATCGATGCCGCCTACCTCGGCGACTATCCCCGCACCGACTTCGCGGACGCTTTCGCGGGCTTCAGCGAGCGGGCTGCCGCCCAGGCCCGCGCCGATGGCGCGCTCATGAGCAACCAGGCACTCGCCCGCGGCCTGGACGAGGTGGTGGCTGTGCAGCGACGGCTCAGCATCGACGCCGTGGCGAGCCGGGGGCGCGCCGTCGGCGTGACCGCCCGCGTCGACCTGACCATGCGACTCGGTGGCGCGGTCGACCGCAAGCAGAAGGTGTCGTGCAGGCTGTTCCTGTCCTACCGCGACGGAGGCTGGCAGGTCTTCGGCTACGACGTCACGAGAGGCGGTGCCCGATGAGGCGTCACCCGGCCCGACTTCGCCGTACGCTGCGCACCCTCGCGCTGGGTGGGGTGCTGGCCACGGCCGCCCTCGTCGTCCCCGACTCCACGGTCGCGACCACGCAGGTCGAGCTGGTCAAGATCGAGCGCGCGCAGGGGGTCGACCTGGACCCGCAGCGGGTCTGGATCCTCGCGGTCGGCTCCGACGCACGACCCGGCGAGGACATGTTGCGCACCCGGGGTGACGCCCTCCAGCTCATCGGGATCGACACCCGGAGCGGGGCGGCCACCACGATCGGCGTGCCGCGCGACTCCTACGTCTCGATCCCGGGCTACGGCTCCGACCGGATCAACGCCGCTCTCTCCATCGGTGGGCCCGACCTGCTCGGTCGCGCGGTGGGCGACCTGATCGGCATCCGGCCGGACTACGTCTTCGTCACCCGCTTCCCTTTCTTCGAGAACATGGTCGACGACATCGGCGGCATCGAGGTGCGCAACCCGGGCTACTTCTCCGACGAGAACCTCAAGCCCAACGGCTTCGCCGCCGGCAAGATCCGTCTCGACGGCTACGGCGCCATGGCCTTCGCGCGCATCCGCAAGACGCTGCCCGGCGGCGACTTCGACCGCTCGGCCAACCAGCAGCGGGTGCTGCGCGGCATCCAGGGGGCCATCCGGTCCCGCTCCGACGAGCCCGGTTTCATCGAGGGCGGGATCCTGACGGTGCTCGAGCACCTCCACACCGACGTCGCGCCCAGCGAGCTCTTCCGCCTCGCCCAGGCCATCGCGCAGGTCGACCCCGCCCAGGTCACCGGCTGCGTCGTCCAGGGCTCGATCGGCGACGTCGGCGGCGCCAGCGTCGTGCTGCCCTACGTCGACCAGGCCCGCAGCTACGGCGACCAGGCCCGCAAGGACGCCACCATCGAGCGCTGCTGACCGGACCTCGCACCCGTCAGACGGCGGGTCTCGACGCGGGCTCGCTTGCGCTCGCCCGGCTCGACCACCGAAGGGGCCCGGCTCGACCGACGAGGGGCCCGGCTCGACTCGACGGGGGGTTGGTTCGGTGGTCGAGCCGTCCGAGCCCCTGGGCGAGGGCGCGTCGAGACCTGGTGAGGTGGGCTGCGGCGTGGGGTGGAGGTCTCGACGCGGGCTCGCTGGCGCTCGCCCGGCTCGACCGTCGCGGGGCCCGGCTCGACCACCGAACGGAAACCTTCGTTGGTCGAGCCGTCCGAGCCCCTGGGCGAGGGCGCGTCGAGACCTGCGGCGTGGGGGGTGGGTCTCGACGCGGGCTCGCTGGCGCTCGCCCGGCTCGACCATCGAGGGCCCGGCTCGACCGACGAGGGGCCCGGTTCGACTGACGAGGAGTTGTTCGGTGGTCGAGCCGTCCGAGCCCCTGGGCGAGGGCGCGTCGAGACCTGGTGAGGTGGGCTGCGGCGTGGACCTGCGGCGTGGGGGTGGGTCTCGACGCGGGCTCGCTGGCGCTCACCCGGCTCGACCACCGAGGGGCCGGGCTCCTGGGCGAGACCTGTGCTCGCCCGGCTCGACCACGGGACCGGGCACAAATGCGACATCGGGGCGGCCCTGGTGGGCCGCCCCGATGTCGTGGTTCAGGTGCTGCGCGTCAGTTCTTGCCGCCGAGGAAGCGGGCGGAGACCTGTGCGAGGTCGATCTTGGTGTCGAGGTCGGTCAGCTGGATCGAGAGACCGTTGACCTTGGTGCCGTAGAAGTTGCGCTCCTTCTCCACCAGCATCTGCAGGACGCCACCGTCGAAGTTGATCGGTCGGCCCGGCTTCGGGAGGACCTCCTCGCCGTTGATCTTGATGGAGCCGAAGGTCGTGGTGACCTTGCGCTGGACCCGCTGGCCCGGCTTGGCGGCGAGGACGTCGACGCGGGAGGTGAGGCCCGTGACCACGATGTCGAGCACGTTCGGGACGTTCAGCTTGATGCTGCCGATCGTCGCGGACGTGAAGCCCTTGCCGATCTTGCCCTTCTGCAGGCCCTTGTAGGCGTACTTGATGCCGCTGACCGTGACGCCGAGCTGGTCGTGGACCAGGCTGGCGGAGGCGGTGCTGATGGTGCGCTTCTTGCCGAAGGTGCCCTCGCAGGGGATGGAGCTCTGCGAGATGCCACCGAGCGAGACCAGGTCGCCGAGGGCGCTGAGCTCGAGGGCCGACATGGTGGAGCGGAAGACGCCGGCGGTGACCGGACGGCTGATGCGGCTGCTGGCACGGCCGAGCTGGAGAGTGGTCTCCTCGCCGGTCGCGTTGACGAGGAGCTTGAGGGCGTAGGCCTCGGAGGCGGCGAAGTTGTTGCCGACGCGGGGGTTCTCGGTGCCCAGGCTGATGGCGCCCAGTCCGGGGATCGTGATGGTGCCGACCGAGCTGAGCACGTCGACCAGCGTCCTGACCGGCACGTTGACGAGCTCGAAGACCTCGTCGGCGGGCACGCCGAGGGCGTCGAAGAGGGTGTTCAGCGTGTCCGAGATGGGGTTGCCCTCGGGCAGGTCCAGGCTCAGGCCCTTGTAGCCGAAGGAGCTGTCGGACTTGAACGCGCCCTTGCCGCCGCGAGCCTTGGCGTCGAAGAAGGAGTCGGCGACCGACTGCAGACCCTGGACCTTGAGGACCGGGGTGGGGACGCCGGCGAGCTCGCCGCCCAGCGCGATGTTGGCCACGGTGTTGACGGCGCGCACGCCGCTGATGCCGGCCCCGGCGTTGCGGTAGGTGCTGCTCTCGCTGGTGGAGGCGGCGACCTTGATCAGGTCGTTGGCGATGGGGAGCGAGCCGACGGAGTCCTCGGCACGGTAGACGCCGACCTTGCGGGTGCAGGGCAGCTGCAGGTTGGCGTCACGGAGCGTGCGGAGCTCGACGTTGTTGACGCGGACCTTGGTGCCGAACACGCTGGCCTTGTAGCCGAACATGGTGGCGGCGGCCTTGGCAGAGCTGTCAGGCGCTGCTGCCACGGCCGGGACGGTGGTGAGGCTGGCGCTCAGCCCCGCCGCGCAGGCGGCCGCGACAGCGACTGACCTGACGATGGACTTCTTCATGGGGATACTCCTATGGGGTGGCGAGGCAACGGCGCGGCCGAGTCCGCTCCCCCCATAAACGGTCGATGTGCCCGGAAGTTATAGACACGTCTAGACCAGCGCTGGAAGGCGGTTCGGCTCCTGGCCAATGATGACCGTCGGACGACCCGCCGTCTGGGTTTTGGGGAGACCTGGCCCAGGTCGGTAACGTCCCGCTGCGTGCAGGTGCATTTTCGGCAGGACATCCAGGGGCTCCGAGCCGTTGCGGTGACCCTGGTGGCCCTGGACCACGCGGACATCGGTCCGTTCCACGGCGGCTTCGTCGGTGTGGACGTCTTCTTCGTGATCTCCGGCTACCTGATCACCTCGCTGCTGCTGCGCGAGGCCGACCGCTCCGGCACCGTCTCGCTCTCCGGCTTCTACGCACGCCGGGCCCGCCGGATCCTGCCGGCGGCCGTCCTGGTCACGGTCGCCACGATCGTGCTCTCGGTGCTCTTCCTCGACGGGGCGCGGGCCCTGGCCGTCGGCGAGCAGGCCATCTGGGTGACCTTCTTCGCGGCCAACATCAAGTTCGCCGCCGACCAGACCGACTACTTCGCCCAGGGCGAGCCGGTCTCACCGCTCCAGCACTACTGGTCCCTGGCGGTCGAGGAGCAGTTCTACCTCCTCTGGCCGCTGATCCTCATCGCTGCGCTCGCGTTGCTGTCGAGACGTGTCGGCGGGCCGCGCAGGGCGGCCGCCCTGGTGCTCGGCGTCGTCGTGGTCGCGTCGTTCGCGTGGTCGCTGCACCTCACCGCCAGCAACCCGCTGGCTGCCTACTTCTCCACACCCGCTCGGGCCTACGAGCTCGCTCTGGGCGCTCTCGCGGCTGCGGCGACGCCCTTCGTCGCGCGACTCAGGATCACCGCGCTGCCCTTCCTCCTCGCGCTGGCCTCCTGGACCGGAGTCGCGCTGATCGCCTGGTCGGCGCTGGTGTTCACCGCGGCGACCCCCTTCCCGGGCGCGGCCGCCGCGGTGCCGACGGTCGGCACGGCGCTGCTGCTCCTGGGCGGTCTCGAGCGGGTCGCCCCGTGGGGGCCGCAACGGGCGCTGTCGGTCCTCCCCATGCGCGTCGTCGGCGACTGGTCCTACTCGTTCTACCTGTGGCACTGGCCGCTGATCATCGTGGCCGACTACCAGTTCGGGCAGATCTCGGGGTTGCGCGGCGGTGCCGTGCTGCTCGTGGCGCTGGCGTTCAGCGCGGCCACCTACGTCTGGGTCGAGACCCCCTTCCGCACCACCAAGGTGTGGAGCGTGGGCAAGACCCGGGCGCTGCTGCTCTATCCCGCCACGGTCCTGCTCGTGCTGCCGTCGGTGGCCGTGGCCAACCACGTCGTACGGTCCGGCTCCGACGACGGGGGAGCGGCGATCTCGCTGACCACCTACGGCCAGAAGCCCTCGGACCCGGCTCCGCGCTTCGACGAGGACCCCGTGGTGGCGCTGGTCGAGGCCTCGGTCCTGGCGGCCGAGAACCAGATGCCGATGCCCGGCGACCTCCAACCCAACCCGCTCGACCTGCGGGCCAGCACCGCGTCGCTGGGCGACTGCGACTACATCGGCATCGACACCGAGGACCTCGGACTGTGTCCCCGGGGGGACACCGACGGCGACCAGGTGATGGTGCTCTTCGGCGACTCCCACGCCCGTCAGTGGGTGCCCGCGCTCGAGGCCATCGCCGAGGACCAGGGCTACGTGCTCTACGTCCTCGTGCGCGACGGCTGCCCGGCCATCGACCAGACCCCGGTGACCACCTCCGGTGGCGCGAGCATCGGGTGCGAGGAGTTCCAGGACTGGGCCTTCGACACCATCGAGGAGCTGGAGCCCGACCTGACGGTCCTCGCGACCGATGCCAACGAGCGTGGCTTCGTCGTCGACGGCGAGGTGGTGGACGACAACGCGAGCGTCGAGGTGCTCGTGGAGTCCGGGATGACGGCGACGATCGAGCGGGTGAGCCCGGCGAGCGGCCGCACCATCGTGATCGGTGACCCGCCGATCCACCGCACCAGCCCGGTCGACTGCCTGACGCAGGACGACCCGACCCTGCTCGGGTGCCTCTCCGAGCCGTCCCCCCGCTCGGAGCGGATGAACCGTGCCTCCAAGCGCGCGGCGGCCGCCACGGGCGCGGACTTCGTCATCACCCGCCGGTGGTTCTGTGTCGACGACAAGTGCCCCACCGTCGTCGGCCGGATGGTCACGCACCGTGACGTCGAGCACATCACGGTCGAGTACTCGACCTACCTCACGCCCAAGCTGGCGGAGAAGATGGGGCTCGCCTTCACCGGCTGAGCCGTCCCACGAGAGTGGTACCCCCGGCAGGATTCGAACCTGCGCTTTCGCCTCCGGAGGGCGACGCTCTATCCCCTGAGCTACGGGGGCCCGGGGTGCGAGACGACCCTACAGGCGCCGTTGTCCGAGGGTGAAACCGGTTCGGGGTTCACCCGGCGTCGCCGATAGGCTGGACAGGTGACTCCTGAGCAGCTCTCCACCGCGATCGTCGATGTCCTGACGACCCTGTCCACCACGGGTGAGGTCACCTTGCCGGACGGCGTCCCGACGACGGTGACGGTGGAGCGACCGCGCCAGAAGGGCCACGGCGACTACGCCACCAACGTGGCACTCAAGCTGGCCAAGGCCGCCGGCATGAACCCGCGGGCGTTCGCCGAGCTGGTCAAGGGCGGCCTGGAGGCCGTCGAGGGCATCGCCGAGGTCGAGGTCGCGGGCCCGGGCTTCCTCAACATCAGCGTCGCCGCCGGTGCCCAGGGACTCATCGCCCAGCAGGTCGTCGCGGCGGGTGCGTCGTACGGCTCCACCGAGGCGTTCGCGGGGGAGAAGATCAACCTCGAGTTCGTCTCGGCCAACCCGACCGGTCCGCTCCACATCGGGGGTGTGCGGTGGGCCGCCGTCGGCGACGCCCTGGGCCGGATCTTCACGATGACCGGCGCGGAGGTGACGCGGGAGTACTACTTCAACGACCACGGCGCCCAGATCGACCGCTTCAGCCGCTCGCTGCTGGCGAGCGCCCAGGGTGAGCCCGCGCCCGAGGACGGCTACGGCGGCGACTACATCCATGACATCGCCCGCGCGGTGCTCGAGCAGCGCCCCGATGCGCTCGACCTCCCCGAGGAGGAGTCGCTCGAGACCTTCCGTGCCATCGGCGTCGAGCTGATGTTCGCCGAGATCAAGCAGAGCCTCCACGACTTCGGGGTCGACTTCGACGTCTACTTCCACGAGGACGACCTGCACCGGAGCGGGGCGGTCAAGCGCGCCGTCGAGCGCCTCACCTCGCTCGGCAGCACGTACGAGAAGGATGGCGCCGTCTGGCTGGCCACCGAGAAGTTCGGGGACGACAAGGACCGCGTCATCATCAAGTCCGACGGGGAGGGCGCCTACCTGTCCGGCGACCTGGCCTACTACCTCGACAAGCGCGAGCGCGGCTTCGACCGCTGCTTCATCATGCTCGGAGCCGACCACCACGGCTACGTCTCGCGGATGATGGCGATGTGCGCCGCCTTCGGCGACAAGCCCCACGAGAACCTCGAGATCCTGATCGGCCAGATGGTCAACCTGCTGCGCGACGGCGAGCCGCTGCGGATGTCCAAGCGGGCCGGCACGGTCGTGACGATCGACGACCTCGTGGAGGCGATCGGCGTCGACGCCGCGCGCTACGCGCTGGCCCGTTACAACAGCGACTCCAACATCGACCTGGACCTCGGCCTGTGGGCCACGCAGTCCAGCGACAACCCGGTCTTCTACGTCCAGTACGCCCACGCGCGCGTCGCCTCCATCCTCCGCAACGGCGCCGACCTGGGCCTGCACCCGGCGACGCCTGACGACTTCGACGCCAGCCTGCTGGCCCACGAGAAGGAGGGGGAGCTGCTCCGCGCGCTCGCGGAGTTCCCTCGGGTCGTGACCGCCGCCGCCGAGCTCCGGGAGCCGCACCGCGTCGCGCGCTACCTCGAGGCGACGGCCGGGGTCTACCACCGCTTCTACGACAACTGCCGGGTGCTGCCGATGGGCGACGAGGACCCCTCGGACCTGCACCGCGCCCGGCTGCTGCTCGTCGCCGCCACCCGCACCGTGCTGGCCAACGGTCTCGCGCTGCTCGGCGTCTCCGCGCCCGAGCGGATGTGATCAGCCGATGACGCACGAAGCAGGATGGGCGCACGCCCCCGGGGCGCTCAAGGGCCCCTCGTGGTTGCGCGAGCCCGTCGATCCCAACGACCTCGTCCCCCTCCTGTGGTCGGGCACCGCTCGCAAGGTCGACGGCGAGCTCACCATCGGCGGAGTCACGCTCGCCGACCTGGCCGCGGAGTTCAACACCCCGGCCTACGTGCTCGACGAGGACGACTTCCGGACCCGGGCACGGGCCTTCCGCGACGCCTTCGCGGACTACGACGTCTACTACGCCGCGAAGGCGTTCCTCTCCACGACCATCGCCCGGTGGGTGGCCGAGGAGGGTCTGCGACTCGACGTCTGCTCGCCCGGGGAGCTCACCGTGGCGCTGCGGGCAGGGGTCGACCCCGCCCACATCGGCTACCACGGCAACAACAAGTCCTTCCCCGAGCTGCGTCGCGCCGTCGCAGCCGGCGTGGGCCGCATCATCGTCGACAGCTTCACCGAGATCGAGCGTCTCACCCGGATCGTCGCCGACCTCGGCGCGACCGCCGCCGTGATGGTCCGCGTGACGGCCGGTGTCGAGGCCCACACCCACGAATACATCGCGACCGCCCACGAGGACCAGAAGTTCGGCTTCTCGATCACCTCGGGCGACGCCCTGGAGGCCGTACGACGGGTGGTCGCCGCCGACGGGCTCGTGCTGCTGGGCCTGCACTCCCACATCGGCAGCCAGATCTTCGACTCCAGCGGCTTCGAGGTCGCTGCCCGCCGCGTGCTCGCCCTGCACGCGCGCGTCGCGAGCGAGGTCGGCGTCGCGATGCCCGAGATGGACCTCGGTGGTGGCTTCGGCATCGCCTACACGACCCAGGACGACCCGTCGGAGCCCGCGCAGCTGGCCGAGGAGATGAGCCAGATCGTCGCGCACGAGTGCCGGGCGCTGGGCATCGAGGAGCCGCGGCTGTCCATCGAGCCCGGACGCGCGATCGTCGGACCCTCCATGTGCACCGTCTACACGATCGGGACGGTCAAGCCCGTCGCGCTGGACGGCGGGGCCGTGCGCACCTACGTCTCGGTCGACGGCGGCATGAGCGACAACATCCGCACCGCCCTCTACGACGCCGACTACTCCTGCACGCTCGCCTCGCGGGACTCCCAGGCGCCGCCGATGCTGGCGCGGGTCGTCGGGATGCACTGCGAGGCCGGCGACATCGTGGTCAAGGACGAGTTCCTGCCGTCCGACCTGACGGCGGGTGATCTACTGGCGGTGCCCGGCACGGGTGCCTACTGCCGGTCCATGGCCTCCAACTACAACCATGCGCTCCGGCCCCCCGTGATCGCGGTGAGGGACGGTGTCGCACGCGTGGTCGTGCGACGCGAGACGATCGATGACCTGTTGGCGACGGATGTGGGTGCGGTAGATGAATGAGCGGACATTGCGGGTCGCGGTGCTCGGCTGCGGCTCGGTGGGCTCCCAGGTGGTGCGGCTCCTCCAGGAGCAGGCCGCCGACCTCGAGGCGCGCGTCGGGGCACGGGTCGAGCTGGCCGGGGTCGCCGTACGACGGATCGACGCACCGCGCGACGTCGCGGTGCCCGACGGGCTCCTGACGACCGATGCGGCCGGTCTGGTCGCCCGCGACGACATCGACCTGGTCATCGAGGTGATCGGGGGCATCGAGCCGGCCCGGTCCCTGATCCTCTCGGCGCTCGAGCACGGCGCCTCGGTGGTCTCGGCCAACAAGGCCCTGCTCGCCGAGGACGGCCCGACGCTCTTCGAGGCCGCCGAGAAGGCCGGGCGTGACCTCTACTACGAGGCCGCGGTCGCCGGCGCGATCCCGATCCTGCGACCCCTGCGCGAGTCGCTCGCCGGTGACCGGGTCACGCGCGTGCTGGGCATCGTCAACGGCACCACCAACTTCATCCTCGACAAGATGGACTCCTCGGGGGCCGGTTTCGCCGAGGCCCTGGAGGAGGCGCAGGAGCTCGGCTACGCCGAGGCCGACCCCACCGCCGACGTCGAGGGCTTCGACGCCGCGGCCAAGGCCGCGATCCTGGCCTCGTTGGCCTTCCACACGCGGGTGACCGCCGCCGACGTCTACCGCGAGGGCATCTCGGAGGTCACCGCCGCCGACGTGCAGTCGGCCCGCGAGATGGACAGCGTGGTCAAGCTGCTCGCGATCTGCGAGCTCCGGGCCGTCGCCGGAGGGGACGACGCCGTCTCCGTGCGCGTGCACCCGGCGATGATCCCGCGCTCCCACCCGCTCGCGAGCGTCCGCGAGGCCTACAACGCGGTCTTCGTCGAGTCGGAGGCCGCCGGCCAGCTCATGTTCTACGGCCCCGGTGCCGGTGGCGCCCCCACGGCCTCGGCCGTGCTGGGCGACCTGGTGACGGTGGCGCGCAACCACCTGGCCGGGGTCCGCGGCGTCGGCGAGTCGGCGTACGCCGATCGCGCGGTGCTGCCGATGGGCGAGACCCGCACCCGCTACCACGTGGCGATCGACGTCGACGACCGTGCGGGCGTGCTCGCGTCGGTGGCGCTCGCCTTCGCGGAGCACGACGTGTCGATCCAGACCGTCCGCCAGGAGGGCCGCGACGACGACGCCCAGCTGGTCGTGGTCTCCCACGAGGCCACCGATGCCCAGCTCAGCGCCACCGTGGAGCACCTGCGGAGCATGACGAACGTCCGCGAGGTCACCTCGGTGATGCGGGTCGAAGGAGAGACCGAATGACCACCGCGACGACTCGCACCCACCAGTGGCGTGGCGTGATCGAGGAGTACCGTCCCCTCCTCGACATCCCCGAGGGCATCCCCGCGATCACGCTCCGTGAGGGCGGCACGCCCCTGGTGTTCTCCGAGTGGCTCTCCGGGCTGACCCGCGCCGAGGTCTGGCTCAAGGTCGAGGGCAACAACCCCACCGGTTCCTTCAAGGACCGCGGCATGACCACCGCGATCTCCGTGGCCAAGGCCGACGGCGCCCAGGCCGTGGTGTGCGCCTCCACCGGCAACACGTCCGCCGCGATGGCGGCCTACGCGGCCAAGGCCGGGCTCAAGCCGCTCGTGCTCGTGCCCGAGGGCAAGATCGCCGCCGGCAAGATGGCTCAGGCGATCCTGCACGGCGCCCAGGTGATCATGGTCCGTGGCAACTTCGACCACTGCCTGACGCTCGCGCGCCAGCTCGCCTGGGACTACCCCGTGGCGCTGGTCAACTCGGTCAACCCCGCGCGCCTCGAGGGCCAGAAGACCGCCGCGTTCGAGATCGCCGACTTCCTCGGTGACGCTCCGGACTACCACCTGCTCCCGGTCGGCAACGCCGGCAACATCGCTGCCTACTGGCTGGGCTACACGCAGTACCACTCGCTCGGCATGACGACCAGGACCCCGGTGATGCGCGGCTTCCAGGCCGAGGGGGCCTCGCCGCTCGTGACCGGCGAGCCCTTCCCCGACCCGGAGACCAAGGCGACCGCGATCCGCATCGGCAACCCCGCCTCGTGGAAGCTCGCCGAGGCGGCGCGCAACGAGTCGGGTGGTCGCTTCGCCGCGGTCACCGACGACCAGATCCTCGCCGCCCAGCGTGAGCTCGCCTCGCGCGACGGCGTCTTCGTCGAGCCGGCCTCGGCCGCCGGCATCGCCGGGATCCTGCAGGAGCTCGCCCAGGGGGAGTCCTACGCCGGCTCGACCGTGGCCATCACGGTCACCGGTCACGGCCTCAAGGACACGGCGACCGCACTGGAGGGCGTGGGAGCCCTCGTCGACACCGTCATCGACGCCGACGTGACCGCCGCGGCCCGGGCCGCCGGTCTCGCCTGAGGACGCGGGTGCTGACGTTCGTCCCCGGACCGGTCTCGGTCTCGGTCCCGGCCACCTCGGCCAACCTCGGGCCCGGTTTCGACTCGTTGGGCCTGGCGCTCGACCTGCGTGACCGCCTCGAGGGGCAGGTCGTGGGGGAGGGACTCGTCGTCGAGGTGAGCGGCGCCGGGGCTGGTGCCGTGCCGCTGGACGAGACGCACCTGGTCGTGCGAGCCATGCGCGCGGCCTTCGCCCTCCTGGGCGAGCAGCCCCCGGGACTGCGGCTGAGCTGCACCAACGTCATCCCGCACGCACGGGGCCTCGGCTCGTCCTCCTCCGCCATCGTGGGCGGCGCGTTCCTCGCGCGGGCACTCGTCGTCGGAGGAGCGGACGTGCTCGACGACGACGCGGTCTTCCGCCTCGCGGCCGACATGGAGGGCCATCCCGACAACGTCGCGCCCGCCATGCACGGTGGCTTCGTCATCTCCGGTCACCAGGACGAGGCCTTCTACGCCGTGCGCTCGGCGGTCGAGCCCGGGGTGAGCGTCGTCGTCTTCATCCCGCCGACCCCGGTCTCGACCGAGGTGGCGCGCGGTCTCCTGCCGGCGCAGGTGTCCCACGCCGACGCTGCGGCCGACGCCGGCCGGACCGCGCTGCTGGTCGCCGCACTGGCAGGTCGGACCGAGCACCTCTGGCTCGCGACCCGGGACTACCTGCACCAGGACCAGCGGCGCCCCGCGATGCCCGAGTCCCTCGCGCTGGTCGACCGGCTGCGTGCCGACAGGGTGCCCGCGGTCGTGTCGGGAGCCGGCCCCACGGTGCTGGCCTTCAGCGACGGGGTCGACTCGGCGGGCACCGGGCGGCTGCTCGCGTGCGCCCCCCAGGGCTGGCAGGCCCTGCCCCTCGCGGTCGACCTCGACGGGGCGAGACTCGCCTGACGGACCCGCCGCGGTCGGGTCCGGCGCAGTGATACATTGACCGCGCGTCAGCTCCTCGGCGTAGCCCCCACGTGCGACGCGGCCCCAGAGCCGGCAGTCGATCCACGAGGTGCGACCTCCCTTCCTCGGCTCGTGCAGAGCATCCGCACGACCTGTCAGCCTCCTGCGTGAGCGACATCGAGGCAGGGCCTGACCTGCTGCCGCGGGTGATCACGCCCGGTGCGGCACTGATACGTGGGAAGGACCTCACGTGAGCGACACCACCGATTCAACGCCCGCCCCCGACGCAGCTGCGTCGGCACCCAAGAAGCGTGGCAGCGGGCTCAACGCCCTGCTGCTCGCCGACCTCAAGTCGATGGCCGGCGGCATGGGCATCGCGGGCGCCAAGAGCATGAAGAAGGCCCAGCTGGTCGACGCCATCAAGGCGGCCCAGTCAGGACCGACGTCGGCGTCCGCTCCGGCGAGCGCCGCTGCCGAGGCGGTCGCACCGCCCGCTGCCGAGTCCGGCGCTGCCGAGAAGCCCGCGCGCCGCGCGGAGCGCCAGCAGCGTCCGGCCCGTGCGGAGCGCGCGGCCACCGAGCGGCCCGAGCAGCCCGAGCAGCCCGAGCGCGCGGAGCAGGGTGGAACCCCCGAGGCCCAGGCCGAGGCGCCCGCGCCGCCGCAGGTCACCGAGCGTCCCCGGCGCAGCCGGGACCGTCAGCAGGACCGCGAGGCCCAGCCGCCCCGCGACCGCGAGGCGCAGGCCACCCGCGACCGCGAGGCGCAGGCCACCCGCGACCGCGAGGCGCAGGCCAACCGCGACCGCGAGGCGCAGGCCACCCGCGACCGCGAGGCGCAGGCCAACCGCGACCGTGAGGCGCAGGCCAACCGCGACCGCGAGCGCCAGCAGGACCGGGACCGCCAGCAGGACCGCCAGCAGGACCGCCAGCAGGACCGCCAGCAGGACCGGGACCGGCAGGACCGTCCGCAGGATCGGGACCGCGTGCCGGACAACCAGCCCGACGGCCCGGGCGGCGAGGAGGGCAGCGGCCGCAACCGACGCCGACGCGGTCGCGACCGCACCACGCGCCAGGCCGGGCCGGGAGGCGGTGGCCGCAGCGAGCCCGACACCACGATCCTCGAGGACGACGTGCTGGTGCCGGCTGCCGGCATCCTCGACGTGCTCGACAACTACGCGTTCGTGCGCACCAGTGGCTACCTGCCCGGCACCGAGGACGTCTACGTCTCGCTGTCGATGGTGCGCAAGTACGGCCTGCGCCGCGGTGATGCCATCCTCGGTCAGGTGCGCCAGCCGCGCGAGGGCGAGGGCAAGGCCAAGTTCAACCCGATGGTCCACATCGAGAGCGTCAACGGTGCCGACCCCGAGACGGCGAAGAACCGGGTGGACTTCCAGAAGCTCACCCCGCTCTACCCCTCGGAGCGACTGCGCCTGGAGACCGAGCCGGGCAACCTGATCGGCCGCGTCATCGACATCGCCGCTCCCATCGGCAAGGGCCAGCGCGGCCTCATCGTGTCACCGTCCAAGGCCGGCAAGACGATGGTCATGCAGTCGATCGCCAACTCGATCACGACCAACAACCCCGAGTGCCACCTCATGGTGGTCCTGGTGGACGAGCGCCCGGAGGAGGTCACCGACTTCGAGCGCTCGGTCAAGGGCGAGGTCATCTCCTCGACCTTCGACCGCCCGGCCGCCGACCACACCGTGGTCGCCGAGCTCGCGATCGAGCGCGCCAAGCGGCTCGTGGAGCTGGGTCACGACGTGGTCGTGCTGCTCGACGGCATCACCCGCCTGGGTCGTGCCTACAACCTGTCGACCCCGGCCAGCGGACGGATCCTCTCGGGCGGCGTCGACGCCGCAGCGCTCTACCCGCCGAAGAAGTTCTTCGGCGCCGCCCGCAACATCGAGAACGGCGGCTCGCTGACGATCCTGGCCACGGCCCTGATCGAGAGCGGCTCCAAGATGGACGAGGTGATCTTCGAGGAGTTCAAGGGCACGGGCAACATGGAGATCCGCCTGCGCCGCGACTTCGCGGACAAGCGGATCTTCCCCGCGATCGATGTCGTGCAGTCCGGCACCCGTCGCGAGGAGCTCCTGATGAGCAAGGAGGAGCTGGCCATCGTCTGGAAGCTGCGGCGCGTGCTCTCCAGCCTCGACAGCCAGCAGGCCCTCGAGCTGCTGCTGGAGCGCCTGAAGAAGTCGCAGAACAACATGGAGTTCCTGCTGCAGGTCCAGAAGACCACGCCGACCACCGGAGCCAAGGACGACTGAGCCACCGTGGTCCGGCGCTAGGGTGATCGCACCAACCAGCAGGGGGAGAACGACGTGGCACGCATCGTGGTCGCTGATGACGACGTAGACATCCGTGAGCTCGTCGAGTTCAAGCTCTCGACGCTCGGGCACGAGATCGTTGCCGTGGGTGACGGAGCCGCGGCGGTGGAGGCGTGCCAGTCGCTGCGCCCGGACCTGGCCGTGCTCGACGTGATGATGCCCGGCACCTCGGGTCTCGACGCGATCCGGCTGATCCGGGCCGACCCGGCGCTGGTCGACCTCCCGGTCATCCTGCTCACCGCGCGGGCCCAGGAGTCCGACGTGGAGACCGGCTTCGACTCCGGGGCCGACGACTACATCACCAAGCCGTTCAGCCCGCGAGAGCTGGCCTCCCGGGTCGAGGCCCTGCTCGCCCGCGCCCAGGGCGGCGCTTCCTAGGCCCCACCCCCCGGAGCCCGGTGTCGGGACGGCGGTTCGCCGGACCAGCCCTCGAGTTGTCCCACGAGACCCCTCTGCGACCAGTACGGTGTGTCGCACCGGTGGGGGGCCGCCGCAGCTAGGGGGAACCGTGGTCGAAGCACGCAGGACAGCGAGCGGACGTCCGAGGTCTGGAGCGACGGCCACGGGCACCAGGGACACGCCAGGTCGCTCCGTGGCCCGGCTGGTCGGACCCGTGTTCTTCGGCGTCAGCGTGCTCATCCTGGCGATGATCGCCGTCTGCGTCGTCGGCGTGCTCCTGTCGCTTCGCTCGGTGGGCCAGCTGACCGACGAGGTCGAGCGCTCCGCCGATGCCAACGCCGCCGTCCTGCTGGACCTCACCGAGATGGACGCAGCCATCGGGGACTGGGTCGTGAGCGGCCAGGCCTTCGCCCGCGACGACTACACGCAGGCGTTGCGCCGGTTGCCCGCCGACCAGGAGGTCGTGCGACGTCTCGCGGCCGGCGACGGCGAGCTGGACCTGCTGATCACCCGGCTCGAGGACGCCGTGCGGACCTGGATCAACAGGTATGCCGCCCCACGCATCCTGGCCGCGGGCGGCGAGGGCACGTTCCGGGCCAACCGCTTCGCCGTGGGACAGGAGCTCTTCGCCGACGTCAGGTCCGCGCAGGCGGAGACCGAGCAGGCTCTCGACCGGCGCTCGCGCGACGCCCACGACGAGGCGACGCTGCGTCTGCGCAGCACCATCGGCGGGGTCCTCCTGATCGCGATCGCCGCGTGGCTCGTGATCGGGCACGCGCGTCGCCGGCTGCTCGCCGAGATCTCCGAGCCGCTGCTGGCGCTCGAGGCCACCGTGCAGAAGCTGGCCCGGGCGGACCTGGAGTCACGCGCCGAGGTGCGCGGACCCAAGGAGGTGCGAGCAGTCGCGATCGCGCTCAACGACTACGCGGAGGAGCAGAGCCGGGCGCGAGCCGTCGAGGGCCGCATCCTCCATGAGCTGCGCGGGCTCGACAACGCGAAGGACGACTTCGTCTCCAACGTCTCCCACGAGCTGCGCACCCCCCTGACGACGATCAGCGGCTACCTCGAGATGGTCGCCGAGGAGTTCGAGGGCAGCATCGAGCCCCGGCACGAGCGGATGCTCGAGGCGACCCGCCGCAACGTGACGCGGCTCAAGACGCTCATCGACGACCTGCTCGCGCTGTCCAAGGCCGAGAGCCGCTCGACCGACCTCGAGGCCTCCGACCTCACCACGATGGTGCGCGACGCGGTCACCGACGTGCGGATCACCGCGGCCCGGCGCCGCATCCGGATCGAGGTGACCTCACCCGACGAGCCGGTCCTGGTGCTCTCGGACCGCGCGATGCTCCAGCGGGCGCTGCTCAACGTGCTCTCCAACGCCGTGAAGTTCAGCCACGACGACGGCACGGTCGAGGTCGGCCTCTCGCGACACCTGGCCGACCAGGTCGAGATCGTCGTGCGCGACCACGGGATCGGCATCCCGCAGGGCGAGCTCGACCGCCTCGGCACCCGCTTCTTCCGGGCCTCCAACGCGGTGTCCAACGAGATCGCGGGCACCGGGCTGGGGCTGCGCATCGTGCAGACGATCATCGACAAGCACGCCGGCGACGTCATGATCGAGTCGACCGAGGGGGAGGGCACCGCGGTGTTCATCCGCCTACGCCGCCACGGGGCGGCACTGGCAGTACTGCCGGACGAGCCGGGCGCGGCAGCGACGCCCGCAGTGGCTGCGGACCCCTCGGCCCCCGCCTCGCCGCCCCGCGTGTCCCCGCTGACGCCGGCAGGGAATTAGGCGCCGCTCAGCGGCGTTCTCTATCATCGTCAGCTGGTCCCGGTTCACGCGCCCGCACTCCGTGGGAACGACCCGGCGGCCCTCCCAGCAATGGGAACAGAGAGGACAGTCATGAAGAAGGACATCCACCCGGACTACGTCTCCGCCGAGGTCATCTGCACCTGTGGCGCGCAGTTCACCACGCGCAGCACCTCCAAGGGCGGCACCATCCGCACCGACGTCTGCTCGCAGTGCCACCCGTTCTACACCGGCAAGCAGAAGATCCTCGACACCGGCGGTCGCGTCGCCCGCTTCGAGGCCCGCTACGCCAAGAAGGCTGCCGGCGCCCCGACCGACGACTCCGGCCGACGACAAGGCCGACGACAAGGCCGAGAGCAAGTAGCAACCTCCGAGCGCCGACCCGCTGCCTCCATGCAGTGGGTCGGCGCTCGTGATTTGTCCCTGCCCGCGCACCCATCGCCACCACACCGAGGAGTCCTCATGTTCGAGGCCGTCGAGGGCTTCCTCGCCGAGCACAGCGAGCTCGAGACCCGGTTGGGTGCGCCGGAGACCCATGCCGACGCGCGCCTGGCCAAGCGGCTCAACCAGCGCTACGCCGAGCTCACCTCGATCATCACCGCGTGGCGGGAGTGGCAGGCCCACGACGGGGACATCGAGGCCGCGCGCGAGCTCGCGGCCGAGGACCCGACGTTCGCCGACGAGGTGGATGCCCTCGTCGCGAGCCGCGCGCAGGCGGAGGAGCGCGTGCGCTACCTCCTCATCCCGCGCGACCCCGCGGACGACAAGGACACCCTGCTGGAGATCAAGTCGGGGGAGGGCGGCGAGGAGTCGGCCCTCTTCGCCGGTGACCTCCTGCGGATGTACACCCGGTTCGCGGAGTCGCGGGGCTGGCGCACCGAGCTGATCGACGCGACCGAGTCCGACCTGGGCGGCTACAAGTCGGCCACCGTGGCGGTGAAGGCCAAGGGCACGCCCTCGCCGGGCGAGGGACCGTTCGCGCAGCTCAAGTTCGAGGGCGGCGTGCACCGCGTGCAGCGGGTGCCTGTCACCGAGTCCCAAGGGCGCGTGCACACCAGCGCCGCCGGGGTGCTGGTGCTCCCCGAGGCCGAGCAGATCGACGTCACCGTCGACGACAACGACCTGCGCATCGACGTCTACCGCAGCAGCGGGCCCGGGGGGCAGAGCGTCAACACCACCGACTCCGCGGTCCGCATCACGCACGTGCCCACCGGCATCGTGGCCAGCTGTCAGAACGAGAAGAGCCAGCTGCAGAACAAGGAGAGCGCGATGCGCATCCTGCGGGCCCGGCTGCTGGCGGCCGCCCAGGAGGAGGCCGACGCGGAGGCCAGCGAGACCCGGCGCAGCCAGATCCGCACCGTCGACCGCTCCGAGCGCATCCGCACCTACAACTACCCGGAGAACCGCATCTCCGACCACCGCACGGGCTACAAGTCCTACAACCTCGACCAGGTGCTCGACGGCGACCTCCAACCGGTGCTCGACTCCTGCATCCAGGCCGACCTGGACGCCCGGCTCGCCGCGCTCGAGGAGTGAGCGTGCAGTGCCGTCGGCTGTTGTCGAGCGCCGCGGACAGGTTGCGGGTGGCGGGCGTGGCCAGCCCGCAGCACGACGCCGCGGAGCTGCTCGCCCACGTCCTGGGCACGGAGCGGTCGCGGCTGTTCCTCGTCGACGAGGTCGCCGCCTCCGCCGCCGAGGAGTACGACGGCCTGGTCGCCCGGCGGGCGGCCCGCGAGCCGCTGCAGCACCTGACCGGCAGGGCGTGGTTCCGCCACGTCGAGCTCATGGTCGGCCCCGGGGTCTTCGTCCCGCGCCCGGAGACCGAGCTGCTGGCCGGGTGGGCCATCGAGCAGGCGAGCGCGCTCGAGTCACCCCTGGTCCTCGACCTCTGCACGGGCTCGGGAGCCATCGCCAAGTCGATCGCCGACGAGGTGCCCGCCGCGCGCGTGCACGCGGTCGAGCTCGACGAGCTGGCCCACGACTGGGCCGAGCGCAACCTCGCCGGCACCGGGGTCGACCTGCGCCAGGGAGACCTCGCGACGGCCTTCGACGACCTGGTCGACCAGGTCGACGTGATCGCCTGCAACCCGCCCTACATCCCACTCGACGCCTGGGAGTCCGTGGCGGTCGAGGCGCGCGACCACGACCCCCACCTGGCGCTCTTCTCCGGTGACGACGGCCTCGACGCGATGCGGGTGCTCGAGGAGCGCGCTGCGCTGCTCCTCCGGCGTGGCGGCGTGGTCGGGGCCGAGCACGCGGACGCCCAGGGGGAGTCCGTTCCCGCGGTGTTCACGCGGACCGGACGGTGGACCGACGTACGCGATCACCGCGATCTGGCCGGGCGGGCGCGCTTCGTGACGGCGCGACTGGCACGATGAGGCCGTGAGCGAGCGTTACGCGACCGAGAGTCCCGACGAGCTGGAGTCTGCGATCGAGGCGGCGAGCCTGGCGGTCCAGCGCGGCCTCCTCATCGTGCTCCCCACCGACACCGTCTACGGCGTCGGTGCCGACGCCTTCGAGCCCGACGCCGTGGCCTCGCTGCTGGAGGCCAAGGGACGCGGCCGCGACATGCCGCCCCCGGTCCTGGTCAGCTCCGCGACGACCATCGACGCGCTCGCGGTGAAGGTGCCCGGCTATGCCCGCGCCCTGGTCGAGGCCTTCTGGCCGGGTCCCCTCACGCTCGTCTGCCACCAGCAGCAGTCACTGCAGTGGGACCTCGGCGACACCCGGGGCACCGTCGCCATCCGGATGCCCGACCACCCGATCACCCTGGAGATCCTCGAGCGCACCGGCCCGCTCGCGGTCAGCTCCGCCAACCGCACGGGCATGCCCGCCGCGACCGATGCCGACCAGGCCGTCGAGATGCTCGGTGACCAGGTCGCGGTCATCGTCGACGCGGGGGAGTCCCCGGGCGGCCAGGCCTCGACGATCGTCGACGTGACGGGCAGCCAGGGACGCATCCTGCGCCGCGGCGCGCTGTCCCTCGAGGCGCTCAACGAGGTCCTCGAGCCGTTGGGCGCGACCCTGACGGACGAGGGCTGAGGCCCGGGCCATGAGCCGGGCAGTGAGCCGGGGAGCCGGGCGGCGAGTGGTGCGGGGGGCCGGGGGATGAGGGAGTACCTCCTGGTCTTCCTCGTCGCCGCGACCGTCACCTACCTCCTGACCGTCGTCGCCCGCGAGATCGCGCTGCGCACGGGGGCCGTGGCCAAGGTGCGCGACCGTGACGTCCACGCCGAGCCGATCCCCTACCTGGGGGGCATCGCCATGCTCGGAGGCCTGGTCGCCGCCTACGTCGTGGCGCGCGAGCTGCCCTTCCTCTCCAACGGCGGACCGTTCGTCTTCGAGGACGCCAAGATCGTCCTGATCGCCGGGGCGATGGTCTGTGGCATCGGCGTCCTCGACGACATCTTCGACCTCGACGCGCTCACCAAGTTCGGCGGCCAGGTGCTGGCGGTGGGCCTGCTGATCTACTCCGGCCTGCAGTTCAACTTCTTCCCGCGCCCCGACGGCTACCAGCTGGCGCTCGACCCGGCCCAGGGGGCGCTGCTCACCCTGGTCGTGGTCGTGGCCACGGTCAACGCCGTCAACTTCGTCGACGGGCTGGACGGGCTCGCGGCCGGCGTGGTCGGCATCGGGGCCGCGGCCTTCTTCCTCTTCAGCTATCAGCTGGCCAACCTCAACGGCGCGAGCCTGGCCACCACCGCGGCCCTGTTGTCGGCGTCGTTGGCGGGCGCCTGCGCCGGCTTCCTCGCCCACAACTTCCACCCGGCCCGCCTGTTCATGGGCGACAGCGGCTCGATGCTCATCGGGCTGGTCCTCTCGACGACGGCGCTGACGATCACCACGCAGTTCCGCGGCAACGAGCTGACCCAGGGCGCGGACGGCTCCCAGGCCAGCCTGCTGCCCTTCCTGCTGCCCCTCGCGCTGCCGGTCCTGATCCTGATCGTGCCGCTGGCCGACCTCGTGCTCGCCGTCGTACGACGCACGCGGGCCGGCCGCTCACCCTTCGCGCCGGACAAGCAGCACCTGCACCACCGCCTGCTGGAGATCGGCCACTCGCACCGCCGTGCCGTCGCGATCATGTGGCTCTGGGCTGCCCTGATCGCCTTCGGCACCGTGCTCGCGAGCCTCTACACCGGCCCCCGCATGTGGGGGTCCCTGGGCGGCATGGCGGCGGTGACCATCGTGCTCACCTTCGTGCTGCCGCGCTTCGCGCGACCCCTGGTGCCGGAGGCGCCGGCGCCTCCGGGGGAGGTCCCAGCACCCGATTCGGAGGCCTCCGAGACTTTGTGATAGTTTTCACGAGCACCCCGAACGACCTCCACAGAACGGCCGCCCTTGATGACGACCGAGGCTCCTCGCACCGGACAGGTTGACCGCGACAGCGGTGTCAGCGTGCTCCTCGGTGCGGCGACGGCAGCCCTGGTCCTCGGGCTCCTCGCCAGCCTCGTCGGGGCCCTGGTGAGCGGCTCCGCCGCAGCCCTGGGCGCCCTGGTCGGCACCGCGATCGTGGTCGGGATCCTCGGTTTCGGCTCCTTCGTCGTCAACGTGGTGGCCGGCCTGGTGCCCACGTTGGCCCTGATGGTGGCCATGACGACCTACGTGCTCCAGGTCGTGCTGATGGGCCTGGTCTTCGCGGTCCTCTCGGGCAGCGACCTGCTCGACACCACGCTCGACCGCGGCTGGCTCGCCGGCGCGGTCATCGGCGGCACCGGGATCTGGCTCGTGAGCCAGGTCCTGCTGACCACGCGCCGGCGGATTCCGGTCTACGACCTGCCCACCGAGGGGGGTGCGCGATGACCGTCGACGACTGCTATTGTCCGGTGCGCGATGGCTCAGGAGATTCCCCCAGGGGAGCAACACGACGGACCACGCGGAGATCCTTGGAACGCCTTCGGGTACCTGGTCTCCGGCGTCCTGCTCTACGGGGTCGCCGGGTGGCTGCTGGATCGCTGGTGGGGCACGACCTTCCTCGTCGCGATCGGGATCGTGTTCGGCGCGGTCCTCGGGACGTACCAGACCTGGGCCCGCTTCCGGATAGCGGACAGCACCGCCACGACAGCGCAGAAGAAGCGGCACTAGTGCACGAGAACGTAGTGAAGACACAGGAGACACGTTGAGCGGCATCGGAAGCGCACTTCTCATGCAGGGAAGCATCCGCACCGAGGGCGGGGAGGGCTTCACGCCTCCCGGGCCTGCGGACTTCGACCTGCCCGCGATCGGTGGCAGCGATGCCTCGTTCATGATGTTCGGTCAGGAGTTCGTGCTCGGCGTGACCAAGCCGATGCTCCAGGTCGTGCTCTCGGGCGTCCTGATCTTCACGTTCTTCTACCTCGCCTCCCGCAAGCGCGCCATGGTCCCCGGTCGGCTGCAGTTCATCGGCGAGGAGTCCTACGGATTCGTGCGCAACTCGCTGGGCCGCGACATCATCGGCACCCACGACTTCCGTCGCTTCACGCCCTACCTCTTCACGCTGTTCACGTTCATCCTCCTGAACAACCTCTTCGCGACGATCCCGTTCATCCAGTTCCCGACCTTCTCCCGCTCGGGAATGGTCTACGGGCTGGCCATCATGAGCTGGATCATCTACAACTACGCCGGGATCAAGAAGCACGGCTTCCTCGGCTACATGAAGCTCCAGTGCGTGCCCGCGGGGATCAAGGGCCCGATCCTCGCCCTGCTCATCCCGCTCGAGTTCATGTCCAACATCCTGGTCCGGCCGGTCACCCTCGCGCTGCGACTCTTCGCCAACATGTTCGCCGGCCACCTGCTGCTGATCTTGTTCGCACTCGGAGGTGAGTACCTCATCCTCGAGATGGGGGCCGCCTACGCCCCCGTCGGCATCCTTGCGTGGGTGCTCTTCGTGGCCGTCGCCTTCCTGGAGATCCTGATCCAGTTCCTCCAGGCGTATGTGTTCGTCCTGCTCAACGCCATGTACATCTCAGGTGCTCTCGCTGACGAGCACTGAGCTGCTCTAGTAAGAACCAACCGAAAGGAAGATTGCCGTGGAAGGCACTCTGAACGGCTCCCTCAACATGATCGGCTATGGCCTTGCCGCCATCGGCCCCGGTATCGGTATCGGTCTGATCTTCGCCGCCTACATCAACGGGGTCGCCCGTCAGCCCGAGGCCCAGTCTCGCCTGCAGTCGATCGCGATCCTCGGATTCGCACTCGCCGAGGCCCTGGCCATCATCGGTATCGCCCTCGCGTTCGTCCTCAGCTGACCTCGTCGATCCTGACGTAGGCCACCGACCGAACAAGAAGGACCTGCCATGCAGACACAGAACCTCCCGCTCGTCGTGAGGGCCGCCGAGGAGGGTGAGCTGAACCCGCTCATCCCGCACCTCGTCGAGATCGGGCTCTCGCTCGTCGTCTTCGGGATCCTCTTCTTCCTCGTGAAGAAGTTCGTCGTCCCGGCGTTCGAGGCCACCTATGCGGAGCGCACCACCGCGATCGAGGGTGGGTTGGCGGCGGCCGAGACCAAGCAGGCCGAAGCCGACGCCAAGCTCGCCGAGCTCGAGAAGCAGCTGGGCGACGCCCGGCACGAGGCTGCGCGCATCCGTGAGGAAGCGCGTGAGCAGGGTGCCCAGATCCTGGCGGAGATGCGGGAGCAGGCCCAGGCCGAGTCCACCCGCATCGTCGACCACGGCAAGGCCCAGATCGAGGCGGAGCGCCAGCAGGCGGTCACCTCGCTCCGTGCCGAGGTGGGCTCGCTCGCCACCGGCCTGGCCGGTCGCATCGTGGGCGAGAGCCTGGAGGACGACGAGCGCTCTGCGCGCGTGGTCGACCGGTTCCTCGCCGACCTGGAGGCCATCGAGACGACCGGAGCCGGCACCAGCGGCAACGGAGCATCCTGATGTCCATGCGTGGTGCCTCTGCCGAGGCCGTGGCCGGTCTTCAGGACCGGCTCGGCCAGGTGGCGACCCCGAGCACCGCTCTGGGTCGGGACCTCTTCGGGGTCGCCGGAGTGCTCCGCTCGGAGCCCGCTCTGCGGCGCCTGGCCACGGACGTCTCCACCGAGTCCTCGGCCAAGTCCGGCCTCGTGCGCTCCATCTTCGAGGGCAAGATCGACGGCATCGCCCTCGATCTCGTCGCCGACGCGGTCTCACGACGCTGGACGGCGACGCGGGACCTCGCCGATGCCCTCGAGCAGCTCGGGGTGGTGATGGTCGTCCGTTCGGCCGGCACCACCTCCGCGGAGGGCAGCCGCCTGTCCGACGAGCTGTTCGTCATCGGGCAGACGATCAACGAGAACCCCGACCTGCGCACGGCGCTCGGCGACCCCGCTCGCTCCGGCGACGACAAGCGTGCGCTGCTGCGTGACCTGTTCGAGGGCAAGGTGCTCCCCGAGGCGCTGGTCCTCGCCGAGCAGGCACTCTCGGGTGCCTACCGCACGGTGGGTCTCGCGCTCGCCGACTACCAGAAGATCGCGGCCTCGGTCCACGACGAGAGCGTCGCCCGGGTGCGTGTCGCCCAGGAGCTCTCCGCCGCTGACCGCGACCGCCTCCAGCGAGCGCTCACGCGCCACTACGGCCGTGAGGTGCACCTCGACGTGCTCGTCGACCCGTCCCTCCTCGGAGGCATGCGGGTCGAGATCGGTGACGACGTCATCGATGGCACGGTCGTGGCCCGCATCGACGACGCACGACGGAAGCTGGCCGGCTGATCGCCGGCTCCCCGCCCCACCACACGATGTTCACCAGAGTCCAAGAGAGTAGGCAGACATGACGGAGCTTTCGATCCGTCCGGACGAGATCCGGGACGCGCTGCAGAAGTTCGTTTCCGACTACAAGCCGGAGGCCGCCGGCAAGGAAGAGGTCGGCACCGTCGCCGAGGCCGGCGACGGCATCGCGCGGATCAGCGGTCTGCCCTCGGCCATGGCCAACGAGCTCCTCGAGTTCGAGGACGGCACCCTGGGCCTGGCCCTCAACCTCGACACGCGCGAGATCGGCGCCGTCGTCCTCGGCGACTTCGACAAGATCGAGGAGGGTCAGACCGTGCGCCGCACGGGCGAGGTCCTCTCGGTCCCGGTCGGTGAGGGCTACCTCGGCCGCGTCGTCGACCCGCTCGGCAACCCGATCGACGGCCTGGGCGACATCGAGACCGACGCTCGTCGCGCCCTCGAGCTCCAGGCCCCGTCCGTCATGCACCGCAAGTCGGTGCACGAGCCGCTCGCGACCGGCATCAAGTCGATCGACGCCCTGACGCCGATCGGTCGCGGCCAGCGCCAGCTCATCATCGGTGACCGCGCGACCGGCAAGACCACGGTCGCGATCGACACGATCATCAACCAGAAGCAGTACTGGGACTCGGGTGACCCGACGAAGCAGGTGCGCTGCATCTACGTCGCCATCGGTCAGAAGGGCTCGACCATCGCCTCCGTGCGTGGCGCCCTCGAGGAGGCCGGCGCGCTGGAGTACACCACCATCGTCGCTGCCCCCGCGTCCGACTCGGCCGGCTTCAAGTACCTCGCCCCCTACACCGGCTCGGCCATCGGCCAGCACTGGATGTACGACGGCAAGCACGTCCTCATCGTGTTCGACGACCTCACCAAGCAGGCCGAGGCCTACCGCGCGGTGTCGCTGCTGCTGCGTCGCCCGCCGGGCCGCGAGGCCTACCCGGGTGACGTCTTCTACCTGCACAGCCGCCTGCTCGAGCGGTGCGCCAAGCTCAACGACGAGCTCGGTTCGGGCTCGATGACGGGTCTGCCCATCGTCGAGACCAAGGCCAACGACGTCTCGGCCTTCATCCCGACCAACGTCATCTCGATCACCGACGGCCAGATCTTCCTGCAGTCGGACCTCTTCGCCGCCAACCAGCGCCCCGCCATCGACGTGGGTGTCTCCGTCTCGCGCGTGGGTGGTGCCGCCATGACGAAGGCGATGAAGGCTGTCACGGGCTCGCTCAAGGTCGACCTGGCGCAGTTCCGCGCCATGGAGGCGTTCGCGATGTTCGCCTCGGACCTCGACGCCGCCTCGCGCCAGCAGCTCGACCGCGGTCAGCGCCTGATGGCGCTGCTCAAGCAGCCGGCCTACTCGCCCTACCCGCTCGAGGAGATGACCGTCTCCCTGTGGCTGGGCACCAGTGGTCGTCTCGACCGCGTCCCGGTCGAGGACGTGCTGCGCTTCGAGCGTGAGTTCCTCGACTACCTGCGTCGCTCGCACGACGGCATCCTGGCCGCCATCCGCGAGTCGTTGAAGTTCGAGGACGAGACCGAGTCCTCCCTCTCCGACGCCTACGACTCCTTCCTCAACGAGTTCGAGACCTCCGAAGGTGGCTCGATCAAGGTCGGCCACGAGGCCCCGGCAGAGGCACTGGAGGACGAGGACCAGGAGCAGATCGTCAAGCAGAAGCGAGGCTGACCCATGGCCCTCTCGCTGCGTGAGTACCGTGCGCGGATCAAGTCGACGGAGTCGATGAAGAAGATCACGCGCGCCATGGAGCTCATCGCTGCGTCCCGCATCATCAAGGCGCAGCAACGGGCTCAGGCGGCAGCGCCCTACGCCCGTGAGCTGACGCGTGCGGTGTCGGCCGTCGCGACGTTCTCGAACGTCGACCACCCGCTGACGCGCGAGGAGGCGGACCCCAAGCGGGCTGCCGTCCTCGTCGTGACCAGCGACCGTGGTCTGGCTGGGGCTTACTCCTCGAGCGTGCTCAAGGAGGCCGAGCGCCTCGCCGAGAAGCTGCGTGTCGAGGGCAAGGAGATCGACTGGTACATCTGCGGTCGCAAGGGCGAGGCCTACTTCAGGTTCCGCCAGCGTCGTGTCGTCCAGTCGTGGACCGGCTTCTCGGACCAGCCCTCCTACGAGGTCGCGGCCGAGGTGGGGCGTGCCCTGATCGACTCCTTCCTCAAGGAGCAGGGCGAGGACGGTGACGTGGACGAGGTCCACGTCGTCTACACCCGCTTCCGCTCGATGCTGGTCCAGGAGCCCACGGCCGTGCGGCTCCTCCCGCTCGAGGTGGTGGAGGCCGAGAGCGGACAGGGTGACGCGCCCGAGAAGGACGCCGTGCTCCCGCTCTACGAGTTCGAGCCCTCCGCCGAGGCCGTCCTCGACGGCCTGCTGCCGCAGTACGTCCAGAGCCGGATCTTCTTCTCCCTGCTGCAGGCAGCCGCTTCCGAGCTCGCTGCCCGTCAGAAGGCGATGAAGTCCGCCACGGACAACGCCGACGAGCTCATCAAGAAGTACACGCGCATCGCGAACCAGGCCCGCCAGGCCGGCATCACCCAGGAAATCAGTGAGATCGTCGGTGGCGTCAACGCGCTGGCCGATGCCAACTCCGGGAACGAGTGAGAGACATGACTGCTGTTATCGAAGAGACCCAGAAGGGTTCGGGCTCCGTGAGCACCGGCCGCGTCGCCCGAGTGACCGGCCCGGTCGTCGACGTCGAGTTCCCGTCGGACTCGATGCCCGAGATGTACAACAAGCTGGAGGTCGACCTCGACCTCAACGGCGAGACCAGGACGCTGATCCTCGAGGTCGCGCTGCACATCGGTGACGGCATGGTCCGTGCCATCTCCATGCAGTCGACCGACGGCCTCGTCCGCGGCGCCAGCGTCACCAACACCGGTGGCCCGATCACCGTCCCCGTGGGAGACATCACCAAGGGTCACGTGTTCAACGCGACCGGTGACGTCCTCAACCTCGAGGAGGGTGAGGAGTACGACGTCAAGGAGCGGTGGGGCATCCACCGCAAGGCGCCCGCCTTCGACCAGCTCGAGTCGAAGACCACCATGTTCGAGACCGGCATCAAGGTCATCGACCTGCTGACGCCCTACGTCAACGGCGGCAAGATCGGCCTGTTCGGTGGTGCCGGTGTCGGCAAGACCGTGCTCATCCAGGAGATGATCGCCCGCGTCGCCAAGGACCACGGTGGTGTCTCGGTGTTCGCCGGTGTCGGCGAGCGCACCCGTGAGGGCAACGACCTGATCGAGGAGATGACCGAGGCCGGCGTCATCGGCCAGACGGCCCTCGTGTTCGGCCAGATGGACGAGCCGCCGGGCACGCGTCTGCGCGTGGCCCTCTCGGCGCTCACGATGGCGGAGTACTTCCGCGACGTGCAGAACCAGGACGTGCTGCTCTTCATCGACAACATCTTCCGGTTCACCCAGGCCGGCTCCGAGGTCTCGACCCTGCTGGGTCGCATGCCCTCGGCCGTGGGCTACCAGCCCAACCTGGCCGACGAGATGGGTCAGCTCCAGGAGCGGATCACCTCGACGCGAGGCAACTCGATCACCTCGCTGCAGGCGATCTACGTGCCCGCCGACGACTACACCGACCCGGCGCCGGCCACGACGTTCGCCCACCTGGACGCGACCACCGAGCTCTCGCGAGAGATCGCCTCGCTCGGCATCTACCCCGCGGTGGACCCGTTGACGTCGACCTCGCGGATCCTCGACGCCCAGTACATCGGGCAGGAGCACTACGACTGCGCCATCCGGATCAAGCAGATCCTGCAGCGCAACAAGGAGCTCCAGGACATCATCGCGATCCTCGGTGTCGACGAGCTCTCCGAGGAGGACAAGATCATCGTCCTCCGCGCGCGTCGCATCCAGCGCTTCCTCTCGCAGAACACCTACGTGGCCAAGCAGTTCACCGGCAAGGAGGGCTCGACGGTTCCCGTCAAGGACACCATCGAGGCCTTCAACAAGATCGCCGACGGCGACTACGACCACGTGGCCGAGCAGGCGTTCTTCATGTGCGGCGGGCTCGACGACGTCGAGGCGAAGTGGGCCGAGATCCAGGCGAGCCTCTGATGAGTGACCTGCAGGTAGAGCTCGTCGCAGCCGACCGGACCGTGTGGTCCGGCTCGGCGTCGATGGTCATCGCCCGCACGGTCGAGGGCGACGTGGGTGTCCTCCGCGGGCACGCGCCGATGCTCTCCCTGCTCACCGAGGCGACCGTGGAGATCTCCGAGGTCGACGGCGGCGTCATCGTCGCCGCGGTCGACGCGGGCTTCCTGTCCGTGGCGGCCGACCGGGTCTCGATCCTGTCCGAGTACGCCGTGCTCGCCCAGGACATCGTGGTCGACGACGCCAAGGCCGAGCTGGAGGCCGCGCACGGTCTCCCCACCAGCGACGAGCGCGAGATGCGCATCCGTCGTGCGGAGGCGCGCATCCGCGCCGCGGAGAAGGCTTCCTGACCGCAGCACCCCTCACGCACCACCGTGCCCCGGCACGTCGCGATGCCCTCGGCCCCTGTGTGGGTCGGGGGCATCGTGTTCGTTACGCTGACGCGACCGAGAGGAGGGAGTGATCGGATGCCGTGGTGGCAGTGGCTGATCGACATCGCCGGCGTCCTCCTCCTGCTCCTGGTGAGCTACGGTCTCGCGCTGGTCGTCAGGCGCCGAGTGCTCTCGCGCCACGGCGGCACCTTCGAGCTCAGCTATCGCCTCCGCTCCGACCGTCCTGGTCGCGGCTGGGTCCTGGGGATGGGGCGCTACTCCGGCCAGACGCTCGAGTGGTTCCGGGTGTTCTCCGTGGCCCCACGCCCCAAGCGGGTCTGGGCCCGCGACACCCTGAGCTATGACGGGCGCAGGCTGGCCCTCGGCGGCGAGCAGGTGTCGCTCTACCCCGACCACGTCGTGATCCACTGCCAGACCGCGTCCGGCGAGATCGAGCTGGCCATGAGCGAGGCGTCGCTGACCGGCTTCCAGTCGTGGCTCGAGGCCCGTCCACCCGGCACCGACTGGTCGCGGTGACGCTGCCCGCCCCCACCCTGCCGGCCTCCAAGCGGTCGGTCGCCGCCGTCTTCGCCCTGAACGGCGTGCTGATGGCGTCGCTGATCTCACGGGTGCCCGACCTGCGTGAGCGGCTGGCCCTCGACAACGGCGCGCTCGGCCTGCTCCTGCTCGCGATCGCCGCGGGCTCCGTGCTGGCGCTCCCGACCGCCGGTCGCCTGATCGCGCGCACCAGCGCGGCCCAGGTCGTGCGCGCCGGGGCACTGGTCGCCGCCATCGGCCTGATCACCTGCTCGGTGGGGGCCTTCGTGGCGGGCTCGGTGCCGTTCGCCGCGGTCGGGCTCTTCCTCTTCGGGGTCGGCAGCGGGCTGTGGGACGTCGCGATGAACGTCGAGGGCGCCGAGGTGGAGCGACTGCTGGGGCGCACGATCATGCCGCGCTTCCACGCCGGCTGGTCCTTCGGCAACATCGCCGGGGCAGGCGTCGGCGTCGTCATGGCCGCGACGCGGGCGCCGGTGGTCGCCCACCTCACGGTGGTGTCCCTCCTGGCGCTGGCGACGGTCCTGGTGGTCGTGCGCGACTTCCTGCCCGTGCGACCCGAGGAGCACCACGACGACGGTCCTCCCCGCTCGGCCTGGACCGAGCCCCGCACCCTGGCCATCGGCCTGATGGTCCTGACCTTCGCGATCGCCGAGGGGTCGGCCAACGACTGGCTCTCGCTCGCGCTGATCGACGGCTACGACGCCCGGCACTGGGTCGGCGTCAGCGGCTACGCGCTCTTCGTCACCGCGATGAGCATCGGACGGCTCCTCGGCCCGGTCGTGCTGGACCGGCTGGGGCGCCGGATCGTCCTGTGGGTCTCGGCCGCCGCGGTCGCGGGGGGCACGCTGCTGACCGTGCTGGGGGAGTGGGCACCCCTGGCGGCGGTCGGCATCGTGGTGTGGGGCCTCGGCGCGGCGCTGGGCTTCCCGGTCGGCATGAGCGCGGCCGCCGACGACCCGCGGCGCTCCGCCGCACGGGTCAGCGTGGTCTCGACCATCGGCTACGCGGCGTTCCTCAGCGGCCCCCCGCTCCTGGGTGCCCTCGGCGACCGCGTCGGCACGCTCGACGCGCTCCTGGTCGTGACCGTGCTGATGGCGCCGGCCGCCGTGGCCGTGCTCGCGGCCGCACCGTCCCCCCGAGCGCGCGTCGACGCCTCCTGACGGCTCAGCCGGTCAGCGCTCGCCGCCCGGCACCCACAGCACGTCGCCGGCCTCGCGGTTGGCGTGGCGGGCGAGGATGAAGAGCAGGTCGGAGAGCCGGTTGAGGTAGGTGATGGCCAGCTTGTTCATGACCTCCTCGTGCTGCTCGAAGGCCGCCCAGGCCGACCGCTCCGCACGGCGTACGACGGTGCGCGCGACGTGCAGGTGAGCCCCCCCGGGCGTGCCGCCGTTGAGGATGAAGGAGCGCAGGTTGGGCAGCGACTCGTTGTAGTGGTCGCACCAGGCCTCGAGCCGGTCGACGTAGGCCTGCTCGATGCGCAAGGGGGGGAACTCGGGCTCGGCGACGACCGGCGTGCAGAAGTCGGCGCCCACGTCGAAGAGGTCGTTCTGGACGTGGACCAGGACCGCGACCACGTCGTCCTCGAGCCCACCGGTCGCGACGGCCACCCCGACCTGGGCGTTGGCCTCGTCGACGTCGGCGTAGGCGTGCAGCCGCAGGTCGTTCTTGGTGGTGAGGGACATGTCGCCGAGGCGCGTCTCGCCGCCGTCGCCGGTGCGTGTGTAGATCCTGGTGAGGTTGACCATGGGTGCGAGGGTAGCCAGCATGCGTCCACCTCGCGTGCCCGCCCTTCCGCTCCCCGTCCAGCCCGCCGTGCTGCCCGCCGTGCTGCCCGCCGTGCTGGTCGCCCTGCCCGCGCTGGTGCTCGCGGGTGCCGGGCTGCTCCACCCGCACCGGCTCGACGCGGGCTCCGCTGACCTCTGGTTCGGGCTGCACGTCGCCGGGCTGCTGGTCTTCCCGCTGGTGGGTCTGGCCCTGGCTGCCCTGGTCCGGGGACGTCACGACCCGGCGGCCTGGGTCGTGCGGCTGTCGGCCTACACCTACGCGACCTTCTACAGCGCGCTCGACGTGATCAGCGGGATCGCGGCCGGCTTCGTCACCCGCGAGCTCGGCCCGGGGGTGCCCCGGCCGGACGAGGTGCGGCTGCTCTTCCGCATCGGCACCCCGCTCGGGGAGATCGGCTCGTGGGCGCTGCTGGTGTGCTGCGTGGTCCTGGCGGTCGACCTGCTCGTCCGGCACCGGGCCGCAGCGCTGCCGGCCCTGCTGCTCGTGCCGGGCGCGTGGCTGGTGCACACCGACCACATCTTCTCGCCCCTCGGCGTCGCCGGCATGGCGCTCCTCGGGGTGGGCTCCGGGCTGCTCGTCGCGACGCGCCCGGCATTGGTTGCGGTCAGGGTGCAACCTTTGAGGGGTGAGGCGCGTCATAGTGGGTAAGCGGTATGAGACGGCTTCACTCGGAGGAGCGCAGACATGGACATCACGACCGACGGCCCAGCCCTGTTCCTGAGCGGTGACTTCGACGTGCGCAGCACGCGTGAGGTCCGCGACGCGATCTACGCGCACCTCCGGGAGCGCGACTGCGACATCGTCGTCGACCTCACCGACGTGTCCACCATCGACCACACCGCGCTGCGCGTCCTGGCGATGGCGACCCGCACCGCGACCCGGGACGGGCACCACCTGACGCTGCGCGGGTGTGGTCCGGCGGTGCGTCGGATGCTGCACATCTCGCACCTGATCCGGCTCGTCGAGGTCGAGCGGGAGCGCATCTCGGCCTGAGCGTGTCGGATAAGCCACACCCAGACCGGTTACTTCTGGGTAGTCGACGTCCTACTCTCGGGTCATGACGGAGAAGGATCGCCCCTGGGTGATGCGCACGTATGCCGGCCACTCGACCGCTGTCGCGTCCAACGCGCTCTACCGGAACAACCTGGCCAAGGGGCAGACCGGGCTCTCGGTCGCGTTCGACCTGCCGACGCAGACGGGCTACGACCCCGACTCGCCGCTCGCGCGCGGCGAGGTCGGCAAGGTGGGTGTGCCGGTGCCGCACCTCGGCGAGATGCGCAAGCTCTTCGACGAGATCCCCCTCACCGAGATGAACACCTCGATGACGATCAACGCCACCGCGATGTGGCTGCTCGCGATGTACCAGGTCGCCGCGGAGGAGCAGAACCCCGAGCTGTCGCCCGAGGAGGTCGCGGGCCAGCTGGCCGGCACCACCCAGAACGACATCATCAAGGAGTACCTCTCCCGCGGGACCTACGTCTTCCCGCCCGAGCACTCGTTGCGCCTGATCGGCGACATGATCTCCTACACCGTCCACCAGATCCCCAAGTGGAACCCGATCAACATCTGCAGCTATCACCTGCAGGAGGCCGGCGCGACGCCGACCCAGGAGCTGGCCTACGCGCTGTGCACCGCGATCGCCGTGCTGGACCAGGTCAAGGCGTCGGGCCAGGTCTCCGAGGACGACTTCGAGAAGGTCGTCGGCCGGATCTCCTTCTTCGTCAACGCCGGGGTCCGCTTCATCGAGGAGACGTGCAAGATGCGCGCCTTCGTCGAGCTGTGGGACGAGATCACCCGCGAGCGCTACGGCGTCGAGGACCCCAAGATGCGCCGCTTCCGCTACGGCGTGCAGGTCAACTCCCTCGGTCTGACCGAGGCGCAGCCGGAGAACAACGTGCAGCGCATCGTGCTGGAGATGCTCGGTGTGACGCTGTCCAAGAACGCCCGCGCCCGGGCCGTGCAGCTGCCCGCGTGGAACGAGGCCCTCGGCCTGCCGCGTCCCTGGGACCAGCAGTGGTCGCTCCGCCTCCAGCAGGTGCTGGCCTTCGAGTCCGACCTGCTCGAGTACGAGGACATCTTCGAGGGCTCGGTGGTGATCGAGGCCAAGGTGCGCGAGCTCGTCGACGGCGCCCGCGCCGAGATCGACCGGGTCCAGGCCATGGGCGGCGCGATCGCGGCCGTCGAGTCCGGCTACATGAAGCAGGCGCTCGTCTCCGCGCACGCCGCCCGCCGCGGACGCATCGAGAGCGGCGAGGAGAAGGTCGTCGGGGTCAACATCTACGAGACCACCGAGCCCTCGCCCCTGACCGCCGACCTCGACGGCGCCATCATGGCCGCCGACCCGCAGGCCGAGCAGTCCGCGCTGACGTCGGTCGAGGAGTGGAAGGCCGCGCGCGACGAGGCTGCGGTCACCGCTGCGCTCGCCGCCCTGGCAGCCGCCGCCAAGACCACCGAGAACCTGATGGCCGCGACGCTGGTCGCCGCCCGGGCCGGGGCGACCACGGGGGAGTGGGCCGGCACGCTGCGCGAGGTCTTCGGCGAGTTCCGCGCGCCCACCGGGGTGAGTGGCGCCGTCGGCGTCGCCGAGGCAGGCGCCGAGCTGAGCGCCGTACGCGACAAGGTGCGCAGCACCGGTGAGGAGCTCGGCGGTCGGCTGCGCCTGCTCGTCGGCAAGCCGGGTCTCGACGGACACTCCAACGGGGCCGAGCAGGTCGCGGTGCGGGCCCGCGACGCCGGCTTCGAGGTGATCTACCAGGGCATCCGTCTCACGCCCGCCCAGATCGTGTCGGCCGCGGTCGCCGAGGACGTGCACTGCGTGGGCCTCTCGATCCTGTCGGGCTCGCACATGGAGCTCGTCCCGGACGTGCTCGACGGGCTGCGTGAGGCCGGTCTGGCCGACGTGCCGGTCATCGTCGGGGGGATCATCCCCGAGTCGGACGGGCGACGGCTGGTGGAGCTGGGCGTGGCCGCCGTCTACACGCCCAAGGACTTCGGGCTCACCGAGATCATGGGGGGCATCGTCGAGGTGATCCGGCGCGCGAACGACCTGTCCTGACCCATCGGTGCGTGCGACCTGCACCACTTTAGGTTAGGCATGCCTAAGGCTTCCTGATACGCTCGTGGGCATGGGAAAGTCCAAGGGCACCGTGCGCAAGCTCCCCAAGACCCTCCCCAAGACGGAGTGCTGTGAGTCGAGGTCGAAGTGCGGGCGCTGCCCGCTCCGGATGCTCAAGGAGGGCACGCTGCCCGACGGCTACACCGTCAAGAAGCGCAAGCTCGTCCGTGTGGACGGCAAGAAGCTGACCAAGAAGAAGCTCGCCAAGGCCGCCTGAACCCCCTCCGGCGACGACGACCAGGAGACCTCCGGTGCCCGCACCCCGCTTTGCCGACCAGCTCAACGCCCAGATCGGCAACGAGCTTGCCGCCCACAACCAGTACCTCGCGTGCGCGGTCTACTACGACGCCCTCACGATGCCGCGGATGGCGGCGTTCTTCTACGGCCAGGCCCTCGAGGAGCGTGAGCACGCGATGATGATGGTGCAGTACCTCCTCGACACCGACGCCGAGGTGGTCGTGCCCGGGGTCGAGGCGCCGATCAACTCCTTCGAGGACCTCGTCGCACCGGTCGCGCTCGCCCTCGCCCAGGAGAAGCGCGTCACCGAGCAGGTCAACACCCTCCTGCGCATCGCGCGCGAGGAGGGCGACTTCGCCTCCGAGCAGTTCATGCAGTGGTTCATCAAGGAGCAGGTCGAGGAGGTCGCCACGATGAGCGACCTGGTGGCCGTCGTGACGCGCAACCGTGACGACATCGAGGACATCGAGGAGTACGTCGCCCGGGAGCAGGGTGTCGTCGGCGAGGACCCGACCGCACCCCGCGTCGCCGGCGCCTGAGCCTCCCGCGACCCGGGCGTGGACCCGGGCGCCGGCTGGCGGGCCCTCAGCCGGGAGGTCGCGACGTCGCCGTGGAGTTGGGGCAGAACGCCTCGCGCGGGGAGCCGGTGTGGATCTCCTCCGGCAGCGTCACCTCGACGACGTCCTCGAACAGGCCCGCCTGACGGGTGCGCACCCCGATCGTCGTGACGAACGATCCGGCCCGCGACGACAGCGTCTCGCACCCACCCATGGTCAGCGAGAGCGTGACGTCGGCGGACCCGCCGGCCTCGATGGTGCGCCGGGTCAGGCCCGCGAGTCCGAAGAGCCTCGGGGCGGCCTGCTCGTCGTCGAGGCCCAGCACCGTGACCGGCAGCCGGGACCCGTTCTCCAGGCGGAAGGTGTAGCGCAGGGTCCCGCCGTCGTCGTAGCGGATCTGGTGCACGACGCGGTCAGCGACCTGGAAGACCGCGCTCGCCTCGGTGCCGGTCACCGACGTCGGACCCGAGGCCACCAGCGTCGGCTCGCCGCGAGCGACCGCGAACGTGGCGCCGCCCGCCAGGAGGGCGACGACCACGAGCGCGAGCAGGAGGCTACGCAGTGCGCGCACGGCGACGGCGCCCCAGGCCGAGCAGGAGGACCAGCCCGCCTGCGGCGACGAGCAGCGGGGCACCCCCGGCGGCCACTCCGGCGGCCCGGGCCTCGCTGGACGACGCTGCGGTGACCGCGTTCGTCGTACGCGCCGACGAGGGACGCGAGGGGCTGTCGAACCAGTCGCACGCCGGCGGGTGGCGCAGGATCGGGTCGGCGCGGTCGTACTCGCTGCAGGACAGGAAGCCCGCATCCTTCACGGCGAGGCCGGGCAGGAACACTGAGCCGCCGGCGGCGCAGGCGGCCGGCGGGAGGACGAAGTTGTCGTCCTGCACACCGTCGGCGTAGCGGTTGTCCTCCCAGCAGTTGCCGACCCCCTGGTCGTCCCACCAGTGGTCCGACCCGTTCTCGAGGACGCGGCCGTCCTTGGCGGTCCCCATCCGGTTGGCGAAGGTGCGGTTGTGGTTGGAGGTGTCGTAGAGCTTGCTCGGGTCCATCTCGTCGCGCAACGGGGCGGGCACCCAGAACTGCATGGTGCCGACCCGCCAGTTGTCGTAGATCCAGTTGTGGTCGGTGGAGTTGTAGTTGCCGCCGGCGATGAGGATGCCGGTCCCGACCGGGGTGGGCACGACGGGGCACACCGCGCCCTCGAGGTAGCCGCGCTCGGGCATCGGCCGGTCGCAGACACCCTTGTCGACGTAGTCGGTGTACCAGTTGGTGTTGTTGCGGAAGATCTCGTTGTCGTTCCACCGCGCGTGGTCCTGCGGGAGGCCGGGGTGGCCGGGGAAGAGCGAGTCGGTGGCGATGCCGGTGGCGTTGTCGTAGAACTTGTTGTGGTGGGCCCACACCGAGTTGCCGGCCGTGCCGGAGTAGCCGAGCGTGTTGTGGTGGCTGCGGTTGTCGCGGATCTCGATGGCGTAGCGGGTGACCTTGAAGTTGGTGTTGTCTGCGTTGAGGTCGGAGCCCGAGCCGGGGTAGATCCCCGAGTCGCCGTTGTAGTAGGCGTCCGAGCGCTGGATCAGGCCGTGGTCGCTGGCGAAGGCCAGGATGCCGTACTCGTCGTTGCCGCGGGTGCGCAGACGGTCGAGCACGAATCCGTCGGTCTCGAGCACGTACACGGCGTTGAACTCCGCCTGCTGCACGGTCATGTTGGTGACGTAGGAACCGCCCGCCCGGTCGAGCCGGATCGCGTTGAGCTTCTGGAAGTTGTTGTCCAGCACCACGTCCGACATGCGGCGACCCGTGCCGACGATCTGCGTGCCGCAGAACTTGCTGTCGCACGCGATCGAGCCGTTGCGCGGGGTCTTGTCGCCGAAGACGGAGACCAGGTTGAGGTTGGAGAAGCACCGGCGCTGGTCGCCGTAGGACAGGGCGATGGGGTCTGACTCGTCGGCCTCGGCGGCCTGACCGTCGGCGACAGGGGTGCCGGGGGAGGAGATGGAGCCGATGTACTCCGAGCTCAGCAGCGGCTGGTCGGAGCTGGTGCCGAGGTGCGAGCAGTAGCTGCTGCGAGCGCGCTGACCCCACTTGCGCTCCTGGTAGACGCCCGGGAGCACGTAGATCGAGGTCTTGGCCCTCTGGATGGACAGGACCGCGTCCTGGATCGAGGAGAAGCGGCACTGGGGCAGGAGTCGCAGGTTGCGCTTCTTGGCAGCACCGGCCGGCATCGCCTTGATGCGGCGGGCACTCTCCTTGCCCTTGCACACCACCCGGCTGCGGGGGTTGTCGTAGCCGAGGAAGCTCGGCCGTGAGCCGTTGCCCTTCGGGAACTCGGCGGGTCGCTCCTCGTGCGCCGTCGCGCTGCCGGCGACACCGAGCGCGAGCGCGGTGGCGACCAGGGTGGGGAGGACCAGGAGGGTCAGGACAAGTCGCACGATCCGGGACATGGGTGGCCTTTCGTCGACGACCCAACGACGCGGGTGTGACCGGAGTTACGCAACGACTGGTCCGGTCGGGCAGAATCGGGCGATGAGCCGCGTGATCGTCGTCGGTGCCGGGGTCGTGGGGCTGTCGTGCGCGGTGCGTCTGCTCGAGGCCGGGCACCGGGTCGACGTGGTCGCGCGCGACCTGCCGCGGGAGACGACCTCCGCCGTCGCGGCCGCGCTCTGGTATCCCTACCGGGCGCTTCCCCAGGACCGCGTCACGTCCTGGGCCGCCACGACGTACGCCGAGCTGGCCGCGCTCGCCGTCGACTCACCGGAGTCGGGGGTGCGGCTGGTGGCCGGGACCGAGGTCGTGCCCTCGGCCGAGCCCGACCCGTGGTGGCTCGCGGCGGTGCCGTCCCTCGAGCGCGTGGCGCGTGGGTGGAGCTTCGTGGCCCCCGTGGTCGAGATGCCGGTCTACCTCACGTGGCTGGCCGCGCGGGTCGAGGCGTCCGGCGGCACCCTCACCAGGCTCAACCTCCGCGTGCTCCCGGACGGTGGGGACGTCGTCGTGAACTGCTCCGGGATCGGCGCCCGACTCCTTGCGCGAGACCTGGGGGTCACGCCGGTGCGGGGCCAGGTCGTCCACGTCGACCGCGCCGGCCTGGACCTCGACCGGTGGTGGCTCGACGGGTCCGGGCCGACCTATGTCGTGCCCCGCGAGCACGACGTGGTCGTCGGAGGCACCGACGAGCCGGGGGACTGGAGCCGCTCGCCCTCCCCGCGGTCGGCCGCCGACATCCTCGAGCGGGCAAGCCTGCTCGTGCCGGAGCTCGCGCTCGCCCGCGTGCGCGGGCACAAGGTCGGGCTGCGCCCCGCGCGGGCCGTCGTACGGCTGGAGCGCGAGGGGCGGGTCGTCCACTGCTACGGGCACGGCGGCGCGGGCGTGACGCTGAGCTGGGGGTGCGCCGAGGAGGTGGCCGGACTGGTCTCCGGAGGGGATCCGGGGTAGTCCAGCGGTGGCACCCGTGAGGCAGTAGGTTCTTCCCTTGTGGCGGCCCGACTGGATACGACGCTGTTCCGGTTGCTGTTGGACGCGGCGCCCGACGCCACCGTCATCGTCGACGAGAGCGCCACCATCGTGCTGGCCAACGCCCAGGTCACCAATGTCCTGGGCTGGTCGCAGGGCGAGCTCGTGGGCCAGCCGATCGAGACGCTCGTGCCCGACCGGCTCCGTGGTGCCCACCAGGCGCGACGCACGGGCTTCCTCGCCGAGCCCACGGTCCGGCCGATGGGGATCGGACGGGCGCTCTTCGCCCGGCACAAGGACGGCCGCGAGGTTCCGGTGGAGATCTCGCTGTCACCGCTCGAGACCGAGTCGGGCGTCCTCGTCTCGGCGTCGGTGCGCGACATCTCCGAGCGGCTGCAGATGCAGGGAGAGGCGACGCGGTTGCGCGAGGAGATCATCGCCACCGTGTCCCACGAGCTGCGCACCCCACTCACCTCCATCATCGGCTACGCCGAGCTCCTCGAGGAGCTCGATGACGACGAGCTCGGACCGCGGGCCCGCGCGATCCTCGAGGTCATCCAGCGCAACGCGGCCCGTGAGCTGCGCCTCGTCGACGATCTGCTGACGATGGCCTCCCTGGACGACGAGCGGCTCCAGATCACGATGGCGCCCCTGGACCTCCTCGAGGTGGTGCACCGCGTCGTGGTCGACCACGCGCCGCGGGCGCGCGACGCGCAGATCGAGGTGCGTCTCGAGGGTGAGCCCGTGCGCCCGGTGCAGGGCGACTTCGTGCGACTGGGCCAGGTCGTCGAGAACCTGGTCGGCAACGCGCTCAAGTTCTCGTCGCCGGGTGACACGGTCGTGCTACGGGTCGGGGACGGTGGGTCGATGGCCGTGCTCGAGGTGGTCGACACCGGTCGCGGCATCTCGCAGCAGGAGATGCCGCACCTGTTCAAACGGCTCTACCGGGGCCCCGACGCCGTCGTCGCTCAGACACCCGGGGCCGGGCTCGGTCTCGCGATCGCGCAGACGATCGTGCAGGCCCACCTCGGCCGCATCGACGTCACCAGCGACCTGGGCGTCGGCACGGCGTTCCGGGTCTACCTGCCCTACGCCTGACCCGTCAGGCTCACACGGCCACGCGGGTCCGACGGTGCACGGCGACGGCCACGCCGACCCCGACCACGAGACCGACGAGCAGCCCCGCGGAGGCGCCGAGATCGGACTCCACGAGCGAGCCGACGAGGGCGCCGACCACCGCGATGCCCATGACGAGGAGGGCCAGCGCCACCCGTCGTACGACCTCACCGAGGAAGAGTCGGGAGAAGCTCGGTCCCGATCCCGGTCCCGGTCCCGGGGTCGGCAGGACGGTGCTGCGACCGGCGAGGGGCTCGAGCGGGACGGTGTTGACCACCGCGGCAGGGGAGAGCGGACCGAAGATGTGCGGGAAGGTCTCGTCGCTGTCGGGGACGGCTTCGTCGACGACCGGCACGTCCACCAGGTCGGTGTCGATCACCAGCAGGACGAGCGGCTCGGTGACCTGGGCGTAGAAGCGGGCCCGCACGCCCTGCCACTGGTCGCCCCGGCTGGCGTGCAGGAAGCCCTCCTCGGCCAGCGTGCGACCCAGGGTCGAGGTCGTGTAGGCGCCGGAGGCGCGGGCCGCCTCCCAGTCGGAGACCGTCGCGATGTGGAAGATCCGCATCAGAACAGCCGGTGCGTGGGGTCGTCGAGCCCACGCAGGGCGTCGTAGTCGACGACGGCGCAGGCGATGCCGCGGTCCATCGCCAGCACCCGGGCCTGCGGCTTGATCTCCTGGGCCGCGAAGATGCCGCGCACGGGGGCGAGCAGCGGGTCGCGGTTGAGAAGCTCGAGGTAGCGAGTGAGCTGCTCGACGCCGTCGATGTCCCCGCGGCGCTTGATCTCGACCGCGACGCTCGATCCCGCGGTGTCGCGACACATCAGGTCGACCGGGCCGATGGCGGTGGGAAACTCGCGCCGCACGAGCGTGAGCCCGTCGGCCAGGGTCGCCGGGTGCTCCGCGAGCAGCTCCTGGAGGTGCTTCTCGACCCCGTCCTTCTGCAGGCCCGGGTCGACGCCCAGGTCGTGGGAGGAGTCGCTGATGACCTCGGCGAGGAGGATCCGCAGGGTGTCGTCGGTCTTCGTGTTGGAGACGGTCCACTCGACCTGACCGTCCTCGGTGGTGCCCTCGCGCAGGGTGCACGGCGGCGACATCCAGTTGAGCGGCTTGTAGGACCCTCCGTCGGAGTGCACCAGCACCGACCCGTCCGCCTTGATCATCAGCACCCGGGTCGCCAGCGGCAGGTGGGCGGTCAGCCGCCCGGCGTAGTCGATCTGGCAGCGCGCAACGACGAGTCTCACGGGCCAGAACCTACCTGCCCATTGTGCTGCGCCGGATCTTCGGGTTGTCTGGTCGGTCATGACCTCGACGACGATCAGGGCAGCGGAGCAGGCAGAGAGCTGGGGCTGGCTCTCGGCGGCCGAGGACGCGATCAACTCGGCGTTCGAACCGGTCGCGGACGCCGTGAGCAGCGTGATCTTCTACGCGCCGGTGATCTTCGGGGTCGAGGTGCCCCTGATCGTCTTCTGGCTGGTGATCGCCGCCGCGGTGTTCACGATCTACTTCCGCGGCATCCAGTTCACCGGGCTGCGCACGTCGCTCGACCTGGTGCGGGGCAAGTACTCCCGCCAGAGCGACCCGGGCGAGGTCACGCACTTCCAAGCCCTCTCCTCCGCGGTGTCGGGCACGGTCGGGCTCGGCAACATCGCCGGCGTCGGCGTCGCGGTCACGATCGGTGGCCCGGGCGCGACGTTCTGGATGATCGTCGCGGGGCTCCTCGGCATGTGCACGAAGTTCGTCGAGTGCACGCTCGGGGTGAAGTACCGCGAGATCCACGAGGACGGCTCGGTCACGGGCGGACCGTTCCGCTACCTGCCGATCGCCTTCGAGCGCTTCGGGGCCGGCGTCTCCAAGGCCCTGCTCATGGTCTTCGCCGTCGCGCTGTTCCTCTTCGGTGCCGTGGGCGGCAACATGTTCCAGGCCAACCAGACCTTCGCCCAGGCCCGCGAGGTGACCGGTGGCGAGGACGGCTTCCTGGGCTCGGACGGATCGGCCCTCATCTTCGGGCTCGTGCTCGCGTTCCTGGTGGGGGCGGTCATCCTCGGCGGCATCACCTCGATCGCCCGGGTGACCTCGCGCCTGGTCCCGACCATGGCGATCCTCTACCTCGGCACCTGCCTCCTGGTGATCCTCGGCAACCTCGTCAACGTGCCGGACGCGTTCGGCGCGATCATCACCGGGGCCTTCAACCCCGAGGGCGTGGCAGGCGGCGCCGTGGGCGTGCTCATCATCGGCTTCCAGCGCGCCGCGTTCTCCAACGAGGCCGGTGTCGGCTCCGCGCCCATCGCCCACGCGGCGGTCAAGACCAAGCACCCGGTCAGCGAGGGGTTCGTCGCTCTCCTGGAGCCCTTCATCGACACGGTCGTCGTGTGCACGATGACCGCCCTGACGATCGTCATCGCCGACACGACCTTCTACAACGACGCGCAGGCCACGGTGGCCGCCGGGGGCGACGCACCTGATGGAGTGGTGGTGACGTCCCGGGCCTTCGAGACATTCCTCCCGCAGTTCCCCGTGGTCCTGGCCGTCGCGGTCGCGCTCTTCGCCTTCTCGACGCTCATCACGTGGGCCTACTACACGATGAAGGCCTGGACCACGCTCTTCGGACGCTCCGCCAGGAGCGAGCTGGTCTTCAAGCTCGTGTTCTGCTCGTGCACCGTCATCGGATCGGTCATGACCTTCACCTCGGTGCTCAGCTTCGCCGACTCGATGCTCTTCGTGTGCGCCATCGTCAACCTGCTGGCCTGCTACCTCCTGCTGCCCAAGGTGCGTGAGGAGCTGCGCAGCTTCCGCGCCGGGCTCAGGAGCGGCGAGATCGCTGAGGTGCCGGTCGAGGAGCGCGCACACTGAGCAGCCCCCGGCATGCGCGAGCGGCAGACCTGCGCCACCTCCGCGCCGTCGAGGACAGTGGCGTGGCGCTCTTCGAGGAGGTCTTCGGCGACCTCGCCGGCGACGCCCTGGCCGCCCCGGGCCAGGAGGGCCGTGCCCGCATCGACCAGCCCGGCGTGCTCCTGGTCGTCGGTGAGGTGGGGGAGCCGGTCGGCTTCGCCCACCTCGTCCACGTCGAAGGTCTGGCGCACCTGGCCCAGCTCTCGGTGCTGCCCGGCCGGGCGCGCCGGGGCCTGGGCAGCGCTCTGGTGGAGCGCGCGTTGATCGAGGCGTGGCACGACGGCTTCGACACGGTCTCGCTGACGACCTACCGGGACGTGGCCTGGAACGCGCCCTTCTACGCCCGGCTGGGCTTCGAGGTGGTCGACGAGGACGTGCCGTTCCTGCGCCGGCAACGTGACCAGGAGCGCGCACTCGGCCTGGACCGGCACGGCGCGAGGGTGGTCATGCGCGCCCAGTCGGAACGCGCGAGCCGACGCTAAGTTACCGGTGAGTGAACTAACATCCGCGAGCCCGGCGCGGCGTGGAATGATGCCCGCCATGACGAGCACGCCACAGACATCTGCCCGCACCTTCCGCACCATCGGCGTGATCGGACTCGGCACCATGGGTGCCGGCATCGCCGAGGTATTCGCCCGCAACGGCTTCGCCGTCGTGGGAGTCGAGCTCAACGAGGAGGGTGTCGCCCGCGGTCGCCAGCACCTCGAGAACTCCACGGGACGTGCCGTGAAGCGCGAGAAGCTCTCGGAGGCAGACCAGGCCGAGCTGCTGGGGCGCATCAGCTTCACCACCTCGCTCCAGGACCTCGCGGCGGCCGACTTCGTGGTCGAGGCTGTCGTGGAGTCGCTCGAGACGAAGAAGGCGATCTTCCGCGAGCTCGACACGATCGTCGGGCCCGAGGCCATCTTGGCCACCAACACCTCTTCCCTCTCGGTCACCGAGATCTCGACCGCCAACTCCTCGCCGGGTCGTGTGATCGGGGTGCACTTCTTCAACCCCGCCCCCGTGCAGAACCTGGTCGAGATCATCCGGACCGTGGTCACGGAGCCGTCGGTCCTCGACGACGTGAAGGGCCTGGTCGAGCAGGTCGGCAAGAGCCCCGTCGTGTGCGGCGACAAGGCCGGCTTCATCGCCAACACGCTGCTCTTCGGCTACCTCAACCACGCCGCCTCGATGTTCGAGGGAAAGTACGCCTCCCGCGAGGACATCGACGCCGCCATGCGCTTCGGCTGCGGCTACCCGATGGGTCCCTTGGCGCTGCTGGACCTGATCGGCCTCGACACCGCCTACGAGATCCTCGAGACCATGTACCGCCAGGGCCGCGACCGGCTGCACGCGCCCACCCCGATCCTCAAGCAGATGGTCACCGCCGGCCTGCTCGGTCGCAAGACCGGTCGCGGGTTCTACACCTACGAGGGACCTGACACCTCGGTCGTCGTCCCCGACGACAAGACGCCCTCGGCGGACGAGAAGCCCGAGCTCAAGCACGCGATCAAGAGCGTCGGCGTCGTCGGCACCGGCACCATGGCCAGCGGCATCGTGGAGGTCTTCGCCAAGGCCGGCCTCGACGTGCTCTTCGTGGGTCGCAGCGCCGACAAGGTGGCCGGAGTCACCGCCACGATCACCAAGAACTTCGACAAGCAGATCCAGCGGGGTCGCGCCACCGAGGAGGCGAAGACCGAGGTGCTGGCCCGCGTCAGCGGCACCACCTCGCTCGAGGACCTCCGCGACGTCGACATCGTCGTCGAGGCGATCGCCGAGGACCTGGCGATCAAGACCACGCTCTTCGAGAACCTCGACGAGATCTGCAAGCCGGGCGCCATCCTCGCGACCACGACCTCCAGCCTGCCGATCATCGCGATGGCCAAGGTGACCAAGCGTCCGCAGGACGTCATCGGGATGCACTTCTTCAACCCGGCCACGATCATGAAGCTGGTCGAGGTGGTCTCCACCGTCTCGACCTCCGAGGACGTCACCGAGACGACCCAGGCGCTCTGCGCGAAGGTCGGCAAGGTCGCGGTCTCCTGCGGCGACCGGGCCGGCTTCATCGTCAACGCGCTGCTCTTCCCCTACCTCAACGACGCGGTCAAGATGCTCGAGGCCCACTACGCGACGGCCGACGACATCGACCTGGCGATGAAGCAGGGTTGCGCGCTGCCCATGGGGCCCTTCGAGCTCCTCGACGTGGTCGGCAACGACGTGTCACTGGCCATCCAGCGCGAGCTCTACCTGGAGTTCCGCGAGCCCGGCTTCGCACCCGCGCCGCTGCTCGAGCACCTCGTGACGGCCGGCTACCTCGGGCGCAAGACCAAGCGCGGCTTCCGGGACTACAGCGCCCGCTGACCCGGAGCGGCGACACAACCTGCAACGCTCGGACCCGTGCCGGACATGAGCAGGTCGTGAGCGAGCACGAGGAGCGGTTCCGACGTCTCTACGCCGGGCAGTTCGACCCGCTGCTGGGCTATGCCCTGCGGCGGGTCGACGCCCCGAGGACGAGGTCGACGTCGTGGCCATCGCGCTGGTACCGGCACTGCGCGGCGTCAGCTTCGTCAACGGCGCTCTCGAGCTCGAGCTGTCCCACTATCCCGCCGCCAGCTACCGGGACTACTACACCGACCGCCTCGACGTCAGCGTGCCTCGGCCCAGCACCCTGCTGGGCCGGGAGTCGGCGACCCTCACCTACTCGGACCGCGACCACGCCACGATCCGTCCGGCATCGGGCACCACATACATCGAGGTCCGCGTCTCCGGGGTTGGACCTGGCCGCCTACGACGCCGGCGGCGCCGAGGATCGGGCCCGGGCGCTCGATGCGCTCGACGGGAGCCGGACCTGGCCCCTGCTGGTCACCCAGCAGGAGGCCGGTGGCTTCTCCGAGGTGCTGTGGATGCTGGCCGGGGACCTGCGCTCCGGCCGCACCGGCGCCCAGCTCCGTGCCAGCGTCTGCTGACCTCAGCCGCGCGGATAGCCCCGTCGTACGGTGCGGTCCAGGATGCCGAGGGTGCCGCGGAGGGCACTCTCGGAGATGACGGGGAAGATGCCCAGCTCGCGCCACTCCGGAGCGATGTCGGACCAGTCGTAGAACGACGTCACGAGCGTCCCGCCGGGCTCGTCGTCGCCGGCCTCGACCGGCTCGAGACGGTAGCCGTAGACATGACCGATCTGCGGGCGCACCCGACCCAGGATCGTCCACGAGATCAGCCGGTCCTGCTCGAAGTCGCGGATCGTGACCGTGACGTCGTAGCGGCCCATCTCGGGGAAGTCGTTCAGCGACTCACGGTCCATGTGGACCGCGAAGCTGTCCCCGCTGGCACGCACCGGGTCACCCGTGCAGTCCTGGAGCATGCCGGAGGAGTCGATGGCGACGTGGCCGTGGGGATCGCACAGCAGCGCGAACACGTCGGCTGCGGGGGCGGCGATGCGGCGGCTGGTCTCGATGCGGGTCTCGGTCACCTGGCGATCATGCCAGCCGTCCCGGACCTGCGCCGCCGAGCGGACGATCACCACCCCATGAGGCGATCGCCCGACCCGGCGTCGTTGCGCTGACTGTCCTAACGGCGCAGCCCGTCCGGGGTTACGCGCGCTTGCGGAGCTGGGCCACCTGGAGGAAGACGACCCGACCGTTGACCGAGTCGCTGTCGACCGTGTCGGGGTCGGAGACGGCGTAGTCACCGGAGACCTCGACGGTGTAGCGGCCCGGCTTCAGGCCCCGGACCAGGGTGGTCGTGATGCCGGTGCCGTAGAGCAGGTTGCTCCGGGTCCTGCCGACGACCTTGCCCGCAGCGTCGCGGACCACGCCGGTGAAGCTGGCCAGGTTGGCGGCAGTGCCGGGGGTCGGGTAGACGAGAGCCACCTTGAGTGCGGTGGACCCCTGGGTGAGCCGCACCGCACGGGTGCGGGTGTAGGAGCCGCCGAGCGCGACGAGGGGCGCTGCCTCCTGCCACAGGTCGGAGCGCGTCACCGACCACGCGTCCTGGGCGCGGAGCCGCGCGGAGGCACGACGCTGCGCGGCAGCGAGCTTGACCTTCCAGCCGGTGGACCGGACCAGCGAGACCGCCCGGTCGAGGTTGACGTGGCCGTAGCCGACCTGGGCGGACGAGAGTCGCCGGCCGTCGGCCACCATCGGCGTCGCCGTCGCGGTGAGGGCCCGCTGGAGCTGCGCGACGCTCAGACGCGCATTGGCCTGGCGCAGCACGGCAGCCGCGCCGGCGACGTGCGGTGAGGCCATCGACGTGCCCGAGGCGCTGGCGTTGCCTCCCTGGGGGCAGGGCCCGATGACGGTGCCGGTGCTGTCGCACGTCGAGGAGATGTCGACGCCGGGGGCGGACAGGTCCGGCTGGGTGTTGCCGATGCGATCCCCACGGAAGACCGTGTGGCCGTTGCGACCGATGGGTGCGGCCCGGCCGTTGTCGAAGGCAAGACCGTTGGAGGAGAAACCGCCGCGCTGGCGGTCGAGGTCGCTCGCGGCCACCGAGAGCACCCACGGGGCCTGGTTGAAGGGGCTCACGCTGGCCTCGCCGTCCTCGGAGCCCGAGTTGCCGGCCGCGAAGACCACCACGGCACCGCGCTTGACGACCGCCTTCGTGGCGACGTTGACCGGGTCGCGGGGATCGAACTGGCGGAAGGAGTTGCCCCAGGAGTTGTTGACGACGTCGATGCCGAGCATCCCGGGCTGGTCGAGCATGTAGTCGAAGGCCGTCACGACGGCCGACGTGGTGATCACGGCACCGATGGCGAAGCAGGCGAGCTCGGCGTCGGGCGCGACCCCGAGGTGCGTGCGCCCGGTGGTGCCGTCGGCGGCGATGATGCCTGCCACGTGGGTGCCGTGGCCGCTGCCGAGGTCGGTGTTGTTGTAGGGGCCCTTGTCGACCGGGGCCACGATGGTGGGGCCGGTGCCGGCGTTGACGTACTCCGGGCTCACCAGGACGACGTTGTGGGTGATGTGGTCCGCGAGGTCGGGGTGCGTCCCGTCGCAGCCGGAGTCGACGACGCCGACCGTGACGCCCTTGCCGGTGAGGCCCTTGACGCGCAGGGCCCGGGCGGCGGCGGGGGAGGAGGACATGACGTCCGAGGACGCCGTGTCGAGGTAGTCGAGCTGCTCGTCGGGGTAGACGTCGAGCCCGATCCCGCTGGAGACGGCGCTGACGAGCTGAGGGACGGTGCCGGCGACCAGGGCCAGCGGCAGCCGCTCCATCGGCTGGACGACGAGACCCAGGGCGCGCAGGGCGGCGACCTCCTCCGGGCGCGGCACCGCGTCGAAGGTCACGATGGCCTTGTTCCCGTAGGTGCCCGACGCGAGGAGGCGGTCGAGACCGACGTGGGTGGCGCGGAGGGCAGCGAGGCCCTCGCCCGTGACGGTGGTGGAGCGGCTGACGGGTGCTCCCGTGGCGGCGGCTGTGGTGGAGCCGGCCAGGGGGAGTGCGACGGCGGCGGCGCAGGTGAGCGCCACCATCCGTGTGCGCAGGTGCGACATCTCAGATCCCTTTCGTGGACTGGCCTGCTAACGCCGGCATGCCCACCGGGGTTACGAGGAACGCCTGGCGAGCTGCGCTCGATAGCCTGGGTCGGTGACCCAGAAGATCCGCGCCAACTCCGTCCTGCCCGCACGACGCGAGCCGGTGACGCTCGTGACGGCCGATGGTCTCTCCCTCGTGGCCGAGCTGGCCCTGCCCCTCGACGGCGACCCCGTGGCCACGGTCATCTGCCTGCACCCGCTGCCCACCCACGGCGGGATGATGGACAGCCACGTCTACCGCAAGGCCGCCTTCCGGTTACCGGCGCTCGCCGGGGTCGCGGTGCTGCGTTTCAACACTCGGGGCACGTGGAGCGCGCAGGGCACCAGTGAGGGCGCCTTCGACAACGCGGTGGGCGAGCGCTTCGACGTCGCCGCCGCGATCGAGTACGCCGAGTTCCACGACCTCCCCGACATCTGGCTGGTCGGCTGGTCCTTCGGCACCGACCTGGCGCTGATGCACGGCCTGGACCCGGCCGTGCGTGGTGCGATCCTGCTCAGCCCACCCCTGCGCTTCAGCGAGCCCGAGCACCTCCAGCCGTGGGCCGAGTCCGGCAAGCCGGTGCACGCCTTCGTGCCCGAGCACGACGACTACCTCCAGCCGCCGGAGGCTGCGGAGCGCTTCGCGGCGATCCCGCAGGCCGAGGTCGTGCCCTTCGCCGGCAGCAAGCACCTGTGGGTCGGCGACGCCGAGAAGGTCCTCGACGAGATCGTGCGCCGCATCGCGCCGGAGGTCGCCCTGCCGCTCCCGAGCGAGTGGGACGGCCCGATGGAGCTCGCCGACACCTCGGCGTACAACGCCCACAACCTCGCGGCCTATCGCGACGTCCCGGTCCCCGGCCCCGCCCAGACCTGAGGCCCGCCGATCGGTGGTCGACCCAGGGTGGCGCGAGGAGCGTGAGGGGTGGGCGGTCTCGACGCGGGCTCGCTGGCGCTCGCCCGGCTCGACCAGCGGGGCTGCTGGTGCGCTGGCGGCGGCTGTTGTCCGGTGGTCGAGCCAGGAGGAGCGCTAGCGACGACTGTGTCGAGACCTGCCACGCGGTGGTGCGAGGAGCGTGAGGGCGGGTCGGTCTCGACGCGGGCTCGCTGGTGCTCGCCCGGCTCGACCAGCGGGGCTGCTGGTGCGCTGGCGGCTGTTGTTCGGTGGTCGAGCCAGGAGGAGCGCTAGCGACGACTGTGTCGAGACCTGCCACGCGGTGATGCGACGAGCGTGAGGGGTGGGCGGTCTCGACGCGGGCTCGCTGGTGCTCGCCCGGCTCGACCAGCGAGGCTGCTGGTGCGTGGTGCTCGCCGCGGTTCGACCAGCGAGGCTGCTGGTGCGTGGTGCTCGCCCGGCTCGACCAGCGAGGCTGCTGGTGCGTGGCGCTCGCCCGGCTCGACCAGCGAGGCTGCTGGTGCGTGGTGCTCGCCCGGCTCGACCAGCGAGGCCGCTGGTGCGCTGGCGGCGGCTGTTGTTCGGTGGTCGAGCCAGGAGGAGCGCTAGCGACGACTGTGTCGAGACCTGCCACGCGGTGGCGCGAGCGAGCGTGAGGGGTGGGCGGTCTCGACGCGGGCTCGCTGGCGCTCGCCCGGCTCGACCAGCGAGGCTGCTGGTGCGTGGTGCTCGCCCGGCTCGACCAGCGAGGCTGCTGGTGCGCTGGCGGCGGCTGTTGTTCGGTGGTCGAGCCAGGAGGAGCGCTAGCGACGACTGTGTCGAGACCTGCCACGCGGTGGCGCGACGAGCGTGAGGGGTGGGCGGTCTCGACGCGGGCCCGACCAGCGAGGCCGGTGGTCGAGACCTCAGCCGGTGCCGGCCTGGCGGGCGCGGTAGGCGGCGACGGCGTTGCGGTTGCCGCAGGAGGTGGAGCAGAAGCGGCGAGAGCGGTTGCGGGAGAGGTCGAGGACGACCCCGGGGCACTCCTCGTCGGCGCAGTGGCCCAGGCGCGACATCTCGTCGGCCCGGATGACGTCGATCATCGCCATCGCCGTCTCGACGACGATGCGGGTCACCAGTGGCGCCTGCGGGTCGACGGCGTGCAGGTGCCAGTCGAACGGCTCGTGCCGCACCAGCTGGGGGAGTGCCCGACCCTCGCGCAGCATCTCGTTGACCAGGACGACGGCGTCGTCGCGGGTGGCGGTGAGCAGGTCACGGAGTCGGGCGCGCAGGGCGCGGACCGCGCCCAGCTCGGCCTCGTCGGCGTCGTGGCGACCGGTGAAGGAGAACTCGTCGTAGAAGCGCTGCAGGTCCCCGAGGCTCTGCAGGGTGTCCTCGGTCGGGTCCTCGGAGTTGACCAGGGTGACGGCGGCCAGGAGGGAAATCTCGGTGTCATGAGCAAATGTCACTTTGACAGGTTACCGCACGGCGGTTAGCGTCATGACCCATGACCACCTTGACTCGTGACGAGACGGCAAGCGTCCGCTCGTCGCGCACCGCCTCCGGGTTGCTGTTCGCGCTGTTGTCCGCGGTGACCTTCGGCCTCTCCGGCGCGCTGGCTCGTGGTCTGCTCGACACGGGCTGGACCCCCGGCTCCGTCGTCCTCGTGCGGATCGGTCTCGCGGCCCTCGTCGTCGCGCCGTTCGGCTACGCCTCGCTGCGCGGTCGGTGGAGCCTGCTGGCGGCCAACCGGGTCCTGGTGCTCGTCTACGGGGCCTTCGCGGTGGCCGCCACCCAGTTCAGCTACTTCTCCGCCGTCGGGCACATGCAGGTCGGTCCCGCGCTGCTCATCGAGTTCACCGCGCCGGCCGCCGTCGTCGTGTGGCTGTGGGCGCGGCACGGGGAGCGACCGGGTGCGCTCACGCTGGCAGGGGCCGGCCTGGCCGCGCTCGGGCTGGTCCTCGTGCTCGACCTGATGAGCGGCGCGGAGCTCAACGTGGCGGGCGTGCTGTGGGCCCTGGGCGCGATGGTCGGCTGCGCGATCTACTTCGTCATCTCCGCCGACGAGGACAACGGCCTGCCGCCGCTCGCCCTGGCGGCTGCGGGCCTGGTCATCGGAGGCCTGCTCCTGGGGCTGCTCGCCCTGGTGGGACTGCTCCCCATGACCGCCACCACGCAGGACGTCGTCCTGGCCGGGTCCGCGGTCGCCTGGTGGATCCCGCTGGTGCTGCTCGGCCTGGTGACCGCCGCCGTCGCCTACGTCTCCGGGATCGCGGCCAGCCGTCGGCTCGGCTCGCGGGTCGCCTCCTTCGTGGCGCTGACCGAGGTCGTCATGGGAGTGCTGTGGGCCTGGCTGCTCCTCGACGAGCTCCCGCGGGCGGTCCAGGTCGCAGGCGGCCTCCTGATCATGGCTGGGGTCGTCGGGGTCAAGCTCGGGGAGCGGTCGCTCCCCACCACCCCGGAGCTGCCCGCGTAGATTCGGCCGCATGCCTCGCGAGTGGGATGCCGCCACCTACAGCTCCTTGACGCTGCCGCACGAGCGGTGGGGTCGAGGGGTCCTGGACCGACTGCGGCTCACCGGCGACGAGGTCGTGCTCGACGCGGGCTGCGGCACCGGCCGCGACGCGGCCGAGCTGCGCGCGCGGTGGCCCGGCGTACGGCTCGTGGCCCTGGACGGGTCGCAGCAGATGCTCGCGGTCGCCCGCACCCGGTTGGGTGACAAGCGGGTCACCTACGTGCAGGCCGACCTGATGGCGCCGCTGCCGATCGCGGAGCCGGTCGACGCGGTGATGAGCGTGGCCGCCTTCCACTGGGTCGCCGACCACGACCTGCTCTTCGCGCACCTGGCGGCCGTGATGCGCCCGGGCGCCCGGTTGGCGTCGGACTGCGGAGGTCGGGGCAACGTCGCCGACGTGACGCGCGCGATCGCGCAGGTGACCGGTGCCGGTCCCTCGGACTGGGAGTTCGCCGACGCCGACGTCACCCGGGCACGCCTCGGGGCCGCGGGCTTCGACGTGGAGGACGTGCGACTGCGCCCCGACCCGTTCCGCTGCGAGGACGTCGACGTCCTGGAGACCTACCTGGCCACCGTGGTGCTCGGCTCCCACCTCGACGAGCTGCCGACCGAGGAGCACGCCGCGTTCGTGCGCGAGGTCCGGCTGGCGCTGAGCGGGCCCGTCATCGACTACGTGCGTCTCGAGATCGAGGCCGTGCGCCGCTGAGGGCTGAGTCGTGGGCCGCAGGCAGCGCTCCGGCGCGTCCTGCGGCACACGACCCGAGCCCCCGGGGACCTGCCTACCGCGCGTCCTGCCGTCGTACGACGACCTCGCGCAGGATCAGCAGGATGGCAGCCGCCGTGGGGATCGCCAGCAGCGCGCCGACGACGCCCAGGAGGCCAGCGCCGACGAGGGCGGCGATGACGATGACCGCGCCCGGCAGGTCGACCGACTTCGACATCACCCGGGGGTAGATGACGTAGTTCTCCAGCTGTTGGTAGACCAGGAAGAAGATCGCGCAGATGATCCCGGTCTTGATGTCGGTCGCGAAGGCGATCGCGGTCACGACGACGGCGCCGAGGGTGGCGCCGATCATCGGGATCACGTCGAGCAGGGCGACGACGACGGCCAGGGCCACGGCGTACTCGCCGAGTCCGACGGCGAAGAGGAACACCAGCGTCGAGATCCCGGCGGCGAGCGCGACCAGGAAGGCGCCGGAGACGTAGCCGCCGACGTTGCGGATGATCTGGTCGCCCAGCAGGGAGACGCGTTCACGACGCGAGGCCGGGGCCAGGCGGTAGAAGGCGTTCTTGGTCTTGTCCAGGGAGCTGAGGAAGTAGAGCGTCAGCACCATGATGATGAACGCGTTGAACAGCGCACCGAGGATCTTGAGCCCCACCCCGAGCACCCCGCCGAAGATGCCGCTGACGAAGTCGCCGTTGGCGACGTAGTCACGGATCTTGGAGATGACGTCGAAGTCGTCGTCGAAGCGCTGGATCCGCTTGTTCTTCTGCAGCTCGTCGAGCCAGCCGGGCGCGTTCTTGCTGATGGCCGTGACCTGGTCGGCGATGACCGGCACGATCGCGAGGACGAACAGCGCCACCGCCGCGAGGAAGGCCACGATGACGGCGGTGACGGCGAGGCCTCGGCCGAGCCCGCGCCGCTGGAGGAACTCCACCGACGGGTTGAGGCCCGCGGCGAGGAAGAGGGCGACGACGATCAGGATGAGCGTCGAGCCGATGCTCATGAGCGCCGACCAGAGGAAGAAGGCCAGCAACGCCCCGAGGGCGCCGAAGAAGCCGACGTAGAACGGGGAGCGCTTCTGGAAGGGCTCCCCGGGGGTGCCGAAGTCGCTGTCCGTCTCCCCGATGGCTGCTTCGGCCTGCTCGGCCGCTGCCTCGGCGTGCCCGGCAGCGGCCTCCGCCACCTCGGCGGCGCTCTCGGCGTGGTCGGCTGCCGCCTCGGCCCGATCGGCGGCCGCGTCAGCCCCCGGCGGGTCCTGGCTCAACTCTCGTCCTCGCCGAACCCGGCGACGACGTCGCGCAGCGAGGCGAGCTGGGCGGCGATCGCGTCGCGACGCTTGGTCAGACGGTCGAGCTCGGCGCGGCGCGCCGCGATCTCGCGCTCCACCTCGACGACCCCGGTGGTGGTGAGGGACTCGGCCTGGCTGCGTGCGGTCGCCACGATCTGCTCGCCCTCGCGGCGGGCGCGCGAGACCATCGCCTCGGCCTCGGTCTGCGAGGCGGCTCGGCTCTCGGCGGCCTGCCTGCTGGCCTCGCCGGCCCGCTCCTCGGCCGCCGCGGCGCGCTGCTCGGCCTCCTCCACGAGACGACGGGTCTCGGCGGTGGCGGAGTTGTGGTGGTCGGTGGCCTCGCGGGCGAGACGCTCCTTCTCCACGGCGAGCGTGCGGCGTGCTTCCTGGACCTCGCGGTCGGCGGCGGCCCGCGCCTGCTCGACCTCACGCGTGGCGGAGGTGCGCATCTCGCTGGTCTCCTGCTGCGCGGCCAGGCGCACCTGGTCGGCCTCACGGCGGGCAGCAGCCAGGACGTCGTCGGCCTCCGCCTTGGCCAGGCTGCGCTCCTGCTCGGCGTCGCCGAGCACGCGTGCGCGGGTCTGGTCGAGCTCCTCGAGCTGGACCGAGCGCATGTCCTCTGCCTCGCGGGACGCATCGGCGCGGATCGCCTTGGCATCGCGGGAGGCCTGCTCGCGGATCTCGTTGGCGTCGCGCTCGGCGACGTCGCGGATCTCGGTCGCCTCCTCCTCGGCCAGGCGCAGCATCGTGCTCGCCCGACCGCCGAGACCGGCGTAGGAGGGAGCCTGGTTCTCCGCGAGCTGGGTCCGGGCGCCGGACAGCTCGGCCTCGAGCTCGAGGACCCGACGCTCCGACTCGGTCAGGCTCGCGCTCAACCCGGCCTTGTCGCGGGCGAGCTGGTTGACCTGGTTGTCGACGGCCGCCTTGTCGTAGCCGCCGCGGCGTACGACGGGGAAGCCGCCCGCGGGTGCGCTGGCCAGGGGAGCGGCGGACCGTGGGGGTGCCGACGTCGGAGCAGCCGGTGGGACCACCGGCTGGCTGGCGGTGCGCTCGGCGGGCGGGGGCAGCACCGGCTTCTGGACCGGCTTCTGGGCGGCCTGCGGTGCGGCCTGGGGTGCGGCCTGCTGGGTCGGCTGCGCGGACGGCTTCTGGAGGGGCTTCTGGGCCGCGCCGGTGCGCTCGGAGCGCACCGGGATGACCTGGGTGGCTTCCGCGTCGGAGTCGTTGCTGGCGGCGTCGGGCTCGTGATCGAAGATGGACAGACCCTGGTCGCTCATGTGAGGTTCCTCGTCGCTGGTGATGGGGTGGTGGCTGGGCCCATCTTCCACGATCCGACGCGGAGAACCCACCCCGGCACACGGGCCGTCTCAGGGATCAGGCCGCGAGCGGGACACAGCGGGGCCCGGGTGGCGCCCCCGTCCCAAATGAGCGGTGACCCGCCCCCCAGATGGGGGACGGGTCACCGCTCGTACGTGTCAGGGGCCTCGGGTCAGACGCCGCGGAAGCGGTTGATGGCGTCCAGGTGCTGGGCGCGCATCTCGTGGTCCCGGACGCCCAGACCCTCCTCGGGGGCCAGGCAGAGCACGCCGACCTTGCCCTGGTGCAGGTTGTGGTGCACGTCGAGCGCGGCCTGGCCCACGTCCTCGAGGGAGTAGGTCCGCGACAGGGTCGGGTGGATCATCCCCTTGGCGACCAGCCGGTTGGCCTCCCACGACTCGCGGTAGTTGGCGAAGTGCGAGGAGATGATCCGCTTGAGGTTCATCCACAGGTAGCGGTTGTCGTACTCGTGCATGTAGCCCGAGGTCGACGCGCAGGTCGTGATGACGCCGCCCTTGCGGGTGACGTAGACCGAGGCGCCGAAGGTCTCGCGGCCGGGGTGCTCGAAGACGATGTCGATGTCCTCGCCTCCGGTGAGCTCGCGGATCTTGGCGCCGAAGCGCTTCCACTCCTTGGGGTCCTGGGTGTGCTCGTCCTTCCAGAACTTGTAGCCCTCCTCGGAGCGGTTGATGATCAGCTCCGCGCCCATCGAGCGGGCGATGGCGGCCTTCTCCTCGTTGGAGACCACGCACACGGGGACGGCGCCGCCGTTGAGGGCGTACTGCGTGGCGAAGCCGCCCAGGCCGCCGGAGGCGCCCCAGACCAGGACGTTGTCGCCCTGCTTCATGTTGCCGCCGTTCTTGGAGACCAGCTGGCGGTAGGCGGTGGAGTTCACCAGCCCGGGCGAGGCGGCCTCCTCCCACGTGAGGTGGGCCGGCTTGGGCATCAGCTGGTTGGACTTGACCAGCGCGATCGTGGCCAGCCCGCCGAAGTTGGTCTCGAAGCCCCAGATCCGCTGCTGCGGGTCCATCATCGTGTCGTCGTGGCCGTCGGAGTCCTCGAGCTCGACCGAGAGGCAGTGGGCGACGACCTCCGTGCCCGGCTTCCACTTGGTGACGCCGGGTCCGGTCTTCAGCACGACGCCGGACAGGTCCGAGCCGACCACGTGGTAGGGCAGGTCGTGGCGCTTGGTGAGCTCGGAGAGCCGGCCGTAGCGCTCGAGGAAGCCGAACGTCGAGACGGGCTCGAAGATCGAGGTCCACACGGTGTTGTAGTTGATCGCGGAGGCCATGACCGCGACGTAGGCCTCGCCCGGGCCGAGCTCGGGCAGCGCGACCTCGTCGAGGTGGAGCGACTTGCGGGGGTCCTTGTCGCGTGACGCGACGCCCTCGAACATGTCGACCTCGTCCTTGCGGACGGTCACGGCCTTGTACGACGCGGGGATCGCCAGGTTCGCGAAGTCCTCGCTGCTGGTGTCTCCGGCTTGGATGGCGTCCAGGATGTTCTGCACGGGTGGCTCTTTCCTCTGCTCGGTGGCGCTGGTGGGACTGTCGGGCTGGTCCGCGCCGAAAGATACCCGTGGGTAACCATCGGTGGGACGGAGTGTGCCGGTTGTCTCAGTGTGGTGCCGCGGCGGGCTCCACGAGCTCGACCAGGACACCCCCGGCGTCCTTGGGGTGCACGAAGTTGATCCGGGAGTCGGACGTGCCGCGCTTGGGTGCGTCGTAGAGCAGACGCAGTCCGCGCTCGCGCAGGATCGCGCTGACCTGCTCGACGTCGGTGACGCGGTAGGCCACCTGCTGGCACCCCGGGCCGGACCGGCCGATGTACTTGGCGATCGTCGAGTCCTCGTTGAGCGGGGCGAGCAGCTGGACGCACGAGCCGGACTCGCCGACCGCCATCATCGCCTCACGCACGCCCTGCTCCTCGTTGACCTCCTCGTGGGCCAGCGTCATGCCGAAGGTGTCGCGGTAGAACGCGATGGCCTCGTCGAGGTCCGGCACGGCCATGCCCACGTGGTCGATGGCGGTGAAGAGGTGGGCGGGGACGTCGAGCGCAGCAGTCATGGGGCACATGGTCGTACGGCGGGCCGCTCGCCGCGACCGGTTGTGACGTGTTCCTCACGACAGGAGGGCGGACAGCCTCGCCCCACCCCCGGCCTCGTGGGTATCGTCACGAGAGACCCAGCTCTGAACGCTCATCTTGTGGAGGCACCCATGAACGCATCCGTCATCGTCGCAGGGGCTCGTACCCCGATCGGTCGCCTGCTCGGGGGCTTCAAGGGCCTCTCCGCCGCCGACCTCGGCGGACACGCCATCAAGGGCGCCCTGGAGAAGGCCGGCGTGACCGGCGACCAGGTCGACTACCTGATCATGGGCCAGGTCATCCTCGCCGGCGCCGGCCAGAACCCGGCCCGCACCGCCGGCATCGCCGCGGGCCTGCCGCTGTCGCTGCCCTCGATCACCATCAACAAGGTGTGCCTGTCGGGCCTCAACGCCATCGCGACGGCCGACCAGATGATCCGCGCCGGCGAGGCCGACATCATCGTGGCGGGCGGCATGGAGTCGATGACCAACGCGCCGCACATCCTCCCCAAGTCCCGCGAGGGCTTCAAGTACGGCGACGTGGCCCTGGTCGACTCGATGGCCTACGACGCCCTCTACGACCAGACCACCCAGCAGGCGATGGGCGCGCTCACCGAGAACTGCAACGCCAGCGGCACCAACCTGACCCGCGCCGAGCAGGACGAGTTCGCGGCCCAGTCGCACCAGAAGGCCGCCGCCGCCTGGAAGAACGGGGTCTTCGACGACGAGGTCGTCCCGGTCTCGATCCCGCAGCGCAAGGGCGACCCGGTCGTCGTCAGCCAGGACGAGGGCGTGCGTGGCGAGACCACCGCAGAGTCGCTCGCCGGCCTGCGCCCCGCCTTCTCCAAGGACGGCACCATCACCGCCGCCTCCTCCTCGCAGATCTCCGACGGCGCCTGCGCCGTGGTCGTGATGAGCAAGGCCAAGGCCGAGGAGCTGGGCCTGGAGTGGCTCGCCGAGATCGGAGCCCACGGCATGGTCGCCGGCCCCGACTCCACCCTGCAGATGCAGCCGGCCAACGCGACCGCCAAGGCGTGCGCGAAGGAGGGCATCTCGCCCGCCGACCTCGACCTGGTCGAGTTCAACGAGGCGTTCGCCGCGGTGGGCATCGAGTCGGCCCGCTCTCTCGGGCTCGACGAGTCCAAGGTCAACGTCAACGGTGGCGCGATCGCCCTGGGTCACCCGGTCGGCATGTCCGGCGCCCGCGTGGTGCTGCACCTGGCCCTCGAGCTCAAGCGTCGCGGCGGCGGCGTCGGCGCGGCCGCCCTGTGTGGCGGCGGAGGTCAGGGCGACGCCCTGATCGTGCGCGTGCCGAAGGCCTGAGTGACCCTCGAGCCCACCGGGGGCCGACGCCGTCAGGCGTCGGTCCCCGATCTCGTCTCCGGTGCCCTGGCCGGCCAGGCACGCGCCGTCGCCCGGCTGATCTCGCTGGTCGAGGACGAGTCGCCGCTGCTGCGCGAGGTGATGGCGGCGTTGGCTCCGCTCACGGCGAGCGGCCCCCGGGCCCACGTCGTGGGCGTCACCGGCTCGCCCGGGGTCGGCAAGTCGACCTCCACCAACGCGCTGGTGGGTGCGCTGCGTCGTGAGGGCAAGCAGGTCGGCGTGCTCGCGGTCGACCCGTCCTCCCCCTTCTCCGGGGGAGCGCTGCTCGGGGACCGGGTGCGGATGCAGGACCACGCCTCCGACCCCGGCGTCTTCATCCGCTCGATGGCCTCGCGCGGGCACCTCGGCGGTCTCGCCTGGTCGACGCCGCAGGCGCTGCGGGTGCTGGACGCGGCCGGTTGCGACGTGATCCTCGTCGAGACCGTCGGGGTCGGCCAGAGCGAGGTCGAGGTCGCCGGCCTCGCCGACACCACGATGGTGCTGCTCGCGCCCGGGATGGGCGACGGCATCCAGGCCGCGAAGGCCGGGATCCTGGAGATCGGCGACCTCTACGTCGTCAACAAGGCCGACCGCGACGGCGCCGACCAGGTGCGCCGTGACCTGCGCTCGATGCTCGCCCTCGCCGAGCGCCGCGAGGGGGCGTGGAAGCCCCCGATCCTCCGCACCGTCGCCCAGAAGGGCGAGGGCGTGGACGAGGTGGCCGCCGCCCTCGCTGACCACCTGACCTGGCTGGAGACGACCGGTGAGCTCGCGCGTCGTCGTACGCGCCGGGCGAGGGACGAGATCGAGGCGATCGCGCTCACCGCGCTGCGTCGCCGCTGGGGCGACGTGCACGGCCGCTCGGAGCTCGACGACCTGGCCGCCGCGGTCGTCGCGGGGGAGTCGGACCCCTACGCCGCCGCCGACCGGCTGCTCGAGTCCTTCACCGACTGAGCGGCGAGCCGCCCTGCCCCGCGCCTGCCCGCGCCTGCCGCGCGCCTGCCGCGGGGCGGGAGTGAAGGGTGGTACCAATGGTGCGATCCCGTTCCTCACGCTCACGATGGAGACTTATCCGATGAACAAGGTGCTCATCGCCCTTGTGGTGCTCTTCTTCGGCTTCTGGATGTTCACCGACCCCAGCGGGCTCGCGGACGCCACGGGCGCGGCCGGCGGCCAGGTCGCCGACTGGGGGAGCACGCTCTTCGGGGCCGTCATCGACTTCTTCGGTGAGCTCTAGGCCCTGCGCGTGGGGCTCCTGAGCTCGATGGGCGACCCGCAGATCTCCCGCCACCTCCTGCGCGAGGAGGGCGAGGTGATCGTCGACGAGGTGCGCCACCACTGGGTCGCCTACGTGCGTCCGGCGCTCGAGGGGCTGGTCGGCCTGGCCGCGGTCGCCGCCGTGCCGTTCGTGCACGTCGACATCGGCTGGCTCTTCCTCCTGGTCGCACTGGTGCTGGGGCTGCGCGCCGGATGGGGTGTGCTGCGCGAGCGCCGCGACCGCTTCGTGATCACCAACATGCGGGTCTTCCGGGTCCACGGCGTGCTGTCGACGCACCTGGCCACCATGCCGTTGAGCCGGATCCTCGACATCAGCGTCGTGCGCCCCCTGCACGGTCGGATGCTCGGCTTCGGCCACTTCTGCTTCGAGTCGGCCGCCCAGGAGCAGGGGCTCCGCGACATCCGCTACGTCGGGCGTCCCGACGAGCGCGACCTCGCCATCCAGCGCGTCGTCCAGCGCTCCGGGCTGCGCGGCCCGCGCGTGGTCAACTGACGGCTCCACGACCGCCGACGCCCGCGACGACCGCGACGACCGGGGCCTGGGCGACACCGGGTGTGCGTCCACGCCCCACACCTGGTCCAATCGCCTGGTGAGCCTGTCTGAGCACCTCGCCCGTCTGCCGGCCGATCCCCGCATCGTCGTGACCGGCAACCACGCGACCCCGTGGACGACGTTGCGGCTCGTGGACGAGCTGGTGCCGTCCTACCGGTTGTGGATGCTCAACGCCCAGACCGGCGTCCCCGACCGCGACGGGGTGACCCTCGAGACGTCCTTCGTCGGACCGGGGATGCGTCGCAGCCCGCGCCTGAGCTATGTCCCCTCCCGGCTCTCGCTCGTGCCCGCGCTCTTCGCAGGGCCCCTGGCGCCGCACGCCGTGGTGCTCCACACCACCAGACCACGTCAGGGCAAGGTGTCCCTGGGTGTCGAGGTCAACGTGCTCCCTGCGGCCATCGAGGCGGTGCGTCGTGGCGGGGGAGTCGTGGTCGCCCAGGTCAACGACCGGATGCCGTGGACCTTCGGTGACGCCGAGGTGGACGTGGACCTGATCGACGTGATGGTCGAGGTGGACGAGCCGCTGCTGCACGCGACGGGGAGCCCGATCGACGCCGCGTCCGCCCGGATCGGTGAGCTCGTCGCCGCCCGGGTCGGCGACGGCTCGACGCTGCAGGCAGGCATCGGTGCCGTGCCCGACGCCACCATGCGGGGGCTGGCCGCCCGCCGCGGGCTGCGCGTCTGGACCGAGATGTTCTCCGACAGCGTGCTCGACCTGGAGCGGGCCGGGGCCCTGGAGCGCCAGGTGCCGATCACGGCCTCCTTCCTCTTCGGCTCACCCGAGCTGCTCGACTGGGTGGACGGCAACGAGAGGGTGCGGATGGTGCGCACCGAGGTGACCAACGACCCCGCCCTGATCGCACGCAACCCCGCGATGGTCAGCGTCAACACCGCCCTCCAGGTCGACCTCTTCGGGCAGGCCAACGCCTCACGCATCGACGCCCGCATCCACTCGGGCTTCGGAGGTCAGACCGACTTCATCGTCGGCGCCCTGCACAGCACCGGCGGCCAGGCCTTCATCGCCCTCCGCTCCTGGCACCCCAAGGCCGATGTCTCCAGCGTGGTCGCGCTGGTCGACGAGCCGGTCACGTCCTTCCAGATGAGCGCGATCGTCACCGAGCAGGGCCTCGCCGACGTCTTCGGGCGCGACCAGCGCGAGCAGGCCCGGCAGATCATCGAGCACGCCGCCCACCCACGCGTGCGCGACGACCTGCGCGAGGAGGCGGCGGCGCTCGGGCTGGCCTGACTCAGCGGGCGCTGCCGAGCGGGGACCGGGCCGCGATGGCGGCCGCCGCCGCATAGAGGACGACCACGACCAGGAGGGTCGTCGTCCCGCCCACGAGCGTGAGGACCACGCCCCCGAGCAGCGCACCCACCGCGCCCGCGGTCCGGTTGGCGGACCGCAGGGTGGCGTTGACGCGACCCAGGAGGGCGTCGGGGGTGAGGCCTTGGCGCAGGCTCATCTCGTGGGCGTTCTCCACGCCGCCGGCGAGGCCGGCCGCGGCCAGGGCCACGCCCAGCAGGAGGACCCCTGAGGTCGCCGAGTCCACGGTCGGGGCCATCGCGACCAGGAGCCAGGCCAGGGGATAGACGGACCGTGCGCCGATGATGGTGCGGCCGCCGCCCACCCGCCGTCCGACCGCGGTCGTGACGCTGGCCCCGAGGAGGCCGGCGACCCCACCGACCGCGATCAGCACACCGAACGTGAGCGGTGGGAGCGCCATCTCGCGCAGCGCCACGATCGCCAGCGCGGTGAAGGCGGCTCCGTTGGCGAGGAACCAGACGTGCGTCGACGCAGCCAGTGGTCCCAGGGTGCTGTGCCGGTAGGCCCAGCGCAGTCCTTCGCCTACCTCCCGGCGCAGGTCCCGGGGGACGGCCGGGTCGGGCGAGGGCTCCTGCACGTCCAGTCGCGCGTTGAGGAGTGCATCGAGGAGGAAGCTGACCGCGTCGACGGCGATGGCCACCGGTGCCCCGAGCAGTCCCACCAGCGCGCCGCCGAGGCCGGGGCCGAGCGTCTGGGCCGCCGCGTCGGTCTGGTCGAGCCGCGCGTTGGCCCTCACGAGACCGTCCCGTGGCACGAGCCGTGGGAGCAGGGACTGCGTGGCCGCGAAGGCGAACACCGAGAACGACCCGAAGCCGAGCAGCAGCACGACCAGCGTCCACACCTGCAGGGCCCCCACCAGCCACAGCACCGGGATCGCACCGAGCGTCACCGCCCGACCGATGCTGCTCCACACGAGGATCTGCCGGCGCCGCCACCGGTCGGAGTAGACCCCCGCCACCAGCCCCACGACGGCATACGGCGCGAGCTGTGCCGCGTTGACCACCCCCACCTCGAGGGGCGACGCATCGAGCGTCTGCACCACCAGGACCGGCATGGCGACCGTTGTGACGGCCGTCCCGAAGGAGCTGATCGTCGCTGCCGCCCAGTAGCGGCGGAAGACGGCCCGGTCGTGCGGTGACGCAGGGTCGGGCACCGAGGCCTCCTCACTCGTGGAGACGCCATCAGATCACGATCGCCACACGAGGAGGGGGGACCTGCGGGTCATGTCGCGACCCCCGGATGACCCACCGCTCACCCCTCGACCGCGGTCCCGCCCCGGTGGCTCCCTAGGATTGGCCCATGACCCAGCAGCCCTTCACCCGCCCCGGAGCGTTCGACCTCTCTGCCCTCAAGCGCCCGGCGGCGCCCGCTCCGGGTGCCGGTGGCCCCGCACGTGGCGGACCCGGCGCCGCAGCCCCCGCCGGCGGGCCCGCGGGCGCGCCGACCGGGACGTCGTCCTACGCGCTGGACGTGACCGAGGAGAACTTCCAGCAGGTGATCGAGCTGTCGATGACGGCGCCGGTCATGCTCGCGTTCTACTCCCGCACCCGGATGCCCGAGAGCGGCCAGCTCGCCGACGACCTCGCGGCGGTGTCGGGGGAGTACGAAGGCAAGTTCCTCGTGGGCCTCGTCGACATCGACGCTGCGCCCGGCATCGCCCAGGCCATGCAGATCCCCTCCATCCCTCTCGTCGTCGCCGTGCTCGATGGTCGCCCGGCGCCGCTGCTGCAGGACGCGCTGCCCATCGAGGAGCTGCGCGCCACGCTCGACCAGGTCATGCAGGGCCTCGCCAGCCAGGGCATGACGGCCCGTCACCAGCCCCTGAGCGGCGCGCCGGTGCCCGAGGAGGCCGACGGCGAGCCGCAGGCCGACCCGCGCTATGCCGCAGCCGAGGACGCGCTGGCGCGCAACGACATCGACGGCGCCGTCACCGAGTACCAGAAGCTCGTCTCGGCCAACCCTGCCGACGTCGAGGCAGCCGCCGGGCTGGCGATGGCCAAGGTCCTGCAGCGCACCCAGGGTGTCGACCCGGCGGCCGCTCGCGCCGCTGCCGATGCCGCCCCCGACGACGTCGAGTCCCAGACCCTGGTCGCGGACCTCGACCTGCTCGACGGTGCCGTCGACGACGCCTTCGGTCGGATCGTGGAGCTCGTGCGCCGCTCGTCCGGCGACGAGAAGAACGCCGCACGTGAGCACCTGCTCGGGTTGTTCGCGGCAGTCGGCAACGACGACCCCCGGGTCCTCAAGGGCCGTCAGTCCCTGGCCTCAGCGCTGTTCTGAGCCTGGGATGACCTGGCCTGGGCAATGCGGCGGCGCTGCCCGGGGCTGATGCTGCTCGGGATGGTCCTGGCGCTGATGGTCTTCGCCGTCCTGGCCGCGGTGCGGGCCTCGTTCCTCGTGCCCTTCGGTGCGGTGCTCGTCACGCCGGCCGCGGTCGTCGGCGCCACGGTGCAAGCGCGCGACCTCGTCGAGACCCGGTTCTGGACAAAAGTCCTCGTCACCCGTGCCCCCGTGCGCCCTGGCGCGTTGTTCCCTCCAGACGACGCCGGACGGAACAGGTGCTGAGATGCTGACGACCCTCGACATGGGCCTCCACCACGCGGTGCTGGACCTGGCCAGTGGTGACGGCTTCCTGATCCTCCCGCAGGCGCGCACCGACGTCGTGCTCGACGGTGAGTCCCTGCACCGCGCCGACTTCGTGGCGGCCCTGGAGGAGCTCGAGTTCCGCGGCTGGTCGCTCAGCGAGCGCGACCCCGACGGGGTCGCACGCATCTACCAGGGCTTCACCCGCGACGGGCGGGCACTCGTGGGGCTCTACGGCCGAGACCCGCTTCTGCCCGACCTCTCCTTCGCCGAGCGCGTCGATGCGTGGACCGCCATCAAGCAGGTCGCGCGCGACCACCGCACGCCCTACCTGCGCGACGGCCAGGACTCCTTCTAGCCGGGATGACCCGGCTTGCCCAGTGCCGCCAGCACCGCGGCGACGGCCGGTGAGGTGGTCATGCTGCGTCGGTGGACGGCGATCACCTCCCGCGTCGGCACCGGGTCGTGCGCGGGTACGGCGACCAGGTCGGCGTGCAGGTCGGCGCGGCCGAGCCGCGGCACCAGCGCGATCCCGAGGCCGGCACGCACCAGCGCGAGGTGGCTGTCGAACTCCATCGACTGGTGCGCGATGCGAGGCAGGTGCCCGGTCCCGTCGTACATCCTGGTGAGCCACTCGCGACAGATCGTCCCGTCGTGCGTGGCGATCCAGTCCTCGTCGACGAGGTCGTGCGGGCTCACCCGCGCCCGGGTGGCGAGCCGGTGCTCGCGGTGCACGATGACGTCGGCGACGTCCCGGGCCACGGTCGTGGCCACGAGGTGCTCGGGCATCGCGAGCGCCACGTCGCCCCAGCGGTGCACGACCCCGACCTCGTAGTGGCCCGAGGCCACGAGGCCCACGGTGTCCCAGGGCTCGCGCTCCGACAGGCTCAACGTCAGGTCGGGGTGGGCGTCGCGCAGGGCGCGGACGACGGGTGCGACCAGGCCCCGCATGGCGGTCGAGAACGCCGCGAGCCGGAGGTGGCCCGCAACCGTCGCGGCCTGGCGGTGCAGACCCGCCTCGATCTCCTCGAGGTCGGTGAGCAGCCGTCCGCCGGCGTCCACCAGGTGGCGCCCGTGGCTGGTCAGCATCACCCCGCGCCCGACGCGCTCGAGCAGGGGGACGCCGGTCTGCTTCTCCAGGCGCTTCACCTGCTGGGAGACGGCGCTCGAGGTGAATCCCAGCGCCTCGGCGGCCGCGACCACCGAGCCGTGGGTGTCGACGGCGCGCAGCGAGGTGAGGGCAGCGAGGTCGATCATGCAGCGATGCTACGTGGTCGGCGGCATGAACGGTCGCTGGTGCTTCAGGGTCGGATCGCGCAGGCTGGGCCACGTGAACCGCCGTGACAGCCTCCTCGCCGCGCTGGTCGCGACCATCTGGGGCTTCAACTTCGTCGTCATCGACTGGGGCATGGAGGGCGTGCCGCCGCTGCTCTTCGCGGCGCTGCGCTTCCTGCTGGTCGTCGTCCCGGCGATCCTGTTCGTGCCCCGTCCCGACGCCTCGTGGGGCACGATCGCCCTCGTCGGGACCTTCATGTCGCTCGGCCAGTTCGGCTTCCTCTACGTCGCGATGGCCGCCGGCATGCCACCCGGCCTGGCGGCGCTGGTGCTCCAGGCGCAGGTGATCTTCACGATCCTGATCGCCGCCGGCGTGCTGGGCGAGCGCCCCACCGCCGGCCAGGTCGCCGGCGTCACCCTCGGCGCGGTCGGGCTGCTGGTCGTCGCGCTCGGGCGCGGAGGCGCCGTGCCGCTCGTGGCGCTGGTGCTCTGCCTGGCCGCCGCGCTGTCCTGGGGGATCGGCAACGTCGTCGCGCGCGCGGCGCGGGTGAGCGGCGGTCTGTCGCTGACCGTGTGGTCGGCCCTGGTCGTGCCGGTGCCGTTGCTCGCGCTGTCCCTGCTCGTGGACGGACCCACGGCCGTGCTCGACGGAGTCGGTGCCCTCGGGTGGGAGGCGGGGCTCTCCACGCTCTACACCGCGGGCCTGGCGTCCCTGCTGGGCTACGGGATCTTCACCGCGCTGCTCGGACGCAACGCGTCGTCAGCCGTGGTGCCGTGGGTGCTGCTGGCCCCCGTGGTCGCGATGGGATCGGCCTGGACGCTGCTCGGCCAACGACCCAACGGGGCCGAGTCGCTGGGTGGGCTGCTCCTGGTGCTCGGCGTGCTGGTCGCGCTGCGCCCACCTCGTCTGCGGGCCGGGGGAGCGGCGTCAGCGACCGGACTCGGTGTAGGCGGGGCCCTCGCCGAGGTTGGCGAGCGCGGCGTCGATGCGTCGGGCCGTGAAGTCGGCGCACCGCTCGTGGACCTCGGCGTGCGAGAGGAACTCCGCTGAGCGGATCTCCCGGGCCTGCTTGACGATCTGCTCGCTGATCGTGGCGTCGTGCACCCCGCCGTCGAAGACCAGGCAGAGCGCGTCGTCCCAGCCGCCCCACGGCGGCAGCCAGTCGGTCAGCACGAGGGGGCCGGCCGGGATCGTCAGCCCGAGCTCCTCCTCGACCTCGCGCGACACCGCGAGCTGCGGCGACTCACCGACCTCGACGACGCCGCCCGGCAGGTCCCAGTCGGGCTTGTAGGTGAGCTGGCAGACCAGCACCCGGCCGGACCGGTCGCGCACCAGCATCTGGCTGATCGCCCGCTTGCGCGGCAGGAAGGAGTTGAGCAGCGCCCGGAACCCGCCGGGCTGGTCGACGGCCACGTCGGAGACCAGCCTGGCGAAGACCACCTGGTCACCCTCCACGCCCCGCATCACGCCCTCGCGGCGCATGCCCGACCACGTGGCGACACGTTGCGAGGGCTCGTCGTCGGCGGGCACGCGCATCTCCACGCGGCCGTGCGCCTGCAGCGCCAGCTCGACCTCACGTCGTACGGCGGCGACGGTCGTGGCCCAGTCGTCGTCGGCGAGAGCGGGCGTCCACACGATGCGGGCGATGCCGTCGGCGACGGTCTCCGTGCTCGGCTCGTGGCTCACGCGGCAACCTTAGTGTCCGGCCCCAGCGCCCCGCCGGGTCGTGTGCCTCCGGACGCGCCAGGGCGCGGGCTGGGGCACACGACCGACGTCGGCGGTCGCGGCGGTCTCGACGGTCTCGACGCGGTCTCGCTAGCGCTCGACCGGCTCGACCACCGAGGGCTGCTCGACCGGCTCGACCACCGAGGGCTGCTCGACCAGCTCGACCACCGAGGGCTGCTCGACCAGCTCGCCCACCGGGGCGGCCTCGGGCGCGTGCCGCAGCCACAGCGTGCCCAGGGGCGGGAGGACGAGGTCGACGTGGGCGGGCTGGCCGTCGTGGTCGCCGTCCACCGCGGTGACCGCGCCGAGGTTGCCGACCCCGGAGCCGGAGTAGGTCGAGGAGTCGGTGTTGAGCACCTCCTCCCACCTGCCCGCGAGGGGCAGGCCGAGGCGGAAGCCCTCGTGCGGGTGGTCGCGGAAGTTGGTGACCGAGACCAGGTCGGGGCCGTCGCCGCGGCGGATGAAGGAGTAGACGCTCCGGCCGGCGTCGTTGGCGTCGATCCACTGGAAGCCGCTCGCGTCGTGGTCGCGCGACCAGGCGGCCGGGCTCTCGGCGTAGACGCGGTTGAGGTCACGCACCAGCGAGTGGACGCCCCGGTGCTCGGGGTGGTCGAGGAGCCACCAGTCGAGCTCGCGGGCCTCGGCCCACTCCGACTCCTGTCCCATCTCGCAGCCCATGAAGAGCAGCTGCTTGCCGGGGTGCGCCCACATGTAGGCGAGGTAGGCCCGCAGGTTGGCCAGCTGCTGCCAACGGTCGCCGGGCATCTTGCGCAGCAGGGATCCCTTGCCGTGCACGACCTCGTCGTGCGAGATCGGCAGGACGTAGTTCTCCGCCCACGCGTAGGTCAGGGCGAAGGTCAGCTCGTTGTGGTGGTAGGGCCGGTGCACCGGATCACGCTTCAGGTAGCCCAGGGAGTCGTGCATCCAGCCCATGTTCCACTTCAGGCCGAAGCCGAGACCGCCCTCGCTGGTCGGCTGGGTGACGCCCGGCCAGGAGGTCGACTCCTCGGCGATCGTGACGACCCCGGGGACCCGCTTGTAGACGGTCGCGTTCATCTCCTGCAGGAACTGCACGGCCTCGAGGTTCTCGTGGCCGCCGTGCTTGTTGGGCGACCACTCGCCCTCCTCGCGGGCGTAGTCGAGGTAGAGCATCGAGGCGACGCCGTCGACGCGCAGCCCGTCGGCGTGGAACTCCTCGAGCCAGTAGAGCGCGTTGGCGTAGAGGAAGTTGCGCACCTCGGGACGCCCGAAGTTGAAGATGTGGGAGCCCCACTCCTGGTGCCACCCGCGTTGCGGGTTGGGGTCCTCGTAGAGCGGGGTGCCGTCGAACTTCACCAGCGCCCACGGGTCGGTCGCGAAGTGGCCCGGGACCCAGTCGAGGATGACGCCGATGCCGGCCTGGTGCAGCCGGTCGATGAGGCGGCGCAGGCCGTCGGGGTCGCCGAGCCGTGAGTCGGCGGCGAAGTAGGAGGTGACGTGGTAGCCCCAGGACCCGCCGAAGGGGTGCTGCATCACCGGCATCATCTCGACATGGGTGAAGCCCAGGTCGGTGAGGTAGGGGACCAGCTCGTCGGCGAGGTCGTCGAAGCTGCGCTCGCGGCGCCACGAGGCCAGGTGGACCTCGTAGACCGACATCGCCTCCCGGACCGGGGAGCGCTCGGCGCGCGCCGCCATCCAGGCGTCGTCCTGCCACTGGTGCTGCGACTCGAAGACCACCGACGAGGTCGCCGGGGCGACCTCCGAGTACGACGCCATGGGGTCGGCCTTCTCGCGCCACTCGCCGTCGGCGCCGAGCACGACGTACTTGTAGCTGGTGCCCGAGCCGACCGCGGGCACGAAGAGCTCCCAGACGCCCGACTGCCCGAGCTGGCGCATCGGGTGCTCGCGACCGTCCCAGCTGTTGAAGTCGGCCTTGAGCCGGACCGCGCGCGCGGCCGGAGCCCACACGGCGAAGGCGGTGCCGCTGATCGGCTCGGCGCCGGGCACGTCGTAGTGGTGCACGTGGGCGCCGAGCACGTCCCACAGCTGCTCGTGGCGCCCCTCGTTGATCAGGTGCAGGTCCACCTCGCCCAGGGTGGGCAGGAAGCGGTAGGGGTCGTCGAGGACGTGCGGGCTGCCCCCGGCGTAGGTCGTGGCGATGCGGTAGTCGGGCACGTCGCTGCCGGGCAGGACCCCGACCCAGACGCCCTCGTGCTCGTGGGTCAGCGCCGTCTCGGTGTCGCCGTGGCGCAGGACGACGGTCTCGGCGAGGGGCCGCAGGACGCGCACGGTGACCGCACCGTCGTGCGGGTGCGGCCCGAGGACGGCGTGCGGGTGCCCGTGCTCGCCGTGGACGACCTGCTCGATCTCCGCGGTGTCGACCGGCTTTGCGGTGGCCCGGGCGGGCTGGGCCGGCCGGGTGGGCTGGGTGCTGTCGGTCATGTCGTCACGATCCTCGCGATGGCTTCGAGCGGGATGGAGATCCAGGTCGGTCGGTTGCGCTTCTCGTAGACGCACTCATAGACCGCCTTGTCGGCGACGTAGGCGTCCAGCAGGACCCGCTCGTCGGGCTGCAGGTCGCCGGCGTAGGCGAAGAGGAAGTGGTTGCGGTTGCGGTGGGCCCACTCGTAGGCGCGCACGTTGCGCTGGTTGACCTCCGCGATGTCGTCGTCGGCGCGGGTGCGCTCCACGACGTGCGGGGCGTAGTCGAGCGAGCGCAGCATCCCCGCGACGTCGCGCCAGCGCGAGTCGGGCAGGCTGCGCTCGGCCAGCGTCTTGGCCGGCTCGCCCTCGAAGTCGACGAGCTTCCAGCCCAGGGCGGTGCGCATGGTCTGGCCGAGGTGCAGGTCGCCGTGGACCTGCTGCACCTCCACGTCGGGGAGCGCGGCCACCGCGTCGTAGAGCGCACGCAGGCCGTCGGCGTACGACGCGAGGTCGGGCACGACCGCCAGGGCGGCGTCGAGACGGTCCGACATGGTCGCGCTGATGCTGGCGGCCGTGGCCCGGCCGCGGCCGGTGGGGAAGTGGGCGGCGAGGTCGTCGTGGACCTCGCGCAGTGCCTCGCCGAGCCGGGCGGACTCGCCCGCGAAGTCGCCGCCGACCTCGCCGGCGTGCAGGTCGGCCTCGGCGAAGAGGTTGCGCACGCTGGTGAGCGCGATGTCCCAGCCGTCGGTGGCGGTGCGGAGGAACTGCTGGATCATCGCCAGCTGGGTCACCTCTCCCGCGGGCGACACGTGCTCGACCCAGCCGTAGAGGGCGGCCACGTGCTCGGAGCCGGCGCGGGTGAGGACGTCGTGGACGCGCACGTCGGGGTTGCTCCCCGGGGTGACCTTGCGGAACACCTTCATCAGGGCGTCCTCGCCGTAGGACACCGAGGAGTTGGACTGCTCGCCGGTGAAGAGCGTCGAGGCGGCCGTCGTGTCGAGGGCGTGGCCCGGCAGCCGGTGGAACTGCAGGCCGCCGGCCTCCAGCGTGCCGTCGGGGGCGTCGGCGGCCGCGGCGAACGCGTCGAGCCAGCACGCCATGGCGGCCCGGTCGTGCAGCGCGTCGTAGGCGTGCACCCAGCCGTTGCCCGGCTCCTCCCACCAGCCCACGAACGCGTGGTCCAGGCGGGTCTGCGGCTCGGCGTAGAAGGCCAGCGGGACCTGGTAGTGCTCGGTGTGGTGCGGGTCGTCCGCGGCGACGTCGGCGTAGGTCAGCTCCACGAGGTGCAGCGCGACCCGGGGCTCGGCCGCGCCCGGGGCCGCGGCTGCCGGCGTGAGCTCGCCGAGGCGTCGTACGCCGGTGACGGTGAAGGGCCGGCCCTTGCCGCCGAACCAGCGGGTCTTCTCCACGTAGGCGACGAACACGTGCGGGTCGATGTGGTCGATCTCGGTCGCGTGCGGCTGGGTGCTCACAGCAGCTGACCCTCCTGTGGGTTGTCGCTCGGCGTCAGGCGGAACCAGTAGAAGCCGTAGCCGCCGAGCGTGAGCAGGTAGGGGAGCTCGCCGATGCGCGGGAAGGGGACCTCGCCGAGCATCTCGACCGGCACCATCCCCTCGAAGCGGCGCAGGTCCAGCTCGACCGGCTGGGGGAAGCGCGAGAGGTTGTTGACGCAGAGGATCACGTCGTCGTCGTGCTGGCGGGCATAGGAGAGCACGGTCGGGTTGGAGCCGCCGAGGTCCTCGAAGGTGCCCAGGCCGAAGGCGTCGTGCCCGCGGCGCGCGTGGATCATCCGGTGCATCCAGTGCAGCAGCGAGGAGGAGTTCTCCAGCTGCGCCTCGACGTTGACGCTCTGGTAGCCGTAGACCGGGTCCTGGATCGCCGGCAGGAAGAGCTTGCCGGGGGTGGCCGAGGAGAAGCCGGCGTTGCGGTCGGGCGTCCACTGCATCGGGGTGCGCACGCCGTCGCGGTCGCCGAGCCAGATGTTGTCGCCCATCCCGATCTCGTCGCCGTAGTAGAGGACGGGGGAGCCGGGCAGCGAGAGGAGCAGCGCGTTGAAGAGCTCGATCTGGTTGACGTCGTTGTCGAGCAGGGGAGCCAGCCGGCGGCGGATGCCGATGTTGGCCTTCATCCGCGGGTCCTTGGCGTACTCGTTCCACATGTAGTCGCGGTCCTCGTCGCTGACCATCTCGAGCGTGAGCTCGTCGTGGTTGCGCAGGAAGATGCCCCACTGGCAGTTGCCCGGGATGGGCGGCGTCTGCTCGAGGATCTCCGAGATGGGGAAGCGCGACTCCCGTCGTACGGCCATGAAGATGCGGGGCATCACGGGGAAGTGGAAGCACATGTGGCACTCGTCGCCGACCCACTCGCCGGCCTCGTCCTCGGCGCTGCCGAAGTAGTCGACCACGTCGGCGGGCCACTGGTTGGCCTCGGCCAGCAGGATCCGTCCGGGGTAGTGCTCGTCGACGTAGCGGCGCACCTTGCGCAGGAAGGCGTGGGTCTCGGGGAGGTTCTCGCCGTTGGTGCCGGGACGCTCGTAGAGGTAGGGCACGGCGTCGAGTCGGAAGCCGTCGAGGCCCATGTCGAACCAGAACGAGATGGCCTCGATGATCGCGTCGTGCACGGCCGGGTTGTCGTAGTTGAGGTCCGGCTGGTGGGAGAAGAAGCGGTGCCAGAAGTACTGCTGGCGCACGGGGTCCCAGGTCCAGTTGGACGGCTCGGTGTCGACGAAGATCACCCGGGCGTCCTGGTAGAGGTCGTCGGTGTCGGACCAGACGTAGAAGTCGCCGTAGGGGCCGGTCGGGTCCTCCCGGCTGGCCTGGAACCACGGGTGCTGGTCGCTGGTGTGGTTCATCACGAAGTCGATGATCACGCGCAGCCCGCGCTTGTGGGCCTCGTCGAGGAAGTGGTGGAAGTCCTCGACGGTGCCGGCCTCGGGGAGGATGTTGGTGAAGTCCGCGACGTCGTAGCCACCGTCACGCAGGGGCGAGGTGAAGAACGGCGGGACCCAGAGGCAGTCGACCCCGAGCCACTGGAGGTAGTCGAGCTTCTCGGTCAGTCCCTTGAAGTCGCCGGTGCCGTCGGCGTTGGAGTCCCGGAAGGAGCGGACCATCACCTCGTAGAAGACAGCGGTCTTGAACCAGTCGGGCGTGTTGGCAGCAGTCGTCACGCATTGCTCCTGATCGTGAGCACGTGTGCGGGCTCGTCGTGGGGGTCGAGTCGCACATAGCTGTGCTGGCTCCAGGTCCAGTCGGCGCCGGTGACCTCGTCGTGGACCTCGAAGGTGTCGCGGCCGACCACGCCGAGGGCGGCCAGGTCGAGGTGGACCATGGTCTCGCGGGTGCCGTGGGGGTCGAGGTTGACGACCACGATGACCGTGTCGTCGCCGGCCGTCTTGGAGAAGACCAGGACGTTCTCGTCGTCGGCGCTGTGGATGGTGACGTTGCGCAGCAGCCGGAGCGCGGGGTGCGCCCGGCGGATCTCGTTGAGCCGGGTGAGGTAGGGCGCGAGCGTGCGGCCCTCGGCCGCTGCTCCGTCCCAGTCGCGGATGCGGACCTGGAACTTCTCGGAGTCGAGGTACTCCTCGCTCCCGGGCTTGACGGCCACGTGCTCGTAGAGCTCGTAGCCGGCGTAGACGCCCCAGCTCGGCGAGCCGGTGGCGGCGATGACGGCGCGGATCTTGAACGCCGCCGGGCCGCCGTACTGGAGGTAGCCGTGGAGGATGTCGGGGGTGTTGACGAAGAAGTTCGGGCGCATCAGGTGGTCGGACTCGTGGGAGAGCTCGGTGAGGTACTCCTCGATCTCCCACCGTGCCGTGCGCCAGGTGAAGTAGGTGTAGGACTGGTGGAAACCGATCGAGCCCAGCGCGTGCATCATCGCCGGGCGGGTGAACGCCTCCGACAGGAACAGCACGTCGGGGTCCGTGCGACGGACCTCCTTGAGCAGCCACTCCCAGAAGGCGAGCGGCTTGGTGTGCGGGTTGTCGACCCGGAAGATGCGCACCCCGTGCGACATCCACAGGCGCACCACCCGGAGCACCTCGCGGCAGATGCCGGTGGGGTCGTTGTCGAAGTTGACCGGGTAGATGTCCTGGTACTTCTTGGGCGGGTTCTCGGCGTAGGCGATCGTGCCGTCGGCGCGGGTGGTGAACCACTCGGGGTGGCTGGTGACCCACGGGTGGTCGGGGGCTGCCTGCAGGGCCAGGTCGAGGGCCACCTCCAGGCCCAGCTCGCCGGCGCGGGCGACGAACGCGTCGAAGTCGGCGAAGTTGCCCAGGTCGGGATGGATCGCGTCGTGGCCGCCCTCGCGCGACCCGATGGCCCAGGGTGAGCCGGGGTCGTCGGGGCCGGGGGTGAGCGTGTTGTTGGGGCCCTTGCGGTTGACCTCGCCGATCGGGTGGATCGGCGGGAGGTAGATGACGTCGAAGCCCATCGCGGCGACGGCGTCGAGCCGGCGGGCCGCGGTCTCGAGGGTGCCGCCCAGCACGAGGCCGGTGTCGGGGTCCTTGGTGGCGCCCTCGGAGCGGGGGAAGAACTCGTACCAGCTGCCGTAGAGCGCCCGCTCACGGTCGGCGTAGGCCGGGTAGGGGCCCTCGACGGAGACCAGGTCGCGCAGCGGGTGGGCACGCAGGACGACCAGGAGCTCGTCGGCCTGGAGCTGGGCCAGGCGTACGGCGACGGGCCGGTCGGTGTCGTCGGCGGCCTGGATGGCGCTGGTGACGGCTGCGTGCGCGGGGCGGTCGTCGCTCGGCAGGTCGGCGAGCACGCGCTCGAGGAGCAGCCGTCCCTCGAGGAACATCAGGTCGACGTCGACGCCGGCGGGGATCTTGAGGCCGGCGTCGTGCTGCCAGGTCGCGAGCGGGTCGGACCACGCGTGCACCTCGAAGGTCCACACGCCCACCGAGTCGGGCGTCACGGAGGCGTGGTAGCGGTCGGGGACGTCCGGGTCGGGCGTCATCCGGACCGGGCTGCGGCGGGCTCCGTCGGGGCCGACGAGCACCACTTCGGCCCCGAGCTTGTCGTGCCCCTCCCGGAACACGGTGGCGCTGACGGGCAGCGGCTCCCCGACGGTGGCCTTCGCGGCCTGCCGCCCGAGGTCCACGACGGGCATGACGTCCATGACAGGGATGCGGCCAACCATGCAGCCACCCTTGCCGCTCACCGGGTGGCACGCAAGCCAGGACGCCCTGTCTCCCCCCGGAGGGTGAGACAGGGCGTCCTGGGTCGTGCGGATGTGGGAAGTGACCAGGTCAGAAGACCTGGAGCTCGGAGACGTGGACGATGGTGCCCCGGTCGGACGCCGTCTTGCAGTCGGTGTCGTTGAGCGGGTCGGCGTCCTGCTCCCCGGCGTAGCCGGCGAAACCGGTGCACTGGTTCTCCAGGACGACCAGACGCACCGCGGCGGCCTTGGTCGGTCGGATCGCGAACGACCTCAGGTTGAGGTCGGGCGCGACCGGTCGGGGCCGGCGTGCCGGGAAGGCGTCGGGCTTGGAGGTGAAGACACGCTTCCACTTCGCCGAGCCCGTCGAGCAGGCCGTGACGCAGGTCTCGATCGCGAAGCGTCGCAGCGCCGTGAAGCGGGACCCGGAGTCGGGGTCCGCCGCGAGCGGCAGGTCCGTGCCCGAGGCCGGGGCCGGGTTGAGGAAGGCGCTCACCTGGACCCGACGGATCGTGTGCGTCGCACCGGCGAGGTCGACCGCGACGAACGGCTTGGAGGAGTCGACGTCGGCGGTCGTGACGCCGCCCCAGTTGGTCCTCTCCGTGCCGTCGATGAGGAAGCCGGGGTTGCGGCTGCCCGGCGTCGAGCCGATGACCTTGGCGCCCGTGGCCCGGGCCGCCAGGTTCTTCCGGTCGGCGATCCGGACCGATGCCTTGCCCGGCTTGACGGTGAGCGTGAAGCGGGTGAAGCCCCGGGTCTTGGAGACGAAGAGCATCCGGTAGCGGCCCGGTGCCATGGTCACGACGTTGTCCAGCTTGGTGCCCTTGAGGGTGTCGCCGACCGGCGTCACCCGCGCCTCGTAGTCACCCACGAAGAGCTTGCCCGGGCTGGTGCTCTTGAAGGTCAGCACCCCGTTCTTGCTCTTGGGGGAGGCGAAGCTGGGGGTCGGCTCGTGCGAGTCGGCGTTGGGCACCGAGGCGCCCTTGCCCATGCCCCGGCGGGCGAAGGCGTCCCACATGACCTTCTGGTTGACACCGTTGAAGCGCATCCGGTCGGCCGCGAGCATCGCGTCACGGGCGTCGAGCATCGACGTGGCGCCCTGCTGGAGCAGGAACGAGTCGAACATCAGCTGGACCCAGCGGCGGTTGCCGGGGCACAGCTGCGGGCGCTGGACGCCCTTGTCGCGGTTGCCCTGGGCGCACTTGAGCTGGAGCTTGGCGCGGGAGGCGTGGAAGCGCTTGACCTTGTTCCACTTGGTGACCAGGGCCTGACGGACCTCCCACTGGGTGCCGTTCCAGATCTCGCCGTCGGCGTGGACCTCGGGGCCGGTGGTGTCGAAGCCGTAGTCGGAGTAGTTGAGCGGGTTGCGGTTGATGGCGTAGTCGCGGATGGCGACGTCCTTGTTGCCGGTGGCGTAGACGCCGACGGCCCAGATGTTGCCACCGTTGGAGTAGCCGTGGCTGAACTGGTACTCGGCGGCGACCAGGTCGGCCCACGACTCGCCCATGGCCCCGCCCTGCTCGGAGGTGAGGCCCTCGTCGGGCCCGGCGACCATGCGGTTGGTGATGGCGTGGGTGTACTCGTGGCCGACGATGCCCATGTCGAGCCCGCCGTCGGTGCAGGGGGCGTAGAAGGCGCCGGCGATCGGCTGGAAGAGGTACTGGTTGGTGATGCCGGGGACGCCGTCCTGCAGGGCGATCTGGTTGGCGTTGTCACGCCCGAGGTACGTCGGCTGGCCGCCGCTGAGCGCGCCCGCCTGGACGTTGCCGACCTCGGGGTCGTTGTCGAGCCCACCTCGGCCGATGTTGTCGACCTGGAGGTTGTAGTTCCGCTCGTTGAAGCCGAGGTAGTAGGAGTAGTCGTGCATCCGGTTGTGGGTCACGAAGAGGTTGGTGACGCTGGGGATGATGTCGTTGCCACCGGGCACGAGCTGGGAGGGGTTGCAGCGGCTGTTGTTCCAGGCGTCGGTGAAGGGTGCCGTGTAGTCCTGGGTGGCCGACACGGGCGCCTGGAGGAGGCCGCCCGGGGTGAGGGGGCTGGCCCACGCCTCGTGGGTGTTGGCGTTGTTGCCGACGGTGGTCAGCGACGAGGTGCCGGTGGCGGTCAGCACGTCCCAGGGACCGGGCGCCTGGATGTTGCGCAGCGGACCGGTGCTCAGGTTGCAGCCGGCGGCAGCGATCCAGCAGCCGACGACGCTGTTGCGCGGGGTCGTGTTGGGGGAGAAGTCGAGGCTGGGGTTGGCCGGGAAGAAGCGCCAGCGCGGGTTGGGCGTCAGGCTGCCGGCACCGGGGGTCGCCTGGTCGCTCGTGGTGATCGAGGCGGCGTAGTTGCCCGGCGGGAGGAACGGCACGGTCGGGTCGGCGAAGGGGCAGACCTGGAGGGAGTAGGTGCCGGCCGGGATCGAGTCGGCGGAGTAGGTGGCCGTCTCGGGGCTGGTGCCGAGGTCGCCGGTGACCAGGAGCTGGTTGCCGGGCCCGAAGATCTTGACCACGGTGTCGTTGGCGGCGTTGACCGTCGAGGCCACGGCCACGATCTGCTTGGTGGCGTTGTCGGTCAGCTCGAAGGCGTGCCTGGGTCCGCACTCGGTGGCGGTGATGGAGCCGGTGAAGGGGATGAAGTCGCTGCTGTTCTCGACCTTGTTCTCGCGGTGGAGGGTCTTCCCGGTCACGGCGTCGATCATCAGGGTGTAGCCGAGGGACTGACCGGCGTCGACGTCGACGACGTTGGCCTCGAAGACCGGGCGGACCGAGCCGTCGGCCAGGGCGAGCGCCCGGAGCCGGACGAGCTGCTCCTGCGCGAAGCCGGGGACCTGCAGGCGCGTCCACCCGTCCGGGACGGTCTTCACGATGAGGTCGAGGTCGGCCGACGGGACCGCCCGGCCGACGTCGGCGGCGGCCTTCAGCCACCCCTCGAGAGGCGTGAGGGTGGGTGCGGCCGGCTTGCCGGTGGTCTTGGTGATCGAGGAGGAGGCATAGGCGATCTCGCCGTTGGACACACCGACCGTCACCATGCTCGCGAGGGCGGGGGTGAGGTTGCCGAAGCGCTGACGGAACAGCACGGCTCGGGCGTTGCTGAGCGCGAAGGGCTGCGAGCTCACCACGTCGAGGGCCGCCACCTGCGTGGTCGTCAGGCCGAAGACGGCCGCGTTGCGGCTCAACCAGGTGCGTGCCGCCTTGACCGGGTCGCTCGAGGTCGCCGTGGCGAGGGCGCCGTCGGCCGGGAAGAGCGAGGAGGGGGTGCCGAAGCTGTTCCAGCGGACGTCGACGACGCCGAGGCGCGCCACGGCGCTGCGTTGCGCGGCCGAGGGCAACGCGGTGCCGCGGGTGTCGAGGTCGTCGAGCCCGAGGACGGGGTCCCCGAGGGTGCGGACCTGGCTGAGGTCGGTCTCGTCTGCCGCGGTGGCGGCGTTGACGGCACCCGGGAGGGATGCGGTGGACGGGCTGCCGGCGACGGCCGGCAGCTGCAGGAGCCCGGGGACCAGGGTGGCGGTCAGGAGGGCTGAGGCGATCAGCGCATGGCGGCGCCGCCGAGAGGGCAGGGAGGTCATGTCTGCTCAACGCCGATGACCGGAGATCGTTATGGACCCGTGCGGTGGGGGCGGGACGCGCCCCGGACGACCAGGTCCACGAGACCGATCCGCGAGATCTTTGGATCGTTCCAGAAAATCGCGGTAGCGTCCTCTGCGTGCGCGCAATCCGACGATTCACGGTCCGTCCTGTCCTTCCCGTGGCCCTGGCTGCCCTGAGCGAGCTGGCCGGCAACCTGCGGTGGTCCTGGCACCCCGAGACGCAGGACGTCTTCGAGGAGATCGACCCGGGGTTGTGGGAGAGCACCGGTCACGACCCGGTCAAGCTCCTGGGCGCCGTGGGTCCCACCCGCCTGGAGCAGCTGGCGGCCGACCCGGGCTTCCTCGAGCGGCTCGACGTCGCGGCCACCGACCTGCAGGCCTACCTCACCGGCGAGCGCTGGTACCAGCGCCGTGGTGCCGCGACCGGCCCCGCCGCGATCGGCTACTTCTCCCCGGAGTTCGGCATCACCGCCGTCCTCCCGCAGTACTCCGGCGGCCTGGGCATCCTCGCCGGCGACCACCTCAAGGCCGCCAGCGACCTCGGTGTGCCGATCATCGGCGTCGGCCTGCTCTACCGCCACGGCTACTTCCAGCAGTCGCTGTCCCGCGACGGCTGGCAGCAGGAGACCTACCCCGTCCTGGACCCCGACGAGCTGCCGATCTCGCTGCTGCGCGAGCACGACGGATCGCGGGCGATGATCTCCATCGCGATGCCCGGCGGCCCCGACCTGCTGGCCCGCATCTGGGTGGCCAGCGTCGGACGCGTCCCGCTGCTGATGCTCGACACCGACGTCGAGGGCAACCCGGACCACTACGTCGACGTGACCGACCGCCTCTACGGCGGCACCAGCGAGCACCGCCTGCGCCAGGAGATGCTGCTCGGTGTCGGCGGGGTGCGCGCGCTGCGCGCCTACTCGCGCATCACCGGCGCCCCGGCACCGGAGGTGTTCCACACCAACGAGGGGCACGCCGGCTTCCTCGGCATCGAGCGGATCCGCGAGCTCACCGCCGACGCCGACGGCCCCGGCCTCGACTTCGCCACGGCGCTCGAGGTGAGCCGCGCGTCCACCGTCTTCACGACCCACACCCCGGTCCCGGCCGGGATCGACCGCTTCTCGCGCACGCTCGTCGAGCAGTACTTCGGCGAGAGCGGCGCGACGCCGGGCGTGCCGATCGACCGGGTCCTGGCCCTCGGCTCCGAGGACTTCGAGGGCGGTGACGCCTCGGTCTTCAACATGGCCGTGATGGGCTTCCGCCTCGCGCAGCGCGCCAACGGCGTCTCGGTCCTGCACGGCGAGGTCAGCCGCGGGATGTTCAGCGGGCTGTGGCCGGCCTTCGACGAGTCCGAGGTCCCCATCGACTCGATCACCAACGGGGTGCACGCACCCACGTGGGTCGCTCGCGAGGTCATCGAGCTCGCCGAGTCCCAGGGCGCCGACTCCGACTCCGACGACACCGAGGCCTTCTGGAACGCCGTCGACAAGGTGCCGGGCGCCCAGGTGTGGGCGGTCAAGCGTGAGCTGCGCCAGCGCCTGGTCACCGACGCGCGCAAGCGGCTCGCCGCCTCCTGGGAGAAGCGTGGGGCCGCGTCGGCCGAGCTGGCCTGGATCGACGGCGCCCTGGACCCCGACGTCCTGACGATCGGCTTCGCACGTCGCGTGCCGTCGTACAAGCGGCTGACGCTGATGCTGCGCGACCCGGCCCGCCTCAAGCGTCTCCTCCTCGACCCCGAGCGGCCGATCCAGCTGATCATCGCCGGCAAGTCGCACCCCGCGGACGACGGAGGCAAGAAGCTGATCCAGGAGATGGTGCGCTTCGCCGACGATCCCGAGGTCCGGCACCGCATCGTCTTCCTGCCCAACTACGACATCGCGATGGCGCAGCCGCTCTACCCGGGGTGCGACGTGTGGCTCAACAACCCGCTGCGCCCCTACGAGGCGTGCGGCACGTCGGGCATGAAGGCCGCGCTCAACGGCGGGCTGAACCTGTCGATCCTCGATGGCTGGTGGGACGAGTGGTACGACGGCCAGAACGGCTGGGCGATCCCGTCGGCCGACGGCCTCGACGACCCCGACCGCCGCGACGACCTCGAGGCGACCGCGCTCTACGAGCTCCTGGAGAACGAGGTGGCGCCGCGTTTCTACGACGTCGACGCCGACGGCGTACCGACCCGGTGGGTCGCGATGCTGCGCCACACCCTGAAGTCGCTCGGGCCCAAGGTGCTGGCGACCCGGATGGTGCGCGACTACACGCAGAAGCTCTACACACCCGCCGCGACCAACGCGCGCCGCCTCAACTCCGACTTCGAGGGTGCCCGCACGCTCGCGGGCTGGAAGGACAAGGTGCGCTCCGCGTGGCCCGAGGTCCGTGTCGAGCACGTCGAGAGCAGCGGCGTCGGGGACGCCCCCGAGGTCGGTGCCGTGATGAGCGTGCGCAGCTTCGTCGCCCTCGGCTCGCTGACACCGGCGGACGTCGCGGTCCAGCTCGTGCACGGCAAGATCAACGCCGAGGACGAGCTCACCGACACCGTCATCGAGGACCTGACGGTCGCCGAGACCTACGACGGTGGTCGCCACCGCTTCGACGGCGAGGTCACCCTCGACCACTCGGGCGCCTTCGGCTACACCGTGCGCATCGTGCCCCGCAACGAGCTGCTGACCTCCAGCGCCGAGATGGGCGTCGTGGCGATGGCCTGAGGGTCACCGTTGAGCGTCGAGTGACGCGTATGACAGGTTCCAGACCCACCAAAACCTGTCATACGCGTCACTCGACGCAGCGTCAGGTGCCGCGCAGCACCACCACGGTGCGGCCCCCGAGGCGCACCTCGCTGCCCGCGAGCACCGGGTGGCCGGGGGTGAGGTCGGGGTCGGTGGTGAGGGCGATCTCGCCGGCCTGCACCCAGTCGTTCTCGGGCAGCCCCACCGAGACCGGCTCGGCCCCGGAGTTGAACCACAGCATGAACGAGGCGTCGACCTGCTGCTCGCCGCGTGGCCCGGGGGAGCGCAGGGGTGCTCCGGAGACGAACATCCCGACCGCCGACAGGTCGTGGTCGTGCCAGTCGTCGCCGGTCATCTCGCGACCCGTCGGGTGCAGCCACGCGAGGTCCTTCGGTCCGCCCTGGATCGCGGGACGACCCTCGAACCAGTGACGCTGGCGCAGCGCCGGGTGCTCGCGACGCAGCCTGAGCGCGGTCTTGACCAGGTCGTAGACGTCGAGCCACGCGTCGTCGGGGCGCCAGTCGATCCACGAGGTCTCGTCGTCCTGGCAGTAGGCGTTGTTGTTGCCGCGCTGGGTGCGCCCCCGCTCGTCCCCGGCGGTGATCATCGGCACCCCGTTGGACAGGCACAGCGTGACCATCACGTTGGCGGCCTGTCGGCGGCGCAGGGCCACGACGGCGGCGTCGTCGGTCTCGCCCTCGACGCCGTGGTTCCACGAGCGGTTGTTGTCGGTGCCGTCGCGGTTGCCCTCACCGTTGGCCTCGTTGCGCTTGTGCTCATAGCTCACCAGGTCGCGCACGGTGAAGCCGTCGTGCGCGGTGACGAAGTTGACCGAGGCGTACGCCGAGCGCCCGTCGTCGGCGTAGAGGTCCGAGGAGCCCGCGAGGCGGGTCGCGACGGTGCGGATGCCCGAGGAGTGCCCGCGCCAGAAGTCGCGGATCTCGTCGCGGTACTGGTCGTTCCACTCGACCCACGGCGGAGGGCAGTCGCCCACCTGGTAGCCGTCCATCGAGGCGTCCCAGGGCTCGGCGATGAGCTTCACGTGCCGCAGGACAGGATCCTGGCCGATCGCGGTGAGCAGGTGACAGCCCATGTCGATCTCGTGGTCGACGCGGGTCAGCGCGGAGAGCAGGTCGAAGCGGAAGCCGTCGACGTGCATCTCGGTGACCCAGTAGCGCAGCGAGTCGAGGATCAGCCGCAGGGCGAAGGGGTTGGCGGCATCCACGGTGTTGCCGCAGCCGGTGACGTCCCAGTAGGCGTCTTCGAGGGGCTTGTGTGGCCCCGGTGGGTCGACCCGGGTGTAGATGCTGTCGTCGAGACCCCGGAAGGACAGCGTCGGCCCGTCCGAGCCCGCCTCGGCGGTGTGGTTGTAGACGACGTCGAGGATGACCTCGAGCCCGGCGGCGTGGAAGGCCTTCACCATCGCCTTGAACTCCGTCACCTGCTCACCGCGGTCGCCGGAGGAGGAGTAGGCGTTGTGGGGCGCGAAGTAGCCGATCGAGTTGTAGCCCCAGTAGTTGGTCAGGCCGCGGGCGACGAGCGCCGGCTCGGAGACGAACTGGTGCACGGGCAGCAGCTCGATCGCGGTCACGCCCAGGTCGCGCAGGTAGTCGACGACCGCCGGTGTCGCCAGGCCGGCGTAGGTGCCGCGCAGGTGCTCGGGCACCCGGTCGTGGAGCTGGGTCATGCCCTTGACGTGGGCCTCGTAGATCACCGAGTCGCGCCAGCGGTGACGCAGCGGCCGGTCGTCACCCCAGTCGAAGTCGTCGGCGACGACGACGCTGCGGGGCACGAAGGGCGCCGAGTCGGTCGTCTCGGGGACCTCGGTGCCCAGCTCGTCGAGGGTGTGCCCGTAGATCGCGGGGTCGAGGGTCACCTCGCCGCTCACGGCCCGGGCGAAGGGGTCGAGCAGCAGCTTGTCGTGGTTGAACCGCAACCCCGACCCGGGCTCCCAGGGACCCTCGAAGCGGTAGCCGTAGCGCGTGCCCGGTGCCACGTCGGGGAGCGCGCCGTGCCAGATGCCGAGGGACTGCTCGGTGAGGCGGTGGCGGCTCTCGCCGTCCTCGTCGTCGTAGAGGCACAGCCACGCGACGTGTGCGCGAGGCGCGTGCACCGCGAAGTTGGTGGACTCGGGGGACCACGTCGCGCCGAGCGGGTAGTGCCGGCCCGGCCACACAGCCGAACGATCGCCGAGGTTGCGCCAGAGTGCTGAGGTCACGGGTCATTGTCGCGCATCGGGCGTGCCGGGTGAGCGGCATCCCGGTCCTGGTGGCAGGCTCGGAGCCCCGACCGGCCCGATCCCACACCAGGAGACCCAGATGGCAGAGTTCGTGAACCTCGAGGTGACCGACGGCGTGGGGACGATCCGCCTCGACCGCCCGAAGATGAACGCGATCAGCGTCCAGGTGCAGGCCGAGCTGCGGGCGGCGGCCACCGAGGCGGCCGAGCGCGACGACGTGAAGGCCGTGGTCGTCTACGGCGGCGAGCGGGTCTTCGCCGCCGGCAACGACGTGAAGGAGATGGCCGGGCTGAGCTATGCCGACATGGTGACGATCTCCGGCTCGGTCCAGTCCGCGGTCACCGCCGTGGCCGCCATCCCCAAGCCGGTGGTCGCCGCGATCACCGGCTATGCCCTCGGCGGTGGGTGCGAGCTGGCCCTGGCCGCCGACATCCGCATCGCCGCCGACAACGCGACCCTGGGGCAGCCCGAGGTGCTCCTCGGCATCATCCCCGGCGCCGGCGGCACCCAGCGACTCAGCCGTCTCGTGGGACCGAGCAAGGCCAAGGACATCATCTTCACCGGCCGCTTCGTCAAGGCCGACGAAGCGCTCGCCATCGGCCTGGTCGACAAGCTGGTGCCTGCCGAGTCGGTCTACGACGAGGCCGTGGCCTGGGCCCGGCAGTTCACCGGAGCCGCCTCGCTGGCCGTGCGCGCGGCCAAGGAGAGCATCGACCGAGGCCTCGAGGTCGACCTCGCGACCGGGCTCGAGATCGAGCGACTCCAGTTCGCCTCGCTGTTCGCGACCGACGATCAGACCACCGGTATGCAATCCTTCGTCGAGAATGGTCCGGGCAAGGCTCAGTTCGAGGGACGGTGACCCAGGTGGCAGATCGCAAGGCGAGTGCACGGGTGCGTGTGATCGCTGCACGAGTGGTGTGGGCAGTGTTCGTGGTGTGCGCCTCGGCGCTCGCGGTCGCGGCACTCCTGATCGCCCTCGACGCCGAGCCGTCCAACCCCTTCGTCGAGCTGGTCCTCGACGTCGCCGACGGCGTCGACCTGGGCATCTTCGACCTCCAGAACCCGATCAAGGAGTTCGGCGGCCAGAACGGCGAGACCAGCACGGCGCTCTTCAACTACGGGCTCGGCGCCGTGGTCTACCTCGTCGTCGGGCGTCTCCTGGAGCGCGTGATCCGTCCCTGATCCACCCACGCCCGGTCCTCGGGTGTGAGTTTGTCCACCGCGGACTTCTGTTCCGTGGCCTGTGACTCGGCGGTAACCTGCCAGAGCCATCAGTTCTCGGGTCACGTCCGTGATCCTCACGAGCACTCAGGAGGGGCCGTCCAGGCCACACCACCATGAACATTGTCGTCTGTGTGAAGCACGTGCCCGACGCAACCGCCGACCGGCGCTTCGAGTCGGACAACACCGTTGACCGCGTCGGCGTCGACGGCCTTCTCTCCGAGCTCGACGAGTACGCCGTCGAGCAGGCGCTCCAGATCAAGGAGAAGTCCGAGAACCCCGCCGACGTCACGGTGACGGCGCTCTGCGTCGGACCCGAGAAGGCGGTCGACGCGATCCGCAAGGCCCTCCAGATGGGCGCCGACGAGGGCGTCCACGTCTCCGACGAGGCCATCGCCGGGTCCGACTACGTCGCGACCTCGCTGGTCCTGGCCAAGGCGGTCGAGAAGATCGTGGCCGACAAGGGGCAGGCCGACCTGGTCATGTGCGGGATGGCGTCGACCGACGCCTCCGGCAGCGTGGTCCCGGCGATGCTCGCCGAGCGCCTGAACCTGCCGCAGGTCACCTTCGCCTCCGTCGTCGAGACCCAGGGTGACCAGGTCCGCGTCAAGCGCGACGGCGACACGGCGACCGAGGTCATCGGCGGCACCATGCCGCTGGTGCTGTCGGTCACCGACCAGACCGGCGAGGCCCGCTACCCCTCCTTCAAGGGCATCATGGCCGCGAAGAAGAAGCCGCTCGAGACCTGGTCGCTGAGCGACCTGGGCGTCGACGCCGGAGAGGTCGGCCTCTCGGTCGCCTGGTCCGAGGTCATCGACACCACTGCCCGCCCGCCGCGCACGGCCGGCGAGATCGTCAAGGACGAGGACGGCTCGGGCGCTGGTGCGCTCACCGACTTCCTCGCGTCCAAGAAGTTCATCTGAGGAGCATCGCTGATGTCTGAAGTTCTGGTTCTCATCGACCACGTCGACGGCGCGGTCCGCAAGCCCACCTACGAGCTCCTCGCGATCGCGAAGCGTCTCGGCGAGCCCTCCGCGGTCTTCATCGGCGGCGCCGACCAGGCCGCCGGTGCGGCCGAGGCGGTCGCCAAGTACGGCGCGGCGAAGGTCTACACCGTCGACGACACCGAGATCAAGGGCTACCTCGTGGCGCCCAAGGCCGAGGTGCTCCAGCAGCTCGCCGGTCAGGTCTCGCCCGCAGCGATCCTCATCACGTCCTCCGCCGAGGGCAAGGAGATCGCCGGACGCCTGGCGATCAAGCTCGGCTCCGGCCTGATCACCGACGCGGTCGACGTGCAGGCTGACGGCGACACGGCGGTCACCACGCAGTCCGTCTTCGCCGGCAACTTCACCGTCCAGGCCAAGGTCACCCAGGGAACGCCGATCATCACGGTGAAGCCCAACGCCGCGGCGCCCGAGGACGAGGCCGGTGCCGGTGCCGTCGAGGCGTTCGCCGCGACGATCTCCGACGCCGCCAAGTCCGCCCAGATCGTGGCCTCGCAGCCGCGGAAGGCGTCCGGCCGTCCCGAGCTCACCGAGGCCGCCATCGTGGTCTCCGGCGGTCGCGGCACGGGCGGCAACTTCGAGCCCATCGAGGGTCTCGCCGACGCCCTCGGCGCTGCCGTGGGCGCCTCGCGCGCCGCGGTCGACTCCGGCTGGATGCCGCACACCTTCCAGGTGGGCCAGACCGGCAAGACCGTCTCGCCGCAGCTCTACGTGGCCAACGGCATCTCGGGTGCGATCCAGCACCGCGCGGGCATGCAGACCTCGAAGACGATCATCGCCGTCAACAAGGACGACGAGGCACCGATCTTCGAGCTGGTCGACTTCGGCGTCGTGGGGGACCTGCACACGGTCCTGCCGGCCGCCACGGAGGCGATCAACAAGCGCAAGGGCTGAGCCCCGGCGGCTCCAGCGACACACACGAGGGAGGATCCCCGGCACCCGGTGCCGGAGATCCTCCCTCGTCGTCGTTCGTGGGTCAGAAGCCGCCGTGGCGCCCGGCGCCGGGCTCGACCACGAGCCCCACCTGGGGGACCTTCACGGTGCGTGCGCCGGGCTTGCCCCCGAGGACGATCTTGCGCAGCGCGACGTTGTTGTCCTGGGAGCTCTCCACGAGCCGACCACGCGGGTTGGCCCTGACCTCGATGAAGTAGGTCCCGTTCGGCAGCCCGTCGAGGTTGAAGGACTGGCCGGCGCGGAACTGGGCGTAGGTGTCGCCCCACCCGGAGGCGAGCACCTCGCGGATCGAGAGCGACCCCTGGTCACCGCACGCGGTCGAGAGGTCGGTGTTGTCCGGGTTCCACACCGCGGAGGGCACGGTGGTGTCGACCGCGTCGGTGTTGGCCAGGCAGAAGGCCTCCTTGCGCGACTTCACGATCGCCGTCTTGTCGGCCTTCAGCAGCGTGTAGCTCGCGAAGTCCTTGAAGTGCCAGTGCTGGTGGGTCGGCTTGGCGTCCCAGTGGAAGGTGCCGACCTTCTGGTAGCCCGTCTGGGTGCCCTCGGCGTCGAAGAAGTACTGGTAGCCGTCCATCTCGTCCTCACCCTCCTTGCGGAAGCCGTCGACGACCAGGGGGCTGTCGCCGCCGTTCCACACGGTGGCCGAGAACTGGAGGAACTTCCCGCTGCGCGCCACCTGGATGCCCCAGGCGGGGAGCGAGCGGAGGTCGGGCCGGACCGCGGTGGCCTCGCCCTCGGCGGCGGCGGTCGGCTCCTGCCGGGCGGGCTCGGCGACGCCACGCTCCGTCGTACGACGGCCCTCACCGCCGAAGTCCGCCTTCTTCACCACGAGGGTGAAGGTGCGCGAGGCCTCGGCGGCGGTGAGCCCGAAGGTCTTGGCGTAGACGGCGCCGATCGCGGCGGTGACGGTGTAGCGGCCCGGCGCGAGGCGCATCGGGCGGTAGCCGGCCAGCGCGGGCGTCGCCCAGCCCGCCTGCACGCCCTGGACCGACCCGGTCGCGTAGGGGTTGTAGAAGCAGGAGCGCGGGTAGTGCGACGTGGCCGGCGCGTCCGGGCTGACCCGCTCGGCGTAGCCGGACAAGCATCCGCCCCGGACCAGCGTCGTGGTCGGCCCCGCCTTCACGGGGTCGATGCTGAGCTTGAGGAAGTGCCGCATCCCGCTGAAGGTGGTCATGGTGCCGGCGGGCAGCGCGACGTCGCCCGCGCCGGAGCGCCACACCGTCCGGATCCGCTGGTCGTAGCCGCTGCGTGTCGACCACAGCTCGAAGGGCTCGCCCTGGGCGACCAGACGCAGGCCGAAGTCGGTGTAGACGCGCCCGTTGTAGGAGTAGGCCTCGATCCGACCCGGCGACCAGAGCGTCACCGGAGCAGCTCCCTCGGCCCGCACGGTCGGTGCGGAGGACCGGAGCGGGGCCGCGGCGTCGGCGGCACCGGTGGTGAGCGCCGGGAGCGTGGGCAGGGCGAGGGTGAGGGCGGCGAGGCCGAGGGCTCGCAGCCGGCTGCGAGGTGAACGGGACGCGGGACTCGACAGGTGAATGGGCATGGGGACTCCTGAGAAAAGTGGGACCTGAAGTCTGAGACGCTCCGGGAGGGTCTTTGGTTGCTGCGAGCAGCCGAGACAGGTGCGTCGGCGCAGCGGGACTCTCCTAGGCTCGCCCCATGAGTGCTGACGACATCACGCGTGACGTGCTCGCGGTCGCGCGCCGCGCCCGCGAGGCCAGCCGCGCGCTGGCGCTCTCGACCCGCGCCGACAAGGACCGCGCGCTGCTGGCGATGGCCACCGCACTGCTCGAGCGTGGCGAGGAGGTCCTGGCCGCCAACGCCGAGGACGTCGCGCGCGCCGAGGCCGGCGGGACGCCCCCCAACATCGTCGACCGGCTCCGGTTGACCGACGAACGCCTCGCGGCGATGGCCCAGGGACTGCGCGACGTGGCCGGGCTGCCCGACCCGGTGGGCGAGGTGGTGCGGGGGAGCACCCTGGCCAACGGCCTCGAGCTGCGGCAGGTGCGGGTCCCCTTCGGCGTCGTGGGGATGATCTACGAGGCCCGGCCCAACGTCACGGCCGACGCCGCCGGCATCTGCCTCAAGTCCGGCAACGCGGTGCTGCTGCGGGGCAGCTCGAGCGCCCGCTCCAGCAACGCAGCGATCGTGGCCGTGCTGCGCGACGCCGCGGTCTCCACCGGGCTCGACGCCGACGTCGTCCAGCTCGTGCCGGGCGACTCCCACGACAGCGTCAAGGCCCTGATGCGTGCCCGGGGGCTGGTCGACGTGCTGATCCCGCGCGGCGGTGCCGGTCTGATCCGCTCGGTCGTCGAGGAGTCGATCGTGCCGGTCATCGAGACCGGCGTCGGCAACTGCCACGTCTACGTCGACCGGGCCGCCGACCTCGACAAGGCGCTGGCGATCGTGATCAACGCCAAGACTCACCGCACGAGCGTCTGCAACGCGGCGGAGTCGCTGCTCGTGCACGCCGACCTCACGGAAGTCTTCGTGCCGAGGGTCGTCGCCGCGCTCCAGCACGCCGGCGTCACGATCCACGGGGATGCCGCCTTCCAGGCCCACGACGGGGTCGTCGCGGCCACCGACGAGGACTACGGGACGGAGTACCTCTCGCTCGACATCAGCGCCGCGGTCGTGCCGGACCTCGAGGCCGCGCTCGCGCACATCCGTCGGTTCTCCAGCCAGCACAGCGATGCGATCGTGACCGAGGACCAGTCGACGGCGCGCCGGTTCGTGGCGAGCGTCGACTCCGCGGCCGTGCTCGTCAACGCCTCGACGCGCTTCACCGACGGGGGCGAGCTCGGCTTCGGGGCGGAGATCGGCATCAGCACCCAGAAGCTGCACGCACGGGGCCCGATGGGCCTGCCCGAGATGACCTCGACCAAGTACGTCGTCACCGGGGACGGCCACGTGCGCTGACTCGCGTCCCGCTCGCGATAGCGTTTCATCCATGCCCGACACCGACCGGCCCATCCACGCCGATGCCGCGGCCGAGCGGCTGTTCACGGGCGCGACGGTCATCACGTTCGTCCGGACCGTCGTCTCGCTCGCGCTGTGTCTCTACGCCGCGGTCGACGAGAGCCGGCTGCTGCTCATCGTGGGCCTGCTCGTCTACTGGGTCGGCGACATGGCCGACGGCGGCTACGCCCGTCTCTTCAACTGCGAGACCCGCATCGGCGGGGTCATGGACATGCTGTGCGACCGCATCAACTGCGCCGCGTTCTACATCGGCCTGGCCTGGTTGCAGCCGGAGATGGTGCTCCCGGTCTCGGTCTACCTCTTCGAGTTCATGGTCATCGACATGTTCCTGTCGCTCGCGTTCCTGGCCTGGCCGATCCGCAGCCCCAACTACTTCTGGGCCGTCGACCGACGCATCTACCTGTGGAACTGGTCCAAGCCCGCGAAGGCGCTCAACTCGGCGCTCTTCGCCGTGCTGCTGCTGGTCACCGGCTGGTGGCAGGTCGGGCTCGTCATCGCGCTCGCCCTCCTCGTGCTCAAGTGCATCTCGCTGAGGTGGTTGCTCCAGCTCGGGCTGCCGGTCCCGGAGCGCGTCGCCGCATGAGGCTCACGTGAGCCTGAGCCTGGCCCTGTGGACCTTCGGCGTCAGCATCGCCTCCGCGCTGTTCCCGCTGATCAACATGGAGGTCATCCTCGGAGGCATGGCCGCCACCGTCGGTGGTCACGCGCTCACGCTGGCCGTGCTGGCCGGCGCGGGTCAGTCGGCCGGCAAGGTCGTCTGGTACGAGGCGACCCGGCGCAGCATCGAGACCGACTGGGTGCAGAAGAAGCTCTCGGGAGACAAGGCTCGCGCGAGCTATGCGCGCTGGCAGGCGCGCATGGAGGGTCGCCCCTTCTTCGCCGGTGCGATCATGCTGGTCTCCGCCTTCGGGGGCATCCCGCCGCTGCTGGTGATGGCCGCGGTGGCCGGCGCCCTGAAGATGCGGATGTATGTCTTCCTGCCCACGATCTTCGTCGGACGGACGCTGCGTTTCTGGCTGGTGCTCGCCGGGGTCGAGTCACTTCTCGGGTGAGGCGAGGGGGCCGGTAGGCTGTGCGGCATGTCGCTGAGCCAGATCACGCTGTCCCTGAGCCGGGCCGCCGAGGAGCACCACGAGCAGGTCATCAACCCCTGGTGGGTCGGGCTCATCGCCATCGGCATCCTCCTGGGGATGCTCTTCGCCCTGGTCGCCTTCGGCGGAGGACGCGAGCACAGCTGAGTGTCGACGCATGACTGACGCCACCCCCGTACGCCGTGTCGGCGTCATGGGTGGCACGTTCGACCCCATCCACCACGGGCACCTCGTGGCGGCCTCGGAGGTCCAGGCGTGGTTCGACCTCGACGAGGTCGTCTTCGTCCCCACCGGGCGGCCCTGGCAGAAGACGGGGCGCGACGTCTCGCCGGCCGAGCACCGCTACCTGATGACGGTCATCGCCACCGCCGCCAACCCGCGGTTCACCGTGTCGCGCGTCGACATCGACCGCGAGGGGCCGACCTACACCGTCGACACGTTGCGCGACCTCAGTGCGGCGATGCCGGACGCCGAGCTCTACTTCATCACCGGCGCCGACGCGTTGACCGACATCTTCAGCTGGCACGACGCCGAGACGCTCTTCGAGCTCGCACAGTTCGTCGGCTGCACGCGTCCCGGCTACGACATGGACCCCGACACGATCGCCGCCCTGCCCTCCTCCCGTGTCACGATCGTGGAGATCCCGGCCCTGGCCATCTCGTCCACCGACTGCCGCGAGCGCCAGCGCCGTGGACAGCCCGTCTGGTACCTCGTGCCCGACGGCGTCGTCCAGTACATCCAGAAGCACCGGCTCTACCCGTCCACCGAGCCGGACCCCCGCACGATCCCACCCTCGACCAGAGAAGCCTCATGACTGCCACAGACCATGCCGTCGAGCTCGTCGTCGCCGCTGCCCGCGCCGCCTCCGACAAGCTCGCCACCCAGATCGTCGCCTTCGACGTGAGCGAGCAGCTCGCGATCACCGACGCCTTCATCCTCGCCTCGGCCTCCAACGACCGCCAGGTGAAGGCGATCGTCGACGAGGTCGAGGACAAGCTCCGCGAGATCGGCGCCAAGCCGATCCGCCGCGAGGGCGAGCGCGACGGACGCTGGGTGCTCATCGACTACGGCGAGATCGTCGTGCACGTCCAGCACGAGGAGGAGCGCCAGTTCTACGCCCTCGAGCGGCTGTGGCGCGACTGCCCCACGATCAAGCTCCCCGCCGACGTGACCGGCCCGCCGCAGGGTGCCTGAGGCACGCACGCTGGTCCTGCTCCGCCACGGCCGCACGGCGTGGAACCAGGCGCGGCGGATCCAGGGCCACGCCGACGCCGCCCTCGACGAGACCGGCCACGCCCAGGCCCGGGCCGTCGCGAGCCACGTCGCGGCACTGGGGCCGGTGCACCTGTGGAGCTCCGACCTGGCGCGCGCGGCGACGACGGCGTCGTACGTCGGGCAAGCGTGCGGATTGACGCCCGTCACCGACGCGCGGCTGCGGGAGTACGCCCTCGGCTCGCGCGAGGGCTGGACCCACGACGACTACGCCCGACGGCATCCCGAGGAGTTCGCGGCCTTCCGCACCGGTGACTTCGACGTGGTCCCGGACGGCGAGAGCACCCTCGCGGTGGAGAAGCGGATGCGTGCCGCGCTGGAGGACCTGCTCGACCGGACGCCCCCGGGCGGGCTCTCGGTCGCGGTGTCCCACGGGGCCGCCCTGCGGGTGGTCATCGCCTCGCTGCTGTCCTGGGACGGCGACCGGCTGGGCTCCCTGGGAGCCCTGGACAACTGCGGCTGGGCGGTGCTCACCGAGTCGCCATCGAGCGGCGGCTTCCGGCTCGGCGCCTACAACCGTGTGGTCCCGGCGTGAGAAGGGGACCCCGATTCGCGTCCCGGATCGGCGTTGGCGAATATTTCGCGAGTTGTCAGGGCCTCGGTCCCGATGACGCACCGATGGGGGTGTGGCGCAGCTGGTAGCGCATCTGCATGGCATGCAGAGGGTCAGGGGTTCGAGTCCCCTCACCTCCACCATCGAGAGGCGGTCTCCCCCGGGAGACCGCCTCTGGTGCATTTGGGTCGGGCGCCTCGTCAGGTCGTGGTGCGACGGGCGCCGGAGTCGTCGTAGGCGACGCCCCCCATGTCGACCACCCGCGCGGCGTTGGCCAGCGCCGTGACGACGCAGGTGCCGAGCGGGCCGCTCCGGTCGAACATCGTCGCGGTCCCGACGGCGATGCCGGCCTGCTCCACGCGGTCGGTCGCGGCCAGGCCGATCTCGACACCCACGGGCGGCCGGACCAGCGTCAGGGTGATGTCGGTGTTGATGTGCTCGACGCCCCGGCTGCCCCAGTTGGTGACCAGGCTGGCGCCGTCGGCGATGGAGGCGGCCGCCTGGAAGGGCGTGATCGCCTCGCCCGCGACCACCGGGATCGCGGAGTTCCAGGACTGCTTGCGCGAGCCGTCCTGGTGCTGGCTGAAGTCCTGGGACCAGCCGGCGCTCGAGCAGAAGAACGGGACGTGCGGCTCGGCGGTCGGGGGAGCGACCTCGTGGGGCGGCGGGACCGGGCGCTCGGTGGGGCTCCAGACCTCCCCCTCGGTCGAGGCCGTGGGCTTGAGGAACACGCCGCTGGCCCGCGCGACGCGCACGCCCGCCTGGGTCAGGGTGGCATCGACCAGGCAGATCCGGGACCCCTCGCGCACCACCTCCGTGGTGATCTCGCAGGGCTGCATCCGCGCAGACTTGAACAGGTCGACGGTGTAGCGGGTCGGCTGCAGGTCGTCGCGACCGAGCGCGGCGACCGCGTGCTCGAGGGCCCGGCCGAGGGCGCCGCTCACCGCCACGCCGTGCATCTGGTCGGTGCTCCACATGCTCTGGGCGATCGGCAGGGGGACGAGGGTGTCGCCCTCTCGGGCGAAGAAGGCGAGGGTCGGGTCCACGAGCGCGAGGCTAGTGGTGCGGTCGCAGGACATGTCGTCGACCAGCCATCGCGGCAGTGTGACGAACGCTACAGTTCTGGAACTCGTTCTAGTTGTGGTCGTCACCTCCAGGAGTGCCCGTGCCCGGATTCAACCTGTCCACCGTCTTCGACACCGTCGCCCGCGCCGTGCCGGACCAGGAGGTGCTCGTCTGGCGGGACCGGCGCTTCACCTACGCCGAGATCAACGCCCGGATGGACGGCGTCGCCGCCTACCTCGTGTCCCGGGGTCTCGGCTGCCACACCCCACGGGAGGGGCTGGCCGGCCACGAGTCGGGGCAGCACCACCTGGGCGTCTACCTGCGCAACGGCAACGAGTACCTCGAGACGCTGGTCGGTGCCTGGCGGGCCCGCGTGGCGCCCTACAACATCAACTACCGCTACGTCGAGGAGGAGCTGCGCTACCTCCTCGACGACGCCTCGACCGACGCGTTGGTCTACCACGCCGAGTTCGCGCCCCAGGTCGCCGCGATTGCGCGAGCACCTGCCCGGTCTGGAGGTGCTCATCCAGGTCGAGGACGAGAGCGGCAACGCGCTCCTGCCCGGTGCGGTGGCCTACGAGTCGATCGTCACGACCCCGGCGCCCGAGCAGGGCATGCCCGTGCCCGACGGGGACGACCTCTTCATCATGTACACCGGGGGCACGACGGGGATGCCCAAGGGCGTCGTCTGGCGCCAGGACGACGTCTTCATCTCGGCCATGGGCGGCCTGCCCTTCGGCACCACGACGCCCTACGCGTCGTACGACGAGATCGCCCGGGCCGCCACCGACGCCAACGGCGGTGTGACGCTGCTGATGCTGCCGCCGTTCATGCACGGTGCGGCCCAGTGGTCGGCCTTCCACATGATCACCACCGGCGGCAAGATCGTGATCCCCGGCGACGTGCACCGGATGGACCCGGCCGACGCGCTGGACACCGCGATCCGCGAGAAGTGCCTGAGCATCCCGGTCGTCGGCGACGCCGTCGCCCGCCCGCTCGTGGAGGAGCTCGAGCGCGGGGACTACGACATGTCCGGCGTGGCGGCCGTCACCAACGGGGGGGCGCCGATGTCGCCCACGGTGCGCACCCGGCTGCTCGAGGCCCTGCCGCACATCATGCTGCTCGACGCGGTGGGCTCCTCGGAGACCGGCATCCAGATGAACCACTACTCCGCGAGGGGCGCGGAGGCCGACACCGCGATCTTCGACGCCCAGGCCGACACCACCGTCGTCAGCGCCGACCTGACGCGGCGCTGCGAGCCCGGGGAGAAGGGCGGGTGGCTGGCGCGCAGCGGCCGCATCCCGCTCGGCTACCTCGGCGACGCCGACAAGACCGCGCGCACGTTCCCCGTCATCGACGGGCATCCGCTGGTCGGTGCCCGGCGACCGGGCCAACCTGCTCGAGGACGGCCGGATCCACCTGCTGGGGCGCGACGGGGTCACCGTCAACTCGGGCGGCGAGAAGATCTTCGTCGAGGAGGTCGAGCGCGCCATCGCCGCGCACCCGGCCGTGCGCGACGTGGTCGTCGTGGGCCGCCCCTCGGAGCGCTGGGGGAGTGAGGTCGTCGCGGTCGTGCAGGTCTCGGACGAGAGCGGGGCGACCGACGAGGAGATCCTCGCCGAGGCCGCCACCCACATCGCCCGCTACAAGGTGCCGAAGGCCATCGTGCGGGTCGACGAGATGACCCGCTCTCCCTCCGGCAAGGCCGACTACCGCTGGGCCAAGACCCAGGTCGTCTGACGCCTGGCGAGTCTCGACGCTCGACCGGACACCCGCTCGGTGGTCGAGCCCGCCGAGCGTCAGCGTTCGGTGGTCGAGCCCGCCGAGCGTCAGCGAGGCGGTGTCGAGACCCGGCGAGGTGCGTGCGGTCCGACCGGGCTCAGGCGAGGACCTCGAGCTCGTCCCAGTCGACGACGGCGGTGCGCTGCTGGTACTCCGCGACCTGACCGGGCCAGTTGGTGGTGATGCGCGGCCCGTCGACGTACCAGCTCGAGCAGCCGGCCCAGGCGGACGTCGAGAGCCGTGACTGCATCTCGGTGTCGTAGGCCTCGGCGACCTCACGTCGTACGACGACCGCTCGCGCGCCGCCGTCGGCGATCCGGCGAGCCACCTGGGCGATGTAGTCGGCCTGGGCCTCCAGCATGTTGATGATCGAGCTGCCGCCGAGGTTGGTGTTGGGGCCGTAGACGCAGAAGAGGTTGGGGAAGTCCGGGACCGACAGGCCCAGGTGGGCCCGGGCGCCGCCCGTCCAGCCCTCGTGGAGGTCGCGGCCACCCATGCCGGTGACCCTCATCGGTGCCAGGAAGTCGGTGGCCGCGAAACCGGTGCCCCAGATCAGCACGTCGGCCTCGTGCAGCTCGCCGTCGGCGGTGCGCACCCCGGTCGGCTCGACTCCGATGACCTTGTCGGTGACGACCTCGACGTGGTCGCGGGCGAGGGCGGGGTACCAGTGGTTGGAGAAGAGGAGCCGCTTGCAGCCCAGCTCGTAGTCGGGCACCAGCTTGCGGCGCAGCTCGGGGTCGCGGACCTGCGCGCGCAGCGCGAGGCGCCAGACGTGCTTGATCGTGGCCATCAGGGGGCGGGTCGCGACCGACTCACCGGCCAGGGCGCCGTTGAAGACCTCGGTGATCCAGAGCCAGGAGCGACGCTCGGCGCCGAGCAGGCTCGGGAAGCGCTCGAAGGCGCGGTGGTGGCGGGGGCGGTAGGCCTGGTCGGGCTTGGGGACCACGTAGGGGGCCGAGCGCTGGAAGACGGTCAGCTCGCTGACCCGGTCCACGATGCCGGGGACGAACTGGATGGCGCTGGCTCCGGTGCCGACGACCGCGACGCGCCGGCCGGTGAGGTCGACGTCGTGACGCCAGGCCGCGGAGTGGAAGGTCGGGCCGGCGAAGGTGTCGGTGCCGGGCAGGTCGGGGACCACCGGGTTGGAGAGCTGACCGACCGCGGAGACGACGAGGTCGGCGGTCCAGCTCTCCCCGTCGGCGGCGACCACGTGCCAGGTGAGGGCGCGCTCGTCGTAGGTCATGCTCGTGACCTCGACCCCGGTGCGCACGAGGTCGGTCAGGCCCTCCCGCGCCGCGGTCCCCTGGAGGTAGCCCAGGATCTCCGGCTGCACGGAGTAGCGCCGACCCCAGGCGGGGTTGGTGGCCCAGGACCAGGAGTAGAGCGGGGAGGGCACGTCGCAGGCGGCGCCCGGGTAGGTGTTGTCGCGCCAGACCCCCCCGACGCTGTCGGCACGCTCCAGCACCGTGATGTCGGTGATGCCCTGCTGGAGCAGGGCGCGGGCCGCGCCCAGTCCGCCGAAGCCGGCTCCGATGATGACGACGCGGGTGCTCATGGCCCCGAACCTAGGGGCGTGGCGCGGTCCGCGGTGGCGTGGAGCGCGACCGTGATTGATAATTCCGGACATGAGTGCCGTCAGGCCCGAGCACCCCGGGCCCCCCGTGTCGGCCGCACTCCCCGCACCGGCCGCGGACGGCTGGGGGTTCCCGCGATCGGCGGCCGGCACCGCGCTGCTCGTGGACTACGCCGGGACGCGCGGCATCGGTGCGGCGCGGGCGCTGCTCGGCACCGGGCTGACCCCCGCCTCGCTCGCCGGGCTGGTGCGGGGCGGTGGCGAGGTCACCGCCGCGCAGGAGCTGCGGGTGGTCCGGACCCTGCACCGGCTGCTCGGGGAGGTCGGGGCGGAGATCGGCGAGCGCTACCAGGCCTCGACCTTCGGGGCGTTCGGCTACGCGATGTTGTCGAGCCGGACCGTCTTCGACGCCATCGCCGTGGCGCTGCGGCTGATCGACCTCAGCTTCGCCTTCGCCATCCCGCGCGCGTCGCTCGCCGGGGACCGGGTCCACGTCAGCGTCGACGGCGGCGCGCTGCCGTCCGACGTACGACGCCTGCTGGTGGAGCGCGACACCACCGCGATGGTGACGGTGCTCGAGGCGATGGTGCCCGGTGGCGTCGGCGCGAGGGTGACGTGGACCCCGGACGCGGCCGGGATCGACTTCGGGGCCGACCAGCTCGACCGGCCGCTGCCGCAGCGCAGCGCCGAGCGGCTCGCGCTGGCGGACCGGATGTGCACGGAGGTCGTCGACGCCCGCAGGGCACGCCGGGGGTTGGCGCAGGACGTGCGGGTGCTGATCACCCAGCGCCTGCCGGAGGGGGCGCCGATGCGGGACGTCGCCGACGCGCTGGCGGTGGGGGAGCGCACCCTGCGCCGACAGCTGGCGGGGGAGGACGTGTCCTACCAGGAGCTGCTGGACGAGGTGCGCTCGTCGCTGGCCCTGGCGCTGCTCGACGGCCGCGCCACGATGCCGGTGGCCGAGGTCGCGCGTCGGCTGGGCTACGCGGAGTCGGCGAGCTTCATCCGTGCCTTCCGCCGCTGGACCGGCCGCACCCCGACCGAGCGGCCGGCGTTGCACGTGTTCGCCGGGCCGTGACCCGCCTCAGGTGATCGTCATGCCGCCGTCGACGGGCAGCGTCTGGCCGGTGATGTAGCCGGCGGCCTCGGAGGCGAGGAAGACGACGGTGGCGGCGAGCTCGGCGGGGTCGCCCTTGCGGCCGGCGGGGATGCGCGGGCCCTGGGACTCCAGGTAGCCCTCGGGGTAGCTGTCGGTCATCTCCGACCTGAAGAAGCCGGGGGCGATGGCGTTGACCCGGATGCCCTTGCGCCCGGTCCACTGCTGGGCCAGGTCGCGGGTCAGGCCGATGAGGCCGGCCTTGGACGCGGCGTACGCCGCCTGGGGCAGGCCGGCGGTGGTCAGGCCGAGGACCGAGGAGATGTTGATGATGCTGGAGCCGGGCTGCATCACGCGTCCGCACTCCTGCGCCATCCAGTAGCAACCGTTGAGGTTGACGTCGATGACGCTGCGGAACTGCTCGGGGGTCTCGCGGGTCGCGGGCACCGCCGTGCCGATGCCGGCGTTGTTGACCAGGATGTCGACGCGGCCGAACTCCTCCATCGCCAGGGCGACCAGGTTGGCGCACGACGCAGGGTCGGAGACGTCGGTCGCGACCGTGAGCGCACGACGACCCGCGGCCTCGACGAGCGCGGCGGTGTCGGCCAGCTTCTCGACCCGGCGTGCCCCCAGGGCCAGGTCGGCGCCGGCCTCGGCCAGGCCCTGGGCGAAGGCGACGCCCAGCCCGCTCGAGGCGCCGGTCACGACCGCCACCTTGCCGTCCAGTCGGAACATGTCAGTCACAGTCATGGACCCGACCCTAGGCCGCTGGTCCAGGCCGGAGAAAGAATCGACCCTCTCAGTCGCGCGCTGGCGTAGCCTGGGAGCCCAGGGACCGAGGAGGTGGGTGCGACGACCACCACGAGCAGCGCCCGGCGCAGCGCCGCAGAGCGCCACGACGAGCGTCGCGTCCAGCTCGCCGAGTCCGCGCTGACCACGCTGGGCGAGCGCGGCTACGCGCGGAGCAGCCTGCGCGAGATCGCGGCCAACTCCCAGTTCAGCCACGGCGTCGTCCACTACTACTTCCAGGACAAGCTCGAGCTGATCGTCTACTGCGTGCGCCACTACAAGGCCACCTGCGTGACCCGCTACGACGAGGTGATCGCCGGGTCCACCACCCCCGAGGGCCTGCTCGATGCCTTCGCCGCCAAGGTCGTCGAGACGCTGCGCGACGAGGCGCCGATGCACCGTCTCTGGTACGACCTGCGCTCGCAGAGCATGTTCGAGGAGTCGCTGCGCGAAGCCGTCTCCGCGATCGACCTGACGCTCCAGGAGATGGTCTGGCGCGTCGTCGAGCGCTACGCCGAGCTGACCGGACGCCCGACCGCCCTCCCGCCCGCCGCGGCGTACGGCGTGCTGGACGGGCTCTTCCAGCAGGCGTTGCTCGGCCACCTGCGCGGCGACCCGGTCGCGATGGACACCATCGTCGCCCAGGTCCACGGCCTGATGCCGCTCATGCTGGCGCCCCAGACACCCTGATGGTCCGGTAGTCTGACCCCATGCGCAGGACCCTTCTCCTTATCTAGCCGCGTCGACACGCACACGTCGCCGCGGCTGCCCCTCGTGCTCGAGGGGTTTTTTTGTGCCCCGACGTCGTCCGGGACGCGGGTCCCGACGACACCCCGACGTGGGTCCTGATGAGGGTCCGACCACAGCCGAGAGAGAAGACGATGAACGAGCGAGAAGAGCAGGCCACCTACGACGTCGCAGCCACCGAGCAGAAGTGGCAGCCGGTCTGGGAGCAGCTCGACCCCTTCCGCGCCGACGACTCCTCGCCGCGCGAGAAGCGCTACGCGCTGACGATGTTCCCCTACCCCAGTGGCGACCTGCACATGGGTCACGCCGAGGTGACGGCGCTCCACGACGTCATCGCGCGCTACTGGTGGCAGAAGGGCTACGAGGTCCTCAACCCCATGGGCTGGGACTCCTTCGGCCTGCCGGCCGAGAACGCCGCGATCCGCAACGACGCGCACCCGGCCGACTACACCTACGACAACATCGCGACTCAGCTGGAGTCCTTCCAGAAGTACGCCGTGAGCTTCGACTGGTCGCGCCGCTTCAACACCTCGGACCCCTCCTACTACCGCTGGACCCAGTGGCTGTTCCTGAAGTTCCACGAGAAGGGCCTGGCCTACCGCAAGAACAGCTGGGTCAACTGGTGCCCCCACGACCAGACCGTGCTGGCCAACGAGCAGGTCGTCGACGGCGCCTGCGAGCGCTGCGGCGCCGAGGTCACCAAGCGCGAGCTGACCCAGTGGTACTTCCGCACGACGGCGTACGCGCAGGAGCTGCTGGACTCCCTGGACGACCTGCAGCCGACCTGGCCGGCCAAGGTCGTCAGCGCCCAGCGCAACTGGATCGGTCGCTCCGAGGGTGCGCACGTCGACTTCGTCGTCGAGGGGGGCGCTGCGCCGCTCACCGTCTACACCACGCGCCCCGACACCCTCTTCGGTGCGACGTTCATGGTGGTGGCGGCCGACGCCGCGCTGGCCGGGGAGCTGGTGACCGACGAGCAGCGTGGGGCGCTGGAGGACTACCTGGTCGAGGTGCGCAAGGAGACCGAGATCAACCGGCTCTCGACCGACCGTCCCAAGACCGGCGTCTTCCTGGGCGTGCACGCCCTCAACCCGCTGACCGGCACCCGCATCCCGGTCTACGCCGCCGACTACGTCCTGGCCGACTACGGCACCGGTGCGATCATGGCCGTGCCCGGGCAGGACCAGCGGGACTGGGACTTCGCGAAGGCCTTCGACCTGCCCGTCGTCCGCACGGTCGAGCCGCCGGCCGACTGGGAGGGCGACGCGTTCACCGGCGACGGTCCGGCGATCAACTCGGCCAACGAGGAGATCGACCTGTCGGGCATGGGCGTCGCCGAGGCCAAGTCGACCACCATCACCTACCTGGAGGGCAAGGGGCTGGGGCGCGGCACGGTCAACTTCAGGCTGCGCGACTGGCTGCTGTCGCGCCAGCGCTACTGGGGCGCACCGATCCCGATCATCCACTGCCCCGTCGACGGCGAGGTCCCCGTGCCGGTCGACCAGCTCCCGGTGGAGCTGCCCGAGCTGCGCGGTGCGGACCTGAAGCCCAAGGGCACCTCGCCCCTGGGTGCGGCCACGGACTGGCTCGACGTGACCTGCCCGACCTGTGGCGGGCCCGCCACCCGCGACACCGACACGATGGACACCTTCGTCGACTCGTCGTGGTACTTCTTCCGCTACGTCTCACCGCACGACGAGACCCAGGCCTTCGACACCGAGAAGGCCAACGCCTGGGGGCCCATCGACCTCTACGTCGGGGGTGACGAGCACGCCGTCCTGCACCTGCTCTACGCGCGCTTCTTCACCAAGGCCCTGCGTGACATGGGCATGGTGGGCTGGGACGAGCCCTTCTCGTCGTACCTGTCCCAGGGCAAGGTCATCAACAACGGCCGCAAGATGAGCAAGTCGCTGGGCAACGGCGTCAACCTGGGCGACCAGCTCACCGAGTTCGGGGTCGACGCGGTCCGCCTGACCCTGGTCTTCGCGAGCCCGCCCGAGGACAACATCGACTGGGCCGACGTCTCGCCCGGTGGGTCGCTGCGCTTCCTGCAGCGGGCCTGGCGGCTGGGTGGCGACGTCACCAGCGCCCCCGGGGTCGACCCGACGACCGGTGACGCGGCCCTGCGCAGGCTGACCCACAAGACGGTGCACGAGGCGGAGACGCTGATCGAGAAGCACCGCTTCAACGTCATGGTCGCCCGCACCATGGAGCTGGTCAACGCGACGCGCAAGGTCATCGACTCGGGGGCCGGCGGCGCCGACCCCGCGGTCCGGGAGGCGGTGGAGACGGTGGCGATCCTGCTGTCCCTGGTCGCGCCGTACACCGCGGAGGAGATGTGGGAGCGGCTGGGCCACCAGCCGACCGTGGCGCGCGTGGGCTGGCCCGTGGTGGACCCGGCGCTGCTGGTCGAGGAGTCGGTGACGGCGGTCGTCCAGGTGCAGGGCAAGGTCAGGGCGCGCCTCGAGGTGGCACCCGACATCACCGAGGCCGACCTGGAGACGATGGCGCTGGCCGACCCCACCGTGGTGGCGGCGCTGGACGGTCGCGAGGTGCGCAAGGTGATCGTCCGCGCGCCCAAGCTCGTCAACATCGTGGTCTGACGGCGACCCGCTCCCGGTCCGCCACTACCCTCGGCACATGTCGGTCGTCGTCGTCACGGACTCGACCGCCAGCCTCCCGGTGGAGGTGGCGGCCGAGCGCGGGATCCTGGTGGTCCCCCTGCAGGTGGTCATCGGTGCCGACGCCTTCGACGAGGGGTCCCCGGAGGCCACGCCCGAGCGCGTCGCCGAGGCCCTGCGCGCCTTCCGCCCGGTCAGCACCTCACGCCCGGCGCCGGCCGCGATGCTCGAGACCTACGAGCGCGCGGCGGCCGCGGGCGCGCGCCAGATCGTCTCGGTCCACCTGTCCGGCGACATGAGCGGCACGTTCGAGTCCGCCCAGCTCGCGGCCAGGGACGCGCCGGTGCGCGTCGTCTGCGTCGACAGCCGCGAGGTCGGGGTCGCGACCGGCTATGCCGCACTGGCGGCCTCGGACGTCATCGGCCGGGGTGGCTCGGTCGAGGAGGCCGCGTCGGCCGCTCGGGCGCGCGCGGCGGCCAGCTCCTCGCTCTTCTACGTCGACACCCTGGAGTACCTGCGACGCGGCGGACGGATCGGAGCCGCGGCCGCGCTCTTCGGCGGGGCTCTCGCGGTCAAGCCGCTGCTGACGATCCAGGACGGTGTCGTGGCGTCGCTCGAGAAGGTCCGGACCTCGGGCAAGGCCCTGGCGCGCCTCGAGGAGCTGGCGGTCGCGGCTGCCGGTGACACCGCGATCGACCTGTGTGTCGCCCACCTCGCCAACCCCGAGCGCGCCGACCAGCTCGCCGACAAGCTGCGCGCACGCCTCGCCGACAACCTCGGTGGTCGCGACATCTGGTGCGGTGAGCTCGGCGCCGTGCTGGGCGCCCACGTGGGCCCCGGCATGATCGCCGTCTGCGTCGCCCCGCGGCTCTGAGGTCCCCTCGGCTGTGAGGTCCCCTCGGGCGGGCCGAGGGCCCGGTGCGGCCCGGGTGTCGTCCCCAGGACCCGGCTGCGGCCGGTCGTCCACAGACCCCGGTCAGGTGGGAGCGAGGCGGCGCGGGTCCTGCCTACCGTCCCCCCCATGCGATCTCGACGCCCGAGCCAGGACCACGACGCCGCTGTCGCGCGCAGGCTGGAGCAGCTGCGCGTGGAGCTGGCCGGCACCCGCGGGGGACAGGTGCCTGCTCCCGTCGACGCTCCGGCGGCCGTGGAGCCGGCCGCCGGGGGTGAGTGGTGGGAGGGTCACACCCGGGTGGCCGCGAGCCGTCGACCGCTGGTCGCCGTCCCCCCGCTGGAGGTGCCGCCCGCCGGGCCCCCGGCGCTGGGGGCCGACGAGGTCCCGCTGGTCCCGGTCCCCGGACGGCACGCGGCGCGCCGGCCGCGTCTTCCGCTCGCCGCGGCCCTGCCCGACACGCTGAGGGGACGTGTCGGGCTCGGCGCCGGCCAGGTCGCGGTGCTCGCGGTGCTGGTGGCGGTGGGCCTGGCCCTGACGAGCTGGTGGGTGCTGCGCGGTGATCCCGAGGTGGCGCCCGCGCTCGCCCCCACCGTCGCGCCTGCGGGAGCCGAGATCGTGGCGCTGCCGTCCCCGGCCGCCCCCGACCCCGTCGCGCCGCCCGCCGCCGGTGCCGCCGGTGCCGGTCCTGCGGCGACGTCGGTGACCGTCGACGTCGCCGGCAAGGTACGCCGACCCGGCATCGCCGTGCTCGACCCCGGGTCGCGGGTGGTCGACGCGCTCGAGGCGGCCGGGGGCGCGCGTCGCGGGGTCGACCTGTCGTCGATCAACCTGGCCCGGGTGCTCGTCGACGGTGAGCAGATCCTGGTGGGGCTGGGCGTCGCCGCGCCACCGGTCCCGGGGCTGCCCCCCGGATCCGGCCCCGGGTCGAGCCCCGGCGCCGGGGCGTTGGTCAACCTCAACCTGGCTGGCCAGGCCGAGCTGGAGACGCTGCCGGAGGTGGGTCCGGTGACGGCGCAGGCGATCCTCGCGTGGCGCGACGAGCACGGGGGCTTCTCGGCCATCGACGAGCTGCTCGAGGTCAACGGCATCGGGGAGGTCACCTTGGAGACGATCGCTCCCTTCGTCACGATCTGATCCCGGCCGGACGCGTGGGCGGGGCCGTGACCAGGCAGATGAGCGAGCCACCCGGGTGAGGCCGGACGACCACGACCCGGCGACCGGTCCACGTGACCTGCGGATGCCGTTGGTCGGGTGCGTGGCCTGGTGCGCCGCGCTGGGCGCGCACCTGCTCCGCGCGCCGGCCGTGGGCCTGCTGGCCGTGCTGGTCGGGGTGCTGGTCCTGGTGCTCGTCGGCGCGCTGGGGTTGGGCGTCGCGTCGTGGGACGGCGCCCGCCGCCACGCGGGCACCGCAGCCGGGCTGCTCCTCGTCGCCGTGGCCGTCGTCGTGTCGACCCTGCTGCGGCACCAGGCCCTGAGCGACAACCCCGTGGCCGACCTGGCCCGCGAGAGGGCGGCGGTGGTCGTGACCGGGACCGTGGTCTCCGACCCCAGGCCGGTGGCGGGCGGCTACGGGGAGCAGGTGCTGCTGCGGCTCGAGGTCCGCGAGGTCCAGGGCCGCGGGGCCACCTACCGGTTGGCGACGCCGGTCCTGGTGATCGGTGACGAGGCCTGGTCCGACGTCGCCCTGGGGTCGCGGGTGCGGACCGCCGGCCTGCTCGCGCCCGCCGACGGCGGTGACCTGGCCGCGGTCCTCGGCTCCGCCCGTGAGCCGGTCGTGCTCGTGGCGCCCGACCTGTGGTGGCGCGGCGCCGCGGCCGTGCGCTCCTCGATCCGCGACGCGGTCGCCCACCGCCCCGACGACCAGCGGGCGCTGGTCCCGGCCCTGGTCGACGGTGACGACGCCGGGCTCGACCAGGCGCTCGCCGAGGACTTCCGCACGACCGGTCTCACCCACCTCACGGCGGTCTCGGGCACGAACCTGACGTTGGTCGTCGGCTTCCTGCTGGTCCTCGCCCGCTGGTGCCGGGTGCGAGGACGGTGGCTCCACGCCGTGGGGGCGCTGGGCATCGTCGGCTTCATCCTGCTGGCACGCACCGAGCCGAGCGTGCTGCGGGCCGCCGCGATGGGGACCGTGGGGTTGCTGGCCATGGGCACCAACGGTCGCCAGCGTGCGTTCCGGGCGCTGGGCGTCGCGGTGGTGGTCCTGCTGCTGGTGCAGCCCGGCCTGGCGGTGTCGGTCGGGTTCGCGCTCTCCGCCCTGGCCACCGCGGGGATCATCGTGCTGGCTCCCGGCTGGCGCGACGCCATGGCCCGGTGGCTGCCGCGTTGGCTGGCAGAGCTGGTCGCGGTCCCGGCGGCCGCCCAGCTGGCCTGCACCCCGGTGGTCGCGGCGATCTCGGGCCAGGTCAGCCTGGTCGCCGTCGCCGCCAACCTGCTCGTCGCCCCGGTCGTCGGGCCGGCGACCGTCCTCGGGCTGACCGGCGGGCTGGTCGGTCTGGTGTCGCCCGCCGCAGGAGCGGTGGCGGGCACCGGCGCAGCCTGGTGCGTCGGCTGGATCGTGGCCGTCGCCCGACGGGGCGCCGCCCTGCCGGGGGCCGCGCTGGACTGGGAGTCCGACCTGGGGTCCGTGGCCCTCCTCAGCCTGCTGTGCCTCGTCCTCGCCCTGGCGGCGCCGTGGCTGCTGCGCCGTCCGGTGGCCGCCGTGGGCCTCGCGGTCGTGATGGTCGTGGCGATGACGGTCCGGCTGCCCAGCCCCGGCTGGCCGCCACCCGGCTGGGTGATGGCGATGTGCGACGTCGGGCAGGGCGACGCCCTGGTGCTGCGTGCCGGTCCGCGCACCGGGGTCGTGGTCGACGTCGGTCCCGACCCTTCCGCCCTCGACCGGTGCCTGGACGACCTGGACATCGAGGTGGTGCCGCTCGTCGTCCTGACGCACTTCCACGCCGACCACGTGGACGGGCTGAGCGGGCTCTTCGACGGTCGCCGTGTGGGGGCGGTCGAGACCACCCGGATGCTCGACCCGACCTCCGGGGTCGAGACGGTGCTGCGCGACTCCGGCGAGGTCGGGCTGGCGCCCCTCGTCACGGCGTACGCCGAGACCCGCACCGCGGGCGAGCTGACCGTCCAGACCCTGTGGCCGCTGCCGGACTCCCCGAGGGAGGCGACCGGCGACGGCAGTCACGCCAACGACGCCAGCGTCGTGCTGCTGGCGTCGGTGCGCGGCGTGCGGATCCTGCTGACCGGCGACCTGGAGCCGCCCGGCCAGGCGGCGCTCGCCCGGCTGCTCCCGGGCCTCGACGTCGACGTGCTCAAGGTCCCGCACCACGGCAGCCGGCACCAGGACCTCGACTTCCTCGCCTCCCTGAGGGCGGAGGTCGCCCTGGTCTCGGTGGGCGCGGACAACGACTACGGGCACCCGGCGCCGGTGGTCCTCGAGGCGCTGGAGGGGGCCGGTGCGCGGGTGCTCCGGACCGACACCTCGGGCACGCTCGCGGTCGTCGTGGAGGACGGCGCGCCGGTGGCGGTGAGCCGCTGAGCGGGCGGTCGATCGGCCCGTCGATCGGGAGGGAGCGCGGCCGTCGAGGCAGGCCGGGGGGCTGTCGGCGGGGTGTGGGAAGGTTGCGTCATGCGTGCGGGAGACGTCCTCGGTCGGGTCACCTTGGTGACCGGCAAGGAGGAGTTCCTCAACGAGCGCACGATCACCGCGGTCCGTGGGGTCGTCCGGGCCCACGACCCCGAGTCCGAGCTCTCCGAGACCGGCGCCGCCGAGCTCACGCTGGCGACGTTGGGGGAGCTCTCCGCCCCCTCGCTCTTCTCCACGATCCGGTGCGTCGTCGTGCGCTCCTTCGAGCAGCTGCCCGAGGAGTCGGTCGACGGGCTGCTCGGCTATGCCGCGGCCCCCGCCGAGGACGTCGCCCTCGTCCTGGTGCACGGTGGCGGACCCAAGGGCTCGGGCGTGCTGACCAAGCTGCGCAAGCTCGCGACCGTGACGGAGTCCAAGTCCGGCGAGCTCAAGGCCTCCGAGTTCCCGGCGTTCGTGGCCTCCGAGGTGCGCGTGCACGGCTCGACGATCGAGCAGGAGGCCGCGCTGTTCCTCGTGCAGGCGGTCGGCCACGACCTGCGCTCGCTCTCGGCCGCCGCGCACCAGCTCACCAACGACTTCCCGGGCCAGCCGCTGACCGTCGACCGGGTCAAGCAGTACTTCGGCGGTCGCGCCGAGGCCAAGTCCTTCGCCGTCGCCGACGCGGCCTTCTCCGGGCGTCGCACCGCCGCGCTCGAGGAGCTGCGCTGGGCGCTCGACGGCGGCACCCCCGCGGTCCTGGTGACCTCGGCGTTCGCCGGCAGCGCGCGCGGGCTGGCCCGCTACAAGGGCGCCATGCGCGGCATGCGCGAGGCCGACCTGGCCCGCGAGGTCGGCGTGCCCCCGTGGAAGCTGCGCTCGATCCGCGACCAGTCCCGCGGCTGGTCCGACGCCGGGCTGGCGCGGGTGATCCGCTCGGTCGCCAAGGCCGACGCCGACATCAAGGGCGCCGCCAGCGACGCGTCCTACACCCTCGAGCGCCTGGTCCTCACCGTGACCGCGCTGCGCGACCAGCGCTGAGCGACCCTGCTCCTGGGGGACCGGTGGTTGCTGCCGTCAACGTCGAGTGACGCCGATGGCAGGTTCTGGGGCCTGATCTGCATGCCATACGCGTCACTCGATGCCCCCCCGGACGCACGAAGACCCGCCAGAGATCTCTGACGGGTCGGACGTGCGAGGCAGCTCAGCTCAGAGCGAGGCAGCCTTCTTGGCGATCGACGACTTGCGGTTCGCCGCCTGGTTCTTGTGGATGATGCCCTTGGAGACGGCCTTGTCGAGCTTGCGGGCGGCGTCCTGGCCCAGGGCCACGGCGTCGGCCGAACCCTCGGCGGCAGCCTCGCGGAACTTGCGGACGGCGGTCTTCAGGTTGCTCTTCACAGCCTTGTTGCGCTCGTGCGCCTTCTCGTTCTGCTTGTTGCGCTTGATCTGGCTCTTGATGTTGGCCACTGCTACGCCTTCGTCTTGGGTGAATGCTGTCTCAGGTCGGGAGGTTGCGGTCGGCGTAGGCTCCTGCCGGACACGCGACGGGCAAGATTAGCAGCGGGCTGCTCGACCACCCAAATCGGATGGGCCGGACCGCGGGTCCGTGGGCAGCCCAGGCCTCACTCCCAGCCCCGCCGCTCGCACAGCCAGTCCCAGGCGACCTCCCCCTGCCACCACTGGGCGTCGCGGAGGTAGGGGGACGTGGGCGGGACCGGCTCGTCGGACTGGCGCATCCAGTAGCCCGCGAGGGTGGCGAGCACGATGTCGACGTGCTCGGCCGGCAGGTCGCGGGTGAGCGGTGCGGTCGCGAGCACGGCCTCGACGTCGAGCCCGTCACCGCGGGGCCCGATCATGAGGACGACGGTGTCGATCCAGGCCGCCCCGGCGGCCGGCCAGTTCCAGTCGCAGAGCAGCGCGGTGCCGTCGGGGCGGATGAGGATGTTGTCGTCGCGCACGTCGGTGTGGACCACCGAGTCGCCCACGGTGACCTCGGCGAAGCGAGCCGCCAGCGCGGCACCCTCGTCGCTGTGGGCCAGCCCGGGACGGGTGGTGCGGACGTGGTCCCAGCAGCCCGGGAAGTCGGCGAACTCCACGGCGATGGGGTCCAGGGCGAGCCCGGCAGGCACCGGGGTGAGCTCTCGGGCCGCCACCTCGAGCATCACGACCGAGGCCTCGAGGTCGGCCTGCGTCCAGGGGCGCCGCGGCGCCCGCCCCTCGACGTACGCCAGACCCAGGACGACCCAGTCCTCGCCGTCGTGGAACCACAGGAGGGGGGCGGCCGGCGCGGAGGCCGGCAGGTCGCGGAGCTTGCGCGCCTCCTCGCGGTAGGAGTGGGCGAACATCCGCTGGGCCTTGGTCGAGGCGGCCTTCACGAAGTGCCGGGTGCCGTCCGCGCAGGTCAGGACCGAGGCGAAGCCGGGGGTGAAGCCCGCGCCCATCGAGCGTGCCTCCACGACCGGGGAGCCGCAGCGCTGCTCGACCAGGTCACGGATGTGGGGCGGCAGGAAGGTCCACTCGACGCGGCGCGCGGTCCTGCCGTGGGGGAGGGGGGACTCGATCACCCGACCATCCTCGGCCACCGCGACCGGCCGCGCGAACCCGCCGGTGCCGTGCCGCTCGAGAGCCTCGCGGAGGCAGGGATGTCGGAGCCGGTGTGGGAAGATGCGTAGTCATCCCGCATCCCAACGAGAGTCGTCCGTGCCCCAGAAACTGCCCACCCCCGGCCAGACCGATCCGGCGATCATCCGCAACTTCTGCATCATCGCCCACATCGACCACGGCAAGTCGACCCTGGCCGACCGGATGCTGCAGCTGACGGGCGTCGTGGACGCACGCGCTGCCCGCGCCCAGTACCTCGACCGGATGGACATCGAGCGCGAGCGCGGCATCACGATCAAGAGCCAGGCCGTCCGGATGCCGTGGACCGTGCCGGCCGACAACGACGAGGGCGCGGAGCCCGGCAACTACGTGCTCAACATGATCGACACCCCGGGGCACGTCGACTTCACCTACGAGGTCTCGCGCTCCCTCGAGGCGTGCGAGGCGGCCGTCCTGCTGGTCGACGCGGCCCAGGGCATCGAGGCCCAGACGCTGGCCAACCTCTACCTCGCGCTCGGTGCCGACCTGCACGTCATCCCGGTGCTCAACAAGATCGACCTCCCCAACGCCCAGCCCGAGAAGTACGCCGCGGAGCTCGCCGGCATCATCGGGTGCGACCCCTCCGACGTGCTGCAGACCTCGGCCAAGACCGGTCTCGGCGTCGAGGCACTGCTCAACGAGATCGTGAAGCAGACCCCGGCCCCCGTCGGCGACGCCGACGCCCCGCCGCGCGCGCTGATCTTCGACTCGGTCTACGACACCTACCGCGGCGTGGTCACCTACGTCCGCGTCGTCGACGGCAAGCTCAGCCACCGCGACCGGATCAAGATGATGTCCAACGGCGTCGTCCACGAGATGCTCGAGGTCGGCGTGATCAGCCCCGAGCCGGTCAAGTCCAAGGACCTCGGCGTCGGTGAGGTGGGCTACCTCATCACCGGGGTGAAGGACGTGCGCCAGTCGCGGGTCGGTGACACCGTCACCAGCCAGCACCACGGGGCGAGCGAGGCGCTCGGCGGCTACAAGCACCCCAACCCGATGGTCTACTCCGGGCTCTACCCGATCGACGGCGACGACTACCCGACGCTGCGCGACGCCCTCGAGCGGCTCCAGCTCAACGATGCCGCCCTCGCCTACGAGCCCGAGACCTCCGGCGCGCTCGGCTTCGGCTTCCGCTGCGGTTTCCTGGGCCTGCTCCACATGGAGATCGTGCGCGAGCGCCTCGAGCGTGAGTTCAACCTCGATCTCATCTCGACCTCGCCCAACGTGGTCTACGAGGTGATCATGGAGGACGGCAGCGTCATCGAGGTCACCAACCCGAGCGAATACCCCGAGGGCAAGATCGCCGAGGTCCGCGAGCCCGTCGTCAAGGCCACGATCCTCAGCCCGTCGGACTACATCGGCACGATCATGGAGCTCTGCCAGAACAAGCGCGGCGTCCTCCAGGGCATGGACTACCTCTCCGAGGACCGCGTCGAGATGCGCTACGTCCTGCCGATGGGCGACATCGTCTTCGACTTCTTCGACCAGCTGAAGTCGCGGACCAAGGGCTACGCCTCGCTCGACTACGAGCGCTCCGGCGACCAGGCCGCCGACCTCGTCAAGGTCGACATCCTGCTGCAGGGCGAGCCCGTCGACGCGTTCTCCTCGATCGTGCACAAGGACGCCGCCTACGCCTACGGCGTCATGCTGGCCGGCAAGCTCAAGGAGCTCATCCCGCGCCAGCAGTTCGAGGTCCCGATCCAGGCGGCCATCGGCGCCCGCGTCATCGCCCGCGAGAACATCCGGGCGATCCGCAAGGACGTGCTCGCCAAGTGCTACGGCGGCGACATCACCCGCAAGCGCAAGCTGCTGGAGAAGCAGAAGGAGGGCAAGAAGCGGATGAAGATGGTCGGTCGCGTCGAGGTCCCCCAGGAGGCGTTCATCGCCGCGCTCTCCAACGCTCCCTCCGGCGAGAAGTCCGGGAAGAAGTAGGCGTGCCGCGGCTGCCCGGCCCGGTGCCCCCGGGCCTGGAGCAGCAGCGTGCGCTCGGCCCCGCCTGGGGTGACTGGTTGGACCGGCTGCCCGGCCGCTTCGCGGAGGTCGCGGAGGAGTGGGAGCTGACCTGCGAGGGACCGCTGTGGCACGGCCACACCTCCCTCGTCGCGCCGGTCCTCACCCGCGAGGGACAGCGGGCCGCCCTCAAGCTCACCTGCGACGCCGACGAGGAGTCCGAGCACGAGGCGCTGGCCCTGCAGCACTGGCACGGCCGCGGGGCCGTGAGGCTGCTGCGCGCCGACCCGGGACGACGGGCCATGCTGCTGGAGCGGCTGCACCCGACGGACCTCACCGACGTGTGGGACCTCGAGGCCTGCGAGACCGTCGCCGGGCTCTACGCGGAGCTCCACCGGCCCGCACCGCCGCAGCTGCGCCTGCTCACGTCGTACGTCGAACGGTCGGGCGCCGCGCTCGCCTCGCTGCCGCGCAGCGCGCCGTTGCCGCGTCGGCTCGTGGAGCAGGCGGTCGCCCTGGGGCGGGACCTGGTGGCGGACCCGGCGAGCGTCGGCACGTTGATCCACGGCGACCTGCACTACGCCAACGTGCTCGCGGGGGACCGGGCGCCGTGGCTGGCGATCGATCCCAAGCCGGTGAGCGGCGACCCGCACTACGAGGTCGCGCCGCTGCTGTGGAACCGCGTCGCGGAGCTCGAGGGCGACCTCCGCGGGGGTGTGCGTCGCCGCTTCCACGCGACGATCGACGCGGCGGGGCTCGACGAGGACCGGGCCCGTGACTGGGTCGTGGTGCGGATGCTGCACAACGCCCTGTGGGCGATCCAGGACGCCGCCGACGGTCCGGCCGGAGCCGATGCCACGTGGCTCACCACGTGCGTCGCGATCGCCAAGGCCGTGCAGGACTAGCCGGCAGAGCCGGCGGCTCGGCACCGGCGGGACGGGTGCCTCGACGCGCGGCCGGAGCACGGGAAACAATGCTCCGCATGCCCCTCCTCCGCTCGGTCCACGTCGGTCGTCCGCGTGAGGCAGCCTGGGCCGGCATCGGCCGCACCTCGATCGACAAGCAGCCGGTGAGCGGTCCGGTCGAGGTCGGGCTCGAGGGCCTCGCGGGCGACCAGGTCTCCGACACCCGCCACCACGGTGGCCCCGACAAGGCCGTCTACGCCTTCGCCCGTGAGGACCTCGACCACTGGACCGAGGTGCTCGGAGCGCCGATCCCCGACGGCTTCTTCGGGGAGAACCTCACCACGTCCGGGATCGACGTCAACGAGGCCGAGATCGGGGAGCGCTGGCGCATCGGCGCCGACGTCGTGCTCGAGGTCGCGTCGGTCCGCACCCCGTGCAACGACTTCAAGGCGTGGATGGGCCGTGGCGGCTACGACGCCACCGCCTGGGTCAAGCGCTTCGCCGTCGAGGGCCGTCCCGGGCCCTACCTGCGGGTGCTCGTGCCCGGCCCGATCGCGGCCGGTGACGAGGTCACGGTCATCCACGAGCCCGGGCACGGGGTCAGCGTCTCGATGATGTTCCGCGCGCTCCACACCGAGCCGGCGCTGCTGCCGCGGCTGCTCGAGGTCGAGGGCCTGGTCGCGGAGGCACACGCCAAGGCGACGGCGTACGTCGCCAACCTGGCGCTGTGAGGCTCGCCCGGCTGCTGCCCGAGGAGCCCGCCGTGCGTCGGATGGCCGTCGCGACGCTGGTCAACACGCTCGGCAACGGCATCTTCTTCACGCTCAGCGCGCTCTACTTCACCCGGATCGTGGGCTTCTCGATCGTCCAGGTCGGGACCGGGCTGAGCATCGCGGCCGGTGTGGCGCTGTTCGCCGGGGTGCCCATCGGGCACCTCGCCGACCGCCGGGGGCCACGTGAGGTGCAGGTCGCGCTGGTGCTGGCCACCGCCGCGCTGACCGGCGTGTTCGTGCTCGTGGACCAGTGGTGGCAGTTCGTCGTGATGGCGAGCATCGTCGCGGTGCTCGACCGCGGTGCGGGGGCGGTGAGGGGTGCGCTCATCGCGGGGCTGGTCCAGGGCGCGGGGCGGGCCACCACGAAGGCCTACCTGCGCTCGGTCACGAACGTCGGCATGACGATCGGCACGGGGATCGCGGCGATCGCCCTCCACTTCGACACCCGTGAGGCCTACCTCGTCGTGCTCTACCTCGACGTGCTGACCTACGTCGTGACCGGGCTGCTGCTGGCGCGGGTCCCGCACGTGCCGCCCAGACCCGCGGGGCAGGGCTCCGGGATGCTCACCGCGCTGCGGGACCTGCCGTTCGTGGCCGTGGTGCTGGTGAGCTCGGTCGTCACGATGCAGTACTGGATCCTCGAGCTGGCGATCCCGCTGTGGGTGGTCAACGAGACCGACGCGCCGCGCTGGCTGGTGGCGGTGCTCATGGTCGTCAACACCGTCACGGTCGTGGTCGCCCAGGTGGCGGTCGCGCGTCGGGTGGTCACCGTCGAGGCGGCGGTGCGCGCGACCGTGCTGGCGGGGGTGCTGTTCTTCCTGGCCTGTGCCGTGCTGGGCCTCAGTGGTCAGGTCTCGGCCGTGCTGGCCTCGACGCTGCTCGTCTCGGGGGCCCTGCTGCACGTGGTGGGTGAGCTGGCCCAGGCGTCGGCGTCGTTCGTGCTCGGCTTCGAGCTGCCGCCGGAGGACGCGATGGGGCAGTACCAGGGCGTGTGGGGGATGACCTTCTCGATCAGCTCGTTCCTCGCCCCGACCGTCATCGCGCTGCTCCCGCTGGCCCTCGGAGCCGTGGGTTGGCTGCTGCTGGGGACGATACTGCTGGGGGCATCGCTGCTCACGGCACCCACGGTGAGGTGGGCCGTCAGGTCGAGCGCGTCGAGGCTTGCTGCGGAGGCGCCTACCGGTCGGTAGCGATAGTGATCTAGGTTACTTCCAACCATCCGTCTCGGCCTGACCCAGGAGTGGCATGCCCGTCAACTACGACACGACCTTCGTCGACAACCTCACGCAGAACATGGCGGTGCAGTTCCTCGACCGAGTAGCCGCGTCGCCCGACTCCGAAGCCTTCCGCTACCCCGTGGGAGAGGACTGGACGTCGATCACGTGGAAGCAGACCGGCGACCGCGTGCGCAGCCTCGCGGCCGGTCTCCTCTCGCTCGGGCTCGCGCCCGAGGACCGGGTCGGCATCGCCGCCTCGACCCGCTACGAGTGGATCTTCGCGGACCTCGCGATCGTGTGCGCCGGTGGCGCCACGACCACCGTCTACCCGTCCACCAACGCCGCCGACACGTCGTACATCCTCGGCGACTCGGAGTCCCGGGTCGTCTTCGCGGAGGACGACGAGCAGATCGCCAAGCTCACCGAGCACAAGTCCGAGCTCCCGCACCTGATGAAGGTCGTGACCTTCGACGGCACGACCGACGGTGACTGGATCATCTCGATGGACGACCTGGCCGCCCTGGGAGACGCCCACCTGGCCGCGCACCCCGACATCATCGAGACGACGGCGGCCTCGATCGCGCCCGACCAGCTCGCGACGCTGATCTACACGTCGGGCACGACCGGTCGGCCCAAGGGCGTGCGGTTGACGCACAAGTCCTGGGTCTACGAGGGCATGTCGATCAAGGTCCAGGGCATCCTCACCGAGGACGACCTGGAGTTCCGCTGGCTGCCGATGTCGCACTCGTTCGGCAAGGTGCTGCTGTCCGCGCAGATGGCGTGCGGCTTCGCCGCCGCCATCGACGGCCGCGTCGACAAGATCGTCGAGAACTGCTCGATCGTGAAGCCGACCTTCATGGGCGCGGCTCCGCGCATCTTCGAGAAGGCCTACGGCCGGATCCAGACCATGCAGGCCGCCGAGGGCGGCGCCAAGGAGAAGATCTTCAAGAAGGCCTTCGCCGTCGGTCTCGAGGTCGAGCGTCGCAAGCGTGAGGGCAAGTCCGTCCCGCTGATGCTCAAGGTCCAGCACGGCCTCTTCGACAAGCTGGTCTTCAGCAAGGTCCGTGAGCGCTTCGGTGGACGCGTGCGCTTCTTCATCTCCGGATCGGCCGCCCTCAACCGCGAGATCGCCGAGTGGTTCAACGCCGCGGGCATCGTGATCCTCGAGGGCTACGGCATGACGGAGAACTCCGCGGGTGCCACGGTCAACCACCCCGACGACAACAAGATCGGCACCGTCGGCCGCGCCCTGCCCGGCACCGAGGTCAAGATCGGGGAGGGCGACGAGGTCCTGCTGCGTGGCCCCCACGTGATGAACGGCTACCACAACCTGCCCGAGGAGACGGCCAAGACGCTCACCGAGGACGGCTGGCTGCGCACGGGCGACAAGGGCAGCCTCGACGCCGACGGCTTCCTCACGATCACGGGTCGCATCAAGGACCTCTTCAAGACCTCGGGCGGCAAATACATCGCGCCGTCCGCGATCGAGGCCAACTTCAAGGCGATCTGCCCCTACGCCAGCCAGTTCATGGTCTTCGGCAACGACCGCAACTTCGTCGTGGCCCTGGTGACGCTGGACCCGGACGCGATGGTCGGCTGGGCCGAGGAGAACGGCATGGCCGGAGACTCCTACACCGACGTCGTGAAGTCCGAGAAGGCGCACGCGATGGTCACCGGTTACGTCGAGCAGCTCAACGCCCGCCTCAACCGGTGGGAGACCATCAAGAAGTGGGAGATCCTCGACCACGACCTGAGCATCGAGTCCGGTGAGCTGACCCCCTCGATGAAGGTCAAGCGCAACGTCGTGCAGCAGAACAACGAGGAGCGCATCGCAGCGTTCTACAGCTGATCTGCCGCCGAGCGTCTCCGCGGAGGAGTCGCACCGGCTGCGTGGACGGGATGGGTGTCGGCGGGAGACCGCCGGCACCCATCTCGCGTCCGGTGCCCGGACGGCGGGTGGGAGGATGGTCCGGTGCCCTCCGCCCTGCCTCCCGGCGACCCCGTCCCGGAGGACGGGTCGCTCCCAGCGCACGCGCTGGTCGGCCTCGGGGAGCGGCCGTTCGGCTTCTACGTGCACGTGCCCTTCTGCCGGGTGCGCTGCGGCTACTGCGACTTCAACACCTACACCGCCGACGAGCTGGGCCCGGGTGCCTCGCGCGTCAGCTATGCGGCCTCCGCCGTCGCCGAGGTGCGCCGAGCACGACACGTCCTCGGCGATGTCGAGGCCCGGGTCGACACGGTGTTCGTCGGGGGAGGCACGCCCACCCTGCTCGCGCCGGCCGACCTGGGCGCCATGCTGGGCTCGATCTCCGACGAGTTCGGGCTGGCCCCCGGGGCCGAGGTCACGACCGAGGCCAACCCCGACAGCGTGAGCCCCGCCGACCTGGTCGCGCTGCGCGAGGCGGGCTTCACCCGCATCTCCTTCGGGATGCAGTCGGCCGTCCCGCACGTGCTCGCGGTCCTCGACCGCACCCACGACCCGCGCAGGGTGCCCGAGGTGGTGCGGTGGGCTCGCGAGGCGGGCTTCGAGCAGGTCAGCCTCGACCTCATCTACGGCACGCCGGGGGAGTCGCTCGACGACTGGGCCCGCACCCTCGACGAGGCGCTCGCCTGCGCGCCCGACCACGTCTCGGCGTACAGCCTGATCGTCGAGGACGGCACCGCCCTCGCCCGGCGGGTGCGCCGCGGCGAGCTGCCGATGCCGGACGAGGACGACCTCGCCGACAAGTACGACGTGGCCGACGACCGCCTGCTCGCGGCCGGGCTCGGCTGGTACGAGGTGTCCAACTGGGCGCGCGACGACGCCGCGCGCTGTCGGCACAACCTCGGCTACTGGACCGACGGCGACTGGTGGGGGGTGGGCCCCGGCGCCCACTCGCACGTCGGGGGCGTGCGCTGGTGGAACGTCAAGCACCCGGTGGCCTACGCCGACCGGTTGGGCCGCGGGCTCAGCCCGGCCCATGCGCGTGAGGTGCTCGACGGCGAGAGCCGGCGCGTCGAGCAGGTGCTGCTCCAGCTGCGGCTGCGCGACGGCCTGCCGCTGGACGTGCTGGACCCCGCGGGCCTCGCCGCCGTCTCGACCCTGGTGGGCGACGGACTGCTCGAGTCCCCGGGCGACCGGCTGGTGCTCACCCGCCGCGGCCGCCTGCTCGCCGACGCCGTCGTCCGCGACCTCCTCCCCTGACCGACCGGTCGAGCCGACCCGCAGCGGCCAGGGCTTAGGGTGCGTGCATGACGCAGGGACCCGAGAACCCGTACGAGCCGAACCAGCCCACGGGTGGCGACTCGCCCTACGGCCAGACGCCGCCTCCGCCTCCGCCGCCGCCCTACGGCGAGCCGCAGACCCCGCCCTACGAGCAGCAGGGCTACGGCCAGCCGACCCAGCCCGGCTACGGTCAGGCGCCCTACGGCCAGATGCCCTACCAGACCTACGGCGCCGGCCCGGCCGCCCCGGGCGCGCCCTACGGCGTGCACCCGATCACCGGCATCCCCTACTCGGACAAGTCCAAGGTCGTCGCCGGTCTGCTGCAGATCCTGGTGCCCTTCGGCATCGGCCGCTTCTACATCGGCGACAGCGGCATCGGCATCGCCCAGCTGCTCGTGACGGTCCTGACCTGCGGCATCGGCGCGCTGTGGCCGGTCATCGACGGGATCATCATGCTCGCCAGCGACTCCAAGGACGCCAACGGCTACATGCTCCGCAGCTGACGAACCTCGCCCGCGCCCGTCCATCCGGGGTCGAGCCCGCCGTTCGGTGGTCGAGCCCGCCGAGCGTCAGCGAGGCGGCGTCGAGACCGTCGAGCGTCCGTTCGGTGGTCGAGCCCGCCGAGCGTTCGAGTGCGTCGAGCCGTCGAGCGTCCGTTCGGTCGGTCGAGCGTCCGTTCGGTGGTCGAGCCCGCCGAGCGTCAGCGAGGCGGCGTCGAGACCCAGCAACCGCGCCGGAGCAGCGCTCAGTCGGACCCGGTCACGAAGTCGATGAGCTCCTCGACGCGACCCAGCAGGGCCGGCTCGAGGTCGTCGTAGGACTGCACGCGCGACAGGATGTGCTGCCAGGCGCGGGCGATGTCGGCCTGCTCCGCGTGCGGCCAGCCGAAGGCGCGGCAGATGCCCTTCTTCCACTCGATGCTGCGGGGCACGTCGGGCCAGGCGGCGACACCGATCCGATCGGGCTTGACCGCGGCCCACACGTCGATGAAGGGGTGACCCACGACCAGCACGTGACGGCCGACGGGTGAGGCTGCCACCTGCTGGGCGATCCGACTCTCCTTGGAGCCGGCGACCAGGTGGTCGACCAGGACCCCGACACGACGCTCGGGCCCGGGATCGAAGTCGCGCAGGTGCTCGACGAGGTCGTCGACGCCCTGGAGGTACTCGACGACGACACCCTCCAGGCGCAGGTCGTCGCCCCACACCTTCTCGACGAGCTCGGCGTCGTGGCGGCCCTCGACGAAGATGCGGCTGGCACGGGCGACGCGGGCCTTGGCGCCGTGGACGGCGACCGAGCCGGAAGCCGTGCGGGTGGGGGCTGCCGGCGCCCCGGCGCGCACCGGCCGGGTGAGGATCACGGGGCGGCCCTCGAGGAGGAAGCCGGGTCCGAGGGGAAACGTGCGCCGGCGGCCGCGACGGTCCTCGAGGGTGAGGGTGTCCAGGTCGCGGTCGATCGCGACGATCTCGCCGACCCAGTCCGTGGTCACCTCTTCGACCACCATGCCCAGCTCGGAGGGCGTCTCGGCCGCGCGGCCCCGTTGGGGGACCTTCCAGTCGCCGGAGAGGACGTCGCTGCCGTAACGGTCGTTCACGACGCCCACGCTAGGGGCGCTCCCCGACGCCGGGGTGCCGCCGCGCCGCGCTCAGCCCTGCTGTGACCCGTCTGACTCCGCCTGCCCTGACTCCGCCTTCTCGGGCTGGGCCTGCGCGGGGCCGGCCTGCTCGGGGTCGTCGGCGTCCTCGCTCTCCTCGGCGGGCTTGCCGCCGGTCAGCAGGTCGTCGACGGTCTCGTCGTCGCCGAGGCCCTCGGCCAGCGGGTTGTCCTCGCCGGGCTTCAGGTCATCGGGCAGCTTGTCGTCACTGATGCCGATCTCGGGCTCGTTCTCGGTCTCGCTCATCCTCCGAACCTAGCCGCGACACCGCAGCGGCGACTCACCCACGAAGATGAGGACGCGCGGGGAGGTGCTAGATGAGGGGCAGCCGCTTCTGGCTGCGGGGCAGCTGCTCGTAGATCCGGCGCACGGCCGAGCCGAGCCGCTCGACGGGGAAGGGCCACTCGCCGGCGGCCACGGCGTCCTCGAGCCGGACGCCGCGCGAGGCGAGGTCGCGGGTGGTCTCGGCCAGGATCCCGATCTGGTTGCGCTGGACCTCGACGAACTCGCGGTCGACGACCGCGCCGTGCCCGGGCACGACGACGCTGGCCATGGTCGTCAGGCCGAGCACGATGTCGAGGCTCAGGGGCCACTCCAGCGGGAAGCAGTCGTCGCCGAAGCCCGGCACCCCGCCACTGTCGCCGGACTCCTCGACCAGGTCACCGGCGAGCAGCACGTCGGCGTCCGGCACGCGTACGACGAGGTCCCCGGCCGTGTGCCCGCGCCCAGGGTGGACCAGCTCGACGAGACGGTCGCCGAGATCGAGGGCCACCGCGGACGAGAAGGCGTGGTCGGCCGGGACGACGGGGGTCTCCAGCACCTCGTCGCGGTGCGGGTCGGCGTCCCGGGACCGGTAGTCGGCCTTGGCCCGGTCACCGGCGGCCACGGTCTGCTCGGCGGCGCTCTCGTGGGCGTGGATCGGCACCTCCCCGTAGGCGGTGCGCAGCTCGTGGTTGCCGAAGGTGTGGTCGAAGTGCTCGTGGGTGTTGACGATCGCGGTGACCTCGCCGACGCCCAGCGCCCGGATGTCGTCGACGACCCCGCGGGCCGCGAGGCTGGAGGCGTGGGTGTCCACGACCATCAGCCCCGTCGAGCCGCCCACCAGCGTGACGTTGACGTCGAACCACGCGTGTCGCGCGACCCAGACCCGGTCGGCGACCTCGATGAACCCCATCGGGCCAGCGTAGGTGGCCAGCCGGGCCCACCGGTCACCAGTGCGGCGGACGTGCACCGCGTCACGTGACGAGGAGTCGGTCGCCGCCGCGCCGCCTTGTAGCATTGGCACTCACCGCGACGGAGTGCCAGAGGATCACGCGAGCCCCCAGGCACCGCACCGTCGGCCCAGCAGCGGAGGAGGCGAGCATGCAGGAGGAACGACGACTGGCCGTGCTCCGCGCGATCGTGGAGGACTACGTCGCCACGGAGGAGCCCGTCGGCTCCAAGGCGCTCGTCGAGCGGCACCGGCTCGGTGTCTCGCCGGCCACGGTGCGCAACGACATGGCCGCGCTCGAGGACGAGGGCTACATCACCCAGCCGCACACCAGCGCCGGTCGCGTGCCGACCGACAAGGGCTACCGGCTCTTCGTCGACCGGCTCACCACCGTCAAGCCGATGAGCGTGGCCGAGAAGCGCGCGGTCTCGACGTTCCTCGACGGGGCCGTCGACCTCGACGACGTCGTGCAGCGCTCGGTGCGCGTGCTCTCGCAGCTCACCCGCCAGGTCGCGGTCGTGCAGTACCCCACCCTCTCGCGCTCGACGGTGCGACACGTCGAGCTGGTCGCGCTGGCGCCCCGGCGGTTGCTCGCCGTGCTCATCCTCAGCACCGGACGGGTCGAGCAGCGTCTGGTCGACCTCGACGCCGACCTCGACGACGACGTGCTGGCCGACCTGCGGCTGCGGGTCAACCAGACCGCCACCGGCCAGGTCATCGCCGACGCGGTGACGGCCCTGCGGGGGCTGCGTGAGCAGCCGGTGACCAGCCCGCTGGCGGTCTACGCCGCGCCGGTCGTCGACGCCCTGGCCGACGCCATGAGCGACTACCGCTCCGACGAGCGCATCGCGGTCGGCGGCGCCGCCAACCTGGCCCGCTACGGCGACAGCTTCGACTCGGCGGTGCGTCCGCTGCTCGAGGCGCTGGAGGAGCACGTGGTGCTGCTCAAGCTGCTCGGCGAGTCGACGAGCGGCGGCATGGTGACGGTCCGCATCGGGGCGGAGGGGCCCTACGAGCAGCTCGCGGCGACCAGCGTGGTCGCCACCGGCTACGGGCCGCAGGACGACGCGCTCGCGACCCTCGGGGTCGTCGGGCCGACCCGCATGGACTACCCCGGCACGATGACCGCCGTCCGCGCGGTCGCGCGCTACGTCTCGCGCATCCTCGACGAGGCCTGAGTCCCGTCATCCGCCCTGTCATGCGCCCCGTCATCCGCCCCGTCATCCGGCCCGCCATCCACCCCGTCAGCCCCACCTGCCCGATCGAGACCAGAGAAGGACACCCACGTTGAGCCAGGACCTGTACGAGCTCCTCGGTGTCGCCCGCGACGCGGATGGCGACGCCATCAAGAAGGCCTACCGCCGTCTCGCGCGTCAGCTGCACCCCGACGTCAACCCCGACCCGGAGACGCAGGAGAAGTTCAAGGAGGTCTCGCGCGCCTACGAGGTCCTCTCCGACGCCCAGAAGCGCGCCGCCTACGACCGCGGCGGCGACCCGTTCGGCGGCGGCCAGGCCGGCTTCGGCCAGGGGGCCGGCTTCTCGTTCACCGACATCATGGACGCCTTCTTCGGCGGTCAGCCGGGAGCGGGCGGCGGCGGTCAGGGACGCGGCCCACGCTCACGCGTGCGTCGTGGCCAGGACGCGCTGATCCGCATCGAGATCTCGTTGGCCGACGCCGCCTTCGGTGTCGCCAAGGAGCTCAAGGTCGACACGGCCGTGCTCTGCACCACCTGCGACGGCGAGGGTGCCGCTCCCGGCAGCCACCCGATCCCGTGCGAGACCTGTCGGGGGGCCGGCGAGGTCGCTCACGTGCAGCGCTCGTTCCTGGGGGAGATCCGCACGCTGCGCCCCTGCGCGGCCTGCCGGGGCTTCGGCTCGATCATCCCCGAGCCCTGCCGCGACTGCGCCGGCGACGGCCGGGTCCGCTCGCGACGCTCGTTGACCGTCAAGATCCCCGCGGGCGTCGACAACGGCACCCGCGTCCAGCTCAGCGAGCAGGGCGAGGTGGGCTCCGGCGGGGGACCGGCCGGCGACCTCTACGTCGAGATCCACGTCACCGAGCACCCGACGTTCACCCGCCACGGCAACGACCTGCACTCCACCGTGACGCTGCCGATGACCGCCGCCGCGCTGGGCACCACGTTGACGCTGCCCACCCTGGAGGCCGACGTCGAGCAGGGCGCCGACTCGGGGGTGGAGACCGACTTCGAGCTCGAGGTGGGTCCCGGCACCCAGTCCGGCACCCAACAGCTCCTGCGCGGGCGCGGGGTCCCGGGGCTGCGCGGCGGTCGGGGCGACCTGGTCGTCACCGTCATCGTCGAGACGCCCGTCCGGCTCGACCCGCGCCAGGAGGAGCTCTTGCGCGAGCTCGCCGCGATCCGCGGTGAGGAGACCCCGACCGGCCAGGTCAGCAGCACGTCCGCCAAGTCCGTCTTCGGGCGTCTGCGCGACGCGTTCAACCAGCACGGATGAGCCTGCCGGTCCACCTGGTCCCACCCCTCGGGGGCGTGTCGGTCGGCGACGACCTGACTGTCGAGGGCGACGAGGCCCACCACGCGGTCGCCGTACGCCGGCTGCGCGTGGGGGAGCAGGTGGTGCTGACCGACGGCGAGGGCCGGTCGGTGACCGGTGCCGTCACGGCGACCGGCAAGCGGGTCTTCTCCGTGGTCGCCGAGACGGTCGCGACGGCGGCCCGACCGGAGCCGTCGTTGGTCGTCGTCCAGGCGTTGCCCAAGGGCGACCGCGGTGAGCTGGCCGTCGAGGTGCTCACCGAGATCGGCGTCGACCGCATCGTGCCCTGGGCCGCCGCGCGCAGCGTGGCCGTCTGGAAGGGCGAGCGTGCCGCCAAGTCGCTGACCCGCTGGCGCTCGACGGCCCGCGAGGCCGCCAAGCAGGCGCGTCGTACCTGGCACCCGAGCGTCCTGGACCTCGCCTCGACCGCCGACGTCGCCGCCCTCGTGGCAGGCGCCGACCTCGCGGTCGTGCTCCACGAGGGAGCCGGGGTTCCCCTCGCCGGCGTGGACGTCCCGGTCTCCGGCACGATCCTGGTCGTCGTCGGGCCGGAGGGCGGGTTGAGCGCCGACGAGGTCGACCTGTTCGTGGGTGCCGGTGCCCTCAGCGTCCGCCTCGGCGCGGAGGTGCTGCGCACGTCCACCGCCGGGGTCGCCGCCTGCGCGGCGCTGCTGGCGCGGACGGGCCGCTGGACCTGACCTCAGCGCGCGAGCAGTGCCTCGACGCGCGCGATCTCCTCGTCGAGCTCGGCCCGTTCCGACCGGGACAGCGGCCGCAGGGTCTCGACCACCCGCACCCGGCCGGCCTCGACCCGCCACAGACCTTCGAGCATCCCGTCGACGAACATCGTGTGCGCCACACCGCCGTTGACGCCCATCCATGCCTTGCGCTTCTCCGGGTCGGTCACGCGGTCGCGGCCGGCGTGGGAGAGCCAGAGGTTGTCGTAGCAGCCGAGGAGTCGTACGGGGGCCGGCTCGCCGCCGTCCGCCACCGCCCCGTCGGGCACGTCGTAGAGGGTCCTGCCGTGCTCGTCCTCGTGCAGGACCAGGTCGGGCGCCGCGGCCAGCACCGGGCCCAGCCGGGTGAGCCCCGACCAGGCAGTGACATCGGCCGCGGTCGCCGGACCGAAGGCCCGCAGGTAGCGCGTCACGATGTCGGCGGGGTCCGGCGCGACCAGCGGACGCCCGACCCAGCGGCCGACGTGCTGGTGGACGACGCCACCGGACTCCTTCCACGCCCCCCGGGGTGGCAGCTGGGCGAGGGGAGCGGTGACGCGGGCCAGCTGGCCCAGCGCGGCGGGCGAGACCCCGGGAAGACGCCCGGCGAGAGCCGTGCCCAGGGCCTTCAAGGACAGGGGTCCCGGGGCGAGGGCCTCGGCCACCGCGGCGTCGACCTGCTCGCGATCGATGCCGTGGAGCCCCGGGATGCTGCGCAGCTCCCGTTCCACCCGGGGCTGGGTCCAGGTGCGCAGGGCCAGCGCGTCGTCGGCCACGAGCAGGTGGACCGTGCCGCGCATCGTCACCAACCGCACGAGCGAGCGGTCCACGAGCCCGCGGCTCACGTCGTAGGGGTCGAAGGTGGACAGCCTGGCCGCGAGGGCGAGGTACGGCGGCAGGTTGTCCTGGGCCTGGAGGCCGAGGAGGTGGTGGCACGCCTCCTCAGGCGTCAGCTCCGCGCGCTCCAGCAGGTGTTGGCGCTGCAGCAACGTGCGGTTGAGCCGACGTGCCCCGAGCCTCACCCGACGGTGATCGCCTTGGTGTCGACGAACGGGCCGGGGCCCTCGCCGCCGGACGGGTCGTCGGTGAGCGCCACGAACGTGTAGTCGCCCGGGGCCAGGCCCGAGACGTCGACCTCGGTCTCCCAGGGATAGAGCTGGTCCATGAAGCCCTCGGCCGTCGCGAAGCCGTCGAGCACGACCGTGTCACCCTGGCGGACCTCCCACGGCACGGTGGCCTCGAACGAGCTCGCGACGCCGCTCGCGGTGAAGGTGCCGGTGACGCTTGCACCCTGCTCCGGCGAGGTCACGTTGACCAGGCTCAGCACGTCGAGCTGGGGCGCGTTCGTGACGCCGGCGGAGGTGTCGATCCCGAGCAGCGTCGTGGGAGCCCCGTCGAGGGTGACGACGAGCGGAGCCCGCTCCTGCTGGACGCCCTGGAGCGTGTAGACCAGCTGCTGGGCCGCCAGGCGGGCCTGCTTGGCGCTCATGCCCTCGGGGGCGGTGGTGAGGCCGCCGTCCGCGAGCTCGACGACGAAGCGGGAGGTGGCCGCGTCGTAGGTCACCGAGGCGAGGCCGCCGCCGGAGAAGAGGGTGCCGTAGTCGGGGTCGAGCGAGTCACCGGCAACCGACAGCGCGGCCGCCTCGGCGAGCGGGTTGTCGGCCTCGACGGCGCGGAACTCGCGGAAGAGGCGCTGGCCCATGGGGGTGTCGCCGACGAAGTAGACCGGAGCGACCACGGTGTCGGCCGGGGCGTCGGAGGTCTCGCTCGGGGCGGGCTCGGTCGGCGCGTCGCTCGACGTGCTCGTGGAGGGAGAGCTGGGGACGTTCGTGGGCGCGGGGTCGTCGGCGACCGGGTCGGTGTCGGTGGCGCAGCCGGCCAGCGTCGCGGCGGCGACCAGGCCGGCCACGGCGAGGGAGAAGGAACGAGCGGGGAGAGCATGCATGGGACCCATCCTGTCGGCGTCGGTGGACTATTCGACGATGATCGAGCGCGTGTCGGAGTCGGGTCCGAACCCCTCGGCGCCGCCGGACGGATCGTCGTTGGCTGCGGTGAAGGTGTAGCGGCCCGGGGCCAGGCCCGAGACGTCGATCCGGCCGGTGCGCCAGGGGAACAGGCCGCCCTCGCCCCAGCCCTCGGCGGTCGCGAAGCCGTCCAGGACGACCGTCCCGGAGGCGTCGGTGACGGTCCAGGTCATCGTCGCCTCGAAGCCGTTGTTGCGTCCCTCGGCCACGAACGAGCCGGACACCGTGGCGCCCTCGGCCGGTGCGGCGATGTTCATCTGGGCCTGGACGGTCTCCGACGAGCCTGCTGCGAGCCCCTCTGACGTCGGCACGCCGTAGACCTGGTCGATCGGGTTGCCGTCGAAGGAGAACTGCACGGGAGCGGCCACCGGGTCTGCGGTGGACGCAGCCCCCTGGAGGGTCCAGATGACCGACTCGACGGCCATCCGGGCCTCCTCCTCGGTCAGGTCCTTCGGTCGGTCGCGCAGCGACGCGTCGGCCAGGACCACCCCGAGCTGGCCGTCCGCACCGACGCCGTCGAAGCTGGCGGCGGCGAAGCTGCCCTCGGGCCACAGGGAGCGGTAGTCGGGATCCTGCGGCTGCGTCTCCAGCAGCCGCAGGGCGTCCAGCAGGTCGCGAGCGCCGGCCGCCTCGCGGGTCTCGCTGTAGAGCCGGGGTCCGCGAGGGGTGTCACCCACGTAGAAGACCGGGTACGACGTGACCTCTCCGCCGTCGCCCGCCGTCGGGCCCGCCGTCGGGCCCGTCGTCGAGCTGGTCGAGGGGCTGGGCTGGGTGGTCGGCGCGGGGTCGCTCACGGTGGGGGAAGGGTCCCCGGCAGGTCCGGGCTCGGCGGTGGGGGAGGACGGGCCGGTCACGAGTGCCACGGTCACGACCGCGGCCGCGGCGAGCAGCGAGGCGCCGCCGGCGGCATACCAACGCGTGCGTCGGGGGGCGAGCGCCGTGCGCGACCGGATCTCGGCCAGTCGGTCGTCCGGCTCGATGCTCGACGCCGCGTCGGAGATCAGACGGGCCAGCTGCTCGTCGCGGGGGTGCTCGGTCATCACAGGTCTCCGGTCAGGTGGTCGGCGAGCAGGGCGCGCAGCGTGGCGGACCCGCGGGAGGCGTGGCTCTTGACGGCGCCCCGGCTGATGCCGAGGGCCTCGGCGATCTCCACCTCCGGGAGGTCGAGGTAGTAGCGCAGCGTGAGGACCTCGCGCTGCCGCTCGGGCAACGAGCGCAGGGAGTCGAGGACGGCCTCACGCCGGGAGAGTGAGTCGGCCGTGTCGTCGCTGCCGACGCGGGAGGCCGCCGGCAGCTGCGAGGACGCGTGACGGGCCACGACGCCGCGATGGCGCAGCACCGAGCGTGAGCCGTTGACCACCGCCTGACGCAGGTAGGCCAGCGCCTTGTCGGGCTCGCGCAGCCGCGCCCAGCGGCCGTGCATCGCGACGAAGGCGTCCTGCACGACCTCCTCGGCGGTGCCGGTGTCGCGGACCAGCAGGGTCGAGAGGCGCACCAGCTGGCGCCAGTGGGCGGCGTAGAGCTCGTCGAGTGCCTCGTCGGCGCTCCACGACGGACGGTCGGTCACCGCCGGTTCCCGGGTGCTCGCATGGGTCATCACGTTAGTTGCACGCGCAGGTCGGGCCCGGGGTTCACCTCGGCTCGGCCCCGGTTTCGTGACAGGATGCCGACCTGACTTCTGGGAGGGAGCACAGCACTCGTGGAGGACTGCCTTTTCTGCAAGATCGTCGCCGGGGACATCCCCGCCGAGATCGTGCACAGCACCGAGCGGACCGTGGCGTTCCGGGACATCGCGGCCCAGGCGCCCCTGCACGTGCTGGTCGTGCCCAAGGGTCACTACGCCGACGCTGCCGCGCTGGCCGCGGGTGACCCCGTCGCCTCGGCCGAGCTGGTGAGCACGGCCGCCGCCGTCGCCGCGGCCGAGGGCCACAGCGACTACCGGCTGGTGTTCAACACCGGCGCGGGCGCCGGTCAGACGGTGTTCCACACCCATCTCCACGTCCTCGCCGGGCGTCCGCTGACCTGGCCCCCGGGATGAGCCGGCGTCCCTCGCCGTGGCTCGGGGCAGCAGCCCTCGCTCTCGTGCTGAGCGCCTGCTCTGGCTCCGATGCCGGTGTGACCGCGACCTCCGAGGCGCCGTCCAGCGCCCCCGCGGGCCAGCAGGTCGACGAGCCGGCCGACGCGGCCGGCGGGGCGGCCCACCACGCCGCTCCCGACCCAGGTCCGCTGCTGCCGCTGCGCCGCGGTGAGGACCGCGTCACGATGACGATGCCGACGACCTACACCCCGTCCCCACCGACGGGTGTCGGCACCGACGACTACCGCTGCTTCCTGCTCGACCCCGGGCTCGCCCGCGACAGCTACCTCACCGGCACCAACGTGGTCCCCGGCAACCCCGACGTGGTCCACCACGTGATCCTGTTCCGCGTCTCGCCCGACCAGGTCGCCGAGGCCGAGGACATGGACGACCAGAGCGACGAGCAGGGTTGGACCTGCTTCGGCGGGACCGGTCTCTCGGGCGACTTCGGCAACATCGACGACGCCAACTGGCTCGGCGCCTGGGCGCCCGGTGGCGAGGAGACCGTGACGCGCAAGGGCTTCGGCACCGACCTGCCCAAGGGCTCGCGGATCGTCATGCAGGTCCACTACAACCTCCTCGCCGGCGCCAGCGCCGACATGAGCTCGACCCAGCTGCGCATCACCGACAAGGCGCCGGACATCACCGGGCTCCACACGTTCCTGATGCCCGCGCCGGTCGAGATGCCCTGCCGCCCGGGTCGCAGCGACGGTCCGCTCTGCGACCGCGACGCGGCCATCGCCGACGAGCAGGCGCGCATGGGTCCGTCGGGCGGCGCGACCGCCAACGTGCTGCACCTGCTCTGCGGCAGCGAGCCCGATCCCTCTGACACCAGCTCGTGCGTGCGCACCCTCGGGCGCGGGATGACCGTCTACGGCGTCGCCGGTCACATGCACCTGCTGGGGCGCCGCATCACGATCGAGACCAACCCCGGCACCCCGGCTGCCCGCACCGTGCTGGACATCAAGCCGTGGAACTTCGACGACCAGGGCTCCCGCGCCGTCGAGCCGGTCCACCTCGACCCCTTCGACACCGTCAAGGTCACCTGCACGCACGTGCAGTGGCTACGCGACAAGCTGCCGGCCTTCGAGTCCCAGCGCGAGGACAAGTACGTCGTGTGGGGCGAGGGCACGACCGACGAGATGTGCCTGGGGATGCTCTCGGTCGCCTTCGACGACGAGTAGCCCGCGACTCGCGGCTCAGCCGGGGAGGATCACCGACACGAGCCGCAGGATCGCGAAGACCACCGGCAGCCCGAAGACCACCAGCATGCACCCATGCGGTGATCTTGTGGCGGCGCTTGCTGCTGTCCAGCGAGCCGGCGAAGTCCAGCAGCGCGCCGTCGGGCACGTGGTGGGTCAATCCCATCGCGCGGGCGTGGGGCGGCAGGTGCTGGCCGTTGAACCAGTAGGGAGGAGCCTGGTCGGGGCTCACCTCGGGATCCCAGTCCTCGTCGTACTCGTCCCGCTCCGGCATGTCCCTACGGTACGGGCACGACCAGGTGGGCGCCCGTGCCCTGCTCCCGTAGCATGGAGGGCGCCGTTCCTCGTCGACCGAAAGGCCGCCCGCCAGGGCACCCATGACTGACAGCACCACCGACCGCTCCACGCCGCGGGAGAAGCACACGACCAAGCACGTGGTCGTCGTGCCCAACAGCATCAACATGGTCAGCCTCCTCGGGCCCGGCGACGAGCACCTCGGCATCATCGAAGGTGCGTTCGACGCCGAGATCCACGTGCGCGGCAACCGCGTCACGCTGCGCGGCGAGCCCGGGGAGATCGCGCTCGCGGAGCGTCTCATCGACGAGCTCGTCACGATCCTGCGCACCGGTCAGGGGCTCACCTCGGAGACCGTCGAGCGGGTCCACACCATGCTGCGGGCCGAGACGACCGAGCGGCCCGCCGACGTGCTCAGCCTCAACATCCTGAGCAACCGCGGACGCTCCATCCGCCCCAAGACGCTCAACCAGAAGCGCTACGTCGACGCCATCGACAAGCACACCATCACCTTCGGGATCGGTCCCGCCGGCACCGGCAAGACCTACCTGGCGATGGCCAAGGCCGTCCAGGCGCTCACCAGCAAGAACGTCAACCGGATCATCCTGACCCGGCCCGCGGTCGAGGCGGGCGAGCGGTTGGGCTTCCTGCCCGGCACGCTCAGCGAGAAGATCGATCCCTACCTGCGTCCGCTCTACGACGCGCTGCACGACATGATCGACCCCGAGACGATCCCCAAGCTGCTGGCCTCCGGCACCATCGAGGTCGCGCCCCTCGCCTACATGCGTGGTCGCTCGCTCAACGACTCGTTCATCATCCTCGACGAGGCGCAGAACACCTCTCCGGAGCAGATGAAGATGTTCCTCACCCGGCTCGGCTTCGGCTCCAAGATCGTCGTCACCGGCGACGTGACGCAGGTCGACCTGCCCAGCGGCACCAAGTCGGGCCTGCGGGTCATCGAGGGCATCCTCGACGAGGTCGAGGACATCTCCTTCAACCGGTTGACCGCCAGCGACGTCGTGCGGCACCGCCTGGTCGGCAAGATCGTCCAGGCCTACGACGAGTTCGACGCCCGCGGTGGCCTGCAGGCCGCCCCGCGCGGCGAGCGGCAGTGAGCGAGATGAGCATCGAGGTGCTCAACGAGTCGGGTCTCGACCTCGACGTCACCGCCCTGGCCCGGCTCTCGCGCTTCGTGATGGACCAGATGCGGGTGCACCCGCTGGCCGAGCTCTGCATCAAGGCCGTCGACGAGGACACCATCGCCCAGCTCAACGAGCAGTGGATGGAGAAGGAGGGCCCGACCGACGTGCTCGCCTTCCCCATGGACGAGCTGCGCCCCGGGCTGGTCGACGAGGAGCCCGAGGAGGGCGTGCTCGGTGACCTGATGCTGTGCCCGGCGATCGCCGAGCGCCAGGGCGCCGAGGCCGGGCACGGCACCGCCGCGGAGGTCGAGCTGCTGACGGTGCACGGCATCCTGCACCTGCTCGGCTACGACCACGCCGAGCCTGAGGAGCATGCCGAGATGTTCGGACTCCAGGACCGGCTCCTCGCCGCGTGGCGCACCCCCGCGTCCTCGCCGACGCCCGAGACATGAGCTCCGGCGACGTGGGCCTGCTGCTCACCGCGGCGGTCCTGGTCCTCCTGGCCGGCCTGTTCACCGCCGTCGACGCGGCGCTGGCGTCGTTCTCCAAGGCGCGGGCCCTCGAGCTGGTCGCCGAGGAGCGGGCCGGCTCGCAGCGCCTGGTGGTGCTGCTCGACGACGCCCCGCGCTACCTCAACACCGCACTGTTCCTGCGCCTGCTGTGCGAGATCTCCGCGATCGTGCTGGTGACCCTGCAGATCGACGAGCTCGTCGACGGCTCGTGGATCCTCTCCGTGCTGGTCGCGATCGGCTCGATGCTGGTCGTGTCGTTCGTGGTCATCGGGGTCGCTCCCCGCACCCTGGGGCGTCAGCACTCCGAGACCGTCGCCCTGCTCTCGGCCGGTCCGCTCGCCCTGTTCACCACCGTGCTCGGCCCCCTGCCCCGGGTGCTGATCGTGGTCGGCAACGCGATCACCCCCGGCCGTGGCTTCCGCGAGGGGCCGTTCTCCAGCGAGACCGAGCTGCGCGAGATGGTCGACATGGCGGAGGCCTCGGCGCTGATCGAGTCGGGTGAGCGCAAGATGATCCACTCGGTCTTCGAGCTCGGCGACACCTCCGTGCGCGAGGTGATGGTCCCGCGCAACGACGTCGTCTACATCGAGAACTTCAAGAACCTGCGACAGACGATGTCGCTCTTCCTGCGCAGCGGATACTCCCGCGTCCCCGTCATCGGCGAGAACCTCGACGACATCCGCGGCTTCGCCTACCTCAAGGACATCGTGCGTCGTGACTTCGAGGCGCCCGACGTGGAGTTCACCGAGCGCATCGAGGAGGTCATGCGACCGGTGCACTGGGTGCCCGAGTCGAAGCCCGTCGACGACCTCCTGCGCGAGATGCAGGCGCGCCGGCAGCACGTCGCGATCGTCGTGGACGAATACGGCGGCACGGCCGGGCTGATCACCATCGAGGACCTCCTGGAGGAGATCGTCGGCGAGATCACCGACGAGTACGACGAGGACGAGATCGAGATCGAGACGCTCGACGACAGCGTCGTGCGGGTCTCCTCGCGCTATCCCGTCGACGACCTCGACGAGCTCTTCGGCTTCGATGTCGAGGAGGAGGACGTCGACAGCGTGGGCGGCCTGATGGCCAAGCACCTCGGCCGGGTCCCGATCCCCGGCTCCGTCATCGAGGCCCACGGGCTCCGGTTCGTGGCCGAGGACGCCTCGGGGCGGCGCAACAAGGTCGGTACGGTCCTGATCACCCGGGTCGACCCGACCCCCGAGCCGCCCGCCCACGGCAACGCCACCTCCGGCAACGGGGGCAACGGCAACGGGGGCAGCAACAACGGGGGCAACGGCGGCAACGCCGGCCATGGCGCCAACGCCCACAGCAGCGCCGCACCCACCGCCGAGATGGAGTCCGCCCCATGAGTGACCTCAGCACCGAGGACGCCAAGCTCGTCACCCTCGCCCGCGCCACCCGCGCCCGCACCGGAGCCGCGGAGGGCGCCGCCATCCGCGACGCCGACGGTCGCACCTACGCGGCCGCGTCGGTGGCGCTCCCGTCGCTGGCGCTGTCGGCGGTCCAGGTCTGCGTGGCCATGGCGGTCGCCTCCGGCTCTCGTGGTCTCGAGGCGGCCGTCGTCCTCGGCGAGGCCGAGCGGGTGGCCGAGGGCGACCTCGCGGCCCTGCACGACCTCGGCGGTCCGGGCGTGGTGGTCCACCGTGGGGATCCCCGCGGCAGCGTGACCGAGACCTCCACGACCTGAGCCACCACAGGGCCGCGATCGGGTCTCCCGGCCGACGACCACTACAGTCCTGGGGTGAGCACCAAGGCCCGGCAGTACGACGCGCAGGTGCTGCGTCGCGTCCGGGTCTCCGACCACCTGAGCCGCCTCGTGCTCGGCGGTCCCGGCCTGGCCGACTTCACCTCCACCGGCATCCCGGACGAGTGGGTGGGTCTCGTCGTCCCCGGCCAGTTCCAGAGCCGCTACTACACCGTGCGCTCCTGGGACGACGGTGAGCTCGTGATCGACGTCGTCGTCCACGACGCCGGCCTCGTCACCGAGTGGGTGCAGGGGGACTGCGTCGGTCAGGGCGTGACGCTCACCGAGCCGAAGGGCTCCTTCGCGATGCCGGCCGACGCCGGGTGGCTGATCCTGGTGGGCGACCTGACCGCGATGCCCGCCATGGCGCGCATCGCCGACACGGTGCGGGTCCCGACGTACGTCTGGGCCGAGGTGCCCGACGACCTCGCCGACTATCTCCCGGACCACACCTCCGTGCACTGGCTCGACGCCCCCCACGACGGCGAGAGCCGGCTGGCCTCGGTCGTGGAGTCGATCGAGTGGCCGGCCGGTGACGGCTACTTCTGGATGGCGGGGGAGTCGGCGCAGATGCGGGCGGTCCGCAAGCACCTGATGCGTGAGCGCCGCCTGCCCAGCACGGCCTACGACGTCATGGGCTACTGGCGCGGCGGCACCGCCCGTCAACCGCGCGCGGTCGACCCCGGACCGATCTGGCGCGCGGGCAAGGCGGCAGGCAAGAGCGACGACGAGATCTGGTCCGACTACGACAAGGTGCGAGATGCCTGACCCCGAGCACGACCAGCCCGAGACCCCCGCGAGCCCGCCCCTGGAGGAGCACAAGAGCGGCTTCGTGTCGTTCGTCGGACGCCCCAACGCCGGCAAGTCGACGCTCACCAACGCCCTGGTCGGCAGCAAGGTGGTCATCACCTCCTCGAAGCCGCAGACCACGCGCACCGTCGTGCGCGGCATCGTGCACCGTCCCGACGCGCAGCTGATCCTCGTCGACACCCCCGGCCTGCACCGCCCGCGCACCCTGCTCGGCGAGCGGCTCAACGACCTGGTGAAGACCACGCTGGGCGAGGTCGACGTGGTCGCGGTGTGTCTGCCGGCCAACGAGAAGATCGGCCCCGGCGACCGCTTCATCATCGCCGAGATGGCCAAGGTCAAGCGCACCATCAAGGTCGCCATCGCCACCAAGACCGACCTCGCCACCGGTGAGCAGATCGGCCAGCACCTCCTCGACATCCAGAAGGCCGGCGCCGGGGCGGGCATCGAGTGGGCCGAGATCGTGCCGGTCTCCGCCAAGGCGGACGACCAGGTCTCGCTCCTCCAGGACCTCCTGGTCGGGCTGCTGCCCGTCGGCCCCCAGCTCTACCCCGACGGTGACCTCAGCGACGCGCCCGAGGAGGCGATCGTGGCCGAGCTGATCCGCGAGGCCGCCCTCGAAGGTGTCCGCGACGAGCTCCCGCACTCGATCGCCGTCGTGGTCGAGGAGATGGGCCTGCGCGAGGGGCGTGACGCCGACCGGCCGCTGCTCGACATCCACGCCAACCTCTACGTCGAGCGCGACTCCCAGAAGGGGATCATGATCGGCCACAAGGGCGCCCGCCTGCGCGACGTGGGCAAGGCCGCCCGCCTCCAGATCGAGGCCCTCCTGGGCACCCCGGTCTACCTCGACCTGCACATCAAGATCGCCAAGGACTGGCAGCGCGACCCCCGCCAGCTCCGCAAGCTCGGCTTCTGACCGCCTGCGGGGCTTGGAGGTCGGCGCGGCACGCGGGTCTCGGACCCTGCGGTTTGGTCACAAACCGCAGCCCGACGGGGCCGAAACGTGCGGTTGGTGACCAAACCGCGACCCGATCAGTCCGGCGCCCAGCACCGACCGTAGGTCTGCCCGGAGGCCCACTGGGCGGCGCTGGGGCCCTCGTAGCCCCACTGGAAGTTGAGGGCGTCGTCGGCGACGGCGCGCCCGGCGTCCTCACAGGGGGTCTGGCCGGCGTCGCGGACGGCCTGGACGCCGGGATAGCGCCCCTCCTCGAACGCGACGACCTGGATCGCGCGCCAGGAGTGCGGTCGCGAGCACACGACGCGCTCGAAGTCGGGGGAGTCGGGGTCGTCGGTGCCGCACATGGCCCAGCGGTCCCGCCCCGCCGGGGCGTCGAGCACGCCGGCGAGCCGTCCGGTGAGCGGGGCGAGGGCGTCGCGACCGGCGATGGCGATGACGTCGCAGCGGAACCAGTCGGCTCCGGCGTCGGACTCCTCGACCGTCGGGGTGAACCACACCGAGCGCAGCATGCTGAGCCGCCGCACGCCCACGGTGCCGCCGACGAAGTCGGCCAGCCGCGCCGGGCACGCCCGGGCCACCTGGTCCATGACCCGCTCGGAGTCGACCGCGACCAGGTGTCCGTCGACGACGGTGTCGAGGGTGCCGACGGCGAACGTCATGGACGTGTGCCGGGTGCCGCACCCGGTGGACCTCGCGTCGGTGGTGGGGGCGAGGGCGTCCTCGAAGGCCAGCCGGTAGCAGGCCCGGTCGTCGGGCGTCGGGACCGGCGTGGCAGTGGGTCGTTCGACGGGTGCCACCGAGGGCGCCGCGGCCGGTCGCTGCTCCGGTGCCGGGTCGCCGCTGCAGGCTCCCAGCAGACCCAGCAGCACGACGAGCACCCCGTGGGGGAGCAGACGAGCAGCCATCACTCGGGGGTCTTGGCCCAGCAGACCGAGCGTCGGTTGCCCGCGTCCCACTCCGCCTCGTGGAACCACGTGTAGCCGAAGTCGTAGTCCACCGGGTAGTTCATCCAGGCGCCCACGGAGTCGGAGCAGAAGTCACGGGTCGTGACCTCGACGACGCGGTCGCCGGGGTAGGGATCGGTGGGCTCACCGAGCTTGATGGTGGTGACGGCGCGCCAGTCGTGCTTCTCGCTGCACGGGATCTTGAGCGAGCCGCTGACGGACGGGCCGGCGACGCAGACCATCCAGCGGTCCGACGGGCGCCCCAGCAGCAGGCCCTCGGCGGTCTCGGGGAGGTCGACGTAGGTCTCGCTCTGCTCACCGCCTCCCACGACGTCGCAGCGGTACCAGCGGGCGCCGTCCTCCCACGCCTTCTCGGAGGGACGGAACCAGGCCCAGCTCACGACCGTGCGCATCACCAGGCTCTCGTCGGCGCCGAGGAACTTCTCGAAGGACGACGAGCAGGTCTCGTAGGAGAAGGCGCCCAGCGCGTCGGAGTCGTAGTCGGCGTCGTCCAGCTCGGCGGGGAGCTGGCCCACGGCATAGGTCTGGGCGGTGTGCCGCTCGGTGCACTCGACCGCCGCCGTCGCGTTGCTGGGCTGGGCGACGTCCTCGGGGGTGAGCTGGCGACAGACGCCGAGCTCGGGCACCTCGACGGAGTCGACCTGGTCGGGGTCGGTGTTGCGACCTTGCGCCTGCTCGGCACAACCGGCGAGAGCGGCGACGGAGACGAGCGCGACCAGAGGCGGCGCGACCCGTCGGAGCCAGGGGTGGACCACCGCGCATTCCCTCCCTGGAGCCGCGACCTGTTCGACGCCGTGATCCTACCTCCGACCGCCGCCGGTCCCAGCGTCGGCGGACGCCCTCGGACGCCCCGGGTGGACGTGGTCAGCCCGGAGGTGCGGGGGCGGGGGGTTCGAGCAGCGCTGCCAGCGTCCCGCCGAGCTCGTACGCCGCGTCCCGGGCGTCCTCGTCCACGTCGCCGAGGACCTCGAGCACCGGCGCGGCCTGGACCCACGGCAGCGCCTGGACGATCGCCTGGACCGACCGCACGGCGCCGGTCGTGTCGTAGCGCCCGTGCACCCACAGCCCGTAGGGCTTCTTGCCTCCCGCGGAGGCGCCGGCGGACCCGTCCTCACCGAGCGCGCCGCCGGCCTCGAGGAAGATCGTGTCGAAGAAGTGCTTGAGCGCCCCCGACATGTAGCCGAAGTTCGCCGGTGTGCCGAGCAGGACCCCGTCGGCCCCCAGCACGTCGTCCGCCCGTGCCTCCAGGGCCTCGCGCACCACGACCTCGACACCCTCGATGGACTCGTCGCGGGTGCCGGCGACCACGGCCTCGGCGAGCGAGCGCACCGAGGGGGTGGGGGAGTGGTGCACCACCAGCAGTCGCGGCATGACGCTCAGGTGGCCATGAACAGGATGGCGTCCCGGTCGTAGTCGCGCCCGGGGTGCTCGGTCGCGAGGTGGGACTGCGTGCGCTCGACGAGGTCGTCCTCGTCGGTGCCGCGGATGACCGTGCCGCAGGGGCAGGCGAGTGTCGTCTTCATGCCACCACTGTGCCACCGGCCGACCGGCAGCCGCCTCCGGCGCGACGCGCCGGGACCACGACGTGGTCGCGTCAGGCGGGTCCGGGTAGGTTGGCCCGGCTCTGAGGGGGTGGTCCGGTGGCCGACGCGGTGGTGTTCCTGGTGGCAGGCGGGTGTCTGCTGCTGGCGGTCGTGCTGCCCCAGGCGTTGAGCCGGGTCGCCGTGTCCGCTCCGATGGTGCTGGTGGGGGTCGGTCTGCTGATCGGGCTGTTCCCGATCCCCGGTGGCCTGGCGCTCGACCCCGACGCGGACCGTGAGGTGATCCTGCACGTCACCGAGCTGACGGTCCTCGTCGCCCTGATGGGGGTGGGTCTCGCCCTCGACCGGCCGCTGCGGCCGCTGGTGGCCCGCTCGTGGACGATGTGGTCGGCCACGTGGCGGATGCTCGCCATCGCGATGCCGGTCACGATCGGGCTGGTCGCCCTCCTGGGCTGGGCCTACGCGGGCCTCGCCCCCGCCGCGGCGCTGCTGCTGGGAGCCGTGCTGGCTCCGACGGACCCGGTGCTGGCCTCCGACGTGCAGGTGGGCGGCCCGATGGCACCCGACGAGATCGAGGCGCTGCTCGAGGGCCTCGACGACGACGACAGCGACACCGGTCACCGCCTCGACGAGGTGCGCTTCACCCTCACCTCCGAGGCCGGGCTCAACGACGGGCTGGCGTTCCCGTTCGTGCACCTCGCGATCCTGCTGGCCGCGGGCAGCCTGACCCTCGCTGACGTCGGGGTCTGGATCGGGTGGTACGTCGTCGCCAAGATCGTCCTCGGCGTCCTGGTCGGGCTGGCGGCGGGCTGGGCGCTCGCCAAGGTCGCGTTCGGCTCCCGCCGGCCGTCCCTCCGCCTCGCCGAGCAGGGCGAGCCGCTGCTGGCGCTCGCCGCTCTCCTGACGTCGTACGGCGCCGCGGAGGTGGTGGGTGGCTACGGCTTCCTGGCGGTCTTCACGTGTGCGATGGCCATGCGAGCCTCCGAGCGCGGGCACGACTACCACCGAGCCATGCACGAGGTCGTCGAGAGGCTGGAGCGGCTCTTCACGCTGGCCGTCCTGCTCTTCCTGGGCATGGCGACGACCAACGGGCTCCTCGAGGGGCTGGAGGTCTCGGGCGTCGTGGTCGGCCTGGCGCTGATCTTCGTGATCCGCCCGGTGGCGGGGCTGGTGGCGCTGGGGGTCCTGCCCAGGACCTCCCACCGACCCGGTGGGCTGGAGCGCGAGGACCGCCTGGCGGTCGCGTTCTTCGGCGTACGCGGTGTCGGCTCGCTCTACTACCTCGCCTACGCCGCCGGCGAGACCGACCTGGCCGACCTCCCGTGGCTCTGGTCGACGGTCGCGTTCACCATCGTCGCCTCGGTCCTGGTGCACGGCATCGCGGCCAAGCCCTGGTTGGAGCGCCTGGACCGGCGACGGGGAGCGAGCGGTCCCGGTCTGGCCGCACCCCGTGAGGTCCGGGACCCGCACGCCGACTGAGCTGCCCCGGCCGTCACCCAGCCGTGGCCCGGGCGCTTCGAGCCGGGTCGACCGGGTACAGGTCGACATGGACAACGACACAGCACAAGCAGCCCAGGCGGTCGTCGACCGCGTCACCTCCTACCAGGAGAGCGCCCCCGAGGGCACGGTCGAGAAGGAGCTGCGCGAGGGGCTCGACGAGGCCGGCGTCCAGCTCGGTGACGACGACGTACGCCGACTGGTCACCGCGATCGAGCAGCTCGACGAGGGCGAGGGCAAGGTCTCGGTGAGCGAGGTCCTCGCCTGAGCCTGCTCAGGCCACGAAGGGCAGCTCGACCCCGAGCTCGTCGCGCAGCCTGGCGAGGATCTTCGCCAGGCGGCGCGAGATCGTCATCTGGGTCACGCCGAGGACCTGACCTATCTGCGCCTGGGTGAGGCCCTCGGAGTAGGTCATCTGCAGCAGACGCCGGTCCTCCGGATCCAGGTGCCGCAACGGGTTGGCGAGCACCGAGCGAGCATCCACAGCCTCGACCGCGCGGTCGTCGTCGGTCATCAGGAAGTCGCTGAGGGACTCGAGGCTGTCGGCCTCCACCGCCTGGTCGATCGAGATCGGCCGGAAGCAGACGTTGGCACCGAGCGCCTCGACCACGTCGTCGACCTTGAGGTCGAGCCGTTGCGAGATCTCCAGGGGCGTCGGGGGGCGTCCGTGGCTGGTGCCCTGCTTGTAGGCCTCCAGCACGCGTGACTGGATCTCCTGGATCCGACGCGGGGGTCGGATGGTCCAGCCGTGGTCGCGGAAGTAGCGCTTGACCTCGCCGCTCATCGTGGGGACGGCGTAGGAGAGGAAGTCGCGCTCGCGGGCGGCGTCGAACCTCCGGGCGGCGCGCACCAGGGCCAGGCAGGCGACCTGCTCCAGGTCCTCGATGGCGATCCCACGGTTCTGGTAGCGGCGGGCGATGGCATGGGCGACCTGGATGTTCACCACGACGATCTGGTCGAGGATCTCGGTGCGCTCCGGGCCCTCCTCCGCCGGTAGGAGGGCGAAGAGGCGTGCGGTCTCACTGCTGCGGACATCGCGGGGGATGCTCCGGCTCTGCGTCGTGCTGGTCATGGAAACCTCGCTCTCGGGCCCAGCCTGGCCGAACGGCGACCCGGTGCGTCACACCCGCGCGGGTGAAGGTTCGGCGTCACTCCCGGCAGGGATCCGGCGTACGTCGGGGCAGGGTCGGTGCGCGACCGGCGTGCTCACGACCTCAGCGGCGGTTGCGCAGCATGCCGACCCCGGCCCAGACGGCCAGGGGCAGGCCGACCAGGAGGATCAGCACGACCAGCCAGTCGGACTCAGACACGAGCAGGCACCCGGACGGCGAGGAGGTCGGCGTGCTCCTGGGCCCGGCTCCGGTCGAGGCGACGCTCGCAGCCGATGACGGCCCAACGTGCGGAGACGTAGCCGCCCACCACCCCGAGCACGACGGCGAGTCCGATCGCGAGCACGACGGTCAGGAACCACTCAGACATCTGCACGGGCTTCTCCTCGAGACGGCGGAGGCCTGCTCCTACCCCTCTCCCCGTGGCGTCGAAACGCCCGGGTCGCACAAACACCCCTCGGGGTGAGGTTCACCCAGCGGACGAGCACGGTCGCGGGCCACCGCCGTCCGCTACAGTCGGAGCATCATGATGTGCCAGCTTCTCCTTCGCTGCCGCAGCGAGGTCTGAGCCAGAGTCGGACCCCCTCGCTGCGGAGTGAGTGCGTGCGCCCGGCCGCCCAGCCCGATCCCGCGAGGAAGTCATGAACACCGCAGACCAGCACCCCCACCAGGTCGACCCGCAGCTGCCCAGCGGCATGCCGTTCGACCGTTACGAGCCGTTCACCCCCGTCGTCCTGGCCGACCGCACCTGGCCCGACAAGACGATCACCCAGGCCCCGCGCTGGTGCGCGGTCGACCTGCGTGACGGCAACCAGGCCCTCATCGACCCGATGTCGCCGGCGCGCAAGCTGACGATGTTCAAGCTGCTCGTCGACATGGGCTACAAGGAGATCGAGGTCGGGTTCCCCAGCGCGAGCCAGACCGACTTCGACTTCGTGCGCCAGCTGATCGACGAGGACCTGATCCCGGCCGACGTCACCATCCAGGTGCTGACCCAGGCGCGCGAGGAGCTGATCGGCCGCACCTACGAGTCCATCAAGGGCGCGAAGCAGGCCATCGTGCACCTCTACAACTCGACCTCGACGCTGCAGCGGCGCGTGGTGTTCGGCCTCGACATGGACGGCATCGCCGACATCGCCGTCCAGGGCGCGCGGTTGTGCAAGAAGTACGAGGAGACCATCCCGGAGACCTCGGTGCTCTACGAGTACAGCCCCGAGTCCTACACCGGCACCGAGCTCGACTTCGCCGTGCGCGTCTGCAACGAGGTGCTGGCCGTCTTCGAGCCGACCGCCGCCAAGCCGGTCATCATCAACCTGCCCGCCACGGTCGAGATGGCGACCCCCAACGTCTACGCCGACTCCATCGAGTGGATGAACCGGCACCTGGACCACCGCGAGCACGTCGTGCTGTCGCTGCACCCGCACAACGACCGCGGGACCGCGGTCGCGGCGGCCGAGCTCGGCTACCTCGCCGGCGCGGACCGCATCGAGGGCTGCCTCTTCGGCAACGGCGAGCGCACCGGCAACGTGTGCCTGGTGACCCTCGGCCTCAACCTCTTCAGCCAGGGCGTCGACCCCCAGATCGACTTCTCCGACATCGACGAGGTGCGTCGCACGGTCGAGTACTGCAACCAGCTGCCCGTCGCGGAGCGGCACCCCTACGGCGGCGACCTCGTCTACACGGCGTTCTCCGGCTCCCACCAGGACGCGATCAAGAAGGGGTTCGAGCACCTGGACCTCGACGCCCGGAGTGACGGCATCCCCGTTGCGGAGCGCCTGTGGCAGGTGCCCTACCTGCCCATCGACCCCAAGGACGTGGGCCGCAGCTACGAGGCGGTCATCCGCGTCAACAGCCAGTCCGGCAAGGGCGGCGTCGCCTACATCCTCAAGGCTGAGCACAAGCTCGACCTGCCGCGACGCGCGCAGATCGAGTTCAGCCGGGTCATCCAGCAGCGCACCGACGCCGAGGGCGGCGAGGTCTCCTCGGAGCAGATCTGGTCGGTCTTCTCCTCCGAGTACCTCGACCGCGTCGCGCCCCTGCGACTCGACTCCGTCCACACCAGCTCGGCCGCCGGGGAGAAGGACGCCCTCACGGTCGGTGTCCACGTCGACGGCGAGATGCGCACCCTCGAGGGCACCGGCAACGGGCCGATCGCAGCCTTCGTGTCCGCGATCAACGAGCTCCCGCGCGACGGACTCGGCGGCTCCTTCGACGTGCGGGTGCTCGACTACCACGAGCACGCGCTCTCCTCGGGCGGCGACGCCATCGCGGCGGCGTACGTCGAGTGCGCCGTCGGTGACTCGGTCCTCTGGGGAGTGGGGCTCGACGCCAACATCGTGACGGCGTCGCTGAAAGCCGTCGTCAGCGCCGTCAACCGCGGCGTCTGACCCGCCCGCCTCGGTGGTCGGGCCCGCCTCCGGTTGGTGGTCGGGCCGGCCTCCGGTTGGTGGTCGAGCCCGCCTCCGGTTGGTGGTCGAGCCCGCCGAGTGCAGCGAGGCGGTGTCGAGGCCTGGTGAGGGGCCTTTGGTCGTGGGGTGTGTCGTATGGCGGGTCTCGACGCCTCGTCGCTGGCGCTCCTCGGGCTCGACGGGCGAGGGGGTGGGCGCTCTTCGGGTCCTCCGGTTGGTGGTCGAGCCCGCCGAGTGCAGCGAGGCGGTGTCGAGGCCTGGTGAGGGGCCTTTGGTCGTGGGGTGTGTCGTATGGCGGGTCTCGACGCCTCGTCGCTGGCGCTCCTCGGGCTCGACCAGCGAGGGGGTGGGCGCTCCTCGGGCTCGACCAGCGAGGGGGTGGGCGCTCCTCGGGCTCGACCAGCGAGGGGGTGAGCGCCCTTCGGGTCCTCCGGTTGGTGGTCGAGCCCGCCGAGTGCAGCGAGGCGGTGTCGAGGCCTGGTGAGGGGCCTTTGGTCGTGGGGTGTGTCGTATGGCGGGTCTCGACGCCTCGTCGCTGGCGCTCCTCGGGCTCGACCGGCGAGGGGGTGGGCGCTCTTCGGGTCCTCTGGTTGGTGGTCGAGCCCGCCGAGTGCAGCGAGGCGGTGTCGAGGCCTGGTGAGGGGCCTTTGGTCGTGGGGTGTGTCGTATGGCGGGTCTCGACGCCTCGTCGCTGGCGCCCCTCGGGCTCGACCAGCGAGGGGGTGGGCGCTCCTCGGGCTCGACCGGCGAGGGGGTGGGCGCTCCTCGGGCTCGATCGGCGAGGGAGTGGGCGCTCGGCGGGTGTCGGATAGATTGCGCGGCATGCTCGTCTCCGAACAGATCGGTCAGTTCTTCCTCGACACCGACAGCGGTCGCGACCGGTTGGAATACACCGAGTACGGCGCGGGCGATGCGTGGGTGGTGCTGGTGCACGGCCAGCTGATGCCGCGGCGCATGCACCAGCCGCTCGCCCGCGCGCTCGCCGCCGAGGGCCTGCACGTCGTGACGCTCGACCTCCTGGGGCACGGGCGCTCCGACCGTCCGGCAGACCCGTTGGTCTACTCGATGACGGCCTTCGGTGAGCAGGTCATCGCGCTGCTGGACCACCTCGGTGCCCCGCAGGCGGTCATCGGCGGCACCTCGCTGGGGGCCAACGTCTCCCTCGAGGTCGCGGTGCTCGCCCCGGAGCGCGTGCGTGGCCTGCTGGTCGAGATGCCCGTCCTCGACAACGCGGTCGAGGCCGCGATCCTGGCCTTCGCGCCCATCCTGTTCTCCGCGCGCTTCCTGCCCTTCACCATCAACAGCGTGCGCCGGCTGACCCGACCGATCCCACGCGGCATCGTGCCGTTCTGGGCCGGCATCGTGCTCGACACCCTCGACCAGCGCGCCGACTCCATGGCCGCGGTCGTGCACGGCCTGTTCTACGGCCGCCTGGCCCCGTCCTCCAAGCAGCGCCGGGCCATCACCGCGCCGGCCCTGGTCATCGGGCACCCCGCAGACCCGATCCACCCGGCCGCCGACGCAGCGATGCTGGCCGAGGAGCTGCCGCACGCGGAGTTCCTCCGCGCCAGGAGCATCCTCGAGTGGCGCCTGCGCCCCGAGCGGCTCGACCTCGCCGCGGCCGACTTCGCACGTGCCTGCTGGCAGACGCCGCGTCGCAGCCGTCGCAGCAGGGCCTGAGGGGCACACTGGTCCCGTGCCTCTCTATCGCGACGAGGCGATCGTGCTGCGCACCCACAAGCTGGGGGAGGCCGACCGCATCATCACCCTGCTGACCCGTCACCACGGGCGGGTGCGCGCCGTCGCCAAGGGCGTACGCCGGACCTCGTCGCGGTTCGGCTCCCGGCTCGAGCCGTTCACCCACGTCGACCTGCAGCTGGCCGAGGGGCGCAACCTCGACACGATCACGCAGGCGGAGACCAAGTCGGCCTTCTCCTCCGACCTGGGGGCCGACTACGAGCGCTACACCGCGGGCACCGCGATGCTCGAGACGGCCGATCGGCTGGTCTCGGAGGAGAAGCAGCCCTCGCTCCAGCAGTTCCTGCTGCTGGTGGGTGGTCTGCGTGCCATGGCGGCCGGCGACCACCGGCCGGGCCAGATCCTCGACTCCTACCTGCTGCGCTCGTTGGCCGTCGCGGGCTACGCGCCGTCGTTCGACGGGTGTGCGCACTGTGGGCTCGAGGGGCCGCACCGGTGGTTCAACCCCTCGATGGGCGGGATGCTCTGCACGACCTGCCGGCTCCCCGGGTCCGCGAGCCCGTCGGCCTCGGCCATCGAGGTCATGGGGGCGCTGCTGACGGGGGACTGGCCGGTCGTCGAGGCGGCCGAGGCGCGCCCGCTGCGCGAGGCGAGCGGTCTGGTGTCGGCGTTCCTGCACTGGCACCTCGAGCGAGGTCTGCGCTCGTTGGAGCACGTCGAGCGATAGCGTCGACCCGTGAGTGTCCCGTGAAGCGAGCCGTCCGCCAGCCCACGCCGCACCCGTCGGGTGCGCGGCCGCCGGCGATCCCCCAGGAGCTCGTGCCCCGGCACGTCGCGATCGTGATGGACGGCAACGGGCGCTGGGCCAAGGAGCGTGGCCTTCCGCGGACCAAGGGGCACGAGCAGGGTGAGAGCTCGCTCTTCGACGTGGTGGAGGGCGCCATCGAGATCGGCGTGAAGGCGGTCTCCGCCTATGCCTTCTCGACCGAGAACTGGTCGCGCTCGCCCGACGAGGTGAAGTTCCTGATGGGCTTCAACCGTGACGTCATCCGGCGCCGTCGCGACGAGATGCACGAGCTCGGGGTCCGGGTGCGGTGGGCGGGCCGCACGCCCCGGTTGTGGAAGTCGGTCATCAAGGAGCTCCAGGTCGCCGAGGAGCTGACCCGGGACAACGACGTGCTGACCCTGACGATGTGCGTCAACTACGGCGGTCGGGCGGAGGTCGCGGACACGGCCCGGGCCATCGCCCGCGACGTCGCAGCGGGTCGGCTCAACCCCGAGAAGGTCGACGAGAAGACCTTCGCCCGCTACCTCTACGTGCCCGAGCAGTCCGACGCCGACCTCGTCTGGCGCACGTCGGGGGAGCAGCGGCTCTCCAACTTCATGCTGTGGCAGGCCGCCTACAGCGAGCTGGTCTTCACCGACATCCTCTGGCCCGACGTCGACCGCCGGGCCCTGTGGGACGCCATCGAGCTCTACGCCCGTCGGGACCGACGCTACGGCGGGGCGCAGCCCAACCAGGTCTGATCAGCCGTCGACGTCGACGTCCTGGCCGGACAGCACCTCGCTCCCGGATCGCAGCACGGCGCGCACGTCCTCGCCCTCCTCGTACGGCAGCAGCACCACCCAGACGGCTCGGCCGCCCCAGGTCGGGTCGGAGAGCCGAGCGCCCCGGTAGGTCGCGGCCGCCGTCGCCACCTCGAAGCCGGTCGCCCCCTCCTGGTCGGGGATCGCCAGGAACACGAAGGGCTGCGCGCGCCCCACCATGTCGTCGGCCAGGAAGAAGATGTCGCTCAGGTCGCGCAGCCCCGCGCGCTCGTCACGGGAGCCCGTGGGGCTCTGCGTGGTGATCACCGAGTCGGGCAGGCCGCTGACCCAGCAGAACCTGGCCGCGCACGGTGCGACGTAGAGGGACCGGTGGCGCGTGACGAGGCCGGAGTAGTCATAGACCCAGCGGTCGTCGACCAGCACCGGGTCGAGGCCCGGGTCGCCCGAGGACAGTGCCCGCCTCGGCGGGTGCGGCTCGGCGTCGTGGACACCGAGTCGCAGGGCATCGGAGGCCGGGGTCGCCGGGGAGCCGTTGCCGCACGCCGTGGACGCGGCCATCAGCCAGCCGTCGCCGTCGGCGGAGCGGGTGTAGGTCGTGAGGCTGCCGAGCGTCCCGTCGGCGTTGCCGAGGAGGAGCCGGGCGGTGTCGCCGGCTTCCTCGAAGCGCCACCTCGGCGCGTCGTTCTCGTCCGCGACCTGTGCGGGGCTGCGGTCGGTGAGGTCGGGGAGGAACTCGTCCTGGGCGCCCGAGAGGTCGACCGCGACCTGCTCGGGGCAGCTGAACTCGCCGGCCACGGCCCCGTCGGACGCGACCTGCTCGTCGCCGACCAACCGGTCGAGGCCGATCCCGGCCAGGCTCACGACGCCGGCGAGGACCGCGGCGCCCGCGAGCAGCAACGGCGTACGCCGACGGTGCCGACGAGCCGGCAGCCGCTCGCGCGTCAGCGCCAGCAGCGCGGTGACATCGATCTCCCGGTCCTCCGCCTCGCGGGCCAGCGCGTCGCGCAGACGCTCCTCGGTGCGGCTCATGACTCCTCCTCGCCGAGGGCGGTCGCCAGTGCGGCGAGCCCCCGGGACACCTGGGACTTCACGGTGCCCGGTCGGACCCCCATGATCTCGGCGACCTGGTCGTGCGGCAGGTCCAGCCAGTAGCGCAGCACCAGCGCCTCGCGCTGACGTCGGGGGAGACGCGCCAGCTCCTCGACCACCGCGCGGCGCTCCCCGTCGGGCCCTGGCGTGTCGGAGAGCACCGGCACCAGGTGCTGCTTGCGCTGGGCGGTCTGTCGTCGCCGGGCCCTGGACCGCACCTCGTTGACCACGATCCGGTTGAGGTAGGGGACGACGTCGGCGCCCTCCAGCCGCGACCACGCGCCGTACAGCTTGACGAAGGCCTCCTGCGCGACGTCCTCGGCGTCCTGTGCTCCCAGCAGGTGCGCGAGCCGGGTGAGCCGACGGACGTGCCCGAGGAAGAGCGCGTCGAAGTCGGCCTCGTGGGCCGGGGCGCTGCGGGCCCGCGCGTGGGGCGTCACGACGATCTCCATGCCCCTACCTACGGCGGGGGAGACGGGTTGGTTGAGTGGCCGGCCGAGTCGGTCACCGCGATGGCACCTGAGCCTAGGTCGCGACAACGTGGCCGGCACGTGAGAATCTGTCCCGCTAGTGAGAGTCTGTGAGCTCGCACAGGGGGAGGGACGGTCGATGTCGCGTCGGGGGACCACGATCGAGAGCGGTGACTTCACCGGGTCGGCCCCGTCCGCCGACCTCTTCGCCAGCCCACGGCTCGCGCAGTCGATCCTCACCATCCTCTTCGCCCTCGACCTCACGCTCCGCTTCTCGGGTGAGCCCGCCAGCGGGCGCTGGCCCCAGCTCGGCGCCCTGATCCTGGTGGTCGTCACGGTGGCGACGCTCGTGTCCCGCTGGGAGCGCCTGCCCCCGACCGCACCGATCGCGGTCGCGGTCGCGGACATCGCGGTGATGGGCCTGACCCGGCTGGACCCCCAGGGGGGAGCATCCGGGATCCTCCTCGTGCTCCCGGCGCTCTACCTGGGCCGCTACCACGCCCGACGGGGGGTGGTGGTGACGGCGGTGGCGGGGGTGCTCCTGCAGGCGGTGCCCGGCTTCCTCTACTTCAGCGCCGACGGACCGAACCTGTCCCGGACGGTGCTCACCCTCGCGGTCGCCGTGGTGGCCGCGCTCGCGATGGCCTCGGCCGTCAGCCGCCTGGAGCGCCAGCGCCGCGTCTCCGCCGCGATCGTCGACAGCGTCGACGTCGGGCTCGTGCTGATCGACGCCGACGGCGTCTACCAGTCCATGAACCGGCGCCACCTCGACTTCATCGAGCTGGCCTACCCCTCCGGGCACCTCGGGGTCGCCGGCCAGGTCGGCCTCGTCTTCGGGGCCGACGGCACCACGCTCCTCACCCGTGAGGGCATGCCCACCTTCCGGGCAGCGCGGGGCGACGAGTTCGACGACGTCCGGATCTGGGTGGGTGACGACGAGATGACCCGACGGGCGCTCTCGGTCTCGGCCCGGGTGGTCTGGGACGAGAACGAGGACTTCGCCGGGGCCGCCCTCGCCTACAAGGACGTCACCGACTTCATGAGGGCGCTGCAGGTCAAGGACCAGTTCATCTCGTCGGTCTCCCACGAGCTGCGCACCCCGCTCACCTCGATCCACGGCTACTCGCTCCTCATGCTCGACGAGGAGGGCCTCCCGCAACAGACCCGCGCACACCTCTCGGTGATCAATCGCAACACCGAGCGGCTCCAGCGCCTGGTGGACGACCTGCTGCACACGGCCCGGGTCGATGAGGAGGGGCTGCACGTGGAACGCACCGAGACCGACCTCGGCCAGGTGGTCCGCGATGCCGTGCAGGCTGCTGAGCCCGCCGCGCTCTCGCACGGGGTCTCGCTCAGTGTCGACGCGCCGTCCGGACTGGTGGTGAGGGTCGACCCGCAACGCATCGCGCAGGTCGTGGACAACCTCGTCTCCAACGCGGTGAAGTACACCCCCGCGGGAGGCGACGTCGCGGTGGCGGTGGTCCTGGACGGCAGCCGGGTCGAGATCGCCGTCAGCGACACGGGCGTCGGCATCGATGCCGCGGACCGCGACCGGCTCTTCACCCGGTTCTTCCGGGCCCGCGTCGCCTCCGAGCGCGAGATCCAGGGCGTCGGGCTCGGGCTCAACATCACGCGCAGCATCGTGGAGGGCCACGGCGGTCGGATCGAGGTCGAGAGCGAGCCCGGCCGGGGGAGCACCTTCCGGGTGCGGCTGCCCGCCGGCGCAGGACCCCGCGGTCCCGACGAGGAGCCACCCCCGCAGCGCCCCGAGGACCTCGAGCAGCCCCACGGGTCGTGACTACCGGCAGGCGGGGCAGGTCCCGAAGATCTCCAGGGTGTGGCTGACGTCGGCGAAGCCGTGCTGCTCGCCCATCGCTCGGGTCCAGCGCTCCACGGCCGGGCCCTCGACCTCCACCGTCGCGCCGCAGGACCGGCAGACCAGGTGGTGGTGGTGGGTGTCGGAGCAGCGACGGTAGATCGCCTCGCCGTCCTCGGTGCGCAGCAGGTCGATCTCACCGACCTCGACCATGCGTTGGAGCGTGCGGTAGACGGTCGCCAGACCGACCCGTTCGCCGCGCTCGCCCAGCAGCTCGTGGATCTCCTGGGCCGAGCGGAAGTCGTCGAAGGAGGCCATCGTCTCGGCGACGGCGATCCGCTGCCGAGTGGGGCGTACGCCGGGCCCGGGGCCGGTGCCGCGCGGCTCAGTGCTCGTCATAGTGCTCACCGTGGGGCGCGTGCCGGTGCCCGCCGTGCACGTAGTCGACGTGGTCGCCGTGCTGGACCGCCACGTGCCCGCAGTCGGGGCCGTGGTCGTGCGGGTGCTGGCCCACCTCGTGGGACCCGGTCGGGACGTCGTCGTCGGGAGGCAGTGCCGGGAAGGGCGCGCGCAGCAGCTGGCGGCGGCGCAACCAGGCCCCGAGCGGCCAGGTGACCACGAAGCCGGCGAGCGCGAGCAGGACGATCGTCGAGCCGGGAGCGATGCGGGTGCCTGCGGGGGCCAGCGCCGAGAGCGACAACCCGCCCACCGAGGCCAGCATGCCGAGCACCATGGCCGCGCCCAGGGTCGTGCGGAACGAGCGCGTGACCTGCTGCGCGGTCGCCACGGGCACGACCATCAGGGCCGAGACGAGCAGCAGGCCCACGGTGCGCATCGCGATCGTGACGCTCACGGCGGCGAGCACGGCCACGAGCAGGTTGTAGGCGCGGACCTGGAGGCCGGCGACCCGCGCGAACTCCTCGTCCTGGGCGACGGCGAAGAGCTGGGGGGAGAGCCCCACCCCGACGAGGATGACGACCGCCGCGAAGGCCATCGTGAGGTAGACGTCGCCCACCGAGATGGTGGTGATCGAGCCGAAGAGGTATTGCTGGAGGTTGGCCGCGCTCTTGTCGGCCAGGCCGGTGAGGAGCACGCCGCCGGCGAGACCGCCGTAGAAGAGCAGGGCCAGCGCGACGTCGCCGTTGGTGTGGCCCCGCTCGCGGATGACCTCGATCAGGATCGCGCCGAGCACCGCCACGGTGACGGCCGTCCACGTCGGGGCGATGCCGGTGAGCAGCCCGAGCGCGACCCCGGTCACCGCGACGTGTCCGATGCCGTCGCCCATGAGGGCCAGACGCCGCTGGACGAGGTAGGTGCCGACGGCGGGCGCGGCCAGACCGGTGAACAGCGCGGCCAGGAGCGCGCGCTGCATGAACTCGTAGGAGAACAGGTCGAACATCAGCGTCCCTCCCACGGGCTGGCGACGTGGGGGACGTGGTCGTGCCGCGGCTGCCGGTGGTCGTCGGCGTGGTGGTGGTGCGCGTGGGTCTCGCCGAAGCGCGGGTCGTGCACCTGGTGGTCGGCCAGGGGTGCGCCGTCGTAGGTGATGCGCCCGTCGCGCATCACCACCGCCCGATCGACCAGGTCGGCGAGGGGGCCGAGCTCGTGGGCGACGAGCACGATCGTGGCTCCGCGGGACTTGAGCTTGCCAAGGGCGGACGTCAGGGCGAGCTGGTTGGGCAGGTCGACGCCGGCCGTGGGCTCGTCGAGGAAGAGCAGCTCGGGCTCACCGGCCAGGGCGCGGGCGATGAGCACCCGCTGCTGCTGGCCTCCCGAGAGGTGCGAGATGCCGTCGCGGGCACGGTCGGCGAGGCCGACGATGTCGAGCGCGTCCTCGATGGCCGAGCGGTCGGCGCGCGACAGCGGGCGCAGCAGGCGGCGACGGGTCAGGCGGCCCGAGGCCACCACCTCCCAGACCGAGGCAGGCACCCCCGAGGTGGCACCGCTGCGCTGGGGGACGTAGCCGATGCGCTGCCAGTCGTGGAAGCGGTCGAAGGGCGTGCCGAAGAGCTCGTAGGACCCGGCGCCCAACGGACGCAGACCGGTCAGGGCGCGCACCAGCGTGGTCTTGCCGGAGCCGTTGGCCCCCATCAGCGCCACGAACTCCCCGGTCTCGACCACCAGGTCGATGCCGCGCAGGACGGGGCGTCCGCTGATCGCGACCGCGCCGCCGACCAGCGCCACCGGCGGACCGGTCTCGGGACTCACGACGGTTCCTGGCAGCCGTTGGCCTGCGCGAGCTCCGTGAGGTTGGCCGCCATCAGCGAGAGGTAGTCCTGGTCGGCGGTCTCGTCGCTGAGACCCTCGATGGGGTCGAGGACCGCGGTGCTGACGTCGACGTCCGAGGCCAGGGCATCGGCGAGCTTGCGCGTGCCGAGCCGCTCGGCGAAGACCGTGGTCACGCCCTCGGCGGTGATCAGGTCCTGGAGGCGGGCGAGGTCGGCCGGGGTGGGCTCGGCGTCGGGGGAGAGGCCCGCGATGGGCTCCATGACGAGCCCGTACTTCGTCAGGTAGCCGAAGGCGTCGTGGCTCACGACGACCACGCTGCGCTCGCAGTCGGCCAGCGTCGTGGCGTAGCTCTCGTCGAGCGACTCGAGGTCGCTGCGCAGGTCGGCCGCGTTGGCGGCGTAGGTGTCGGCGTTGTCGGGGTCGAGCTCGGCGAGCCTCGCGGCGACCTCGTCGCCCAGGAGCGCCATGCGCAGGGGGTCCTGCCAGAAGTGGGGGTCCAGGCTCCCGTGGTCGTGACCGTCGTCGGCGCTGTGCTCCTCCTCGGACTCCTCGTCGTCGTCGTCCTCGTCGAGGGCGCGCAGGTCGACCACCTCGGCGGCGTCGATCACCTCGCCCTCGGCGTTGGCGTCGACCGAGGAGTCGACGGCCGGCTGGAAGCCGGTCTCGTGGATGACCAGGTCGGCCTCGACGATCTGGCCGGTCGCCCGCGGGTCGATGTCGAGGTCGTGCGGCTCGCCGCCCGGCTGCGTCAGGTTGGTGACCTCGACCAGGTCGCCCGCCACCCGGTTCGCGACGTACTGCAGGGGGTAGAAGGCGGTGACGACCTGCACGCCGTCACCGGCACCGGCGCCGTCCGCGGAGAGGGCGCTGCAACCCGTCGACGCGAGCGTGCCCGCCATCACGAGGGCGGCGAGCGGGGCGGTGCGACGGGTCAGCTTCATGAGAATCATTCTCAAGCGAATGAGAATCGTTGTCAACTCGGAGGCACGGCTAGCCTGAGCCCATGCTGGTCGTGAACAGGTTCCGTGTGTCCGAGTCCGACGGCGACGCGTTCCGCGTCGACCTCGAGACCGCTCGTCAGGTGCTCGCCTCCCGGCCGGGCCACCTCAGCGCCCACGTCGGCCGCAACGTCGACGACCCGACGCTGTGGGTGCTCACCACCACCTGGGCCCACGTCGGGGCCTACCGCCGCGCGCTGTCGTCCTACGAGGTCAAGATGGGGGCCGTGCCCGTCCTGAGCAGGGCGATCGAGGAGCCCAGCGCCTACGAGGTCGTCGAGCCGGGGACCGTCCTCAACGTCGATGCCGCCCGCTCGTTAGGCTGACCGCCCCAAGGACCGGCAGCCAGCCGGCCAAGACGCAGGAGCTCCTCACCGTGGCATCCAAGCCGGCAACCGCACTCGACCAGGTCGTCTCCCTCTGCAAGCGTCGGGGGTTCGTCTACCCCTGCGGAGAGATCTACGGCGGCACCAGGTCCGCCTGGGACTACGGACCCCTCGGCGTGGAGCTGAAGGAGAACATCAAGCGGCAGTGGTGGAAGTCGATGGTGACGGCCCGCCAGGACGTGGTCGGGCTCGACTCCAGCGTCATCCTGCCGACCCGCACCTGGGAGGCCTCGGGCCACCTGGGCACCTTCAGCGACCCGCTGACCGAGTGCCAGTCGTGCAACAAGCGCTTCCGTGCCGACCACATGCAGGAGGACTACGCCGCCAAGAAGGCTGCGAAGGGCGAGATCGTCGAGCCGGACGACGTCGACATCATGCAGCTGGCGTGCCCCAACTGCGGCACGCGCGGCGCCTGGACGGAGCCGCGTCCCTTCAACATGATGCTCAAGACCAACCTCGGGGTGGTCGACGACGACTCCGGTGTCCACTACCTGCGCCCCGAGACCGCTCAGGGCATCTTCCTCAACTTCGCCAACGTGGTCACGACCAGCCGTCAGAAGCCGCCGTTCGGCATCGCCCAGATGGGCAAGTCGTTCCGCAACGAGATCACGCCCGGCAACTTCATCTTCCGCACGCGCGAGTTCGAGCAGATGGAGATGGAGTACTTCGTCAAGCCCGGCGAGGACGAGGAGGTCCACCAGTACTGGATCGAGCAGCGCATGCAGTGGTACGTCGACCTCGGCATCGACCCCGACAACCTGCGACTCTTCGAGCACCCGGCGGAGAAGCTGAGCCACTACGCCAAGCGCACCGTCGACATCGAGTACCGCTTCGGCTTCTCCCAGCGCGAGTTCGAGGAGCTCGAGGGCGTGGCCAACCGCACCGACTACGACCTCAAGCAGCACAGCGAGTTCTCCGGCAAGGACCTGTCCTACTTCGACCAGGCCAGCGGCGAGCGCTTCCTGCCCTACGTCATCGAGCCGGCAGCCGGGCTCACCCGCTCGCTGATGGCGTTCCTGATCGACGCCTACGACGTCGACGAGGCGCCCAACACCAAGGGCGGCGTCGACACCCGCACGGTGCTCCGCCTCGACCCGCGCCTGGCGCCGGTCAAGGTCGCCGTGCTGCCGCTGAGCCGCAACGCCGACCTCTCGCCCAAGGCCCGCGACCTGGCCGCCGAGCTCCGCAAGCACTGGAACGTCGACTTCGACGACGCCGGCGCGATCGGCAAGCGCTACCGCCGCCAGGACGAGATCGGCACACCGTTCTGCGTGACGGTCGACTTCGACACCCTCGACGACGACGCCGTGACCGTGCGTCACCGCGACTCCATGGAGCAGGAGCGCATCGGTCTCGATCGCATCACGTCGTTCTTCGCGGAGCGATTCCTCGGTTGCTGAGCGCCCGCGCGGTGCACAATGACCGGGTGAACCGGGTCCCGCGCCGTGCAGGCGTGATCGTGTCTGTCCTGGCCCTGTCGGCCGTCGTGCTCTCGGGCTGCTCCGGCGACTCCGACGCGGAGCCGGCCCCGGAGCCCACGCCCAGCGAGACGTCGGCGACGCCCGGCTCCGCCTCGGCCACGGAGACGCCCTACCTCCCCGTCGCCGACGACGTCGAGCTCACCGCCCAGGGCAGTGAGCTCGCCCTCGGCGACGAGGCGGTGGTGGCCTACGAGCCACGCCAGGACCTGCTCGGCGTCCTGGCGATCACCGTCGACCGGATCGACCGGACGACCTTCAAGAAGTCCTTCGCAGGCTGGAAGCTGGACGCGGCGACCAAGGCGATGACGCCGTACTTCGTGCAGGCGAGCGTCACCAACACCGGTGACACCGACCTCGGGGGTCGACCCGTGCCGCTCTACGTCGTGGACTCCGCCGACACCCTGGTCGAGTCGTCGACGTTCAAGGGCACCTTCGAACCGTGCCCGAGCAAGGCCTTCCCGAAGGTCTTCGGGGCCGGGAAGTCCATGACGACCTGTCTGGTCTACCTCGCGCCCGAGGGCACGACGCTGGAGGCGGTCAGCTTCCGTCCGACCCAGGAGTTCGTCCCGATCAGCTGGACCGGCAAGATCACGGCGCCGCAGCAGGACAAGCCCGGCAAGCCCGGCAAGGGCGAGAAGGGCAAGGGCGAGAAGGGCAAGAACAAGAAGGGCAAGAACAAGAAGGGTGGATCCGAGGGCGCACCCGGCTGACCCGCCGTCGGCAGTTTGGGCAGCACCGGCTCGGCCGGGACAATGGCGCCATGCCAGCCGTGCCCACCTCGCTGACCCTCGGGTCCGTGACCGTCGACACCCCGGTGGTCCTCGCGCCCATGGCCGGCATCACCAACGCGGCCTACCGCCGGCTCTGCGCCGAGCAGGGCGCCGGCCTCTACGTCTGCGAGATGATCACCTCGCGGGGCCTGGTCGAGCGCGACGAGCACACCCTCGACATGCTGGTCTTCGACGAGCTCGAGACCACCCGCTCGGTCCAGCTCTACGGCAGCGACCCGGTCTACGTCGGCAAGGCCGCCGAGATCCTGTGCGGCGAGTTCGGCGTCGCCCACATCGACCTCAACTTCGGCTGCCCCGTGCCCAAGGTGACCCGCAAGGGTGGGGGAGGCGCCCTGCCGTGGAAGCGCGGGCTCCTCGGGCAGATCCTCGAGGCAGCGGTCGCCGCTGCCACGCCCTACGACGTGCCCGTCACGATGAAGACGCGCAAGGGCATCGACGATGACCACCTGACCTACCTCGACGCCGGACGCATCGCGCAGGAGACCGGCATCGCGGCGATCGCCCTGCACGGGCGCACCGTCGCCCAGGCCTACTCCGGCCAGGCCGACTGGGAGGCGATCGGCAGGCTCGTGGAGCACGTCGACATCCCCGTCCTCGGCAACGGTGACATCTGGGAGGCCGCCGACGCCCTGCGCATGGTCGAGCAGACCGGGGTCGCGGGAGTGGTGGTCGGTCGGGGCTGCCTCGGACGTCCGTGGCTGTTTCGCGACCTGGCCGCGGCGTTCGCCGGCGAGGAGGTCGCGACGCTGCCGAGCCTGGGTGAGGTCTCGGCGATGATGCGTCGGCACGCCGAGCTGCTGTGCCAGCACATGGGGGAGGAGCGGGGCTGCAAGGAGGTCCGCAAGCACGTCTCCTGGTATCTCAAGGGATTCGCCGCCGGGGGCCACCTGCGGCGCTCGTTGGCGCTGGTCGACTCCCTCGCGAGCCTCGACGAGCTGTTGCTCGACCTCGACCCCGACGAGCAGTTCCCCGTCGCTGAGCTGGGCACGCCGCGGGGTCGCCAGGGCTCTCCCCGCAACCGCGTGGTGCTGCCGGAGGGGTGGCTGGACGACTCCGACGGGAGCGACGCACACGTGCGCGAGGACGCCTCGGAGACCACCGGCGGGTGACCCGCGCGTGACGCGGAACACCGGAGGAAAGTTGTCCGGGATGCGACACGGGTTTCCGGGCTGTGCTTCACTCGGAACTCGTGCCTGCCGCTCACCTCGTGGCGGGCACCCGTCCTGTCCGCAACAGCAAAGGATCAGCGCTGTGGCCGATCATCGCCACAAGCGGGACACCAATGCCCGCCGCAAGCCCCGTGCCGTCGTCATCGCCGGCCCCCTCGCCCTCCTGGCGACGGCCTCCGCAGTGACCCTGGGAGTCCTCGCCAGCGACCCTGCGAGCAGCGACCTGCCCGCGTCGGCGGCCTCCTCCGTCGTGCCCCGCACCGCGAGCGCTCCGAGCGCTCCGAGCGCCTCCGAGTCCGACCTGGTCCGCGACGCCGAGCGTCGCAGCCGCACCGTCAGCCGGAGCGCCTCGCGCAGCGAGATCGCCAGCCTGCTCTCGAAGTCGGAGACGATGCAGGCCGAGGAGTCCACGCGCAAGGCGATCAAGAACGCCGACCAGCGTCTGTGGACCACCACCACCCTCAACCTCTGGTCCGACCCGGACGGGTCGGCACGCCAGGTCGGCGACATCGAGCCCGGTGAGAAGGTCCTCGTGACCGGCCGCTCCCTCGGGGGTCGCGACGAGATCGTCCTGGACGGCAAGTCGCGCTGGGTCACCGCCGGCTACCTGTCCGCCGAGGAGCCCGTCACGCTCGGTGGCGAGTGCACCAACGGCACCTCCGTCTCCAGCGGCGTGAGCCCCAACATCGTGGCCGTGCACGCCGCCGTGTGCGCCAACTTCCCCGAGATCACCACCTACGGCACCTTCCGCAGCGACGGCGAGCACAGCCAGGGCATCGCCGTCGACATCATGGTGTCCGGCGGTCGCGGCTGGGAGGTCGCGGACTTCATCCGCGCCAACTACGCCGACCTCGGGGTCAGCTACCTGATCTACTCGCAGAACATCTGGTCGGTGGACCGCTCCGGTGAGGGCTACCGAGGCATGGAGGACCGTGGCTCCACCACGGCCAACCACTACGACCACGTGCACGTCACGACCTACTGACGTCGCTCGCCACGGCTCCACCACCGGCTGACGCGAATGGGTCGCGCGGCAGGATCCGGGGGTCGCCGTGTCACACTCGGGCATGACCAGGCACCGTGTCCTCGCCATCATCCAGGCCGGCGGTGCCGGTGGTCGGATGGACGTCCTCACCCGTGAGCGCGCCAAGCCGGCGCTGCCCTTCGCGGGCGTCTTCCAGCTCGTGGACCTCCCGTTGTCGAACCTCACCCACAGCGGCATCAGCGACGTCTGGCTCTCGGTGCAGTTCCAGGGCGGCACGCTCGAGGAGCAGGTGGCCAACGGTCGTCCGTGGGACCTCGACCGCACCCGTGGTGGGCTGCGCCTGCTGATGCCCGAGGAGGGCACCGGCAGCCTCGACGAGGAGGGCTTCGCCCGCGGCAACGCCGACGAGCTCTTCCGCATCCGGGACCAGGTCGCCGGCTTCGCTCCCGACGTCGTGCTCGTCATGAGCGCCGACCACGTCTACCACCTCGACTACGGCGACGTGATCGACGTACACCTCCGGGCGGAGGCGGAGTGCACGATCGTCACCACCGAGGTGCCGATCAGCGAGGCGGGTGACCACGCGACCGTCGAGACGGACGGCGAGGGCCGGGTCACCGCCGTCGCCTACAAGCCCGACGACCCGACGACCGGGACGATCGCCACCGAGGTCTTCGCCTACGACCCGCGGGTGCTGGTGGAGGTCCTCGAGGAGCTGCACCGCGAGCTCGGTCCCGACAGCGGGGCCGGCGACACGGGGCTCGAGGACTTCGGCGACCACCTCCTCCCGCGCCTCGTCGAGCGCGGCCGCACCGTCGCCCACCCGCTGGAGGGCTACTGGCGCGACCTCGGGCAGCCGCACCTCTACCTCCGCGCGCACCAGGACTTCCTGGTCGAGGACCACGACGTCCTCGGTCGGGCGGACTGGCCGATCCTCACCCGTCAGCCCGCGCGGCCGCCGGCGCGGCTGCTCGAGGGCGCCGACGTCGTCGACAGCCTGCTGAGCCCCGGCTCGCGCGTCGCCGGCGTCGTACGACGAAGCGTGCTGGGGCCCGGCGTGGTCGTCGAGGAGGGGGCCGAGGTGCACGACAGCGTCCTCTTCGCGCGCAGCGTCGTGCGGGCCGGCGCCCGGGTGCACTGGAGCATCGTGGACAGCGGCTGCGAGATCGGGGCCGGGGCGCGGGTGGGCGAGCCGGGTGTCGACGGGACCGGGGACTCCGACGTGGTGACCCTGGTCGGGCGCGGCTCGACGGTCGCGGCGGGCGCGATGCTCGAGGCCGGCAGCAGGCTCGAGCCCGGGACCAGCGCCTGAGGCCGGGGGAGGGCGCCACTAGGCTCGCGCCGATGGACCCCCTCGAGCTCTACGACGACACCGCGCGCGAGCGCGTCGTCGACGAGCCACCCAAGCGGGTGGACGCCCCGGTGCGCACGCCGTTCGAGCGCGACCGCGCCCGCGTGGTCCACGCGGCCGCGTCCCGCCGGCTGGCGGCCAAGACCCAGGTGGTCGGTCCGGGGAGCGACGACTTCACCCGCAACCGGCTCACCCACAGCCTCGAGGTCGCCCAGGTCGCCCGCGACCTCTCGCGGGCGCTCGGGAGCCTGCCCGACATCGCCGAGACGGCGGCGCTCGCGCACGACCTCGGCCACCCGCCGTTCGGCCACAACGGCGAGCGGGTCCTCGCCGGCCTCAGCGACGCGTGCGGCGGCTTCGAGGGCAACGCGCAGACGCTGCGCATCCTGAGCCGCCTGGAGTCGAAGACCTTCGCCGCCGACGGCCGCTCCGTCGGCCTCAACCTGACCCGCGCCACGCTCGATGCCTGCACGAAGTACCCCTGGGCCCGCGGTGGCGGTCCCGACCCGCTCAAGTTCGGCGTCTACGCCGACGACGAGCCGGTCTTCTCGTGGCTGCGCCGGGGCGCGGCCATGGACGACGGTGGGGTGCGGCAGTGCCTCGAGGCGCAGATCATGGACCTGGCCGACGACGTCGCCTACTCCGTGCACGACGTCGAGGACGGCACGGTCGCCGGTCGCATCGACCTGACCTCGATGGAGCTGCCGGCCGTGTGGGCGACCGTTCGCGACTGGTACCTCCCCGGAGCCCGTGACGACGAGCTCGACGACGTGCTGGCCGGCCTGCGCACGCAGGGCAGCTGGCCCACCACGCCGTACGACGGGAGCAGGCGCAGCCTGGCCGCCCTCAAGAACCTCACGAGCGACCTGATCGGTCGGTTCTGCGGCGCTGCTCAGCACGCGACGTTCGCGCACGGCGAGGGCCCCTTCGTGCGCTACGAGGGGCTGCTCGTGGTCCCGGAGCGCACCCTGCTGGAGATGGCCGTGCTCAAGGGTGTCGCGGCCCACTACGTCATGCAGGCCGAGGACCGCCTCGTCGCCATGGCCCGGGAGCGTGAGCTCATGGAGGAGCTGGTGACGCGCCTCGCGCACCGCGCGCCCGACGAGCTGGAGCGCCCCTTCGCCGACGACTGGGCCGACGCCGCCGACGACGCAGCACGCTTGCGGGTCGTCATCGACCAGGTGGCCTCCCTCACCGACGCCAGCGCGGTCGCCTGGCACGCGCGGCTGTGTCGGCACCCGTGAGCGCGCCGCTGGTGTGGCTGCCGTTCGAGCCGGCCGAGCTGGGCGACCCTCCGGAGTCGCTGCGCTACGAGGTGGTCGACCCCACCCGCGACGTCCCGGCCTCGGTCGCCGAGGTGGCGTTCTACGTCCCGCCCTACCGTCTCGACCCCTCGGTGGCAGCCGTCCTCGAGCGGATGCCCGCGCTCGAGGTGGTCCAGACCCTGACGGCCGGCGTCGACAACATCCGGCCGCGCCTTCCTGACAGGGTCCGGCTGTGCAGCGGTCGCGGCATCCACGACGCGTCGACGGCCGAGCTCACCCTCGCGCTGGTCCTCGCCTCGTTGCGAGGGGTCCCCGACTTCGTGCGCGCCCAGGACCGGCACGAGTGGACGCCGGTGTGGCGCCCCGCCCTGGCGGACCGTCACGTCCTCCTGGTCGGCCACGGCGCCATCGGCCGGGCGATCGAGGCGCGGCTGCGTCCCTTCGAGGTCACCGTCACCGCGGTGGCACGCACCGCGCGCCCTGGCGTGCATGCCATCGAGGAGCTGCCCGCGCTGCTTCCCGGGGCCGACGTGGTGATCCTGATCGTGCCCCTCACCGACAGCACCCGCGGCCTGGTCGACGCGGCCTTCCTCGACCGGATGAAGGACGGGGCGCTCCTGGTCAACATGGCGCGCGGTGCCGTGGTGGTGACCGACGACCTGGTCGCTGCCCTCGACACCGGGCGTCTCACCGCCGCCATCGACGTCGCCGACCCCGAGCCGCTCCCCGCCGACAGTGCCTTGTGGGACGCGCCCGGGCTCCTCGTCTCACCCCACGTGGGGGGCGCGAGCAGCGCCATGTGGCCCCGGGCCCACCGCCTGGTGCGCGACCAGCTGCACCGCTACGCCGCGGGCGAGCCCCTGTGGAACGTCATGTCGGCCGACCGATGACCTCGCCGTAGGATCAGGACGTGGCAGGCCGGATCCGCGAGGACGACATCTCAGAGGTGCGTGAGAAGGCTCGCATCGACGACATCGTGTCGTCCTACGTCACCCTCCGCAACGCCGGTGGCGGCTCCATGAAGGGCCTGTGCCCCTTCCACGACGAGAAGTCGCCGTCGTTCCACGTGACGCCGAGCCGAGGGTTCTTCCACTGCTTCGGCTGCCAGGAGGGCGGTGACGTCATCACCTTCCTGATGAAGATCGACGGCCTCACCTTCTCCGAGTCCGTCGAACGACTGGCCGACAAGGTCGGCGTCCAGCTGCGCCGCGAGGACGGCGACGTGCGCGAGGAGCGGCCCAAGGGTCCGCCGCGAGCCCGGTTGATCGAGGCCAACAAGGTCGCCCAGGCGTTCTACGCCGAGCAGCTGCTGACGCCCGACTCCGCCGCCGGTCGACAGTTCCTGCACGAGCGGGGTTTCGACCAGGCCGTGGCCGAGCGCTTCGGCATGGGTTTCGCGCCCCGCGACGGCGAGGCGATCCTGTCCCACCTGCGCGGCAAGGGGTTCAGCCAGGACGAGATGGTCTCCGTGGGCCTGGTCGCCATCGGCCGGTCCGCCTACGACCGCTTCCGCGGCCGGCTGCTCTGGCCGATCCGCGACGCGACCGGTGACACGATCGGGTTCGGTGCCCGGCGCATCTTCGACGACGACAAGATCGACGCCAAATACCTCAACACCCCCGAGACCCCGCTCTACAAGAAGAGCCAGGTCCTCTACGGCATCGACCTCGCGCGCCGGGAGATCGCCCGGTCCTCGCAGGCCGTGGTCGTCGAGGGCTACACCGACGTGATGGCCTGCCACCTTGCCGGCGTCGGCACCGCGGTCGCCTCGTGCGGCACCGCCTTCGGCGAGGAGCACACCCGGGTGCTGCGTCGTTTCCTGCACGACCACGAGGAGTTCCGCGGGGAGGTCATCTTCACCTTCGACGGTGACCAGGCCGGTCAGAACGCCGCGCTCAAGACCTTCGCGGGCGACCAGAACTTCGTCTCCCAGACCTACGTCGCCATCGAGCCCGACGGCCTCGACCCCTGCGACGTGCGCATCAAGAAGGGTGACGCGGCCGTGCGGGAGCTCGTGGCCCGCCGGGTGCCGCTCTACCGTTTCGTGCTCACCAACATCGTGGGCAAGTACGACCTCGACCGCGCCGACGGGCGCGTCGACGCGCTGCGCGAGAGCGCCCGTTTGGTCTCGAGCATCCGTGACAAGTCCAAGGTCGACGCCTTCGCGCGTGAGATCGCCGGGATGATCGGCATCGACATGGACGAGGCGCGTGCCGAGGTCCGTCGCGCGGCCAACCGGCCCGCGCGCCAGGACGACCGGGGCGGTGCCTCGCGTCGCCCCGAGACCTCGACGCCGACCGAGACACCGGCAGCGGCTCCCCGTCCCGTCGTACCAGACCTGCGCGACCCGCGCTTCTCCATCGAGCGGGAGACCCTCAAGCTGGTCATCCAGCACCCGATGGCGATCGGCCGCACGACCTCCGACATCGGGCCCAACGACTTCACCCACCCGACCTACCGGGGCGTGTGGGAGCTCGTGGAGGCCGCCGGTGGCCTGGTCGCCGGCTCCGCCGACCCCGGCTGGTCGACCAAGCTCCGTGACGCGGCGACCGACCCCGCGGTCTCCTCGGCCATCAGCGCCCTCGGCGTCGAGCCCCTGATGCGTGAGCCCGACGCCGCCTACGTCGGCGTCTACGTCTTCAAGCTGCTCGAGCTCACCGCCCAGCGTCGCATCGCCGAGGTCAAGTCGCGCCTGCAGCGCACCAACCCCGTCGATCACCCGGCCGACTACAACAAGATGTTCGGCGAGCTCGCCGCCCTCGAGCAGCACCGGCGCACACTGCGCGACCGCCTGGCGGGCCCGACGTGAGGCCCTCGCTGCCGTGGCGCAAGGACCGCCCGGACCTCGAGGTGCAGGCGGGGGAGCGGCTCCTCGCCTGGGCCACCGACGCCGACGGTCAGGTCGTCGGCGGCACTCGTGACGCGCTCTACCTGCCGGCTGCTGCCGGCACCCGCGTGCCGTGGGAGGAGATCGAGGCAGCCGACTGGGACCTCGAGTCCACGACCCTGACCGTGCGCGAGGTCGGGTCCTGGGGCCAGACCCGCCCTCAGCACGAGCTGGTCCTGACCGCGCCGGGCCGCCTCCTCGAGCTCGTGCGCGAGCGCGTCACCGCGAGCATCGTCCTGCAACGTCACGTGCCGGTGGCCGGGCGCCGCGGCGTTCGGGTCATCGCCCGCCGCGCCCCGCACGGGCGCCACGAGATCTCCTGGTTCTTCGAGTACGACGAGGGCGTCGACCCCGAGGACCCGTCCGTGAAGGCCTCGGCCCAGGCCGCGCTCGCCGCCGCCCAGGCCGAGATCCAGCCCAGCTGACGACCGCTCCGTCGGTGGTCGACCGACTCTTGGTGATTGAGCCGGCCCTCGGGGGTCGAGCCGGCCCTGCGTGGTCGAGCCGGGCGAGCGTCAGCGGTGGTCGAGCCGGGCGAGCGTCAGCCCCGTTGGTGGTCGAGCCGGGCGAGCGTCAGCGAGCCCGCGTCGAGACCGAAAACGGCGAGAAGCAGCGCGGGGCGGTCTCGTCCTTGCTGGGGTCTCGACGCGACCTCGCCGGGGGCTCGGTCGGCTCGACCACCGAACAGGGGTCGCTGGTCGAGCGCTTCACCTTCGCTGGTCGAGCCGGGCGAGCGCCAGCGAGCCCGCGTCGAGACCGAGTACGACGAGAAGCAGCGCGGGGGCGGTCTCGTCCTGACCGGAGTCTCGACGCGACCTCGCCGAGGGCTCGGTCGGCTCGACCACCGAACAAGGGTTGCTGGTCGAGCGCTTCCCATTCGTCGCTCGAGCGCTTCACCTTCGCTGGTCGAGCCGGGCGAGCGCTAGCGAGCCCGCGTCGAGACCGAGCACGGCGAGAAGCAGCGCGGGGGCGGTCTCGTCCTCGCCGGAGTCTCGACGCGACCTCGCCGAGGGCTCGGTCGGCTCGACCACCGAACAGGTTGATGGTCGAGCGCATATTTCGCTGGTCGAGCCGGGCGAGCGTCAGCGAGCCCGTGTCGAGACCGCCGCTCACTCGCGTTTGGTGAAGGAGACCTTCCGGCCCGGGTGGTGGGTGGTGTTGTAGTCGGGGTGGTGGGCGAGGTGGTGATGTCGCGAGCACAGCAGCCGTCCACCTTCGACCGAGGTGCCGCCGCCGTGGGACCACGGTGTCTCGTGGTGGGCCTCGCACCACGCGGCGGGTCGGTCGCAGCCGAGGGTGGTGCAGCCGCGGTCGCGGGTGACCAGGGCGATGCGTTGGGTCTCGGAGTGGAACCTGCGTTTGCGGCCGACGTCGAGGACCTGGGAGTCACCGCCGAGGACGACGGGGATGATCCCGGCCTGGCACGCGAGTCGTCTGGCGAGGCTGGGGCTGATCAGGGTCCCGGTGTCGAGCTGTGCTGCCTTCAGCCCACCCAGGAGGGTCTCGTAGTCCATGGTGACGACCACGGTCGCGCACAGGCCGCCGGCGTCGGGGAGCCGGTCGACCGGGTAGCGCTGGAGGTAGTCACCGAACGCGGTGCCCATCCCTTCCGGGGTGGCGCCGCTGTTGCCGCGCCTGGGTGAGGCGAGGGCGTGGAGGGCTGTGCGGAGCAGGTCGGCCTGCCAGGTCGGGAGGGTGAACCTCCCGTAGGTCTTGCCGTGCCCGTCGTCGGTCATCGTCAACCGGGCCGCCTTCGCGGCTGCTCGTTCTTCGGCTTCGAGCTGTGCGGCGAGCTGGGCCTCACCGACCTCGGGGGCGACCACGTCGAGGACTCGTTTGCCCAGCACCCGCAACGCCTTCGCGTCGTGGTGTCCCGCCGCGTCCAGGAGGTGCACCCGTGCCTGGTCCCGCACACCGGGGTCGACGTCATCGGGGAGTGCGTCCACGGCGTCGACCACGACCCGGGCCTGGTCGGGTCGCAGGTCACCGGCCGACAGCGCCGCACCCACTGAGGTGTGGCGGGCATCGACCGCGACGGCGTGCTTGACCAGGCGGTGCGCCTCCACCGCCGTCATCCGGGTCTCATGGGCCAACCAGGCGCCCGACCGAGGTCGCGCCGACGGAGTCGACGGCACCTGAGTGGTGGGCGTGCGCCAGGACCTGGACCTCGAGGCCGGCCAGCGTCGACTTCAGCTCCGCCAGCTCGAGCAGGGCGTCGCGGGTCGTGGCCCCCGACATCCGCCACGCCGGCACGTCCTGGACCTCCACGATCGTGGCCCGAGCCCGCGTGATCGCAGCGAGGATCGGGTCGTGCCGATCGCCGTGCTGGTCGCGGTTGCCCATAGGTCTATTGGATCAGGGGCCACCGACATTCAGACCCCTTATCGACGGCCGGATTCCCCCATCTGGGTGAAGTAACCAAATAAATTTTCGAACAACATGTTGGCCCCGTGGCGGGTCTCGACGCGACCTCGCTGACGCTCGGTCGGCTCGACCAGCGAAGGATCGGTCGGCACGGCCACCGGACGGACGTCCGCGGTCGGCTCGACCACGGATCGGCGAGACGGTCGATCCGCTGGCCAGTGCGAGGGTCGGCGAACGCCGTGTCCACGTGCGGTGACGCGGAGCCCGATTTTCGACTCCGGCTCGGCCTTGCTAATGTTCTACCGCTGTCCAGAGATGGTCAGCCCGATCCCCTGTAGCTCAACTGGCAGAGCATTCGACTGTTAATCGGAGGGTTGTTGGTTCGAGTCCAACCGGGGGAGCGATATTAGTCCCGCTCGATCTGCGCAAGCAGGTCGAGCGGGCTTTTTCGTGGTTCCCTGGGGGACCATGACGGACCCTGCAGACTGCGCCCCTGGCAGCCCCGAGCCCGAGGTTCGGGGCTTCGACTGGAACGACGTCTATGCCGGGGACAGCAGCGACACCACGCCTCCCGACCTGCTGCTCCTCGCACCCGCGGCAGCACTGCCACCCGGCCGCGCCCTGGACGTGGGCTGCGGAGCGGCCGGCAACGCGCTCGCCCTGGCCAGAGCACGGGTGGCGGGTCACCGGTGTGGACATCGCCGATCGCGCGATCGCCGGTGCCCGCCTGAGTGCGGCGGCACGCGGCCTGGCCGACGAGGTCGACCTCGTCGTCGCAGACAGTGCTGCCTGGCGTCCGACCTCTGCCCACGGCTTCGTCCTCAGTGCCTATGCCCTGCCGCCCCGCGGTCCTGCCCGGACCGCCACGTTCGCCACCCTGGTCGCGGCCCTGGCGCCCGGAGGCATCCTGTAGTTCGGCGAGTGGGACGAGGAGGCCTGCAGTTGGGGGGGACCGCGGCGACCTCGTCACTCTCGACGAGATCACCGGGGCCTTCACCTCTCTCGGCCTGGAGGTCGTGTCTGCCGAGCAGCGTCTGGTCCCTGTGCACCAGCATCCGCGCCACGAGCAGGAGGTCGGCGAGGACCACGCCGTGATCGTGGTCGCCCGGAGACCGGGAGCCTCGCAGAGTGGGCCGTGACGCCCAGGAGGCGCGTCAGCTCACGCGAGGGAGAGGAAGACCTTCTCCATCTTCTTGATGTCCACGCCCTCGATGCCGTCGCCCGACTCGAGGCACTGCTGCAGCCCGGTGGCGACGATCGCACAACCGCTGCGGCTCAGGGCCTTGTTGACCGCGGCGAGCCGGGTCAGCACGCTCTCGCAGGAGGAGCCCGCCTCCATCATCCGGATCACGCTGGCCAGGTGTCCGTGGGCGCGTTTCATCCTCAGGATGATCGCCACGACGTCGTGGGCTCGAGGTCGATGGCTACTCGTCGCCCGCCCACCCCATCGGGAACACCTCGAAGGACGCGGCGAAGGCGACCCCGAGGCGCTGCCCGCCCTGCCGTGCGAAACCCTCGAGGAACTCCCGGGCGTCGAAGTGCTCCCAGCCGAGCCCCTCGATGTAGGCCCCGTGCGCCTCGAGCGAGGCCACCCCGGCATCGAAGGTGTCGGTGGTGTCGACGCCGTGGTCGGCGTCGGGGGAGCCCGCGGCCCAGACCTCGCGCACGCCGCCCCACTTCTCGAGGCCGTCGACGAGCTGCTCGGGAAAGACCCACCGGTTGCCTGCGTCCCGCACCGCGTCCAGGACCGCGCGTCCGACGGCGATGTGGTCCGCCTGGTTGAGGTTGCGCCCGCCGAAGGTGTCGCGGAAGTTGCCGGTCACGACGATGTCGGGACGGAAACGACGGACCTCGAGGGCGATCGCGCGCCGCAGCGCCACGCCGTACTCCAGGACCCCGTCGGGGAACCCGAGGAAGCTCACGTCCGGTACGCCGACGATGCGCGCCGACTCGACCTGCTCGGCCTCGCGCACCCGACGGCACTCGTCGGGGGCCAGGCCGTCGATGCCGGCCTCGCCGCTGGTCACCATGCAGTAGGCGACCGCCTTGCCTTGGCCGGTCCAGCGGGCCACGGCCGCAGCGCTGCCGAACTCGAGGTCGTCGGGGTGGGCGACGATGCAGAGCATCCGCTCCCACGTCTCGTCGAGGGGTGTGAGGGGCTTGGGAGTGTCCATCCTCCGATCATGCACCCGCGGCGCGTCCTCCGTCCGGGGTGAGGTGACGTGGATCTCGCGGAGCCGGTGCTATTTTTGGGCGGCTCGTCCCGAGACCGAGCCCTCCTGCCACCTCCCTCGACGAGGACCCATGTCCGACCAGGCTGACAACCCAGCGCGCCGTGGCGTCCGCCGCGCGCAGCGACCGACCCGGTCGTTGACGCTGCGCCGGTCGTCGGGAGCCCCGTCTGGAGCCCCGTCTGGAGCCCCGTCGGGCGGGGGAGCGCGCGCACGCCGGTCGCCCCGTCGTCGTGCGCTGGGGCTGCCCGGCACTCTCGGCATGACGCTCGTGGGAGCGCTGCTCCCCGGCTCGGGCTACCTGTACGCCGGACGGCGGGCGCTGGGCGCGCTCGTCCTGGCCGCCTGGCTCGGCCTCCTCGGCGCCGTCGCGTGGTACTTCGGACGTGACGTCCGCACCGCCATCGACTTCGCCCTGGACCCCACCCGCCTCAAGATCGCCGCCGTGCTCTTCGGGGTCGGTGTCGCGACCTGGTCGTTCGTCGTCGTCACCTCCTACCGGCTGGTGCGACCCCGGGTCCGTCCTCGCGCCCACACGATCGCCGGCAACCTGGTGGTGGGGGTGTTGTGCCTGGCTGCGGTGGTCCCGGCGACCTACGCGTCGCGCTACGCCATGGCCCAGGCCGACCTGGTCGAGACGGTGTTCCAGGACAACGTCAGTGCGACCACGCCCCAGGGGGTGACCAAGGCAGACCCGTGGGGCGGCCTCGACCGCGTCAACGTGCTGCTGCTGGGCGGCGACGGCGGCGAGGGCCGCACCGGCGTCCGCACCGACACCGTGATCCTCCTCAGCATGAACACCAAGACCGGCAAGACGGTCATGTTCAGCCTGCCCCGCAACATGATGTTTGCCGAGTTCCCCGAGGACAGCCCTCTGGCCGCCCTCTACCCCGACGGCTACGGCTCCGGCGGCACCGACGACCCCGGCTTCTACATGCTCAACGCGATCTACGGCCAGATCCCCGAGCGGCACCCCGGGGTCCTCGGGGCCAGCGACGACGAGGGTGCCGACGCGATCAAGCAGGCGGTCGAGGGGAGCCTCGGCATCCCGGTGGACTACTTCCTGCTCGTCAATCTCGCCGGGTTCCGCGAGATCGTCGACGCGATGGGCGGGGTCACCGTCAACATCAACGAGCCGGTGGCGATCGAGGGCAACACCGATGCCGGCATCCCGCCGATCGGCTACCTCGAGCCCGGGCCGTCGCAGCACCTCGACGGCTACCACGCCCTGTGGTTCGCCCGCGGTCGCTACGGCTCCGACGACTATGCGCGCATGGAGCGCCAGCGGTGCATGGTCGACGCCCTGGTCGAGGCCGCGAACCCCACCAACCTGCTGCGCCGCTACCTGGACCTCGCCGACGCGGGCAAGGACATCGTCTCGACCGACATCCCGCTCGACCTCGCTCCCGCCTTCGTGGAGCTCGCCCTGGAGGTCAAGGGAGCCAAGGTGCGCTCGGTCGTGTTCAAGGCCTCGGAGCAGTTCTTCTCCGGCGACCCCGACTACGACTACGTCCGCTCGGTCGTCGAGAAGGCCATCCAGCCCAAGAAGCGCGAGCCTGGTGCGCCCCCGCCGTCCACGAGCGTCGAGGAGACCACCGACGCGTGCGCCTACGCCCCCGACGACGAGACCGCGATCGCGGCCGAGTGACGTCCTTACCCGGGAGACGCCACAGGGGCGGCCCCCGGAGGGAACCGCCCCTGTGCCTGCCACGTCATGGGTGCGCCGTCAGGCCACGCCTCAGATGAAGCCGTTCTCGGACATCCAGTCCTCAGCGACGTCCTCGGGACGCTCGAGGTCCACGGAGACCCGCTCGTTGAGCCCAGTCATCTCGTCCTGCGTGAGGGCCGCGGCGATGGGGTCGAAGATCGCGTCGAGCTCCTCGCCGTACTCGGTGTAGACCTCGTCGGTGAAGACGGGGCTGGGGTTGTAGAGCGGGAAGAAGCCCTTGTCGTCCTCGAGCACCGTCAGGTCCAGCGCGCTGACGCGGCCGTCGCTGGTGAAGACCTCGCCGAAGTTGCACGGGTCCTGCTTGTCAGCAGCCGAGTAGACGATGGCGGTGTCGAGCACGGTCACGTTGTCCTTGGGGAACGTGTAGCCGTAGGTCTTCTCCAGGCCCGGGAGGCCGTCTCCGCGGGCGGAGAACTCGCTCTCGATGCACAGCGTCGCCGAGTCCGGGTCGTCGGCGATCAGCGTGGCGAGGTCGGACAGCGACTCGGGGTTGCCGAGCTCGTCGGCGGCCTCGCTGGGGAAGGCGAGGGCGTAGGTGTTGTTGAACTCGGCGGGTGCGAGCCAGTGGAGCTTGTTCTCCTCCAGGTCGCGGTCCCGGACGACCTCGTACTGCTCGACACGGTCGGCGATCGGGTCGGTCTCCTTGAAGAAGGAGATCCAGGCCGTGCCGTTGTACTCCCAGTAGGTGTCGATGTCACCGTTGACCAGGGCGGCCCGCGCGACGTCGGTGCCGCCGGTGTTGATCTCGTCCTTGACATCGGCCCCGGCCTGCTCGAGGGCGAGCTTGGAGATGTTGCCCAGGATCAGCTGCTCGTCGAAGTCCTTCGAGCCGACCGTGATCGAGGCGCCGCTGAGCGTGCCCTCGGTGTCGGCCGCGTTGCCGCTGCCGCCGTCATCGCCACAACCGGCGAGGCCGAGGGCGAGAATGCCTGTTCCGAGTAGAGCGGTGATCTTCGTCGTGCGCATTGTTCTCCTTCGGGTGCGTTGATGCGGGACTGCATCCGTGCTGAGTTTCGTGTGGTGACAGACGGTGGCTCAGAGGCCGCGCGGTGAGAGCAGGATCCCGACGAGGCCCGCCAGGTAGTCGACGAGCAGGGCGAGACCCGAGACCAGCACCACGCCGACGATGAGGATCGAGTCACGGTTGAGGCCGATGCCGGTGAAGATGACGTAGCCCAGCCCGCCGGCGCCGAAGAAGGTCGCGAGGGCGGCGGTGCCGACATTGATGATCAGCGCCGTCCGCAGGCCCGCGATCATCACGGGGACGGCGAGCGGCAGCTCGACCCTGGCCAGCACCGTGAGCGGTGACATGCCCATGCCCCGCGAGGCGAGGATCAGGAGCGGGTCGACCTGCTGCAGGCCCACCATCGTGTTGCGCAGGATCGGCAGCGCCGAGTAGGCGACCAGGCCGATCACGACCGGGCGGAAGCCCAGGTCGCCGAAGAGGGCGTAGATGCAGGCCAGCAACCCGATCGAGGGCACGCCCTGCCCGATGTTGGCCAGCGTGAGGACGACCGGAACGGCGTGCCGTGCCCAGGGGCGGGTGAGGATGATGCCGAGCGGGATCGCGACCAGGAGCACGATGGCCGTCGAGACCGCCACCAGCTGGAGGTGCTCGATGGTCTTGTCGACCAGCAGCTCGCGGGTGAGCACCCGGGTCTCGATGTCGTCGAGGTCAGAGCTCTTGATCCACCAGAACGTCGCCCCGCCGATGATCGCCAGGAAGATCGGCATGCCCAGCAACGACAGCGGTTTGATCCCGTCGCTGCGCCGTACGACGCGCAACGGGGTGGCGGAGTCGAGGACCGGTGCCTCGGCCAGGTCGGTCATCAGGCGCCCTCGTCCGGGTGGGCCTTCTGCGCGAGGTAGCGGGCGTAGTGCTCGGCGCGCATGGTGCGGACCGAGGTCATGATCGTCTCCATGTCCACGATCCCCTGGTAGCGACCGTCGCCGTCGACGATGATGGCGACGCCGCCGTTGGAGGTGATGAGCTCGTTGAGCGCATCGGCCAGCGTGGCGTGCGGCTCCACGACGGCGCGCGCGGGGAGCCCGAGACTCGACAGGCTGCCCCCACGACGCAGGTCGTGGGTGGTCAGCCAGCGGCTGGGGCGCCGAGAGCCGTCGAGCAGGAGCAGTGTCGTCCAGTCCGAGGCCTGCAACCGGGCCATCAGCGCCTCGGCCCCCTCGTCCTCGGTGCCGGTCGGCGGGTCGGCGGTGGTCTCCACGTCGCGGATACGGCTGAGGTTGAGGCGCTTCAGCGACGCACCGGCCCCGATGAAGTCCGCGACGTAGTCGTCGGCAGGACTGGTCAGGATGTTCTCGGGGGTGTCGAACTGCGCGATGTGCGACTGGTCGCGCAGGACGGCGATCCGGTCGCCCATCTTGATGGCCTCGTCGATGTCGTGGGTGACGAAGATGATCGTCTTCTGGATCTGCTGCTGCAGACGGAGGAACTCGTTCTGCAGCCGGTCGCGGGTGATCGGGTCGATGGCGCCGAACGGCTCGTCCATCAGCATCACCGGCGGGTCGGCGGCCATGGCCCGAGCGACCCCCACCCGCTGACGCTGCCCGCCGGACAGCTCGCGGGGGTAGCGGTCGCGGTAGGTGGCCGGATCCATGCTGACCATCGTCAGCAGCTCGTCGACCCGCGCCGCGATGCGGTCCTTCTTCCACTTCAGCAGGTGCGGCACCGTCGCGATGTTCTGCGCGATGGTGCGGTGGGGGAGGAGCCCGGTCGACTGGATGACGTAGCCGATGCGACGGCGCAGCTTGTCGGCGCTGCCGGTGGTGACGTCCTCCCCGTCGAGGATGATCTGGCCCGAGGTGGGCTCGATGAGCCGGTTGATGAGCTCCATCGAGGTGGTCTTGCCACATCCCGAGGGCCCGACGAGGACGACGATCTCACCCGGGTTGATGTCGAGGGTGAGCCGGTCGACCGCGGCGGTCTTCTGGCCGGGGAACTTCTTGGTCAGCTCGACCAGCTGGATCATCGGGCGGACGCTCGGGGCGCCGCTCTCGGTGGTGGGTTCGGTGATGGTCATCGGATACCTCGCGACGTGGTCAAGCGGCGGATGATGACGAAGACGGCGTCCAGGAGCAGGGCCAGGACGACCACTGCCAGCGTGCCTCCGTAGATCAGGTTGGGTGCGTTGGCGTTGGGCACCGAGCGGATGCCGCGGAAGATCTCGTTGCCGAGCCCGGGACCTCCCACCAGGGCCGCGATGGCCGCGATCCCGACGACGATCTGGGTCGACACACGCACGCCGGTGATGATGACCGGCCAGGCCAGCGGGAGCTCGACCTGCCACAGTCGGCGGGAGCTGCCCAGACCCATGCCCCGCGACGCCTTCACGACGGCCGCGTCGACCGAGCTCAGCCCGGCGACGGTGTTGCTCATGATGGGAAGCAGCGCATAGAGCGTGAGGGCGGCGATGGCGGGCTTCGCTCCGATGCCCAGGACCGGGATGAAGATCGCGAAGAGCGCGAGCGACGGCATGGTGAGGAAGAACCCGGCCATGCCGAGGAGAGGGGCGCGCAGGAGGGCGTTGCGGTGCGCGAGGATGCCCAGCGGGATCCCCAGGAGGGTTGCGATGCCCATGGAGATCAGCACCAGCTGGAGGTGCTCGAGCCCGAGCTCGATCAGGTTGTCGTAGTTGCGTTCTAGGTAGTCGGCAAAGTTCATAGGGCTCCCGGCTGCCATGCATGGCGTCACCGTCGGGCAGTGACCTGTGGTCGCGCTGTGAGCGACACGGGTGTCCACCCTAGTGGGTGAGGTCGGTCCCCGGGCCGCATCTCCGCACCCTCGTGCCTGTCGAGTGCCTGTCGAGTGCCGTCGTGGCGGCTGTCGACGCGGGCAGGCGGAGCAGTAGGCTCGCACCGCTTTCAGGGTCGAGTGCCCGTCGTGGGGGCGGTAGCTCAGTCGGTCAGAGCAGAGGACTCATAATCCTTGGGTCGTGGGTTCGAGCCCCACCCGCCCCACCAGTCCCATCACCTACGACCGCACGTTGTCCGGGGGACACAGTGCCCGGACCAGGCTGGGCAGCAGCACCTTGTCCGAGACCATGTGGTCCTGGCCCGCCAGCACCTCGTGGGTGGCGCCGGGGATGGCGGCGGCCACCGAGCTCGCCACCCGGTGGAGCTCGCCGGGGCTGCGCTCCCCGACCATCACGTGCACCGGCACGGCGATCTCGGCGGCGACCTCCAGCGGCGGCGGTTGCGCGGTGAGGTCCATGTCGTGGCGCAGGGTGGGGGCCAGGGCTCGCAGACGACCCCAGCCCGGCATGAGCGGCAGCAATGCGGCGAAGGCACGCGGCATGCCGATCCCGGTGAGGAAGCGCACGAGTGCGCGTCCGTGCCGACCGCTGACCAGCAGCCCGTCCACCTCCGCGCGGAGACCGGCGTACGTCGCGGCCTCGGCGTCGTCGGCCACCCACGACGCGTCGTACAGCACGACGCGCTGCACCCGGTCGCCCAGACGGTGCGCCGCGTGCATCGCGAGCACCGCGCCCGAGGAGTGTCCGTAGAGGAGCGCGCTGCCGCCCAGCTCGTCGATGAGGGCCGCGATGTCCTCCACCTCGCGGTCCAGCGACCAGGGTCCGCCGCTGCCGGAGTCACCGCGGCCGCGCCGGTCGTAGGTCAGGACGCGGAAGGCGCCGGACAGCACCTTCGCGCCGGAACGGATCGGCCCGAACCGCCGGTGGCAGATGGCGCCGGTCACGTAGACCAGAGGCGGCCCGTCGCCCCGGACCTCGTAGGCCAGCGTGGTGCCGTCGGTCGACGTCGTGGTGTGGAAGCCGGTCCGACGCTGCATGTGCGACCTTCTGTCGTTTTGTGGACTGGTCAGTATGAAGTTCAGAAAGTAGACTGACCGGTGTGAAGAGTCAAGAGCAAGCCGTGTTGCGGCCCTCATCGGCGGCGAAACGTCGCGCGATCCTGGCGGCGGCCGAGGAGGCCTTCCTCGCGGCTCGGTACGACAGCGTCACCATGGACGAGATCGCTGAGGCGTCGCAGGTGTCGAAGCAGACCGTCTACGCGCACTTCGGCACCAAGGACCAGCTCTTCGTGGAGCTCGTCACCGCGATGACCCGTGGCGCCGGCGACGAGGTGTTGGCCGAGCCGGCCCTGCCCGAGACCCGGTCCCAGGTCGTCCCGACCCTGGAGAGGATGCTCGACCACCAGCTCGAGGTCGTGCTGTCTCCGCGCCTCGTGCAGCTGCGCCGCCTGGTGATCGGCGAGGTCCCGCGGTTCCCCGACCTCGCGCGCGCGGTCTTCGAGCAGGGACCGCGGCGGGCGGTCGCTGCCCTCGAGGTGCTGCTGCGCGAGATCGACGCGCGGGGGTGGGTGCGGGTGCCGGATCCCGCCACCGCTGCTGAGCAGCTGAACTGGCTGGTGATGGGTGCGCCCACCAACGCCGCGATGTTCCTCGGCGCCGATGTCGCGCCGGGCCAGGCCGAGCGACAGGCTCACGTGCGGGGCGCGGTCGCCACGTTCATGGCGGCGTACGACCCGCGGTCCTGACCGACTTCCCCTCATGGGGGACGCGTCGAAGCGCCCGATGGAGTAGTTCTTCAGGCATGACATCTCTGCGACGCCGGGGACCGCGCCCCTGCCTGCTCACGCTCGGCGTCCTGGCGGCGTTGCTGCTCCCCGTCACCCCGGCGATCGGGACACCCGACGGGATGGACTTCGGCGCTCGGGTCGAGCAACGAGGGGGTGAGGACGCGCAGGACGCCGTACGCCGGGTGGAGGGGGAGGCGGGCCGCCAGCTCGACGTCGTGCGGGAGTTCCTCGTCTGGGACTCGCCCTTTCCCGAGACGTTCCACACCTGGGCGAGGGACAGCGGCCGGACGATGATCCTGTCGGTCAAGTCGCGTCGCAAGGACGGCTCCTACGTGCGGTGGGCGGACATCGCGGCCGCCGAGCCGGGCAGCGCCCTCCACACCGACGTCGTGCGGTGGGCCGACCGGATGCGCGACTACGGCCAGCCGCTCTACTTCACGTTCAACCACGAGCCTGAGTCGAAGGCGAGCAGGTCGATGGGCGAGGCGGGTGACTTCATCGCGGCGTGGAGGCGTTTCCACGACGTCTTCGAGGAGCGCGGTGCCACCAACGTGTCGTTCATGTGGATCATGACGGACTACTCGTTCTTCGTCGGTCCGCAGGCGCGCAACGACGCCAGCAAGTGGTACCCGGGCGACGCCTACCTCGAGGCCATGGGCGCCGACGCCTACAACTGGTTCACCTGCCGCACCGGCATCGGCGGACCTGAAGCTCGTTGCCTACCGCGGCAGCGGCGCCGACCCCATCGACGTGCACGCGGTCGCGACTGAGGCGACGACCAGCGTCACCCACACCGCGCCCTCGCTCACCTCGAGCGGCGACGATGCCCGAGCGGTCGTCTACTGGGCCGACAAGTCCTCGAGCAACACCGACCACGTGCTCCCCGAGCGCGTGACCGAGCTGGCAGCCACCACCCACGGCACCGGCAGCGGCTACATCACGGCCAGCATCGGCGACCTGGCCCTGGGGCCGGCGGGATCGGCGACCGGGACCCTCACGGCCACGGGCTCGGCAGCCGCGACCCGGGCCGTCATGTACACCATCCTGCTGCGGGACTGACGGGCAGCTGACGCAGGAGTGACCGGGCGACTGAGGGGCGGGGCGACTCGGGCCTGCGTCGTACTCTCGCGGAAAGTCGTCGCGGAGCGCCCGGACAGGAGATGATGACGTGTCACGTTCCGGTGGAGGGCCGGACGCGACAGGTGGGAGGAGGGGGGAGAGCATGACGGAGCAGCAGAGCGCGCACGAGAGGCCGCCGACGTTCGACCACTACGCGCGCCTGGTCCGTCGGCTGCTCCAGGTCCCCATCGGCCTGGTCTCGCTGGTCGAGCCGGACCGTCAGGTCTTCCGGGGAGCCGCCGGCCTCCCGGACCTCCTCGACGACCTGCGGGAGACCCCCCTGTCGCACTCCTTCTGCCAGTACGTCGTCAAGGACGCCAGCCCCCTGGTGATCACCGACGCCCGCGAGGACGTGCGCCTGGCCGACAACCCGGCGATCACCGAGCTCGAGGTCATCGCCTACGCCGGCTGGCCGCTGACGGACGCCCGCGGTGAGGTGATCGGGTCCCTGTGCGCCATCGACTCCGTGCCCCGCAGGTGGACCGAGGAGGAGCTCGCGACCCTGGAGGACCTCGCGGTCGCGTGCTCGGCCGAGCTCGGCGAGCGGGAGCGACAGCAGCTGACGGCGGCAGCGCTCGGCGCCGCCGAGGAGCTGCACGAGCGCAGCCGGGCCCTGCTCGCCCTGAGCACCGGCCTGGCGGCCACGGAGACGCTCGCTGACGTCGCGGCGGCCGTGGCGACGGTCAGTCGGGAGCAGCTCGGCTGTCAGCGCGCCGGCGTGTGGCTGCGCGACTCCGAGCTCGTCATCGGGCGCGGGCGCGGCGGCCCGCTCGGCGTCTCGCGTGCCCGCGGGAGCCAGGGTGAGCTGCTCGGCTTCATCGAGGACGGCGCCTCGAGCTGGCGGTCGGCAGACCGTTTCGCGCAGCTCTCGCTCGGCCCCGACAACCCGCTCGGTGCGGCGATCGCCGGCCAGGAGCTGCTCTTCTTCGCGACCCGTCTCGCGCAGAACCAGGCCTATCCGCACCTGGCCAACCCGGCGCAGCTCGGCGAGGCGCGCGCGTTCGTCCCACTCGTGGCCGCAGGCCGCGACTACGGCGCGCTGGCCCTGGTGTGGCCGACCGAGCGCGCGTTCTCCGAGGAGGACCGCATCACGGTCGAGGCCCTGGCGTCCTACACCGCCCAGGCGGTCCACTGCGCCATGCTGCTCGAGGACCGGTCGGACGTGGCCCTGACCCTGCAGAACGCCATGCTCACCCGACTGCCCGAGCCTCGGCACCTCGCGCTTGCCGCGCGCTATCGCCCGGCCGGCGCGCGGGAGCGGGTCGGCGGCGACTGGTACGACGCGGTCGTCACCCGCGACGGGTGGACCGACCTGATGATCGGCGACGTCATCGGCCACGACATCGAGGCCGCCGCCGTCATGGGACAGCTCCGCAGCATGCTGCGGATGGCGTCGTGGATGTCAGGCGGAGCGCCGTCCCACGACCTCGCACGCCTCGACCACGCCATGCACGACCTGGGACTGGAGACCATCGCCAGCGCGCTGCTCGCGCGCATCGACACGACGGAGGTCGCGGGGCGCCGGGCGTGGCAGCTGCGCTGGAGCAGCGCCGGTCACCCGCCGCCGCTGCTCGTCGAGCCCGACGGCACCACCAGGTTCCTCGAGAGCGTCGCCGGCAGCTCCCCGATCCTCGGCGTCGACCCCGGGTCGGAGCGTCACGACGACGAGGCGCACCCCAGCCCGGGCTCGTTGCTGCTGCTCTACACCGACGGTCTCGTGGAGCGCCGCGGCGAGTCGATCGACGTCGGTCTCGAGCGCCTGCGGTGCTGTGCCTCCCAGGCGCCCGTCACCGACGGCGACGCCTTCGTCGACCACCTCCTGCGGGAGCTGACCGGCGACCACCTGGAGGACGACGTCGCCCTGCTCGCGGTGAGGTTCGGCCAGCCCTAGGCGGGGCCCTGAGCGCGGCCGTCGGCGTAGGTCGCCTGGTAGTGGTCCAGCAGGACCCGTCCCTCCGCCAGAGCCGTCTCCAGCGTGGCCAGCAGCTCGAGAGCACCCTGCGTGGTGCCCGTGTCGCCGAGCCACTCGATCTCGCGTGCTGCCGCGGCCGAGCCCACGACCCCGAGGTTGAGCGCACTGCCCGCGAGCTTGTGGGCCGCCTGCCGCATCTTGTCGGCGTCGTCGGCCATCACCAGGTCGCGCAGGAGGTCGACGGCGGCGAGGGAGTTGGTCCGGAAGTTGCCGATCGCCCGGTCGAGGTAGCTGGTGTTGCCGGGGTCGAGGTCGCGCAGCATGTCGAGACGCTCGACGTCGAGCCCGTCGATGGGCGCAGTGGGGTCAAGCATCTCGTCATCATGACTCACCGGTGTGCCCCCGTGGGATTTGCCGGTCCATCGCGACAACGCGTCGGCGAGGGCCGCGGGGTCGACGGGCTTGGTGAGGTAGTCGTCCATGCCTGCCGCCAGGCAGCGCTCCCGCTCCCCGTCCACGGCGGCAGCGGTCATCGCGACCACCGGCGTACGACGCCCCCCGGCCTCCCGCTCCCGCAGGGCCCGGGTGGCGGCGTAGCCGTCCATGCGGGGCATCTGCACGTCCATCAGCACGATGTCGAAGGTGCGCTCGGCGAGCACCTCGAGCGCTGCGAGCCCGTCGTCGGCCAACGTCACGGTGTGTCCCATCGACTCAAGCAGGCCACCCGCGACCATCTGGTTGACCATGTTGTCCTCGACCACCAGGACAAGCTGACCGCGGTCGTCACCGGGGAGACCCGAGGGCGGCTCGACCGGCACGACGGCGTGCGCCCCGCCGGCGACCGGGGTCATCAGCGCGGTGAACGTGAAGGTGCTGCCGCGCGGGGAGTGGGGCCGGTAGTCGATGGTGCCCCCCAGCGCCTCGACGATCTCCCGGGAGATCGCCAGCCCCAGGCCCGTGCCGCCGTAGAGCCGGGTGGTGGAGGAGTCGGCCTGCGTGAAGGGGGTGAAGAGACCGGGCACCGTCTCAGGCGCGATCCCGATCCCGGTGTCGCTGACCTCGACGACGAGCAGCACGTCGCCGTCCTCGTGCGGCACCGCGCGCGTCTGCGCGCGGACCTCGCCCTCCTCGGTGAACTTGATGGCGTTGGAGAGCAGGTTGGAGAGCACCTGGGCGAGGCGGGTCGGGTCGCCGGTGAGCCAGCCGGGCACGCTGTCGTCGCAGTGGACCTCCAGGCCCACACCCTTGCTCCGCGCCGACTCGGCCATCACGCTGGTCACCTCGTCGAGCAGCGGCCGCAGCTCGAAGTCGACATGCTCCAGCTCGAGCCGCCCCGCCTCCATCTTGGAGAAGTCCAGCACGTCGTTGATGACGCTCAGCAGGGCACGGCTCGCGACCTGGATGCCGGCGGAGAGACGGTGCTGGTCGGGGTCCAGGGACGTGCGCGCCAGCAGGTCGTTGAGACCGATCACCCCGTTGAGCGGGGTGCGGATCTCGTGGCTCATCGTGGCGAGGAACTCCGACTTCTGGCGTGAGGCCTCCATCGCCGCGTCCCGCGCGTCCGCGAGGACGCGTTGGGTCTGCTCACGCTCGGCGACCCGCGCCAGCTGCTGGGCGATGGACTCGGCCATGTCCTGGATCATCTCGTGGCGGTAGAGCGGCGGGTCGGAGGCGATCGTGATGATGGCGTGCACCACGTCGTCGTAGGTCACGTTGAAGGCGATCGTCAGACGGTCCTCGCTCCACACCGTCGACCTGCTGCGGTAGGCCTCCCGCGCCAACGCCAGCTCCCCGGCCGTCTCCTCCGGGGTCAGCAGGTCGGTCTCGCGGTCCTCGTCGTTGACGTGGAGCGGCACCACCTCGTCGTCGGCGCCCAGGGTGAAGGCGCGGGCCCGTCGCCAGTCGTCGTGCAGCACCGTCAGGCTGCCGGCCTGCGTGAGCACCTCGGCGAGCGTGGACGCCTCGTTGGCCGCGCTCGCCACCGCCTGCATCAGGATGTTCTGGTTGACCAGGTCGAGGAGGGCGATCTCGGCCTCCTTCACCTCCGTGATGTCCTGGTGCGTCCCGGACATCGACATGACCTCGCCGTGCTCGTCTCGGCGGGTGATGCCGCGGCCACGGGTCCAGATCCAGTCGCCGGCGCCGCGGATCCGGGCGATGAAGACGAAGCTCTCCGCCCCGTCGTCCCCCTCGGGGACCCGCACCCCCGTGCGTTCGATCGCCGTCTGCACGTCCGCGAGGTCGTCGGGGTGCACCATCGCGCGGAACTGCTCGTAGGTGCGGGGGAAGGTCTCGTCGGTCAACCCGTAGATCTCGGTGAGCCACGTGGACGCGGTGATGACGTCGTTGACGACGTCCCACTCCCAGCTCCCGACGCGCGCGATGCGCTGGGCCTCGTCGAGCCGCTCACGGCTCGCGACGAGCTCGTTCACGGTGTCGCGCCGGTCGGTGAACTCCGAGATCCGGTGCAGGATGGCGCTGATGGCCCCGTCGGGCCCCCGCAGGGCGCTCTCGCGCACCAGGACCCAGGTGGTGGAGCCGTCGCGGCGGACGAACTGGCACTCGACCTCGCTCGCGTTGAGGCGACCTGCCCGCACCGCCTCGAGGTGCTCCGCGAACTGGCCGCGCCCCGGGTCATCGAGGGTGTCGAAGACGGTGACGCCGGCGAACTCGTCACGTGTCACGCCGTACATCCGGGCGAGCTCGGCGTTGGCGTAGACGGTGGCTCCGTCGAGGTCGAAGACCCAGATGCCGTCCGGAGAGCCCTCCACGATGTCGCGGTAGAGGTCGGGCAGGTCCATCAGGCCTCGCCGTCGATGAGGTAGACGCCGTCCGCGAAGGTGAGCGCGAGGGCGATGTCCTCGGTGCGGGTCTCGGTGGTGCGGCCGGTGTCGAAGTCGTAGCGGTAGGTGTAGGCGACCGTCAGGTCCTCGACGTCGGCTGCCACCCGCAGCACCTCCACGTTGCTGACCGACCCCCAGAAGTCGTCGTACCGGGGGCTCGCGGCCTGGAAGTCGGGGGTCAGCATCTGGAAGCCGGCGGCCGGCTCGCTGCTGGCGGTGCGGAGGTAGTCCTCGATGAAGGTCTCGATGCCCTCGCTGGTGGGCCCGTCGTCGGGGCTCGCCGTGACCGAGGGGGACACCGACGGGGGCGAGGTGGTGGGGGTGGCGGTCTGGCCGGTGCCGTCGCCGCGGTTCAGCGCGACCAGGACACCCACGACGACCAGCAGGAGCGCCGCGACCCCGACCAGGACGGGTACGACGCGTCCACGGGGCCGGGCTCGTCGCCCGCTCGCAGGCGTGCCCGGTTGCGGCAGGACCCGCGACATCACCTGGGTCGAGGACGACCCCTCGTCGGCCGCGAGCGTACGACGGGTGGGCACCGGCTGCGGGGGTGTGGCGCCGGGTCCGGCGTGCAGGAAGTCCATGACCTGACGCATCGACCACCGCCCGCCCGGGTCGACGGTCATGCACGACTCGAGCACGGGGGCCAACCACCCGGCGTCGTCGAGCCGCGGCGGGTCCTCGTGCACGATCCGGTAGAGGCCACCGATGACGTTGTCGCCGAGGTCGTAGGGCGGGGCGCCGGCGAGCGCGTGGAAGAGGGTGGCGCCGAGTGACCAGACGTCGCTGAGGTCGGTGGCCTGCCGCCCGGAGGCGACCTCGGGTGAGATGTAGGCCGGGGACCCGGTCACCAGGCCGGTCTGGGTCAGGGACGCGTCGGCCTCGGCCCGGGCGATCCCGAAGTCCGACAGCTTCACCTGGCCGCCGGGCGTGACCAGGATGTTGGACGGCTTGACGTCGCGGTGCACGATCCCGGCGTCGTGGGCGGCGGCGAGCGCCTCGGCCACCTGCGCCAGGACCTGCGCGGCCTGGCTGTGGGGGAGTGCGCCGTGCTTGCGGACGAGCTCGGCGAGCGTGCTGCCCTCGACGTACTCCATCACCAGCCACTGCGCGTCGTCCTCGGTGACGAGGTCGAAGACCGCGACGACATGGGGGTGGTTGAGCCGTGCGGCGAGTCGGGCCTCCCGCTCTGCACGCAGGAGGTCGGGGCTGCTGCCACCGGGCGCCATGCCGATGCGCTTGATCGCGACCTGGCGACCGAGCACCTCGTCGCGCCCGAGCCAGACCGCGCCCATGCCGCCTCGACCGATCTCCCGGTCCAGCGAGTACCTGCCTGCGATCACGTCGTCCTCCTCAGGCCGCAACCCTAGTTGCCGACAACCCGGTGGCAGTGCTTCCGGTCGGTACGGCAGGCTGGGACCTGCCAGCACCGGACCCGAAAGGCAGATCGTGACCCTCGATCCCACCCTCCTCGACGACCTCGAGTGGCGCGGTCTCATCGCGCACTCGACGGACCTGGACGCCCTCCGTGAGGCGTTCGGCAGCGGGAGCGTGCGGTTCTACGTCGGCTTCGACCCCACGGCACCGAGCCTGCACATGGGCCACCTGGTCCAGATCCTGACGGCCAGGAGGTTGCAGGCCGCCGGGCACACGCCCTTCGCCCTGGTGGGGGGCGCCACCGGGATGATCGGTGACCCCAAGGAGGCGGGCGAGCGGGTGATGAACACCGCCGAGACCGTGCGGGAGTGGGTCGAGCGGGTGCGCCAGCAGATCGAGCCCTTCCTGTCCTTCGAGGGCGACAACGCCGCCACGATGGTCAACAACCTCGACTGGACCGCCCCGATGTCGGCCATCGACTTCCTGCGTGACATCGGCAAGCACTTCCCCGTCAACCGGATGCTGGCGCGCGACGTGGTGCGCAGCCGCCTGGAGTCGGGCATCAGCTACACCGAGTTCAGCTATGTCCTGCTCCAGTCCATGGACTACCTGAACCTGCACCGCGACCACGGCGTGACCCTGCAGTTCGGCGGCTCCGACCAGTGGGGGAACCTCACGGCCGGCGTGGAGCTGATCCGTCGCACGGACGGGCAGAAGGTGCACGCGATCGCGACGCCCCTGATGACCAGGGCCGACGGCACCAAGTACGGCAAGACCGACGGCGGTGCGCTGTGGCTCGACCCCCACATGCTCTCGCCCTACGCCTTCCACCAGTTCTGGCTCAACGCCGAGGACGAGAAGATCGGTGAGCTCCTGCGGGTGTTCACCTTCCTGTCCCGCGCGGAGATCGAGGCGCTCGAGGCGCGCCACGCGGAGAAGCCGTTCCTCCGTGAGGGGCAGAAGACCCTGGCCGACGAGGTCACCTCGCTCGTGCACGGCCAGGTCGAGACCGAGCAGGCCAAGGCCGCCGCTGCTGCGCTCTTCGGTGGCGGTGAGCTCACCGGCCTGTCCTCGACGACCCTCGGGGCCGCCTTGGCAGAGGCGGGTGCGGTGCAGGTGGAGCGCGACGCAGGGCTGCCCAGCGTGGTCGACCTGCTGGTGCAGACCGGCTTGGCCAAGAGCAGGGGCGAGGCCCGGCGCACGATCACCGAGGGCGGCGCCTACCTCAACAACGTGCGCGTCGAGGACCCTGACGCGACCCCGGGCGAGGACGACCTGGTCGGCGGGGCCTGGTTGGTGCTGCGCCGGGGCAAGAAGAAGTTCGCCGGCGTCGAGGTCGTCTGAGCCCATGACCCAGGACGCGCGCTGGCTCTCCACCCTGGAGGAGCAGGCGCGCGCCCGGCTCCCACGACCCGTCTTCGAGTACGTCGTCCAGGGCGCTCGCGAGGGCGTCACGGCCGCTGGTGCCCCCGGCACCTGGGGAGCCGTCCGCTTCCTGCCCCACGTGATGCGCGACGTCACGGACATCGACCTCGGCACCGACCTGCTCGGCTCTCCCGCGGCAGTGCCCTGGGGCGTCGCTCCCACGACCCTGCAGCGGGCCGTGCATCCCGACGGAGAGCTGGCCGTGGCCCGGGCGACGGCGGCCGTCGGCGGGGTGCTGGTCGTGTCCTCCAACGCGGGGACCCCCTTCGCCGACATCGGGGCGACCGGGGTGCGCTGGTGGTTGCAGGTCTACCTCCCGGCCGACCGCACCCTGGCGGTCCCGCTGCTCGACCGGGCCGTCGCCGCCGGCGCCTCTGCGGTCGTGCTGACCGTGGACACCCCGGTCGTCGCCACCAAGTACGCCGAGGACCGTGTGGTCTGGGACGTCACCGACCCCGCCCTGCTGCGCGTCAACTTCGACGAGGGCTACGCCGACCAGCCGGGGGCCGACAAGGCACTGGACCTCGGCCCGCACGACCTGGACTGGCTGGCCGAGCACACCGGGCTCCCGGTCGTCGTCAAGGGAGTCCTCCGCGCCGACGACGCCCTGCGCTGTGTCCAGGCGGGCGCCGGCGGCGTGTGGGTCTCCAACCACGGGGGGCGCCAGCTCGACCGTGCCGTGGACACCGCAGCCGCCCTGCACGACGTCCTCGGTGCCGTGGGTGACCAGGCGCAGGTCTACGTCGACGGGGGAGTGCGCAGCGGGCTCGACGTCCTCGCGGCGCTGGCTCTCGGGGCCTCCGCCGTCTTCCTGGGGCGGTTGCCCCTCTACGCGCTCACCGACGGCGAGCCGGGAGTGGCCCGGATGCACCGGGAGCTGGCTCTCCAGGTGGTCGAGGCGATGCGCCTGAGCGGGTGTCGGACGGTCGCGGACGTGACCGCCCTGATCGCCCCACCAGCCCCAAACCGCCTCTGACCTGCACAAACGTGAATGTGGCCCGCGTCACCCCCATCCGATTTGGCACTTGAGCCGAAGTCCTCTAATGTTTTCCATGTCGCCAGGGAGCGGCGGGAGGCAAGGCCAAGCGGCCGGGCTTCCGGCCCCGAGGTAGACACCCCACCAGAATCCTTCACCGGATGATCATCTCAAGGCCTTCGGCCAGAGGATGAAAGTCCGGGGGAGAGTCGTGTGGGGACAAGTCCCAGGACTTGCGGGCAACTGCAGCTCTTGGTGTGCGTCTGATCTTTGAGAACTCAACAGTGTGTCATAGTCGATGAATTAGTTTGTATGCCCTCATCTTTTGGATGTTGGGTTGTTTTTTCGGCAACAATGAAATTGGCAATTGTCAGTTTTGTTTTTTGTCGGGTGAAGAATTTTCTACGGAGAGTTTGATCCTGGCTCAGGACGAACGCTGGCGGCGTGCTTAACACATGCAAGTCGAGCGGTAAGGCCCTTTCGGGGGTACACGAGCGGCGAACGGGTGAGTAACACGTGAGTAATCTGCCCTCCACTTGGGGATAAGCTTCGGAAACGGGGTCTAATACCTGATACGACGACTACCTGCATGGGTTGGTCGTGGAAAGTTTTTTCGGTGGGGGATGTGCTCGCGGCCTATCAGCTTGTTGGTGGGGTAATGGCCTACCAAGGCTTCGACGGGTAGCCGGCCTGAGAGGGTGACCGGCCACACTGGGACTGAGACACGGCCCAGACTCCTACGGGAGGCAGCAGTGGGGAATATTGGACAATGGGCGGAAGCCTGATCCAGCAACGCCGCGTGAGGGATGACGGCCTTCGGGTTGTAAACCTCTTTCAGTACCGACGAAGCGCCCGTTGTGGGTGGTGACGGTAGGTACAGAAGAAGCACCGGCCAACTACGTGCCAGCAGCCGCGGTAATACGTAGGGTGCGAGCGTTGTCCGGAATTATTGGGCGTAAAGGGCTCGTAGGCGGTTTGTCGCGTCGGGAGTGAAAACACCGGGCTTAACTCGGTGCCTGCTTTCGATACGGGCAGACTAGAGGTATGCAGGGGAGAACGGAATTCCTGGTGTAGCGGTGAAATGCGCAGATATCAGGAGGAACACCGGTGGCGAAGGCGGTTCTCTGGGCATTACCTGACGCTGAGGAGCGAAAGTGTGGGGAGCGAACAGGATTAGATACCCTGGTAGTCCACACCGTAAACGTTGGGCGCTAGGTGTGGGGCCTATTCCATGGGTTCCGTGCCGCAGCTAACGCATTAAGCGCCCCGCCTGGGGAGTACGGCCGCAAGGCTAAAACTCAAAGGAATTGACGGGGGCCCGCACAAGCGGCGGAGCATGCGGATTAATTCGATGCAACGCGAAGAACCTTACCTGGGTTTGACATATGCCGGAAAGCCATAGAGATATGGCCCCTTTTAGTCGGTATACAGGTGGTGCATGGCTGTCGTCAGCTCGTGTCGTGAGATGTTGGGTTAAGTCCCGCAACGAGCGCAACCCTCGTTCTATGTTGCCAGCATGCCCTTCGGGGTGATGGGGACTCATAGGAGACTGCCGGGGTCAACTCGGAGGAAGGTGGGGATGACGTCAAGTCATCATGCCCCTTATGTCCAGGGCTTCACGCATGCTACAATGGCCGGTACAAAGGGCTGCGATGCTGTAAGGCGGAGCGAATCCCAAAAAGCCGGTCTCAGTTCGGATTGGGGTCTGCAACTCGACCCCATGAAGTCGGAGTCGCTAGTAATCGCAGATCAGCAACGCTGCGGTGAATACGTTCCCGGGCCTTGTACACACCGCCCGTCACGTCACGAAAGTCGGCAACACCCGAAGCCGGTGGCCCAACCCTTGTGGAGGGAGCCGTCGAAGGTGGGGCTGGCGATTGGGACGAAGTCGTAACAAGGTAGCCGTACCGGAAGGTGCGGCTGGATCACCTCCTTTCTAAGGAGCACATGCCCCGCACGGTCACCGAATGTGTGGCCGGCAATGGTGGTGTTCACTAGTGGAATCATCGATGAACGCTGCTTTCGGCGGATGACTTGCTCGAGTACTGCTCCTGGCCTTTGGTTGGGGGTGTGGAAACAGGTGGGTGATGCGTGGGAGGTTTGTTTGACACACTGTTGGGCCCTGAGAGATCAGGCCAGCTCCTCGTGAGGGGGGTGTGGGTCTGGTGTTTTCTTGGTGTTTGAAACTTTGATAGTGGACGCGAGCATCTACACGATGCGCGCACGGGGTTGATCCCTTGGCTTCGACTGGTCTTTGTGACTGGTGGGGGTGGTTGGGGTGGCTGTTGTGTGTGTTGTCGTGTTGTTTGTTTTTTGTAGTGTGTGTCTTTGTTGTTTTTGTTGAGTGTTTGTGTTGACAAGCTGTAAAGGGCACACGGTGGATGCCTTGGCATCGAGAGCCGATGAAGGACGTTGGAGCCTGCGATAAGCCCTGGGGAGTTGGCAACCGAGCTGTGATCCGGGGGTGTCCGAATGGGGAAACCCAGCTGGAGTCATGTCCAGTTACCCACATCTGAATAAAATAGGGTGTGTGGAGGGAACGTGGGGAAGTGAAACATCTCAGTACCCATAGGAAGAGAAAACAAAAGTGATTCCGGGAGTAGTGGCGAGCGAAACCGGATGAGGCTAAACCACGTGCGTGTGATACCCGGCAGGGGTTGCGCATGTGGGGTCGTGGGAGCATTCATGTCCGTCTGCCGGCGGATGAGACAGTAAGAAAACCAAAGTGAAGTCCAAGCCCATTGGAAAGTGGCGCCGTAGAGGGTGATAGCCCCGTAAGCATAAGCTTTGGTCTGTCGAGTGTTTTCCCAAGTAACACGGAACTCCTGAAATTCCGTGTGAATCTGGCGGGACCACCCGTTAAGCCTAAATACTTCTCGATGACCGATAGCGGACTAGTACCGTGAGGGAAAGGTGAAAAGTACCCCTGGCGGGGAGTGAAATAGTACCTGAAACCGTGTGCCTACAATCCGTCAGAGCGGTCCCTTCGGGGGTTGTGATGGCGTGCCTTTTGAAGAATGAGCCTGCGAGTTTGCGTTGTGTTGCGAGGTTAACCCGTGTGGGGTAGCCGTAGCGAAAGCGAGTCTGAATAGGGCGCCGCAGTAGCACGATCAAGACCCGAAGCGAAGTGATCTATCCATGGGCAGGTTGAAGCGCGGGTAAGACCGCGTGGAGGACCGAACCCACTTAGGTTGAAAACTGAGGGGATGACCTGTGGATAGGGGTGAAAGGCCAATCAAACTTCGTGATAGCTGGTTCTCCCCGAAATGCATTTAGGTGCAGCGTCGCGTGTTTCTTGCCGGAGGTAGAGCACTGGATAGCTAATGGGCCCTACAAGGTTACTGACGTTAGCCAAACTCCGAATGCCGGTAAGTGAGAGCGCGGCAGTGAGACAGTGGGGGATAAGCTCCATTGTCGAGAGGGAAACAGCCCAGACCATCAGCTAAGGCCCCTAAGCGGTGACTAAGTGGAAAAGGATGTGGAGTCGCAGTGACAACCAGGAGGTTGGCTTGGAAGCAGCCACCCTTGAAAGAGTGCGTAATAGCTCACTGGTCAAGTGATTCCGCGCCGACAATGTAGCGGGGCTCAAGTCATCCGCCGAAGCTATGGCATTCACATATATAACTTAGCCTTCGTGGTTCAGGTGTGTGGATGGGTAGGGGAGCGTCGTGTCGCGAGTGAAGCATCGGAGTGATCCAGGTGTGGACGCGACACGAGTGAGAATGCAGGCATGAGTAGCGAATGAAGAGTGAGAAACTCTTCCGCCGAATGATCAAGGGTTCCAGGGTCAAGCTAATCTGCCCTGGGTAAGTCGGGACCTAAGGCGAGGCCGACAGGCGTAGTCGATGGACAACGGGTTGATATTCCCGTACCGGCAAAGTAGCGCCCATGACGAACCCGGTGATGCTAACCATCTGAAACTTGCCGGACCGGACCCTTCGGGGCGAGGCTGGTAAGCGTAGCGTGGGATCCGAACCGGTAGTAGTCAAGCGATGGGGTGACGCAGGAAGGTAGACCAGCCGTGGCGATGGTTGTCCACGGGTAAGCAGGTAGGGTGTGTTCTAGGCAAATCCGGAACACTGTCTTTGATGACGTGCCTGAGACGTGATGCCGACCCCGTATGGGGGAAGTGGTTGATCCTATGCTGTCGAGAAAAACCTCTAGCGAGCTATACGCCGCCCGTACCCCAAACCGACTCAGGTGATCAGGTAGAGAATACCAAGGCGATCGAGCGAACCATGGTTAAGGAACTCGGCAAAATGCCCCCGTAACTTCGGGAGAAGGGGGGCCCGAACCGTCAAGGCTCTTGCAGCCGGCAGCGGGGAGGGCCGCAGAGACCAGGCCCAAGCGACTGTTTACTAAAAACACAGGTCCGTGCGAAGTTGTAAGACGATGTATACGGACTGACTCCTGCCCGGTGCTGGAAGGTTAAGGGGACAGGTCAACCCACTTGTGGGTGAAGCTTAGAACTTAAGCCCCAGTAAACGGCGGTGGTAACTATAACCATCCTAAGGTAGCGAAATTCCTTGTCGGGTAAGTTCCGACCTGCACGAATGGAGTAACGACTTGGGCGCTGTCTCAACCGTGGACTCGGCGAAATTGCACTACGAGTAAAGATGCTCGTTACGCGCGGCAGGACGGAAAGACCCCGGGACCTTTACTATAGTTTGGTATTGGTGTTTGGTTCGGCTTGTGTAGGATAGGTGGGAGACTGTGAAGCGGCCACGCCAGTGGTTGTGGAGTCAACGTTGAAATACCACTCTGGTCGTACTAGATATCTAACCTAGGTCCGTAATCCGGATCAGGGACAGTGCCTGATGGGTAGTTTAACTGGGGCGGTTGCCTCCTAAAATGTAACGGAGGCGCTCAAAGGTTCCCTCAGCCTGGTTGGCAATCAGGTGGCGAGTGTAAGTGCACAAGGGAGCTTGACTGTGAGACAGACATGTCGAGCAGGGACGAAAGTCGGAACTAGTGATCCGGCGCCAGCAGGTGGAAGCGGCGTCGCTCAACGGATAAAAGGTACCCCGGGGATAACAGGCTGATCTTCCCCAAGAGTCCATATCGACGGGATGGTTTGGCACCTCGATGTCGGCTCGTCGCATCCTGGGGCTGGAGTAGGTCCCAAGGGTTGGGCTGTTCGCCCATTAAAGCGGCACGCGAGCTGGGTTTAGAACGTCGTGAGACAGTTCGGTCCCTATCCGCCGCGCGCGCAGGAAACTTGAGAAAGGCTGTCCCTAGTACGAGAGGACCGGGATGGACGAACCTCTGGTGTGCCAGTTGTTCCGCCAGGAGCACGGCTGGTTGGCTACGTTCGGAAGTGATAACCGCTGAATGCATCTAAGCGGGAAGCACGTTTCAAGATGAGGTTTCCCACCACTTTTGTGGGTAAGGCCCCCAACAGATTATTGGGTTGATAGGCCGGAGGTATACAGCAGCAATGCCTAGCCGACCGGTACTAATAGGCCGAGGGCTTGTCTCACAAACCCTCAACCAAGACCACAAATTCCGCGCACACACGAAACACAACACATGCGTGTTGGTTCGCGTCCACTACAAAGACCACCCGGCCCACCAGGGCCCACGGTCTACCCCTGCACACCCCATGGGTGTGTCCCGGGTAGACACCGTGAGAACCCCTGGTCGGAGTGCGGGTCATAGAGTTACGGCGGTCATAGCGACAGGGAAACACCCGGTCCCATCCCGAACCCGGAAGTTAAGCCTGCCAGCGCCAATGGTACTGCAGTCGAGAGGCTGTGGGAGAGTAGGACGCCGCCGGACAAATATTGCGCAGGGCCACCTCACACGAGGTGGCCCTGCTGCTATTACGCTGTAGGACTACCGCGGCCAGTCGGCCGCAGAGCTGAATAGAAGGAGACATCGTGGCTGAGGATCGTCGAGGTCAGCGGCCCGCTCGCGGCGCTGGAGCATCCGGTCGATCGACCGGGAAGCCCCCCGCGGGAGGTAGGTCGAACGACCGCCGCGACAGCGGCAAGCCCGGCGAGGGCACCCGCTCGAGCAGCAAGCCCGGTCAGGAGCGTCGCGGTGCCGGCAAGCCGGCCGGCGCTCGTGGGGACAGCGGCAAGTCGCGTCCCGGCCGCTCGGGTGACTGGAAGCGGCCGGACGACAAGTTCGCCGCCCGCACCCAGGAGCAGGCGCTCTACGACGGACCGGACCTGCCCGAGGAGATCACCGGCCAGGAGCTGGACCGCGCCATCGGCGCCCAGCTCAAGGGCCTGCCGGAGAAGCTCGCCAACCGCATCGCGCGCCACATGGTGGCTGCGGGGCAGCTCATCGACGAGGATCCCGAGACGGCCTACCAGCACGCGCTGGCGGCTCGGGTCCGTGCCCCCCGGCTCGCCGTCGTGCGCGAGGCTGCAGGTGAGGCTGCCTACGCCGCCGGTCTCTACGCCGAGGCGCTCGCGGAGCTGCGTGCCGCCAAGCGGATGAACGGCGCTGCGGCCTACCTGCCGATCATGGCGGACTGTCACCGCGCCCTGAAGCACCCGGAGATGGCCCTCAAGCTGGCCAAGAGCCCCTCGGTCGCCAACTTCGCGCCCGAGGCCAAGGCCGAGATGACCATCGTCGAGGCCGGTGCCCGGCGCGACATGGGCCAGCTCGATGCGGCGCTGCGGACCCTGGAGCTGGCGCCGTTGACGTCCAAGAGCCGGGCTCCGTGGGTGACCCGGTTGCGCTACGCCTACGCAGACATCCTCGAGGCCGCAGGTCGCGAGACCGATGCGTTGATGTGGTTCCACCGCACGCACGCCGTGGACAGCGACGAGATGACCGACGCGGCGCAGCGTGCCGCGACCCTCGAGAAGAAGCTCGGCGTCTGACCCGTCCTGGGGCCTAGCGCCCCAGGACCCGCACGATCGCGGTGCTGCCGGCCTCGAGCGTGCCCCACTGCAGCCCGTCGCGGAAGCCGAGGCGGACGCGGTCGATCACGGCGATCGCGGCGAGGTCGCTGGTGACCTCCAGGACGACAGCGTCGCCCTGGCGCAGGGTGCGACCCTCGGGGTTCACCAGCTCGCGGCAGAAGCGCTCTGGCTCGGTGGTCACTCCGACGGCGCCTCCGCGGCAGAGCAACGGCGTCACGGTGAGCTCGGTGTTGGCGGTGCTGTGCACCTTGACCCCCGACAGGTGCAGGACCCGGTCGAAGTCCGGGCCCGGCGTGAAGACCCCGAGATAGACCGGGGTGTCCACCGGGGTCGACGCCGTCACCTGAGACTCCGAGACGGGCAGCGCCCCGGGGCTCGTGGTGAACCAGGCCAGGAAGGCCAGGGCGACGACCGCGAGCAGCACCCGCACGACCAGGCGTGCGCGAGGTCTGCGACGCACCTGCAGGGGAGTGGGGGTGCTCATGGGCTGAGGGTAGGCCCTGGTCCGTCCCCGGGGACCGGACGAGGCCGCTTCGGACGGGGCCGATCGTGGACGATTGCGGGGGCGGCGCCTGCCGGATGACAGACTCCTGCCCATGAAGAGAGTGGAGCGCCCCGCGCTCGAGGGCACCGTGGCCGTCCGAGACGGGCGACGCCTGAGCTTCGCGGAGTACGGCGCTCCTCGTGGCCCGGCCATCGTCTGGATGCACGGCACCCCGGGCTCGCGCCGGCAGATCCCCCTGGAGGCCCGTGCCTACGCTGCGCAGCACGGCCTGCGGATCATCGGCATCGACCGGCCCGGGATCGGCTCGTCGACCCCGCACCTCTACCGCGACGTCCTCGACTGGACCGGCGACCTCGAGCTGTTGCTCGACGCGTTGGCGGTCGACACCTGCCGGCTGATCGGCCTGTCGGGCGGTGGGCCCTACGTGCTGGCCGCGGGGGCGGCCCTGCCTTCCCGGATCCACGGGGTGGGAGTGCTCGGCGGGCTCGCGCCGACCGTGGGGGAGGACGCCGTCGAGGGTGGGGTCATCCAGCTGGCCGTCGCGCTGGCCCCGCTGCTGCGCGTCGCGCGGGTGCCGCTGGGGGTCTTCCTCACTGCCGCCATCCGGCTGGTCAAGCCGCTGGCCGGCCCCGGGCTCGACCTCTACGCGGCCGTGCAGCCTCCGGGCGACAAGGCTCTCCTGTCGCGTCCGGAGTTCAAGGCGATGTTCCTCGACGACCTCCTCAACGGCAGCCGCTTCCAGACCTCGGCGCCGGTGAGCGACCTGGTGCTCTTCACCCGGCACTGGGGCTTCGTCGCCTCGGACGTGAGCGTCCCGGTGCGGTGGTGGCACGGCGACGAGGACCACATCGTCCCGTTCCGCCACGGTCAGCACGTGGTCGACCGGTTGCCGGACGCGACCATGAGCGCGATCGACGGGGAGAGCCACCTCGGCGGCCTCGGCATCGCCGAGGAGGTCATCTCGACGCTGATGGAGCTCGGGCCCCGGCGTGCGGCGTCGTCCTCACTGTCGAGCTGATCATCGGAGTTCTCGATCTGATCCCGTGTCCACTGGTGCTCAGGGGGCACATGCGTCACAATGGAGCCATAACTACACATGTGTCACGTGACTGACCGTTCATCGACTGTGAGACCGCTGGGGAAGGCGTAGCTCGCGCCGACGATGAAGGAGGCCACGGTGACTGCACGCACTGCTACCCATGCGGCAACGAGGGGCGTCATCTACGTCCACTCCGCGCCCTCTGCGCTGTGCCCGCACATCGAGTGGGCCGTCGGGGGTGTGCTCGGCGCTGCCGTGAGCATGGACTGGATCCCCCAGCCCGCCCAGGCCGGCGCCTACCGCGCCGAGCTCTCGTGGGTCGGCTCCGTGGGATCCGCCGCGGGCATGGCCTCGGCCCTGCGCGGGTGGAACCACCTGCGCTTCGAGGTCACCGAGGAGCCGTCCTCGGCCACCGAGGGCACCCGCTTCTCCTACACGCCCGAGCTGGGCGTCTTCCACGCGGTCACCGGGCTGCACGGCGACATCATGATCCCCGAGGACCGCCTCAAGGCTGCCGTGGTCAAGGCGGCGCTGGGCGACACCACGCTCCTCGTCGAGATCGACCGGCTGCTCGGCAAGCCGTGGGACGACGAGCTCGAGACCTTCCGCCACGCGGGGGACGGCGCTGCGGTGCGCTGGTTGCACCAGGTCGTCTGAGCCCACGAGCCACCCAGCGGCCGCACTCACCGGGCTCACTCACCGGGCTCACTCACCGGGCTCACCGCGGGGGCGCTGGGTCAGCGAGGACGGCTGATGCGGAAGAACGTGGGCTTCACGAAGCCCGTGTGCTTCACGTAGCCCTCGTTGTAGCTCACCCGCATGCGCAGCTTGAAGCGGCCGGGGGAGGTGACGGGGCGGCACATCCGGAACGTGCGGACGTTGGCGCGCGGGTCTGAGCCCGCATCGGCCAGCACGCTGCCCACCGCTCGCCCTCGCGGGTCGGTGATGAACATCTCGGCCTGCCACTCGTTGTTGGGAGTGGTGATCCGGTAGGAGAAGCGGTAGCTGCGGCAGCCCTTGCGCAGCACCTGGTCGGGGGCCTTGGTGCTGCCCCAGGACGCGGCGCCGGTCTCCCGGGCGGCGGGACCGGAGGTGGCGGTGGCCGGGCTGAGACCGCCCCACGTCATGATCAGGGCGGTCAGGACCCCGAGGGTCGTGGATCGCAGCATTCCGGTTCCTCCGAGCGGGTGAGGGGCGTCACAGGGCACAACGCCACGCCCGGGCCCGGGTTACGGGGCCCAGCCCGACCGGTCCGTCCTCAGAGCGGGATGTTGCCGTGCGCCCCGTGCAGGACCCCGCGGGTCTGCACGGCCTCGTCGATGGCCCGCGCGATCGCCGAGCGCGTCCTGGACGGCTCGACCACCTCGTCGACGACCCCGATCTCCACGGCCTTGTCGACGCCGCCGGCGATCCGCTCGTGCTCGGCGGCGAGCTCTGCCTCGACCGTGGGGCGGATCTCGACGGAGACCTCCGCGAGCTTGCGGCGGTGCAGGATGCGCACCGCAGCGACGGCTCCCATGACCGCGACCTCGGCGCCCGGCCAGGCGAACACCCGGGTCGCACCGAGGGAGCGGGAGTTCATGGCGATGTAGGCGCCGCCATAGGTCTTGCGGGTCACGAGCGTGACCCGGGGGACCACGCACTCGCCGAAGGCGTGCAGCAGCTTGGCGCCACGGCGTACGACGCCGTCCCACTCCTGGCCCACACCGGGGAGGTAGCCGGGCACGTCGACGAGCACGATGAGGGGGACCCCGAAGGCGTCGCACATGCGCACGAAACGGGAGGCCTTCTCGGCCGAGAGCGAGTCGAGGCAGCCGCCGAGGCGGAGCGGGTTGTTGGCGACGACGCCGACCGTGCGGCCACCGAAGCGGCCCAGGGTCGTCACGATGTTGGGCGCCCACTTGGCGTGCAGCTCCTGGGCGGTGCCCTCGTCGAGGACCGCGCCGACCAGGGGGTGCACGTCGTAGGCGCGCTTCTTGGACTCCGGGAGCATCGAGGCGAGGTCGACGTCCTCGACGTCGGCGACGCGGAGGCTGCCCTGGGAGCCGAGGAGCGAGGCGACGTCGCGGGCGCGGTCGAGGGCGTCCTGCTCGGTGTCGGTCAGGATGTGGACGACGCCCGAGCGACGACCGTGGGGCTCCGGTCCGCCGAGGCGGAGCATGTCCACGGCCTCGCCCGTCACGGAGCGGACCACGTCGGGCCCGGTGACGAAGATGCGCCCCTCGGGGCCGAGGATCACGACGTCGGTGAGCGCGGGGCCGTAGGCGGCACCGCCCGCGGCGGGGCCGAGCACGACGGAGATCTGCGGGATCTTGCCCGAGGCCTGGGTCATGATCTGGAAGATCCGGCCCACGGCGTGCAGGGAGAGGACGCCCTCGGCGAGTCGCGCCCCCCCGGAGTGCCAGAGCCCGATGATCGGGAGCTGGTCGGTCATCGCCCGGTGGTAGGCATCGACGACGACCCGGCAGCCGAGGTCACCCATGGCGCCGCCCATCACGGTGGCGTCCGAGCAGAAGGCGACGACCCTGGTCCCGTCGACGAGACCCACGGCGGCGATCATGCCGGAGTCGTCGTCGGGGGTGATCAGCTCCAGGGAGCCCTCGTCCATCAGTGCCCGCAGCCGGGTGATCGGGTTGCGGGGGTCCTGGTCACGCGGGACCTTGGCCGCCTTGGGCACCCGGGTGCCCGCAGCAGGCTCGACGGAGACGGTCACGATCCGCTTCCGAAGGCCACGGCCACGTTGGCGCCGCCGAAGCCGAAGGAGTTGTTGAGCGCCGCGATGTCGCCGGCCGGCAGGTCGCGCGGCTTGGTGGCGATGTCGAGGTGGACCGCGGGGTCGAGGTCGTCGAGGTTGATCGTGGGCGGGACCAGGCGGTGGTGCAGGGCCAGGACCGTGGCGATCGACTCGAGGGCACCGGCCCCGCCGAGCAGGTGCCCGGTCATCGACTTGGTGCTGGTCACGACGACCCGCTCGGCGTGGGCACCCAGCGTCGCGTGCAGCATGAGCCCCTCGGCGATGTCGCCCTGGGGCGTCGAGGTCGCGTGCGCGTTGACGTGCACGATGTCCTCGGGGCTGATGTCGGACTCGAAGAGCGCCCGCAGGATGGCCCGGGAGCCACCACGACCCTGCGGGTCGGGCTGGGCGATGTCGTGGGAGTCGGCGGTGATGCCGGCGCCCAGCACCTCGGCGTAGATCCGGGCGCCCCGGGCCCGCGCGTGCTCCTCGGACTCCAGCACCAGCACGCCGGCGCCCTCACCGAGGACGAAGCCGTCACGGCCGGTGTCCCAGGGACGCGACACGGTGGTCGGGTCGCCGGCGTTCTTGGACAACGCCATCATGTTGGCGAACGCGGCCATCGGCAGCGGGTGGATGGCTGCCTCGGTGCCGCCCGCGACGACGACGTCGGCACGGCCCAGCCTGATCTGGTCGAGCGCGAGGGCGATGCCCTCGTTGCCCGAGGCGCAGGCGGACACCGGGGTGTTGACCGCGGCCCGGGCACCGACGTAGAGGCTGATGTTGGCGGCCGGGGCGTTGGGCATCAGCATCGGCACCGCCAAGGGGGAGACCCGACGGGGTCCCTTCTCCTTGAGGATGTCGTAGTTGTCGAGCAGCGTGTTGACCCCGCCGATGCCGGAGGCCATCGCGACGCCCACCCGGTCCCCGTCGACGGAGCCGTCCTGGACCGAGCCCTCCAGGCCGGCGTCACGCCAGGCCTCCATCGCAGCCACCATCGCGAACTGCGACGAGCGGTCGAGACGGCGTGCCTTGACCCGCTCGAGGATGTCGGTCGGCTCGACGGCGATCCGGCCCGCGATCTTGACGGACAGGTCCTGGGCCCAGTCCTCGGTGAGGTGGCGGATGCCCGACCGACCGTTGACGAGGGAGTCCCAGGTGCTGGCAACGTCGCCACCGACCGGGCTCGTGACGCCCATACCGGTGACGAAGACACGGGTGCGGCTGCTCATGAGGGGCTCTCAGGCCTGGGCGCGCTCGATGAACGCGACCGCGTCCCCGACCGTCTTGAGGTTCTTGACCTCGTCGTCCGGGATGGAGACGCCGAACTTCTCCTCGGCAGCCACGACGACCTCCACCATCGACAGCGAGTCGACGTCGAGGTCGTCGACGAAGGACTTGTCGAGCTGGACGTCATCGGCTTCGATGCCGGCGACCTCGTTGACGATCTCAGCAAGGTCGGCGCGGATCTCTTCGGTGGTGGCCATGGTGGCTTCCTTATCTGTGTGGTTCGACGTGGGTGGTGCGTCTGGATGGTCGTTCAGGGGTGCTGCGGGTCTTCGTCGAGCTGGGTGGAGCGGGTGGTGCGATCAGGGGACGACGATGACCTGGGCCGCGTAGGCCAGGCCGGCGCCGAAGGCGATGAGCAGCGCGAGGTCACCCGACCGGGCCTCGCCGTCGGCGAGCATCCGGTCGAGGGCGAGCGGCACGGAAGCCGCCGAGGTGTTGCCCATCTGGGCGATGTCACGCGCGATGCGCACCGTGGCGGGCAGCTTCATCGACCGGGCGAGCGCGTCGACGATGCGCATGTTGGCCTGGTGAGGGATGAAGCAGTCGAGCTCGTCGGCGCTGACACCGGCGCGGTCGAGCGCCTCCTGGCCGACCTTGGCCATGGCGAAGGCGGCCCACCGGAAGACGGCATTGCCCTCCATCGTGAGGTGGGGCATCGAGGGGCTGTCGCCGGCCAGCACGTCGCGCCAGTCCGCCCGCTGGCGGATGTGGTCGAAGTGCTCGCCCTGGGAGCCCCACACGACCGGACCGATGCCGGGGCTGTCGCTGGGCCCCACCACCACAGCGCCCGCGCCGTCGGCGAAGATGAACGCCGTCCCGCGGTCGGTGGGGTCGGTGATGTCGGAGAGCCGCTCGACGCCGATGACGAGCACGTGGCGGGCGCTGCCGGCGCGGACGAAGTCGCTGGCCATCGCGACGCCGTGGCAGAAGCCGGCGCACGCGGCCGAGATGTCGAAGGCCGCGGCGTCGTCGGTGCCGAGCTCGTGGGCGATCAGCGTGGCGACGGCCGGCGTCTGGAGCAGGTGGCTGACGGTCGCGACGACGACGCAGTCGATCTGGTCGGCGTCGAGGCCGGCTCGCTCCAGCGCGATGCGGGCGGCCGCGACGGACATCATCTGCACCGACTCGTGCGGACCGGCGAAGCGGCGCTCCTTGATCCCGGAGCGCTGCTGGATCCACTCGTCGCTCGACTCGATGGCGTCGACCACCTCGGAGTTGGGGACGACCCGGTCGGGGCGGTAGGCACCCACCCCCAGGATCGCGGTGTGCTCGGAGCCGGTGCTGGGCGTGATCATGAGTAGCTCCCTACCGGGTGGAGACGCACCAGCGGTTGTCCCGGGGAGACCAGGTCGCCGTCCTCGACGAGCCACTCGACCACCTCGCCGCCGTGGTCGGAGGTGATGACGATCCGGTCGCGGAGGCTGGCCACGTCGCCGACCGTGGCGCCGGCCTCCAGCACCCGGGCCTCGGCTGCGGCGTCGTCGCGGTGGAAGGTGCCCTTGGCGGGCGAGACCACCATGCGCCAGGTGGGCGTGGTGTTCATCAGCGACCCCTCGCCGTGCTTGTCGCAGAAGGCGCGGGCGTCGTCGAGCTGGTCGGGCGTCTTGAGGGCGAAGGTCTCGACACCCTTGAGCGCCCGCTTCGCGATGCCGGTCAGCGTGCCGGCCGGGGGCATCTCCAAGATGCCGGTGACGCCGAGGTCGGCCATGGTGTCCAGGCAGAGGTCCCACCGGACCGGGCTGGCGATCTGGCCGACGATCCGCTCGAGGATCTCGCGGCCGCTGTGGATGACGTGACCGTCCCGGTTGGAGATCACCGGGATGCGCGGGTCGTGCACCGAGACCGACCGCGCGAGGTGGGCGACGTGGCCGACCGCGGGCTGCATGTGGGTGGTGTGGAACGCGCCGGCGACGGTCAGCGGCATCAGTCGCGCCTTCGCCGGGGGGGCCGCCGCCAGGGCTGCGAGCTGCTCCACGGTGCCGGCGGCCACGATCTGGCCGGGCCCGTTGTCGTTGGCGGGGGTGAGGCCGTGCTCGGCGAGCGCCCCCAGCACCTCGTCGCGGTCGCCACCGAGGATCGCGGTCATGCCGGTCGGCTGTGCCGCGGCTGCCTCGGCCATCGCCTTGCCGCGCTCTCGCACCAGCACCATCGCCTGCTCGGCGGTGATCGTGCGGGCTCCCGCGGCGGCGGCGAGCTCGCCGACGCTGTGACCGGCGAGGGCGCCCACGCGCTCGAAGGCGTCCACGGGGTGCGGGAACAGCTCGAGCGCCGCGACCAGTCCGGTGGCGACCAGCAGGGGCTGGGCGACCCGGGTGTCGCGGATGGTGTCGGCGTCCGCCTCCGTGCCGTAGTGCGCCAGGTCGAGGCCGGCCACGGTGGAGAGCCAGCCCATGCGGGCGGCGAAGACCGGGTCCTCCAACCACGGGGTGAGGAAACCGGGGGTCTGGGCCCCTTGTCCGGGGGCGACGATGACGAGCACCCCTTCACTGTGCCGGTCTGGAGGGCCGCGGATCGCCTCCGACGCAGACGAAAGTGAACGGCGGTTCTTTGTAGGGTTCCTACAACTCGCGCCCGGACTGGCGTCCGAGCACCAGCGCGATCTGGAGGGTGAGGGCATCGCGCGGCAGGGACGGGGTGAAGCCGGTGGTCTCGGCGACCTGTCGCAGTCGGTAGCGCACGGTGTTGGCGTGCACGAAGAGCGCCCTCGCCGCGGCCTCGAGCGACGACCCGCCCTCGAAGTAGGCGGCCAGCGTCTCGATCAGCGTGCCCTTCGTCTGCAGCAGGGGGAGGTAGACCTCCTCGACGAGATGGCGGCGCGCATGCCCGTCGCCGGCCAGTGCGCGCTCCGGGAGGAGGTCGCTGGACCGCACGGGACGGGGTGCTCCCGGCCAGCCCGACGAGGCCCGGTAGGCCGACAGGGCGGCGCGGGCCGAGAGGTGGGCGTGGCTGAGGTCCTCGGTGACCGGGCCGACCACCACCGGCCCGTCCGCCACGAGCGCGACCAGCGCGGTCGCCGCGGTCGCCTCGTCCTGGACGCCACCGAGCAGCACGACGAGTCGGTCGCCCTGCACCGCGCAGAGCGCGTCCATGCCGGCCTCGCGGGCCGCTCGGCGTACGGCGTCGAAGAGGTCGGTCTCGCTGCGCCGCTCGGGGACGGTGGCCAGCACCACCGCCACCTGGCCGCGGGCACCCCACCCGACGGCGCTGGCGCGGCTGAGGACCGACTCGTCGGTCTCGGCCCTGAGCACGGAGTCGACCACGAGGGCCTCGAGGCGGGCGTCCCACGCGCCGCGGGACTCGGCGGCCTTGGCGTAGACCTCGGCGGTGGCGAAGGCGACCTCGCGGGCGTAGCGGAGCACGGCGGCGTGGACGTCCGGGGCGTCCTCGGGGTCGAGGAGGTCGTCGATGTTGCTCTCGACCACCTCGATGGAGAGCCGGACCAGGTCGACGGTCTGCTGCAGGGTGATCACGCCGGCGAGGGCGCGGGGCGCGGCGCCGAAGACCGAGGCTGCCAGTGCCGGTGACCCGGCGTCGCTGATGCCGAGGTCGGAGCGGTACCAGTCGACGAAGCTCTTGATGCCGGCCTGGACGATCAGGCCCACCCACGAGCGGTCGGCGGCGCTCAGCTCCCGGAACCACGACATGTCGGACTCCATGCGGGCCATGGCGGAGGTGCTGAGCCGCCCGGAGGACCGCTGCAGCGCCGTCGCGGCCCGGCGACGGGGCGGGGCGGGGGTTCTTCGGGGCACGGCTCGACCTTAGACCGTCCCGGACCCCGGACCGGCCCTGCTCGGCACCGGCCCAAGAGGGCTCTTGGGTCATCCGATCGGGTGAGTTTTGCCCGCACAGGCTGGGAATTCGACTCCGGCTGCTTGGTCCTCGTGCAAACGCAGGGTGTCCTCTGGTTGAATCTTTACAGTTGCCCTGGACAGGAGGCCTCCGTGACGGAGTCGCAGCACGACGTGCAGTACCTCACGATCCATGGACACCGGCGCGCCTACGTCAAGGTGGGCCAGGGGCCGGCCGTCCTGCTGCTCCACGGCCTGGGGTGTGACCACACCACCTGGTCACCGATCATCGACACCCTCGCCAAGCGCTACACCGTGATCGCCCCCGACCTGCTGGGACACGGGCTCTCGGACAAGCCTCGCGCCGACTACAGCGTCGGTGGCTACGCCAACGGCATGCGCGACCTGCTGACGGTCCTGGGCATCGACAAGGTCACCGTCGTCGGGCACAGCTTCGGCGGCGGCGTGGCGATGCAGTTCGCCTACCAGTTCCCCGAGCGGACCGAGCGGATGATGCTGGTCGCCTCGGGCGGACTCGGCCCCGAGGTGTCGCCGGTGATCCGCGCCATCACGACTCCGGGCTACCACCAGGTGATGAGCGTCCTCACCGCGCCCGGCGTCCGGCACCTCGGCATGGCGGGCATGCGTGCCCTGTCGGGGACCGGATGGAAGTCCACGCGGGACCTCGCCGAGGTCGCCGACATCTTCGACACCTTCAAGGATCCCCACGCCCGGCACGCGATCCGCCACGTCGTGCGGGCCGTCGTCGACTGGAAGGGCCAGATCGTCACCATGGCCGACCGGGCCTACCTGACCGACGCGATGCCCATGTCCGTGGTCTGGGGCCGGGACGACAAGGTCATCCCCGTGCGGCACGCCAGCAACGCGGCCGCGCTGGCACCGCTGGCCCGCATCGAGATCATCCCCAACGCCGGGCACTTCCCGCACAAGGACCACCCCCAGCGCTTCGCGAAGGTCCTGCACGAGTTCATCCGCTCCACGCAGCCGGCGAGCTACAGTCGCGCCAAGTGGCGCAACCTGCTGCGCAGCGGCCACGTGGGACCGGTGAGCCCCGTGAGCCCGGTCGGCGCGGTGGCCTCGGTCACCAGCATCACCAGCGCCTGACCGGCACCTGACCGGCACTCGGCGGGCACTCGCCGGGCACTCGACCGGGCACGACGAAGGGCGGCGACCTCGCGGTCGCCGCCCTTCGTCGTGCTGACGCCAGGTCAGGCGTCGCCGCCCTCCTGCTTGACGTTGGCGACGGCCGTCGGGTCGTCGATGCGGTACTTCTCGAAGGCCTTGACGACCTGGTCACGGTCGATCTCCCCGGCATCGGCCAGTGCCTGGAGGGCCTGGACGACGACCGACTCCGCGTCGATGTGGAAGAAGCGGCGCGCCGCGGGTCGGGTGTCGGCGAAGCCGAACCCGTCGGCCCCGAGGACGCGGTAGTCGCCCGGCACCCAGCGGGCGATCTGCAGCGGGACCGCACACATGTAGTCGGACACCGCCACGACCGGACCCCGGGCGTCGGCCAGCTTGTCGCTGACGTAGGCCGAGCGCGGCTCCTCGCCGGGGTGGAGCAGGTTCCACTCCTCCGCAGCGACGGCGTCGCGGGCCAGCTCGTTCCACGACGTGACCGACCAGGTGTCGGCCTGGACACCCCACTCCTCGCGCAACAGCTCGGCTGCCTTCTTCACCCAGGGGAAGCCGACGCCGGAGCCGAGCAGCTGCACGCGCGGCCCGTCTCCGTCGGTCTGCGCGACCTGGTGGATGCCGCGCAGGATGCCTTCCGCGTCGACGTCCTTCGGCTCGGCGGGCTGGTGGACCGCCTCGTTGTAGACGGTGAGGTAGAAGATCACGTCCTCGGCCTGCTCGCCGTACATCCGCTCCAGGCCGGACTGCATGATGTGCGCGACCTCGTAGGCGAACGCGGGGTCGTAGTGGACGACCGCAGGGTTGGTCGCGGCGAGCAGCGGCGAGTGGCCGTCCGCGTGCTGCAGGCCTTCGCCGGTCAGGGTGGTGCGACCTGCGGTGGCCCCGATCAGGAAGCCCCGAGCCAGCTGGTCGGCCATCGCCCAGATCGAGTCGCCGGTGCGCTGGAAGCCGAACATCGAGTAGAAGATGTAGAACGGGATCATGTGCTCACCGTGCGTGGAGTACGCCGAGCCCGCGGCGGTCGCCGAGGCCACCGCGCCCGCCTCGGAGATGCCCTCGTGCAGCATCTGGCCCTGCTTGGACTCCTTGTAGGACAGCAACATCTCGCTGTCGACGGACTCGTACTGCTGACCGGCCGGGTTGTAGACCTTCGCGGTGGGGAACATCGAGTCCATGCCGAACGTGCGGTACTCGTCGGGCGCGATCGGGACGATGCGCTGGCCGATCTCGGGGTCGCGCATCCAGTCGCGGAGCAGACGGACCACGGCCTGGGTCGTGGCCACGGAGTTCTTGCCGCCGCCCTGCTTGAGCTCGGAGTAGGTCTTGTCCGGGGGGAGCGTGAGCTGCTTGGCGCGCAGCACCCGCTTGGGCAGGGATCCGCCGAGCGCCCTGCGGCGCTCGAGCATGTACTCGATCTCGGGAGCGTCCTCGCCGGGGTGGAAGAAGGGGGCGGCCCCCGTCTCCTCCCACGAGCGCTCGAGGTCACGGTCGGAGATCGGCAGGTAGAGCCGGTCCCGGAACTTCTTGAGGTCGTCGGGCGTGAGCTTCTTCATCTGGTGGCTGGCGTTCTTGCCCTCCAGCCCGTCGATCGTCCAGCCCTTGATCGTCTTGGCGAGGATCACGGTGGGCTGGCCGACGTGCTTGCTCGCCGCGTCGAAGGCCGCGTAGACCTTGCGGTAGTCGTGCCCACCGCGGGGGAGCTTGGCGATCTGCGGGTCGCTCATGTGCTCGACCATCTGGCGCAGGCGCGGGTCACCCCCGAAGAAGTTCTCCCGGATGTAGCCACCCTCCTTGGTGGAGTAGGTCTGGAAGGCGCCGTCGGGGGTGGTGTTCATCTTGTTGACGAGCACACCGTCGACGTCGCGGGCAAGCAACGGGTCCCACTCCTGGCCCCACACGACCTTGATGACGTTCCACCCAGCGCCGCGGAAGGTGGACTCGAGCTCCTGGATGATCTTGCCGTTGCCGCGCACCGGGCCGTCGAGCTGCTGCAGGTTGCAGTTGATGACCCACGTGAGGTTGTCGAGCTCCTCGCGGGCCGCGACCCCGATCGCGCCGAGCGACTCGGGCTCGCCCATCTCGCCGTCGCCGAGGAAGGCCCAGACGTTCTGCTCGCCGGTGTCCTTGATGCCGCGGTTGGCGAGGTAGCGGTTGAAGCGGGCCTGGTAGATCGAGTTGATGCCGGTCAGACCCATGGAGACCGTCGGGAACTCCCAGAACTCCGGCATCAGCCGGGGGTGGGGGTAGGACGGCAGACCCTTGCCCGCACCGTGCTGGACCTCCTGACGGAAGCGGTAGAGCTGCTCCTCGCTCAGGCGGCCCTCGAGGTAGGCGCGGGCGTAGACACCCGGGGAGCCGTGACCCTGGATGTAGACCTGGTCGCCGCCCCCGGGGTGGTCCTTGCCGCGGAAGAAGTGGTTGAAGCCGACCTCGTAGAGGCTGGCCGAGGACTGGTAGGTGGCGATGTGGCCGCCCACCTCGAGCCCCTTGCGGTTGGCGCTCGACACCATCACCGCTGCGTTCCAGCGCAGGATCGCCCGGATGCGTCGCTCGGTCTCGAGGTCGCCGGGGAACCAGGGCTCCCGCTCCGGTGGGATGGTGTTGATGTAGTCGGTGCTGCGCAGGGCCGGCACACCGACCTGCATCTCGCGGGCGCGTTCGAGCAGCCGCAGCATCACATAGCGGGCGCGCTCGCGGCCACGCTCGGCGACCAGGGAGTCGAACGAGTCGATCCAGTCGTGGGTCTCGTCGGGGTCGATGTCGGGCAGCTGCGTCGGCAGTCCCTCGTGGATCACAGAGGTGACGGTGCCTGGACGGGTGCCTGAAGTGGAGGGTATTTCTTCGGTCACCCGCCCATCGTCGCACGCCATCTGACCCCACGGAATCTACCGACGGGTAGTCCCGCGGGGTGGCTGCCCGGGGGGCGGCGTACCGTGCACTGACCGTCCACCAGGTGCACAGGCAGGCGCCAGAGGTTGCGCACCTGCCTCACTTCCGGTGGACTACACCCCACATCAGCCCGCATGACTGCGGGACGCCTTGCACCATGACTGGAGGAACCAGTGAGCTCGACCGCGGGTGGCGGGTCCACCCAGACAGGATCTGTCACCGGACCCGCCGAAAGGCTCGGCTTCAAGCCGGGCATGGTCATCCAGGAGCTTGGCTGGGACAACGACACCGACGACGACCTCCGGGTCGCCATCGAGGACGCCATCGACGCCGACATGGTCGACGGCGACCACGGCAACGTGGTCGACGCGGTGCTGCTCTGGTGGCGCAAGGAGGACGGTGACCTGGTCGACGGTCTCGTCGATGCGTTGCCCGACCTGGTCGACGGAGGGATCATCTGGCTCCTCACGCCCAAGATCGGTCGACCCAACGCCGTGGACGCGGCCGACGTCGCCGAGGCGGCGCCCGTGGCCGGCCTGGCCCAGACCACGACCGCCGCTGTGAGCAAGGACTGGGCCGCGACGCGGCTGGTGGCGCCCAAGACGCCTGCCTGACCCGTCTCGGCGCCATCTCGCCCGTTCTCCCTGCCAGCCAAGGACGACCTCGTGCTCCAGAAGCTCTCCGCCCGCGCCTCGGCGCTGGGTGTCACCGTCCGCGTGCTCGGCCGGTCCGGGATCATCCGGCCCTACTCGCCGGTGGTCCTGGTCGGGCTGGCGCGGACCGTCCTGAAGTGGGGCACCGGGCCCGCCGGCGGCTTCGCGTCGCTGGCCGTGCGGGCGCCCCACCAGGTCGGGCTGATCGACGAGCTCGGCGCGCTCACCTTCCAGGAGATGCACGAACGCTCGAACGCCCTGGCCCGCGCGCTGCGCACGCTGGGCGTCAGCGAGGGTGAGGGCGTCGCGGTGATGTGTCGCAACCACCGGGGTTTCGTCGACGCCAGCACCGCGGTCGCCAAGCTCGGCGCCGACCTGCTCTACCTCAACACCGCCTTCGCCGGACCGCAGCTCGTCGACGTGCTCGAGCGCGAGCAGCCCGCCGTGGTGATCCACGACGAGGAGTTCACCGAGCTGCTCTCCGGCGCGAGCATCGAGCAACGCGTCGTGGCCTGGGTCGACAGCGACGACGTGGACGCCCCGACGCTCGAGCAGCTCATCGCCGAGGGGTCCACCGCCGACCTCGACCCGCCGCAGCGGCACACGCGCATCGTGATCCTGACCTCGGGCACGACGGGCACCCCCAAGGGGGCCCCGCGCAACGAAGCCGGGATCGACGCGGCCGTCGCGCTGCTCTCACGCATGCCCCTGCGTCACGGCTGGCGCACGCACATCGCCGCACCGCTCTTCCACACCTGGGGTTTCGCGCACCTCGCGCTCGCGATGCTGCTCGGCTCGACCGTGGTGCTCCGCCGCAAGTTCGACCCCGAGGGTGCCCTCGCGGCCGTCGCCGACGAGCGGTGCGAGTCGATGGCCGTCATCCCGGTCATGCTCCAACGCATCATGGCCCTGCCCGAGGAGACCCTCGGCTCCTACGACCTGTCCCACCTCGAGGTCGTCGCCGCGTCGGGTTCGGCGCTCCCCGGCGACCTGGCCACCGACTGGATGGACCACTTCGGCGACAACCTCTACAACATCTACGGCTCCACCGAGGTCGCCTACGCGTCGATCGCGACCCCCGAGGACCTCCGCGTGGCGCCTGGCTCGGCCGGGCGGCCGCCCTACGCCACGGTCGTGAAGATCATCGACGCCGAGGGTCGCGAGGTCCCCGCCGGGACGTCGGGCCGCATCTTCGTCGGCAACAGCCTGCTCTTCGAGGGCTACACCGGGGGTGGGCACAAGGAGATGATCGACGGGCTGATGTCGTCGGGGGACGTGGGTCGCTTCGGTGACGACGGCCGCCTCTACGTCGAGGGGCGTGACGACGAGATGATCGTGTCCGGCGGTGAGAACGTCTTCCCCAAGGAGGTCGAGGACTGCCTCAGCCGCCACACCGCCGTCGTCGAGGCTGCCGCGGTCGGGATCGACGACACCGACTACGGCAAGCGCCTGCGCGCCTTCGTGGTGCTCGGGGACGACTCCGTGACCGAGGACGACCTCAAGGCGTGGGTCAAGCAGAACCTCGCCCGCTACAAGGTGCCGCGCGAGATCGTCTTCCTCGACGAGCTGCCGCGCAACGCCACCGGCAAGGTGCTCAAGCGTGAGCTCGCGGCCGCCGACCAGCCGCGCACCGATGACGGTGGGACGTGACCGGCCTCGAGGTCGGCGCGACGGCCCCCGACTTCACCCTGCGCGACCAGTTCGGTCAGGACGTGACGCTGTCGTCCTACCGCGGCGAGAAGGCGGTGGCGATCTTCTTCTACCCCTACGCCTTCTCCGGGGTGTGCACGGGGGAGATGGCCGGCATCCGGGACCGGCTCGCGGAGTTCCTCACCTTCGACACCGAGGTCCTCGCGATCTCCTGCGACCCGATGTTCGCCCTGCGCGCCTTCGCCGACTCCGACGGGCTCAACTTCCCGCTGCTCAGCGACTTCTGGCCGCACGGGGCCGTGACGCGCGCCTACGGCGTCCTCGACGAGCGGACCGGTGCCCCTCGCCGCTCGTCGTACGTCGTCGACAAGGCCGGCGTGGTGCGCTGGGCGGTCCACAACGCGATGCCCGAGGGCCGCGACCTCGACGAGCACCTGCGCCAGCTGGACGCACTGGCCTAGACCGCTCGACCCGAATTGGTGAGACGGGATGACGGACGGCCCGGTGCTTGTCTATCGTGGTGCCTGTCGAACCGCTGGTGACCCGAGACTCCAGCGGTTCGACTCATTTCAGGGGCTCCGTCGGACGCGCTCGTGACCCGGCACGGCCGTCGCGTAGTCTTCTGCCCGCTTCGAGCAACGGGCGTATAGCTCAGCGGTAGAGCCCCTCGCTTACAACGAGGTGGTCGGGGGTTCGATCCCCTCTGCGCCCACCGGTCCAGCAGACGAGATACTTTCGCCGGACCCCAATCCGATCATCACGCGGCCTCGAACCGCCTGTGGCGTGCCTCACTCGGAGGCGCCCACGATTTGCCTGGAGGCGCGTTCGATGAACGAGACGAGCAGACGGAAGTTGCTGGCAGTAGCCGGCGCCGGAGCAGCAGCCACCACAGTCGGCCTGACGGCCAGGAGTGCCGCAGCGGCCGAGGCCAAGCCCAAGGCGGGACACGCGCAGGAGCGGGTCGTCGCGGTCATCGACAACCACCGCGGGAGTGAGCTCACGCTCTTCGTCGGCGAGCACGAGGTCGTCATCCACGACCGCGACCTCGTCACCCGCATCCTCAACGCCGCAGGAGGCAAGTAAATATGTCGTCCCACAGAGAAGCACCGGAAATCTCCAAGGACCCGGTCGCCGACGGGACGGACGTCTACGCGTTCGTCAACCCGCAGAACCCGGCCAAGGCAGTCCTGATCGCCAACTTCATCCCGCTGCAGAAGCCGGACGGCGGCCCGAACTTCTACGAGTTCGGCGACGACGTGCTCTACGAGATCCACGTGGCCAACAAGGGCAAGGCCCAGTCGGACATCCGCTACCAGTTCAAGTTCACGACGAAGATCCGCAACTCCAAGACCTTCCTCTACAACACCGGCCCGATCGACGACATCGACTCGCCGAACTGGAACCGCCCCCAGTACTACACCGTCACCCGGTGCAAGAACGGTCGCAAGGAGATCATCGGTCGGAACCTGCCGTGCCCGCCGGTCAACGTCGGTGTGCGAAGCACGCCTGACTTCGCCAAGCTCACCAAGCAGGCCATCCACAAGCTCAAGGGCGGCACGCGCGACGTCTACGCCGGGCAGCGCGCCGACGCCTTCCACGTCGACCTGGGCAGCATCTTCGACCTCGGGGCCCTGCGTCCGCTCAACGAGGCGCACGTGATCTCCATGCCCAACATGGGTGGGGTCAACTCCGTGCAGTCCTACAACGTGCACACCATCGCGTTGCAGGTGCCCGTCCGAGAGCTCACCCGCAACAACGTCCGCCCCACCGACGTCATGGACCCCAAGGCGGTCATCGGGGTCTGGGCCACGGCCAGCCGTCGCAAGAGCCGGGTGTTCAACTCCAAGTCCGGCAAGTACCGCGACAACGGTCCCTGGGTCCAGGTGTCGCGACTGGGCAACCCGCTGTTCAACGAGGTCATCGTCCCGATGGCCGAGAAGGACGCCTGGAACTCGGCTCCGCCGAGCAACGACGCGAGGTACACCAAGTACGTCAACCGTCCCGAGCTCGCCGGTCTGCTCCCGGCCCTCTACCCGGGTGCGTTCCCGAACCTCGCGGCCTACACCAAGCCGCGAGCCGACCTGAACGCGATCTTGATGACCGGCATCCCCGAGGGTGTCGTCCCGGGGTTCCAGAACTTCACGGGTCCGGTCCAGGCCGACATGCTGCGCCTCAACCTGGCGGTGCCGCCGACCGCGCCTGCGGACCAGAAGCCCCTGGGCCTGGTCGCGGGCGACGCCGCAGGATTCCCCAACGGCCGTCGGGTGGGTGACGACGTGGTGACCATCGAGCTGCGTGCGGTCGCCGGTCTGACGATTCCGTTGGTCGACCCGTCCTACGAGGTGGACGGTGCGGTCAACGCCGTGACCGACGGCACGTCCGACGAGAACCCGAAGCCGCCGAACAGCTTCCCGTTCCTCGGTCTGCCCGGTGGCGGCTACCAGACCGTGCCGGGGACGACCGAGGCGTCGTGACCGAGCCCGCGTCCCGTCCGCTCGACTCGCCCGAGAACCCGCATGCCGGCCAAGGTGCGGCCGTCATGCTGGACATCGGGGGTGACATCGGCGCGCTCGTCGTGACGATGCCGGCCGACATGGCCGGGCTCGAGGTGGAGATCGCGCCCGTCGGTGCGGAGCCGATCGACACGGCCCAGCACGAGGACGACCACGGCCACGACCACGCCCACGGGCAGGGTCAGGCACGGGCACGGGCACGGACACGGGCACCGACCGCACGTGGCCGTCATCCGGCGGCCCGTGGCAGGAGGGGAGCTGCCGTCACTGGTGTTCCCCGAGGTCGTCGAGGGCACCTACGAGCTGTTCGCCAAGGGCAGCAACGAGGCTCGCCTGGTGGTCGAGATCCGCGGCGGAGAAGTCAGCTCCGCGGACTGGCCCCGCTGATCGATCGACGTGACCCCGACCCCGCCGCGGGGTCGGGGTCACGTCGCGTTCGGGGGCGTCGACCGTCCGGCGCTCACGGGGTGCCGCTCGGCGCCCCACTGGGGGTGGGCCAGCCACCAGGCAACGTCGGTCTCACTAGAGTGGCAGTCGTCACAGAGGAGACCACCTTGATCGTTCCGTTCAGTGTCAACGACTTCATCGACCGAGCCGTGCAGGTCTATGGCGACCGCATCGGCGCCGTGGACGAGCCAGACCAGCCCGCGCGCCCGCTCGGCGACGAGCACGGCGAGCTGACCTACGCCGAGATCGGTGCTCTCGCCCGTCGCCAGGCCGCCAAGCTCGACGAGCTCGGCATCGCCGTGGGGGAGCGCGTGGCCTTCGTGAGCCACAACAGCTCGCGGCTGCTCGCGGCCTTCTTCGGCGTCGCCGGCTCCGGCCGCGTCCTGGTCCCGGTCAACTTCCGCCTGCGCCCCGACGAGGTGAGCTACATCGTGGAGCACTCCGGTGCCCGGGTGCTCGTCATCGACCCCGAGCTCGACGAGGAGCTCGCCGGCGTGGAGGCGGAGTTCCGTTTCGTGATCGGCTCGGACGACGACCTCTACGCCGCCGCACCGGAGGACGGGGGCGCGGAGCCCGAGCCGTGGGAGCCCGACGAGAACGCGACCGCCTGCATCAACTACACCTCCGGGACCACCGCCCGGCCCAAGGGGGTGCAGATCACCCACCGCAACATCTGGACCAACGCGGTCACCTTCGCGATGCACACCGCCGTGACCGATCGCGACGTCTACCTGCACACGCTGCCGATGTTCCACGCCAACGGGTGGGGCATGCCGTTCGCGATGACGGGACTCGGCGTCAAGCAGGTCGTCATCCGCAAGATCGACGGCGCCGAGATCCTGCGCCGCGTCGAGAAGCACGGCGTCACCGTCATGTGTGCCGCCCCGGCCGTCGCCTCCGCCGTGCTCGAGGCGGCCCAGGACTGGGACGGCGAGATCCCCGGCCGCGACAAGGTCCGGATCATCATGGCCGGTGCGCCGCCGCCCACCAAGACCGTCGTGCGCGTGCAGGAGGAGCTCGGTTGGGAGTTCATCCAGATCTACGGCCTGACCGAGACCTCGCCGCTGCTGACCATCAACCGCACCCGTGCGGAGTGGGACGACCTCACGCCCGAGGACCGCGCCCAGAAGCTCGTGCGGGCAGGTGCGCCCGCGCTCGGCGTACGGCTGAGGACCGACGAGTCGCCGGAGGGGGCCGGTGAGGTGCTCGCGCGCTCCAACGTGGTCCTCGAGGGCTACTGGGAGCAGCCCGAGGAGACGGCGACCGCGCTGCGCGGGGGCTGGTTCCACACCGGGGACGGCGGCATCGTCGGTGACGACGGCTACCTCACGATCCAGGACCGCAAGAAGGACGTCATCATCACCGGCGGCGAGAACGTCTCCTCGATCGAGGTCGAGGACGTCCTCTTCTCGCACCCGGCGGTCGCCGAGGTCGCCGTCATCGGGGTGCCGAGCGAGAAGTGGGGCGAGACCATCAAGGCCCTCGTCGTGCTGACGCCGGGGGAGCAGGTGACCGAGGGGGAGCTGATCGCCTGGTGCAAGGACAAGGCGGCCGGCTACAAGGCGCCCACGACGGTCGAGTTCCGCGACGAGCTCGCCCGCACCGCCACGGGGAAGCTCCAGAAGTTCAAGCTGCGAGCGCCCTACTGGGAGTCGCTGGGTCGCCAGGTCAACTGACGCGGCGCCGATCGTTGCTCTCGGGAAACATAACGCTTATCGTTGTTAACGATCATCGTTATGTCGAGAGGGGCGGGTCATGGCCGAGGTGTTCAGCAGGACCGACTTCAGGATCTTGCGCGGGGCGTTGGTGCTCGTCGCGGTGCTCGCACCGTTGTTCGGCATCGGCGCCCCGCTGCTCGCCTGGGCGGGGGGAGACGCCCTGCAGTGGGAGGCCGAGGTCCGTACGACGGACACCGATCAGGCCCTGCCGCCCCGGCTGGTGCAGCCCGCCGAGGACGTGACGCTGCTCTGGGACGGCCAGGCACGCTTCGAGCTGGCCGACGTCGGCTCCGGCGACCGGTTGCTCGCCCTGCTCCCGGCGGGTGTGGGGGGCCTGGCGGCCGCGGCGGTCGCGCTGATCCTGCTGCGGCTGGTGAACCGCACGCGCCGGGGTGATCCCTTCGCCGCGGGGAGCGTGCGCGCGCTCCGGACCTCAGGGGTGATCGTCGTGGCGGCAGGGATCGTGGTGCCGGTGCTGGCAGGCATCGCCGACCACCGGTTGGTCGGCCTGGCGCTGGCGCCAGGGCAGTCGGTCGGAGGCGAGGTCCAGCTCTCGTTCGTGTGGTTCGGGGTCTCGATGCTGTTCTTCGCCCTGGCCGAGGCGTTCCGCACCGGCGAGCGGCTCACCCACGACGTCGAGGGCCTGGTCTGATGCCGGTCGAGGACCCGCACCGGATCCGGTGCCGGCTCGACGAGCTGCTCGACCAGCGCGAGATGACGCTCGCGGCCCTCGCCGAGCAGATCGGGGTGTCGGTGGTCAACCTCAGCGTGCTGAAGAACCAGCGGGCCCGGGCGGTGCGCTTCTCGACGCTCACGGCCCTGTGCGACGCCCTGACCTGCACGCCGGGCGACCTCTTCGCGATCGACTGAGCGTGCCCGGGGCGCGGATCAGGAAGGCTTGACGTCGAGGACGACCTCGAACTCGAGCAGGTCCGCACCGCTGGACACGGGCTTGGCCCGCTCGCCGGCGTGCGCCGCGGCCGCCGAGCCGTCGCGCCAGGCGGCGAAGGACTCCTCGTCCTCCCAGTGGGTCACCACGAAGTAGCGCTCCTCACCGGCGACGGGGCGCAGGAGCTGGAAGCCGAGGAAGCCCGGCGAGCCGTCGACGGCGTGGGCCCTGGCGGCGAAGCGCTTCTCCAGCTCCTCGTGGGCGTGCGGCGGGACGGCGATGGCGTTGATCTTGACGACGGACATGACACGGATCCTACGGAGGCTCGGGGGACGCGCCCGGTGGCCTCCGACCGCCCGGCCGCTACCCTCGCCCGCATGCCGGCCTTGAGCGACCTCGTCGACCTGCTGCACGGGTGGTACCCACCGGGGACCGCAGACTCCTGGGACGCCGTGGGCCTGGTCCACGGCGATCCGGACGCCGAGGTCACGAAGGTGATGTTCGCCGTCGACCCCACGATCGAGGTCGCGCGCGAGGCGGTGGAGTGGGGCGCCGACCTGCTGGTCGTGCACCACCCTCTCTTCCTCAAGCCGGTGCACGGATTTGCCGCCACGACGCCCAAGGGCCGCACGCTGGGGACCCTGGTCGCCGGCGGCTGCGCCCTGCTGACGGCGCACACCAACGCCGACCGTGCCGTCGGCGGCGTCTCGGAGGCGCTGGCCCACGCCCTCGGTCTCACCGACCTCGTCCCGGTCGTGCCGGGCGGCTCGACCCCGCTCGACAAGCTCACGGTCTTCGTGCCCACCTCGGCCGCGGAGGCCGTGCGCGAGGCGCTGGCCGGGGCCGGGGCGGGGCGGCTCGGTGACTACGAGCACGCGTCCTTCTCCAGCGAGGGCAAGGGTCGCTTCCGTCCGCTCGCCGGGGCGACCCCCGCGATCGGGACCGTGGGGCACCCCGAGATCGTGGTGGAGGAGCGGATCGAGGTCGTCATCGACCGGGCGTCGCGGGCCGGGGCGGTCGCCGCGCTGACGGCCGCGCACCCCTACGAGGAGCCGGCGTACGACGTCATCGAGCTGGTCGACCACGGCGACACGACCACCGGCACCGCCCGGCTCGGCACCGTGGCTGAGACGACGCTGCGCGACTTCGCCGAGACCGTGGCCGCAGCCCTGCCGGCCACCGCCCACGGGGTGCGGGTCGCGGGTGACCCCGACCGTGTCGTACGACGGGTGGCCGTGTGCGGCGGGGCCGGGGACTTCCTGCTCGGGGACGTGCTGCGGACCGGTGCCGACGTCTATGTCACCAGTGACCTGAGGCACCACCCGGCCGGTGAGTTCCTCGAGCAGGACGGGCCCGCTCTCGTGGACGTCTCCCACTGGGCGGCCGAGTGGACGTGGCTGCCGGTGGTGGAGGCGCGGGTGCGAGCAGCGCTGGGCGATACGGTGGGCACTCGGGTGAGCACTCTCGCCACCGACCCCTGGATCTTCCGTCTCTGAGGAGCACACGCTGAAAGCCGACCCGTTCGCCCAACTCAAGCTGCTCGACGTGCAGGCGCTCGACGCCCAGGTCGACCAGCTGGGACACCAGCGCACCCACCTGCCCGAGATCGCGGACATCGCCGCGCTCACGCAGTCGCGCTCCGAGCTGGTCGACCAGATGCGCGACGCCCAGATCGTCGTCGACGACCTGGGCGCGGCGCAGGCGAAGGCCGACGCCGACGTCGAGTCCGTCAAGGCGCGCCGCACGCGTGACCGTGACCGGATGGACGCGGGGCAGATCTCGAACCCCAAGGACCTGGAGCGGATGCAGCACGAGCTCGTCTCGCTGGAGCGTCGCGTCGCCACGCTGGAGGACGAGGAGCTCGAGGTGATGGAGCAGCTCGAGGCCGCCCAGGCCCAGCTGCTGGTCTTCCGCGGCCAGGTCGAGGAGGCCGATGCCCGCCTGGCCGAGCTCACCGAGGCCCGCGACGAGAAGGTCGCCCGGATCGAGACCGAGCTCGCCGACGTCCGCTCCCAGCGAGCACCCGCGCTCGACGGCCTGCCCGAGGACCTGCTGGCGCTCTACGAACGGCTCCGGGCCGGCAAGGGCGGTGTCGGCGCGGCCGAGCTGCGTCAGCGCCGCTGCACCGGGTGCCAGCTGACCATCGACAACGCCGAGCTGGCCATCATCCGCGCCCAGCCCAGCAACGAGGTGGTGCGCTGCGAGGAGTGCACCCGGATCCTGGTGCGCACGGGCGAGTCCGGGCTGTGAGCGCGGAGGTCCGCCGGGTCGTCATCGAGGCGGACGGCGGGTCACGGGGCAACCCGGGCCCGGCCGCCTACGGCGCCGTGCTGCGCGACGCCGACACCGACCGGATCCTCGCGGAGGCCGGCAGCCCGATCGGTCGGGCCACCAACAACGTGGCCGAGTACTCCGGCCTCATCGCCGGCCTGCGCCTGGCCCTCGACCACGCGCCCGGTGCCGAGGTCGAGGTCCGGATGGACTCCAAGCTCGTCGTCGAGCAGATGTCGGGGCGCTGGAAGATCAAGCACCCCGCCATGCGCCCCCTGGCGGCGCAGGCGGCCGAGCTCGCACCCGAGGGCACGTCGTACACATGGATCCCGCGGGAGCGCAACGGCCATGCCGACCGGTTGGCCAACGAGGCCCTCGACGGGGCCCGCGACGGCGTCACCGTCCCCGACGAGGACTCGCTGATCGAGGAGATCGAGAGCCCCGCGGCCGCCGCTGCCGGCGACGAGTCCGCCTCCATGCAGAGCAAGGTGCGCGGCTGGTCGGTGACCTCGCAGGAGCCGACCACGTTGATCCTCGTGCGCCACGGTGTCACCGCGCACACGCTGGAGAAGCGCTTCTCCGGCGGACTCGGCAGCGCCAACCCGCCCCTGAGCCTCGAGGGTCAGGAACAGGTGCGCGCGACCGCCGAGTGGCTGGCCCCGATCGCCGAGAAGATCGACGTCGTCATCGCCTCTCCCGTACGACGGACCCGCGAGTCGGCGGAGATCGTCGCGGAGGTCCTGGGCAAGGACATCGTCGTGGAGCCGGGCTTCGCGGAGATGGAGTTCGGCGTCTGGGACGGGATGACCTTCGCCGAGGTGGCCAAGGCGCACCCCGAGATGCTCGCCTCCTGGTTGGGCTCGCTCGACGTGGCACCCGAGGGCGGCGAGTCGTTCAACATCGTCGAGACGCGGGTGCTCGAGGGCCTGCAGCGGGTGCTGGAGGCGCGGGCCGGCAAGACCGTGGTGGTCGTGAGCCACGTGACGCCGATCAAGACGCTCGTCACCCACGCCGTGGACGCCCCGCTCGACGCGGTCTTCCGGATGGAGCTGAGCCCGGCATCGGTCACGGTCATGTCGTTCTTCGGTGGCGGTGCTGACGGCGACGAGCCGCGCACGTCGCTGCGGCTCTACAACGCGCTCCCGCCCGAGCGCGACGCGTTCGCCGACCCGACCCGCTGGTAGGTCGGGCGCTCGGGGGGTGGGGCCCTCAGAGGTCGGGCACGACCACGTCGAGGCGGGTGCCCTGCGGCGTCGGGTCGCCGACCTCGACGGCCCAGCCGAGGTCGCGGACGACCGCGGCCAGGGCGGCCGGCGTGCGCGGGTCGCGGCCGTCCTCGAGCAGCGCGCGCACGATGCGCCCCTTGGTCGCCTTGTTGAAGTGACTCACCACCTTGCGGGTGCCGTCGACCTCGTGCAGGACGCGCACGGTGGCCACCCGCTTCGCGAGGTCGGCCGGCGGCCGCCAGAACGCGGCGTACATCCCCGACCGGAGGTCGACCAGCAACCCCGTGCCCAGGGCGGCCGTGACGGCGGGACCCAGTGAGTCGCGCCAGTGGGCGGCCACCGTGCCCAGACCGGGCAGGGTCGCGTCGCCGGAGAGCCGGTAGGCCGGAATCCGGTCGCCGGGACGGACCAGGCCGAAGAGGCTGCTGGTCACCGCGACGCGAGAGGTGGCCCGACGCCTGGCGGCGCTCGACAGGGTCGCGAAGTCGAGGGCGTCGTAGACCACGCCGCTGTAGACCTGGTCGGCCCGGGCGGTCGGAGCCTCGCGGGCGGCGGCATTGAGCGCGACCAGGCCCAGCTGGGTCCGGGGCACGCCCAGGGTGGCGGCCGCGAGCTCGGGGTCGCCCTCGCAGAGGGACACGAGAGCCTCGAGCACGCGCTCGCGGGCCGGGGTGAGCGCCGGGCTGCCGAGCGCGGTCAGGTCGAGCGGCTTGCCACGACGGGCGGCGGTCTTGCCCTCGCTGGGCGGCAGCAGGATCAGCACGCGCCACACCCTAGTGACGCCGGAGCCGCCGGCCGGTCCCGACTGTGCGGGTGAGGCGTGGGCCACGCTCGTCTAGGGTCGTGGGCATGCCGAGCAACCGTGTCGTCCACATCCGGCGAGCCGACGACAGCGCGGTCGCGGCGCTGCTGCGCGACGGGATCGACCGGATCCGCGCCGAGCTCGACGTCACACCCGACTTCCCGCCCGAGGTCGAGGCGGCCGCCGCGGCGGCGGCCGCCGCACCCCGGCTCCCCGACCTGGACCGCACCGACCTCGCCTTCGTGACCATCGACCCCGAGGGCGCGATGGACCTGGACCAGGCGCTCCACATCGAGCGTGACGGCGAGGGCTACGTCGTCCACTACGCGATCGCCGACCTCGCGGCCTTCGTCACGCCGGGGGACCCGGTCGACCTCGAGTCGCACCGCCGGGGCGAGACGCTCTACGGCGGCGACAGCAAGGTGCCGCTGCACCCCAAGGTGATCTCCGAGGACGCCGGCTCGCTCGTGGCCGGCGAGGTGCGGCCCGCGCTGCTCTGGACGATCCGGGTCGACGAGACCGGTGAGGGCACCGACGTGAGCGTCGAGAGGGCCCGCGTGCGCTCCACCGCCAAGCTCACCTACGAGGAGGCCCAGCGAGCGGTCGACGACGGCAGCGCGGGCGAGGTGCTGGTCCTGCTGCAGGAGATCGGCGAGCTGCGGCTGGCGCGCGACGCCGCCCGTGGCGGGGTGTCGCTGCCACTGCCGGAGCAGGAGATCGACATCGAGGGTGACCGCTGGACGCTGGAGTTCCGCAGCCAGCTGCCGGTCGAGCTGTGGAACGCGCAGATCTCGCTCCTCACCGGCTTCGGTGCGGCGACGCTCATGGTCTATGCCCGGGTCGGCCTCCTCCGCACGCTGCCGACGCCGGACCCGCGCGACGTGGACCGCCTGCACCGCACGGCGCGGGCGCTGCACATCAGCTGGCCCGCCGAGCAGCTCTACCCCGACTTCATCCGCTCGCTCGACGCCACCGACCCCGCGCACGCCGCGATGGTCGTCGCGTCCGCCCGGCTGCTCCGGGGCAGCGGCTACGTCGCCTTCGACGGGGAGGTCCCGGCCGAGCCGATGCACGCCGCGCTCGCCTCGGAGTACGCCCACGTGACGGCGCCGCTGCGCCGCCTGGCCGACCGCTACGCCGGCGAGGTGTGCGTGGCGCTGTGCTCCGGCGAGCCGGTGCCCGACTGGGTGCTCGCGGCGCTCCCGGACCTGCCGAAGGAGATGCAGCAGTCCAGCCAGCGCGCCAAGAGCTATGAGCGCGCGGTGTTCGACCTGGTCGAGGCCGGGCTGCTGGCCTCCCGGATCGGCGAGGACCTGGACGGCGTGGTCGTCAGCCTCGACCGCAAGGACCCCTCGCGCGGCACCGTGATGCTCACCGACGTGGGGGTCGAGGCCCGCGTCGTCGGGGACGGCGAGCTGCCGCTGGGGACCGACGTGCGGGTGCGGCTGGAGAAGGCCGACGTCGCGACCCGCACCGTCGAGCTCCGGCTGGTGCCCTGAGCGGTCAGGTGCCGGCGACGAAGGCCGCGATGGCCGAGTCGGGCGCCGTCCACGCCCTGCGGAAGGACGGGTGCAGGGGGAGTGCCTCGACGTCGGCGAGCGGCACCCACCGGTGCCCGTCGCTCTCGGCGTGGTCGTGGAGATCGAGCGACCGCAGGGGCACGGCGAGCACGGTCTCGTAGGTCCACCCGCCGCAGCTGGCCGTCGACGACCCGCGCACATCCACCGCCTGCGACAGCAGGCCCAGCTCTTCGTGGGCCTCGCGCAGGGCCGCCTCGACCCCCGACTCGCCGGGCTCGCGGGCGCCGCCGGGGACCGACCAGGTGCCTCCGCGGTGCACCCAGCGCGCGCGGAGCTGCAGGAGGACGTGGCGGTGCTCGGCGAGGAGGAGACCCGCGGCGCCGCGTCGCCCCCAGTGCGCGTGGCCGTGGTCGCACGTCGCCCAGGTCATGCCGCCAGCCTAGTGAGCACCCTTTCCCCTCAATTGGGAATGGCTCACGGGGCGTCCAAAACCTAGGTTTTGTGCAGCGATCCGGCCGGATCCGCGGAGGGTGACGGGGGAGTGGGGACATGGCGGACCGAGGGGGACACCGGGTCGTGGCCAGGGTCGTGGCCAGGGGCAGGGTCGTGGGCAGGGCCAGGGGCAGGGGCACGGTCGGGGCGCTGGTCGCGGCGGCGCTAGCTGCCGGGTCGGTGGTCGGGCTGGGGGTCGGGTCGGCGGCCACGGCTGCCGTGCCGACGACCGTGGCGACGCTGGTGCGCACGGTGGCGACCTCGACCTTGTCGCCACCCCTGCCCGACCCGGCCGGCATCGTCTACCTCGCGGACCGCGACAGCTTCCTGATCTCCGACTCCGAGGTCGACGAGACACCGATCTTCCAGCAGGCCAACGTGCTGGAGACGACCCGGCGGGGGGCGGTGCTCGACCGTGGGCTCACCATGCCCGACACGAAGGAGGCGGCCGGGATCGGCCACAACCCCAGCAACGGGCACGCCTTCATCTCCGACGACGACCAGTTCCGCATCCACGAGTTCGACCCGGGCACCGACGGTCGTTACGGCACCTCCGACGACACGCGCACCTCCTTCAGCACCGCGGCCTTCGGCAGCACCGACCCCGAGGACGTGGCCTACTTCCCGCCGACCGGGGAGCTCTTCGTGCTCGACGGCGCCGACAACGACGTGCACCGGGTCAGCCCCGGGCCCAACGGTCGCTTCGACGGGGTGGCGCCCACCGGCGACGACACGACCACCGAGCTCGACATCCAGGTCTACGGCGCCGAGGACCCCGAGGGCATCGGCTTCCACCCCGACCGGGGCACCCTCGTCGTCGTCGACAGCACCTCCCAGGCCGTCTACGAGCTCAACCGTGAGCTGATGCTGGTCTCCCGCGTCGACATCTCGGCCTCCGGCCAGGTCTTCGCCGCGGGCATCACCGTGGCCCCGGCGACAGACGACCCCTCCCGCCAGGACCTCTACGTCGTGGACCGCGGCGTGGACAACGACGTCGACCCGAAGGAGAACGACGGCCGTCTCCTCGAGCTGCGCGTCGACCTGCCCCCCATCGTCAACCTGGCTCCTGTCGTCGACGCGGGTCGCGACGCGCCTGTGGTGGTGGGCCAGCCTCTCGACCTGCGCGCGACGGCTCGAGACGACGGTCGCCCTGGTCCGAGCACCACGCTCGTGTGGAGCAAGGTCTCCGGCCCGGGCAGCGTCACCTTCGGCGCGGCCACCTCGAGTGCGACCACCGCGCGCTTCTCGGCCACCGGCTCCTACGTCGTGCGCGCGACGTCGTCGGACGGCACCCTGGCCGGCGTCGACGACCTCACCGTCACCGTGGTCGCTGCCGGCGCCCCCCTGCCGCTCGACACCCCCGTGGCCAAGGCGTTCGACGACGTGGAGCAGCGCTCCACCGGCTACGCCGACTGGCTCGGCAACAACCTCAACATCCCCAACGCGGGCACCACCTCGCAGACCATCGGGCTGCGCTTCGACGACCTGGCGGTGCCCGCCGGCGCCACCGTGACCGAGGCGTGGGTCCAGTTCCGCGCGAGCGGCTCCAACAGCGGCGCCACGTCGATCAAGGTCACGGCGATCGCGGAGGACGACACGCCCACCTTCACGACCTCGAGCACGACCGTCTCCAGCCGCGCGCGCACCCAGGCCAGCGCGACCTGGGCGCCCCCGGCATGGAAGAACGGGGAGTCCACCGCCGCACAGCGCACCAGCGACCTGCGAGCCGTGGTGCAGGAGGTCGTGCGGCGACCCGGCTGGCGACCCGGCAACGCCCTGGCCCTCGTGATGACCGGCAGCGGTGAGCGCCGCGCCTCCTCGCACGACGGCGTCGCCTCCCCGGTGCTGCACCTGGCCTACACGACGTCCGGGGCGCAGCCGCCGCCCCCGCCGCCGCCCCCGCCGCCGTCGGCGGCGATCGCCTTCCGGGGGGCCGCCAGCGCGCTGACCAACGCGACCTCCGCGTCGCTCACCACCCCTGCCGCCGTGCAGGCAGGGGACGCGATGCTGCTCTTCGCCACGGTCAACGACGCGGCGGCCACCGTCGCCACACCGGCCGGGTGGACCCAGGTCAGCAGCTTCGTGACCCACTCGCACCGCACGCTGCTCTGGCAGCGCGTCGCCGCCGCGTCGGACGCAGGCAAGACCGTCACCGTGGGGTTGAGCGGCTTCGCCAAGGTCGCGCTCCAGCTCGCCGCCTACGCCAACACCTCGACCACCGCGCCGGTGGCGGTCGTGACCACGGCCTCGCAGTCGGTCGGGTCCACCTCGCACACGACACCGACGGCGTCCGTCGCGGGGGACGGGCAGTGGCTGGTCTCCTACTGGGCCGACAAGTCCTCGGCCACCACCGACTGGCGTGCTCCGGCGGGCGTGGTCGTGCGCGACGAGTCGATCGGCACCGGGGGAGGGCGCATCGGCGCGCTGCTGGCCGACAGCGGGGCCCCGGTCGCCGCGGGCACCCGAGGCGGACTCACCGCGACCACGGACGCCACCAGCCGCGCCTCCACGATGACGGTGGTGCTGCAGGCCGGCTGACGCCGCGACCGCTCCGGGCCGGACGCGCGGCCTCGGGGCGATAGGGGCAGGCTGTGGGGGTACCTGACTCCAGGACCCACGAAGGAGACACCATGACCGACCCCATCTCGAGCCCCCGCGACGCCGGCGCGCCCGACGACCGAGGCCCGGCGCGCCCGCAGGAGCGGCCCGAGTCCCCGGCGGACTCCTCGAAGGCGGATGCTCCTGACCCGTTGCGGGGCTCACGCACCAACGGTCTGTGGCTCGGTGTGGTGGCGCTCGGCGTGGTGCTGATCCTGCTCATCGTCTTCATCGCGCAGAACACCCAGGACGTGACCGTGACCTACTTCGGCTTCAAGGGTGAGACTCCGCTGGCCGTCGCCCTGCTCGCCGCGGCCACGGCCGGGCTGGTGCTGGCCGCCATCGCGGCGACCATGCGGATGTGGCAGGTCCGGCGGCGGGTGCACAAGGGTCGCTGAGGGCATGTCAGGCTCGTCCGGCACGGACAGGACACCGGAGGACGAGGATCGATGACGAGCAACCAGACGCGGCCGCACGAGAGCGGGCACGCCCTGCCGCTCGACGTACGCCGGGCGGGGGTCCTGCTGCACGTGACCTCGCTGCCCGGGGAGGGACCGGGCGCGGGCACCCTGGGCGACGAGGCCCACCGCTTCGTCGACTTCCTGGCCGACGCGGGCTGCACGGTCTGGCAGGTGCTGCCCCTGGTGCCGACCCACCCCGAGGAGGGTTCGCCCTACGACGCACCCTCGGCGATGGCCGGCAACCCGGCCCTGATCAGCCGGGAGCACCAGGTCGCGCAGGGACTCGCGTCACCGGCCACGCTGGACGCGGAGCAGCAGGCTGCCTTCGGCGCCTGGTGTGCGGCACAGGCGCACTGGTTGCAGCCCTACGTCGAGTTCACCGCACTCAGTGCGCTGCACGACCAGACGCCCTGGGCCACCTGGCCGCCCGCCCTGCGCGACCGTGACGACGTGGCCGTGACCGACGCGCTCGCCGACCACGCGGACCAGGTGGAGATGCTGCGCTTCGAGCAGTGGGTCTTCGCACTGCAGTGGGCCGGGCTCCGCGAGCACGCCGCGTCACGAGGGGTGCTCCTCTTCGGCGACCTGCCGATCTTCGTCTCCCTCGACAGCGCCGACGTGTGGGCCTCGCCCGGGCTGTTCCAGCTGGACCAGGACCGTCAACCGGTCACGGTGTCCGGCTGCCCGCCGGACTACTTCGCGGCCGACGGCCAGCGGTGGGACAACCCCCACTACGACTGGGAGGTGATGGCCCGCGACGGCTTCGACTGGTGGCGTCGCCGGATCGCCCGCCAGCGCGAGCTCTTCGACCTGGTCCGCATCGACCACTTCCGCGGGCTCGAGGCGGCCTGGCACGTGCCGGCCGACGCGGACACGGCCCGCGACGGCACCTGGGTCCCCGGCCCCGGCGCCGAGATCCTGTCCGTCCTGGTCGACCAGGCAGGTCCGGGCACGTTGGTCGCCGAGGACCTCGGTCTGATCACCCCGGAGGTCGAGGAGCTCCGGGCCCGCTTCGACCTGCCCGGCATGAAGGTCCTGCAGTTCGCCTTCGACGGCGACGCTGACAACGTCTACCTGCCGCGCCACCACGGGGAGCGCAACGTCGTCTACACCGGCACCCACGACAACGACACCACGCTGGGGTGGTGGACCGAGGTGGACGAGGAGGTCCGCGACCAGGTGCGCTCCTGCCTCGCCGACCCGGACGAGCCGATGCCCTGGGCGATGATCCGCCTCGCGTTGGCGTCGACGGCGCGACTGGCCGTCGTACCCGCCCAGGACCTGCTCGGGCTGGGCGCCGAGGGACGGATGAACACGCCAGGCACCGGTGGACAGGGCAACTGGTCGTGGCAGGCTCCGCCCGGTGCCTTCGATGCCGACCTGGCGGCGCGGCTGCGGACGCTCGTGGTCGCGGAGGACCGCCTCGGCTGAGGTGGTGGGCTGAGGTGCCGGTGCGGCGCGCCCGGCCGCATGCACTCTGAGCCTGACGCCGCGGATCGCGCCGCCCCGTAGGGTCGACGGGGATGTCACAACATGGAGCACCCGATGGCGCGCGGCGCACCGCACGGCTGGCGGGGATGCTCTCACAGGCCAGGGCGAGAGCCCAGCGACGGGTCACCGAGGTGCTCGAGCGGTTGCCGCGTCCGGCGCAGCAGGCCTGGCGCCTGATCGATCGGACCCGTCGCGAGGTGGTCGAGGACCGCGTCCCCGGACTGGCGGCCGAGGTGGCGCTGTTCACCCTGATCTCGTTCCCTGCCCTGCTACTCGTCGTCCTCGGGTCACTCGGCTTCATCGCTCAGACCCTGGGTCCGGGCGGCTCCGCAGAGCTGCAGCGGATCGTGTTCGACCTGCCGCGCACGGTGCTCTCCTCCCGGACGTACGACGCCTACGCCGACCTCGCGGGACGGGTGCTTGAGCAGGGTCGAGCCGACGTGATCTCGATCGGGGCACTGTTGAGCCTGTGGACCGGCTCGCGCGCGGTCAACCGCTACCTCGAGACGATCACCATCGCCTACGACATCGAGCAGCGGCGGGCGGGCTGGCGTCGGCGGCTACTGGCGCTCGGGCTGACCCTGGTGGGGCTTCTCGGCGCGGTGGCCGTGCTGCCGCTTCTGGTCCTGGGTCCCAAGCTGATCGAGCGCGTTGCACCGGCTGCGGCCGCGCAGACGACCCTCGACGTCCTCGACCTGTTGTACTGGCCCGGGATCGCCGTGCTGGTGCTCATCGCCCTGGCTTCTCTCTACCACGTCGGCGTCCCGTGGAGCACGCCGTGGCGCCGCGACCTTCCCGGCGCGGTGCTCGCGATGAGCGTGTGGCTGCTGGCCTCCGGCGCGCTGCGCGCCTACCTCGCGGTGAGCGTCCGTGACGACGCGGTCTACCGCCAGCTCGGCACACCCATCGCCGTGGTGCTGTGGTTCTACGTCACTGCGTTCGCGGTGCTCCTCGGCGCTGAGCTCAACGCGGAGATCGAGAAGATGTGGCCGAGCCACCGTCGTCGCGATCCACGTGTCCGCAAGGCTGCGTCACCTTGCGGCGACGACACCTGACGCCGAGGGAGCAGCTCACCGCCGCTGAGCTGGGTCGTCAGCCGTGTTGCCACTCCGTCACGTCGTCGGACACCGGTGGCGCTGTGCCGAGGTGGTCACCCTCGGTCGTGATGCCCAGGCCGAGGACGGTGCGGTTGGCATAGGCGAAGTAGGCCGCGACCTGGTTGATCTCCAGGATCTCACCGTCGTCGAAGCCCGCGGCGCGAAGGGCTTCGACGTCCACCTGACTGATCGATCGAGGCGATTCGGTCAGCTGCCGGGTGTAGTCGAGGGCGGCCAGCTCGCGACCCTCGAAGGCGTCCTCCGGCCGGTCAGCGGTGATCGCTGCCACGACGGCGGCGTGGCGGTCGTCGTCGTCGAGGAGCTTGCGCAGCCCGGCGGAGTGGTGGTCGACGCAGTAGTCGCACCCGTTCAGGTGACTCACCTGGACGCCGATGGTCTCCAGGAAGTGCACCGGCAACTGGTTCTGCGAGTGGTGCAGCACCGCCTTGTACAACGCGAGGTGCCCGGTCAGGGTGTGCGGGCGCAGGCTGTGCGCCAGCAGGATGTTGTCGATCGTGCCGTGCGGGCCGGCGATGCGGTCGTAGGTCTCGCGCAAGCGAGGGGGTGCGGCCTCACGGTTGATGGTCGCGATCCAGGTCATGGCCGGACCGTAGCAGGGCCGCTGGGTCCCGACGGGGCACGATCCCGTCGCCGATCCCCAGGGGTGCATCCCAGCCGTGTGAGCGTGCGACTGTGGCGAGGAGTCGTGAGCCTGCTCAGCTCGCTTCGAGCTCGAAGAACAAGAAGCAGATGAACGGCCGACCGTCGGGGCTGGGCAAGAGGTCGGTGGGAGTGTCTGTCGCGGGCGGCGGCTCGGTGACCCGCTTGATGCGGAACCCCGCGTCGACGAACGTGGTCAGCACGTCCTGCAGGGGGCGGTGCCAATACGTCATCCAGATGGTCTGGTCGCCGTAGTCGTAGTCCTCGGAGTAGCGGGTGAGCGCGAAGTAGTCGGCTTCCGGATAGACGATCGCGTAGATCATCGGGTGGATGATCGATACGGTGAGCCGTCCGCCGGGCTTGAGGATCCGCCGCAGCTCGGCCAACGCCGAGGCCCAGTCCTCCACGTAGTGCAGCGACAGTGATGCGACGACAAGGTCGAACGTGTCGTCGGGGTAGGGCAATGGTGCGCCCAGGTCGGCGACTCTGACCTCCGTGCCCGCGCCCAGCCGCTCGCGGGCCAGGTCGACCATCACCGGACTCACGTCGAAGCCAGACACGACAGCACCCTGGGCGCGCAGCGCTTCGGCCAAGGGGCCTGAGCCGCAACCCGCGTCGAGGACCTCCAGGCCAGCGACGTCACCAGCGAGACGAATCATCTCCGGCCTCTCGTAGTAGGCGTTGAAGAGGCTCTTCTCGTTCCTCGCCGAGTACGCGGCCGCGAAGGTGTCGTAACTGGTCAAAGGCGTCGCGGGGGAGTCGGAGGCGGCAAGACTCCTCACCGATTCATCCATGACAGGTGTCTACCCGGGGTGCATGGACGCATCAACTCGACGCGCGGACACTCGGGGAGACTCTCGGCTGCATCCAGCACGCACCGCATGGTGATCCCCCTGTGGATCTTCCACCCCTCGTCCGTCGGTCGCCCGGTCGCCGCCGCGATGTCTTTCGCGGTCAAGCACTTGTCTGGACGTCGGGGCCGGCAGATCAGCTCCCTACACGGCTCCGAGCACGTCGGGGCTCTCGCAGGCTCGGGCGAAGGCTGCGATGCGGGCGCGGATCTCGCGGCCCAGCAGCCACCGGCCGATGGGGTCGGCGATGGGGCCGAGCCAAGCCGGACGGGCAGACCACGTGTACTTCCACACGGCCCGCGTCCCGGCGATCCCGTCGTGCTCCTCGGGGGTGAAGCGCCAGCCGCCGCCGAAGCTCGCGAAGAACCACGGGCCCTTCTCCATCGTCATGCCGACCGAGGTCGGCGGGCGGTAGGAGACGTAACGGCTGATCATCGTCGGACCGACACGCGCCTTGGTCAGGGTGCGGACGCCCTTGCCCGGCCGGTCGGCATCGATCAGGTGCTGGTGCCGGATGAACGGATCCCAGCTCAGCCGGACCTCGCCGGTCGTCTGCGAGACCGCGAAAGCCGTCTCGGGGAGGACCGGGACCCACACCTCTGTCGTGACCTGGGGCATGAGCGGCAGCATGTCACGCACCACCCGCGTCGAACCCCCTGCCGAGACGCAGCAGGCCGATCTCGCGCACCGAGCAGTTTTCGACCTGGGGCAGCCGCCTGTGTCTCCGGGGGGCGACGTCAGACAGGGACGTAGGTCAGCCGGATCACGTCGTCGTCGACCTGGTCGTGGCTCATCAGGCGCAGCGGCGGTCGAGGGCCGGCGAAGTAGGGGGTGCCGCTGCCGAGCACGACGGGGTGCAGGTAGATCCGATACTCGTCGATCAGGCCCAGCTCGGTGAGGCTCCGCGCCAGGCCCGGGCCGGCCACCTCGATCTCTCCGTCGTGGTCGGCCTTGAGGTCGCGGATCGTGCGCTCGAGGTCGTCGGCGACCAGCGTGGCGTGGGGACCGACCGACGACAACGTGCCTGAGACGACCCACTTCGCCTGGTCCCGCCACGCGGCGGCGAAGGCCTGCTCCTCGGGGTCCCACTCATCCTGGTCGTCGTCCCAGTAGCGCATCAGGTCATACACGACACGGCCGAGCACATAACCGGTCTGGGCCTGAGCCTCCTCGATGAAGTGGCGGAAGAGCGTCGGGCCCGGTGCGAACGCCGTGTGGTCGACGTAGCCGTCCAGCGACTGGTTCATGCCGAACACCAGGGTGGCCATGACCCGCTACCTCTCCTCGCTGCGCCTGCACGGGGCGCGTGCAGCGCGCAAGCCCTACGCGTTCTCCCAGAGCCCGATCAGGTTGCCCTCGGTGTCGGTGAAGTAGCCGGCGAAGCCCATGTCCCCGACAGGCATCTTCTCGGACACGGTCGTTCCGCCGGCGGCCTCGACCTTGCGCAAGGCCTCCTCGATGCTCGGCACGTCGATGACGAGGGTCGGGGTCTTGGCCGCGAAGTCCGGGCTGCGCTGGAACATGCCTCCGTTGATGAAACCTGCCTCGCTCGGGCCCTGCTCAGGGTCGGACGGGCCGGTCGACACCATGGTGTAGTCCATCTCCGGGACGGCGTCCAGCTGCCAGCCGAACGTCTCGCCGTAGAACCCCCGTGCCCGGTCACCGTCGTCGAACGGGATCTCGAAGTGCACAACCTTGCCAGACATGCCGACTCCCTCGCCGTGGTCTCGAGCCTCCAGTGAACCCCCCACCTTCTCGCAGGTCAACGGGTACGACGTGGACCGTTCCCCAGCGTCGATGGGAGGACTAGGATCGACGTCTCGGCTGTCATCTCCCCGGAGGTCTGACATGAGGATCCTGCACCTGCTCGCTGCGGCCTCGTTGGTGGCCGCGATGTGCGTCGCCACGCCTGCCGCCGTCGGCACGGCGCCCTCGCCGGACAATCCGTCCGGGCATCCGTCGGCGCGAGTCGCGCTGCCTCAGCTGGTCGACGTACGCGCCGTGCATCGCGCCGGCCGGGACCGCGTGATCTTCCAGTTCGACCAGGGCATCCCGTCGGGAGCCGACGTCCGGTATGTCCGCCGGCTGCGCGGCGACGGCTCCGGGACGCCGATCCGGATCGCCGGCCGGGCGATCCTCCAGGTCGGGTTGCACGACACGCGCACCGACCGGGTGGGCCGTGCGCCGGCCCGGCGCGCTTTCGCCCTGCCCAATGCCATGACGGTCGTGCGCTCGGGCGTGTTCGAGGGCTGGACGACCTACGGCATCGGGCTGGCCCGGCGCACCGCCGTCGACGTGATCAGGAAGCCTGCTCTCAACCGCGTGGTGATCTCGGTCGGGGCCGACTTCCCGACCGTCGACCGCATGGTGTTCTTCCTCGACGAGGACCGCTTCGTCGCCAACCAGCGGCCCTACTTCGTCCCCCGGGTGCGACCCGTCGTCGTGGGCGCGCCGGCAACCGGGGTGATGGACCGGCTCTTCGCCGGCCCCCTGGACCGGGAGCGACGTCAGGGGCTGCGCCTGGTCAGGTCGCGGGCCACGGGCTTCGCCGACCTCGCCATCTCCGACGCCATCGCCCGGGTCAGGCTGCGGGGCGGCTGCTCCAGTGGGGGATCCACGGTCACCGTCGCCGGCGAGATCACGCGGTCCCTGCGCCAGTTCGACTCCGTCGACTGGGTCAAGGTCCTCGACCCGTCGGGCAGGACCGCCGACCCGAGCGGGCCGACGGACTCGATCCCGGAGTGCCTCAACCCCTGACGTAGGCCTGGTGCGAACGGGCTGGCCCGCAGGCCGGGAAGCGTCCCCGCCACGAGGGCCATACCGCTGGAACCGTTGACTCCGAAGTCGTGGCCCCCGTCAGAGCCTACGAGCGATCGTGCGGCACAGAACTGGGTCCTCATCGCCCCACGGTGCCAGCCCAGACGACTCGACGTCGTAGTCGATCACCCAGCCTCGTCCGCGCAGATCGGCGAGGAATCCTGCGGCGTTCTGGTAGCGGCGGAAGTGTCGGGGATGTGCCTTCACCCGCTCCTCGTCCTTGTCGGTTCGGAACTCGGCGATGAACAGGTCGCCCGACTGGGATCGGGCGTCTACAGCGTCCTGGAGGGCGCCTTGGGTCTGCGCATCGAGTGCGTGCAGCACGAAGCGACTGTAGAAGACCAGGGGATCGTCCGCCTGGCTGAGCACCTCGGCGAGAGCGACCCCGTCGGCGAGATCGCAGACCTCGAACTGCGCGTGGACAAGGCCCGCCTGGTTCGCCTTCTCACGTGCGTGCTCGATCGCGACTCCCGCACGGTCCAGACCCAGGACCTTTCGCCCACGGGTCGCGAAGTAGATGGAGTCCCGACCGTCGCCGCAACCGATGTCGACCACGGTGACCGGGGCCGAGTCCAAGCGGTCCTGCACGAAGCGCGCGAACGACGATGCTTCGGCATGCACGTGGTGTGCGTAGTAGTCGGCCCAGTAGACCTCGGTGCGCCGAGAGGGGGGCACGAGGCCTGTCCGATCGCTGCCGCGCCTCTCGACGTTCCACTTGAATGCCGTCTTGGGAAGACGCCAGTCGTCCCCGTAGAAGGTGGCCAGCAAGTCCTCTGCACAGACAGGGATCGACGCGGTTCGCCCTACGAACTCGATCTCGCGAGTGCCCTGCCAGTCGGCAGCGGTGACCTGCCGGCGTCCGGCATAGCCGAACGGGTGTTGCAACACGCCATCAGCGTCGAAGTACGTGTGGAAGATGTCGATGCGGTGGGCGGGCTGCGCCGGGTCGACCACGTGCAACCCGCCTGCCATCGCGCCCACACGGTAACCCGCGCCGATCAGCACCTTCGCGATCTTCACCACCTCGTCGGCCGCCTCGGGACCGGTGTTCGACGAGCTCACGAAGCTCGCGTCGTAGTCGTTGTCGTGCGCGAGGAAACCGCCTTCGCGAACTGCCCCCAGCAATGTCCCGTAGGTGATGAACAGGTCGTAGCCGAACACGTCGGCGAGCACTGCGCGCGTCGACTCGTAGAGCGAGCCGACTGCGGACTGCCACTCCTCGTCAAGGCCCTTGGAGACCTGCACCAGGCCCGTGCGCCCCAGGAGGTAACCCTCCTCGAATCGCTCTCGAAGGTCCTGTGGCGTCTGACTTCCGGATCGGGGAGCTCGCAGGAACATGCCGTGCCCGTGGATCGGGAGGACCTGCGCACCAGTGACGACGCGCAGAGGCGTCCCTCTGGGTGCGTAGTCCCACAGTTGGGAGATCGCGAAGGTGAAGGTGCGGATCTGCTGCCTGCTGTTCCTGCGGTCCCCCTTCGGCGGAGACAAACCGGGCGCAGGCGAGACCATCGCCTTCTTCCGACTGGCGGACATGGCGCCGTCCGGGGTAGCGGTCGTCCGGGTCACGGTCATCGAGCCCAGACGCAACTCGACCTCGGTGGGTGGACTGTTGACCGGAACCGACACCCACCCGCGCACCTCGTCCTCGGTGAACGTCTCGACCATCCCGCTGACATGGGCGGACGGCGGAGGCTTCGCCCCGGGTGACCTGCGACGAGCTCGTCTGAACAATCCGCACTCCCAAGGTCGCAAGCACTGGTGGCCACCTGGTCAGGCGACCGGCTTGCCGTCACGTGGCCCAGGTTCGGACCATACAACTGTTCAGTGCGCTTTCGTGGCCGGCACGGGGAGTCGATCAGACGGTGCTGGCTCGGCTCGGTCGCGCGCGGTCACGTGCGGACAACGGGGCACCTCTGGGCACGTTGATGCAGGTCAGTGGCTTGTTGCGAACGGGCTGGCCTGTAGGCCGGGTTCTGTGACTGGCAAGCCAGCCGGCGACCATCCATCTACGACTGCCGTTGCCGACAGCCTCCAGCGATCTACCCGTGCACTCGGGCGAGCAGCCCTCGGACGTGCACTGTCTGATCTTGCTCCAGGTGGGGTTTGCCGAGCCGATCCGGTCGCCCGGGCCGCTGGTGGTCTCTTACTCCACCGTTTCACCCTTACCGACCTCTCCCGGAGGAGTGGTCGGCGGTCTGTTCTCTGTGGCACTGTCCCGCGGGTCACCCCGGGTGGGTGTTACCCACCACCTTGCTCTGTGGAGCCCGGACCTTCCTCGGGGACCAGGTCGCCCTGGTCCACGCGGTCGCCCGGCCAGCCCGTTCGCAGGCCACAGCCTAGTGCCCCGGGTGCCGGAATCCCCAGCCCTCCCGTGGTGTTCTGGAGACATGTCCCGTGACGAGTCGCTCCAGGGTCCTCCGGTGCTGCAACCGGCCCACCTGCGTCCCGAGTCCGCCTACCGCGTGGCCTACGACCTGCTCGTCGAGCGGTCGCCGCGCGAGGCCCTCGAGGTGCTCGACCGCGCGCTGGCTCTGGAGCCCACCAACACCGGGCTGCGGGCGCTGCGTGCGTGGACCTACCTGATGCGCGCCCAGCTGCAGAAGGCCGAGACCGAGCTGACCGCGCTCGTCGAGGAGACCCCCGACGACGTGTGGGCGCGCTTCGCGCTCGGGCGAGCCCTGGTGCGTCAGTCGCGGCTGTCCGACGCGCTCCCGCACCTGCGTCTGGCCGCCGTCATGAGCGGTGACCCGGAGCACGAGGTCGAGGTGCTGCGAGTCGAGCGGCTGCTCGCCGAGTCCGGTCAGCTGCCCTGGGACGAGCTCGGCTGACTCGGGGCCGCTCAGGGCAGGGTCAGCACCTCGGCGCCGGTCGGGGTGACCAGCAGGGTGTGCTCGAACTGCGCCGAGCGGCGTCCGTCGAGGGTGACGACGGTCCAGTCGTCGTCCCACATCCGCCACTCGTGGGTGCCGAGGTTGAGCATCGGCTCGATGGTGAACGTCATGCCGACCTCGATCAGGTCGTCGTGGTCGGGGCTGTCGTAGTGGGGCACGATCAGGCCGCTGTGGAAGGACGTGCCGATGCCGTGGCCGGTGAAGTCCTGCACCACGCCGTAGCCGTGGCGCCGGGCGTAGGACTCGATGACCCGGCCGATGACGTTGATGCGGCGCCCCGGCCGCACCGCCCTGATCCCGCGCTGCAGCGCTTCGCGGGTGTGCTCGACCAGTCGCCGGCTCTCCTCGTCGACCTCGCCGGCGAGGAAGGTCGCGTTGGTGTCGCCGTGCACGCCGTCGAGGAAGGCGGTGATGTCGATGTTGACCAGGTCGCCGTCCTCGATCCGCCTGCTGTCCGGGATTCCGTGGCACACCACCTCGTTGACGCTGGCGCACAACGACTTCGGGAAGCCGCGATAGCCGAGCGTGGAGGGGTAGGCGCCGTGGTCGCAGAGGAACTCGTGGCCGATCCGGTCCAGCTCGTCGGTGGTGACCCCGGGCTCGACGGCGGCTCCCACGAGGTCGCGGGCCCGGGCCGCCAGACGGCCGGCCGCCCGCATCCGCTCGATGGTGTCGGCGTCCTTGACCTCGCTTCCGGTGAAGCGCGCCGGCGCCGGCTGGTCGACGTACTCGGGGCGGGGGACGTGGGCCGGGACGGGGCGTCGCGGGGAGATCGTGCCGGGTCGCACGGCACTGGTCGGGGCTGGGGTGGTGGAGGACACGGAGATCGAGTGTAGTTTCGGCGCCATGAGCGACAGCGAGTTCTGGTACTGCATCAAGCACTCCCGGGTCGAGGGCCGCGACGGCTGCCCCAACAAGGACCGGATGGGGCCCTACGCGACGGAGGCCGAGGCCGCCCGGGCGCTCGAGACGGCCGCGGAGCGCACGGAGGCCTGGGACAAGGAGTCCGACTCCGGCTGGGACGACGAGAAGCTCGAGGACTAGGCGCCGGTGCAGTCACGTCGCCGCCGGGCGACCGCGCCGCGTGCCGTCGAGCCGTGGCCCTTCGTCGGGATGATCCTGATGGCCGCGGCGTTCTTCCTGTATGCCGCCAGCGGACTGGTCGCGCCCTGGTGGGGCGTGGTCGTCCTCGTGCTCGTCTGGATCGCGCTGTTCGTGCTGTCCTGCCTCTGGTGGACCCCCCACCCCAAGCGGCTGCCCTTCGTCGCGCTCTTCGCCTTCGCCTTCTGGTTTGCCTCCCTCACCGCCGGCGGGGCGTTCCTCGGCTGGACCGCCTGAGGCGTCGCTCCGCTGGGTGGGTCTCGACGCGCTCGCTGGCGCTCGCGGCTCGACCGGCGAAGGGGTTGGTTGGTGGTCGAGCCGTTGGGTGGGTCTCGACGCGCTCGCTGGCGCTCGCGGCTCGACCGGCGAAGGGGTTGGTTGGTGGTCGAGCCGTTGGGTGGGTCTCGACGCGCTCGCTGGCGCTCGCGGCTCGACCGGCGAAGGGGTTGGTTGGTGGTCGAGCCGTTGGGTGGGTCTCGACGCGCTCGCTGGCGCTCGCGGCTCGACCGGCGAAGGGGTTGGTTGGTGGTCGAGCCGTTGGGTGGGTCTCGACGCGCTCGCTGGCGCTCGCGGCTCGACCGGCGAAGGGGGTGGTTGGTGGTCGAGCCGTTGGGTGGGTCTCGACGCGCTCGCTGGCGCTCGCGGCTCGACCGGCGTAGGGGTTGGTTGGTGGTCGAGCCGGGCGAGCGTCAGCGAGCCCGTGTCGAGACCCGCGGTGGGACGGTCAGCGCGCGGGGCGGACGCGGAGGACGGCGCCGCCGCCGGAGTCGGTGTCGGTCGTGATGAGCAGGTCGCCGTTGGGGGCGCGGGTGACCGAGCGGAGCCGACCGAAACGCTCCAGGATCCGGGGCACGGTCTTGCGGACCAGCCGACCCTGGCCGTTGAACGTCAGGAAGACCACACGGGTCGCCTTGAGCGCGGCGACGGCGAGCGAGCCCTCGAGCGCGCCCCACTTCTTGCCGTAGACGAAGGCCGCCCCGGAGGTGGCGATGGTGGAGTCGCCCGAGCGCCAGGCGGCGCCGTACTGCTTGCCGGGCAGGGAGAAGTCGGTCATCGGCACCGACTCGTCGTAGCCGGGGACCGGGTGCCAGCCGTAGTCGCCGCCGGACACGAGCCGATTGACCTCGTCGTCGCGGAAGGACCCGTGCTCGACCGACCAGAGCGTGCCGTCGCGACGCTGGGCCAGGCCCTGGACGTTGCGGTGACCGTAGGTGTGGACGTAGCGCTGACGCCGGTGGTCGGAGGAGATGAAGGGGTTGGTCGGCCACGGGGCGCCGGTGCGACGGTCGAGACGAAGCGTCTTGCCGCCCAGGGAGGTCAGGTCGCGCGGGTTGGTGCCCACGGCCGCGTCGCCGGTGCCCACGACCAGCGCACCGTTGCGGGCGATGAGCAGGCGGCACCCGCCGTGCCGACCGGTCGTGGTCGGCAGGCCTCCGACCAGCTTCCTGACCAGGCGCGCGCGGGTCAGGGACCGGTTGAGCGTCCAGGCGTTGACGCGGACGTCGTGACCGCCGCCGGAGAGGAAGCCGCCGGAGCAGGTGTAGAAGCGACGGTTCTTGGCGAACGCCGGGTCGACCTCGAGGGACATCAGCCCGGTCTCGCCGCTGACCCACACCGAGCGGGACGGGAAGGCCACCCGGCGCTTGCCGCCCTTGCCCGCGACGAAGAGCCGTGCGGTGTCCCGCTCCGTGATGAGCAGCCGGCCGCCGCCGATCGGCTTGACGTCCCAGGGGTTGCTCAGCCCGGTGACCCGCTTGGTCACGACGAGCCGCGGCACCGCGGCACGGGCGGGCGCCTGCGCCACGACGGCCGACGGGACAGCCGACGGGGCAGCCGCGGCTCCGGACGACGAGGTGGTCACCGCGCCCGCCGGGCCTGTCGCGGTGACGAGGGCCAGCAGGACTCCGAGCGTCAGCGATCGCATGGCCTCACGGTAACCCCATCCGCGGTGGGTCGTTGAGGACCACGACACCCGCCCGTGGCCAGGAGGATCCCCGTGCCCCGCACCAGACTTGCCCGTACGACGAGCATCGCGGCCGGCGCCGCGGCCCTCTGCTTGTCGGTCCCGACGACAGCGGTGGCCCACGAGGGTGCCGGCGACGTCGCCACCAACGAGCGGGCCTACCTGGTCGCCCCCACCGGTGAGGGACAGCGGATGTCCCACGTGGCCAACCTGCAGTACGACCGCAGCGGCGAGGCGCAGAACGGCTCCGACATCGAGTTCGCGCGGATCGCCGGTCGTGACTACGCACTGGCCGGCACGCTCGACAAGGGCATGCAGATCATCGACATCAGCAAGCCCGCCCAGCCCAAGCGGGTGGCGGTCTTCGACTGCAAGGTCAGCCAGGGCGACATCCAGGTGTGGACGAAGAAGAACCGGGTGCTGGCGAGCTACACCGCCGACGGCACGGTCGGCGCCGAGGGTGCCCGCTCGCGCTGCGGCCGGGACCTGAAGCTCGACGCCGACGACGCCGGCACGGTCATCGTCGACATCACCCAGCCCGCAGAGCCGCAGTCGGTGAGCTTCCTCCCGGTGCCGCGCGGCTCGCACAACATGACGATCCACCCCAGCGGCAACTTCCTCTACAACTCCAACTCCGACCTGATCTCCAGCACCCGCCCGGCCGTGACGATCTACGACATCCGGCGCCCGAGCCTGCCCAAGAAGGTCCAGGACTTCCGGATCCCGTTCGTCCCGACGTCGCTGGGCTCGGAGTCGCACGACATCACCTTCAACGCCGCGGGCACGCGCGCCTTCGTCGCGGCGCTGTCGCAGACGCTGATCCTCGACACCAGCAACCCCGCCCGGCCCGTGCAGATCGGTCAGATCGTCGACCCCGCCATCAACGTGGTGCACCAGTCGGACCCGATCACCTTCAAGCGCCCCGGCGGCCGCAGCCGCACGCTGCTGGTCATCACCGACGAGCGCGCCGGTGCGGCGGCCAGCGTCGAGTGCCCCGGCGGTGGGCTGCACGTCTACGACATCACCGGCGCCAAGGTGCGCAACCCCGTCAAGGTCGGCGCCTGGTTCATCCCCGTCGTGCAGCCGCAGGACGGGGCCACGTGCACCTCGCACGTGCTGCGCATGTATCCGAAGCAGAAGATGATGACCATCGCCTGGTACAGCCAGGGCGTCCGGGTCCTCGACATCAGCGGCCTCGCCACCGCGCAGGGCTCACCGACCACGATCGCCCTCGGGCAGGGGATCGGCATGCGCGAGGTGGGGCACTACACGTTCCCCGACTCCGACACCTGGTCCTTCAAGACCAACAAGATCAACCGCGACGGCTCGTTCCACGGTTACGGCAACGACCTGGTGCGCGGCTTCGACGTCTACCGCTTCCGCGGGCTGCCCGGTCGCACGGTGCCGCCGCTGGTGCCGCGCGACCTGGCACCGGCCCGTACGACGTCCAGCACGGCCCTGATGGCGCCCGCGGCGGCCGTCGTCCCGGCGTTCGCGCTCGCGCTGCTGCTGCACCGCCGGTCACGACGCCGGGTCACGGCCGACTGATCCTCAGAAGGTGTGCTCGGGCCCGGGGAAGGTCCCGGCCTTCACCTCGGCGTCGTAGTCCTTCGCAGCCTGGAGCAGCACCGCGTGGAGGTCGGCGTACTGCTTGACGAACTTCGCCATGCGACCCGTGCGCAGTCCGAACGCGTCCTGCCAGACCAGCACCTGGCCGTCGCAGCCGGCGCCGGCGCCGATGCCGATGGTCGGGATCACCAGCTCCCGGGTGACCTGGGCGGCGACGTCGCCTGGCACCATCTCCATGACCACGGCGAACGCCCCGGCCTCCTGGACGGCCCTCGCGTCGCGCAGCACGCGCTCGGCGGTCTCGCCACGGCCCTGGACGCGGTAACCGCCGAGGGTGTGCTCGGACTGCGGGGTGAACCCGATGTGAGCCATGACGGGGATGCCGCCCTGGGTGAGCTTCTCGATCTGGGCAGTCATCTCGACCCCGCCCTCGAGCTTCACGCAGTGCGCGCCGCCCTCCTTCATGAAGCGGACCGCGGTCAGGTAGGCCTGCTCGGGGGAGGCCTGGTAGCTGCCGAACGGCAGGTCGCCGACGACGAGCGCCCGGCGCGTGGAGCGGCTCACGGCACGGGTGAGGGGGATCAGCTCGTCGACGGTGACGGGCAGCGAGGTCTCGTTGCCGTAGACGTTGTTGCTGGCCGAGTCGCCCACGAGCAGCACCTCGATGCCGGCCTCGTCGAAGGTCTGGGCGGCATACTGCTCGTAGGCGGTGAGCATCGAGAAACGCTCGCCGCGCTCCTTCATCTCCCGCAGGTGGTGGGTGCGGACGCGCTTGACCGGGGCGGCCGCGGCGGGGGTGGACGCGGCCGTCGGGCCGGTGCCGTAGGGCGCGGTCTCTTCTGACGTGCTCATCATCGAGCTCCCATCGACGTGCATCTCGCGGCTCCCTGGTGGAGTCCACGGACTGGTGGTCAGGCTAGTCCCGGACGGACCCTCCGCGCGCTGTGGTGCCGGTCACCCGCAGGCGCCGACCGGCGATCGTCACCGTGGCCAGGCAGAGGAGCACGACCGCGACGGTGAGGACCAGGGCCCCCGTGTTGCCGGCGCCGGCCCCGCTGATCGCGCCCAGCGCGTAGGGGGCGCCGAAGCCGAGGTAGGTCAGTGCGTAGAACACCGCGACGGTCGCGCCGAGCTCGCCGTGGTCGGCGACCCGCTCGGTCTCACGGAGCCCGGAGACCAGGCAGCCGCCGTAGGCAGCGCCGTAGACCGGTCCGGCGAGCAGCAGCAGCCACCGGACGTCGGTCTGGAGCGCGACGATCGCGATGCCGGTGGCCAGCATCGCGGCGACGAGCCCCACCTGGCCGGCCAGCAGGGGGCGCCGGTCGTCGAGGCGGCGCGCGGTGCCCTGCACGAGCACCCCGGTCCCGAGGGTGATGCCGGTCAGCACGCCGGCGAAGGCGATCGCGCCGCCGGTGGAGCCGCCGACCTCGGCGGGCAGGAATGCGATGGAGATGGCGGCCGAGCCGAACACCCACGGTGCGACGGGGGCGACCAGCAGCAGGAAGGGGCGGGTCCGCGTGACCGCCGGCACCCGGAGGAGGGAGCGCGGCGTCCCGGTGGTGGGGCGCGGGCCCGGCACCGGCAGCAGCAGCACGAGGGCGGCGACGCCGAGGACCACGTGGGGGAGGTAGGGGACGGTGAGGGGGTAGGCCGTGACCTCCGCGATCAGCCCCGCGACCAGGGGGCCGACGCCGAAGCCCGCGGACAGGGCGATCGCCGCCCGTTTCGCCGCCGTGCCTGCGACCTCGTCGGTCGACAGCTCGGAGACCCAGGCGCTGGCCGCGCTGAACACCACCCCGGAGCAGATGCCCGCGAGGAGCCGGGCGACCGCGATCCCGGCGACCGACTCGTGGGCGGCGATCAGCAGCAGCGACGCCACGGGGGAGAGCACCACCAGCGGGACGACCACCGCGCGTCGTCCCCACCGGTCGGAGGCGGCCCCGCCGACGAGGAGCGCCGGGATCAGCCCCACGGCGTACACCCCGAAGAGGAAGGCCCGGGTCTGCGTCGACATCCCGAGCTCGTCGCGGTAGGCGATGAGCAGCGGGGAGAACTGGTTGGCGCCCCAACCGACCGAGAACATCGCGAGGGCAACCCGTTTCCACGCCGTCATGGCGCTCACGGTAGGTGCCGCGGGTCGGTCAGACGCTGGCGCCCTCCGCCGCGGCCTCCAGGTCGGCCACGACGATCTTCTGCATCCCGAGCATCGCGGCCTGCGCCGCCTGGGCGCGCGCGGGGTCGGGGTCGGAGAGAAGCTCGAAGAGCCTGCTCGGCACGACCTGCCACGACAGCCCGAAACGGTCCTTGAGCCAACCGCACATCGAGGGGGCGCCACCGTCGAGCAGCGACTCCCAGTAGTGGTCGACCTCGGTCTGGTCGGCGCAGGTGATGCTGAAGCTGATCGCCTCGGTGAACTCGGCGTACATGGGGCCGCCGTTGATGCCCTGGAAGGTCAGGCCGTCGAGGTCGAAGTCGCCGGCCAGCACCGTCCCGTCGGGCGTCCGGGCGAGGTGGCGGACCGAGGAGTTGGGGAAGATGCCGGTGTAGAACGTCGCCGCCTCCTCCAGGTCGTCGTCGAACCACAGGCAGGGCTTGATCGAGGGCATGGCGCTCCTTGCAGGGTCGGGCTGGGAAGGATGTGCCGGTGCAGACCGCCCCCGGGCCGCGAAGTCATCGCTGCCCGATGCCGGGACGGTGGCTCAGGTGAGGCCGACCAACGCGGCCGAGCGCTCCCAGAGACCGTCGATGATCGACTGGTCGCTGGCCTGCTTGCTCTCCTTGCCGTCCGCGTGGAAGCGGCTGTAGTAGCGACCGTTGACCTCGGGGTCCGGGCCGCGCTGGGCCAGGGCGATCAGCGGCGCCGCGCCGTCCGGCACGCTGATCGTCGCCAGCCGCTTGAGCGGCGTCCGGTAGAGGAGTCCCACGAACCACGAGTCACGGCCGAAGGAGCTGCCCACCGGTCCGGGGTGGACGGCGACCGAGACGATGCCGTCGTCCGACCAGCGCTGGGCGATGCCGCGCGTGAAGACGATGTTCATCAGCTTGCCGGTGCCGTAGGCGGGGAACTCGATCGCGCGACGGCGCTCGTAGTCGAGGTCGTCGAGCACGATCTTGCCCATCAGGTTGCCGATGCTGGAGGTGTTGACGACCAACGACGAGCCGGCTGCCGCGAGCCGGGGGCGCAGCAGGTTGGTCAGCAGGAACGGCGCCAGGTGGTTGACCTGGAAGTTGGGCTCGTGTCCGTCGTGGGTCGTGCGCGACGGGGAGATCGTGCCCCCGGCGTTGTTCATCAGCACGTCGAGCCGCTCCACCCGCTCGCCGACCTGGTCGGCGAGACGTCGTACGTCGTCGAGCTTGGAGAAGTCCGCGACGAGAGGCTCGGTCCCGACCGCCTCGGCGACCGGGCGCAGCTTCTCGGCGGAGCGCCCGGTGACGAACACCGTGGCGCCCCTGGCCGCCAGCACCTTCGCCGTCTCCGCGCCGATCCCGTCGCTCGCTCCGGTCACCAGGACCGTCCGGCCCGCCATCGTCTCTTCACTCATGCTGCGAGCCTAGGCGGACGGCCCCGGCGCCCCGTGAGTGCGCCGGGGGAAAGTCCGTGACGTTTTCGACCCTCTGGACCGTCCGGAGGGGCGATAACGTCACGGACTTTCCGGGCCAGGGCGCGCGGTCCCTAGACTCGCGGCGTGGACTTCTACTCGTCGTATGCGCACGGCTTCGCCCGGGTGGCGGCCTGCACGTTGCCGGTCGCGATCGCGGACCCGGCGACCAACGCCGAGCGGGTGCTGGAGCAGGTCAGGCTGTGTCACGACGACGGGGTGGCGCTGGCGCTGTTCCCGGAGCTGGGGCTGAGCGGCTACTCCATCGACGACCTGCTGCTGCAGGACACGCTGCTCGAGGCGGTGGAGCAGGCGGTCGCGACGATCACCGAGGCGTCGCGCGACCTGTTGCCGGTGATCGTCGTGGGTGCCCCGCTGGTGCACGGCACCCGCGTCACCAACTGCGCGGTGGTCATCCACCAGGGTCGGGTGCTCGGGGTCAGCCCGAAGTCCTACCTGCCGACCTATCGCGAGTTCTACGAGCGCCGCCACTTCGCTCCCGGCGACGACCGCCGCGCGAGCAGCATCACCCTCAACGGCGCCACGGTGCCGTTCGGGCCCGACCTGATCTTCAGCGCGACCGACGTGCGCGGCCTCGACGTGCACGTCGAGATCTGCGAGGACATGTGGGTGCCGGTGCCGCCGAGCGCGGAGGCTGCGCTGGCGGGCGCCACGGTGCTGGCCAACCTGAGTGGCAGCCCGATCACCGTGGCCAGGGCCGAGGACCGTCGGCTGCTGGTGCGCAGCGCGAGCGCTCGGTGCAGCGCGGCGTACCTCTATGCGGCCGCCGGCCAGGGGGAGTCGACGACGGACCTGTCCTGGGACGGGCAGACGATGATCTACGAGTGCGGCGACCTGCTCGCGGAGACCGAGCGCTTCCCCGAGGGGCCGCGGCGCTCGGTCGCCGACGTCGACCTGGACCGGCTGCGCCAGGAGCGGATCCGACAGGGCACCCACGACGACAACCGCCGCACGCACGAGGCCCGCATCGGCACCTTCCGCACCGTGCCCTTCGAGCTGCGCCCGCCGTCCGGAGACATCGGCCTGCGCCGCAAGGTGGACCGCTTCCCCTTCGTCCCCGACGACCCGGCGCGGCTGGCGCAGGACTGCTACGAGGCCTACAACATCCAGGTCGCGGGGCTCGAGCAGCGCATCAGGGCCATCGGCGACACCCGGCCGGTGATCGGGGTGAGCGGCGGGCTCGACTCCACCCACGCGCTGATCGTCGCCGCCCGCGCGATGGACCGGCTCGGGCGCCCCCGCAGCGACATCCAGGCGATCACGATGCCGGGCTTCGCGACCGGCGACACGACCAAGGACTTCGCGACCCGGCTCTCGGTCAGCCTCGGCGTCACCTTCGAGGAGCTCGACATCCGTCCCGCGGCCACGCAGATGCTGCACGACATCGACCACCCGTTCTCCGACGGGGAGCCCGTCTACGACGTCACCTTCGAGAACGTGCAGGCCGGTCTGCGCTACGACTACCTCTTCCGGATCGCCAACCACCGCAAGGGGATCGTCGTCGGGACCGGCGACCTCTCCGAGCTCGCCCTGGGCTGGTGCACCTACGGCGTGGGTGACCAGATGTCGCACTACAACGTCAACGCGGGCGTGCCCAAGACGCTGATCCAGCACCTCATCCGCTGGGTCGCCGAGAGCGACCAGTTCGACGCGGAGACCAACACCCTGCTCGAGGGGATCGTCGAGCAGGAGATCACTCCCGAGCTGATCCCCACGACCGAGGGCAGCAAGCCGCAGGCGACCGAGGACACGGTCGGCCCCTACGCGCTCCAGGACTTCACGCTCTTCCACGTCATCCGTCGCGGGCACCGCCCCAGCAAGATCGCGTTCCTCGCCTGGCACGCGTGGCGCGATGCCGCGACGGGGGAGTGGCCACCCAACTTCCCCGACGAGCGTCGCGCCACCTACGACCTGCCGACGATCCGCCACTGGCTCGAGGTCTTCGTCAAGCGTTTCTTCATGAGCCAGTTCAAGCGCTCCGCGCTGCCCAACGGGCCCAAGGTCAGCGCGGGCGGCACGATGTCACCTCGCGGTGACTGGCGGATGCCCTCCGACGCCAGAGCCACCACCTGGCTCGCCGAGATCGAGGCCCACGTCCCGAGGTGACCCGCGAGGAACGGCCCTCGCACGCGCGTCCGACGCGATGGCCCCTACGCTGTGGCGCATGGGCAAGCAGGAAGACTTCGTTCTCCGCGCTCTTGAAGAGCGCGACGTCCGCTTCGTGCGGCTGTGGTTCACCGACGTGCTGGGCTTCCTCAAGTCCGTCGCGGTCGCTCCCGCCGAGCTGGACAACGCCTTCGACGAGGGCATCGGCTTCGACGGGTCCGCCATCGAGGGCTTCGCCCGCGTCTACGAGGCCGACATGCTGCTGCTGCCGGACCCCTCGACCTTCCAGATCCTGCCGTGGCGTGGCGGCGGCGAGGGCCCCGCGACCGCCCGGATGTTCTGCGACGTGGTGATGCCCGACGGCAGCCCCTCCTACTCCGACCCCCGCTTCGTGCTCAAGCGCACCCTCAGCAGGGCGGCCGAGAAGGGCTTCACCTTCTACACCCACCCCGAGATCGAGTTCTACCTCTTCAAGGACAGCCCGCAGGCCGGGGTCGACCCGGTCCCCGTGGACCGCAGCGGCTTCTTCGACCACACCGCTCAGTCGCACGGCTCGGACTTCCGTCGCGAGGCGATCACGATGCTCGAGGCGATGGGCATCTCGGTGGAGTTCAGCCACCACGAGGGCGGACCCGGTCAGCAGGAGATCGACCTGCGCTACGCCGATGCGCTCTCCACGGCCGACAACATCATGACCTTCCGCACCGTCATCCGGGAGGTGGCGCTCAGCCAGGGCATCTGGGCCAGCTTCATGCCCAAGCCCTTCACCACCCACCCCGGCTCGGGCATGCACACCCACGTGTCGCTCTTCGAGGGCGAGCAGAACGCCTTCTACGAGGCCGGCGCGAAGTACCAGCTCTCCCAGACCGGTCGCCGGTTCATCGCCGGAGTCCTGCGCCACGCCCCGGAGATCAGCGTCGTCACCAACCAGTGGGTCAACTCCTACAAGCGGATGATGTTCGGCGGCGAGGCCCCCTCCTACATCTGCTGGGGCCACAACAACCGCTCCGCGATGGTCCGGGTCCCGATGTACAAGCCGCTCAAGGGCAACTCGACGCGCGTCGAGCTCCGCAGCCTGGACGCCGCCTGCAACCCCTACCTCGCCTTCGCGGCCGTGCTGGCCGCGGGCATGAAGGGCATCGAGGAGGAGTACGAGCTGCCGCGCGAGGCCGAGGACGACGTCTGGGCGCTCTCGGAGCGTGAGCGCAAGAACCTCGGGATCGAGCCGCTGCCGCACAACCTCAACGAGGCGATCCAGATCGCCGAGCGCTCCGAGCTGCTCGCGGAGACCCTGGGCGAGAACGTCTTCGACTACTTCCTGCGCAACAAGCGCGCCGAGTGGGACGCCTACCGCGGTCAGGTCTCCGTCTTCGAGCGCGACCAGATGCTCCCGGTCATCTGAGCGGCCGACGGTGGTGACGGTCCTGGTCGTCCAGCACGAGGACGAGTGCCCCCCGGCGCTGTTCGGGCGCTGGTTGACCGAGGCCGGCTGCACGCTGGAGGTGTGCCGGCCCTACGCCGGCGACGCCCTCGGCGACCTCACGTCGTACGACGGGGTGCTGGTGCTGGGCGGGCCCCAGCAGGCCGAGGACGACACGGTCGCGTGGTTCGGGCCGCTCAAGGAGCAGCTCCGTGCAGCCCACGGGGCCGGCGTGCCGATCCTGGGGATCTGCCTGGGGCACCAGCTGGTCGCCTCGGCCCTCGGTGGCCGCGTCGAGCGCAACCCGCGGGGGCAGCAGCTGGGGCTGATCGAGGTCGCCTGGACAGCCGAGGCCGCGACTGACGAGCTGCTCGGCCCGGTGGCGACCCCGCGGCGCGGCGTGCACTGGAACGACGACGTCCTCACCCGGCTGCCCGACGGGGCGACCGTCCTCGCCCGGGCCCCGGCCGGGGAGCCCCAGGCCGTGCGGTTCGGCCACCGCACCTGGGGCGTCCAGCTGCACCCGGAGGTCGACGTCGACGTCCTGCGGCCGTGGGCGGTGTCGGACCGCGAGGCCCACGTGAGACGTGGCATCGACCAGGACGACCTGCTCGGCTCGATCGCGGACGCGGCCGACGAGCTGACGCTCGCCTGGCGCCCGCTCGCCCTCTCCTTCGCCGCGGTCGTCGGGGCATGACCCGCGCGACCACCAGCAGGGGCGCGCTCCTCCGGCTGGGCTTCACCGACACCGACGTGGCGGCCCAGGCCCTGACGCAGCTGGGGCGTCATGCCCCGTCGATCCTGGCGATCCTGGGCCGCACCGCCGACCCCGACCTCGCGCTCTCGGGGCTGGTGCGCCTCGCAGACCAGGTCGAGGACCGCAGCGAGCTGCTGACCGCCGTCGCCGACGACGAGGGCACCGCGATGCGGCTGCTGTGCGTGCTCGGAGCCAGCAGCGCCCTCGCCGACCACCTCGTGCGGCACCCCGAGCAGTGGCACGAGCTGACGGACCCGACCCTGGGCTCCACCCGACCGGCCGCCTGGGCGGTGCGGGCCGGGCTGCTCGAGGCGGTCGGAGCCGACCCGTCGTCGGCCGAGCCCGTCGCCACGCTGGAGGACCCGGCGGCGGTGGACGCCCTGCGCGTGGAGTACCGACGCGTCCTGCTCCGCCTCGCCTCCCGCGACCTCTCGCACGACGTCGGTGTCGACGACACCGCGGCCGAGCTCTCCGACCTCGCCGCCGGCACGCTCGAGGCCGCGCTCGCCATCGCGCGCCAGCGGGTGGGGGAGTCCGCGTCGCTCGTGCGCCTGGCGGTCATCGCCATGGGCAAGCTCGGCAGCCACGAGCTCAACTACGTCTCCGACGTCGACGTCATCTTCGTCCACGAGCCGGTGCCCCGGCAGGGCGGTGCCGACGATGGGGCCGACGATGGGGCCGACGGCGGGACCGACGGCGGGCCCGACGACCAGGCGGTGGTCCGGGCCGCGACGCAGCTGGCCAGCCACCTGATCCGGATCTGCTCCGACCACACCGGCGAGGGCACCATCTGGCCGGTCGACGCGGCGCTGCGGCCCGAGGGCAAGGCCGGCCCGCTGGTGCGCACCCTGGCCAGCCACCTCGGCTACTACGAGCGCTGGGCCAAGACGTGGGAGTTCCAGGCGCTGCTCAAGGCCCGCCCGGTCGCCGGTGATCTCGCCCTGGGCCGGGAGTACGTCGACATGCTCGCCCCGCTGGTGTGGAGCGCCGCCGAGCGCGACGGCTTCGTCACCGACGCCCAGGCGATGCGCCGCCGGGTCATCGAGCACATCCCCGCCCGCGAGGCCGACCGCCAGCTCAAGCTCGGCTCCGGCGGGCTGCGCGACGTGGAGTTCGCCGTCCAGCTGTTGCAGCTGGTCCACGGCCGCATGGACGAGCGGATCAGGCCGACCGCCACCCTCAGCGCCCTGGCGGCGCTCACCGACGGCGGCTACGTCGGCCGCGAGGACGGCGAGGCGCTGCACGACGCCTACGCGTTCCTGCGGACCCTGGAGCACCGCATGCAGATCTTCCAGCTGCGACGCATCCACGTGGTCCCCGACGACGAGCCGTCGCTGCGCCGGCTCGGTCGCAGCCTGCGCCTGCTCAAGGAGCCGGTCGCGTCGCTCGACCGCGTGTGGGAGCACCACCGCCGCGAGGTGCGCAGGCTCCACGAGAAGCTCTTCTACCGCCCCCTGCTCGAGGCCGTCGCGGGCATCCCCGGCTCCGAGGCCCGGCTGTCCTCGGAGGCCGCCGGCACCCGCATGGCCGCCCTGGGCTACGCCGATCCGCAGGCGGCGCTGCGCCACCTCGAGGCACTCACGTCCGGGGTGTCGCGCACCTCGACGATCCAGCGCGCCCTGCTGCCCGCGATGCTCGAGTGGTTCGCGGAGGGGCCCGACCCCGACGCCGGCCTCTTCGGCTTCCGCCGGATCAGCGAGTCCATGGGCCGCACCCCGTGGTACCTCAAGACCCTGCGCGACGAGGGCGCCGTGGCCGAGCGGCTCGCGCACCTGCTCTCCACCTCCCGCTACGTCACGGGACTCCTGGAGCGCGAGCCCCAGGGCGTCCAGATCCTCACCGGCTCGCTGGACCCGCTGCCCGCGGAGCCGTTGGTCGAGGAGATGCTCGCCGCCGCCGGTCGCCAGGACGACGTGGACAAGGCCGTGCGGGCCATCCGCGCGGTGCGTCGCCGTGAGCTGCTCCGCATCGCGGCCGGCGACGTGCTCCGGCTCACCGACGTCGCCGACGTCGGCAAGGGGCTGACCCGCCTGACCGACGCCACGCTGGAGGCCACGCTGCAGGTCGCGGGACGCGCCGTACGACGTCAGCGGTCGCTGGAGGAGGCGCCGGCCCGGATCGCGATCATCGCCATGGGCAGCTACGGCGGCTTCGAGCTGTCCTACTCCAGCGACGCCGACGTGCTGTTCGTCTTCGAGGCCGAGCCGGGCGCCGACGCGCACGCGGCGACCACCTACGCGCAGGCGGTCGCCAACGAGGTCCGCAGCCTGCTCGCCCTCCCGGGTGCCGACCCGCCGCTGCAGGTCGACGCCGACCTGCGCCCCGAGGGCAAGCAGGGCGCCCTGGTGCGCACGATCGACTCCTACGCCGCCTACTACGCCAAGTGGTCGATGGTCTGGGAGGCGCAGGCGCTGCTGCGCGCGGACGCCGTGGTCGGGGACGCCGGCCTGCGAGGGCGCTTCGTCGAGCTGATCGACCCGCTGCGCTTCCCAGCCGACGGCATCTCCGACGACGACATCGTCGAGGTACGCCGGGTCAAGGCGCGCGTCGAGCGCGAGCGCCTGCCCCGAGGTGCCGACCCGCACCTGCACCTCAAGCTGGGTCGCGGCGGCCTCGCTGACATCGAGTGGACCGTCCAGCTGCTCCAGATGCGCCACGCCGGCCGGGTGGAGACGCTGCGCACCCCCCAGACGCTGGGTGCGCTGACGGCGGCCCGCGACGCCGGGCTGATCGGCGAGGAGGACGCCGCGACCCTGATCGAGGGGTGGCGCACGGTGAGTCGCACCCGCAACGCGGTGACGCTCGTGCGGGGCACCTCCGGCGACCAGATCCCGCGTGACACCCGTGAGCGGGCCGCGGTCGCGAGCATCCTCGGCTATCCGCCGGGCGCCACCGACGAGATGGTCAACGACTACCTGCGGTGCACCCGCCAGGCCAGGGCCGTGGTCGACCACGTCTTCTGGGACTGACGCGTCGTCCGGACAAGAGGACACGCACTGCGCTCCATGGCCTCGTGAGCAGCCCGCCCCCGGGATGCGGGCTGAAGAATGTCCGAGACGAGGTCGGAACAGCAGTGCGTGTCGCCTAGACGATGCCCTGAGTCCCACGTCCTCAAACATCGGCTGTGCGTGCGGGTGGACGACGTAGGCTCTCGCTCGTGTCCAAGCCCTGGGGGCGGCCCGTCGGAGCCGGCCGGAAGCCCACCACCGAGCGCCTCACGGTGCTCGGTGTCCTCGTCGTCACCGTGGTGACCGTGATCCTCCTCGTGAGCCAGTTCTCCGCCAACCCCAGTGGACCCGTCGCCGAGCCGACGGCGGCGCAGGTCGAGCAGGAGACGCCCCTGTCGGCGCCGGAGGATGCCAAGGTGCTCTTCATCGGCGACGACTGGACCGCGGGGGAGGGCGCGACCCTGCAGAAGGCCGGCTTCGCCCACCTGATGGCCAAGGACCTGGGCTGGGAGTACCGCATCGACGCCGTGCCCGGGTCGGGTTGGGCCCACAGCGCCACCACCACACCGGGCAGCCAGTACCTCGACCGGGTCTTCCGGCTGCAGACCGACGACGACTTCGTCCCCGACGTGGTGGTCATCTCCGCCCAGATGCGCTCGCCCGCCACGACGCCGGAGATCCGCAAGCTGATGCGCAACACGGTGACGACCCTGCGTGGGCGGGTGCCCGACGCCGTGATCGCCGTGGTGCTGCCCTATGGCAACCCGCGTGGGCTGGGCATGTGCGAGCCGCTGGAGAACGAGCACATCACCTGCGTCGACACCTACGGCGAGGGGTGGCTCACCGGCCCCGACGCCTCGTCGTACCTGGGGGAGGGCGGGCTGCTCGACAACGACGGCCATGCCTACTTCGCCGAGCGGTTGGCGGCTGCTCTGGAGCGGGACCTGGTGGTCGGGTGAGTTCTTGAGGTTTGCTTGAGGAAACCTCGTGGGTCTGCCTTGTGGGGCCTTGAGCCGGGCGCGGCAGAGTTCTGTTCATCAACAGGACCCGCCACCACCTTCCCGGTGGCCTCGATCGAAGGACCACCGCCATGAGCAAGCACACCTCCGCCCCCCGCACCGCCCGCAAGCGCTCGACGAAGGTCCTGGCCTCGGTCGTCCTGGTCGCCAGCGCGGCGTCGGTCGCCGGCCTCGGTACCTTCGGTGCCTTCACCTCGACCACGGCGGCCAGCGAGTCGGTTGCCAACGGCTACGTCGAGATCGCCCTGACGCAGCACGCTGACCTCGGGACCACCGTGCCCGCCGTGGGTCTGGTCCCCGGCGACACCGTGCAGCGTGCGGTCACGCTGACCCGCAGCGCCCGGACCGAGGCGTTCGGCTCGGTCAAGCTCACCACGACCGCCGGCACGGCCAACCTGCTCTCGAGCGATGTGACGAACGGTCTGCAGCTCAAGGTCGACCAGTGCTCGACCGCGTGGACCAAGGTCGCGGGGGCCACCAACGAGCTGACCTGCTCGGGCACCTCCACTCCTGTCATCGCCTCGAAGTCCGTCATCGGCTCGGCGGTGGACATGGCTTCGGCCGCGGCCACGCTGAACGGCGCTGCCGCCGCAGTGAACCTGCGGGTCCAGCTGCTCCTGCCGGCCACGGCCGACAACACGTTCCAGGGCCTGGCGAACAACATCACCTTCACGTTCGACGCCACGCAGCGCGCCGCGACGTTCAAGTGACCGACTCCTGTGCGGCCGCCGTCCATCTCAGCGGCCGCACAGGGCACAGCACCACGCCACACCGTCCCTGATCCGTCCGCCACCTCATCCGTCAGGAGCCGACCATGAGCCACGCCGTCCCGCTCGTCGTCGGTCGTCACCGCGCCGCGTCACCGGCCCGGTCGTCCGTCGTGCGTCGTGCCTCGGGGCTGCCGGTGCGGACCGCGACGGCCAAGGGTCCCCGCAAGACTGCCCGCCAGACTCCCCGCAAGACTCCTCGCACGTCGGGCGGAACCCCTTGCTCGTGGGTCGGGCTCCTCGGGTCAGGGTTGATCAACCTCGTCCTCGCGGTGTGCCTGCTGGCCTTCCTGGTCCTCGCGGTCGGCCCGCACGTGATGGGCTACCGCACCGCCACGATGCTCACCGGCAGCATGGCGCCGGGCATCATGCCCGGCGATGTCGTGGTGACCGCACCGCGACCGGCCGTCGAGGTCGAGGTGGGTGACGTGATCACCTACCAGATCCCGATCGAGGACCACCGCGTCGAGACCCACCGGGTCACCGAGGTCACCATCGCCGAGGACGGCACGGTGTCGGTGCGCACCAAGGGCGACGCCAACGACAACGTCGACCCGTGGACCGCGATCCTCGAGGGAGACGAGGTCTGGGAGGTCCAGGCCGTCATCCCCGAGGTCGGCACCGTGATCCGCGCGCTGCACCAGCCCTGGGTCAGCAAGGGGCTGCTGTGGGTCGCCCTGGGCGGAATGCTGCTCCTCGGCCTCACCACCATCTGGTCCACGACCGACGACGACGACGACATCCAGGACGACACGGACGACACCGACGCACCCGCAGGTGTCAGGGGATGAGCGTGATGACGGTCTTCGACCCCCAGGACCTCGAGCGCCTCGCCGCCGACGTCGCGCACCGGCCGTTCATGGTCAGCTTCGCCCAGAAGTACAGCCGCCTCCTCCCGCAGCGCGTCGCCAGGATCATGGCTGCGACAGACGAGCGCGATTCCGACCAGGCGATGGATGCCACGCTCAGCCTGCGCGTCGCCAGCAGCGTCGTGGGGACCCTCGAGCTCGTCGACCTGGCCCGCGCCCTCGAGAGCTGTCTCCGGGCCGGTGACCTGCCCGGCGCCGGCGCCTGCGCCGCACTGCTCCCCGAGGCAGCGAAGCGCGCCGACCACGCCCTGACGACCTTCCTCGCCACCTGCCACGCGGGCTGAGCCCGAGGAGCGGGTGGGCCTGCGTCGGTGCCGCGGGTGCTGACCGGGACGGCCAAGGCTCCCCGTACGTCGGGCGCCCGCTAGAGCGCAGCCATGCGGTAGCCGACCCCGCGGACCGTCCGGACCAGGGCTGAGGCCTCGCCCAGCTTGCGACGCAGGTTGCCGACATGCACCTCGACGAGGTGCGTGTCGGTGGCCCAGTCGGTGCCCCACACGGAGCGCAGCAGCGCCTCGCGGGTCCAGACGCGGGCAGGGGTGCGCATCAGCTCGGTCAGCAGGTCGAACTCGGTGCGGGTCAGCTCCAGCTCGTCGTCGCCGCGGAAGACGCGGCGTCCGTCGACGTCGAGCTTGAGCAGGCCGTGGTCGAGCACCTCGTTGGTGGTCTCCGGGAGGGGAGGCGGCACGCTGGCGGTGCTGGCGGTGGGCCGCCGTGGGCGCCGGAAGAGCGCGTTCACCCGCGCCTGGAGCTCACGCGGGCTGAAGGGCTTGGAGATGAAGTCGTCGGCGCCGGTCTCGAGCCCGATGAGCCGGTCGATCTCCTCGTCGCGCGCCGTGATCATCACGATGTAGACGTCGTTGGTCTCGCGGATGCGTCGGCAGGTCTCGATGCCGTCGATGCCGGGCAGCCCCAGGTCGAGGGTCACGAGGTCGGGGTCGAAGCCGGTCACGAGCTCGATGCCGGCCAGCCCGGTCTCCGCCGAGCGGACCTCGAAGCCCTGGCTGGTGAGGGTGAACTCGATCAGTGAGCGGATGTCCTCGTCGTCCTCGATGACCACGGCACGACGTTCGGGAGCAGCACCAGCAGACATGCCCCGAGTGTGTCAGACCTTGAACGCTTCTTGAGGTTCATTGCGGTGGTGCTTGAGGTCTGGTGAGCAGACTGGAGCCGCTCCCCGAAGTGCGTGCACCCCCTCGCGACAGAAGGCTCCTCCATGAACCGGTCAGACACCGTGCGTCGCGCGGTCTCGCTGACCCTCGCGGTCCTGTGCCTCCTCGTCGTGCCGCAGGTCGCGCAGGCGGCGTTCTCCACCCGGCAGGCGCCCGCGCTCACGGTGGGCACGGCAAGCGTCGTGACGCCCACCGCGGTGTCGGGCACCTACACGTGTCGCTTCCCCGGCATCAACGAGAGCATTTCCGTGACGGTGGACGGCCTGACCGCGACGGCTCAGTTGCCCGGCGTGACCTACACCCTCGTCCTCCTCCGAGGCGCGACGCAGGTCGACAGCGCGTCCTTCACGGGCGCAACGGTGACGCTCAGCTCCCCGAACACCAGGGCAAACCCGCTGGCCCTCAACACCACGTACCGACTGGTCGTGACCTCCCGCCTAGGCACCTGGACTGCGGCCGACTTCTCGCGCGACCGCACCTGTGGTCCGCTGCTCTCGATGTCCGGCGCTCTCTGACCGGCGACCAGCCGGCTTGCTGGCGACACCTCGCCGAAACATGGCCGAAACGACGGGCCACTAGGTTCTCACCATCCGCCGGTGCACGTGCCCGGCGCATGCCCGAGGGAGCCCGATCTTGAGTGCCAACAACGTCCGCCTGCAGGCCATCACCTCGGTGGAGTCGTACGTGCCGCCGCCCATCTCCTTCGACCCCGGCGAGGAGCCGGGCGAGATCTTCGGGCAGAACGTGTTCAGCCTGGCGGTGATGCAGAAGCGTCTGCCGAAGGCGGTCTACGAGTCGGTCCTGGCGACCATCGAGCACTCGGCCCCCCTCGACCCCGACATGGCCGACGCCGTCGCGTCCGCGATGAAGGACTGGGCCCTGGAGAAGGGCGCGACCCACTACGCCCACGTGTTCTACCCGCTCACCGGCCTCACGGCGGAGAAGCACGACAGCTTCCTCGACCCGGTCGGCGACGGCTCGGCGTTCGCGTCGTTCTCCGGCAGGACGCTGACCCAGGGTGAGCCCGATGCGTCGAGCTTCCCCAACGGCGGGTTGCGCAACACCTTCGAGGCCCGCGGCTACACGGGCTGGGACGTGATGAGTCCGGCCTACGTCCTGGAGAACCCCAACGGCAACACGCTGTGCATCCCCACGGTCTTCGTGTCGATGACCGGTGACGCCCTCGACCACAAGACCCCGGTGCTGCGCTCGCAGCAGGCGATGGCGGTGCACGCCGAGCGGATCCTGCGCCTCTTCGGCCACGACCCGGCTCGCGTGGTCTCCTACTGCGGCCCCGAGCAGGAGTACTTCCTGGTCGACAGCCACTTCTTCCTGGCCCGCCCCGACCTGCTCAACGCCGGTCGCACGCTCTTCGGTGCCAAGCCTCCCAAGGGCCAGGAGTTCGACGACCACTACTTCGGCGCCATCCCCGAGCGGGTCCTGGGCTTCATGATGGACACCGAGCGGGAGCTCTTCAAGCTCGGCATCCCGGCCAAGACCAGGCACAACGAGGTCGCGCCCGGGCAGTTCGAGATCGCCCCGATGTATGAGCGCGCCAACGTGGCCTCCGACCACCAGCAGCTGCTCATGACGACCTTCAAGTCGATCGCCAAGAAGCACGGCATGGAGTGCCTCTTCCACGAGAAGCCCTTCGCCGGGGTCAACGGGTCGGGCAAGCACGTCAACTTCTCGCTCGGCAACACCACCGAGGGCAACCTCCTGATGCCGGGCGACAACCCGCACGACAACGCGCAGTTCCTGGTCTTCTGCGCCGCCGTGATCCGCGCCGTGCACAAGTACGGCGGGCTGCTGCGCGCGTCGGTCGCCTCCGCGAGCAACGACCACCGGCTGGGAGCCAACGAGGCGCCCCCGGCCATCATCTCGATCTTCCTGGGCGACCAGCTGGCCGACGTCTTCGACCAGATCGCCAAGGGTGGAGCGACGCGCTCCAAGGACAACGGCACGCTCATCATCGGCGTCGACACCCTGCCGGACCTCGCCAAGGACCCGGGGGACCGCAACCGCACCAGCCCCTTCGCGTTCACCGGCAACCGCTTCGAGTTCCGTGCCCCTGGCTCCCAGCAGACGGTGGCCGGTCCCGTCGCGATGATCAACACGATCATGGCCGAGGCCCTCGACCACTGCGCGAGCGTGCTCGAGGCGGCGGTGCAGGAGGGCGTCGACTTCAACGTGGCCGTGCAGGACCTGCTGACCTCCATCGTCAGCGACCACGGCGCAGTCATCTTCAACGGCAACGGCTACTCCGAGGAGTGGCAGGCCGAGGCGCAGCAGCGCGGCCTGAAGAACCTGCGCACCACCGTCGACGCGCTGCCCGAGCTGATCTCGCCCGAGGCGATCGAGCTCTTCTCGAAGTACTCGGTCTTCAACGAGCGCGAGATGCACAGCCGTTACGAGATCGGTCTCGAGCAGTACCTGCTGAGCGTCGGGGTCGAGGCCAACCTGACCCTCGAGATCGCCACGACGATCGTGCTCCCGGCGGCGCTCCGCTACCAGACCGAGCTCGCGTCCAACGTGACCGCGCTCAAGGCGGCCGGGGTCGAGGCCGACCTGTCGACCCTGACGACGGTCTCAGCGCCGATCGCCGCACTGAGGACAGGACTCACGTCGCTCGCGGGGGTCCTTGCCCAGGACCACGACGAGGACCCCCTGGCCGCTGCGACCTTCGCCCGCGACGAGGTGCTGCCCGCGATGGCGGCGGTGCGGGAGGCGGCCGACCTGCTCGAGACCCTGGTCGCCGACGACCTGTGGCCGTTGCCGACCTACCAGGAGATGCTCTACATCCTCTGAGCCTTTACCCACGTCGACGTTTGGGGAGCCCCAGTCCGGGTAACTGGAGTGGCGGCTACGGCCGTCGGGCGCACCACGCGCCCGTCCCCACCTGAAGGAGACATCATGGTCATCGGACTGGGCATCATCCTCATCATCCTGGGCCTCATCCTGGTCTTCGACGTCGTCACCCTGGACATGTCAGCGGTCAACGACGGCGCCCTCGGGGCGATCCTCCTGGCCGCCGGGATCCTGGCGATCGTCGTGTCGCTGGTCGTCAACCAGCAGCGCACCCGATCGAGCCACGTCGTCGAGGAGCGCACGACCCGTCCTCCCCTGTGACGGCTCCGGTGGTCGAGGACCACGAGCATGCCTGGACCCTGCGCAGCGTCGACTTCACCGACGGGGTCGAGGTGCGTGAGTTCGCCTGCGACTCCTGCGAGTCGTTGTGGTTCAACTGAGCTGAGGTTCCGTCGGCGATGGCCGGTCGCAGCACGTGCTGCGACCGGCCATCGCTGTCTCTCCCCGAAGCGCCGCGGACGTGTCATCATCGGTGACTCTCGTCCGCACAGCCTGAGGAGATCCCGTGAGCGATCCGCAGCAGCCGAGCACCCCTCCCGGTTGGTATCCCGACGGCCAGGGCAGTCAGCGGTGGTGGGACGGCGTGCGCTGGACCGATCACGTCCAACCCGCTGCCCCGCCGATCAGCCCCGCTGAGCCCGCGGCGCCCCCTGCGCCTGCGGCGACGGGCTTCGACCCGAACCAGACGGTGGTCGCCCCGCCGCGAGGCGGCCAGACGCCACCGGGCGCGGCCCCCGGCACTCCACCGGGCACACCGCAGGGCGCCCCACAGGGCACACCGTTGGGCACACCATGGGGCGCCCCACCGTGGCAGGCGCCGTACGCCGGCACCCAGGGCCGCGGGCGCGGCAAGGGCGCCGTCATCGGCGTCGTCGCGGGCATCGCGGTGCTGGCCGTGGTCGGCCTCGTCGTGCTGTTCACCGTCGTGCTGGGCGGATCCGGTCCGGCCGACGTGGCGGAGGACTACCTGGAGGCGCAGAGCGCGGGGGAGCAGGAGCGAGTCTGCGAGCTCTCGTCGACGCGCAGCCGTGGGGAGGCGTTCGAGGGATTCGAGGTCGACACCTGCGCGGCGTTCGCGAAGGCGATCGAGGACCAGGAGGGCTACGACGTCTTCGCCGGCCTCGTCGAGGACATCGACGTGGACATCGAGATCGGGGCGGTCGAGGAGCAGGACGACTCCGCGACCGTGGACTACACCGAGGAGGTCGTCTACACCGGCGACGACGCGGGGCTCTTCACCGAGACGTTCGGCGAGGAGGACACCGAGCTCACGGTCACGGGCACGATCACGCTGGTCAAGCAGGACGGTGACTGGTTCGTCGACGAGGACGAGGACACGACCGAGTGAGGGCCACGCGGCGGGTGGTCAGGCGCGGGTGAGCACCGGCGCCGCGAGCTGGGGGGCTGCTGAGCGCAGGCGACCCGAGCGCCAGGCAGCGTGCACGAAGACGCCGGCCAGCACCGAGCCGATGGTGCCCAGCGCGAGGTCGCCGAGCGTGTCGGTGTAGGCGCCGGCACGCTCCACCGACGTGCTCAGGAACGCGTAGTACTCCGCGATCTCCCAGACCAGTGCGGCGGTGGCCCCGAAGGCCAGCGCACGCTCCAGCGTCGCGCCCAGGGACGAGGTCCAGTGCAGGGTCAGCAGGAGGAACGCCGCAGCGAGGAGCCCGGTGTTCATGAAGTGCATCCAGTCGTCGAACCACACGATCGAGTCGTAGAGGTCCATCCGGTTGCCGAGGATGTCGGTGAAGCAGGTGATGGTGACCAGCAGGTCGGCCGCCCACGGGAACGACGTGCGCTCACGCCAGGTCGTGAACCAGATCGCCGGGATGGTGAAGGCGAGGAGCGGGTAGGCGATCGCGCGGATCCCGGCGCCCTTGCCCTCCATGTTGCCGACCTCGGGATTCACCAGCGCCAGGGCCAGGAGCAGCAGCAGACCACCCTTGGCCGCGACGTTGAGGGTCCGGACCACCTGCGGCGTCGGGTGGCGCAGGGCCGGGGCGAGGGCAGTCATGAGGGCTCAGCCTATCGGCGTGCGGTCCCGACCCCGGGACCGGCCCGTGGGGGGCGCCTCTGGGATGCTGTGCGCCAGCCGGGGACAGCGGACACGATCGACGGACGAAGGGCGGGGCAGGGCAGGTGGGTGAGGTCGCCGGAGAGCTGGCACGCGTCAAGGGGGCCTTCGCCCAACCGACGCTGACGCTGCTCCACCAGCGCCAGGCGTCCGTCGTGATCACGATCTTCCGGGCCGCCTTCGGGCGCAACAACGTGCCGATCCCGACCGCGCGACTGCACACGCAGGTCGAGGAGCACCTCGCGGTGATCAGGCTGGCGGGGGAGTCCGAGGTCCCCAGTGGCAGCGGCAGGGAGGTCTGCCAGCGCTGGATGCGTGGCCAGTGGCTCGTCCGGTCCCTCGACGACGCCGGGCACGAGGTCTACTCGCTCACCTCCCATGCCCAGCAGGCGCTGGAGCTGGTGAAGAACCTGGCGCGGGACCGGGCCACGCTCAGCGAGCACCGGATCGCCACCATCCTCGGCTCGGTCCGTCGCTTCAACGCCGAGGCCAACCCCGACCGGACGGCCCGCGTCACCATCCTCAACGCCGAGATCGCGCGGCTCCAGGCCGAGCGGGACCGGCTCGTCGACGGCGCCGAGATGCTCAGCGCCACCGAGGACTACATGCTCGAGGGCTTCACCGAGCTGCTCGCGCTGATCTCGGCGCTGCCCAGCGACTTCGCCCGCGTCGAGGAGCGCTTCGCGGTGATCCGGGGCGAGATCCTCGCCGCCTTCCGCGCGGAGGACCGCCCGGCAGGTGAGGTCATCGACGACTACCTGTCCCGCGCCGACTCCCTGCTGACCGCCACCCATGAGGGGCGGGCCTTCGAGGGCGCGTTCGCGCTGCTGCGCGACGACGCGCTGGTGACCCAGCTCCGCGAGGACCTCCACGCCCTGCTCGAGCACCCCATCTCGGAGGGCATCCTGAGCGAGGCCGACCGCGCCGAGCTGCGCGGCACCGTCCGGCTGGTGCGGGACGGGCTCGACCGGGTCCTCGCGCAGCGCTCGCGGGTGACCGCGACCCTCAAGGACTACATCGTGTCCCACGACGTCGCCCGCGACCGCGAGCTCGAGCAGACCCTGCGACAGGTCGAGTCGGCCCTGATGACGTGGATGGCGACGACCGGCCCCCGGGCCGTGCTCGACGTACCGCTCCTGCCTGCCCGCGCCGGGGTCGAGCACCTGCGCGAGCGGTTCTACGACCCCGCCGACGACGTCCTCCCCGATCGCATCGTCCCCGCCGACCTGGGGGACGCGCCGCCGGTCACGCTCGCCGCGGTGATGGCGCAGGGCGGCCCGCAGCTGACGTCGTTGCGACGACGGCTCGAGGAGTCGCTGACGTCGTTGCTGCCGGCTGCGTCGCTGGGGGAGCTCTTCGACGCCTTCGAGCCGTCGTTGCGTCGCCCGGTGGAGATCTTCGGCCTGCTGCACCTGGCCGCTGACCGCGACTGGACGGCGGAGGACGACCTCGAGGTGTTCGCGGCCGTCCGACCCGACGGCTCGCGGCGCACCTTCCGGGTGCCGCGCACGCCGTTGCCCGACCCGGACCGACCCGAGAGCGAGAGCCGACCATGAGCGTCGACACCGACACCGACACCGACATCAGTGGCGGCACCGACGTCACTGGCGCCACCGAACCCGCTCCCCACCACCCGGAGATCGTGGCTCTCGACGACGGGTCGGTCTCGCTCTTCGAGGGCGACGAGGGCGGGTTGGAGCTCTCGCAGCGGCACGCGCTCGTCACGATCTTCAAGCAGCGCTTCATCAGCGCCCGCACGCATCCGCGCGACTGGCAGGTCCTGGTCGACCACGAGCGTGTGCTGCGCTCACGGCTCAACGACCTCTTCCTCGACCTCGCCGTGGACCGGGTGCGCGAGGTCGCGTGGAAGCGACAGGCCGTGGCCGAGGCCGGCGGTCGTTTTCCCACCCTGCTCTACGACGCAGCATGGTCGCGTGAGGAGACGCTCGTGCTGGTGCACCTGCGCGACCGCCTGCGCGCGGGCCTCGCCGGCGGCGATCCCCACGTGTTCATCGACCGCGAGGACATCGTCGACTACGTCGCGAGCTTCCGCCCGGTCCACGCCACCGACGAGGCCGGTGACGAGAAGCGGGCCCGCAACGCCGTGGTCAGCATCGTGAAGTCCGGGCTCCTGATCGGCACCACGAGCGACGACCGCTTCGAGATCAGCGAGGCCGTCGAGCCGCTGCTCCCGCTCGAGCTGCTCCAGGAGCTGCTCGAGGCGCTGCAGCGGGCCAACAGCGGGGAGGCCCCCGACGCGCGCGATGCGCCGGTCGACCTCTTCGCGCCGCCCACGGACCACGAAGGGGTGGAGTGACCATGTCCGTCCACGAGCCCGAGATCCTCGACGACCAGACCCGGCCGGGGTCGAGCGACGGCCTGTTCGAGGAGAGCACCGTCGTGACCCCGGCCGACGACACCGTGCAGTGGCGCGCTGCGCTGCTCCAGCTGGTCAACTGGGGAGGATTCAGCGGTCTGACCACCGTGCCGCTGCGTGGTGACGCCACGATGATCTCCGGGGCCTCGGGGGTCGGCAAGAGCACGGTCCTGGATGCCTACACCGCGCTGATGATGCCGTCGGACACGAAGTTCAACGGTGCCTCCAACGACGCCGTCGCCGGCCGGGCCCGTGGTGTCGGGCAGCGCAACCTGCTGTCCTACCTGCGCGGTGCGGTCGACGTGGTGGACGACCCTCGCACGGGTCGCCCGGTGGAGAAGCTGCTGCGCGGCAAGGGCTCCGACACCTGGGGCGCCGTGGCGATGACGTTCGTCAACGACCACGGCGGGCGCTTCACCGCGCTGCGTCTCTACTACGTCCCGCGTCGGGCGACCCGCTCCGGCGAGGTGCAGATGCAGCTCGCCACCCACGAGGGAGCGCTCGCGCTCGACACCCTCGAGGTCGCCGTGCCCGAGCGCTTCCACGCCACCACCCTGAAGAAGCTCTTCCCGGGCATCCGGGTGCACCGCACCTACGCCGAGTACTCCGCCGTCCTGCACGCGCGGCTGGGCATCGGCGCCAACGGTGACGGAGCCAAGGCCCTGCGACTGCTCTCCCGGATCCAGGCCGGCAACCAGGTGCGCAGCGTCGATGAGCTCTACAAGGACATGGTGCTGGAGCACCCGACGACCTATGCGGCCGCCGACCGCGCCATCGAGCACTTCGACGACCTCGACGCCGCTCACGCCGCGATGCGCACCGAGGAGCAGAAGCTCGACCTGCTCGAGCCGATCAGCGCCCTGCAGGGGCGCCGGGTGGAGGCCGCCCGACGCCTCGCCGACCTCGACTCCTTCGGTGTCACCCGCACCGGTGACACCCCGTTGCGGCTCTGGCTGCTGCGCACCCACCTGCGGCTGATCGACGCCGGCCTCGACGCCAACCGTCACGACCGGGCCTCGACGAGCGACCTGCTCGCCGCCACGGCCGCGACCGAGCGCACGCTCCAGGCGGACCTGGAGACCACGAGGGCGACCCACCACGCTGCCGGGGGCTCCACGCTGCAGTCGCTGGCACTCTCCCTCGAGCAGGAGCAGGTCATCCGGGAGGGGCGCGGATCGCGTCGCGCGGTGCTCCAGGAGCGGTTGCTGCCCCTGATCGCCGCGTCCGACGCGCAGGCGCCCGACGTGGAGGCCGCCCTGCTGTCCGCGGAGGCCTTCGGGGTCCTGCAGCTGCACGCCCGGCAGTGGTTGTCGGGCTGGGAGCGTCAGCAGGAGACGACCAAGCGCGAGCGCGACGTCGCGCGTGACCGGCGCTTCCCGATCAGTCAGCGGCAGGCCGAGCTGCGTCGCGAGCGGTCCTCGTTGGAGAGCCGCGCCGGCCGGGTGCCGGCACGCCTGCACGAGCTGCGCGCCGAGGTGGCGGAGGCGAGCGGGCTCACCATCGACGAGCTGCCCTTCGTGGCCGAGCTCGTCGACGTCGCCCCCGACGAGACGCGCTGGCGAGGCGCGATCGAGACGGTGCTCGGGGGAAGCGCGCGGATGATGCTGGTCCCCCTCGACCGGCTCGACTCCTTCTCGTCCGCCATCGACGGGCTGCGCCTGCGCGGGCGGCTCACGTTCGAGGGGGTCCCGCTCGACCTTCCCGACCTGGGCCCCGCCGATCCCGAGCGGGTCGCGGGCAAGCTGGTCTTCCAGGACTCGTCCTTCTCCGGGTGGGTGCAGGCGCACGTGGGCGAAGCCGGCCGCAATGCGCTGTGCGTGGACACGGCCGAGGGGCTCGACGGTCCGGGCTTCCGCGTCACGGCGGCGGGCCAGACGCGCCACGGTCGACGGGGCACGCACGGCCGCAACGACACCCGCAGCATCATCGGCTTCTCCAACGCCGACGCGCTGGTCGAGCTCGACGCCGAGCTCGCCGACCTGGAGCGTGAGCTGGTCGCGCTGGACGCCGAGGTGACCGAGCTGGACCGACGCTCCGCGGTGCTCGAGCAGCAGCGCACGTCCTACGACGCGGTCGCCGCCGCCCGCTTCGACGACCTCGACGTCGAGAGCAGCGACCGGCGCATCGTCGACCTCGAGCGTCGGCGGACCGACATCCTGGCCTCCGACGACGAGCTGCAGGCGCTGGAGGGGCAGATCTCCGCCCTGGGCGCCGAGCTCGAGGAGGTGCGGCGGACCCGCTTCAGCCTCGAGCAGCAGCAGCGCGTGCTCAACGAGGCGCACGGTCGGTTGGTCGACGACGAGGACCGGGTCAAGGACCGGCTGGAGTCGGTCGCGACGGACACGCCGGTGGTCACCGACGAGCAGGACGCGGCGCTGGTCTCCGACTTCGTCGCGGCGGCCGCTCCGGCCGACCCCGACGACCTCGAGCGCTTCGCCGAGACCTCGCACCGGCTGACCGAGCGGTTGCGCGGCGCAGTCGCAGAGGCGGAGGCCGAGATCCGGAGGGTCGACGACGACCTCAGCGCCGTCTTCCGCCTCTACAAGCTCCAGTGGGACTCGCCGAACCTCGGCGCCACGGCAGACTCCTTCCCCGACTACGCCCGGATCCTCGAGGAGATCCGCGGCAAGGGCCTGGCCCAGCGTCGCGCGGAGTGGCGACGTCGACTCACCGAGTGGAGCGGCCAGGACCTGGTGCCCCTGGTCGGCGCGATGGCGTCCTCGGTCGAGGAGATCGAGGACCGGTTGGAGCCCATCAACGCGATCCTGCGGCGCCTCGAGTTCGGCGGCGGCGCGGGAGACCGGCTCCGGATCCGGCTGCGTCGCCTCTCCCCGGCGCACGTCCAGGTCTTCATGAAGGACCTGCGGACGCTGTCCGCGGGCTCCACGGCCCAGCTCGAGGAGGCCGAGCTGGAGAAGCGCTTCGCCGAGCTCAGCCGCTTCATGGAGCAGCTGCGCCGGCCCGCACAGGCCGGGGAGTCCGCCGGGGCACCCACCGACCGGGACCGGCTGCTCGACGTACGACGTCATGTGGAGATCAGCGCGGAGCGCTACGACTCGCTCACCGGTGAGCTCCGCGCGACCTACCGCACGCTGGGGGAGAAGAGCGGCGGCGAGAGCCAGGAGCTGGTCGCCTTCATCGTCGGCTCCGCGCTGCGCTTCCGGCTCGGCGACGAGCTGCGCTCGCGACCCCGCTTCGCCCCGGTGTTCCTCGACGAGGGCTTCGTGAAGGCCGACTCCGAGTTCGCCGGGCGAGCGGTGCAGGCGTGGAGGGGGCTGGGCTTCCAGCTGATCATCGGGGTGCCGCTCGACAAGGTCACGGGGCTCGAGCCGCACATGGACGAGCTGCTGGCGATCACCAAGAGCAGCACCACCCACCAGTCCTGGATCATGCCGATCACCGACGCCACCCGGGCGGGCTGACAGCCGCCGGGTGTCGCGCCAGGGCGCCGGCGCCGTGAGGTGCGATGCCTCGAGGTCGTGGCGCGGGAGGCTGGTGCGCCCTGAGTGGAGATCGGTCCGGCCGATGCCCTAGGTTCCGGACCGTGAGTGCTCAAGCCCCGTCCACCGTCATCCTGGTCCGCGCGGATCGCTTCACCCCCAACCCCGCCACCGCGGCGGACAACGCCTTCCAGCGCGACGTTCCCGAGGGGCAGTCCGCGGACGCGACGTCGACCAAGGCCGTGGCCGAGATGGACGCTGTCGCGCAGGCGCTGCGCGACGCCGGGGTGACCGTCCACGTGTTCGACGACCACGACCACACGCGGCCCGACAGCGTCTTCCCCAACAACTGGCTCTCGACCCACGCGGGCGGCAAGATCGCGGTCTACCCGATGTATGCCTCCAACCGGCGCCACGAGCGCCGCGCCGACGTGCTGGAGCTGCTCAAGTCCCACTACCGCGTGCAGACCATCGTCGACTACAGCGGTCTCGAGCCCGACGGCATCTTCCTGGAGGGCACTGGCGCGATGGTGCTCGACCACGTGTCGCGTGTCGCCTACACGGCGCGCAGCCACCGCGCCGACACCCACGTGCTCGAGCGCTTCTGCACCGACTTCGGCTACGAGCCGATGGCCTTCGAGGCGGTCGACTCCGCGGGCGTGCCGGTCTACCACACCAACGTGATCGCCTGCATCGGCACCGAGGTGGCGATGATCGCGCTCGAGATGATCCCCGACGAGCAGCGCCGGGCGGAGGTGCGCGAGCGACTGGCGGTGACCGGTCGCACGATCGTGGAGCTCACCGAGGCGCAGATCCGCGACTTCGCCGGCAATGCCGTCGAGCTCTCCGGTCGTACGCCGGCCGGGGCACGCCGCCGGATCATGACGATGTCGGCACGGGCCCGGGCGAGCCTGCGACCCGACCAGGTCGCGGCGATCGAGGCGTCCTGCGAGATCGTCGCCGTGGACATCGCGACCATCGAGCTCGCCGGCGGCTCCGTGCGCTGCATGATCGCCGGCGTCCACCTCGACCGGCGTCCCACGTCGGACCTCGGGCCCACCCCGGCCGTGGCGGCCATCGACGAGGACCCGCACAGCGCCGACGGGCAGGACCTGGCCCGAGCCAGGCGCCCCTGAGCCGGGCGCCCCTGAGCCGGGCGCCGCTGAGCGTCAGCGGTACTCCGGGTGGGGGTGCGTGGTTGCTGAGCTCCCAGTTGGTGATGACGTTGCCGTGGGCTTGAGGGTGCCGTTGAGGATGACGTCACGCAGGTCGCTGAGTTAGGTCGTGCTCGCCGCGACCTCGGCGTCGATGAACGCTGGGATGTGGTCGGGCAGCATGCGGATGTCCTGATGGGGACTCTGGTCAGGAGGACGTGTCGTGCCGACCCAGCAGTCCGCGCACGGTCGCGAGGGCAGCGCCGAACCGGCCTCCTGGGGTCGAGGTCGGGGCGGTCCCGCTGCTGCGTCCAGGGCCCGTCGACGGGGTGTAGGCGGGGTCGGCGGCCGTGAGGGCCGCGAGCACCTGAGCCACGGACGGGTTGACCAGGGAGACCTCACCCACGAACACGGTCGGCACGGTCTCGTCGCCGCCCGTCGCCGCGCGCACCCGGGCGGCCGCCTCGGGCGAGGCCCAGATGTCGTGCTCGGTGGTCTCGACACCGGCCCGACGCAGCCCCCGACGAAGCGACCTGCAGAAGGGGCAGCCCGGACGCCACATGACCTCGACGCCTGGGGTGATCGGGTGGGCCTGGGTCACGAGGGTGTCCTTCGGTGGGTCGCGGCGGGGAGACAGTCTCCACCCGGAACCCGGTGACGACCCCGCGGCCATCCCGTCCCGGTCACAGCGTCCCGACCCGCACCTGGACATGTCCGCTGCGCAGGCTCCACGACTCCACGTGGCTCGCGGTCTGCTCGAGGGTCGTCCACGGTCGCGCCTCGAGGTCGGCACCTCCCACCCAGCAGGCTGCCCGAGCAACGGGAGTGAGCAGCCGTCCCCGACCGTGAGGGGGCTGCATGTCGACGACGGCCGCGCGCCCGCCGGGCCGGACCAGGGCCGTGGCCCGCAGGAACGCCTGCTCCCACCCGGGCATCAGCGACAGCGCGTAGGTGAACAGCACCGCGTCGAACTTGGCGTGCGGCTCCCCGACGGTGAGCGGGTCCAGGACCTCGGCGTCGGCCTCGACGAGCACGACGTTGCCCGGCGGCAGGGAGGCCGTCTTGAGGCGTGCGACCTCGAGCATCTGGCGGCTGCGATCGACACCGACCACCTGTCCGCCGGGGCCGACCGCGGCGAGCAGGCCGGGGAAGTTGAGTCCGGTGCCGCAGCCGACGTCCAGCACCCGGGACCCCTCCTGCAGGTGCAGTGCCGCGATCGCGCGGACGCGTCCCACGCCGTAGACCTGCTCGGCGGAGATCACGTCGTACCAGGAGGCGAAGCGTGTGTAGCGCGGCACGAGCACCATGCTGTCAGGCGGGGCCAGGGCGACCGGTCAGCCGGAGCGCTCGATCTTGTCGGTCACCCTGCCCAGGGGGCCGGCCCTGCCCGGCGCGATCCTGGCCCACAGGTCGATGAGGCGCGCGTCCGGCCCGGCCACGACCCGGGCGCGGTCCTTCTCGATCGCGGTGGCGATGCGACGGGACAGTCCGGCGGGGGAGCGCATCGCGAGCGGGGCGAGCTTGGACTTGCCCATGTCTGACAGCTTCGAGCGCTGGCTCCCGCGAGCCGTGGCGGTGATGCCGGTCCGGTGGGCGCCGGGGAACACGGTGGAGAGCCCGACACTCGTGGTCACCAGCTCGGCGCGCAGGGACTCCGAGAAGGACCGGACAGCCCCCTTGGTCAGCGCGTAGGCCGCGTTGTGCGGCAGGCCCAGGAGACCCACCATGCTCGAGACGTTGACGATGTGCGCCTCGTCCTGCTGGAGCAGCAGCGGGAGGAACGCGTGGCAGCCGTGGACGACACCCCAGAGGTTGATGCCGACGATCCAACGCAGGTCCTCCAGGGACTCCTTCTCGAAGGCGCCGGCCGAGGTGACACCGGCATTGTTGACCAGGATGTGACAGGCGCCGTGCTCGGAGACGACCTCGGTGGGCAGCTCGAGCATCCGGTCCGCGTCGGACACGTCCGCGACGTGGGTCGAGGCGGTGCGGCCCAGCCGCCGGACCATCTCGGCGGTCTCCGCGATGCCCTCCGGGCGTACGTCGACCGCAGCGACGTGGCAGCCTCGGCGGGCCAGCTCGAGCGCGGTCTCGCGACCGATGCCGCCTCCGGCTCCGGTGATGACAGCGACACGGTTGGTCAGGTCACGCACAGGTGGTCCTCGGGGGTCGGTGAGTGGAGGGGCGACGCCCTCCGGGGAGACTGCGAGCCGATCCTAGACAAAAACTGGAACAGGTTCTATTTGTATCGACCGAGCGACGGGGTGCCTCAGGGACCGGTTGACCGCTCCCGCGACGCCGGCTGTGACAGAGTCGTGGGATGAGCCAGTCGACCCTGCTGACGGTGCGCTCGCTCGTCACCGGCCTGGACCTGCCTCCCGTCACCTGGGAGGCGCTGCTCATCGGCCTGGGACTGCTCGTGCTCGGGTGGGGGCTGGGCCGCACCGCACGGTGGACCCTGAGACGCGTGCTGCGCTGGCGCGGTCGCTCACCCAGCGCGAGCGACATCTTCGGGTCGCTGGCCCAGGCCTTCTTCATCGTGCTGTTCGTCGGCGCCGCACTGACGGTGATCTTCCCCAGCGTCAAGCCCGTCAACGCGCTCGGCGGGATCGGCATCCTGTCCATCGCCGCCGGCATCGCCTTCCAGACCATGCTCGGCAACATGTTCGCCGGCATCGTCATCCTCGCCCGAGACACCTTCCGCGTCGGGGACCAGATCGCCGTGCAGGACGTCGCAGGCACCGTCGGCCAGATCAACCTGACCAGCACGGTCGTGCGCACCTTCGACGGACGCAAGGCGTTGATCCCCAACTCCTTGATCCACTCCGAGGTCGTCACGGTCCAGACGGGTTACGAGCAGGTGCGTTCGAGCATCCCGCTGGACATCGACAGCGGGTCCGACCTGGCCCTCGCGGTGCGCGTGGCGGAGCAGGCCATGACCCGGGTCCCCCTCGTGCTGGACGAACCGCCGCCCCAGGCGCTGCTCCAAGCCGTGGGATCCGCGACGGTGCGCATGGACCTCCGCTTCTGGTCGGGCGCCCGGCAGATGGAGACCCGGGTCGCCCAGCACGAGGTCATCACCGCCGTGCTGTCCTCGCTGGCCGAGGCAGGGGTGGTCACGGGATCCGACGTCGTCGTCGTGGAGGGTGGTCCCGCGCTCCTCGCCACCCTCGGCGACGGCACCCGTGCTGCACCCGAGCAGTCGTGATCGCCCGGATCGGAGGTGGCCGGACGGTCGGGGTCGCGGCACGGCCGGCGCTGATGCTCGCGGCCGTCATCCTGGCAATCGGCTCGGTGACCGGCTGCGGCAACCCCAACGGTGGGCAGCGTGCCGCGGCCGACTTCGATGCGTGGTTCGCCGAGCACCCCTACGAGGGGATGAGCGTCGACGACGTGAGCCTCGACGAGGCTCTGCCGTTCATCGGTACGGCGACCATCACGCTGGTCCTGGCAGGAGACGTGACCGCCGACGACCTGGCGCGCGCCATGAGCCACGTGTGTCCCTTCGAGCCCGGTGGAGCATCGACGGCGTCGTTCGAGGTGGTCGCCGACACGGTGAGCGCCCCTGTCGACTGTGCTGACCCCCGGTCGTGGGTGCGTGCGTGGGAGGCCGTCCGCGAGGTCGACGAGCTGCAGGAAGCCGAGCTGGAGACCGGCTACAGCTCCTTCCGCTTCTCGTCGGGGCGACGCCTGGTCGAGGGCTTGTCGGCATTGCGTGACATCGACTGGTCGGTGCTGGGCGTGCGGCACCTGGAGATCGCCGTGGGCGCCGCGGGAGGTGAGGGTGAGTGGTCGTTGAGGGAGGACACGGACGCCACCGAGGGGGCCAAGCGGGTCGTTCTCGAGGTGCTCGGCACCGGGATCCCTGTGGCCCGGATGAGCGTGACGGCCGGCAACCCCAACCGTGACGAGGAGGTGACGGTCGTGCTCGTCTCGAGCGACGCCGGGGATCGCAGGCGGATGGAGCAGCTGGTGCTCGGAGCGGACCCGGCGCGGCGGGCCCTGGTGCGGGTCGAGACGAGCCCTCCCACCCAGCAACCGCTGCCGGACACCGAGCCGTCCCCGTCGGCGAGCGGCCCCGCTTCCTGAGCGCGTCGCGGCACGCCGGCCCGGCGCAGGCTCACCGGGCAGCGAACAGCTCCAGACGTCGGAGCACCAGGTCGAGCAGCGGACCGGCCTGGTCCGTGGTGAAGATGTGCTGGGCGTGGGCGGATCCCGGCAGGATCTCCACCACGTTGTCCACACCGGGGGAGGACTCGGCCAGCTCTGTCGACACCTGGGCCACGGCCTCGTCCCTGCTGGCCACGAAGAGCTTCGGTTCGTCCCCGAGCCCATCGACGCTGCTGTTGGGCGACAGCAGGACCAGCTGGTCGGCCAGGTCCTGGTCCTGGCTCGCGAGATCGAGGACGGCATCCGCGCCGGCGCTGGCCCCCACGAGCGCGACGTCCGCGACTCCCTGGCTCTGCAGCTGCTCCAGAGCCTCACGAATCGCCTCGGGGGTGATGCTCTCGACCGCGATCACGGTCGCTCCCTGGGCGGCGATCGCGACCGCCTGCTCCTCCCAGCTGGCAGCGTCGAATGCGGCGCCGTGCGCGAGGACGACCCCGTAGTCTCCCTCGCCCCACAGCAGTGCCGGAGAGCCGGCCACCGAGATCGGCGTCCCTGAGGAGGCACCCGCCGAGGTGCTGCCGCTCGTCTCGGGCGATCCTCCGCAGCCGGCCAGCGCCAGGACCACGCACAGCCCCAGCAGGTTTCGGCTCAGGGTTCGCAGCATGAGCACCACCCTAGGCGGCAGCACTCCCCGGCGACCCGCGCCACCGACCCGTCCTGCGCCGCACGTGTGACGAGGGGTTCACGGACTGTAGGGCCACGAGCACCCAGGCTTTCGTCGAGGACGGACACTGGTGAGATGCCATGGAACCGAGATCGACGACCACTCCTGCCCGTGTTGATGTCGGTGACTGCACTCACGGTGGCCGCCTGCGGGTCAGGCGCGGACTCGGGCGCGGCTCCCGCGGTGGTGGACGCAGCCGCGTCCAGGGTGGCGCAGATCCAGCACCACCTGGACCAGTGGGCGGATGCCTCTGACCTGGACGAGGCCCAGGCGGCGGCGGAAGCCGTCTCGAACCTCATCACCGGACCTGGGGTCTCGCTCTACGGGGACGCGAACGGCGACGGCAGCGTCGGCGGCGAGGTCATCGACGGCCTGCTCCCCGGGGAGACGGGCGAGGCGAGCCTCGCGCTGCCACTCCGAGGCTGTGCAGGGGCAGACCTCCTGGGAGGCTCCTGGGTGGATCCCGGGAGTCGCTGGGGTGAGCTGGAGGGAATGATCGCTGCGTGGAGTCCGGTGAACAACCCCTTCCCGCAGCTGGCCAGCCACGCGCAGCGGACCGTCGGGTGGGCGCAGCTGACCCTGGCGTCGAGCGAGCTGGGTGTCGCCCTCGAGTTCTCCGGGCACGCGCAGCTGCACGTCGATGCCATCGCCGCCGCAGTGGCTGACTGCGACTGATCGTGACGCGACCGCTGGCGCCTCGATGTCAATCGTGGCCCATGCAGGGTCGTCGCGGCCGGCCCCAGGCCATTCACCGCAGCCCGGCTCCTGACTACTGCGGAGGAAACGTCAGCGGAGGGCGTACGTCGCCAGCGAGACCGCCACGTAGTGCGCGATGAAGGCCAGGATCGTGAAGGCGTGGAAGACCTCGTGGAAGCCGAACCACGCGGGACTGGGGTTCGGCCTCTTGAGTCCGTAGACGACGCCACCGAGGGTGTAGAAGAGTCCGCCGACGACGAGCAGCACGAGCACCGACACGGCTGTGGCGGTGCTCAGGCGCCCGGCGCCCTCGACGAAGTCCGGGATGAAGAACACCGCGAACCAGCCCAGTCCGATGTAGATCGGCGTGTAGAGCCAGCGTGGGGCGCCGGTCCAGAAGACCCGGAAGAGCACGCCGAGCAGGGCGCCGCTCCAGATGCCGACGAGGAGGTGCACCCGGGCATCTCCCTGCAGGAGCAGCATCGCGAAGGCGGTGTAGGTGCCGGCGATGAGGATGAAGATGTTGGAGTGGTCGAGCCGGCGCAGCAGCGCCCAGACGGCCGGCTGCCAGGTGCCGAGGTGATAGATCGCGGACACGCCGAACAACAGGAGTGCCGAGCCGGTGAAGACCCCCGCGCCGACCTTGGTCCCGGTGCTCGGTGACAGCACGATCAGCACGATCCCCGCTGCGATCACGAACGGCACCGAGCCCGCGTGCAGCCCGCCCCGCAGTCGTGGCTTCAGCTCGCTCATCTTGTCGGCCATCACCACGAGGGCCGCCTCGTGATCGAGGAACTTCTTCACGACAGGACCCGCAGGCCCGCGGGCCGGACCTCGACCACGGCCGGGGTGGTCGCCGACGTCGGCGGTGCGCCGAGCGGCTCGCCGGCACGACCCGTCGGCACCGATGGGGACCCGCTTGTCTCGACCTTGGCTCCGCGCAACACCGTCACCTGCTCCAGCTCGATGGCCCGCCGTCGTCGACCTTGGGCAACGTACTCATCATGGCGCGTGGTGCGGCTGCCTCGATCACCACCACGCCGGCAAGGCCGTCGCTCACCGAGGGGAGAGCGTGCCACAGCGAGATCCGCTCGTGGAGCACCCACGGCCCCGGCGCCTCGGTGGTTCTCACCCGCCGACCGTCCGCAAGGTGACCCCGCTGTGGGAGGGCCGCGTCGTTGCAGCTGTCGATGGAGTCGCAGGGCGTCGTCGAGCTGCACCATGACAGCCGCGGGGGTGCGCCCGAGGACCGCGCCGAGCCGCTCGACCGGGATCGACCGGACCTGCTCGGCATGCCCTGGAGTCTTGCGGCAGGCCGGTCACGGCTGCGGGCAGCAGTGCCTGGAACAGGAGGATTCGGTCGGTGTTGCTGGTCACCGGTACGACGGTGACCACTCGGCCCTGTGACGGTGGCCATGCGGAGATGACCGCCGAGGGAGTGTGACCTTCATCAGGAGTCAGGGGACCTTTGCCCCTCCGCATCCCGATCGTGGCGTGGTCGTGTGGATCCAGAGGCTCTCCTCTTCCCGAGGAGCAGTCACGGCCCCTGCACCCACACGTCTCGGAGACCCCATGCTGTCCACCAAGTCCGCCGCTGTCGTCAAGTCCACGCTGCCCGTCATCGGAGCCGCGATCGGGGACATCACGCCGCTGTTCTACCGGCGCATGTTCACAGCTCACCCCGAGCTCGAGCGTGACCTGTTCAATCGCGGCAACCAGGCCCAGGGCGACCAGCAGAGCGCTCTTGCCGGTGCGATCGCTGTGTACGCCACGCTCCTCGTGGCCGACGACGGGCGCGACCCGGTCGAGGTGCTGGCCCGCATCGCCCACAAGCACGCCTCGCTCGGCATCACCGAGGACCAGTACTCGATCGTCCACGAACACCTCTTCGCCGCCATCGTCGAGGTCCTGGGTGACGCGGTCACTCCCGAGGTGGCCAGCGCCTGGGACGAGGTCTACTGGCACATGGCAGGAGCGCTCGTCACCATCGAGAAGCGCCTGTACGCCGACCTCGGCGTCGCGGACGGTGACGTGTGGCGCACCCTGCTGCTGAGGCGTCGCCGCCAAGAGTCTCCGGACACGGTCTCCTTCGTGCTCGGCACTGCGGACGGCAGCCCTCTGCCGAAGGCGCTCCCCGGCCAGTACGTCTCGCTCCAGGTGACGCTGCCGGATGGCGCTCGCCAGATCCGTCAGTACAGCCTCACGCGCTCGTTCGAGCCCAGTGAGTGGGAGATCTCGGTGAAGGCCGTCCCGATGAGCCATGCGGACGACGGCACGGTCATCCCGGCCGGCGAGGTGTCCAACTTCCTGCACCAGAGCCTCTTCGAGGGCGACGAGGTCCGGGCGTCGGCTCCCTTCGGCGACCTGGTCATCGAGGACTCGAACCGCCCGCTGGTGCTGATCTCGGCGGGCATCGGCGTCACCCCGATCATCGGCATCCTCCACTACCTGGCTGGCATCGACTCGGACCGCGAGGTGCTGGTGCTGCACGCCGACCGGTCACCGGCTCGGCACGCCCACCGGCAGGAGCTGAAGGAGCTGGTGGCGGCGATGCCGACCGCGTCCCTGCACCGGTGGTACGAGGATCTCGGCGTTCGCCCGACTCGCGACGTCCTCCGTGTCGGACGCGTCGACCTCGGGGCAGTGGAGATCCCCGCGGACGCGGAGATCTACCTGTGCGGGCCGCTGCCCTTCATGGAGTCCGTGCGGAGCACTCTGATCGGCCAGGACGTCCCCGAGGCTGACATCCACTACGAGGTCTTCGGACCGGACAAGTGGCTGGCGTCGGTCTGATCTCGGACACGAGTGCGGCTTCCGCACGGCCCCGTCCCGGAGTCGCAGCACCACCCGTCGTTGCTGCCTTCACCTAGGCGTCGGCGGCGTCTGTGGGAGTCGCAGGCAGAAAGTCGCGCCCCCGCCGAGGGTGGGTTCGTAGGCGACGTCGCCCTCGTTGGCCAGCAGGAGACTGCGGGTGATGTAGAGGCCCAGCCCGGTGCCCCTCTGGCGGCCTTCGCGGGCTTCTTCAGAGCGGGAGAAGCGGTCGAAGAGGTGGGGCACGAAGGCGGCGGGCACCCCGGGGCCGAAGTCGACGACCCGCAGGAAGACGAACTCGGCGTGCGCGACGGTGCTGATGGCGATGCGCCCCTCGCCGTACTTGATCGCATTCGTGATCAGGTTGGTCAGCACCTGCCACAGGTGCCCCCTGTCGACGATGACCGTGTGCGCTTCCAGGCCATCGAGGTCGACGACAGGTCGGGGCTCGGGGAGGACCGACAGGGCCTCCCGCACGACCTCGTCGACCCGGACCGGCATCGGCCTAGGAGCCGCGCCGTCGCCGTCGAGCACCGAGAGCGACAGTGTGTCCTCGAGCATCGAGTTGAGGGACTGCCCCGCCCGGTTGACCCTCCGGACGAAGTCGAGCTGCGCGGCCTGGGTGAGGTCGGGCCAGCTCTCCAGCGCCATCTCCGAGTATCCGACGAGCACGGTCAGGGGGGAGCGCAGGTCATGGGAGAGCATCGCCACGAGATCGGCGATCTCGGCGTTGGCGTTCGTCAGCTCCATGTTGGTGTGCTCCAGCGCCTCCTGGTTGGCCCGCTCCGCGTTCAGTGCGTCCTCGGAGACCCTCCAGAAGACGAGGCAGGCGACGCTCTCCGCGAGTACGGCGCCACCGTGCACGAGCGCGAAGAGCCACGGGTTGTGAACCGCTGCGGCGTGGTTGTAGACGTGGTCGGGCAACAGCGTCCCGAGGACCAGGTGGTGCACCAGCACGAAGCCCACGGCGAGGAAGTAGGGGCTCCACTGCTGGTAGAGCGAGACCACGGCGACGGTGAAGAAGAAGTGGAAGTGCGCCTCGATGAGCCCGTCGAACAGGACGATGAGAAGCGCGGAGCTCGACAGCAGTCCCAGGGTGGCCATCAGCGCCTGCGCGGACCGGCTCAGCCGTGCCCACATGGCGGCAAGGGTGAAGGCAGCGACCACCCCCGGTGCCAGCAACCGCACGGTGAGCGTCTCGTCGAGCACGATGCCGAGCTCCGCGAGGGCCACGACGTGGGCACCCAGCAGGACCAGGATGCCGCGGTGTCGCGCACGCCAGGCCTGGTCCGGAAGCGCTCCACCACGGGGGACGGCCGCCAGGACGGTAGCCAGGGACGGACGCTGACGGGAGGAGTGCACACTGATCCCATCGGTGCGAGGAGTCGCGCCCACGGTGGGCGCGCCACTATCTCTTCGCAGATTAGCCAGGTCTTGCGTATCCGGCGCGGCTTTGGGCGAAACCGAGGGCACCATCGGTAGGGACGTGGGACGGTCAAGCGCCAGCATCCGGGCCGTGCGTCCTGGCGTCCTTGCGTCCTTGCGTCCTTGCATCACGGTGCCGCGGCGGGCCGTCAGGCCCGCACAGAGGCGCCCGTCAGTCGTCGTGGTGGCTGGCCGGTCGATCGGGTCGACGCCCGTGGCGACAGCCCTGATGCAGAGTCTGCCGACGACTGCAGACGTCGCCCCGTCGGAGTGGGCTCAGCGCTCCTCGATGGTGCCGCAGAGAGCTGGCATGGAGATCTCGTTGTCATCGTGATCGCCGGCTCCGTCGCCACCGGCGTCGGGGTTGGTCGCCAGGTGATCGCCGTTCAGGTCGACGCCGTGGACCACCATCGCGTACTGGCTCAGGTCGCCGAGGTCGCTGAGGGCGCCACCGTCGTCGAGCGTCGTGAAAGTCCTCTTGTACTTGATCCTCGTGCCTCGGTCGTTGAGACCGTCACTGAGAGTGATCTGCACGGGACCATAGGCGGGCACCCCCTCGAGCAGGTCGACGAGGCCGTTGGGCTCGGTGTCGAACGACATGTCCGGACACTCGTTCTCGGCCTGCCGCACACCGTGGATGTGGGCGATGTGGATGCCGTCATCGAGACCCCTGGCGCGCAGCTTCACGATCAGCTCGCCGTCTCGTTGGTGGAGCCTGGCGCGACCATGGCCGTGGCCGTTGAGCGGGGTCAGGGTGGTCGCGAAACGCGCGACGCGGTCGTCGTCGTGCCCGTGCCGGTCGTGGGCCTGGGCTGCAGGCAGGGCGGCGGCGACGGCGGACGCGAGAGTGGTGGCGAGAAGCACGGACAAGCTGGATCTGCGCATGGCTCGGCTCTTTCCGGTAGTGGGTCTGCTCCTCTCCGGCTTACGCATCAGGACCGCGAGTTGTCAAGATCTTTGGGGAACGTTTTGTCCAGGTGGGTCCTGGGAGTCTCGGTGGAAGGGACCAGGTCGAGGTCTTCGCGCGCACAGGACGCCTCCGCGCCTCCCGGTGGGGCGGGCATCGCCGGGCATCGCAAAGCCCCCGCCCGGGGTCCGCCGGAGACTCAGGGGAATCCGGGGGAACAGGCAGGGGCTCCGCGTTCGTGCAGGTCAGAGGGGCGTAGCCCCCCTATTCTCAGATGTCGTAGTAGAGCTCGAACTCGTGCGGGTGCGGGCGCATCTGCACGGGAAGGATCTCCTGGGTCCGCTTGTAGTCGATCCAGGTCTCGATCAGGTCCGGCGTGAAGACGTTGCCGGCCGTCAGGAACTCGTGGTCGGCCTCGAGGGAGTCGAGGACGGCGTTGAGCGAGGTCGGGACCTGGGCGATGTCGGCCATCTCGTCGGGCGGGAGCTCGTAGATGTCCTTGTCGACCGGGGCGGGCGGCTCGATCTTGTTCTTGATGCCGTCCAGGCCGGCGAGCAGCAGCGCGGAGAACGCCAGGTAGGGGTTGGCCGACGGGTCGGGGCAGCGGAACTCGACGCGCTTGGCCTTCGGGTTGGAGCCCGTGATCGGGATCCGGACGCAGGCCGAGCGGTTGCGCTGGGAGTAGACCAACGAGATCGGCGCCTCGAAGCCCGGCACCAGGCGGTGGTAGGAGTTGACCGTCGGGTTGGTGAAGGCCAGCAGCGACGGGGCGTGCTTGAGCATGCCGCCGATGTAGTAGCGCGCCATGTCGGACAGGCCGCCGTAACCGGTCTCGTCGTAGAACAGGGGGACGCCCTGGTTCCAGATCGACTGGTGCACGTGCATGCCGGAGCCGTTGTCGCCGAAGATCGGCTTGGGCATGAAGGTCGCGGTCTTGCCGTTGCGCCACGCGGTGTTCTTGATGATGTACTTGAACTTCATCACGTCGTCGGCGGCCTTGAGCAGCTCGTCGAAGCGGTAGTTGATCTCCGCCTGCCCGGCGGTGCCGACCTCGTGGTGCGCGCGCTCGACGATCAGGCCGGACTTCTCCAGCTCGATGACCATCTCGTCGCGGAGCTCACCGAAGTGGTCGGTGGGGGCGACGGGGAAGTATCCGCCCTTGTACTTCACCTTGTAGCCGCGGTTGTCGTTCTCGAACGCGTCACCGGTGTTCCAGGCGCCGGCCGAGGAGTTGATCTCGTAGTAGCCGGCGTTGGCCTTGGTCTCGAAGCGCACGTTGTCGAAGACGTAGAACTCGGCCTCCGGCGCGAAGTACGCCGTGTCGCCGACGCCGGTGGTGCCGAGGTAGGCCATGGCCTTCTTGGCGATGTTGCGGGGGTCGCGGGAGTAGGGCTCACCGGTCAGCGGGTCGTGGATGAAGAAGTTGACCACGAGGGTCTTCGCGACCCGGAAGGGGTCGAGGTAGGCCGTGCTGGGGTCCGGGAACAGCGACATGTCGGACTCGTGGATGGCCTGGAAGCCACGGATCGAGGAGCCGTCGAAACCCAGGCCGTCCTCGAAGACGGACTGGTCGAACGACGAGACCGGCACCGTGAAGTGCTGCATGACGCCGGGCAGGTCGCAGAAACGCACGTCGACCATCTCGACGCCCTCGTCCTTGATGTAGCGGAGCAGCTCGTCGCTGTTCTGGAACATTCATCCTCCTTGGCTGCGCCCGAGGGTGCAGCCGACATAAGCAAGCGAGTGGGCACCCGACGCGCCGTTGCGCCGAGGGACAGGTCCGCAAAGTTATGTTCGGGCCGTGTCGCGACGGTATCGGGTTTGTTTCGCGCATGTAACAGGTGGCCCATCAGCCAGACGGTCACGACCGCGCCACTAGCCTGGGGGCGTGGTGACCACCGGCTTCGAGACCGCCTCCTGGGCGCGTCGTGTCCTCGCCCTGGTCGTGGACTGGGTGGCGGCCACCCTCTTCGTGATCACCTTCGTCGGTCTGGCCGACTACGCCGAGCCGGGCAGCACCGCCCAGCTCTACGTGCTCCCGGCCTACGTCGTGGAGTCGGCCCTCTTCACCTGGCTGCTCGGCGGCTCCTTCGGCAAGCTCGTCACGCGCCTTCGTGTCATCCCGGCCGACGGCCGGCCCCGTCCGCTGAACCCACTCAAGGTCCTGCTGCGCCAGGTCCTCATCGCGCTGGTCATCCCGGCGCTCGTCTACCGTCCCGACGGTCGCGGGCTGCACGACGTGATGGCGGGCACGGCGACCGTCACGCTGGACGAGCTCCACCGGTTGCTGCGCCCCGCCTGAGGGCACTGCCGCTCGCTGGTCTGGCCAGCCCCCCGACGGGGCGAGTGCGTCGCCTAATCTGGGGTCACTCGTCCAGCTCCCCGAAAGGCGCCCCATGTCGCTGTCCCCGCTCCGGAGGTCGGCCTCGGCCGCCACGTTGACCCTCGCCCTGGTGGGCCTTGCTGCGTGTGGGGGCGACGACGCCACCGTGGCCACGGCCCCGGCGAACTCGCCCGCGTCGCCCGAGGAGAGTGCTGACGGCGACGAGGTCGACGCCCCGGACGAGGCGCCTGCCGAGCCGACCGCCGGTGAGGAGATCGACACCTCCGCGATGGCCACGGTGTTCAAGGATGCCTTCGAGCAGGCCACGACCGCCACCTTGACGATGACCATCGGCGGGGCGGCCGAGCTCGACGCGACCGGAGTCGCTGACTTCACCACCGACCCGCTGTCGATGGCGATGACGATCGAGTTCGCGCAGGCGCCCAAGCCGATCCAGACGATCATCGTGGACGGCTTCGTCTACCAGAACCTCTTCGGCGCCAAGTTCACCAAGATGTCCCTCGACGACCCGAACAACCCGGCGGGCAACCTGGGCGAGCAGCTCGACATCGGCGCCCAGTTCGACACGTTCGAGAAGGCGATCACGGCCGCGACGTACGTCGGGGAGGAGGACGGCCTGGAGCACTACAGCCTGGTCCTCGACTCGACCACCCTCCTCGAGGAGCAGGGGATGGACCTCGACGAGCTGCCGGCCGGCGCGGTGCCCGACGAGTTCGTCTACGACCTCTGGTTCGACGACGACGGATTCTTCCGCAAGATGAAGAGCGACCTGGGTGACCTCGGCGGAGAGATCGTCGCGACCTACGACAACTGGGGCGAGCCGGTCGAGATCACAGCCCCCGACGCCTCGCAGATCATGCAGGCGCCCGGCGCCTGACCGGCCGACCGTGCACGCAGGGGTCAGCAGTGGTCAGCGGCCGCGCATGTTGCCGCGCATGCCCTTCATGCTGTTGGGCACGGGCCCCTTGGGCAGCGGGATCGCGGAGCGGTTGGCGTCCAGGGCCTTGAGCCGGTTGAGCACGTCGGTCATCTCGGCGGGCTTGACCTGACGTCCGAGCTTGGTGACGTGCTTGACCAGCTTGGCGAGGGGCACCTGTCCCTCCGCGGAGCCGACGACGATCTCGTGGATGGGAGTCTCCGAGGCCACCCGCTCGTGCTTGCGGCGCTCGCTGACGAGCAGCTGTCGCACCCGGTGGGCGTTGCCCTCGCCGACCAGGACGATCCCCGGAGGGCCGACGACGCGGTGCACGACGTCCTGCTGCTTGGTGAAGGCGATGACGGGATCCGTCTTCCACCCGCGCTTGAGCAGGGTGAGGGCGCTGGCTGCCGCGCCGGGCTGCCCGGCGATGCGGTCGTAGGCGGTGCTCTGGGCCCGACGCGAGAAGACGATCATCATGGCGAGCAGCCCGAGCATCAGGCCGCCGACGACGGCGATGACCAGCCCGATCGTGCCGCTGCCGGGGAGGACGTAGAAGATCCCGAAGCCGAGGGCGCCGAAGAGCAGGAACGTGCCGAGCATCCACAACCCGATGCGCGGGTCGGACTGCTTGGTCATCCGATAGGTCGCCACGAGCTGCTGGCGGCGCCCCATGTCGGCGGGGTCCTTGGGTGCCTTGTCCTTCTTGGCCATGGAGCGATGCTGCCTGTCGACTCGGGCTGACGAGGAGGTGACGTCAGACGGTGGCGGGGGTGGTGACGACGCCCTCGCGGGCATCCATCGCCTGACGGTACAGGCGTCCGGCCCGGTAGGACGAACGGACCAGGGGGCCGGACAGCACGCCGGAGAACCCGATCTCGTCGGCCTCGTCCTTGAGCTCCACGAACTCCTCGGGCTTGACCCACCTCTCGACGGGGTGGTGCCGCGCGGAGGGGCGGAGGTACTGCGTGATCGTGATGAGCTCGCACCCGGCGTCGTGCAGGTCGCGCAGGGCCTGCGAGACCTCCTCGCGGGTCTCGCCCATCCCGAGGATCAGGTTGGACTTGGTGACCAGGCCGAAGTCGCGGGCCTGGGTGATCACGTCGAGGGAGCGGTCGTAGCGGAAGGCGGGACGGATCCGCTTGAAGATGCGGGGGACCGTCTCCACGTTGTGGGCCAGCACCTCGGGGCGCGACTCGAAGACCTCGCGCAGCAGGTCGGGCTTGCCGTTGAAGTCAGGGATCAGGTTCTCCACCCCGGTGTCGGGGTTGACCTCGTGGATGACGCGCACGGTCTCGGCGTAGAGCCAGGCACCGCCGTCCGGGAGGTCGTCGCGCGCGACTCCGGTGATGGTGGCGTAGCGCAGCTGCATCTTCTGCACGGACTCCGCCACGCGGCGCGGTTCGTCGCGGTCCAACGGCTGCGGCTTGCCGGTGTCGATCTGGCAGAAGTCGCACCGTCGGGTGCACTGGTCGCCGCCGATGAGGAAGGTCGCCTCGCGGTCCTCCCAGCACTCGAAGATGTTGGGGCAGCCGGCCTCCTGGCACACGGTGTGGAGTCCTTCGGACTTCACCAGGCTCTGGAGCTTCTTGTATTCAGGCCCCATCTTGGCCCGGGTCTTGATCCACTCGGGCTTCTTCTCGATGGGGGTCTCGGCGTTGCGGACCTCGAGGCGGAGGAGCTTGCGGCCTTCAGGGACAGGAGCAGTGGTCACGTCGGTCAACTGTACGCCGGTCCCACAGCGGGGCGAACTCCCCGCCGACCCCGTCGACCCCGGCGGCTAGGGCACGTCGCGTCGGCGGAACGAGAGCGCCGAGGCAGCGCCGGCGAGCACCAGGAAGGAACCCACGTAGATGCTGCCGTCGGACGCCGGGAGCACCTTCTGGTCCACGCACACGTCACCCTGCGGAGGCCGCGCGCTGTAGCACTCGTCGGGGACCTGGACGTAGTAGCTCGCGCCGTCCAGGATCACCGCGGCGACATTCGTGTGCGGCTGGAACTTCGCGTCGATGCCGAGCACCGCGATCAGCGCACCACCCGCGACGGCCAGAGCGAAGAGCACCCCGAGGGTGGCCACCGTGCTGCGGAACAGCATGGTCAGCGCGTAGCCGCCGAGCGCGGCGCCGGCAGCGATGAGCGCGCCGCGCAGCCCGTCCTGGAGGCAGTCGACGAGGATCTCGGTCGTGGCGGGCAGGTCCCGGGATCGGGCCACGGTCCACAGGGCGACCCAGTAGGCCGAGAACACGGCGAGCGAGAGCACCAGGGCCACCGAGAAGACGACCAGCGCCTTCGCGGTCCACAGGCGGGTGCGGCGGGTCTCGAAGAGCAGCTGGTTGCTCATCGACCCACTGCTCCAGTCGTGTCCGACCAGCGTGGCGCCGGCGAGCAGCAGGAGCACCGAGACCAGCGCGACGACGGCGAGGCCGGTCTCGTCGCGCTCCTCGACCAGGTCGAGGGTGTCGTAGTAGGCGAACCACTCGGGCTGCGGGAGCACGAAGGACTCGCACTGGGCCTGCAGGTCCGCGGCGTCGGCGTCGAGCCCGTAGCGCTGGGGCTTGGTCAGGCAGCGCGTGAGCTCGCGCTGCACGCGCGGGTGCGCGGTCTCCTCGGCCACCAGCCGGTCGACCCGCGCGATCTCCTCGGCGGACGGCGGCCGGGTGCTCCAGGCCCGGGCGACGCCGAAGACGATCGGAAGGGCCACCACCGCGACGAGCAGCAGCAGCACGGCCCGACGCCAGCGCAGGCGGGTGAGCTCGACGTGCAGCAGCCGCTTCACGCCACACCGTCCCGCGCTCGGTCGTGCCCTGCTTCGAGTCCTGCTTCGAGTCCTGCTTCGTGCCCCAAGGTGTCGGCCTCGGTGAGCTCGAGGAAGACCGCCTCGAGGTCGCGTCTCACGGCGGTCAGCGAGGTCAACCACAGCCCTGCCTCGCCGAGCACCCGTGTGACGTCGGCGGGGCGCTCGGACTCGACCAGGAGGCCGGTCAGCTCGTCGGTCGCCGGGGCCACCGCGAAGCCGGCGGCCTGGAGCACGGTGCGTGCGGCGTCGGCGTCGGGCACCTCGACCCGCACGGCCGCCGCGCCGCCCTGGAGCAGCTCGTCGACGCGACCGCTGGCCAGCAGACGACCGTTGCCGATGATCGTGGCGGAGTCGCAGACCTGCTGGACCTCCGCGAGGATGTGGGAGCTGAGCAGCACGGTGACCCCGCGCTCGCCGAGGTCGCGGATGGTGTCCCGGATCTCGCGGATGCCCGCCGGGTCCAGCCCGTTGGTCGGCTCGTCGAGGATCAGCAGCTCAGGATCCTTGAGCAGCGTCGCGGCGATCGCCAGGCGTTGCTTCATGCCCAGCGAGTAGGACTTGAAGCGGTCGCGGTCGCGCCCGGTGAGCCCGACGGTCTCGATCGCGGCGTCGACCCGGGAGGTCGGTGCGCCGATGGTGCGGGCGAGCAGCAGGAGGTTCTGACGACCGGTGAAGCCGGGGGAGAACTTCGGGGACTCCACGACGGCCCCGACACGGTCGATGACCGCCGGCAGCGAGGCGGGCACGGGGTGACCGAAGAGCTCCATCGAGCCCTCGCTGGCGCGGGCGAGCCCGAGCAGCATCCGGATCGTCGTGGTCTTGCCGGAGCCGTTGGGCCCCAGGAAGCCGTGCACCCCACCACGGGGGACCGCCAGGTCCAGGCCCTGCACGGCCACACGCAGGCCACCGCGCCTGCTGCGGAACTCCTTGCGGAGCCCCGTCGTCTCGATCACCAGGTCGCTCATGCGTGCCTTCTCCCTCGTCCGTCCCGAGAAGGACGATCCAAACAGGCGAGAAGGTTGTGCCGACCCGCGACACGCCTCAGGGCGTGAGCAGCTCGATGCGCGGAGTGCGGCCGGGCTCGGGTCGGGCGTCGTAGTCGGGCGTGGGCACGTAGGCGGCCCAGGCGAGGAAGCGGGAGAGGTGGCGCTGCACCACCGGGAGGACCTCGGTGACCGTCACGGGGCGCCCGAGCTCCCGGCTGAGCGTCGTCACACCGGCGTCGGCGATGCCGCACGGGACGAAACGGTCATACCACCCGAGGTCGACGTCGCAGTTGAGCGAGAAGCCGTGCATCGTCACCCCGCGACTCACGCGGATGCCCAGCGCGGCCACCTTGCGCTCGGGAGCCCTGTCGTCCGCCCGCAGCCAGACGCCGCTGCGTCCGGGCACGCGTGCGGTGGTGACCCCGAGCTCCGCGCACGCCTGGATCAGCGCCTCCTCCACCCGTCGTACGTAGTCGACGACCTTGACGTGGTCGGGGAGCCGCACGATGGGGTAGCCCACCAGCTGACCGGGCCCGTGGAAGGTGATCTTGCCCCCGCGGTCGACATCGATGACGTCCGCGCCACCAGGGTCCGCGGGCCGCTCGTGCGGATCGGTCCTCTTGCCGGCGGTGTAGACCGGCGGGTGCTCGAGCAGCAGCACCGTCGGCGGGCGCGTGCCTGCGACCACGCCGGCGTGCACGTCACGCTGGAGGTCCCAGGCCGCGAGGTAGTCGATCGCGTCGGCACCGAGGCCGACCTGCTCGAAGCGCAGCTCACTCACGTGCCCGAGGCTACCCCGGCGTGGAGGAAGAGGCCTGTGGAGGAGCGCCCACGCGCGACCGGGAGGGAGTAGGAGTGGAGGGTGACCCGACTCGTGGCTCCTGCGCTGGTGCTGTTGCTGCTGCTCACCCCCCTGTCGGCCTGTACGACGGACCCGCCGGCCGTCGCCCGGCCCGGCGGGTCGGCGGTGGTCGAACGAGCCGGCCGGTCACCGGTGGCGGTCCTGCAGGAGTGGGACCGCCGGCGCGCGCAGGCGTGGGCGGCAGGGGACCAGGAGGCGCTGCGGTCGCTCTACGTGCGGGGCTCGCGTGCGGGGAAGCGCGATGTCGCGATGCTGGGGCGGTGGGAGCGGCGCGGGCTCAGGGTCGAGGACATCGCGGTGCAGGTCCTGCGGGGCCGGGTGGTGGCGCGGGCGCCGGGTCGGCTCACGGTCGAGGTGCACGAGCGCCTCGCGCACGCGACGGCGTCGGCGGGGAGTCGACGGTGGGCGCTGCCGGCAGCCGCCGAGTCGGCGCGTCGCGTCACCCTGTGGCGGGTCGGTGGCGAGTGGCGGGTGGCGGCGGTGACCCGGGTCGGCGACGTCGAGCGCTCAGTCGGACGCGGCGAGCCCTGAGGTGATGACCGCGCGCACGTCGCGATCGGCGAAGACGTAGCCCTCGGCCTCCAGGGCAGCCGGCCGGACGTTGAGCGAGCCCAGCAGCTCTGGGCCCATCTCGCCCGCCGCCTTCGAGAGCAGCATCCTGGGCACGGTGGCGAACGACGGGCGGGACAGCGCCCGGGCGAGCGTGGTGGTGAACTCGGCGTTCGTCGGGGTGTCGACGCAGCACAGGTTGAAGGGCCCCGAGGCGGTCGGGTGCTCGGCGAGGTGGATCACCGCACCGACCCAGTCGCGCAGGGAGATCATCGCCATGTGTTGCCGGCCGTCCGCCCAGCTTGCCGCCGAGCCCGGCCTTGAAGAGCAGACGCAGCTGCTTGAGAGGAGCTGCGCGACGGTCCATGACCGGGGCGGTGCGCAGGATGCAGACCCGTGATCCGGCGCCGAGCGCCGCGTCGGCCGCTGCCTGCCACTCGCGTGTGACGTCGGTCAGCAGCGCGTCGCCGCGGCTGTCCGAGGTCTCGGTGAGCACCTGGTCGCCGTGGTCGCCGTAGTAGGAGATGCCGTTGCCGGCGAGGAACGCGGGGGGCTCGTCGGCGGCCGCGACGGCCTCGGCCAGCACGCGGGTGGTGGTGACCCGGCTCTCGCGGAGCTCGCGGGCCCACTTCGCCGAGTGCGGGTTGCCGGCGGTCGGAGATCCAGCGAGGTTGACGACCACGTCGGCCGAGGCGACCAGGTCGCGGTCGACGTTGCCGGCGTAGGGGTCCCAGGTGGACTCGCCTGCGCCGCTCCCGGCTCGTCGGACGAGCGTCGTGACGCGGTGCCCCCGGTCGAGGAGCCCGGTGCGGAGGTGGGTGCCGAGGAAGCCGGAGCCGCCGGCGAGGACGACGTGCAGGGGAGCCGGGGGAGGAGCCATGTCGCAAGCCTCCCACCGGGAGCAAGGCGCACGGACGCCACAGCCCCGCACGGGCGGACCCGTGCGGGGCTGTGGTCGAGACAGCGGTCGAGCGGTGCCGGCGCTCAGACCTCGAACTTGCCGGCCTCGAGGCGCTTCTTGACGTCCTGGAGGAAGCGACCCGCGTCGGCACCGTCGACCAGGCGGTGGTCGTAGGTGAGGGCGAGGTAGACCATGTGGCGCACCGCGATGGTCTCGCCCAGGTCGGGGTCGTCGATCACGACAGGGCGCTTGACGACGGCGCCCGGCCCCAGGATGGCGACCTGCGGCTTGTTGATGATGGGGGTGTCCCAGAGGGCGCCGACGCTGCCGAGGTTGGTGATCGTGAACGTGCCGCCGCTGAGCTCGTCGGGACCGATCTTGTTGGTGCGCGTGCGCTCCGCGACGTCGGCGATCTTCTTGGCCAGGCCCGCGATCGAGAGGTCGCCGGCGTCCTTGACGACCGGGGTGATGAGCCCCTTCTCGGTGTCGACGGCGAAGGCGAGGTTCTCCCGGTCGTAGTAGGTGATGGTGCCGGCGTCGGTGTCGATGGTGGCGTTGAGCTTGGGGTGCGTCTTGAGCGCGTCGATGGCTGCCTTGGCGAAGAACGGCAGGTAGGACAGCTTGACGCCCTCGCGGGCCAGGAAGTCGGCCTTCGACGCCTCGCGCAGCCGTGCCACGCGGGTGACGTCGACCTCGATCACCTGGGTGAGCTGCGCACCGGAGTGCAACGAGTCGAGCATCCGCTCGCCGATGATCTTGCGCAGCCGGCTGATCTTCTCGGTCGTGCCGCGCAGGGGGGAGGGGGAGTCGCTGGGGGCGGGTGCCGCTGCGGCCGGAGCCGACGGGGCGGCCGGAGCCGCGGCCGGGGCCTCCTGTGCCTTCGCAGCCTCGAGGACGTCCTGCTTGCGGATGCGCCCACCCACGCCGGTGCCGGTGACGGACGACAGGTCGACGTCGTGCTGGGTCGCGAGCTTGCGGACCAGGGGCGTGACGTAACCGGCTCCGTCGTTGGAGGGGGCGTCCTTGGCTGCGTCCGGGGAGGCGCTCGGCTGCTCCGGCTCGGCTGCCTTGGGCTCTTCCTTGGCGGGCTCCTGCTCGGCCGGCTCGGGCTTCTTCTCGGGCTCCGGCTCGGGCTTCTTCCGGGCTCGGGCTCGGGCTCCGGCTCGGGCTCCTTCTCGGGCTCCGGCTCCGGCTCCGGCTCGGGCTCCTTCTTGGCCGGAGCGGCGTCGCCAGATCCGATGATGGCGAGCTCGGCGCCCACCTCGACGGTCTCGTCCTCCTCGGCCTTGATCTCCAGCAGCGTGCCGGCGACGGGTGAGGGGATCTCGGTGTCGACCTTGTCGGTGGAGACCTCCAGCAACGGCTCGTCGACCGCGACGGTGTCACCGACCTGCTTGAGCCAACGGGTGACGGTGCCCTCGGTCACGGACTCGCCCAGGGCGGGCAGGGTCACCGACGTCCCGGAGCCACCGCCCGAGCTGCCGGAGTCCTCGGAGTCCTCGGTCGCCGCCGGCTCGTCCTGCTCCTTCTCGGCCTCGGGGGTCTCGTCGCCCTCGGGGAGGTCGCCGGTCTCCTCGACGATCTCCTCCTCCTGCTCGGCCTTCTTCTCGGCCTCGTCCTCGTCCTTCGGCTGGGCCTCGGGCTCGGCGGTCTCGTCGGCGTCACCGGAGGACTCACCCTCGTCACCGATCACGGCGAGCAGCGCGCCCACCTCGACGGTGTCGTCCTCCTCGGCCTTGATCTCCAGCAGCGTGCCGGCGACGGGTGAGGGGATCTCGGTGTCGACCTTGTCGGTGGAGACCTCCAGCAACGGCTCGTCGACCGCGACGGTGTCACCGACCTGCTTGAGCCAACGGGTGACGGTGCCTTCGGTGACGGACTCGCCGAGTGCTGGGAGGTTGACTTCGGTGGCCATGGAGTTCCTTTGCGAGCTGGTGGTGGTGGAGGACGGGTGCGATCAGGAGTGCGCGTGCAACGGCTTCCCGGCGAGCGCGAGGTGCGCCTCTCCGAGAGCCTCGTTCTGGGTGGGGTGGGCGTGCACGAGAGGGGCGACGTCTTCGGCGTGGGCCTCCCAGTTGTAGATGAGCTGGGCCTCACCGATGAGCTCACCGACGCGGTCTCCCACGAGGTGGATGCCGACGACGGGACCGTCCTTCCGGCGTACGAGCTTGACGAAGCCCTGGGTCTTGAGGATCTGGCTCTTCCCGTTGCCGCCGAGGTCGTAGGTGAGGCTCTCGATGCCGTCGGCGCCGTAGGTCTCGGCGGCGTCGGCCTCGTTGAGGCCGACCGAGGCGATCTCGGGGTGGCTGTAGGTGACACGGGGGATGCCGAGCTCGTCGATCGGCTGCGGATCGAGGCCGGCGATCTCCTCGGCGACGAAGATGCCCTGCTGGAAGCCTCGGTGGGCGAGCTGCAGCCCCGGGACGATGTCGCCGACCGCGAAGACACCGTCGAGGTTGGTGCGGCAGCGCTCGTCGGCCAGGACGAAGCCACGCTCCATCTCGACGCCGATCTCCTCGAAGCCGAGGCCCGCGGTGCTCGGGCCGCGACCGACGGCCACGAGCAGCAGCTCGGCCTCGATCACGCTCTCCTTGCCGTCGGCGCCCTCGACGGTGACCGCGACCCCGTCGTCGGTGGTCGTGACGCTCTTGAACGACGTGCCGGTGCGGAAGGTGATCTTGCGCTTGCGGAAGGCGCGCTCCAGCGCCTTGGAGGAGGCCTCGTCCTCGACGGCGACCAGACGGGGCAGGGCCTCGACGATGGTCACGTCTGCGCCGAAGCTGCGCCACACGCTGGCGAACTCGCACCCGATGACGCCACCGCCCAGCACGATCACGGACGCCGGGACGGTCTCGAGGCGCAACGCGTGCTCCGAGGTGAGCACCCGCGTGCCATCGACCTCGAGACCGGGCAGCGACTTGGAGAAGGAGCCCGAGGCGAGGACGAGGTGGCGACCGGTGTGGGCCTTGCCGTCCACCGTGACCTCGCGGGGCCCGGTGACGTGGCCCTCACCCTCGATGACGGTGATCCCGCGGGACTTGATGAGGCCGGCGAGGCCCTTGTAGAGCCGCGAGACGACGCCGTCCTTGTAGGCGTTGACCCCTGGCATGTCGATGCCCTCGAAGGTGGCACGCACGCCGAACTGCTCCGACTCCCGCGCGCTGTCGGCGACCTCGGCGGCGTGGAGCAGCGCCTTGGTCGGGATGCAACCCACGTGGAGGCAGGTGCCGCCGAGCGGACCCTTCTCGACCAGGCCCACGCTGAGGCCGAGCTGGGCTGCTCGCAAGGCACAGGCATATCCGCCCGAACCCGCCCCGAGAATGAGAACGTCGAAGTCCGCCTCTGACACGCTGGTCCCTCCATAGTCACCGATGCGACCATCCTTGCACTTCTGGCGTGTGTGACAACACCGGCCTCAGCGCCGTCCGCCGCGAGCGTGGTGCGCGCGAGATGACCGGCGACGGGGCAAACTAGGCACATGGGTTTCATGGACCGCTTCCGGCGCGGGTCGCGCACGCGGATGAGCAAGCCGTCGAAGGACGGACTGCGCACCGGCTCCACCACCGTGCGTGCCTCGGACAAGGTGGACGAGGCGCACCTGCACGAGTTCGTCACCGAGCGTCGCGGTGTGGAGGGCTTCGTCGAGCCACGCACCGCCGTGAGCGACGTGACCCTGCTGCTCGTCGCCCACGACGGCGAGTGGACCCGCCGCCGGGTGCCGTCGATCAACTGGGCGCACGACTTCGCCAACAAGCACCAGGTGCCGTCCTACGACGCCGCCGTCGTCGGCATCCCGCAGCGCATGCGCGACTACAACAGCCGTCAGAAGCAGCTGCGCAAGGAGCGCGGCTACTGACGAGCCGGCTCCTCGGGGTGGTCTCGACGCGCTCGTCGCTGGCGCTCCTCGCGGCTCGACCAGCGGTCGGGTGGGGGGTTGGTGGTCGAGCCGGGAGGGCCGCCAGGCCCGAGCGTGTCGAGGCCTGGTGAGGTGCTGCGGGTGGTCTCGACGCGCTCGTCGCTGGCGCTCCTCGCGGCTCGACCAGCGAAGGTGCTGGCGGCTCGACCAGCGGTCGGGTGGGGGGTTGGTGGTCGAGCCGGGAGGGCCGCCAGGCCCGAGCGTGTCGAGGCCTGGTGAGGTGCTGCGGGTGGTCTCGACGCGCTCGTCGCTGGCGCTCCTCGCGGCTCGACCAGCGAAGGTGCTGGCGGCTCGACCAGCGGTCGGGTGGGGGGTTGGTGGTCGAGCCGGGAGGGCCGCCAGGCCCGAGCGTGTCGAGGCCTGGTGAGGTGCTGCGGGTGGTCTCGACGCGCTCGTCGCTGGCGCTCCTCGCGGCTCGACCAGCGAAGGTGCTGGCGGCTCGACCAGCGGTCGGGGTGGGGGGTTGGTGGTCGAGCCGGGAGGGCCGCCAGGCCCGAGCGTGTCGAGGCCTGGTGAGGTGCTGTGGGTGGTCTCGACGCGCTCGTCGCTGGCGCTCCTCGCGGCTCGACCAGCGAAGGTGCTGGCGGCTCGATCGGCGATCGGGGTGGGGGGTTGGTGGTCGAGCCGGGAGGGCCGCCAGGCCCGAGCGTGTCGAGGCCTGGTGAGGTGCTGTGGGTGGTCTCGACGCGCTCGTCGCTGGCGCTCCTCGCGGCTCGACCAGCGAACGTGATGATGGCTCGACCGGCGACGGGCGACCGGCGACCGGCGAAGGTGTTGATGGCTCGATCGACGAGCGGCGGGCCGGACGGGGCCGCGTGGGCTACTTCTCGGCGGAGAGCGCGCGGGCGTAGTCGACGAGGGTGGTGACGCCCCAGCCGGTGCCGCCGCTGGTGACGTGGCCGCGGGGGCCGCCGGAGTTGAAGGCGGTGCCGGCGATGTCGAGGTGGGCCCAGGGGAGGCCGTGGGTGAACTCGCGGAGGAAGGCGCCCGCGAAGAGGCCGCCGCCCCACCGGACCCAGTCGTGCTGGGCGAGGTCGGCGATCTTGCTGCCCCGGACGCGCTCGACCATGCCCTCGGGGATCGGCATCGGCCAGTGGTCCTCGCCGGCGACCTCGGAGGCGGCCAGGACGCCCTGGACGATGTCGTCGGTGCCCATGACGCCCGCGACGCGGTCGCCGAGGGCCAGCACCATGTGGCCGGTGAGGGTGGCGACGTCCAGGAGCACGTCGGGCTTCTGCTCGGCGGCGCGGCCGAGGGCGTCGGCGAGGACCAGGCGGCCCTCGGCGTCCGTGTTGAGGACCTCGACGGTGGTGCCGCCGTATTGCGTGAGGACGTCGCCGGGCCGGATCGCGGAGCCCGACACCATGTTCTCCGCCATCGCGGCGAAGGTGCTGACCTTGATCGGCAGGCCGAGGGCGGCGATGGCGAAGGTCGCCTGGATGACCGCGGCCGCACCGGACATGTCGCTCTTCATCTCGCCCATGCCCTGCGCGGGCTTGATGGTGAGACCGCCGGAGTCGAAGGTGATGCCCTTGCCGACGAGCGCGAGGTGGCAGCGCGCGTTCTTGGGGGAGTAGGTGATCTCCACGAGGCGCGGAGGAGCGGCGGACGCGGCCCCGACCCCCAGGATGCCGCCGCAGCCGAGCTCGGCGAGGCGCTTCTCGTCGAGCACGGTGACGGTGACCTTGGGGCCACCGCGGCCCTTCGTCCACTCCTTGCCCGAGGCGACGGCGGCGTCGGCGAAGACAGGTGGCGTGAGGTCGCCCGGAGGCGTGTTGACCCAGTCGCGGGTCTGCTCGACGGCACGGACGACGACCTGTGCCTCCTCGAAGGCGAGCGTCATCTCCTTGCGGCGCGGTGTGGGGCACAGCAGCACGACGTCGCCAGGGGCCTCGTCCTTGGTGGCCTTCTTGTAGGTCGTGAACGTGTAGGCGCCGAGCATCGCGCCCTCGGTGACGGCCCGCACGAGCTCGGGGGAGTCGGCCGGGAGCGCGAGGGCGACCGAGGAGGCGTTGGTGACCGCGCGGGCGGCGCCGCCCGCGGCGCGACGCACGGACCCGGGCGTGACGGTGTCCCCGAGACCGACCAGCACGAGGAGCGGCGAGGTGATCGTGCCGTTCGTGGGCACCTTGACGACCTCGCCGGCCTTGCCCTTGACGCTGAGCGTCGCCAGGAGCGGCGCCAGCTTGCGGCCGTAGGCCTTGGCCACGTCCTCACCGCCGGGAGCGACCTGCGGACCCTTGTCCGTGGAGACGATCCCGACCACGACCGCGTCGGCACGGGTCTTGGCGGGGCTGGCGCTGCGCAGTGTGTACGTCGTGGTCACCGCGGCAGACTAACCCGCGACGCCGGGAGCCTCGCAGTGCCCGAGGCCCCGGGGGTGCTGCGGTAGGTTCGCGCCATGGCCGAGGACCTGCTGCAATCGCCCCTCCACGACCGACACGTCGCCCTGGGGGCGAAGTTCGCCGAGTTCGGCGGGTGGTCGATGCCGCTGGAGTACTCCACCGGCGTCGTCAAGGAGCACACCGCGGTGCGGACCTCGGTCGGCATCTTCGACGTCAGCCACCTCGGCAAGGCGATGGTCTCCGGACCCGGGGCCGCCGCCTACGTCAACCGCACGCTGACCAACGACCTGGCCAAGATCGGCCCGGGCCAGGCGCAGTACACCTTGTGCTGCGACGAGGAGACCGGCGGCGTGGTCGACGACCTGATCGTCTACTACCGCGACGACGAGCACGTGCTCCTGGTCCCCAACGCCGCCAACACCGCCGAGGTCGTACGACGCCTCGCAGCCCAGGCACCCGAGGGCGTCACGGTCACCGACCACCACCGCGACTACGTCGTGCTGGCCGTCCAGGGCACCCACTCCGACGAGGTCCTGACCGCGGTCGGGCTCCCGGTCGGGCACGACTACATGAGCTTCACCGAGGCGCAGCACGACGGCAGCGGCGTCGTGGTCTGCCGCACGGGTTACACCGGAGAGCGCGGCTACGAGCTGATCGCGGACAACGCCGCCGCCGCGTCGCTGTGGGACGCGCTGCTCGCGGCCGGGGCCGCCCACGGCATGGTCGCCTGCGGCCTCGGAGCGCGCGACACCCTGCGCACGGAGATGGGCTATCCCCTCCACGGCCAGGAGATCTCCCAGTCGGTGACGCCCAACGAGGCCCGCCTCGGCTGGGCGGTCGGGTGGAAGAAGGAGGCCTTCTGGGGTCGCGACGTGCTGGTGGCCGAGAAGGCCGCCGGGCCAAAGCGCATCCTGCGCGGGCTCGTCTCGACCGGTCGGGCGATCCCTCGTCCGCACATGATGGTCAGCCTGACCTCCGACGTGATGCTCGGCGAGGTCACCTCCGGCACGTTCTCCCCGACCCTCAAGAAGGGCATCGGACTGGCGCTGCTGCCGGCCGACATCCACCCCGAGGCGGAGGTCGGCGTGGACGTGCGCGGCCGCCGCGAGATCTTCCAGCTCACCAAGCCTCCCTTCGTCGACACCTCCGTGAGGGAGTCATGAACCTTCCCGACCAGCCGCCCACCTTCCGCCAGCCGACCGTCGCCGAGGTGCCGTGGACGTGGCGTCTCCTGGACGCCGCCGGCGAGGAGGTCACGGTGAGTGAGGAGTACGCCGACCAGCGCTTCGCCAGCCAGGCCGACGCGGAGTCCTGGGTCGGCGAGTTCTGGGCCGAGCTCGCCGAGCAGGGCGTCGACGGCGTCACCCTGCTCGAGGTCGACCGCGTCGTCTACGGGCCGATGTCCCTCCACGCCTGAGCGGTCGCGCCCCCATGACCCGCCCGTGATCCCGCCGCCGGTCGAGGAGGTCTGTGCGACCTTCCTGCGCGTGGCGCCACCGGGGCTGGTGACCGGCCTCTACCTGCGCGGCGGGACCGGCTTCGGCGAGTGGGTGCCCGGGCAGAGCGACATCGACTTCGTCGCGACGCTGGCGCACCGACCGGACACGGCCGAGGTCGAGGCGCTCCGGGTGGCGCACGAGCAGGTCGCCGAGGTCCATCCCCACGTGGCCTTCGACGGCCCGCACGTCCTGGCCTCCGACCTGGCCGCCGATCCCGCCCGCTGTCCCGACGTGCCGACCGTGCTCGGGCGGTTGTTCGAGCCCGCCGACGCGGTCCACGACGGCGTGGTCGCGTGGCACGAGCTGGCCTGGCACGGGCTCGGTGTCGTGGGTCCGCCGCTCGCCGACCTGCGCGTGTGGACCTCGAAGGCGCGGCTGCGCGACTTCACCCGCAGCAACCTCGACACCTACTGGCGGGCCAACGCCGAGGCGCTCACGGCGATGCCGAGCGAGGGGGCGTCGGCCCAGGCGTGCTGCTGGTGCGTCCTCGGCGTCACCCGGCTCCACCACCTGCTCGTGACCGGCGCGATGACCACCAAGTCGGGGGCGGGTCGCTGGGGCCTCGACCTCTATCCCGAGCGCTTCCACCGGGTGCTGCGCGAGGCCCTGTCGATCCGCAGCGCAGGTGGCGACACCATCCGCAGCGAGGCCGGCTCCGAATACGTCGACGACAGGGGTGCCCGGGGCCGGGACACCGCCGAGCTCACGGCCTGGGTCGTGGCGCAGGGGACCGAGGAGCAGTAACCATGCGCGACGAGGGCGACTTCGAGGCCTATGCCGTTGCGCGCTGGAGCGCCCTGGTCAGGACCGCGGTGCTGCTCGGGTCGCGTCGCGACGTCGCGCCACGGCTGGCGCGCGCCACCCTCGCCCGGGTGCGAGCCGGGTGGCGGAGACGCGACGAGATCGGTGACCTGGACGCCCACCTCTACCGCACGCTCCTCGACGTCCGGCGCGACGACCGCGTCGCCTGGTGGACGGAGACCGTCCCGGCCGGTGACCCGATCGACGCCGCCGCGCTCGCCGCGCTCGGGACCGCGCTCGACTCCCTGACCCCGCCCGACCGGGCCGCGCTCGTGCTGCGATCCGTCGCCGGTCTCGGTCCCGAGCAGGTCGAGCTGGTGCTGGGACGGACGCTCGACCGGGCGCCGGTCGACGACGACCTGCGCCACCTGGCGGACTCGCTCCACGTGGCGCCAGTGCTGCTCGCCGAGGTGGTCGCCGAGCAGCGGGCCGAACGCCGCGCGCGGGTGCGTCGTACGACGGTCACGGCGGGCGCCGTCGTGGCCGTGCTGGCCGTCGTGGTCGGGGGCCTCACCTGGTCGGCCACGCGGCCCCAGCCGCGCGCGCCGCTGGCCGACGCCCCGGTCGAGCGATCGGCCAACCCTGCGCCGGTCGCGTGGTACACCGCGAGCGTCCTGCACCTCGCCGACGTCCAGCTGAGGGTCGAGGCGGTGCGCACGTTCTTCGAGGTCGACGACGGTGCGGTCTACGCCGACGCCAACGGCGAGATCGTGCACGTCGACACCGCCGGGCAGCGGACCCGCATCGGCACGCAACGCCGCGACGGCTCCTTCCAGGTCTCCGCCGAGGAGCGCCTCGTCGCGTGGATCGACCAGGGTGATGGCCCGGGTGATGGGCCCGGCGGGGGCAGGCAGCTCCGCGTCTACGACCTCGACGAGGACGAGGTGGTGGGGGAGCACGTCCTGGGCCCCGACGAGGACAGTGACGTGGTCGCTCTCGACTCCGGCACGGCCTACTACGTGGAGCAGGGGCGCAACTACGCCTTCGAGGTCGATGAGGACGACGTCGTCGAGCTGGCGTCGCCGAAGGTGCTCGACGTGGCCAGCGGGGCGATCGCCCGCCAGGACGACGACGCCGTGGTGAGCCTCGCCAGCCCCCGGGACCAGGAGGACCGGATCCTGTCCGTGCCGGGCATCGGGGCCGAGCTGTCCCGCGACGGCGCGATGGTGCTGACCCGCACCATCAACCCCTTCAGCGAGATCGGCACGGTGCACCTCTACGACGCGCGCTCGGCGACCGAGCTCGACACGGGCCTGACCCCCGGAGCCACGGTCTTCGCCGCGCACCTGCTGCCCGACGGCGCAGCGACCTACCTCGTCGAGCTGGAGCAGCCCGACCCCGAGGACGGCGCGCGCCTGTCCAACGCCGGCAGCCTGCAGCTGACCTCGTGCCTCGCGCCGGTCCCCGGCGCCACGACACCGTGCGAGGTCGTGCTCACCTTCCCGCGGAGCACCACCTGGGCGCTGGCCCAGACGGGCCCAGTAGTCGGGCCCAGTAGTCGGGCCCAGTAGTCGGGCCAGCAGCCAGCCGGCGTCGGGAGCGATAGGTTGGGCGCATGCAGCAGTACCTCGACCTGGTCGGCCGGGTCCTCGACGAGGGCGTCGACAAGAGCGACCGCACCGGCACCGGCACCCGGAGCGTCTTCGGGCACCAGATGCGCTTCGACCTCGCCGACGGGTTCCCCCTGGTGACCACCAAGAAGGTGCACACGCGCTCGATCTTCGCCGAGCTCCTGTGGTTCCTCCGGGGCGACACCAACGTGAAGTGGCTCCAGGACCGCGGCGTGTCGATCTGGGACGAGTGGGCGGACGCCGACGGTGACCTCGGACCCGTCTACGGCCACCAGTGGCGCTCCTGGCCCACGCCCGACGGACGTCACGTGGACCAGATCGCGCAGGTGGTCGAGCAGATCCGTCGCGACCCCGACTCGCGCCGCCACATCGTCTCGGCGTGGAACGTCGCCGACATCCCGCAGATGGCGCTCGCGCCTTGCCACACGATGTTCCAGTTCTACGTGGCCCCCTCCGAGGCGGGCGGCAAGCTGAGCTGCCAGCTCTACCAGCGCTCGGCCGACGTCTTCCTCGGCGTGCCCTTCAACATCGCCTCCTACGCCCTGCTGACCCACATGGTCGCCCAGGTCACCGGGCTCGAGGTCGGCGACTTCGTGCACACGCTCGGCGACGCCCACCTCTACTCCAACCACCTCGACCAGGCGCGCCTCCAGCTCACCCGGGAGCCGCGCCCGCTGCCCCGCCTCGTGCTCGACACCTCGGTCACCGCGCTCGACGCCTTCGACCTCGAGCACCTCGCGGTCGAGGGCTACGACCCGCACCCGGGCATCAAGGCCCCGATCGCCGTATGACGCCGGGGGGCAAGCGGGTCGTGATGGTCGCGGCCGTGGCGGACAACGGCGTGATCGGCGCGGCGGGTGGCATCCCGTGGCACCTCCCCGAGGACTTCGCGCACTTCAAGGCCACGACGCTGGGGCACACGATGATCATGGGCCGCGCGACCTACGACTCCATCGGGCGTCCCCTGCCGGGCCGGGTGACGATCGTCCTGACCCGTGACCCGTCGTGGTCGGTCGAGGGCGTGCTGGTCGCGGCGTCGCTGGCCGACGGACTGGCGCTGGCCGACACTCTGCCCGGCGAGGTCATGGTCGTCGGTGGTGCGCGCGTCTACGCCGAGGCGCTGCCGCTGGCCGACGAGCAGGTGCTGACCGAGGTCCACCTCGCGCCGGCGGGAGACACGTCCTACCCGGCGTTCGACCCTGCCGACTGGGTCGAGCATCGCCGGGAGGCGCTCGACGGCTACGACCGGGTCTGGCTCGCCCGGGCGAGCGTTTGACCGGACCGACGGGAGGACAGCCTGGGAGGGTGACCGACTACGACGTCTACCCGGACCAGCCCAGCTCCTCGGCCGAGACCGCGCCGGGCGCGCACGTCGAGCAGTGGCGCGTGCTCGTCGAGTTCTCCAACCGAGGTGAGGCCAAGCCCCCGACGAAGCTCGTCTTCGCTCCCGACACCTATCCCACCCGCGAGGCGGCGATGGTCGAGGCCGAGCACCGCGCCTTCACCTACGACCCGCCGGACCCGCTCTCGCAGCAGGGGCGGCAGGTCTTCCGGGACGGCGACGGCTTCCTCACGGTGATCAAGGGTGCGATGTCGACGTTCCACTTCAGGACCCGTCTGGTGCGCTACCTGGGCGACGGCACGACCTGAGGCTCGACCGACGTCCCCGGGTGAGGCTCAGAAGCCGAGGTCGGCGCCCCGCAGCGCGGTGATCCTGTCGTCCGGCCCCTCAAAGGTCAGGTCGCGCAGCTGTCTGCGGCCGAAGAGGAAGAGCGTGACCTCGGTCGGGCTTCCGGTGATGACCACGGGATCGTCGCCGCCCCGCAACGTGACCTCCGTGCCCGTGTCGGCTCGCCGGATCCGCACCGGCACGCCCGCCGGTCGCACCAGCGCCCGCCCACCGATGCGGATCGCGGTCCAGATCGCGTCGTCGTCGGCTGGCGCGTGCTCGCGCGGCGCCCAGCCCGGCTGGGCGCGGCGCAGGTCCTCGTGGTGCACGAGGTACTCCAGCGTGTTGCCCAGCACCTCCACCGGACGCACGGCGTACGGCGTGAGGCCGGGGTCGCGCAGACGTGCGACGAGGACCGCGAAGTCACGCCGCGCGAGACGCGTCATCGCCCGGTCCGTCAGGGCGGCGAACGTGCCCACGGCGATCCCGAGCGCCCCGAGCGGGCTGTGCTCACGCACGAGCAGGTGGGTCACGAGCTCCTTGGCCGTCCACTCGCCGCACAGCGTGGGCGCGTCGCCACCCAGCACGAGGGCGAGGTCGCACAGGTCGTGGCGTTCGCGACGGGCGAGCGTGGGGGAGCGCATCGCTCCAGCCTAGGACCGCCACGGCGTCGGGTGCCGGGTCACGTCGAGTTGGTGCCCGGGAATAGCCTTCGCGGGGCGCCGGTTGCGGACGTCAACCGATCAGTCAGGGAGCCATGGACGACGCGCGTGCAGACGGCCGGGGATCGACCCGGGCCGGGTTCGCCGTCCTCCTGGTGGCCATCCGGCGCGAGCCCCTGGTCTTCACCCTCTCCACCCTCGGCAGCGTCCTCTTCGGCGCCCTCACGGTGGCCGACGCGTGGGTGCTGGGATGGTCGACCGACAACGTCGTGCTGCCGGCCTTCGAGACCGGCGAGGTCGGCGCCAGCTCGCTGATCGCGATCCTCGCGCTCTTCCTCGGCGTCGCGATCCTGCGCGCCGTGGGCATCGTCGCGCGACGGCTCGGCGCGGGGATCATGCAGTACCGCATGCAGGCGCGCACCCGTCGCGCCGTGACGCGGCAATACCTCTCGCTGCCGATGGAGTGGCACCAGCGGCACCCGACGGGCGAGCTGCTCTCCAACGCCAACTCCGACGTGGAGGCGGCGTGGGGACCCATCGCGCCGTTGCCGATGGCGGTGGGCACCGTCGCGATGATGGTGATCGCGGTCGCACAGATGTTCTTCGCCGACCTGGTGCTGGCGCTGGTCGGCCTGCTGGTCTTCCCTGCCGTGATCGCGGTCAACGTGATCTACCAGAGCCTCGCGCAGGGCTGGATGACGCGCGCCCAGCAGCTGCGCGCCGAGGTCAGCGAGATCGCCCACGAGTCCTTCGACGGCGCCATGGTCGTCAAGACCCTGGGCCGCGAGCCGGAGGAGACGGCCCGCTTCGCCGCCAAGGCCGAGGAGCTGCGCGACGTCAACATCCGCGTCGGCCGCATCCGTGCCGCCTTCGACCCGGCCCTGGCCGCCCTGCCCGGGATCGGCGTCCTGTTCGTCCTGGCCATCGGCGTCTCGCGCGTGCTCAGCGGCGCCACGGACGCCGGTGACGTCGTGACGGTCGCCTACCTGCTGACGATCGTGTCCTTCCCGATCCGCTCGATCGGCTGGCTGCTGGGCGAGTTCCCCCGCAGCGTCGTCGGCTACCGCCGCGTGCGAGCCGTCCTCGACGCCGCCGGCGAGATGACCTACGGCGACTCCCGGGCCACGACCGGTCACGCCGGCGCCCGACTCGGGGTCGACGGCCTGGGTTACCGCTACGTCGCCGACCAGCCGCTGCTCGACGACCTGACCTTCACCGTCGAGCCCGGCCGCACCGTCGCGCTCGTCGGCGCGACCGCCTCGGGCAAGAGCACGCTCACCACGCTGCTGACCCGCCTGGTCGACCCGGACGCCGGACGGGTGAGCATCGACGGGACCGACGTGCGCGACCTGGCTCCCGGCCAGCTGGCCGCGATGGTCTCGCTGGTGCCGCAGACGGCCTTCCTCTTCGACGACACCGTCCGCGACAACATCACGCTCGGCGCCGACGTCTCCGACGCCGACGTGTGGGAGGCGCTGCGCATCGCCCAGGGCGACGGCTTCGTCGCCGCCCTGCCCGGCGGGCTCGACGCGCGCCTGGGGGAGCGCGGCACCTCGCTGTCGGGCGGCCAGCGCCAGCGCATCTCCCTGGCCCGGGCCCTGGTGCGCCGCCCGCGGCTGCTGATCCTCGACGACGCGACCTCCGCGGTCGATCCCGAGGTCGAGGCCCGGATCCTCGCCGGTCTCCGCTCCGGGCTCGCGGCCACCGGTGCCGACGGTGCCGACGGTGCCGGCGGGTCGACGTTGGTCGTGGTGGCCTACCGCAAGGCCACGATCGGGTTGGCCGACGAGGTGCTGCACCTCGAGGGGGGCCGCATCGCCGACCGCGGCACGCACGCCGAGCTGCTGACGCGCAACCCGTCGTACGCCCACCTGGTCAACGCCTACGAGCAGGACACCGAGCACGGCGAGCACGCGGGACGACCCGGCCAGACCGGGCAGGGGGTGACGGCGTGACGACCACCCAGCAGCCCAGGGCCGACGGCTCCACGGTGATGGAGACCGGCGAGGACCTCGGGGCGATGGACACCATCCGCCGTGGCCTGACCCACTCGCCCGAGCTCAAGGAGGGCATCCGCGGCACGCTGCTCCTCGCGGTCCTCGCCTCCGTCGGTCAGGTCATCGTCCCGATCGCCGTGCAGCAGACCCTCGACCGGGGCCTCAACGGGTCGTCGGGGCCGGACGTCTCCTACACGGCCTGGATGGGGGTGGCGGCCGGCGTCGCGATCCTGGTCACCAGCTATGCCTCCTACGCCATGACCACGCGGCTCTTCACGACCTCGGAGCGCGGCCTGGCGACACTGCGCATCAAGGCGTTCCGTCACGTGCACGACCTGCCCCTGCTCACGCAGAACACCGAGCGGCGCGGCGCGCTGGTCTCGCGCGTCACCAGCGACGTCGACCAGGTCAGCCAGTTCCTCGTCTTCGGTGGGCTGCTCTTCGTGGTGAGCATCGGCCAGGTGCTCATCGCCACCATCGTGATGCTGTTCTACTCCTGGCAGCTCGCGCTCGTGGTGTGGCTCTGCTTCGCCCCGCTCTTCTTGTCGCTGCGGTTCTTCCAGCGCAAGCTGTCCGACGCCTACACCACGGTCCGCCGCCAGGTCGGGATCCTGCTCTCCGCCATCTCGGAGCCCGTCGTCGGCGCCGCGGTCGTGCGCTCCTACGCGGTCGAGGCCCGCACGCAGGTGCGCATCGACGAGGCGATCTCGGCCCACCAGGTCGCCAGCACCCGCGCCCAGGGCTTCACCGCCTTCTCCTTCTCCCTGGGCGGCGTCTCCGCCGGCCTGGCCAACGCCGGCGTGCTCATCGTCGGCATCTGGCTGGGCTTCGCCGACGACATCACCGCCGGTGAGGTGCTGGCCTTCGCCTTCCTCGTGACGCTCTTCGTCGGACCGGTCCAGATGGGCACCCAGATCCTCACCGACGCCCAGAACGCGATCGCCGGCTGGCGACGCGTCATCGGGATCCTCGACACCCCCGCCGACCTGGTCGACCCGGGTCCCGACGGCGAGGTGCTGCCGCGCGGCCCGATCGACGTACGGTTCGAGGACGTGCAGTTCGCCTATCCCGGCGGTCCACCGGTCCTGCGCGACGTCACGCTCGACATCGACGCCGGTCGGCGCGTCGCGATCGTGGGGGAGACCGGCTCGGGCAAGTCGACCTTCGCCAAGCTCCTCACGCGGCTGATGGACCCCTCCGAGGGTGCCGTCCTGCTCGACGGCGTCGACGTACGCCGGATCTCCGAGCGGTCGCTGCGCACCAGCGTCGTGCTGGTGCCGCAGGAGGGTTTCCTCTTCGACGACACCATCGCGGCCAACGTCCGCTACGGCAAGCTCGACGCCGGCGAGGCCGACATCCTCGCCAGCGCGGAGGAGCTGGGGCTCGCCGACTGGGTCGCCGGCCTCCCACAGGGGCTCGAGACCCGCGTCGGCCAGCGCGGGGAGTCGCTCTCGGCGGGCGAGCGTCAGCTGGTCGCGCTGCTGCGCGCCCACCTGGCCGACCCCGACCTGCTCGTCCTCGACGAGGCCACCAGTGCCGTCGACCCGGCCCTGGAGATGCGGATCGGTCGCGCCCTCGAGCGGCTGATGAGCGGACGCACGTCGGTGACGATCGCGCACCGGCTCTCGACCGCCGAGGGAGCCGACGAGGTCGTGGTCGTCGACCAGGGCCGGGTCGTCCAGCGCGGCCACCACAGCGTGCTGAGGGCCGAGGAGGGCAGCATCTACGCCGGCCTGCACTCCTCGTGGGTCGCCCAGCAGGGCCGTTAGCCGACCTCCTGCGTCCCGGCAACCGGATGGCCGCATCCGGCGCCACTGGTTTAGTCCACCCCGCCTAATTTGCCCCGGCGGGCATTGATTTCGCGCCCCACCGGTAACACCCTCCCCGCCTCCCCGTTGGAGCAGAACCGGTCCGGTCACGGGCCAGTCGGTGCTCCCCGGAAGAGGTATCCCCATGCGTCCTGCGTCACCCTCGTCACCCCTGAGACGAGCCGTCCCGATCGTGTTCCTCGCGGTCCTCGCCCTGCTGATGGGTGGGCTCGCGCCGGCTCAGGCGGCTGCCACCGGCACCGTGTCCGGCAAGGTGAGTGACGGCTCGACCATTGCGGGGGCCGGGCTGGTCGGCGTCACCGTGACGCTGCTCGCCGAGCCGGCAGCGGGCACCCCACCGACCGCGACCACGATCGCGGACGGCACCTACTCCTTCGCGGCGGTGCCCAACGGCACCTACGCCGTGTCGTTCGAGAAGGCCGGCTTCACGAAGGAGTTCTTCGACAACGCCGCCACCCGGGACACCGACACGCCCATCGTGCTGAGCGACACTGCGTCGGACCGGTCGAATCTGAACGCGGCACTCGCCAGTGCGGGCGCCACCGAGATCGGCGGCAAGGTCACCAACGCCTCCGGCATCCCGGTCGAGGGCGTCGACGTGGCGCTGTTCACCCGCTCTCCCGCGAGCGGCGGCACCGGCGGCGTCGTGCTGACTCCCGTCGCGTCGCCCCCCATCACCACCGCGCCGTCGGGTGAGTGGAAGACCTCGGTCGCCCAGGGCGACTACGTCGTGCAGTTCTCCGCCGCAGCGTTCCGGAGCGCCTACTACCTCGCTGGCACGCCGACCGGCACCACGAGCGAGTCGGCGGCGACCGCCGTCCCCGTCAAGGGCACCGCGGTCCCCGGCCTCGACGTCCGGCTCAGCACCAACACCGGGGTCGTCTTCGACGGTCGCGTCGTCACCGGCGCGAGCAGCAACCCGGTCTCGGGCGTCCAGGTGCGTGTCGAGTACCCCGTCACGCAGGCCTCGGGCCAGGTCACCCAGGAGCTCGCGGCCTCGGCCACCACCGCGCAGGACGGCACCTACTCGCTCACCGCACCCACCGCCTCCGCCCGTGAGTACGTCGTGCGCTTCGTCTCCAGCGGATTCCCCGCGGTGTTCTACCCCCAGAACGCCACAGCACCGTCGACCTCCGGCGTGGAGAGCAGGGCCGCCGCGCAGCGCTTCCCCGCCACCAACCCCGTCGCGAACGACCTGGTCGACCTCAGCCTGACCGCTCAGACGTCGGTGACAGGCACGGTCACCGACCCAACCGGAGCCCCGGTCCCCGGGGTCAAGGTGACCCCGGTCGTCTACAGCGCCGCGGGCAAGACCTGGGGGACTTCGACACCGCCCATCGCAGGCCCAGCCACCACGAACACCGAGGGTGTCTACAAGCTGTCGATCGACCGCACCAACACCCCCTTCCGCCTCGAGTTCACCAAGCCCGGCCGCTCGACCATCTTCTTCCCCGCCGCGACCGTCGCCGACGAGGGCACCAACCTCACGGTCGCGCCCAACCAGACGCTCACCGCTCGCGACGCGGTCCTGCCGACGCTCAGCGTCTTCGCGGGCACGGTCGCTGAGCCTGACGGCTCCTCCTACGGAAAAGCGGGCCGCGTCGCCATCGTGCGTCGCGTCACCTACACCGAGAAGGGCGAGCAGGGTGGTCCCTCGCACACCGAGTGGCGAGAGGTCGCGGGTCAGGTTCTGACCAACGCGGGGTCCTTCTCCTTCAGCGTCCCTGCCGACGCCTACCGTCTGCGCTTCGACGGCGCCGATGTCGGCGAGGCCGGGTTCCTCCCGGGCCTGGTGGGTCTCGACCAGGCTCCCGACGTGACTCTCGGGCGAGAGCAGTCGCTCACGAACCAGAAGTTCGCCCTCCCCGCCAAGCAGCTGCTGCAGGGCACCGTCACGGACGCCGCGGGCGCGCCGCTCAAGGACGCCCAGATCAATCCTGCCTATCGATTCGTCGAGAACGTCGTCGACGGTGCTCCGGTCCTGAGCGACGTCGTGAACGCAACGACGCAGCAGCGCCCTGCGACCCAGAGCGACGGGTCCTACTCCGTCAGCGTCCGCAAGCGCACCTACCGCGTGAGCGCGACCGGCGGCTCCCCGTCGACGACGCGCTTCTTCCCGAACGCCGACACCTACGCCGATGCCGACGACGTCGTCGTCGCGGACAACGCCGTCACGGGCATCGACATCCAGCTCGACAACGCCAGCATCAGGGCCATCGAACGACCGTGGATCTCTGGTCTCAACCAACAGGGCCAGACGCTCACGGCCGACCCCGGGACCTGGTCTCGCGACGACCTGACATTCACCTACGAATGGTTCGGCTACGACGCGCAGGGCGCTCCGACCAGCGCGCCCGTCAGCAGGAACAAGACCTTCACCATCCCCACAGCCTCGTCGTTCCCGTTCCCGTTCCCGTCCAGCTCGGTCTCCGACACCTACGCCGTCGCGGTGACCGCGACTGCCACCGGCGAGACTCCGGTGAGGGAGCTCAGCCCGCGCACCGGCCAGGTCACCAACAGCTCGACCAGCCCCGACATCGAGAACCGGCAGATCCCGATCGTGACCGGCAAGGCCGCGGTGGGGGAGACCCTGACCGGGACCGACGGTCGGTGGAGCAAGGCAGGCACCTACACCTACCAGTGGTTCGCCGGCGCCCAGGCCATCTCGGGTGCCACGACCAAGACGCTGGCGATCACTCCCGCCCAGCAGGGCAAGGTGCTCAAGCTGCGGGTGACCGAGACCAGTGGCAAGGTCCCCGCCGGCGGTGAGGCCGTGGACTCCAAGCCCACGGTGACGGTCGTCGCCGGTGGCCTCCGCAACACGGCGGCACCGACGATCGCCGGGGAGCCCAAGGTCGGCAAGACGCTGACCGCGAGCCCCGGCACCTGGTCCGTGGCCAACCCGACCTTCGCCTACCAGTGGCTCGCCAACGGGCAGGTCATCACCGGAGCCACCACGACCACCTTCGTGCCCACCGCGGCCGAGGTCGGCAAGAGCCTGGTGGTCCGCGTGACCGCCCAGTCCCCGGGCTACGGCCCCGGGGTGGCCTCGTCCCAGCCGACCGCGGCCGTCGCCTCCGACCCGATCGTCAACAACGGGCTGCCGACCGTCTCCGGCTCCCCGGTCGTCGGCGGCACACTGACCACCACGAACGGCACCTGGACCCCGGTCCCGACGTCGTTCGCCTACCAGTGGCTGGCCGACGGCACCGCGATCACCGGAGCCACCGCCTCCTCCTACAAGCCCGTCACCGGTGACGTCGGAAAGCGCCTCTCGGCCCGCGTCACCGCGAGCAGGGCCGACAACTCCGACGGAGTCGCGACCTCGACCCAGACGGTCGCGGTCAAGCAGTCCGACTTCGTCAACACCGCGGCCCCGGTCGTCTCCGGCACGCCGCAGGCGGGCTCGACGCTGAGGGCCAGCAACGGTTCCTGGACGCCGACCCCGACGTCCTTCGCCTACCAGTGGCTGGCCGACGGCACACCGATCGCCGGAGCCGTCGCCGCGACGTACACGCCGATCGAGGGCAACGTCGGACGTCGGATCTCGGTGACGGTCACTGCCCGCAAGGACGGCCTCGTCGACGGCACCGCGACGTCGCTCCAGACGGCCCCGGTCACCGAGGCGCCCCCGGAGGGTTCCGAGCCGGTCGAGGTCACGCAGGGTCCCCGCACCACCGGCACCGCGCGACCGGGCAACATCCTGGTCGTCGACGTCGGCAGCTACACGCCCTCCTCGGCCGAGGTCACCTTCCAGTGGCTGCGCTCGGGGGTCCCCGTGGCCGGTGAGACCGACGGCAGCTACTCCGTGGGCGGCAACGACCTCGGCAAGCGGCTCGCGGTGCGAGTCACCTACACCGGCACCACCGGTGACCCGGTGGTCCGCACCACACGCCCCACCTCGATCGTGAAGGCACGGGCGCTGATCCAGACGCGCGTCGTCCGGGCCAAGCGTCCCTTCACCCTCAACGTGCGGGTCAAGGCCGACGACGCCAACCCCGTGCGCGGCACGGTGCAGGTGCTCCGTCAGGGCGTCAAGATCGCGAGCGGCAAGCTGCGCAACGGTCAGGTGGTCCTGCGACTGCGTGCCCTCAAGCCGGGCCGCCAGGTCATCAAGGTCAAGTACCTCGGTGAGTCGCGGGTCCGGACGCAGACCCTGGTCCGTCGGGTGAACGTCCGGCGCTGAGGGTTCGTCAGGCACGAGGCAGGGCGGCGATACTGGGTCGGTGGAGACACTCGACCCGGCCATCGCCGCCCTGCTCAAGCACTCGGCCGAGGGTCTCGTGCCCGCCGTGGTCCAGCAGCACGACACCCTCGAGGTGCTGATGCTCGGCTGGATGGACGACGAGGCGCTGCACCGCACGCTCACGACCGGCCGCGCGACCTACTGGAGCCGCTCGCGCCGGGAGTACTGGGTCAAGGGCGACACCTCCGGGCACCTCCAGTGGGTCAAGGACGTGCGCCTGGACTGCGACGGGGACACCCTGCTGGTCAAGGTCGACCAGGTCGGCGCCGCCTGCCACACCGGCGACCACACCTGCTTCGACGCCGTGGTCCTCGACGTGACGTCCCGTGGCTAGGTCCACCTTCGGCCCCACGGTGCTCGCCGGCCTCGCGACCGCCGGCCTCACCGCCATCGCCACCAACCAGACCCTGGCGACGGCCCGCCCCACCGAGAGCGGCGTCGTCTACTCCGACCTGCAGGAGGGCTCCCAGGTCCCGCTGGGCCTGACGCTCAGCCTGGTGGTCCTCGCCTGCTGGGGGGTCGTGCTCGTGACCCGTCGCGTCGTACGACGAGGGGTCGCCGTCCTCGGGCTCGTCGCGGCACTCGGCGCCGCGCTGTCCGTCGCGCTGGGGCGCGGGATCATCCTCGACTCCTACCGGGACGACTTCCGCGACATCGGGGCGACACCGGTGGTCGACTTCACGTGGTGGTTCTGGGCGGCGCTGGCGCTCTCGGTCCTCGCCGTCGTGCCGGCGGCGGTCGCCGTGCGCCAGGTGGGCCGCTGGCCGGAGATGGGCACCCGGTACGACGCGCCCGGCGACCACGCGCCCGGCGACCACGAGGCCGGTGACCATGAGGCCGGCGACCGCGTGAGCGGTGCCCCTCGGGCGGGCGCGGACCCGGCCGAGGAGCCGTCGAGCCTGGAGATCTGGAAGGCCATCGACGAGGGTCGCGACCCCACGCGATGACCACCCCTGAATAGACTGGCCCCGCACCACCCGACGTACCGCATCATCGTGCGCGCCCTGACGCACGACCCATCGCAAGGAGCCCTGCATGTCTGACAACCACGGCAACACTCCGGCTGCCTGGACGGCTGTGGTCGTCGGCCTGCTCGGCTTCGTGGTCGGAGGTGTCGGCCTCATGCTCAGCCCGATGAGCTTCCTCATCTTCTGGATCGGCGTGGCCATCCTGGTCGCCGCCGGCGTCCTCTTCGTCGTCATGGCCAAGCTCGGCATGCACGAGTCGCACGCACACTGAGCGATGTCGTGACCCAGCAGCCGACGACGGCCCCGCCAGCACCCGCCGCGCCACCGCAGACGCGGGGGCAGCGCATGGTCGCGCCGCTGACGACCATCGGCACGCTGGGCGCAGCCGTCGTCGCCCTGCACCTGCGGGACCCGCACGCACAGGGCAGCTGGGGCTTCTGCCCCAGCGCGGCGCTCGGCTTCTGGTGCCCCGGTTGCGGCGGCCTGCGCGCCGTCAACGACCTGACCAACGGTCAGGTCGTCGACGCCGCGTCCAGCAACCTCGCCTTCATCATCGCGCTGCCGTTCCTGGTCGCCGGGCTGGCGCTCTGGACCCTCGACCGGTGGCGCGGTCACCGGCGTCAGCTCTCGATGACGAGCGTCTCCCGCGTCGCCCTGACGGTGGTCGCGCTGATGGCGGTCTTCACCGTCCTGCGCAACCTCTCGGGATCCTGGTTGGCTCCCTGAGTGCTCGTCAGCTGGTGCCGAACTCGTAGTCGAAGTCGATCGCACCGGTGGCGAAGAGGATCCAGTAGAGGACGCCCAGCACGAGGCCGACGATGCCGAGGATGAAGCCCCACTGCGCGAGCCCGGCGCCCTTCTTGGCGCCGTTGGACTCCCGGATCTCCTTCTTGGCGAGCATGCCGAGCACGACACCTCCGCCGGAGAAGACGAAGCATCCCCAGAAGCAGGGGATCGCGCCGATGATGCCGAGCACCAGGGCCGAGATCGCCATGGCGGAGTTCTTGGGGGGCTGCCCGCCGTAGCCCGGGGGCGGTGCGCCGTACTGCGGCGGCGGCGGGGGCGGGGGCTGGTCGTAGCTCATGGGGATTCCCTCTCGACGAATGGGCCGGTCCAGCGGCATGACCGCTGTGAGGACCCTAAGGCCTCACATGACAGACTCGTGGCAGCGCAATGCCCGTCCTCAGGACCGATCCAGCACCCTGTCCCGGGGCCCGACCCAGGAGGTAGTCATGTCCGTGCTCGACGACATCGTCGACGGGGTGCGGACGGACCTCGCGGGCCGCCAGGCAGACGTCTCGGTGGCGGACCTGCGCGCCGCGCTCGCCGACGTCGACGCGGCACGCGACCCGATGCCGCACTTCCGGACGCCGGGCTCCAGCGTCATCGCGGAGGTCAAGCGCCGCAGCCCCAGCAAGGGCGACCTCGCCGACATCGCCGACCCTGCCGCGCTCGCGACCGCCTACGCCGCCGGGGGAGCCGCCGCGATCAGCGTGCTGACCGAGCAGCGCCGTTTCGGCGGCAGCCTCGAGGACCTGCGGGCCGTGCGCGCAGCCGTCACCACCCCGGTGCTGCGCAAGGACTTCATGGTCTCGAGCTATCAGGTGCTCGAGTCGCGAGCGGCGGGGGCCGACCTGGTCCTGCTCATCGTCGCCGCGCTCGACGACGACATGCTGCACCGCCTGCACGACGAGGCGCGCGAGCTCGGCCTCACCGTCCTCGTGGAGGTCCACGACGAGCCCGAGACCGAGCGGGCCGTGGCGCTGGGCGCCGAGCTCATCGGCGTCAACGCGCGCAACCTCAAGACGCTCGCCGTCGACAACGACACCTTCGGCCGCCTCGCGCCGCTGGTCCCCGCGGACCGGGTGCTGGTCGCCGAGTCGGGGATCTCCGGGCCGCAGGACGTCACCCGCTTCGTCGGCGAGGGAGCCCGCGTGGTGCTCGTCGGTGAGGCACTGGTCAAGGACGGCGCCCCCTCGGACGCGGTCGCAGCGATGACAGGAGTCGAGGCATGAGCAGCACCACCAGCACCCCGGCCGGCACCCCGGCCGGCACCCCGGCCGGCCCGGCGCCGGTGCTCCCGCCGTCGAGCTTCGACGCCGACGCGCAGGGCTGGTTCGGCGACTTCGGCGGCCGGTTCATGCCCGAGGCGCTCGTCGCCGCCCTCGACGAGCTCACCGAGGCCTGGCAGGACGCCATGGCCGACCCGACGTTCGTCAGCGACTTCGCGACGATCTGCCGCGACTACGGCGGCATGCCGAGCCCCCTCTACGAGGCTCGTCGGCTCTCCGACAAGGTCGGCGCGCGGATCCTGCTCAAGCGCGAGGACCTCAACCACACCGGCGCGCACAAGATCCGCAACGTGCTCGGCCAGGCGCTGCTCACCAGGCGCATGGGCAAGCAGCGGGTCATCGCGGAGACGGGCGCGGGCCAGCACGGCGTCGCCAGCGCCACGGCCGCTGCCTACTTCGGTCTCGAGTGCACCGTCTACATGGGCGCCGTCGACGTCAAGCGCCAAGCGCTCAACGTCGCGCGCATGCACCTGCTCGGCGCCAAGGTGATCCCGGTCGACAGCGGCAGCGCCACGCTCAAGGACGCCATCAACGAGGCCATGCGCGACTGGGTCGCGAGCGTCGACCACACGGCGTACCTCTTCGGCACGGCAGCCGGTCCGCACCCCTTCCCGAGCATGGTGCGCGACTTCGCCCGCGGCATCGGCGACGAGGCGCGCGCGCAGTGCCTGGAGCGTTACGGCCGCCTGCCCGACGCCATCGCCGCCTGCGTGGGTGGCGGGTCCAACGCCATCGGGCTGTTCCAGGCCTTCCTCGACGACGCGGACGTCGCGATCTACGGCTTCGAGCCGGGTGGTGACGGCGTCGAGACCGGTCGCCACGCCGCCACCATCCACCAGGGCGACAGCGGGGTGCTGCACGGCGCCCGCACCTACGTCCTCCAGGACGAGGACGGTCAGACGATCGAGTCCCACTCGATCTCCGCCGGCCTCGACTACCCGGGCGTGGGGCCCCAGCACGCCCACCTCGCCAAGATCGGGCGCGGCACCTACCTCCCGATCACGGACGCCGAGGCGATGGACGCCATGGCGCTGCTGAGCCGCACCGAGGGCATCATCCCGGCCATCGAGTCCGCCCACGCGATCGCCGGGGCGCTGCGCGTCGCTGAGCGGCTCGGTGCCGAGAAGGGCCCCGACGCCACCGTGCTGGTCAACCTCAGCGGCCGGGGCGACAAGGACATGGAGACCGCGATGGAGTGGTTCGACCTGTGAGCGCCACGACCACCACCTGCAGCGCCGCGTTCGAGCGGACCCGCGCCGAGGGCCGCGCCGCGCTGGTCGGCTACCTGCCGGCCGGTTTCCCCGACGTCGCCGGCGGCATCGACGCCCTGCGCTGCCTGGTCGACTCCGGCTGCGACGTGATCGAGGTGGGCCTGCCCTACAGCGACCCCGTCATGGACGGCCCGACCATCCAGGCCGCGGCCCAGCGGGCGCTCGAGGGCGGGGTGCGCACCGCCGACGTGCTGCGGACCGTCGAGGCCGTGGCCGCCACCGGCACGCCCACGGTCGTGATGACCTACTGGAACCCCGTGGAGAGCTACGGACGCCTCAGCGGTGGCGGCAACCAGGGGCGAGGCGTGGCGCGGTTCGCCGCCGACCTGGCCAACGCCGGGGGAGCCGGCCTGATCACCCCCGACCTGACGCCGGACAGCGCACCCGAGTGGATCGCAGCCGCCGACGAGCACGGGCTCGACAAGATCTTCCTGGTGGCGCCCTCCTCCACCGACAGCCGCGTCGCGATGACCACGGCCGCGTGCCGTGGTTTCGTCTACGCCACCGCCGTCATGGGGGTGACCGGGGCCCGCACGACCACCAGCGACCTCGCCGGCCCCCTGGTCGCGCGCACCAAGGCGACCACCGACCTGCCGGTCTGCGTCGGCCTCGGGGTCAGCACCGGCGACCAGGCCGCCGAGGTCGCCTCCTACGCCGACGGTGTCATCGTCGGCTCCGCCTTCGTGCGAGCACTGCTCGACCACGACGACCGCGCCGCCGGGCTGCGCGCGCTCGCGGCCCTGACCGAGGACCTCGCCGCCGGAGTACGACGTGCCTAGCCCCTGGCGGTCCGGTCGAGGTCGGGCCGGGCTGGCGTCGGCCCTGCTCCTGGTGCTCGTCGCCTCCGGGTGCAGCAGCGACGCGAGCGCCGAGGGCGGCTTCAACGGCCAGACGCTCGACAACCCGCTGCCGGTGCCCGACATCGCGCTCACCGACACCAGCGGTGCCGACTACTCCCTGGCGGCCGACACCGACAAGCGGCTGAGCCTGGTGTTCTTCGGCTACAGCAACTGCCCCGACATCTGCCAGACCGTGATGGCCTCCCTGGCCGGTGCGATCGACCGGCTCGACGAGGCCGACCGCGACCAGGTCGAGGTCGTCTTCGTGACCACCGACCCGGTCCGCGACACCGAGAGCGCCCTGCGCCGCTACCTCGACCGCTTCGACGCCGACTTCACCGGTCTCACGGGCGACATCGAGACGATCATCGACGTGGGGCGCCCCCTGGCCGTCTACGTCAACGACGGCGTCGAGCTGCCGACCGGCGGCTTCGACCTGGGCGGCCACAGCACGCAGGTCACCGCGATCGACAGCGACGACCGGGCTCCGGTCTACTGGAGCCAGGACACGTCGCAGGCGGAGTTCGCCGACGACATCCACACCCTGCTCGGCGAGGAGCCCTGATGCCCGACCTCCTGACCCTCACAGCACTCTCCATCCCCAGCCCCAGCAGCGGCGTCTGGTACGTCGGCCCCGTCCCGCTGCGCGGCTACGCCCTGTCGATCATCCTCGGCATCGTGGTCGCGATCTGGATCGGCGAGCGCCGCTGGGTGGCGCGCGGAGGTCGCCCGGGCGACATCCAGGACCTGGCCATCTGGGGGGTTCCCTTCGGTCTCCTCGGGGCCCGGCTCTACCACGTGGCCACCGACCACGGGCTCTACTTCGGTGACGGCAACAACCCGGTCACCGCTCTCTACGTGTGGCGAGGCGGTCTCGGGATCTGGGGCGGCGTGGCGCTGGGTGCGCTCGGGATCTACCTCGGTGCCCGGCACAAGGGCATCCGGCTGCTCCCGGTGCTGGACGCGCTGGCGCCGGGCGTCCTGGTCGCCCAGGCCATCGGCCGTTGGGGCAACTGGTTCAACCAGGAGCTCTACGGACGCCCCACCGACCTGCCGTGGGGACTCGAGATCGACGCGGCCAACTATCCGTCGGGACTCACCTTCCCCGCCGGGACCACCTTCCACCCGACCTACCTCTACGAGTTCCTGTGGAACCTCGCCGCCTTCGCGCTGGTCATCCTGGCTGATCGCAAGCTCCGGCTCGGTCACGGTCGTGTGGCTGCGCTCTACGTGATGGCCTACACCGCCGGACGAGGGTGGATCGAGGACCTCCGCATCGACACCGTCGAGCTGAGCGACGTCGGTGGCCTGCGGTTCAACGTGTGGGTCTCGATCGTGCTGTTCGTCGCCGCGGCGCTCTACTTCGTCATCAGTGCCCGCCTTCGCCCCGGACGCGACGAGGACATCTGGCTGCCGGGCCGGGCCCCCGAGACGGCCCCGGAGGACAGCCCCGAGGGCGCCCCGCAGGACAGCTCCGAGGACAGCTCCGAGGGCGCCCCCGAGGATGCCTCCGAGGACGCCTCGACCTGAGACGTCCGTCGCACGGCCACGCGCGGCTCCGTGCGGTGGTCGGGTGGTAATCTTGCCGCTCCGCCGCGTGGGCCAACGTCGTCCCTTGCGCCCACACGTTGCAGGTCTTCCTGCACATGACGACGACGGGAGAACCCAGTGCCCTACTCGCACGCGTTCCCGCCGCCCCAGGGGCTCTACGACCCTCGCCACGAGAAGGACGCCTGTGGCGTTGCCTTCGTGGCGACCCTGACGGGGGAGGCCAGCCACGACATCGTGGCCAAGGCACTGACCGCTCTGCGCAACCTCGAGCACCGCGGTGCCGCAGGCGCGGAGCCCAACTCGGGTGACGGAGCCGGCATCCTGCTGCAGGTGCCGGACGAGTTCCTGCGCGCCGTGGTCGACTTCGACCTCCCGCCCGCCCACTCCTACGCCGTCGGCACGGCGTTCCTGCCCGGTGGCGACGACCTGGTCGCCGAGACCGTGCGTCGCATCGAGGAGATCGCCGCCGAGGAGGGCCTCGCCGTCCTCGGTTGGCGTGACGTCCCGACGGACCCCTCGGTCCTGGGCGCCACCGCCCAGGGCGTGATGCCGACCTTCAAGCAGCTCTTCGTCGCCGGCGCGCGCCAGCGGGTGACCGGCATGTCGCTCGAGCGCATGGCCTTCTGCCTGCGCAAGCGGGCCGAGCGCGACACCGACGTCTACTTCGCGTCCCTGTCAGCGCGCACCATGCTCTACAAGGGCATGCTCACCACCGACCAGCTGGACAACTTCTTCCCCGACCTCGTCGACGAGCGCGTGGCCTCGGCGCTGGCCGTCGTCCACTCCCGGTTCTCGACCAACACGTTCCCGAGCTGGCCGCTGTCGCACCCGTTCCGGTTCATCGCCCACAACGGCGAGATCAACACCGTCATGGGCAACCGCAACTGGATGCGGGCCCGCGAGGCTCTCCTCTCGAGCGACCTGATCCCCGGTGACCTGGAGCGGGTCTTCCCGATCGTCTCCCCGGGCGCCTCGGACTCCGCGTCCTTCGACGAGGTCCTCGAGCTGCTCCACATGGGCGGGCGCAGCCTGCCCCACGCGATGCTGATGATGATCCCGGAGGCGTGGGAGAACCACACCGAGATGGACCAGAAGCGTCGCGAGTTCTACTCCTTCCACTCGGCGCTGATGGAGCCGTGGGACGGACCGGCGTGCGTCGTGTTCACCGACGGTTCCCAGATCGGTGCCGTGCTCGACCGCAACGGACTGCGCCCCTCGCGCTACTGGGTCACCGACGACGGCCTGGTCGTCCTGGCCTCCGAGGTCGGCGTCCTCGACCTCGACCCCGCCACGATCGTGCGCAAGGGCCGGCTCCAGCCGGGCCGGATGTTCCTCGTCGACACCGACGAGCACCGCATCATCGAGGACGAGGAGATCAAGACCGGGCTCGCCGCGGAGAACCCCTACGGCGAGTGGCTCCACGCCGGGCTGATCCACCTCGACGACATCCCCGAGCGCGAGCACATCGTGCACACCCACGCCTCGGTGACGCGGCGCCAGCAGATCTTCGGCTACACCGAGGAGGAGCTGCGCGTCCTGCTGACACCGATGGCCAACACCGGGGGAGAGCCCCTGGGGTCGATGGGCACCGACACCCCGATCGCTGCGCTCAGCGAGAAGCCCCGGCTGCTCTTCGACTACTTCAGCCAGCTCTTCGCGCAGGTCACGAACCCGCCGCTCGACGCGATCCGCGAGGAGCTCGTCACCTCGCTCAACGGCACGATCGGACCGGAGTCCAACCTGCTCGACCCCACCCCGGCCTCGTGCCGCCAGGTCGTGCTGCCCTTCCCGGTCATCAGCAACGACGACCTCGCCAAGATCCGCCACATCAACCGTGACGGCGACATGCCCGGCTTCATCACCCACGTGGCCCGTGGCCTCTACGAGGTCGAGGGCGGCGGGGGCGCGCTGGCGCACCGCATCGACGAGATCTGCGCCGAGGTGTCGCAGGCGATCTCGGACGGCGCTCGCATCATCGTGCTGTCCGACCGGCACTCGACCGCCGAGCTCGCGCCGATCCCGTCGCTGCTGCTCACCGCGGCCGTGCACCACCACCTGGTGCGCGAGAAGACCCGCACCCAGGTGGGCCTCCTCGTGGAGACAGGGGACGTCCGCGAGGTCCACCACGTGGCCCTGCTGGTCGGCTACGGCGCGGCAGCGGTCAACCCCTACCTCGCGATGGAGTCCGTCGAGGACCTCGCCCGCGAGGGCTACTACGTCAAGATCGAGCCCGAGCAGGCCGTCGCCAACCTGGTGAAGGCACTCGGCAAGGGCGTCCTCAAGGTGATGTCGAAGATGGGCGTCTCGACCGTCGCGTCCTACACCGGCGCCCAGATCTTCGAGGCCGTCGGGATCTCCCAGACCGTCGTCGAGCGCTACTTCACCGGCACGACCTCCAAGCTCGGCGGGATCGAGCTGGACACGATCGCCGAGGAGGTCGCGCTGCGCCACGCCACGGCGTACCCCCGCGGCGGCATCCTGCCCGCCCACCGCGAGCTGGCGGTCGGCGGTGAGTACCAGTGGCGTCGCGAGGGCGAGCCGCACCTCTTCGACCCCGAGACGGTCTTCCGCCTCCAGCACGCCACCCGCACCGGTCGCTACGACATCTTCAAGCAGTACACCTCCGCGATCGACGAGCAGTCGGAGCGGTTGATGACGCTGCGCGGGCTCTTCCGCTTCCGCGACGCGGGCGAGGTCGGTCGCGAGGCGATCGACATCGACGAGGTCGAGCCGGTCTCGGAGATCGTCAAGCGCTTCTCCACCGGGGCCATGTCCTACGGCTCCATCAGCAAGGAGGCGCACGAGACCCTGGCGATCGCCATGAACCGGCTGGGCGGCAAGTCCAACACCGGGGAGGGCGGCGAGGACGCCGACCGGCTCTACGACCCCGAGCGCCGCAGCTCGATCAAGCAGGTCGCGTCCGGCCGCTTCGGCGTGACGTCGGAATACCTCACCAACGCCGACGACATCCAGATCAAGATGGCGCAGGGCGCCAAGCCCGGCGAGGGCGGGCAGCTGCCCGGCAACAAGGTCTACCCGTGGGTGGCCAAGACCCGGCACTCCACGCCGGGCGTGGGCCTCATCAGCCCCCCGCCGCACCACGACATCTACTCCATCGAGGACCTCGCCCAGCTGATCCACGACCTCAAGAACGCCAACCCGGCGGCACGGGTCCACGTCAAGCTGGTCTCCGAGGTCGGTGTCGGCACCGTGGCGGCAGGCGTCTCCAAGGCCCACGCCGACGTGGTGCTGATCTCGGGGCACGACGGCGGCACCGGCGCGTCGCCGCTGACGTCGCTCAAGCACGCGGGCGGTCCGTGGGAGCTCGGTCTCGCCGAGACCCAGCAGACCCTGCTGCTCAACGGGCTGCGCGACCGCATCGTCGTCCAGGCCGACGGTCAGCTCAAGACCGGCCGTGACGTGGTCATCGCCGCGCTGCTGGGCGCCGAGGAGTTCGGCTTCGCCACCGCACCGCTGGTGGTCTCCGGCTGCATCCTGATGCGGGTGTGCCACCTCGACACCTGCCCCGTGGGCGTGGCGACGCAGAACCCCGTCCTGCGCGAGCGCTTCTCCGGCAAGGCCGACTACATCGTCAACTTCTTCACCTACATCGCCGAGGAGGTCCGCGAGCTGCTCGCGCAGCTCGGGTTCCGGACCCTCGACGAGGCGATCGGCCAGGTCGGCGCGCTCGACGTCGCGCACGCGGTGGAGCACTGGAAGGCCTCCGGGCTGGACGTGACGCCGATCCTGCACGCACCCGACACGAGTGCGTTCCCCGAGCAGACCCTGCGGTGCACCAAGACCCAGGACCACGGCCTGGAGCGCTCGCTCGACGTCACCCAGCTGGTGCCGCTGGCCCAGCCGGCGCTCGAGAGCGGCGAGCCCGTCCGGGCCCAGGTGGCGATCCGCAACGTCAACCGCTCGGTCGGCACGATCCTCGGCCACGAGGTCACCAAGAAGTACGGCGGCGAGGGACTCCCGGAGGGGACGATCGACCTGACGTTCCTCGGCTCGGCGGGGCAGTCCTTCGGGGCGTTCCTGCCCCGGGGAGTGACGCTGCGGCTCGAGGGCGATGCCAACGACTACGTCGGCAAGGGACTCTCGGGCGGCCGGATCGTCGTACGCCCCGACCGGGCAGCGACCTTCCGCAGTGACGAGCAGATCATCGCCGGCAACACGATCGCCTACGGTGCGACGAGCGGGCAGATCTTCCTGCGCGGCGGCTGCGGCGAGCGCTTCGCCGTGCGCAACTCCGGCGCCTGGGTGGTCGCCGAGGGCGTGGGCGACCACGGCTGCGAATACATGACCGGCGGCCGGGTGGTCGTGCTGGGCAAGACCGGGCGCAACTTCGCGGCCGGCATGTCCGGCGGCGTGGCCTGGGTGCTGGACCTCAAGGAGTTCCGCGTCAACCGCGAGCTCGTCGAGCTGGGCCCCGTCACCGGCGACGCGGCCCTCGAGCTCGAGCAGATGGTCCGCGGGCACTTCGAGGAGACCGGCTCCCCGGTCGCCGAGGAGCTGCTCGCCGACTGGGACACGGCCCTGACCCGGTTCACCGAGGTCATGCCGCGTGACTACCGCATCGTGCTCGAGGCCAAGGCGAAGGCCGAGGCCGACGGGTGCGACGAGAACGAGATCGCTCACGCGATGATGGAGGCGCTCCATGGCTGACCCGAAGGGATTCCTCAAGGACGGTCGCGAGGTCGCGAAGCGGCGTCCGGTCGACGAGCGGGTCCAGGACTGGAACGAGGTCTATCCCGACGGGATCGGCCGGGCCCTGCTGCCCATCATCAGCAAGCAGGCCGGGCGCTGCATGGACTGCGGCATCCCGTTCTGCCACCAGGGATGCCCGCTGGGCAACATCATCCCCGAGTGGAACGACCTGGTCTGGCGCGACGACTGGGAGGGCGCCATCGAGCGTCTGCACGCGACCAACAACTTCCCGGAGTTCACCGGTCGGCTCTGCCCGGCGCCCTGCGAGACCGCCTGCGTGCTCGGCATCAACCAGGACCCGGTCACCATCAAGAACGTCGAGGTCTCGATCATCGACAAGGCCTGGGAGTCCGGGTTCGTCCGGCCACAGCCGCCGGAGTGGCTCTCGGGTCGCACCGTGGCCGTGATCGGCTCCGGTCCGGCCGGCCTGGCCGCGGCCCAGCAGCTCACCCGCGCCGGCCACACCGTGGCCGTCTACGAGCGGGCCGACAAGGTCGGGGGACTGCTGCGCTACGGCATCCCCGAGTTCAAGATGGAGAAGAAGCACGTCGAGCGCCGCGTCGAGCAGATGAAGCGCGAGGGCACGGTGTTCCGCACCGGCGTCGACGTCGGGGACGAGCTCACCGGCGACAAGCTGCGCGAGCGCTACGACGCCGTGGTCATCGCCACGGGCTCCACGGTCGCGCGAGACCTCGACGCGCCCGGTCGCGAGCTCAGCGGCATCCACCAGGCCATGGAGTTCCTCCCGCAGGCCAACCGGGTCGCTCTCGGCGAGGAGGTCGAGGGGCAGATCCGCGCCGACGGCAAGCACGTGGTGATCATCGGCGGCGGCGACACCGGGGCCGACTGCCTCGGCACGTCGACGCGTCAGGGCGCGGCCTCCATCACGCAGCTCGAGATCATGCCCGAGCCCCCCGAGGCCCGTCCCGCGGGCCAGCCATGGCCGACCTACCCGATGACCTTCCGAGTCTCCTCGGCGCACGAGGAGGCCGGCGAGCGCGTCTACGCCGTCTCGACCAAGGAGTTCCTGGGTGACGAGCACGGCAACGTGCGGGCGCTGAGCCTGGTCGACGTGGTCTTCGAGAACGGCAGGCTCACCGAGATCGAGGGCAGCCAGCGCGAGATCCCCGCCGACCTGGTGCTCTTCGCGATGGGCTTCACCGGACCCGAGACCCCGGGCCTGGTCGAGCAGCTCGGTGTCGACCTCGACGAGCGCGGCAACGTCGCACGCGACAAGTCCTACATGGCATCGGTGCCCGGCGTGTTCGTGGCCGGTGACGCCGGTCGCGGTCAGTCGCTCATCGTGTGGGCGATCGCCGAGGGGCGCGCCGCGGCCGCCGGGGTCGACACGTTCCTCACGGGATCGACCACGCTGCCGGCCCCGATCCCGCCCACCGCACGGCCGCTCGTCGTCTGAGGTGGACCGCCGAGGTGGCGCGTCGTGAGCTCGTCCCGGAGCGGACGAGACCATGACGCGCTGCCTCGACCGGTGGCCCCGGCCTCGCGCGCCTCGTGTCGCCGCCAGGTGGTTGGATCGATCAAAGTAGCGCTAGGGTGGTCCCGTGCGTAGAGCAAAGATCGTCTGCACCCTGGGTCCTGCGACCAACTCCGAGCGGCGTATCCGTGAGCTCGTCTACGCCGGGATGGACGTCGCCCGGCTGAACATGAGCCACGGCAGCCACGCCGACCACGCGGAGGCCTACCGGCTCGTGCGGGAGGCCGCCGACGCGAGCGGTCACGGGGTGGGGATCTTCGCCGACCTGCAGGGTCCCAAGATCAGGCTGGAGACGTTCGCGGACGGCCCGGTGGTCCTGCGGCGTGGGCAGGTCTGGACGGTCACCACCCGTGACGTGCCGGGGGACGCCACCATCTGCGGCACCACCTACAAGGGGCTGCCCGGAGACGTCAACGTCGGCGACCCCATCCTCATCGACGACGGCAAGGTGCGTCTGCGGGTGACCGGCGTCGACGACACCGACGTCACCTGCGAGGTGCTGGTCGGCGGCAAGGTCAGCAACAACAAGGGCATCAACCTGCCCGGCGTCGCCGTGTCCGTCCCGGCGCTGTCCGAGAAGGACATCGAGGACCTGCGCTTCGCGCTGGGGCTCTCGGTCGACTTCATCGCGCTGAGCTTCGTGCGCAGCGCCGCCGACGTCGACGACGTACGCCGGATCATGGACGAGGCGGGTGTGCGGCTGCCCGTCATCGCGAAGATCGAGAAGCCGCAGGCCATCGACAACCTCGACGAGATCGTGGAGGCCTTCGACGGGTTCATGGTCGCGCGCGGCGACCTCGGGGTGGAGTGCCCCCTGGAGGACGTGCCCTTCCTGCAGAAGCAGATCATCGAGAAGGCCCGACTCAACGCCAAGCCGGTGATCGTCGCCACGCAGATGCTGGAGTCGATGATCACCAGCCCGTCACCGACCCGTGCGGAGACCAGCGACGTGGCCAACGCCGTCCTGGACGGTGCCGACGCCGTGATGCTCTCGGGGGAGACGAGCGTGGGGGAGCACCCCATCCACGTCGTCGAGACCATGGCGCGCATCATCACCGCCACGGAGCGCCATGCGCTCGAGCCGCGACAGCTCGGCCAGTTCGAGACCATCGAGTGGGACCCGCACACGCGTGGCGGGGTCATCACCAAGGCGGCCGAGGAGGTCGCCACGCGGGTGGGAGCGTCCTACGTCGTGGCGTTCACGCAGAGCGGCGACTCGGCGCGGCGCATGTCTCGGCTGCGCGGGCCGATCCCGGTGCTCGCGTTCACGCCCGAGGCACGGGTGCGTTCGCAGCTCTCGCTGACGTGGGGCGTCGAGACGTTCAAGACCGTCGCGGTCGACCACACCGACGAGATGGTGCGCCAGGTCGACGAGCAGCTGCTGCAGATCGGCCGGGTCGAGGAGGGTGAGCTCGTGGTCATCATCGCGGGCAGCCCGCCGGGCATCCCGGGCTCCACCAACGCGTTGCGCATCCACCGGATGGGCGACGCGATCAACCAGGTCGCGCCCGCCTACCGACGCCAGGGCTGAGCCGGGTCGCGCCGTTCGACCTGCCGACCCCCCGTCCCTCCCATGCCCTCCAGGGCCGGCGCCGGCGTCACTGCTTGAGCCCGATCAGGGCGTCGAGGCGCGCCACCCCGGCCCTGGTGGACACGCTGATGTGGTGGCGGTTGGACTGCCGCCACGCCACGCCGACCAGGTCGAGGGCCCAGCAGCAGAGCTCACGGATGTCCGCGGAGTAGTTGGTGAACTGCCAGCGCGGATAGACGTAGTGCTTCATCTGTCCCGCGACCGGCCGGTGCACGCGGTTGTCGACCCGGGAGCCGTCCGAGTGGAACAGGCCTCGCAGGAACGCCGCCGGGTGGGCCTCGACGATCACGCGCTGCCAGTCCTCGAGGACGATGGGTCTTCCGTGCTTGGGGCCCGGCCCGTGCTGGGGGAACAGGCAGGGCCAGTGCGTCCACCCCTTCTGGACGACCACGCAGCCGGGAGCGGTGACGAGGTGGGTGGCCGCTGCCGGGTGGAGGGCTGACACGAGGCGCCCCACGTCCTCGATGATCGCCGGGTAGGCGGCGTCGCAGGTGATGCGCAAGGTGAAGCACCGGCTGGCCCTCGAGACGCAACCGTCACCCAGGTAGTAGCCCAGGAGCGCGGCGTAGCCCTGCGGGCACAGCTCGTCACCACCGCACCGGGGGCACTCGAGCACCCGTGGCGCGACCTCGTGGTCGCGCCAGGCCCGCACCGTCGCGCGTGAGACGCCGGTGAGCCGGGCGCACGCCGACACCGAGAGCCCTGAGTCGAGGAGTCGCCGAACCTCGAGGCGTCGTGACAGGGGATGCACACCCTGAGTGAAGCCGTGACGACCGACACCGCTGGCCGGTGCCCCGGGTGGGATTCGAACCCACACTGAATGCTGTTTGAGAGCATCGACTCTGCCGTTGGTCTACCGGGGCTGATCGGCCGAAACCCTAGCCGATCACGGTCCGTGTCCGGCGGGAGGCGTCACTGACACGTTCCTGGGATCGCACGGGTTCCCGGGCAGGAAGGTCGGGGGAGTCGCGGATAACCTGTCCGAGTGACCCAGGACCCCGCTGCCGCCGACACCCCCTCCACCCGCACCGTGGTCATCGCCGAGGACGAGACGCTCATCCGCATGGACCTCGCCGAGATGCTCACCGAGGAGGGCTTCCACGTCGTCGGGGAGGCCGGCGACGGCGCCCGCGCGATCGCGCTCGCCGAGGAGCTCACGCCGGACCTGGTCATCCTCGACGTCAAGATGCCCGTCCTGGACGGCATCGCCGCTGCCGAGGCCATCGCCGGCAAGCGCATCGCCCCCGTCGTCATCCTCACGGCCTTCTCCCAGCGAGACCTGGTCGAGCGGGCCCGGGACGCAGGCGCCATGGCCTACCTGGTCAAGCCGTTCTCCAAGACGGACCTGCTGCCCGCCATCGAGATGGCCATGAGCCGCTTCGCCGAGCTCAGCATGCTCGAGGCCGAGGTCGCCGACCTCTCCGACCGCCTCGAGACGCGCAAGGCCGTCGACCGGGCCAAGGGGATCCTGCAGAAGCAGCTGAGCCTCTCCGAGCCGGAAGCCTTCCGGTGGATCCAGAAGACGGCGATGGATCTTCGTCTCTCCATGCGGCAGGTGGCGGACGGTGTCGTGGAGCACGGCCCCGACGTCACGGGCGCGGCCGGCTCCGGTGCCCTCGACCGGGAGTGAGGGGCCCGCGTCGACCCGCGCCCCCGGGCCGTAGGTCACAGATCTACAACGACGTGGTGGCGAATTCGCCGTTTCGCGTCGTGCAGATCACGTCGGGAGTGCTAGTTTCACGCCCACAAGGGCCACATCGCCGGTAACGGTCGGCCGAATCATCGTAAGACGGAGGCTTCATGTTCCGCTCAACAAAGTCTTGGCGCATCCTCGCGGCAGGTGCCGCAAGCGTCCTGGTGCTCTCGGCCTGCGGCTCCACGGACGACGGCGGCAGCGACGCCGGCGGGAGCGGTGGCGCCGACGGTGCCGCCTGCGACCTGACCATCGCGTTCTTCGGCCCGGAGACGGGTCCCGCGGCCGGTCTCGGCGCGCCGATCATCCAGGGTGCCGAGCTGGCCGTCTCGCAGTACAACGACGAGGCCGACTGCGAGGTCACCCTCGACAAGTTCGACTCGCAGGGCAGCCCCGACCAGGCGCCGTCGCTGGCCACCGAGGCAGCCGGCAACGACTCGATCATCGGCATCGTCGGACCTGCGTTCTCCGGAGAGTCCGCGGCCGCCGGCCCGATCTTCGCCGAGGCCGGCCTGCCGACCGTCAGCCCCTCCGCCACCAACCCGACGCTCTCCGAGAACGGGTGGGACACCTTCCACCGCGCGCTCGGCAACGACGCGACGCAGGGTCCGGCTGCCGCCAAGTACATCTCCGACACCGTCGGCGCCACGGCCGTCTTCGTCCTCGACGACGCCTCTGAGTACGGTGCCGGCCTCGCCGCCATCGTCGAGAGCGACCTCGGCGACGCGGTCGTGGACACCGACACCGTCCAGGTCGGCGACACGGACTTCTCGGCCACGGTCACCAAGGTGACCTCGTCCAAGGCCGACACCGTCTTCTTCGGTGGCTACTACGCCGAGGCCGCACTGATCGTCTCGCAGCTGCGTGACGGTGGCTTCGACGGCACCTTCGTCGTGGCCGACGGCGTGAAGGACCCGGGTTACCTCGAGGCCGGCACGGCCGCCGAGGGCACCATCGTCACCTGCCCCTGCATCCCCGCCGACGACCCGGCCGTGGCCGAGTTCGCTTCTGCCTACGAGGCCGAGTTCGGTGAGCAGCCCGGCACCTACGCGGCCGAGGCCTACGACGCGGCCAACATCTTCCTCGCCGGCATCGCCGAGGGGATCGACAACCGCGAGGACATGCTGGCCTTCATCAACGAGTACGACGAGGCCGGCGTGACCAAGCAGCTGAAGTTCGACGAGACCGGCGAGCCTGCCGACGTCCACGTCTACGCCTACACCGTCGAGGGCGGCGAGATCGTCCCCGACGGCGAGATCAGCTGATCACCCAGCACTGACGCTCACTGCTAGACCCTAATGCTGCGGCCGGGGAGATCATCTCCCCGGCCGCAGTCCTGCCACACTCTTGCCGGAGGCGCTCGGTGAACTTCGAGTTCTTGTTCAACAACTTCGCCCAGCTGACGATCACCGGGCTCGCGTTCGGGGCCATCTACGCGCTCATCGCACTGGGCTACACGATGGTCTACGGCGTCCTGCAGCTCATCAACTTCGCGCACTCCGAAGTCTTCATGTACGGCACCTTCGCCACGCTGTGGACGGTCATGGCGCTGACCACCGGGGACGACGTCCACGGCGTCCAGCTGATCTCGGTCCTGGCCGCGGCGCTGCTGGCCTCGATGGCGGTCTCGGCCGCCATCGCCCTGATCCTGGAGCGCGTCGCCTACCGACCGCTGATCAAGAAGAACGCGCCTCGGCTCGTAGCGCTGATCTCCGCCATCGGCGCCTCCTTCGTGCTCGCCGAGCTGATGGGTCTGCGTGACCGCGTCACGGCGTGGATCGGGCTCGACGACAACCTGAGCGACTACGTCAGCGGCGCCCGGATCAACCGGAGCATGCCGCAGATCGTCGACAACGTGCCCATCACCATCTTCGGCTGGGACGTCTCCATCGGTGGCTACACGCTGAAGTCGGTCGACGTGATCGTCATCGTCTCGGCGATCCTGATGATGATCGCCCTGGACCAGTTCGTCCGGCGCTCGCGGCTCGGGCGCGGCATCCGCGCCACGGCCCAGGACTCGGAGACGGCAGCGCTGATGGGGGTCAACCCGACGCGCACCGTCCAGCTGACCTTCCTGCTCGGCGGCCTCGCCGCGGGCGTCGCCGCCTTCCTCTACATGCTCAAGATCGAGACCACCCGCTACGACGTGGGCTTCCTGCTCGGCGTCAAGGCGTTCACGGCAGCGGTGCTCGGCGGGATCGGCAACCTGCGCGGCGCCCTGGTCGGCGGCCTCGTGCTCGGTGTCGCCGAGAACTGGGGCGCTGCCCTGTTCGGGACCGAGTGGCGCAGCGTCGTCGCCTTCGTCCTCCTGGTCGTCATTCTTCTCTTCCGCCCCACCGGCATCCTCGGTGAATCGCTTGGAAAGGCACGCGCGTGAGCAGGGTCCGACAGCTTCGTCAGCGTCTCGGCCGCTCCGGCGGCACGGACAGCAGCGGTGACTCCGGTGGGATCGCTGCGCGTCTCGGCGCGCTGCCCAAGCCGGTCAAGATCTCCCTCTGGGTGGCGTTGGCCCTCTTCTGCTACGCCCTCCCGCTCCTCGAGCCGCCCCTGATCTCCACCCCCGGCGTCGACTTCGGCGGCGTCCTGTTCACCATCACGATCTACTGCCTGGTGGCGCTGGGCCTCAACATCGTGGTCGGCTACGCCGGGCTCCTCGACCTCGGCTACGTCGGCTTCTACGCCATCGGCGCCTACACCACGGCGATCCTGACGTCGTTCCACGCCAACTGGCCGCTGCTGGCCGCGCTGCCCGTCGCGGTCGCGGTGACGATGCTCTCGGGCGTCCTCCTCGGGGCCCCGACGCTCCGGGTGCGCGGCGACTACCTCGCCATCGTGACCCTGGGCTTCGGTGAGATCATCCGCCTCACCGCCACCAACCTCGGCTGGCTCGGCGACTCCCGCGGCATCTCCAACATCGCGCGTCCCCCCAGCCTCGACCTCTTCGAGATCCCTCACCTCTTCTGGGACGGGTGGCGCCCGCTGCTCGACTACAACGACACCACGAAGTTCGTCGAGTTCGGGGTGCTGGACCAGATCCCCTACTACTGGCTCGGGCTGACGGTCGTCATCCTGGTCCTCTTCGCGGACCGGCTGATCAAGAACAGCCGGGTCGGCCGCGCCTGGGAGGCGGGCCGCGAGGACGAGGACGCCGCCGAGCTGATGGGCGTCCCGACCTTCAAGTTCAAGCTGCTCGCCTTCTCCACCGGCGCCTTCGTCGGCGGGCTCGCGGGTGCTCTCTACGCCAGTCGCCAGAGCTTCGTGAACCCCCAGTCGTTCCTGCTGCTGTTCTCCATCCTGTTCCTCGCCGCCGTCGTCATCGGCGGCCAGGGCAACCGCTGGGGCGTCATCGTGGGCGCCATCCTGGTCGCCTACCTGCCCGAGCGCTTCCGCGACTTCTCCGACTTCCGGGTGCTCGCCTTCGGCCTCGCCCTCGTCGTGCTGGCGAGTCTGCGGCCGGAGGGGCTGCTGCCGCCCAAGCGCACGGTCCGGGCCAAGCACCTGGAGCAGGAGCTCGAGCACCTCGAGAGCGGCCCTACCGACGAGGAGTCGACCCGTGCCTGACGAGAAGAACGTGACCGCAGGCGCCACCCGGGTCCTGGAGGTGGACCACCTCACGCTCCGCTTCGGTGGCCTCACCGCGCTCGACGACGTGACCTTCCACATCAACGAGGGAGAGATCCTGGGTCTCATCGGACCCAACGGAGCCGGCAAGACGAGCTGCTTCAACGTGATGACCGGTGTCTACCGGCCCACCGAAGGCGACATCCGGTTCCGCGGGGACTCCCTGGCCGGGTTGAAGCGGCACAAGATCACCCAGCTCGGCATCGCCCGGACCTTCCAGAACATCCGGCTGTTCCCGGCCATGACCGCCCTGGAGAACGTGCTGGTCGGCGCCGACGCACGTCACACGACGGGCATGCTGAGCGCGCTGTTCCGGCTGCCTCGGCACCGCCGCGAGGAGATCGACGGCCACGAGCGCGGCATGGAGCTGTTGCGCTTCATGGGCATCGACAAGCGGGCCGACGAGCTCGCGGCGAACCTCTCCTACGGTGACCAGCGGCGCCTCGAGATCGCGCGGGCCATGGCGACGGAGCCGAAGCTGATCTGCCTCGACGAGCCCGCGGCAGGGTTCAACCCGGCCGAGAAGGCCGGTCTGATGGACCTCATCCGACAGATCCGGGACCGCGGCTACACGGTGCTCCTGATCGAGCACGACATGCGCCTGGTCATGGGCGTCACCGACCGGATCGTCGTGCTCGAGTTCGGGCGCAAGATCGCCGAGGGAACACCTGCGGAGATCCGTGACAACCCCGCCGTCATCGCGGCCTACCTGGGAGTGGATGAAGAAGATGCTTCTTGAGGTCGAGGGCCTGTGTGTCAACTACGGACAGATCGAGGCCATCCGTGACATCAGCTTCGGGGTGCCGGAGGGCAGCATCACCACGCTCATCGGTGCCAACGGAGCCGGCAAGTCCACCACGCTGAAGACCATCTCCGGCCTGCGCAAGGTCCGGGCCGGCAGCGTGAAGTTCAACGGCAAGGACATCACGGGCGCCGCACCCTACGACCGCGTGAAGTTCGGGCTCAGCCAGTCACCCGAGGGGCGTCGATGCTTTGCCGGCATGACCGTGCGCGAGAACCTCGACATGGGTGCCTTCGTGCGCTCGGACCGTCGCTCGGCTGCCTACCGCGAGGACATGGATCGCGTGCTGGCGCTCTTCCCCCGGTTGGAGGAGCGCATCGCGCAGTCCGCCGGGACCCTCTCGGGCGGTGAGCAGCAGATGGTGGCGATGGGTCGGGCGCTGATGGCGCGGCCCAAGCTGCTGCTGCTCGACGAGCCCTCGATGGGGCTGGCGCCCAAGTTGATCCAGCAGATCTTCTCGATCATCACGGAGATCAACAAGCAGGGCACCACCGTGCTGCTGGTCGAGCAGAACGCCGCCCAGGCGTTGAAGCGCTCGGACGAGGCGCACATCCTCGAGTCCGGTGAGCTGGTGCGGTCGGGCACGGGCGCGGAGCTGGCTGGTGACGAGTCGGTCAAGGCCGCCTACCTCGGCGGGGACGTCTGAAGGCGCTGTCGACGCCTGCGGCGCCTCGCCGACCCGGGCCGGGTCGACCGTGGAAAGATCTGCTGCATGACCGGAGAAGTCCTGTCCGACGGCGAGCTCGAGCAGCTTCGTTCGGCTGATCTCACCTACCACGAGGTCGGCTCGACCCGGGACGGGATCGTGCCGAGCGGATGCTCGGTCCTGCGACGCAGCCGCGTGCTCGGATCCGGGGCGGAGCGATTCGACCAGGCGGTGGAGGTCGTGCTCGGCTGGGGCATGCACCGTCGGGCGGGCCTTCGAGTCCGCGCGTCGCACGACCGGGTGGTCGAGGGAGCAGTCGCCGTCATCCGGCTGGGTGTCGGGATCCTGGGCGTCGACGCACCCGTGCGGGTCGTCTACGTGCTCGAGGAGCCCCGTCGGGCCGGCTTCGCCTACGGCACCCTCCCCGGGCACCCGGAGCGTGGCGAGGAGTCCTTCGTCGTGGAGATGGACGCCGATGGTGCCGTCACCATCAGCATCACGGCGTTCTCTCGGCCCTCGTCCAGGCTCGCCCGCGCCGGGGGCCGGTTCAGCCGGGCCGTCCAGTCGTGGGTGACCAACCGGTACCTGCGCGCCGTGTGAGGCGGTGCCGGTTAGGTGTGCCGGACAGGTGTGCCGGACAGGTGAACCGACGGACGCGCGTCCGGTGACGGGATCCAGGCGCAGCGACACCGCGGACCGTCAGGCCAGGGAGCGCACGCATGCGACGTCGTACTCCGCCACCGAGGCGGACAGCATGGCGACGCCCTGCTCCTCGGTGGGTCCGCTGCCGCGGAACGCGTCGAGGTCGGCGCGTGACTCCCAGCGTTCGAAGACGTCGACGCGGCCGGGATCCACCAGGTCAGCCGTGATGGCGAAGTCGAGGCAGCCCGGTGCCAGCCGGGCCTCGTCGACCACGCCCACGCAGTCGGCGAGGTAGGCCCCCCGCTGGCCCGGGTCCACGACCAGGTGCCCTGCGACGATCAGCATCTCTCGTTGTCCTCTCGCTGTCGGTCCAGCCATCGACAGGTAGACCGGCCTGGGCGGCAGAACCTGGCGCACCCCAGACCTGTGCGCGTCGTTCCTAGAGCACCTTGGAGAGGAACGCCTGGGTGCGCTCGTGCTGCGGGTCGGAGAGCACCTGGGCGGGGTCGCCCTCCTCGACGACCTGACCCTCGTCCATGAAGATCAGCTTGTGCCCGACCTCGCGTGCGAAGCCCATCTCGTGCGTCACGACCATCATGGTCATGCCCTCGGAGACGAGGTCCTTCATCACGGCCAGCACGTCCCCGACGAGCTCGGGGTCGAGCGCGCTCGTCGGCTCGTCGAAGAGCATCATGTCCGGCTCCATCGAGAGCGCGCGGGCGATGGCCACCCGTTGCTGCTGGCCGCCGGAGAGCTGACCCGGGTAGGCCGACTCGCGATCCGCCAGGCCCACCTTCGCCAGGTTGATCCGAGCCACCTCGACGGCCTCGTCCTTGCTCCGGCCTCGCACCGTGCGCTGCGCGGTGGTCAGGTTGCCGAGCACCGAGAGGTGGGGGAAGAGGTTGAACTGCTGGAAGACCATGCCGATGCGCGAGCGGACCTCGTCGATGTCGACCTCGGGGTCGGTGATCTCGATGCCTTCGATGAAGACCTCGCCGGAGGTGGGCTCCTCCAGTCGGTTGAGGCACCTCAGGAGGGTGGACTTCCCCGAGCCCGAGGGACCGATGACGCAGACGACCTGACCGTTCTCGACCTGCGCGTCGACCCCCTTGAGGACCTCGTGCTTGCCGAAGGACTTGCGCAGGTTGCGCGCCTGGATCGCCGGCACGTCGTCGCGGACGGAGAGGTTGTTCATCGGATGGCCTTCCGCTGTCGGCGTTCGAGCCAGGACACGACCTGGGTGAGCGGGAGCGTGATCGCGAGGTAGAGCAGGGCCGCCTGCACGAGGCTGGTGGACGTGCCCGCTGACGGGCCGCTGGTGAGGAAGTCACGCGCCACGGTGGTGAGCTCGCGCTCACCGATCTGCGCGCCGATGACGAAGAGCAGGGCGGTGTCCTTGATGAGGAGCACGAACTCGTTGGTCAGCGGGGGGATCACGACCCGGAAGGCCTGGGGCAGCACCACCCGGGTCATCGTGGAGAGCGGGCTCATGCCCAGCGAGCGGGCGGCCTCGGCCTGTCCGGGGGGCACGGCCTGGACGCCGGCTCGGATCGTCTCGGCCATGTAGGCGCCTGCCACGAGCACCAGACCGACCAGGCCGGCACCCATCGTGCCGCCCGGTGGCGTCCACTGGAAGGCGATGGGGAGACCGAAGGCCATGAAGAGGATCACGATCAGCGCGGGCAACCCACGGAACAGCTCGATGTAGGCGGTGGCCAACCATCGGTAGGGGGCGACCGGCGAGAGCCGGATCAGCGCCAGGGCGAGACCCAGCACCAGCCCCCCGGTGAAGGCGATCGCGGTGAAGATGACGGTGTTGCGGGCGCCCGTCTTGATCAGGTCGCCCCAGTTGCCGTCGGACGCGATGCCGTCGGGTGACCAGAAGTTCGCGCGGATGGTGGTCCAGTCCGCGAAGAGGGCCACCGCGAGGACCAGCCCGAGGAGCACGGAGTAGAGCGTGCCGCGGACCAGACGCTGCTTGGTCTTGCGCTTCACCAGGACACCTGCCTTCGGGTCAGCTGGTCGCGAAGTAGCGGTCGTAGATCTCCTGGTAGGTGCCGTCCTCGCGCATGTCGGCGAGCGCGGCGTTCACGTCGTCCACCAGCTCGCTGTTGCCCGACTTGGCCGCGAGGCCGTACTGCTCGTCGGTCGCGTAGGTCTCCACGACCGCGAACGTCCCGTCCTCGGCGTGCTCGAGGTTGACGGGCAGGTCCTGGAGGAGCGCATCCACCTGTCCGGCCTTGAGCGCGGCGAACATCTCGGCGTCACTGGGGAAGGAGACGAGCTTGGCGCCGGTGGCGTTCTCCTCGGCGTAGGCCTTGCCGGTGGTGCCCTGCTGCACTCCGACCTTGATCCCGTCGAGGTCGGCGATCGCGGCGATGGAGCTGTCCGCGGCCACGAGCAGGGACTGCTCGGAGTCGTAGTAGCCGTCGGTGAAGTCGAGGTTGACCTCGCGGTCCTCGGTGATGGTCATCGCCGAGGCGACCAGGTCGCACTGACCGGCGTTGAGGGCCTGTCCGCTCTGGAGCGCGTCGAACGAGCTGTCCTTGACCTCGAGGTCGAGCTCGATCCGCTTCGCGACCTCCGTCACGATGTCGATGTCGTAGCCCGTGTAGCCGGACTCGGCAGTCTTGTCGAAGTCCTCGAACGGCGGGTAGGGGACGTCGGAGCAGACGGTCAGGCTGCCTCGCTGCACGATGTCGGCACCCGAGTCGGTGGTCGCACCGTCGTCGGAGCCGCAGCTGCTGACGGCGAGCAGGGTCACGGCGGTCAGGGCGAGGGTCCTCATCGTGTTCACCGCCGCAGCGTAGTCCTCGCGGCGCGGGCACTGTGAGGCGGGCCACTCGTTGCCGGGCCGGGCCGGTCAGCGGGTCAGTGCCACCAGCTGGACCAGCAGCGGTGCGACGACGAGAGCCGGCAGGAGGTCAGCGACGGCGACCTCCCGGATCCGCAGGAGCCGCAGCGCCACCCCCACCAGCATCAGCCCACCGGTCGCGGTGATCGCGGCCAGCTGGGCAGCGGAGAGCACGTCGCCGATCAGGAGCCCGACGACGGTGAGACTGCCCTGGACCACCACGACGGTGATCGCCGAGGCGGCGACGCCCCAGCCGAAGGAGGCCGCGAAGGCGATCGCGGCGAACCCGTCCAGGGTGGCCTTCAGGAAGAGCTGGTCGGGGCCGTTGCCGAGGCCGTCGTTCAGCGAGCCCAGGATCGTGAGGGGACCGGTGCAGAAGATCAACGAGGACACGACGAAACCCTCCACGAAACGGTGTCGCTCGGCCGAGCCCCCCTTGCCGGACAGGCGTTGCTGGAGCCAGCCCCCGAAGGACTCGAGCCGTGTCTCGAGACCCAGCAGGGAGCCCACGATGCCGCCCACCACCAACGAGCCCAGGACGATGAGCATCGGTGCGCTGTCGCCCACCTGGGCCGCCAGGTCGCTGTCGAGGACGGCGACCGCCGACGTGGCGGCGATCAGCAGCGTGACCAGGCCCAGTGCGTCCGTGACGAGGTCGCGGGTCCGGACCGGCAGCCGGTTGCCCAGCAGCAGGCCGAGAAGCGCGCCGACGAGCACGGTGCTGACGTTGACGGCCGTGCCGATTCCGGGGATCACCGAACTCCTCTGTCGTGACGGGCGCGCTGAGCGTAGTCTTCCGGAGGGCCGGTTGCGTGGTGGGCACGCACACGGCCCCTCTCACGGGCACACGGCGAAAGCAGGGACAGATGAGTCGTTCGTTGGTGACGTTGAGGCGAGCCGAGCTCTCGGACGCCCCCGCGCTCGCAGAGCTGTGGGCCGACGCCGTACGCCGCACGGATCCGCAGGAGCAGGTCGCCGACCTCGAGCTCGTGATCAAGGCCGCTGCCGAGTCGCCCGAGCAGCGCCTGGTCGTGGCCGACCACGACGGTGTCCTGGCGGGCGCGGTCTACCTGCGGGTCTGCACGCTGAGTCCGATCAACCTCGAGCAGACGGTCCAGGCGATCTCACCCCACGTCTTCGCGCAGTTCCGCCGGCACGGCATCGGGCGCCTGCTGATGGACAGCGCGGTCTCGTTCGCCGAGGAGCTCGGCATCGGTCACGTCGCGACGGCCGCCAGCTCGGGCTCCCGGGACGCCAACCGGTTCATGGCGCGCCTGGCGCTCGGACCGCACGCGACCCTGCGGATCGCCCCCACGCAGATGGTGCGCGCCAAGCTCACCGCGCAACGCCCGGCGCTGCCCAGCACCAGCGGCCGTCACCTCACCCGGGTGATCGCCGCCAGGCGCTCGATGCGGCGCGCCCAGGCGCCGACCGCCTGAGCGCTCCTCAGCGGCCGAGGCGCTCGGCGGGGATGAGGGCGCAGGTGATGCGAGCGGTGCACACACGCTTGCCGCGCTCGTCGCTGACGACGATCTCGAAGCAGGCGCTCGTGCGCCCCAGGTGCACCGGGGTCGCCACGCCGGTCACCAGCCCCGACGTCGCGGAGCGGTGGTGGGTGGCGTTGATGTCGATGCCGACCGCGACCCGGTCGGGGTAGGCGTGCAACGCCGAGCCGATGGAACCCAGCGACTCGGCCAGCACGACCGAGGCACCCCCGTGCAGGAGCCCGTAGGGCTGGGTGTTGCCCTCCACCGGCATGGTCGCGACCACCCGCTCGCGGGTGACCTCCACCAGCTCGATGCCCAACTTGTCGCCGAGGGCCCCGTTGGTCATCCCGGCCATGGCGTCCTCGACGGACGGGAGGTCCTGCTGCTCATCGCTCATCCGGACATTGTGGCCGACCCGCCGACCCAGCGACGACGGTGGTGACGGCTAGAGTCGACGGGTGCCCGAGGCTTCCACGACACCGCGCCCTCGTCTGCTCCTTCTCGACGGACACTCCCTGGCCTACCGCGCGTTCTTCGCGCTCCCGGTCGACAACTTCTCCACGTCGACGGGCCAGCACACCAACGCCGTCTACGGCTTCACCTCGATGTTGATCAACGTGCTCCGCGACGAGCAGCCGACCCACCTCGCGGTCGCCTTCGACGTGTCACGCCAGACCTTCCGCCTCGAGCAGTACGCCGACTACAAGGCCGGCCGCAACAAGACGCCGGGGGAGTTCAGCAGCCAGCTGCCGCTGATCGAGGAGGTCCTCGACGCCCTGAGGATCCCGTTCCTCAAGAAGGACGGCTTCGAGGCCGACGACATCATCGCCACGCTGGTGACGCAGGCGCTGGCCGACGACATGGACGTGCTCGTCCTGACCGGTGACCGCGACGCCCTGCAGCTCGTCACGGAGCACTCCACCGTCCTCTACCCGATGCGCGGGGTCTCCGACCTCGCCCGGATGACCCCTGAGGCCGTCGAGGCCAAGTACGGCGTGCCCCCGCACCGCTATCCCGAGCTCGCGGCGATCGTGGGGGAGACCTCCGACAACCTGCCCGGGGTGCCGGGGGTGGGACAGGGCTTCGCGGCCAAGTGGCTCAACCAGTTCGACGGGCTCGACAACGTCATCGCCCACGCCGACCAGATCACCGGCAAGAAGGGCGAGGCGTTGCGCGCTCACCTCGGCGACGTGATGCGCAACCGTCATCTCAACGCCCTGGTGCGCGACCTCGACCTCGAGCTCGCGCCCCGCGACATGGCGCTGCGGCCCTGGGACCGCCAGGAGGTGCACACGCTGTTCGACGGGCTCGAGTTCCGGGTGCTGCGCGACCGGCTCTTCGAGACCCTCGAGTCCGAGGAGGACGTCGAGGAGGGCGGCTTCGAGCTCGACGGCACCGTGCTGGGACCCGACGCTGTCACGGCCTGGCTCGACGGGCTGGACGACCAGCGGGTCGGGGTCCACGTGCGCGGCGCCTGGGGGTCGGGCACCGGTCACGTCGACGGGCTGGCCATCGCCACGGCGTCGGGCGGAGCGGCGTTCGTCACCCCCGAGACGCTGACCCCGGACGACGACGAGGCGCTCGCGACCTGGCTCGCCGACCCCGCGCGACCCAAGGTCCTGCACGACGCCAAGGGTCCGGCGCTCGCCCTGGCCGCACAGGGGTGGACGCTCGCGGGCGTCGTCTCCGACACCGCCCTGGCCGCCTACGTCGTACGCCCGGACCAGCGCTCCTACGACCTCGCGGACCTCACGCTGCGCTACCTGCGCCGCGAGCTCCGCCAGGAGCAGGCGAGCGACCAGGACGCCCTCTTCGACTCCGTGGAGGGGGGCGGTGACGACGCGGCGGCGACCGCGATGCTGCACGCCCACGCGGTGCTCGAGCTCGCAGCGGCCCTCGACGAGGCCGTCGAGGAGCACGGCGGCACCCGGTTGCTCGCCGACGTGGAGCTGCCGCTGGTCGAGCTCCTCACCTCGATGGAGCAGAGCGGCATCGCGGTCGACACCGGCCACCTCGAGTCGCTGCAGGGCGAGTTCGACGCCGAGGTCCGCAAGGCGGCTGAGGCGGCCTACGCCGCGATCGGCAAGGAGATCAACCTGGGCTCGCCCAAGCAGCTCCAGGTCGTGCTCTTCGACGAGCTGGACATGCCGAAGACCAAGCGCACGAAGACCGGCTACACCACCGACGCCGATGCCCTCCAGTCGCTCTACGTCAAGACCGAGCACCCCTTCCTCGAGCACCTGCTGCGTCACCGCGACGTCATCCGGCTGCGTCAGACCATCGAGGGCCTGCTCAAGACCGTGGCTCCCGACGGACGGATCCACACGACGTTCAACCAGACCATCGCGGCCACCGGTCGCCTCTCCAGCACCGAGCCCAACCTGCAGAACATCCCGATCCGCACCGAGGAGGGGCGTCGCATCCGCGAGGCGTTCATCGTGGGCGAGGGCAACGAGTGCCTGATGACCGCCGACTACAGCCAGATCGAGATGCGGATCATGGCTCACCTCTCCGAGGACGCGCTGCTGATCGAGGCGTTCCGGTCCGGCCACGACTTCCACTCGATCACCGCTGCCCGGGTCTTCGACGTGCCCGCGGACGCGGTCTCCACCGAGCTGCGGGCCAAGATCAAGGCGATGAACTACGGGCTGGCCTACGGGTTGTCGGCGTTCGGACTCTCGCAGCAGCTCAACATCGAGCCCGTCGAGGCCCGCGCCCTGATGGATGAGTACTTCGAGACGTTCGGCGGGATCCGCGACTACCTCGGCGGGATCGTCGAGGAGGCCCGCAAGACCGGCTACACCGAGACCATCATGGGCCGCCGGCGCTACCTCCCCGACCTCACGAGCGACAACCGGCAGCGCCGCGAGATGGCAGAGCGGATGGCGCTCAACGCACCGATCCAGGGCTCCGCGGCCGACCTGATCAAGGTCGCCATGCTGCACGTGCAGGCCGCGCTCGAGACCGAGGGGCTGCGCTCACGGATGCTCCTCCAGGTGCACGACGAGCTCGTGTTCGAGGTGGCGACCGGTGAGCGCGACCTGCTCGACGCGCTGGTGCGCGAGCAGATGGGCAGGGCCGCGGACTTGGCCGTGCCCCTGGACGTCTCGGTCGGGACCGGGCACAGCTGGCACGACGCCGCTCACTGAGCGGGCTCGGACCCCGACCGCTCGAGGGAGGGCGCGAGCACCGCGTGCGGTGCCACCACGCCAGATGAGGTCGAGGACGCAGCACGCCACGCGGTGATCGTGAGACCGACCAGCAGCAGCGCGTCCAGGACACACACCAGCGTGACCAACGTGGTCACCGAGTGCACGGTGGTCGACAGGGCCAGCAGGGCGATGAGGGTGGTCCAGATCATCAGCACCGCGCGCCCCTGACGCCGGGCCAGCGCCGAGTAGAGCAGCAGCTGGATCATCGACAGCAGGGTGCCGACGATGGCGAAGAGCCACAGCTTGTCCTCGAGCCCGGCGAAGTCGGAGCCGCCCACGAAGACCAGCGCGAGATCCGGGAGGGTCAGCGTCGCCGCGAAGCCGCACGCCCCCAGGGCGAGGGACACGACGAGCGCCTTGACGAGCGTGGCGCGGCCGGCGTCGCGGGTGGACATCGCGGGGAAGGCGATGACGACCACGAACTGCGGGAGGAACAGGATCGCCTTCACCAGGATCAGGCCGCCTGCGTAGAGGCCGGCGACATCGGGATCGAGGACGGCGCGCGCGAGGAGGATGTCGGCGTTGGAGAGGGCGAAGAACGCCAGCAGTGCCTGGCTGCTGCCCGCGACCTCCTTGAGGATGTCGGTGCGCGGGTGGCCCGCGACCGGCACCTCGCTCGTGGGGCGAGGGCGACGCAGCGCGACGTAGCCCACGACGGCCGGCACCCAGCAACCGATCGCGACGCCGAGCATGGCGGCGAACTCGGTCTGCCAGACGACCATGAAGCCGGTGCCCAGCACGACCCTGCCGAGCCCCTGCGAGAGGTAGACGAGGGCCAGAGGCTCCCAGCGGCGCTCACCCTGCAGGACGCCGGCCTGGCCGCCCATGACCGTGAGGGGGACCGCCGCCACCGCGACCAGCGCCGCCGTGGAGAGGCTCCCGAGGTCCAGGACCAGGTTGAGGACCGGCGCCAGGAGCAGCAGGACCAGGCCCACCCCGATCGCGACGCGGTAGGCGACCTCGAGGACGTTGCGCTCGATCGTCTCGACCTGGTCGGGGTCGGCGCTGATGCGTCGCGCACCCGTGGCCTGCAGGCCCAGCGAGACGACGCTGGCGACGAGGAGCACGCCCATCAGGGCGGAGAACGCGCCGAAGGGCACGCGCCCGATGAGGTGTGCCGCGGCGACGGTGTAGCCGTAGGTCGCGATGTTCATGATGCCCATGGCCACCGCGATGGCGGCGCCGCCGCGCAGTCCGCGCGAGGGCGCGGCAGTCGAGGACGTCACCCCACGAGCCTACGTGGCATCGTGCAGCCGCGGACATCGAAGGCCGAGGTGGTTGGATCGGCGCCAGCCCGTCCTGTCCTGCGGCGGGCCCCAGCGAGAGGGGACGGCGCGTGAGGCAGTGGCGAGGCTGGATCGTCCCGCTGTGGTCCGTCGCGTTGGCGCTGCTCCTCCTCGGTCCCGCGCTGGGTCGCGGCTACGTCCTCACCTTCGACATGGTCTGGGTGCCCGACCTGGCCCTGCGCGCAGACTTCCTCGGCGTGGGCTCCGGCCTGCCGCGGGCGGTGCCCTCCGACGCGCTCGTGGCGATCCTCGACGAGGTCCTGCCCGGGATGCTGCTCCAGAAGCTCGTGCTCGTCGGTGCGCTCGTGGCCGCGGGGCTGGGTGCGGCCCGGCTGGTCCCGGACCAGGTCCTCGTCGTGCGCCTGCTCGCCGTGGGCCTCTTCCAGTGGAACCCCTTCGTGGTGGAGCGGCTGGTGCTGGGGCACTGGCCGGTGCTGGTCGGCTATGCCGTCCTGCCCTGGTGCCTGCTCGCGGCCCGGGCCTGGCGGACGACGGGGCGGCTCCCCGTGCGACTGCTGTGGCTGGTGCCGCTCGGCAGCCTGAGTGCCGGCGCGGGGCTCGTGACCGCGCTCGCGGTGCTCGCCGTCGCCGCAGGCGGCACCCGCACCTGGCGTGCCCTGCTGCTGCTCACGGCCGCCAACGCGCCGTGGCTCGTCTCCGGCCTGCTGCACGCGTCGACCTCGGTCACCGACGCTGCGGGAGCGGGCGCCTTCGCCCTGCGCGACGAGGGTCTGCTCCCGGGGCCGCTGACCGCGCTGGGGCTCGGAGGCGTCTGGAACGCCGAGGTCGTGCCAGCCTCTCGTGAGGGGATGCTCGCGGTGGTCGCGCTCGTGGTGGTGCTCGGGCTCTCGGCCCTCGGGGCGCGTCGGTGGTGGCGTGACGCAGGCCCCCGCGACGCGGTGGCTCTGATCGTGTGCGCGGCGACAGGATGGGGGCTCGCCGTGCTCACCTGGGCCGCGCCGGAGGCGCTCGGCTGGCTGGTCGAGCAGGTGCCCGGCGCCGGTCTCCTGCGAGACGGCGCCCGCCCGCTCGCCCTGCTGGCTCCACTGCTCGTGGTCACGGCCGCCCACGGAGTGGGCGTGCTGTGGACCCGGGTCCCGCGCGCGAGCGTGCCACGCGTCGCGCTGGGCGTCGCGGTGGTCCTGGCGCCGGTCGCGCTGCTGCCCGACGCCGCCTGGGGCGTGACCTCGCGCCTGGGCAGCACCCCCTACCCCTCGTCGTACGACGAAGCACGCGACGCGGTCTCCTCGGCCGTCGGGCAGCAGCCGGGGGACGTCCTGGTGCTTCCCCTCAGCAGCTACCGCCAGCCTAGTTTCAACGGCGACCGCAAGGTCCTCGACCCGGTCGGTCGCTTCCTCACCCCCGACTACGTGGCCAGCGACGAGCTGGTCGTGTCCGGGGTGGTGATCCCCGGTGAGGACCCCCGGGTCCAGGAGGCGCGGCAGGCACTGGCGGCCGCGACCCCCGAGGAGCGCTCGACGCTGCTGGGCGAGGCGGGGATCAGCGTCGTCGTCGTCGACATCACCGCACCCGGCCCGGCGCCGCTGGTGGCGGGCGAGCAGGTGCTGGTGACGGCCGACCTCGTCGTGGTCGTCCTCCCGGGGGTCGTGCAGCGCGAGGTCCCGCCGGGGTGGGTGGTGGCGATGGGCGTCGCGTGGACCGCCTTCGGCGGCCTGCTCCTGGGCGCGGCCGTGCGCGGCCACCGAGGCCTCGTGCGCCGCCGCGTCACCCTGTAGGAAGTGGCTTCGGCCCGACGTGTCGAGAAACACCAGGAATGAGCGGGCCGCTGCTAGGGTGTCCACTGACTCAGGGAGGGGTCTTCACTATGGGAACAATCTTGACCACCGTCGGCGCGCTCGTGCTCGGCGGTGTCGTGGCTGTCGCCACTGTCGTTGGTGTGGTGTCTTCGCAGACAGCAGCGCCGGACAAGTCTCCGACGAATGTCAACGCTCCGGTCATCGAGTACGGCACCAACTGACTCGCGACTGACGCATCACGCCGACGGCTCGACCTGGTGGTCGGGCCGTCGTTCATTTGCGCCCGGCTCAGGTGTCGAGGTCCTCGAGGTCCTCGGGGTCCTGGGTGTCGACGAGGTGGCCCTGCAAAGTGGCGAGCAGCACCAGCGCGAACGCCTGCTGGGCGCTCTCCCAGGTGAAGGCGTGGCTCTTGGCCAGGGCGCCGGCACCGAGTCGCATGCGCAGGTCCTCGTCGTGCAGCATCCGCCCGAGCGCCTGGGTGAACTCCGCGGGCGTGTCGACCAGCAGCCCCGAGACGTCGTCCTCGATGGACTCGCGGGTGCCCCCGGCCGAGGCGTAGGCGAGGGCCGGGGTGGAGTGCATCCCCGCCTCGCCGATCACGAGCCCCCAGCCCTCCTTGAGCGAGGGGAGCGCGAGCACCCAGGCGCGTTCGTAGACCTCGTGCTTGTGCTCCTCGTCGACGTGGCCCTCGAAGGTCACGAGGTCCTGGGCACCGACGGCCGCGACGTGCTCGCGCAGCTCGGCCTCCCACCATCCGCCCCCGACGACCGTGAGCCGCAGCCCGGGGACGTCCTCGCGCAGCGCCACGACCGCGTCCACCGCGTGCTCGACCTGCTTGTGGGGGACCAGACGCCCGACGACCGCCACGAGGGGCGTGGGGGACAGGCCCGGGTCGACGGCGACGTGGGGGTCGGTGCCGTTGTGGACGACCGCGATGCGCGGCCCGCGCACGCCGAGCTGGCGCAGCTCGCTGCGGGTCGCGCGCGAGACCGCGACGTACTGGCAGCGTCGGAAGAGCCGGGGCGCGAAGCGGCGCTCGATCCACCACCCCACCCGCCCGGACAGCCCGGGATAGACGACCGGCCACTGCTCGCGGTGCACGTGGTGGACCAGCACGACGACCGGTGCCCGCGTGACGAGCCGGGAGAAGAAGGGCAGGCCGTTCTGCACGTCGACCACGACGTCGGGTCGACCGAGGTCGCCGCGCCGCAGGGCGCGCATGCCCGCCGGGTAGACCGACAGCTTGGAGCCTCGTCGGACGAAGCGGACCCCGTCCACCACCTCGTCGGGCGGGGCCGCCGGGTGGGCCGCGCAGAAGACCGTGACGGTGCACCCGCGAGCGACCAGACCGGCCGCCATCTTCTCGAGGTAGCGCTCGGCGCCGCCCCCCTCCGGGTTGCGGGTGTCGCGCCAGCTGAGGAACACCACGTGCTTGCCCACGAGGTCGGGCAGGTCGGGCAGCTCGGGCATCCGGCCCACCCTAGGCCAACCCCGCAGCAGGCCGACTACCACCGGGTAGGGTCGCCCGCGTGCCGCCGCCCTCCACCCTCACCAGCCCTCGGTGGAAGGCGTCCCTCCGGCGATCGCGGCACCTGCTCGGCGAGTTCGGCCACGAGCAGAGCGACCCCGCACGCTTCTACTCAGCGATCGCCGACGACTCGGTCGCCCAGCTCTCCCGCTACGTCGACCTCGACGGTCAGCGGTTCCTCGACGTGGGTGGGGGACCGGGTTACTTCCGCGACGCCTTCCGCGGCGCCGGCGCGACGTACCTCGCCCTGGACGCCGACGCAGGCGAGCTCGCGGGCCTCGGCGACATCGCGGAGGGCACCGTCATCGGCTCGGGGATGCAGCTGCCGTTCCGGGACGGGTCGATCGACGTCTGCTACTCCTCCAACGTGCTCGAGCACGTGCCGGACCCGTGGCTCATGGCTGACGAGATGCTCCGCGTGACCCGCCCCGGCGGCACCGTCTTCATCAGCTACACCGTGTGGTTCGGACCCTGGGGCGGGCACGAGACCTCGCCCTGGCACTTCCTCGGTGGTCGCCGCGCCCGCCGGCGCTACGCCCGCAAGCACGGCCACGAGCCCAAGAACAAGTACGGCGAGTCGTTGTTCGCCGTCACCGTCCGCGACGGCCTGCGCTGGGCGCGGTCCCGCACCGACGCCGAGGTGGTCGCGGTGCTGCCGCGCTACAACCCCTCCTGGAGCTACTGGCTGCTCCGGGTGCCCCTCGTGCGCGAGGTGGTGACGTGGAACCTCGTCCTGATCCTTCGCCGCACGTGACGGCGGAGTCGCTCGGTCGCACCAGGTTCCTGCTCCGCCGCATCGCCGCGTGCGCGCTCCTGGTCGGCCTGGCCCTGGTCCAGTCGCCGGGCCAGCTGGTCAGCGACACCAAGTTCGACCTGGCGGTCGCGCCGGCAGGTTTTCTGGCGCGCACGCTGCACCTGTGGGACTCCGTGGGAGCCCTGGGGCAGCTGCAGAACCAGGCCTACGGCTACCTCTGGCCGATGGGGCCCTTCTTCCTGCTGGGTTCTGCGCTCGACCTCGAGGCGTGGTTGGTCCAGCGACTGTGGCTGGCCCTGGTGCTGGTCGTGGCGTTCCTCGGAGCCGCGAAGCTGACCCGGCTGCTCGGGGTCCGCAGCGACCTCGCCTGTCTCCTGGCCGGCTTCGCCTACGCGCTGTCCCCGCGGATGCTCACCACTCTGGGCCCGATCTCGATCGAGGCGTGGCCCAGCGCGCTCGCCCCGTGGGTGCTGGTGCCGCTCGTCATCGGCTCGCAGCGGGGCTCGGCCCGGCGCGCGGCCGCGCTCTCGGCCCTCGCGGTCGCGATGGTGGGCGGTGTCAACGCCGCGGCCACCTTCGCCGTGCTGCCCCTCGGCGTGCTGTGGCTCCTCACCCGCTCGCCCGGTCCGCGACGCCGCACGATGATGCTGTGGTGGCCGCTCCTCACGGCCCTCGGCACGCTGTGGTGGCTGGTGCCGCTCGCCCTGATGGGGGCCTACAGCCCTCCGTTCCTCGACTTCATCGAGTCGGCGTCCAACACGACCTTCCCCACCACCGTCTTCGATGCGCTGCGCGGCACCTCCAACTGGGTGCCCTACATCGACAGCAGCTCGCGGGCGGGCAACGACCTGCTGCGTGACTACGTGCTGATCATCAACAGCGGGGTGGTGCTCTTCCTGGGCTTCGTCGGCCTGCTGTGGCGGAGCAACCCGCACCGGCTCTTCCTCGCGAGCGGGCTGCTGCTGGGTCTGCTGATGGTCACGATGGGACACCTGGGCAACGTCCAGGGATGGGCGGCCGCCGACCTCAACTCCTTGCTCGACGGTGTGCTCGCGCCGCTGCGCAACGTGCACAAGTTCGACCCCCTGGTCCGCCTGCCCCTCGTCATCGGGCTGGCCTGGTTGGTCGGAGCCCTCGTCGAGGACCTCGAGGCACGCCGGGCCCGTCCCGAGGAGGACCGCGTCGAGGCCTCCGTACGACGGGTCAACACGCGGGCGGTCCTCGTCACGGCCGCCGTCGCCGTCCTCGGGGCAGCGCTGCCGATCACCGTCGGCCGGGTGGCTCCCGCGGGCGGGGTGGTGACGGTGCCGGACTACTGGACCCAGGCCTCGGCCTGGCTCGACGCGGAGCAGAGCACGGCCCTGCTGGTGCCGGGCTCCTCCTTCGGCACCTACGTGTGGGGCACCCCGCGCGACGAGCCGCTGCAGTGGTTCGACGCCGCTGACTGGACGGTGCGCAACGCCGTGCCGCTGACCCCGCCCGGCAACATCCGGATGCTCGACGCCATCGAGGCGCGCTTCAACCAGGGCAGGGGCTCGCCCGGGCTGGCGTCGTTCCTGCGTCGGGCCGGCATCACGCACCTGGTGGTGCGCAACGACCTGCAGCGCTCCGGGGACGTCCCGGACCCGGTCCTGGTCCACCAGGCGATCACGGACTCACCGGGCCTCGCGTTGGTGGAGACGTTCGGTCCCGAGGTCGGTGGCGAGGCGCGCCTGCGGGGCGAGGACGGCAGCCGCATCCTGGTCAACGCCGGCTGGCAGACCTCCTACCGCGCGATCGAGGTCTTCGAGGTCGAGGGCACCCGCTCGCTCGCGGTCGCGAGCACCGAGCCGCCCGTGGTGGTGGGCGGGCCCGAGGACCTGCTCGACCTCACCGACCTGGGCCTGCTGGGCGACCAGCCGACGATCCTGGCCCCCGACGTCGCCCAGGCGCCGGGACCGAGGTCGCAGCTGGTGCTCACCGACGGGTTGCAGGCGATCGAGCGCAACTTCGGGCGCGTGCACGACGGCGCCTCGGCGACGCTCACCCCCGGGGAGACACGGCGCCTGGGCAACCCCACCCGCGACTACCTGATCGACACCGACGACCGGTGGTCGACGTTCGCCAGGATCGACGGCGTCGCGTCCGTCGAGGCCTCCTCGTCGATGTCGGACTCGACCGCGATCGGACCGGTGCAGCGCGGCCAGCTCCCCTTCGCGGCGCTCGACGGCGATCGCAGCACGTCCTGGGTCGGCAACTACTCCGGTCAGACGGCCTGGTGGCAGGTCGACTTCGAGCGACCCCGCGACCTCACGACCGTCACCGTGAGCGCCGGACCCGACGAGCGTGAGGTGGTCGAGCTCTCGGCACCTGGCGCCAGCGCCGGCCCGGTCACCATCCCCCCGGGCGGGACCCGCACCATCACCCTGGACGCCCCGGCGGCGACCTGGCTCCGGGTCGACGACGTCTCCGGTCGACCCGGCAACCGGCTCGCGCTCGCCGAGGTCGACGTCCCCGGTCTGGAGGCCACCCGCTCCCTGGTGCTCCCGACGCTCCCCGAGGAGTGGGGGAGCCCCGACACGGTCGTGCTGCGCGCCATCGACGACGCCCGCCGTGGGTGCGCCGTCGTCAGCCGTGCCGTGCGCTGCGTCGAGGGGCGCGACGTCGCGCCCGAGGAGTCGGCGGGGATGCGGCGCGAGCTCAGCCTCCCGGCCCCCACGACGTACGACGGGCAGCTCACCGTCCGGCCCCGGTCCGGGCCCGCCACGACCCGGCTGATGCTGGACGGACTCCCGATCGGGGTGTCCGCCTCCTCCACCGGCAGTCCCGACCTGCGGGCCTCGGCCGTGGCCGCCGTCGACGGCGACCGTGGCACGACGTGGACCGCCGAGCGCTCCGACATCGATCCGGTCCTCCGGTTGAACTGGCTCGGCGCCCAGACCATCACCGGCCTCTCGTTGTCCGTCGCCCCCGACACCGCTGCCCGGCTGCCGAGCGAGCTCGTGCTGACCTGGCCCGGGGGACGCCGTGAGGTGTCGGTCGACGACGACGGCGAGGTGCGCTTCCCGCCGATCCGGGTGGACCAGCTGACTCTCGAGGTCCAGGAGGCGGAGCCGGCCTCGAGCCTCGACTTCGCGTCCAACGCCTCGCAGGTCCCGGTGGGCATCACCGAGCTCGACGTGGTCGGTCTCTCCTACCTCCCGATCGTCCTCTCCCGGGAGCCGCGCACCTTCGGTTGCGGCCAGGGCCCGACGCTCGACACCGGTCGTCAGGCGATCGCGACGCGCGTCGTGGCCAGCGCACGCGACCTCTTCGAGGGTGGTCCGCTGCCGGCCGAGCTGTGCGGCACGGGCGAGGTGACTCTTCCGGGCGGCACGAGCCAGGTGAGCCTGGACGCGACCGAGACGTTCGTCCCGGTCGCCCTGGTGCTCTCCGACGGTGCCGGCACCGCGAGCGTGGTCGACACCGCGGTCCCGGTCGTCTCCTCCCGGAGCGACCCGGCCCACCTCGACCTCCTGCCGGGCGGCGCCGCGACCCTGCTCACCGTGCGGCAGAACACCAACCCCGGCTGGGCGGCGACCAGCGACGGTCGTGCTCTGGCTCCCGTCGTGGTCGACGGTTGGCAGCAGGGCTGGGTCCTGCCCGAGGCCGGCTCCCGGGCCCGCGTCGAGATGGTCTTCACGCCCGACTCGGTCTACCGCGGCGCGCTCGCGGCCGGGCTCGTGGGGCTGCTGGCCCTGGGCGCACTCTGCGGCCTGCCGCGCCGCCGCTGGACCGACACGAGCGGCGCACCGCTGGGCGCCGCCCGCGCACCGGCTCCGATCCTCGGACTGATCGCCCTCCTCGGTGGCGGGCTGCTGGCCGGGAGCCTGGGCGCCGCGCTGGCGGTCGCGGGTTTCGTCGTGGCGGCCGTGCTGCGCACCCGCTCACCCGACTCGGGTCCCTGGCTGCTCGCGGCCCTCGTGCTCCCGGCGGCCGGCGCCTACGCCCTGCGACCCTGGGGTGGGTCGACCGGGTGGGCCGGCAGCCTCACCTGGCCGCACTACCTCGTCGTGGTGGTCTGCGCCGTGCTCTTCGGCTGGCTGGTGGAGGAGCGCCGCCCGGGCGGTCGGAGGCCACCGAGGCGCATCCCCGGCTTCTCGACCAGACGGTAGAGCGCCTCGGACGCGACCAGGCTGATCGTCAGCGTCAGGGCCCAGACCTCGAGACCGTGGCCCTGGAACAGCCCGAAGTCGGTCACCGCCATCACCAGGTGCAGCACCGGGAGGTGGATGCAGAAGGTGCTGTAGGAGATGACGCCGAGGTGACGCGGCGCCGGGAGCGACATCACCCGGGCGTAACGGCTCCCCGGTGCGGTGAAGATGCCGGTCACGACCACCAGGCCGCCGATCGCGGCGTAGAGCAGGTGCTTGGTGAGGGCCTCGACCGGGCTGGGGACGAAGAGGAACGAGGGACCGGCGAGCGGCGTGGCCGCGACGAGCAGCAGGCCCGCCACGACGACCCAGCAGACCCCGGGCATGGCCGCCACGGTGGTCAGGTGCCGGACCAGGGCAGGGGCGCGGTCTCCGTGGACCTGGTGCAGCACGTGGGCCAGGGCGAGCCCGATGCCCACCGCGAACCACGTGAGGTACGCCGGCAGCCAGGTCGCGGGCACGCCGGCGGAGGCCCCGCCCACCACGTCGGCGAGGGACAGCACCCACCACGCGCTCACCGCGGACATGAGGAGCAGCAGCCCACTGACCCTGCGCACCGACACCCCGCGACCGCGACCGAGCGCGACGAGCATCAGCAGCGGCAGCACGAGGTAGAACATCGCCTCCACGGCGAGGCTCCACATCTGGGTCAGGCCCTGGGGGAGCCGGGAGGCGGTGTAGATGTCGACGAGCAGCAGGGAGCGCACCCACTGCACGGCCCCGACGCCGCGGTTCTCGTCGATCAGCGCGAGGGCGATCACCACCGTGACGGCGTAGACCGGGTAGATCCGCAGGAACCGCTTCCAGTAGTAGCGCCCCGTCGGTGGGTGCTCGCGGCGGGCGGTCGCGCGGGCGAGGTAGGGACGCGAGAGCAGGAAGCCGGAGAGCACGAAGAAGATGGCGACCCCGACGTCGAGCCGTGACAGCAGGGTGCCGAGGACCCCGTAGCGCCCGTACTCACCGGTCTGGAACGTCGTGTGCGTGGTGAGGACGGCGAGCGCGCCCACGGCGCGCAGGGTGTCCAGCACCGGGAAGTCGGGGCGCTGCTCGACGGGCTGGGTCGTGTGCTCGCTCACTCCAGGGTCCCTCCGGGCTCAGGCTGGCCCACCTCGATGATGTCCACGCACAGCGTCGCACCCGGGTCCAGGCCGTCGAGCCGGACCTCGTCGAAGGACCCGTCGACCTGGGCGAAGAGACCGTTCAACCCGGCGACGACCCGGGTGTCGAGCACCGTGTCGCCGGCCGAGACGACCAACGGGGAGTCGGTGGAGGAGAGGTAGCCGATGCGGATCCACCACTGCCACCGGAAGGCGCGCCCCGACAGCGGCACGGCCAGCCCGTCCTCGTCGACCCGCCAGCCGCAGTCGGGCGTCGGTCCGGGCTCGGAGGTCACCCCGGAGCCGATCAGGGCCTTGCGGAGCGCGCCGTCGGCCGCCACGACCGCCAGCTCGGGGGTGGACCGCGGGAAGGACGCGTTGTCCGAGATCAGCTCGACGATGCGACGGACCTGGTTGTCCGGGGTGAACTCGGCCGGGACGACGCCGTCCGGCACGGCCTGGTCGGCCAGGTCGACCGCGCCGTAGGTGCGCAGCTCGGCCTGGAGGCGGTGGACGTAGGCGTCACTGACGTTCTGGGTGTGCCAGATCTCCACGTGGCGCACAGAGCTGACCAGACCTGCCCCGCTGATGACCGCCACCAGCGCGACCGTGCCCCAGGCGGGCAGTGGCGCCCGCAGCAGCGGCACGGGTCGGGGACGGCTCGACTGCGGGGCGCCCCCCAGGTCCAGGAGCGCGAGACCGAGGCAGAGCGTGACGACGCAGGCCGCGTCGGTGAGGTAGCGGTACTCCAGGCCGATCACGTCCCCGTAGACCGGCGCCCTGCTCACCGCCAGCAGACCGACGAGGACCGCGAGGTAGCCGGCCAGCAGCGCCCACGCCCGTCCGGTGCGCTCACGACGCAGGAGACCGTGGAGCACCGTGAGTGCGACCACCACCCAGGCGACGTGCACCGTCCAACCGGGTGGGTCGGCGAACGAGTTGGGCGGCGCGAGCGGCGACCAGTCGAAGGGCCCGCCCGCCAACGCCGAGACGAACGCCGTCCCGACCATCGTGTCCGTGAGCTCGCCGACCAGCGCCAGGGAGGGAGTCACGAAGGGGTCGTCGACCGCGCTCACGTAGTAGCCGACGTAGAGCAGCACCGGCGGGAGGCCGATCGCGGCGGCCAGACGCCGGCGTACGACGACCTGCGTGATCCGCGACCAGGCGGAGCCGTGCGCGAAGTAGGCCAGCGCGACGAAGACCAGCACCGGGAGGATCAGCAGCGCCTTGACGTCGAAGAGCAGCCCGAGGACCACGGCACCGTAGGCGGCCAGCAGCCAGCGGGTGCCGTCGTCACGCAGGTAGCGGACCCAGCAGCCGACCGCGAGGAAGAACCCCAGCTGGATCGCGAGCTGGCTCAGGCACGCCGTCCACCACATCAGGGCGGGCATGGTCATCGCGGTCGTCAGGTAGAGCGCCAGCGGCGCCAGCACCGCCCACCGGTTGCCGAAGAGGGTGATGAGCATCCACAGGCAGGCCACGGATGCCAGAAGCTGGATCAGCAGGGTGATCGTCGCTGCGAGGCCCCAGTTCAGCGTCCCCGAGGAGGCCACCAGCGACGCGATCCACCGGCCGCCCGGCATCAGGTGGCCGTTCCACGGGGTGAGGGCGTAGCCCAGCGAGGGCGACTGGTCCTGCGCCTCGAGCAGCAGGCCGTAGTCGTCGAGGTAGAACCAGCTCGGGTAGAGGGCCCACGCGCGGAAGACCAGCTGGCCGATGACCAGGGCCGCCCCCGTGATGACCACGAGCTGGGGGTGATCCGTCCAGCCCGCCCGCTCGGCCCAGGAACGACGCAGTCGTGCTTGTAGCGCGCCCACCCTTGCCTCCTCAGGCGCGGACTATGCCACACCCCGAGGCCGTGCCCGCCAGCCCCGGTGGTCCTCGCCGGACGGTCCGCTGGCGTAGGTTGTCGCCGTGCCTGAAGAGTTCCAGTTCGACGTCTGTGTCATCGGGGGCGCCGGGCACGTGGGCTTCCCCCTCGCCGTGGCGTTCGCCTCGCGGGGGTTGCGGGTCTGCATCTACGACATCAACGCGTCGGCTGTCGCGCAGATCGCCGCCGGGCGCGCTCCCTTCATGGAGCCCGGGATCCAGGCGCCGCTGGAGGCGGCGCTGGCCGAGGGGACCCTGGTCGGGGGCACCGATGCCGACCTGGTCAGCCGCTCCGAGCACGTCGTCGTGGTCGTGGGCACGCCCGTGGACCAGCACCTCAGCCCGGATCCCGAGGCGGTTCCTCGGGCCCTCGGCGCGCTCCTGGACCGGCTGCGTCCCGGCCAGCTCGTGGTGCTGCGCAGCACCGTCTTCCCCGGTGTCACCCGGCGCGTGGAGCAGCTCGTCGCCTCGGCGCACCCCGACCTCGATCTCGCCTTCTGTCCCGAGCGCATCGCCGAGGGGCAGGCCATGACCGAGCTCTTCTCGTTGCCGCAGATCGTGGCGGCGCGCACCCCCCGCGCGACCGCGCGTGCCGGCGCCCTGTTCGCCAAGCTCACCGACTCGATCGTCGAGCTGTCGCCGGAGGAGGCGGAGCTGGCCAAGCTCTTCACCAACTCGTGGCGCTACATCAAGTTCGCCGCCGCCAACCAGTACTTCATGATCGCCAATGACCTGGGACTCGACTTCGCACGGATCCGGGAGGCGATGATGCAGGACTATCCCCGCACCGCGGACCTGCCGGGGGCAGGCTTCGCGGCCGGACCGTGCCTGTTCAAGGACACCATGCAGCTCGCGTCCGTGACGGGTGGCGCCTTCGCCCTCGGACACTCGGCCATGCTCGTCAACGAGGGGCTGCCCGACTACCTGGTCAAGCGGATGGAGCAGCGTCAGGAGCTCTTCTCGCAGACGGTCGGCATCCTCGGCATGGCGTTCAAGGCCGAGAGCGACGACCGCCGCTCCAGCCTGTCCTACCGCCTCAAGCGGGTGCTGGCCTTCCGGGCCCGACGGGTGCTGACCACCGACCCCTACGTGAGCGACGACCCGGACCTGGTGCCGCTGGAGCAGGTGCTGGCCGAGGCCGACGTCCTCATCATCGGCGCCCCCCACGCCCAGTACGCCGACCTGGTCACCGACCTGCCCGTCGTCGATGTGTGGGACCTGCGCGGCGAGGGGAGCCTGACATGAGCACCCCGAGCGTGACCGTGGTCGTGCCGGCCTACCACGAGGACGAGGGCATCGCCCGGGTGCTCGACCGACTGGTCGAGGGCATCTCGCTGGACTTCGAGATCCTCGTGGTCGTCGACGAGCCCGACGACCCGACGGTGGCCGCGGTGCACGCGCACGTCGGCGAGGACCCCCGCGTGCGCACGCTGGTCAACACCTACGGCCGGGGTCCGGCCCACGCCGTGCGCTTCGGCATCGACGAGGCGACCCACCCGGTCGTCGTCGTCACGATGGCCGACGGGTGCGACGACCCGCGGATGATCGACCCGCTCGCCCGCCTGGTCGAGCGGGGGGTCGTCGTAGCGGCTGCGTCGCGCTACTCGCCCGGCGGTCAGCAGGTCGGCGGGCCGGTCTTCAAGGGCCTGCTCTCGCGGACCGCCGGACGCAGCCTCGGCGTCCTCGCGCGGGTCGGCACCGACGACGCCACCAACAGCTTCAAGGCCTACGACACCGACTTCGTCCGGCAGGTCGGCATCGACAGCCGCAGCGGCTTCGAGATCGGCCTGGAGCTGACGGCGAAGGCACGCCGCCTGCGGCGCCCCGTCGCGGAGCTGCCGACGATCTGGTTGGACCGGACACTGGGCGAGTCCCGCTTCGACCTCCAGGGCTGGATCCCGAAGTACCTGCGCTGGTACCGCTTCGCCTTCGGCCCCGAGCTGAGCCTCGACGAGGTCAGACAGCAGGCTGCAAGGATCGCCCGACGCAACGAGGGAAAGCAGGGGACGTCGTGACCGACACCGAGCCGCAGGGCGCAGCACGACCGGGCGAGGGGCGCCGGGTGCTCGTGACGGGATCGGCCGGGTTCATCGGCGGCTACGTCGTGGAGGAGCTCCTCGCGCGCGGCTACGCCGTCACCGGGATCGACAACTACTCCAAGTACGGCCCGGTCACGAAGTCCTACGACAGCCACCCGCGCTACCGCTTCGTGGAAGGCGACGTCCGCGACGTCGACCTGATGACCGAGCTGCTCGCCGACTGCGAGCACCTCGTCGCCGGTGCGGCGCTGATCGGGGGCATCTCCTACTTCCACACCTACCCCTACGACCTCCTCGCGACCAACGAGCGGATCATGGCGGCGACGTGCGACGCGGCCATCCGGGCCCTGCCCGGCGGGCGCCTGCAGAAGGTGACCTACCTCAGCTCCTCGATGGTCTTCGAGTCGACCGAGCACTGGCCCTCCGTGGAGGGCGATGAGCGCAGGATCGCGCCGCCGCTGTCGTCCTACGGCTTCCAGAAGCTCGCCGTCGAGTACTTCGCCAAGGCGGCGTGGGACCAGTACCAGGTGCCGTTCACCATCGTGCGTCCCTTCAACTGCGTCGGCATCGGGGAAGGTCGGGCCCTGGGGGACGTCGAGATCCCCAGCGGCAACGTCAAGCTCGCCATGAGCCACGTCGTACCCGACCTGATCCAGAAGGTGCTCAAGGGGCAGGACCCCCTGCACGTGCTCGGTGACGGTCAGCAGGTGCGGCACTACACCTACGGCGCCGACCTGGCGCGGGGCATCGTGACCGCGATGGAGTCCGACGCCGCCCGCAACGAGGACTTCAACCTCTCGACGGCCGAGTCCACCACCGTCCTCGAGCTGGCTGAGCTGATCTGGGCCAAGTGCCACGACGACGGGCGCCCCTTCGCGGTCGTCCACGACGACGCCTTCGAGCACGACGTCCAGAAGCGCGTCCCGGACGTCACCAAGGCCCGAGAGGTGCTCGGCTTCGTCGCGACCACGACCCTCGACGACATGCTCGACGTCGTCATCCCGTGGGTGCGTCAGGCGATGGCTGACGGCATCATCTGACGTCGGCGGTGGGCCTGGGCGGCCCTTCAGCGGCGGTGCGCGACCACCAGCATCTGCTTGCCGAGGAAGCGCCACACCACGGGCAGACGCAGGTAGGCGCGCACCATGAGCGGGCGGACCTCGAGCTTCGCGTCCTTGACCGTGTAGGGAAGGAAACGAGGGATCGACTCGACGACCTCGTAGCCGGAGAGCTCGAGGGCCTCGGCGACGCTGAGGTGCGTCAGGGGTAGGTGGTGGTCGAGGTAGTCCCAGTAGCGCCCCGGCAGGTAGCGGATGTTCGGCATCAGCACCACGATCCGCCCGCCCGGCCGGGTGATGCGCCGGCACTCCGCCAGGGTGCTCATCAGGTCGGCCTTGGTGGGCAGGTGCTCGAAGAAGTTGGACGTGAAGACCGTGTCGACACATCCGTCGTCCAGGCCATCCATCGCGTCGGAGCGGGTCGTGAGCACCTGCACCCCGGGGGCTGCCCAGGTGACGGTGTCCGGGTTGAGATCGACCGCGATGCGCCGAGCGGCGACGATCTCGTTGACGAACTCGCAGCTTCCCGCACCGAGGTCGACGACCGTCCCGTCGCGGGGGACGTAGCGCTGGAAGAAGTCCTGGACGAGCACGCGCCACAGGACCCGCTTCGAGGCGAGCTCGCGGTCGTCGAACCGGTTGCGGTAGATGGCCTCGAGGTCCTCGGTCCGCTTGTCGTCCACGGCCGCACTGTAGCCCGGTCGAGCGGATTGACTCGTGTCGACAGATGGCCGTGAAAGCCTGTGACATGCGTTACTGTGCGCTACTACAAGACTTTCCTGGGGAGGGAACGAAGTGCGCAAATTCATCGGTCCAATTTTGTTGGGCCTGGGGGGCTTCCTGCTGATGGCGGCCGTCGTCGCCACCACGTGGGCTCCGGGGGTGGTCAAGAAGACGCCGGAAGACGTCAACACGACCACGCGCCTGAGCGGGACGGCCGCCAAGCTCAACGCGGCGACCGGGGAGCTGGAGTCCAACCCGATCAACACGGTGAGCATCACGAAGGTCGACTCCGACATCTCCGACGACTCCGTGGTCGCGTGGACCAACACCTCGTGCACGGTCATCGCGGTCGACGACCCGCCGGACTGTGTCGACGGTGACGACCCGCGACTGATCAGCGCCGGCATCGACACCTTCGCGACCAGCCGCACCACCGGGCTCGCGGTCAACGACGAGAAGTACCGCGCCGACGAGTCGGTGCCCCACGACGGCCTGGTCAACAAGTGGCCCTTCGACTCCGAGAAGAAGACCTACCCCTACTGGGACGGCACCGCCGGTGGCGCCTTCGACGCGGTCTACGACCGCACCGAGAACCTCGACGGCCTGGAGACCTACGTCTACAAGGTGACGATCTCGGATGAGCCGATCGACATCGCCGAGGGCGTCCCGGGCACCTACAGCTCGGCGAAGGAGATCTTCGTCGTGCCCGAGACCGGGGCGATCGTCAACCAGACCGAGGACCAGCAGCGCTACCTCGACTCGGGCACCAAGGTGCTCGACCTGCAGGCCGCCTTCAGCGACGACCAGCAGGAGGAGAGCATCGCGGCCGGCAAGGACGACCTGGCCAGCTTCAACCTGATCCTCAAGACCGTGCCGCTCGTCGGCTTCGTCGGCGGCGTCCTGTGCCTGCTGGCCGGCGCGCTCCTGGTCCTCCGCGGCCGGGGCGAGGCCGAGGCCCCTCCCGCGAAGCGTCGCGAGAAGGTCGGCGTCTGACGCACCCGCACCACCCGCACTCTCCGGCACGCCGGGCCACGCACAGTGTGGTCCGGCGTCCGGCATTTCGGGGGTGCGCGTCCCTCGTTGGTTGGGCCCCCTCGCTGGTCGAGCCCGAGGAGCGCAGCGACGAGCCCCGCTCGCTGGTCGAGCCCGAGGAGCGTCAGCGACGAGGTGTCGAGACTCCGGGAGCCGAGGAGCGGGCTCGACCACCGATGGCCTCGCTGGTCGAGCCCGAGGAGCGTCAGCGGCGAGCCCCGCTCGCTGGTCGAGCCCGAGGAGCGTCAGCGGCGAGCCCCGCTCGCTGGTCGAGCCCGAGGAGCGTCAGCGGCGAGCCCCCTCGTTGGTCGAGCCCGAGGAGCGTCAGCGACGAGGTGTCGAGACTCCGGGAGTCGGGGAGCGGCCTCGACCGTCGGTCGAGTGATGGGGCGTCATCGTCTGGTGGGTCTCGACGCCGCCTCGCTGGCGCTCGGCGGGCTCGACCATCGATAGCCTCGCTGGGGGAGGTGTCGAGAACCCGGGAGCCGCTCGGCGGGCTCGACCATCGATAGCCTCGCTGGGTGAGGTGTCGAGAACCCGGGAGCCGGTCACTGGGCTCGATGACCGAAAGCCTCGTTGATCGAGCCCGAGGAGCGTCAGCGACGCCTCCGCTCGTTGGTCGAGCCCGAGGAGCGTCAGCGACGAGGTGTCGAGACCCGCCAGCTGAGAAGCAGCCTCAACCGACCCTGTCGCAGCCGAAGATCGCGGTTCCTGGGGTGAAGCGACCGCGCACTGCCGACCAGCCCCCCCACAGCCGGTCGTGACCGACCGGCCACTCCGGCTCCAGCAGGGTGCTGATCGCGAACCCGCCGGCGGACAGCACCGAGACCCAGTCGCCGAGGGTGCGGTGGTGCTCGACGTAGGCGACCTCCCCGGTGGTGGCCTCGACCTCGACGTAGGGCGTGCGGTCCCAGTAGGACTGGCTGGCCACCAGCCCGGCCTCGGTCGGGTCGTCGGGGAACATCCAGCGTGTCGGGTGCGTGATGGAGAAGGCGAAGCGCCCGCCCGGGCGCAGCACGCGCGCCGTCTCCGCGACCGCGACCTCGAGGTCGCGCACGAACTGCAGGGCGCCGAAGGAGCAGAACACCACGTCGAACGACGCGTCGGTGAACGGCAGGTCGGTCGCGGTGCCGAGCACCGACGGCACCGCGATGCCGGTCTGCTCGTCGAGGCGCCGTGAGTGCTGGAGCTGGCGGTGCGAGAGGTCCAGGCCGAAGGAGTGGCCACCTTGCGCCCGCACCCAGCGCGAGCACTGTCCGGCCCCCGAGCCGACCTCGAGGACGTGTCGTCCCTCGACCTCGCCCAGGATCCGGGCCTCGGCCTCCGTGAGCCCCTCGGGGCCCCAGACGAAGCCCGCGTCGCCCAGGAACTCGCCGTGGGTGGCCTGGTACTCGTCGGCATAGCGGTCCCAGTCCGGGCCGTTGGCCGCTCGCGACTCGGCCTCGCTGACCGGTCGTCGTTCGACGCGGACCGGCGGGTGCGGCCAGTGTTCCTGCACGTCGTCACGCTAGCCCACCGACAGTCGGTGCGGATCGGGGCGAGGTCGGTTGGCACGATGACGCCATGGACTTCGCGTCGTTGACCCCGCTGCCGGGTGGGTGGTCGGGCCAGACCTTCCTCGCCGAGGCGGCCGGCGAGCGGCACGTCGTACGGATCTATGCCGAGCCGGGGCCGCGGGGGGACCAGGCCCAGGAGGTCGACGCGGCCCTGCTGCGCCTGGTGCGGGGCCTGCTCCCGGTGCCGGACGTCCTGGAGGTACGCCGGGGTGACCCGGCGACCGGGATGCCGGCGCTGCTGGTCACCAGCCTGCTCCCCGGCGAGCGGGGCGACCTGGTGCTGCCGCGCCTCGACGCGGACGAGCTGGCCCGGCTCGGGCGGGAGGTCGGGGCGCTCGTCGCGACGCTCGGCGGGATCCCCTCGCTGCGACCCGGGCCGTTCCTCGACGGGGACCTGACGGTCGGCACCTTCGACGCCGCCGACGGGCTGGTCGACTGGGTCGGGCAGCACGAGACCCGGCTGGGGCACTGGAGTGCCGACGAGCGCAGCGGTCTGCTGGTGGTGGCGGCTGAGGCGCAGGCGCTGCTGGACGGGGTTGCCCGCACCTGTCTGGTGCACAGCGACCTCAACCCCAAGAACCTGCTCGTCGACCCTGTCACGTTGCGGGTCACGGGGTTGGTCGACTGGGAGTTCGCCCATGCCGGTCATCCCTTCACCGACCTCGGCAACGTGCTGCGCCTCGACCGGCACCCGGCCTACGTCGAGGCCGTCCTGGATGTCTACGCGGCAGCCCGGGGGACAGCGCCGGCCGAGGCCTTGCGCCTGGCCCGTGCCGCCGACCTGTGGGCGCTGGTCGACCTGGCTGCTCGGCGCGACGAGAACCCCGTCGCAGCGCGGGCCGAGGAGCTGCTGCGTGCCGTCGCGGGGGAGCGGGACGTGCACGCCTGGCCCTCCGGGGCCTGAGCCCTCAGGAGGCCTGAGCTGTCCGGGTCCGGACGCAGAACTCCCCCCGGGACCAGGTCCCGGGGGGAGCTTCCGCCCCGCCCTTGGTGCGGCAGGAGTGACCGGCTTCGCGGGCTCAGGGCCGGCGAGCAGCGGTCACGCTTGGCCCCCGCGGCCGGCGACGGCCCGGGGGTTCCTGGGTGTCGACAGCACGTTGGAGGGGTCGGCCTTGGAGGCGATCTCCTGGCCGTCGCTGACTCCACCGCGGTCGGTGTCCCAGTGGGTGGGGTCGGACTTGTGCTTGCCGAAGCGCTTGTTGCGCGCGCCGGTGCGCTCGTCCTTGTCGCGCAGGCCGTCGCGATCGGTGTCCCTGCTCAAGGGGTTCGTCCGGACCTTGCCGATCGTGTAGAACTTCCTGCCCGGGGTCCGGACGCGCTGCTTGATCGTGAAGCCCACGACCTCGACCCGGTCGCTGAGCCCGTCGCGGTCGGTGTCCTTGCGGTTGGGGTTGGTGCGGACCCGCCCGATGTTGCGCGAGCGGTTCGGCGCGAACTGCACCTGCTGCTGGACCTTGACGCCGAGGACCTCCTGGCCGTCGAAGAGACGGTCGTCGTCGGTGTCGTTGTCGTTGGGGTTGGTCGCCGAGCCAGGGAACCGGTTGAGCGCGCCGCTGGTCTCCTGGCCGTCGGTCAGACGGTCGTTGTCGGAGTCACGGTCGAGCGGGTCGGTCGCGGGCGAGGGGAACGAGTTCTCGCTGCCCTTCACCTCCTGGCCGTCGAGCAGTCCGTCGCCGTCGGTGTCCGGGTTGTTCGGGTCGGTGCCGAGGGTGATCTCCTGGCCGTCGGTCAGTCCGTCGTCGTCGGTGTCCGCGTCGGTCGGGTTCGTCGGCTCGTTGCCGTAGCCGTCGTTCTCGGAGCCGGTGGTCTCCTCGACGTCGCTGAGGCCGTCACCGTCGGTGTCGACGGCCGGGCCGCCCGGGTCGAGGGGATCGTTGGGGTCGGTCCCGTTGTCGATCTCGTCGCCGTCGTCGATCCCGTCACCGTCGGTGTCGGCCGTGTTGGGGTCGGTGGGCTCGTTGCCGTGAGCGTCGTTCTCCGAGCCGGTGACCTCCTCGGTGTCGGTCAGGCCGTCACCGTCGGTGTCGGGGTCGTTCGGGTTGGTGGGCTCGTTGCCGAACGCGTCGTTCTCCGAGCCCGAGGTCTCCTGGCCGTCGCTCAGGCCGTCGTTGTCGGAGTCGGGGTCGAGCGGGTCGGTGGCCGGGTTCGGGAAGGAGTTCTCGCTGCCCTTGACCTCCTGGCCATCGGTCAGTCCGTCGCCGTCGGTGTCAGGGTTGTTGGGGTCGGTCCCGATCTTGACCTCGGTGCCGTCGTCGAGCCCGTCGTCGTCGCTGTCGGCGTCCTTGGGGTCGGTGGCCGGGCTCGGGTAGGGGTTCTGCGAGCCGGTGGTCTCCTGGGTGTCGGTGAGGCCGTCACCGTCGGTGTCGACCTCGCCGGTGGTGTCGCCACAGGTGACGCCGCCGGCCGGCGCCTTGGCGGTCGCCCTCATCGGGAAGAGGTCGATGGTGGCCACGTCGAGGAAGCCGCCGAGGGTGAGCTTCAGGTGCACCGCGGAGGCGCTGGCGGTGACGGAGAGCCCGTCCGGGCTCTTGGTGATCGTCGGGGTGCCGATGCTGAGCTCCAGGAGCATCCCGGCCTCTGCGGGGATGCTCATGGGGTCGCCGGGGATGAGCGGGGTCCCGCCGACCGTGACGATGGGGGTGGCGTAGGACGCGGTGGTGCCTGCGGTGGTGCCGTCGGCCGTGACCTTCAGGACCGGAGAGGTGGTGACCTCCAGGACCTTGTTGCCGGCCAGCTGGAGCGAGGCGGTGCTGCCGGTGACGGTGCTGACGACGTTGCGGCCCCCCTGGGGGCGGCCGTTGGGGACCAGCTCGGTCTTCTGGCTCACCGAGGCGGTGCCGGGCAGGTTGACGACCCCGCCCGGCAGGCCGGAGGCGCCCAGCACACTGACGTCGGCGGTCGAGACGCTGGACTGGCTGACGGGGACCGCGGGTCCCAGGCAGGTGCCGTCGGCGGCGAAACGCGCGTGGGCCGAGGAGTTGGAGACGCCCAGGTCGAGCACGCCGGGGACGGTCAGCGGGATGGTCCCCGCGATGATCGAGTCGGTGGCGGGCGCCGGGTTGTCCGGGGGTGCCACCTGCGTGGCCTCGGACAGGATGTTGAGGGGGATCGCGGTCAGGGCGGTGCCCTCGAGGTTGCGCGACTCGGCGGTCGAGCGCGGGTTGGCGGCGTTGAGCGTGCCCTCGACCTGGCCGAGGATCACCTCGGCGGCCGAGACGGCGGCAAGCGGGACGCCGAGCACGGTCACGTGCAGGACCTCGCCGAGGGTCGAGGTCGTGGCGCCGGCGGGCACCGGCAGCGTGGCCGCCGACGCGGGTGCGGCCAGGGGCACGCAGACGATCGAGAAGAGGGCGAGGGCCGAGACGCTGACCGTCGCCCCGAGGGGGCGCGGGATCTTCATGGGGGACTCCAAAGGGGCGGGGGCGGGGGCGGGGACGGGACGCACGCCTGCCACCTCGCCGCGAAGCGCTGCGATGCGCTGCGGCCGGAGGGCGGAGGGAGCGTCCGTGACGTGGTGCAGGGCCGCGGGTGAGCGGTCGTGGTGGAGCGTGGCGCGGAGGTGGTGTCCCCATGACGCCGACCGGGCCGTACCCCGCGTCCGGGCAAACATGCGCCCGCGCCCACACTGGGCCCACTGGTACAGACCAGTGGCCGGTTGGACTCCCGGACGAGGCGCGGCGTACGCTGTCCGATGCGCTAGAGGTCTGCCTTTGTCCCAGACGGAGTGGACTCTCGCTCAGTGACGATGTCACCCCGGTCTCACCCGGTGCGACGCTCGATCCCATCGGCACCTGAAACCGGCCTGACTGCGCGCCCGCACGACTTCTGCCCACCAAGGAATCACTTCCCTTATGACGAGCACCATGATCCAGCCGGACTACGACGCCCCTCAGGTCGCGATCAACGACATCGGGTCCGAGGCTGACTTCCTCGCCGCCATCGACGCCACGATCAAGTACTTCAACGACGGGGACATCGTCTCCGGAACCATCGTGAAGGTCGACCGCGACGAGGTCCTCCTCGACATCGGCTACAAGACCGAGGGTGTCATCCCCTCCCGCGAGCTCTCGATCAAGCACGACGTCGACCCCTCTGAGGTCGTCTCTGTCGGCGACGAGGTCGAGGCCCTGGTCCTCCAGAAGGAGGACAAGGAAGGCCGCCTGATCCTGTCCAAGAAGCGCGCCCAGTACGAGCGCGCCTGGGGCACCATCGAGCAGGTCAAGGAAGAGGACGGCGTCGTCGAGGGCACCGTCATCGAGGTCGTCAAGGGCGGCCTCATCATCGACATCGGCCTGCGCGGCTTCCTGCCCGCCTCGCTGGTCGAGATGCGCCGCGTGCGCGACCTCCAGCCCTACGTGGGCCAGGTCCTCGAGGCCAAGATCATCGAGCTCGACAAGAACCGCAACAACGTGGTCCTGTCGCGCCGTGCCTGGCTCGAGCAGACCCAGTCCGAGGTGCGTCACGGCTTCCTGACCCAGCTCCAGAAGGGTCAGATCCGCAAGGGTGTCGTGTCCTCCATCGTCAACTTCGGTGCGTTCGTGGACCTCGGCGGCGTCGACGGTCTCGTCCACGTCTCGGAGCTGTCCTGGAAGCACATCGACCACCCGTCCGAGGTCGTCACCGTGGGCGACGAGGTCACCGTCGAGGTGCTCGACGTCGACATGGACCGCGAGCGCGTCTCGCTGTCCCTCAAGGCCACGCAGGAAGACCCCTGGCAGCACTTCGCTCGCACCCACCAGATGGGCCAGATCGTGCCCGGCAAGGTCACCAAGCTGGTGCCCTTCGGTTCGTTCGTGCGCGTCGAGGAGGGCATCGAGGGCCTCGTCCACATCTCCGAGCTGGCCGAGCGCCACGTGGAGATCCCCGAGCAGGTCGTGCAGGTCAACGACGACGTCATGGTCAAGATCATCGACATCGACCTCGAGCGTCGCCGCATCTCGCTGTCGCTCAAGCAGGCCAACGAGACCGCGACCGCGGCGGACGTCGAGGAGTTCGACCCCACGCTCTACGGCATGGCGGCGACCTACGACGAGTCCGGCAACTACGTCTACCCCGACGGCTTCGACCCCGAGACGGGCGAGTGGCTCGAGGGCTTCGACGAGCAGCGTGCGGTCTGGGAGGAGCAGTACGCCAAGGCGCACGCTCGCTGGGAGGCGCACGTCAAGCAGCAGGCGGAGGCCAAGCAGGCCGATGTCGAGGCCGGCGAGGCCACGACGTACTCCTCCGGCGGCGACGTCGACGTGCCCGAGGGCGACGCGGCTGAGGGCACCGGCGGCGGTGGCAGCGGTTCGCTCGCCTCCGACGAGGCGCTCCAGGCGCTCCGCGAGAAGCTCACCGGCGGCCAGGCCTGATCGCCTGCCCACCCGTGCAGCACTGAGCACCACCTGAACGACCCGATGGGCGCCCACCGCGAGGTGGGCGCCCATCGGCGTTCTGCGGGGGGTCAGCCCCGCGGCCGCGCCGCGTCCTCGCTGAGACGGTCGCGTCGCACCTTGCCGGTCAGCGTCCGGGGCAGCACGTCGAGGCGGACCCAGGTCTTGGGTCGCTTGGGAGGCGCCAGCCGCTCCCGGGCGAAGGCGGCGAGCTCGGCCTCCTCCGCCGGCCCGACGACGGCCGCACAGACCCGCTGTCCCCAGGTGTCGTCGGGCACGGCGAAGACGGCCACGTCGAGCACGCCGGGATGCTCGCCGAGCACCATCTCGACCTCGAGGGGATAGACGTTGACCCCGCCGGTGATGATCAGGTCCTCGCGGCGTCCGTCGAGGAAGAGGTAGCCGTCGGCGTCCAGGCGACCGAGGTCGCCGACCGAGAAGGCCCGGTCGCCGTCAGGCAGGTCGCGCCAGGCTGCCGCCGTCTTCCGAGGGTCTCGGAAGTAGCTGAAGCGGGCGTGCTCGGGCACGACGCACCAGATGGTGCCGTCGTCGTCGATCGAGAGCCGCCGACCGGGCCGGGCCCGCCCCACCGTGCCGGGACGCGTGAGCCACTCCTCGCTCCGGCACGCGGTGAACTGGCCCTCGGTCGAGCCGTAGAACTCCCAGGTCGATCCCGTGGGGAACTCCGTGAGCAGGCGACGCTTCACGTCCGGCGGGCAGGGCGCCCCGGCGTGGGCCACCAGGCGGAAGCAGGACAGGTCGGGCACGCCCACGTCGTCCCAGTGGGCGAAGAGCCGCTGCAGATGGGTCGGGACACAGAACATCGAGGTGGGCCGTTCGCGCTCGATCGCCGCGGTCACCGCGATCGGGTCGAAGTGGCCGGGGACGACCACGCGCCCTCCGGCCAGCGTCGTGCCGAGGGCGAAGCGCAGGGGCGCGGAGTGGTAGAGCGGGCTCAGCACCAGGTGCACGTCGTCCGCCCGGAAGCCCCACAGGTCGCGCTCCTCGGCGACCAGGGCCCTCGCCCCCGCGTCGCCCAGCACGCCGCTGAACACCCCCTTGGGTGTGCCCGTGGTGCCGCTGGTGACGTGCATGGGACGCGCTCGGGGCAGGCCGCGGCCCTCGGCCGTGACGGCGGCGAGACCCGCCGCGTCCTCGACGACGAGGTCGGGGGAGAGCTGGGTGAGGATGCCCTGGCGCTCCGGTGCGGTCAGCCGGGGGTCCAGGGGGATCGGGATGATGCCGCGGGCCAGCAGCGAGTGGACCGCGCCGAGGTAGTCGAGCGAGCCGGGGACCAGGAGAGCGACCCGCGAGCCCTCGCCGAGGAGTGGGTCGGTCATGACCCAGTTCTACTACGGTGTCGCCATGAGGGTGGGACTGACAGGTGGGGTCGCGTCGGGCAAGAGCACCGTCTCGGCGATGCTCGCTGACCTGGGCGCGATCGTGATCGATGCCGATCTAATTGCCCGGGAGGTGGTCGCGCGCGGCACCCCGGGGCTGGCCGCGGTGGTCGCCGCCTTCGGACCGGGGGTCCTCACCCCCGAGGGCGACCTGGACCGTCCGGCGATGGGCGCGATGGTCTTCAACGACGAGCCGCGCCGGCGCACGCTCGAGGGGATCATCCACCCGCTGGTCTTCGAGCGCATCGTGGCCCTCGAGGAGGTGGCCCCCGAGGGTGCCCTCGTGGTCCATGACATCCCCCTGCTCGCGGAGTCGGGGCGCGCCGCCACCTTCGACGCCGTGATCGTGGTCGACGTCCCACGCGAGCTCCAGGTGGAGCGGATGCTCCGGGACCGGGGGTGGAGCGAGGCGGACGCGGCCTCGCGCGTCGCGGCCCAGGCGTCCCGCGAGGACCGGCTTGCCGTGGCGACGCACGTGATCGACAACAGCGGCACGCTCGCGGAGCTGCGCTCCCGGGTCGCGGCCGTCCACGAGGATCTCACGACCCGCACGTCCTGACCGTCGGCGGGACGCGACAGAGCCCCCACCGGGTCCGGCGGGGGCTCTGTGGGACGAGCAGGTCAGGCGGCGAGGTCGGGATCGCCCAGGCGGCGCAGCTTCTGCAGCGCCTCCCGCTCGAGCTGGCGCACGCGCTCGGCGGAGATGCCGTGCTTGACCCCGATGTCGGCCAGCTTGTGCTGGCGTCCGTCGACCAGTCCGTAGCGCGCGCGGATGATGTCGGCGGCACGCTCGTCGAGCTGGCCGACCAGCGAGTTGAGCCGGTCACGGGCCTCGACGTCGAGCACGGTGAGGTCGGGACCCGGGGCGGTCTCCTGGGCCATGAGGTCGCCCAGCGACGTGTCGCCGTCCTCGTCGACCGGGGAGTCGAGGCTGATGTGCTCGCGGCCCCAGGCCATCAGGTCGAGCACCCGGTCGACCTGCATGCCGAGCTCGATCGCGATCTCCTGCGGGTCGGGGTCGCGACCCAGCTGGCGCTCCAGCGTGCGTCGGGCGCCCCCGACCTGGTTGAGCTCCTCGACCACGTGGACGGGGAGGCGGACGACGCGGGCCTGCTGCGCGATCCCGCGCGTGATGGCCTGACGGACCCACCACGTGGCGTAGGTCGAGAACTTGTAGCCCTTGGTGTAGTCGAACTTCTCGACGGCCCGGATCAGGCCGGTGTTGCCCTCCTGGATCAGGTCGAGCATCGGCATCTGAGCGCGACCGTACTTGCGGGCGATCGACACGACGAGCCGCAGGTTGGCGGAGATGAACAGGTCGACGGCCTTGCGGCCCTCTTCTGCCATCCACTCGAGCTCCTCGAGCGTGGCGGAGCCGGGGGCCCCACCCTTGCGGCGACCGGTGCGACCCGCGGCGATCAGGGCTTCGGCCATCAGGCCGGCCTCGATCGTCTTGGACAGCTCGACCTCGAGGGCAGCATCGAGCAGAGGAGTGCGCGCGATCTCGTCGAGGTACAGACCGACGCTGTCGCGACCCTCGATCTCGCGTGTGACCGTAGTGGTCCGTGCAGCCATGGGGACCCTCCTCACTTGCGGGGTGACACTGCACCCGGCATTAATCCCAACACCCGTGGGGGACAGAGGATTCCCGGTCCCTTTTGCTGAGCCTTCGTTATGAAGGACGCTTCGGATTGCCCCGGAGTTGCTGAAAGGTCAACTTCTCAGGGACTTCTCAGCAGTACCCACCACGGGCGTCAGGCAAGCGCCATCTTGTCGAGGATCCAGGCGAGCGAGAACGCGCGGTCGTGCCAGGCCTTGTAGCGTCCCGAGACCCCACCGTGCCCGGCGGACATCTCGGTGCGCAGCAGCACGTCGGGGTCGGTGGCGGTGGCGCGCAGGCGCGCGACCCACTTGGCGGGCTCGACGTAGAGCACCCGGGTGTCGTTGAAGGAGGTCTCCGCGAGGATCGGGGGGTATCGCGTGGCTGCGACGTTGTCGTAGGGCGCGTAGGAGGCGATGTAGTCGTAGACGTCGGCATCGGCCTCCGGGTTGCCCCACTCGTCGTACTCGGTGACGGTGAGGGGCAAGGTGGCGTCGAGCATCGAGGTCAAGTTGTCCACGAAGGGCACCCCGGCGACGACCCCGCCGAACTGCTCGGGGGCGAGGTTGGCGACAGCGCCCATGAGCAGGCCGCCGGCGCTGGCGCCCTCGGCGATCGTCTGCTCCGGGGTCGTCCACCCGGCGTCGACGAGGTGCCGGGCGCAGGCGACGAAGTCGGTGAACGTGGCGGTCTTCTGGAGCATCTTGCCGCCGTCGTACCAGCGGCGACCCATCTCGCCGCCACCGCGCACGTGCGCGATCGCGAAGGCCGCGCCCCGGTCGAGCAGCGAGAGCCGGGCGATCGAGAAGTAGGGGTCGATCGAGGCCTCGTAGGCGCCGTAGCCGTAGAGCAGCACCGGGACCGGGCCGGCGTCGTGCAGGCCGCGCCTGGCCACGATCGAGATCGGCACCTGCTCGCCGTCCTCCGCGGTCGCCCACAGGCGGTGCTCCTCGTAGTCGGCCGGGTCGTAGCCGCCGAGCACCGGAGCGCGCCGCAGGAGCGTGAGCTCGCGGGTGCGGACGTCGTAGTCGTAGACCGACGAGGGGATCGCCATGGTGGTGTAGCCGAGGCGCACGACGGGCTGGGCGAAGGCGGGGTTGCCGCCCGAGCCGACGGTGTAGACCGGCTCGTCGAACTCCACGAGGTAGTCGTCGCTCACGCCGGACTCGTCGAGCTCGAGGATCCGGAGCTGGGTGAGGCCCATGCTGCGCTGGTGCACGACCAGGTGCCCGGCGAAGGCATCGACGTCCTCGAGACGTACGGCGGCGTCGTGGGCGATCAGCGGCTCCCAGCCGTCGCCGCGCGTGGGCGCGGCGGGGGTCACGGCCAGCTCGAAGTCGGGGCCGGTGGCGTTGTGCAGCACGAGGAACCGGTCCTGGCCGCCGATCACCGCGTGGTCCAGGGAGTACTCGACGCCCTCCACGCGGGGGCAGAAGACCCGGAAGCCGAGCTCGGGGGCGTCGGCGTCGAAGACATGCCACTCGGAGGTGATCTTGGAGCCGATCGCGATGACCAGGAAGCGGTCGCTGCGGGTGCGGCCGAGGCCGACGTTGAAGCGGCCGTCCGGCTCGTGCAGGACCAGCTCGTCGACAGCCTGCTCGGTGCCCACGACGTGGCGCCAGATCTTGTCGGCACGCCAGGACTCGTCGACGGTGGAGTAGTAGACGCTCTCCCCGGCCCGGTCCCACGTCACGCCGCCGAGCACACCGGTGATGACGTCGTCGAGCAGGTCGCCCGTCGCGAGGTCCTTGAAGCGCACCGTGTAGCGCTCGTCGCCCACGGTGTCGGTGGCGTAGGCCAGGCACATCCCGTCGGGTCGCATGCTGGAGCCGCCCAGCGAGAAGAACTCGTGACCTTCGGCCAGCTCGTTGAGGTCGAGCAGGACCTCTTCACCGGGCAGCGCGGGCTCGTCGGGCGAGGAGTCCTCGGCGGGAGTCGGCGGGACCCAGTCGTCGGGGCCGGCGACGGGGACCCGGCAGCTGGCGCCGTACTCGCGCCCCTCGAAGGAGCGCGCGTAGTACCAGTGGTCACGGTTGCGGGTGGGCACGGAGAGGTCGGTCTCGCGGGTGCGGGCCTTGATCTCGTCGAAGAGGGTCTGGCGCAGGTCGGCGAGGTGGGCGGTGCGGTCCTGGGTGTAGGCGTTCTCGGCCTCGAGGTAGGCGACCGTCTCGGGTGAGTCCTTCTCCCGCAACCAGTCGTAGGCGTCCACACGGGTGCGGCCGTGGTGCTCGGTGGTGACGGGGCGGGCGGCGGCAACGGGTGGGACGGGGGTGGTCATGGAAGTGCACGCTATCCACTGCCCCCACCGAGCAGGTGAGAGAGTCGGGCCGTGGGTGAGCTGCGGGTGGTCGACCTCAACGCCGACCTCGGTGAGGAGGTGACCGACGACGCTGCCCTGCTGGGTGTCGTCACCAGCGCGAACGTCGCCTGCGGCTACCACGCCGGGAGCGTCGAGATCATGCGTGCGGTGTGTGCGGAGGCGGTCCGCCGGGGCGTGTCGGTGGGGGCGCAGGTCTCCTACGCCGACCGGGCCGGCTTCGGTCGCCGGCGTCTCGACGTCGAGGGGGAGGTGCTGCGCGAGCAGGTGCTCGACCAGGTCGGCACGCTCGACGACATCGCGCACGCCGAGGGGACGCGCGTGCGTTACGTGAAGCCGCACGGTGCCCTCTACCACCGGGTCCTGGACGACGTCGAGCAGGCGCGGGCGGTCCTCGACGGGTCCGGCAGGCTCCCGGTCCTGGGCATGGAGGGCGTCCTGCTCGCCCTGGCGGGTGACGCCGGTCGTCAGGTGTGGCACGAGGGGTTCCCGGACCGCGCCTACGACGCGACCGGTCGGCTGGTCGCTCGCGAGGTGCCCGGCGCGGTCCTGGCCGACGCCGGCTCGATCACCTCCCAGGCGCTCGCGCTCGCGCCGGGGGTCGACTCGCTGTGCGTCCACGGCGACGAGCCCGGGGCGGTGGCCCACGCGCACGCCGTACGCCGGGGGCTCGAGGCGGCCGGCTGGGTGCTGCGCGGCCTGTAGTCGCGGTGCGGCTTGTCCACAGGCTGGGCAAGAACCTGTGGAGAACTGCCCGGATCTGTGTAGTCCCGGGTGTTTTCTGTGGAGGAGCCTGTGGGACCGGAAGTTTGTCCCGGAATCCTCGGTCGTCCCCTTGCGCGGGTCGTCCTCAGGGCCGTAGAACTCTCCTACCAGATCGGCGCGGACCGCGAGGCCGGCACCGGACTGGGGATCGGACGAGGATCGAAGACCCACACCCCGAGCTCGCTCGAGGCGTCGGCCCGGTGACGGGGACGGCGGGGACCGAAGATCGCGTCATGATCGATCGGGCGTCACCACTTCCGGTCAATCCGAGGGCCTCTTGATGCTCATACCACCAAGAGGCCCTCACCCATCTCGTCCCGCACGTGCCAGATCGCGCCCCCGAGGGGGTGTGTCCGTGGCAGGGTGCTCCGGTGACCGAGACACCTCCCGCTGGGGACCCGATCAGCCCGGACGGCGCCTACCGCTGGGACGGCCACGCCTGGGTGCCGACCGGCAACCAGCCCATGCCCCCACAGGGCGGCTACCCGCCTCAGCAGGGCTACCCGGCCCAGCAGGGCTACCCGGCCCAGCAGGGCTACGGCTATGCCCCGCAGCCCGCGAAGCAGAGCCACACGCTGCGCAACGTCCTGCTCGTCATCGGCGCGATCATGATCCTCGGCATCGGGGGGTGCCTGGCCGTGGTCGGGCTGGCCGCCAACGAGATCGACAACGCGATCGAGTCCTCGCAGGCCGAGGACGCCCGGCCCGGCGGCCCCGACAACCCGCTGACGATCACGGAGGGGGAGGCCTTCGACGTCTACGGCTTCGCCTACCAGGCGGGCTGGTCGGTCGAGGACGCCGAGTCGCTCGGCTTCATCGAGATCGCGAACCTGAAGTTCGAGAACCAGCGCGACTCCGCAGACTCGGCCTACGTGGAGATCACGTTCCTCCGGGGCAACGAGGTCGTCGCCTCGGTTGACTGCTCCTCCGACGAGGCGGGCGTCGGGCAGGTCGTCAGCCTGCGGTGCTTCAGTGCCGACGAGCTGCCGCAGGTCTACGACGAGATCACGATCAACGACTCCTTCTGAGCGCCGGCACGTGGGCTCGCACGGGGCGGGGCAGACTCGTCACGTGCTCCTGCGTCCGGTCGGCCCCCACGCGCTCCTCGCCGAGGTGAGCGACGCCGCGCAAGCTCTCGCGCTCGCCACCTGGGCGCGTGCGGCGGACGTCGCAGCGGTCGAGGTGGTCCCCGGGGCCTGCACCGTCCTCCTCGACGGTCTCTCGACAGCCGGGGCCGAGGCGCTGCGGGCGCGGCTCGCGACCTGGACGGCGCCGGAGCCGGGGGACGTGGGCACAGGGGGGCGGCTCGTGGAGGTCGCGGTCGACTACGACGGACCGGACCTGGCGTTCGTCGCCGAGCGGTGGGGCACCGATCTCGACGGTGTCGTCGCCCGGCACACCGGCACCGACTTCGTCTCCTCGTTCTGCGGGTTCTCCCCGGGCTTCGCCTACCTCACCGGGCTGCCCGGCGACCTCGCCGTGCCGCGGCTCGACTCCCCGCGCGCCGGGGTCCCGGCCGGCGCCGTGGCGCTGGCGGGCGCGTGGTGCGGCGTCTACCCCACGGCCTCGCCCGGTGGGTGGCGGATCATCGGGCGCACGGACGCGGTGCTGTGGGACGTGACCCGGCCCGACCCCGCCCTGCTGTCGCCGGGCACCCGGGTCCGGTTCGTGCGCGCATGAGCCTCCACGTCCTCGCCACCGGCCCGCTCACCACCATCCAGGACCGGGGGCGCGTCGGCCTGGCCCACCTCGGGGTGCCGCGCGCCGGTGCCCTCGACGGCCCGGCCGCCGCGCTCGCCAACCGTCTGGTCGGCAACGACCGGGACGCGGCCGTCCTCGAGGTGACGCTGGGTGGGCTGGTGCTGACCTCCGACACCGGCGTGTGGGTCGCCGTCACGGGCGCGGCGTGCGTCGTCGAGGTCGACGGAGCACCCCGCGGGCACGCGCGACCCGAGTGGCTGGCGGCCGGCTCCCGCCTGCGCCTCGGCACCACGAGCAGCGGCGTCCGCAGCTATGTCGCGGTCGGCGGCGGCATCTCGGTCGCCCCCGTGCTGGGCTCGCGTGCCACCGACACCCTGGCGTGGGTGGGACCGCCCCGCCTCGAGCCGGGCACCCGTCTGCCGGTGGGCCCGAGCGCGGGCCGACCGTCCTCGCACGACACGCCCCGCCCGCCCCGGGCCGGCGCGCTGCGCGTGCACCCGGGTCCGCGGGCCGACTGGTGCGCGCCGGACGCGCTGGCGACCCTGTGCGGCTCGGCGTACGTCGTGGGGAGCGCGAGCAACCGGGTCGGGCTGCGGCTCGAGGGACCGGTGCTGGAGCGGGTGCGGCACGAGGAGCTGCCCAGCGAGGGCATGGTGCTGGGTGCCGTGCAGGTGCCGCCGGACGGGCGGCCGGTGGTCTTCCTGGCCGACCACCCGCCCACCGGTGGCTACCCGGTGCTCGCGGTCGTCGAGGAGGCCGACCTGTGGCAGTGCGCGCAGCTCAGGCCGGGGGAGACGGTCCGGTTCACCCCCGCCTGACGAACTCGACGGACGCCTCGACCGGACGGAAGCCGATCTGCTCGTTGATCGAGATCATGTAGGAGTTGGTCTCGCCGTTCTGCGTGACGACGCGCCGGACGTGGGGGCGCTGCGCCTGCACGGCCCGCAGGTTGGCGGTCTTGACGGCCAGCCCGAGCCGGTGGCCGCGGTGCTCACGGTGCACGAAGGTGCCCCACTGGTGGACATCGTCGCCCTGGAGGGGGACCTGCAGGGTCGACTGCGCCGCGACCACCCCGTCCGGGGTGACGGCGACGGTCTCGAACGTCTCAAGGCCCATGGCCACGGCCATCGCCTCACGCTCGGCGAGCCGCGCGGGCGTCATGACCTCCTCCTCGTAGTCGACGTCGCCGGTCGGCGCGTCGACCGCGAGCTGGCCCAGCAGCACGCACAGTGACTCGGCCAGCTCGTCGGGAAAGTGACCGACGTAGGTCTCGAGGCGGTAGCCGGACGCCTCGGGGGCCGCCTGCCGGGCCCACGCGTCCAGCCGCGCGTCCTCGACGGGCAGCGCGAGGTGCCGCACGACCTCGATGTTGGACTGCGCGAAGCCGTGGCGCTCGGCGAAGGACCGGTAGGGATGGTCGGCGAGCCGGTCGAAGGGGATCTTGGCGTCCGTGCAGATCACCGTGCGGCTCTCGGCCCCGGCGACCTCGAGCAGCCGGGTGAGCAGCGTCGTCCCGATGCCCTGGCGCCGGTGGTCCGGGTCGACGACGACCTCGAGCCACGCCTTGTCGGTGTTGTCGAGCAGGAAGAGGTAGACGATCCCGAGGCCGACGACCTCGCCCTCGTCGGTGAAGGCCCCCACGTGCTCCGCGCGCTCGCCGCTGTCGGGGGCGCGCACCGCCTCGACCCACTCCGTGAGGGTCCACCGGGGCATGCCGTCGCGACCGTGCCGGTGGCCGCGGTCCACGACGCCGTAGACCGCGCGCATCAGGTCGTCGTCGTGGATGTCGAGCGGTCGCAGGTCCATGGGCGGCAGGCTAGGCCCGCGGGTCCCGGCTGGCGAATGGTTTTTCAGGCGTCGTCGGTCGAGTCGTCCGGGCTCGGCAGCTGCCACGGCGTGAGGTCGGGGTCGTCGATGGGGTAGGACCGCACCGGCCCGGGTGGCGTCTCGGCGGTCTCGAAGCGGACCGTGACCACGCCCCGACCCGACCCCCACACCCAGCCCCGGCCCATCGCCGCGTGCACGACGTCCTGCCCCGGCGCCCACGTCGTACGACGGGTCGAGGGCGCCTCGACCACCGGCACGTCCTCGTCGGCCGGGGCCTCGGGGTCGGACTCCCCGAAGAGGTCGTCCTGGATCCAGTCGGCGAGGCCGGACACACCGACGCCGAGCAGCCGGACCCCGCCGGACGTGTCGAGGTCGGCCAGCAGGCCGCGGGCCAGCCGCGCGATGGTGGTCGTCGCGTCGGTGGGGGAGCCGAGGGTGCTCGAGCGGCTCAGCGTGGTGAAGTCGTGCAGCCGCACCTTGATGGTGACCGTGCGCCCCGACAGCCGGTGCTTGCGCAGCCTGGTCGCGACCTCGCCCGCCTGGCGGGTCAGCAGGCCCTCCATCAGCCGGCGGTCGGTCAGGTCGGTCTCGTAGGTGCCCTCGACGCTGACCGACTTGGCCTCGCGCTCGGAGATGACGGGCCGGTCGTCCAGTGCTCGGGCCAGGTGCCACAGGCCGGAGCCGTGGGCCTTGCCGACGAGCCGGACCAGCTCGTCGACCCCGACCGACTCGAGATCGGCGACGGTCTGGATCCCGGACCGACGCAGCCTCTCCGTCGTCGCCGGCCCCACCCCCGGGATGACCGTGACGGGCATGGGGCGCAACAGGTGCTGCTCGGTCCCCGGGGGCACGACGGTCAGGCCGTCGGGCTTGTCGAGCTCGCTGGCGACCTTGGCGATGAACTTCGACGTGCCGACCCCGACCGAGGCGGTCAGCCCCCCGGTCACCTCGTGCACCCGCTGGCGCAGCTCCTCGGCGAAGGCGGACACGGTGGCGACCTCCAGGTCGGGCAGGTCGGCGCGGGCCAGGTCGACGAAGGCCTCGTCGAGCGAGAGCGGCTCCACCAGCGGCGAGACCGAGCGCAGCAGCCCCATCACGGCGCCGCTGGCGTCGCGGTAGGCAGGGAACCGTCCGCCCAGGAAGGCGGCGTGGGGGCACCTCGACCGGGCCTCGCGGGTCGACATCGCCGACCGCACGCCGTAGGTGCGCGCCTCGTAGGAGGCCGTGGCGACCACCCCGCGCCCGCCGACGCCGCCCACGACGACCGGCTTGCCGCGCAGGGAGGGCTTGTCGCGCTGCTCGACGGCGGCGAAGAAGGCGTCGAGGTCCAGGTGGAGGACCGAGGCGTGGGCGCGCACCAACGCAACGTACCCGCGCTCATCCACAGGCGACGAAGTGCCAGGGGTGACCTGCCGCGCGGGCGGGGAGGGCACGGTCATGAGACCACCTCCGATGCCCCCGATGACCGCCCGCTGCGCCGACGACCTGCTCGCCATGGTGCCGATCACGCTCGGCTTCACCCCGACCCGGTCGGTGGCGATGCTGACCTTCGGCGCCACGCACGCCTTCCACGCCCGGGTCGACCTGCCGAGGCGCCGTGACGAGGTGCCCGAGCTCGTCGAGTGCCTCGTCGAGCCCGCCACGCGCAACGGCGTACGACGCGTCGTCCTGATCGTCTACTCCGACGACGAGGTGATGGCCAAACGCGTCTGGCGGGGCCTGCGCGACGGCTTCCGGGGGGCGGGCATCGCGGTCCTGGAGGCGATCCGGGCCGACGGCCGGCGCTGGTTCCCCCTGCTGGGCGGCGACCGGCTCGCCGCCGACCTGGGGGTGCCCTATGACATCAGCAGCCACCCGTTCCTGGTGCAGGCCGTGCTCACCGGTCGGGTGACGTTGAGCGACCGCGACGAGCTGGCCGGCACCCTGCGCCCGGTGCCGGCGCGGGTGGCCGAGGTGGCCGCTGCCCTGGAGGGGGAGCCACCGCGGTGGGGCGAGGGCGACGTCCCGGCGGTCGAGGTGCTGCTGCGGGAGGGCGAGTGGACCGAGCTGCTGGTCGAGCACCTCGTGGGGCAGGGGCGCGCCCCCGAGGCCGACGACGCGGCGCGGCTGCTGCGGGCCCTGGGCCTGCTGCGCGTGCGCGACGCGGCCTGGCAGGTCGTGACCAGCGGTCACGCCGACGACCACGTCGCCTGGTGGACCGACCTGCTGCGCCGGACGCCGGCAGACCTGGCGGCCCCGGTCGCCACGCTGCTCGCGTGGTCGGCATGGTTGGCCGGACACGGCGCCCTGGCCTGGTGCGCGCTCGATGTCGCGCTCCGGGTCGATCCCGACGACGAGCTGCCCGACGAGCTGCCCGACGAGCTGGCCGACGAGCTGGCCGGCGAGCCGTCCGACGAGCTGGCCGCAGAGCTGGCCCACCTGCTCACGCAGGCCGTGCCACCCACCGTGTGGGCACGCGAGCGGACGCGGAGGAGCTGGCGGGCGGGCCTGCACGGCGCGGCGTGAGCCGGGCGGGTCTAGGCTCCCCGCATGGGAGAAGAGGTCGACGCGCAGGAGTTCACCAGGGCCGACCGCACGCGCCACCGCGAGAAGGTGCGGCGCAACCTCGACGTCTTCGCCCGGATGCTGCGCGAGGAGGCCTTCGACACCGACGACCCGATGACGGGTCTCGAGGTCGAGCTCAACCTCGTCGACGAGCGCGGCGACCCGGCCCTGCGCAACGCCGAGGTGCTCGAGGCCATCGCCGACCCTGACTTCCAGACCGAGCTCGGTCAGTTCAACATCGAGATCAACGTGCCGCCCGCACGGTTGCGCGAGCGCGGGCTCACCACCTTCGAGGACACCCTGAGGCGCAGCCTCAACGACGCCCACACCAAGTCCTCGGAGGTCGGGGCCGACCTGGTGATGATCGGCATCCTGCCCACCCTGGCCGACGGCCACATGCATCGCGAGTCGCTCAGCGGCAACCCGCGCTACCGGTTGCTCAGCGAGCAGATCCTCGATGCCCGGGGCGAGGACATCACGATCAACATCGGTGGGCACGAGCGGCTCGCGACCACCGCCGACTCGATCGTGCCCGAGGCCGCGTGCACGAGCACCCAGCTCCACGTGCAGACCTCGCCCGACCAGTTCGCCAGCTATTGGAACGCCTCGCAGGCCATCTCAGCCATCCAGCTCGCGGTGGGCGCCAACTCGCCCTACCTGCTGGGCAAGGAGCTGTGGCGCGAGACCCGGATCCCGCTGTTCGAGCAGGCCACCGACACCCGCAGCGAGGAGCTGAAGTCGCAGGGGGTCCGTCCGCGCGTGTGGTTCGGCGAGCGCTGGATCACCACCGTCTTCGACCTCTTCGAGGAGAACGTCCGCTACTTCCCGGCGCTGCTGCCGATCACCGACGAGGAGGACCCGCTCGAGGTCCTCGAGGCCGGGGGGACGCCCCGGCTGAGCGAGCTGCGCCTGCACAACGGCACCATCTACCGCTGGAACCGCCCGGTCTACGACGTGAGCAACGGGGTGCCGCACCTGCGCGTCGAGAACCGCGTGCTCGCCGCCGGGCCGACCGTGGCCGACACCATCGCCAACGCCGCGTTCTACTTCGGCCTGGTCCGGGCGCTCGCGGAGAGCGAGCGGCCCTTGTGGTCCCAGATGTCCTTCAGCGCCGCGGAGGAGAACTTCCACGTCGCCGCGCAGCAGGGCATCGACGCCCAGATCTACTGGCCCGGCGTCGGCCAGGTGCAAGCCACCGAGCTGGTCCTGCGCCGCCTGCTGCCGCTGGCCCAGGAGGGGCTCGAGGCCTGGGGCGCCAGCGCCGAGGAGATCGACCGGATGCTCGGGATCATCGAGCAGCGCTGCCTGACCGGTCGCAACGGCGCCGAGTGGTTCACCCGGCAGATGCACCAGCGCACGGGGGAGGACCGCTACGACGCGTTGCGCGCGGTCACGCTGGACTACGCCGAGCGGATGCACACCAACGAGCCGGTCCACACCTGGTAGCCCAGCCCTCCACCTCCACCTCCAGCTCCAGCTCAGCGTTGCCGCAGGCGGCGCCACGTCCGGGACGTCGCGCTGCGCGGGTCACGCCAGCCGTGCCGGGTGACGACCACCATCGTCAGCGCCAGCCCCGCCTCCGCGTAGGCCGCACGCGCGGCGGCCAGCCACGCGAGGTCGACGTCCTGCGGCTCGAGGTCGCCCGCGCGGGTGAGCCACACCATCGGGACGGGCCCGCCACGGTGGGCACGGCGTACGAGGGCAGCGACGAGGTCGCAGCGCAGTCCGTGGTCGGTGGGCTCGTCGGCGCCCAGCTCGAGGTCAGCCGTCGGGGCGCCTGGCGTCCCGACGTGCAGGACCGGGGCGAAGACGCGCCGGTGCTCGAGCAGGACGTGGTCGAGGACGGCTTGCCGCAGGGTCTGGTGGAGCTCCGGGCTGAGGGGGTGCTGGAGTCCTGCGGCCACCTCGGCAGCGTCTCGCAACTGCCGCGTCGCTGCTGTCTGCTCTCCACAGGCTGCCGTTCCGCGCTGTGGTGGGCTAGGTTCCTGACATGGGAAAAGTCGTTGTCGGATATGTGCCCAAGCCCGAGGGTGAAGCTGCCCTCGATCGCGCGATCGCCGAGGCCCAGCTGCGGGGGTCCGACCTGGTGGTCGTCAACTCGCACCGCGGGGGCGCCGGCTTCGACAAGGTGACCTCCGACCAGCTCGACAGCGAGATGGACTCGGTGCGGGCCAAGCTCGACGCGTCGGGCGTGAGCTTCGAGATCCGCCAGCTCGTCCGCGGCTTCGAGCCCGCCGAGGACCTGATCAGCATCGCCGAGGCCAACAACGCCGAGCTGATCGTCATCGGCCTGCGCCGGCGTACGCCGGTCGGCAAGCTGATCCTCGGCTCCAACGCCCAGCGCGTGCTCCTCGACGCGCACTGCGCGGTGCTGGCGGTCAAGGCCGGCTGACGCCGCCTCTCGCCGGGCTCACTCAGCCGGCGAACGCCTTCACACGCCCGGAGAACGTCCGGACGCCAGGCAGCCACTCCGTCGACTCGTCGGCGGGGTCCGAGCCCTCGACCAGGTAGGTCGTCGCGGAGAACGACTTGACGCCCTTGTTGATGCACAGGGGGTTGAACGCCAGCCGCGTCCGGGTCTCGTCGGTCGAGGCGCGCACCCGCCCGCAGGCCAGCGGGAGCAGCGTGCCGGTCCGGTGCCACCCCTTCATCCGGTAGCCCTGGAACTCCGAGTCGACGCCGGCGTAGTAGGCGATCTCGGGCTGGGGGTCGGTGTCGGTGTTGATGTAGAACACGACCACGTTTCCCGCGTCGAGTCCGGCGGGCACGACCGTGGTCACCGAGGCGCGCCGACCCTGCTGGGCGGCAGCGCGCAGCGTCATGGTGGTCGCGTCGATGCGCTGGCCCGCGGGGTCGGCCCGGTCGCTGACGACCCGCTTGGTCGGCAGTGCGGCGCGGGCCGCGCTGACCGCGCCGGCTGCGCCGGCTGCGTCGGCCGCGTGGGCAGAAGCGGTCGGCAGGAGGGTGAGCGCCGGGGCGACCAGGGCGACGGCGACGGCTGCGAGAGCGGGGTGGCGGGTGGGACTGGACATGGGGTCCTCCGGTGGGTGCAGCGCCGGGCCAGGGCGTGGCGGCGTACGGCCGGTGTGCTCCGGATCACCCTAGGCCAGCCGCGCGACCCGGGTGGGGCACTATCGGGCCCGTGATGGGACCAGTGCTGCTCCGGACCTCCGACGCCACCGCCCGGCTGCGGCGAGCGACGCTCGACGACGTGCCGGGCATCGTGGCGCTGCTGACCGACGATCCGCTGGGCGCTGAGCGCGAGGCAGCCGGAGCGGCGGCAGCGATGCAGCCCTACCTGCGTGCCTTCGAGGCGATCGACGCCGACGCCGCCCAGCTCCTGCTCGTGGCCGAGACGGGGGGCACCGTGGTGGCGACCATGCAGCTGAGCTTCATCCCCGGCCTCGCCCGCCAGGGTGCGCTCCGGGCCCAGATCGAGGCGGTGCGGGTCCACGCCGACCTGCGGGGCAGCGGTCTCGGGCGCGCCATGGTCGGCTGGGCGGTGACGGAGTCACGACGGCGGGGCTGTGCCCTGGTGCAGCTCACCAGCGACAAGCAGCGTCCGGACGCGCACCGCTTCTACGCCGAGCTGGGCTTCGTCGCCACCCACGAGGGCTTCAAGCTGGGGCTCTAGGGAACAGATCAGGTCGTCTCGACGGTTGACCCTCCATGCGCATCGACATCTGGTCCGACATCGCCTGCCCCTGGTGCTACATCGGCAAGCGCCGGCTCGAGACGGCCCTCGCCGGCTTCGAGCACCGCGACGAGGTCGAGGTGGTGTGGCGTGCCTTCCAGCTCGACCCCGGCTCGCCGCCGCAGCCCGACACGTCCGTGACGATGGCCGAGCACCTCGGCCGCAAGTACGGCGGAGGGCCGGGTGCCGGCCAGCAGATGATCGACCGGATGGAGGCTGTCGCCGCGGAGGAGGGTCTGCTCTACCGCCTGGGCCGCGCCCAGCGGGTCAGCACGCTCGACGCCCACCGGCTGCTGCACGCGGCGGGGGAGCGGCAGGACGCACTCAAGGAGGCGCTGCTGCACGCCTACATGATGGACGGCGAGAACGTCGCCGACCACGAGACCCTGACCCGCGTCGCCGTCTCGGTCGGGCTCGACGCCGACGAGGTCGCCCGGATCCTGGGCTCCGACGAGCACCGGGACGCCGTCTACGCCGACCTCGACCAGGCCGCCGACTACGGCATCACCGGCGTGCCGTTCTTCGTGCTGGACCGCAAGCTCGCCGTCTCCGGCGCCCAGCCGGTCGAGATCTTCGCCCAGGCCCTGCGCCAGGCCTGGGATGCTGCCCACCCGGTGCTGCAGCCGGTGGGGCTCGGCGATGGCAGCACCGGTGAGGTCTGCGGGCCGGACGGCTGCACCACCTGACCCTGAGGCTCCCCACCACCGATCATCCGCCGCCTCACACCACTCGCCTTGGTGGCATTGCTGTGCTATATCTGGTCGATTGGTTGTTTCGTCTCGGGGCGTTGTGTGGTACCGGGGGGCGCCGTCATGGGAGAGCAGATTCTGCCGCAGTTCGGTCGTTACGTGGTGACCGAGGAGGTCGGCGAGGGCACCATCGGGGTGGTCTACCGGGCGCGACATCAGGAGCTCGGACGCGATGCGGCGATCAAGGTCCTGCGCCCGCAGGTGAGCCGCAACGCAGCCGCAGTGGCCGGGATGGTGGCCGAGGCGAGCGCACTCGCGCGACTCGACCATCCGAACATCGTGGCGCTCTACGACTTCGTGCAGGAGCCTGACCGGACGTGGTTGGCCGAGCAGTGGGTCGACGGCGTGCCTCTGGACACGATCCTCGCCGCCCACGGGCGCCTGACTCCCGAGCAGTCGCTCGGTGTGGTGGCGGGAGCGCTGTCGGGCCTCGCCCACGCCCACGACAACGGTCTGGTGCACCGCGACGTGGCAGCGTCGAACGTGCTGGCGGACATGGCGGGCACGAGCATGCTGGTCGACTTCGGGTTGGCGGCCCCGGTCCCGGGCGAGCCGGGCTCGGTGGTGCCGGGCTCGCCGTCCGCAGGCGTGGTGGGGACACCGGCGTACCTCTCACCCGAGGCAGCTCGCTCCGAGCCGGTCGGCAAACCGGGCGACGTCTACTCCGCGGCGGCGCTCACCTATCACCTGCTGTCCGGGCGGCCCGTCTTCCCGGGGACCGCCTGGGACATGGTCGCCTCGCACCGAGACCGTGTCGCTCCGAGCCTCGAGGCCCACGGTCCGCGGCTGGCCAGCTTGGTGGAGCGGTCCCTGGCCAAGGACCCCTCGGCACGACCACCGGATGCCGGAGCCTTCCTCGCCGAGCTCGAGGAGGCGGCCGCGGAGAAGTACGGCGTCGCGTGGCGGACCCGTGCATCGATCGCGAGCCTGGTCGCCTCGACCCTCGGAGCGGGTGCCGCGAGCGTGGTCGGCGCCGCCGGCGGCGGTGCCGCGCCGACCGTGGCCGCGGGTGGTCTGCCAGGGGTCGTCACGGGGGGCAGCCAGGCGCTGGTCCACACGGGTCGACGGGTGGGGCTCAAGACCCTCATGGCAGCGGGTGCGACGGCCGCGGTCATCGTTGCCAGCGTGGTCGTCGGGATCAACCTGGCATCCGGGGACGAGGACGACCGCGCCAGTGCCGGGGACCCCAGCTCAGAGCCGACGCTCAGCGAGGAAGAACGTCGCGCCGCGGAGCGCGAGCGCGAGCAGCAGGAACGGCAGGACGCGATCGCCGCGTTGGAGGCGAGCGCCCCGGTAGGGCTCTACCGCTATGTGTCCCAGGCCACGGAGCGTCGGCGTGACGGGTCGACCAGCCCGTCCAAGAACCGCGGCTCCTGGACGTTCGTGGACGCGAAGTGCGGACCGGAGACGTGTCGAGGTGTCGCCGAGAGCTCCAGCGGAGCAATCTGGCGCTATGTCTGGGACGGCACGGCGATGAGCATCGATCGCCCCGGGGCGCGCAATGGCTGGACGGCGTGCGTGGACACCGCGACGGGCGAGACCCAACCGATCGCCGAGTCGGCCGCGCGGGACACCATCACCTTCGACGTCGGAGCGGTCAGCCTGACGCCAGGTGCTGTCGGTGGCCCACCCCAGAAGATCTCGCTCAGCTACTCCGGCAAGCGTCGCATCGAGTTCCGTGGCACGTGCGAACCGGCGCCCACCGACGTGCTGGGCTTCTCGACCGACCTGGTCGTCACCCGGAAGCGCTGAGCGCAGCCGGTGGCAGCCGAGACCCCGGTGCCGGCCGGCTATCGCTACCTCCGTCACCTCGGCGCCGGGGGTTTCGGGGACGTCCACCTCGCCGAGCACGTCGCCACCGGGCGGTGGGTGGCGATCAAGTACATCCACCCGCACCTCCTCACCGATCCCGATGTCCTTGCCCGCTTCCGGCGGGAGGCACAGGTCCTCGCCGCCACCGACGTGGCGAGCGTGGTCCGCGTCTACGACCTGGACACGACGAGTGAGCCGGCCAACCTGGTCATGGAATACGTCCCCGGCGTCACGTTGTGGGACCTGATGGAGCAGGCGCCGCTGCCGGCACACCAGGGCCTGATGGCGCTCCGGGACGTGGCCGAGGCCCTCAGGCTCATGGCGGAGCGGGGCCTGGTCCACCGAGACATCAAGCCGTCGAACGTGTTCGTGCTGCCGACCGGCCGAGCCAAGCTCGGCGACTTCGGACTCGCGCGGGCCGCCGCAGAGGATGCCGGGTTCCGCACGGTCGGGGCCCCGGGGGGCACACCGGCGTACTTCCCGCCCGAGGTCAGCTGCGGGGACTCGGAGGCGACCGTCGAGAGCGACGCCTACTCGTTCGCCATCATGGTCTACGAGGTGCTCACGGGATCGCGACCGATCACGGCACCCGATGCCATCTCGCTCATCACGGCGCACTGGACCCAGCCTCCTCGGCCGGTGACCGATGCCCTGCCAGGTTTCCCCGTCGCGGCCGCCGCGCTACTGATGCGGGCGCTCGCCAAGCAGCCCGCCGGTCGGCCGCTCCCGCACGAGCTGATGGTCGCGCTCGATGCGGTGCCGGCCGACCAGTGGCCGACCAACGGCCGGGCCGCGGTGCCGGTGCCCGCCGCGCCGCAGCTCGAGAGGACCTCTGGGAAGGTGGCCGACATCCCTGCGCTGGCCGGTGCTCCCCGAGCCGTGGGGGGCCTGTCCTCAGGGAGCGGTCGGCCTGCGGAGACCACCATCGTCGCGGGGTCGACGCCGCCGATTCCGACGCCGCCGGGCTCGGCGCGACCGATCGCCCCGGTGACGGTGGCGGCTCTCTCGGCCAAGGGCGCTCGTGGCACCCCGCCGATCCCGGCCGCCGCGCGCCGGCGCCCGCGCCGCCCGTCCCCACGTCGCTGGCACGTGGCGGGAGCCGGGGCGGTGGCCCTGCTCGCGAGCGGGCTCGCTGCTGCGTGGTGGCTCCAGGACGACGTGCCGGAGCAGCGGCAGGTGACGCGCGAGCTCGCTGTGACGACGCTCGTGGTGTCGGCGGACCCAGCGTCCGCGCGGTGCCCTGGAGCGACCGTCGAGCTGGTCGCCACCGTCGGGACGAACGGCGGCCCGGGGTCGCTCTCCATCGCGTGGACGCTGCCGGACGGATCGCGCGGCCCCGTGCAGGCGTTCACGGTCGCCGACGGACAGCGCGAGGTCGTCGCCACCCTCACGGTGAGCCTGACCGGGAGCAGGCCGGTCGACGGGGACGCCGGGGCCGTGGTCAGCCCGTCCGGCCTGCGGGCGACGACGCCGCTGACCTACCGATGCCCTGCTCGAGGCCGACGATGACGGGACCGCCCCAGACCTGATCCCTCGTCGCGACGTGGAGCAAGGCTCTCCCTCCGTGGCCCGTGACGAGCTCGAAGCCGAGCCGCAGGTGGTGGAGGATGACGTCATGGCCATCCACATCACCGGTGACGACGCAGCCGACCAGGTCCTGACCGACAGCCCGTTCGCCCTGCTCGTCGGCATGATGCTCGACCAGCAGTACCCCATGGAGCACGCCTTCCGCGGCCCGGCGAAGGTGTCGTCCCGCCTGGGCAGCATGGACCCCGAGAGCATCGCCGCTGCGGATCCGAAGGAGTTCGCCGAGCTGTGCGCGACGACTCCGGCGGTGCACCGGTTCCCCGGGTCGATGGCCGAGCGGATGCAGGAGCTGGCCGCGCTGGTCTGTGGTCAGTACGACGGCAGGGCCGAACGGATCTGGACCGAGGCAGCCGATGCCAAGGACCTGATGGCCCGGCTGCTGGAGCTGCCCGGCTTCGGGAAGCAGAAGGCGCGGATCTTCATGGCCCTGCTGGCCAAGCAGCTCGGCGTACGTCCCGAGGGCTGGGAGGCGATCGCGGGGGACTACGCACTGGAGGGATATCGCTCGGTCGCCGACGTCGTGGACCCCGCATCGCTGCTGAAGGTGCGTGAGCACAAGAAGGAGCAGAAGGCTGCGGCCAAGGCGGCCAAGTCGGGCTGACCCGCCCGTGCGCCACCGGAGCCTGGGCCGGACCAGGGTCGACGTGCCGAGACCACCACCCGCGTGGCAGAATGACAACGCGGCTCTTGACGTTACCGGGCCGAGCCGCGCCCAATGCCAGTGTTGACGAGAGGTGTTCGTGTCTTCGAACGCGCGCAAGATTCCCGCTGAAGTCCTTTCCCACCCCGCAGTCGAGGCGTTGCTCGTGCTTGCCGCGCCGACCGCGAGCGTGACCCCCGAGCAGGTGAGGCAGGCCAGTGAGGACGCAGCGGTCGAGCCACGTCACCTCAAGGCACTCCTCGCCCACCTGAGCGGCCTCGGCATCTCGGTGGCCCTGCCGGCGGTGTCTGCCCGGGTGGCCGCTGCGGCAACCACGCGCAAGACCACGACCGCGGCAGCCAAGAAGGCGCCCGCCAAGAAGGCGGCAGCGCCCAAGGCGGAGGCGCCCGCCGCTGACGCGGCTCCCTCGACGAAGGCCACCAAGGCTCCTGCCAAGAAGGCGGCCGCCAAGAAGACCGCAGCCAAGAAGACCGCTGAGGTCGCCGCGGGCGACGCGGCGGCGGTCGTGGTCGGGGCAGACGGCAAGAAGGTCCTTCCCGACATCCCCGACGACCAGTTCGAGAAGGACGTCAAGACCGACCCGACCATCGTCGAGGACGAGAAGTCCGCGACGTTCATCGTCTCTGCGGCTGACGACACCGACGAGCCCGAGCAGCAGGTGATGGTCGCCGGCGCCACCGCCGACCCGGTCAAGGACTACCTCAAGCAGATCGGCAAGGTGCCCCTCCTCAACGCCGAGATGGAGGTCGAGCTCGCCAAGCGCATCGAGGCCGGCCTGTTCTCCGAGGAGAAGCTCAACAAGGGCGGCAAGATCACGCCCAAGGTCCTCGAGGAGCTCGAGTGGATCTCCGAGGACGGTCGTCGCGCCAAGAACCACCTCCTCGAGGCCAACCTCCGGCTCGTGGTCTCGTTGGCCAAGCGCTACACCGGCCGCGGCATGCTGTTCCTGGACCTGATCCAGGAGGGCAACCTCGGTCTGATCCGCGCGGTCGAGAAGTTCGACTACACCAAGGGCTACAAGTTCTCGACCTACGCCACGTGGTGGATCCGCCAGGCGATCACCCGCGCCATGGCCGACCAGGCGCGCACGATCCGCATCCCGGTCCACATGGTCGAGGTCATCAACAAGCTCGCCCGCGTCCAGCGCCAGATGCTGCAGGACCTGGGCCGCGAGCCCACTCCGGAGGAGCTCGCCAAGGAGCTCGACATGACCCCCGAGAAGGTCATCGAGGTCCAGAAGTACGGCCGCGAGCCCATCTCGCTCCACACGCCCCTCGGCGAGGACGGCGACTCCGAGTTCGGTGACCTCATCGAGGACTCCGAGGCCATCGTGCCCGCCGACGCCGTGTCGCTTCACGCTGCTCCAGGAGCAGCTGCACGCCGTGCTCGACACCCTCTCCGAGCGCGAGGCCGGCGTGGTCTCGATGCGCTTCGGGCTCACCGACGGCCAGCCCAAGACCCTCGACGAGATCGGCAAGGTCTACGGCGTGACGCGTGAGCGGATCCGTCAGATCGAGTCCAAGACGATGTCCAAGCTGCGCCACCCGTCGCGCTCGCAGGTCCTGCGCGACTACCTGGACTGAGCGATTCGGCCTCTGACCGTGTATCGCGCAGGTCAGAGGCCTTTCACGGCCTGCTGACGCGACACGCTACGGCCGCACAGCGCTCCTAGTCCAGATATCAGGCTAGGCTGAGCGCATGCCGACGACCCTGACCGTCGCCGAGGCCGAGCTGCTGGCCCAGTCCTGGCAGCTGGCGCTGCGCGCTGAGCGCAAGAGCCCGCAGACGCTCAAGACCTACGGCGACGGCGTGCGCCAGTACCTCGCCTGGTGCGCCGACGCACGGCGTCGCAGCCGATGTCGCCGGGCCAGCCTGAACCAGTTCGTCGCCGCACCTGCTCGACGCCGGCGCCGCGCCTCGACCGCGCGCGTCCCGCCAGCTCGCGGTGCGCCGCTTCTCGGCGTGGCTCGCCGAGGAGGGCGAGATCGACGCCGACCCGTTCCTCGGGATCAAGGCGCCCAAGCTCGACGAGACGCGTCATCGAGCCGCTCACCGACGACGAGCTGCGGGCCCTGCTCAAGGCCTGCGCCCGCCCAAGGGCGCCGACGCCGAGGTCGCTGCGCCACCGCCGCGACGAGGCGATGATCCGGCTCATGTTCGAGACCGGCGCCCGCGCCGGCGAGGTCGTCGCCCTCGAGCTCGCCGACGTCGACCTGCGCCGACGGCACCGCCATCGTCCGACGCGGCAAGGGCGGCAAGGGCCGCGTCGTCCCGTTCGGCCCCGAGGCCGCGCTCGCCCTCGACCGCTACCTGCGCCTGCGCCGCGGCCACCGGCTCGCCGCAGTCGCCCGACCTGTGGCTCGGGGACCGGGGCAAGGGCTTCTCCTACGACGCCCTGCACAAGACCCTCGGCGAGCGCGCCGACGCCGCCGGCATCGATCGGCTTCCACCCGCACCAGCTGCGCCACACCGCCGCGCACCGCTGGCTCGCCGCCGGCGGCTCCGAGGGCGGGCTGATGGCCGTCGCCGGCTGGACCCGCCCCGACATGCTGCATGCGCTACACCAAGGCCCAGGCGTCGGCCCGCGCCGCCGAGCGAGGCCCGCAACGCTCAACCTGGGGGAGCTGTGAGCGCGCTGCTCACCACGACCAGCACAGCGTTCCTGATAGAGTTTTTCGTAGTTGGCGGTCTAAGAGTCATGCCCCGGCGACCCGAGAGGGCCAAGTCATGAGCACGTATCCCGTGCCCGGCGAGTGGTTCGACGAGCTGCCTCACCAGTACGCCGACGATGACGACGATTACGACTACACGGTCCCCGACCCCGCTCATTTCGACGACGACCCGGACGCGCCGCGCAGGCCCAGCTACAGCAGCGGCCGAGTGCAGTTGGACCCGTCGTCGGTCGCGGTCCAGTCGCTGCGTCAGCTCTCGCGTGAACTGAAGAAGGACCGGCACCCGCTGGCGCACGTCCCCAATGACATAGCGCGCGTGCTGATCGACAACCATGTCCCGACGCCCGCGCTCCCGGCTCAGAAGCAGCCGTCGCCGACGGGCAATTGCCGCCAGTGCGGCGACGCGCTCCCGCTCCCGAGCATGAGGCGCGGGCGCCCCAGGACCCTCCGCCTGACCTGCTCGCCGTCCCGTCGCTGAATATTCCGGTAGTAAACACGGAGTAGAGGGCCATGCACTGTGCATGGCCCGGACGCACGGCGCTCGGCGCCGACGCACCCGTCTCAACCCCCGTTTCCGAGTCTGTGACTCGCGGGGGTTTTTTCATGCCCTGACCCCCTGCGGGGAGGTGTCTCCGATGCCTCCCTAAGCCGAACTCCGTCCGCATGCCGCCTGACAACTGAACACCCCCAACCTTCCGAGCCCCCAGCGTCAGACGCCGGGGGCTTTTGCATGCCCGAATGGAGACCGCCATGACCGAGTTCGAACGCAAACTCCGCGCCCAAATCGCCGCCCACGAGTCCTGGGCGAACACTCCCGACCGCGCCGCCCGCACCGCCAGCGCCCGCGCGGGGCTCGACCAGGAAATTCCTCAACGCCGCCGGCGGCGACCCCGTGCGTGCCGCTCATCTCCGCAAGGCGCACTTCGCCCGGCTCGCACTCAAGTCGGCCGCTTCACGCCGCAAGGCCAAGGCGCTGACCACCGAGGCCCAGGCCGCCGAGACCGAACTGGCAGAGGCCAAGGCCGCCGACCTGGCTGAGGCCGGTGGGCTCCAGTGAGTCGGCACCTGCACGTCCAGATCGTCAACCCGAACTGCGCCTACGTGTCCGGCTACGGCGCTCGCGACCTGATCACCGAGCTGCGCCACGGTCGGCCCCCGGTCTGGTCGACGCTGGGGTGCGCCTGGGTCACCACCCCGCGCACCGCCCGCGACCTGATCTGTCTCGCCGAAGGTCGGCATTACGAGGTCACCGTCACCGTCACCGACGGCGATCCGGTGGACCTGAGTGGCGGGAGGCTCTGGTGAGAGCCGACGAGAGGCGCCGTCAGTGGGCCTACGCGCTGATCTCCCGGTGCGCTGAGCCGCCGCCGAGCTACTTGTCTGCCGAGTGGTTGGCGCTGCCTGACGGTCCCAAGAAGGTCGCGGCTGTGGTCCTCGCAGCCGAGGCGTTCGCGATGGAGTGGGAGTCCCGCAAGGCAGCCGAGGACGTCGCGTTCCGTGCCGACGCCGAGGCGCACCGCAGCTCGTGGACCGGGCGTGGTTTCCGACCCGATCCCGCGATCGAGGACGACATCGACCGCGAGTGGCAGGAGTGGGCTCGAGGTGAGGTCGCGTCGAGGAAATTTCCTCAGCCGACGCCGTCGTGGGCACGTCACTACCAGGACGTTTGGCACGAGAGGTCGGGCAACTCGCGACTTCCTCGGTGGCTGCGCGTCGTGGCGCTGGCCTATGGCTGTCACGACAACGAGGGGCACGCGCGATTCAAGCGCGGGGAGATCGCCCTGGTCCTGGGGTCCGTCGACCACGACACGGGCGCAGTCATCCCGCTGAGTCGGCAGCGATCGCACGAGGCCGTACGCCAGGCCGTCGATCTCGGATTCCTCGCGGATGGGTCGCTCCCCGATGTGCCTGGTGCGTGCCGGCTCACGACGTCAAGAAGGGGCCACTCGACCACCAGCCGAAGCCCTGCCCCATCCACATCAAGAGGGCCCGATGACAAGGCAGATGGCGATGCTCATCGCTGTGTTCCAGGGATCGGCGTCACGGTTCAAGCGTGACGTTAGGTCCGAAACGTCCGTGTTCAACCGTGACGTTAGGTCCGATTGTCACGCCCAGACCGTGACGTTTGAGCCTGAGCCCTCTATATCTTTCTGGACCCCCGTCACCCGACCGACCTCCGTCACGACAGGGGGCCGACCCGATGTGCGCGCTCACCATCCGGCCGGAAGCGGTCAACGCCTGGCACGCGCTCTCAGCTGCGCTTGTCGAGCTCGAGGACGAGGGCCGGCAGACCATCTGCCGCACCGATCCCGACCCGTTCACCTCCGAGGACGAGGACGAGCGCACCGAGGCCGCTGCTGCCTGTTGCGCCTGTCCTGTCATCAACGCCTGCCGCACGTTCGCAGACGCCAACGAGGAACCAGCACACGTCTGGGGCGGCGTCGATCGCACGCCCCGCACCTACACACGAAGGGCCAGCGCATGACCACCAGCACCGACCCCGTCTGGGTCACCTGCCAGGAGGACGACTGCCAGGCAGGCATCGGCGTCCACTGGCGCCACGTCGAGAGCTTCCTAGGGCGCTTCTACTGCCCGACCCACACCGGCACCACCACCGAACCAGGAGCAAGCACATGAGAGACCAGGACATCACCTGGGCTGAGTCCGTCATCTCGGCAGCCGACACCGGCACCTACGACGCACAGCTCGGCATCAGCCCCGAGGAGCGCGACCTGCTCACGCGGGCCAACGGTGCCGGCCCCCTGAGCATGAACGACGTTCACGCCCTCGCGGAGCACAACCGCCACGACCTCATCAGCGCCGCGTACGACGCCGGCCGCATCGCCCTCACCGAAGGAGACCACTCATGACCACCACCAAGCACGCCCTGCGCCTCAACGGCCACCACCAGCGCAACGACAAGTCCCGCCACCCGAGCCGCGTGCGCCCGGGCGGCCACCTCCCCACGGCCGACCGCCTGGCCGAGGTCGGCGCATCCCCCGAGCTGGTCGCCCAGGTCCAGCGGTGGCACGACCTTGTCACCGCCGAGCGCGACCACGCGCGGAAGGCCGCAGCCGCCAACGTCGCCGTGACCGAGGCCGCCCAGTCCTACCGCCGCGAGGTGCGCGAGACCATCGCTGACGGCGGTGACCCGGCCAAGGTCAAGGACCAGACGGCCAGGCACCACGCCACCGCTGCCGCGCACGTCCAGTTCTCGGTCGTCGCCCAGGCTGAGCGCGAGCGACTCGGCGCCGCTCTCGGCCTGCTGGTGGAGGATGCGGCGCCCGCCCTGTTCCCGGCAGCCGAGACCGCCATCGACTACACCGCAACGCATGTTCGTGCCGCACTGGTCGGAGTGCGCGAGACCTGGCGCAAGCACTCCGATGCGTTCCAGCTTCGGGCCTGGCTCTCCCACGTCCACCTCGACGGTGGAGACGTGCCCTCATTCCACGGGGCGAGCGGTCTGCCTGCTGCCGCTGAGGCTGCGCTGGCGGCGCTCGACCACGCGATCGAGGAGCTTGACCGCCTCAAGGCAGACGAGGCTGAGGTGACCCGTTGGCGCCGGCAGGAGCAGGCCGCCAAGGACCACGGCGCACGCACGTACGGGAGCAACTGAGATGCCCCGACGCAACCGCAGAGGACGACAGTTCGAGTCCATGCCGTCACGGTCGATCGCGGACCTGATCCCCCCACCCCCCACCCCTCCGGGGGGCCTCGAATCGCGACAGGACCCACAGACTGGGGGAGGGCTGCGGCACGTTTGCGTACCGCTCAACCTCAACGGGCGGTGCCTGATGGGCGCCCCCCGAAACGCCACCAAACCCAACTCACGGGCACATCGCAGGCCACCCCAGGCCGCCGCTCGGTCGGCTCTGGTCGACCTCCCTGCTGCCGGGTGTGACTTGCCGGTGCCCGACCTGCCCGCAGGCCGTCCGTGGACCACGGATGACCGGGTGCGCTGGGAGGAGTTGTGGCAGTCACCCCAGGCGACGATGTGGGACGACACCGCGCGCGGGACCGTCGCAGTCCTCATCGTCTACGAAGCCGCCATCCTCGCGGGCTCAGCGGCAGCGTGGCAGGCACAGGAAGCCCGCTACGCATCCGAGGCACTCGGGCTCACTCCCAAGGCGATGGCGGCTCTGGGGTGGCGGATCACCGATGGCAAGTGACCGCCGAGCAGCACGTCGACCACCTGAGTCTCGCGAGGTCAACGGCATCCCAGCGAACCTCGCCGCAGGTCCCGACATGGCGATCTGGGGCGAGCACCCCCGCGACGTGTTCGGCGCTTGGCATGCGTGGAAGGCAGCCCGAGCCGACTGGGCCACCACGCAAGGGCTCGACCTATCGCAGGACTACCGCCACCTACCCCCCGAGTTGCGCGACCGCGCGCCCTACTCGCATCACGAAGGATGACCATGACCACTGATCTCGCACAACGGCGCCCCATCGAGGCGCTGGCAGACCCCCACCGGACGCCCGGCCTCGAAATCGGCAGGTCCCCCGACGCACTACGTATTCCGCGCCAGAGTGACACGCCATCGCTTCGTGTGAGCTGGGATTCACGGTGGCGATACGCTCCCCGACGTGACCGCCTCGGAATGGCTCACCTGGCGCGAGGCCGCTGACCTCGTGGGCTGCCCGGTGCCAACGATCGACTGGCACAAGCGCACAGGCCGGATCGTGAGCCGTGGCGGCACAGGTCGCGTGAGCCTCGAGCGACCTCTGTGGAGGCGTTACCGCGCTCGTGCTTGGCCTCACCGCCGGCCGTGTGCGCCAACTCGCTAATGCGGATCGGCTGCCCTGGACGCTGAGAGGTCGGCGCCGATGGTTTCGCCGCTCACACGTCGAGCAGGCCGCTGCTGCGCGCGCTATCCGCCGACTCTCTAGCGCTGCGCGACAATCTATCGCAATTTGAGCGTCATGGGCATATTTCGGGGTCGACGTCAGCAGATGATCCAAGCGCCGCCACCAATGCAGACAAAGAGATCATCGTCGTCGGGACCGAGCACTACGTTTCGATGGCGCAAGAGAAAGTCAGGCCCAGCAGCGGGCGTGACCGTGCAACCCAGAGCCGACCAACCCTCACGACCGAAACGCCGTCATGGTCTGCTGGGGTGGCGCGAAAGTCGGCTACCTCGAGCACGGCGCGCGCGAAGACCTACCGGCCTCACCTCACCGGGATTCACCCCGACGCAGCGCACGTCCGCAAGGAAGGCAGGGAAAAGATCCTGTTTGTGATGATGCGCGCGCGTCAGACGCGCCAGCTAGAAAGTGGGGCTGGCCCTGGCGCTCCTGGCTGCCATTGTCGGTGCTGCCCGAGACGATGACAGCGTGACGAACAAGACCGGCAGCTACGGCACGATGGCCGCGCACGCGGCTGCGACGAGAGCCGCAGCCACAGGCAGCCATTCGACCGTGAACGTGCCCCCGCACCACGCACCCGGCCCGCGATCGAGTTACGGCGAGAGGCCGACTGTCGCCCTGCGGAGCCCTGCCACGTTTACGTAACCACCGACGCCGGACGACTGCCCGGCCTGCTGCTGAGTGGCGCAAACCGGCCGCGCTGCCGTGGGAGGCCCATGTGGTGCACGTGCGCTGGATCAGCGGCAGATGGGTGCACGCTGACGAGTGGGTGCCTGCGGGGAGTGGCGAGCGAGTCTGATGGGGCCTTGGGTGCATAACCCTGGACTAGCCCACACGGACGAATGTTAGCGCCGACCTTTACCTGCGACCAGCCAACTGCGTAACTACCAAGATGAGAATGCTCCCTCACCGTAAGCCCACGTTAACGATCGCTGTGGTAGCCGCAGCAATTGTTCTCGCCTCGACCGGGGGTGCCGTCGCAGGCTCCCTAATCACCAGTAAGGACATAAAGAACGACACCATCCGCTCCGCCGACGTGAAGGACCGAGCGTTAAGGTTACGTGACTTTAGCCCGGGTGCCATCGGTGCTTTCGAGGGCCAAGACGGCGCAGACGGTTCTGACGGGGAAACCGGCCCCGTCGGGCCTGCCGGCCCCGCAGGTTCGCCGGGAGGGATCGGGCCCCAGGGTCCCGCAGGTTCGCCCGGAGAAAACGGGCCTCAGGGGGTCAAGGGTGATACCGGTGCGACCGGCGCGACCGGTGCGACCGAGTTGCGACCGGTGCGACCGGTGCGACCGGTGCGCAGGGCGAGCGCGGTTTGCAGGGCGAGCAGGGGATTGAAGGTCCTGCGGGCGACAGTGGCCTCGCCTTCTACACCGTCGAGGTGAGCAGCCCTGACAATCCAGTCGAAGCCAATTGCGATCCGGGGGACGTCGCCACGGGTGGCGGGGGGCGGCCCTTCTTTGCCACGAACTGGAATCGGGACACCCTGCAATCGAGCGAACCGATAGGTCGATCCGTCGAGGACGAAGCGCCCGCTGGCTGGAGAATGGTCTTTGCAGGTGCCGACGGAGGGTCCCCCCGCTCTGGAGGGATTGCCTTTGTCGTCTGCGCCAACACGTTTCAAAGCGAATCCCTGAACCGCTGACGACCGCAGCCCTTCCGACGCGGCCGCGAACGGTTGCGCAGCTAAGAAGCGCCCCGACTCGATGGTGCGAGTCGGAGCGGTTCATCGTGTTCGGTGCATGCTTCAGCCCGCGGGACCCTCCGCGCCTCAACGCTGAGGCCTTACCTGCTTGTCCTTGCTGTGCCGCGATCACCATTGCGGTCGATGTGAACCCCAGTCGTTGTAGTTCCAGTTGGCAGCATTCGGCGACGACCCACACATGCCGACGAGGAATGTCCCGGCGCCGGGCTGCATAACACCGTTGATCGTGAAGATCTGCAGCTGATCCTTGGCCACAGTGAGGCCCAACATGCCCCCTCCGGTTTTACTCGGCGTTCCCCCGCGGATCGGAAGCACGGCCGCAAGCCGAGTCCGTTCGCGCCGCCTGCGGCAGAGCTTCCGAGTGCCTTCGCTACGTTGATTGAGACCTGCTGGCCGGACGTGAGCGTGACCTGAAGGGCGTGCCCGATAAAGGCGACCTCCGTTGAGGGTTTCCGCCACACCCCGACGTTGTGGCCATGGAGATAACGCCGCTCGGTCCAGGAGATCCCTGCTGCCCTTGAGGTCCTTGGGTCCGTCGAAACCTTTGGGTCCTGCGGGTTCGTCGGGTCCTTGGGGTCCTGCGGGTCCCTCGAGTCCTTGGGGTCCTTTCGGGTCCTGCGAGACCCTCGGGACCGGTCTGGTCCAACCTGTCCAGTCGCGCCAGGAGCACCGACATTGCCCTGACGGCCAGCCTCTTCCGGTTCGCCCTGAGGGCCAGTCGGACCCATCGGTCCGACCGGGCCTCACGCGCCGCTCGGGAGTTGACCCGGCTCGAAATCGGCGGCGAGCAAAGACCCGTGTTTAATGTCCCGCCCGGTGATGGAGTTGTTCTTGATGTCCTTTCCTGCTTGCGCTCCCCCCGGGATGGTGGCCAGCAGGAGGGAGGCGACCACCGCTAGAGTGATCGTTGCATTTCGTGTTTTTGCGCCTCCTGATCGTATTACCATGCGAAGCAGCACCCCATGAGTTGAGTGTGTTGAAAGGCATCGTTTGCCCTTCCGACGCCCGCTAACTCAGCTGTCCATCGCATCGAAGTCCGACCCATCGACGTAGCCTGCCCAATCTCATTACAGGATATTGCGTGCCACAACGCTCGAATCTCGCACGCCTATCGCGCTCAGCAGCACAGCGCTCAGCCGTCCGTAGTGCGCGACTACCTGGACTGACCACGTGACCGGCCCCGCCGGCGACGGGGTCGTCCACCTGGACTCCGCCGCCGCCGGACGAACCGCCCCGGCCACGCGTGAAGCGGTGCGACGGCACCTCGACCTCGAGGCACGCCGCGGCGCCTACGTGGCCGAGGACGAGGCCGGGGCGGTGCTCGCCCGACTCCGAGACGACCTGGGCGGCCTCCTCGGTGTGCCCTCGGAGGGTGTGGCCCTCGTCGAGTCGGGTACGTCGGCGCTCCGGGCCCTGCTCGAGGCCTGGCCGTTGCGTCCCGGCGACCGCGTCGGGGTCGCGCCGTCCGAGTGGGGTCCCAACCTCGAGATGCTCGAGGCCGCGGGAGCAGTGTGCGTGCCGCTCCCGGTGGACCCGCACGGCGTCGTGGACACCGGCGCCCTGCGCGACGACCTCGACCGGCTCGCTCTCACCGTGGTGCACCTCGACCAGGTGGCGTCCCACCGTGGCCTGGTCCAGCCGGTCGCCGAGGTCGTGGCGACCTGCAGCCTCGCGGGCGTCCCGGTGTGGGTCGACGCCGCCCAGAGCCTCGGCCACCAGGTGCCCGCGGCCGGGGTGGCGGCGTCCTACGCCACGAGCCGCAAGTGGCTCCGGGGCCCCCGCGGCGTGGGGGTGCTGGCCATCGGTCCGGCGTACTGGGAGCGACTGCGGGTCGCACCCCGACGCAAGCACCCTGGGGTGGGACCGGTCCGGCTGCTGGAGTCGGGGGAGAGCAACATCGCCGGTCGGGTGGGCCTGGCGGCGGCCGTGAAGGACTACCGCGACGCGGGTCCCGCGGAGGTCGCGAGCGACCTCGACGCCCTGGGTGACCTGACCCGTGGGCTCTGCGGAGACCTGCGGGGCTGGCGCGTCGTCCCGGGGTCGGGCGCCATCACCGCGCTCCGGCCCACCCGTGGCCAGGACGTGGTCGCCGTCCGCTCGCGCCTCCTGGTCGAGCACGAGGTCCTCACCACCGCCTCGCTGCCCTGGCGCGCGCCGCTCGAGACGGGTGGCCCCACCCTCCGGCTCAGCCCGCACCTCGACTGCACCGCCGAAGACCTCGCGCGCGTCGTCGCCGCGCTCCGCACGGTCGACGCCCTCGACGGCTGACACCGCCGCTCCGGCGGCGGTCGCCCACGCGGGGTGGACAACTTCTCCACGGGGCTTGGGTACGCGCGTCCGATCGGGTAAGCATGGGACGAAGCACGCAAGACCGAGGACGGTCGATCCTGACCGCCCCCGCACCGACCCGCGGTCGACTCGACGACCGGTCCGGACCTGGAGGGGGCGGAATGACCGCCGAGACAGTGGCAGCACCCGACGTGGAGGACGTCCTCGACACCGCGGACCCGATGGCAGCCGCCACGGCGTACGTCGCCGGCGGGGCCCTCACCGAGGGCACGGAACGCCGGGTCGGGCTCGAGCTGGAGCTGCACCTGGTCGACCTCGCGGCGCCGGCGCGCCGCCCCGGCTGGGCGGAGGTCGAGGCCCTGGTCGCCGGGCTGCCCGACATGCCGTCGGGCAGCACCGTCACCCTCGAGCCCGGCGCCCAGGTCGAGCTCTCGACGCCGCCCGCGGCCGACGTGTCCGCGGCCGTGGCCGCCCTCCGGCTCGATCGCGAGGTGCTACGTCGGGCTCTCACCGACGCGGGCTACGGCGCGGCGCCGCTGGGGTCCGACCCGGCGCGCCCGGTGAGCCGCTGCAACCCGGCCCCGCGCTACGCCGCGATGGAGCAGCACTTCGAGGCCCGCGGCTGTGGAGTGCCGGCCCGCGCGATGATGTCGGCGACGGCGGCCCTGCAGGTCAACCTGGATGCCGGACCCGCGACCGGCTGGTCGGAGCGCATCGGTCTCATGCGCTCGCTGGTCCCGGTGCTGGTCGCTGCGTCGACGACCTCGCCCTACCTCGGCGGCGCCACCTCGGGATGGCACTCGATGCGCCAGGAGACCTGGCACGGCATCGACCACGGCCGCAGCGACCCGATCCCGGTGGGGGAGCCGACGGTCGCGTGGGCCCTCTACGCCCTCAACGCCCCGGTGATGCTCCTGCGCGGCGATCACGGGATGACGCCGGTGCGCACCCGGGTGTCCTTCGGCGACTGGTTGCGCGAGCCCGACCGACTGGGGAGGCGCGCCACCCAGAGCGACCTCGACTACCACCTGACCACCCTCTTCCCCCCGGTGCGGCCCCGCGGCTACCTCGAGATCCGCTGCATCGACGCGCTGCCCGACCGCTGGTGGCCGGCCCTGGCGGCCCTCGTGGTGACGCTCGTCGACGACCCCGAGGCCGCCGCGCTGGCCGCCGAGCTGTGCCAGCCCGTCGCCCACGCGTGGGAGTCGGCCGCGCGGCACGGGCTCGCGGACCCGGCGATCCGTCGTGCCGTGGCCGGGTGCGCGGAGCTGGCTGCCCGCCGCGGCCCGGCCGACCTGCGCGCCGAGCTCGAGGCCTTCGCCGAGCTGGTCGGGTCCGGGCGCACGCCCGCCGACGAGCTCCGGTCCCGCGCCGAGCGGCACGGTCCGCTCCGGGTGCTGGAGGAGGAAGCGCATGCGTGAGTCCGTGGCCGCCGGCCTGGCGGCTGCCCGCACCCGCACGGCCCACCTGACCGATGTCGACGAGGTGGAGCTGACCGCCCAGCACAGCCCCCTGATGAGCCCTTTGGTGTGGGACCTGGCCCACATCGGCCAGCAGGAGGACCTCTGGCTCCTGCGCGGTGGCGATGCCCGCGCCCAGGGCGTCCTCGCGACCGACATCGAGAAGCTCTACGACGCCTTCGAGCACCCGCGTGCCCGCCGGGTGACGCTGCCCCTGCTCAGCGCCTCGGAGGCACGCGGCTACCTGGGCGACGTGCGCGGCCGGGTGCTGGACGGGCTCGAGCGAGCCGACGAGCAGGACCTCTTCGCCTTCGTGATGGTGGAGCAGCACGAGCAGCAGCACGTCGAGACCATGCTCGCGACCCACCAGCTCCGCGCTGGTGAGCCCGTCCTCGGCCACGGCGCGGCCCTGCCGCCAGGGCGCCCGGTGCCGGCCGACGGGGTGCTCGTGCCCGCCGGTCCCTTCACAATGGGCGTCGATCCGGAGCAGGAGCCGTGGTCGCTCGACAACGAGCGGCCCGCCCACCAGATCCACCTCCCGGCCTTCCGGATCGGCCGGGTGCCGGTGACCAATGCGCAGTGGCAGGCGTTCATCGACGCGGGAGGCTACGACGACCCCGCCTGGTGGTCCTCGCGCGGGTGGGAGCACCGGCTCGCGGCGGGGCTGGAGCGCCCGATGTCCTGGTCGGCCGACGGCTCACGGCGCCGCTTCGGGATCGTGGAGGAGGTGCCCGCGGACGAGCCCGTGCAGCACGTCTGCTTCTTCGAGGCGGAGGCCTACGCCGCCTGGGCGGGCGCCCGGCTGCCCACCGAGCAGGAGTGGGAGAAGGCGTGCACCTGGGATCCCGGTGCTGAGCGCCGACGCCGGTGGCCGTGGGGTGGGAGCGAGTGGACACCGGCGCTCGCCAACCTCGGCGGCGACGCGCTCCGACCGGCGCCGGTGGGTGCCTACGAGGCCGGGGCGTCGGCGTACGGCGTGGAGCAGATGATCGGCGACGTCTGGGAGTGGACCTCGTCGGGCTTCGAGCCGTGGCCGGGCTTCTCCCCGATGCTCTACGCCGACTACAGTGCGCCGTTCTTCGGCGGCGACTACCGCGTGCTGCGCGGGGGAGCCTGGTCGGTCGGCGGGTCCGCGATCCGACCGTCCTTCCGCAACTGGGACCACCCGGTCCGCCGCCAGATCTTCTGTGGTCTGCGTCTGGCCTGGGATGTGTAGGCACCTCGCCTGGCTCGGCGCCCCCCGCAGCCTGGCGTCGCTGGTGCTCGAGCCCCCGCACGGGCTGCTGCGCCAGTCCTACCAGCCGCGGCGCCAGCAACGTGGACTGCTCAACGCCGACGGTTGGGGCGTGGGCCTCCTGCTGCCAGGACACGAGGCGCCCGTGCGGTGGCGCTCCGCGCGGCCGCTGTGGGGCGACGCGTCCTTCGCCTCCGTCGCGCCCGTGCTCAGCTCCGGCGCCGTCCTGGCCGCTGTCAGATCGGCCACCGCGGGGATGCCGATGGATGAGAGTGCCGCCGCGCCCTTCACCGACGGCCGGACCCTGCTCTCGCACAACGGACGGGTCGATCGTGCGGTGCTGCCGCTTCGCCAGGACGCCGAGTCCGTCTGCGACTCAGCGGTCCTCGCCGCCCATGTCTTCGCCTCCGGCACCGAGTCGGCGGCAGCGGTCGGGCGCACGGTGCTGGGTGTGGCTCGTGTGGACCCGGCCGCGACCCTCAACCTGCTCCTGCACCACGGCGACCGGGTCACGGCGATCAGCTGGGGCGACCCGATGAGCTACCTCGTCGAGCCCGACGGCGTCGTCGTCGCGAGCGAGCCGTGGGACGACGACCCACGCTGGGTCGACGTGCCCGACCACCACCTGCTGGAGGTGACCTCGCGCGGGGTCACCACGACCTCCCTGGAGCTGTGATGAGCCTCAACGACACGGACGTGCACCTCGACCCCGGGAGCCACGTCACCCAGATGGCGCAGGAGGTGCGGGCGGGGCTGACCGGCAGCCCGCTCACCCTGCCGCCGAAGTACTTCTACGACGCGCACGGCAGCGACCTCTTCGACCAGATCACCCGGCTGGAGGAGTACTACCCGACCCGCACCGAGCGCTCCATCCTCGAGGAGCGGGTGGCCGACATCGCCCGGGTGACCGGCGCGGAGACGCTGCTCGAGCTGGGCAGCGGCACCTCGGAGAAGACCCGGCTCCTGCTGAGCACGCTGCGCGAGTCCGGAACCCTCCAGCGCTTCGTGCCCTTCGACGTCGACCCCGCGATCCTGACCCAGGCCAGTGAGCAGGTGGCCGCAGAGTTCCCCGGGCTCGTCGTGCAGCCCGTCGTCGGGGACTTCGAGCGGCACCTCGGTGAGCTCCCGCGAGGACCCCGACGGCTCCTGGCCTTCCTCGGCTCCACCATCGGCAACCTGGACCCCGACCAGCGCGCGCTCTTCCTGCGCGACGTGCGAGCCACCCTGGGCGAGGGTGACTTCTTCCTGCTCGGCACGGACCTGGTGAAGTCACCCGAGCGACTGGTCGAGGCCTACGACGACGCCGCCGGCGTGACGGCCGCCTTCAACAAGAATGTGCTCACCGTCCTCAACCGCGAGCTGGACGCAGACTTCGACCTGGACGCCTTCCAGCACGTCGCGGTCTGGGACGAGGAGCACGAGTGGATCGAGATGCGGCTGCGATCGCTGCAGGCGCAGCGGGTCCAGGTCCGGGCGCTCGACCTCGTGCTGGACCTGGCAGGGGGTGAGGAGATCCGCACCGAGATCTCCGCCAAGTTCCGACGCGACGTCATCGCGGCCGAGCTGACCCGTGCCGGGCTGGAGCTGACCCACTGGTGGACCGACCCCGCCGGTGACTTCGCGCTGTCGCTGTCACGGCCCGTGTAACTGGGTGTGTCCCTGTTGCACGGACGGTCGGCGTGTTCACAGTGCAGGCCATGACGCGCCCCAGTGACCTGTCCCATGACCTGGGACCTGCTCGAGCGGTCTTCATCGCCCCGAGCAAGCACGGCCTCAGGCAAGGCACGCTGACGGCCGGTCGACGACACTGCGTTCGATGATCGTCATCGACACTCACCTGGCGCGTGGCGCCTCGAACGGCGGATCCACCTTCCACGACCGAGGCGGCCCGTACGGTCGCAGCAGGGGCACAGAGCGCGTGATGGCCGTCGACGTGACCGGACTGCCGGCCGGCGCGCTCGTGGTGTCTGCCTCGCCCCACGAGAAGCTCGCCAGTGCGCTGATGCTCGAGCACCTGGGCCGCCAGGGCGTCATGGACCGCCTCGAGCTGGTCCTGGTGGACCGTGGAGTCATCGCCGCCGCGTCCCGCACGCTGAGCCGAGACCACCACGTCGAGGTCCGATGAGTTGGACGGGACGACAAGCAGCCGGCGTCCCGGCCCCTTCGGCACGCCTGGCGCGTCGAGGTCGCCCACGGCGGCTGGGACGCTCCCGTCGCCTCACGACGTCGTCCGAGAACCGCGGCAACCGGTTGGCCTCAGATCGCGTGCACCGCCACCTCCCACGGGAACGAGCCGGCCGCCGAGCGGTCTCGGCAGCGGCACGACGGCCTGGCCCGAACCGCGCGGAAGGCGAGACATGCGGGCGACCGGCGCGTAGACCGACGGACCCATGGGTCCTTCCCAGCCCTCGCGCCCGCTTGGTGCCTGGTAGTTCGACTTCGATGGGTACGTCCGACTGCGAGCACCCTGTCGTCGGCGTGCGCGAAATGATTCACCGCGCCTAGAGGCGGGGGAATGACTCACTCATCGCGGCTGCAGATTCAGATGTTCGGCACAGCAGGAGAGGCGGCTGTCGCAGGACTGCGGACCGCGCGTCGTAGTCTCGCAGGATGACACGACGGATAGTGGTGGTGACGGTGGCGTGTGTGCTGCTCGCTGGGTGCCGGGGAGGCCACGACCCGGGCGTCGGCGATGAGCCCATCACGCCAGCGGCGATCGCTGCCGTCGCGCAGGAGCACGTCGACCTCGAGCCGAGCCGCATCTCGGAGTGGGGTGTCTTCACCCGCGAGCTCGGAGAGGAGTCTCCGGGGGCACGGCTCGAGTACGCCGACGTATCGCTCTCCGTCGTCGTCGCGCCGACCAGCGACAGCCCGCTGGTCTGCGCCGTGCCCACCTTCTTCGACGAGTGCGTGGATGAGTCCGTCGACGGTCACGACGTGACGATCGCGTGGCAGGAGCTCGAGCCCGAGGAGGACCCCGGCGTCGCCTACGTCATCGAGCGTCGCGAGGGTGAGGACGTCGCCGTGCAAGTGACCGGGGCGTCCATCACTGAGGACCCGCGCAACCTCGACCTCGGGGTGCCGCTGTCGGATCTTGTCGCCCTTGTGACCGACCCTCGGCTGAGCCTCACGACGTCACAGACCGTCATCGACCTGGGCGCCGACGTCGACATCTCGCAGTCATGAGGGAATGCGACCTGGGTTCGCGCCGGCGATCGTAGAAAGTCGTGCGGCGCACGCTCCGCGGCAGCATGAGCGGACACTCGGAGCCGCCGGCTCGCGTGGAATGACGCACTGATCGCGGTTAGAAGCGGACGCACTACTCCGTAGCCGGACGTACCTATTGCTCACCTCGTCGCCCTGCCCGAGCGTGACGGCAGGGGCCTAGACACCATTGAGTACGTCCGGCTACGGAGCATCCGACTCTCGGCATGACCGAGCGCTCAGCGGCTACTTGTTCCATTGACATGAGCGTGCTCTCCGCGAGCGACCGGTGACGTCACCTGACCTCGTCGATCAAAGAGAGACAGAACGGATGCCCGGCAGGATCACTGAAAACCAGACAATGAGCCGCATTCGGCTGATTGCTGAACCGCGTAGCCCCGGCACGCTCGACGCGAGTCGCGGCCGCATCTAGGTCATCGACGAAGAAGTCGATGTGGAGCAACGCGGAATCGTCGGGCCACCGAGGTCTCACGTAGTCAGCGACTCCCATGAACTCCAGACGCGCTCCTTCACAGCGCATGGACGCCCACTCCATGTTGTGCACGAACGTGACCTCGCCCCCGGTGACATCGGCGTAGAAGGACGCCAATCTCGCCGGATCTGGACACGCCAACGTGACTGAGCTGAAGCGGATTGCGTGAGGCATTCGGTCACGCTATCTGGCCCGCTCGCGTAGCGCCGCCCGCTCATCGGCAGGACCTAGCGCTCAGCGGCATGGTCCGGCGGATGCTGTTGGCCTGCGTCCTCCGAAGATGTCAGGCTGCTTGAGTGGGACGCCGCAACTACCTGGTCGAAGGTGTCTCGGGCACCGGCAAGACTTCTGTGTGTACTGAGTTGGCTCGCCGTGGACACCACGCGGTCCACGGGGACAGGGAACTTGCCTATCAGGGCGACCCAGTGACCGGAGCCCCCACCGGAGGCGTCGGCCATCAGCACCACATCTGGAACGTCTCACGGGTCCAGGAATTAGTTGCCGACCACCGAGTTCCGGTCACCTTCTTTTGCGGTGGCTCGCGCAACTTCAGCGCCTTCATCGAACTGTTCGACGAAGTCTTCGTCCTTCACGTGGATGCCGACACGTTGCGTGACCGCCTCGACCAACGACCGGACGATGAGTGGGGCGCTCAACCGGAGGAGCGAGCACTCATCCTCCGGCTGCACTCGACACAGGAGGACACGCCTTCCGGCGTAGCCCTAGACGCGACACTGCCCCTTGACGAGGTCGTTGACGACATCCTGCGCCGCGTCGAGCCCTGACCAGCGCGTCATGCTGGTTGAGCATGAACCACCCGACTCTTGGAATGAGAGTGCGTTCTCGGACAAGGGACACCCCGCAAGCACGGTGATCCTCTGCCTCAGTTCGGCGTCCTCCTGCGGAGACCCGTGCGCGTTGGTCAGAGGGTCGACCAGCAGGAGAGGAACGAGTCGCCGTGGATCAGAGCGCCTGCGCCGTTGTTGGTCCCGCCCGGGCCGAGGAACGTCGCACTGATCTTGAGCTTCGAGGCATCGGTCGCGTCGATCTCGCGAAGTCGTTCCTGGCCCTCGCCCAAGGTCACGGAGGCGAGCTGCACCCCGTCGGCCTCGACGTCGAACCTGATGTCCGACCCGAAGATGCCACCATGGGGGGAGGCCAGCCGCAGCGAGCCGGTCGTGCACTGACCCTTCAGGTCCCAGGTGACGTAGGCGGTGGTCCCGACCGGGTCCGACCCTGAGAACCTGCTGAAGTATCCGTAGGTGCCGTCCGCGTACTCCACCGCAAAGCCGGGTGACGCACTCCCGTCGTAGGGCGACCACTCGTCGTTGAAGTACTTGTCGGCCCAGGTGATGCGGGGAGTCACCGTGACCGGACGTGACGTTGTCGCCTTGTAGGTGGTCGTCCCACGGCGGAGCTTGGGCGCGACAGCGCGAAACCGCACGGTGGCCGGAGAGCCCAGGGTCGTCTTGAAGATGAAGTTGCCCTTGGTGTCCCGAGTCCTGACCACCCGTGTCCTGGTCCAGGAGCCGGACCCGACCTTCTTGTAGATAACCACCGGGGCGGCCTTGCCGCTCCGCGAGACCTGCCCATAGATCGCGAAGGGAGCTCCGACCATCACGGCACCAGGGTTGGTCAGCCGTACGGTCCGCGTGATGACTGCCGCCTCGGCGGGGGTCATGACGATCGCCCCGAGCACCAGGCTCAGGGCAGCCACCAGGACCACGCCGAAGCGACGCCCCACGGGACGAGGCCTCGGTGTCGGATCGATCGAGTTCGCGGCAGTCACGGCAGGGGAGGACAGGGGAGGGAGGAGTGGAATCACGGCAGGATCGAAGCACGGGACCTCGTGGACAGGGGCCGATGATGGCGAACCCCGAACAATCCCGGACACGCCGGCTAGACCAGCTCCGCGAGGGCGTGGCACGGGCAGGGGACGGACCACAGCGCGGGGAAAGCAACCTTCTGGCGGGCCGAGGCATCTAGAGGGGAAAGCCCCGTCCTCAGGAGAAGCCATGACCCGCCCCTCTCGCCCCGCCCGCCGCCCCCTCGCCGCCGTCGCGGCGGCCGCCCTCACGCTCGGTCTCGCCGCGGCAGGTCCGGCCGCCGCGGAGACCACGTCCGAGCGCGACCCGGCTGACACCGGCGGATCGTTGTCGGACATCCGGTGGGTCAAGGTCAACCACGGCCTCGAGCAGGTGATCACCAAGGTGCGCTTCAGCGCGCTGGAGCGCACCTCCGAGGCAGGACCCTCCGGGATCACGGTGTTCTTCGACACCGCCCCCGGCCGCAAGGGGCCCGAGGTCCGCTTCGACACCGGCCTCCAGGAGGGCACCGACTACCAGGTCACGCGGACCAGGGGGTGGGCCCAGTCCGGCGACCGCTTGACCTGCCCTGCCGGGCTCAAGCTGGCCTGGGCCAAGGACGTCGCCATCGTGCGCGTCTCGCGCGAGTGCCTGGGAGACCCGGCCAAGGTGCGCGTGGGGGTCAAGATGGTCGACCTCTACGACGGCTCGCACCCGATGCTCGACTGGCTCGGCAACCCCCGCTCGTTCACGTCATACGTCGCCGCCGGCTGACGCCTCAGGTGATCACGACCCCGACCACCCAGGTCAGGGTCGCCAGGATCCCCGCGGTGAGCTCGATCAGGATGCTGAGCCCCACGGCTCGCAGTGCCTGCCGGGTGGAGGGCCAGGCCTGGGCGGCGCCGACGCGGCGGTGCTCGGCGAGATAGATGCCGAGCACGAAGCCGAGGACGATGCCGACGACCGGCACCACGAAGAAGCCGACGATCGCGAGGGCCGCCCCGGTCCACTGGGTCGAGGCGGGGATCCCGGCCCCCTTGAGCCGCTTGCCCGGGACGGCGTACTTCACGACGGTGCCGGCTGCCAGCAGGACCGTGACGAGAGTCAGGACCGACCAGGCCCCGGCGGTGTTGACGCTGAGGGCCCAGACGAGCACCCCGGCGAAGATGAGCGCCGATCCCGGCAGCAGGGGCACGAGGATGCCGGCCAGTCCGACGGCCAGGACCACGAGGACGACGACTTCGGTCAGGGTCACGCCGCACACCCTGCCACGCACCCCGGGAGGACGCCGATGGCCCCGGACTCGCGTCCGGGGCCATCGGGATGTCAGTGGTGGCGCGTGAGCGCCTCGGTCCGGCTAGATCGCCGGGGTGTTGGTGAGCTTGTGCCTCTCGTCGATCACCTTGACGGCGACCTCCTTCAGCTTGTCTCCGTGCTCACGGGCGTGGTGGGCGCAGAACAGCAGCTCGGCGCCAGCTTGGAGCTCGACACGCAGGTAGGCCTGCGCACCGCAACGGTCGCAGCGGTCCTCAGCAGTCAGAGGAGCACTAGGGGCAACAGCAGTTGTCACTTCGGCCTCATTTCTCGGGGTGGTGTCTTAGTCAACGTAGCGAGGGGGACCAACATTCCTGCGGGCACCCCTGCGGTGCGTGTCCTGCGCCACGTGGATCCGATCGCGGTGAGTCTTCCCTCCCCGCCGGACTTCAAGCCCCCGGACGATGATCTGTCCGGACCGGTGGGGAGGAGGTGTCGCCTGTGCTGGTGAGTCTGCCTCTCCTATCGGCCCCCGGGCGGCCGATCGAAGAAAAGTTGCTGAGATCGTGTCCACTTCGTGACGTCCGTGGACGGATGCTGCGCTGACCTCACCGTAGGCCGACCACGGCACGCGTGCCTCCACCGGCCTCCGGCGTGTCGCGGGTAGATTCGGGGTCGGCAGGACACCCCAGCCCGTTCACCAGCAGGAGCCCCACGATCGCCGACAACACCTACAACGCAGCCCACCTCCTCGTGCTCGAGGGGCTGGAAGCGGTCCGGAAGCGACCCGGGATGTACATCGGCTCGACCGACACCCGCGGCCTCATGCACTGCCTGTGGGAGATCATCGACAACGGCGTCGACGAGGCGCTCGCCGGCGAGGCGCACCGGGTCGAGGTCACGTTGCACGCCGACGACTCGGTCGAGGTCCACGACGACGGCCGCGGCATCCCGACCGACAAGGAGCCGAAGACGGGACTCCCGGGGGTCGAGGTGGTGGCGACCAAGCTGCACGCCGGCGGCAAGTTCGGCGGCGGCTCCTACGTCGCGACGGGCGGCCTGCACGGGGTGGGACTGTCGGTGGTCAACGCACTCTCCTCGCGCATGGACATCGACGTCGCCCGCAGCCCCAGCGAGCAGGGGCTGAGCTTTCAGCGGGGAGTGCCCGGCGTCTTCGAGGCCGACGGCGCCCAGGCCGGCTTCCGGGCGCAGTCCGGGCTGACCCGCAAGGGCAAGCGCGTGGCCAAGGGCAAGACCGGCACGTTGATCCGTTTCTGGCCCGACCGTCAGATCTTCACCAAGGATGCGCGCGTCGAGGTCGAGGGGTTGCTGGGGCGAGCCCGACAGACCTCGTTCATCGTGCCCGGGCTGGAGCTGGTCATCCGCGACCTGCGCGGACCCGACCCGGTCGAGGAGAAGTTCCGCCACGACGGGGGCATCGCCGAGTTCGTCGACTACCTCGCCCAGGACGCCCCGGTGACCGACGTGCTGCGGCTCCAGGGCAGCGACACCTTCACCGAGACCGTCCCGATGCTCGACGCGCAGGGTCACATGACGCCGCAGGACGTCGAGCGGGAGCTCCACGTCGACATCGCGGCCCGCTGGGGCACGGGCTACGACACCGAGGTCAAGAGCTTCGTCAACGTCATCGCCACCCCCAAGGGCGGCACCCATGTCAGCGGCTTCGAGGCGGCCCTGACCAAGACCTTCAACGACGCCATGCGGGCCAGCAAGGCGCTCAAGGTCAACGACGACGACGTCATCAAGGACGACGTGCTCGAGGGCCTGACCGCGGTCGTGACCGTGCGCCTGGCCGAGCCGCAGTTCGAGGGCCAGACGAAGGAGATCCTGGGCACCCCGGCCGCGCGCTCCGTCGTACGCAAGGTGGTGGCCGCCGAGCTCAAGGAGTTCCTGACCTCCACGAAACGCCACGAGAAGGCCCAGGCCAAGCTCCTGATGGAGAAGGTCGTGGGGGCGTCCAAGACCCGCCTGGCCGCGCGTCAGCACAAGGAGACCCAACGTCGCAAGAACGCGTTGGAGACCTCGGCGCTGCCCGCCAAGCTCGCCGACTGCCGGGCCAACGACAACGACCGCACGGAGCTCTTCATCGTCGAGGGGGACTCCGCGCTCGGCACCGCCAAGCTGGCGCGCAACTCGGAGTTCCAGGCGCTGCTGCCGATCCGCGGCAAGATCCTCAACGTGCAGAAGGCCTCGGTCGGCGACATGCTCAAGAACGCCGAGTGTGCCTCGATCATCCAGGTGGTGGGGGCCGGGTCGGGACGCACGTTCGAGCTCGAGGCGCGACGCTACGGCCGGATCATCTTCATGGCCGACGCCGACTCCGACGGCGCCCACATCCGCTGCCTGCTGGCGACCCTCTTCTTCAAGTACATGCCCGACCTGATCACCGAGGGCCGTGTCTACTCGGCGGTGCCGCCGCTGCACCGCATCGAGATCTCGAGCCCCAAGAAGGGCCAGGACAAGTACGTCTACACCTACTCCGACGACGAGCTGCAGCGCAAGCTCGCCGAGCTGAAGAAGAAGAACACCAAGTGGAAGGACCCGGTCCAGCGCTACAAGGGGCTCGGTGAGATGGATGCCTCGCAGCTGGCTGAGACGACCATGGACCCCCGGCACCGCACGCTGCGCCGCATCACGATCGACGACGCGGATGCCGCGACCGAGGTCTTCGAGCTGCTGATGGGCTCCGACGTCGCGCCACGCAAGGACTTCATCGTCCAGGGTGCCTACGCGGTGGACGTGGAGTCGCTCGACGCGTGACGCGTGGATGGACCCGGCGGGGGAGCGCCGGTGGGCCGAGCCTCAGACGCGCTGGCCGAGCAGGCCGGTGTCGACGTCGTAGATGAACCCGGCGACGAGCGTGGTGGCCGGGATCAGCGGATGGGTGCGGATCTTGGCGATGTCGTCGGTGAGGGCCTCGAGCTGGTCAGTCACGACCCCGAAGCTCTGCCAGGACGCGTCCTGGCCGGAGGACGCCGAGATCCGGCGGCGCAGCTCCTCCTCGGTGTGGGAGGCCATGGCGCACCGGGTGTGGGGCACGACCAGGATCCGCTCGACGCCGAGCAGGTGGGTGCCGAGGACCAGGGCCTCCAACGCCTGCGGGGTGACCCGTCCACCGGGGTTGCGGAAGATCTTGGCGTCTCCCGGCTTGAGGCCGACCATCCCGAGGGGATCGATGCGGGAGTCCATGCAGGTCACGATCGCCACGCCGGCGTGGGCGACGCCGTCGAAGCCGCTCAGACCGAAGTCGGTGGCGAAGTCACGGTTGGCGGCCAGCAGGTCCTCGAAGTCGGTCACGATCGCGAACCTAGCCGAGATGGACCGCGCCGGGAACGTGTCTCGTGGTGGCAGCGGGTGGTCTTGGTCACCCGGCGGAGCGCAGCAGGAGGGCTGCATCGACGCTGCGCGTGGCGGCCCCGCGGAAGAACACCAGGGCAGCCGCGGCGGCGATCACGGCGCAGACGGCGGCACCGGTGAACACGGCGTGCTCCTGCGGGATCCCGGCACCGGCGAGCAGGTCGCTGAACGCGGTGCACCGGGTCTTCCCGTCGCAGACCTCCTTGGCGGCGGGCAGCGGGTTGTCCTCCAGGTAGGAGTAGTAGCGGCGCAGCCCCACGGCGGTCAGGGCCGAGATCCCGATGAGCATGCCGACCATCCGCGCGACCACGACCATGGCGCTGGCCAGCCCGTGCACGTCGTCGTCGGTGCTGACCAGGATCGCGGCGTTGACCGGGGCCAGCGCGAGGCCGAACCCGAAGCCGCAGAGCACCAGGGTCAGGTCGGAGTGCAGGTGCTCGAGGCTGGTGATGTCCCACTGGGCCATCAGCACGAAGCCGACAGCAGCCATGGACATGCCCACCGCCGTGATGACGCCGGCACCGACGCGGCGGGTGAGGTAGCCACCGACGACCGCTCCCACGGGCAGCGCGACGAGGAACCGGACGAGCACGAGCGCGGCGTCGAGCTGGGAGTCGCGGTAGATGGTGGTCCGGGCGAACAGCGGGATGTCGATCAGCGCCGCGATCAGGGCCGCCCCGACGAAGAAGCTGACCACGATCGCCCCCCAGGCGGGGGTGCGGCGCAGGGCACCCGCCGGGATCAGCGGCGCCTCGCTGCGACGCAGGTGGACGACGAGGCCCAGGGTGGCGACGGCCGAGCCGGCGAGGTAGTAGTAGCCCTGGTCGGCGAACAGCTGGATCTTGGGGTCGGCCGTCGCGAAGGCCAGGATCACCCCGCCCAGGGCGACCGCGAGGAAGAGCGCGCCCACCAGGTCGGCGTCGCGCATGCTCCGCACCCACCCGCGGCCGTCCACCAGGGGTCGACGAGCGGTGAAGCAGCGCACGACGAACAACAACCCCGCCACGATGCACACCGCACCGATCGGGGTGAGCCAGCGCCCGTCACCGGCGAAGGGGATGAAGATCTGGCCGTAGGTGAGGTCCTGGAGCAGGGACGGCGGCCGCACGAACACCAGGCCCCCGGCCGTCAGCGACGCGAGGAGCAGCAGGGCGCCCAGGACGTCGCGGCGGCCGCGGTTTGTGACCAATCCACGGTCCGCAGGCTCCGAGGGTTGCGGAGTGTGACCAAACCGCAGCGCGGAGACCGCTGCGGCCAGCACCAGACCGACCGCCAGGTTGATCAGGAAGATGGCTCGCCAGTCGGCGACGGCCAGCACCACGGCGCCGAAGAGGGGGCCGATGACGCTGCCGAGCTCCTGGACGGCCGAGACGATCCCGAGGGGGACACCCCGCCGGTGGGCGGGGTAGAGGTCGGCGACCAGCGCGAGCGTGGCGGGCACCAGGCCGCCGCCGCCGACGCCCTGCAGGAAGCGTCCCGACACCATCGTGGGCAGGTCGTAGGCCAGGCTCGTCACCAGCGACCCGAAGGCGAAGATGACGAGGGCGGCGACCAGCACGGGCACCCGGCCGCGCAGGTCGGCGATGCGGCCGATGAGCGGCAGCATCGCGACATAGCCGAGGAGGAAGCCCGAGATGATGGGCGCGGCCCGCTGCAGCTCCTCGGTCGACTCCCCGACGCCGCCGAGCATCTCGGGCAGGGCCAGCACCACGACGTAGGTGTCGGCCGCGGCGAACGCCACGGCGACGGACGCCAGGGCGAGCAGGAGCCGGGGGGAGGACCTCAGCGCGCCCATGTCACCTCACGCGCCCGGACGGAGCCGCATGGGGCGTCATGGGGCGGTGATGTCCTGCTGGGTGCCGTAGTCGTCGAATCCGACCGTGTAGGTCATGGAGTCCTCGCCGGCGTAGAACACCCCGGTCAGGACGGCCTCGCGGAGCTCGCCGTCCTCGGTGATCGTGTAGGCGGCGTCGAAGTCGCCCGTGGCGCCCGGGATGATCCCCTTCACGACCGAGTCGCTCACGGTGCCGGTGTAGGCGGTGAGGATCTCGGAGTTGTTGGAGCCACCACGGATGGACTCGCCCTCCTCGAGGTCGCTGGTCTCGTCCAGGAGCGAGGAGAAGCCCCCGCCGGGGCTGACCAGGCCGGCCGGGTCGGGCGCGCCGTACTCGCCGGGGTCGACCTCCTGGTAGCCGGAGGTGAGGGGCAGCTCGGCATAGACGAGGTCGTCGACGGCGATGACGGGCACCTCGAAGGCCTGGCCCGACAGCGAGACCGTGATGGACCCCTCGAAGGCGGGGGCGTTGGTGGCGACGCCTGCCGCCTCCAGGATGCCGGTGACCCCGTCGGGGAGGTCCTTGGTCGCGAGGGTCAGCTGCAGGCCCGTGGTCTCGTCGAGGGTGGTCTTGGCCAGGGCCAGCACCTCCTCGGGCGACCGGTCCGCGGCGGCGGGGGACTCGTCGTCGCCTCCGCTGCAGCCGGAGAGGGCGATCAGGAGGGCGCCGGTGGCGGCGAGGGGAGCGAGGCGGGCGCGCATGCGGTCAGCCTTCCACATCGATGGGCAGGGTCTGGGGTGCGTCGGGGTCGTCGAACCGTGCGACCACCGGGCCTGCGCAGGCCGCGATCGCCTGGGGGCCCGGTACGCCGGACCCGTCGCGGCGTCCGGTGGGCTCGGGGAGCGCGACCGGGGCTCCGCTGGCAGCCGCGGCACGGGCGGGTGCCGTGCCGGCCCAGGCGAAGACCAGCGCATCCTCACCCTTCAGGAAGCGGTGGCAGCGCACGCCGCCGGTGGCCCGGCCCTTGGGCGGGTACTCGCTGAAGGGGGTCACCTTGACCGCACCCGGCTCGGTGCCGGGCAGCGCGGTCGAGGAGCCGGAGGCGGTCACCACGACCGAGCCCTCGGGGTCGACGACGCCGAACCACGCGACGGCCTCGCCGGCGATGGTGCGGATGCCGTTCATGCCGCCGCCGGAGCGTCCCTGGGGGCGCACACCGTCGGCACCGAAGTGCAGGAGCTGGGCGTCGGTGGTGATGAAGCAGAGCGTCTCGGAGCCCGTGGTGAGCTGGGCCGCGCCGACGACCTCGTCGCCGTCGTCGAGGCGGATGACCTCCCACTCGTCCTTGTTGAGGACCTCGGCGTTGACCCGCTTGACCGTGCCCGCCCTGGTGCCGAGGACGAGCCCGGGTCCCTCGGCGGTCAGGGTGCACAGGGCCAGCGGTCGCTCGCCCTTCGCGAGGGAGAGGAGCTCGCTGACCTGGAGCCCGCCGTTGAGGTTGGGGTCGTTGGCCGAGGGGGGAAGGACCGCGGTGACCTCGAGCATGTCCAGGCGCAGGAGCCGACCGGCCGACGTGAGGACGCCGACCTGCCCGCGGGCGCTGGTGCGGACCGCGGAGACCACCACGTCGTGGTTGGTGCGGTCGCCGCCGGACCCGAAGGGCTCGTCGGTGCCGGTGCGGGCCAGCAGCCCGCTGGACGACAGCATCGCGAAGCACGGGTCGTCGGTCATCTCCACCGAGCTGGCCGCCATGACGGGCGCGGCTGCGCCGAGCAGGACCGTACGACGGGGGGTGCCGTAGGTCTTGGCCACCTCGGTGAGCTCGTCCCCGACGACCTTGCGCAGCAGCTTGTCGTCGGCCAGGATCGCGTCGAGCGCCTCGATCTCCTCGCGCAGCTCCTGCTGCTCCTTCTCCAGCTCGATCCGGCTGAAGCGGGTGAGGCGGCGCAGCTGCATCTCGAGGATGTAGTCGGTCTGGGCGAGCGAGAGGTCGAAGACCTCCATCAGGCGCTGGCGCGCGGCGGCGGTGTCGTCGCTGGTGCGGATGACCTGGATGACCTCGTCGATGTCGAGCAGCGCGACGAGCAGGCCCTCGACGAGGTGCAGCCGCTCGGCGCGCTTGTTGCGGCGGAACTGCGAGCGCCGGCGCACGACGTCGTAGCGGTGCCCGAGGAAGACCAGCAGCATCTCGCGCAGCCCCAGGGTGCGGGGCTGGCCGTCGACGAGCGCGACGGCGTTGATGCCGAAGGAGTCCTCCATCGGCGTCAGGCGGTAGAGCTCCTCGAGGATCGCCTCGGGGACGAAGCCGTTCTTGATCTCGATCACCAGGCGCAGCGGGTTGTCCAGGTCCTGGAGGTTCTTGACGTCGGCGATGCCCTGGAGCTTCTTGCCCTGCACCAGGTCCTTGATGCGGGCCACGACCTTCTCGGTGCCGACGGTGTAGGGCAGCTCGGTCACCACGATGGCCTTGCGACGCCCGGAGGTCTCGATGCGGGCGGTGGCGCGCATCTTGAAGCTGCCCCGCCCGGTCTCGTAGGCGTCGCGGATGCCGTCGAGCCCGACGATCTTGCCGCCGGTGGGCAGGTCGGGCCCGGGCACGAAGCGCATCAGGTCGTCCACCGACGCCTTCGGGTGGGTGATCAGGTGTCGCAGCGCCTGCACGACCTCGACCAGGTTGTGCGGGGCGCAGTTGGTGGCCATGCCGACCGCGATGCCGGTGGTGCCGTTGACGACCAGGTGCGGGATCGCCGCGGGCAGCACCGACGGCTCGAGCTCGCGGCTGTCGTAGTTGGGCTTGAAGTCGACGGTGTCCTCGTCGATGGAGGCGGTCATCGCGACGGCCGACGGGGCCATGCGGCACTCGGTGTAGCGCATGGCGGCGGGGGAGTCGTCGGGCGAGCCGAAGTTGCCGTGGCCGTCGACGGTGGGCAGCCGCAGCGAGAAGGGCTGGGTCATGCGGACCAGGGCGTCGTAGATGGCGCTGTCGCCGTGCGGGTGCAGCCGGCCCATGACCTCGCCCACCACGCGGGCGCTCTTCACGTGACCGCGGTCGGGGCGCAGACCCATGTCGTTCATCGTGTAGAGGATGCGTCGCTGGACCGGCTTGAGGCCGTCGCGCGCGTCGGGCAGCGCCCGGGAGTAGATGACCGAGTAGGCGTACTCGAGGAACGAGGAGCGCATCTCGTCACCGACGTCGGTGTCGATGATGTGCTCGTCGAAGTCGTCGGGGAGGGGTTGGTTCGTCGTACGCCTAGCCATGCGCGCATTGTCTCCCGCGCCGGCTGTTCACCCGACAGTGGCACGCCGCCGGAGGTGGAAGCGATAGGTTGGAGGGGTGACCGCCGAGGCTTCCCCCCAGCCCGTCGAGGCCCCCACCGCACCGCGGCACTGGGAGGCCGACGTCCTCCTGCGCGACGGACGCACCGCCCACATCCGCCCGATCGCCCCCAACGACGCCGAGCTGCTCGTCTCGTTCTACTCGCGGGTGAGCGACCAGTCGAAGTACTACCGGTTCTTCAGCCCGATGCCCCGGCTCTCCGAGCGCGACGTGGCCCGCTTCACCCAGGTCGACCACCAGGACCGGGTGGCCTTCGTGCTGCTCCTCCAGGGCCAGATGATCGCCGTGGGGCGCTTCGACGTGGTCAAGCCCGGTGAGGCCGAGGTCGCCTTCCTCGTCGAGGACCAGCACCACGGGCGGGGGATCGCCCAGCTGCTGCTCGAGCACCTGGCCCAGGCCGGTCGGGAGCGCAGCGTCGAGCGCTTCGTGGCCGAGGTGCTCCCCGACAACCACCGGATGATCCAGACCTTCCGCGACGCCGGCTACTCCATCGTCAGCGAGTACGAGGAGGGCGTCCTGGTGCTCGAGTTCCCCATCGACCCCACCGATACCGCCATCGGGGTCATGCGGGGCCGCGAGCACCGCGCCGAGGCGGCCTCCATCGAGCGGTTCTTCAACCCGAAGTCGGTCGCGATCATCGGCGCCAGCCGTCGGCAGGACACGATCGGCCAGGCGCTGGTGCGCCACCTCGTGACGGGTGACTACACCGGCCGCGTCTACGTCGTGAACCCCAGCGCCGACGCCGTCTCGGGCATGCCGGCCTACAAGACCGTGGGCGACATCCCCGACGACGTCGACGTGGCGATCGTGGCCGTGCCCGCCGACGCGGTCGAGGACGTCGTGCTCGACTGCGCCGCCAAGGGCGTCCACGGCCTGGTCGTCATCTCCTCGGGCTTCGCCGAGACCGGCGAGGAGGGCCGCAAGCGGCAGCGCCGCCTGGTGGGGCTCTCCCGCTCCTACGGCCTGCGCCTGATCGGGCCCAACTGCCTGGGCGTCATCAACACCGACCCGGCCGTGTCCATCAACGCCTCGTTGTCCTCGGTGATGCCGGCCCGTGGCCGTGCGGGCTTCTTCTGCCAGTCCGGCGCGCTCGGCTCCGCGATCCTGGAGAAGGTCGCCAACCGGGGCCTGGGCCTCTCGACGTTCGTCAGCGCCGGCAACCGCGCCGACGTGTCGGGCAACGACCTGCTGCAGTACTGGGAGGAGGACGACTCCACCGAGGTCGTGCTGCTCTACCTGGAGTCGATCGGTAACCCCCGCAAGTTCTCCCGCATCGCGCGCCGGGTCTCGTTGCGCAAGCCGATCATCGCCGTGCGGTCGGGCCGCACCACCCAGGGCGTCCCGATGGGCCACGCCGTACGCCGGATCGCCGCGCCGCCGCAGGCCGTCGACGCGATGTTCCGCCAGGCCGGGGTGATCCAGGTGGACACCCTGGAGGAGATGTTCGACGTCGCGCAGCTGCTGGCCCACCAGCCGCTGCCGCGCGGTCGGCGGGTGGCGATCGTGGGCAACTCCGACGCGCTCGGGCTGCTGGCCGCCGACGCCGCCGTCGCGGTGGGGCTGGTCGTCAACAAGTCGGTCGCGCTCGGTGCCGAGGCGACGGCGGAGGACTTCGAGGACGCGCTCGACGCCGCCATCGACGACCCCGACATCGACTCGGTCATCGCGGTCTACATCCCGCCGCTCAACGTCTCCGGAGAGGACGTCGCCAACGTGCTCGCCGCGGTCGGCGAGCAGTCCGACAAGCCGTTGGTCTCCTCCTTCCTCGGCGCCGAGGGCGTCCCCGAGCTGCTGCGCGTGCCCGACGTGGCCGGTTCGACGGCCGGCCGCGGCTCGGTGCCGTCGTACCCCGCCGTGGAGGCCGCGGTGCGGGCGCTGGCGAGCGTCGTCGACTACGCCGTGTGGCTGCGCACCCCCGACGGCCCGGCGCCCGACCCGGCCGAGGTCGACCTCGGCTCGGCGCGCCAGCTGGTCAACTCCGTGCTCTCCGAGCACCCCAAGGGCAGCAGCCTGTCGCGTGAGCAGGTCGCCCAGCTGCTCGGCCACTACGGCATCCACCTGTGGGAGGCCCGGCCGGTCAGCACGCTGCGCCAGGCGCAGGCTGCGGGACGCGAGCTCGGGTGGGACGTCGTGCTGAAGGCGACCGCGCACCCGCTGCGGGAGCGGCCGGACCTGGCTCACGTGTGGCGCAACATCGACAGCTCACCGGCCATGCGCTCCGCGTGGGACGCCCTGACCCAGCTGATCAGCGACCCCGAGGCGGCGGGCTTCGTGGTGCAGAAGAATGCGCCGCCGGGGGTGCCGATCGCGATCCGCAGCCTGGAGGACCCGCTCTTCGGCCCGGTGGTGTCCTTCGGGATCTCCGGCCCGATCATCGAGCTTCTCGCCGACAAGTCCTACCGGATCCCTCCGCTCGGGGCGCGCGACGCGGCCGCGATGGTGCGGGAGGTGAAGAGCTCACCGATGCTCTTCGGCTACCGCGGCGCCGAGGTCGTCGACGTGGCGGAGATCGAGCGCCTCATCAGCCGGGTCGCCCAGCTGCAGAACGACCTGCCCCAGATCAGCTCGCTCGAGCTGGGGCTCGTCCTGGCCGGTGCGCAGGGCTGCACGGTCCTCACCGCGGAGGCTCGGGTGGAGCCTGTGGTGGAGCTGCGCTCCGACCCGTTCGTGCGTCGGATGCCCGACCTGCTCGGGGACACGATCCCGGGCTGAGGGCTCGTGACAGACTGACGCCCATGCGCAGCACCCGCACCGACGACCGTGACCGGATCCTGGAGCTCAGGGAGGCCATCGACCGCACGGGCTACTACCCCGAGGTCGTTGCCGACGGGGTCGTGTCCGCGATCTCCGGCGAGCAGGTGGTCTCCTTCTTCGTCCACCACGAGCCGACCTTCGAGCGGGACGAGGTGCGCCGCCACCAGAGCGTCATCGTCCTCACACCCTCACGGCTGGTCCTCGCCCACACCGACGAGCACGCCGGGGACGACCTGCTGCCGGAGCCCTACACGTCCACCTCCACCGAGGCCGTGCGGCTCTCGGCCGTCAAGTCGGTCGTCGTGACCCGCATGACCGCCAACCCGACGGGTGGTCCGACGCCGCCGGCCGAGGCCGTCATGACCATCGGCTGGGGCGGCGTCAGCCGCATCGACCTCGAGCCCGCCGGCTGCAGCGACCCCGAGTGCGACGCCGACCACGGCTACACCGGGGTGCTGGCCTCCGACGACTTCTCGCTGCGGGTCTCGGCCGCGGCCGACGGGCTCGACGCCGTGGCCGGGCTGCTGTCCTTCGCCGAGTCGCTCTCGGCGCGGACCCACTCGGGGTGACCGGCCAGCACGACGGCCAGCACGACGGCCAGCACGACGGCCGGCACTTCCTGGAGCCGGCCTACGGCCAGCGCTCGCTGGGCGACGTCGTCCCGGCGGTCGCCGCGGCGCTCGGCGTCCCGGGAGCCGCGGAGCCGACGGGTCTGGTGCTGCCCGACGCGGCGGCGTACGTCGTCTTCCTGATCGACGGGCTCGGTGCCAACCTGCTCACCCGCTACGCGCACGCCGCGCCCTACCTCTCCGAGCTGCTGGCCGACCAGCTGCCCGCCACCTGCGGCGTGCCGTCGACCACCGCCACCAGCCTCACCTCCCTCGGCACGGGCCTCCCGCCGGGCGCGCACGGCATGGTCGGCTTCACCTCGCGGGTGCCCGGCACCGGCAAGCTGCTCAACGCGCTCTTCTGGGACCAGGACGTCGATCCGCTGGAGTGGCAGCCGCACCAGACGGCGTTCGGCCGGTTGCAGGCCGCCGGGGTCCCGGTGACGGTCGTCAACAAGCGTCAGTTCGAGACCAGCGGCCTGACCCGCGCCGCGCACCGGGGCGGCGACTTCGTCGGCGCCGACCTCGTCGGCGAGCGGATCGCCGCCGCGGTGGCCTCCTCGGCGGTGCGACCCTCCCTGACCTACCTCTACGACGGCGACCTCGACCGGACCGGGCACCAGTGGGGCGTCGCGTCGACCCAGTGGCTGATGCAGCTCTCGATGATCGACGCCGAGGCCGAGCAGCTGCGCGAGACCCTGCCGCCCCACGTGCGCCTGGTCGTCATCGCCGACCACGGCATGGTGGACTCGCCCTCCGAGCGCCGCATCGACGTCGACGAGCACCACGAGCTGCGCGACGGGGTCGCCCTGCTCGGCGGCGAGGCCCGCTTCCGGCACGTCTACTGCCAGCGCGGCGCCGTCGCCGACGTCGTCGCCACCTGGTCGGCCTTCCTGGGGGAGCGTGCCGACGTGATGACCCGGGAGAGCGCCATCGGACGCGGCTGGTTCGGGCCGGTCGACTCCTCGGTCCTGCCCCGCCTCGGCGACGTCGTCGTCGCCTGCCGCTCCGACCACGCGATCCTCTCCACCCGCGACTTCCCCTACGAGGCCACCCTCGTCGGCCTGCACGGCTCGCTCACCGAGGACGAGATGCTCATCCCGCTCGTTGTCGACTGAGCTCTTCGTTGCTGATTTTCGGGCGGTGGGGGTGCGGCCGGCCGGGACAGTTTCACCGGCTGGCCGGTGGAACTGTCGGTTGGACGATGAACCTTCGTACTCCAACCGACAGTTTCGTACGCCGAGCGGCTGGCGCCGGTCGTTCGGGACAGATTCACCGGCCGGCCGGTGAAACTGTCGGCTGGACGACGAACCTTCGTACTCCAACCGACAGTTTCGTACGCCCAGGGGTCACGCAGGCGCAGGCGGGCGGGAAGTGAGCGGTCAGGTCGAGGGTGAGGCCACGGACGGGTCGTTGAGCACCCAGATCTGGTGACGCTCGGCCTCGGTGAGGTCGGAGGCGGCGAGGACCTGCTGCAGCACGGCGGACTTGCGGGCGATGTAGGTCGTGATGTCGAGGTCGGGCTGGGCCGCGAGGTCGAGCTTGACCGCGGCGTAGGCGTCCCGCAGGTCCGCGCGGCTGCGCAGCACCTGCCGCACGGCCAGGTGGTTGCGCACGTTGAGGGTGCCGGCCGTGCAGACGTAGACGTTGCGTCGCGGCTCGTCGTCGGGCGGGACGAACGCCTCGCGACCCGCCACCCCGAGGTCGCCGCGGTGCGCGTAGCCGATCGAGCCGAGCGCCGCGACGGCGGCGGCGACGTCCGGGGCGGCCACGATGACGTCGACGTCGATGATCGGCTTGGCCGCCAGACCGGGCACGGAGGTCGATCCGACGTGCTCGACCCTCGCGCCCGGTACGCCGACCAGGGCGGCCCCGAGGTCGCTCGCGATCTGCGAGAACGAGGCCGGCCACCGGTCGTCGTACGCCGTCACCACGATCACGGGGCCCAGCGTTCCACGGGTCCTACTGGAGCGCCATCCGCGGCTCGCCGTTGACGAGCCCGGTCCCGGAGATGGAGCACCGACCGCCGCGGGTGGCGCCGCCGTTGTAGGCCTGGCGGACGCAGGAGCGGGTGGCGAGCTGGGCCCAGTAGTTGGGGTGCAGCGACTCCTGGACGTAGTAGGGGCTCGAGGAGCCGCAGCAGGTGGAGACGGTGCGGATCTGGTTGACCCACTCGGTCTTGTCGACGGCGCCCGCGGACGTCCAGCCGGCGAGGCCCTTCTCCTCGTAGAGGCCGACGGTGCTCTCGCAGAGCCGGCGCCCGTTGAAGGCGGAGGAGAGGTCGAGGACCTTGGCGTTGGGCAGCCCGGAGGCGCTCACGGCGCCGGTGACGGTGCTGTTGATCGTGGCCAGCGCGTAGTCGTTGGCCCAGTCGGCGTCGGCGTTCCAGAAGCCGCACCCGCCGGTGCTCTGGCGGGAGTAGCCGCTCTGCGAGTAGCGGATGCCGCTGCCACGGGGGATCGGCGAGGGGTAGGTCTGGACCAGCAGCGTCCACGACGTGTCGGCGTAGCCGGCGTTGCGCATCGCGGTCTGGATGTTGCGGAAGGAGCCGGCGATGCGTGCCTTGACGGAGGCGACGTTGGCGGCGGTGAAGTTGTTGACGACCGACGTGTCGTCCTTGCAGTAGTCCTTGGCCCAGGTGGGGCTGTAGAGGAAGTTGACGACGCAGGACTGCACGATGGAGGCGAAGTTGAAGTCGTTGCCCCCGATCGACACGGTCACCATCTTCACGTGGTGGGTCGAGGCGAACTGCTGCAGCGCCTTGGCCTGACCGACCTGGCCGGCCCCGTTGTCGTAGAAGTCGAGGCCGGGCTTGAAGTTGTCGCCGTTGCTCGTCGCCGTCGTGGCACCGGAGCACGCGAGGTTGAGCCCGTTGACGCCGCCGCCGATCAGGATCTCCGCCGACTTGCTGCGGTGGCAGCGGTTGATCTGCTCGCCGGTGCCCGCGGCGTTGTCGAAGTACGCCGTGGGGCCGAGAGCGTCGGCCCGGCTCGAGGAGGCGTTGGAGCTGCCGGCCCACCGACCGGCCTCCCCGCTGATGTAGGAGTCACCGACGCTGACCACCCACGGTGCGCCGACGCCCGGCCCGTCCGCGCGCGCGGGGGAGCCGGCGCCGGGCACCGCCAGGAGCGCCAGGACGAGCGCGGCGAGGAGTGCCAGGCAGAGCCGGGGAGACAGTCGGGGGGACAGATGGGCAGAGGGGGAGGGACGGAGCCCGAGAGGAGTCACAGGCCGACCGTAGTGATGTGGGTCACACACCACAAGGGAGCCGCCGGAGGGACGGCGCGCGGCCCCGGCCCGGCAATGAGAGGATCCGGCCGTGGCTGCGCTGACCTTCTGGACCGGGACGATGGATGCGGGCAAGTCGACCCTCGCCCTGCAGACCAACCACAACCACGCGGCCCGCGGCCGCGCGGGACGGATCTTCACCTCCCGCGACCGTGCCGGGGACGCGCACATCTCCTCCCGTCTCGGCCTGACGCACGACGCGATCGAGGTCACGACCGACTTCGACTTCTGGCGCTACGTCGTGGACTCCCTCACCCAGGGCGGGCGGATCGACTACCTGATCTGCGACGAGGTGCAGTTCTACTCCCGCGACCAGGTCGACCAGCTCGCGAAGGTCGTCGACGAGCTGCAGGTCGACGTCTTCTGCTTCGGCATCCTCACCGACTTCCGCACCCAGCTCTTCGTGGGCTCGCAGCGGCTGGTCGAGCTGGCCGACCGCACCGAGGTGCTCCAGGTCGAGGCGCTGTGCTGGTGCGGCAAGCGCGCCACGCACAACGCCCGCACCGAGGACGGGGTGATGGTGACCGAGGGCGAGATCATCGTCGTGGGCGACGTGGAGGCCACGGACGGTCCCCCCGCGGAGGTCGCCTACGAGGTCCTGTGCCGCCAGCACCACCGACGCAAGCTGACGGCGGCCCGGGCCAAGGCGGTCAGCCTGGCCCCCGAGCCGCTGCCCTTCGGCTGAGCCACAATGACCGGGTGACCGGACCCCTCCTCTCCACCACCGAGCTGCGCGAGCTCCTCGCGTCGCAGCAGCCGGTGACGCTGCTCGACGTCCGCTACCGGCTGGGCAGCACCACCGGCCGCCAGGAGCACGAGGAGGCTCACCTGCCCGGTGCGGCGTACGTCGACCTCGACACGGACCTCGCGGCACCGGCGGGCGCGGGCGGACGGCACCCGCTGCCCGAGCCCGAGGTGTTCGCCGAGGCGATGCGACGAGCCGGGGTGCGGCGGGGTCGTCCGGTCGTGGTCTACGACGACTGGGCGGCCCACGCGGCCGGCCGGGCCTGGTGGCTGCTGAGCTTTCACGGCCACCCGGACGTGCGGGTGCTCGACGGGGGGCTGGGCGCCTGGCGCGAGGAGGGGGGCGCGCTGCACGCCGGCCGGGTGGCGCCCGAGCCGGGGGACTTCGTGTGCTCCGCGGGAGCAGGCCGGCCGGTGGTCGACGCCGACCGGGTGCCCGACGTGGGGGTGCTGATCGATGCCCGGGCCGCCGAGCGCTACCGCGGCGAGAGCGAGCCGGTCGACCCGGTGGCCGGGCACGTCCCCGGCGCCGTCAACGTGCCGACCTCGCTCAACCTCCGCGCGGACGGACGCTTCCGATCGCCCGAGGAGCTCCGGACTCTCTACGCCGCCGTCGGAGCGGTCCCCGGCGCCGACGTGGCGGCCTACTGCGGGTCCGGCGTCACGGCCACCCACGACCTCCTGGCCCTCGAGGTGGCGGGCGTGCGCGCCGCGCTCTACCCCGGCAGCTGGAGCGGCTGGATCACCGACCCCACCCGACCGGTGGCGACAGGCTGAGCCTGGGGCCGGAAGGGGCATGCACTCCATGCGTCGGTCCTCAGCTGCACCTCGAAGAAGTCGCCGACGCCGCAGTGAGGGGTGTCACCCCACATTCACCCCTAGGCATGAGGGAGCTCGGACCCGCTGCGGGCACCGGTCGCGGAACCCCCGATCGGAGCCCTCATGTTCTTCTTCTTCAGCAACCGCCTCGGCTGCGCCGGATCGATCCTCGTGTCCCTCGCAGCGAGCGCCGTCCTGCTCGCCCTGCTCCTGCTCGTCAACCGCTGAGGGCAGGGTCGTGCTCTTCATCCTGCGGCTCCTGCTGTGGTCCGGCAACGCGTCCACGTCGATCACCCACGAGGGGAGGGACGAGGCGGCCACGGCCAGTGCTACCAGTGGATGCCCTTGAAGACCTTCGCCAGCATGATCTGCTCCGACTCGCGCGTGCCTCCGGTGGACTCGGTGCCCTTGGCGGCCGCCGAGTCGGGGAAGACGTGGTAGGCCATGTTGAGCAGGCGGAAGGCCACCTTGGGCGCCACCGTGTGCGCGATGGCGCCCACGTTGCCCAGCAGCGTGTTGATCTCGTGGGGTCGCTCGACCATCGCGGTGACCACGAGGTCGGCGGCCTGGGCCGGTGAGATCGTGGGGAACTTGTCGTAGAGCTTGGTCGGCGCGATCATCGGAGTCCGCACCAGCGGCATGTGGATGTTGGTGAAGGTGACCCCGTCGCCCACCAGCTCGGAGGACACGACGTTGCTCCACGAGTCGAGGGCCGCCTTGGAGGCGACGTAGGCGGAGAACCGCGGGGGGTTGGTCTGCACGCCGATGGAGCTGATGTTGACCACGTGCCCCCGGTGCTGGTCGCGCATCGTCGGGACCAGCCCCATGATCAGACGGATCGCCCCGAAGTAGTTGAGCTGCATCGTGCGCTCGAAGTCGTGGAAGCGGTCGTGCGAGAGCCGCAACGAGCGGCGGATCGAGCGGCCCGCGTTGTTGATCACGAAGTCGACCGACGGCAGCTCGGCGACCATCTGCTCGCACAATCGGTCGATCGCCTCGAGGTCGGACAGGTCGCAGGGGTAGACGTGGGCGGTGCCGCCCCGCATCTCGATGGTCGCCCGGGTCTCCTCGAGCTTGTCCTTGCCGCGGGCGACCAGGACCGGGATGCCACCGGCCTGGGCGACCTTGAGGGCCACCACCTGGCCGATGCCGGAGGAGGCGCCGGTGATGACGACGTGCTTCCCGTCGAGCGCGGCGCGGACCTTGGGGTCGCGCCCCGTCGACTCGTCGAGGTGCTCCTCCCAGTAGCCCCACAGGGTGCGGGCGTAGGACTCCAGGTCGGGCACCGAGATGCCGGAGCCGGCCAGGGCCTTCTCGGTGCGACGCGAGTCGAAGACGGCCGTGAAGCCGGTGTGGGCGAGCACCTCGGCCGGGATGCCGAGACGGCCCAGGGTCTGGTCGAGGACCAGCTGCACGGCACCGTTGCGGACCAGCCCGTTGACGATGCTGGAGGGGCGCAACCGCTGCGGCACCAGCGCCATCGGGCCGCCCTGCGTGACCGAGCGGTCCAGGGGCACGGCGAACGTCGGTGCGCCGGCGGCCTTGCAGAAGGCGTTGACCATGTCGACCGTGGGCTGCGGCTCGGGGTTGACCAGGTGGAAGGTCTCGTCGTCGCGGCCGGGCAGGTGCGCCAGGTGGTCCATCGCCTTGGCGACGTAGTCGACCGGCACGACGTTGGTGTCTCCGAGGTCCATCCCGACCAGGGGCAACCAGGCCGGGAGGTTGTCGCGCAGGAGCTTCATCAGCGGGAAGAAGTAGTAGGGGCCGTCGATCTTGTCCATCGCCCCGGTCTGGCTGTCGCCCACCACGATCGCGGGACGGTAGATCCGCCACGGGGTGCTCGCCTCCTCGCGCACGATCCGCTCGGACTCGAACTTCGTGCGGTGGTAGGGCGAGGGGAGGTGCTGCCCCTCGTCGAACATCGTCTCGTCGAAGCGGCCGCGGAAGTCACCCGCTGCGGCGACGGAGGACACCTGGTGGAAGCAGCCTGCCTGCAGCCGGTCGGCGAGCGCGACCGCGTTGCGGGTGCCCCCGACGTTCATCGTCTCGTTGGTCTCGTCGTCGGCCGTCATGTCGTAGATCGCGGCGAGGTGGAAGAAGTGGTCCACCGACCCGGCGTGCCCGGCGATCCAGTCGTCGTCGACCCCCAGGGCCGGCGCGGCGAGGTCACCCACGACGGGCACCACCCGGGAGGAGCCCCAGCGCTTGAGCAGCGCCTCCATCCGGGTCATCGACCCGGCCCGCACCAGGACGAAGATGTCGCCCTCGCGGTGGTCGACGAGCTCTTGGACGAGGTGGCGGCCGATGAAGCCGGTGGCGCCGGTCACGAAGTACGACATGTGCGGAGAGTACTCGGCGATCTGCCCGCGCGGCAGGGGTCACGACCGCCCGGCACGGGCCGGGTGGGGGGCTACTGGTCGCCGCCGCCGAACATGATCTCGTCCCAGCTCGGCACCGAGGCGCGACCTCGCTTCTTGGCAGGACGTCGCGCCGTGGGCTCGTGCTCCGCGGGGTCGCTCTGCGTGGGGTCGCCCTCCGCCGGCTCGGCGGACGCGTCGCCCGGCTGGTCGCTGGGCTTGTCACCGGGCTTGTCGCTGGGCTGGTCGTCGGGCTCCCCGGCGGCCGCGGCGTCGGTGGCCTCCTCGCGGGCCTGCGGGTCGTCGGAGGCGGGGGAGTCGTCCAGGAAGGCGTCGAGGGGCAGGTCCTGACCAGGGTCGTCGGTGACCATCTCGATGACGTCGTCACCCAGGGGCAGCTCGTCGGCGGGCACGGCCGAGAGACGGCGGCTGCGCGCCGAGCGCAGGTCGTCGCGGGGTGGGGCGTCGGGGTGGCCGCTGACCGGCACGCTCTCGCCGACCAGCCAGCGGGCGTCCTCGTTGTCGAGCAGGACGAAGTTGCCGGGGGCGTCGAAGGTGAGCTCGGCGATGCCCTTGCGCTTGATCGAGGTGAACGTGCCGCGCAGCGACCAGCGACCGTCCTCGCGACGCCAGGCGTCCCACTCGACGGAGTCGGGGTCCACGTTGAGCGAGCGGAGATGGGCCTCGACGGCGTCGCCGAGGGTGCGGGCGCCGCCTGCGGGCTCACCGGTCGTACGGCGCACGGTGGAGCGCTGGGCCCGGTCGGCGATGTGCTCGCGCTCGGCGAGCACCGGCCCGGCGTAGACCATGATCTTCTCGATGCTGGTCTGGGCGGCCTGGGCGACGGCCTCGGGCGACTCCCCGGCACGGATCCGGGCCTGGATGTCGCGGGGACGGAGGGTTGAGTCCATCTGAATCTCCAACTGGCCGAGGCGAGAGCTGTCGCCGCGGAGTGCGGCCCGCAAGCGGCGGTCGATGTCGAGGGTGAACTCCACGCCCGCATCGCTGACCAGGAGGAGACGCTGTCCGTCGTCGCTCACTCCTGCGAGCGTGAGGTCCGCCATCGGTCTGCTTCCTGGGTCCTGCGGTGTGAGGTGGATGGGGTGGGTGTGGCTGTGGTGGGTCCGACCCTACGCCAGCCGCGGGGCGAGGTCCGCTCACCGTGCGGCGTGCCCACCCAGCAATCTGGGCACTACCCTTCCTTGGTGCCCAGCACCCTGGTCGTCCTGGATCTGGTCGGGATCTTCGTGTTCGCCATCTCCGGTGCGCTGGTGGCCGTGCGCAAGGACCTCGACGTCTTCGGCGTGCTCGTCCTGGCCGGTACGACGGGCCTCGGCGGCGGCTTCCTGCGCGACGTCCTCATCGACGCCACGCCCCCGGCAGCGCTGGCCGACTGGCGCTACCTGCTCGTCCCCGTGACGGCCGGGCTGCTCACCTTCGCCTTCCACCCGGTGGTGGGCCGCCTCGAGCGGATGGTCAGCGTCTTCGACGCCTTCGGGCTGTCGCTCTTCTGCGTCGCCGGTGCGTTCAAGGCGTTGGACTACGGGCTGGGGCCGTTGCCCGCGGCCCTGATGGGCATGCTCACCGGGATCGGTGGCGGCATGCTGCGCGACCTGCTGACCGGGCGCCTCCCGGTCGTCTTCAAGGGCGAGCTCTACGCCACGCCGGCGCTCGCGGGCGCGGCGGTGGCGGTGGTCGGCTACCGCGCCGACCTGCCGACCGTCGCCGTGGCGGTCGCCGGGGCCGCCGTCTGCCTGACCTGGCGGCTGCTCGCGATGTGGCGTGGCTGGCAGGCCCCGATGCCCACGGGACCCGCCAGCGTGTGAGCCTCAGCTGCCGAGCTGCACCCCGACAGGCAGCTGCAGGTCGCCCTGGGTGCCGGCTCCGTCGACGAGGAGCTCGCAGCCCCCGGTGGACGGCACGCAGGAGAGCAGGTCGGCGCTCGCGTCCTCGTCCTCGAGCGCGACGACCCGGACGGTCTCGTCGTCGGCCCACTCGTAGACGGTGGAGAAGAAGTACTCGGGCGGCACGAACAGCTGCAGCTCGGTGCCGTTGCGGCCCTCGACGCGTGCTTCCTCGGCATCGGGGGCGTACTGCGTCGCGAGGGGGGAGAGCACGCCACGGCTCTCCTGGACCCCGCGCAGGGGACGGGCCGATGCCCGCGAGTCGCCGATCGTGACGCCGCCCTCGCCGTAGAACACGAAGGTGCCGTCCTGCACGTCGATCAGGTCGAAGCCGTTGCGAGCCTCGGCGTCGATCACCTCGACGTCCCCGGTCCCGACATCGACCGCCACCGCGCCGCGTCCGTCGCGCCAGTAGGCCGTGTCGCCGTCGATCGCGTAGAAGTACGCCGGGTCCGCCTCGTCGGCGAACCCACCCATGTCGGCCGTGGTCGCCGAGGAGTCCTCCAGGACCGTCGAGCCGGACCCCAGGTCGTGGACGACGAAGGCCGGGACGTCGCCCTCGTCGGACACCCACCCGACCAGGGTGCTGTCGTGGTCGCTCACCAGGTGGGCCGACCGCACCGCGGTGTGGCCGATCTCGGTGACGACGCCGTCGACCAGGGAGCTCACGGCCCCGTCCGGGTCGACCACGACGTAGCCCCCACTCGTCTGCACGAAGGCGAGCACCGGGAAGCCGAGGTCCACCTGGACGTCGCCGGCGTGCAGCACCGACCCCTCCGCCCAGGAGACGACCCCGACGGGCAGGGCCTCGGTGGCCCGCCCGCCCGCGGGGTCGGGTGCGGCGTCCTCGGAGTCGAGGGAGGGCACGACGAGCGCGGCGACGACGGCCAGCGCGGCGAGCGAGCCGGCGGCGACGAGGCCGCGCCGGCGGCGTACGCGCCGGTCGCCCGCACGCACCAGCACGTCGAGGTCGGGGGTCGGGAAGTCCACGTCGGCAGCGCGTTCGTGGAGCAGGTCTCGGAGCTTCTCGGTCATCGGTTCACCACCAGGTCGGTCAGGGGAAGAAGATCGGCATCGTCGCCGAGGTGCTCGCGGAGCTTGGCGATGCCGGCTGACACCTGGCTCTTGACGGTGCCGATGGCACAGCCCATCGCGTCCGCGGTCTGGGCCTCGGTGAGGTCCTCGTAGTAACGCAGCACGATCGCGGCACGTTGCCGTGGCGGGAGCTGCTGGAGGCCGGCCCAGAGCCACTGGCTCTGGGTGACCGCGTCGTCGTGCCCATCGCTCGGCGCGGGAGGCAGCGTCTCGGTCGGCCGCTCGTGGCTCCAGCTCTTGCGGCGGAACCAGGAGATCGCCGTCGTGGTGATCGCCTTGCGGCAGTAGGCCTCGGCGTTGGCCTTGTCGCGCAACCGCGGCCAGGCGGCGTAGGTCTTGACCAACGCCTCCTGGACCAGGTCCTGGGCCAGGGCCTGGTCGCCCACCATCAGGTAGGCAGCGCGGTGCAGGGCGGCCGAGCGGGCAGTCACCAGCTCGGCGAACTCGTCACGTCGTGTCATCGATGCTCCTTGGTCGTCCTCATGCCTCCGAGACGAGTCGTGGTGGGGAGAAGGTTCGGTGGCGACCCGCTCCGGTCTCGGTCAGGGCCCCAGGACGCGGCGCAGGTGGGCGTTGGCGAACACCCGGTCGGGGTCCAGGCGCTCGCGCATCGCCAGGAAGTCGCCGAAGCGCGGGTAGAGCGGGGCCAGCTCGTCGACCTGGCGGGTGTGGACCTTGCCCCAGTGGGGGCGCCCGCCGTGGGCGCGCACCACCTGCTCCATCAGCGCGAAGTACGCCGCGTGCTCGGCCCGGCGGTGCGTGTGGAAGGCGAGGTAGAGCGAGTCACGTCCGTGGGCGGTCGACAGCGGGACGTCGTCGGCCGGCGCGACCCGGATCTCCACGGGGAAGCTGACCGTCAGGTCCGAGGCGTCGAGAGCCGCACGCGCCTCGCGCAGCGCCGACAACCCGGCCTCGCGGGGCACGGCGTACTCCATCTCACGGAAGACCACGTTGCGCTCGGTGGTGAAGACCCGGTGGGCGACGTCGCTGTAGGTGCGGGCGCCGAGCATCCGCGCACTCATCCGGTTCATCCGCGGGATGACGGCCGGTGCGTGGTTGGCGGCCGCGGTCAGCAGGCCGAAGGCCTTGTTGGAGAGCAGCTCGTCGTCGACCCAGGCGCGGGTGCGGGAGAGCGGCTGTGCCTCGCTGAGGTCGGCTGCCAGGCGGTCGTTGCGCTTGGTGAGCATCCGGTCCGAGTGGGGAAACCAGTACATGTCGACGTGGTGGCTCTCGGCGACCATCTGGTCGAAGGAGCCCAGCGCCTCGTGCCATCCCATCGGCTGCTCGGTGGCCTCGAGCAGGAAGAGCGGCTCGACCCGGAAGGTGATGGCGGTGAGGATGCCCAGCGCCCCCAGAGCGAGGCGAGCGTGCTCCAGGACGTCGGCGTTCTCGTGGGGCGAGGCGCGCAGCACCTCGCCGGTGCCCGTCACGAGCTCCAGGCCGACGACCTGGGCGGCCAGGCTCGCGGCCACGCCACCGGTGCCGTGGGTGCCGGTGGAGATCGCGCCGGCCAACGTCTGCTCGGCGATGTCGCCCATGTTGTGCAGGCTCAGGCCGAGCGCCTCGAGCGCCACGTTGAACGTCTCGAGCCGGGTGCCGGCGAGGGCCGTGACGGTCATCGCGTCGCGGTCGACGGCGAGGATGCCGCTCAGCGACTGGGGCCTGAGCATCGTGTGCTCCGGGGCGGAGATCGCGGTGAAGCTGTGCCCGGTGCCGATCATCTTGACCGTCGTGCCCTCGCGGCGAGCCCGCTCGACGGCGGCCACCACGGCCGCCGTGTCGACGGGCTCGACCACCCGCCGGGGCCGGGCGCGCTCGAGGCCCGACCAGTTCACCCACTCAGCCATCCGACATCACCCTCGACAAGGGTGCCACCGGGGTGCGGATCGCCTGTGCCGCGAGCAGTGCGAGAAGGCCCCCCGCCGCAGGGACCAGGTAGGCCGCGGAGGCTCCGTGGGCATCGATGACGATGCCCGCCAGCGCGGCGCCCGGTGCCACCCCGGCGACCAGCCCGGTCTGCAGGAAGGCCATGCCCTCGGTGAGCCGGGAGGCGGGAAGCACGCGCTCCGAGAGTGACATGGTGGCGATCAGGGTGGGGGCGATCGCGAAGCCGGCGACGAAGAGCACCGCACCCATCATCACCATGGAGTCGATGAGGACCAGCGGGAGCATGGCGACAGTCATGGCGCGGGCACCCCAGCGCAGCCGGTGGTCCGGACCGCGGCGCCACGTGACGGCACCGGTGAGGACGCCGGCGATGAGCGAGCCCGCCGCCCACAGTGCGAGCAGCACCCCGGCGTACGCCTTGACCCCGCGCTCCTCGGCGAAGGCCACCGTCGCCACCTCGGCCGCCCCGAAGAGCAGCCCGAGCGCCGTCGACACGACGGTCAGGGGCACCAGCGTCTCCCACGGGATGCGGGGTCGGTCGATCGCGTCGGTGTCGTGCCGGGTGTGGGTCGGCGGCTCGGTCGAGCGCTGCGCGGCGAACGCGTAGGTGCCCAGGAGTCCGGCGACCACGGCGGTCGTCAGGCCGGCGACCGGGTGCACTGCCGTGGCCAGCACCGTGACCAGGATCGGCCCGGTGATGAAGACCGCCTCGTCACCCACTGCCTCGAGGGCGAACGCGGTCTGGAGCTCGTCAGGCTCGCGCGTGAGGTGGGACCACCGGGCGCGCACGCAGGTGCCCACCGAGGGCAGGGAGGCGCCGGCCACCACGGCGAAGGCGTAGGTGAGCAGGATCGACCAGTCGGACTGGACCGACCACATCAGCAGCGACAGGGCCACGCCCCAGACGGTGATCACCACGGGCAGGACCCGTGACTGCCCGAGCCGGTCGATCAGGCGGCCCTGGAGGATCGCGAAGACCGCGTTGGCGAGCAGGTGCGCCGCGGACACCGCGCCGGCGACGCCGTAGGAGCCCGAGGCCTCCTGCACCAGCAGCACGATGCCGAGGCCGACCATCGCGATCGGCAGGCGCGCGACCAGCCCGGTCGCGCTGAAGAGCGCCGTGCCGGGGCGGGACAGGATCCGACGGTAGGTGGCGAGCATGGGAGGTTGAGCGTAGGTCCATACGATGGGGGAGTGCCCAATCCCGAGCCTCCCCGCCCTGACGTCGCCCCCTACGACGCCCTGCTCCTCGTCTCCTTCGGCGGCCCGGAGGCGCCCGAGGACGTCGTGCCCTTCCTCGAGAACGTCACCCGTGGTCGGGGCATCCCGCGCGAGCGGCTCGAGCAGGTCGGCGAGCACTACTTCCTCTTCGGGGGCCGCTCGCCCATCAACGACCTCAACCGCGACCTGCTCTCGCGGATCGGGGCCGACCTGGCGGCCGCGGGGATCGACCTCCCGGTCTACTGGGGCAACCGCAACTGGGACCCCTACCTCAAGGACACGCTGGCGCAGATGAGCGCCGACGGCGTGACCCGGGCGGCGTGCTTCGTCACGAGCACCTACTCGTCGTGGTCGAGCTGTCGGCAGTACCGCGAGAACCTCTACGACGCCGTCGAGGGGCTCGAGGGCGCACCACGGCTGGACAAGCTGCGTCACTACTTCAACCACCCCGGCTTCATCGAGCCGATCGTCGATGCGACCCTCGCCGCGCTGACCGACCTGCCCGACGACGTGCGCGCCGGGGCCCACCTCGCCTTCGTGACCCACTCGATCCCTCAGGCGATGAACGACACGAGCGGCCCCGAGGGCGGTGCCTACGTCGACCAGCACCTCAGCGCCGCGGCTGAGATCGCTCGCCAGATCACCCTCGAGACCGGTGTCGAGCACCCGTGGGAGCTCGTCTACTGCTCGCGCTCCGGGGCGCCGCAGACGCCGTGGCTCGAGCCGGACGTCAACGACCACCTGGCCGCGCTGAAGGAGTCCGGCGCCCCCGCGGTCGTGATGATCCCCAGCGGGTTCATCTCCGACCACATGGAGGTCATCTACGACCTCGACACCGAGGCCCTGGCCACCGCCGAGGAGCTCGGCCTGCCCGCCCGACGGGCCGCCACGCCCGACACCGACCCGCGCTTCGTGGCGATGGTGCGCGACCTGCTGCTCGAGAGGGCCACCGCCGAGCGCGGCGAGGACGTCGTGCGCACCAGCCTCGGTCGCCTCGACGCGCGCTGGGACCGCTGCCCCGTGGGGTGCTGCCCCAACCCGCGCGCCGAGCGACCCGCCCTCTGCGGCGATCAGGAGGCCACGGCATGACCGACGAGCTGGCTGACCTGGCCGTCGAGGCCGCGCGACTGGCCGCCGGACTGATCCGGGATCGCAAGGCCGCGGGGGTCACGGTCGCGGCGACCAAGACCAGCGACGTCGACATCGTCACCGAGGCCGACCGGGCCGCCGAGGCACTGATCCGCGCCACGCTGCGGGCGCAGCGCCCCGACGACGCGTTCCTCGGCGAGGAGGGCAACGACGAGGCCGGCACGAGCGGCGTGCGGTGGGTCATCGACCCGATCGACGGCACCGTCAACTTCCTCTACGGGCTGCCCAACTACGCCGTGTCGATCGCGGCGGAGGTCGACGGCGAGGCCGTGGCCGGCGTCGTGCTCAACGTCGTCACCGGCACCGAGTACGTCGCCCGCCGGCACGACGGGCACCTCGTCGCTCTCCGCGACGGACGACCCATCGCCGTGCGCGGGGAGACGCCGCTCTCGCACCGCCTGGTCGCCACCGGGTTCTCCTACGACCGCGAGGTCCGGGTGCTCCAGGCGCAGGCGGCCAGCCGGCTGCTGCCGCACATCCGTGACCTGCGCCGCCTCGGCTCCTGCGCCCTCGACCTGTGCCTGGTGGCGGACGGGTCGCTCGACGGCTACGTCGAGGAGGGCGTCAACCTGTGGGACCACGCAGCCGGCGGACTGATCGCCCGGACGGCCGGCGCCACGACCCGGCTCGGCACCGGCGTGGGCGGCATGACGCTGCTCGTCTGCGGCCCGGCCCACGGGTTCGAGGAGCTGCACGCGGCCGTCACCGCGGCCGGGTTCGCCGCACCCGACGCGGCCGCGGTCGAGGGGGAATAGCACCCGGTCGGCGGACGTTCCTCGGACAGTCGCCGATCCGACCTGTTGGCCACCCTTGTTGAGGTGCGGGCGATGGTGCACAATCTGGCCCGCCACACACAGCCGAGGGGAGTGGACGACGCATGGCAACCGACTACGACGCACCGCGCAAGAACGAGGAAGAGCAGTCCGAGGAGAGCATCGAGGAGCTCAAGTCTCGTCGTCACGACAAGAACTCGGGCAAGGTCGACGAGGACGAGGCCGAGGCCGCCGAGGCCTTCGAGCTGCCGGGCGCCGACCTCTCGCACGAGGAGCTCGCCGTCGAGGTGAAGCCGAAGCAGGAGGACGAGTTCACCTGCATGAGCTGCTTCCTGGTCCACCACCGCAGCCAGCTGGCCAACGCCAAGACCATGGTGTGCCTCGACTGCTCCTAGCGGCCGGTCCTGGCGGCCGGCCCTGGAGACCGCTCCGAGACCGGTCCCCGGGGCGGCACGCGCCGCCTCAGGTGGTCGGCGTCGGCGCGTTGGGGTCCTGGTTGTCCTTCTGCAGGCCCGGCGGCAGGTGCCCGGTCGACTTGGCGTAGTAGCCGGCCGCCTTGCGCGTCGCCATCATCCGCGCGATCGCGATGAAGGTGCCGCTGACGGTGGCCCAGGCCACGGCCTCCCAGACGTCCACGTCGGGATCGGCCGGGTTGGCAGGAGGGTTCTTGCCGGTGGCGGCCTTCCAGGACGTGTTGAGTCCCTTCTTGGCGAGCGCCGCCGCCCCGAGGGCAGCGGCCAGGGAGAACACGGACCAGAGCTTGGAGCTGTCGGAAGCCATGGCCCAACCCTAACCAGGAGCTGTGTCACGCCTTCGGGGTGAGGTGCTGGTGAGCTGCTCGACGGCTGCCGCCAGCCGCTCCGGGTGCCGGGTGCTGACCAGCCAGTAGGGGGTGGGGTCGGCGGGGTCCTGGATCGAGATCCTCACCGCACGCTTCAGGTAGGGACGCAGCAGCAGGAAGGCTCGTGCGTCCGCGTCGCGCCCCGCCGTACGACGGGTGGCCTCGGCGTCGAGCGCCTCTGCGGGGCCGACATGAGCCGCCGAGATCGAGGCCCGGCCGACCCGCAGCACCCCGTCGCGCACGAGGACCTGGGCGGAGCCGAAGGAGAGCATCGCGGCCGTCAGCAGCAACAGGAGGGCGACCGTGATCACCGAGGCCCAGGCGCCGGGGACGGCCACGACGAGGGCCAGCCAGAAGCTCGCCACCAGCATGGTGCCCTGCACCCACCAGCGCAGCGGCACGCTGAGACGCTCGTGGTAGGACGCGGTCCCCGTAGTGCTGCTCACGGGACAAGTCTCCACTAGGGTCCGTGCGTGCTCACGCCCGACCCGTCGCCCCCACCGTCGCCTCCGGTGGGCGTCGAGGTCGTCCGGTTGGACACCGACCTCCCGCTCCCGTCCTACGCGCGACCCGGCGACGCGGGAGCCGACCTGCTCACCACCGTCGACGTGAGCCTGGCGCCGGGGGAGCGGGCGCTGGTGCCGACCGGCATCGCGATCGCGCTGCCCGACGGCTTCGTGGCCCTGGTGCACCCCCGGTCGGGCCTCGCGGCCCGGCACGGCCTCTCCATCGTCAACACCCCCGGCACCGTGGATGCCGGCTACCGCGGCGAGATCAAGGTGCTGCTCATCAACCACGACCTGACCGAGACGATCGAGCTGCGTCGCGGGGACCGGGTGGCCCAGCTGGTCGTCCAGCGTTTCGAGCGGGCCGTCTTCACCGAGGTCGAGCAACTCCCCGCCAGTGTGCGAGGAGCCGGGGGTTACGGTTCTACTGGTGGCTTCGGCCACCCCACACCTCGAGGAGACAGTTCGTGAAGTTCCGCCGCAAGTCCGACGTCGACACCACCGACCAGGTGGAGGGCGAGATCGACGAGGTCAGCGTGCCTGTCGGCCCGTTCGACGCCGAGGACCTGCCCGAGGACGAGGTCGACCGCGTCGACCTCGGCTCGCTCGTCCTGACGCCCGAGCCGGGCCGGGAGCTGCGCCTGCAGGTCGACGAGGCCTCCGGAGCCGTGCAGTCGGTCGTGCTCGCCGGTGCCGACGGCGCTGTGGAGCTGCGCGCCTTCGCCGCCCCGCGCAACGGGGACCTCTGGACCGAGGTCCGTCCCCAGATCGCGGCCGACATGGAGTCGCGCGGCGGCACCGCCACCGAGCGGGAGGGCCGCTTCGGCCCCGAGCTCCTGTGTCACATCGTCATCCAGCAGCCCGACGGCAGCAAGGCCGCCCAGCCCTCGCGCATCATCGGCGTCAACGGCTCGCGCTGGTTGCTGCGTGCCACGCTGCTCGGTCGCCCGGCCGTCGACCCGGAGTCGTCCGCCGCCTGGGAGGAGACGATCAGCAAGGTCGCCGTACGCCGGGGCGTGCACGCCATGCCCGTCGGCGAGGCACTGCCGATCGTCATGCCCGAGAACGCCCGCCGCGTCGAGCCCCCGACCGCCTGACGTCGCGGACCGACGATGAGCAAGCTGCGTCGCACCATCAGCAGGTGGGCCAACAACGACGACGCGCACGCCCGCGACCTGCGCAAGACCTACAGCGGCGCGGTCGGGGTCGACTGCATCGGCGACGCACCCGACCGTGACGTCGTGCGCCTGCGGGGCACGCTGCGCACCGTCACGCTGCGTCCGCGGGGCGGGGTGCCCGCCCTCGAGGCCGAGCTCTACGACGGCACCGGCGTCATCACGATCGTCTGGCTCGGCCGTCGTCGCATCAGCGGGATCTCCCCGGGACGCTCGCTGCAGGTCCAGGGCCGGATCGGCGCCCACGACGGGGTGCGCGTGATCTTCAACCCGCGCTACGAGCTGATGCCGTGAGCGAGCCGACCGCCCAGCCCGTCCCGCCCTCGGAGCACGAGGTGGCTCCCACGGTCGCCACCGTCGAGGAGGTCGTCCGGGCCCAGCTGGCCAAGGCGCTCGGAGGTCGCCGCGGCATGGTCGAGGCCGCGGTGCCGACCCTGATGTTCACCGTGATGTGGCTGACGACCCGTGAGCTGGTCCTGGCCCTGGTCATCAGCATCACGGTCGCGGTCGTGATGCTCGCGGTGCGCCTGGTGCAGCGCTCGTCGCCGCAGTTCGTCCTCAACGCCATCTTCGGGATCGGCATCGGCTGGCTCTTCGTCGGGATCTCCGCGAGCCGCGGGGGCAGTGAGGACGCGCAGGCGTTGGCCTACTTCCTCCCCGGGCTGATCTACAACTCCGGCTACACCGTGCTCCTCGGCTTCACCTGCCTCATCGGGTGGCCGCTCGTCGGCTTCATGGTCGGCAGCGTCACCGGTGACCCGACGGCCTGGCACGCCGACCGTCAGATCGTGCGGCTGTGCACCAAGCTCACCTGGCTGCTCGCGCTGCCCTGTGCTCTGCGGGTCGCCGCCCAGGCGCCGGTGTGGTTCGCCGGCAGGTCCGGGGCGATGGACGTCGACAAGGCCATCGCGACGCTCGGCATCATGAAGATCGGCCTCGGCTGGCCGCTCCAGCTCGGGGCCCTGGCCCTGATGGTGTGGCTGCTCTCGCGCAACGCGACACCCGTGGCCCCCGGCTCGACCATGGACGCGGGTCGCTCGCCGGCCTGAGCGGCCGACCCGGTCGTCGCCTCAGCTGTGCGAGCCCGGGGCCAGCAGACGCTCGAGCTCGTCCTCGCCGGCGTCGGGCACGACGAAGAGCAGCTCGTCCCCGGCCTCGACCGGCTGCTCGGGGTCGGGTGTGTAGACCTGCTTGTCGCGCAGGATGGTGACCAACGCGCAGTTCTCGGGCAGGGGGATCAGGCCGCTGGGCTTCCCGACGTAGGGCGAGTCCGCGGGCAGCGTCATCTCGACCAGGTTGGCGTTGCCCTGGCCGAAGGTGAACAGCCGGACCAGGTCGCCGACCGTGACCGCCTCCTCGACGAGCGCCGACATGATGCGCGGCGTCGACACGTTGACGTCGACTCCCCAGGCCTCGGTGAAGAGCCACTCGTTGTTGGGGTGGTTGACCCGGGCCACCGTGCGCGGCACGCCGAACTCGGTCTTGGCGAGCAGCGAGGTCACCAGGTTGGCCTTGTCGTCGCCGGTCGCGGCGATGACCACGTCGCACTTGTCCAGCCGGGCCTCCTCGAGCGAGGACAGCTCGCAGGAGTCGGCGAGCAGCCACTCGGCGTTGGGGACCCGCTCGGGGTGGATGGAGCCCGGGTTCTTGTCGATGAGGAGCACCTCATGACCGTTCTGGATCAGCTCCTGGGCAATGGAGCGTCCCACTGCGCCGGCTCCGGCAATCGCGACTCGCATGTCTTACGACTCCTCGGGTCCTCGTTCGATGACCTGGTAGGCGTGAGCGGCGTTCTCCTCGCGCATCACCAGGTGGAGCAGGTCGCCTTCCTGGATGACCGAGTCACGGGTGGGCAGCATGCCCTCGCCGAGCCGGTCGATCCACGCGATGCGACTGCGCGACTGCTCCTGGAAGGCGACGGTCCGGTGACCGATCCAGGGCTCCGAGACGGGGACCTGGTCGAGCCGGACAGTCCCTGAGGGGTCGCGGAAGTCGGGTTCGGCGTTGGCCGGCAGGATCCGGCGCAGCACCTGGTCGGCGGTCCACTTGACCGTGGCGACCGTGGTGATGCCCAGGCGCTGGTAGACCTCGGCGCGGCCGGGGTCGTAGATGCGGGCGACGACCTGCTGGATCCCGAACGTCTCGCGCGCGACACGCGCGGCGATGATGTTGGAGTTGTCGCCGCTGGAGACGGCGGCGAACGCATCGGCGCGGCGGATGCCGGCCTTCTCGAGCACCTGCTGGTCGAAGCCGTACCCGGTCACCTTCTCGCCGTTGAATCCGGGCCCGAGGCGTCGGAACGCATCAGGCTCGCTGTCGATGACAGCCACGGTGTGGTTGCGGTCCTCGAGGCTGCGCGCAAGGGTCGAACCGACCCGGCCACAACCCATGATCACGACGTGCACGACGTAACCGTACTCGGCGGTGAGCCGTGCCGTACTGTTGCGGCTCGTGGGTGTCGGCGACGTCTCAAAACGAATACTCCTGGGACGCAAGCTGCGGAGCTCCCAGCTGGGGGAGACCCTTCTTCCCAAGCGCATCGCGTTGCCCGTCTTCGCCAGCGACGCCCTGTCCTCGGTCGCCTACGCGCCCGACGAGGTCTTCATCATGCTGTCGCTCGCCGGCGCGGCGCAGTACGTCTGGTCGTGGAAGATCGCGATCGCGATCGCGCTCGTGATGGCGGCCGTCATCGCCTCCTACCGCCAGACCGTGCACGCCTACCCCAGCGGTGGCGGCGACTACGAGGTGGCCACCGTCAACCTCGGCGCCAACGCCGGGACCACGGTCGCCAGCGCCCTCCTCGTCGACTACGTCCTCACCGTCGCCGTGTCGATCTCGTCGGGCGCGCAGTACGCCGCCTCGGCGGTCCCCGCGCTCAGTGGCCACGAGGCGATCTTCGCCTCGGTGCTGGTCGTGCTGCTGATGGCCATCAACCTGCGGGGCATCCGGGAGTCCGGCACCTTCTTCGCGCTGCCGACCTACCTGTTCATGGTGTCGATCCTCGGCATGTGCGCCTACGGGTTGGCGCGCCTCGCGCTGGGCACCCTGCCGGACGTCGAGAGCGCGGGGCTGACGATCACGCCCGAGCCCGGACTGGACGGACCGCTCACGACGTTCGGGCTGCTCTTCCTCCTCGCCCGTGCCTTCTCGTCCGGCTGTGCGGCGCTGACCGGGGTCGAGGCGATCTCCAACGGGGTGCCGGCCTTCACCCGGCCCAAGAGCAAGAACGCCGCGACGACGCTGCTCCTGCTGGGGACGATCGCGATCACGATGATGGTCAGCGTCATCGTGCTGGCCCGGCAGATGGGCATCCGCTACGTCGACCCGCACGACCTGGAGCGGCTGACGCGCAACGGCGAGGCGCTCCCGGGGGACTACGACCAGCACACGGTCATCGCGCAGATCGCCGAGGCGGTCTTCGACAGCTTCCCGCCAGGCTTCTACATCGTCGTGATCGTCACCGGCATCATCTTGGTGCTCGCGGCCAACACGGCCTTCAACGGCTTCCCGGTGCTCGGCTCCATCCTCGCCAAGGACGGCTTCGCACCCCGGGCGCTGGGGTCGCGGGGCGACCGGCTCGCCTACAGCAACGGCATCGTCTTCCTCGCCGCGATGGCGATCCTCCTGATCCTGGTCTTCGACGCTCAGGTGACGCGCCTGATCCAGCTCTACATCGTCGGCGTCTTCGTGTCCTTCAACCTCAGCCAGCTCGGGATGATCCGGCACTGGACGCGGCACCTGGCGAGCGAGCGTGACCCGGGCAAGCGGGCCACGATGATCCGCTCGCGCGCCATCAACGCCATCGGCCTGACCTTCACCGCCGTGGTGCTGGTCATCGTCCTGGTCACCAAGTTCCTCGAGGGTGCCTGGATCACGCTCCTGGCGATGCTCTTCTTCTACGCGGTGATGAAGGGCATCAAGGGGCACTACGACAAGGTGGCCGACGAGCTCGCCGCAGACGACGACGACAAGGTGATGCCCACCCGGGTGCACGCGATCGTCCTGGTGTCCAAGCTGCACAAGCCGACCCTGCGAGCGCTGGCCTTCGCCAAGGCGACCCGTCCCAACGTGCTCGAGGGTGTCTACGTCGCGACCGACTCCGATGCCACCAACCGGCTCCTGGAGGAGTGGGACGAGCGCCGCATGGACGTGCCGCTCAAGGTCCTCCACTCGCCCTACCGCGAGCTGGTGCGCCCGATCGTCGAGTACGCGACCGAGATCCGCCGAGCCAACCCGCGCGGCGTCGTGGCCGTCTACATCCCGGAGTACGTCGTGGGTCGCTGGTGGGAGCAGCTGCTCCACAACCAGACGGCGCTGCGGCTCAAGGGACGGCTCCTGTTCACCCCCGGTGTCATGGTCACCTCGGTGCCCTACCAGCTGCGCTCCTCCGAGATCGCCCGCGAGCGCGAGCTGCGCGAGGACACCCGGGTTCGCCCCGGTGACCTGCGGCGTGGCAACGTCGACGCACGCTCCAAGCGTCGGCCGCCTCCGTAGGCGGCACCGCCGGGAGAACTACCCAGTGCCACGCCCCGTGGTGCCACACCGTTTTGTGCCGCACCCAGATGAGCCAGTCCCAGTGAAGAAGGTCCCATGAGCCGCCAGTCCAACCGCCGCCCCCGCCACGGCCAGACCCGGCAGAAGCAGAGTCGGGGCGCCAGCATGGTCGGGCAGCGCTTCGAGGCCGAGGTGGGTCCCGTCGCGCACGGCGGCCACTGCATCGTGCGCCTGCCCGAGCCGGTCTCGCGCGTCGTCTTCACCCGGCACGCGCTCCCCGGTGAGCGCGTCGTCGTCGAGATCACCGAGGGGACCGAGGGGGACCGCTTCTGGCGCGGCGACGCCGTCGAGATCCTCGAGGCGTCACCCGACCGGGTGCCGGCGCCCTGCCCGGTCGCCGGTCCCGGGCTGTGCGGCGGCTGCGACTTCCAGCACGTCAACCTGAAGCGTCAGCGCTCCCTCAAGGCCGAGGTGGTGCGCGAGCAGCTCAGCCGACTGGCCAAGCTCGACGTCGAGGTCCGCGTCGAGGCGGTCCCCGGCGACGTGGGCGGTCTGCACTGGCGCACCCGTCAGCGCTACGTCGACCTGCCCGACGGCAAGCGCGGCATGCGCAAGCACCGCTCGCACGAGCTCGTCGAGATCGACGAGTGCCTGCTCGAGGCCCGCAAGCCCAGCGACCATGTCGTGGGACCGCACGCCTTCCTGGTCGAGGACGACGGCTTCTGGCAGGTCCACCCCGGCGCGCCCGCCGTGCTGGTCGAGGCCGTGATGACCATGCTCGACCCGCAGCCCGGCGAGCGGGCCCTCGACCTCTACGCCGGGGTCGGGCTCTTCGCCCGGTTCCTGCTCGACGCGGTGGGGGAGACCGGGCGCGTGGTCGCCATCGAGTCGGACCCGACCGCGTCCGCCCAGTCGCGTCGCAACGCGCCGGGCATCAAGACGAGCGCCGGGCTCGTGGCCCGGGTCCTCGCCGACGAGTACGACGAGCCCTTCGACCTGGTCGTCCTGGACCCCACCCGCGAGGGCGCCAAGCGCGTCGTCGTCGAGCAGGTCGTCGACCGTGCTCCCCGGGCGGTCGCCTACGTCGCCTGCGACCCCGCCGCGCTCGCGCGCGACGTCGCGATCTTCGCCGAGCACGGCTACGAGCTCACCAAGCTGCGTGCCTTCGACCTCTTCCCGATGACGCACCACGTCGAGTGCGTGGCGCTGCTGGAGAAGCCCCGCCTCTGACGCCGGTCCACGCGCGTCCTGCGTGCTGCGGAAAGTATGTGACGTTTTAGCCCCGCTGAGGCGCCCAGAGGGGCGATAACGTCACGTACTTTCCGGGCCGGATCCACTGCCGATCGTGCACCCGGATCCCGACGGGAGGTCCGTGGGCCTCCTGCTCCTCGACCTCGAGGCGCACCGAGGTCGTGGCGCCCGACGTCGTACGCCGTCGAGACCGTTGAGGAATGACTCGACATCATGTATCTTGATATCAAGACAAACTGGGTTGTCGATAAGGCATGCCTTACTACCCCGCTCCGCGATCACGTGGGCAAGATGGGTGGAGCAACCCACTGACTCAACGAGGAGACGGCTTGATGGCCAGTCAGGACAGCTTCGGCGCCAAGAGCACGTTGGACGTGGACGGGAAGGCCTACGAGATCTTCCGTCTCGATGCGGTCGCCGGGGAGGGCCTGGACGTCGAGAGCCTGCCGTTCTCCCTCAAGGTGCTGCTCGAGAACCTCCTGCGCACGGAGGACGGCGCGGACATCACGGCCGACGACATCAAGGCGATCGCCGGGTGGGACGCCGACGCGGAGCCCGAGGACGAGATCCAGTTCACGCCCGCGCGCGTGCTGATGCAGGACTTCACCGGGGTCCCGTGCGTCGTCGACCTCGCCACCATGCGCGAGGCGATGGCCGACCTCGGGGGAGACCCCACCAAGATCAACCCGCTCGCGCCGGCCGAGATGGTCATCGACCACTCCGTCATCGCCGACGTCTTCGGCACGCCCGGGGCCTTCGAGCGCAACGTCGAGATCGAGTACGAGCGCAACCGCGAGCGCTACCAGTTCCTGCGGTGGGGCCAGGGTGCCTTCGACGACTTCAAGGTCGTCCCCCCGGGCACCGGCATCGTGCACCAGGTCAACATCGAGCACCTCGCCCGCACGATCTTCACCCGTGAGGTCGACGGCGTCCTCCAGGCCTACCCCGACACCTGCGTCGGCACCGACTCGCACACCACCATGGTCAACGGCATCGGTGTCGTCGGCTGGGGCGTCGGTGGCATCGAGGCCGAGGCGGCCATGCTCGGCCAGCCGGTGAGCATGCTCATCCCGCGCGTCGTGGGCTTCAAGCTGAGTGGTGAGCTGCCCGAGGGCTCCACCGCCACCGACCTGGTGCTGACGATCACCGAGATGCTGCGCAAGCACGGCGTCGTCGGCAAGTTCGTCGAGTTCTACGGCCCCGGCGTCTCGGTCCTGCCGCTCGCCAACCGCGCGACCATCGGCAACATGAGCCCGGAGTTCGGCTCGACGATCGCGGTGTTCCCGATCGACCAGCAGACCATCGACTACCTGCGCCTGACCGGCCGCTCCGAGGAGCAGCTCGCGCTGGTGGAGTCCTACTCCAAGGAGCAGGGCCTCTGGCACGACCCCGAGGCCGAGCCGCGCTTCTCCGAGAAGCTCGAGCTCGACATGGCCACCGTCGTCCCGTCCCTGGCCGGGCCCAAGCGGCCCCAGGACCGCGTCGAGGTCACCAACGCCGGACCGGCGTTCGTCGAGGCCCTCAAGGACTACACCGACAGCCCCGACGCCACCGCCGAGGTCGAGCTGGACGGCACCACGCACACCATCGGGCACGGTGCGGTGACGATCGCGGCGATCACGTCGTGCACCAACACCTCCAACCCGTCGGTGATGATCGGCGCCGGCCTGCTGGCCAAGAAGGCCGTCGAGAAGGGCCTGCAGCGCAAGCCGTGGGTCAAGACGACCCTCGCGCCCGGCTCCAAGGTCGTCTCGGACTACTACGAGAAGTCCGGCCTGACGCCCTACCTCGACAAGCTCGGCTTCAACCTCGTCGGCTACGGCTGCACCACCTGCATCGGCAACTCGGGACCACTCATCCCCGAGGTCTCGGCCGCCGTCAACGAGGCCGACCTCGCGGTCACCTCGGTGCTGTCGGGCAACCGCAACTTCGAGGGTCGGATCAACCCCGACATCAAGATGAACTACCTCGCGTCCCCGCCGCTGGTCGTCGCCTACGCCCTGGCCGGCTCGATGAACGTCGACCTCTTCAACGACGCCCTCGGCCAGGACCAGGACGGCAACGACGTCTTCCTCAAGGACATCTGGCCCTCGCCGACCGAGATCGAGGAGGTCATCGCGGGTGCGATCACCTCGCAGATGTTCGCCGACGGCTACGAGGACGTCTTCGCCGGCGACGCGCAGTGGCAGGCCCTGCCCACGCCCGAGGGCAAGACCTTCGCGTGGGACCCCGAGTCGACCTACGTCCGCAAGCCTCCCTACTTCGACGGCATGCCCGACGAGCCGGAGCCGGTCGCCGACATCGAGGGCGCGCGCGTCCTGCTCAAGCTGGGTGACTCGGTCACGACCGACCACATCAGCCCGGCCGGCGCCATCAAGAAGGACTCGCCCGCGGGCCACTACCTCGCCGAGCACGGCGTCGGGCACCGTGACTTCAACTCCTACGGCTCGCGCCGCGGCAACCACGAGGTCATGATCCGCGGCACGTTCGCCAACATCCGCCTGCGCAACCAGCTGGCCCCGGGCACCGAGGGTGGCGTCACGCGCGACTTCACCGCCGGTGGCGAGGTCACGTCGGTCTTCGAGGCCTCCGAGCGCTACATCGCGCAGGGCACCCCGCTCGTCGTGCTGTCGGGCAAGGAGTACGGCTCGGGCTCGTCGCGCGACTGGGCCGCCAAGGGCACCGCGCTGCTGGGGGTCAAGGCCGTCATCGCCGAGTCCTACGAGCGCATCCACCGCTCCAACCTGATCGGCATGGGCGTCCTGCCGCTGCAGTACCCCCAGGGTGAGAGCGCCGAGTCGCTCGGACTCACGGGCGAGGAGACGTTCTCGATCACCGGCGTCACCGCGCTCAACGAGGGCCGCACGCCCAAGACCGTCACGGTCAAGGCGGACGGCGTCGAGTTCGAGGCCGTGGTCCGGATCGACACCCCGGGCGAGGCCAACTACTACCGCAACGGCGGGATCATGCAATACGTCCTGCGCAACCTGCGCAAGGCCTGATCCGCCACTGGCAACGACGACGCGCCCCATCCCCGCCAGGCGGAGGTGGGGCGCGTCGTTCTCCCGACTAGACCAGTGGTCCGGTCTGTCGTGATGAGGCACGCCGGGTCGCCGGGGCGACCAGACTCGCCGCCGTGCCCCCCCTCACCTCTCGGATCCTCGCCGCAGCGGCAGGGCTGGTGATCGTCGCCACCCTGACGTCCCAACCCGCCTCGGCCCGTGCCGTCCGCACACCGACCCCGCCTCCCCTCGTGTTCGGTCTCAGCCTCCCGCACGCGCCCGGCGACATGAGCGATCTCGAGTCGCTCTCGACCTCGTTGGGCCGCCGCCCCACCCAGGTGATGTGGTACGCCGCGTGGTCCGGCGGCACCGGCTTCCCCGCGCAGCAGGCGGCCAGGGTCGCGGCCTTCGGGGCGACCCCGGTGATCACCTGGGAGCCGTGGGACCCGGCGCGGGGCCTCGACCAGCCGGCGTACTCGTTGCGGACGATCACCTCCGGCGCCCACGACGCCTACATCACGACCTGGGCCCAGCAAGCCAGGGCGTACGGCAAGCCGGTGACGTTGCGCTTCGCCCACGAGATGAACGGCAGCTGGTATCCCTGGGCCGCCGGCGTCAACGGCAACCAGGTCGGTGACTACGCAGCGGCCTGGAAGCACGTCACGGGCATCTTCGCCCGCCAGAAGGCCGGCAACGTGTCATGGTCGTGGTCGCCCAACGTGCCCTACCCCGGCAGCACCCCCCTGGCCTCGCTCTACCCGGGAGACGCCCGGGTGAGCGTCGTCGCGCTGGACGGCTACAACTGGGGTGGCCTGCTGCCGGGCACCACCTGGCAGGGCTTCTGGGACGTCTTCGACGACGGTGTCGCCGAGATCCGCTCCTTCACCGCCAGGCCGCTCATCGTCGGGGAGGTGGGGGCGCCGGAGGTGGGTGGCGACAAGGCCGCCTGGGTGCGCGACATGTTCGCCGTGCTCGCCACGCGACCGGAGGGCCTCACCGGCTTCACCTGGTTCAGCCACCTCAAGGAGGCCGACTGGCGCGTCGACTCGACCGGGGCCTCGCTGGACGCGTTCCGCGCGGGTCTCGCCACCTACTGAGGGCGTCCCCGGTCGCGACCTCAGGAGCCTTGGCTACGGTGACGCCATGATCGTTGCCTTCAGCATCAGCCCGACCGCCGGTGACGAGACCGGCGGTGTCTCGGAGGCCGTCGCGGCCGCCGTCCGCGTCGTGCGTGAGTCGGGCCTTCCCCACGAGACGAATGCGATGTTCACCAACATCGAGGGCGAGTGGGACGAGGTGATGGCGGTCGTGAAGCGCGCCGTCGACGTCGTCGCCGAGGTCTCGCCCCGGGTCGGACTGGTCCTGAAGGCCGACATCCGGCCCGGCTGGACCGACCAGATGGCCGCGAAGGTCGAGCGCCTCGAGCGCGCCCTGGAGGACTGATGTCCGACCAGCTGCCGCCGTCGGGACCGCCTGCCGGTCCGCCGCCTGCCGGTCCGCCGCCTGCCGGTCCGCCGCCTGCTGGTCCGCCTGCCGCTTCGTCGTACGGCGCCCCGCTGGGCGCTCCGCCGCTGGGCCCCCCTCCACCGGGGCCTCCACCGGGGCCTCCGCCGGGGTGGTCGCCCGCGCCGGCACCGGCGGGTCGTGGCAGGAGGGTCGGTGTCGTGCTCGGCGTGCTCGGTGCGGTCCTGGTGATCGGCTCGGCGGTGCTCGTGCCGCTCGTGGTGGGCGCGGCTCGCGAGGACGACCAGGTCGCGGTCGACAGGACGCTCGACGCGGTCGAGGTCTTCGACGGCCTGGCGACGACCCACGAGGACGGCGACCTCACCTACGAGCAGTCCCCACCCGTCGGCGGCCCGCACAGCCCCTCCTGGCTCGACTGCGGTGTCTATGACGCGCCCGTGCCGGAGGAGAACCTCGTGCACGACCTGGAGCACGGCACCGTGTGGATCACCTACGAGCCGGGGCTCGCCCAGGAGGACGTCGACGCGCTGGCCGAGGCGCTGCCGGACAACGGCATCCTCTCGCCCTACGACGGCCTGCGCGCGCCGGTGGTCGTCACGGTCTGGGAGCGGCAGCTGGAGCTGACCGGGGCCGACGACCCGCGCCTCGAGATCTTCATCGGCGAGCTGGGTGCCGGAGAGACCGCGCCGGAGCCGGGGGCCTCGTGCGCCGGCGGGCTGCGACCCGACGACGGCGGGACCGCCACATGAGCATGACCTCGCAGGTCCGGACCTACCGCACAGGCAGTGCCGAAGCGGTGCTCGACCTGACCGACGACTGCGCCGAGCTGGTCCGGGGACGCGGGGACGGACTGCTCAACGTGTTCGTGCCGCACGCGACGGCGGGCATCGCGATCATCGAGACCGGAGCCGGCTCCGACGACGACCTGCTCGCCGCCCTCGCTGACCTGCTGCCGGCCGACGACCGGTGGCGACACCGTCACGGCTCACCCGGTCACGGCCGCTCCCACGTCATGCCGGCGATCGTGCCCCCGACCGTGACGGTGCCCGTGCTCGGCGGCCGGCTCGCGCTCGGCACCTGGCAGAGCGTGTGCCTGGTCGACCTCAACCTGGACAACCCCGTGCGCGAGGTGCGCTTCAGCTTCGTCACCTGAGGCTCGCGCTCGAACAGGTGTTCGACTAGACTTCGGGGATGAAGCCTCTGGTCGCACCCCCCGGTTGGCCGCGTGAGGTCCGCCCGCCCGACGCCCCCGACTGGGAGGTGAGCGCGGCCGCGTGGCTGCTCGACCTGTGTCCGGCCGACTACCGCACCTACGCCGGTCTGCGTCGCCATGTCGTGGTCCTCGCACGCTTCGCGGTGCTGCACGTCGAGGCCAACGAGGCGGCCTGCCGCCGGGGCCTGAGCGAGGCCCGCGCCTCCTTCCGCGAGGTCGCCAGCGACCAGGTCATCGAGGCGGCGCTGCAGACCTTCCAGCTCGAGCAGGCGCGGTTGATGGGCATCCGCCGCGCGGTCGGCCTGGTCGAGGACGCACTGCGCGGTCGGCGCTACGTCGCGCGGCTCTGAGGTCGCGGCCGGTCCCGGGTCGGCGTACTCCCCACGGCGACACGCCACCGACCACGGGGTGTGCGCCGCGGGAGGTGGCGGTTCGTCTGCCTACCTTGGGGAAGCGGCCGGCGATCAGCCTCGATCGGCCCGCCACGGGCGCCGAGCGGGGCGAGCACGAACTACCGTGACCGGATGCATCACTTCGCGAGCGTGGCACTCGTCGACCGTCGGGGCTGGATCCTGATGCAGGAGCGGGACTCGAGGCCGCGGATCGACCCGGACCGGTGGGGCTTCCCCGGAGGTGGGGTGGAGCCGGGAGAGAGCTACGAGCAGGCGGCCTACCGCGAGCTCGAGGAGGAGACCGGGGTGCGCCTGGAGCCCGGCACCCTCGAGCTGGTGGGGGAGTTCAGCTTCTGGAGCGAGGCGTGCGGGGAGACCGACGAGTTCCACCTCTACGCCGCGGGCACGGAGCTGAGCGAGGTGGAGTGCCACGAGGGGCGGCAGATGATCTTCGTCGACCCGGCCGTCGCGGCCGGCCTCGACCTCACCGCCTCGGCGCGGCTCACGCTGACGGACTTCCTCGCGTCTCCCATCTACGCCAGGGTGGGTCCATGACCTCCTCCCTGCGCGTGATCCCCGTCCCCGGCCCCGGCGCGGAGGACGTCGTCGTCGGCCTCAGCGGCCGTGACGAGGGTGCGGTGTTCACCGGCACCGAGGACGGCGCGATCTTCCGGATCAGCCACGACGGTCAGAAGGTCGACCGCGTCGCCCACACCGGCGGCCGTCCCCTGGGCCTCGAGATCGACCTCGACGGGCGGCTGCTGGTCTGCGACGCCAAGGTCGGGCTGCTCCGCATCGACACCGCCACCGGCGCGATCGAGTCGGTGACCGACACCGTCGCCGGCGCCCGCATGCTCTTCTGCAACAACGCGGCGATCGCCTCCGACGGCACGGTGTGGTTCAGCGACTCCTCGACGAGGTACGGCATCGAGAAGTGGAAGGACGACGTCGTCCAGAACACCCGCACCGGGCGGCTGATGCGGCTCTCGACCGACGGGAGCGTCGAGGTCGTGCTCGAGGGCCTGGCCTTCGCCAACGGGGTGGCGCTCTCGCCCGACGAGGACTTCGTGTGCGTCGCCGAGACGGCCGCCCGCACCGTCGTACGGCGCTGGATCACCGGGGAGCGCAAGGGCATGCGCGACCTGCTCTGCCAGAACCTGCCGGGCTATCCCGACAACATCGCCCGGGGCAGCGACGGGCTGATCTGGGTCACCATCGCCAGCCCCACCGACCCCGTCCTCGAGCGGCTCCAGACCGCGCCGATGACGCTGCGCAAGCTCGCCACCCGGCTGCCCGAGGCGATCCAGCCCAAGCCGAAGCACACCGTGCGCGTGCAGGCCTACGACAGCACCGGCACCCTGGTCCACGACCTCGCCCCCGACCCGGGGGACAGTGGTGTGAGCTATCACATGGTCACCGGCGTGCGCGAGCACGAGGGACGCGTGTGGATGGGCAGCCTCCACGAGCCTGCCGTCGCCGTCCTGACACCCTGAGGTCCCTGACCGATGCCCTGACCGATGCCCTGACGGATCGGCGATCGGCGGGTGCCTGCGTAAACTCGTGCCCATGGGTGTCCTCGACTCGATCGCCGGCCCGCGCGACCTGCGCGGGCTGTCCGACGACCAGCTGACGACGCTGGCTGCGGAGATCCGCGACCAGCTCGTGCAGGCGGTCTCCCGCGTGGGCGGGCACCTGGGTCCCAACCTGGGTGTCGTCGAGCTCACGCTCGCGATCCACCGGGTCTTCGACTCGCCCCGCGACCGGGTCGTCTTCGACACCGGTCACCAGGCCTACGTGCACAAGATGCTCACCGGACGGGCCGCCGACTTCGCGACCCTCCGCAAGGAGGGCGGGCTCAGCGGCTACCCCAGCCAGGCCGAGTCCGAGCACGACATCGTCGAGAACTCGCACGCCTCGACGGCGCTGAGCTATGCCGACGGCATCGCCAAGGCCTATGCGATCCGCGGCGAGGACCGGCACACCGTGGCGGTCATCGGTGACGGGGCGCTCACCGGCGGCATGGCCTGGGAGGCACTCAACAACATCGCCATCGCCCGCGACTCCAGGCTCGTCATCGTCGTCAACGACAACGGCCGCTCCTACACCCCGACGATCGGCGGCCTGGCGACCGCGCTCACCTCGCTGCGCACCAACCCGCGCTACGAGCAGGTCCTCGACATGGTCAAGAAGCGCCTCAACGCCGTGCCCGGCGTGGGGACCGCCACCTACGACGCGCTGCACGCGATGAAGAAGGGGCTCAAGGACGCGCTCGCCCCGCAGGGCCTCTTCGAGGACCTCGGCCTCAAGTACGTCGGACCCGTCGACGGCCACGACCGTGACGCGATGGAGCACGCGCTGGCCCAGGCCAAGAAGTTCGGCGGCCCGGTCATCGTCCACGCGATCACCCGCAAGGGCTTCGGCTACGACGCGGCCGAGCAGCACGAGGCCGACCAGTTCCACTCCCCGCAGCCCTTCGACATCGAGACCGGTGAGGAGAAGGTCCGCGGGCGCATCTGGACCGACGTCTTCGCCGACGAGATGGTGCACCTCGGCGCCCGCCGCAAGGACGTCGTGGCGATCACCGCGGCGATGATGCACCCGGTGGGGCTCGACCAGTTCCAGACCCGCTACCCCGAGCGCACCTTCGACGTCGGCATCGCCGAGCAGCACGCCGCGACGTCGGCCGCCGGCCTTGCGATCGGTGGGCTCCACCCCGTGGTCGCGATCTACGCGACGTTCCTCAACCGCGCCTTCGACCAGGTGCTGATGGACATCGCGCTGCACCGCTGCGGGGTCACCTTCGTGCTGGACCGTGCCGGAGTGACCGGCGACGACGGAGCCAGCCACAACGGCATGTGGGACATGTCGATCCTCCAGGTCGTGCCCGGCCTGCGCCTCGCTGCTCCGCGCGACGCGACCCGCCTGCGCGAGCTCCTCAACGAGGCGGTGGAGGTCGACGACGCGCCCACGGTGGTGCGTTTCTCGAAGGGTCCGCCGCCGGTCGACATCCCCACCCACGCCAAGGCCGGCGCGGCCGACGTGCTCGTGCGCTCCGGCGCCAAGGACGTGCTCGTGGTCGCGGTCGGCTCGATGTGCGAGGTGGCCGTCGAGGTCGCCGAGCGCCTCGACGCCCAGGGCATCGGGGTCACGGTGGTCGACCCGCGCTGGGTCAAGCCCGTCGACCCCGCGATCGTCGAGCTGGCCCGCGAGCACCGACTCGTGGTCAGCGTCGAGGACAACGGCCGCATCGGCGGTTGTGGAGCCGTGCTCCTGCAGACCCTCAACGACGCCGGCGTCACCACCCCCTTCCGCCTGCACGGCATCCCGCAGGAGTTCCTCACCCACGCCAAGCGGGCCGCGATCCTCGAGCGCATCGGCCTGACCCCGCAGGCCCTCGCCCGCGGGATCGTCGAGGACATCACCGCGCTCGACGCGGACTCGGCCACCCAGCGCGCCGATCAGCCAGCCGGTCAGCCAGCCGATCAGCCCGTGGTCGATGCCGACCGCCGCGGCTGAGCGAGCCCGCGACGGACTTTCGCCCGTCAAGGCCCTCACCCTCGGGATCGTGTGCTGCCTGGCGCTCGCCGGGTGCTCCAGCACGCCCGACGAGCCGTCGCCCCGGTCGGCGCCGGGCTCCGGAGCCGTGCCGGCCGTCCCCGGCGAGACCACGGTGCCGGTCCCGCCCGACCTGCTCGCGGAGTTCCGCCGGCTGCTCGACCGCCGCGCCGACGCCGTACGTCGCGTGGACCCGCGGGCCTTCCAGCGGGGCGTCGCCAAGGGTCGCCCCGACTTCCTGGCCGAGCAGCGCACCTACTTCGCGAACCTGACGCAGCTGCCGATCGGGGAGCTGGCCTACGCCATCGACCGGGGCAGCCTGCTGCGCGAGGGCGACGACTACTGGGTCGGCGTCGAGGTGGTGCTCCAGCTCGAGGGCTTCGACGCGCTCCCGGTGACCCGCCGTGACCGCTACCGCTTCTCACCGGTGCGTCGGGACCCCGGGCGCTTCGTCCTCAGCTCGGTGACCGACGAGGCCTGGGAGGAGCGCGTCGACACCCGCCCGCAGCCGTGGGACCTCGGGCCGATCGAGGTGGTCACGGGTGTCGGCGTCCTCGGCATCTTCGATAAGGCCAGTGTCGGCTCGGCGCCCGAGCTGGTCTCGTCGGTCGAGCGTGGGGTCGCGGACGTCGCGGCCCAGGTGCCCTACGCCTGGGACCGCAGCGTGGTGGTCTACGCCCTCTCCGACCCGACGTTCCTCGCCTCCATCGAGGACCTGCCCGGGGGAGACCCGACCGCCATCGACGGGGTGACCTTCCCCGTCGACGCGGGTCCGGGGAGCAACGAGGTCGCCTCCACCCGCTTCGTGCTCAGCCCCGCGATGCTCGGTCGGGTCGGGCCCGTGCGCGACCGTCTGGTGCGCCACGAGCTCACCCACGTGGCGCTGGGCGAGCGGGACGACCAGGCGCCGGTGTGGCTCAGCGAGGGCCTGGCCGAGTACGTCTCGGTGCAGCCCCTCGCCCCGGAGGACCGGCGCATCACCCAGCAGGCGATCGTCGCCGCGGAGGCCGGGGTCGAGGCGCTCCCCGCCGACGAGGCCTTCAACGGGGATGCGTCGTCGGCCAACTACGGGTTGTCGTGGTGGGCCTGTGAATACGTCGCCGCCACCTACGGGCCCGCGATGCTCTGGACCCTGCTCGACTACGTCACGGTCCCCGGCGCCGACCCCGGCAAGCGCATGCAGATGGCGATCGGCCTCAACTCCCGCCAGCTCGCCCGGGCCGGGGCCCGGCTGCTCATCTCGACCTTCGACCCGGCGTTCCTGGAGCCGACCCCCAGCCCGACCCCCAGCCCGACCCCCAGCCCGACCCCCAGCCCGACCCCCGGCAACGACCCCAGCCCCAGCCCGACGCCATAGCCGGTCCCTGACGACGAGGACCGGTCTGGCCCGGCCTTGCCGTGCGCGACCGCCGGGAGGACATTGCACTCATGAGCACCCCGGCGTTGCTCGAGGGCAACGGCTTCGTCACCGACGGCGGCCTGGAGACCGACCTGCTGTTCCACCACGGCGTCGACCTCCCCGAGTTCGCTGCGTTCCCGCTCGTCGAGGACCCGCCGGGCAGGGCGCTGCTGCGCGACTACTACGACGGCTACATCGAGGTCGCGCGTCGTGCGGGCGCCGGGTTGATCCTGGAGTCGCCGACCTGGCGCGCCAACCCCGACTGGGGGCACCTGGTCGGCTACGACCGGCAGCGCCTCGGCCGCGTCAACCGGGCGGCCGTGCAGCTGCTCCTCGAGCTGCGCGAGGAGCGGCCGGTGGACGGTCCGGTGCTGGTGAGCGGGACGATCGGTCCGCGGGGCGACGGCTACGCGGCGGGGGAGAAGGTCGACCCGGACCAGGCTGCGGACTACCACGCCCCTCAGCTGGCGGCGTTCGCGGCGGCCGGGGCGGACCTGGCCACGGCCCTGACCCTGACCGGGCCCGAGGAGGCGGTCGGGGTCGTGCGCGCCGCGCGCGCGGTCGGTCTCCCGGTGGCCGTGTCCTTCACCGTCGAGACCGACGGTCGGTTGCCCGACGGCACCGCCTTGGCCGACGCGGTCCGGTCCGTCGACGCGACCGAGCGACCCGACTGGTTCCTGGTCAACTGTGCGCACCCGACCCACATCGAGCCCGGCCTGTCGGCCCCGAAAGGGTCGGCACCGGAAGGGTCGGACCCGGGGGAGTCGGCCTGGCTCGATCGGATCGTGGGGCTGCGGCCCAACGCCTCCACCCTCACGCACGCCGAGCTCGATGCCAGCGAGGTGCTCGACGAGGGGGATATCGACCTGCTCGCCGGCTCCTTCGCCCGGTTGCGCGAGCGACTGCCCGGGCTGCAGGTCGTCGGCGGCTGCTGCGGCACCGACGTGCGGCACGTCGCACGCCTGTGGGGGCAGTGACGTGGTCCGCCGCTCCGTGCGGACGTGGGGGGAATCACTCCAGGGGCGGACCGCCCGCCGCCGGATCGCGCAGGGGCATATCGTTCCCTCGTGACCTCCGAACCCCGGCTCGTCCACATCGTCGACGAGGTAGCCCAGCTCGACGACACCACCTCGCTGACCATGGTGGTGGTGCTCGACGGCTTCCTCGACGCGGGCAACGCCGCCGCGATCGCCAGCCGTCACCTCGTGGAGCTGACCGAGGCCCGCGGCGGCCAGAGCAGTGGGCCCGTGGTCGCGACCTTCGACGTCGACCAGTTCCACGACTACCGCGCGCGTCGCCCGGCGATGTCGTTCGTGCGCGACCACTACGAGGGCTACGACGCCCCGCGCCTGGTCGTGCGCCTGTTGCACGACGCCGGGGACACGCCGTACCTCCTGCTCCAGGGCCCCGAGCCCGACAACCGCTGGGAGGCCTTCGCCCGCGCCGTCCGTGCCGTGGTCGAGCGCTTCGGCGTCACCCGCGTGGTGAGCATGGGCTCGGTGCCGATGGCCGTGCCGCACACCCGGCCGATCGCGATCACCCACCACGCCAACAACCCCGAGCTGATCACCGGCGACAGCCCGTGGCGCGGCGAGCTGCGGATCCCCAGCAGCGCCCAGGCGCTCCTCGAGGTGCGGCTGGGCGAGTGGGGCCACGACTCGATGGGCTTCGTCGCCCACATCCCGCACTACCTCGCGCAGCTCGACTACCCGCGGGCCTCCCTGTCGCTGCTGGAGGAGGTCGAGAAGGCCGGTCGGCTCACCATCGACCTGACCGAGCTGCGCACGCAGGCCGAGGGCCGCGAGGAGGAGATCGCCCGCTACCTCTCCTCCAACGCGGAGGTGGCCGACGTCGTCGAGGCCCTCGAGCGTCAGTACGACGCGTTCGAGCGCGCCGAGGAGTCCGGCACCAGCCTGCTGGCGGCCGACGAGCCGCTCCCCACGGGCGAGGAGATCGGCCAGCAGTTCGAGCAGTTCCTGGCCGGGCTCGAGGGCCCCGACGAGCCGCAGGGCTGAGGCGCCGTGCCCCGCAACGCTGACGAGCTCGTGGAGCTGCTCGACCTCGAGCGGCTCGACGACGACCTCTTCCGAGGCAAGCAGATGCCGTCGGTCCTGCCCCGGGTCTTCGGGGGCCAGGCCGCGGCCCAGGCCCTGGTGGCGGCGAGCCGCACGGTGGACTCGTCCTACGCCGTCCACTCGCTGCACTCCTACTTCCTCCAGCCGGGCGACACCAGCGCGCCGACGATCTTCGACGTGGAGAACCTGCGTGACGGCAGGTCGTTCGCGACCCGACGGGTGCGGGCCATCCAGCACGGGCGCCCGATCTATGCCATGACGGCCAACTTCCAGCGCACCGAGGAGGGCTTCGACCACCAGGAGCCGATGCCCGACGTGCCCCATCCGGACGAGGCGATCGACCCCCGGGCAGCAGGCTTCGCCGACGATCCCGCGCGCGACGCGTCCGGTGACTCCGAGTGGGACGTCGTCGACATGCGCTACGTCGGCACCTCCGCCGACGGCCGCCTGCCCGAGGACGGCGAGGAGACCGCGCGCCAGCGCTTCTGGCTCAAGGTGTCCTCCGCCCTGCCGGACGACCCGTTCTGGCACGTCGCAGCCTTCACCTACCTCTCCGACATGACCATCATGGGCGCGGCCTTCGCACCCCACGGGGTGCAGATGGGCGGTCCCGAGGTGATGATCGCGTCGCTGGACCACTCGATCTGGTTCCACCGACCGTTCCGCGCCGACGAGTGGTGGCTCTATGACCAGGTCTCGCCGGCCGCGTCGGGTTCGCGGGGGCTGGTGCTCGCCAAGGTCTACACCCAGGACGGCGTGCTGGGCGCGACCGTCGCCCAGGAGGCGCTGCTGCGTCGCCGTACCGGAACGGGGGCCAGCTCATGACCGGCGCGACACCGACCCAGGAGCTCGTCGCGCTGCTCGACCTCGAGCGACTCGACGTCAACCTCTTCCGTGGCGACCAGCCCGACTCCGCGAGGGCCCGCGTCTACGGCGGGCAGGTGGCGGCGCAGGCGCTGATCGCTGGCACCCGCACCGTCGACGAGGGTTACGTGCTGCACTCGCTGCACTCCTACTTCCTGCTTCCCGGCGACTACCAGGTGCCGATCATCTACGACGTCGAGCGGATCCGCGACGGCCGCTCCTTCGCGACCCGGCGGGTGGTCGCGCGCCAGCACGGCCGACCGATCTACTACCAGACGCTCGACTTCCAGCGCGCCGAGGAGGGCTTCGTCCACCAGGACCGGATGCCCACGGTCGGCACCCCCGAGGAGGGCCTCGACCTCGTCGACCTGATGCGGGGCAAGGGCAACGCCGAGGCCGATGCGCTGGGCAAGGAGTGGGGCGCCCTCGAGGTCCGCTACCTGGGCAACTCCCGGATCGGGCTGACGCCCGACCCGGCCCACCCCGCCCAGGCCAGGATGTGGGTCCGGGTGGTCGGTGAGCTCAGCGACGACCCGTTGGAGCACCTCGCGATGTTCACCTACGCCAGCGACGTCAGCCTGCTCGGCGCCTCCCTGACCGCTCACGACGCCTCGCCGTCGCGCACCCAGATGGCCTCCCTCGACCACACCATCTGGTTCCACCAGCCGTTCCGCGCCGACGCGTGGTGGCTCTACGACCAGTGGTCACCGTCGGCGAGCGGAGGTCGGGGGCTGTCCCTGGGCCGGATCTTCACCGAGGACGGCACGCTCGTGGCCACGGTGGCACAGGAGGGGCTGATCCGGCCGCTCAAGCAGCGCGAGCCGGACGCGGGCTCCTAGGGCGGGCCCCAGCCGGGCGCGGGCCACCGGAGCACGCCCGCACGGCACAATGCAGCCATGGTGGAGAAGAGCGCGTGGATGCAGCAGGTGGCGGCGGACCCGGCGCACTCGACCTGGTACGTCGAGCGGTTCCGGTCGATGGCAGCAGCCGGTGACGACCTGGCCGGGGAGGCGCGCCTGGTCGACGCGATGGTGGGGCGCGGGTCGCGCATCCTCGATGCGGGCTGCGGCCCGGGTCGGGTGGGGGGCGCGCTCGCCCGGCTCGGGCACGAGGTGGTCGGTGTGGACGTCGACCCGGTGCTCGTCGAGGCGGCCCTCGAGGACCACCCCGGTCCGCGGTGGCTCGTCCAGGACCTCGCGGAGCTCGACCTGCCAGCTCAGGGGATCCCCGAGCCCTTCGATGCCATCGTGTGCGCGGGCAACGTCGCGACGTTCCTGGCGCCGAGCACCCGCGCCGAGGTGCTGCGGCGCCTGAGGGGGCACGTCGTGGACGACGGACGGGTCGTGATCGGCTTCGGAGCCGGCCGGGGCTACGAGTTCCCCGACTTCCTGGCCGATGCCGGTCGGGCCGGGCTGGAGCCGGACCTGTTGCTCTCCACGTGGGACCTGCGTCCGTGGCGCGAGGACGCGGACTACCTGGTCGCGGTCCTCCGACCGGTCCTCTCGTGACCCTCCTGCCGCACGACGGCTGCTGACCCTCGTCCCTCAGGAGGCGATGTCGGGTGTCTGGTCGGTGCCGGACGTCGCGGCGACCCGGGCCCTGTTCTCGGCACGTCGCTCGACGAACTTGGTGGCCTGGGCGTCGAGGGCCTCGAGGAAGGTCGCGAGCTCGTCGCGGGCCTGCTCGCCCTCGGCGCCGAGGCCGGTGCGGTCGAAGTATCCCCAGTGCCGCAGGATCGGCATGATCACCTCGTCGTGGTGCAGCCGGTTGTCGTAGATGCCGGCCTTGGCGATGATCATCGAGCTGCGACGGAAGCCGGCCATCGTGGCTCCGGGCATCTCGAAGCCGATCACCTCGTCGGCGATCGCCCGCATGGTCTCGTCGGGCGCGATCTCCAGCGCCGCCGCCACGATGTTGCGGTAGAAGACCATGTGGAGGTTCTCGTCCTTGGAGATGCGGGCGAGCATCCGGTCGGCGACCGGGTCGTTCGTGACCTTGCCGGTGTTGCGGTGCGAGACGCGGGTGGCGAGCTCCTGGAACGACACGTAGGTCACGGCCTCGAGCGCGGTCTTGTCCCCGGAGTCGTAGCCGGAGGTCATGTAGTCCATCCGGGCCTGCTCCAGCTCGACGGGGTCGACGCCTCGGGTGACGACGAGGTAGTCGCGCATCGCGATGCCGTGCTTGTTCTCCTCCGCGGTCCAGCGCCCGACCCAGGTGCCCCAGGCGCCGTCCCGGCCGAAGCGTGTGGCGATCTCGCGGTGGTAGGACGGCAGGTTGTCCTCGGTGAGCAGGTTGGTGAACATCGCGGCCTTGGCGGTCTCCGAGAGCCGTGACTGCTCAGGGGCCCAGTCCTCACCGCCCAGGAAGGCGAAGTCGCGGCCCTCGCTCCACGGCACGTAGTCGTGCGGGTGCCAGTCCTGGGCCATCGACAGGTGGCGGTCGAGGTTCTCGGCCACCACCGGCTCGAGCTGTTCCAACAGGTCCTTGGTGGCCACGGGCTCTCCCTTGCTCGGCGGTTCCTTGGCAGCGTACGCCCCGGGGAGGCCCCGGGAGGCGCAGCGAGGCGTCCCGGAGCAGACGCCTTGCTAGCGTCGGTGCGTGGAGCACGAACGGTCGGGGTCGCGGGCGGTGGAGCCATGAGGCGGATGCTGGCGGGTGCCGTGCTGGGCCTGGCCCTGGCCGCCTGCGACACCCCCGGCGACCGGACGGACCCCGACGGGGCCGACCTCCCGGCCGGCCCGGGGAGACTCACCACGGACACCGTGATCTGGGCGGTCGGGGACACCATCCACGTCGGCGACCAGACCCTCCGCGCCGGTGCGACCGTCCGCGCGATGGTGGCCGCGCGCGGGCGGGTCTACCTCGTCCAGGGGCGCTCGGACGTCGTCCGGGTCACCGACGGCGGCCGGCCCCGGCCCACGGGGTTTCGCGCCGACGAGCTCCGTGCCTCCGAGGACGGCCGCTACCTCGGCTTCCTCGACCGGTCCGCGGGGATGCCGTGGCCCGTCGTCGTCGTCGACCTGGAGTCCGGTGAGGTCGTCGTCCGCGACGACACCGGCATGGGCGACCCCGACGAGGACCTCGCCGACCTCTACGAGGACGCCGAGCCGCGCGTCCTGGGGTTCGACGACAGCGAGCTCTTCGTGAGGACCGCGTCGGGCAACGAGGTGATGTCCTGGGATCCGCTGACGGGCACACGGACCGAGCACGGCGACCAGTACTACTTCCCACCACGCGATCCCGGAGGCGGTCAGGCGTTGCCCGCTCTCGTGCGCGGTGGCCGGCTGGTCGTCCCGCAGGATCCCTACCGGTCGACCCAGCGTGGTCACATGTCTCCCGACGGCTCGGTGGCCGTCATGCCGGTCGGCGACCGCAGCCAGGTCTTCGCGGTCAGGAGCGGCCGCGCGCTCCCGGTCGACCTGCACGGGCGTCGCCTCGTCGTGGGCGGCTGGACCGACGTCGAGACGGCGTACGGCGTCGCCTTCGGCGCCAGCCCCTTCGGGCCACGACGGGTCCGGCTCGTGACCTGCCGACTCACCGTCGAGGAGCGAGGCTGTCGCGTGCTGCGCACCATCCGGGCCCCGGCCCACGAGCTGGTCCTCTTCCCGACGGGGTCGCCGGCCACCGACTACTGACCGCGACCGCCGTGCCCCCCGGACGGCCCGGCTCCTCCGTCCCGCGGGGCGCTACAGGGCTGTGGTGACGCCCGCGAGGTGCGGAGCTCCGCTCGTGGGGCTGCTGAGGGAGAACGCGAAGCCGTCGGAGGTCGGCGTGGAGCCGAAGGCGACCCTGCCCGGCAGCAGGATCGGCTTCTTGAAGGCCACGTCGACCCGCACGGCGTCGGGCAGCCTGTTCTCCAGCGCCGCGATGCAACGCGCCTTGCTCCACATGCCGTGCGCGATCTGTCGGGGGAAGCCCAGCGCCTTGGCCGTCAACGGGTAGAGGTGGATCGGGTTGTGGTCGCCGGACACACCGGCGTAGGTGCGGCCGAGATCGCCCGGGAGGCTCCAGACGGTGCCGGTCGGCGCCGCGTCGGGGAACGCCGAGCCCGCGGAGGCCGACTCGTCACCCTTGCCGCGGCGCAGGTAGGTGGAGGTGCTCTCCCAGACGAGCTCGTCGTCGGCCCGCGCCTCGCTGACGAAGCGGAAGATCGTGCCCTTGGGGTGCGGCTCGGAGGGGCCGACCGACACCTGGACGACGAGGCTCTCGCCGATCGCGACCGGGCGGTGGCCGGTGATGGAGTTCTCCAGGTGGACCGTGCCGATGGCCGGTGCCGGGAAGGCCGGGTCGGTCATGATCGCCATGTGCAGGCCGAAGGCCAGCATGTGCGGGTAGGGGAGCGGTGCGGTGTCCTTGGTCGGGAAGCCGCACACCCGCGCGTAGGCGTCGACGTGCTCGCGGGTGACCTGGGCGGCCGGGCGGGCGAAGGAGAGCCCCTCGAAGCCGGCCGGAGGGGCCTTGCGGACACCGGGCAGCGAGCCGATCACCGGCAGCGACGGCAGGGCTGCCTTGAGCAGCAGCCCCAGGCCGCCGGGGGTGTCCTCCAGCATGCGGGTGTCCACGGGGCGCCCCATCAGGCGCCCAGCATCATCTGGCCGCAGACGCGGACGACGTTGCCGTTGACGGAGCTGGAGGCAGGGTTCGCGTACCACGCGATCGTCTCGGCGACGTCGACCGGGAGACCGCCCTGGGACATGGCGTTGAGGCGCTGGCCGACCTCGCGGGTGGCGAACGGGACGGCGGCGGTCATCGCGGTGATGATGAACCCGGGCGCGACCGCGTTGATGGTGATGCCGTCCTCGAGCTCGTCGGCCAGCGAGTCGACGAAGCCGATGACGCCGGCCTTGGAGGCGGCGTAGTTGGTCTGGCCGACGTTGCCGGCGATGCCGGCGATGCTGGCGACCCCGACGATCGAGCCACCCTTGTTGACGACGCCCTGGTCGAGCAGCTCGCGGGTGATGAGCTCGGGAGCGGTCAGGTTGACGGCGATGACCGAGCCCCACCGTGCCTCGTCCATGTTGGCGAGCTTCTTGTCGCGGGTGATGCCGGCGTTGTGGACGACGACGTCGACACCGCCGTGCTTCTCCTTCAGGTGGTGCGCGATGCGCTGCGGGGCGTCCTTGCCGGTGATGTCGAGGGTCAGCCAGTCGCCGTCCAGCTCGGCCATCAGGGCCTGCAGCTCGCTCGCGGCCTGGGGCACGTCGACACCGACCACGGTGGCGCCGTCGCGGTGCAGGACCCGGGCGATCTGCTCGCCGATGCCGCGGCTGGCGCCGGTCACGAGGGCGATCTTGCCGGTGAGCGGCTTGGTCCAGTCGGTCACGGTCGGGACCTTCGTCGTGCCGTGGGCGCCGATGCGGACCACCTGGCCCGACACGTAGGCCGACTTGGGCGAGAGCAGGAAGCCGAGCGTGCTGGTGACCGCGGACTCCGCACCCTCCGCGACGTAGACGACCTGGACGGTGCCGCCGCGGCCGATCTCCTTGCCCAGGCTGCGGGTGAAGCCCTCGAGGGCGCGCTGGGCGACCCGCTCGGAGCCGGCGACCTGCTCGGGCGGCGTGCCGAGCACGACGACCCGCGGGCAGCTGGTCAGCTTGCGCATGACGGGGGTGAAGAACTCGCGCAGCGCCTCGAGCTCGGCGGCCGAGGTGAGGCCGGTGGCGTCGAAGACCAGGCCCTTGAAGCGGGCGTCGTCCTCGACCGTCTCGGTGGAGGCGATGCCGAGGGTGTCGAGCAGCCCGGGGAGCGACTCGGCGAGGCGACCGCGACCACCCACGAGGACGGTCCCGTCGACGAGCGGCGCGCCCTCGACGTACCGGTCGAGCTTCATGGGGGCGGGCAGGCCGAGGTTCTTGACCAGCAGCTTGCCGAGGGGGGACTGGGTGAAGCCCTGGTAACGGTCGCTCATGGGTGCTGAGTCCTCCGGGAGTCGTGGGTGCGTGCGTGGGTCACCCCTGCGATGGCAGGTTGGTGACAGGGAACATGTAACTCCAGGTGTAACTCGGAGTCCACATTTCGTGACCTGCCCCTCATCCCCTTCTCTGCGAGCAGCCCGGGGGACAGGATGGGGTCATGATCGAACGTACTCGTCGCGTCGCCGTCATCGGTGGCAACAGGCTGCCCTTCGCCCGCTCCAACACCGTCTACGCGGGGGTGTCCAACCAGGACATGCTCACCGCCGCGATCGACGGGCTGGTCACCCGCTACGGACTCGAGGGCGAACGCCTCGGTGAGGTGGTCGCCGGCGCCGTGCTCAAGCACGCCCGCGACTTCAACCTCACCCGCGAGGCCGTCCTCGGCTCCAAGCTCTCGCCCGAGACCCCCGCCACCGACATCCAGCAGGCCTGCGGCACCGGTCTGCAGGCGGCGATCCAGGTCGCCAACAAGATCGCCCTCGGCCAGATCGAGGTCGGGATCGCCGGCGGCACCGACACCACCTCCGACGCCCCGGTCGCGGTCAGCGACAAGCTGCGCAAGAAGCTGATGAAGGTCAACGCCGCCCGCGACACCAGGTCGCGCCTGGCCGCCCTGGCCTCCATCCGCCCCGGCGACATCGGCCTGGAGATCCCGCAGAACGGCGAGCCGCGCACGCGTCTCTCCATGGGCGAGCACGCCGCGCTCACCGCGCTGGAGTGGCAGGTCGGCCGCGAGGAGCAGGACGAGCTCGCCGCCAGCTCGCACCAGAACCTCGCCGCCGCCTACGAGGCCGGCTTCCTCGACGACCAGGTCACGCCCTTCCGCGGTGTCGAGCGCGACAACAACCTGCGCCCCGAGTCGTCGGTCGAGAAGCTCGCCACGCTCAAGCCGGTCTTCGGCAAGGGCTCGGCCGCCACCATGACGGCGGGCAACTCCACGCCGCTCACCGACGGTGCGTCGGTCATGCTGCTGGCCTCCGAGGAGTGGGCCGAGGAGCACGGCCTCCCGGTGCTGGCCTACCTCACCGCCTACGAGACCGCCGCGGTCGACTACGTCCACGGCGGCGAGGGCCTGCTCATGGCGCCCGCCTACGCGATGGCCCGGATGCTGCAGCGCGAGGAGCTCTCGCTCCAGGACTTCGACTACTACGAGATCCACGAGGCCTTCGCCTCACAGGTGCTCTCCACCCTCAAGGCGTGGGAGGACCCGGTGTTCTGCAAGGAGCGTCTCGGCCTCGACGCCCCGCTGGGCTCGATCGACCGCGCCAAGCTCAACGTCAACGGCTCCTCGCTGGCCGCGGGCCACCCCTTCGCCGCCACGGGCGGGCGCATCCTCAACGTGCTCGCCAAGCTGCTCGCGGAGAAGGGCTCCGGTCGCGGGGTCATCTCGGTCTGCGCCGCCGGCGGCCAGGGCGTCACGATGATCCTCGAGCGCCCCTGATCCACGACACCACGAGCCCCCGACCGCCGCTGCGGCCGGGGGTTCGTCGTCGTACGGCGCCCTCTCGTGGGTCGAACGGCGAGCACAGACTCGAGGGTCGAGCAGCGAGCAGCGGACTCGATGGTCGAGCAGCGGGCGCGACTCGATGGTCGAGCAGCGAGCAGCGACTCGATGGTCGAGCAGCGAGCGCCAGCGAGCGGCTGTCGAGACCCGGTGAGCCGGCAAGCAGCCAGGCCCCCGGGTCAGCGGGCGACGAGGGCGAGTGCGGAGGCGACGAGGTGCTTGCGGACCTGGTCGGGCGAGATCTCGCCGACGGTCGGGATGCCGGGAGCGGCCTCCTTGACCAGGATGCCGAGGCGGGCGATCTGGAGTCCGCCGAGACCGCTGGCATAGAGCATGTTGGCGGTCAGCGTGGGGTCGTTGCCGGGGGAGAAGTCACCCGAGGCGATGCCCTCCTCGATGGCCGTCGACAGCAGGGCCAGGCAGGAGGAGATCGCCCGACCGACCCGGAAGAGCGCGCTCTCGGTGATCTCCTCGAGCAGCTCTGGCCCGGGGCGGCGCATCAGCGCCTGGGCGCAGTCGACGAAGGCGGGGTGCTCCAACCCGTAGTCGACGAAGGCGCCGACGATCGCCTGGAGGGTCTCCGGGGGCGTGGTGGCCGCCCCGGCCGCTGCGGTGAGCGCGTCGCGGAGCTCGTCGAGATAGCCCACCAGGGTGAGCGCGAAGAGCTCCTCCTTGCCGGTGAAGATGCGGTAGACGATGGCCCGGTTGATGCCCACGGCACGGGTGATGTCCTCGATCTGCGTCTCGCGCACCCCACGCGCGTCGAAGAGCGTGCGGGTGGCCGCGATGATCTGGGCCTCGCGCGCCCGGCGACGTGCGGCGGCGGCGGTGCGGCGGCCGTCGGTCTCGGGGGCGCGGGTGCTCATGGCCCCAGACTAGGAGAAGTGCAACTCGGAGTTGCACAGGTGTGACAAGACCGTCACAGGTCGGCGTGACCACCGAGGAAGGCACGGACGGTGTCGATCGTGTCGGCCTCGGCCGGCGTCTTGTCGTCGCGGTAGCGGACGACGCGCGCGAAGCGCAGTGCCACCCCGCCGGGGTAGCGGGTGGAGCGTTGCACTCCGTCGATGGCGATCTCGACGACCTGCTCGGGCCGCACGTGGACGACGTGCCCCTCTCGGTGGGTCTCCAGCCCCAGGAAGCGCTCGGTCTGCCACGCGAGGATCTCGTCGGTCATCCCCTTGAAGGTCATCACGGTACCTTTGTAACGCGGGCTCATCGATGTCGTTGCGCCTGAATTGATGCGCGGCAACAGTGCTCCGGCAGTCGGCATGCCACCAGAGGCCGCCAGGGGCGACCTGGTGACCCCGCGCGGCCAAGGCCGAGGGAATGTGCCCCCGGCCTTCGTTAAGGCCCACGCGGCTCCTGGAGAGACCATGGACCACCCCGCGAAGTCGACCTCGGGGGCGGCAACGTGAGCCGGCGCTGATGCGCACGTCCGGGCGAGGGCGAAAACGATCCAGGGGTTTCATGTTGTCGGTGGCCGAGAGCACCGTATGGCTAACAATCAATCTGGCGCCGGTCACGACGGGTGGGCTCTTGGCTGCCGGCCATTAATGCGTGTGCATACGCGCGCGCGGGCACGCGGGACGGACGCCGGACCTGCCCGCCGCGGCGCAACAGAATCGCGAGGTGCGAGCAAGCGAGTCGCTGGCCGGGGCACCCCACCCCTACCAGCGCAGCGGCGGCAACCTCGTCTGCACTGTTAGGTCTACTGCGTCGCCCAGGTGGACTTCTGCGTCGGCAGAGTGGGCAGTTTGATCTCTAGGGGTTGACTGCCATCAGAGTCGAGGTCGCATCGGATGCAGGCTTGCCGATGGCGCTTGACGACGATCAACTCTTCGAGCAAGGCCCCCGACCGCGTTGGGTCGCGGACGCTTCGAAACTTTTCGGCACGGTTGCAACAAAAAACAGTCCCCGGCGCGCGAGTTCAGGCGCGGAGCGACATACTGTTGCAACATGAAAGGGATCCAAGTGGGGCTTGCGAAACGAATTACGAGCGCTCCAAGGGTCGCAATCTTAGGCCTAGCATTTTCGTGCGCGTTCTTGCCGACCGCTAACGCCGACACCGACCGGCGCCAAGACGCCCGGGGCGACGCGCCTGCGGCTATCGACATCTCCATAGTGGATTACAGCCATGGTCAGAAGCGGGTGGAGGTCAGCGCAACTATTCCTGATCTCGGACGCAGGGGAAGCGCCTCGCTGAGCATCTCTCGATTCAATGTCTTCGAGGCGGGTTACGTCCTGCAGATTCGCAAGAGGCCCGGTTCCACACCCAGGACCAGGCTGTACTACTTCGATCACTTTGCTCTGAAGCCTCGCGAGTGTGACAACGTCTCGGGGAAGTGGGGGACGGGCATGATCACGTTGCGCGTCGCGCGCAACTGCCTTGAGGGTCACGCGACCAATCGTCTCTTTGTCCAGTTCGGGGTCCAGCGTGAGGGCTCCGTGGACCGCGCCCCTGCCGTGCGGAGGCTCGCGCGCGGGTAGATCTCACCGGGCGCTGGCCGATCGCGGCCGGCCCAGATGGCAGCGATTGGGCGAACGAAGTCGGGATCGCATGCAACACCCACAATAGGAAAATCCAAGGCCCGCACCTGCGTGGCCAGCTGTAGCCCTTCGGAGATTTGGAGTGCCGTCCTCGTGCGTCATATAGGTTCCGCAGTTGCGCTCGTGCTGGTAGCGACACTTTCGGCGTGTTCGCAGGACGCGGACTCCGAGGAAACCGGCGCCGTGATCACCGTGACCGCAACACCGTCGCCCTCCCCCTCGCCCTCGGTGACAGCCGCCGCGTCAGCGACGCCCGAGGCAGAACCGTCTGTCTCGCCGCTACCTAAGCAACTGGGACCGTTCACGGCACCCACGAGGGCTGGCGTGAGTGTCGTGGCGGTCCACTGGGCGCCAGGAGACGCGGTGGTCGGAGGAGGACTGGGGACAGTGCTCTTTTTCAACAACGGCCCAGACTTGTTCGGGGTCGATGCCTACTTCGACGTGCTGGACAGTCAAGGGAACGTAGTGTCCAATGCGAGGTCTAGTGATGTGGGACCTATGGCGCCGGGCTCATTCGGAATAGGGCAGGTGGCTTCAATCGGAGCCATAGGCGAGAATCTGCGCGTCGCGACGATCGATGCTGTTCGAGGCGGCGACATCAAGACGGGAGCGTCCGTCGTAACTGAGATGCCGTCGTCACCTGGCGCAGGCTTCCCGGTAACGATCACAAACTTCGAGACCAAGCGATCGGTCTCAGCCCAAGACACGTTGCGTTTCGCGTTCCTCGGTTTGGACAACGAAATCCTGGGGGTCGGAGATGCGTTCCTTCCTCGTCCAGTCCCACCAGGGCAGACGGTGGAGTCGATCGCCGACGCGCTCACTATGGACGTCCCCCCAGGGACCGTAGACGTCGTTGCTGTCGTCAGGTGGAACGATGGGTTCTAAGCGTCGACAGCACCGGCTCTCTCGGTGGCCGAGTGGTCGATTAAGGCGAGCACCTCGAGGTTGCTAGGACATTCATCGAGGTCGTTGCTGAGGCGGCGTACCCTCCTGGGGTGAACCTCTGCATACGGGCCCAGTTGGCGCTCTCTCTCGTTGCTTCTGCGGCGCTTAGTGGCTGCTCCGGTGACTCAGCGACATCAGCGCCGTCGCCGCCTCCAGCCACTGTGACGGTAACTGAGTCAACGGCCCCTGAGGTGACGCCATCGGTTCAACCTGCTGCCCCGCCTGCGAGCCCCACCCCAACTTCCACGGAGACGTCAAGCACCCCTCCAGTGGCATCAACGGGCACATTTGCCGGTTACACACCCGCCGCGGCACCCGGAGTCTCAGTCGTCGATTACGGCTTTTCATCTCGCACGAGTTTTGGACAACGGGGCCTCAGTGCGGGCGCCGTCCTCTACAACAACGGCCCGGCCCTCATTCACGCCGAGGTGACGTTTCAAGCCATCGATGATCAAGACAACGTGGTGGCGTCCGACCCAATCGACGTCACCAACGTGCCATCTAACTCTTTTTTCGCGCTGGCCTCATGGTCAAGTAGTCCATCTCGCAAGCCAACCAGTCTTGAACTCGTGGTTGATGACCAAAGCGATCAATACAATCAGCCGCCCTTGCGTTCCACATGGACGGCAACCGGAGAGATTCTCGAAAATTCGAGCGGGATTGGAAGCGCCTCAGTTCAAGCAGATGTAATGCTCGAGGGCCCCGAGCCCACAGTCGCAGAATGGCACCTAGTGTTCCGCGACTCTGCAGGAGCAATAGTGGGTGGATACTCGGGTACGCCCAGCCTGCCAATACGAACAGGAACGGCGCGAGACGCCCTGGAAATGTCTATGCCGCCGAACGCAGAATCCTTGGTTGTCTACTTGGACTGGGGATTCGTTTAGCGGGAAACGCCTCTGCCGTGCCGCAGGCTAGGTCATGGGGCACATCACGGTGATTGCGAGGCTCTACTCGCATATGCACAGTGCCACCTGAACGACGCGGCGAACGCGCGCGAGGGGAGGGGCTGGGAGGTGGACCCGGCTCAGGTGGTTAACGCGTAAGTCAAACGGACGCTCACGAAGTGCGTGCGCGCGTGAGCCCAGCGATTACATAGCTCTTGTTGTGACCGAGCGAGCGGGCGTGCGGAACCGCGGGATCGCAAGATCTAATCGAGGAAGAGGTCCAGTGCGGTGGGCGGATCCGTTGCGTCCCAGGTGCGCGCGTAGACGTCGGCCACAAGGGGCCAGACCTTGCTCGCTGCCTCCTCAACCGAGTCGACTTCCTCGGCGAGCTTGCCGAGGAGCACGAATTCGTGGGGGATGACGCGGCCTGCCGCGTCTCTCCGTCCAAGCGGATCTGGAATGCGGAGCGCGACCCGGCCGGACTCGCGGCGCCAGGCGGTGGGCGCATCTACGAGTTCACCAAAGGCGCGTTCGTAGACCGGCAGCGGGTCAGTGAGTCCAGCGTCGAGAAGGAACCGGAAACCCCACGACCGACCGCGCGTCGCCCAGATGAGATCAGTGGCTCGGCGCTGACCGCTCGTCACTTGCGCGTCCGAATCACCTTGTCTGCCGAGCCCCTTTCGAGGTCCAACTTGAACTGGGTCAGCGTTGCCCTCAGGTAGTCGCCCTGCGCTCGGGCCTGATCGTTCATCTCCCTGAGTTTCGGTCCCGCAATCTTCACCGCGTCGGCCAAGAGCGGCAGCGCCTTGCTTGCGACCTGGCCAACCTTCCCAGTCTTCGCAACCTTGGCAAGGACCTTCTCGACCGCTGCGAACTTGCCTCCTGCGAGTCCCGCAGCAAGCAGTTCGGCTCCGTCCGCAAGGGAGTCGAGAACCTTCCGGGGGATGTCCATCGTCTCGCTCCACTGGACGCGGCGCTCCAGCGGCAGAAGCGAGGCAATGGGTAGGACGAGGTCGAGGCCTACACGCTCGGTCAGGTCGATGCTCGCCGGCTCCTGACCATCCGGCTTCAGTTCGAACTTGGCCGACGAGAGCAACATGAAGTCCTCACCGACCGAAAGCGCCTCCGGCTTTTCGATGAGTTCCTCGAGGGTCGAACGCAAACGCTCAATCTCCTCGGTCGCCTTCAAGATGACGAGTTCACGGAAGGTGTCGACGTCCCACTCCGGGAGTAGGTCTGCCTTTGAGAGGGCCAGAATCCAGATTCGGGGAAACTCCGTCAGCCGGCCCTCGTCGGCGAGCAGATCATCACGGAGTCGCAGCAGCCCCTGCCGGAAGTTGCCTAAGAGCGAGTTGAGGTACCTCTCTTCCTCGCCGCGGTAGTCCAGTAACTTTTGCCCGTCTACCAGCAACAGGGCGACGTCGGAGCGGAGCAGGGACCGGAAGGCATCGGTGCGGCGGTTGCTCTCTTCTGGGCTGCTGGGCTCGGCCTCGAACCAGTCTCCGGGGTAGTCGTGCCAGGCGAGCCGAAGAACGTCGAAGGGCCTCTTCTTGGACACGTCGCTGTCCCCGCCCTTGAGCTTGACGGAGAAGTAGTACGTCGTGTTCGCGAACCTAGTCGGCAGCGGAGCCGTCGCGCTGTCCCGCATGCCGAGGTAGTTCTTGAACAGGCGGTTTCCCTGACCGGTGTCGTCGGCTACGAGATCCCAGAGGTCGTTCACGTACGAGCCGACCTGGGTCGACCCGAAGAACGAGGAAACCAGCACGGTCTTGCCGGAGCCTGCCTCGCCAAAGACTGCGACATGCTGTTCTCGAACTCGCGGATACTTTGCCATGGCCGGAAGGTATCTCACGCCTCCGACCTAGGCAGGCACAGTCACGTCCGCCCGCGCGCGCTTTCGCCGTCGCGAGGGCAAGCTAGTTCTTGTTGTGCCCCAGCGAGCGGGCGTGCAGGACTGCCTTCCAGTACGACGACTCTCGGTCGAGCACGTGGCCGTCGTCAGTCCTCATGGACCAGAATTCGAGGAGCGCGAACGGCGACGGGTCTGGAATCTAGCGCCAGGCGGCCGCGAATTCACGCTATCGGAGGGCGCGTGTTCGAATGCTGAGGGTTCTCGGCGTTGCGGCAGAGCGGCGCCCGTGCTGCTTGGCGGCGAAAGGGTCTGACATGGGCGTATCCAAACACCGCGCGACCGCGCGACTTCTCTGCGTAGCGGTTGTCGCAGCAACGACAGTTGTGGGAAATCAGCATGCCCGTGCTGGTGTTTCCGAGGCCAACGTCAAACTGTCTGCAGACACCGCCGTCTTGTACGACGGATGTCACGACCACGACTACAGCTACGACGTCGAGGTGCCGTCAGGGACGGACTCCTGGAATCTCACTACCTACCTGGTAGACCCAGGGGGACTAGAAGATAGCCGCGCCTATGAGTACGGGTACACCGACGACCCTCAGCCGGCCAACGGCAGCATCCAGTTGTGTCAGAGTCTGGACCCGCCGGGTCGCTACACATTGAGCGCCGTGCTGGAGTACGACGACTCGAGCGGATCGCACACCGTGGAGGTGCCCGGGATCCCGCTACGACTCCGCTACCCCGCGACGCGGACGACGCTCCGTGTCTCCGACCTCACTCCCGTTCGGGGCCAGCAGATCCGGTTCGCTATTGGGAGCAGGCTGGAGCGCCCGTTGCGATACATCCCTAACGGAGAAGGCATCGTGCGTGTGGAGCGCAGACTTGAGGACCGGTGGCGGCCTGTTCGAGGGGCGCGCGGGGCCACCGACCGTCGGGGACACCGCACGTTCGTCCTGGAGTGGTCACCTGCTGCTTCGGGCCAGTACAGAGCGGTCACGCAAGCGCGTTCGGGTGTTCTGGGGTCGAGTTCACAAACGCTTCGAGTGGGGCCGGTGCCACCACCGAAGCCGACCATCTCTTTCGACATGCAGCCATCCGATCCGATCGCCGGGGAGATGGTCCGCTTTTTCGGGAAGGTCTCGAGTCGACCTTCCGGCGTGGCCATCTTTCGCCGTCTGGGCAGCGCACCCTGGCGGCGAGTCGAGACCGCATCGCTCGGCGCTCGCGGGCGCTTCAGCGTCAAGATAGATACAGACAATCGCGAGGCCCGCTACCGTGCGGTCGCGAGCGTCCTCACAGGCCCCCGACTGACGTCACGAGACCTTGTCGTCCAAGACGATCGCGTCCCTCGGGTGGTGGCTCCGAGCGAAGCGCCAACAGGTCTGTCAACAACAGTTCGCGTACTGTCCAAGCCCGTGCGAGAGGGTCGCCCCCTGCGGCTGGAAACGTGGAACGGATCGAACTGGACGATCCTAGAGTCCGGGGCAGCGGGCTCTCAAGGCCAACTCGCCGGTTCCCTCACAAGAGGTACTCAAGGCACGGTCAGATTCAGGGCTGTCGCAGGATCGTGGCGCGGGGCGCCTCGAGAGATCTCGCGTGTCGTCGCGACCCACTTCACGAATCCTGATCCGCAGGTGAGCAGCCTCTCATTCGGCACCTCAACCTACGGTCACGCCGTGCTCTCGGACAACGGCCGCCTCATTGCGTATCCAAGCCCAGACGGCATCATGATCTACGACAGAGTCGCCCGAACCACAGTCACCGCCGCCAGCGGCAATGTGGTGGGCAATTTCGCCCTCTCTGGCGACGGACGGTATCTGGCGTTTGCTCGCGGAGGTCAGGACAGTGACGTCTACCTGTTGGACCGGAACACCGGTGTCGAGACGCTCGTTTCCCACGAGTTCGGACAGCCGACAGTGCCGGCCGGGCAGTCCTCACAGCCTTCTATCTCGCAAGACGGTGCGTACGTGACCTTCGCCTCCGCCGCTGCCAACGTCGTAGGCCCAGGAGAGGACCTCAATCAGGATCTCGACATCTTCCTCTGGGGTCGAGCGACAGATCAAACTGAGAGAGTGTCCCGCTCTTCCACGGATACATCGGCGGGCGGCTCGTTGGCGTACTCGTCGGTGTCTGACGACGGGCAATATGTAGTCTTCGACTCGACGGAGCCGCTCTTGCCTGCTCAGGACCTTGACGCCAACAGCGACATCTACGTCTGGAATCACGTCACAGGAGGACTCACCCTTGTGCCTATGCCGGCTCCTTACCTGATCGGTTACTACCCGGTCATATCCGGCGACGCGTCGACAGTCGTATTCCACGCGTATCGTGGCTCCGTCGACCCAGAAACTGGGACCGATCCTGGACAGGTGTTCCTGTGGAAACGCACGACGAACACGACCGTCCTCGTCTCGGCCTCCCAGAGCGGTCCCGCCGATGGTGAATCGAATTTCGCCAGCGTTTCCGACAATGGTCAATTCGTCACCTACTGCACAAGCGCAAGCGACATCCTCCCGGGCGACGATGATCAAAGTGCAGATGTGGTGCAGTGGCAATCAGCCGGCAAGACCGTGAAAATCGCGAGCCAAGCGATCGCTCCGACGATGTCGGGCGACGGGCGCTTCGTCATCTCGACACCCGCGTTCGGCGGAATCTGCTACGGCGGGAATCTAAGCGAGACGACCGACCTCTGGGACCGACTGGGTCAGGCATGGTGAAATGGCCGGCCCGCTACCGGCTCGGTGGCCTTGCTAGCGGTTGGGTCGGATTGAGGGCTGGGAGCTGTCGGCATTCCCCGTGTCCCTGACCACCGGTTCCGAACGCGTAGTGCCTTGCCGCGTGCGTGCGCTCGAAGACCTGCGCCGCGATCCGCGGCCATACCGATTGTCGGACCCCGCCCATGTCGCGCGCCATTTTGCGTGCGCTCGGAATCTCAAGGCTCGGCGGCCAACCCGTCACCCCCGTAGCCCGAGGTGGCGCGGCGGTGTCGAGCGGTGAGAGGCTCGCGAACTTCTCTTTCATGGGCACCGAGGACTGGGAGGACTTCGCCAGCCTTTCGTTTACGGCCATGCAATTGGAGACGATCTCGGATCTGGATCACCGAGTCGAAGGACTAGAACACTCACTATTGCGCATCGAAGGCCACCTGGTAAGGATCGCCCACCTGCTCGAACGTAGCGGGGCGCAGACCGGGGACATTTCGGAGTGATCAAGGCATCGGTCCGGCCACTCCAGGTTGCGGTCGCCCCTCGTAAGCTCCGATGACCATGCCCCGCCGTCCGAGGGCTCAACCGCCGAAAGTTCGGACGCATTAGGGCAGACGCTGGCTCGAACATGACTACCGCTAATACGAGAACTCGACATTGGCGAGGCCCGATGCACTCACCTGGCTCGGATGCGGAAGGACACGTCGACACTCGTTGATCCGGTTGCGACCGCATTTACAGCGGCGACCTTGACGGTGTAACGGCCGGGCCGTCCGGGACCCAGATCTCAGGGACTGCCTCGGATGGGATTTCGGGAGATGAAACTCCTGCTGAGCGAGCACGCGGACCCGGGTGCTTGGAGCATCTCAACGCTGCAGATTGTCGATGGTGCAAGCCGCAACCGAGCTTACGACAGCGAGCGGGACGAGCTGGCGAGGGTCATCAGGGGCCAGCTGGCCAAGGAGAAGGAGGGGTCATGAGGGACTTCGTGAGGTCGACCGCCACGGCGTGGGTCGCGGCGGGCGTCGCGGCGCTCGGCTACCTGGTGCCGGTCGTGGACGACGGGCTGACCGCGTCCGAGGGACTGGGCGCCGCCCTCGCGGCGCTGGTCGCCTGGCAGGCGGTCTACTGGACGCGGAACGGTGACAGGCCCGGGGCCTAGCGTCTACAGTTGTAAACAGTGGAGCGGACGGGAGTCGAACCCGCTTGGGAGTGCTTATCAGGGACACCCGGTTACCGAACCCCGCCCCTCCGCCGCAGAGGCCCTCGAGTTACAGCTCGGGGGCTTCTCACACTCACGACGGTGGTGCGCAGGCGCTTGATCTCGGCTAGGAGGTCGTATAACGCCTGTGTAAGTAAGGGTCTCCCGGCGAGGGCGCGCGCCGCAAGTGGGTCGCCGACATCGGCACGATCTAGGTCACACTCCGCCCCAGCGGTGCGGCCCGACGTGACCCGACGTGGCCATGGCTTGCCATGGGTTGCCGCCGGTATCCACCGGCGTCCACTCGGGTGAGACGCGGCGAAGAGGCGCCAAGTGGCCTAGACCAGTGCGGAATCGTTTGCCCTAGTCGCCGCCGCCGGGGAGGAACGCGCGCACGGTGTCGAGCGTGTCGATCTCCGCGAGGGTCTTGTCGTCGCGGTAGCGGACGACGCGGGCGAAGCGCAGCGCGACGCCGCCGGGGTAGCGGGAGGAGCGCTGCACGCCGTCGATGGCGATCTCGACGACCTGCTCGGGGCGCACGCGGACGACGTTGCCGGACCGCCCGGTCTCGAGCTCAAGGAACCTGCGGGTCTGCCACTCCAGCACTTGGTCCTTAAGGCCCTTGAAGGTCTTGCCGAGCATGACCAGGTCGCCGTCGGGACCACGCGCCCCGAGGTGGAGGTTGGAGAGCCAGCCCTCGCGACGCCCTGAGCCCCACTCGACGGCGAGCACGACCAGGTCGAGGGTGTGGACCGGCTTGACCTTGACCCACGACGAGCCGCGACGGCCGGCGTCATAGGGAGCTGCGGGGTCCTTGACGACGACGCCCTCGTGACCGGCGGCGAGCACGCCCCGCACGAACTCGTCGGCAACCGCCGGGTCGTCGGTGAACAGACGGGCGGCCAGGTGCGCGGTCGGCACCAGTCGCTCGAGCGCAGCCAGGCGGGTCGTGGCCGGCTCGTCGAGCAGGTCGACGCCGTCCAGGTGCAGCAGGTCGAAGAAGTACGGCGTGACGTGGAGGCCGCCGTCCTGGCTCGCCCGGGCGGTCCGTGAGGCGGTCTCCTGGAACGGGCGTGGCCGCCCGGTCGCGTCCAGCGCCAGTGCCTCCCCGTCGAGCACGAAGGAGTCGGCCGGGAGCGCGAGCGCCACGGCCACCACCTCGGGCAACCGGGCGGTGATGTCCTCGAGCGTGCGGGTGGCGATGAGCACCCGGTCGCCCGCGCGGTGCACCTGGATGCGGATGCCGTCGAGCTTGGTGTCGATGGAGACCGCGGCGTCGCGCCCGGCCTTGGTCATCGCCTCGGCGACCGACGGGGCGGACGAGGCGAGCATCGGCTGCACCGGACGCAGCACCTCGAGCCCGACGCCGCCGAGCGCGTCCGCGCCCCCGCTGAAGGCCAGCCGCGCGGCCACGACGCTGGAGCCGGAGAGCATCGCCGCACGGCGTACGGCGGGCAGCGGGACCTCGGCGGCCACCGCGACCGCCTCCTGCACGAGCGACTCGAGCGCGCCCTGCCTCAGCTCGCCGGTGACGACGCCGCGCAGCCACCGCTGCTCGGCGTCGGTGGCCCGGCCGAAGAGCGCGCCGACCGCGGCGGCGCGGGCGGCCTGGGAGCCCGGCCCGGAGAGGCCCGCCAGGTCGGTGAAGGCGGTGTCGACCTCCCGGACGGTCAGGGACGCCTCGGGCGCGGGGTCGGGCAGCGAGGCCAGGCCGCGCCAGCCCAGGCCGGTGCGGCGCTGGAGCAGCGCGCCCCCGACGTAGGAGGTGACCACCTCGATCTCCTCTGCCTCGGCGCGGACGAGGAGATCGGCGAGCGCGGCGACCTTGACCTTGCGCGACCGGGTGGCCGAGACCGCGGTCGAGGTGGTGACGACGTCGAGGAGCAGCACCCCACCAGTCTGGACCAGGGCACCGACAGCGACCCGGCGACGCTCCTCGCGCGTAGCCAACGCGGCCCCACCTCGTTTGTCCGACAACGGCCACACCCGCGGGCCGAACCCCACGCAGACAGGTTGACCGTGATCCGATCGAAGAAGCCGCTCGTCGCTGCCATCGCCGCGACGCTCGTCCTCACCCCGACCCTCACCCAGCTCTCCGCCGTCGCCTCGAGCTCGCAGACGACAGCGGCGACAGCCGACCGCAGGGGCGACGGACCGCCCCCTCCTCGCCCTCGGTGAGGGACCTGGCCTCACCTCGGCCTTCGACTCCCGCCTCGGGCTCGCCCCGGTGGCACCCAGCAGCGCGCAGCGCGCTGCCCTCGCCGGGCTGGGCGCCTCGGTGACGTGGAACGTCACGGGCACCCCTCGCTCGATCAGCAAGGTCGGCGGGGCGTTGACCGCTCCCAGCACGGCCGAGCCGCTCACGGTGGCGCAGGGCTGGCTCGTCGACAACGCTGCCGCCTTCGGGCTCGGCGCCGGCGACATGCAGGACCTCGCGCTCGTGCGCGACCACGAGCTCCCCGGCGTCGGGGCACGGGTGCTGAGCTTCGCGCAGACCTTCGACGGCGTCGTCTCCGGCTACGGCGGCATCCTCACCGTGCTGGTCGACCGCGACGGCCGTGTGGTGAGCTATGCCGGGGACCCGGTGCGCGCCACGGGGCTGCTGGGCGACTTCGACCTGAGTCTCGCCGAGGCCGTCGGCACCACCGTCACGGACCTCCTGCCGGGGATCGACTTCGTCGCCACGGCGCTCGGGGAAGAAGCAGGGCGGCTACGACGTCTTCCGCGCCGGCCCCCTGGGCGACGTGGTGCGGGCGCGGCCGATCGCCTTCCCGACCGCGCAGGGTGGCCGGGCGGCGTACGCCGTGCTGGTCGTGAAGAGCATCGACGAGGCGTGGGCCGTCATCGTCGACGCCGTCACCGGTCGTCCGCTGCTCCGCAAGTCACTCGTCGCCCACGCCGAGGGCACGGTCTACGAGAACTACCCGGGTGCCAGGAAGGGCGGCAAGCCCAAGGTCGTCAGCTTCGGTCCGACACCCCAGTCGCCCGGCGGCTGGGTCGACCCGACCGGCCTGCTCGGCCTGCCGGGTGTCACGACCCTCGGCAACAACGCCAACACGGCCATCGCCTGGACGGTCCCGCTCGTCGCGGCCGACCAGGAGAACCGACCCGTGGCACCGACCGGCGCGTTCAACTACGCCTTCCCCGACTCCTGGCGCAAGTCCGGCGGCGGCACCGGCAGCTTCGTCCGGGACGCCAACGCTGCTGCGGTCAACCTCTTCTACCACCACAACCGGATCCACGACGAGCTCTACGAGTTCGGCTTCACCGAGTCGGCCGGCAACTTCCAGCTCGTCAACAACGGCTCCGACGGACTCGGCCTCGGGGGTGACCCGATCATGGGCGGCGCGCAGTCCGGCGCGCTCAACCTCACCCAGCCCGTGCTCCCGCTCGGCCGCAACAACGCCAACATGCTCACCCTGCCCGACGGCATCCCGGCCTTCACCAACATGTATCTCTGGGAGTTCGCCGACGACGCGTTCGAGGGGGAGGCGCGCGACGGCGACTTCGACGCCACGATCATCCAGCACGAGTACGTCCACGGCCTGTCCAACCGCTACGTCGGCGGCGGTGGCCTCGGCTCCCTCGGCAGCGGTCAGTCCGGCGCGATGGGGGAGGGCTGGGGCGACTGGTACGCGATGAACCACCTCTTCCGCGAGGGCTACACCCGCACGGCCGTCACGGCTCCCTACGTCGGTGACCCGCAGCGCGGCATCCGCAACTGGAACTACACCACCAGCCCGGCGACCTACGGCGACTACGGCTACGACATGTCCGGCCCCGAGGTGCACTCCGACGGGGAGATCTGGACCGCGGCGCTCTGGACGCTGCGCACCAAGATCCTCGGTGCGGTCGGTGGCAACCACCGCAGGGCCAGCGACATCACCGAGCACCTGGTGACCGACGCGATGCCCATCTCGCCCGCGACGCCGACGTTCCTCGACATGCGCGACGCGATCCTCAAGGCCTCCGAGCTGCGCTACGGCAAGCGCTACACCGCGCTGGTCTGGAGCGCGTTCGCCGAGCGGGGCATGGGGGTGTCCGCACGCACCAAGGGTGAGAGCGACACCGACCCGAGGCCCGGCTTCGACGTGCCGGGCACGAAGCGCAACGGCACGGTCACGCTCAAGGTCGTCAACGCCTCCGCCGGCGGCCCGGCCAGCGCGGTGCGGGTGCTCGGTGGCCTCTACGAGGGCCGCGGCACGCCGATCGTCCGGACCGACGCGCGCGGGCTCGGCACCGTCACCATGACCGCCGGTCGTCACACGCTGACCCTCCAGGGCGCCGGCTACGGCATCCAGCGGATCACGGTGACCGTCCCGAAGGGGCGCTCGACCACCCAGGTCGTGAAGCTGCGCCCCAACCTGCTCTCGCAGTCGTCGGGCGCGCGCGTGGTCCGCACGACGAGCCAGACGGCGGCACTGCCCGGCGACAACCTGATCGACGACACCGAGGCCACCGCGTGGCAGACCCGCGCCTCCGGCCGGGCCTTCAACGCCGGCCCCGACCGCTCGGTGACGATCAGGCTGAAGAAGCTCTCGACGATCCAGGACGTCGCCGTCAGCGTCGTGAAGCCGATCGGGCTGCCTCGCTTCGCCGCGGCCCGCAAGGTGCTGGTCCAGACGTCGCTCGACGCGAAGACGTGGCGCACGGCCAAGGTCGCGACCTTCGCCTTCAAGGGTCCGCGTCCCGCGATCTCCGACCTCGACCTGCAGTCCTACCGGCTCAAGAAGCCCGTCCGGGCACGCTTCGTGCGCGCCGTGGCCGTCGCCAACTTCGGCTCGGCCCCGACCAACTCCTCGACCGCGATCGTCTCCGAGGTCCAGGCCTTCGGGAAGGCCTCCGGGATCAAGCCGAAGCTGCCCCCCGCGGACAAGCCGGTCACCTCGTCGGGGTCGGTCGAGGTCGGCAACCCGGTCCAGGGCTCGCTCCTGGGGCTGGAGCCCTACAAGCCCGGTGTCACCGAGCTGTCCTGGTCGTGTCCCGGGCTGCCCGCCGCCAACGGCGTCGACGCCCACATGACCAAGCTGCCGGCGGGGGCGGGCGACGGTCTGCACGCCGCGACCTACCGGGGCTCGGTGCCGATCGGCGAGTTCCTGGTCTACGCCTACGACGAGGAGTGCCAGCCGATGAGCGGTGGCTTCGCGCTCCTCGACGAGACCACGCCCATCCCGGCAGGAGCGGCCTACCTCGGCTTCCTGCTCCTCTACGGCGGCGGCGCGTCCTTCGACGTGACGATCACCGAGCCCCGCTGACCTCAGGCGGTCACGTCGACGACGACGACCGTGTAGTTGTCGGGTGCCCCCGCGGCCTCGACCGCCGACGCGACCGCCGCCACGACGGACTCCGGGTCTCCTGACGAGAGCAGGAGGTCCCGGAGCTCGTCGTCCTCCAGCGTGCTGTGCACCCCGTCGGTGGTGAGGACCAGGCGGTCGCCGGGTCGCGCGTCGACCGCGAGGTGGTCGGCGTCCGGTCCGGTGTCCTTGGCCAGCGCGCGGTTGAGCAGCGCCCGGTGGGGGTGGGAGCGGACCTCGTCGGGGCTGAGCCGCCCCTCGTCGAGGAGCGCCTGCACGAAGGTGTGGTCGCGGGTCAGCTGCTCGATCTCGCCGTCGCGCAGACGCAGGGCGCGACCGTCGCCGACGTGGGCGACGTGGGCGACGCCGCCGACCAGCCACAGGGCGGTCAGCGTCGTGCTCGCGTCGAGGTCGCGTTGCGCCACGACACTCGCCACGTCGGCCGAGGCGCGCGCCACCGCGGCGACGAGCGCGGCGGCCGGCCCCTCGTCGTACGCCTCGAGCTCGAGGGGTGCCAGGGCGGCCACGGCTGCCGCCGACGGTCCTGGCCCGGTGCCGAAGCCATCGGCCACGGCGAAGAGCCGTGAGCCGACGTGCACCGCGTCGAGCTGGTGGGTGCGTGCGCCCTGGCCGTGCCGTGCGGCGCTGCTGGTGGTGAGGTGGTGGACGTGCTGGTGCATGACGTGCTCCTCGCGGTCGAGCTCACGGACGAGGGAGGCCACGATCTCGCGACGGGCGCGATGGTCGGCCTCGACCTGGGACCAGTACGCCGTGACCTCGGCGGCGCTGCCGGCGCCGAGGGCTGCGCACACCTCGCGGATCCGGGCCAGGGGCATGCCCACCAGCCGCAGTCGCGCGACGATGCGCGCCTGCTCCAGCTGCTCGGGCAGGTAGCGCCGGTAGCCGGTCCAGGGGTCCACGTCGGCCGGCTGCAGGAGCCCGAGGTCGTCGTAGAGCCGCAGGGCCTTCGCCGTGAGCCCGCTGGCCCGGCCGAAGTCACCGATGGTCAGGTAGTCCATGGAGGTCATCCTCGTCCCCGGTGACGCTCACCGGTCCCAGGACCCTCCAGCCTGTCCCAGGGGGAAGGTCAAGACCTCCGCTGGGTCGAGCCGACGCGGGAGGGTGATCCCGCAGCGCGGGCAGTGGTCGGCCCGGTGCTCGGTGTCCGGCCGCTCGAGCGGTTGACCACACCCGCAGCTGCGCTCGTGCGTCGCCAGGGCCCTCGTCGGGGCTGTCGCTGTGGTGGCCATCGGGGCCCCCCTCTCCGGGCGTCTGCCCGTCACAGAGGTGTTCGGAGCCACCGGCCGAGCAGATGTGGGCCGCGTCACGACGCTGCCCCGACCGAGGTCTCCCGCTCTGCTTGGTCACGAAGGAGTGTCGTGTCCAGCGGGTCAGATCGGCCCCTCAGATCGGCGCCGGCTCGCTGCTCTCGAGGAGTGCGGCCGTGACGGCCCCCCGGATCACCTGGGCGAAGACGGCGTCCAGGTCGTCGACGCCCCCGAAGTAGCCGCTCACCTCGAGGGAGACGAAGCCGTGCAGCGCGGAGAAGACCGCCATGCCGGTCAGCAGGATGCGGTCGTCCGGCAGGCCGGTGGAGCGCACCATCACCGCGAGGGCCTCGATGGTGCCGGCGGCCGCGGCGAAGAAGGCCTCCCGGTCGATGGGGGCGCGCGTCACCGCGGCGTAGCGGTGGGGATAGGTGCGGGCGAAGCCGCGAAGCGAGTGGCTCAGCACGCGCAGGCCGTCCGGACCGGCGTGGCCCATGGCGGCGCCCCGGACCTGGGTGCCGAGCAGCTGCATCGCCCTGACCTGGATCTCCGCGCGGAGGTCCTCGAGGTTGGCCACGTGGTTGTAGAGGGAGGAGACCCGGGTGTCGAGCTCGCCGGCGAGCAACGTCATGGACAGCGCGTCATAGCCCTCCCGGTCCACCAGGCGCTCTGCCGCCACCAGGACCGACTCGTGGTCCAGGCGGGGTCGCTTGACGCGGGCGGCCGGGGCGACGTCGGGGGAGGGCGGCGGCATGGTGACACTCCTTGCGGTGAATCTATTTCGTCTTGACGTGAAGGACTATAGCCTTCTCCGCGTGTCCGACCTCTGCACCGATCGCTTCCGCCAGCTCGCCGACTCGCTCGGCGGCGTCGCGTGCGAGGACGCCTCGCCCCTGCTCCACCTCCGCGACCCGCGCCACCTGGCCGACCCGACCATGCCGGTCATCGAGCTGCTGGTGCTGCTCGGCGCGGTCCTGGCCGTCCGTCACGCCTGGCTCGTACGACGTGACACCGGCGACGCGACCAACCTCGGCGTGTGCCTGGCCGCGGTGGCCTACGTGCTCGTGCTGGAGCCGCCGCTCTACTTCCCGGCGCTCTTCGGGATCGACGACTACGTGTCGGCCGTCTTCGTCCACAACGAGTTCACCGTCGGCCTGCTCTACCACCGGCTGCCGCTCTACATCCTGCTGATCTACCCGGCGTTGGTCTACCTCGCCTGGGTGCTCGTGCAGCGCCTGGGCGTGCTCGAGCGTCACGGCCGGGTGCGCGGAGCCCTCATCGCCTCGGTGTGCGTCGGTGCCGTGCACCAGGGCTTCTACTCGATCTTCGACCAGTTCGGCCCCGACCACCTCTGGTGGGCCTGGGACACCGAGGCGACCACCAACGCGATCCGTCTCGGGGAGGTCCCGCTGTCGAGCACGGTCAACTTCGCGCTCGTGATGCCGACCGCCTTCGCGCTGGCCTGCTTCCTGCTGCTGGGCCGTCGGTCCCGACCGACCCTCGGCTCGGTCGTCCTGCCGGCGATCGGCGTCGGCGTGCTGACCCCGTTGCTGAGCATCCCGGGGCAGCTGCCCGTGACCTACCTCGACCTCGTCGAGGACCCGTCGTACGGTGCGGTGCGCGTGGTGCTCTGGGCGATGCTGGCAGCCGGCACGGCGGTGCTGGTCCGCGAGCTGGTGGCGGCCTGGCGGTCGTCCCAGCACCAGCCCCGGCAGGCACCGCAGGCTTGGGCGGCAGGGCTGCTGGGCGGCTACCCGGAGGCCTACCTGGGCCTCTGGCTCGCGACGTTCCTCGCACTGGGCGTGCTCTCCCCGCCCGCGGGGGTCATCGCCTACCTCGTGCCCTGCTACGCCCTCAGCGCGGCCGTGCTCGTCACGGTGGTCAGGCGGCGCACGGCAGGGGCCTCGGGCGGGGCGACGGACGAGGTCACCACCCCGGCGGCAGCGCGGTGAAGTCGGGCTCGCGCCCCTCGGCGAAGGCGGTGAGCGCCTCGAGGTTGGCGGGCCCGCCCATCAGCTCGCCGAACGCGGCGTTCTCGCGGTCCCGGGCGGCCCGGATCTCGGCGCGCAGCGGCTCGGTCATGGTGCGCTTGACGGCCATGAGCGAGGAGATGGGTCGTCGCGCCAGCAGCGCGGCGTGCCGGCGTGCCTCGGGCAGCAGGTCGTCGGGCTCGCACACCCGCCACACGAGCCCCATCTCCAGGGCGTCCTGGGCGCTGACCCACTCGGCCGAGAGCAGCACCCACGCGGCGTCCTGGCGACCGAGCAGCTGGGGGAAGAGGTAGGACGACGCGGCCTCCGGTGCGACGCCGAGGCTGGTGAAGGGGCACTTCAGCCTGGCCGTCGAGGACATGAAGGCCAGGTCGGCGTAGCCCAGGACCGTCATCCCGATGCCGAGCCCGATGCCGTTGACGGCGCAGACGAGCGGCTTGGGGAAGTCGACCAGTGCGTCGAGGAGTCCGAGGAAGCCGTGGGTGCCGCGGACGAAGTCGGGGTCGGTCGCCATCTGGTGCATCTCGAGCAGGTCGGTGCCGGCGCTGAAGGCGCGTCCGTTGCCGGTCAGCAGCACCACGGCGACATCGGGGTCCTCCGCGGCGGCGAGCAGCGCCTCGGCGGTCGCGTCGTAGAGCGCCTCGTTGAACGCGTTGAGGGCCTCGGGGCGGTCCAGGGTGAGGGTGCGGACGCGGGCCTCGTCGGTGATCTGCAGGGTCATGCCCGCATGCTACCCACGAAGTAGAACGTGTTCTAGGTATGCACCGGCCGGCGGTCGGCGGATCCGTCTACGCTCGGTCCATGAGCACGTCAGGGCAGCGGCGGGTCTGGCGCCCCGACTGGCCGTGCCCGGTCGCGGGCGTGCTGCGCCAGCAGCGTCGCGGCGGCGGAGACCCGACCTACCGCATCGACGGGGCGGGTCGCCACTGGCGCGGCATCCGTACGCCGGAGGGTCCCGCGGCGTTGTGCGTCGAGGCGCGTGCGGGATCGGGCGACGTGGTGGGCGAGGCCTGGGGCCCAGGGGCCGTCTGGGCGCTCGACCGACTCCCGGCGATGCTCGGCGCCGACGACGACTGGAGCGACTTCGAGCCGCGTCACCCGGTGCTCGTCGAGGCGCTGCGGCGGCACCCGCACGCGCGCCTGGGCCGCACGGGGCTGGTGATGGAGGCGCTGGTGCCGGCGATCATCGAGCAGAAGGTCACCGGCCAGGAGGCCTTCGCGGGCTTCCGGATGCTGGTGCACCGTTTCGGCGAGCGCGCACCGGGTCCGGGCGCCGACCTGGGCCTGTGGGTGCAGCCGACCCCGGAGGCGATCCGCGCCATCGCGAGCTGGGAGTGGCTCAAGCTCCACATCGACCCGGCGCGGTCCCGCACGATCGTCACGGTGGCACGGGTCGCCGAGGCGCTCGAGCGCACGGCCCTGCTGGCGCCGGAGCTGGCCGAGGAGCGGATGCGCTCGCTGCCCGGCATCGGCGTGTGGACCAGCGCCGAGGTGCGTCAGCGCACCTTCGGTGACCCCGACGCGGTGTCGTTCGGCGACTACCACGTCTGCAAGGACGTCGGCTGGGCACTCACCGGCACCCCGTTCGACGACGAGCAGCTCGCCGCCTACCTCGAGCCGTGGCGGCCGCAGCGAGGTCGGGTGCCGACGTTGATCGGCCTGGCGGGGCTCCGCCGCCCGCGTCACGGCGCGCGCATGTCACCGCGCCGGCACCTGCCCGCGACCGTCGTCCGACGCCCGGGCGGGTGACTCGCTAGATTGTCCCGCGTGTCCCTGCGCCGCCCCTCCGCCACGCGGCTCCTGACCGTCGCCCGCAAGACCATGCTCACCGTCCTCGCGGTGCAGCTCGGTCTCGCCCTCGTCATGTCCCTGGTCGACTCCTACCGCCGCCGCGGCAAGAAGCCGCGGCCCTTCCCGGTCAGTGAGCCCAGCACCGTCGACGTGGGTTTCGGGACGGTCACGACCTACACCTTCGGCGAGCACCTCTACGACGACATGATCGCGGCGATCGAGGGTGCCCAGAAGCAGATCCTCTTCGAGACCTACATCTGGAAGGGCGACGCGATCGGGGAGCGGTTCAAGGACGCGCTCGCGGCGGCCGCCGACCGCGGCGTCGAGGTCTACTGCATCTACGACGGCTTCGCCAACCTGGTCGTGTCGCCGGTCTTCAAGCGCTTCCCCGACAACATGCTGGTGCTGCGCTACCCCGTCTACGCCGCGGGGTGGCGGTTCTTCGACCTGAGTCGCTACGGGCGCGACCACCGCAAGATCCTCGTCGTCGACGACGACACCGGCTTCGTCGGCGGCTACAACATCGGATCCTCCTACGAGACCGAGTGGCGCGACACCCACGTGCGCATCAACGGCCCGGCCGTGTGGGACCTCAAGCGCGCCTTCGCCGACTTCTGGAACCTCAACCGACGACGGCGGATCCGCCACAGCGAGCGGCCGCTGCTGCTCGAGACCGCCTCCTCGTGGGAGCCGCAGATCCGCGTCCAGCGCAATGTCCCGCGGCTGTGGATGTTCCCCATCCGGTCGATGTACATCGAGGCCATCAACCGGGCCAGCACGAACGTGTGGATCACCACCGCCTACTTCACCCCCGACCAGGACTTCGTCGACGCGATGCGGGACGCGGCGCGTCGCGGCGTCGACGTACGCCTGCTGCTGCCGCTGAAGTCCAACCACATCGTGGCTGACTGGATCTCGCGCGGCTACTTCTCCCAGCTGCTCGACGCCGGCGTCCGGGTCTTCCGCTACCGCGACGCGATGGTCCACGCCAAGACCGCGACCGTCGACGGCACCTGGTCGACCGTCGGCACCGCCAACATCGACCGCCTGAGCCTCACCGGCAACTACGAGATCAACGTCGAGTTCATCAACGAGTCGCTGGCCCGACAGCTCGAGCAGATCTTCGTCACCGACATGACCCACTGCCTCGAGCTGACCAGCCTCGAGTGGGAGGCGCGCGACCTGCACCGCAAGTTCACCGAGTTCGTCCTGGCGCCGCTGCGACCGCTGCTCTGAGCGAGGTCAGGCGCACGCTGGGGCTCTGTCGGTGGTCGCCCGTAGGCTGGATCCATGCGTCCTGTCACCGATCTCGAGCGCCGCGTGGCGCCCTTCCACGTGGAGGCCGACTACCAGCCCAGCGGAGACCAGCCCGCAGCCATCAAGGAGATCACCAAGCGCATCAACGGCGGCGTCCAGGACGTCGTGCTGCTGGGCGCCACCGGCACCGGCAAGACCGCCACGGTGGCCTGGGTGGCCGAGCAGGTGCAGCGCCCGATGCTGGTGCTCCAGCCCAACAAGACGCTCGCCGCGCAGTTCGCCAACGAGCTGCGCCAGCTCTTCCCCGACAACGCCATCGAGTACTTCGTCTCCTACTACGACTACTACCAGCCCGAGGCCTACGTCCCCCAGACCGACACCTACATCGAGAAGGACTCCTCCATCAACGAGGAGGTCGAGCGGCTGCGCCACTCCGCGACCAACTCGCTGCTGACCCGGCGCGACGTCATCGTCGTCTCCACGGTGTCCTGCATCTACGGTCTCGGCACCCCCCAGGAATACGTCGACCGCATGCTGCGGGTGCGCGTGGGCGAGGAGCGCGACCGCGACTCGATCCTGCGCCAGCTCGTCGAGATCCAATACACGCGCAACGACATGTCCTTCACCCGGGGCACCTTCCGGGTTCGCGGCGACACCCTCGAGATCTTCCCGGTCTACGAGGAGCACGCGGTGCGCATCGAGTTCTTCGGCGACGAGGTCGAGCGGCTGATGACCCTCCACGCGGTGACGGGTGAGGTGCTGACCGAGGACACCGAGCTCTACGTCTTCCCCGCGACCCACTACGTCGCCGGTCCCGAGCGCATGGAGCGCGCGATCATCGGCATCGAGGCCGAGCTCGAGGAGCAGCTCGCCACCTTCGAGAAGCAGGGCAAGCTCCTCGAGGCCCAGCGCCTGCGGATGCGCACGTCGTACGACGTCGAGATGATGCGCCAGGTCGGCTCCTGCTCCGGCATCGAGAACTACTCGATGCACATGGACGGCCGCTCGCGCGGCTCGGCCCCCAACTGCCTGCTCGACTACTTCCCCGAGGACTATCTCGTGGTGGTCGACGAGTCCCACGTCGCCGTCCCGCAGATCGGCGGGATGTACGAGGGTGACATGTCGCGCAAGCGCAACCTGGTCGACCACGGCTTCCGGCTGCCCAGCGCGATGGACAACCGACCGCTGCGCTGGGAGGAGTTCCTGGAGCGGATCGGCCAGACGATCTACCTCTCGGCGACCCCCGGCAACTACGAGCTCGACAAGGTCACCGGCCCCGACGGCCAGCCGGACACGGTCCAGCAGATCATCCGTCCGACCGGCCTGATCGACCCCGAGGTCGTCATCAAGCCGACCAAGGGTCAGATCGACGACCTCATCGACGAGATCCGCACCCGCGCGGACAAGCACGAGCGGGTCCTGGTCACCACGCTGACCAAGAAGATGTCCGAGGACCTCACCGACTACCTCCTCGACGCCGGCATCCGCACCCGCTACCTCCACTCGGAGGTCGACACGCTCAAGCGCATCGAGCTGCTCCGCGACCTCCGGCTGGGGGAGTACGACGTCCTCGTCGGCATCAACCTGCTGCGCGAGGGGCTCGACCTGCCCGAGGTGTCGCTGGTCTCGATCCTCGACGCCGACAAGGAGGGCTTCCTGCGCTCCGACAAGTCGCTGATCCAGACGATCGGTCGCGCCGCCCGCAACGTGTCCGGCCAGGTCCACATGTATGCCGACAAGATCACGCCCTCCATGGAGCGCGCGATCGACGAGACCAACCGGCGTCGCGAGATCCAGGTCGCCTACAACACCGAGCACGGCATCGACCCGACTCCACTGCGCAAGAAGATCGCCGACATCACCGAGATGCTCGCCCGCGAGGACGAGAACACCCAGGAGCTCCTCGAGACCTGGGCCGGCACCGCCGCCAAGGGCCGCGCCGGCGGGGTCAAGGCCCGGCAGCCGGTCCCCGGCCTGTCCAAGGCCGCCTCCGGCCAGCACGCCAAGGACCTGGCCGGCATGCCGAGCTCCGAGCTCGCCTCGCTGATCCAGGAGCTGACCGACCAGATGAAGGCCGCCGCCGCCGAGCTCCAGTTCGAGGTCGCCGCCCGCATGCGCGACGAGATCTCGGACCTCAAGAAGGAGCTGCGCCAGATGATGGAGGCCACCAAGTAGGCGGGCGACCCGCTCGCTGCGCGAGGTCTCGTTCGTCGGTCGAGCCGACCGATGGAGTGCTGGTCGGGCCAGCCGGTCCCGTGTCGGTCGAGCCGGGGAGATCCTTCGTTGGTCGAGCCGACCGAGCGTCAGCGAGGTCGCGTCGAGACCGCACCGGGTGCGATGTCCTGAATCACCGGTGTCGTGAGACGGAACTGTCACCGATGCCCCGAGACATCACATCGGGGTCCTTCTCACTGGGTGGGTCCCATTACACGGAATCGGCGTCGGCTGAAGGGCCAACGCGAGGGCGGCGCGCACGTCCGCGAGGAGCACGTCGACGTCGACCGGTCGGCCTGTGTCGACTGTGACCAGCGAGTCGTTGAGCCGGAGGGGGCCACGGTAGGACTCGCGCAGTCGGCGGATTCCCTCGGCGTGCTCCTCGGGTGTGCGGAGCCTGTCGAGGTGCCCGGGGTGGCGTTGCCGAGATGCGAACCGGGCCGCAGCCACCTCGATAGGGCACTCGCAGAAGACCTCGATGGCGAAGTCGGCGATTGCTCGGAGCCGGTCGGGTGCGGTGTCGTGGTCCCACCAGTTCACCAGGACCGCAGAACCAGATGATGCGGCAACCCTGAACAGGACCTCGTCGCTCGCTCGGCTGAGCCGGTGCCGCTGCTCGCGGTCCTCGCACCCCATGCTGTCGAACAGCGCTTCGAGAATGTCGTCCTTGTCAATGACGGGTAGCGACAAGCCCTCACTGAGCGCTCGACCGACCGTTGTCTTGCCACTCGCGGCTAATCCGGACACGACGAACATCACGCGCGCGGACCCCGACATGGCTTCACAGTATCGAGCACGCCGGAGACGTGGACCGATAACCGCGACGCCCGCAAGTCGGCAGCTGCGCGCGGATCGCGGCAGCAGCGTGCGCCTCTCCACGCGGCTGACCGGGCTGGCGGCCGCGGAGTCAGGTCAACTTCTTCCAGTGGCCTTCTGACACCACCTCGATGGTGCCGCCGTCTGCCTTGATGGCGGTCTGGTCGTCGATGGCGTACGCCGGGCCGGAGAGCCCGGCGGCCCACTGCTCTGCCTCGGCAAGCGCGTTTCCGGGATTGCCGTCCAGGGCAAGGTGCGGGCAGATCGAGAAGTCGACGAGGCCCAACGTGCTGTGGTCGCCGGACGGGGGGCGCCACTGGATGAAGTCCTCACCGACCTCAGGGGTCATCACCATGCTGCCCGCGCTCAGTCCCACCCACACCGTGTCCTTGAGCGAGGGGAGCAAGTCGGTCAGCCCGGACTCGCGCATCCAGTGGCACAGGTAGAGCACGTCGCCGCCTGCGGCCAGTAGCACGTCGGCCTCTCGCACACGCGGCACCCAGACCTCGTCGTCGATGCTGGGCAGCGCGGTGAGCTCCAGCACGCCCATCGACCTCCAGCCCAGGTCGACCATCGGGTTCCCGGACTGCTGTCCGCTGATGAACCGCCAGGCCCTTTCCCCGGGCCCGTTCGAGGGGTGGCCGTACATCGCGGTGGGGATGCACATCGCGCTCGACGCCTCGATCGGTTTGCCCAGCATCTCGACCAGAGCGTCGCGGATGCTGGCGTTTGTGACGCCCCCGGACGTGAGAAGCAGCTTCAAAAATTCCTCCAGACTTCGAGCGCGATGGTCTCGCGTCATAGAGACCGAAGCCCGCCGCGAGACTCATCGCTGATGAGCGAAGCGAACGTATCCGTCCAGAGGCTTGCCGCAGACATGAGCTTCTAGCGCACTCTGGCCTCCAGGCTTGGCACGCTCCGAGCCATCCGACTTGCGGCTACTCGTTGGATGAGTGCGCTTCGGTCGCCATGGGGGCCGAGACACACCCAGCTCGTGGCACCAGGAGTTCGAAACTTTATTCTGTTGTCTCACCCAGATGGGGGAATTCGACCGCCGAGAAGGGGTCTGACTGTCGGTGGCCCCTGATCCAATGGACCTATGGGCAACCGCGACCAGCACGGCGATCGGCACCAGCCGATCCTCGCTGCCTACGCACAGCTCGAGGCCACGTTGGCAGCGGTCGCGGACGCCCAGACCTGGCCCCTGAGCCCCGCCGAGACCAGGCAGGCGCTGCTCGCCGACGCCCGCGTCAGGTCCCGGCTCGAAGGCCTCGGACTCAAGGTCGCTGCGCACGCCCACCACTCCGGTGCCGTCGATGCGGTGGGCGCGACCTCGGTGGGTGCGTGGTTGGCGCACGAGACCCGGATGACGGCGGTGGAGGCGCACCGGTTGGTGAAGCACGCGGTTGCGGTCGATGCCCGCCACACCTCAGTGGGTGCGGCGTTGTCGGCCGGTGGCCTGCGTCCCGACCAGGCCACGGGTCGTGGTCGACGCCGTGGACGCACTCCCCGATGACGTCGACCCCGGTGTCCGGGACCAGGCACGCGTGCACCTCCTGGACGCGGCGGCACACCACGACGCGAAGGCGTTGCGGGTGCTGGGCAAACGAGTCCTCGACGTGGTCGCCCCCGAGGTCGGTGAGGCCCAGCTCGCCGCCCAGCTCGAAGCCGAAGAACGCGCAGCCGAGAAGGCGGCTCGGTTGACGATGACCGACGACGGACACGGCAAGACCTACGGGAGGTTCACCCTCCCGACCTGGCAGGCCGACCTGCTCCGCACAGCCCTCCACGCGTTGGCCTCACCCAGGCGCGGCAACAGCGGCGCGACCCCGGAAGGGATGGGGACCGCGTTCGGTGACTACCTCCAGCGCTACCCGGTCGATCGGCTCCCCGACGCCGGCGGCCTGTGCGCGACCGTGGTCGTCACCATGGACTACGAGACCCTCCTGGGTGGGCTGAAGGCAGCACAGCTCGACACCGGGACCCTGATCAGCCCCAGCCTCGCGAGGCGACTCGCGTGCCAGGCCGGGATCATCCCCGTCGTCCTCGGCGGTGACTCCCAGGTCCTCGACGTCGGCCGCAAACGCAGGTTCCACTCCGAGACCCAACGCATCGCGCTGGTCACCCGCGACCGCGGCTGCACCACCCTCGGCTGCGACCGGCCCGCGGCGTGGTGCGAGGCCCACCACGAGGTACCGTGGTCCCACGGCGGCGGCACACTCGGTCGACGGTGGGCCGGTTGCTGTGCTCGCGACATCACCACCTCGCCCACCACCCCGACTACGACACCACGCACCACCCGGGCCGGAAGGTCTCCTTCACCAAGCGCGAGTGAGGGACGGCTGCCTCTCGCCTCACGAAGGTCTCGACGCGGACTCGCTGCGCTCGCCCGGCTCGACCAGCAACCCTGTTCGGTGGTCGAGCCGACCGAGCCCTCGGCGAGGTCGCGTCGAGACTCCAGCGAGGACGAGACCGCCCCCGCGCTGCTTCTCGGCGTCTCGGTCTCGACGCGGGCTCGCTGGCGCTCGCCCGGCTCGACCAGCAACCCTGTTCGGTGGTCGAGCCGACCGAGCCCTCGGCGAGGTCGCGTCGAGACTCCAGCGAGGACGAGACCGCCCCCGCGCTGCTTCTCGGCGTACTCGGTCTCGACGCGGGCTCGCTGGCGCTCGCCCGGCTCGACCAGCGAGGGGGAGGGTCTCGACGCGGGCTCGCTGGCGCTCGCCCGGCTCGACCAGCGAAGGTGATGCCCTCGAGCGACGAATGGGAAGCGCTCGACCAGCGACTCCTATTCGGTGGTCGAGCCGACCGAGCCCTCGGCGAGGTCGCGTCGAGACTCCGGTGAGGCAGGAGGCCGCCTCCAGCAGTGCCCGTCCATGAAGCCCTGTCTCGGCGTACCGGGTCTCGACGCGGGCTCGCCTAGAGTCATGCCGTGACGAAGACGTTCCTCCTCGGGCTGGGCTGCCAGAAGGGTGGGACGACGTGGATGTATGACTACCTGATGGGCTCGGCGCAGTTCGCCCACGGCTACCGCAAGGAGTACCACGTCTTCGACGCGCTCGACCTCGAGGCGGAGGGGGCCGTGCGTCGGCGCCTGTTCGCCCAGGCCCGCTTCGAGGCAGACCCGTCACCGGGGGACCAGTCCGCGGCGAGGGCGGCGCACCGGCTGAGCATGTACCTCGACCCTGAGCTCTACTTCGACTACTTCACAGGACTGCTGCACTCGACGCCCGACACCAGGCTCGCCGCCGACGTGACACCCGCCTACGGGATGCTGGCGGCCGATCGGCTACGGATGATCCGCGACGGGTTCGCCCGCAGGGGAGTCGTCACCCTGCCGGTCTTCCTGATGCGTGACCCGGTGCAGCGTGTCTGGTCCCAGGTCCGGATGCATGCGCGCCTCTACGAGAACCACCCTGCGGGGGCGCAGTCGTCCTCGGACTTCCTGCAGCAGCACTTCGCGGATGCCGCCTACGCGAGCCGGACCCGCTACGACCTGACCCTGGCGACGATCGACGAGGTCTTCGCTCCCCACGAGGTGTTCCTCGGTCTCTACGAGGACCTCTTCACCGAGACCACCACGCGACGCCTGTGCCACCAGGCCGGCATCGACTTCGTCGCGCCTGACGTCGCCAAGCGGGTGCATGCCTCTCCCACTGCCGACGTGATCGGCGAGGCCACGGAGAGGGCTGTCGCCGAGCACTTCGCCGGCGTCTACCGTGCGGTGGCGGCTCGCCTGCCGGAGGTGCCGCTCGCCGAGCTGTGGCCCAGCAGCCGTTTCGTCCTCTGACGAGCCGACCGCCCGGCGACCGGGGAACTCTCAGTCCACGACGTAGGCGAGGCCGTTGAGGACCAGGACCCGCGCCGGGGCGGTCTCGGGCGCCACGATCACGCGCACCTCGGTGCCGGCCAGGCCGGTGATCTCCTGGAGGTACGACGACACGTTGCCGTCGCCGTCGAAGTCCGCGCCCGCCGTCCCCGCCAGGAAGTCGGAGCCGCCGAGGTCGAGGGGCCGGCCGTCGAGGCACCAGCCGGCGTCGCAGGCCGTGAGGACCCCGATCAGCTGGAACGGAGCCGGGTCCGGGTCCGGGCTCGGTCCGTCGGAGGGGTCCGGCGAAGGGCCTGGTGAGGGGGGAGGGGTCCGGCGAGGGTGTCGGGGCGGGCTCGGGCGTCCCCGCGGGGTCGGCGGGGTCCGTGGGAGTCGGCGTGGGCGGGTCCGTGGGAGTCGGCGTCGGCGTAGGCGTAGGCGTCGGGGTGGGGAAGGGCGTGCCGGTCGGCGGCGGTGCGGGTGTGGGCCCGGCAGCGGGCGGCTGGGGCCCGTCCGGCGCCGCAGGGACGAGCGGCGTCGCGGCGGTGAGCGCGTCGTCGCTGCTCTCGGTCAGGGTGCCGGGGAGCCCACCGACGGGGAGGTCCGCGTCGGCGGACAGGATCCAGACCGAGGCGCCCGGAATGACCTGCTCCGGGGTGTAGTACTCGCCTGCGCGGTAGGCCCGGTCGATGGCCAGGACGCTCGAGACGTAGGAGCTCGACGGGTTGTAGAGGTGGACGGCGGTGCGACGTCCGGCCCGGGTCGTCAGGTCGTCGGGGGCGCTGCAGAGGAACACGGCCGCGGCGAGCGCGGCGTCGGCGATGTCGTCGGGTGAGCGCACCGAGTCGCTGTCCGCGTCGACCCCGATGACCGACCAGGTCGAGGGGAGGAACTGCATCGGACCGACCGCGCGGTCCCACACGGTGTCCCCGTCGAGCTGACCGCCATCGGTGTCGCGGATCGTGGCGACCGGGCCGGTGCCGTCGAGCGCGACGCCGCGGATGGAGGGGCTGGAGGTCCCGTCATCCAGCAGCTGGGCGCCTCCGGAGCGGCCGTGGTCGGACTCCACCCGGCCGATCGCCGCGAGGAGGGTCCAGCTCAGGCCGCAGGAGGCGTCGACCTGGCCGATCACGAAGGCCGCGCGCTGGTAGGCGACGAGTGCCGTCGTCGGGATGTCCAGGTCGTCGTACGCCGATGCCGGGAGCTTGGGCGTGCCCTTGCGCTGCTGCACCCAGGCGGGGGTGGCCGAGACCGCGGGCCCGTGGAGGGCCTGGTCGGTGATGTCCGGTCCGAGACCGAAGGAGGCGCTCCCGGCGAGAGGGACGTCGCGACCCGCCAGGGTCGATGCCGTCACCACCACGACCGTCGTGGCCGCCACGCCGGCCACCAGCAGGTGCTTCACGGCGACGCCGCGCGCGCAGGCGCGGATGACCCTGGGTGGCAGTCCTCGCATGTCGTCCTCCGAGAGTCGTGTGACGGCATGCCGGAGACCGCCTCGGGGTCGGGGAGCATGCTGTCTGGCGTCGTCGGGCCACAGTGCCTGCCCGGCCTTGTGGATTCCTGGGGGTGTCAGCCGAGGACGGTGAGGGGGCCCTCGTCCTCGCTCGGGGGCTCGAAGTTGTCGTAGTGGGCGGCGGCGAGGTCGTCGGGCAGGACATGGTCGTCGGGGTGGGCACCGCGGCGGGCGCGCACGCGGGCGAGGACGGTCGCGCGGTCCGTGGCGAGGTAGACGGTCTCGGGGACGACGCCGGTGCCGGCGAGGAGCGCCCGGTAGTCGTCGCGCATCGCCCGGGACCAGAACGAGAAGTCGAGGACCACGTCGCGGTCGTCCGCCACGAGGGCGAGCAGCCGGGCCTTGAGGTCGGCGTCGATCTCGGCGCGCAGCGCTGGCGGCAGCGGCACCGTCGCGATCCCGCGGCGCCACATCTCCGCGTCGAAGGAGAGCCGCACCATCCCCGCGTCCTCCAGCCGTCGGGCGTAGGTCGACTTGCCGGCGCCCGAGGGCCCGCACATGAAGATCACCCGCCCCATGGGGCGACCCTACGACGCACCGGCGCCAGCCGGACCCACCCCGGGCGCTGGCACGATGGTGTCGTGACCTCGGGAGACGACACGGCCTTTTTCCAGCGGCTCGACACCGGTGCGTTCCGGGCGACCGAGCACGTCGGCGGAGCGTGGGACACCGCGACCCAGCACGTCGCGCCGGCGCTCGGACTGATGGTCCACGTCGTCGAGGGCGACCGCCGCCGCCGGCGCGACGACGACGTGGTCGTCTCGCGGCTCTCCTACGACATCCTCGGCACGATGCCGGTCGACGTGGTGGACGTCGAGGTCGAGGTGGTGCGACCCGGGCGCACCATCGAGCTGGTCGAGGCCCGGCTGAGCCACGCCGACCGCGTCGTGGTCCGGCTCCGGGCGTGGCTGCTGCAGCCGGGGGAGACGGGCCACCTCGCGGCGAGTGCGCTGCCGCGGATCCCGCCGGTGGACGACACCCCGGTCTGGGACGGGACGACGGTGTGGCCCGGCGGCTTCATCGGGTCGGTCGACGTACGACGCCACCTCCACGAGCCCGGTCGGGGCACGTTCTGGGTGCGCAGCCGGGTGCCGCTGCTCGCCGACGAGGAGGTCAGCCCGCTCGCGGCACTGGCGTCGCTGGTCGACATCGCCAACGGCATGGTCGTGCGCGCGGAGCCGCGCGAGGTGGCGTTCCCCAACGTCGACATGACCGCCCACCTGCTGCGCTCGCCGCGCGGCGGGTGGACGGGCTTCGACACCACGGTCTCCTTCGGCGCCGGGGGCCTGGGCATCACCAGCACCGTCCTGCACGACCAGGACGGCCCGCTGGGCACCATGTCGCAGGCGCTCACGGTCCGACCCCTGTGACGCGCTCAGCGACCGGGTAGCCCGCCGACCAGCCCCTGCACCAGCTCGTACGACGAGCGGTCGCCCGCCACGACCAGCCCGCGGGGCATCGCGTCCTGAGGTCGGTAGGGGTCGCCGTCGAAGGTGCCGACGTGACCGCCCGCCTCGGTCAGCAGGAGCGAGCCCGGAGCGTGGTCCCAGGGCTTGGCGACCCGGTAGAGCGCATAGTCGGCGGCGCCCTGGACCACCTGCGGGTAGTCGACGCCGCAGCAGATCCAGGTCAGCTCGAGCTCGCGCAGCGTGCCCAACGAATGCCCGATCCAGCTGCGCCGGGAGGTCACGCCGCGCAGGTCGCTGCCCGGCTCCGGTCGCACCAGTCGCTCGCCGTTGCGCCACGCACCCGCGCCCAGCTCCGCGACGTAGGCGACCTCGTGCTGCGGCTGCCAGATCCAGCTGCGCACGACCTCGCCGCGGAGCAGCTCGGCCACCATGACGGCGTGGTCGGGCGAGCCGTTGACGAAGTTCTTCGTCCCGTCGACGGGGTCGACGGTGAAGGCGTGCTCGGCGACGCGGTAGCGGTCGAGCAGCGAGGCGTCGGCGGCCGTCGCCTCCTCGCCCAGGACGAGCGCGTCCGGGTAGGCCCGGAGCAGGGCCTCGGTGAGGAGCACCTCGGCCTCGTGGTCGGCGACGGTGACCAGGTCGCCGGGGTTCTTCTCGGAGACCTCGTGGGCGCCCAACGCCCGGAAGCGTGGGTTGATGACCTCCTCGGCCACCTCGCGGACCAGGGCCAGGACCTCGTCTGTCTCCACAGCACGAACCTAACCAGAGCCGTCTACCGCGGGCGGCGCCGGTGTGGTTATCGTCGGGCATGGACGTGAGAGAGCTGCAGGTCACCTTCGACTGTGCCGACCCCCAGGCCCTCGCGGGCTTCTGGACCGAGGTCCTCGGCTATCGCCTGGACGCCCCGCCGCCCGGCTTCGACACCTGGGACGCCGCCCTCGACGCCTTCGGTGTGCCTCCCCAGGAGCGCAACACCCGCTCGGCCTGCCACGACCCGAGCGGCGCCGGGCCGCGGCTGTTCTTCCAGGTCGTGCCGGAGGGCAAGAGTGCCAAGAACCGGGTCCATCTCGACGTCCGCGCCGCCCCGGGGCTCGAGGGAGAGGGGCGGATGTCGGCCCTGGAGTCGGAGGCGGAGCGGTTGGTGGCTCTCGGCGCGACCCGGGTGCGCCGGCACGATCCCGAGCCCCCGCTGAGCCACGGCTTCGTGGTCATGCAGGACCCGGAGGGCAACGAGTTCTGTCTCGATTGAGCGGTCTACGCTCGCGACGTGACCGTCCCGCCGCCGACCAGGACCGTGCTCACGGTCTGGGGTGTGGGCCTGGCGGTCTATCTCGTCGCGGTCTTCCACCGCTCCTCCCTGGCCGTCGCCGGGCTCGCGGCGACCGAGCGCTTCGACATCTCCGCCTCCCAGCTGGCGACGTTCACGATGCTGCAGCTGCTCGTCTACGCCGGGATGCAGATCCCGGTGGGGCTGCTGGTCGACCGGTTCGGCTCCCGCAGCGTGATGCTGGTCGGCACCCTGCTGCTCACCGCCGCGCAGGCGTTGTTCGCGGTCGCCGAGAGCTATCCGGTCGCGCTCCTCGCGCGGACCGTCGTGGGGGTCGGCGACGCCCTCACGTTCATCTGCGTGCTGCGCCTGGTGAGCCGCTGGTTCCCCGCGCGTCGCGTCCCCTTCTTCACCCAGGTGACCGGCACCCTCGGCCAGGTCGGCGCGATCGGCGCGGCGATCCCGATGACCTACGCGCTCGGACGATGGGGCTGGACGACGGCCTACCTCGCGGCGGCCGGCCTCGGCGTCCTGCTCGCGGTCGCGATCCTGGTCGCGGTGCACGACTCGCCGGACGGCCGCAACCTGCGTGGACCGCAGATGTCCTGGAGCGCGGTGCGACAGACCCTCGCCGCCTCGTGGGCCCACCCCGGCACCCGCCTGGGATTCTGGATGCACTTCTCCACCCAGTTCAGCGCGACCGCCCTGACCCTGCTCTGGGGCTTCCCGTTCCTGGTGCGCGGCGAGGGGCTGTCGCCGCGGCAGGCCGGCGTGCTGCTCTCGTTGATGATCCTCGCCGTCATGGTCAGCGGCCCGGTGCTCGGCGTGCTGATCGGTCGGCACCCCTGGCACCGCTCCACGATCGTGCTCAGCATCGTCTGGGCGATCGTCGCGGCCTGGACCGTGGTGCTCCTCTGGCCGGGAGACGCCCCACTGCCCCTCCTGGTGCTGCTCGTGCTGGTCGCGGGAGTCGGCGGACCGGCCTCGATGATCGGCTTCGACCTCGGTCGCACCTCCAACCCCGTCGAGAGGCTCGCGAGTGCCAGCGGCATCATCAACCAGGCCGGCTTCACCGCGTCGCTGATCCTCGTGGTGGCGATCGGCGTCGTCCTCGACTGGCGCACCCCGGGTGACAGCACGGCATACACGCCGGAGGCGTTCCAGTGGGCGATGAGCACGCAGTACGTCCTCTGGGCGATCGGCCTGCTCCAGATCTGGCGCTACCGTCGCAAGGCGCGCGCGGTCATCGACCGGACCCAGCTCGAGTCCGGCTCGTCGGTCCGGCGCCGCTAGCCCCGATCGAGGAGTGCCGCGACGGCGAGCAGGACCACGACGTGACCGACGAGCACCGAGACGGCGTGCCGGCCGAGCGGGGCCAGCAGCCGGCCCAGCGTCCGGGACAGCGGTCGCCACACGTCCGTGACCAGGGCAGTGGTGACCAGGGCGGACACCAGGACCAGGGCCAGCCTGCCGACGGGCAGGTCGGCACCCGCGAGGAGTCCCTCGTCGAGCCTGCGACCATCGAGCCACCACCACCCGACGACACCGGCGTACGCCGTCACGGCGACGCAGGCAGTGACCGTCCCCGTCCCCGTGCGGAGCCACCTCGCGACGGCGCGGCGATGGTGCCCGAGGACGAGACCGTGCACGAAGAGCAGCTGCCAGGCCAGCGGCGGATAGGTGTCCGCGAACTGCGCCGGTGACCACCCTGGGTGCCACACCCCGCCCAGGACCCACAGCGCCCAGGAGAGACCGAGGACGACCCACCAGAGCCGACGCCGCAGCAGGAAGAACACCACGGGGGCGGCCAGGCCGAGGAGCACGAAGAGCCCCAGGATGCTGGTGGCCCAGGGACCGACCTCCAGGAGCAGCAGACGCCGGGCGGCCGCCCACGGGGTGGGGTAGTCGAAGAGGTGATCAGCGTCCGGGAAGAGGTCGCGCACCCTTCCGGTGGAGGGGTCGCGCAGGTTCAGGAGCCGGTGGACGTCCAGCACGGGCACCAGGCTGACGACATGCACACCGAACGCGGTCAGCACGGCCACGGCGTAGAGGCGACCGGCCCGGCGCCAGGACCGGACGACCGGCGAGGTCGCGATCGCGAGACCCGAGACGAGCACCAGTGCCTCGGCCACCGGGATCACACCGAGGCCCGACCGCGCCACGTCGAGGTGGCCCAGGACGACCGCGAGGTGACCGGCCACGACGAGGACGACCAGCCCACCCCGGACCAGGTCGAGGCGTGGGTCCCGCGGATCGCTCGGGTCCACCCCGCTCGCCCACGCGGGCCGGCGGCGAGCCAGCAGCGCGAGGACGAGCAGACCCAGGAGGACCAGGGCGCCGGAGCCGAGCGCGCGGACGTCCACGTCCGGGGTGACCCCCACCGGGAGGTCGCTGCTGGGGGCGGGGACGAAGGAGCCGTCGCGCTCCTCCGCAGGGTCCTCGTCGCCCGGGCGCGGCGCCGGGTCCGCCACAGGAGTGCTCACGGGGCCCAGGTCGACGGACGAGGCGGCCAGGTCGGCACTGATGGCCGCCGCGACGTCAGCGTCGGCGGTGACCCGCCAGTCCACCGCGACGGTGTCCACCTCGGGCTCGACCCGGTCCACCTCCAGCCAGCTGATCAGCCCGATGAGGGGGTGGTCGGCCGTGCTGGCGAAGACCTGACGCCACCACGAACGCTTCAGGGCGAGCTCGCTCGCCCCACCCACGGCAGGGTTGTAGAGAGCCGCGGTCTGCACGAGCATGGGCCGCCCGCCGCCCAGTGCGAAGCGGTCGTAGAAGGGGCGGCCGTTGTCGCCCTCGCCGTAGCCCCACGTCTCGGCGAGCCGGGCGTCGTACTCACCGGTGGGCACGACGTTGCTCTCGATGCCCTGGTCCTGGCCGAAGCGGTAGAGCGTCAGGCCGACCCAGTCCACGACACCGTCTCCCGGGAAGTAGGGACCGTAGGGGTCGTCACCAGGAGCGAGACGTCCGTCACCGTTGGTGTCCAGGGGAGCGACCTCGACCTCGTCCGGAAGCCCGATGTCTCCGTCGGCCCCCTGGTCCTGGCGGAAGGGGTAGCCGGAGCCGTAGACGGGCGACCACACCATCTCGACGTGGGGCGCCGTGGTGTCCAGGCTCCTCGCGAGCAGACGGAAGGCAGCCTTGTAGGGGCCCGGCTGCTGTCCCCAGGGCTCCCACGACCCGTTCATCTCGGCGCCGAACCGCACGAGGAACCAGGTGGCGAGCTCGTCGTGCAGGTCGTCGAGGAGGACGCCGAGCGCCTCGGCATCGGTCAGCGCCAGTCCCTCGAGTGGCGTCCGTGGTTGGAGGTCGAGCACGACCACGGCGCCGAGGGACGCGATCGCGCGGACCTGACGCTCGAGGAAGACCTGGTCCTCGTCGCTCAGGGGGTAGTCGACCTGGAAGGTGAAGGACGACGGGGAGGCGCCGAGGTCGGCGGCGTAGCCCTGGGGGACGGCCGTCTCGATGTCGAGCTCGGGTCCGAACCAGGGTGCTCCGCGCGCAGGCCGGGGCATCGTGTCATCGGCGGAGGCAGAGGCAGAGGCGGAGGCCGGCAGGGTGGGGAGCAGCGCGGCCAGCACCACCACCGCGGAGCTCAGGGCCGCGAGGAAGCACGTGCGTCGGGTCATCGTCAGCCGGTGCTACGCAGGCAGAGGAGATCCCAGTGGTTGCGACCCTCGAGGCGCTCGTAGGACAGGTCGTCCAGGGCCGCGGTGGCCAGCGCCAGACCTCGTCCCGACTCGGCGAGCTCATCAGGCATCGCGACGCCACCCAGGTCGAGGGCCGTCGGCAGCCCGTTGTCGCTCAGGTGCGCCATCAGCGCCTCGTGGGTCACCCCGATGACGATGTCGAAACGTCGACCGTCCATCCCCGGGTCGCTGACGTGGTCCGCCGCGTAGGCGTGTTCCACGACGTTGCCCAGGATCTCGATCACCGACATCTCGAAGCGCATGCGGTCCCGGTCGGAGACGTCGGGGTTGCTGCCCCACACGTGCTCGAGCATGGCGTGCACGAGGTCCATGATCTCCAGGGTGGCCGGCGCCGACAGAGCGAGCCGGTTCTCCAGCCCGACGACCTCACGTGCCGGACCCGGCTCAGTCATCGAAGGCGCTGTCCACGGAGTCACGAGCGCGCAGCACCCGGTCGAGGTTGGTCAGCTCGAAGACGGTCATGACAGCAGGGGACACCCGGGCGATGCGCAGGTCGCCACCGGCCTGTCGGGCCGACTTGAGCCCGCCGATGAGCGCGCCGAGCCCCGAGGAGTCGAGGAAGGTCGTCTCGCCCAGGTCGACCACGATGCGGGTCGTCCCGGCCGCGACCAGCTCGGAGAGGATCTCCTTGAGCCGGCGCGCGGACACCATGTTGAGGCGTCCCTCGGGTGTCACGACGCCGACGCCGTCGTCTCGGGTGTGGACCGCGAAATCGATCATGGTGCTCCTAGGTGGGCGGGACTGGTGCTGAGGGGGGAGGGGACAGCGACGTCCTGAGGCTCGAAGCCGCGGTAGAGCGCCGCCCTGATGATGACGGAGAAGATGAGCAGGTCGAAGACGACCCAGAGCATGTTGAAGAGGCTGCCGGGGATGTTGGCCTGTCCCGCCGCCATCCGGGCAGTCCCGGCTGCCAGGGCCAGCACGAGGAGACCCATCGCCCACAGCTGCGGGCGGATCAGGTGCCAGGCGGGTCCCGTCGGCGCGCGCTTCGTCTTGGGAGTGACCGCGAAGTCGAGGCTCCGTCCGAGAAACACGTTGCCGAAGGCGGTCGTGAACGAGGCGATCCACACCGGGAACAGGGCGAGGGAGTACTGCTGGCCACGCCAGGTCTTGCGCCCGTCCGCGACCACGAAGAACAGCAGCTGGTTGATGACCAGGAACGGGATGAGCCGCAGGAAGAACTCGAGGCTGAGGGCGTTGACCGGGAGGATGCCCATCGTCAGGTAGACGACCGGCGCCCCGATGTAGACGAGCGCGGCGAATCCCGACAGGTAGCTCCACATCGTGGAGAAGTACATGAGCCGTTGCGCGACGGTCAGGCCGCCCTGGGTCAGGGGATTCTCCTTGAAGAGCACCTGGACGGTGCCCTGCGCCCAGCGCAGGCGCTGGGTCAGCATGGTCTGGAGGTCCTCCGGTGCGAGACCGGTCGCGAGGATCTCGTCGTGGTAGGCCGACTTCCAGCCCAGGGTGTGCAGCCGCATGCAGGTGGCCATGTCCTCCGTGACCGAGATGGTGGCCATGGGCATGACGGCCTGGGCCTCCTGGCCCCGGTCGACGTCGATGGCGTTGACCAGGGCCTGGACGGTCTCGACCGCGCCCAGGGGAGACCAGTCGCGGTGCGCCATCTGGTTCAGGACGTCCTCGTCGAGGCTCGCCAGCGCGACATCGGGATCGGCCCCGACCCCGTCGAGCTCGGCGATCACCGCGAGGTCGGACTGCAGGGCTCGCAGGTCGGCCGAGACCAGGTCCCGGCGGATGGCGGTGACGCGAGCCTGGAAGGCGTAGGTGACGTCGAAGAGCGCCCCGCCCTGCGCCAGCTCGCGGCGAGCATTGCCGATCTCGACCAGGATCGCGTCCAGGGCGCCGCGGGCCTCGACCTCGTCGCGTCCGAGCGTCCGCCTCGCCGAGCGCAGCACGGCGCGCGCGGTCTTCAGGGCACGGTGCACCCCGACCTCGATCTCGCCGACGTACCGGGAGACCCCGAGCTGCATCAGCGCCTCGCGCCGGATGACGGCGTTGGAGCCGCAGAAGAAGGCGGAGTTCCAGCCGTCCTTGCCCTGCTGGATCGGACCGTAGAAGAGGGGCGCCTGACTCCCCAGGGGGTCGGACTCGGGCACGTTGACGAAATACTGCGGAGTCTGGACCAGCGCCATCTGCTCGTCCTCGAAGAACCCCAACGTGTGGTCGAGGAGCTCCGGTCGCGGGACCATGTCGGCGTCCAGGATCACCAGGAACTCACCCTCGGTGGCGAGGAGCGCGTTGTTGAGGTTGCCGGCCTTGGCATGTCGCGGCATCCCGGCCCACTCGGCCGAGCGGGTGATCCATCCGATGCCCGCTGCCTCGGCGGCGGCACGCATCTCAGGTCGGTTGCCGTCGTCGAGGATCCAGGTCTCGTGCGGGTAGGTGATCGCCTGCGCGGCCAGCGCGGTGTCCATCACGAGGTCGATGGGCTCGTTGTAGGTCGCGACGAAGACGTCCACGGTCAGGCCGGGGCGCGGAGGAGGGGGCGTCTCGCGCTCCTTGAGCCGCCACATGCCGAGACCGAAGAGCAGCGAGTCGACCAGGCTGTAGGTCTCGGCCAGGACCAGGGGCACGGCGATCCACCAGGCGTCCCAGTTGACGGAGAAGAGCCACCGCCACACGACGTAGTTGAGGCCGAGGACCGAGGTCAGGATGACGATCGAGCGGATCAGCAGCAGCCGACGGCTCACGTGGCGTCACGTCCGAGAGGCTCGCGGTAGACCGCCACCACCGTCACGTCGTCGAGGGCCGTCCGGTCACTGGCCAGGCGGGCGACGAGGCCCAGCAGCGTGGCGACGTCGTCCGCCTTCCGCACGAGCGCGCCGATGTCGTGCCACCACTCGACGGGGTCGTCGATCAGGTCGAGGAGCCCGTCGCTGAAGACCAGCATCCGACTGCCCGGGTCCAGGGTCACCTGGTGCTCGCTCCAGTGGTCGTCGGGCAGGATGCCGAAGGGTCGGTCGTCGCTGTCGAGACGCTGCTCGCTGCCGTCGCCGTGGATCACCAGGCAGAGCCCGGCTCCGGCGTCGACGTAGCGGGTGTAGCCGTCCGCCAGGTCGATGGCGGCCTCGAAGAGGGTCACGAACGACTCGGCCCGCTCCAGGTCGGGCAGCAGGCTGCGGGCGACCTGGGTGGCCGTGATGCCGAGGTCCACGCCCGCCGTGACCGCCGCGTTGGTGCCGCGGATCGCGGCGCGCACGCCCGCACCCACGAGCGCGGCGCCGGTGCCCTTGCCCATGACGTCACCGAGGCCGAGGTGGACGACGCCGTCCATCACCCCGTAGTCGTAGAAGTCGCCTCCGACCGCCAGGGCCGGCAGGCACAGGCCGTTGATCTCCCACCCGGACACCCGCAGGGCGCGAGCGGGCAGCATCGAGGCCTGCACCTGACCTGCCTGCGACATCTCGGTGGACGACACGAGCTCCTGCTCGGCCCAGGCCGCCATGTCCTGGAAGGCGACGAGCAGATCTCCCTCGAGCGTGCGCGGCTCGCTGTCGTAGATGCAGAAGGTGCCGACCACGTTGCCGATGGTGTCGCGCAGGGGATGCCCGGCGTAGAAACGGATGACCCCCTGGTCGACGAGGGGAAGACCGCGGAACCGGTCGTCCTGGGTGGCGTCCTCGACGACCTGGAGCTGTCCGTGGTCCTGGGTCTGGTCGCACAAGGTGTCCTCGCGGGCCATCTCGGCGACCTCGAGACCTTGCGAGCTCGGGAACCACGCACGGTCGCCGTCCAGGATCGTGATGGTCGTCATCGGGACGTCGAAGACGAGGCGTGCCAGCCGGGTGATCCGCTCGAAGCGCTCCTCCTTGTGTCCTTCGGACAGCTGGAGGCTCTCGACCGCACGCTGGCGGCGCTGTTCGACGACGGCGTCGCGTGAGGTGGCTGCGGGGGGAGTCATGGAGTTCTCTCGGCTGGTGCGGCGCTGACGTGGAGCCGGACGCCCCCCGATCGTCCCGAGGCAACACTGACACCCGGGTGAGGGTCGCTGCAAGGCGACGGGAGCCGGGTGGCCCTGTCTCCGATGCCCTGTCCGCGGGCCCGCGGCGATTGGCTAGGTTGGACCACCGTAGGTGACTCGAGAGGTGACGGCATGACAACGGCACATCGTGCAGTAGTGGTGGACGACGACGACGACATCCGCGACCTGTTGGTGCACGTGCTCGAGGGTGCAGGGCTCGAGGTGTCGACGGCCTCCGACGGTGCCTCGGCACTGGCGCTGGTCCGCGAGGTGCAGCCCGACCTGGTCACCCTCGACCTCTCGCTCCCGGACATGGACGGGACCGACGTCTGCCGTGCCCTGCGCGAGTTCAGCGACGCCTACGTCGTGATGATCACCGGCCGTGACGCCGAGATCGACCGGCTCGTCGGTCTCGAGGTGGGGGCCGACGACTACATGGCCAAGCCCTTCTCCCCGCGCGAGGTGCTCGCCCGGGTGTCGGCCCTGCTGCGCCGTCCGCGGTTGGGCGCCGTCCCTGCTCCCGCGTCGGAGTCACCCGCGGCCCCGGCCCGCCCGGTGGGATCGGGACCCGTCAACGTGGGCGGCGGGCTGGTCCTGGACGCCCAGCAGCACCTCGCGGAGCTCGACGGGGAGCGCGTCCTGCTCACCCCGGCCGAGTTCGACCTGCTGCACGCCCTGGCCTCGAGGCCCGGGATCGGGTGGCAGCGCGGCGACCTGGTGCGCGAGGTCTGGCAGGGCGAGTTCATCGAGTCCGACTTCCTGGTGGACGTCCACGTCGGCAACGTGCGACGCAAGCTGCGTCACGCCGGCAGCACCCACAACTGGATCCGCACGATCGACGGCTCCAGCTACGTCTTCGACGTCGCCTGAGGCGCCCCAGCCCGGTCGGCTCGACAGCTAGCGGCGCGCGTGCCGCTGCGCGTTGATCCCGACGAGGCGGGCCACCACGAGCGCCACGTAGAAGACCCCGGCGATCTGCTCCAGCATGACCAGCGACCGGGCGTGGTCGAGGACCGGCACGATGTCGGAGAGGCCGACGCTCGTAAGGGTCGTGAAGGACAGGTAGAGCAGCTCGAACCACGCCTGCTCGCCCTGACCGTCGATCCCGATGAAGGAGCCCGGCCAGATCACCTGCGCGGCGGCGTAGACGTAGGCGAAGCCCCACGCCACCACCGTGAAGGCGGCCCCCGTGGCGAAGAGCTCGTCGCGGGTGACCTTGTCGTCGTGGAAGAGGTAGCGGATCATCCCGTAGGAGATGTAGAAGTAGAAGGGCGCGTGGAAGAGCGCGGAGACCAGCACGACCCAGCCCGTCGCCGGCTGCGCGGCCTCGAGCACGGTGAACACCAGTGCGGGACCGCCCAGGATCACGGCCATCCAGCTCAGCGCCGGCGTGCGACGCACCGCCCAGAGCGCGATCAGCACGACGCCCATCTGGACCACGCCGACGACGCCTCGCCCGAGGGCGGAGTCGTCCAGGAACGGGTAGGACAGGATCGCGAAGAGCTGGGCGATGAGGAGCACCCCGGAGGGGTGACCGCGGATCGTGCGCACCTTGATCACGGCTGCTGCCCCTCGATCGCGCGGAGCTGCTTCTCCTCCAGGCGTCGCGCGTGCCGGTCGATGATGTCCTGCCGGCGGACCAGGGTCCGGAGCAGGTTGATGCCGGTGCCGGCGATCACGAAGCCGGGCCAGAAGAACCCGCCGAACATCACGATCGACCAGATCACCAGGCAGATCACGCTCGGCCCGAGGAAGGCGGCGACGGCCTCGCGCCGGTCGGCCTCGTAGCGCCGCACCGCCTGCGCCACCACCTCCTCGGGGCGTACGACGAGCCCGCGGTCGGCGCGGGCAGGTGCGGTGGTGCTGGCCACGAGGTCGGCGACGACCGCGGGGAGCTGGCCGAGCGTGCGGGACCGCCCGACGGCGTCGTTGCGCTCCTCCAGCTCCGTGCGATCGAGCCGACCGTCGGCGTAGGCGTCGCTGAGCACGCCCTGCACCAGCTCGCGGTCGCGGTCCGAGGCACGCAGGGCAGCGTGCGCGGGGTCGCGTGGGTCGTGGGCGAACTGCTCCCAGAAGTCTGGCTGCACGATCACGCATCTTAGGCAGCGCGGAGCGTTAGCCTGTGATGTCCGAGTGGCGGGTCGCGCGGTCGGGGTGAGACGGGCACCCGGGACGGTTGCGATGAATAAGAACGCGTTCTAGTCTGACGCCGCCGGACGACATGGGGAGGTGGACCGATGGCGCTCAGTGCCACCGCGGTCCTCCGTGGACCGGGCGAGCTGGCCGCGATGACCATCGAGGTCGTCAAGCGGATCTTCACCAAGCCGTTCCAGTTCCGTGAGTTCGTCGAGCAGGCGTGGTTCATCACCAGCGTGACGCTGATGCCCACGATCCTGGTCTCCATCCCGTTCGGTGCCGTGATCTCGCTCCAGGTCGGCAACCTCACCGGCCAGCTCGGGGCGCAGTCCTTCGCCGGTGCCACGGCAGTCCTCGCGGTGGTCCGGGAGGCGGCGCCCATCGCGGCGGCGCTGATCATCGCCGGTGCCGCAGGCTCTGCCATCTGCTCCGACCTCGGGGCTCGCAAGATCCGCGAGGAGATCGACGCCATGGAGGTCCTGGGCGTCGACCCCATCGAGCGTCTGGTGGTGCCCCGGGTCCTCGCCACCATGTTCGTGGCGCTGATGATCATCGGCATCGTCATCGCGGCCGGGATCGGCGGGGGCTACTTCTTCACCGTCATCGTCCAGGGCGGCTCGGCCGGGGCGTTCCTGTCGTCGTTCACGGCGCTGGCCAGCATCACCGACCTCTACATCGCGATCATCAAGGCCGTGGTCTTCGGCGGGATGGCCGCGATCGTCGGCGCCTACAAGGGCCTCAACGCCGGCGGTGGACCGAGCGGGGTGGGCCGCGCGGTCAACGAGTCGGTCATCGTCGCGTTCATGCTGCTCTTCTTCATCAACGCCGTGATCACCGCCATCTACTTCCAAGTCATCCCACCCCCGGGGATCTGACGTGGCGAGCATCGGCTCCGTCGCAGGTTCGGTCGTCGCCGGCCGCCGCAGGTCCCTCGAGGCCTACGGCGACCAGCTGATGTTCTACGTCAAGGCGCTCGCGTGGACGCCGCGCGCCATCCGTCGCTACCCCCGCGAGATCACCAACACCCTGGCCGAGGTCACCTTCGGGGCCGGGGGGCTCACGCTCATCGGGGGCACGGTCGGCGTGATCGCGTTCCTCGCCTTCTTCGCCGGCACCGAGGTCGGCATCCAGGGCTACGCCTCGCTGAGCCAGCTGGGTGTCGCCAAGTTCAGCGCCTTCATCTCCGCCTACTTCAACACCCGCGAGGTGGCGCCGCTGATCTCCTCGATCGCGCTGGCCGCGACCGTCGGCTGCGGCTACACCGCCCGTCTCGGGGCGATGCGCATCTCCGAGGAGATCGACGCGCTCGAGGTCATGGGCGTCCCCTCGCTGCCCTTCCTCGTCACCACCCGGATGATCGCGGCGTTCATCGCCGTCATCCCGCTCTACGTCGTCGCGCTCAGCGCCTCCTACCTCTCGCCCCGGCTGATCACGACCTTGATCTACGGCCAGTCGGCAGGCACCTACGACCACTACTTCCTGCAGTTCCTGCCGCCCATCGACATCCTCTGGTCCTTCTTCAAGCTGCTCTTCCTCTCGGCGGCGATCATCCTGATCCACTGCTACTACGGCTACACGGCCTCGGGCGGCCCGGCCGGGGTCGGGATGGCCGTGGGGCGAGCGATCCGCACCAGCATCGTCTTCACCGTCGTCGCCGACTTCTTCCTGAGCTTCGCCATCTGGGGCTCGACCACGACCGTGCGGATCACGGGGTAGATGCCGATGCTCGTCAACATCCACCACGACTCCCCGTCCGAGCACCGACGGCTGTTGCTCGCCGGCGTCGTCTTCCTCACCGCCATGGCTGCGCTGGTCTACCTCTCGATCGCGATCTACCAGAAGAAGTTCGACACGGTCACGATGGTGACGGTCAAGGCCGACCGGGCGGGGCTGCAGCTCGCGAAGTTCGGTGACGTGCGGCTCAACGGCGCCCTGATCGGCCAGGTGCGCAGCGTGAAGCAGGACGGCGTGAGGGCCTCGATCGAGGTCGCGCTCGAGCCCCGGGCCGCCGCCACCCTCACCGAGGACGCGCGGGTGCAGATCCTGCCCACCACGCTCTTCGGGCAGAAGTACCTCTCCTTCATCCCCGCGCAGGATCCCGGTGGTGCCGCGCTGAGCGACGACTCGGTCATCCCCGCCGCCCAGGTGGAGACCAACGTCGAGCTCAGCCAGATCCTCGCCGACCTCTTCCCGCTCCTGCGCGCCGTGCGTCCCGCCGACCTGAACTCCACGCTCAACGCCCTGGCGACCGCGCTGGAGGGTCGTGGGGAGCAGCTCGGCGACACGATCGAGGACCTCGACTCCTACCTCGGCGCCATCGAGGGCAGCCTGCCCACGCTGCGCCAGGACCTGGTCGAGCTCGCCGAGGTCGCCGACACCTACGACCTGGCCGCCCCCGACCTGATCGGGGTGCTGCGCAACCTCACGGTCACCAGCAAGACCGTCGTGGCCAAGCGCCAGGAGCTCGACGTGTTCTTCTCCGACGTCACCGGGCTCTCCGACACGACCTCGCGGGTGCTCGCCGACAACGAGTCGGACCTGATCCGCATCGGTGAGGTCACGGCGCCGGTGCTGAAGCTGTTGGAGATCTACTCACCCGAGTTCCCGTGCCTGATCAAGGGTGCCGCCCGCTACAAGCCGGTCCTCGCCAAGACCTTCGAGGGCAAGCAGGTCAAGCAGTTCATCGAGTTCGGCGCCGCGCAGTACAAGGCCTACGACCAGGGTGACCTGCCGGAGTACGGGGAGGTCGGTCACGGTCCCTGGTGCTCGGGGCTGCCGTTCCCCCCGATCCCGATCGGTCCCAACTCGTTCAAGGACGGGTCCGACATCGACGAGAACCCGCCCACCAGCCCTTTGCCGAACCTGCCCGTCCCGGGCCTCAGCAAGGCGGCCGTGGCAGCGGGCTTCGGCTCCGGGATGTCGAGCGGCTACGCCGGCAGCAAGGCCGAGCAGGCCGTGGTCAACGCGCTCCTGGCCGGACGCTCGGGTCGCAGCGCGGCGAGCTACGGCTCGCTCGGCTCGCTGCTCTACGCGCCCGTGGTCCGGGGAGGTGAGGCCTGATGTCGCGCAACAGCGTCTTCGTGGCCTCGGGCGTCAAGCTGTTGATCTTCACGGTCGTCTCGGTGCTGGTCACCGGCCTGCTGGCCGCGATCATGGGCAACATCGGCTTCGGCGACGCCCGCGACTACCGGGCCGTCTTCACCTCCGCCTCGATGCTCGAGAAGGGCGACGACGTCCGGATCGCCGGGGTCAGCGTCGGGGAGGTGCGCAAGGTCGAGCATCACGACCGCACCCAGGCGATGGTGACCTTCCGGGTCAAGGCCGACGTGCCCATGACGACCGCGGCCCGCGCGGAGATCCGGTTCCTCAACCTGGTGGGGGACCGCTACCTCGCCCTCGAGGAAGGCTCCTCGAGCGACGCCACGCCCCTCCAGGAGGACGACGTCCTGCCGGTGGCCCAGACCCGCCCGGCCCTGGACCTCACGACGCTGTTCAACGGCTTCAAGCCGCTCTTCCAGGCCCTGCAGCCCGACCAGGTCAACGAGCTGACCCTCAACCTGATCCAGGTGCTCCAGGGCGAGGGCGGCACGATCCGTGGCCTCCTCGCGAACACCGCGTCCCTCACCAACGCCCTCGCCGACCGCGACCAGCTGATCGGGCAGGTGATCGACAACCTCAGCACCACGCTCGAGACCGTCGACGGTCGCCGCGAGCAGCTCACCACGCTGGTGGTCGAGCTCAAGGACTGGATGGGCGACCTGGCCGGCGACCGTGACGTGATCGGGTCCTCGCTGGGCAGCATCAGCGACCTCACCGTGGTCCTGGCCGACCTGCTGCGCGAGGGACGCCCGGTCCTCAAGGCCGACATCGCCGAGCTCCGCAAGCTCGCGACCCTGCTGAACAAGAAGGCCAACAAGGACCAGATCGTCGAGCTCCTCGACCGGTTGCCCGAGTCGATGACGGACCAGACACGGACCGGCACCTACGGCTCTTGGTACAACTACTACATCTGCGGCTTCTCGGGCACCATCACGCTGCCCGACCTCCAGGTCCCCGGCATCCCGAAGGGGCTGCTCAACCAGCTGCTCGCGGGTCTCGACGACATCGAGTTCCACTCGAGCGCCGCGCGGTGCAACAGGTGATGACGACATGAAGCGCTACTCGGACGCCCAGATCCTCCGCCTCGGCGCCATGAGCCTGGTCCTGATGCTCGTCGTCATGGCCGCGGCCTTCAACCTCTCCAAGTTCCCCGGCTTCGGGGGCACCTCCTACCTCGCGGAGTTCAGCGACGCCAGCGGTCTCCACCGCGGCAACATGGTGCAGGTCGGCGGCATCCGGGTCGGACGCGTCCAGGACGTGACGCTCGAGGGTGACACCGTGCTGGTCCAGTTCGAGGTCGACAACGGGGTCGAGTTCGGCACCGAGAGCCAGGCCTCGGTCGAGGTGCTCACGCTGCTGGGCGAGAAGTACCTCGAGCTCACCCCGGCCGGTGCGGGCCAGCTCGACGAGGACACCCGCATCCCCAAGGACCGCACCCAGTCGGCCTACGACATCGTCGGCGTCTTCGGCGACCTCACGACCACCACCGAGCAGATCGACAAGGACCAGCTCATCGAGGCCCTCGACGTCGTCGCCGACACGGTGGACTCCGCCGCACCCGAGATCGAGGAGAGCCTGACCGGCATCTCCCGCCTCTCGCGGACCGTCGCCTCCCGCGACTCCGAGATCAAGTCGCTGCTCTCCAGCTCCAAGGGCGTCAGCAAGCTGCTCGCCGACCGCAGCCAGGACATCGTGTCGCTGCTCAGGAGCAGCGACCTCGTCTTCGCCGAGGTGCAGCGCCGCAAGGACGCCATCCACCGCCTGCTGGTCAACGCGCGCAGCCTCGCCGTCGAGCTGCGCGGTGTCGCCACCGACAACCAGCGCCAGATCGGACCCGCCCTGCGCGAGGTCGACGAGCTGCTGGCGTTGCTCAACGGCAAGGAGAAGGAGCTGAAGGCCACGCTCGCCGCGCTGGGGCCCTACGTCTCCATCCTCGGCAACATCATCGGCACCGGGCCCTGGTTCGACGCCTACGCCGTCAACCTGGCCGCCATCCCCACCGGCGAGTTCCTCCCGGGTCCGGCAGAGGGGGGCGGGCAGTGATGCGCATCCCCCGACCGACCTCCGCCCTGGTCACCCCCGTCATCGTCATGGTGCTGATCGTGGCCGGAGTCGTCACCTTCACCCGGGGCGACGGGGTCGGCAGCCGCACGGTCACCGCCCACTTCCCACGCGCGGTCAGCGTCTACACCGGCACCGACGTGCGCATCCTCGGCGTCAACGTCGGCGAGGTGACGGCGGTGGTGCCCGAGGGCGACTCCGTGCGTGTCGAGATCGAGTACGACGGCGCGTTCGACGTGCCGGCCGACGCCCAGGCCGTGATCGTGACCCCGACGCTCGTGGCCGACCGCTTCGTCCAGCTGACCCCGGCCTACACCGAGGGGGAGGTGATGGCCGACGGCGCGGACATCGCGCTGCCCGACACGGCCGTCCCCGTCGAGCTCGACCGCATCTACGCCGCGCTGCGCGACCTCACCCAGACCCTGGGGCCCAACGGAGTCAACGCCCAGGGCACGCTCGACAACCTGCTCGAGGCGGGAGCCGAGGGCCTCGGCGGCCAGGGCGCCCGGGCCAACCAGATGATCCAGGACCTCTCCCAGGCCGCGGTGACCTTCGGCGAGGGCAGCGGTGACCTCTTCACCACCGTGCGTCAGCTGGCCGACTTCACCAGCACCCTGGCGGCCAACGACAAGCTGGTCCGCGCCTTCATCCGCCGCCTCGCGGGCGTCTCCTCGCAGCTCTCCGCGGAGCGTGGTGAGCTCCGGGCTGCGCTCGCGTCCGTGGCCGACGCCGTCGGCACGGTCGAGACCTTCGTCCGGAGCAACCGCAAGGCGCTCGTCCGCGACGTCGAGCGGCTCAGCAGCATCGTGCGGGTGATCAGCTCCGAGAAGACCAACCTCGACACCGCCCTCCGGATCGCACCCGTGGCCATCGGCAACCTGGTGCTCGCCTACAACTCCGAGACCGGCACCATCGGCTCGCGCATCGGGGTGAGCGGCAACGTGTGGGACGCCGACGGCTTCCTCTGCTCGGTCGTGCAGCAGTCGGCCCTCCCGAGGATCAGCAAGGACCTGGCCTGCCAGATCTTCTCCGCCCTGCTCGAGCCCATCGGCGACCAGGCACCCACGCTCCCGCCCCCCTCGCGGACCCGCGCCTCCGACACCGCGGGTCGTGAGGGTGTCGTCGTGCAGCAGCGCTACGCCAGCGAGCTCGAGCCGAGCCTGCACACCCTCCTGGGAGGCACCCCGTGAGCCGCACACCAGGTCGGGGTCGCCGGTGGGTGGGGCTGGTCGCCGCCCTCGCCCTGCTCTCGTCGGGCTGTGAGTTCGACGGTGCCTACGACCTGCCGCTCCCGGGCTCACCGGTCGACGCCGACGAGGCCTACGAGGTCACCGCGGAGTTCCGCGACATCCTCAACATCGTGCCCCGCTCGCCGGTGATGGTCGACGACGTCACGGTCGGTGAGGTGATCGATGTCGAGCGGGTCGGCTGGCACGCCAAGATCACGCTGCGGGTGCGCGACGACATCCGTCTCCCCGACAACACCGTCGCCGAGATCCGTCAGGTCAGCCTGCTGGGGGAGAAGTACGTCGCTCTCGAGCAGCCGGAAGCCGGCACGGCGCAGGGCCGCCTCGAGGACGGCGACAACCTGCCCCTGGAGGCGACCGGCCGCAACCCCGAGGTGGAGGAGGTGCTCGGCGCCCTGTCCTTCCTGCTCAGCGGCGGCGGTGTCGGCCAGCTCGGCTCGATCACCCGGGAGATCAACGACGTCATGAGTGGCCGCACCGCCAAGGTGCGCAGCCTGCTCGGCTCGCTCGAGAGCGTCATCGGGACCCTCGACGCGCAGAAGGACGACATCATCAGCGCGCTCGAGTCGCTGAACAACCTGACCGCCACGCTCAACCGCGAGCGCACCACCATCGAGGGGGCGCTCGATGCCGCCGGTCCGGCGATCGAGGTGCTGGGCAACCAGCACGACGAGCTGGTCGCGATGCTCGGCTCACTGGATCGCCTCGGTGTCGTCGGCACCCGCGTGATCGGGGCCAGCAAGGACGACCTGCTCGACTCGCTGCGCAGCCTGAAGCCCATCGTCAACCGGTTGAGCGCGGCCGGTGACAAGCTCGCCCCCGGCCTCAACCTGATCCTGAGCTTCCCCTTCCCGCAGGAGGCCAGCGAGATCGTGCTCGGTGACTACGCCAACACCTCCATCAAGGCCGACATCAACATCGCCAACTTCCTCGAGCCCGGGGAGGGCGGGCCGCTCCCGGACCTTCCCGACCTCCCCGTCCCGGGGCTCCCCGACGACCCGCTCAACACGGTCCTCGACTGCCTCACCAGCGGAAGCCTGACGAGCAGGGCCTGCGTCAAGGTGCTCGGGAGCATCAACCTGCTGTCCACGCTCGTCAAGGACTGCAAGCGTCCCAAGTACGCCGAGAACCCCGTGTGCCTCGCGCTGAAGGGCCTGGCCGACGGTGGCATCGAGCTGCCCGACCTGGAGCTGCCGGTGCCCGACCTGGGCGGCCTGCTGCCCGGGCTGAACCGGCTCAACCTGGCCCTCACCAGCGGCGCCGCGAGCCCACGACCCAGCAGCACCAGCCTCTTCGGAGGTGCGGGCCGATGACCCGCATCGGGATCCGGATCAGGTTGCTGGCCTTCGTGGTGCTGGCGAGCGTCGGCATCGTCTACCTCGCGGCGTCCTACCTCGGCTTCGTCGACAAGGTCCTGGGTCGCGGCATCACGGTGGAGGCCACATTGCCCTCGTCCGGTGGCCTGTTCGAGGGCAGCGAGGTGACCTACCGCGGCGTCCAGATCGGCAAGGTCGCCCGCGTGACGCCCACCCGCACGGGCATCAACCTCGAGCTCGCCCTCGAGGAGGGCACCAAGCTGCCCCTGGACTCGCCGATGTTCGTGCACAACCTGTCGGCCGTCGGCGAGCAGTACCTCGACTTCGAACCCGCCGACGACGAGGGCCCCTACGCCGTCAACGGCAGCACGATCGAGGGCTCCCTGGAGTCGCTGCCGGTCGACGAGGCCGACCTGCTCATCGAGCTGGACGCCTTCGTGGGCTCGGTGGACCAGCAGAACCTCCAGGTCCTCATCAAGGAGCTCGGGACCATGTTCCGCGACACGGGCGTCCCGCTCCAGCGGTTGCTGGACGGTGGAGGCCAGTTCATCGAGGCGGCCTCGGCCGACACCGACTCGACGATCCGACTGCTGGAGACCGCGCTCCCGGTGCTGCGCACCCAGCGCGCCGAGGGCGAGAACATCCGCGCGTTCTCCCGCGACCTGCGCCTGCTCACCAAGGCCCTGCGCGACTCCGACCAGGACATCCGCACCACCCTCGAGGGCACGCCCGGCACGGCGCGGGAGGTGCAGGCGCTCCTGGAGGACCTCGAGCCGACCCTGCCCATCCTGCTCGGCAACGCGATCAGCGTGAACCAGGTCGTCGTGTCGCACCTGGCCGGCCTCGAGCAGCTGCTGGTCACCTTCCCCCGCACCATCGCCGGCGGCTTCACCGGCACGGCAGCCGACGGCTACGGGCACGTCTCCCTGCAGACCGACTACACCGTCCCCCCGTGCACGAAGGGCTACAAGCCGCCCTCGCAGTGGCGGCAGGCCAACGACCTCACCGACGGGCCGATCTTCGCGGCTCAGTGCGAGAGCGGTCCGCCCTACGTCATGCGTGGTCCGAAGTACTCACCCGGCGCCCGACGCCCGCCCGCCTCGCCCCCGCGGGCGTTCGGAGGCTCCTACGACCCGACCTCGGGCCTGGTCTACGGTGCTGTGGACCGCAACGGGGACCCGGTGCGCTTCACCGACCCGGGCGACCTGTCCATCTTGGGAGACGACTCGTGGAAATGGCTGCTGGTGGGACCGGTGTCGAGTCGATGAGCCGTGAGTCCGGGGCCGTCCGGCTCCCGGTGGTCCTCGCCGCCCTGGCCGCCCTGCTGCTGGTCGTGTGCGTCGTCGGGGGCTACGCCGCCTACCGCGAGCACGACAACCGGACGGCGGCGCGCGCGGAGCAGGAGCGCTACGGCGCGGTCCTGTCCGCCGCGCGTCAGACGGCGACGGCCTTCGTCAACATCGACTACCGCGACCCGCAGGCCAGCTTCGACGCGGTCGCCGCCGGCGCCACGGGGGAGTTCCTCGAGCAGTACGAAGGCTCGACCCAGAGCCTGGTCGAGCTGTTGAGGACCAACGAGTCGGTGATGACCGGGGCGGTGCGAGCAGCCGCCGTCACCGGGCTCGACGCCGACAGCGCCACGGTCATCGTCGCGACCAACGGCAGCGTCACCAACGTCTCGAGCAACGACGAGCAGACCGCGCGCGACTTCCGCCTGCGCCTCGACCTGCTGCTGGTCTCCGGTGAGTGGCGCACCAACAACCTGGAGTTCGTCGGATGAGCACCTCAGGTCCCGGGCCCCGTTTGCCCCGCCGCGGCGCCCGCACCCCGACCTCGCGGCCGCGCAAGGTCGCGGGTCGGCCGTCGGGCTCCGTCGAGGAGGCCGACACCTCACCCGTCGACGAGGTGGCTGCGCCCCCGCCGCCGCTGCCCGAGCACGTCGAGTGGCCGGTCGAGAAGCCCCTCGACACGGCCGAGGCGCGACCCGGGTCCCGTCGCAGGACGCCGGTGCTCGTGGCGCTCGTCGTGCTGCTCGCCCTGCTGGCAGCGGGGGAGGCGTTCTACGTCTACGGCGGGGACGGGGCCACCATCACCTCCAGCCGGCCCGTGGTCACCGGCAAGGTCGCCGCGACGTCGGCGGTCGACGTGGCGGCTCGCTCGGCCGTCGACATCGTCTCGTCGTCCTCCGGGTCCTACGACGAGCAGGTCGACCTGGCCGCCTCGAAGATGACCGACTCGTTCGCCGAGGAGTTCCGCCAGACCAAGGCCGAGATCCGCGACGACTTCATCGCCCAGGAGACCGAGGTGACGGCCGAGGTCGCGGCGCAGGGCGTGGTGCAGGCCTCTCCTGAGCAGGTGGTCGCCCTGGTGTTCCTCGACCAGCGGACGACCAAGGCCGGCACCGACCTCAACGTCGCGCAGTACAAGATCCTGGTGACCGTCGTGCGCACCAGCGGCGGTTGGTTGGTCTCCGAGATGACGACGATCTGATAACGTGCGGCCGAACTAGAACACGTTGCAGAAACGCCGACGCTGAGACGCGGAGGCTCGTCTGTTGAGCGTGACCGCCCGGCACGGAAGGATCACGGCGTGACCTCTCCCACACCTGCCGCCGTCGAGACCGACCTCCTGATCATCGGCGCCGGGCCCACCGGTCTCTACGCCGCCTACTACGCCGGCTTCCGGGGCCTCCGGGTCGCGGTCGTCGACTCGCTGCCCGAGCTCGGCGGCCAGATCACCGCGATGTATCCCGAGAAGCAGATCCTCGACGTCGCCGGCTTCCCCAGCATCAAGGGTCGCGACCTGGTCGAGGGCCTGGTGAGCCAGGCGGCCACCGCCGACCCGACCTACCTGCTCGACCGCACCGCCTCCACCCTCGCCCAGGACGAGGAGGGCGTCACGGTCGGCCTCGACGACGGCACCACCGTGCGCGCCGGCGCCGTGATCATCACCGCCGGCATCGGCAAGTTCAGCCCGCGCCCGCTGCCGGCCCAGGGCGACTGGCTGGGACGCGGCCTCGAGTTCTTCGTCCCGAGCTTCGCGCCCTACGCCGGCAAGGACGTCGTCATCGTCGGAGGCGGCGACAGCGCCTTCGACTGGGCTGTGCACCTCGAGCCGGTGGCGGCGTCCGTGACGCTGGTCCACCGACGCGACGCCTTCCGTGCCCACGAGCGCACCGTGCAGCAGGTGCGCGACTCGTCCGTCGAGATCATCACCAAGGCCGAGGTCAGCGCCATCAGCGGTGCCTCCACCGTCGAGTCGGTCGACCTCACCGTCGGGGGGGTCACCACCACCCGTCCTGCCCAGGCCGTCGTCGCGGCGCTCGGCTTCATCGCCGACCTGGGCCCCATGCAGCAGTGGGGGATCGAGGTCCTCAAGCGGCACATCGTGGTCGACCCGTCCATGCGGACCAACCTGCCGAGGGTCTTCGCTGCCGGCGACATCACCGAGTACCCCGGCAAGGTCCGGCTGATCGCCGTCGGGTTCGGCGAGGCCGCCACTGCCGTCAACAACGCCACCGTGGCCCTCGACCCGTCGGCCAAGGTCTTCCCCGGTCACTCGTCCGAAGCCTGATCCGTCCACCCACCCAAGAGCCCCTCCAGGAGGCACCATGAAGATCAAGGTCGACTTCGACCTCTGCGAGTCCAACGCCCTGTGCGAGGCGATGGCCCCCGAGGTCTTCGAGCTCGATGACGACGACATGCTCCTCGTCAAGGCCGACGAGACCACGCCCGAGAGCCTCGACAACGTCAAGCGTGCGGTCGCTGCCTGCCCGCGCGCCGCGATCTCCCTGAAGGACTGAGCACACCCATGGCTGCACCAGCTGACCTCTCACTCGACGGCCGGGTCGCGATCGTCACGGGGGCAGGCGCCGGGCTCGGCCGCGCCGAGGCCCTGGCGCTCGCCGACGCGGGAGCCCGGATCGTGCTCAACGACCTGCCGGGGGCTGCCGACGAGGCCGCCGAGGAGATCCGGGCACGCGGCGTCGACGTGACGATCGTCGAGGGTGACGTCGCGGAGCGCTCGACGGCGGACGCGATGCTCGCCGCGGCCGTCGAGGGCTTCGGCCAGCTCGACATCGTGGTCAACAACGCCGGGATGACGCGCGACCGGATGATCTTCAACATGAGCGACGACGAGTGGGACGCGGTCGTCCGGGTCCACCTGCGCGGGCACTTCCTGCTCACGCGCAACGCCGCCTCCCACTGGCGCCAGACGTCCAAGGACAGCGGCGCCCCGATCTACGGCCGCGTGGTCAACACCGCCTCCGAGGCGTTCCTCGGGGGCTCCCCGGGCCAGGCCAACTACGCCGCGGCCAAGGCCGGGATCACCGCGCTGACCCTGTCGACGGCTCGTGGACTGGGCAAGGTCGGCGTGCGGGCCAACGTCATCTGCCCCCGGGCTCGCACCGCGATGACCGCCCAGGTCTTCGGGGAGGACCAGTCGGGGCTCGCGATCGATCCCTACTCGCCCGAGCACGTCGCCCCGCTCGTCGCCTACCTCGCGTCACCGGCGGCCGAGAGCATCACCGGGCAGGTGTTCGTCGTCTACGGCGGCATGGTCGCCCTCGTGGCGGCCCCGGTCGTCGAGCAGCGCTTCGACAAGTCGGGTGCGGCCTGGACGCTCGACGACCTCGACCAGCAGCTGGGCGGCCACTTCGAGGGCCGTGACCCGGCCCAGGGGTTCGCGGCCGACTCGATCATGCAGCTCACGGTCTAGCCAGCGGCCCCCACCAGCACGCACCAGCACCTGCCACTCACCGTCACCGTCACCGAAGGAGCAACAACCATGGGTCGTCTCGACGGCAAGGTCGCGATCGTCACCGGGGGCGCGCAGGGCCAGGGGGCGGCGATCGTCCGGGCCTACGTGGCCGAGGGCGCCAGGACCGTCATCGCCGACATCGCGAAGGACGAGGGGCAGGCCCTGGCCGACGAGCTCGGCCCGGGCGCGCACTTCCTCCACCACGACGTGAGCGACGCGGCCTCGTGGACCGCCGTCGTCGAGGAGACCGGCACCCGCTTCGGCCCGGTCAGCATCCTGGCCAACAACGCCGGCATCCTGCGCTTCGGCGACATCGAGCGCCAGGGCCCCGACGAGGTCGAGCTGCTCTGGCGCATCAACCAGCTCGGGTGCTTCCTCGGCATGCAGGCCGTCACCCGCACCATGCGCAAGAACGGCGGCGGCTCGATCATCAACGCCTCCTCGGTCGAGGGGCTCGCCGGCATGGCCGGCTGCACGGCCTATGCCGCCACCAAGTGGGCCATCCGCGGCATGACGAAGTGCGCGGCCATGGAGCTCGGACCCAAGGGGATCCGGGTCAACTCGGTGCACCCCGGCATGATCGACACCCCGATGACCCGGGTGCACGGCGGTGACGCGGCGATGGAGTTCGGTGCCTCCAAGGTCCCGCTGCGTCGCGTCGGCCAGCCCGAGGACATCGCTCCGGTCTACGTCTTCCTGGGCTCCGAGGAGTCCGCCTACATCAACGGCGCCGAGATCGCCGTCGACGGCGGCGTCACCTCGACGCACGCCTTCGGAGGCTGACCGTGGCCAACCAGCGCTCCCAGATCGTCATGGGCGACGACGAGGTCGACACCTTCCTCACCCAGCGGCGCAACGCGACGATCGCCACCCTCGGTCCCCAGGGCCGGCCGCACCTGGTCGCCATGTGGTACGCCCACCTCGACGGTCACGTCTGGATCGAGACGAAGGCCAAGTCGCAGAAGGTCGTCAACCTCAGGCGCGACCCGACCATGAGCTTCCTCGTCGAGACCGGCAACACCTACGACCAGCTCCGCGGCGTGGCACTCGAGGGCACCGGGGTCGTCATCGAGGACGCCGACGTCGTGTGGGACGTGTGCGTCAACGTCTTCGAGCGCTACAACGCGCCCTACACCGAGGAGCTCAAGCCCTTCGTCGAGCTGATGGCCAAGAACCGGGTCGTCGTGCGCCTCGACGCCGTGCGCACCCGCAGCTGGGACCACCGCAAGCTCGGCCTGCCGGCGATGGACCTGGGCGGCTCCACCGCAGACTTCCTGGGGGACTGAGCGTCGCGACCGGTGCTCCGCGACAGCGAGCGGGCCACCCTGGAGGAGCGCACCTAGCAAGGTCGGCGGCAGGTCTGCCTGCGGCCGTCGGACCCCGGCGCGACATGATGGGCCCATGGAGCAGCGACCTGTGGAGACCTGGCTGACCGACATGGACGGCGTCTTGGTGCACGAGGAGGACGCCATCCCCGGCGCCCAGGAGTTCGTCGACGCGCTCAAGGGGTCCGGGCTGGACTTCATGGTCCTGACGAACAACTCGATCTTCACGCCGCGCGACCTGCGTGCCCGGCTCCTCGGCAGCGGCATCGACATCCCGGAGGAGTCGATCTGGACCTCCGCGCTGGCCACCGCCCAGTTCCTGCTCGACCAGCGACCGCAGGGCACGGCGTACGTCGTCGGCGAGGCGGGCTTGACGACCGCGCTGCACGACGTGGGCTACGTCATGACCGACCGCGACCCCGACTACGTGGTGCTCGGGGAGACCCGCACCTACTCCTTCGAGGCGATCACGAAGGCGGTCCGGCTGATCGACGGGGGAGCGCGCTTCATCGCGACCAACCCCGACGCCAGCGGGCCCAGCCAGCAGGGCAAGCTGCCTGCCTGCGGCTCCGTCGCTGCGCTGATCAGCACCGCGACCGGGCGGCAGCCCTACTTCATCGGCAAGCCCAACCCGCTGATGATGCGCTCGGCGCTCAACCGGCTCAACGCCCACTCGGAGACGACGGTGATGATCGGCGACCGGATGGACACCGACATCATCAGCGGGCTGGAGGCGGGGATCCGCACGATCCTGGTGACCACGGGCTCGACGCGCCCGCACGAGGTGGAGCACTTCCCCTACCGACCCACGATGGTGTGCGACTCGGTCGCCGACCTGGTCGCCCTGGTCGGACGGGGGCTCTGATCAGCCGATCACGCGGCTGAGCGGGAGCCGCACGGTGAAGGTGCTGCCGGAGTCGAGGTCGGACTCCAGCCGGATCGAGCCGCCGTGACGCTGCACGATCCGACGCACGATGCTCAGCCCGAGCCCGGTGCCGGGCAGGACCAGGGCCTCGGGGTTGGTGGACCGGAAGAACTCGGTGAACAGCTCCTCCTGGTCGCGCTTGCTGATCCCGAGACCGGTGTCGGCGCAGACGAGTCGCACGAACCGCTCGGTGCGCTCGGTGGAGACGGTCACGGCGTCCCCGCGACGGCTGTACTTCACGGCGTTGCCGACCAGGTTGAGCGCCACGCGCTCCAGCTCGTCACGGTCACCGCTGATCAGCAGCGGCCCCCCGCTGGGCACGACGGTGAGGGTCACGCCCTGCTCGGTGGCCTGGGTGCGGAAGGCCGCGGCTGCGTCCAGCGCCGCCTGGTGCAGGTCGACGACGCTCGACACGACGGGCGCCTCGGAGTCGGTGAGGCGCTTGAGGGTGAGCAGGTCGTCGATGAGCGAGAGGATGCGCTGCAGGTTGCGCCGGACCGCCTCGAAGCTGGCGCCGGTGGCGCCGGCCGGGTCGTCCTCGATGAGCTCGAGGTGGCCGGAGATCGAGGTCAGGGGAGTGCGCAGCTCGTGGGAGACCGTGGAGATCAGGTGGCTCTTGTACTGGTCGAGCGACTCGAGCTGGGCGACCAGGACCTGCTCGTGCTCGAGCGAGCGCGCGTTGAGCACGGCCTGTCCGAGGTTGCGCACGATCTGGCCGGCCGCCTGGACCTCCGCGGCTGACCAGTCGGGCAGCTCGCGACGGCGTACGGCGACGAGGTAGCCGAGGCAGTCGGACCCGGAGCCGAGCGGCGCGAGGAGGACGTTGTCCCCGTCCGCGCGCTGGAGGAAGTCGACCATCGGGGAGAACTCGGCGCTCACCGGCGGGGGACCTGCGACACGGCTGCGCACCCAGCCCGCCGCGCCGCCGGCCACCGGGACCCGGGCGGCCGCGGCGGGTGCGGGACCGGGGCGCGGCACACCGCGCCACCCGAAGTCGGAGATCGGGGTCCGCTCGGAGGTGCCCAACGCGCCGTGCTCGTCGATGCGGGCGAGCACGACGACCCCGTCGCTCCACGCGGTGCGGGCCTCACGCGCCGCGACCTCGAGGATGCCTGACGCGGGCGGGCCGCCGTCGGCAGGATGCCGGGCGATCTGGCCCTGCTCGTCGGCGCCACCGCCGCCGAAGACCCGCAACCAGGTCCGGTGGGCGCCGAGGGCGGTGGCGATGGCCTCCGCGCTGCTCTCGACGATGTGCGCGACCGCCAGCGACTGGGCGGCGGTGCGGTTGATGGACTCGACGGCGTGCGAGAGTCGCACCTGCTCCTCGAGCTCGGAGGCGCGGCGCGCGTTGCTGAGCGCGACCCCGGCCAGCTCGGCGTACATCTCGAGCAGCTCGCGGCGGGCCGCGTCGGGGCGCAGGCCGTCGACGGGGAGGTCGACGGCCAGGAGCCCGAGCAGCTCACCCTCGGCGGAGAGCAGCGGAGAGCGCAACGTGTCCTCCGGCTGCCAGCGGTCGGCGTCGTCGTCCGTCGGCGTGGCGACGTCCGGGATCCACCCGGTGGAGGGGACGCCCCTGAAGCGCTCGGCCGGGATGAAGAGCAGGGAGCCCTGCGGCTCGGCCAGCGCCAGCTCCTCCTCCATCTCGGCGAGCGGCACCCGGGTGCCGACCAGGTGGTCGCGTGCCTCGGTGCTGCCCGCGACCGTGACGACCTCGAGCTCGAGGTCGCGGGTGAGGTAGCTGATGGCCGCCACCTCGAACCCCACCGCCTGGGCGACACCCTCGGCGACGGCCTCGAGGACCGAGCGGACATCGGCGCCGGTGTTGATGCGTCGCATGATCGCGTAGATGTTGCGGAGGTCGCCGACGTGGGCGCGCACAGGAGACATGTCACTTTTCCCGAGAGTGGTGGGACCTGATCCTCACATGCCCGGACCGATCAGCTGCGCAGGAGCAGCCGCACGGCGTTCTCCATGTGGGCGCCGGTCTCGGCGGCCGTCGAACGACCGGTGACCCACGCCACCAGCGCGGAGAGCCAGATGTCGCCGATGACGCGGGCGATCGCCACGTCCTCGTCGGTGACCTCGGTGGCGCCCGGGTGCATGGCCTGGGTCAGCATCGAGCTGAGCAGCATGCCGACCGTGTGGATCTCGTGGGCCACCGAGGAGTCGGCGAACATGAAGGCCCGGGTCAGCGCCTCGGTGAGGTGCGGGTCGCCCTGGAGACCGCGGGTGGTCTTCTTCAGGACGTGGATGACCCGCTCGGTCGGGGTGTCCCCGGGGATCGGCTTGTCGCGGAAGGCGGCCTCGGCGTGCTGGAACTCGCTGGCCAGCGCCGAGACCAGCAGGTGGATCTTGGAGGGGAAGTAGCGGTAGAGGGTGCCCAGGGCGACGTCTGCCTGGTCGGCGACGGCCCGCATCTGGACCGCGTCGAAACCGCCCTCGCGAGCCAGCTCGAAGGTGGCGTCGAGGATGCGCTTGCGGCGCTCACGTTGGGCGGCCGACCCCAGCTCGTCCACCGTCAAGGAGTTGATATTGCTCACAAGGGACTCCCGACGTCGTGTGGTGCGCGGCACGTCGCAGAGGGGGGAATGTGCCGAGGACCTCGTCCTGTTGGATGATTCAGGTCAACAGGCTAGCAACGAGTGGGTCATAATAGGAACACGTTCCACTTCGTCCGGCCCGGCGTGTCAGGTCTTCCGGCGAGTGCCCGGATGTCGCAGCGCCCCTCGTGGGGTGGCACCACCCTTACCCAGAGAGAGGTCGTGACGCATGCGTATCGCCATGCTGTCCTACCGCAGCAAGTCGCACTGTGGAGGCCAAGGCATCTACCTGCGCCACCTCAGCCGCGAGCTCACCCGCCTAGGGCACAGCGTCGAGGTGTTCTCCGGACAGCCCTATCCGGACCTCGACGAGGGCGTCGCCCTCACCAAGGTGCCCAGCCTCGACCTCTACCGCGAGCCCGATCCCTTCCGGGTGCCCAAGCTCAAGGAGTTCCGCGACCGCATCGACGTCGAGGAGTTCGCGACGATGTGTGCGGCGGGCTTCCCCGAGCCCAAGACCTTCAGCTCGCGCGTGGCGCGGCTGCTCGCCGAGCGCGCCGGCGACTTCGACATCGCGCACGACAACCAGGTCCTGGGCTACGGCATGCTCGACATCGAGAAGCTCGGCCTGCCCCTGATCACCACCGTGCACCACCCGATCACCTTCGACCGGCGCATCGACCTCGCCCAGACCCGCAACCCGTGGCGCAAGGTCACGCTGCGTCGCTGGTACGGCTTCCTGCGCATGCAGGGCAAGGTCGCCCGCCGGGCGCGCAAGATCCTGACGCCCTCGGAGACCTCCAAGCGCGACATCGCGGCCGACTTCGGCGTCGACCCGGCCCGGATGCAGGTGATCCTGCTCGGTGTCGACGACGGCTTCACCCCGCCGACCAAGCCCCGCGTGCCCGGCCGGATCATGGCCATGGCGAGCGCCGACGCCCCGATGAAGGGCATCTCCACGCTCCTGGAGGCCTTCGCCAAGATCCGCACCGAGCGCGACGTCGAGCTGGTGCTGGTCAGCAAGCCCCAGCCCGGTGGTCGCACCGAGAAGCTGATCGAGAAGCTCTCGATCGGTGACGCCGTGCGCTTCGTGCACGGGGTCAGCGAGGAGGAGCTCGTCGAGCTGATGGGCTCGGCCGAGCTCGCCTGCGTGCCGTCCCTCTACGAGGGCTTCTCGCTCCCGACCGCCGAGCTGATGGCCTGTGCCACGCCGCTGGTCGTCTCGCGGGCCGGCGCCATCCCCGAGGTCGTGGGTCCCGAGGGGCTCTGCGCCGAGGTCGTCACCCCGGGTGACGTCGGAGAGCTGAAGGCCGCGATCGAGGGCCTCCTCGACGACCCCGCCAAGCGCGCTCGTCTCGGTGCCGCCGGTCGTCAGCGGGTGGAGGAGATGTTCAGCTGGAGGGCGGTCGCCGCGACCGTCGCCCAGGCCTACCAGGACGTGATCGAAGAGTTCGAGCGAGAGCGCGCCGACGGCGCGCCCGGCGCCGGTAACGAGAGGAAGCACCTTGCTGACCGTTGATTTCGACCGTCTGGGCCTGAAGTCCGGCGACCGCGTCCTGGACATGGGGTGCGGCGCTGGTCGTCACGCCTTCGAGATGTATCGCCGCGGTGGTGACGTCGTGGCCTTCGACATGGACGCCGACGAGCTGTCCGGTGTGCTCGACCTCTTCTCCGCCATGAAGGAGGCCGGCGAGGTGCCGCTCGGTGCCGAGGCCGACATCAAGCAGGGCGACGCGCTGCAGCTGCCCTTCGCGGACGGTGAGTTCGACCGGGTGGTCGCTGCCGAGGTGCTCGAGCACATCCCGGCCGACATCCAGGCGATCCACGAGCTCGTCAGGGTCCTGCGACCCGGCGGCACGATGGCCGTCTCGGTGCCGCGCTGGCTGCCCGAGGTGATCAACTGGAAGCTCTCCGACGACTACCACAACGTCGAGGGCGGCCACATCCGCATCTACACCGACAAGGAGCTGGTCGACAAGATCTCCAAGGCCGGCCTCGAGCACACCGGCAAGGACTACGCCCACGGCCTCCACTCGCCGTACTGGTGGATCAAGTGCGCCGTCGGCGTCACCAACGACGACCACCCCTTCGCCAAGGCCTACCACCGGCTCCTGGTGTGGGAGATCATGAAGCAGCCCAAGGTCCTCCAGCTCGCCGGCAAGGTGCTCGACCCGGTGATCGGCAAGAGCATGGTGCTCTACTTCCGCAAGCCCGAGACCTCGACCCTGGACGCCGATGTCTGACCCGTTGGCGCGCATCCCCTACGTCGAGGGCATCCTGAGCCCCGCCCAGGTGGCGCAGACCGCGACCTCGATCGCTGCGATGCAGGAGCCCTCCGGCGCGATCCCGTGGACCGTCGGGGAGCACGTCGACATCTGGAACCACGTCGAGGCCGCGATGGCGCTCCTCGTCGGTGGCGAGGTCGAGGCCGCCGAGCGTGCCTACGCCTGGGTCCCGACGATGCAGCGCGAGGACGGCTCCTGGCCGATGAAGATCGTGGCCGGCGAGGTCGACGACCCGCGCGGCGAGGTCAACATGTCGGCCTACCTCGCGGTCGGCATCTGGCACCACTGGCTCGTGCGGCGCGACATCGCGTTCGTGCAGCGCTACTGGCCCTCGGTGCGCGCCGGCCTCGACTGGGTCGTCTCGCAGCAGGTGGCCTTCGGTGGCATCCGGTGGACGCCGACGGAGAGCTTCTCGCTGCTGACGGGCTGCTCGAGCATCTACCAGTCGCTCCGCGCCGGCGTCGCACTCGCGGACCTGCTCGACGACCCGCAGCCCGAGTGGGAGATCGCCGGCGGTCGCCTCGGGCACGCCATCCGTGAGCACGCCGACCTCTTCGAGGACAAGTCGACCTACTCGATGGACTGGTACTACCCGGTCCTCGGGGGAGCGGTGCGCGGCGACGCCGCGCTGGCGCTCCTCGAGACGCGGTGGACCGACTTCGTGGTGCCGGGTCTCGGCATCCACTGCGTCGACACCAACCCCTGGGTCACCGGTGCCGAGACCTGCGAGCTGGCGTTGGCCCTCGACGCGGTCGGGGACCACCGGCGTGCGCTCCAGCTGGTCAGCGACATGCAGCACCTGCGGGGCGAGGACGGCAAGTACTGGACCGGCTGGGTCTACGGCGACGACGTCAACTGGCCGCACGAGCACACGACGTACACCGCGGCGGCGGTGATCCTCGCGATCGACGCCCTCGGGGAGACCCACGGGCACAGCACCGCCGGCTCCGGCATCATGCGCGGCACGTCCCTGGCCCCGCACTTCGCGGAGCTCATGCTCGAGTGTGCCTGCGCCGTCGGGGAGACCGTCAGCTGAGCATCACCCGACGGGGTGTCCTGCGTCGCCCGTGACGCGGCGCAGGACCCGCATCGAGCCGAGCGCTTCGGTCTCGACGAACGCGCCGCCGTCGAGCGCGCGGCGGTAGACGTGGAAGGGCGCCTGGCCCCCGTCGGCGGGGTGCTCGAAGACGTCGTGGATGACCAGGCTGCCGCCGGGCACCACCCAGTGGGCCCAGCCGGTGTAGTCGTTCTGGGCGTGGACCTCGGAGTGACCCCCGTCGATGAAGAGCATCGAGAGCGGGGTGCGCCACAGCGCCGCCACGGTCGTGCTGCGGCCCAGCACCGCCACGACCTGCTCCTCGAGGCCGGCCGCGGCGATCGTGCGGCGAAAGACGGGCAGGGTGTCCATCAGCCCGGTCTCGGGGTCGACCAGGGACGCGTCGTGGTGCTCCCACCCGGCCTGGTTCTCCTCGGAGCCGCGGTGGTGGTCCACGGTGAACACGACGCCCTGGTCACCGCCTGCGTGGAGGGCCGCAGCGCCGAGGTAGATGGCCGACTTGCCGCAGTAGGTCCCGACCTCCAGGGCCGGCCCGTGGGGGAGTCGCTCGACCGCCACGCGGTGCAGCAGCAGCCCCTCGTCCTCGGGCATGAAGCCCTTGGCGGCAAGGGCGTGGGCGAGCAGGTCGGCGGGCATGCTGGTGTCGGACACGACCGTGACTCTAGAATATGAAACACGTTCTAGTTTTGCTCTCCTCCAGAAAGGCCCCCGCATGTCGATCGGGATCTCCGACGAGCACGTCGAGCTGGCAGCCAGCCTGCGCAAGTGGGCGGCCTCGCTCGAGGGCATCGAGGGGGCTCGCCAGGTCGCGGAGGACCCCGACGCGAGCTTCGCGGAGGTGTGGGCGGCGGTCGCCGAGATGGGTGTCGCGACGATCAACCTGCCGGAGTCCCTCGGCGGTGGCGGGGGCAGCGCCCTCGACGTCGCGGTCGCCCTCGAGGCGTGCGCGCGCGAGCTCGTCCCCGGAGCCCTCCTGTCGACGGTCGTGGCGACCTCCGTGCTCGGCCCCCTGGTCCAGGCGGCCCCGGGGCTCGACGAGGTGCTGCGCTCCGGGGCGTCCTTCGGGCTGGCGCTCGACCCCGTGACGACGTCGGGACCGGCGCCGGTGCCCGTCGTCGTCTGGGACGCCCCCGGGTCGGACCACCTGCTCGTCAGCGACGCGGAGGACCAGTGGTGGGTGGTGCCCGCCGGTGCCGCGACCTGCTCCGGGGCGCTCGGCCTCGACCTGACCCGCCGCTCCGCCGAGGTGCAGGTGGACCTCGGGGGCGAGGGTGTCCTGCGGGTCCCGGGGCTCAGCGGTGAGGTGGTCCGTCGTACGGCGGTCACGTTCGCGGCGGCCGAGGCTGCCGGTCTTGCTCGCTGGTGCCTGCGGACCGCGGTCGAGCACGCCAAGGTGCGCGAGCAGTTCGGCAGGCCGATCGGCTCCTTCCAGGCGATCAAGCACCTCTGCGCGGAGATGCTCGAGACCGCCGAGGCCGTCACCGCCGCCGCCTGGGACGTCGCCTCCGTGGCCTTCGGTGACCAGGACCAGTGGGCCTTCGCCGCCGACGTCGCCACGGCGGTGGCCCTCGACGGCGCCGTACGGGTGGCCAAGGACTGCATCCAGGTGCTGGGCGGCATCGGTTTCACCTACGAGCACGACGCCCACCTCTACCTGCGACGTGCCCTCACGCTGCGCGGCCAGCTCGGCGGCGCGGACGAGGCGGCGCTCTCCCTCACCGCGCGCGCTGTCACAGGCACCCGTCGCCGGGTGGTGCTCGACCTGGACGGACGCGACGACGTCGTCCGCGCCGAGATCGTCGCCCTGGTCGAGCAGGTCGTCGCCGCCGGTCCCGACCCCGTGGCCACGCGCGCTGCGCTGGTCGACACCGGGTTGCTGACCCCGCACTGGCCGACGCCGTACGGGCTCGGGGCGGACCCCGTCTCGCAGCTCGTCATCGACCAGGAGCTCGCGACCGCTGCGGTCGAGCGGCCTGACATCGTCATCGCCGGCTGGGCGCTGCCGACCATCCTCGAGCACGGGACCCAGGCGCAGCGCGAGCGCTTCGTGCGGCCCTCGCTGCTGGGGGAGATCGTGTGGTGCCAGCTCTTCTCCGAGCCGGGCTCCGGCTCCGACCTCGCCTCGCTGCGCACCCGCGCCGAGCGCGTCGACGGTGGCTGGCGGCTCACCGGGCAGAAGGTCTGGACCTCGGTGGCGCAGAAGGCCGACTGGGGCATCTGCCTGGCGCGCACCGACGCGGACGTGCCGCAGCACAAGGGCATCAGCTATTTCCTGGTCGACATGCGCAGCCCCGGCATCGAGGTGCGGCCACTGCGCGAGATCACCGGCGAGGCGCTCTTCAACGAGGTCTTCCTCGACGACGTGCTCGTGCCCGACGACTGCCTGGTCGCCGGTGAGGGCGACGGCTGGCGCCTGGCCCGCACCACGCTGGCCAACGAGCGCGTCGCGATGGCGACCAGCCGTCTCGACAAGAGCACCGAGCGGGCCGTCGCGCTCGCCGCGGGCGGGGACCTCACGATCGCCGAGCAGGTGCGGATCGGCCACGCGGTCGCGCTCTCGACCGTCTGCTCGCTCCTCGGCACCCGCTCGACCCTGCGCTCGCTCGCGGGCCAGGGCCCCGGCGCAGAGTCCAGCGTCGCCAAGCTCCTCGGCGTGCGCAACCGCCAGGACGGCGCCGAGCTCGTCGTCGAGCTCTACGGCGACCGCCTCGTCACCTCCGACCCCGACGTCACCTCCGCCGTCTGGGAGATGCTCAACACCCGCTGCCTCTCCATCGCCGGCGGCACCACCCAGATCTTGCGCAACATCGTCGGCGAGCGGATCTTGGGGCTGCCGCGCTGACACTGCTCGGCCCGGAAAGTCCGTGACGTTTTCGCCCCTCTGGGCGCCTCAGAGAGGCTAAAACGTCACGGACTTTCCGTGCCCCCCGGTGACGCCCGTGACCTCGTGACGTCAGGGTTGCCCCTCAGGCCGGTGGCTGCTGCTCGCGGCGGTAGGTGTTCCAGTGCCAGTGCAGGTAGCGATCGATCGCGCGCACGGTGTGGGAGGAGCGGATCGAGGGGAAGATGTCGAAGGCGTGCTGCGCGCCGGGGAGCTCGGCGTAGACGACCGTGCGCTTGGACACCCGGCGCAGCTCGTCGACGAAGAGCCGGGCCTGCTCGACGGGCGCGAGCGTGTCGCGGGCGCCGTGGAGCACGAAGAAGTCGGGGGCGTCGGGGTGGATCCGCAAGATGGGGGAGGCCCGCTCGAAGGCCTCGGGCTCGCTGTCCCAGCGCGTCGCCAGGATGCGCGGCCCCAGGAAGCGGTCGCGCATCAGGATCGAGCTCTTGAGACCGGTCGAGCCGGCGAAGTCGTAGATGCCGTAGTGCGGCACCGCGCACTGCACGGAGGTGTCCGCGTCCTCGAAGCCGGGCTGCCAGTCCCGGTCACCGGCGGTCAGCGCGGCGAGGGCCGCGAGGTGACCGCCCGCGGAGCCGCCGGTGATGGCGATGTAGTCGGGGTCGCCGCCGTAGGACCCGATGTGCTCGCGGATCCAGGCGATCGCCTGCTTGACGTCGATCACGTGTGCGGGGAACGCGTCGCGCGGGGAGAGCCGGTAGTTGATCGCCACGCACACCCAGCCCTTGGCCGCGAGGTGCTGCATCAGCGGGATGCCCTGCTGCTCCTTCTCCCCGATGCTCCACCCTCCGCCGTGCACCTGCAGCAGCACGGGTGCACCCTCGGGCGGCTGCCCGGCCGGCAGGTAGACGTCGAGCATGCCGCGCTTGCCGTGGTCGTTGTAGGCGATGTTGCGCTCGACGCGGACGTCGGCGCTGCGCATCCGGAAGGGGTAGACCAGCTTGCGCCAGGGCACGGCGAGGTCCGCCGGCGTGGGTGCGTGGTCGAGCTGCTCGACGTAGTCGACGCCGACGCCCTCGGCCAGCGACCTCTCGACGTCCGCGCCGGCGCGGCGGGACTGGTTGACGAGGTAGGCGAGCCCGGCGGCGCTGGCCCCGGCCAGGGCGAGACCGAGTGGGTCGCGACGACGCCTCGACGCGTGGGTGACCGCGTCGGCCGCCGTGATCGCCAGCACCTGCGGGGCGAGCTCGCCGGTCAGCCAGCCGGCGAAGAAGGACGGGATGCCGACCCGGAATCCCGGCAACGGCCGGATGGCGTTGGCGGTGAGTGCTGCGATGACGACCTGACGGCGGCGGAAGCCCATAACAAGAGGCTAGTCGACTCGTTGAGAACACGTTCTACTTTCCCAGCCTAGGATGCCGACCATGGATCGCTTGTCAGGCCTTGACGCCAGCTTCCTCTACCTCGAGACGCCGGCCCAGCTCATGCACGTGTGCGGGCTCATCGTGCTCGACAGCTCGACGATGCCGGAGGGCTACTCCTTCGGGGCGATGCAGGACGGCATCAACCGGCACGTCAAGAACGTCCCGTCGTTCACCCGCAAGCTGCGCCGGGTGCCGCTGAGGCTGGACCACCCCATCTGGGTGAGGGACAAGCAGTTCGACATCGAGCGTCACGTGCACCGGGTCGCCCTCCCCACCCCGGGAGGCTACGACGAGCTGATCTCGCTCACCTCCCACCTCGCGGCGCTCCCGCTCGACCGCTCGCGACCGCTGTGGGAGATGTGGGTCATCGAGGGCTACGAGGGCGGCGACAAGGTCGCGGTCTTCACCAAGATGCACCACGCCACGGTCGACGGGGTCTCGGGCTCCAACCTGATCTCCCACCTCTGCTCGCTCGAGGCGGACGCCGAGCCGCTGGTCACCTCGACCGAGGAGACCCACGGCCGGGACGCGGGCGCGCGCGAGCTCCTCGCCCGCGCCGTGGTCAGCAACGTGACGCGACCGCTCAACGCCGTGCGCATCATCGGCCCCACGGTCCAGGGGGTGACCCGGACCATCGGTCGCGCCCGGGCGGGCACGGCGATGGCGGCCCCCCTGACGGCTCCCCGCACGTCGTTCAACGGCACCATCACCGGGCACCGCAGGCTGGGGGTGGTGGACCTCGACCTGGAGGACGTACGTCGGATCAAGACCGCCACGGGCACGACCGTCAACGACGTGGTCCTCACCCTGGCCGGGGGAGCCCTGCGCGCCTACCTCCTCGAGCGCGACGAGCTGCCCGACAGCTCGCTGCTGGCCTCCGTCCCGGTCAGCGTGCGCAGCGCCTCCAAGCGCGACACGGGTGCCAACAAGGTCTCCTCCCTCTTCGCGCGCCTCGGCACCGACGTCGAGGACCCGCTCGAGCGGCTGCAGGACATGGCGCAGTCCAACCGCAACGCCAAGGAGCACCACAACGCCATCAGCGCCGACTCGCTCCAGGACTGGGCGGAGTTCGCGGCACCGCGCACCTTCGGCCTGGCCGTGCGCGCCTACGCCGGCCTCCGGCTGGCCGAGAAGCACCCGGTCGTGCACAACCTGGTGATCTCGAACGTGCCGGGGCCGCCGATGCCGCTCTACTTCATGGGGGGGCAGATCCTCGGGCTCTACCCGCTCGGCCCGGTCTTCCACGGCGCGGGCGTCAACATCACGGTGATGAGCAACAACGGCCGGCTGCACGTGGGCGTCATCGCCTGCCGTGAGTCGATGCCCGACGTCGAGGCGCTCATCCAGCACTTCCCGCGCGAGCTCGCCCGCTTGAGCGAGGCGGTCACCGCATCGGGCCAGGACGCGACCCCGATGCAGAAGGCACGCGCCAAGAAGCGCGCGAGCCCGCGCGCCTGACCGCGGCCCTCAGGGGCGCGGGAAGTCGCGGCGCCGCGCGTTGACCGTGGCTGCGGCCTCGACGAGGGCGGGCACGAACGACTCCGCCTCCAGCACGCAGCCGGCGTGACCGGTGTCGTTGTCGTGGACGGTCGCGCCGGGGATGGCCCGAGCCAGGCTGATCTGGCGGGCCGGGGGGATGATCCGGTCGCGGAGGCCGACGACGACCGCGGTCGGCACGTCGATCTGGCCGAGCCAGGGACGTGAGTGGTGACGACCCAGGGCCGCCAGCGCCTGCCCCACCGCCCACGGACTGGTGGAGCGGAACTCGCGGATGGCCCACTCGTGCATGTCGGACGGCGCCATGTCGAGGGCCCGTGCGGTGGCGCGGGCCGCGGTGATCGCCGTACGCGACCGCGAGACGCCGCGGGCGCCGACCATGGAGGCGCCCATGCCGGTGAAGAAGAGGCGCTCGACCGGGCTGAGCTGGAACTTGTCGGTGGTCGCGCAGAGCACGAGCCCCTGGATCTTGTCGGCGTGCTGGCGCCAGACGCGCTGGGCGACGACCCCGCCCATGGAGTAGCCCGCGAGGATCACGTCCTCGAGGTCCAGCACGTCGATCAGCGCCGCGACGTCGTCGGCGCAGTCGACGAGCGAGAACTCCTCGCTGCGGATGCCCTGGCCGTGCCAGCGCTGGTCGAGGGTGACGACCCGGAAGCGCTGGGACAGCGGCTCCGATGGCGGGAAACCAGGTGAGCAGCCCGGTGCAGCCCAGCGCGTGCAGCAGCACGATCGTGGGCGAGGAGGGAGAGGGGCCCGGCGTGTCGGTGACGTAGGTCGACCCACCGCGGCCGGGCAGCTCCACCATCCGGCCCGGGGGGATGCGCACCCACGGGATGTAGACCCGCCGGCGCACCAGCGAGCCCGGTGAGAACGCGACCATGGAGCACTCCTCGCTGTCTGGCCCCCTAGACTAGAACAGGTTACAGTTTTGCTGATCAGCGACCCCGGCACCCAGGAGATCGACGTGGCTTCGGACGGCTTCACCCCAGCACAGCAGGAGTCCATCGAGGCCGTGCGCTCGGTCATCGGACAGGCCCTCGACCGCGACGGCGACTGGGCGGCCCTCGCGTCGGCCGGGATGCTCGGTCTCGCGGTCCCCGAGGCCCAGGGCGGCGAGGGGCTCGGTCTCGCCGAGGTCGGCGTGCTGCTGCGCGAGACCGGTGCGCGCGGCGTGCACCTCCCGGTGTGGGAGACGCTCTGCTGCGCGACGCTGACGATCGCCGCCCACGGCACGCCCGAGCAGCAGGAGCTGCTCAGCGGTGTCGCCACCGGGGGGACCGTCCTGACGCCGGCCCTGCGCGAGGTCGGCGTCGCCCTCACCGCCCGGCCCGCCGCCACCTTCACCGACGGCACCGTCACCGGTCGCAAGATCGCCGTCACCTACGCCGACCAGGCAGCCCGACTGCTCGTCACCGCGCTCGACGGCGACGACGTCGTCGTCGCGCTGGTCGACCCTCAGGGTCCCGGCGTCACGCTGCTGGAGTCCGGCTCGTCGGCCCGCACCACCACCCACACCGTCGTCCTGGACGGTGCGCCCGCCGAGCTGCTCGGCGCGGGCGCTGCCCGCACCCTCGTCGACCACGCCGCCGCGGGCTTGGCGATCACCGCTGCCGGCGTCGTGGCCGGTGCCCGTGACCTGACTGCCGGCTACATCAAGGGCCGCACCCAGTTCGGCCGCACGCTCGCGGAGTTCCAGGCGGTGGCGATGCAGATCGCCGACGTCTACATCGCCTCGCGCACGATCGACCTCGCCGCGGAGAACGCCGCGTGGCGCGTCGGCGCCGGGCTGGACGTCGCCGACGACCTCGCCGTGGCGTCGTACTGGATCGGCGCGGAGGGCCCGAAGGCGCTGCGCACCTGCCACCACCTGCACGGCGGCATGGGGGTCGACGAGACCTACCCGCTGCACCACTACTTCTCCTGGGTCACCGACATCGCCCACGCGCTCGACCGGCTGCCCGGCGACGTGCCGATCGAGGACCCGACCAGCAAGAACCTCGAGCTGAGCGCCGAGCAGCGCCGCCTCAAGGGCGAGCTGCGCGACTACTTCACCGGTCTCGCCTCCCACGACCAGCACGTCGACATGGGTCGCGACCGGCACGGCCCGACCTACCAGCGCGTGGTCAAGCAGATGGGCACCGACGGCTGGATGGGCGTCGGCTGGCCGAAGGAGTACGGCGGCCACGGGCTCGGCGAGATCGAGCAGACGCTCTTCGCCAACGAGGCCCAGCGCGCCGACGTGCACCTGCCGGCCGTCACGTTGCAGACCGTCGGCCCGACGCTGATCCGCTACGGCACCGAGAAGCAGAAGGAGATGTTCCTCGAGAGGATCCTCGCGGGTGACGTCCACTTCGCGATCGGCTACAGCGAGCCCGACGCCGGCACCGACCTGGCCGCGCTGCGCACCACCGCGCGTCGCGACGGCGACCACTACGTCGTCAACGGGCAGAAGATGTGGACCACCGGCGGGCACCAGGCCGACTACCTGTGGCTGGCCGTGCGCACCGACACCGAGGCGCCCAAGCACAAGGGCATCTCGATCCTGATCGTCGACACGACCGACCCGGGCTACTCCTTCACCCCGATCATCACCGCCGACGGCTCGCACCACGTCAACGCGACGTACTTCAACGACGTCCGCGTGCCCGTGGACATGCTGGTCGGCGAGGAGAACCAGGGCTGGAAGCTGATCACGACCCAGCTCAACCACGAGCGCGTCATGCTCGGCCCCGCCGGTCGCATCGAGGGCCTGCGTGACCGGGTCGCCGACTGGGCCACCAAGGCCGGCGTCATCGACCGCGCCGACGTGCGCGACGTGATGGGCCGGGTGACCGCCGTCTTCCGCATCAACGAGCTCCTCAACTGGGAGGTCGCGCGTGCCGCGGCCACGGGCGAGGTCTCCGTCGGCGACGCGTCGTCGTCCAAGGTCTTCGCCTCCGACCAGGTCCAGCACCTCGCGGCCGACCTCGTGGCGATCGTGCACCGCTACGGCGACCCCGCGGAGCAGGAGACCAGGCAGCTGCTCGACTACCTCGACGCCCAGGCCAAGCGCAACCTGGTCCTGACGTTCGGCGGCGGGGTCAACGAGGTGCAGCGCGAGCTGATCGCGATGTTCGGCATGGGACTGCCGCGGGTGCCGCGATGAGCCACGACGCGATCATGGCCGAGGCCGAGCGCATCAAGGCCCTCGGCGAGGCCGCCGAGCGCCAGGGCCGGGACCCGGTCAACCAGCCGACCATCAACAACTGGGTCGAGGCGATGGGCAACACCAACCCGCGCTGGCAGGCCGGCGAGGCGCCGCCGTCGATGGCGCAGGTCTGGACGATGTACGGCCTCGGCGGCAAGCCGCCCGCCGACGACCCGCTGCACGGCATGATGAAGGTGCTCACCGACGCCGGCTTCACCGCCGTGCTCGGCACCAACTGCGAGCAGACCTACGAGCGGACGCTCAGGGTCGGCGAGCAGGTCCGGGTCACCACCGCCCTCGAGTCGGTGGTCGGACCCAAGACCACCGGCATGGGCGAGGGCTACTTCGTGACGTCGCGCAACACCTGGTACGTCGACGCCGACGGGCGGAGCGAGGTCGTCGCGCGGATGCTCTTCCGCGTCCTGAAGTTCGTGCCGAAGACCTCGACCACGGAGGAGTCGCGATGAGCGTGCGACCGATGATCGGCCGCGACTCCCGGTTCTTCTGGGACGGCACGGCCGCCGGGGAGCTGCGGGTCCAGAGCTGCAACGCCTGTGGGGAGCTGCGCTTCCCGCCCGGCCCCGCCTGTCCCGACTGCGGGGCGCTCGACCGCGGACACGTGGTCTCCGCCGGTCTGGGCACCGTCTTCAGCTACGTCGTCCACCGGCACCCGCCCGTCCCGGGCAAGGAGCTGCCGATCGTGCTGGCCCTGATCGACCTCGACGAGGGCGTGCGGATGGTCGGCGAGGTGAGCGACGTGAGCGATGCCGAGATCGAGATCGGGATGCGGCTCCAGGTGGACTTCAACCGCGTCGACGACGACCTGACCCTGCCGATCTGGCGCCGTGCCCAGGAGGAGACCTCGTGAACGTCGGAGACCGGATCCCCGAGTGGAGCGTGCCGATCACGCCGACGCTGATCGTGAGCACCGCGATCGCGACGCGGGACTTCCAGGACGTGCACCACGACCGTGACCTCGCCCAGGGGCACGGGTCGAAGGACATCTTCATGAACATCCTCACCTCGACCGGGCTGGTCGAGCGCTTCGTGACCGACTGGGCCGGCCACGACGCCGACGTCCGGGGGATCGCGATCCGCCTCGGCGCTCCGGCGTACCCCTACGACACGCTCACCTTCTCGGGCGCCGTCACCTCGATCGAGGACGGCGTCGCGGTGATCGACGTGCTGGGAGCCGTGTCGCTCGGCAACCACGTCGTGGGCACCGTGCGGGTGTCGGCATGAGCGGCCTCAGCGGCCGGGCCGCCATCGTCGGGATCGGGGCCACCGAGTTCTCCAAGGAGTCCGGGCGCTCCGAGCTGCAGCTCTCCGTCGAGGCGGTGCAGCACGCGCTCGCCGACTGCGGGCTGACGGCCGCCGACGTCGACGGGCTCACGACGTTCACCATGGACACCAGCTCCGAGATCGCGGTCGCCCGTGAGCTCGGCATCTCCGAGCTGCGCTTCTTCAGCCGCATCAACTACGGCGGCGGCGCCGCGTGCGCGACCGTCCAGCAGGCAGCGATGGCGGTCGCGACGGGGGTCGCGGACGTCGTGGTCTGCTACCGCGGCTTCAACGAGCGCTCCGAGAGCCGCTTCGGCCAGTTCTCCCTCGCCGCCGCGACGCAGGTCAACACCAACGGCCTCGACAACGCCTGGACCTACCCGATGGGGCTCGGCACGCCGGCCGCCACCGTGGCCATGCAGGCGCGGCGCTACATGCACGAGTACGGCGCCACCTCGGCCGACTTCGGCGCCGTCGCGGTCGCCGACCGTCGCCACGCGTCCACCAACCCGGAAGCCTTCTTCTTCGGCAAGCCGATCACGATCGAGGACCACCAGGCCTCCCGGATGATCGCCGACCCGCTGCACCTGCTGGACTGCTGCCAGGAGAGCGACGGCGCGGTCGCGATCGTCGTCGTCTCGGCCGAGCGTGCCAAGGACCTGGCCCAGAAGCCGGCCTACATCGCCGCCGCGGCCCAGGGCAGTGGCGCGGACCAGTTCGTCATGACGTCCTACTACCGCGACGACATCGGGATCCCGGAGATGGGTGTCGTGGGCCGCGAGCTGTGGCGCCAGTCCGGGCTCCGGCCCGACGACATGCCGATGGCGATCCTCTACGACCACTTCACCCCCTACGTGCTGATGCAGCTCGAGGAGCTGGGGTTCTGCGGTCGTGGCGAGGCTCCCGGCTTCGTCGCCGACGGCGCGATCGAGATCGGCGGCCGCCTGCCGCTCAACACCCACGGCGGCCAGCTCGGGGAGGCCTACATCCACGGCATGAACGGGATCGCCGAAGGGGTCCGCCAGGTCCGCGGCACCTCGGTCAACCCCGTCCCCGACGCGCACCACGTCCTGGTCACCGCCGGCACCGGAGTCCCCACGAGCGGCCTGATCCTCTCCGCCTGACGCTCGACCGGGGGCTCGGAGGTCTCGACGCACTCGTCGCTGGCGCTCCTCGTGGCTCGACCAGCAAGTTTCGGTGGTCGAGCCGGGGGAGCGTCAGCGAGCCCGTGTCGAGACCGGTGACGTCCGGGTGACGGGCGTGGTTCGACCCGGTGCGCACTCGGAGAGTCTCGACGCACTCGTCGCTGGCGCTCCTCGTGGCTCGACCAGCGAAACGTCGGCGGTCGAGTCCCGGTGATGGACCTGGCTCGACCAGCGAAACTTCGGCGGTCGAGTCCCGGTGATGGACGTGGCTCGACCAGCGAAACTTCGGCGGTCGGGACCGGTTGAGGAACGTGGCTCGACCACCGAGTCTCGCTGGTCGAGCCGGGGGAGCGTCAGCGAGCCCGTGTCGAGACCGGTCGAGGTGGGGAGCAGTCGCTGCCACGGCCCCGGCAGGATGGGGACGTGAGCCAACCGGTCGTCGTCGCCCTGCACACCGCGAAGGGGCGCCGGTTGCCGATGCGGGCGGTCGACCAGGTCGAGGTGGTCGAGGCGCACGGCATCGTGGGTGACCGCTATGAGGGGTCGCGTCACCGGCAGGTGAGCATCCAGAGCCTCGAGGCGATCCGGGCGGCCGAGGTCGTCTTCGGTGCCCCGATCGACCCGGGTCTCACCCGTCGCAACATCACCGTGTCCGCGGGGGAGATCCCCAAGGCGCCGGGCAGCCTGATCCGGATCGGCGACCTCCTCCTCGAGGTCGTGCGCGTCGCCGCGCCGTGCAAGCTCCTCGACGACACCATCGGTCCCGACGCGCAGGTGGCGCTGCGTCGGCGCGGCGGCTCGATCTGCCGGGTCCTGGAGTCCGGGCGGGTCACGATCGGCGACGGGGTGGACCTGACCGCCTGAGGCACGTGCGACGCTTCGCCCGTGCCTCTGGACCCGATCGCGCGGCTGCTCGCCGACCCGCCCGACCTCCCGGTGGTGGCCGGGCTGGCGGCGCTGCGGTCGGCGGTCGCCTCGCACGGGGCGGCCGTCGTACAAGCTCCGCCGGGCACCGGCAAGACGACGCTGGTGCCGCCCGCGCTGGCCGCGCTGGTCGACGGGCGGGTCGTCGTCACCCAGCCGCGGCGGATCGCGGTCCGGGCTGCGGCGCGGCGGCTGGCGCACCTGCTCGGTGAGCAGGTGGGGGAGACGGTCGGCTACGCCGTGCGGGGCGAGCGACGGTCAGGCGCGTCGACGCGCGTGGAGTTCGTGACCACCGGCATCCTGCTGCGTCGCCTCCAGCGCGACCCGGGGCTGACCGGGGTGGGGGCGGTCGTGCTCGACGAGGTGCACGAGCGCCAGCTCGACACCGACCTCACCCTGGCGCTGCTCGTCGACGTCCGACGGCACCTGCGCGACGACCTCCCTCTCGTCGCCATGTCGGCGACCGTCGAGGCGGCTCGGACGGCCGCGCTGCTGGGCGAGGACGGCGTCGCGGTGCCGGTCGTCGACGTGCCGGGCGCGCTGCACCCCGTCGCGGAGCTCTGGTCGCCGCTGCCGCCCGGCGTCAAGCGCTCGGACGACCGGGGAGTCACCCCCGCGTTCCTCGACCACGTCGCAGCCACCACCCGCCGTGCGCTCGCCCAGCACCCCGGGGACGCGCTCGTCTTCCTGCCGGGAGTGGCCGAGGTCGCCGGCGTCGTACGACGGCTGGCCGGCCTCGACGCCGACGTCCTGCCGCTCCACGGGCGGCTGCCGGCCCGCGAGCAGGACGCCGCGCTCACGACGGGCCCGCGCCGCCGGGTCGTGGTGTCGACCGCGGTGGCCGAGTCGTCGTTGACGGTGCCCGGTGTGCGGATCGTCGTCGACGCGGGTCTGTCCCGCGAGCCGCGGACCGACCACCGACGAGGCCTCGCGGGGCTGGTGACCGTCCGGGTCAGTCGCAGCTCTGCCGAGCAGCGGGCCGGTCGCGCGGGCCGCGAAGGACCGGGGGCCGTCCACCGCTGCTGGTCGGAGGCGGAGCACGCGCACCTGCCGGACCACCCGGCCCCCGAGATCGCCACCGCCGACCTGACCGCCTTTGCGCTCGATCTCGCGTGCTGGGGCAGCACCGACGGGAGCGGGCTCGCCCTCCTGGACCCGCCGCCCGGCCCCGCCCTCGACGCGGCCCGCGGCACCCTGGTCGGGCTCGGCGCGGTGGACGAGTCCGGCGCCGTCACCGACCGGGGTCGCGCGATCGCGGGGGTCGCCGCCGACCCGCGTCTGGCGCGCGCCCTGCTCGACGGGGCCGCCCTGGTCGGCGCCCGCCGCGCCGCCGAGGTGGTGGCGCTGCTGTCGGAGGACGTGCGGGCGCCCGGAGGTGACCTGGTGGCGGCCCTGCGCGGCCTGCGTCGTGGCGGGCCCGACGCCGGTGCGTGGGCGGCAGCGGTGAAGCGGCTCGAGGCGGCCCTGCCCGGCGACGGCCGTCGCGCCGCCGGCACCGAGAAGATGGGCGACGACCTCGCGGTCGGCCTCGTCGTGGCGCTGGCTCACCCGGAGCGGATCGCGCGCCTGCGTCCCGGGGGATCGGCCTACCTGATGACCGGCGGCACGGGCGCCGCCTTCCGCGCGGGTGGGTCGCCCCTGGCGGGCGTGCCGTGGCTCGCGGTCGCGGACGCCGACCGTCCGGCGGGGCGTCGCGACGCCACGATCCGGGCCGCGGCGCCCATCGACGAGGACGTGGCGCTCGAGGCCGCCTCGGCGCTCTGGCGCGAGGACGAGCACGTCGGGTGGGTCGACGGCCGGGTGGTCGCCCGGCGTACGACGTCGCTCGGCGCCATCGAGCTCACCTCGGTGAACCTCCCGGAGCCGGCGCCGCACCTCGTCGCAGCCGCCGTCCGGGAGGGGCTCCGGGTGGACGGGCTCGCGGTGCTGCCCTGGCGTCCTGGCGCCGTGGAGCTGCGTCAACGGCTGGACTTCCTGCACCGAGCGCTCGGCGAGCCGTGGCCCGACGTCTCCGACGCGGCCCTCACCGACGCGGTCGAGACCTGGCTCGGCCCCGACCTGGCCCGGGTGCGAGGCACCCGCGACCTGTCCCGCATCGACGTGACCTCCGCGCTGCGCCGCCTGCTGCCGTGGCCGGTCGCGGGCCGCCTCGACGAGCTGGCGCCGGAGCGGCTGGTCGTGCCGAGCGGCTCGACGGTGCGCGTGGACTACGACGGCGACCAGCCGGTGCTCGCCGTCCGGATCCAGGAGGTCTTCGGATGGAGCTCGGCGCCCACGCTGGCCGACGGACGCGTCCCGCTGCTCCTGCACCTGCTGTCACCGGCGCGTCGGCCGGTCGCGGTGACGGCCGACCTCGACTCCTTCTGGGCGCACGGCTATCCCCAGGTGCGGGCCGAGCTCCGCGGGCGATACCCCAAGCACCCCTGGCCCGACGACCCCCGCACCGCGCCTCCCACCAGTCGCACCAAGCCGCGGCGCTGACCTTCGGCGGTGGCCGCGGGCCTCAGCCGGCCAGCTTCTCCCGCAGGAAGCCGAGCACCCGGTCGACGCCCTCCTGGGAGCGGTGGGCGGTGACGGTGGAGTGGCCCTTGCCGGGGAGCTCGACGCGGAGGAAGGCGCCGCCGATCTCGCGGGAGAGGGTGTCGAAGCGGGTGCCGGTGAGCGGGTCGGAGGAATACTGCAGCCCCAGCACCTGGCAACCCGCCGCCGCGCGCCCCTTGACCGTGGTCAGGTCGGCGGGGGAGAGGTTGAGGTCGGCTGAGCGCTCCTTGCCGACGGTGAACGGGATCGACGGCTGGCAGAGCACCGGCGCGGCCACGGCGTCGTCGACCATCATCGCCAGGGCGAAGCCACCGGTGAAGCACATCCCCAGCGCTCCGACACCGGGCCCGCCGAGCTCGGCGTGCAGCTCGCGCGCCAGGCTGCGCAGCCACCCGGCCACGGGTGAGGTCTCGTGCTGGGCGAGCTTGGTGAACTCCTTGCTGATGCAGACCTGCCGCAGGGCGCCGGCGATGCTCCCCAGGCTCGCCGGGCGCTCGGGAGCGCCGAAGAGACGAGGCAGCACCACCGTGAAGCCCGCTGCCACGACCTCCTCGCCGAAGGCGATCACCTCGGGGGTGAGCCCCGGGACCTCGTGGATGACGATGACGCCCGGCCCGGTGCCCTTGCGGTAGGTCGGGAACGTCGCCGTGGTGCCACGCAGGGTCTCGCCGGTGTGCTCGCCGAGCGTCCAGCTGTCCAGGAGGGTCATGAGCCGAGGATAGGGGGGCGTCCAGCCCGGCAGCCCAGCCCGACAGCCCAGCCCGACTTCGACCGGCAGCGACGACCGGCGGCTCGCTACTCTCGCCGCATGGTGGTCCGACACGTCCGGCTGGTGATGCCGCACCAGCTCTTTCGCGAGCACCTCGACGCCCCGGCGGGGACCGCCTTCGTGCTCGTCGAGCACGACCTGCTCTTCCGGCAGTACCGCTTCCACGCCCAGAAGCTCGTCCTGCACCGTGCCTCGATGCGTCGCTTCGCCGACCTCCTGCGCGAGCACGACCACGAGGTCCACGTCATCGAGACCGATGCCGCCGCGACCAGCCACGACGCGCTGGTGTCGCTCCTGGCCCGGCTCGGGCCCACGACCGTCGAGGTCTTCGACGTCGTCGACGACTGGCTGGCGCGCGACCTGCACCGCGCAGTCCCCGACCTGCAGGTCCTGGAGACGCCCAACTTCCTCGCCACGCGTCAGCAGCTCGCCGACCACTTCGCGGGCTCGTCGGCCCGGATGCAGACCTTCTACACCTGGCAGCGCCGCCGCCTCGACGTGCTGGTGGAGGCCGACGGGAGCCCCGTCGGCGGCAAGTGGTCCTTCGACGAGGACAACCGCAAGAAGCTGCCGAAGGCGCACCCGGTGCCCCGGGTCACCGCGCCGGAGCGGCACCCCGCCGTCGACGAGGCGATCGCGTGGGTCGCCCGCGAGTTCCCCGACGCCCCCGGCAACGCCGGGAGCTTCGCGTGGCCCACCTCCCACGCGGAGGCCGAGGCGTCGTACGACGAGTTCCTGGCGCAGCGCCTCGCCGACTTCGGGCCCTTCGAGGACGCCATCTCCGCCGAGCACGGGGTCGTCTTCCACTCGCTGCTGACCCCCGGCCTCAACATCGGGCTCGTCTCGCCGCACCACGTGCTGCGTCGTGCGCTCGCCCACGCGGACGAGCACGACGTGCCGCTCGCCTCGCTCGAGGGGTTCGTGCGGCAGGTGATCGGGTGGCGCGAGTACATGCGGGCCACCTACCACCTGTGGGGTCGTCGGATGCGCAGCCGCAACCACCTCCGGCACGCGCGCCCCCTGGCCCCGGGGTGGTGGGACGCCACGACCGGCCTCGGACCCGTCGACCACGTGCTGGAGCGGGTGCTGGAGACCGGCTACGCGCACCACATCGAGCGTCTGATGGTCCTCGGCAACGCGCAGTGCCTGCTGCGCACCGACCCCGACGCCGCGCACGAGTGGTTCATGGAGCTCTTCGTCGACGCCTACGACTGGGTGATGGTGCCCAACGTCTACGCGATGAGCCAGTTCGCCGCCGGCGACGCGATCACCACCAAGCCCTACGTCTCCGGGAGCAACTACCTGCGCAAGATGTCGGACCTGCCGAGGGGGGAGTGGTGCGAGGACTGGGACGCGCTCTACTGGACCTTCGTGCGTGACCACCACGACGTCTTCGCCAAGAACCCCCGCTCACGGATGATCGCGAACCTCCACGACGCGATGGACCCGGCCAAGAAGGCCGCCCACACCCGCCGGGCCCGCACCTGGCTCACGTGACCCCGGACACGACCCCGCGCGCAGGCCTCCCCAGAGTCGGGTAAGTCCGTCCTCCGGGGGCCTCGGTGGCCCGGATCACCGGCACCATCGGCAGCGTGTTCCTCCTGCTCGGGGCAGGGTTGGCCTTCGCTCTCCTGGTGCCCCTCGTCCTCCGCCAGCGCCGCGCCGGCAACCTCGTCTGGTTGGGTGCGGCGGCTGCCGGCTCGCTGGTCCTGGGGGCGACCGTGCAGGGCTTCGGCGAGCAGCCCGCGCCGTGCGAGCGGGCCGAGCAGGTCTACTCGCTGCGGGCCGATCCCACGGTGATGGACGACCTCGCGGAGACCTACGAGATGACCGTGACCTGGTTGCGCAGCGAGAGCGCCGGCGCCCAGGAGTCCCTGCAGATCATGGCCGAGGACGGCACGGTCGCCTCTGTGGACGCCGGTGCGCCGCTGACCGACGCCGCGCTGCGCTGCGCCGGTCGGGGTGGCGAGGCAGCGGGCGAGTGACCGACCGGGACCGCTCGCCCCACCGGACGTGCCGCCTGCGACGGCCCCACTAGGGTCGGGTCATGGCCGACCCGATCGTGCTCGACCCGACCCAGCAACGTGTCCTCGGCAGCCTGCTGGAGAAGGAGACCACGGTCCCCGCCTCCTACCCCCTCTCGCTCAACGCGCTGCGCACCGCCTGCAACCAGACCAGCAGCCGCGACCCGCTCACCGATCTCGACGAGGCCACCGTCGAGCAGGTGGCTCGTGACCTCAAGGACCGGGGCCTGGTGCGGATCGTGTGGGCAGCGACGGGTCGCCGGACCCTGAAGTACCACCAGACCCTCGCCGAGCAGCTCTCCCTCGACGCCGACGAGCGCGCCCTGGTCACGGTCCTCCTGCTCCGCGGCGCCCAGACCCCCGGCGAGCTGCGCACCCGCACGGAGCGCCTGCACACCTTCGACGACAAGTCCGCCGTCGAGACCACGCTGCTCCGGCTCGCTGCGCGACCGGACCCGCTGGTCCGGGAGCTCGAGCGTCGACCGGGACAGCACGACAACCGGTGGATCCACCTCCTGGGCCCCGTCGTCGACGACGCGACGAGCAGCCGGGGACCGGGCAGCACAGGATCCGCTGGCCCAGGAGCCGTCGACCGGGAGCGGGTGATCGACGACGGCCGTGAGGGGCGCGACGAGCGGGTCCGCGCGTCGTACGGGCTGGTGGCGCAGGCCTACGCCGACGCCCTGGCCGACGAGCTCGACGACCTCCCCTTCGAGCGGTGGCTGCTGGAGCGCATCGGTGACCTGGCGGGTCCCTACCCGGTCGTGGAGGTCGGCTGCGGGCCGGGCCACGTGACCGCGCACCTCGCCTCGCTCGGTGTGGAGGCCTCCGGGATCGACCTCACCCCCGAGATGGTGCGCGTCGCGCGTGAGCTGCACCCGGACGGGCGCTACGACGTCGGCGACCTGCGCCGGCTGATGCGCCCGACGACGAGCGACGGCTGGGGTGCCGTGCTCGCGTGGTACTCACTCATCCACCTCGCGGACTCCGAGCTGCCCGAGGCGCTGGCCTCCCTGGTCCGACCCCTGCGTCCCGGGGGCCTGCTGGTCCTCGCGATGCAGGTCGGCACCGAGGTCCGCCACCTCGACACGTGGTTCGACCAGGACGTGTCGTTGGACTTCGTGGGCCACGAGCCCGCCCCGGTGCTGGGTCTGGTCGAGGCCGCCGGGCTCACCGAGATCGAGTGGTACGTCCGTGGCCCGGTCGCGTCGAGGGGCGAGACCAGCACGCGGCTCTACGTCGTCGGCCGGGCACCGAGCGCCTGATCGCCGCGCGTCAGCGGCTCGCGTCACCGGCTCGCGCTGACCAGCGCCAGCACGTCCCACACGAAGGCCCTGGTGCGCCGGATCCGCTCGGGGTCCGCGGGGCGGTGCACCCGCCCCCCGGGGTCCGGCCTGTCGTCCACGGCCGCCAGGACCAGGTCGTGCCACTGCTCCGGCAGGTGCGCGAGCGCCCACCGGGCCGCGGTCTCCTTGCTCACGACGGCTCCCTCGCGTGCCGTGTGCAGGATGCGGCACACGGTGAGCACGGCGTGTGGCTGGGCCCACGCGGAGGCCAGGCAGGCCGGGTCGTCCTCGACGGCCGCGGCCCACTGGCGCGCCTGGCCCACGGACTCGGCGAAGAGCGAGCCGGCCGAGACGCGGGGGAGCAGGTCGTGGGCGGCTGCGCCGCTGACGGCGTACGACGCCTCGCGCAGCGACCAGCGGCCATGGACGGTGTTGTCGTGGGCGGAGCGCACCGGCTCCCGGCTGCCGTGGTCGACGTAGAGCCAGCGACGGCCCACGGTCATGGGGTTCGCCAGGTCGGGGAGCGGGGCATAGCTGCCCTCGAGGTGGGCGGCCCAGGGGGAGCCCAGGTCCGGGAGCGAGGCATGGAGGGCAGCCAGCCGCGCCTCGGCAGCAGGGTCGGGGCCGGTGCGTGTGACGACGAGGAAGTCGACGTCGCTGTGCTCGTCGGCGGCACCGCTGCCGAAGGAGCCGACGAGGTGCACGCCCACGACCTGGTCCCCCAGCGCGTCCCGGGCGCCCCGGTCGAGTGCTTCCAGCACGTCGAGGAGGTCGCGCGCCGACACCGGGCCGACCTGGCGCTCGAGGTGCGCCAGCAACCCCGAGGTCATGGCTCAGGCCAGGGTCAGGGTGATGTCCGACAGGACGGGCGAGCCGTCCCGCGGGCCGCCGGCGACGGTGGCGGCCGCGACGACGCGGCCGTCCTCGCGCCAGCCCTGCACACGGATCGTCTCGCCCGGGAAGACGACGCCGGAGAAGCGACCGCCGAAGCCGGCGACCGCAGTCGCGTCGCCGTCGAGCAGCCCGTCGGTGAGCTCGCGCAGCACGATGCCGTAGGAGCACAGGCCGTGCAGGATCGGCGCGGGGAAGCCGGCAGCCGCCGCGAAGCCGGGGTCGGCGTGCAGCGGGTTGCGGTCACCGCAGAGCCGGTAGAGCAGCGCCTGCTGCGGTGTCACGTCGTACGTCGTGTCCGTGTCGGCCGCGCGGTCGGGCAGGTCGGTCCTGTCGGCGGTGCCGCGGTCGCCGCCCCAGCCGCCCTCACCCTTGACGAAGATCGACGAGCGGACCGTCCACAGCTCCTCGCCCGACGGGGACGTCGCGACGCCCTCCTGCCAGATGACGGCGGCCTTGCCCTTGTCCCAGATGTCGCTGATCCGCACCCGGATGGTGGCCTCGCCGGAGGTCGGCAGCGGACCGTTGAGGCTGATCGACTGCGAGCCGTGCACGACCTGGGCGAGGTTGATGTCGCAGCCCGGCAGGTCGAGGGGCGGGGGATCGGTCTCGTGAAAGCTCGGCGCGACGACGCCGAAGGAGGGCAGCACCTGCAGCCCGGGCCCGTCGAGGGTGTAGCGGAGCGCGTCGGCGCTCAGGTTGTCGCCGGCACGGGAGCCCGCTCCGATGCCGAGGTGGTAGAGCAGCACGTCGCTGGGCGACCAGGTGAAGTGCCGCTCCCCGATCTCGGCGCCGATCGCGACGCTGGGGTCGATGGGCATCAGGCGGTCTCCTGCGTCTCGAGGGGGGCGGGCTCCGCGGCGGCGATGTCCTCGGCCGCGAGGTAGCCGAACGTCAGGGCCGGTCCGATGGTGGCGCCGGGGCCGGCGTAGGTGCGCCCCATCACGGCCGCCGAGCAGTTGCCGGCCGCGTAGAGGCCGGCCAGGACCGACCCGTCCTCGCGCAGCACCCGGGCCTTCTCGTCGGTCACGAGCCCACCCTTGGTGCCGAGGTCGCCGGGGACGATCTTGACGGCGTAGAAGGGGCCTTCCTCGATCGTGGTCAGCGACGGGTTGGGCTTGACGCGTGGGTCGGCGTAGTAGCGGTCGTAGGCGCTCTCGCCGCGGTGGAAGTCGGCGTCCACGCCGGACCGGGCGAAGCCGTTGAAGCGCTCCAGCGTCCCGGTGAGGTTCTCGGCCGGGACGCCGATCTTCTCGGCCAGGGCCGCGATCGAGTCGGCCTTGTGCACGATGCCGTTCTTGTACCAGCGTCCGGGGAACGGCTGACGGGGGGAGAGGCCCGCGAAGAGGTAACGGTTGCGGTAGCGCTGGTCGATGACCATCCACGAGGGCACGTGTCCCACGCCGGTCGCCTGTCCCTTGTAGATCTCGTGCACCGCCTCGACGTAGGGCAGCGCCTCGTTCATGTAGCGGCGGCCGTCCTGGTTGACGATCAGCGAGCCGGGGAGGTTGCGCTCGGCCAGGCAGAACCACGGGCCGCTGGGGAGCGGGATCGAGGGCCCCCACCACGAGTCGTCCAGCAGTGCCGTGTCGGCGCCTGCCTCCATGCCGGCGACGAGGCCGGCCCCGGTGTTGAACTGCGAGGCGGTCGACCAGTCGATCGACGTCGGCTGGGGCTGGTACTTCTCGCGCAGCTCGAGGCTCTTCTCGAAGCCTCCGCTGCCGAGGATGACTCCGCGACGCGCGCGGACGACGTGCTCGACGCCGTCGCGCAGCACCCGCACGCCGACCACGCGACCGTGCTCGACGACCAGCCCGTCCAGCTCGGTGTCGTAGTGGACGGGGACGTCCGCATCGACCAGGCCCTGGCGCAGCCCGATGGCGATGGCGTTGCCCATGGCAAACATCTTCTGCCCGCGCGCCAAGCTCAGGAACCGCTTCAGTGCGGCGCGCATGAGGGTCAGCGGCCCGCGGAGGGTGCGCAGCCCGAGGCTGATCTTGCGGTAGTCGGCCTGGGTGATGATCAGGTTGGCCGGCGCCTTCATGTACTGCGGGTGGAGCCGCTCCAGCTCCTCGCCCAGGAAGCGGCAGTCCATCGGCACCGGCTCGACGCTGCGGCCCTTGACCCGCCCGCCGGGCGCCTCGGGGTGGTAGTCGGCGTAGTCGGGGACCCACGCGAAGCGCAGCGGGGTGCGCTCCTTGATGAAGTCCATCACCTCCACGCCGCGGTCGAGGAACGTGTCGCGGTTGAGCTTGGGGGAGGTGTCGCCGACGATCGCGTCGAGATACTGCTTCGACAGGGCCGGGTCGTCGCCCTGACCTGCCGCGGTCAGGGCGTAGTTGTTGGGGATCCAGACCCCGCCGCCGCTGCGCGCGGTGGTGCCGCCGAAGAAGCCGCTCTTCTCGACCAGGATCGTGTCCAGGCCTGCGACCGCAGACTTCAGGGCTGCTGTCATGCCGGCGCCACCCGCGCCCACGACGACGACGTCCACCTCGGCGGGCAGGGGTGTTGGAGGGGTGCTCATGGCGCAAAACTGTAACAGGTTCTACTCACTGGGAGCCGTTCTGGCGTCCAACTGGAACACGTTCTATTGTTGCCCCGTGATCACCCCCGACGCCATCCGCGCCGCCGTCGAGCGGCTCGCTCAGGCGCAGGCCACCCGCGTGCCCTGCGCGCCGGTCCGCGACCTGATCGGCACCGACGACCTGGACGCCGCGTACGCCGTGCAGCAGGGTCTCGTGCAGGCCCGCATCGCGCAGGGGGCGCGGGTCGTCGGTCGCAAGATCGGCGCCACCTCGCAGGCCGTCCAGGACCAGCTCGGGGTCGACCAGCCCGACTTCGGCTACCTGCTGCACGACATGGACGTCAGCGACGACCGACCGATCTCCATGCGCACGCTGGTGCAGCCTCGGGTCGAGGCCGAGGTCGCCTTCGTCCTGTCCCACGACATCGCACCGGCCACCGAGCAGGAGATCACCCTCGAGCTCGTCCGCGCAGCGGTCGACGTGGCCCTGCCCGCCCTGGAGATCGTCGACTCCCGCATCGACGCGTGGGACATCCGGTTCACCGACACCGTCGCCGACAACGCCTCCAGCGGCCTCTACGTCGTGGGGCGCGACGGTCGCACGCTCGACGAGGTCGAGCCTCGTGACGTCGTCATGTCGCTGTCGATCAACGGCGAGGTGCGGTCCTCGGGCAACGGCGCCGCCTGTCTCGGCGACCCCCTCGAGGCGCTGCGCTGGCTCGCCGTCCAGGCCTACCGCTACGACGACCCGCTGCGCGCCGACCACCTGATTCTGTCCGGGGCCCTGGGCCCGTTCGTGCCCTTCGCGTCGGGTGACCGCGTGGAGGCATCGATCAGCGGGTTCGACCTGCTGAGCGTCGAGTTCGAGGAATGATGCCCGTGTCCAAGCTCACCGCCGCCATCGTGGGTCCCGGCAACATCGGGACCGACCTGCTCTACAAGCTCCTGCGCTCCGACGTGATCGAGCCCCGCTGGATGATCGGGGTCGACCCGGCGTCCGAGGGTCTGCGGCTGGCCGCCGACCAGGGGCTCGAGGCCTCCCACGAGGGTGTCGACTGGCTCCTCAAGCAGGACGTGCTGCCCGACCTGATCTTCGAGGCGACCTCCGCCTACGTGCACCGCGAGTACGCCCCGCGCTACCAGGAGGCCGGCATCCGGGCCATCGACCTCACGCCCGCCGCGGTGGGCCCCGCGGTCATCCCGCCGGTCAACGGCGAGGAGCACGTGGGTGCCTGGAACGTCAACATGATCACCTGTGGGGGACAGGCGACCATCCCGATGGTCGCCGCCGTCTCCCGCGCCGCCACCGTGTCCTACGCCGAGATCGTCGCGTCCGTCTCCTCGATGTCCGCAGGCCCCGGCACTCGCGCCAACATCGATGAGTTCACCCGCACGACCTCGGCCGGGATCATGTCCATCGGAGGCGCCGAGCGGGGCAAGGCGATCATCATCCTCAACCCCGCCGAGCCGCCGATGATCATGCGCGACACCATCTACTGCGCCGTGGCACCGGACGCCGACCGCGACGCGATCATCGCCTCCGTCCTCGCGATGGAGAAGGCCGTGCAGGAGTACGTGCCCGGCTACCGGCTGCTCCAGGAGCCGCAGATCGACGAGCCGTCGGCCGCCACCCAGGGGCAGACGAAGGTCTCGATCTTCGTCGAGGTCGAGGGTGCGGGCGACTTCCTGCCGCCCTACGCCGGCAACCTCGACATCATGACCGCGGCCGCCACCCAGGTCGGCCAGAACATCGCCCGCTCCGTCCTTGGAGGTGTCGCATGAGCGACCTCAACGCCCTCACCCGCACCTGGTCCGGCACGCACGGCACCGAGCCGTGGGGCGACCTCGACCTGCGCCTCACCGACACCTGCCTGCGGGACGGCTCGCACCACAAGCGACACCAGTTCACCGCGACCGAGGTCCACGACATCGTCGAGGCGCTCGACAGCTCGGGCGTGCCCGTGATCGAGGTGACCCACGGCGACGGGCTCGGCGGCTCCTCCTTCAACTACGGCTTCTCCCGCACCCCGGAGCAGGAGCTCATCAAGATCGCCGCCGAGACGGCCAAGCGCGCCAAGATCGCCTTCCTGATGCTTCCGGGGCTCGGCACCAAGGACGACATCCGCGCCGCCCAGGACAACGGTGGTCAGATCTGCCGCGTCGCCACGCACTGCACCGAGGCCGACGTCTCCATCCAGCACTTCGGGCTCGCCCGCGAGCTCGGCCTGGAGACGGTCGGCTTCCTGATGATGAGCCACACCCAGCCGCCCGAGGTGCTCGCGAAGCAGGCGCGCATCATGGTCGACGCCGGCTCCCAGTGCGTCTACGTCGTCGACTCGGCCGGGGCGCTGGTGATGGAGCAGACCGCGGACCGGGTCTCTGCCGTCGTCGCTGAGATCGGCCACGAGGCCACGGTCGGCTTCCACGGCCACGAGAACCTCGGCCTCGGCGTGGCCAACACCGTCATCGCCGCCCGCGCGGGCGCCACCCAGATCGACGGCTCCGTGCGTCGCTTCGGCGCCGGTGCCGGCAACACCCCGCTCGAGGCCTTCGTCGGCGTCTGCGACAAGCTCGGCTGGAAGACCGGCATCGACTTCCTCACCATCGTCGACGCTTCCGAGGACGTCATCCGCCCGGCGATGCCGGAGGAGTGCAAGCTCGACCGGATGACGCTGATGATGGGCTACGCCGGCGTCTACTCCTCCTTCCTCAAGCACGCGGGCAACGCCGCGGAGCGCTACGACGTGTCCGGCGCCAAGATCCTGCTCGAGGCCGGGCGTCGCAAGCTGATCGGCGGCCAGGAGGACCAGCTCATCGACATCGCGCTGATGCTCAGGGCCGAGCAGGACGAGCTGGCCACGACCTCTTGACCGGGGTTGTCATGTCTCGGGACAACGGTGACGGTTCTGTATCAGGACATCGGTGACACAACCGGGATGTTTGGTGGTGACACTTCTGGCTGGCTGTGGCGGTGCCTGCCAATAAGCCTGTTGATCCCCGCATCCGTCTCGCGATCGCCCAGTGGCCCGAGGATGCTCCGCGTGGTGCGGTGACGACGTTCTGCCTCGAGCATGGGATTTCCCGCAAGTCCTTCTACGCGATCCGCGCTAGGGCCCTGGCCGACGGGCAGGCCGCAGCGCTCGAGCCCCGCAGCCGGCGACCCATGTCGAGCCCGGCCAAGCTGAGCCAGGACGTCAAGCACCAAGCCATCGCAGTGCGAGCAGCGTTGGAGTCATCGGGCCTGGACCACGGCCCGATCAGCGTGCACGACAAGATGCGGGCGATGGGCCTGGGTCCGGTGCCATCGATCGCAGCGCTGGCCCGGATCTTCCGCGAAGCCGGTGTCGCCAGACTTGAGCCGAAGAAGAGACCACGCGCGTCCTGGCGCCGGTTCGTCTACCCCGCCCCGAACGCCTGCTGGCAACTCGATGCCACCGAATACGTCCTGACCGGTGGCCGTAAGTGCGTGATCTTCCAGCTCATCGACGACCACTCCCGCTACGCGCTCGCGAGTCATGTCGCGTGGGGAGAGACAGCTGAGGCTGCCCTCATCGTGTTCGACAGGGCCGTCGCCGCCCACGGAGTACCGCAAAGGCTGCTGAGCGACAACGGGCTGGCGCTCAACCCGTCCCGGCGTGGAATCCTCGGACAGCTCGTCGTCCACGTGATGGAGCTCGGGGTGGAACCGATCACCGGCAAGCCGTATAAGCCGACTACCCAGGGAAAGAACGAGCGCTTCCACCAGACCCTGTTCCGCTACCTCGACAAGCAGCCCATGGCAGCGACATTGGATCAACTGCAGGCTCAGGTCGACGCGTTCGACCACATCTACAACACCGAGAGACCGCATCAGGGACTCCCGGGGCGGATGACACCGCAGCAGGCGTGGGACACAACACCTGTCGCCGAAGCTCCTCGCCCGAGCCGGGCACGGCTCGTCCGGACGCGAACCCCGCGGCCGGCCCCACAGGACGTGCCCGGCGATCTCCCCGAAGGCACGACCACGAAGAAGCTGACCAGCGCCGGCACGCTCTATCTGGACAAGGTCCAGTACATGCTCGGCGCGACGCACGGCTTCCAACAGGTCCTGATCGTCACCGACGGCGACCAAATCACCGTCACCGACCTGGAAGGCGAGATCCTCGCCGAGCTCACCCGACCCGGCCCCGGCGTGACATACGTCGGCAACGGCCGACGACCCGGCCAGCGCTCCCCGAACCCCGAACCGTCACCGAAGTCCTGAGACATCAACCGTCACCGATGTCCTGATACAGAACTGTCACCGATGTCCCGAGACATGACACCTCCTGACCGGGGTGCTTGACGAATGTGTCGAACACGTGTTCTAATAGAGGGGATGCAGTAGTCCTCCGCCCACGGGCGGTGCTCGTCCGGTGACGCGCTGGCATCGACGTACCTGTAAGTCCCGGAGGGTGGGTCCCCGGGCGTCCGTCGGCCCCAGGTGTCCTCATGTCCAGCATCCTGCTCGAGCAGCATCCGGTGCTCGCCGCGATGCGGGCTGTCGACCAGGCGTTGGGGGAGACGGTCGGGGTCGAGCCGCTCTTCATGAGCACTGATGACAAGGCCGAGGCCCTGCTCGGGCTGAGCTCGCTGCTGGATCGGCTCGAGGAGCTGCGGATGCGGGTGCTGGCCGTGGCCGACGACGTGGCTGCCAGGGACGGCGCTCGGGATGCGGCCGCGTGGCTGGCCCACCACGGGCGTCGTGATGGCGGGGAGTGTCGGCGTCGACTCCGCCTGGCGCGGGACCTGGGCGGCCACTGCGTGACGCAGGGTGCGCTGCGCGACGCTTCGATCAACCTGGGTCAGGCCGAGGTCGTGGTGGCCGCGGTCGAGGCACTGCCGGAGGGGGTCGACCCGCACGTCAGGGCGCAGGCTGAGGACCTGTTGGTGACGCAGGCGGCCGAGTTCGGGCCGCGGGCGCTGCGAGTCATGGGTCGGCGGGTCCTGGACGTCGTCGCGCCCGAGGTCGCCGAGGCAGCGGAGCGCCGGCTGCTGGAGCAGGAGGAGCACGGGGCGGCGCGTCGCACCTCGCTGACGACCCGATGCAACGGCGACGGCACCACCGACATCCACGTCCGCGTCGCCGACCGTCACGCTCGACGGCTGCTCACCTACCTCCACGCGTTCACCGCTCCACGTGCACAGCCCCAGGGCTCTCCGGATGATCGACGGCCTGTCCAGCAGCGGCTGGGCGAGGCCTTCGGGGCGTTCCTCGAGGCGGCCGACCCGGCGCGGATGCCGCTGCACGGCGGGGACGCGACGACGGTCCTGGTCACCCTCGACCTCGAGACCCTGCGCGGCCACCTCGGTGTCGCCCTCGTGGGTGACGAGCCGATCTCGGCCGGCGAGGCCAGGCGGCTCGCGTGCACCGCGGGGATCATCCCCGTGGTCCTCGGCGGTGAGGGCCAGGTGCTCGACCTGGGGCGGACGCGGCGGCTCTTCTCGCCGGCTCAGCGCAAGGCGCTCGCGATGCGTCAGCCGACGTGTCGGGGCGAGGGCTGCGACATCCCTGCCGCATGGTGCGAGGCGCATCATGGCGGTGACCCGTGGTCAAGGGGCGGGCGCACCGACCTCGCCGACGGGGTGCTGCTCTGCTCCTTCCACCACCACCGCGCCCACGACCACCGCTATCGCAGCGACCGGCTCGCCGACGGCGGGGTGCGCTTCCACCGGCGGACGTAGGACGGGAGCGGCCCACGACAGGAGCTCATGCCCCCCACCGCATCGGAAACTGCATCACGTGCAACCGCTGCCTGATGTGGCCCAAAACAAGAACGTGTTCTAGTATTGACACCGTCCCACCACGACAGGAGATCGATATGTCCCAGGCTGTGCTCGACGGTGTACGTGACCTGCTCCCCACCTTCCGTGATCGAGCTGACGAGACCGAGCGTCTCCGCGTCGTTCCCGAGTCCAACATCAAGGAGCTCGAGGAGACCGGCTTCTTCAAGCTGCTCCAGCCCAAGCGCTTCGACGGCCTCGAGGCCGACCCGATCGACTTCTACACCGCGGTGCGCGACATCGCCGGCGCGTGCGGCTCCACCGGCTGGGTCTCCAGCGTCGTCGGGGTGCACCCGTGGCAGGTCGCGCTGTTCGCCGACGAGGCGCAGCAGGCCGTGTGGGGCCAGGACACCGCCACACGCCTGAGCTCCTCCTACGCCCCCACCGGCAAGGCGACGGTCACCGAGGGCGGCTACCGGCTCTCCGGCAAGTGGAGCTTCTCCTCGGGCTGCGACCACTGCTCGTGGGTGCTGCTCGGCGGTCTCGTCTTCAACGAGGACGGCAATGTCATCGACTTCAAGACCTTCCTCGTGCCCCGCGCCGACTACACGATCATCGACGTCTGGCACATGGTGGGCCTGAGCGGCACTGGCTCCAACGACATCCTCGTCGAGGACGTCTTCATCCCCGATGCCTTCACGCTGAGCATGGGCGAGACCGGTCAGTGCAAGGGCCCGGGCCAGGAGCAGAACACCTCCGACCTCTACAAGCTGCCCTTCCACTCGATCTTCACCGGCACCATCACGACGCCGATCATCGGCATGGCGATGGGTGCCTACGCCGACCACATCGAGATGCAGCAGAAGCGCAGCCGCGCGGCGTACCTCGGGGAGAAGGCGTCCAAGGACCCCTTCGCCATGGTGCGCATCGCGCGCGCCTCCTCCGAGATCGACGCCGCCTGGGCGCTGCTGGTCAACAACATCCGCGAGGAGCAGGCCTACGTCGCCAAGGGCGAGAAGATCCCGCTCGGGACCCGCCTGAAGGTGCGTCGCGACCAGGTCATCGGCAGCCAGCGCGCCATCGAGGCGATCGACTCGCTCTTCGAGGCGTCCGGCGGCCGGGCCCTGGCCGAGGGCACCTACCTGCAGCGCGCCTGGCGTGACGCCCACGCGGGACGCGTGCACGCTGCCAACGACCCCGAGCGCGCGCTGCAGATGTTCGGCGCCCACGAGTTCGGCCACAAGGTCGACCCGGGGATGTACTGAGCCTGATGACGGACTTCTCCCAGGAGGCCACCCGACGCTCGGCGCGGGCCGGCGAGCTGACCCTCAACTACTACGAGGCCGGGGTCGCGACCGACGTCGGCGGTGGGTTGCCGCTCGTGATGCTCCACGGCGGCGGTCCGGGCGCCAGCGCCTGGTCCAACTTCGGTCGGGCCCTGCCGGGCTTCGCCGCCTCGTTCCGCACCCTGCTGGTCGACCAGCCGGGCTTCGGGGCCTCCGACAAGCCGCCGGTCGTCGGCAACTTCTACCGCCACGCCGCTGACCACGTCGTCAGGCTCCTCGACGAGCTCGGCATCGAGAAGGTCCACCTCCTGGGCAACTCCCTGGGCGGCGGTACGGCGATGCGCCTGGCCCTCACCTACCCCGACCGGGTCGGTCGCCTGGTGCTCATGGGCCCCGGCGGTCTCTCGCTCAACCTCTTCCACGCCGATCCCACCGAGGGCGTGCAGCGCCTGATGGACTTCGGCGCCGACCCGACCCGCGAGTCGCTGCGGGCCTTCATCTCCACCATGGTCGTCGACCAGTCGCTGGTGACCGACGAGCTCGTCGAGGAGCGCTTCGCCGACGCCACGGCCCCCGGCGCCCAGGAGGCGATGCGCTCCATGGGCATGTCCTTCTGGAACCCCGAGACCGCCGAGGACGGGATGCTCTGGCGCGAGGCGCACCGCCTGCGCAAGCACACCCTCCTCACCTGGGGCCGCGAGGACCGGGTCAACCCCCTCGACGGCGCCCTGGTCGCCCTCAAGCTGATCCCCAAGGCCTCGCTCCACGTCTTCCCCAACTGCGGCCACTGGGCGCAGATCGAGGCGGCAGACGAGTTCCGTGAGGTCGCGACCGCGTTCTACGCGCGACACGTGTCGCACCCACCCCGACCGAGGAACTCCTGATGAGCATCGACATCAAGTCCATGGGCTACATCCGGGTCGCCTCCAGCGACCCCGAGCAGTGGCGCACCTTCGCCGGCAAGGTCCTCGGCCTCGCGGCCGGACGCGGACCCGACCCCGCGAACCAGTACTGGCGCCTCGACGAGGTCTCCGCCCGGCTCGTGGTCTTCCCCTCCGACGTCGACCAGCTCTCGGCCGTCGGGTGGGAGCTGGCCGATCCGAAGGCGCTCCAGGAGGCGCGCGAGCACCTCCAGAAGGCGGGGGTCGACTTCGAGGAGGGCACCGCCGAGGAGCTCGCCGAGCGCCGCGTCCAGGAGCTCGTCCGGTTCTCCGACCCGTGGGACAACGTCTTCGAGCTGTTCCACGGCATCACCTACGAGTCGCACCCGCTCGTGACGCCGTACGCCGCCCGCTTCGTCACCGGCGACCAGGGGATGGGCCACATCGTGCTGCCCGTGCTCGACGACGTCGAGGCGCTCCGCTTCTACACCGAGGTGCTGGGCTTCCGCCTGCGCGACTCGATGAGCATGCCCGGCGAGTTCGTCGGCAAGGAGCCGGGCTCCAAGGTCTGGCTGCGCTTCCTCGGGGTCAACCCGCGCCACCACTCCCTCGCGTTCCTGCCGATGCCCAACGCCTCCAAGTGCGTCCACGTGATGCTCGAGGTCGACGAGCTCGACGACGTCGGTCGCGCTCTCGAGCGCGTCCGCAAGCACAAGGCCCCGCTCTCGGCGACCCTCGGACGCCACATGAACGACGAGATGGTCTCGTTCTACGTGAAGTCGCCGGGCGGTTTCGACATCGAGTTCGGCACCGACGGGATGACCGTCGAGGACGACCGCTGGGTCGCCCGGGAGTCGACGGCAGTGTCTTACTGGGGACACGATTTCGGCGTAGGCCGCTGAGCATGGCTAGCGTTGGGTCCATGCCACACCACACCGGGACCCCCGACATCCCCGACGGGATGAGCCCCGACGCCCGCGAGACCTGGCCCAGCTCCGAGCTGATCAGCTCCTGGCTCGGCGACATCGACCTCGACGTCGAGTGGAGCCCGGGTGACGGAGCGGGCGCCAGCGTCGACGACCCCGAGGCCGTCGCCGCGGCTCGTCGTTTCCGCGACGTGCTCGGCAGCTTCGCCTCCGGTGTCACGGTCGTCACGACCACGAGCGGTGGCGAGCCGGTCGGCATGACCTGCCAGTCCTTCTCCAGCGTCTCCCTGGACCCGCCGCTCGTGCTCTTCATCCCCGCCAAGACCTCGCGCGCCTGGCCGCTCATGCAGCGCTCGGGCAAGTTCTGCGTCAACTTCCTCGCCGCCGACCAGTCCGACCTCTCCAACACCATGGCCAGCCGCGGCACCGACAAGTTCGCCGGTGTCGCCTGGGCGCCCTCCACCGCCACGGGCAGCCCGCTCTTCGCCGACACCGTCGGCTACGTCGACTGCGCCATCCACGCCGTCCACGAGGCCGGCGACCACTACGTCGTCATCGGTCGGGTGCTCGACCTCGGCCTCCAGGGTGCCGAGACCCCGCTCCTGTTCTACAAGGGCAACTACCACAGCACGCACTGAGGTTCCGACGCGTGCGGAAGCTCCAGCAGGGGAGCACCGGCGTCGGGACTCCGCTCAGAGGTCGATCAGGGCGCGGTGCTCGTGAGCCTGGCCGAAGAGCTGGCCCAGGGAGTGGGCCCGCTTGAAGACCAGGTGGGCGTCGTGCTCCCAGGTGATCGCGATACCGCCGTGGAGCTGGACGGTCTCGCCGGCGATGCGGGCCAGGGCGTCGGAGCAGTAGGACTTCGCGACGTGGGTGAGCCGCTCGGCGTTGTCCGCGCCGCTCGCGACGGCGTATGACGCCGCCCACGAGGCCGAGCGCGACATCTCGAGGAGGACGAGCATGTCGGCCATCCGGTGCTTGAGTGCCTGGAAGGAGCCGATGGCGCGTCCGAACTGCACGCGCTCCCGGCTGTAGGCGACGGTCATGTCGAGCGCGCGGGAGGCCAGGCCCGCCTGGAGGGCTGCGACCCCCACGGCGCCGACGAGCCGCGCGCGGGCGAGGGCGGGACCCGCCTCGCCGATCACGGTCGTGGTGGCACCGCTCAGGTCGACGTGGGCGAGCCGGATCGTCTGGTCCATCGACTCGGCCCAGGTGCGGGTCGCGGTGTCGGGGTCGACCTCCACGAGACCCTCGGCGGTGACGGCCAGGAGCACGGTGGCGGTGTCACCGTCCAGGACGGGCCCGTCGTCGAGCGCGATTGCCGCGACCTCGCCGGCCGCGACGCGGGGGAGCAGTCGCTGCTTGGCGTCCTCGTCGGCGCCGGCCAGCAGCGCCTCGGTGACGACCAGGGTCGACAGCAGGGGGCTCGGTGCCAGGGAGCGGCCGAGCTCCTCCAGCACGATGAGCGGCTCGAGCAGGGTGAAGCCGGCGCCGTCGTAGGCCTCGGGGACGGCGAGGGCGCTGACCCCGATCTGCTCGCAGAGCGTCTGCCACAGCACAGGGTCGTGGCCGAGGGCGGACGCCATGGCGGCACGCACGGCGCCGGAGTCGGCGCGCTTCTCGAGCAGGGAGCGCACCATGCCAGCCAGCTCCTGCTGCTCGGCGGAGAACGAGAAGTCCATCAGCCCACCAGCTCCTCGAGGATCGCGGCGCGGTGGTGCGCGGGGGTTCCCCAGGCGGTGACGAGCGCACGCACCTTGGTGATCCAGATGCTCAGGTCGAACTCCGCGGTGTAACCGATCGCGCCGTGGACCTGGAGCCCCGTGCGCGAGGCCAGGTAGGCCGCGTCGGCGGCGGCGACCTTCGCCGCGGAGGCGCTCACCTCGCCGAGGGCAGCGCCCAGCACCAGCGGGCGGGCGAAGTCGAGGGCGATCCGCACGTCGGCCAGGGCGTGCTTGATGGCTTGGTAGGAGCCGATCTCGCGACCGAACTGCTTGCGCTGCTTCACGTAGGTGACCGAGTCGGCCAGGATCCGCTCCCCGGCGCCGAGCAGCTGGGCCGACGTCGCCAGGACGGCGAGGTCGAAGGCCGCCGCGAGGTCGCCGGCGGCCACGTCGTCGTCCGGGACGACCGTGAAGAGGTGCCGGGAGCGGTCGACCGAGGTCGTGGACCCACCTGCCGTGGCACTCGCCAGGGTGCCGTCGGTGACGACGAACACGTGGTCGGCCACGTCGGCGTCGACGGCGTAGGGCACCAGCGGAGGCACGGCGACCGTGCCCATCGCTCCCTCCGCCAGGGCGCCGACGGTGTCGGCATCGGTGAGCGCCCGAGGCAGGAAGGCGGCGGACTCCACCCAGGGGCCGGGCACGGCGTGACGCCCCAGCGCCTCGAAGGCGATGACCAGCTCGACCGGCGAGGCGCCCAGGCCGCCGTGCTCCTCGGGAGTCGCGAGGGCGGTGACGCCCTGCTCGGCGAGGCGCTGCCACAGTGCCTGGCCCGGCGCGTGGTCGCCCGACGCCCAGGCGCGTGCCACCCCCACGGTGTCGGCGGCGGACAGCAGGGACTCCAGCGACGCGCGGAAGTCGCGCTGGTCCTCGGTCAGCTCGAAGTTCACTTGCTGCCTCCCTTGGGCACGGTGGTCTCTCGACGGGCGGTCACCTGCCGCCTCCCTTCGGCTCGCTGTGCTCGTGCGCTCGCCTCAGTACGGCGGCGGACGTTCGGTGGTCTTCCGACGTGCGGTCACCTGCCGCCTCCCTTCGGCTCGCTGTGCTCGTGCGCTCGCCTCAGTACGGCGGCAGACGTGACGGTGGTCTTCCGACGTGCGGTCACCTGCCGCCTCCCTTCGGCTCGCGGGGCAGCCCGAGGATGCGCTCCGCCACGATGTTGCGCTGCACCTCGTTGGTGCCGGCGTAGATGGGACCCGACAGCGAGAAGACGTAGCCGTCGAGCCAGGTGGAGTCGACCTCGGCCTCGGGGCCGAGCAGATCGAGCGCCGTCTCGTGGAGCGCGATGTCGAGCTCGGACCAGAAGACCTTGTTGACCGAGCCCGCCGCCCCCATGTCGCCGCCGCCGGCGAGGCGGGTGACGGTGCCCCACGTGTAGAGACGGTAGGCCTGGGCCTTGAGCCAGGCGTCGACCACGCCGTCGGCGGCGGAAGCAGCGGCAGGAGTGGCTGCGCCTGCAGCGACCCCGGCCCGGTAGAGGTCGACGAGGCGGTCGGCCGCGGCGCAGAAGCGACCGGGCGAGCGCAGCGAGAGGCCGCGCTCGTTGCCGGCGGTGCTCATCGCGACGCTCCAGCCCTCACCGACACCGCCGAGCACGTCGGCGTCGGGGACGAAGACGTCCTCGAAGAAGACCTCCGCGAAGCCTGCCTCACCGTCGAGCTGGGCGATCGGGCGCACGGTGACGCCGTCCGCATCGAGAGGGAAGAGGAAGTAGGTGAGACCCGCGTGACGCTGGGCCTCGGGGTCGGAGCGGAAGAGCCCGAAGCCCCAGTGCGCGAAGGACGCCCGCGACGACCACGTCTTCTGGCCGTTGAGCACCCAGCCGCCGCGCGCCTCGTCGCGGCGCGCCGTCGACGTGAGCGACGCGAGGTCCGAGCCGGCCTCGGGCTCGGACCAGCACTGCGCCCAGACGTGCTCGCCGGTCGCCATCGAGGGCAGGAAGCGGTCCTGCTGCTCCGGGGTGCCGTGGTCGAAGACGATGGGGGCGAGCAGGAAGATCCCGTTCTGGGAGACGCGGCCGGGGGCGCCGGCGCGGTAGTACTCCTCCTCGAAGATCACCCACTCGATCAGCGACGCCTCACGACCGTGGTAGGCCCGCGGCCACGACACGACCGACCAGCGGGCCGCGGACAGGCGGGCCTCCCACTCCTGGTGGGCCACCCACCCCTCGGCGGTGTCCATCGAGGGCAACGGGGAGGTCGGCACGTTCTCGGCGAGCCACGCGCGGGCCTCGGCCTGGAAGGCCAGCTCCGACTCCGACAGGTCCAGGTCCATCTCAGTCCTCTCGCAGGGCGGTCTTGAGGACCTTGCCCGACAGGTTGCGGGGGAGCGCGTCCACGAAGGTCACGTGGCGGGGTGCCTTGAAGTTGGCCAGTCGCTCGCGGGCGAAGGCGACGACGGCCTCGGCGGTGAGCGACGGGTCGGAGCGCACGACGTACGCCGCACCGACCTCGCCCATCCGCTCGTCCGGCCTGCCGACGACGGCGACGTCGGCGACCCCCTCGAGACGGGCGAGGGCCTGCTCGACCTCCGCGGGGTAGACGTTGAAGCCGCCGGAGATGTACATGTCCTTGAGCCGGTCGGTGATGCGCAGGTTGCCCGACTCGTCGATCGTCCCCACGTCACCCGTGTGGAGCCATCCGTCGGCGTCGATCGCCTCGGCGGTGGCGGTCGGGTCGTCGAGGTAGCCGAGCATCACGTGCTCGCCGCGCAGCAGCAGCTCGCCGGCCTCGCCCTCAGGGGCTTCGATGCGCAGCTCCATGCCGGGGATCGCGCGACCGCAGGTGGTGGCGACCGTCTCGGCCGAGTCGGCCTCGCGGCACATCGTCGCGACGACGGCCTCGGTCATGCCGAAGGCGGTGACGACCTGGTCGATGCCCAGGCCCTCGGGGGCGGCGGCTCGCATCCGCTCGATGAGGACGACGGGCACGACCGCGGCCCCGGTGACGGCGAGGCGCAGCGACGACAGGTCGCGCTCGGCCCGACCGGGTGCGCCCAGCAGGGACTGGTAGATCGTCGGTGCGCCCGGCAGGAGCGTGATGCGCTCGGTCTCGATCAGCTGCATGGTGGACTCGGGGTCGAAGGTCGCGACGGGATAGAGCGTCGCGCCCGTCAGGAGCCCGACCACGATGCCGATCTTGTAGCCGAAGGAGTGGAAGAACGGGTTGACCACGAGGTAGCGGTCGTCCTCGCGGACGCCGCCGAGCGCGGCCCACGCCTGCGCCACGCCGATGGTCTGGCGGTGCGCCGACATGGCGCCCTTGGAGCGGCCCGTCGTCCCGGAGGTGAAGAGGATGTCCGCGACGTCGTCGGGCAGCACCGCGTCGGCGATCTCGTCGCCGTCGCTGTCGGGGTTGCCGTCGCTGTCCCGGTCGCCGTCGCTGTCGGCATCGGACAGGGCCACCACGCCGAGGTCGGTGATCTCGAGGATGTCGACGACGCTCGGCAGGGCGCTGGCCGCGCGGAGGTCGGCGACCTGGGTGCGGCCCAGGAAGCCGTCAGCCGCCACGACCAGGAGCGCGCCGGCGCGGTCGACGACGTCGGCCACCTCGGCCCCGGTGTAGCGCGAGTTGACCGGCACCAACGTGCCCCCGGCGTAGGTCACGGCGAGTGCGGCGACCGCCCAGTCGATGCTGTTCGGTGCCCAGACCACGACCCGGCCACCGGGCCCGAGCCCGCGCGCCCGGTAGCCGGCGGCCACGGCGCGGACCTCGTGGAGCAGGTCGCGGAAGGACAGCGTGCGGTCGCCCTCGACGTAGGCCGGGTGCTCGCCGAAGCGGTCGGCAGCGGCGCGCAGGACCCGCGGCAACGTCGTCGACATCGTGTCTCCTATCCCTACCAAGCAAGTGCTTGGTAGGGTAGCACTCGTGGACCTGAGCTACTCCGAGCAAGACCAAGCGTTCCGGGTCGAGATCCGGACCTGGCTCGAGGACAACCTGAGCGGCGAGTGGGCCGCGCTCCGAGGTGTCGGCGGACCGGGGCGCGACCACGAGATGTTCGAGGAGCGCCTCGCCTGGAACAGGCACCTCGCGACGCACGGTTGGACCTGTGTGGGCTGGCCGGTCGAGCACGGCGGCCGTGGGCTCTCGCTGTGGCAGCAGGTGATCTTCCACGAGGAGTACGCCCGCGCCCAGGCGCCGGCCCGCGTCAACCACCTCGGCGAGGAGCTGATGGGGCCGACGCTGATCGCCTTCGGCACCCCCGAGCAGCAGCAGCGCTTCCTGCCCCGCATCGTGGCGGTCGAGGAGCTGTGGGCCCAGGGCTACTCCGAGCCCGGCGCCGGCTCCGACCTCGCCAACGTGCAGACCAAGGCACGCCTCGACGGCGAGGAGTGGGTGATCGACGGCCAGAAGGTGTGGACGTCCAACGCGCACCTCTCCCAGTGGGTCTTCGTGATCGCGCGCACCGAGCCCGGCTCGCAGCGCCACCACGGCCTCTCCTTCCTCCTGGTGCCACTCGACCAGGTCGGCGTCGAGGTGCGACCGATCGAGCAGCTCACCGGCGGCTCGGAGTTCAACGAGGTCTTCTTCACCGGCGCCCGCACCGCCGCCGACCTGGTCGTGGGTGAGCCCGGCAAGGGCTGGCCGGTCGCGATGGGGCTGCTCGGCTTCGAGCGCGGCGTCTCGACCCTTGCGCAGACCGTCGACTACGCCCGCGAGCTCGCGGGGGTCGTCGACCTCGCCACGCGGACCGGCGCCATCGACGAGCCGGTCCTGCGTGACCGGCTCGCCTCGCTCAGTGCCGAGCTCGAGGTCGCGCGGGCCTTCGCGCTGCGCGGGCTCTCGTCGGTCGAGGGTGGCTCCGACTCCGCCGCCGGCGGGGGAGCAGGCTCGATCTTCAAGCTGGTGTGGGCCAACTGGCACAAGCAGCTCGGCGAGGTCGCCATGCAGGTCGCCGGGCCGGCCTCGCTGCTCGCCCGCGACTCGGGCACCGCCTACGACCTCGACGAGTGGCAACGACTCTTTCTCTTCTCCCGTGCCGACACCATCTACGGCGGCAGCGACGAGGTCCAGAAGAACATCCTCGCCGAGCGTGTGCTCGGCCTTCCCAAGGAGGCGCGCGGATGACCGCTGCCCGGCCCGAGCAACCCACCCCCGACTACGTCCCCGGCCACGACCTGCTGGCCGGCAAGGTGGTCGTCGTGACGGCGGCCGCCGGTGCCGGCATCGGCGCCGCCGTCGTACGCCGTGTGCTCGAGGAGGGCGCCAAGGCGGTCGTGTTCAGCGACACCCACGCCCGCCGCCTCGCGGAGGCAGAGACCGCGCTGGCCGAGGAGTTCGGCGCCGAGCGCGTGCGCCAGCTGGTCTGCGACGTCACCGACGAGGCCCAGGTCGGTGCCCTGCTCGACGTCGCCGACGAGCTGGGTGGCGTCGACATCATGATCAACAACGCCGGTCTCGGTGGCACGGCCAACGTGCTGGAGATGACCGACGAGCAGTGGCTCAAGGTCCTCGACATCACCCTGACCGGCACCTTCCGCTGCGTGCGGGCCGCCGGCCAGCGCTTCGTCGCAGCCGGCACCAAGGGCGTCATCATCAACAACGCCTCGGTCATCGGCTGGCGCGCCCAGGAGGGTCAGGCCCACTACGCGGCGGCCAAGGCCGGCGTCATGGCGCTGACCCGCTGCGCCGCGCTCGACCTGGCGCCGCACGGCATCCGGGTCAACGCGGTCTCGCCGAGCCTGGCGATGCACCCGTTCCTCGCGAAGGTCACCTCCGACGAGCTGCTCCACGAGCTCAAGCAGCGTGAGGCCTTCGGTCGCGCGGCCGAGCCGTGGGAGATCGCCAACGTGATGGTGATGCTGGCCAGCGACTACGCGTCCTACATGACCGGCGAGGTCGTCGCGGTCAGCTCCCAGCAGGCCTGAGAGGCTGAGTCCGTGGCATCACGCGAGGAAGAGTCGGGCGGCAACCGCCGCGGCGAGCTGCTGGGCATCGCTGCCGGGCTGTTCGCCGAGAAGGGCTTCAAGAACACCACGGTGCGCGACATCGCGGACGCCTCCGGCATCCGGTCCGGCAGCCTCTACCACCACTTCGACTCCAAGGAGTCGATGGTCGACGAGATCCTCTCGACCTTCCAGGAGGAGCTCTTCGGCTCCTACGACGAGATCCTCGCCAGCGACGACGACCCCCGCACCCGGCTCGAGCGCGCCGTGACCGTCTCCTTCGAGGCGATCGACCGGCACCGGCACGAGGTGGCGATCTTCCAGAACGAGGCCGACTACCTCGGCGGCTTCGAGCGTTTCGCCTACCTCGCCGAGCGCAACGCCCAGTCGCGCGCGGTCTGGATCACCCTGCTCGAGGACGGCGTACGCGCCGGGGCGCTGCGCGCCGACCTCGACGTCGAGCTCACCTACCGCTTCATCCGGGACACCGTCTGGGTGGCCGTGAAGTGGTACCGCCCCGGCGGATCGCTCACCCACCAGCACGTGTCCGACCAATACCTTCGCATCCTCCTAGACGGGATCTCCCATGGCTGAGGCCTACCTCATCGACGCGGTCCGCACCCCGGTCGGCAAGCGCGGCGGCGCGCTCGCCGACATGCACTCCGCGGACCTCGCGGCCCACACGCTCGGCGCGCTCATGCGTCGTACGGGCGTCGACCCGGGTGCGGTCGACGACGTCATCCTCGGGTGCTGCGACACCATCGGCTCGCAGGCCGGCGACGTCGCCCGCACCGCCTGGCTCGTGGCGGGGCTGCCCGACCACGTGCCCGGCGTGACCATCGACCGGCAGTGCGGCTCCTCCCAGCAGGCGGTGCACTTCGCCGCCCAGGGCGTCATGTCCGGCACCCAGGACCTCGTGGTCGCCGGCGGCGTGCAGAACATGAGCGCGATCCCGATCTCCGCGGCGATGCTCGTGGGCCAGCAGTACGGCTTCACCACCCCCTTCGCGCAGTCCCCGGGGTGGCAGGCCCGCTACGGCGACGTCGAGGTCTCGCAGTTCAACTCGGCCGAGATGATCGCGGACAAGTGGGACATCAGCCGTGAGGACATGGAGGCCTTCGCGCTGGCCTCCCACGAGCGCGCCCGCCTCGCGATCGCCGAGGGCCGCTTCGCCCGGGAGATCGAGCCGGTCACCCTCGCCGACGGCCAGACCTTCGCCGTCGACCAGTGCCCGCGCGAGACGTCCCTGGAGAAGATGGCCGGTCTCCAGCCGCTCTCACCCGGTGGTCGCATCACCGCGGCGGTCGCCTCGCAGATCTGCGACGCGTCCTCGGCGATCCTGATCGCCTCCGAGGCTGCGGTCGCCGAGCACGACCTCACCCCCCGCGCCCGCATCCACCACCTCTCGGTCCGGGGCGACGACCCGGTCTGGATGCTCACCGGCCCGATCCGGGCCACCCAGCACGCGCTGGAGAAGACCGGTCTCTCGATCGACGACATCGACCTCTTCGAGTGCAACGAGGCCTTCGCCTCGGTGGTGCTGGCCTGGATGAAGGAGACCGGTGCACCTCACGAGAAGGTCAACGTCAACGGCGGGGGCATCGCCCTGGGTCACCCCATCGGCGCCACCGGCGCCCGCCTGATGACCACGATGCTGGGCGAGCTCGAGCGCACCGGCGGGCGCTACGCCCTGCAGACCATGTGCGAGGGCGGCGGCCAGGCCAACGTCACCATCATCGAGCGGCTCGACGCCTGACGTCGACGAGTCAGCGCAGGACGAGGTAGACCGAGACCAGGCCCGGCACCACGCCGAGCAGCAGCCACGGCGAGACCAGCGAGCGCTTGTGGATCGCCAGCCCGGACGCGATGCCGATCACGCCGAACGCACCGGCGAGCACGCTCAGCCCGACGGCTGCCGACAACGCCCCCTCGTCGACGTACTGCGCAGCGATGGCGAGACCCGCCGAGAGGTGCGCGATCGTCGTGACGACCAGGACCGACATCACCCAGGTCTGCACCCGCTGGAGGCGCGCCAGCGCCTCGGGATCGGGCGCCCTGCGGGGAGCATCCGGATCCATCAGGTGCCGGGCACGACGGACGGGCGGCTCCGGGTTCATGCCTCGAAACTAGCGCGTGGCGGTGCCCCTCCCGGTGCCGGGTCGGTGGCCAGTAGGTTGGGCGCATGATCGCGCTGCCGAGCCACGGGTTCGTGGTGCTGTCGATGCCCAAGTGCGCGTCGACGTCCATCGTCAACGCCCTCAGCGGCAGGGCCGACGTCGTCCTGCGCGGACACCCGCGGCTCAAGCACATGAACTGCCGCCAGTTCCACACCCGGATGGTCCCGATCCTGCGCAACGCCGGCTACCAGCGCAAGGACTACGAGGTCGTCTCGCTCTTCCGCGAGCCGGTCGAGTGGCTCGAGTCGTGGTGGCGCTACCGGTCGCGACCCGCGGTCGTCTCGGACAACCCCGACAAGTACACCGGCGACATGACCTTCGAGCACTTCGCCGAGCGCTACGTGGCCGGCGACCAGACGATCACGGGCAAGGTGGGGCGCCCTGCCCGCTTCGTGTCGCTGAGCAACGACCTCGACCTCGGTGTCGACCGGATCTTCTCGCTCGACCGCCCGGACGCGTGGCAGACCTGGATGGCCGACAAGATGGACGGCACCGTGCAGATCGGGACCGCCAACGTCTCGACCGAGAGGCGGGAGCCCGAGCTCACCCGCGCGACCCGCGCCGCGCTCGTCGACTTCTTCGCCGCCGAGTACGACATCTGGGCCCACCTCCAGGACACCGGCTCCTGGGCGCCCGTCAAGGGCTATGTCCCCGGGCCCTGATCGGCGTGCGGATGCTTCAGCCGGGAAAGTCCGTGACGTTTTCGCCCTCCCGAAGGCGTAAGAGGGGCTAGAACGTCACGGACTTTCGGCGCCCGATGCTTCAGACCAGGTACGACGACCCGCGGCGCAGCTCGGCGACCGCGCTCAGCACGATGCGCTCGATCAGCTCCTCGCAGGTGGGCAGCTCGTCGATGACGCCGACGACCTGTCCGGAGGCGAGCACGCCGGCGCTGGTGTCGCCGTCGACGAGACCGGCCTTGAGCATCACCGGCGTGTTGGCGGCCAGCGTCATCTGGGCCAGGGTGCGGCCCTGGGTCTTCTTCATGGCGCGGCCGTCCTTGGCGAGCGCCAGCCACGACATGCCGCTGCTCTGCTTGAACTCCCACGTGCGCCTGAGCGTGGGGCCGAAGCGCTTCACGGCGCTGGTCTCCTCGAGCTCCTCGACGAGGTCGGTGCGCAGCATCCGGTGGGGCATCCCGTCCACCTTGGCCGTGACGACCGTGCCGTTGAGGTCGTAGCCGAGGTAGAGCTCCTTGACGGCTTGGGGGACCGAGCTGTCCTGGGTGAGCAGGAAGCGGGTGCCCATCCCGACGCCGGCGGCGCCGTAGGACAGCGCTGCCGCGAGGCCGCGTCCGTCGAAGAAGCCCCCGGCCGCGACGACCGGGATGTCGACCGCGTCGAGCACGGTCGGCAGCAGCAGCGTGGTGGGCACCGAGCCGGTGTGGCCACCGCCCTCGCCGCCCTGGATCATCACCGCGTCGGCGCCCCAGGCCGCGACCTTCTCGGCGTGCCGAGCCGCGCCGACCGAGGGCATCACGACGACGTCGTGGTCCTTGAGCTTGGTGATGAGGTCCTTCTTCGGTGCGAGCGCGAAGCTCGCGACCTTGACGCCGTGCTTGATCAGCAGGTCGCAGCGGTCACCGGCGTCGCCGGCGTCGGCGCGCAGGTTGACGCCGAAGGGCTGGTCGGTGCGCGACTTGACCTCGACGATCGCCTTCTCGAGCTCGTCGTAGGTCATCGTCGCCGATGCCAGGATGCCCAGGCCGCCGGCGTTGGCCGTGCCGACGACCAGGCGCGGGCCGGCCACCCAGCCCATGCCCGTCTGGACGATGGGGTGGCGTACGCCGACCAGGTCGGTCAGCGGGGTCCGGAGGTGTTGGTCGATCACGTCGTCTTCTCCTCGGGGACCTCACGGTGGCGCAGGGACCTGGGGTCCAGCACCTCGCGGATGATGATCAGCTCCTCCGCCGTGGGCAGCCGCGTGACGGGCACGTCGACGGGCACGTCGAGCGCGAAGCCCGTGGCCTCGCGCACCTGGTCGACGGTGACGCCGGGGTGGGTGCTGAGCAGCCGCACCGTGTCGCCCTCGCCCTTGACGTCGAAGACGCCGAGGTTGGACACGATCCGGTGGATGTCGTTGTAGCGGGCGGCGGCGGGACCGGCGGCCTCGGCCCGGGCGGGCCCCACGCCCGACACGATGTCGACGGCCTCGACGAAGACCCGGGTCGAGTGCTTGGGGACCCAGTAGGACGTGCGGTTGTTGACCGTGTTGCCGGGTGCGCCGCGCGAGCCGAGCAGCTGGCGCTTGGGCCGGGCGAAGTCACCGATGGCCGAGATGTTCTGGTTGCCGTGACGGTCGACCTGGGTGGCCCCCATCATCACGTGGCGCTTGCCGTAGGCCACGACGTCGAAAACCTTGGCGAAGGGGATCCAGCCCTCGACGACGTCGGCCTTGGCGAAGAGCGGCGGCACGCCGGCGAGGAAGAGCGACTCCCCGTCGGAGATGACCAGGTCGGGGTTGCTCGTCAGCTTCGCCAGGCGTACGCCGAGCATCGGCAGCATGCCCATCGGGCTGGCGAAGATCTCGCCGTCGTCCTTGAACGCATCGGCGATCGCCGCGGCGCACACGTCGGCGCGGGTGGCGGTGTCGAGGTCACTCATGCCTGCTCCTCCTGGAACTGCTGGACGGCTGCCTGGTAGGCCGCCTCGTCGCCGGACAGGAAGCGTCGCTCGAACGCCGACCAGGCCTCGTCGTCCGCAGCCGCAGCGGCGTAGGCCTTCTGGAACTTCTCGTCGCGCTCGTAGTCGGGGGTGCAGGTGGTGAAGTGCGCGCCGTTCGGCGTCTCCACGACCCCGGCGACCATCATCCGGTTGAGCAGCAGGCGCTGCACGGGGGTGTCGACGGTCAGCCCGGCCGTGTCGACGATCTGCTCGACGCTGACGAAGGCTCGGTCGGCCGCCATGCAGAAGAGGTCGTCGAAGTAGGGGTCGGGGCCGAGGTACGTCGCGTTGCCATGCTTGTCGGCCCGGTTGAGGTGCACCAGCGCGACGTCGAGACGCAGGGCGGGCATGGCGACGAGCTCCTCGGACGAGCCGTCGGGCTCGGCGTACGGGCTGGTGACGGTCTTGATCCACGGGTTGTTGACCATGACGTCGGAGCCGAGACCGGCCCGCATCGGCAGGAAGGGCAGTCGCTGGGCAGCGGCGCGCAGCCCGGCCTGGAACATCCCCTCGTCGAGCTCGACGACCTCGGGGATCGCCAGCCCGGACTCGGGGGAGGCCTGCCGGGCGCGCTGGAAGTTGGGCTCCAGCGGCACGGTGTCCAGCGAGACGAAGGCGTAGACCAGCTTGCGCACCTTGCCGGCGCGCACGAGCAGGCCGACGTCGGCGCCGCCCCAGCTCACCAGGGTGAGGTCCTTGAGGTCGGAGCGCAGGATCGCGCGGACCAGCGCCATCGGCTTGCGCCGGGGGCCCCACCCGCCGATCCCGATGGTCATGCCGTCGCGCAGCTCGGCGACGACCTCGTCGATGCTCATCCGCTTGTCGCGGGGTCCCTTGGTCACTGTGCGGCCTTCTCTGTCCCGGTGCTCTGCTTGTCCACGAAGGCGTCGCGCAGCTCATCGCTGACGCCCATCAGGTTGAGCTCCATCGTGAAGCCCTGCTCGAAGCGGTAGCTCTTGTTGACGTCGATCGGGTCGATCCCGTTGAGCGCCTCCTTGGCGGCCCGGATGACCCGGGTGTCCTTGGCGGCGATCTCGCCCGCGACCTTGAGCGCGGCGTCGTCGAGCTGGTCGCGGGGGACCACCTCGAGGACCGAGCCGTGCTGGACCAGCTCGCTGGCCCTGATCGTGCGGGCGGTGAAGTAGAGGGTGCGCATCAGGTGCTGGGGGACCAGGCGGGCCATGTGGGTGGCCGCGCCGAGGGCGCCCTGGTTGACCTCGGGCACGCCGAAGAAGGCGTCGTCGCTGGCGATCACGCAGTCGGCGTTGCCGACCAGGCCGACGCCGCCACCGAGGCAGAAGCCGTGGACCGCCGCGATGACGGGCACCGAGCACTCGTAGACGGCCTTGAAGGCGGCGAAGCAGCCCTTGTTGGCCCCGATCAGCGCGTCGAAGCCGGTGGTGCCCTGCATCTCCTTGATGTCGACGCCGGCGTTGAAGCCGCGGCCCTCGGCGCGGAGCACGACGACGTGGGTCGCCTGGTCGCGGCCGGCCTCGTCGAGGAGCGCGGCCAGGTCGAACCAGCCCTGCACCGTCAGTGCGTTGACCGGGGGGTTGCTCATCGTGATGACGCGGATGCCGTCGTCGCGGAGCTCGGAGGTGATGGCCACGGTGCCTCTTTCGGGTGGTCGCTAACAAACCTAACGCTTGCTTGGTAGCCTACCAGCATGGCGCTCTCGATGGACCTCTCTCACCGCGTCGTGCTCGTCACCGGCGGCACGCAGGGGATCGGGCTCGGCATCACCCGGGCGTTCCTCGCCGCGGGGGCGACGGTCGTGACGTGCAGCCGCTCCGACGTGGCTCCCGTGGCAGGCACCACCCACCGGGTGTGCGACGTCCGGGACCCCGAGGCGGTCCTGGCCCTGGTGAGCGGCGTGGTCGCCGACCACGGACGGCTCGACGTGCTGGTCAACAACGCCGGCGGGTCGCCGTACGCCCTGGCGGCCGACGCCTCCTCGCGCTTCCACGACAAGGTCGTCGGCCTCAACCTGCTCGGTCCGCTCGCCTGCGCCCAGGCGGCCAACGCCGTCATGCAGCAGCAGGAGAGCGGCGGTGCCATCGTCAACATCTCGTCGGTCTCGGCCACGCGACCCTCGCCCGGGACTGCCGCCTACGGCGCCGCCAAGGCCGGCGTCGACTCGCTGACCACGTCGCTGGCGATCGAGTGGGCGCCGCTGGTGCGGATGAACGCCATCGACGTGGGGCTGTGCCGCACCGAGAACACCGACGACCACTACGGCGGCGACGCCGGCGTCGCGGCGATCGAGGCCACGATCCCGCTCGGCCGGATGGCCCGGCCCGAGGAGGTCGGCCACGTGGCGGTCTTCCTGGCGAGCGACCTCGCGTCGTACGTCTCCGGGGCGCGCATCGCGTGCCACGGCGGTGGCGAGCCCCCGATCTTCCTGAGCGCAGCACCCTCGTCCACCATCACCACCAAGGAGTCCTGAGTGAGCACACTTCTCGAAGGTCGCGTCGCGATCGTCACCGGCGCCGGTCGCGGGATCGGCCGGGCCCACGCGCTCGAGCTGGCCGCGCACGGTGCGGCCGTGGTCGTCAACGACTACGGCGTCTCCCTCGCCGGTGAGGGCACCGGCGACTCGCCCGCCGACGCGGTGGTCGCCGAGATCGAGGCCCTCGGGGGTCGGGCGGTGGCCAACGGTGCCGACGTGGCCGACTTCGCCCAGGCCGCGGAGATGGTGCAGCTCGCGATCTCGACCTTCGGCGGCCTCGACATCCTGGTCAACAACGCCGGCTTCGTGCGGGACCGGATGCTGGTCAACACCTCCGAGGAGGAGTGGGACGCGGTCATCCGCGTGCATCTCAAGGGTCACTTCGCGCCGCTTGCGCCACGCCGGTGCCTACTGGCGCGCCGAGGCCAAGGAGGGCCGCCAGCGTGCCGCACGCGTCATCAACACCTCGTCCGGCGCCGGGCTGCAGGGCTCGGTCGGCCAGGCGACGTACTCCTCGGCCAAGGCCGGGATCGCCGGGCTGACCCTCGTCGCCGCGCAGGAGATGGGTCGTTACGGCGTCACCGTCAACGCGATCGCCCCCGTCGCTCGCACCCGCATGACCGAGGGGGCCTTCGACACCTCCGCCATGGCCGAGCCCGAGGACAACTCGCCGATCGTGGCCTGGCTCGCCTCCGTGGACGCCGGTGACGTCACCGGTCGCGTCATCGAGATCGACGCAGGCAAGATCACCGTCGAGAACGGCTGGTCGCACGGCCCCTCCCACGACCTCGGCGCCCGCTGGACCGCCCCCGCCGTCGGCCCCGCCCTCCGTGACCTGCTTGCCGGCTGCCCCGGTGCCGGAGGGTGTCTACGGGGCCTGATCGGACAGTTTCACCGGCCGGCCGGTGAAACTGTCGCTGGGACGATGAAACTTCGTACTCCAACCGACAGTTTTGTCGCAGCCCGAGGTCTCCAGCCCAGTGACGGGGAGGACCTAGGCCGCAGCGGAGCGCTCGAGCGCGCGGCGGATCCGTCCGGCGGTGCGCGCGGGGTCCTCGAGGTCTGCCCACGTGAGCCGGATGACGAACCATCCGGTGAGCTCGCGGAGCAGGTCCTCGCGAGCCTTCTCCCGCATGATGGTCTGCTCGAGCGTCTCGTTGGGTCGGCGGTGCCGGACGTACTTCGAGCGGCCGTCGAACTCCAGGATGAGCCTGTGAGCCGGCCACGCGAAGTCGACTCGCCCGGCCAGCAGACCTGACGGGTGACGGATCTCGACCTGGGCGATCGGGGCGGGGAGGCCGGCGTCCTTGATCAGCAGGCGGGTTCGGGTCTCGCCGACCGACTCGGCCTTCCCGTCGCACAGCATCAGCACGAGGTGCAGGCCCAGGGTGTCGGGCCACTCCCTCATCCGGGCGAAGCCCAGGTCCAGTTGTGCGCGCGTGGTCAAACCCTGCTGCAGGAACCAGTCCAACACGCACACCGCCGCATCACGGGGTGCGATGCTCGCGGTGTCGAGCGCCGTACGCGTGGGCGAGGTGATCCAGTGTCCGTCCAGGCGCGTGACGTCGTCGACCAGCAGCCGACCACGGTGGTGGGTCACGCGCGCCGCGGTGCGCTCGCCGATCCCGTAGAGGCTGGTCAGGTGAGCGTTGCCCAGCTGGAGCCCCCACGAGGGTCCGCCCTGCTCGATGCAGGCACTCGCGTGGGAGAGGGCGACGTCGTCGCCGTAGAGGCGGATCACCCCGAGGGTCAGCAGGCGGTGTCGGCCGACCTTGTCGGCCTGGGCCCAGATGGGGGCCACGACGTAGACGCCCTGCCTGATCCGGACCAGGCGCTCGGCCAGCACCTCGCGGCGCAGGTGGTTGTCGTCGAAGCCCGACGCGAGGGCGTCTCGTCGGAGGAGGATGCCGTCGCTTCCCGCGAGGTGAGTGACCATGGGTCGAGACTGCAACGCATCATCGAGGCTCGCCAGCAGCAAACACCTGCTTGTGGAAAAGTCGCGCCCCCGGCCCGTCCCGGCGCGTACGCCGCAACGAAACTGTCGCTTGGACGATGAACCTTCCTCGTCCAAGCGACAGTTTCACCGGCCGGCCGGTGAAACTGTCCCGGCCGGCCGCCTGCTCAGATCCGTTCGATGATCGTGCCGGTCGCCATGGCGCCGCCGGCGCACATGGAGATGAGGGCGGTGGAGAGGTCGCGGCGCTCGAGCTCGTGGAGGGCGGTGGTGATGAGGCGGGTGCCGGTGGAGCCGACGGGGTGGCCCAGGGCGATGGCGCCGCCGTTGACGTTGACGCGATCGAGGTCGACCCGGTGCTCGCCGGCCCACGAGAGGACGACGGAGGCGAAGGCCTCGTTGACCTCGAAGAGGTCGAAGTCGGAGATCGTCATGCCGGTGCGGTCGAGGAGGCGCTGGGTGGCAGCGATGGGACCGTCGAGGTGGTAGTACGGGTCGGAGCCGACGAGGCAGTGGTTGACGATCCGGGCGCGGGGGGTGAGGCCGAGCGAGCGGGCCTTGTCCTCGTCCATGATCAGCACGGCCGAGGCGCCGTCGGAGATCTGCGAGGACGTGCCGGCGGTGTGCAGGCCGTCGGGCAGCACCGAGCGCAGCGAGGCGAGGCCCTCGAGGGTGGTGTCGCGCAGGCCCTGGTCGGTGTCGACCAGGCGCGTCTCGCCGGTGGGGGCGCCCTCGGCGTCGAGGACGGGCGCCTCGAGGGCGGCGATCTCGCGCTTGAAGCGACCCTCGTCGACCGCGATGCGGGCCTTCTGCTGCGAGGCGAGGCCGAAGGCCTCGAGGTCGGCGCGGGTCAGGCCCCGGTTGCGGGCGATGCGGTCGGCGGCCTCGAACTGGTTGGGCATGTCGATCGACCAGTCCTCGGGACGCGGGTCGCCCAGACCGGGAGGCACGTTGCCTCCCAGCGGGATGCGCGACATCGACTCGATGCCGCAGGCGATGCCGACGTCGATGGTGCCCGCGGCGATCATGTCGTGCACGAGGTGGGCCGACTGCTGGCCCGAGCCGCACTGGGCGTCGACCGCGGTCGCGCCGGTGTGCTGGGGGAGGCCGGCGTGCAGCCAGGCCCGACGGATCATGTCGTTGGACTGCTCACCGGCCTGCGTGACGCAGCCGCCGACGACCTGCTCGACCAGGGCCGGGTCGACCCCGGCGCGCTCGAGGACCTGACGCTGCGCGAACCCGAGCAGCGTCGCGGGGTGGATCCCGGCGAGCCAGCCCTTGCGCTTGCCGAGGGGAGTGCGGACGGCGTCGACGATCACAGGGGTACCCATGCAGCAAAACTAGAACACGTTCTCGTCTTGGGCAAGTGGGGATCAGGAGATGAGAAAGACTTATGAAAGTCTTTCGGGTTATCCCGACAGTATGTAGTCTCCATATCTAGAACACGTTCCAGGTTTCTGGCTGGAGCCAGGACAGATCTCAGCACCGAGGGAGCCAACCGTGACCGCAACCGACGTCATCCCCGATGGGTTCGACTTCACCGACCCGGAGACCAACGAGAAGTCGGTCCCGCACGACGAGTTCAAGGCCCTGCGCCAGGCCTCGCCGATCCACTGGGTCGAGCAGGAGCAGCGCGCCCGCGACGGCATGTCCGTCGAGTCGGGCAACGGCTACTGGGCCCTGACCAAGCACGCCGACGTCTCGGCGGTCAGCAAGGACAGCAAGAACTTCTCCACCGAGGAGAACGGCGCCATCATCCGCTTCCAGGAGGGGATGGAGCGCGAGATGGTCGAGATGCAGCGCGTCATCCTGATCAACCAGGATGCGCCGCACCACACCTCGCACCGCCGGATCATCAGCCGCGGCTTCACCCCGCGCGCGATCAGCGCCCTCGACGAGATCATGGACAGCCGCGCGCACACGATCGTGAAGGATGCGCTGGCCAAGGGCTCGGGCAACTTCGTCGAGGACGTCGCCGCCGAGCTGCCCCTGCAGGCGATCGCCGACTTCATCGGCGTCCCGCAGGAGGACCGCCGCAAGCTCTTCGACTGGTCCAACGCGATGCTGTCCTACGACGACCCGGAGATCGAGGACGACCCGGACGTCGCTGCCGCCGAGATCCTCGGCTACTCGATGATGCTCGCGGCGGACCGCAAGGTGAACCCCCAGGACGACATCGTCACCAAGCTGATCAACGCCGACGCCGACGGCCGCGGGCTGACCGACGACGAGTTCGGCTACTTCGTCATCCTGCTGACCGTGGCCGGCAACGAGACCACCCGCAACGCCATCACGCACGGGATGAACGCCTTCTTCAACAACCCCGACCAGTGGGACCTGTGGAAGCGTGAGCGCCCCGAGACGATGGTCGACGAGGTCATCCGCTACGCCACCCCGGTCAGCTCCTTCCAACGCACCGCGCTCGCGGACGTCCACGTCGGAGACACCCTGGTCAAGAAGGGGCAGCGCGTCGGACTCTTCTACGCCAGCGCCAACTTCGACGACGACGTCTTCGAGGACCCCTACACCTTCGACATCACCCGCAGCCCCAACCCGCACGTCGCCTTCGGTGGCCACGGGGCTCACTACTGCATCGGCGCCAACCTGGCCCGCCAGGAGGTCAAGGTGATGTTCAACGCGCTCGCCGACCACACGCCGGACATCAGCATGCTCTCCGAGCCGCGCCGCCTGCGCCACGCGTGGATCAACGGCATCAAGGACCTGCAGGTCAAGTACAGCTGAGCCCGAGGTCGCTGCGCGATCTCACGACGCACCACGACGTACGACGACGCCCCGGCCGAGACGGTCGGGGCGCCGTCACGCCAACGGCTACGTGGTCGCACGCCTACGGCTACGTGGTCGCTTCGCTCCCACGCACGCCCAACCGCTACGTGGTCGCTTCGCTCCCCGCTCTTTCTGTTCCGTCGAACCAAGCTCGCTCCGCTCGACGGTTCGACGGTTCAACGGGCGGTCAGGATCAGCGGGCCGTCCTCGGTGATCGCGACCGTGTGCTCCATGTGGGCACCGCGGGAGCCGTCGTTGCTGCGGATGGTCCAGCCGTCCGGGTCGATGTGGATCTCGTCGGTGGTGTGGCAGAACCACGGCTCGATGGCGATCACCAGGCCGGGCTTGAGCTTGAGGCCGCGGCCGGGGCGTCCGTCGTTGGAGATGTGGGGGTCGCCGTGCATCGTGCGTCCGACGCCGTGCCCGCCGAACTGCAGGTTGACCTTGAGGCCCGCCTCACGCGCGACCGCGCCGATCGCGGCGGAGATGTCACCCAGCCGGTTGCCCGGCGTGGCGGCGGCGATGCCGGCGGCCAGCGCGCGGTCGGTCACCTCGATCAGGTCGAGGTCCTCCTGGCGCGGGGTGCCGACGACCATGGAGAACGCCGAGTCGGAGACCCAGCCGTCGACGCTGCACGCGAAGTCGACCGAGAGGAGGTCGCCGTCGGCCAGCACGTAGTCGCGCGGCAGGCCGTGCAGCACGGCGTCGTTGACCGACGTGCAGAGCACCTTGCCGAAGGGCATGGCCCCGAAGGAGGGGTGGTAGTCGATGTAGCAGGACTCAGCACCCTGCTCCCGGATCATCCGGTGGGCCAGCTCGTCGAGCTCGAGCAGGTTGACACCGACGTCGGCCCTGGCGGCCAGCGCGGTGATCACCGAGGCGACGAAGCGTCCGGCGGGACGCATCTGCTCGATCTGGGTGGGGGTCCGGAACTCGATCACGGGCACGAGCCTACGGACCCCCTCAGGAGGTGGGCTTGTCGGCTCCCACGACCCACATCGCGAAGAACTGCGAGCCGCCGCCGTAGGCGTGACCCAGTGCCTTGCGAGCGCCGTCGATCTGGTGCTCGCCGGCAGCGCCCCGCACCTGCAGGGCGGCCTCGCCGAAGCGGAGCATCCCGGACGCGCCGATCGGGTTGGAGGAGAGCACGCCTCCGGAGCAGTTGACCGGGATGCGACCGGTCATCGCGGTCTCGCCCGACTCGGTCAGCTTCCACCCCGCACCCTCGTCGGCGAAGCCGAGCGACTCCATCCACATCGGCTCGAACCACGAGAACGGCACGTAGATCTCAGCCACGTCGATCTCGTCGATCGGGCTGGTGATCCCGGCCTGCTTCCACAGGTGGGCGGCTGCGTCGCGCGAGGCCAGCGGGTTGACCTGGTCGCGCTCGGCCGCCGAGGTCGACTCCGAGCGCATGGCCGTCGCGTGGATCCATGCGGGGTTCGGGGACGCGGCTGCGGTGTCCTCGTCGACGATGACCATCGCGCAGGCACCGTCGGACGACGGGCAGGTCTCGTCGTAGCGGATCGGGTCCCACAGCATCGTCGAGGCGAGCACCGACTCCACGGTGGTGCCCTCGTTGTGCAGGTGCGCGTAGGGGTTCTTCAGCGCGTTGGTGCGGTCCTTGGCGGCGACGATGGCGCCGACGTGGGTCGGTGCCCCCGAGCGGCGGATGTAGGAGCGCACGTGGGGCGCGAAGTAGCCACCCGCACCGGCGTGGACCGGCATGTTGAACGGCAGCGGGATCGAGAGCGCCCACATGGCGTTGGACTCCGACTGCTTCTCGTAGGCCACGGTCAGCACCCGCTTGTGCACCCCGGACTGCACCAGGGACGCGGCGACGATGGCGGTGGAGCCGCCCACCGAGCCGGCCGTGTGCACGCGCAGGAGCGGCTTGCCGGCGGCGCCGAGCGCCTCGGCGAGGAACAGCTCGGGCATCATCACGCCCTCGAACAGGTCGGGCGCCTTGCCCACGACGATCGCGTCGATGTCGTCCAGGCTCATGCCGGCGTCGAGCAACGCCCGGTCGATCGCCTCGCGGCACAGACCTGCCATCGACAGGTCCTCGCGCTTCGCACGGTGGTGGGTCTGGCCGATGCCGACCACTGCTGCAGGCTGCTTGCCCATCAGGCCTGGTCCTTTCCAGCTCGGTCCTCGAGGACGCACAGGAGGTTCTGTTGGAGGGCCGCCCCGGACGTCGCGTGGCCGAGCCCCTTGGCGATCTCGCCCGACCAGATCCGCTGCGCGGTCTCGCCGATGCGGATGCCGCCCCCGGAGAACATCGGGTTGCTCGTGAGCGCACCGCCCGAGGGATTGATGCGTACGTCGTCGCGCAGCCCGAGCTCGCGGCGCAGGATCAGCTCCTGGTGGCTGAACGGCGCGTGGAGCTCCGCGACCTCGACACCGTCGAGGTCGACGGCCGTCGCGGCCTGGGCCGCGCTCGGCGCACGGGTGAGGTCGCGGGTGCCGAGCCCCGGGGCGTCGATGAAGTGCGAGAGGCCACTGATCCAGGCGGGCCTCTCCCGCACCGCGCGGGCCCGGTCGCCGGCGGCCAGCACGATCGCGGCCGCACCGTCGGTGACGGGGGAGCAGTCGTGCTTGCGCAACGGGTCGGCGTACATCGGGCGGGCCAGCAGCGCCTCGACCGAGGAGCCGCCCTTGCGGATCGCGTGCTCGTTCTTCTCCGCGTCGGTGAGCGAGCGGTGGGCGACCTCGGCCATCGACCGTTCGTCCCAGAGGCCGGCGTCGAGGCCGGAGCGGGCCTGGATGCCCGCGATCGAGACCGTGTCGGGCCACAGGGGGGTGAGCGTGTAGGGGTCGAGCTGGAGCGCGAGGGTGCGGCGCAGGACGCCGGCCGAGCTCTTGCCGAAGGCGTAGACGACGGCGGTGTCGACCTCGCCGGTCTGGATCTTGATCCAGGCCTCGTACATCGCCCAGGCCAGGTCCATCTCCACGTGCGACTCGTTGACCGGCGGCGTCACACCGATCGCGTCGACGGCCTGGACGAAGGAGAACGACCGGCCCGCCAGGTAGTCCGAGGACCCCGAGCACCAGAAGCCGACGTCGTGGCGCGTCCACCCGGTCTGCTCGTAGCACTCGGCGAGGATCGGGACCAGCATCTCGACGCAGGTCGGTGACCCGTCGAAGTCGGGCATCTGTCGCTGGGCGAACCCGACGACGGCAACGTCTCTCATGATCTCGTCCTCAGAGGTGGCGCTTGTAGGTGTCGTAGTCCGCGTCCGGGTCTCCGGTGGGCGCGAAGTGGTCGATGTTCTCCAGCGAGTAGGTCCACTCGTCGCGCGGCTTCCAGACCGCCTGGACGCGCATGCCCATCCGGACCTCGTCGGCAGGCACACCGAGGATCAGGTGGAGCACGGCGATGTCGGCGCCGTCGAGCAGCACGTAGGCCGACACGTAGGGCGGGGTGATCTTCTGGCCGAGGAACGGGACGTTGACGATGCAGAACGTCGTGATCGTGCCGATCCCGCTGAGCTCGATCTCGCCCTCGGTGGGGGTGCCGTCGGTCGGGCAGGCGCTGCGCGGTGGCACGTAGACCTTCTCGCACGTCGGGCAGCGCTGCCCGAGGATCCGTCCCTCGTGCAGTCCCCGGTAGAACGTGGACTCCTCCGGAGAGGCTGCGTAGACGTAGTCCAGCGAGACCGGGGTGACGACACCGGTCACGAGGTGGTCCTCCAGCAGGCCTCCGCCGGCCGGCCTGGCCGACGCCTCGTCCGCCAGGGGCTCGAAGCAGGCGATGTCGTCGATGTGGCCGACCCGCTCGTCGGCCCAGCGGACCTGGACGCGCATGCCGGTGCTGATCTGGTCGGCGGCGGTCACGTCGACGGCGTGGAAGAGCGGCCTCGTCGCACCGTCGAGCGTGACGAGCGCGAAGGCGAAGGGGCGGTCGAAGGGCTGGCCGGACACCGGCTCGGGCACCCACGACCACGACGTCACGGTGCCCACGGGGGAGACCTCGACGAAGTCGGTGGTCTGCGCGTGCGTGACGGGGTCGTACTCCAGCGGCGGTACGACGACCTCGCCGGCCGACGTACGGCCCGCGACGAGCACCCCGTCCCGCAGACCGGTGAGGAAGCGACCCAGGACGGGGCCGGTGGACCTGGTGTAGTCGAAGGCCACCGTCACGGGGGCGGACAAGGTTCGGCTCATGGGTCGAAAGTGAAACACGTTCTAGATTTTGCGGCAAGCATTCTGGGAGGGTGGCTCCATGAAACTTGGTTTGCAGCTGGGCTACTGGGGCGCGCAGCCCCCCACGGGGACCGCGGAGCTGGTCGCCGCCGCGGAGGAGGCCGGGTTCGACGCGATCTTCACGGCCGAGGCGTGGGGCTCCGACGCGTTCACCCCGCTCGCGTGGTGGGGGCGGGAGACCTCACGGGTGCGGCTCGGGACCTCCATCGTCCAGATGTCGGGGCGCTCGCCGGCGTCCATCGCCATGCACGCGCTGACCCTCGACCACCTGAGCGGCGGCCGGGTCGTGCTGGGCATGGGCGTGAGTGGTCCGCAGGTGGTGGAGGGCTGGTACGGCCAGCCCTTCTCCAAGCCGCTGGCCCGCACGCGCGAGGTCGTCGACATCATCCGCCAGGTCCTCGCCCGGGAGGACAAGGTGACGAGTGAGGGGCCCCACTACCCGCTGCCCTACGAGGGTCCGGGCGCCACCGGGCTGGGCAAGCCGCTCAAGTCGATCGTGCACCCGTTGCGCTCCGACATCCCGATCTGGCTCGGCGCCGAGGGTCCCAAGAACGTCGCGCAGACCGCTGAGATCGCCGACGGCTGGATCCCGATCTTCTACACCCCCCGGTCGGCCGCGATGTACCAGCCGTGGCTCGACGAGGGCTTCGCCCGCGAGGGAGCGCGGCGCACCCGGGCCGACTTCGAGATCGCCGCCACCTGCCACGTGCAGATCGTCGCGGACGCCACCGAGAAGCAGGCGGTCATCGACGCCATGAAGCCGGTCGTCGCGCTCTACATGGGCGGCATGGGCGCCAAGGAGCAGAATTTCCACAAGATGGTCTTCGAGCGGATGGGCTACGGCGAGACCGCCGACCAGGTCCAGGACCTCTACCTGGAGGGCAAGAAGGACCAGGCGACCGCGCTGATCCCCGACGAGCTCGTCGACGACATGCACATGATCGGCACCGCCGGTGAGGTCGCGGAGCGGGCAGCGCAGTGGGAGGAGACCGGCGTGACCACGCTGCTGCTGAGCTGCCGCTCGGTCGAGGAGCTCCGCGCGATCGCCGAGGTCCTGGCGTAGGGAGCAGGCCCCGTGCGATGGGCCTAGGGTGAGCACGTGGTCGAACGCAACGTCCTGGGTGGCGAGCTGGAGGAGTGCGGCACCGAGCCGATGACGGGTTTCTTCCGGGACGGGTGCTGCAACACCGGGCCCGAGGACCAGGGGAGCCACACGATCTGCGCGGTCGCGACCGCGGAGTTCCTCGAGCACCAGCGCAGCATCGGCAACGACCTGTCGACCCCGATGCCGCTCTACCGCTTCCCCGGGCTGCAGCCGGGGGACCGCTGGTGCGTCACCGCGCTCAACTGGGCGCGTGCCCACGCCGACGGCGTCGCTGCGCCGGTCGTGCTGGCCGCCACCAACGAGGCGGTGCTGCGCCTGGTGCCGCTGGCCCTCCTGCAGGAGCACGCCGTCGACGTGCCCGAGGACCTGAGCGGGCTCGACCTGTAGCGAGCCGGCGCGAGCCCGGCTCCTTGGCGGTGCTCGGGGGTCCGGTCGGCCCCCCGTAGGCTCCGCCACTCAACGACAACGGGTCACAGGACGAGGGTGCGACATGGTGGCGAGCCGATCTGCTCGGGAGCGCAAGGCCTCGGCCGAGGCGGGTGACCTCGCGACGGTCAAGATCGACGTCGACGGGAGCCAGCAGTTCGTCTACAAGATCAGCTGCACCGAGTGCGTGGCCAAGGCGCCGGCCAAGTGGTCGGCCTACCGCACCGGTGAGGACAACGGCTTCATGGCCGCGATGGACCGGTGGATCTTCCACCTCACCGAGAAGCACCCGGGGGTCGAGGCCCCTTGCCTGGCCTACCTCGAGGCCGCCCAGCAGCGCCTCCACGAGCGGCGCGAGGGCACCGTCGGCCCATGAGTCCTGAGCCGGAGCGGACCCCGGACGGGCACCACTTCGTGATCGACGGGCGACGGTGGCGGGCGACCGACCCGGCCATCCCGGAGGAGCGCCGCCAGGAGCTGACCGACCTCCTGATGGCCTGGCGACGCGAGGTGCGGCGCACGCGTGGCACCGACCAGGAGCGCGCCTCCCGCGACGGGGTGCAGGCCGCCAAGGTCGCGCTGGGCGAGCGGGGCGCGCCGCCCTGGTGGGAGCAGACCGAGGACGAACGCCGTGTGCGCTGGAGCGTCGAGGTCCCCGCCCCCTAGACGGCGTCGTGGTGCGCGCCGGGGTGGTCACACCGTTGCCCATTCCTAGAACAGGTTCTAGTCTGCAGCGGTGAGCGACGACATGCGGACAGGCACGCACAACGGCAACCTGATGGTGGCGGCGCTGAAGCGCCACCGCGACAAGGACGTGATGCATCTCGGTGACACCACGCTCAAGGGCGGGGAGGTCGCGGAGCAGATGAGCCGCTACGTCCAGGCCTTCGAGGCACTGGGCGCCGGGACGGGGACGTCGGCGGCGTTGCTCGCGCTCAACCGCCCCGAGGTGCTCTTCATCCTCGGCGCCGGGCAGACGCAGGGCTTCCGCCGGACGTCGCTGCACCCGCTCGGCTCCGCCGACGACCACGCCTACGTCATCAACGACGCCGGCATCACGGCCCTCATCATCGATCCCTACTTCACCGAGCGCGCCCTCGCGCTGCTCGAGAAGTGCCCCGGTCTCACCCAGGTGCTGACGATCGGGCCGGTGCCCGACGCGCTGGCGCACGTGGGCACGGACCTGGTCGCGTCAGCTGCGTCGTACGACGCGGTGCCGCTGGTCGCCCGGGTGCTGCCCCCCGACCACATCGTCTCCATCACCTACACCGGCGGCACGACGGGCAAGCCGAAGGGCGTGATCGGCACGACGGCGGCGATGTCGACGATGACCCAGATCCAGCTCGCCGAGTGGGAGTGGCCGGAGAACCCGCGGTTCTTGATGTGCACCCCGCTGTCGCACGCCGGCGCGGCGTTCTTCGTGCCGACCGTGATCAAGGGCGGATCGCTCTTCGTCCTCGCGCGTTTCGATCCCGCCGAGGTGCTGCGGACGATCGAGGAGGAGAGGATCACCGCGACGATGCTGGTGCCCTCGATGCTCTACGCGCTCATGGACCACCCCGACTCGCACACCCGCGACCTCTCGTCGCTCGAGACGGTCTACTACGGTGCCTCGGCCATCAACCCGGTCCGGTTGCGCGAGGCGATCGACCGCTTCGGGCCGATCTTCGCGCAGTACTACGGCCAGTCCGAGGCGCCGATGGTCATCACCTACCTGGCCAAGGAGGACCACGTGAGCGGCGGCGACGAGCGGCTGTCCTCGTGCGGGCGCCCCAGCGCCTTCATCCGCACCGCGCTGATCGGCGAGGACGGCGAGCCGGTGCAGGTGGGGGAGCCGGGCGAGATCTGCGTGGCGGGCTCGCTGCTGGCGGGCGGCTACTGGAACCTGCCCGCCGAGACCGCCGAGACCTTCCGGGACGGCTGGATGCGCACCGGCGACGTCGCCCGTGAGGACGAGGACGGCTTCTGGTACATCGTCGACCGCACCAAGGACATGATCGTGACGGGCGGCTTCAACGTCTTCCCCCGCGAGGTGGAGGACGTCGTCGCAGAGCACCCGGCGATCGCCCAGGTGGGCGTCATCGGGACGCCGGACGAGAAGTGGGGCGAGGCCGTGACCGCGATCGTGGTCCTGCGCCCCGGCTTCGAGCTGACCGAGGAGGTCGACGCCGAGATCAAGCAGATGGTCAAGGACCGCAAGGGCGCCGTGCAGTCGCCCAAGCAGGTCATCGCCACCGACGCGCTGCCGCTCACCGGGCTCGGCAAGCCTGACAAGAAGGCGCTCCGTGCGACCTACTGGACCGGGGAGCGCTCCGTCGGCTGACGCGCCACGTGCTCGTGGCGGACCGCACGGTCGTCGTCACGCCGAGGGTCAGCGCTCGCCGAGCTGCTGCCACACGACGTCGGGCACCTCGTCGAGGATGGCGTCCAGCACGGCGAGGTTCGCGTCGACCTGCACCGGTGAGTGATGACCGTTGTTGACGACCACGATGGAGTCACCCTCGAGGCGCCAACCCAGCCCCGGCCACTGGAGGAGCATCTGCATCATCTGGGGGTGGAGCACGTCGGCGGCGAAGCGCCGGTCGTCGCTGGTCACGGTGAACGCCCGGTCGAAGTCCGCCGAGCCCAGCTGGATGTCGCGGTTGGTGAGACGTCCGAAGAAGCGACCGACCGCACCTTCAGGCGACACGGCCAGCGCGGGGACGCTCACCCCCAGGTTGAGCGCGACGACCGAGTAGTCGTGGCTCGTGGTCGTCTGGTCCTGACCGCTGCCGCTGCTGGTCGTGTAGCGGTAGTCGAAGGCGACCATCGGCCGTTCGCCGTGGTGGCCGTAGAGACAGTTGGTCGCCCGTCGGCTGGAGCCTCTGCCGAAGGGAGCGCCGTGGAAGCGGTCCACGAGGGATGGGTCGGACTCCCGGTAGGCCCAGCCGCGAGCGGTCGCATGGGCGGCGAGCGCCTCGCGACGCTCCTTGGCCTTCCGGATGCCGACCACGACGAGCACGGTCGCCAGAGCGACGAACGCCACGAAGAACAGCGCGAGGACCAGGACCAGGCCGCCGCCGAGGAGGGAGAACACGACGGCAGGCTATGCCAGGACGCCGTCCGGGGCTCAGCTGTTGGTGAAGCGAGGTGCCCGCTTCTCCGCGAAGGCGCGCGGGCCCTCCTTGGCGTCGTCGGAGGCGAAGACGGCCGCGCCGACGCGGGCGTCGTCCTGCCAGCAGTCGTCCTCGTGCTTGCCCTCGGAGTCCCGCATCGTCTTGAGGATCGCCTGGACCGCGATCGGGCCGTTGGCGGCGATCAGGTCGGCGAGCTCGTGAGCCTTGGCCAGCGCGGTGCCGTCGGGGACGACGTGACCGATGAGGCCGACCTCCTTGGCCTCGGGGGCCTTCATCTGGCGACCGGTCAGGAGCAGCTCGGCGGCGACGGTGTAGGGCATCTGGCGAATCAGGCGCACCGCCGACCCGCCCATCGGGTAGAGGCTCCAGCGAGCCTCTGCCACCCCGAAGCGGGCCGACTCGCCGGCGACCCGGATGTCGGTGCCCTGGAGGATCTCGGTGCCGCCTGCGATGGCCGGCCCCTCGACCGCGGCGATGAGAGGCTTGGTCAGCCGGAAGCCCTTGAGCAGCCCCTTGATCACCGACGGGTCGTACTCGCCGGACTCGAAGCTCTCCGACGGCGGCTTCTTCGACATCGACTTGAGGTCGGCGCCGGCGCAGAAGTAGCCACCCGCGCCGGTGAGGATGCAGACCCGGATCGAGTCGTCGGAGTTCACCCGGTCCCAGGCCGCGCTCATGATCTCGAGCATCTCGCCGGACAGCGCGTTGCGCGACTCCGGGCGGTTCATCGTGACCACGAGCGTGTGGCCGGTCTGCTCGACGAGGCAGTGCGGGGCTGAGACATCGGGAGTGGTCATGGCGGAAGGCTAGCGAAAAACAAGAACGTGTTCTAGTCTCGCGGCGTGGCCCACAACATCGCTGACCTCTTCGAACACGCCGTCGACGCTGCGGCCGACAAGCCCGCTCTCAGGGTGGGGGACCGGACCGTCACCTATGCCGAGCTGGAGCGGGAGTCCAACCGCCTCGCGCACCATCTCCAGGCGCAGGGCGTCAAGCCCGGTGACCACGTCGCCATCTATGCCAAGAACAGCGTCGAGCACGTCGTCGCCGTGCTCGCGATCGTCAAGATCCGCGCCGTCAACATCAACGTCAACTACCGCTACGTCGAGGGTGAGCTCAACTACCTCTTCGAGAACGCCGACGTCGTCGCGCTGATCCACGAGCGCAGCTATGCGCCGCTCGTGGCCGCGTGCGCGCCCCAGCACGAGAAGCTCAAGACCTTCGTGGTGATCCCCGACATCCTGGAGCCGGACAACGACGCCGACGTCTCGTCGTACGGCGGGGTGCTGCTGGCCGACGCGGTCGCCGGCCAGAGCGACGAGCGCGACTTCGAGCCGCGCAGCGCCGACGACCTCCACATCATCTACACCGGGGGCACGACCGGCTTCCCGAAGGGCGTCATGTGGCGCCACGAGGACTTCTGGCGCGTGCTGGGCGGCGGCATCGACTTCTACACCGGCGAGCCGCTCTCGGAGATGGACCAGTCCGAGCAGGCCAAGCTCGACGGCCGGATGACCACCTTCCCGCTCAGCCCGCTCATGCACGGTGGAGCGCAGGCGGGGCTGCTGATGCACCTCTTCGCCGGCCACCTCACGGTGCTCGAGCCGCGCTTCGACGCGCAGCGCACCTGGGAGCTCATCGAGAGCGAAGGCATCCAGCTGATCTTCATGACCGGTGACGCGATGGCGCGCCCCCTCATCGAGGAGTACGAGCGCAAGGCCGCCACCGGGACCCCCTACGACGCGTCGAGCCTCTTCGCGATCTCCAGCAGCGCTGCGATCTTCAGCCACCCGGTCAAGAAGCGCTGGATGGCCGCCTTCCCCAACAGCATCTTCACCGACTCGGTGGGCGCCTCGGAGACGGGCTTCCAGGGCATGGGCATGGCCGACAAGGACGCGATCAGCACCGACGGCCCGGTCGTGGGGCTGGGTCCGTCCAGCGTCGTGATCGGCGATGACGGCCACGTGCTCGACCTCGCCACCAACGTCGGCAAGATCGGTCGTCTCGGTCGTGGAGGCTCGGTGCCCGTCGGCTACTACAAGGATCCCGAGAAGTCGGCCCGGACCTTCCTGCAGATCGACGGGGAGCGCTACTCGGTCCCCGGGGACTTCGCCCGGATCGAGACCGAGGGGCGCGTCACGCTGCTCGGCCGCGGGTCCAACTGCGTCAACACCGGCGGCGAGAAGGTCTACCCCGAGGAGGTCGAGATGGCCATCAAGGGACACCCGGGGGTCTACGACTGCCTGGTCGTCGGCCTGCCCGACGAGAAGTTCGGTCAGACCGTGGCCGCCGTCGTCCAGCCCCGCGAGGGGCACGAGGTCACTCTCGAGGAGCTCCGCGACTTCCTGCGCGCGTCGCTCTCGGGCTACAAGCTGCCACGCGCCCTGACGATCGTGCACGAGATCCCGCGCAACGCCACCGGCAAGGCGCAGTACCCCCGGGCCAAGGAAATGGCGCTGGCCGGCGGGACGGGCGGAGAGTCGTGATGCGCAGCCCGCTGTGCGAGGCCTTCGGGATCGAGTACCCCATCTTCGCCTTCACCCCCTCCGAGCACGTCGCGGCCGCCGTGTCACGGGCAGGCGGACTCGGGGTCCTGGGGTGCGTGCGCTTCAACGACACCGAGGAGCTCGAGCGGGTCCTGACCTGGCTCGACGACAACACCGACGGCAAGCCCTACGGCGTCGACATCGTGATGCCGATGAACATCCCCACCGAGGGCACGTCGGTCGACCTCAAGGCGATGATCCCCGACGAGCACCTGACCTTCGTCGAGCGCACCCTCCAGCAGCTCGGCGTGCCGCCGCTGCCCGAGGGTGAGGGTCGCGAGGGCGTGCTCGGCTGGCTGCACTCGATCGCCCGCTCGCACCTCGACGTCGCGCTGCAGCACCGTCCGGTGTTCATCGCCAACGCGCTGGGCTCGCCGCCCAAGGACGTCATCGACAAGTGCCATGAGCACGGGATCCAGGTCGGGGCCCTCGCCGGCGCCGCCAAGCACGCGCTCAGCCACGTCGCCAACGGCGTGGACATCATCATCGCCCAGGGCTACGAGGCGGGCGGGCACACCGGCGAGGTCGCCAGCATGGTGCTGACCCCGGACATCGTCGACGCCGTCGGGCCCGACGTACCGGTGCTCGGCGCGGGTGGCATCGGCTCCGGACGTCAGATCGCCGCCTCCCTGGCACTCGGCGCGCAAGGCGTCTGGATGGGCTCGCTGTGGCTCGGCACCGAGGAGTACCGCGGTCTGGGCAACAGCAACAGCGAGGCCTGGGAGACCGCCTTCACCCGGGCGACCAGCAGCGACACCGTGCGCTCGCGCGTCTACACCGGCAAGCCCGCCCGCCTGCTCAAGACGAAGTGGACCGAGGCGTGGAACGAGGAGGGGGCGCCGACCCCGCTCCCGATGCCCCTGCAGAACCTCCTGGTCTCCGAGGCGCACAACCGGATCAGCGCCGCCAACGACCCCGACGTCATCGCGATGCCCGTCGGTCAGGTCGTGGGGCGGATGAACGAGGTGCGCCCCGTGGCCGACGTCATGGCCGACCTGGTGAGCGAGTTCGAGGAGACCGTCCGCAGGCTGGACAAGATCTCCGGGACATGACGCCGGGCCCGGCCGATCGTTGAGGATGGCATGGTGACGACCGACACAGCAGTGCCCGCAGCGACCGCTTCCCGCTCCACCGCCGTACGACGGCTCCTCGTCGCCGCGGTGAGCCTCGCCGTCTGCTTCTCGGGCCTGTCGGTCGCCGGGCTCCTGAGTGCGGAGTCCTCGCCGTTCCCCTCGTCGGTGCCGAAGGCCGCGTGCGGCCCCGGGGCCCGCCCCGAGACCGACATCCAGGGGCGCGTGCCGGCCAAGGACTACGCCAGCGGGCGCGTGCTCCGCGGCTACCGGTGCAACACCCGGCAGGTCGCGCACCAGGGCAGGACCGGCGGCTTCAAGGTGCTGCGCTACACCGACCGCACCGGGCGCACCTGCGCCTACTACGACTCGACGCGGCTCTTCCCGCTCGACGTGCCCTTCCAGGTGCAGTCGGGCTTCGGGGTGATCGTGCTCGACATGACGAACCCCGCCAAGCCGCGCAAGACCGCCATGCTGACCTCGCCGGCGATGCTCAGCCCGCACGAGTCGCTGCTGGTCAACGAGCGCCGGGGCCTCCTGGGCGCCGTCCTCGGCAACGCGGCCACCAACGCCGGCATCCTCGACCTCTACGACGTGCGCACCGACTGCCGTCGCCCGCGGCTGCTCTCCTCGACCCCGGCTGCGGTGCTGGGTCACGAGAGCGGCTGGTCACCCGACGGCAAGACGTTCTACGCCTCGAGCACCGTGGGCCAGACGTTGGTCGCGATCGACGTCTCCAACCCGGTGCTGCCGCGCCCGATCTTCTCGCAGGTCGGGATCAACTACCACGGCATGCGGCTCTCGCCCGACGGGCGCACGCTCTATGCCGCCAACATCGGCAACGACGTCTCGGACGGCACCTTCCCGGGCCAGGGCCTGCGCGTCATCGACGTCAGCGAGATCCAGGACCGCGTCCCGAACCCGTCGGTCAGGGTGCTCTCCGACCTGGTCTGGCGCGAGGCCTCCATCCCGCAGGTCTCCCAGCCGTTCCGCCGTGGGAAGCGTGACTACCTGCTCCAGGTCGACGAGTTCGCCAACTTCGGGCTCACCGACCCCGCGGGGGCCGAGGTGGGTGCCGCCCGCATCATCGACGTCACCAACCCCCGCCGTCCGCTGGTCGTCTCCAACCTGCGCCTGGCCGTGCACCAGCCCGCCGGGCGCCGCAAGGCCTACGGCGACCCGGGCGCCAACAGCCCCGTCGGCGGCTACGCCGGTCACTACTGCTCGGCGCCCTACCAGAAGGACCCGAAGGTCGTCGCGTGCTCGATGATCGGCTCCGGCCTGCGGATCTTCGACATCCGGGACCTGAAGCACCCGCGCGAGCTCGGCTACTTCAACCGGCCCGTCAACAGCCCCATCCCGCTCAAGACCGGCGCCAACGCCCTGTCCCAGCCCGCCTGGGACGTCAAGCGTCGCTCCGTCTGGTACACCGACGGCAACTCCGGCTTCTACGTCGTCAAGCTCACCAACGGCACCGGCCGCCTGCTCGCCCGCTGACCGATGGCGGAAAGTCCGTGACGTTTTAGCCCCTTGTCGAGGCTCAGAGGGGCTAAAACGTCACGGACTTTCCCCGAGCTCTGGCGCCGAGACCTACTGGTAGGGCGTGGTGCGGGCGACCGCGAGCGCCCGCTGGAGGTCGAAGGGGTGGCTCTGCTGGTGCAGCCAGGGGCGGCCGGTCCAGACGAACCCGTCGACATGCTCGGCCGCCAGCGCGCGGACGCTCTCGGAGAGCCCCCACCGGGTCGAGGTGACGTCGGAGGTCGGGGGGATGCCGAGCGTGACGCATCGCCGACCGCGCGGTGTGCGGCAGGTGGCGGCGTCGTCGTACCGCTGGCCGCCGGGATTGGTCGACCACCACCGGTGCGTGAAGGGGCGCCCGTTCTGCGTCGTGTCCACGACGAGGTGCTTGCCGGGCAGCCCGCGCGCCGAGAGCTCGGCGACCACCTCGGCGCCGTAGCGGACCTGCGCCGCCGTCGAGTCGTAGTGCGTCGTGTTCAGAGCGAAGCCGCGCGTGTGCTCGATCCCCAGGTCGACCAGGAGCTGCACCGCGTCGTCCACGCGCAGCCAGTCCGCGGCTCCGGCATCGAGGTAGACGTGCGTGTTGGGCAGCGCGGAGAAGGTGCGCGCAGCCCACGCGACGAGCCGGGACGGCACCTGGGAGCCGCGCGGGGCACAGCGAGCGAACGGTCCGTCGGGCTGCAGCACGAGCAGCGTGTGGGTGTCGCCGAGCGCCTCGGCGAAGCGGTTGATCCAGCGGCGGTAGCTCACCTTCTCGGCCTTCGTCGGCAACCGTCGGCAGGCTTCCTTCTCCCACGGCATCATCCGGAAGACCGTCATCGGCACCAGGACCTCAGGGTCGCCACCCGTGGCCGAGGCGACGTAGTCGCGCACCTTGCCGGCGATCCGGTCGTCGCCGATCCAGTCGCCGAACCACTTGGCCTTCGGCTGCATCGCGATCCTGGAGAGCAGCTCCTTGCGCTGCCCGGTGGCCCGCTCGTAGGGCTCCCAGGAGAGCTCCGCGTTGCCGCGGTAGACACCCCAGACCCGTCCCGCCAGCGGGTTGTCGTCGTCGGGGGCCGCCACGCTCGTCCCGATCACGGGGGTCGGTGCCACTGCCAAGGAGGCGAGCAGCACCAGCGAGAGGAGGAGTCGAGTCAGCACGCGGCCCAGGCTAGGAAGTCGTGGCCCGCGCGCGCATGGGTCGATCGGTCGAGATTCAGGGCCCCACGTGGCTAGGTCGGGCCACGGCGGCGTACGACGCGGCTCGCCGGGTCTCGACGCGGTCTCGCTGGCGCTCAACCGGCTCGACCAGCGAACGGGGCGCCTGACCGGCTCGACCAGCGAACGGGGGCTGACCGGCTCGACCAGCGAACGGGGCGCTTGACCGGCTCGACCAGCGAACGGGGCGCTTGACCGGCTCGACCAGCGAACGGGGCGCTTGACCGGCTCGACCAGCGAACGGGGTGCGCGACCAGCGAACGCGGTGGACGAGCCGACCGACGACTGAGCGGCGACCGCCCGCCCTCAGCTGTACGACGTGCCCCGGGCGGCGCGCGTCCACAGGACGTCGCCTGGGGCGGAGACGCCCTCCGCGGAGAGCTGTCGTTTGAGGACCTTGTTGGTGGCGGTGCGGGGCAGGGAGGTCACGATCCGGACGTAGCGGGGCCATGCCTTGGGGGAGAGGTCGTCCTGCTCGGCCAGGAACGCCTCGAGGTCGGCGGGGGAGAGCGGGGAGCGCAGGTCGATCGCTGCCATGACCTGGTCGCCCACGGCCTCGTCGGGGACGGCGTAGACCGCAGCCTCGGAGACGGCGGGGTGCCGCAGCAGGATCCGCTCGATGGGAGCCGCGCCGAGGTTCTCCCCGTCGACCCGGAGCCAGTCGGCGGTGCGGCCGGCGAAGTAGACGAAGCCGTCGGCGTCGCGGTAGGCGAGGTCGCCGGACCAGTACATCCCGTGGCGCATCCGCTCGGCCTCGGCGTCCGGGTCCTTGTAGTAGCCCGAGAAGGCGCCGGCGCCCTGGGTGTTGACGAGCTCACCGGTCGCGGCGTCGGCGTTGAGCAGCTCACCGTTGGGTCCGAAGACGGCGTCGGCGGTCTCCTCCATCGTCTCCGGGTCGAGCACCTTCACCCCGTCGAGCGGCACGCCGAGGCTGCCCGGGGGCATCTCGGGGACGCGCTGGACGACCACGGCGTTCTCGGTGGAGGAGTAGGAGTCGACGACCGTGCAGCCGAAGCGCTCCGCGAAGCCGGCGATGTCGCGGTCGTTGGCCTCGTTGCCGAAGACGATCCGCAACGGGTTGTCGGCGTCGTCGGGCTGCTCGGGCGTGCCCATGATGTAGGTGAGCGGCTTGCCGACGTAGTTGGCGTAGGTCGCGCCGTAGCGCCGCACGTCGGCCAGGAAGCCGGACGCGCTGAACTTCGGCGCCAGCGCGATCGTCGTGCCCGACGCGATCGCAGGCCCCCAGCCGGCCATGATCGCGTTGGAGTGGAACATCGGCATCGACAGGTACGCCGTGTGCTCGGGGCCCAGGGCGAACCGGTCGCTGAGGAACAGGGCGGGGAAGGCGATCTTGACCTGCGTGACGTTGACGGCCTTGGGGCTGCCGGACGTGCCGGAGGTGAAGATCAGCATCATCAGCGTCTCCATCTCCACCTCGACGTCGGGCACCGGAGCACCGGCGTGCTCGGCGAGCAGCGCCGCCCACTCGGGGGAGTCGATGCGGAGCACGGGGACGGACACGCCTTCGAGCAGCCCGGCGTACGACGCGTCGGTCACGACGACCTGGCAGTCGGAGCGCTCGACGTCCGAGGCCAGCGCGGGGCCGCGTCGCGTGGTGTTGAGCCCCACGACGACCTGCCCCCCGAGTGCGGCACCGCCCAGCAGGAACGAGAACTCCGGGGTGTTGTCGAGGAGCACGCCGACGTGCGGCGGCGCGTCCGCGCCGAGCAGCGAGGTCATCACGGCCGACCGCACGCAGGACTCCTGGACCACCTCGTCCCAGGTCCACGAGTCGTCGCCGGACAGGAGACCGGGGTGGGTCTCGCCGCGCCGGGCGAGCAGCTGGTTGCGGACCGTGATGTCGTCGCTCATGTCGTCCTCGAAGCTCGGTGGTGGTGGTGTGGGTCAGGCGGGTTCGGAGGCCAGGACCCTGCCGATGGCCAGGGCCTGCTCGGTCGCTCCGCCGAAGAGGAGCTCGAAGCGCTTGGCCGTCGTGAAGTAGCGGTGCGCCTCGCCGTCGAGGTCGATGCCGACCCCGCCGTGGACGTGGACGGTGGTGTGGGCCAGGCGGTGCCCGGCGTCGGCGGCCCAGAGCTTGGCGGTGGCGACCTCGACCTCGGCCGGGAGCCCCTCGGCCAGGCGCCAGGCGGCGTGCCACAGGGTCAGTCGCTGTCCGAGCACGTCGATGTAGCCGTCGGCCAGGCGCTGCGAGACCGCCTGGAACGTGCCGATGGGCCGACCGAACTGCTCACGGGTCTTGGCGTACGACGCCGTCAGGGTCAGCGCCCCCTGCGTCACGCCGAGCTGCTCGGCCGCCGAGCACACGGTCAGCAGCTGGGCGAGGCGCAGCGCGGCCACGCCGTCCGTCGCCCCCAGCAGCTCGGCGGGCGCCGAGGTCAGGTCGACGCGGGCGACGACGTCGCCGTCGCTGGTGTGCTGGGTGACGCGCTCCACACCGGCCGAGGCGGGGTCGAGCAGGAAGACGCCCACACCGTCAGGCGTGGTGGCGGTGACCAGCAGCAGGTCGGCCGACGTGCCGGCCCGGACGATCGCCTTGGACCCCGTGAGGGACCAGGCGTCACCGGACGAGGTGGCGGTGACGGTGGGTCGAGCCGGCAGGTGGGCCCGCTCCTCGGCGACGGCCGCGGCGAGCAGGACCGTGCCGTCGGCGGCACGGGGCAACCACGTGGCCTGCTGGTCGGGCGTGCCGACCTCGGCGACCAGGAGGGCCGCCGCGCCGTGCACGGCCAGCGGCACCGGGGCCACGGTGCGCCCGACCTCCACCAGCACGCGGCAGAGCTCGAGGAGGCCGAGACCGGCACCGCCGTGCTGCTCGGGCACGGCCAGCGAGAGCAGCCCGGCCGAGGCCAGGTCGGTCCACAGGGCGCGGTCGAAGCGGTCGCCCGCAGCCTCGACCTGCTTGAGCCGGTCGAGCCCGGTCTTGTCGTCGAGGATCTCGGCGGCCAGGGCCGCGGCCTCGTCCTGCTCGGCGGTGAAGGTGAAGTCCATCGGGATGCCTTTCGGTGGTGCACGTCGAGGTCTCGGCGCGTCACGCTGCGTGCGCGACACGACGAGCGAGGGGGGTCAGCGCTTGGCGGCGGGCAGGCCGAGGCCGACGTAGCCGATGATGTCGCGCTGGATCTCGTTGGTGCCGCCGCCGAAGGTCATGACGAGGGCGCTGCGGAAGTAGCGCTCGAGCCGGCCGGCGAGGACCGCGCCGTCGGACGACCCGGTGATGCCGGCGTTGGGCCCGACGACCTCCATCAGCGAGCGGTAGACCTCGGTGGCGAGCTCGGAGCCGTAGATCTTCGTGGCCGAGGCCTCGGCGGGGGACAGGTCGACCCCGAGGTCGGCGTCGGAGGCCAGCTTCCAGTTGATCAGCGTGAGCGTCTCGATGCGGGCGTGCGCCCGGCCCAGGGCGATCTGCACCCACTCCGAGTCGATGACCCGCTGGCCGTCGGGGTTCTTGGTCTCCTGGGCCCACTGGCGCACCAGCTTGAGCGACTGCGTCAGGGGCGCCGACGAGGTGAGCGCCACGCGCTCGGCGTTGAGCTGGTTGGTCATCAGCGACCAGCCGCCGTTGAGGTCGCCCACCAGGTTGGACGCCGGCACCCGGACGTCCTCGAAGTAGGTGGCGCTGGTGCCCACGCCGGCCACGGTGTGGACGGGCGTGTAGGAGAAGCCCGGTGCGTCGGTCGGCACCAGGATCATCGACAGGCCCTTGTGGCGGGCCAGGTCGGCGTCGGTGCGGCACGCCAACCAGATCCAGTCGGCGTACTGGATCAACGAGGTCCACATCTTCTGCCCGTTGATCACCCACTCGTCGCCCTCACGGACCGCCTTCGTCTTCAGCGACGCGAGGTCCGTGCCGGACTCGGGCTCGGAGTAGCCGATGGAGAAGTGCAGCTCGCCGGCGAGGATCTTGGGGAGGAAGAACTCCTTCTGCTCGTCGGTGCCGTAGCGCATGATCGTGGGCCCCACGGTGTTGAGCGTCAGGTAGGGGATCGGCACCCCGTAGTCGGCGGCCACGTCGGTGAAGATCAGCTGCTCGACCATCGAGCGCGCCTGACCGCCGTACTCCTTCGGCCACCCGATGCCCAGCCAGCCGTCGCTGCCGACCTGGCGGATGACCTCGCGGTAGACCCCGGCCTCACCGAACTCCCCGGTGGCCGAGGCGAGGCCGGCCCGGCGCTCGGGCGTGACCAGCGCTGCGAAGTAGTCCTTGAGCTCTTCCTTGAGCCTGACGTGCTCCGGGTTCAGGACGACGTCCATGGATGCTCTCCTCGTGGGCGCTCGGCGACCAGACGGTCACGACGACCGAAACTATAACGTGTTCTCGTTTTGCGGGACAGCGTTCGACGGGGTCGACCCGCACCGCGGGTCAGGAGGCGCCGAGGTGCCTGGTCAGGAAGCGCACCTGGTGCTCGACCGCAGCCTCGAACCAGTCCTTGCCGGGCCACACGTCGAAGTGGTCGCACGGGTAGTGCCGGACCTCGGCGCGACCCTTGAACGCCGCCTTCATCGCGGCGTGCGGCGGTGCGCTGCGGTCGAAGTCGGCCACCTGCACGAGCAGGGGGCAGACGACCCCGCCGGCCAGCTTGCCGGGACGGTGCCCGCCGAGCTCGAGACCCACGGCAGCGTCCACCTCGTTGACCCAGGTCGGACCCGCGATGGCGAGGTAGTCCTCGTAGAGCCCCGGCAGGGTGAGCGCGGCGACCTCCCCGGGACGGCCGACCACGGCCATCGTGACCGGAGCCTTGCCGCGGCTGCTCGCGACCTTGCTGCGTACGCCGGCGGCGGTCGACCGCAGGAGGGCGGAGGGCTTGTGCGTCTTCAGCGCCAGCCGGCCGGCAGCGAGCCCGTCGACGAGGGGGGTCAGCGACACGACGGCCGCGACGTCGTCGCGACCCACGGCGGCGGCGAGCACGTGCCCTCCCGCCAGCGAGACGCCCCACAGCACGAGCCGCGAGGGATCCACGCCCGGCAGACGCGCCGCCGCGGTCATGGCTGCGCGGTAGTCGGCGAGCTGGCCCTCCATGGACACGCGCTGGCGCGGTGAGCCGTCGCTCGCGCCGAAGCCGCGGTAGTCGAAGGCGAGGACGTCGAGCCCCGCGTCGGCGAGCCGTCGGGCGAAGGGCTCCAACCCGGAGTCCTTGGTGCCGGCGAGCCCGTGCGCCATGACGACGACCGGCCGACCGGCCGAGGTCGCGAAGGTGTCACCCTGACCCTCGAAGTGCCAGGCGTCGCACGCCGTGCCCTGGGAGTCGAAGCGGACGGTGGTGTGGACGCTCATGTCGTGGTCCTTCCGTAGATGGTGCGGAGCCAGATCTGGACGACGGTCTCCTGGATCTGGGCGCGCGAGAGGGTGCCGCCGAGGGCGAGCCGCTCGAGCATGCGGTCGTTGAGGTCGAGCAGGACTGCCGCCACGCTCGTGGCGTCGACGCCGTCGGGGGCGCGACCGGCAGAGCGCTCGGCCTGGATCATCGCCGCCACGGGCGCGATGAACGAGTGTCGGTCGTTGTCCCACAGCTCGCGCACCGCGGGGCTGGTGGCCTTGGCGTCGAGCATCGCCCGGAAGACGTGCTGGTGGCTCTCCCACGCGTCGAAGAGCCCCGTGATGGTCGCCGTGATGTTGTCCTGCGGAGTCGCGTCGCCGGAGAGTCGACCGGTGGCCGCGAACGCCTGGTCGTACATCTCGTCCATCAGCGCGGCCACGGCCGCCTGCTTGTTCTCGAAGTAGAAGTAGAAGGCCGAGCGGGTGACGCCGGCCCGGCGGGAGATCTCGGCGATGTTGATCGTCTCGAGGGAGCCGTCGCCGGCGAGCTGCTCGCGCAGGATCTCGTCGAGGGACTCCAGCAGGGCGGTGCGACGTGCATCGCCGCGGGGCACGGTCGACATCATGCGGGTTCCGCCACGAGCCCCGGCACGGGCTCCGTGAGGGTGTGCCCGGCCGTCCGGCCGGCCAGGACCGGAGCTCCCTGGACCCGGGCGCGCTCGAGACCCGAGGGGATCTCCTTGGTGCGCATGTCGTGCTCGTAGAGGAAGTAGTCGACCTGCTGCGTGTGGCGGGGGCGGTCGAGGACGTGGCCGGTGTACTTCTGCTGGTCGGCCACGATCACCCGCTCCATCTCGTCCTCGGCCGGCAGTCGGTAGCGACCACCCGCGTAGGCCGCGAGCAGTCGCGCCTGCGACTCCACGAACGGGAAGAGCGTGGGTGTCGCCTGCGCGAAGCCCATGAAGACCAGGTCGTCGATGCCGGGCTTGAACATCCGCTTGAACAGCGGGATGGCGTTGTCCGGGGCGCTGATGAAACCGGGGTCGAAGAACGGGAAGGTGATGTTGTAGCCGGTCGCGTAGACGATGATGTCGAAGTCGCTGCTGGTGCCGTCCTCGAAGTGGACCGTCTCCCCGTCGAGCCGGGCGACGTTGCCCTTCGGCGTGATGTCGCCGGAGCCGAGCCGCAACGGCAGCTCCACGGACTGGGTCGGGTGAGCCTCGAAGAACTTGTGGTTGGGCTTGGGCAGACCGTAGAGCTCGGGGTTGGACCCGGCCATGAACTGCATCTTCTGCAGGAGCTTGCGCTGCCAGGCCAGGGGGAGGTGCGGGCTGGTGACGTAGTACTTGTCCGCAGGGAGGCCGCCGGTGTACTTCGGGACGATCCATGCACTGGAGCGCGTGGAGAGGGTCACCTCGTTCTGCAGGGCCTTGCTGGAGAGCTCCACCGAGATGTCGGCGGCGCTGTTGCCGAGGCCGACGACGAGGATCCGCTGCTTCTTGAAGTCCAGCGGGTCGGTCGGGTCGATGTAGTGGTGCGAGTGGATCGACTGTCCGGTGAACTCGCCGGGGAAGTCGGCCATCCGGGGGTCCCAGTGGTGCCCGTTGGCCACGACGAGCAGGTCGAAGTGCCGCGTGTCGCCCGCCTGGTCGAGGATCTCCCAGCCACCGTCGGCCAGCCGTCGCGCGCTGGTCACGCCGTTGCCGAACTCGATGCGCTTCTTGAGGTCGAACGCCTCGGCGTAGGACTCCAGGTAGGACTTGATCTGGGTGTGGTGCGGGAAGTCGGGGTAGTGGTCCGGCATCGGGAAGTCCTTGAAGGACAGCCGGTGCTTGGACGTGTCGATGTGCAGCGAGCGGTAGGCGCTGCTGTGCCCGTTGGGGTTGCCGAACGCCCAGTTGCCACCGATCCGGTCCGAGCTCTCGAAGCAGGTGTAGTCGATGCCGTAGTCGCCGAGCATCTTGCCGGACGTGAGTCCGCTGATGCCGGCGCCGATGACGGCGGTGGTGGGTCCGGGCATGGAGGACGCCTTTCGGAGGGCGGTGAGGGTGATCGACGAGGACCACTTGCCACGACGTGTGACTCAGGGCACGCTAGGCGCACATTTGACACGCGTCAACTACGGAGGCCGACATGACCCGACCCGCGACCGGCAACAGCACACCCGATGCCCCTGACGACCTCGGGCGGAGCGGGCGGGTGGCGCTGGTGGTGGGCGGCGCGTCGGGGATCGGCGCCGCGATCGCCGCTGCCCTGGCTGCGGACGGATGTGAGGTGGTGGTCGCCGACCTCGGGGCCGCGCCGGGAGGCCACCGCCCGGTCGACGTGACCGACGAGGCCTCCGTGGAGGGGGTGATGGCCGAGGTGCTCGCCGAGCACGGGCGTCTCGACGTCGTCGTCAACAGCGCCGGCGTCAGCACCCTGGGCCTCCTGACCGAGCTCGACGCCGGGGAGTTCCGCCGGGTGGTCGACGTCAACCTCACCGGCGCCTTCCTGGTGCTCAAGCACGCCGGGCGCGTCGTGGCCGACGGGGGAGCGATCATCTCGCTCACCTCCCTCAACGCGCGTCAGCCCGGGACCGGGATGGGGGCCTACTGCGCGGCCAAGGCCGGGCTCGCGATGCTCACCGAGGTCGCGGCGCTCGAGCTCGGAGCCCGCGACGTGCGGGTCAACGCCATCTCGCCCGGCCTGGTGATCACGCCGCTGACGGCGCCCGCGATGGACATCGCGGGCATCGAGGACGACTACCTGGAGAACACGCCGCTGGGTCGGGCGGGCCTGCCGGAGGAAGTCGCCGAGGCGGCGGTCTACCTCGCACGCGCACGATGGATGACCGGTGAGGTGCTGGATCTCAACGGAGGTGCGCACCTGCGGCGCTACCCCGACATCCACGGGCACGTCGTCCGGGCCTTCGGTTAGGCGTTGCGGCTGGCCTCCGGACGACAAAAACTATAACCTGTTCTTGTTTTGCAGTTCTTGACCACCAGCGGGAGGCACACCATGAGCGAAACCCGGTTCCTCGACAAGGGCGCACCGCCCGAGCGTTTCGCTCGCGGCTGGCACTGCCTGGGGCTCGCCAAGGACTTCGCCGACGGCAAGCCGCACGGCATCGACGGCTTCGGCGGCAAGCTCGTGGTCTGGCAGGACACCCAGGGCGCCCTGAACGTCCTCGACGGCTACTGCCGCCACATGGGCGGCGACCTCACCCAGGGCACGGTCAAGGGTGACGAGATCGCCTGCCCCTTCCACGACTGGCGCTGGGGCGGCGACGGCAGGTGCAAGGCCATCCCCTACGCCCGCCGGGTGCCGCTGCGTGCCCGCACCCAGAAGTACCCCACGGCGGTCCGCAACGGCCAGCTGATGGTGTGGCACGACGTCGAGGGCTCCGACCCCGACCACGACATCCTGCCGCCGGAGCTGCCCGGGGTGGGCACGGACGCCTACACCGACTGGACGTGGGAGACGCTCGACGTACCGACGGCGCACTGTCGCGAGATCATCGACAACGTCGTGGACATGGCGCACTTCTTCTACATCCACTTCGCCTTCCCGACGAACTTCCGCAACGTCTTCGAGGGGCACGTCGCGACGCAGTTCATGGAGTCGATCGGTCGCCCGGACATGGCCGGCGACGGCTACGGCGACGAGGGTCTGGTCCTCAAGTCGGAGGCTTCCTACTACGGGCCGTCCTACATGATCAACTGGATCAACGTCGACTACAAGGGCTTCGAGACCGAGGTCATCCTGATCAACTGCCACGTGCCGACCGGGCCCAACTCCTTCAAGCTCCAGTACGCGCTGTGCGTCAAGAAGCCCGAGGGTGTCGACGACGCGACCGCCCAGTACATCGGGTCCAAGTACTCCGAGACCTTCAAGCAGGGCTTCGAGCAGGACGTGCACATCTGGCTCAACAAGGCGCCCGTGCAGAACCCCCTCCTGTGCGAGGAGGACGGGCCGGTCTACCAGCTGCGCCGCTGGTACGAGCAGTTCTACGTCGACAAGGCCGACGTGACGGCCGAGATGACCGACCGTTTCGAGTTCGAGGTCGACACCACCAAGGCCAACGAGTACTGGCGCGAGGAGGTCGCGAGCAACCTCGCCAAGAGGGCCGAGGAGGAAGCGGCCGCTCCCGAGCCCGCCGACGCCTGATGGCGAGCTTCGTGCCCACCAGCGCCGACACGCTGGAGGACGCGCGTCTCTACACGCAGGCACGCCTGACCCAGGTGGCCTGCCTGGACTGCCTGGCGAGCGTCGGGGTGAAGAAGAACAGCGAGCACCACACCTCCATCCAGTGGAGCCCCGAGGCCCTGGCGGCGTGTCCGGAGTTCGCCAGGCGGGACGCCTCACCACAGGGACGCCCCGTCCACGAGGGTTGTCCTCGCCTGGTCGCGAGCATCGATGCCGCGGTGCGCGAGGGCAACATCCACGTCGGCGCTGAGGACGGTTACTGAACCACCCATGGACACCGCATCCTTCGAGCTCCAGGTCAGCGAGGTCGTCGAGGAGACGGCCGACGCCCACTCGATCACCTTCACGGTGCCCGACGACCACGCCGAGCTCTTCGACTTCAAGCCCGGGCAGTTCCTGACCCTCGCCATCCCCAGCGACCAGACCGGCGTCGCCGCGCGCTGCTACTCGCTGTCCAGCAGCCCGCTCACCCGCGCGGACGGCATCACGATCACCGTCAAGCGGACCGCCGGGGGCTACGCGTCCAACTGGATCTGCGACAACCTGCGCCAGGGCGACACGCTGCGGGTGCTGCCGCCGAGCGGGATCTTCACCCCGGCGTCGCTCGACGCCGACCTGCTGCTCCTGGCCGGGGGCAGCGGGATCACCCCGATCCTCTCGATCGCCCGGACGGCGCTGGCGCAGGGGAGCGGCCGGGTGGTCGTCTTCTACGCCAACCGCGACGAGCGCTCGGTCATCTTCGCCGCCGAGCTCACCCGGCTCGCCTCCGAGCACCCCGACCGGCTCCAGGTCATCCACTGGCTCGAGTCGGTCCAGGGGCTCCCGACCGGCGAGCAGATGGCGGCCTTCGCCGCCGGCTACCCGACGTACGACGCCTTCGTGTGCGGCCCGGCACCCTTCATGAAGATGACGACCACCGCGCTCAAGGGGCTGCAGGTGCCGCGCGATCGCCGTCACCAGGAGAAGTTCGTCTCCCTCGGCGGCAACCCCTTCGGCGACCTGCACGACGTCGAGGTCGCCGAGTCCGAGATCGCCGCAGCCGAGTCCGACGAGCAGGACGCGGCTGCCGACGCCGAGGCGGCGTCGCGCGGGCCGGTGCACCTCGAGGTCGAGCTCGACGGTGAGAAGCACACGTTCGACGACTGGTCCCCGCGGACCACGATGCTCGACCACCTCGAGGCGAAGGGCGTCAAGGCGCCGTTCTCCTGCCGCGAGGGGGAGTGCTCCGCCTGTGCGGTGCGGCTCCTCGAGGGCGAGGTCACCCTGCTGCGCAACGACGTGCTCGACACCGAGGACCTCGCGGAGGGCATCCGGCTGGCCTGCCAGGCCGTGCCGGTGACCGACACCGTCAAGGTCACCTACAGCTGACGCTGCCCTCAGGCGGGTTCGGGCGCGGGGAGGGCCAGCGCGTCGCGCAGGCGCAGCAGCCCGTCGCGGATGCGGGTCTTGGCCGTCCCGAGCGGGATCTGCATGAGGCGCGAGACCTCGGCATGCGTGTGGCCGCCGAAGTAGGCCAGCTCGATGGCCTGGCGCTGACCGGCCGAGAGCGTGGCGAGGGCGTCACGCACCCGCTCGCTCTCCAGCGAGGCATGGACGGCGGTCGCGGTCTCGTCGAAGGGCGTCTGGACGTCCAGCTCCACGTGGGTGGTGTCCCGGCGTCGACCGGACTCGCTGGAGCGCACCCGGTCCACGGCTCGACGGTGAGCCAGGGTCAGGACCCAGGTCATGGCTGCGCCGCGGCTCGGGTCGAACTGCGCGGAGCTCTGCCAGACCTGGAGGAAGACCTCCTGGGTGACCTCCTCGGCCTGGTGCGCGTCGCGCAGCACCCGGAGGACGACCCCGTGGACCCGCGACGCCATCGCGTCGTAGAAGCGGGCGAAGGCATCGCTGTCGCCCTTGCTCGCGGCCACCAGGAGCGTCGCCAGAAGTTGCCTGGCCTCGAGCTCGCCCCCGGCAGGAGGCTCGGGGGTTCCTGTCATGGGGTGGGTCCCCCGTCTCTGGCGTGCGTCGATCCCCCATGGCGTCGCGCACGTGCGTGCGCGACGGCCTACACCATATCGCACGGGGGGCGAGCGGTCGGGGAGGTCGTGCGGGACACCCGGCGCCGGCCCCGCGAATCGCTACGACGAGGGCCTACCGGACAACTACACGTCTGTAGTTCGGCGAGATCGGTTGTGTGACTGGTGTGACTGGTGTGAACTGTGCCGGCTCCCTGTCACCCATCCGAAGGAGAACCACCGTGGCTTCCCCCACGGCTTCCCGCCTCCTGCCTGCGCTCTTGGGCCTGCTCCTGCCCACCGCCCTGGCCGTGACGCTCCTGGCCGCGCCCGCCGTCCCCCCGTCGCCCTCGCAGGCCCCCGCCGTCTCGGCGAGCGACCTCCGTCCCGCTGCCCGGGCGCTCGCGTCGCCGACCTACCGGACGTTCACGCTCAACATCAAGCACGACCTCAACAAGACCAAGGCGCTGGCCGACATGAGGCGCGCCCTGACGCTCGGCGACGCCGGTGGCCTGCAGGAGATGTCGGACCGTGAGGACCGGGACTCGCTCATCGCGCTGTGCAAGGCGCAGGGCTGGGGTTGGTACATGCCGCTCGAGGGCGGCGTCGCCATCCCGATCGTGTGGGACCAGGACCGCTTCCGCCTGATCGACGGGCACACCGTCAAGGTGCACGGCCCGCAGGACGGCGTCACGCCCAGCCGCTACATCAACGTGGTCCGGCTGCGCGAGGTCGCGACCGGCAAGGTCTTCGGCTACATCAACACCCACGTCATCTCGGGTGCCTCCCGTGACGCCCAGCTCTCCAACATGAGCCGCATCCCGCGCCTGCGCAAGCACCTCAAGATGCTCCGCCTGGAGATCCAGGGGCTCTTCAAGCACACGGAGCACGTCTTCGTCAGCGGCGACCTCAACGTCAACTACCTCGCCGACCGGCGTCGCCAGAACCCCGGTCTGCCGACCGACCGTCTCGGCGACCTGGTCAGCTTCGACATGCCCCTCACCGGCTCGTTCAACCCGACGTCCCTGCTGGACTACGGGATGTCGGTCAAGCGCAACGGCGGCCTGGTCAAGACCGACGCCCAGATCGTCAAGGGGTTCAACTCCGACCACTGGGCCATCCGGTTCACCTACCAGCTGGTCGACCTCTTCGAGACCGGCCCGCTGTTCAACGCCCCGGCCGGCGACGTGCACGACCGCCGACGCGCGCTCGACCGCACCGTGCGCGCCGTCCAGGACGCCGAGACCGGTGACCTCGTGCGGGTCGCGAGCAGCCGGATCGACGACCCGGACCTCCTGGGCGCGCTCACGTCGGCGTACGCCGAGGGCGCGGCCGTGCAGGTCGTCGTCGGCGCCGGCACCCCGACGACCGCGGAGCAGCAGCTCGAGACGACGCTCGGGCTCGACCAGACCCAGCCGTCGTGGGTGCGGCGCTGCGTGGACAGCTGCCTCGGAGGCAGCGGCAGCCAGGAGAGCAACTTCGTGCTCGTCAGCCGTGCCGGCGGCACGACGGAGCTCGCGATGATCTCGTCGTCGCCCTTCGAGGCCGGCAGCACGAGCCGCTCGACCGACGTCTTCCGCTCCTCGTCCGCGGCCGTCTACGCGACCTACGGCCGGGTGTTCTCCAAGATGTCCCTCGATGCGACCGACCCCTCCAAGGTCCGCACGGTCTCGATGGGATCCGGCTACACCGCCCAGCTCTACCCCGTCCCCGCCGCTGCCTTCCGCGACCCCGTGCTCAAGGCCCTCAAGCCCGTCGGCTGCAGCAACGCTCGAGGCCTGCGCACCGGGGACGGGCGGACCAACGTCCGCGTGGCCGTGCAGGCCTGGTCCGGCGAGCGAGGGCAGCGCATCGCCACTCGGCTCGCGGACCTGAAGCGCAAGGGGTGCGACGTCGTGGCAGTCGCCGGCCCCCAGGTGCGCAAGGGCATCCGGTCGATCCTGGCCGGCGGGGGAGTGCCGGTGCGCACGAGCGCCGTGGGCCAGAACCTGCTCGTCGTCGACGGTCGCTACGGCGGCAAGGCACGCGCCCACCACGCGTTCACCGCCGGTCCGGGGTGGACGGACCGCGGGGTCGGCAGCGACGGCGTCACCCTCGTCGCGTCCTACGCCAACGCCGTGAGTGCCTACCTCGACGGGTGGACCCGGACCTGGCTGCGCAGCGCCTGAGAGGGCTCTCAGCTGTCCGGTTCGGCCACAAGATCCACGGGTCGGTAACAGATCCGGCCGTCAAACCCCGGTCTAGAGCAGAAAAGCAACTGTGCGGTAACGCGTGACGCATACCCCTGGGGGCAGTTGACTGGGTGTGGACAACATCTTCGTGGTCGTGAGTCGTCTCTCCCCAGCCGGGCAACCGCCCCGACGGACGACCATGCCGCGGGAGGAGGGGTCATGACCATGATCAGCGCCATCGCGTGCCTCGCGGCACTCGCGATCGGCATCGCCTGCCTGTGCTCGGCCCCGGCCTCGCCCCGCAGCCGCTCCCGCGACCTGACGCGTCGGCTCCGCCATGTCGCCCGACACCCCGAGCAGGTCAACGCGGGTGACGTCGAGCGCCTCCTCGTGGCCCACGACGTGTCCCGGGACGAGGCCCGCCTGGTCGTCGGGAAGGCCGCCGACGGGGTGATCGATCCCCTGACGATGCTGACGTGGATCCAGCAGTACGACGCGCGCTCCCTGTCGGTCGTCGTCGCCGCGGGGCTGAGCCACCTCGACATCCTCGAGCACCTCACCCACAGCACCGTGCCGGACCTGCGCGAGCTCGCGCTCTTCGCGTCCCTCAACGGCGCACCCGAGGTCGCCCTGGCCGTGCGCACCCCGGCCGGTGCCACCGTCGTGGCCGCGCCGTCCGTCACCCTCACCGGCCGCTGCTCGGTCGCCGTGCCCATCCCCAAGGCGTTCCCCGAGATCTACGAGCCGGGCGCCTGGCCCCGCTTCGAGGACCTCCTGGGCGAGGAGCTCCTGGCCGGCGACATCCTGCGCGAGGACCTCGACTGGCACATGGCTGAGCTCGACGGCGACGACCTGGCCGCCTGACCTACCAGCCGCGCTCACGCCACGTCGCGACGTGGGGCCGCTCGGCGCCCAGCACCGAGTCGCCACCGTGACCGGGGTAGAACCACGTGTCGTCGGGCAGCGTGCCGAAGATCTTGGCCTCGACCTCCCCGACGAGCTGCACGAACGCGTCGGCGTCACCGAACGTGCTGCCCACGCCGCCGGGGAAGAGCGAGTCGCCCGTGAACAGGTGGGGGTGCCCGTCGGGATCGCGGTAGAGCAGGGCGACGGAGCCGGGGGTGTGACCTGCGATCGCGATCACCTCCAGGGTGCAGTCGCCGACCGCGACCGTGTCCCCGTCCCCGACGGTCCGCGTCACGGGGACCCCGGTCTGCTCGGTGATGGCCTCGGCGTCCGGGGTGCCGGACACGACCTCGGCGCCCGTCGCCTCGACGACCGCCCCGAGCGCGCGGTGGTGGTCCCAGTGCTGGTGCGTGGTCACGACAGTTGTCAGCCCCGCCTCGCCGATGAGGGGGAGCAGCGTGTCCGGCTCGGCGGCAGCGTCGATCAGCACCTGCTGACCGTCCGCGCGACAGCGCAGGAGGTAGCAGTTGTTCGACATCTGCTCGTCGACAGCCACCTTCGTGATCGTCAGGTGGGTCAGCTCACGCACCTCGGCGCCGCCGCCGACCGTGACGTCTCCGGTGTAGCCGGTGTGGCTCGTGCCGCTCACAGGGTCCCCGTCCTCGGCAGTGCGCCGTCGCTGCTGGTCAGTCCTGCTCCGGACCCACGACCGGCCAACCACCAGCCGAGGTCGGCGGCGGAGCCGGTGATCACCGGACCTGCGGCGACCGGGTCGTCGCCGTCGGCCCCACTGTGCCAGGTGTCACCCAGGTCGGTCGGGGCGACGGTGAACGCCTGGTCCCACCCGGGGCGCGCCGTCAAGGTGGAGATCAGGTGCGCCGCGAAGGGGAGCGGCCAGTCCGGGTGGGCGTAGCCGGCCGCCAGGTCGGCGTGGTGGATCTCGACCTCACGCAGCCGCATCCCCAGCACGGCACGGGCCGGGAAGGTCCGGTCGCTGCCCGGGGACCGCGCGGACAGGACGTCGAGGCGGTCCTCCGGCAGTCGCACGATCGCCTCGGCGAAGGCGAGGGTGCCGGCCCGCAGCCGGGCCCGCAGCTCCGAGGGAGGAGCAGGGGCGAGCGCGTCGATGTCGGTGTCGCGCTGCTCGGCCGAGGGATACATGGGGGGCGCGTCGCCGCGGGCGGCCCCGACCAGCACGGCGGCCAGGGCCTCGGCGTTGAGGAGGAGGTGGGCGACCACGTGCCCGCGCGACCAGCGGGCCAGGCCCGAGGGCTCGGCGTACGCCGCGTCCGGCAGGGCCTCGAGGGTGCGCGCGAGGGCGAGGTCGGCCCCGGTCAGCTGCTCGAGCAGCCCGGGGGGCTTCGGTGAGGGTGTCGTGACGTCCATGGCACCCATCCTTGCCCAGGGGCGACCCGTTGGGGTGTGCCGAGGGGGCGGGGTCCGTGAAATCGTCGCGGTTGGGCCCGCGTGAGAGTCTGGTGCGTCCGGCGTGGCGGGCTTGCGCCCGCGACCCTCGTGACGAACACTTGTTCGAACGCGGCACCATGTCAGAGCAGCACCATTCCAGACCGGTCGAGCCCGAAGGACGGCAGTGGCGGATCAGCTCATCATCCGGGGAGCCCGGGAGCACAACCTCAAGGACGTCTCGATCGACCTCCCGCGCGACGCGCTCATCGTGTTCACGGGGCTGTCGGGCTCGGGCAAGTCCTCGCTCGCCTTCGACACGATCTTCGCCGAGGGCCAACGACGCTACGTCGAGTCGCTCTCGGCCTACGCGCGCCAGTTCCTCGGTCAGATGGACAAGCCCGACGTCGACTTCATCGAGGGGCTCTCGCCCGCGGTGTCGATCGACCAGAAGTCCACCTCCAAGAACCCCCGGTCCACGGTGGGCACGATCACCGAGGTCTACGACTACCTCCGCCTGCTCTACGCCCGCGCGGGCCGACCGCACTGCCCGACCTGCGGCGCGCCCATCGAGCGGCAGACGCCGCAGCAGATCGTCGACAAGATCCTCGCGCTCGAGGACGGTCGACGCTTCCAGGTGCTGGCACCGGTCATCCGGGGCCGCAAGGGCGAGTACGTCGAGCTGTTCAAGGAGCTGCAGACGCAAGGGTTCAGCCGGGCCCGCGTCAACGGCGAGACCCACACGCTCGACGACCCGCCCACGCTCGACAAGCAGAAGAAGCACACGATCGAGGTCGTCGTCGACCGGCTCGCGGTCAAGGCCTCCTCCAAGCGCCGCCTGACCGACTCGGTCGAGACCGCCCTCAACCTCGCCGGTGGCCTGGTGACCTTCGACTTCGTCGACCTGGACGCCAAGTCCGCGGACCGCGAGCTCCGCTTCAGCGAGAAGATGGCCTGCCCCAACGACCACCCGATCGACACCGACGACCTCGAGCCCCGCTCGTTCTCGTTCAACTCGCCCTTCGGTGCGTGCCCGGTCTGCAGCGGCCTCGGCACCCGCATGGAGGTCGACCCCGAGCTCGTGGTGCCCGACCCGACCGCGACCCTCGGCGAGGGAGCCATCCAACCCTGGAGCCAGGCGCACGTCGCCGACTACTTCCTCAAGCTGATGGCCGCACTGGGCGAGGAGCTGGGCTTCGACCTCAACATCCCCTGGCAGGACCTCTCCGCCAAGGCGCACAAGGCCATCCTCGAGGGTCACTCGGGCAAGGTCCACGTGGTCACCCGCAACCGCTACGGCCGTGAGCGCGCCTACTACGCCCAGTTCGAGGGCGTCCGCCCCTACATCGAACGACGCCACCGCGAGGCCGAGTCCGACACCAGCCGGGAGCGCTTCGAAGGCTTCATGCGCGAGGTGCCGTGCCCGACCTGCCAGGGCAGCCGTCTCAAGCCGGTCTCGATGGCGGTCACCCTGGGGGGTCGCAACATCGCCGAGATCTGCGCCCTGCCGATCAACGAGACCGCAGACTTCCTCCAGACGCTCGACCTGTCGCCCCGGGAGCGGCAGATCGGCGAGCGCGTGCTCAAGGAGATCCAGGAGCGGCTCAACTTCCTGCTCGACGTGGGTCTCGACTACCTCTCGCTCGACCGGCCCTCCGGCTCCCTGTCGGGCGGCGAGGCGCAGCGGATCCGCCTGGCCACCCAGATCGGCGCCGGCCTGGTGGGCGTCCTCTACGTGCTCGACGAGCCGTCGATCGGCCTGCACCAGCGCGACAACCAGCGACTCATCGAGACCCTCGTCCGGCTCAAGGAGCTCGGCAACACCCTGATCGTCGTCGAGCACGACGAGGACACCATCCGGGCTGCCGACTGGGTCGTCGACATCGGCCCCGGCGCGGGCGAGCACGGTGGTCAGGTCGTCCACAGCGGCACGGTCCAGGGCCTGCTCGAGCACCCCGACTCGATGACCGGGCAATACCTCTCCGGTCGCCGCGAGATCCCGGTCCCCGAGATCCGACGCCCTCGCACGAAGGGCCGTGAGCTCACCGTGCACGGCGCCCGCGAGCACAACCTGCGCGACATCGACGTGTCCTTCCCCCTCGGTCTGTTCGTCGCCGTCACGGGAGTGTCGGGCTCGGGCAAGTCGACCCTGGTCAACGACATCCTCTACACGTCCCTGGCCAAGCAGATCTACCGCTCGCGCACGATCCCGGGCCGCCACCAGAAGATCACCGGCCTCGATCACGTCGACAAGGTGATCCACGTCGACCAGTCGCCGATCGGGCGCACGCCGCGCTCCAACCCGGCGACCTACACCGGGGTCTTCGACCACGTCCGCAAGCTCTTCGCGTCGACCCCCGAGGCCAAGATGCGGGGCTACCTCCAGGGCCGTTTCTCGTTCAACGTCAAGGGCGGGCGCTGCGAGGCGTGCTCCGGCGACGGCACCATCAAGATCGAGATGAACTTCCTTCCCGACGTCTACGTCCCCTGCGAGGTGTGCCACGGGGCGCGCTACAACCGCGAGACCCTCGAGGTCCACTACAAGGGCAAGACCATCGCCGAGGTCCTCGACATGCCGATCGAGGAGGCGCTGGAGTTCTTCGCGGCGGTGCCGCCGATCGCCCGCCACATGCAGACGCTCGTCGAGGTCGGCCTCGGCTACGTACGCCTGGGGCAGCCGGCCACGACCCTGTCCGGTGGCGAGGCGCAGCGGGTCAAGCTGTCCTCGGAGCTGCAGAAGCGCTCCACCGGACGCACCGTCTACGTGCTCGACGAGCCGACCACCGGTCTGCACTTCGAGGACATCCGCAAGCTGCTGCTCGTGCTCGGCCGTCTGGTCGACCAGGGCAACAGCGTGCTGGTCATCGAGCACAACCTCGACGTGATCAAGACCGCCGACTGGCTGGTCGACATGGGTCCCGAGGGCGGCTCCAGGGGCGGCATGGTCGTCGCCGAGGGCACTCCCGAGCAGGTCGCGGCCAACCCCGACAGCTTCACCGGGCACTACCTCAAGCCGCTGCTCGACGGACGCGAGGCGACCCAGCCCAAGCGGGTCCTGCCGGCCACCGAGGCACCGGCTCCTCGGGGTGGCCGGGCGGTCGCAGCCGCCAAGCCGGCGAAGAAGGCCGCCGCCACCAGGTCCGCCACCGCGAAGAGCACGACGGCGAAGAAGGCCGCCGCCAAGCGCAAGATCAACAGCAGGAGCTGAGCCTCCGCCCGGCTAGGAGGCCGGTTCATTCCTCAAGGTCGTCCCAAGGTCCCTGAGTAGTGTTCCCAGCACCAACCCCCGAGGTCCGAGGAGGACGACATGAGCTCACCAGGTATGAGTCGCCGCACCACGTTGACCGGCGTCATGGGCCTCGGTCTCGGACTGCCCGTCCTGGCGGCCTGCAGCGGCGACGACACGACCAGCGCGAGCGACCCGACCCCCACCGGAAACGCCTCCACGCCCGAGGCCCCGGCCTCCTCGCCCGCGGCATCGAGCCCGCCGCCCGGCGGCGCCTTCGCGTCGACCTCCGACGTCCCGGTGGGTGGCGGCGGCGTGTTCGCCGAGCAGCAGGTGGTGGTGACGCAGCCCACCGAGGGGGAGTTCAAGGGCTTCTCCTTCGTGTGCACCCACAACGGCTGTCCGGTCGACGAGGTCACCGACGAGATCGCCTGCCCGTGCCACGGCAGCCGGTTCTCCCTCACCGACGGCTCTCCCACCGCCGGACCCGCGCAGTCGCCGCTCGCGGTCGTCGAGCTCGTGATCGACGGGGACAGCATCAGCCTCGCCTGAGCCCGGCCGCAGCTGCCGTCGTGCACCGCTCCACCACCCCGCCCCGGAGGCACCGATGACCCCGAGCACGCCGTTCCGACCCACCCGCCGCATCGTCTTCCACGGGCTCGGGGCACTGGGCGTCGCGGCCGCGCTCGCCGGCTGCGGCGGCGACTCCGAAAGCGCCGTCGAGGCGCCGGCTGCCGGAACCGAGCTGGCGAGCGTCTCCGAGGTCCCCGTGGGCGGTGGTCTGATCCTCACCGACGAGCAGATCGTCATCACGCAACCGACCGAGGGCGAGTTCAAGGCCTTCACCGCCGTCTGCACCCACCAGGGCAACCTGGTCACGAGCGTCGAGGCCGGCGTCATCGCCTGCAGCCACCACGGCAGCTCCTTCAGCGCCGAGACGGGTGAGCCCGAGGGAGGACCGGCCGGGTCCGCGCTCGCCGGCGTCAGCGTCGAGGTGCAGGGCGACAAGATCCTCTCGGCCTAGCCGCGCCTGTCGCGGGAGCGTCCCCGGCGTTCCGTAGGGTTGGGGAGTGCCGCCGACCCGTTCCTCCCGATCCGCCCGCGGCCCGTTGTCCTACCGTCCGGAGCCGGGCTCGATCCCCACGCAGCCCGGGGTCTACCGGTTCCGCGACGCGCAGGGTCGCGTGATCTACGTCGGCAAGGCCAAGAGCCTCCGACCGCGGCTGTCGTCGTACTTCCAGGACATCGGCAACCTGCACCAGCGCACCGCCACCATGGTCACCACCGCGGCCAGCGTGGAGTGGACCGTGGTCAACACCGAGGTCGAGGCCCTCCAGCTGGAGTACTCCTGGATCAAGGAGTTCGACCCGCGCTTCAACGTCAAGTTCCGCGACGACAAGTCCTACCCCTGGTTGGCCGTCACGATCGGCGACGAGTTCCCCCGGGTGATGGTCGGGCGTGGCGCCAAGCGCAAGGGCACCCGCTACTTCGGCCCCTACAGCCACGCCTGGGCGATCCGCGAGACCGTCGACGTGCTGCTCCGCGTGTTCCCGATGCGCTCGTGCAGCAACGGCGTCTTCAAGCGCTCCGCCCAGATCGGTCGCCCCTGCCTCCTGGGCTACATCGGGAAGTGCTCGGCGCCCTGCGTCGGCCAGGTCTCGCCCGAGGAGCACCGCGAGATCGTCGACGACTTCTGCGACTTCATGGGCGGTCAGACACGTCCCTTCGTCCGTCGCGTCGAGAAGGAGATGTACGCCGCGTCCGAGGCCGAGGACTACGAGCGTGCGGCCCGCCTCCGCGACGACCTGGGCGCGCTCGAGAAGGCCCTGGAGAAGCAGGCGGTCGTGCTCGGGGACGGAGCCGACGCCGACGTGATCGCGCTGGCCGAGGACCCCCTGGAGGTCGCGGTGCAGATCTTCTACGTCCGCGGGGGACGCATCCGCGGCCAACGGGGCTGGGTGGCCGACCGGGTCGAGGAGGGCGGCACCCCCGAGCTCGTCGACGACTTCCTGCTCCAGCTCTACGCCGGCGGGGAGGCCGACTCGATCCCGCGCGAGATCCTGGTGCCCGCGCTGCCACCCGACGTCGACACCTACGAGACGCTGCTCAGCGACCTGCGGGGCAGCCGGGTGCAGATCCGGGTGCCCCAGCGCGGCGACAAGAAGCGGCTCCAGGAGACGGTCGCCCGCAACGCCGGTCAGGCCCTCGTGCTCCACAAGACCAAGCGGGCCAGCGACCTGACGACACGCAACCGCGCGCTCGAGGAGATCCAGCTGGCCCTGGAGCTCGAGGAGGTGCCGCTGCGCATCGAGTGCTACGACGTCTCCAACCTCCAGGGCACCGAGGTCGTCGCGTCGATGGTGGTCTTCGAGGACGGCCTGGCCCGCAAGGGCGAATACCGTCGCTTCGTCATCAGGGACGTCGAGGGGCAGAACGACGTGGCGTCCATGCACGAGGTCATCACGCGCCGGTTCCGTCGACTGCTCGACGAGCAGTCACGGAGCCAGGAGGTGTCGACGGCGCAGGGTCCGATGCTCGTCGACCCGGAGACCGGGCGGCCGCGCAAGTTCGCCTACGCCCCGGGCCTCGTGGTCGTCGACGGGGGACCGCCCCAGGTCGCGGCGGCACAGCAGGCGCTGGACGACCTCGGCATCGACGACATCGCGATCTGCGGCCTCGCCAAGCGCCTCGAGGAGGTCTGGCGGCCGGGTGAGGAGGACCCGGTCATCCTGCCGCGCTCCTCCGAGGGGCTCTACCTCCTCCAGCGCGTGCGTGACGAGGCGCACCGCTTCGCGATCAACCACCACCGCTCGCGCCGCTCCAAGACGATGGTCGAGAGCATGCTCGACGACGTCCCCGGGCTCGGCGAGGTGCGTCGCAAGACGCTGCTCAAGCACTTCGGCTCGCTCAAGAAGCTGCGGCTGGCCTCGGTCGCGGAGATCGCGATGGTGCCCGGCATCGGCGAGCGCACGGCCACCGCCATCAAGGACGCGGTGGCCCAGGCATCCGCGACCGGCAAGACTGTCTCCGTCAACACCGCGACCGGAGAGATCGAGGAGTCATGAGCGAGGACCCGCAGGCCCTGTCCAGGGGCGAGCTCGTCGTCGTGACCGGCATGACCGGAGCGGGTCGCAGCACGGCGGCCAAGGAGCTGGAGGACCTCGGCTACTACGTCGTCGACAACCTGCCCCCCAGCCTGCTCCACGACGTGGTCAAGCTGGTCGACGACAGCCTCGGCGTGACCCAGGGCATCGCGGTGGTCATCGACGTCCGGTCCGGGTCCTTCTTCCACACGCTGCACGCCAACCTCGCTCAGGGTGCGACCGGCCGTCGCACCACGCTGGTCTTCCTCGACGCCTCCGACGAGGTGCTGGTCCGGCGGCAGGACGCGGCCCGGCGACCGCACCCGCTGCAGGCCAGCGGCAGGCTCCTGGACGGTCTCCAGCGCGAGCGTGTCGTCCTCGCCGACCTGCGCAGCGACGCCGACCTGGTGATCGACACCACCGCCCTCAACGTCCACCAGCTCACCGAGCGCATCGCCGAGGCCTTCGGGACGGTGCAGTCGATGCGTCTCAAGGTCGGCATGGTGAGCTTCGGCTTCAAGTACGGCATCCCCGTGGACGCCGACTTCGTCGCCGACATGCGTTTCCTGCCCAACCCGTTCTGGGTCCCCGAGCTGCGCGCGCGCACCGGACGCGACGGGGAGGTCGCCGACTACGTGAGGTCCCAGCCCGGGGCAGCCGAGTTCCTCGACGGCTACCTCCCGGTCCTGGCAGGGGTCGCGGCGGGCTACCTGCGCGAGGGCAAGCGCTTCATGCGGGTCGCCATCGGCTGCACGGGGGGCAAGCACCGCAGCGTCGCGATGAGCGAGGAGATCGGTCGTCGGCTGATCGACCTGGGCCTCGACGTCCGGGTCACCCACCGCGACCTCGGGCGAGAGTGAGTCGGTGAGCGACCTGCGCGCCCAGTCGGTCGTCGCCCTCGGAGGTGGCCACGGGCTCTTCGCCTCCCTGTCCGCGCTGCGCCTCCTCGTCGACGACCTGACCGTCGACGAGCTGACGGCCGTCGTCACGGTCGCCGACAACGGCGGCTCCTCGGGCCGCCTGCGCGGCGAGTTCGGCGTGCTGCCGCCGGGCGACCTCCGGATGGCCCTCGCGGCCCTGTGCGGTGACGACACCTGGGACGTCACCTGGTCCCGCGTGCTGCAGCACCGCTTCGCCGGCGAGGGCGAGATGCGCGGCCATGTCGTGGGCAACCTCCTGATCGTGAGCCTCTGGGAGCTCCTGGGGGACCACGTCGACGCCCTCGACTGGATCGGTCGGCTCCTGGGCGCCAAGGGTCGGGTGCTGCCGATGGCCCTGACCCCGATGGTCATCACCGCCGAGGTCGCGGGCCTGCTGGACGACCCTGACGAGCTGGTCACGGTGCGCGGCCAGGTCGAGGTCGCCCTCACGGCGGGCTCCATCTCCTCGATCACGCTCGAGCCGAGCGACCCGCTGGTCTGCCCCCAGGCGGTGGAGGCCGTGCGGGCCGCCGACTGGATGGTCCTCGGGCCCGGCTCGTGGTTCACCTCGGTCATCCCGCACCTGATGATCCCCGTGCTCCGTGAGGCGATCGTGACCACCGACGCCCGGCTGATCGTGGTGCTCAACCTGGAGGAGCAGCCCGGTGAGACCCACGGGCTCGGCCCCGGCGACCACCTCGCCGCACTGATCGAGCACGCACCGGACCTGCGGCCAGCCGTGGTGCTGGCGGACCGACGCTCGGTCGGCGACGACGCCGAGACGCTGGAGCGGACGGTGACGTCCTACGGCGCCAGGCTGGTGCTGGCCGACGTCATGGTCGACGACGGCTCGCCGCGGCACGATCCGGCCAAGCTCGCGCTCGCCTATGCGCAGATCCTGAGCAGCGACCGGGCAGTGACCGGGTCGGGGGGAGTGCGCGAGGGTGGTTGACTCGCGTGCAAGGATCACGCCATGGCGATGACGGCCCAGGTCAAGGCGGAATTGTCCAGCACCCAGATCACGAAGACCTGTTGCCGCAAGGCAGAGGTCGCCTCGATGCTGAGGTTCGCGGGCGGGCTCCACATCGTGAGCGGCAAGATCGTCGTCGAGGCCGAGCTGGACACCGGTGCCGCTGCGCGGCGGCTGCGCAAGGACATCGCCGAGGTCTACGGCCACACCTCCGACGTGGTGATGGTGCAGGGCGCCGGCATCCGCAAGGGCAGCCGCTACATCGTGCGTGTCGTCAAGGACGGCGAGGCGCTGGCCCGTCAGACCGGGCTGCTCGACCAGCGGGGCCGTCCCGTGCGTGGTCTGCCGCCCGCCGTCGTCTCCGGCGGCGGCTGTGACGCCGTCGCGGCCTGGCGGGGCGCCTTCCTCGCCCACGGCTCGTTGACCGAGCCCGGCCGCTCGTCCTCGCTCGAGGTCACGTGCCCCGGCCCCGAGGCCGCGCTGGCGCTCGTCGGCGTCGCCCGCCGTCTCGGCATCCAGGCCAAGGCGCGCGAGGTCCGCGGCGTCGACCGCGTGGTGATCCGTGACGGTGACGCCATCGGTCAGCTGCTCACCCGCCTCGGGGCGCACGAGTCGCTCATGGCCTGGGAGGAGCGCCGCATGCGCCGCGAGGTGCGTGCGACGGCCAACCGGCTGGCCAACTTCGACGACGCCAACCTGCGTCGCTCCGCACGCGCCGCCGTGGCGGCCGGTGCGCGGGTCGAGCGAGCGCTGGAGATCCTGGGCGAGGAGATCCCTGACCACCTGCAGCTGGCCGGCACCCTGCGCCTGGAGCACAAGCAGGCCTCGCTGGAGGAGCTCGGACAGCTGCACGAGCCGGTTCTCACCAAGGACGCGATCGCCGGGCGGATCCGTCGCCTGCTCGCCATGGCGGACAAGCGCGCCGAGGAGCTCGGCATCCCCGACACCGAGGCGTCGCTGACCCCGGAGATGCTCGCCGACGAGGTCTGAGCACCTCCGGACGACCCGGCGCCCGGGGTTACCCGCACGTACGTCGGGACACCGCCGCTGGTGCCCCCGCACAGGCGATAGGGTCGAAGCCGACGTGGCCTGAGGGACCCGAGGCCCGCCCCACCAGCGCACCGCTAGGAGCATTCGCAGTGACCGTTCGCGTAGGTATCAACGGATTCGGCCGGATCGGCCGCAACTTCTTCCGGGCCGTGGTCGCCTCGGGCGCCGACATCGAGATCGTCGCCGTCAACGACCTGACCGACAACCAGACCCTGGCCACGTTGCTGAAGTACGACTCGATCCTGGGTCGTCTCGACGGTGACGTGACGGCGACCGACACCGACATCACCGCAGCCGGCCACACCTTCAAGGTGTTCGCCGAGCGCGACCCCTCCGCCCTCGCCTGGGGCGACCTCGGTGCCGACGTCGTCATCGAGTCGACCGGCTTCTTCACCGACGCGACGAAGGCCAAGGCCCACCTCGACGGCGGGGCCAAGAAGGTCATCATCTCGGCGCCGGCGAAGAACGAGGACGTCACGATCGTGATGGGCGTCAACGAGGGCGACTACGACCCCGCCACGCACTCGATCATCTCCAACGCGTCCTGCACCACCAACTGCCTCGCGCCCATGGCCAAGGTGCTGAGCGACGAGTTCGGCATCGTCAAGGGCCTGATGACCACCATCCACGCCTACACCGGCGACCAGAACCTGCTGGACGGCCCGCACAGCGACATGCGCCGTGCCCGCTCGGCCGCGATCAACATCGTCCCCACCTCGACCGGAGCGGCCAAGGCGATCTCGCTGGTCATGCCCGAGCTCAAGGGCAAGCTCGACGGCTACGCCCTGCGCGTGCCCGTCCCCACCGGCTCGGTCACCGACCTCACCTTCGAGGCCGGTCGCGAGACCACGGTCGAGGAGGTCAACGCCGTGATGAAGGCGGCAGCCGACGGTCGCATCCTGCGCTACAGCGAGGACCCCATCGTCTCGAGCGACATCACCACCGACCCGGCGTCCTGCATCTTCGACGCGCCGCTGACCAAGGTCATCGGCAACCAGGTCAAGGTCGTCGGCTGGTACGACAACGAGTGGGGTTACTCCAACCGTCTGGTCGACCTGGTCAACCACGTCGGCGCGACCCTCTGACCGTGTCGGGCATCGACTCGCTGGGCGACCTGCGCGGCAAGCGCGTCCTGGTCCGCTCGGACCTCAACGTGCCGCTCGACGGCTCCACGATCACCGACGACGGTCGCATCCGTGCCAGCGTCCCCACCATCCGGGAGCTGGCCGACGCCGGTGCCCGGGTGGTCGTCACGGCGCACCTGGGCCGACCGAAGGGTGCACCTGAGGAGCGTTACTCGCTGCGCCCCGTCGCGGCCCGGCTCGGCGAGCTGCTCGGCGCCGAGGTCGCGTTCGCGACCGACACGGTCGGCGACGCGGCCCGCTCGACGGTCGACGGCCTCGCCGACGGCCAGGTCGCCCTCCTGGAGAACGTCCGCTTCAACGCGGGGGAGACCAGCAAGGACGACGCGGAGCGTGGTGCGTTCGCAGACCAGCTGGCGGCCCTCGCCGACGCCTTCGTCTCCGACGGCTTCGGGGTCGTGCACCGCAAGCAGGCCAGCGTCTTCGACGTGGCCCAGCGCCTGCCGCACGCCATGGGGGGCCTGGTCTCCCGCGAGATCGAGGTCCTGCGCCGGCTCACGGTCGATCCCGAGCGGCCCTACGTCGTCGTGCTCGGCGGGTCCAAGGTCTCCGACAAGCTCGGGGTCATCGACAACCTGCTGGACAAGGCCGACAAGCTGCTCATCGGCGGTGGGATGGTCTTCACCTTCCTCAAGGCCCAGGGCCACGAGGTCGGCAAGAGCCTCCTCGAGGACGACCAGCTGGACGTGTGCCGGGCCTACCTGGCCCGCGCGGAGGAGTCCGGGGTGCAGATCCTGCTGCCCACCGACATCGTCGTCGACACGTCCTTCCCGTCGGGCGACAGCGAGCCGAGCCCCAGCGTGGTCGCGTCCGACGCGATCCCCGCCGGCAGCCTCGGTCTCGACATCGGACCCGACTCGGCAGCAGCCTTCGCTGCTGCCCTGAGAGATGCGCGCACGGTCTTCTGGAACGGGCCCATGGGCGTGTTCGAGGTGGCGGCGTTCGCCGAGGGGACCCGCGCGGTCGCGCAGGCCCTCACCTCGGTCGAGGGCCTCTCGGTCGTGGGTGGTGGCGACTCCGCCGCCGCCGTACGAGCGCTGGGCTTCGACGAAGCAGCGTTCGGGCACATCTCCACCGGTGGTGGAGCCAGCTTGGAATACCTCGAGGGCAGGACCCTGCCCGGCATCACGGTTCTGGAGGACTGACGACCATGGCCAAGGCCACCCGCACGCCGCTGATGGCGGGCAACTGGAAGATGAACCTCAACCACCAGGAAGCGGTGGTGCTGGTCCAGAAGCTCGCCTGGACCCTGTCGGACAAGCGGCACGACTACGGCAAGGTCGAGGTGGTCGTCGTGCCGCCCTTCACCGACCTCCGCTCGGTCCAGACCCTGGTCGACGGCGATCGGCTCTCCGTCAAGTACGGCGCCCAGGACGTCTCGGCCCAGGACTCCGGCGCCTTCACCGGGGAGATCTCGGCCGGCATGCTCGCCAAGCTCGGCTGCTCCTACGTCGTGGTCGGCCACTCCGAGCGGCGCGAGCTGCACGGCGAGACCGACGAGCTGGTCAACGCCAAGGCCCACAAGGCCCATGCGGCCGACATGGTCCCGATCGTGTGCGTCGGCGAGGGGCTCGAGGTCCGTCAGGCCGGCAACCACGTGGCGCACACGCTGGCGCAGGTCGACGGCTCGCTCGCCGGCTTCACCGCCGACCAGGTCGCCGGCCTGGTCGTCGCCTACGAGCCCGTCTGGGCCATCGGCACCGGTGAGGTGGCCACCCCCGAGGACGCCCAGGAGGTCTGCGCGGCGATCCGGCTGCGTGTGCGGGAGGTCCACGGAGATGCCGCGGCCGAGGGCCTGAGGATCCTCTACGGCGGATCGGTCAAGGCCGCCAACGTCGCCGGGATCATGGCGAAGGACGATGTGGACGGCGCCCTGGTGGGCGGCGCGAGCCTGCAGGTCGAGGAGTTCGGCGGGGTCTGTCGCTTCTACGACATGCCGGTCATCTGATCCCCGACACCCTGACGTAGGATTCCCTCCTGTGACAACGATCTTCACTGTTCTGCTCATGACCACGAGCCTCCTCCTGATCGGCCTCGTGCTGCTCCACAAGGGGCGCGGCGGCGGACTATCGGACATGTTCGGTGGTGGCGTCAGCAGCTCCTTGGGTGGCTCGTCCGTCGCCGAGCGCAACCTCGACCGGTTCACGGTCGGTATCGGCGTGATCTGGTTTGCCTGCGTGATCGCGCTGGGTCTCCTGCTCGCCTACCAGAACTGAAAGAAGGACATCTCACGTGGCTGGTGGAGGAAGTGCCATTCGTGGCAGTCGGGTCGGGGCTGGACCGATGGGCGAGGCAGAGCGTGGTGAGGCCGCGCCCCGTCAGCCGGTCACCTACTTCTGCTCGCGGGGCCACGACTCGGTCGTGACCTTCTCGGTCGAGGCCGTCGCTCCCGACTCGTGGGACTGCCCCAAGTGCGGCCTGCCCGCCGGGCGCGACTCGGAGAACGCTCCGCCCGCGACCAAGGTCGAGCCCTACAAGACGCACCTGGCCTACGTGAAGGAGCGCCGCTCCGACAAGGAGGCGGCCGACATCCTCGACGAGGCCGTGCAGCTCCTGCGCTCGCGCCGCAAGTCGGGCGACATCATCTTCTGACGGACCACCCCGCAGAGCGGGCCGCGCGCTTCTCGGCGGTCGAGCCGGGCGAGCCCCTGGGCGAGGCCGTGTCGAGACCCGGTGAGGCGAGTGGCGTCATGTCGTCGTGGGTCTCGACGCGCTCCTCGCTGGCGCTCGTCGCGGCTCGACCACCGAGGGTCGGTGGGGCGGGTGGCGGCCCTCGTCGTGGTGGGTCTCGACGCGCTCCTCGCTGGGGCTCGTCGCGGCTCGACCACCGAGGGTCGGTGGGGCGGGTGGCGGCCTCTCGTCGTGGTGAATCGCTACGCGATTCTCGGTGGTCGAGCCGGGCGAGCCCCTGGGCGAGGCCGTGTCGAGACTGCGGTGCAGCCCTGAGTTCTGGTGGGCTGTGTTCGGTGGCTGTGGGTGTGACTCATGTCGAGACTGGCTTCGTGCCTTACGTGGGACTTGTCCGCTCGTGGTCGCCGGCCCCGGCCCAGGGGAGCAACTGGCCTGATCAGGAGCTTGACCGTTCGGCGTTAACGGCGCCGGAGGTGTCCCATCACAGTCTTGCCGTCACTCCACCTGGACCGGATTTACGTCCCCTCTAGGTAAGGAGAAACGCATGACTAGTCTGACCAAGCTCGCCGAGGTTGTCGATGTCGTGATCGGTGTCGACACCCACGTGGGCACCCATAGCGCAGCGCTCGTGGCCGCGGGTACCGGCGGGGTGATCGAGGACCTCACCATCGCTGCCACCGGCCAGGGCTACACCGAGCTCAGCGACTGGGCCGATGACCTGGCCGAAGAGCACGGAGCGTTACGCGCGTGGGCGATCGAGGGCACCGGCAGCCATGGCGCCGGCCTGGCCCGCCATCTGCGCGAGCGTGGCGAGCTCGTGATCGAGCTGGACCGGCCCGAGCGGACCAAGCGACGCAACGGTGCCAAGTCCGACCCGCTGGACGCGGTCCGCGCGGCCCGCGAGGCCCTGTCGCGTGAGCGGCTCGGCACCCCACGCCAAGGCATCGAACGGCAGGCACTGTCGGTGCTCTTGGCCGCACGCCGGTCCGCGGTCGAGGCCGCTGGAGTTGCTCAACGTCAGATCTTCAGCCTGATCATCGCCGCTCCCGAACCGATCCGGGCGCGGTTCCGCGGCCAAACGAAGCTCAGGGCGCTGGTCAACACCGCGGCAGCCTTGCGTGGGCACCCCTCCTGGGATCTGGAGTCGGCCACCACGCTCACGGTGTTGCGCAACCTGGCCCGTCGCGCTCAGTGCCTGCAAGCCGAGGCCGAGGACTACGAGAAGCAACTCAACAAGATCATCAAGGCCTGGCGTCCCGACCTGCTCGACGAGGTCGGAGTCGGACCGATCGTGGCCGCTGTCGTGCTGTGTGCCTGGTCCCACCCCGGCCGCATCCACTCCGAGGCAGGTTTCGCGATGCTCGCCGGCGTTGCCCCCATCGAGGCAACCAGTGGTCAGGTCATCAACCGGCACCGGCTCAACCGCTACGGCGATCGGCAACTGAACCGGGCCTTGCACACCATCGCGATCACTCGGCAACGACGCCACCAACCCACCCGGGACTACACCGAGAAGCGCACCCAGCAAGGCAAGAACCCTCGCGAGATCCGACGCTGCCTCAAGCGCTACATCGCCCGAGACATCTACCGCCTACTCGAGCACCGACCCCTTGACGCAACATAGGAGCGTCCCGGTGAGGCGAGTGGCGTCATGTCGTCGTGGGTCTCGACGCGCTCCTCGCTGGCGCTCGTCGCGGCTCGACCACCGAGGGTCGGTGGGGCGGGTTGCGGCCCTCGTCGTCATGTCGTCGTGGGTCTCGACGCGGCTCGACCACCGAGGGTCGGCGAGGCGGGTGGCGACGTCCGGCTAGGAAGCCGTGGCTCGAGTCAGAGCAGCGAGGCCGCTTCGCGGTCCAGGAAGTACGTCGTCTCGACCCGCCCGTGGACACCTCGCGCGGGGGTCTCGCGGACGGTCCCCTCGGGGGCGAGGGCGGCAGCGACCGCGTCGGCCTTGCCCTCACCGCTGGCGACGACCCACAGCGACCGGGTGCGGTTGAGGGCGTCGAAGGTGAAGGTGAGGCGCTCGGCGGGCGGCTTGGGGGAGTCGGTGACCCCGACCGCGATCCGGTCGTCGACATCGAGCTGAGGGGACCCCGGGAACAGGGACGCCACGTGGCCGTCGGGGCCGATGCCGAGGATGACGACCTCGAACTCGCCGCTGCCGTGCTCGCGGACCTGCGCCTCGAAGGCGAGCGCCGCTGCCTCGACCCCCTCCGCCTGGTCGCTCGCGGGCATCTCGTGCACCTGGCTCGCCCCCACCGAGTCGAGGAAGGCGGCTCGCGCCTGGCCGGCGTTGCGGTCGGGGGAGTCGGCCGGGACGAAGCGCTCGTCGCCCCACCAGACCACGACCCTGGACCAGTCGACCTCGGAGTCGATGCTCAGGCGGGCCAGCTCGCGGTGCACCGCGTCGGCGATGGTGCCGCCGGTCAGGGCGATCTGGGGCTCGCGACCGGCCTCCTGGGCGTCAGCGAGCCTGGACAGCAGCTCGCCGGCGACCGTGGTGGCCAGGGCGTCGGCGTCGGGGTGCACCTCGACGAGGGGTGCGTTCATGAGCTCATCTTGTGCAGCCGGCGGGTCACGGAGGCGTAGACGTCGTCCTCGTCGAGGCGGCGCAGCTCCTCGCTGAGCAGCTCCGAGAGGTTCCGGCGCTTGAGGGCGATCGGTCGGTCGGGCCGTCCGGGTGAGGTGTAGGTCGCGAGCTTGCCGTCGGTCCTGCTGATCCGGATCGGACCCTCCGCGGTCTCCATCACGACCTCGGTGATGCCCGGCCCCTGGGACGAGGAGCGGGCCACGTCGACCTTGAGGCGGTCGGTGAGCCAGGCGGCGAGCAGGTCGGCGCTGGGGCTGATCTTCTCGGCGCTGACGGAGGCCGAGGTGACCTTGAGCCGGTGCTGGTCCAGCGACGCCGCGAGCAGCGCGCGCCACGGCGTGAGCCGGGTCCAGGCGAGGTCCGTGTTGCCCTTGACGTACGACGAGCACTGGACGCCGAGGGCCTTGGAGCGGCTCCTGGTGGCCGCGGCCGCATCGGTGATGCGCCGCTGCGCGAGCGACCCGAGCAGGTCTCCGGCGGGGTCCTCGGGCGCCGTGGTCGGCCACCAGACGGCCACGGGGGAGTCGGGGAGGAGCAGTGGCAGCACTACCGAGGCGGGGTGCTTGACGACCTCGCCCTTGAGCCGGATGAGTGCGGTCTCGCCGGTCCAGCCGTTGCCGGTGCCGACCTGTGCGTTGACCTGGGAGGTGCCACGGGCGTCGCCGAGGATCACGCCGAGCACCCGCGCGGGGTGCTCGTGGGAGGCGGCCTGGGCGGACCTCATCGCGTCCTCGGCCTCGTCCTCGTCGACGACGATCATCAACGTCATCACCATCCCCATCGCGGGGCTCCCGGCACGCTTGCGCGCGCGCACGAACTCGGCCGCGATCTGTGCCGACGTGGTGTCGATCAGCTCTTTCACTGCGGTGTCCCCTCGTGGGCGTGGAGCGGAGCAGCGCTGCGGAGGAGGGCTGCGTGGGGTGAGGTCATCAGGGCCGCCTCCAGACGCGTCCGTCGCGGGCGAGCATCTTGTCGGCGGACTCGGGGCCCCACGTCCCGGAGTCGTAGGCCTCCGGCGAGCCCTTGCGCTCCCAGGCCCGGAGGATCGGGTCGAGGATCTTCCAGGAGAGCTCGACCTCCTCGTGCCGGGGGAAGAGCGGCGGGTCGCCGAGGAGCACGTCGAGGATCAGCCGTTCGTAGGCCTCCGGGCTGTCCTCGGTGAACGAGCCGCCGTAGGCGAAGTCCATGTTGACGTCACGGATCTCCATCGCCGTGCCGGGCACCTTGGAGCCGAAGCGGAGCGTCATGCCCTCGTCGGGCTGGATCCGGATGACCAGGGCGTTCTGGGTGAGCTCCTCGACCGCGGACGCCTCGAAGGGCAGGTGCGGTGCACGCTTGAAGACCACGGCGACCTCGGTGACACGTCGCCCCAGGCGCTTGCCGGTGCGCAGGTAGAACGGCACGCCGGCCCAGCGGCGGTTCTCCACGTGGAGGGTGATCGCGGCGAACGTCTCGGTGCGCGACGTGCGCTTGATGCCGTCCTCCTCGAGGAAGCCGGCGACCTTCTCACCGCCGGCCCACCCGGCGGCGTACTGACCGCGGGCCGTGGTCAGGTCGAGGCGGCGAGGGAGCCGCACGCTGGCGAGCACCTTCTGCTTCTCGATCCGCAGGGCCTCGGCGCTGAAGGAGGTCGGCTCCTCCATGGCCACGAGCGACATCAGCTGGAGCAGGTGGTTCTGGATGACGTCGCGCGCGGCGCCGATGCCGTCGTAGTAGCCGGCGCGGCCGCCGATGCCGACGTCCTCGGCCATCGTGATCTGCACGTGGTCGACGTAGTTGCTGTTCCACAACGGCTCGAACATCATGTTGGCGAAGCGGGTGGCCAGGATGTTCTGCACCGTCTCCTTGCCGAGGTAGTGGTCGATGCGGAAGATCGACCCCGACTCGAACACCTCGGCGAGGGTCTCGTTGAGCTCGATCGCCGACTCGAGGTCGTGACCGAAGGGCTTCTCCACGACGACGCGACGCCAGGAGTCGGTCGTGGGGTCCACCAGCCCGTGCTCCTTGAGCTGGCCCGCGACGGCGCCGAAGAAGCTCGGCGGGATCGCGAGGTAGAAGGCGTGGTTGCCCTCGGTGCCGCGGGTGCGGTCGAGCTCCTCGATCGTCATGCGCAGCTGCTCGAAGGCGTTGTCGTCGTCGAAGTCGCCCGAGACGAAGCGGAAGCCCTCGGACAGCTGCTTCCAGACCTCCTCACGGAACTCGGTCCGGGCGTGCTGCTTGACCGAGTCGTGCACGATCTGCGCGAAGTCCTGGTCGGCCCAGTCCCGGCGGGCGAAGCCGACGAGGCTGAAGCCGGGGGGCAGGAGCCCGCGGTTGGCGAGGTCGTAGATCGCGGGCATGACCTTCTTGCGGGACAGGTCGCCGGTGACGCCGAAGAGCACCATCCCGCACGGTCCCGCGATGCGCGGGAGCCGTCGGTCGAGCGGGTCGCGCAGCGGGTTGCTCCAGCCGGAGGTGGCGCTCACGCGAGCACCTCGCGCAGGGCGGCGAGGTCGCTGGGTGCGCTGACGTGCAGGCGCAGGACCGGGCGTCCCTTGTCGGCCAGGACCTGTCCGTCCCCGACCGCCTGCGCGGTGAGGAACTCGTGGAACGTGAAGGGTCGGTCGGGCACCGCGAGGTCGGCCTCGGGCTGGCCGGTGACCTGCAGGTAGACCCCGGTGTCGGGGCCGCCCTTGTGGTACTGACCGGTCGAGTGCAGGAAGCGAGGACCCCACCCGAAGGTGACCGGTCGCCCGGTCCGCACGGCGAGGGAGTCGCGGGCCCCGGCCAGCGCGACGTCACGGTGCCGGTCGAGGTAGGCCTGGACGGCGACGTAGCCGGAGGCGTCGTCGAGCTCGTCGAGGAGCGCGCCGACCGCGGCGACCACGCTCGTCGTGCCCTCGGGCAGCCACCCCTCGGAGGCGTAGACGGTGACCGGGCCGTCGACGAACACGGGTGTCGGGGCGCTGCCACCACCGTCGAGGAGCTCGCGGGAAGCGGCCTTGGCGCTCTCCACATCCGGCTGGTCGAAGGGGTTGATGCCGATGATCCGGCCGGCCACGGCGGTCGCGTGCTCCCACAGGAGCAGCTGGGCACCCAGGCCGGCGTCGACGCTGACGCCGAAGCCGGAGGCGGGTCGAAGGGAGGAGAAGACGTCGACGCTCGACCCGTCAGCCCCGCCGAAGACGGCGAGGACCTCGTCGGGGGTGCTGGGGGAGAAGTTGGGGGACGACAGGGAGTCGACGACGACCGGCAGGATGCCGCGTCCGTCCTTGCCGGTCGACTCGGCGACCAGCTGCTCGGCCCAGTCGCCCAGTCCGGCGAAGGGTGCGCCGGCGTTGGCGAGGACGAGCTTGTCGACGTCGTTGAGGTTGGCGAGCCCGAGCAGGCCACCGAGCCGCAGACCGGGGTTGTCGGGCGAGTCGCTCTCCAGGGCCGGGCGGATCGCCTCGGCCTCGTCCAGCAGGCGACCGATGTCGGCGCCAGCGAGAGCGCTGGGGACGAGTCCGAAGGCGGTCAGGGCGGAGTAACGGCCGCCCACGGCGGGATCCGCGAGGAACACGCGGTAGCCGGCGGCGCGGGCCGACTCCTCCAGCGGGGAGTCCGGGTCGGTGACGACGACGATGCGTCCGCTCGGGTCGATGCCGGCGTCCGTGAAGGCCTTCTCGAAGGCCCGGCGCTGACTGTCGGTCTCGACCGTCCCGCCGGACTTGCTGGAGACCACGACCACCGTGGCGGCCAGCCGGTCCTCGATCGCCGAGCGCACGAAGTCGGGGTCCGAGGAGTCGACGACGTCGAGCTCGACCCCGGCCGCACCGCAGATGACCTCGGGGGCGAGCGAGGAGCCACCCATGCCGCACAGGACGACCCGGGTGAGACCCGCGGCCACGAGCTCCTCCCGCAGCGCGGTGACCTCGGCGACCAGGGGGCGTGAGGCGACCGACAACGACACCCAGGCGAGTCGCTTGGCGGCCTCGTCCTCGGCCGCAGCGCCCCACAGCGTGTGGTCGCGCGAGCCGAGGCGGCCGGCGACCCGGTCAGCGACCAGTCGCTCCACCGTCGAGGCGAACCCCGCCTCGTCCGGATAGCCGAAGAACAGCTCGAAACCGTCTCCGCTGACAGTGTTCCAAGCTGTGTGGCTCATGCCTTCGCCTTCTCCATCTGCCCGCTGACCGTCTCCACGAGCTCGGTCCAGGACTTCTTGAACTTGTCGACGCCCTCATCCTCGAGCACCAGCAGCACGTCGTCGAGGTCGATCCCGACGTCGCGCAGCCGGTCGAAGACCTGCTGGGCGTCAGCACCCTGGCCGGAGACCGTGTCGCCCTCGACCTCACCGTGGTCGGCGAAGGCCTCCATCGTCTTCTCCGGCATCGTGTTGACCGTGTCGGCCACGACGAGCCCGGTGACGTAGAGGGTGTCGGGGTAGTCGGGGTCCTTGACCCCCGTCGAGGCCCACAGCGGTCGCTGCCGGTGGGCGCCCGCGTCGGAGAGCTGCTTCCACCGGTCGCTGGCGCAGACCTCCTCGAAGGCGGCGTAGGCGAGCCGGGCGTTGGCGAGCGCCGCCTTGCCGCGCAGCGCCTGGGCCTCGTCGGTGCCGATCGCCTCGAGACGCTTGTCGACCTCGCTGTCGACGCGCGAGACGAAGAACGACGCGACCGACTGGATGCGTCCGAGGTCGAGGCCGGAGTCGCGCGCCTGCTCGAGACCTGCGCAGTAGGCGTCCATGACCTCGCGGTAGCGCGCCGTGCTGAAGATCAGCGTCACGTTGACGCTGATGCCCTGGGCGATGGCCGCGGTGATCGCGGGCAGGCCCTCGCGCGTCGCGGGGATCTTGATCAGGGCGTTGGACCGGTCGACGGCCTTCCAGAGCGCCTGGGCCGAGCCGATCGTGCCGGCGGTGTCGTTGGCCAGGTCGGGCTCGACCTCGATGGACACCCGTCCGTCCGAGGACGACCCGTCGGCGACCGGGGCGAAGATGTCGCAGGCGTTGCGGACGTCCTCGGTGGTCAGCTCGAAGATCACCCGGTCGACGGGCTCCCCCCGCTCGACCAGGCTGCGGACCTGCTCGTCGTAGCGCTCGCCGTCGGCGATCGCCCCGGCGAAGATCGTGGGGTTGGTGGTGACCCCGACGACCGACTTGTCGCGCACCAGATCGGCGAGGTTGCCGCTCTCGATGCGCTCACGCGAGAGGTCGTCCAGCCAGATGGACACCCCGGCGTCGGCCAGGGCCTTCAAACGGTCGCTCATGTGTGTCTCCCAGGTTGTGGTGTTCAGCCGGCGAGGGTGGCCAGGCTGTCGCGTGCGGCGGCCGTGACGGCCTCGGCGGTGATGCCGTACTCGTCGAACATGGTGGCGGCGTCGGCGGAGGCGCCGAAGCGGTCGACCGAGACGATGCGGCCGGCGTCACCGACGACCTCGCGCCATCCCATCGCGACGCCGGCCTCGACGGAGACCCGGGCCCTGACGGCGGGGGGCAGCACCGAGTCGCGGTAGCCCTGGTCCTGGGCGTCGAACCACTCGCGGCAGGGCATCGAGACCACGCGGGCCTTGATGCCGTCGGCCGCGAGGGTCGTGCGCGCCGCCACGGCGTGCTGGACCTCGGAGCCGGTGCCGACCAGGATCACGTCGGGCGTGCCGCCCTCGGCATCCAGGAGCACGTAGCCGCCGCGGTGGACCTCGCTGGTGTCGGCCCACTCCTGACCGTCCGCGTCGGTGCCGCGGGGGAAGGTCGGGACGTTCTGCCGGCTGAGGGCCAGCCCGACCGGCCGGTCGGTGTGGCCCATGATGGCGCGCCACGCCGCGATGGTCTCGTTGGCGTCGGCCGGGCGGACGACGTCGAGGCCGGGCATCGCGCGCAGGGCGGCGAGGTGCTCGACGGGCTGGTGGGTCGGACCGTCCTCGCCGAGTCCGATCGAGTCGTGGGTCCACACGTAGGTCACGGGCAGGCCCATGATCGCGGCCAGCCGGACCGAGCCGCGCATGTAGTCGGAGAAGGTGAGGAAGGTGCCGCCGAAGACACGGGTGTTCCAGTGCAGGGCGATGCCGTTCATGATCGCGCCCATGGCGTGCTCGCGGATGCCGAAGTGCAGCACGCGCCCGGCGAGCGGGTCGGCCTGCCAGCCGTCGGTGCCACGGTCGGTCGGCAGGAAGGACGGGGCGTCCTCGATGGTGGTGTTGTTGGACTCGGCCAGGTCGGCCGAGCCACCCCACAGCTCGGGCACGGTCGCGGCGATCGCGTTGATCGCGGCACCGGAGGCCTTGCGGGTGGCGAGGCCCTTCGGGTCGGCGTCGAAGGACGGCAGGTCGGCGTCCCAGCCCTCGGGGAGGTTGCCCGCGTTGACCCGGTGCAGGAGCTCGGCGCGGTCGGGGTGGGCGGCCGACCACACGGCGTACTGCTCGTCCCAGGCCTTGCCGTGCGCGGCACCACGCTCGCGCAGCCCGCGGGTGTGCTCGAGCACGTCGGCGGGCACCTCGAAGGTCTGCTCGGGGTCGAAGCCCAGGATCTTCTTGGTGGCAGCGACCTCGTCCTCGCCCAGCGCCGAGCCGTGGCTCTTGCCGGTGCCCTGCGCGGAGGGTGCCGGCCAGGCGATGATCGTGCGGAGCTTGATGAAGCTGGGCCGATCGGTGACCGCGCGGGCCGCCTCGATCGCGGCGTGGAGAGCGGGGACGTCCTCGCGGTAGCCCTCGCCGCCGTGGGTCCAGTCGACGGTCTGCACGTGCCAGCCGTAGGCCTCGTAGCGGGCGGCGACGTCCTCGCTGAGCGCGATGTCGGTGTCACCCTCGATGGAGATCTCGTTGGCGTCGTAGATGAGCGTCAGGTTGCCCAGGCGCTGGGTGCCGGCGATGGAGGAGGCCTCGGAGCTGATGCCCTCCTGGATGTCGCCGTCGCTGCACAGCACGTAGACGTGGTGGTCGAAGAGGCTCTCGCCCGCCGGCGTCTCGGGGTCGAGCATGCCGCGCTGCTTGCGCGCGGCCATCGCCATGCCCACGGCGTTGCCGATGCCCTGGCCCAGGGGACCGGTGGTGACCTCGACTGCCTTGGTGTGGTGGTACTCCGGGTGGCCCGGAGTCTTGCTGCCCCAGGTGCGCAGCGCCTTGAGGTCGTCGAGGTCGAGGCCGAAGCCACCGAGGAAGAGCTGGGTGTAGAGGGTGATGCTGGAGTGCCCGCACGAGAGGACGAAGCGGTCGCGCGAGATCCAGTCGGGGTCGACCGGGTCGTGCTTCATGACCTTCTGGAAGAGGAGGTAGGCGGCGGGGGCCAGGCTCATGGCCGTCCCGGGGTGGCCGTTGCCGACCTTCTGGACCGCGTCCATCGCCAGGACGCGAGCCGTGTCCACGGCCCTCTGGTCGAGATCGGTCCAGTCGAGTCCGGCGGCAGTGCTCAGGGGGGCGTTCACGGGTTCCTCTCGCTGATGACGGGCACCGCCGAGCCTACTCATGCACGCCGGTAGACTGGTACTCGCTCCTCCGCCCGGATCCGTTCCCCACCCTGTTAGGCAAGGACAACTGTGACCTACGTCGGCCAGCCGGTCTCTGCCGTCAACCAGCCGGGGCCAGACGGCACTCACGGCGGGCCGCACGAGAAGGCCAGCGCCAAGGACGTGGTGATGGCCTACGTCGGGCTGACCAAGCCCCGCGTCATCGAGCTGTTGCTGCTCACCACCGTGCCCGTCATGTTCTTCGCGGCCCGGGGCATCCCACCTCTCGGCCTCGTCGTGGCCACCGTCGTCGGCGGCACGCTGTCGGCGGGCTCCGCGTCGGCGTTCAACTGCGTCTACGACCGCGACATCGACGAGCAGATGCGCCGCACGCGCCGTCGTGCGCTGCCGCGCCACCTCGTCACGGCCCGCTCCGCGCTCGTCTTCGCCTCGGTGCTCGCGATCCTGTCCACCGTGGTGCTGGCGGTCTGGGTCAACCTGCTGTCGGCGGGTCTCGCGGTCGTGGCGAACGCCTTCTACGTGCTGGTCTACACGATGGTGCTCAAGCGACGCACCACCCAGAACATCGTCTGGGGCGGCCTGGCGGGCTGCTTCCCGGCGCTGATCGGCTGGACGGCCGTCACCAACCAGCTCTCCTGGATCCCGGTCATCCTCTTCGCCGTGGTCTTCTTCTGGACGCCGCCGCACACCTGGGCACTGGCGCTGCGCTACCGCGAGGACTACGCCGGGGTCGACGTCCCGATGCTGCCCGTGGTGAAGTCCGCCCGCGAGGTGGGTCGCCAGATCGTGCTCTACAGCTGGGTCATGGTCGCGACGTCGCTGCTGCTGTGGCCCGTGGCGAGCACCGGGCTCTTCTACCCGATCGTCGCGGCCGTGCTGGGCACGGTGTTCCTCGTCCAGGCGCACCGCATGTGGGGGCGGGCCCGCGGCACCGAGGACCTGAGCGTGATCCAGCCGATGCGGCTGTTCCACCACTCCAACCTCTACCTGTCGCTGCTGTTCGTGGCGGTCGCGCTCGACCCGCTGCTCAAGCTCTGAGCAGGTCGTCCTCGACCGCACGCCGGGGCGGGCCCTGCCCCTCTGCCTGCGGGGTGCGCACCGACAGCAGCGCCCACGTGACGCTCGCCGAGATCACTGCGGCGCCGAGCATGTGGAAGCCGACCAGCACGATCGGCAGGTCGGTGAAGTACTGCACGAACCCGATGGCGCCCTGTCCGACCTCGACCAGCAGCAGCACGAGGACCGCGCGCCTGGCCTCGACGCCGGCCCGCAGCGCCGCCAGGGCGAAGAGCAGCCCGACGGTGAGGCCCACGAGCAGGAAGACCGAGTCGGCGTGCAGCTGGCTGACCTGCAGCGGGTCCAGCCCGTTGCGGGGGGAGTCCACGTCGCCCGCGTGCGGACCCGAGCCGGTGACGACCGTGCCGATGTAGAGGACCGCCCAGGACACGGCGTACGTCGCCCAGGCGAGGCCGACGATCGGCCCCGACGCGGCCGTGGGGTCGGGCTGGTCGATGCGCCGGATGAAGAGCGCGGACAGCGAGATGATCGCCATGGAGCAGAGCAGGTGGAAGGACACCACCCACGGGTTGAGGTCGGTGAGGACGGTGATGCCGCCGATGACCGCCTGCGCGGGGATGCCCAGCGCCAGCCACAGCGCCAGCCGGCGCAGGTCGCGACGGCCGCTCTGCCAGGCCGCGACGAAGGTCGCCACCGCGATGGCGACGAGCACGAAGGTCAGCATCCGGTTGCCGAACTCGATCGCGGAGTGCAGGTCCAGGGCACCGTGCGGGGTGAACGACTCGTCGGTGCAGCGCGGCCACGTCGGGCAGCCGAGGCCCGAGCCGGTGAGACGCACGGCTCCGCCGGTCACGACGAGCATCGCGTTGGCCACCAGGGTGGCCCAGCCGAGCGCGCGGACGTGGCGGGCGAGGTCCACGGATCTCACTCCCACCTGAAGGTCCGGGCGGTGAGGATGCTGCCGATCGCGGCCCAGCCGCCGAGGACGGCGAGCTCGCGCCAGGCGACCGTGGCGTCGTTGAGGGCCTCGCGCATGGCGTTGCCGAGGGCACCCGAGGGGAGCCAGCGGACGACCTCGCCGAAGTCGCCGTAGGCAGACATCGGCAGCACGACGGCGCCGCCGGCGAGCAGCAGGAGGTAGACCAGGTTGGCCGCCGCGAGGGTGGCCTCGGCCCGCAGCGAGCCCGCCAGGGCCAGTCCGAGGCCGGCGAAGGCGGCGGTGCCGAGCGCGACGGCGAGCAGGACGCCCACCACGCTGGCGCGCGGGTCCCAGCCGAGGCCCAGGGCGACGGCGGAGATCACGACGACCTGGACGACCTCGATGAGCAGCAGCGCGAGGATCTTGCCGGCGAGCAGGGCCGAGCGTGACAGCGGTGAGGTGCCCAGCCGCTTGATGACGCCGTAGCGACGCTCGAAGCCGGTCGCGATCGCGAGTGACGTGAACGCCGTCGACATGATCGCCAGCGCCAGGACGCCGGGGGTGAGCGTGTCGACGGCCGAGCGGGTGAAGTCGAGACCGATCCGGTCCGAGCCCAGGACGCCGGCGAGCAGCACGATGACCGGGATCACGACGGCGAGCAGCAGCTGCTCGCCGTTGCGCAGCATGAGGCGCGCCTCCATGCCGGCCTGGGCCAGCACCATGCGGGGCATCGGGGCGGCTCCGGGCCTGGGGGCGAAGGCGCCGGACGGCGTCGTGCTGCCGCCGCTGGAGGAGCTGCTCATGGGGCGAGCTCTCGTCCGGTGAGCTCGAGGAAGACGTCCTCGAGGTTGCGCTGGCCCAGCGTCAGCGACTCCGGCAGGACCCCGTTGTCCTCGCACCAGCGCGAGACCTTGGCGAGCGTCGAGGCGTCGGCGGGACCGGTGACGAGCAGGCTGCGCTCATCGAGCTGGACGACCTCGATCAGGTCTCCGAGCGCCTGGCGCAGCGACGCGGGGGCGCCGGGAGGGAAGGGTCGGGACACGACGAGCCGGATCGTCGTCACGGATCCGCCGCGCGTCAGGTCCAGCGGTGTGCCGCTGGCCACGAGCCGGCCGTGGTCGATGATGTGGATCTGGTCGGCGAGGTGCTCGGCCTCCTCCATGTAGTGCGTGGTCAGCACGACGGTGACCCCGTCGCCGCGCAGCTCCTGCAGGAGGGCCCACGTCGTACGCCGTGCCTGGGGGTCCATCCCGGCCGTCGGCTCGTCGACGAAGACCACCTCGGGGCGGCCGACCAGGGCCAGCGCGAGGCCGAGGCGCTGCTGCTGGCCGCCGGAGAGCCGGCGGTAGGGGGTGCGACCGCAGTCGCCGAGGCCGATCCGCTCGGCCAGCACGTCGACGTCGAGCGGGTGGGCGTGGAGCTTGGCGACGTGACGCAGCATCTCCATCGCGCGCACGCCGCTCCAGGCGCCGCCGCCCTGCAACATCACGCCGATGCGGGGGTGGAGGTCGCGACGGTCCGCGACCGGGTCGAGTCCGAGCACCCGGACCGAGCCGCGCTGCGGCTTGCGGTAGCCCTCGCAGGTCTCGAGCGTGGTGGTCTTGCCGGCGCCGTTGGGGCCGAGGACGGCGGTGATGGTGTGGCGCTCGACGGTGAGGCTGAGCTCGTCGACCGCGACCTTGTCGGCGTATCGCATCACCAGGCCGTCGACGGAGACGGCAGGCGGTTCGGACACAGCCAGAGTCTAGGGTTGCGGGTGTGAACGACTGGATCATGGGGGCAGTGCTGGTCCTGACGACGGTCTCCTTGGTCGGGGTCGCGGTGCTGCTGGTCAGGGACGAGACCGCGGGGGACCCGTTCTTCGTGCTCCTGGCCGTCCTCGAGGTCGTGCTGCTGGTGCAGCTGGTGGTCGGGCTCGTGCAGCTCTCCGGCACCGAGCGCGACGTCTCGGGGGTCCTCTTCGTGAGCTATCTCCTCGGCGTCCTCGCCGCGCTGCCGATCGGCGCCTTCTGGTCGCTCGCCGAGCGCACCCGCGCCGGCACCGCCGTCCTCGGCGTCGCCGCCTTCACCGTCGTCGCGCTCGAGCTGAGGCTCGACACGATCTGGAGCGGCGCGGGTGCGTGACCTCTCCTCCGGCCCCGGCCGGGTCCTGGTCTTCGTCTACGGCGTCTTCGCCGTCGCCGCCACCGGCCGCTCCCTGCTCCAGCTGGGCACCGACGCCGGCGCGGCGCCCCTGGCCTACTCGCTCTCGCTGGTGGCGGCGCTCATCTACCTGGTGGCCACCACCTGCCTGCTCCTCGGCGGCCGGCGCGCCTGGCTGGTCGCCGTCGCCGCGTGCACGGTCGAGCTGGGTGGCGTACTCGTCGTGGGCACGCTCAGCTATCTCGACACCGCGCTGTTCCCCGACAAGACCGTGTGGTCACACTTCGGCCAGGGCTACGCCTACCTCCCCCTCGTCCTACCGTTCCTCGGGCTCGCGTGGCTGCGTGCCACCCGGCCCTCGGCCCGGAGCCGCGCCTAGGACTGCGCGACCCGATCCGCTCCGAGCGGCAGTGGCCGGCGCGCCCGGGCGGGGTCTGCGACGAAACTGTCGCTGGGAGTACGAACCTTCGTCGTCCAACCGACAGTTTCACCGGCCGGCCGGTGAAACTGTCCGCACCGGCCGCCGGACTAAGCCTCGCCTTACTTGAACGGCGTACCGCATTAACGGCACACTAGTGTTGTGGAATTCGACGAGGGCGCCGTTCCCGGCGCGGACCAGCCGACGCGCCAGCGCGTCGTGCGGGCGATCCTCGACCTCGGACCCTCCACCACGGCGGTGCTGGCCCAGCTGCTCGACCTCACGCCGGCCGCCGTCCGACGCCACCTCGACCAGCTGGTCGAGGAGGGCGCCGTGGAGGCCCGTGAGCCCCGCTCGCAGGCGGCCCGCGGACGCGGTCGCCCGGCGAAGGTCTTCGCCCTGACCAACCACGGCCGCGACGGATTCGACCAGCAGTACGACGACCTCGCGGTGCAGGCGCTGCGCTTCCTGGCCGAGACCGGCGGCGACGCCGCCGTCCGCGAGTTCGCCACCCGTCGCGTGGCATTCGTCGAGGAGCGCTTCGGCCCCCTGACGACCGCCCGCCCCGAGCTGAGCCCCGCCGAGGTGCTCGCCAAGATCTTCACCGACGAGGGCTACGCCGCCAGCGTGCGCCAGCTGCCGGTGGTGGGGGAGCAGCTGTGCCAGCAGCACTGCCCGGTCTCCCACGTCGCCCACGAGTTCCCCCAGCTGTGCGAGGCCGAGACCGAGGCGATCAGCCGCGTCCTCGACCACCACGTGCAACGTCTGGCCACCATCGCCCACGGCGACGGGGTGTGCACCACGTGCATCCCGTCCGGCGTGGATCCGTCCCGCTCCACCGACACGAGGAAGGCGGTCAGCTCATGACCTCCATCGAAGAGCTCAACCCCGAGCTGAAGGGCATCGGCCGCTACGACTTCGGCTGGGCCGACACCGACGTCGCTGGAGCGACCGCCAAGCGCGGTCTCAGCGAGGACGTCGTGCGCAACATCTCGGCCCTCAAGAGCGAGCCGCAGTGGATGCTGGACCTCCGCCTGAAGGGCCTCAAGCTCTTCCACCGCAAGCCCATGCCGACCTGGGGCTCCGACCTCGACGGCATCGACTTCGACAACATCAAGTACTTCGTGCGCTCCAGCGAGAAGCAGGCCGCCACGTGGGACGACCTCCCCGAGGAGATCAAGAACACCTACGACCGGCTCGGCATCCCCGAGGCCGAGAAGCAGCGCCTCGTCTCCGGTGTCGCCGCGCAGTACGAGTCGGAGGTCGTCTACCACTCGATCCGCGAGGACCTCGAGGAGCAGGGCGTGCTCTTCCTCGACACCGACACCGCGCTCAAGGAGCAGCCGGAGCTGTTCCAGGAGTACTTCGGCACCGTCATCCCGGTCGGTGACAACAAGTTCGCCGCGCTCAACACCTCGGTGTGGTCCGGTGGCTCGTTCATCTACGTGCCCAAGGGCGTCCACGTCGACATCCCGCTCCAGGCCTACTTCCGGATCAACACCGAGAACATGGGCCAGTTCGAGCGCACGCTGATCATCGTCGACGAGGGTGCCTACGTGCACTACGTCGAGGGCTGCACCGCGCCGATCTACTCCTCCGACTCGCTGCACTCGGCGGTCGTGGAGATCATCGTCAAGAAGGGTGGTCGCTGCCGCTACACGACCATCCAGAACTGGTCGAACAACGTCTACAACCTCGTCACCAAGCGTGCGGTGTGCGAGGAGGGCGCGACCATGGAGTGGGTCGACGGCAACATCGGCTCCAAGGTGACGATGAAGTACCCCGCGGTCTACCTGATGGGCGAGCACGCCAAGGGCGAGACCCTGTCGATCGCCTTCGCGGGCGAGGGCCAGCACCAGGACGCCGGCGCCAAGATGGTGCACGCGGCGCCCAACACGTCCTCCTCGATCCTGTCCAAGTCGGTGGCACGCGGCGGAGGCCGCACGTCCTACCGCGGGCTGATCCAGATCAACGAGGGCGCGCACGGCTCCAAGTCCAACGTGCTCTGCGACGCGCTGCTGGTCGACCAGATCAGCCGCAGCGACACCTATCCCTACGTCGACATCCGTGAGGACGACGTCTCGATGGGCCACGAGGCCTCGGTCTCCAAGGTCTCCGACGACCAGCTCTTCTACCTGATGTCGCGCGGCATGGAGCAGGACGAGGCCATGGCGATGATCGTGCGCGGCTTCATCGAGCCGATCGCCAAGGAGCTCCCCATGGAGTACGCCCTCGAGCTCAACCGCCTCATCGAGCTCCAGATGGAGGGTGCGGTCGGCTGATCGCCGTCCCCCTCGCCACACACATGTTGGTCGCCTCGCGACCACGACCGTAGGAAGACCTGATTCGTGACCGTGACTGACACTGCCCGCGAGAGCGTGGCCGCAGCCCTCGAGCAGGACGCGCCTCGCCTCGAGTCGCACCTGAACCCGCCGCCGTCCTACGACCTGGCGGACCACCCGGCCCCCACGGGCCGGGAGGAGATCTGGCGCTTCACCCCGCTCAAGCGGCTGCGCGGCATCCTCGACGGCGAGGCCTCCTCGGCCTCGCTGACCTGGACCACGTCGCTGCCCGAGGGCGTGACGCTCACCGAGATCACCGCAGCCGAGGCTGTCGCGCTCGGCGAGCTCGCCCCCAACGACCGGCCCTCGGCGCTCGCCGTGGCCAACGCCGGGGGAGCACTGCTCCTCGACGTGCCGGCCGACGTCGAGCTGGATGCGCCGGTCTGGATCAAGCTGCACGGTGAGTCCGCCGACGACCTCGTCTGGGGTCACCTGGTGATCCGCGTGGGCCGCTTCTCCAAGGCGACCGTCGTCCTGGAGCACACCGGCGCGGCGCGCTACTCCGCGACCACCACGGTGCTCGTCGGCGACGGCGCCAACGCCAACGTGCTCAGCCTGCAGGACTGGGACGACGCCGCGGTGCACCTCGGTCGCGACGCCATCCTGGTCGGCCGTGACGCCTCGGTGCGCCACACCGCCATCTCCTTCGGCGGCAACCTGGTGCGGATGCACGCCAACGTCCAGTACGCCGGTCCCGGCGGGCACGCCGAGCTCCTCGGGCTCTACTTCGCCGACGAGGGCCAGCACATCGAGCACCGGATCTTCGCCGACCACAACGAGCCCCGCACCAAGAGCAACGTCGTCTACAAGGGCGCGTTGCAGGGCCAGGGCGCCCACACGGTCTGGATCGGCAACGTCCTGATCCGCAAGGTCGCCGAGGGGATCGAGACCTACGAGGAGAACCGCAACCTCGTCCTCACCGACGGCTGCCACGCCGACTCCGTGCCCAACCTGGAGATCGAGACCGGTGAGATCGAGGGCGCGGGTCACGCGTCCGCGACCGGCCGCTTCGACGACGAGCAGCTCTTCTACCTGCGCTCGCGCGGCGTGTCCGAGGCCGAGTCCCGTCGCCTGGTCGTGCACGGCTTCTTCAACGACCTGATCCGCAAGGTCGGCGTGCCCGAGCTGGAGGAGAAGCTGATGGCCACCGTCGAGGAGGAGCTGTCCAAGAACGTCAACCCTGCGCTCGCCGCCGGGACCTTCCCGGGCACGGTCGCCTGATGGGCTTCGAGCTCGCCTGCGCCCTGAGCGACGTCCCCTCCGACGAGGCCCTCGCGGTCAAGGTCGGCGCCTACGACGTGGCCGTGGCGCGCCACGGTGACGAGGTCTTCGCGCTGCAGGACCTCTGCTCGCACGCCGCCGTCGCCCTGAGCGAGGGCGAGGTGGAGGACTGCACCGTCGAGTGCTGGCTGCACGGCTCGCGCTTCGACCTGCGCACCGGCAAGCCCAGCGGCTTCCCGGCCACCGAGCCGGTCTCGACCTTCCCGGTCGAGGTCCGCGACGACGGTGTCTACATCGACACGACCTCCACCCTCAACGGCGTCCGGCCCACCTGAGGCCACGCCTCACCCACAGTTTTTTCAGAGAGGAACACACACATGAGCACGCTGGAGATCAAGGACCTGCACGTCTCGGTCGACACCGAGGACGGCCCCAAGGAGATCCTCAAGGGCGTCACGCTGACGATCGCCGACAACGAGACCCACGCCATCATGGGTCCCAACGGGTCGGGCAAGTCGACGCTGGCCTACAGCATCGCCGGTCACCCGAAGTACACCGTCACCTCGGGCAGCGTCACCCTCGACGGCGACGACGTCCTCGCGATGTCGGTCGACGAGCGGGCCCGCGCCGGCCTCTTCCTCGCCATGCAGTACCCCGTCGAGGTGCCCGGTGTCTCGGTGTCGAACTTCCTGCGCACCGCGAAGACCGCCATCGACGGCGAGGCGCCCAAGCTGCGCCACTGGGTCAAGGACGTCAACAAGGCGCTCGCCGACCTCAACCTGGACCCGACCTTCGGCCAGCGCTCGGTCAACGAGGGCTTCTCCGGTGGCGAGAAGAAGCGGCACGAGATCGCCCAGCTCGAGCTGTTGAACCCGAAGGTCGCGGTGCTCGACGAGACCGACTCCGGGCTCGACATCGACGCGCTCAAGATCGTGTCCGAGGGGGTCAACCGCTTCCGCGGCCAGGAGGGCAAGGGTGTCCTGCTGATCACGCACTACACGCGCATCCTGCGCTACATCACCCCTGACCGTGTCCACGTCTTCGTCGACGGCAAGATCGCCGACCAGGGTGGTCCCGAGCTCGCCGACGCGCTCGAGGCCGAGGGCTACGACAAGTACCTGACCAAGGTCTGAGTCACCCGCCGGTCTTGCCGGGTGAGCCCGTACGAGCCCGTGTCGAGACCCCGTAGGTCGAAAGGAATGCCGATGGAAGGCCTGCTCCCCGAGCTGGACGTGATCCGCAAGGACTTCCCGATCCTCGAGCGCGTGCTCGACAACGGGCAGCCGCTGGTCTATCTCGACAGCGCCAACACCTCGCAGAAGCCGCAGGTGGTCATCGACACGATGGTCGACCACCTCGAGCACCACAACGCCAACATCTCGCGCGCCATGCACCAGCTGGGTGCCGAGTCGACCGAGGCGTTCGAGGCGGCCCGCGACAAGGTGGCGGCGTTCATCGGCGCCCCGTCGCGCGACGAGGTCATCTTCACCAAGAACGCCACCGAGTCACTCAACCTGATCGCCAACACGCTCGCCTGGGCGACGGGCGACCTGGCCATCGGGGAGGGCGACGAGGTCGTCATCACCGAGATGGAGCACCACTCCAACATCGTGCCGTGGCAGCTGCTGACGCAGCGCAAGGGCGCGACGCTGAAGTGGTTCGGGCTCACCGAGGACGGTCGCCTCGACCTCTCCGGCATCGACCGGCTCATCAACGAGCGCACCAAGGTCGTCTCGTTGACCTGGGTCTCCAACATGCTCGGCACCATCAACCCGGTCACCGAGATCGCCCGCCGCGCCCACGAGGTCGGCGCGATCGTGGTGCTCGACGCCTCCCAGGCCGTGCCGCAGCTGCCCGTGGACGTGACCGCGTCCGGTGCCGACCTGCTGGTCTTCACCGGACACAAGGTCGTCGGCCCGACCGGCATCGGTGTGCTGTGGGGCAAGCGGTCCGTGCTCGACGCGCTGCCGCCGTTCCACGGTGGTGGCGAGATGATCGAGACCGTCCGGATGGACCTCTCGACCTACGCCGGCATCCCGCACAAGTTCGAGGCCGGCACGCCCCCGATCATCGAGGCCATCGGCCTCGGTGCCGCGGTCGACTACCTCGCCCACGTGGGCATGGAGGCCATCCACGCCCACGAGCAGGCGATCACCGCCTATGCGCTCGAGGGCCTGGCGACCCTGCCCGGCCTCCGAGTCCTGGGGCCGCTGGACGCCACTCAGCGGGGAGGGGCCATCTCCTTCGAGCTCGACGGCGTGCACCCGCACGACATCGCGCAGGTCCTCGACTCGCGGGGCGTCGCCGTACGCGCCGGCCACCACTGCGCCAAGCCCGCCCATGCCCGCTTCGGGGTGCAGAGCTCGACCCGGATGTCGTCGTACCTCTACACGACCCCGGCCGAGATCGACGCCCTCGTCGAGGGGCTGGCCTACACCCGCTCCTACTTCAAGCTGGATTGAGAGATGAGCCAAGACCTCGACGCGCTCTACCAGGAGATCATCCTGGACCACTACAAGCATCCTCTGCACGCAGGACTGCGTGAGCCCTTCGGGGCGCAGGTGCACCACGTCAACCCCACCTGCGGCGACGAGCTCACGCTGCGTGTCCAGGTGGAGGACGGCGTCGTCACCGACGTGTCCTACGACGCCATGGGCTGCTCCATCTCGCAGGCCTCGACCTCGGTCATGGCCGACCTGGTGATCGGCAAGCCGGTCGCCGAGGGGATGGAGATCCACCAGGCGTTCCTCACCCTGATGCAGGGCAAGGGCACCGTCGTGCCCGACGAGGAGGTCCTCGAGGACGGCATCGCCTTCGCCGGTGTCGCGAAGTTCCCGGCGCGCGTCAAGTGCGCACTACTGTCATGGATGGCCTGGAAAGACGCCACCACCCAGGCGGGCTCTGGCGAGCCCGCACCGAAGGAGATCTGATGGCTGACCACAGCGACCTGCCCGACGTGCCCGAGGCGACCGGCGGTGGCACCGCGACGGTGACGCGCGACGACGTCACCGAGGCGATGAAGGACGTCGTCGACCCCGAGCTCGGCATCAACGTCGTCGACCTCGGCCTCGTCTACGACGTGCACCTCGACGAGGCCAACAACCTGGTCCTCGACATGACCCTCACCTCGGCGGCCTGCCCGCTCACCGACGTGATCATGGACCAGACCAACTCCGCCCTGGAGGGCCTCGTCAACGACGTCGCCATCAACTGGGTCTGGATGCCGCCCTGGGGCCCCGACAAGATCACCCCCGACGGTCGCGAGCAGTTGCGGGCGCTGGGGTTCAACGTCTGAGGCCTTGACAGTTTCACCGGCCGGCCGGTGAAACTGTCGGTTGGACGAGGAAGTTTCATCGTCCCAGCGACAGTTTCATCGTCCAGGCTGGATCACCGGCGACCGGCGACCGGCGACCGGCGGAGTCCCGGAGGCCCCGGCGCTCGTGTCGGCAGCGGCACGCAGGACCGGGCGCCCCGACAGCGCGCACGTGGGGCCGCACACGCCTCAGCCGTGACCAGGACGCACCCTGCTCCCGGGGACCGCTAGGTTCGCTCACGTGCCGATCATCGTCCCCGCCACCCGGATCGAGCGGTGGCTCGCCAACTTCGCGGAGCGGCACGGCGAGACGACCTGGGCCGTGGTCGCGGGTGCCCTGACGGGCCGGGCCGAGGACGGCTCCGACTTCAGCGCCGAGCTCCCCTTCGACACGTCGTACGACGGCCCCCCGACCGGGGCCGGGTTCGTCACCGCCGTCGAGGCATCGGTCCCCGAGGACTGGGGCGTGCTGCTGGTCCGCAAGGGTGGCTTCGCCGTGGCCCGGCTCACCGGGACGGCGATGGGGGAGTCCAAGGTCGGCCAGCGCCACGTCCAGGGACGCACCAAGGCCGGAGGCCAGTCGCAGCAGCGTTTCGCGCGGCGTCGGGACAACCAGGCCCGCCAGGCCTACGAGGCTGCGGCCGAGCACGCGGCGCGGATCCTCGGGCGGCACCACCCGGTCGTGACCGGGGGTGACCACGGCGCCGTCGAGGAGGTCCTCGCCGACACCCGCCTGGCCGGGCTCACGGTCGTGCGGCCGTGGCTCGACGTACCCGACCCGCGACGCGGCATCCTCGAGCAGGCGGTGCGCGACGCCTGCAGCGCGCGGATCGAGGTACGCAACGCGTGACCTTCTGCCCTGATGACCGCTGCGGGACGGGACTAGGGTCGCCAGGGTGACGACGTCGCCCATCGAGGTCCGCGGCCTCATCAAGTCCTTCGGGTCCACGCTCGCGCTGGACCGGCTGGACCTGAGCGTCGCGGCGGGCGAGGTCCACGGCTTCCTCGGTCCCAACGGTGCCGGGAAGTCCACCGCGATCCGTGTGCTCCTGGGGCTGCTGCGCCACGATGGCGGCGAGGTCCGCCTCCTCGGGGGTGACCCGTGGGCGGATGCGGCGGCGCTGCACCGTCGTCTCGCCTACGTGCCCGGCGACGTCGACCTCTGGCCGAACCTGACCGGTGGCGAGGTGATCGACCTCCTCGGGCGGCTCCGGGGCGGGGTGGACCGGGCGCGCCGCGACGAGCTGCTCGACCTCTTCGAGCTGGACCCGACCAAGCGCGGGCGCAGCTACTCCAAGGGCAACCGGCAGAAGGTCGCGCTGGTCGCCGCGCTCGCGGCCGACGTGGAGCTGCTGCTCCTCGACGAGCCGACGTCGGGGCTGGACCCGATCATGGAGTCCGCCTTCCAGCGCTGCGTCGCGGACTTCCGGGCGCGGGGCGGCACGGTCCTGCTCTCCAGCCACATCCTGGCCGAGGTCGAGCAGCTCTGCGACCGGGTCAGCATCATCCGCAACGGACGCTGCGTCGAGTCGGGATCACTGAGCGAGCTGCGGCACCTGACGCGTACGTCGGTCACGGTGGAGCTCGAGGGCCCGCCGCACGACCTGGCGAGACTCGACGGCGTGCACGACCTCGTGGTGGACGGGCACCGGGCGCGCTTCGACATCGACACCGCCGGCATCGGCCCGGCGCTGACGGCGCTCGTGGCCATCGGCGTACGCAGTCTGACGACGCAGCCGCCGACGCTGGAGGAGCTGTTCCTCCGCCACTACGGCGACCAGCCCGAGCCCGACCAGTGAGGTCCGTGACCGCGGCCACCACGGGCTGGCGTCTGCTCCTCGGGGTCTTCCTGCGCCGGGACCGCTGGCAGGTGCTGTGGTGGAGCCTGGGGGTCGGGATCCTCTTCCTGTCCCAGGCCGTCAGTGTCGACGGGCTCTACGCCTCGCAGGCCGACTTCGACCGAGCCGCGAGGATGATGGAGCGCAACACCGCCTTCATCGCGATGGCCGGCCCTGCCCGGGCCCTGAACACCACCGGGGGGCAGGTGATGTGGCAGGCAGCCGCCTTCGGGGCGGTCGCGCTCGGCCTGATGACCATGGTCCTGGTCGCCCGGCACACGCGCATGGAGGAGGAGAGGGGCCGCGAGGAGCTGGTGCGCTCGACGGCCATCGGGCGCTGTGCGTCGCTCGCCGCTGCCGCGGCGACGGTGCTCCTGGCCGTCGTCGTCGTCGGGACGGTCACCGGGCTCGGGCTCGGTGCCTACGGGTTGGGCTGGGCGGACTCCGTCGCCGTGGGCGTGGGGCTCACGCTGTGCGGTGTCTTCTTCACGGGGACGGCCCTGGTCGCGGCGCAGCTCACCTCGACGACCCGTGGCATGTACGGCATCGCGGGTGGCGTCATCGCGGTCGCCTACGCGCTGCGAGCCGTCGGGGACGTCAGCTCCCCGGCGCTGAGCTGGCTCAGCCCGATCGGCTGGTACCAGGCGATGCACCCCTACTCCGGCCTGCGGTGGTGGCCCGCGCTGTTCCTCGTCGGGGGCGCGCTGCTGGGCATGGTGCTCGCCGTGGGGCTGTTCCTGCGTCGGGATCTCGGCGCCGGCGTGCTCGCGGCACGACCGGGACCGCCCGAGGCCGCGCCCGGGCTGAGCAGCGGCTTCGGCCTCGCCTGGCGGCTGCAGCGCGGCTCCGTGCTGGGCTGGTCGGTCGGGCTGCTGCTCGGTGGTCTCGCCTACGGCTCGATCGGGGACGACGCGGGCGACCTGATCGGCGACTCCGCGATGGCCGAGGACATCTTCGGCGCGACGTCCGGCGACCTGGTGGACGGGTTCTTCGCCGTGTCGGGCGTCATGCTCGCCCTGATCGCCACGGGCTTCGCCCTGTCCTCGATGGGGCGTCCGCGCGGGCAGGAGGAGGACAGCCACGCCGAGCTGGTCCTCGCGACCGGGATCTCGCGGTTGCGTTGGCTCGGCGGCCAGGTCGCGGTGTGCGTGCTCGGCACCCTCGTCGTCGTCACGGCGGCAGGCGCCGGCCTGGCCGGTGGCTATGTGCTGGTCACCGGCGACCTGGGTGCGTTCGTGCGGTTGACGCTGCCGGTGCTCGCCCAGGTGGTGCCGGTGCTGGTGACGGTCGGTGTCTCGCTGCTGCTCTACGGCCTGGCCCCGAGACTCCAGTCGGCGACCTGGCTGGTCCTGGGGCTCGCGGTGGTCGTCCTCATGTTCGGCGAGACGTTCCGGATGCCGGCCTGGCTGCGCGGACTGTCGCCCTACGATCACCTGGCCCTCGTCCCGTCCGAGCCGTTCCGGATCGTGCCCTTCGTGGGGTTGTCGGCCGTGGCGCTGGTGCTGGCCCTCGTCGGCGCGTTCGCCTTCTCGCGGCGCGACATCGGCTAGCGTCGCGGACATGTGGCAGCCCGAGCCAGGGTGGCACCCGCTCCCCGGCGGCACCGGTACGTCCACGGTGGGGGTCTGGCGCACCTCGTCGAGTGGGCGACCGATGGTCGTCAAGAGGCTCTCCCGTCCCCGGGACGACGACCCGAGCGAGCTCCTCGACCCGCGCCACTTCGCCTACTGGCGACGCGAGGCCGACGTGCTCGACTGCGCGCTCACCGCCACCACCCCCGGCCTCTGCTCGTCCCCGGCGGGCGTCGAGGAAGACCCCGACGGCATCACGATCACCCGGGAGTGGGTCGAGGACGCGTCCTCCAGCGGGCTCTTCCTCGCGATGGGCCTGGGCCGCTTCGCGGGCGCCGACCTCCCGCGCCCGTCCTGGCTGGCTCAGCACCAGCTGCGCGCCCGCCTGGTGCGCGTCGAGAGCCGGGGCGGCTGGCCGACCCTCGCACGCACGACGGTGGCCGACGTCGCCGACCACCTGTGGACCCGTCGTACGACGATGCTCACGCTCAGCGAGTCCCTCCCGCACGTGCCTCAGCACGGCGACCCGACGCTGTCCAACCTGCCCGGACGCGTCGAGGGCGACGTCGTGGCCATCGACTGGTCCATGCTGGGCACCGGGCCGGTGGGTGCCGACCTCGGGCTGCTGTCGCTGTCGTCTCGCGAGGAGTTCGAGCCGCTGCTCGACGCCTACCTGCTGGGTCTTCCCGACGGGGTGGCCTCGCGGGACGACGTCGTGCTCGGGGCACGGATCTCGGGGGTCTACACCGCGCTCTCCCGGGCCGAGTGGGCCCTGGCCCGGGTCGCCGGGGGAGAGGGGGCCCTGGCGGGCAAGTACCGCCACCCCGCCGTCGCCCCGCACCTGCGTGCCCTGCAGCGTCAGTTCCCCGCGATCGAGGCGCTCATCGAGTGGTGAGCTCGTGCGCCACCTGGCGGGTGCCTGCGCACCTTCCGTAGCTGAACGCACCTATCGGGCCCGTGGGGCCTCCGGTCCAGCGTGGCCACGAGCCCGCCCACGACGTTGGGTACGTTCGAATGCGTCGATCCGGCCCGTGGCGATGGACAGTTTCACCGGCCGGCCGGTGAAACTGTCCAGGTGCCCGCTCAGCGCAGGACGGGGTTCTGCTCGACGAGGTCCATCGAGGACCAGCGGCGGCCGAGGCCCCAGGTGTTGCCGGCGCCGAGAGCGGCGAGGACGACGAGGCTGAGGGCTCCGAGGAGGTGGTCGTCGATGATCGGGTTGTTCTCCGGAGGCAGCACGACGGTCCACATCATCACGTAGAGCAGGGCGCCTGCACCGGCGGCCAGACGCATCCCGATGCCGAGGGTGAGGGCGAGACCGATGGCGAGCAAGCCGAGCATGAAGCCCCAGTCGGCGTACCAGGTGCCGGCGATGGCGTTGTAGAACCCCTTGAAGGGGCCGTCCGCGCCGAAGGCCAGGAAGCCCTCGGTGGGGCTGCCGCCGTTGACCCAGGCTGCGTCGCCGAAGCGGTCGAGGGTGCCGTCCTGGCCGTAGCCGGTGTGGAACCCGAGGGCGAGGAGCTTGTCGACGAAGGCCCACAGGAAGGTGAAGCCGAAGCCGATCCGGAGCACGGCCAGGGCGCGCTGAGCCAGGGGTGTCTGCACGGGAAGGTCCTGGGTGTCCTGGACCTCGGTGCCGGTGGTGCCGGTGCTGCCGTGGATGGTGCTCATGGTGATCTCCCCTTCGAGGGCGGTGCGTGGGTGGTGCGGAGGTGGTGCTGCCTCCAGGCTGGTCGAGCATGAGCTCGTCAAGGAGAGGAGATGGTCCCCGGACGGTGGGGTCCTTGGTCCCGCACCGGCGGGCTCAGGGCAGCAGGACCCGGTCCAGCGGCCGCCGGGTCGTACGACGCAGGTCGCTACGACCGATCTGCTGCCAGCCGATGCGGACCACCAGCTGGGGAAAGGCAAGACCGCCGAGGACCTCACCGTGCAGCTCGGCCCGGGTCTCCTGGTCCTCGATGACACTGCTCAGGGGGACCAACGAGAGTCCGTCCACCGTGGCCGCGAGCCAGATCTCGCTCAGCGCCTGCCCGGCGGCGAGCCAGGCGTCCTGGTCGTCACGCTCGGTGAGCAGCACGAGCAGCCCGTCGGAGCCCACGACGTGCTCGTCTCGCCGGGTGCCGGTCCACTCCTGCCGGTCCAGCGACCTGTTCACCAGGAACTCGACCCGGAGGCGCGGCACGACGTCGAGCAGGGGGAGTGCCTGCGGACCCTGGACCGTGGCCGAGGACGCCAGGGCGGACAGCCGTTCGCCCGGCACCGGCCACGAGGTGAACCGCCGACGATCGGTGATGCGCTGGTCGAGCCCCGCGAGGTCCAGGACCGCGGCGGGGTCGGGGTCTGCGGGCGTGAGGTGGAGGGTGGCCAGGTGGGTGGGGTGCGCCGCATCTGGACCGAGCTCGACGTCGGCAGGGAGCCCGAGAGCTGCGGCCGCGACCCGCGCGTGGTGGAGCGCGGCGCCGCAGCTGAGGAGCATGCCGCGACCGTCACGGTCCCCTTCGGGGAGCCGGCGGGACTCGTCGACGTGCAGCTCGAGGTGGTGCTCACCGATCCGCCACGACCACGGCTGCGAGTTGAGCAGGCTGGGTGCCTCGCAGGCGAGCTCGACGATGTGTCGGGTCTCCACCGGGCACCGGGTCTCGAGCATGGGATCCTCCCTGGGCTCACGGCCGGGAGCTGGTGGCCCGTCGACGTGTCGTGGTCCCAGCCTGACCGGGGCGTCGGTCCGCTCCCAGGGACAAAGGTCCTGCGAGGCCCGGGGCTCGCGACCCGACCTCGGGGAAGTCACCGGTCCTAGAGTGGGGCCATGAGCCACGAAATGACCGAAGACGCTGGACAGAAGCGCATCACCGTCTTCCTGCTCGACGACCACGAGATCGTGCGACGCGGCATCAAGGACCTCCTCGAGAGCCAGGGCGACATCGTCGTGATCGGTGAGTCGGGCTCGGCCGTCGAGGCCACGAGCCGGATCCCCGCGCTGCGCCCCGACGTGGCGATCCTCGACGGCCGGCTGCCCGACGGCACCGGGATCGACGTGTGCCGTGAGGTCCGCTCGGTCGACCCGGGCATCCACGCGCTCATCCTCACGTCCTACGACGACGACGAGGCGTTGTTCTCCGCGATCATGGCCGGAGCAGCGGGCTATGTGCTCAAGCAGGTGCGGGGCCACGACCTCATCGACACCGTGCGGCGCGTGGCAGCGGGGCAGTCGATGCTGGACCCCGCGGTCACGGCCCAGGTCCTCGAGCGGGTGCGCAACGGGCCACAGGTCGACCCGAGCCTCCAGCAGCTCACCCCGCAGGAGCAGCGGATCCTGGAGCTGATCGGGGAGGGCATGACCAATCGTCAGATCGGAGCCACGCTCTTCCTCGCGGAGAAGACTGTGAAGAACTACGTCTCCTCGATGTTGGCCAAGCTGGGGCTCAGCAGCCGGACCCAGGCCGCGATCTTCGCGACGAAGCACTCCCGGTCCTGAGGAACGCCGGGTCCCCGCCGACCCCTGTTCACGACTAGGGTCGGGGGCATGGACCAGGGCATCGGCGGGGCATCGGCGGGGCATGGGCGGGGGGGAGCGGGACGTGCTGAGCGGCCGTAGCTCCGAGGAGGGCTCGCCGATCCTCGCCGAGACCGGATTCGACGACCTCCTTCGCGAGGTCCTCGCCCGGGTGGACGGGGTGCTGAACGAGCAGGCCCGCTGGGAGCTGCTGCTCGACGCGGTCGTCACGATGGCCGCTGACCTGACGCTCGACGAGCTGCTCAGCCGCATCGTCCGCATCGCCAGCGACCTCGCCGGCGCTCAGTACGCCGCCCTCGGGGTGATCGGCAACGACACCGACCGACGGCTGCGACTCTTCATCACCCACGGGGCCTCGGAGGAGCAGATCCAGGAGATCGGTGAGCTGCCCACCGGTCACGGTCTGCTCGGTCTCATCATCGACCGCCCCGAGCCGCTCCGTCTGCACGACATCAGCGCGCACCCGGCCTCCTACGGCTTCCCGGCCAACCACCCACCGATGAATTCCTTCCTCGGGGTGCCCCTACGGATCCGGGACAAGGTCTTCGGCAACCTCTACCTGACCGAGAAGCTCGGCGGTGGCGACTTCACCACCCAGGACGAGGAGATCGTCGTGGCCCTCGCGGCCGCTGCCGGCGTCGCGGTGGAGAACGCCCGGCTCCACGAGGAGGCAGCCCGGCGCCAACAGTGGCTGACCGCTACCGCCGAGCTCTCGTCGCTCATGGTGGCCGCGGCCCCAGGGACGGAGTCGTTGCAGCTGATCGCCGACCAGGCGCGCGCCGTGTCCGGCGCCGACCTCGTGTGGGTCGTCGGAGGCGCCGACGTGGACAGCCTGGTGCTCCAGGTGGTGTCCGGCACCCAGAGCGATCCGGACTTGATGCACGAGGTCTCCTGGAGCGGTTCGCTGGCCGAGCAGGTCGCGCGGACCGGCACCCCGGTGACCGTGGAGGACCTGGCGCTGGACCCGCGTGCCGTCGACGTGACGCGGTTGCTGGGCTGGCCGCGGGTGGGGCCGACGGTCCTCGTGCCCCTGCGCAGCAGCGACGCGATGGAGGGGGTGTTGGCCCTCGGCTGGTCCAGCCGGCGCCGGGCGGGTGACTCCGCGCTCGACGCCTCGCTCCCGGCCGCCTTCGCCGCGCAGGCGGCACTCGCCCTGCAGCTGGCCCGCGGTCGCGAGGACCAGCAGCGCCTCGCGCTCTTCGAGGACCGCGACCGCATCGGTCGTGACCTCCACGACCTGGTCATCCAACGCCTCTTCGCGATCGGCCTCAGTCTCGAGGCCACCGCGCCGCTGGCGACCCGGCCCGAGGTCAGCGGTCGGCTCAGCCAGGCCGTGGACGACCTGGACGCCACCATCAAGGACATCCGACGCTCCATCTTCGCGCTGAGCGAGCTCGACGAGGCGACCGACGTCCAGGCCGAGGTGAGCAGGATCGTGGACCGCTCCGCCGCGACGCTCGACTTCACGCCCGCGCTGCGCTTCGAGGGGCCGGTCCGCACGCGCATCAGCACGCAGGTGGTGCCTGACGTCCTGGCCGTCCTGGGGGAGTCGCTCTCCAACGCTGCCCGGCACGCCGGCGCGAGCGCCGTCGAGGTCGTGCTCAGTGCCGTCGACCAGGTGCAGCTGCGAGTCAGCGACGACGGGCGGGGGGTGCCGGGCGGCGTCGTCGAGAGCGGTCTTGCCAACATGCGCCAACGGGCCGAGCGCCTCGGGGGCAGCTGCACGCTGACCCGGACCCCCGGTGGTGGCACCACGGTGACCTGGTCGGTCCCCTTCGGCTGAGGTGCGGGGCGTCAGCCCGGGTCAGCGCAGGGCGCGCATGCTGGGCCGGAAGAAGCGGGTGAGGGTCGCGGTGCGGGTTGCGCTGAGGTGCAGGTCGTCGAAGAACGTGTGGATGCCGTCCTGGAGACCCCGGCACACGAATTGACCGCAGATGGCGCTGTTGACGTCGATCAGTCGCGGCGAGCCGGCGAGGTCGCGCATCCGCTCCCGCAGCCACGCCTTGGTCTCGTCCTCGTCGTAGAGCGCCTGGGAGCGCAACAGGTCACAGGAGTAGGGCTCGTTGCCGGCGAGGCAGGGCAGGGTCGCACGAGGCACCGTGGCGCTCAGCCCGATCACGTCGACGTCGACGCCGACGCGACCCAGCGCCGGGAAGAGGGCTGCGGCACCCGCCTCGAAGAGCTCGACCTTGCCCTGGGTCTTCTCGTCGTAGCCGAAGAGCGGTGCCAGTGGCTTGACCGTGCTCTCGCGCGCGGCCCGGCGGTAGCCGGCCCAGTGCGAGCCGAGGATGACCCGGACGTCCTGGTCGCCCTGCTGGAGGCGCATGACGTACTTCATCGCCAGGTAGTTGTTGGTCGCGCACGACTTCGGGTTGTGCGGAGGCCGGTCCAGCGGCACCTTCACCGGCGGGCAGCCGCCGAGGACGAACGCCGTGAGGTTGGCGCCGCGCGCCAGGGCGGCGCTGCGGATGGCCGGGATGTACTGCCAGGCGTGCGAGTCGCCCCACAGGACGACCGTCGGGCGCTTGGCCCGGAAGGGCGTCAGGTGGCATGCGACCGGAACCGGCGGGATGATCGCGTAGCGGATGCACTCATGGGGCAACGACGGCACGTCCTGGCTCGGCTCGACCCGGGCCGGAACCGTCGGGGACGCTGCTCCCTGCAGGAGCAGCGTCGCCAGCACCGCGAGCACCACGGTCAGGACGAGACGCGTCCGGACACGCAGCGGGACACGCGGGGGGACACGCGGGGGGACACGCGGGGAGGCCAGGCCAGGGGTCCGAGTGTCCATGCCCTGCTCAACGCGCCAGACGGTGTCGGGTCACGCGCAGTTGTCGCACTCCCCGGTGGCGGGCAGCTGCAGGTGGCAGATCGGGCACTTGGCGATCTCGCGCTCCTGGTGACGGATCTTGCGCTCGCGCCCACGGGTGGCGGCCAGCTTGTCGGAGAGTGCCGGCACACCGCCACCGTCGGGCAGACCCTCGGCGTCGAAGTGGCGGTGGGCCTTGAGCCGCTCCTTGGCCGCGTGGTCGTCGGGGTCGGCGGGTGCGGTGCCGGTGGCCGCGAGGACGGCCGGGCCGTAGGCGCTGCTGACGCTGCCGTCGGCGGTGATGCAGAAGGCGGCCAGGAGCGGCTCGTCGCGCTTGTCGCAGTCGGCGGCGACGCGGGTCAGCACGTCACCGATCCAGTAGTGGGGCATCTGCTTGGTGCGGATGCCGGTCTGGTTCTGCACCTGGGTGGCGAGCTCCTTGTGCGTGATCAGCGCGTGGTAGCGACCTGCGGTCTCGATCAGCACGTTGCGCGCGGCCACGGCCCAGGCGTCACGGGCCTCGTCGGCTCCCACGTCGGCCACGTCGCGCCACTCGCCGGTGTCGGGGTCGACGGCCAAGGCCGTGGTGTCGACGTAGGTCGTCTCGAACTCGAGGCGCTGGAGGATCTCGGCGACCTGGTGCTTGCCGTTGCCGAGGCGACGACGGGAGGCCGCGGTGCCGGTGGCGTGCTTGTAGGCCACGCCGAGGATCGCGGTGGCGTCGTAGGTGGTGCCCTCGTGGTGCAGGAGGAACTCCGAGGTCCGACCGAAGCCGTAGACCGTCAGGAAGGCGTCCGCACCCCGCTCGTCGTGCTCCGCGATCGCGCTCAGGACATGGTCACGGGTCACAATTTCGAAGTCAGTCACCAGACGACACTATTGCGTGTGGGGCGGAAGTCGTGCTTCGGGGCGTCGTACCGGAGCCGAGAGCACCGCCACCACACCCGAATCCGCCTCGTTCACCAGGGGCTGGGGGCGTAGTCCTTCACGAAGCAGCCGTAGAGGTCCTCGCCCGCCTCGCCCAGCACGATCGGGTCGTAGACCCGCGCGGCGCCGTCGACGAGGTCGAGGGGCGCGTGCCACCCCTCCGCGGCGATGCGCAGCTTCTCCTGGTGGGGTCGCTCATCGGTGATCCACCCGGTGTCCACGGCCGTCATCAGGATCCGGTCGCTCTCGAACATCTCCTCGGCGCTCGTGCGCGTCAGCATGTTGAGGGCGGCCTTGGCCATGTTGGTGTGGGGGTGACCCGCGCCCTTGTAGCGGCGGGAGAACTGTCCCTCCATGGCCGAGACGTTGACGACGTAGCGGCGGCGCGCCTCGGAGGCTCGCATCGCCGGACGCAACCGGGAGATGAGCAGGAACGGTGCGATCGAGTTGCACAGCTGCACCTCGAGCAGCTCGAGCGGGTCGACGTCCTCGACCTTCTGGGTCCAGGAGTTGGCCCGTTGCAGGTCGGGAAGCAGACCACCGGCGTCCACGGCGGTGCCCGCCAGGTGTGCCTCCAGGGACGCGTTGCCAGCGCTGAGGGCGAGCGCGGTCATGGCTGCGGGCGACTCACCCAGGTGGTGGGCGACCGGGTGTGCCTGCAGCGTCCCGGCGATGGATGCCGGGTGCAGCTCGGAGACCTTGTCGAAGGTGACGAGCTCGGGCAGGGCCAGGTCGCTCGGCAACGGCGCCAGCTCCCCCTCCACCAGGGGGGCGTAGGAGCCGGGGGAGCGTCGTACGGTCTGGCAGGCGTTGTTGATGAGGATGTCGAGCGGCCCGGCGGCCGCCACCTCCTCGGTCAGCGAGATGACCTGGGTGGGGTCTCGCAGGTCGATGCCCACGACCGTGAGCCGGTCGATCCAGTCGGCGGCGTCGGGCATGGAGGCGAAGCGGCGGACGGCGTCCTTGGGGAAGCGGGTGGTGATCGTGGTCGTGGCGCCGTCGCGCAGGAGCCGGAGCGCGATGTACATGCCGATCTTGGCGCGCCCTCCCGTGAGCAGCGCGCGTCGCCCGGTGAGGTCGGTGCGTTGGTCCCGCTTGGCGTGCGAGAAGCGGGCGCAGTCGGGGCACAGGTAGTGGTAGAACGCGTCGACGAGGGTGTAGTCCTGCTTGCACATGTAGCAGCCGCGCGCATTGATCAGCTCGCCGGCGAAGGCACCGGTCACCGAGCTGACCAGAGGGATCCCCTCGGTCTCGTCGTCGATCCGCAGCGGCGACCCGGTGGCGGTCAGCGCGGTCACCGCGCGGTCGGCGGCCAGCTCCTCGGCACGCTTGCGCGCCCGACGCTCGCTCTTGAGGGCCTTGTACATGTGCGAGGCCGCACGCTTGACCGTCTGGATGTCCGGGTGGTCGCTGGGCAGCTCGTGGAGCGCATCGAGGACCCTGACCGTGGTGGCGAGGTCGTCGGGATCGATTCCGTTGGACACCGCCAGATCCTACGGCGCCGGTCCCGCCCACGGTGCGGGGCCTACGCTGGAGAGGACCCCGTCGGGCGACTTGCCCATCGCGGGCGCTGCTCCCGACGGCAGGAAGGCGGACGCCATGACGGCGTCACGGACCAGGACGTTCCCGCCAGCTCGCCGAGCACGAGCGGAGCAGACGCCCGACACGGTGCGCCTCGCTCTCGCAGCGGCCTTCTACTCCGGTCCGCTGGACGGCGCGTGGTGGCCCCGCTCCCGCGATCTCCAGCGCGAGGCCCGCGTGCTGGTCGACAGCTTCCCGGCCGAGCGTGGCCGTGTCCATCGTCTGCTGGTCTCCCCGCCCGACTGGGACCGCACCGGGGTCCGGGTGCAGGCTCGTCGCGGCGTCGTCAAGGTCGGCACCTTCCCCCAGGAGGACTCCACTCATGTCGTCGTGCTCACCCTCCACGACGGAACGCGGCTGCGGCTCCTCGTGGTCGCCGACACGACCCCCGCGGTGGCTGCCCGGACGCTGATGGAGCAGGCCAGTGCGACCGGCAACAGGCGCAACGCCGCCACGCTGCTCGCGGCCTCCTGAGGGTCGTCCCGGTCCGCGTGAGAGCTGGCTCGAGGCGCCAACCTCAAGGACGCCTCAAGATTGTGCGGGGGAGGCCGCAAGTTCGGACGCTTCCCCCACCTGGGGGAGAGTTCGCGTGTGAGGCTTGGCCCCATCACCCTCTCGCTCGAGAAATGAGCTGCTCATGCGCCGCTTCGTCGCCCTCACCGCCAGCGCCCTCGCGCTGACCGTCCCCGTCCTGGGGCTCTCCCTCTCGGCGACCCAGGTGGGTGCCAACGGGGCTGACGACGACAAGTGCCTCGGGCTCTCGTCGGGCAAGATCGACACCACGGGCGACCCGCAGGCGGTCACCGTCACGGCCCCGACCGGCATGGTCATCACCGACTACTGCGTCAAGGCGGGCAGCGCCAAGCAGGGCGACGGTCCGGTCTACGTCACGCTCGCCCAGTCCGTCACGACGCTGGTCATCAAGCACCCCACCGGCAAGGCCGTGTCGCACTACTCCGTCACCTACAAGTCTTCTACGCCGACCCCGACCCCGGATCCCACGCCGAAGCCCGACCCGACGCCGGACCCGACCCCGGACCCGACCCCGGATCCCACGCCGAAGCCCGACCCGACGCCGGACCCGACGCCGACGCCTGACCCGACCCCGCAGCCGCCCACCGAGAACCCGCCGACCTCGACGACGGGCAACTTCGACTGGAACTGGAAGTACGCGGTCCCCAGGTGCGACGCGCTGACGGTGGCCTACCCGTCCGACATCCCGGCGGGACAGTCCAACGACGTCAACATCCGCGTGGCGACCGACCAGGGCGAGGTCACGCTGAACTACCACAACAACGAGACCACCTGGTCCGGCACCGTGGGCTTCACCTACAGCCAGCACCCCCGCTGGCCCGCGGGTGTGACCTCCTACGCCGTGGTCTGGGTGCAGGTCGGTGGCAGCAACTACCACTTCGGTGAGAGCTTCCACAACGCCCCGGTCGAGTCGCCGGTCAAGTGCCTGATCACCTCCGACGGCGATGCCGAGACCTACGACGTCCCGGTCGGCGTGACCGAGATCGACGGTTGGCGCACCCGGACCACCGTGGCCAGGGGTCGCGCGGCGTCCGCGGACATCGTCACCGTCAACCAGCCCGGGCTCGCCTCGGCCACCCTGCAGAAGCTGCAGGGCCGGGCCTGGACCACGGTCAGGACGGTCGCCGTGGGCGACACCAGCACCCGCGTCACCTTCCCGAAGCAGACGCGCAGGGGGACCTTCAAGTACCGCCTGGTGCTGCCCGGGTCCGAGTCCGTCACCGGTGACGTCACGTCGCCCCTCACCGTGCGGGTGCGCTGACCAGAGCCCGTCCGTGACGCGAAAGGCCCAGCCGTCGACGGCCGCCGGGGTCTACCCTGGGGCCGTGGAGCTCAGTCGGGGCGTCGACTCCGCCAGCAGCCTGGCGGATGCTGTCGACCTCGAGGACGTCGTGGTGCGGGCCCTCGGCGCGCTCCTGCACCGCCCCGGCGTACGACGTGCCGGGCTCGCGCTGACCGAGGGCGGGGGACGGCGGCTCCGGTTCACAGCGCGTGCCCGCGGGGAGAGCGGTGCCCCCGAGTGGTGCTTGATCGACGCCTACGAGGACGTGCCGCTCACCTCGGTGGTGAGCACCGGGCGAGCGATCCTCGGGGGCCTCGACGACCTCGACCGGCGCTTCTCCGGGCTCGCCTCACACCAGCGGGCGCAAGGGATCGTGGCCCTCGCAGCGGTCCCGCTGCCTGGGACGGGCTCACCCTGCGGTGGTCTGATCTGCTTCTACGCCGAGCCCCCGGACTTCACGGGGGCGGAGCGCAGGGCGCTCGACGAGGTGGCCGCCGAGGTCGCGACCGCGCTGGTCCGGGTGCGGGCCGTGGCGCCGCGCTCCGAGCGGACCTGGGACGACGAGGCCCGCGCCGAGGAGGTCCGCGTCGGCGCGGTCGTCGTCGAGGCCGACCCCCGTGCGGTGGGGGAGGCACGACGCTTCCTGCGCGGGTTGCTCGGCGGATGGGACCTCGACGCGGACGTCAGCGACACCGCCGTCCTCCTGCTCTCCGAGCTCGTCACCAATGCCTTGGTCCACACCGACGCCCCGGCCGAGGTGCGGGCGGTGCTCGGGTCCGGCGAGCTCACGGTGACCGTCCGCGACCACGGCCGACCCCACGGTGAGGCGGTCGTGCAGCCCCACCACGAGGACGACCCGCTGCGGGTGCACGGACGCGGCCTGCAGCTCGTCGACGCACTCGCGGACCGCTGGGGTGCGGAGCGTGACGCCGGCGGCACGTCGGTCTGGTTCGCCCTGTCGGCCTAGCCGCATGACAAGGTGAGCACGTGTCGAGCTCCCAGCCTCCGGACCTGACGGACTGGCTGCTGACCCAGCACGAACGAGGCAACCCCCACACCCGGCTGGACGATCGTCACCCCCGGGACGAGGCCTGGTCGACGGGCAACCACGTCCGGCCCCTGATCCACGGCGTGACCTACTTCGCCGAGCTGCTGACCAGGCTCGAGGCCACGCGGTCCGGCGACCTGGTCCTCTTCACCGACTGGCAGGGCGACGCCGACGAGCGTCTCGACGGCCGACCCGGCAGCGAGGTGGTCGAGGTGCTGGCCCGGGCCGACGAGCGTGGTGTCGACGTGCGCGGGCTGGTGTGGCGCTCGCACAGCGCTGCGATGGGATTCACCGCGGGGGCCAACCTGCGCCTGGGCCACGAGCTGCAGTCGCGCGGAGCCGAGGCGCTGCTCGACATGCGGGTGCGTCACGGGGGCTCGCACCACCAGAAGCTGGTGGTCATCCGCCACCGCGACGACCCGACCCGCGACATCGCCTACGTCGGCGGCATCGACCTGTGCCACTCCCGGCGTGACGACAGCGACCACGGCGGTGACCCGCAGGCGCTGACGACCATGGCCGACGAGTACGGCGACACCCCGCCGTGGCACGACATCCAGGCGGCGATCAGCGGTCCGGCGGTGCACGACGTCGAGACCGTCTTCCGGGAGCGCTGGGAGGACCCCGCGCCCCTGTCCCGCAGCCCCCTCTTCTGGTTCCGCGACCGTGTCGTCGGCCTCGACGTGCGACCCGACCCGCTGCCCGAGCAGGCACCGCCTCCACCCGAGGTCGAGGGCGGCACCCACGCCGTTCAGCTGCTCCGCACCTATCCCGACCTGCGCCTGGGGCGCGACTACCCCTTCGCCCCCGGCGGCGAGCGCAGTGTCGCCCGCGGCTACACCAAGGCGCTGGACCGGGCCCGGAGGCTCGTCTACGTCGAGGACCAGTACCTCTGGGGCCGCCACATCGGGGATGCCTTCACGCGCGCCCTGCGCGAGCACCCTGACCTGCACGTCCTGGCGGTGGTGCCGCTCCACCCGGACCTCAGCGGCGCGTCGGCCGTGCCGGAGCAGCTCGGCAGGCGGCGCGCGCTCCTGCAGATGCGCCGGGCGGCGCCCGACCGGGTGGGTGTCTACGGCGTGGAGAACCACGCGGGCACGCCCGTCTACGTGCACGCCAAGTGCTGCCTGATCGACGACGCCTGGGCGAGCATCGGCTCCGACAACTTCAACCGTCGCTCGTGGACCCACGACTCCGAGCTCTCGGCCGTCGTCGTCGACACCGGCCAGGAGGACACCGGCGGCTACGCGCGCCCGCTCCGGCTCCGGCTCGCCGCCGAGCACCTGGACCGCGACGAGGAGGACCCCGGAGCCACGAGCGACTGCGTGGACCCGGTCGGGATGTTCGAGGCCTTCCGTCGCAGTGCGGAGCGCCTCGACGCCTGGCACGACGGCGGTCGCGTGGGGGAACGGCCACCGGGCCGGTTGCGCCGACTCCGGGTCCCGGAGGTGGGTCACCTGCAGCGGCTCTGGGCGCTCCCGGCCTACCTCACGATGCACGACCCCGACGGTCGACCGAGGTCACTGCGTCGTCGCGACGCCTTCTGAAGGGCCTCTCACCCGGGATGGGGAGACGCTTCGGCTCAGGAAGCCCGCCCGGGCGCCGATCGGCGTACGGTGAGCAGGACTCTCCCCAGCAGCACCTCAGCAGCACCCAGCAGCACCGCGAAAGGTCCCATGCCGTCCGTGCCCAGCACGCCCGTGATCCACCACGCCACGGACGCGACGGACGCGACCCACCGCCCGCGGCTGCGCTCGATCGTCAAGCGGGTCGCCCTGAGCCTGCTCATCGCCTGTGTCGTGCCGGCCACGCTGTTCTACGTCTTCCTGGTGACCAGCGGCGTGTGGACCGCGATGCTCGCGGCCCTGGCCTGGGCCTACGGCGCCATCGCCTGGCGCGCGCTCACGCACCGGCGTACGTCGGGGCTGCTGATCCTCACCGCGATCGTGCTGACCGGCCGGACGATCGTGTCCTTCGTGGCCGACAGCACCTACTTCTACTTCCTCCAGCCGATCATCAGCGACGGCGTCGTCGCCACGGCGTTCCTGCTCTCGCTCGCGAGCGCACGACCGATGGTGGCGCGGCTGGCCGGCGACTTCTATCCGATGGACCACGAGGTGTCGGTGCGGCCCCGCATCCGGCGGCTCTTCCGTGACCTCACGGTGGTGTGGGCCCTGGTCTGTCTCGGCAAGGCGAGCGCGACCCTCTGGCTGCTCCAGACGCAGTCGATGGAGACCTTCGTCCTGGCCAACAGCCTGACCGGGTTGAGCCTCACCGCGCTGGCTGCCGGCGCGACCATCGTGACCGCGGCCGTCGTGGCCCGCGACGAGGGGCTGCTCTGCCCCGGGGTCGTCACGGTCGGCTAGCGACCAGCAGCCCCACATCGACCAGGGCGATGCCCACGGCCGCGAGGAACGGCGCCCGGCCGCGCCCGGTGAGCGCGACGACAGCGAGACCCGCGACCAGGACGAGGGCCCCGGCCGAGGCAGGGGTGAGACCCGCGCCGAGCACGACCACGAGCGAGCCCGACGCCAGCACGGCCGTCGCCGCCGACGGGAGCAGGCGGGCCCCGAGGCGGTGGGGGAGTCCGCGGACCCCCGTGGCCGCGTCATCGGCCAGGTCCGGCAGCACGTTGACCAGGTGCGCGCCCACCCCCAGCAGCGCCCCGGCCGTCGGCCACCACCAGGGCGGCGCGTCGCCGCCGGCGAGCGAGACGAAGACCGTCAGCGCGCCGAAGGAGAACGCGTAGGGAAGCCACGACCACACGGTCGACTTCAGGCCCAGGTTGTAGGCCCAGGCCGAGGCCACGCACGCCAGGTGGACGGCGCCGGCGACGAGCCCGCAGGCCAGGGAGAGCGGGACGACGGCGACGACCGCGCTCGCGCAGGCCACGCGGACCGTGCGCTCACCGACCTGCCCGGCGGGGATCGGCTTGTCGCGGCGACCGACGGCGCGGTCGCGGGGCAGGTCGACCAGGTCGTTGGACCACCCCACCGAGAGCTGCCCGGCGAGGACCGCGAGACCGACGAGCGCGAGCCGGCCGGGGGGCAGGTCGGCCGCGACGCCGAGCAGCAGCGCGAGCACCACCACCGCGAGGGCGGGTCCGGCATGGGCGGCACGGAGCAGTGCGGTCACGGGCGGCGGCTCAGAGGTGCGCTGCGGGTGGCAGCGTGTCAGCCGACCGGGAGGGTGCCGCGAGCGGGTCCTCGGGCAGCTGCCGCACCTGGTCGCGGCACCACGGGCTGATCTCCCGCGTGCCGTCCAGCACCTCGCGACGGAAGTCGGCCCAGTCGACCCAGGCGTGGTCCTCGACCTCACGAGGATCGGCCTGGACCTCGCCCTCGGCGGTGGCGACGAGGACCGGGCACATCTCGTTCTCCACGACCCCGTCGGCCATCACCGCGCGGTAGCGGAACGACGGCAGCAGGAGCCGGACTCCGGCGGCCCGCACGCCGACCTCGTCGCCCACGCGTCGGCGCACGGCGTCGGGCAGGGACTCCCCGGGGCCCGGGTGGCCGCAGACGCTGTTGGTCCAGGCACCCGGCCAGGTGGGCTTGCTCAGCGCGCGCCGGGTGAGGAGCAGCCGCCCGGAGCCGTCGAAGAGGTAGCAGGAGAATGCGAGGTGCAACGGGGTCTCCGCGTGGTGCACCCCGGCCTTGGGCGTGGTGCCGATCGCCCGGCCCTGCTCGTCGAGCAGGACGACGAGCTCCTCCGCGGCGGTGCCGTCGGAGGAGGTGTCGGAGGTGCTGTCGGAGGTGCTGTCCGTGGTCGTCATGCGGGCCTCGCGAGCTGGTTGACCGCCGAGTCGAAGATCCACGGCAGGCTCGCCGCGGCGGGGACGACGCGGCGCCGCAGGACGCCGTGGCGGGTGGTGGTGAGAAGTCCCTGGGTGAGGAGGTCGTGGCGCCAGCCGAGGCGACGCCAGGCGCGAGCGTAGTCGTCCGGTCGACCGGCCGCGACCGCACGGACGGCGGCCCGGGCCTGGGCCAGGCCGAGGGCGATGCCCTCACCGGTGAGGGCATCGACGTAGCCGGCGGCATCCCCCACGAGGAGCACGCGTCCCGCGACCCGGTGACGGGCGCGCTGGCGCAGCGGGCCGGCGCCACGCACGTCCTCGACGTCGTGGGCGCCGATCCGCTCGGCCAGCACCGGGAAGGACGCGAGCAGGTCGCGCAGCGGGCGGCGGGCATCGGTGAGCACCGCGACACCGATGCGGTCGTCCGCGACGGGCGTCACGTAGGCCTCGCACCCATCGGCCCAGTGCACCTCCACCATCGAGGTCCAGGGCGCGAGGGTGAGGTGGCAGCGCTGCCCGTAGCGGCGGTGGCCCCGCACGGGGGCGTCCAGGCCGAGCAGGCGTCGTACGGGGGAGTGCAGGCCGTCGGCCGCCACCAGGTAGCGCGTGGGCTCACCGTCGACCAGCAGGTGGTCGTCGCGGTCGACGACCGTCCGGACGGCGCGGGCCAGGGTCACGATCCCGGCGTCGTGGACGGCACGGACCAGCGCCGCGTGCAACGTCGTACGACGGACCCCGCGGCCGGGCCCGTGGCGGAAGGTCGCCTCCGCTCGGCGATGGGTGTCCAGGTAGCGGATGCCCGTGATCGGGTGCCCCTCGAGCGGGACCCCGAGGTCGGTCAGCGCGTGGACCGCGCCGGGCATCAGACCCTCGCCGCAGGCCTTGTCGATGGTGCCGGGTCGGGGCTCCACCACGGTCACGTCGAGGCCCGCCCGCACGGCGTAGAGGGCGGTGGCGAGACCCACGGGACCGCCCCCGGCCACCAGGAGGTCACGCACGGCTGGTGGCCCGGGGGAGCGTGGCGAGGGCGGCGTCCTCGGCGCGGATCCGCACGGTGAGCAGTGCGGCGTTGGCGACCGTGAAGACCAGGGCGGTGATCCACGAGGCGTGCAGCAACGGCAGTGCGACCCCCTCGACGACGACCGCGACGTAGTTGGGGTGGCGCAGGAAGCGGTAGGGACCCCCGGTCACGGGCGGGAGGCCGGGCACGACGATCACCCGGGTGTTCCAGCGCTGGCCGAGCGTCGTGATGCACCACCACCGCAGCGCCTGGGCGGCCACCGCGAGCACCAGCATCGACCAGGCCAGGAGGGGCGCGACCTCGGGGCGACGCACCCACGCCTCGACCAGCATCGCGACCAGGAGGCCCGAGTGCAGCACCACCATGAAGGGGTAGTGCCCCTGTCCGGTCTCACGACCACCGCGCGCCAGGCTCCAGGCGGCGTTGCGGTTGCTCACCACCAGCTCGGCGAGCCGCTCCAGGGCGACCAGGGCGACGACGACGGTGAACGCGACGAGGGACGTCACGGGGCGGTCGTGGAGCCGGTGGAGGAGTCGGTGGTGGTGCCCGGGGCGCGCACCAGCACGACCTCGGAGCAGAACCCGGGGCCCATGGCCAGCACGACGCCGTAGGAGCCGGGCGCCGGTGGCCGCTCACGCAGGGTGTCCGCGAGGACGTGGAGGACCGAGGCCGAGGAGAGGTTGCCGATGCGGGCGAGGGAGTCCCAGGTGAGCTGAACCGCCTCGCGGGGGACCTCCAGGGCCTCCTCCAGAGCCTCGATCACCTTGGGGCCGCCGGGGTGGCACACCCACCAGCCGATGTCGGCCCGGGTGAGGCCGTGGTCGGCGAGGAAGCCGTCCACGTCCTCGCGGATGTAGCGACCCACGATCTCGGGCACGGCGGCGTCGAGCACGATCCGCAGGCCACCGTCGGTGACGTCGAAGCCCATCGTGCGCTCGGAGTCGGGGTAGAGGCGGCTGCGCGTGGCCAGCACCTCGGCGGCGCCGCCGTGGTCGGTGCCCCCGCTGGCCACCACCGCTGCGGCGCCGTCGCCGAAGAGGCCGCTCGAGACCAGGTTGGGCACGCTCACGTCGTCGCGCTGCACGGTCAGCGAGCACAGCTCGACGCAGACCAGGACGGCCACCTCGTCGGGGTGCCCGACCAGGTAGTCGTGGAGCCGCGCGATCCCGGCGGCTCCGGCCACGCAGCCCAGCCCCACCAGCGGCACCCGCTTGACGTCGGGGCGGAGGCCGACGACGCCGGCGATCCGCGCGTCCAGGGTCGGGACCGCCAGGCCGGTCACCGTCGCGACCACCACGAGGTCCACCTCGGAGGGCGTGAGGTCGGCGGCCTTGAGCGCGTCGACCAGCGCCCGGGAGCCGAGCTCGACGGCGTGCTCGATGAAGAGGTCGTTGGCCTGGCCGAAACCCTCCAGCTCGCCGTAGGCCTCCAGCGGCAGGACCAGGCTGCGCTGCTGCACCCCGGCGTTGGCGTGGAAGCGGCGCAGCAGGCGCTGGTCGACGCTGCGCTCGGCGATCACCTCGACGAAGGCCTCGGTGATCTGCTCCTGGGAGTAGGTGTGCTCGGGCAGTGCGCCCCTGACCGCAAGGATCTCCATGGTGGTCCAACTTCCTCCGTCGCGGGCGATTGCCCCGTCACGGTACCCACCGGGGCCGCACCCACGTCGGCTGCGCCGCGGGTGAGCGCTGGCAGGAGGCAGGTCGGTGCGCGGCGCTCCATCAAGGTAGGCAGGTGAAACGCCACCTCCCACGGCGAGCACCCCGAGGGAGGTGGCGTGTCGTCGTGGGAAGAGCGGGCGCTACCGGACGCGGAGCACGGGCCGCCGCTCCACCCCGGGCAGTGCCGGTCCATCGGCATACCTTGATGAAGCGGGGTCGCGGGCACCCCGAGCCCCTCAGAGCACGTGCTGGCCGTACATCTCGCCGAGGGGGTCCGCGATCAGCTCGACGCGGGCGCCGTCGGGGTCGCGGAAGTAGACCGACACGCCGCTGTGGACCTCGTGGGCGACGCCGGCGTCGGTGAGGCGTACGACGAGCTCGTCCCAGCGGGCCGGCTCGACCGAGATGGCCACGTGGTGCAGGCCGCCGAGCACCTCGGCGTAGGGGCCGACGTCGAGGCCGGGGAAGTCGAAGAACGCCAGCAGGTTGCCGTGGCCGATGTCGAAGAAGAAGTGGGAGGAGCCCGGGTAGTCGCGGTTGTCGATGAGCTCGGTCAGCGGGAAGCCCAGGACGTCCTGGTAGAAGCGCACGGTCGTCTCCACGTCGCTGCTGATCAGCGCCGTGTGGTGCAGGCCGCGGGCCGTCGAGGCGGGGCGCGACCCCGCCGGGTGGAGGTGGTCCCGCCGGATCCGGTCACGGGCCGCCTCGAGGACGGCGAGGTCAGGGGTGCTGCTGGTCATGGTTGCTCGGCTCTCGTGAGGTGGGACGCGATGCCCCAGGGACGGTCAGGCAGCGAGGGTGGCGTGCATCTCCCACACCAGGATCTCCGCGGCCTCGCTCGCGGTGACACGCTGGCCGCCGCTCGCCGTGAGCCGTGCGGCGTCGCCGGCCGCCAGGGGGCCGGTGCCCTCGAGCGTGACGGCCCCGCGGCCGACGAAGAGGTGCAGGAACGGCGACTCGGGCAGCTGCACGCTCTGGCCCTCGGTGAGCCGGGCGACGTGGAGCGCGGCGTACTTGTTGCGGATCCGGATCGCGGAGGCGTCGTCGTGCTGGGGCATGCCGGACGCGACGGGGACCAGTGCGCCACTCATCAGCTCGTGGTCGATCTCGAGCTGCTCGTAGCCGGGCACGATGCCGCTCTCGTCGGGCACCACCCACATCTGCACGAAGTGCACCGGGTCGGAGTGGGCGTCACCCTCGAGCCGCCACGAGTCGTTCTTCTCGGAGTGCAGGATGCCGCGCCCGGCGCTCATCCGTTGCGCGAGGCCGGGGTAGATCAGGCCGTTGTGGCCGGTGGAGTCCTGGTGCACCAGCGAGCCCTGCATCACCCACGTCACGATCTCCATGTCGCGGTGCGGATGGGTGTCGAAGCCGGTGCCGGCGGCGACGATGTCGTCGTTGTTGACCAGCAGCAGCCCGTGGTGCGTGTTGTCGGGGTCGTGGTGCGGCCCGAAGGAGAAGGAGTGCTTCGAGTCCAGCCAGTCGTACGACGACCGGTAGCGGTCCGCGCCGAGCCGGACGTCGACCTCGGGGACGATGGTGGTCATGTCGGTCTCCTCACCTCGCGTGGGTCTCCGGGTCGGGGACCAGGTCACGTTGATGATCTTTCAACTTCCGTGACATGTCAACTATTCCGGGTAGGGTGCCCCCATGCCCACCGACACGACCACTCCGTGGCTCACCGACGCCGAGCAGCACACCTGGCGTCGGTGGCTGGCCCTCAACGCCCAGCTGCCCGCCCTGCTCCACCGCGAGCTGCAGCAGGACTCCGACCTGTCGCTCCCCGACTTCGACGTGCTGGTCCAGCTGACCGACGACCAGCGCGGGCGCGCGCGCATCGCCCAGCTCGCCGAGGCTCTCCAGTGGGAGCGCAGCCGGCTCTCCCACCACGTGACGCGGATGGCCCGGCGCGGGCTGGTCGTCAAGGAGGAGTGCCTCGACGACGGGCGCGGGTCCTTCGTCGTGCTCACCGCGGCCGGGCGTGACGCGATCGAGCGCGCGGCGCCCGCCCACGTGCGCACGGTGCGCCGCGCCTTCTTCGACGCCCTGAGCGAGGCCGAGGTCCAGGCGCTCGGCGAGATGACCGAGAAGGTGCTGGCGCGCTGCGCGCCCGACCTGGTCCGATAGGCCCTGAGGCTCAGCCCTCCGCGGGCGTGGTGAAGAAGAACGTCGTCAGGGTGTAGCCCGCGTGGTTGAGCACCGTGGCCAGGACGGTCGCCGTCGGCGGCTGCGGGACCACCGCGACGCGGGCGCCGCGACGGGCGGCCGACTGCTCGAGCCTCGTCAGCGCCTCGGGGCTCTCCACCGCGCTGACGAGCAGCACGGGGCCGCCCGGGTCGTAGACCGGGGGAGCGGGGACCAGCTGGCCCTCCGCGCCCTCGACCGAGATGGTCTTGTCCTCGGAGACGACGTTGAGGCCGGTGAACGGCTCGAGGTCGCGGTGCCACCAGATGTCAGCGGGCTCGAGCCCGAGGTCGAGGGCGGCGTCGAGGCGCTCCGCCTCGCACCCGGGTACGACGAAGCGCAGGGGTCCGAGCGACGCGGCGTGCCGCAGGAGCGCGCCGCCCTCGTCGGCCCAGCGTTCGGCCGGCTCGATCGCCATCTCGTCGACCAGCAGGTAGTCGCCGGGGTTCATCGCGACCAGGTAGCCGTGGTCGGTGCGCACGCACAGCGTGGCCGCATCGTCGATGAGGTGCGCGAGGAAGGCGCGGTGCCGCTCGGTCGCGTCGGCCGCCGCCCGCCAGAAGCGAGGAGCCGCCTGCTCGAGGCGCTCCCGCCGCACGCGGGTCACCTCGACGGCCCAGTCCAGGTCGGCCTGGGTCAGCGGTCGGACCTCGGGAGCGCTCACGCCTCGACGACGAGGTCGTCGTCGGACCAGAACGCGCGCATGGACGTGATGAGGCCGTCGTCGTCGAAGGTCATGGTCTCGAGGGGTGCCATCCGGAACTTCATGTCACCAGTGTCCGTCACGACCTCGAAGTGGAACGCAGCGTGTCCCGCGCACGCGCGCAACGTCACGAGCTCGGTGGTCATCGCGAGGCCGTCGAGGGTGGCGTAGAACGCACCGATCGCGTCGCGCCCGTGCAGGACGTCACTGCCGACCGGGTCCTCGAGCGTGGCGTCCGGGGCGTAGAGCGCCACGATCTCGGCCGAGGTGCCGTCGGCGACCAGGTCGAGGTAGCGCTGGACCGTCGAGCGGATGACTTCGTTGGAGGCGACCATCCGGCAGTTCTATAACACGTTCTAGTCGGCTGTCACGTCACGACGGTCCGACCCCGGCCTCACACCAGGTCGGGGTGCGCCCTCCCGGCGACGAGCGGCAGGTCGACGTAGGTCCGGACCCCGGTCGGCGCCGCCACGACGTAGGGGATCGAGTTGACGCAGTGCATGGCAGTCACGACGACCCCCGGGTTGCGCACCAGCCCCTCCGCGACGGTGTCGGGCTGCCAGCCCTTGATCGTGACGAAGGTGTCGGGGTCGCCCCTGACCTCGACCTCGAAGCGCTCGCCCTCGGACCCGAAGTCCCACGCCGGGTCGAGGTGCTGCTCGCCCATCAGCCAGTTGACCGCGACGCGCACCACGACCTGGTCGCGCACGACGCCCTCCCACACGAAGCGCTGCCCGGCCACCCGGCCGGGCTCGATCACCCCGATGGGGGAGTCGATCGGTGCCGTCGCGGTGGCGAGGTCCAGGGTCGAGCGGATGTGGGCGTCCGAGGAGAAGCCGAGGACGTCGAGGCACATCTGCACCGAGCGGGAGAAGCCGGCCGAGAGGAGCTCCAGCATCGGTCCCGACCGGGCGTCCTCGGGAGTCGCCCCGAAGCACATGACGTCGCGCACCACGTCGGGGGCGTCGTAGGAGCGGATGTCGGAGAACTCCTCGCCGCGCACGAAGGTGACGGCCGAGGAGAGGGAGGAGAACGTCAGCGGGAGCAGGTCCGGGACGCCTCCCGGGTTGACGCCGGTGCCGTGCAGGCTCACCCCGCCCTCGACGCACGCCGCCTCGAGACGGGTGCGCTGACGCTCGCCCGGATAGATCCACCCGACGGGGGTGACGACGTTCTTGCCCGACCGCAGCAGCCGGTCGACCTCCCGGGGGTCACCGACCAGCGGGGTGTAGACGACACAGTCGGCGTCCATCGCCAGGATCGCCTCGACGTCGTCGGTCGTCACCACACCGAGGTCGTCGCGCCCGATGATCCGGCCCACGTCGACACCGGCCTTGGCCTCCGAGTGGACGTAGCAGCCGACGAGCTCGAGGTCGGGGTGACTGAGGATGCCCTCGACGGCGGCGCGGCCGACGCCCCCCGTGGCCCACTGGATGACACGAAGGGACACGGGGTTCTCCTAGAGCGAGGTCATGACTCCGACGGGGCTGGGAGTGAAGCCCGGGAAGACCGTAGCGGTGGAGGCGCCGAAGCGGGTGGAAACGATCTCGGCGAGCACGCTGCGGTAGTCCGTGGTGACCAGCAGGTCGGCGTCGTCGCCGAGGGCCAGGCCCGGCCAGCGACCGTGGTAGGCACCGCCCTTGACCCCGCGGCCGGCGACGAACATGACGTTGCCGTAGCCGTGGTCGAGCCCGTAGTTGTCGTTCTCGACCGTGCGGCGTCCGAACTCGCTGAGGACCAGCAGCGTGACCTTGGGGGCCTGGGTGCCGAGGTCGTCCATGAAGGCGGCGACCGAGGTCGCGAGGTCGTCGGCGTTGTTCAGCATCTGTCCCCACTCCAGCGTGCCGAGGCCGCTGTGCATGTCCCAGTCACCCTGGTCGACGGTGAGGACCTCGACGCCGACGTCGCCACGGACGACCCGGGCCACCGTGGCCAGGGCGCGGCCGAGGTCGCTGTTGGGGTAGCGGGCCTCGTTGTCGATCGTCGCCTTCACGGGCTGGAAGGCGTCGAGCGCGGAGAAGGTCGAGCGCATGGCCCGGCCCAGGGGCCCGGGGTGCCCGTCCCACAGCGTGTGGAGCGAGCGCTTGCGCCCGTCCTGGGAGACCCACTTGTCGTCCCCGGGGATGCGTACGTCGTCGATCGAGCCGGCCGACATCACCGGCTCGTCACCGAAGAGCGCGCCGGGGATGGTGCCGCCGCCGACGTTGAAGCCCTGGAGCGGCGAGCTGCCGGGGGCGGTGCCGATGAGTCGGTTGAGCCAGCCCTGCCGGACCGTCGAGCCCGGGTTGGCGTCCTCGACCTCCTCCATGGCGGCGAAGTGCGAGCGGTTGGGTGCGGGCAGCCCGGTGGCGTGCACGGCAGCGAGGCGACCGGAGTCCCAGAGCGGCAGCAGCGGGGCCAGGCTCGGGTGCAGCCCGAACATCGCGTCCTTGGCGAGCAGCCGGGCCGCGGGGACCGCGAGGCGGGGCCGGGCCTGGTAGTAGACCGGGTCGCCGTGCGGGACGACGAGCGAGAGGCCGTCGGCGGCCCCGCGCAGCGAGAGCACCACGAGGACCGAGTCGGCGCTCGCCGCACTCGCCGGGGAGGCCGTGACGACCGCGGAGCCGACGGCGGTGGTCGTGCCCGCCAGCGCCAGCGCCCCCGCGAACAGGCCGCGGCGCGACACGGCGGAGAAGTCGCAGCACCCGTCGGCCGGGCTCTCGGTGGGTCCTGCGGGTCGTCCGGGGCGAGGAGTCATGGCGGTCACCTGGTGAGGAACATCGGGGAGTCGAGGATGGTCGTGAGCAGACGCGGCATGTTCCACCTCACGACTCCGTGGTCACGGGTGATGCGCTCGCGCGGCCCGACGGCCAGGTGCTCGCAGCAGGCGCGCAGCATGGCCGAGGTGGACCGTCGACCGAGCAGCTGCTGGCAGAGGTGGTCGACCAGCACGTCGAAGCGGATCGAGCGCTGGGGGAGCCACTGCCCCGCCGAGCGGTAGGTGACGCCGGCCTTCGGCCACCATCCACCGCTGAGCACGAAGTGCAGCTCCATGGAGGCGATCAACCGCGACGGTGAGGACCAGGAGTCGTTGTCGGCGGGCTGGCCGTCGGGGCGCGGCCATGCGAGGGGCATGGCTCCGAGGCTGGAGGTCTGCCAGAGCATGACGTTGGCGGCGTGCTCGTCACCCGCGTCGCCCTCCGGCGGCCGGGCGACGAAGATCTTCAGCGCCCGGAACGTCGAGACCACGTCCTCGCCCGGGTCCTTGACCTTGGCGCCGACGGCCGCGGCGAACGCCGGGTGCGCCACGAGGGCACGCAGCACCGGCTTGATCGCGGTCCCGTTGTCCAGGTAGACCTTCGCGAGGTGGTCGACGAGGGCCTGCGGGGCATCGTCGCTGACGAACTTGACGACGAGCTTGCGCGCGATCCGTTGAGCCGTGGCGGGGTGGCCGGCCAGGTAGGACAGGTAGCGGCGCGTCAGGTCGCGACCGTCGGCTCCCGAGTTGGCGTCCTGGAAGCCCATCACGCTCACCGGCCCGGTCCAGTGGGCCGCGGGGACGTAGGTCGGCTCCCAGGTCTTCCACAGGTCGACCAGCCACCCGGTCAGGATGCGGGCGGAGGCCTTGACGTCCGCCTCGTCGTAGTGACCGCGGCCGACCGTGTGCAGCTCGAGGAGCTCGCGCCCCAGGTTCTCGTTGGGTCGTCGCTTCGTCGACACGGCCTGGTCGAGGTAGATCAGCATCGCCGGGTGCGTGACGGCGGCGTGCAGCAGGTCCTCGAAGCGCCCCAACGCGTGGTTCCGCACGGTCTCGCCGTAGTCGACGCGGTGGGTGAAGGGCCCGTCGCCGTTCACCGGGACGTTGAGGTGGTTCTCCCAGAACTCCGTCATCAGCTCGAGCACCTGGCGCCGGGAGTTCATCCGGCGCAGCAGCAGCCACCGCTGGTAGTCGGCCATGACCTCCCAGCCGCCCTCGACGCCGGTCACCTGACGACGCCACAGGTCCTGGGGGCTGCGGGAGAGGCCCGACCACCAGCTGCGCAGCGCGTCGACGTCACCGTCGGGGATCCGCGCCGGCGCGAGCTGCTTCTCGAACCAGGCGGTGGCACCACCGTCACGCCGCACGGTCGCGGTGAGACCGGGGGTGATGCCGTAGGAGAAGCGGCTCACCAGGTGACGGCTGCGAGCCGCCAGGAGGGGAGCGCCGCGGTAGCGCGCCGGGGCGTACGCCGCGTGTGCCGCCGTCGGTGCGGAGACGGCGCCGGCGGCTGCCAGGCCGCCGACCGCGCCGGCGCGACCGAGGACGGCGCGGCGCGAAGCAGCTGGATGGGGTGTCATGGGGGGCTCCTGGGCGGGGGAGACGCGCGACCGAGGCGCGACGCCGTCAGGCTAGGAGCGACCCGCAGGGTCATGGTCAGTTCGGACTACAAGATGGCCCGTTGTGACTAGGAACTCTGGCCGATCACCCTGCGCCGACGCGGAGTCCTGGCATGGATTCGCTAGCATGTGCCGCTCATCGCCCGCCGACGACAAGGACGCCGAGCTCCACCCATGGACGGCTCTCAAAGTACCTCGCTCTCCACCTCGGGAGAGCGCTCGTGACCCCCTACCTCCTCCTCGCGCTGGCGCTGCTGCTGGTCGTCATGTGCGGCATCTTCGTCGCCGCGGAGTTCGCCCTCGTCACGGTCGACCGCGGCCAGGTCGAGCGATCCGCTGCCGAGGGTGACGTCAAGGCCCAAGGCGTCCTGGCCGCCCTCAAGTCGCTCTCGACCCAGCTCTCCGGCGCCCAGGTCGGCATCACCGTCACCAACCTCGGCATCGGCTTCCTGGCCGAGCCGGCCATCTCCGACCTCGTCGAGGAGCCGCTGGCGGCCCTGGGCACGCCCGACGGCGCCGTCGGCCCGATCGCGATCGGCATCGGCCTGGCGGTCGGCACCGTGCTCACCATGCTGTTCGGCGAGCTGGTCCCCAAGAACCTGGCGATCTCGCTGCCGATGGCCACCGCCCGCTGGAGCCAGGGCCCGATGCGGTTCTGGACCGCCGTCAACCGCGGTCCCATCCGGGTCCTCAACGGCTCTGCCAACGCGATCGTGCGCCGACTGGGCATGGAGCCCCAGGAGGAGCTCCGCTCGGCCAGGAGCTCTGCCGAGCTCGCGTCCCTGATCCAGCGCTCCGCCGACGTCGGGACGCTCGACCCCGACACCGCGGAGCTGATGGAGCGCTCGGTCGAGTTCGGCTCGCGCACCGCGGGCGAGATCATGACGCCCCGCGTGCGCACCCGCAGCCTGGAGGGCAACGACCGCGCGAGCGCGGTCATCGAGCTCACGCGTCAGACCGGGCACTCCCGCTTCCCCGTCCTCGACGCCGACGACGCGGTCGTCGGCACCGTCCACGTCAAGCACGCCGTCGCCCTGCCCCTGCACGAGCGCTCGACCACGAAGGTCAAGCACCTGATGGTCAAGCCGATCGTGGTCCCCGACTCCCTGCGCCTGGACCCCTTGATGGCACTCCTGCGCAAGGACGGCTTCCAGATGGCCGTCGTCCTCGACGAGTACGGCGGGCACGCGGGCATCGTGACCCTCGAGGACGTCATCGAGGAGATCGTCGGCGACATCGCCGACGAGCACGACCGGCTCGGGTCCCGCGCGCGCCAGCGCCGGGACGGCACCTGGTCGGTCTCGGGCCTGCTGCGCCCCGACGAGGTCGAGGACCTCACCGGGATCGCGCTGCCCGAGGACGAGGACTACGACACCATCGCCGGACTCGTGCTGAAGGTGGTGGGCCGCGTGCCGACCGCCGGTGACATCGCCGAGGTGCCGGTGCCGGACCTGACCGACCCCGACGAGCCGCGCGAGCAGCTCGCCGTGCTCACCGTCGAGCACATGGACGGGCTGCGCGTCGACCGCCTGACGCTGCGACTGCACGAGGGTGACCAGGCCGGGTCCGGGAGCGAGGTCGGCCATGAGTGACCTGACCGCGCTGCTCGTCGCCGTGCTGCTGCTGGCGGCCAACGCCTTCTTCGTGGGCGCCGAGTTCGCCCTCATCTCCGCGCGTCGCACCCAGATCGAGCCGCGCGCCCTCGCCGGGTCCCGGATGGCCAAGACCACGCTGCGCGCCATGGAGAACGTCTCGCTGATGATGGCGGGCGCCCAGCTCGGCATCACGATCTGCTCCCTCGGCCTCGGTGCCATCGGGGAGCCGGCGGTGGCACACCTGCTCGAGCCGGGCTTCGCCGCCCTGGGCGTTCCCGAGGCCTTCCTGCACCCCATGGCCTTCGTGATCGCGCTGACGGTCGTGGTGTTCCTCCACGTCGTGCTCGGCGAGATGGTCCCCAAGAACATCGCGCTGGCCGGCCCGGAGCGCTCCGCCCTCCTGCTCGGCCCGCCGCTCATGGGCATCGTGACCATCCTGCGTCCGGTCATCGTGGGACTCAACGCGATCGCCAACGCGACCCTGCGCCTGATCAAGGTCGAGCCGAAGGCGGAGATCAGCTCCGCCTTCACCCGCGAGGAGGTCGCGGCCCTGGTGGAGGAGTCGCGCGGGGAGGGCCTGATCGCCGACGACGAGTACGACCGGCTCGCCGGCGCCCTCGGTTTCACGGAGAAGACGGTGTCGGCGGTGCTGATGCCGCCCGACACCCTCGCGACGGTGCTGCGCGGCTCCAGCCCCGCCGACGTCGAGGCCCTGTGCGCCACCACCGGCTTCAGCCGCTTCCCCGTCGCCGGCGAGGACGGCGAGCTGGCGGGCTACCTGCACATCAAGGACGTGCTCGAGCCCGACGAGGTGCGTCGTCAGCAGCCGATCGAGGACAAGTGGATCCGTCCCTTCGCGCCGGTCAAGGCCGACGACCAGCTCCACGACGCCCTCGAGACGCTCCAGCGTCGCGGGGCGCACATGGCGCGGGTGGTCGACCGTGAGGGTGCCACGATCGGGCTCGCGACGCTCGAGGACGTCATCGAGGAGCTGGTCGGCGAGATCCGCGACGGCGCCCACCACGAGGACGCTCCCTGACCTCGCGCCGACCTGCCCGGTCCCCGTGCGGTCGGCCGATAGGGTGGCCGCCTGACCGGAGCACCACCTCACCATCGGCGACAAGTAGGCACCTGTGGAGGATCTCGTGACGCGCCAGGACCGCGTCTGGACCCTGCCCAACCTGCTCAGTGCCCTGCGGCTCGCCGGGGTCCCGGTGTTCCTCTGGTTGGTGCTGGGCCCCGAGGAGGACGGCTGGGCACTCGCCCTGCTCATGGTCTCCGGCTTCACCGACTTCCTCGACGGGTGGCTCGCCCGCAAGCTCGACCAGCAGTCCGTGGTCGGCCAGATCCTCGACCCGGTCGCCGACCGGCTCTACATCCTCGCGGTCGTGGTGGGGCTCGCCCTGCGCGACGTCATCCCGTGGTGGATGGCGGTCTCCCTGCCGCTGCGCGACGCGCTCATGTGGGGTCTCGTGCCGCTGCTGCGCACCCGGGGCTTCAGCGCCCTCCCGGTGCACTTCCTCGGCAAGGCCGCGACCTTCAACCTGCTCTACGCCTTCCCGTTGCTGCTGCTCGGCGACGGCGACGGAGTGATCTCCGTGCTCGCCCAGGTCTTCGGGTGGGCCTTCGCCCTCTGGGGGATCGGGCTCTACTGGTGGGCCGGGATCCTCTACGCGTGGCAGGTGCGCAAGCTCCTGATGACCACCGAACGCCGGACGGCGGTGCAGGATGCCTGAGGGCAGCGGCCCCCGGGCACCGACCCGTCCCGACCTCCCGCCGCGGGTCACGCTGCCGTTGCTGGACCTGATCCAGCAGCAGGCGCTCGACGAGGACTACCTCGTCGCGGCGGAGCGTCGGGCGACCCGGGGGCGGGACCCGGGGGCGGGGGCCGAGGACGGCCGCCCCGCGCCGCGACACCTCAACCTGGTCGCCACGGTCGTGATCGCCGTGTTCGGCATCATGGCCTCCACCGCTGCCATGCAGACCCAGCGCAACGCCTCGGTCGACGACGAGGGGCGCGCCAGCCTCGTCTCGCGCATCGACACCGAGCGGGAGCGGGTGGCCGGTCTCCAGGAGCGCATCGCCCAGCTGCGCGACGGCAATGCGGCCCGGGAGGCACGGGCCCGCGCGATCGCCGCCAACGAGGCCACCTTGACCCCCCGCCTGCGTCGCCTGCGGGTCCGCGCCGGCTTCGTCGCCGTACGCGGCGAGGGGATCAGCGTGGTCGTGAAGGACGCCGCCAGCGGCTCAGAGGACGGTGTGGTCCGCGACGAGGACCTGGCCCTGCTCGCGGACGGCCTCTGGACGGCGGGCGCCGAGGCGATGGCCCTCAACGGACAGCGCCTGACGGCCCTGAGCTCCATCCGCACCTCCGGCTCCGCCATCGAGGTCAACGGTGTCGGCATCGCCTCGCCCTACACCGTGCTGGCCATCGGCGACCGGGGCACGCTGCAGGCCGACTTCTTCGACACCAGCAGCGGCCTGGCCTTCAACGACCTGTCCGCCCGCTTCGGCTTCGAGTTCGACATGCAGAATGAGGACCAGGTCGCCCTGCCCTCGGGGCCGTCACGGTTCCTGTTCCTGAGGTCCGCGGTGGAGGGCAGCGGCACCGACCAGAACCCGCCCAAGACCGAGGAGATGGACAGATGATCGCCGTGCTCGGACTGGCGCTGGGCGTGCTCCTCGGGGTCTTCCTCAAGCCCGACGTGCCCCTCGGTCTGGAGCCCTACCTACCCATCGCGGTGGTGGCGGCGCTCGACGCGGTCTTCGGAGGCATGCGCGCCTACCTCGACGGCATCTTCGACGACAAGGTCTTCGTCGTCTCCTTCCTCAGCAACGTCGTCATCGCGGCCGGCATCGTCTACGTCGGCGACAAGCTGGGAGTCGGCGGCCAGCTCTCGACCGGCGTCATCGTGGTCCTCGGGATCAGGATCTTCTCCAACGTGGCGGCCATCCGGAGGCATCTCTTCCATGCCTGACCAGACACCTCCCTCCGGTCGCGACCGGCTGCTGCGCGCGATCTTCCAACCGTCGCGCCGCCAGGTGGTCGTGGCGATCCTGCTGGCCCTGGTGGGCTTCGGAGCCGTCACCCAGATCAGCAGCAACCGGGTCGACGACACCTACTCGACGCTGCGCGAGCAGGACCTGATCGACGTGCTCAACGGGCTCGCGGGCACCACCCAGCGCGCCGAGTCCGAGATCACCCGCCTCCAGCGCACCCGTGACGACCTCCAGTCCGACACCAGTCGGCGCCAGGCGGCGCTCGAGCAGGCGCAGACCGAGGTCGACACCCTCAACATCCTGGCCGGGCTGGTGCCGGTCACCGGCCCGGGCATCCGGGTCACGATCACCGAGGTCGACGGGACGGTCGAGGTCGCCTCCCTGATCGACACGATCCAGGAGCTCCGCACGGTCGGGGCCGAGGCGATGCAGTTCAACGGCCAGGTGCGCGTCGTCGCGCAGAGCTCGTTCACCGACGACGTGGGCGGCATCTCCGTCGACGGCGTCGCCCTGGCCTCGCCCTACGTCATCGACGTCATCGGGGATCCCGACGTCCTCTCCGGCGCCATCGACTTCGCACTCGGCCCCAAGGCCAAGCTGATCGAGGACGGTGCGGAGATCGAGGTGCAGAAGCTCAGCTCTCTCGACATCGAGGCGGTCCGCTCCCCGGTCCAGCCGGAGTTCGCCGTCCCTGACGCCGGCCAGTGAAGCCCGGTGACAGCCAGTCACGTCCAGGCAGTAACCTGCACCCGACCGTGCACCGGGGCCCGGCCCGGGGCACTGAGCTGAGGAGACCCCATGTACCCCGATGACCTGAGATACACCGTTGAGCACGAGTGGCTGCGCACGCCGGGCGAGCACGAGGGATCCGTGCGGGTCGGCATCACCGACTACGCCCAGGAGGCCCTCGGCGACATCGTCTACGTCTCCCTGCCCGAGGTCGGCGACAGCCTCGAGGCCGGCAGCACCTGCGGAGAGCTCGAGTCGACCAAGTCGGTGAGCGACATCTACGCACCTGTCTCCGGTGAGGTGGTGGCCCGCAACGAGTCCCTCGACGCGACGCCCGAGCTCGTCAACAACGACCCCTACGGCGGTGGCTGGCTCTTCGAGGTCGTCCCTTCGGAGGCGACCCAGCTCGACGACCTCCTCGAGGCCGACGCCTACGTCGCCTCGCTCGAGGGCTGAGTCCATCCCGGCCCCTCGACGGCTCGTGAACCAGGCCCCCGGCTGATAGGTTCGGGGCAACCGTCAACCTCCACCCTGCCTTGAGGGTTGGGAGGCCCTGTCGGATCGACGGACGACGTGACCGGAGGATGATTCGATGCCGTTCTGCACCGCATGTGGCAGGCAGAACCCCGACGATGCCCGCTTCTGTGCCCAGTGCGGCACCAAGCTGGTCAGCGCCGAGGGTCCCCCCACCGGCACCAGCGGAGCGACCGGTGCGAACGAGCCGGTCGGGGAAGCCACCGCGACCATCCAGATCGGTACGCCGGGCGGCGACCGGGTCGAGACCTCCGACCGGCAGCTCAAGCCCGTCGACGCCGCGGCCGTCGACGCCCTGCCCACCGGTCACGCGCTGCTGGTGGTCCAGAAGGGGCCCGGAGCGGGCAGCCGTTTCCTGCTCGACGGCGACGTGACCAACGCGGGTCGGCACCCCGACAGCGAGATCTTCCTCGACGACGTGACGGTGTCGCGTCGTCACGCGGTCTTCAACCGCGACGGTGGCACCTTCACCGTGAGCGACGTCGGCAGCCTCAACGGCACCTACGTCAACCGCGACCGCATCGAGATGGTGCAGCTCAACGACAGCGACGAGGTCCAGATCGGCAAGTACCGCCTGGTCTTCTTCTCGGGTCACGAGAGCCACTGACCGTGGCGAGCTCGCCGTTCCCGGAGAGCGCCGGGGGGTCTCGCGCGCGCATGAACATCGGCCAGGTCCTCGACCTGCTTCGCGCCGACTTCCCCGGGATCACCATCCCCAAGATCCGCTTCCTCGAGGACAAGGGGCTGATCAAGCCCGAGCGCACCCCGGCGGGCTACCGCAAGTTCGCCCACGAGGACGTCGAACGCCTCCGCTACGTGCTGCGGATGCAGCGCGACCACTACCTGCCGCTCAAGGTGATCGGTGAGCACCTCGATGCCATCGACCGAGGGCTGGAGCCGCCGCCGATCGACGCCGTGGTCCCGACCGTGCCGCAGGTCGCGCTCGCGGCCGACGGGCTGCCGAGCGCCGCGTCGTTCGCGCGCCACGACCAGCTGCGGCTCTCCCGGCGAGAGCTGGTCAAGATCGCCGGGATCTCCGAGGACCTGCTCGTCCAGCTCGAGCAGTTCGGCCTGATCACCTCGCGGGCAGGCACCGGGCACTACGACACCGATGCGCTGGTCATCGCCCAGACCGCCCGCGAGCTGGCCGACTTCGGTTTCGAGCCGCGCCACCTGCGCGCGTTCAAGACGTCCGCCGACCGTGAGGTCGGCCTGGTGGAGCAGGTCGTCGCGCCGCTCAAGCGTGGCCGGGACGCCTCGGCGCACGCTCGGGCCGAGGACGTGGTCTCGGAGATCGCCGCCCTCTCGGTGCGGCTGCACGCCACGCTCGTCAAGTCCGGCCTGCGCTCACGCTGAGATGCCCCCAGGGCCCAGTCGTGGTCGGGTCGTGGTCGGGTCACCCGGGCTTCCGGAGCGGAGTAGCCTGACGTCATGCGCGAAGTAGACGTCATGGGAGTCCGGGTCGAGATGCCGTCGAACCAGCCGATCGTGCTGCTGCGCGAGATCACGGGGGAGCGCTACCTCCCCATCTGGATCGGGGCGGTCGAGGCCACGGCGATCGCCTTCGCCCAGCAGGGGGTCATCCCGCCGCGCCCGCTGACCCACGACCTGCTCAAGGACGTGCTGGAGGCGACCGGCAACGAGCTCACCGAGGTGCGCATCACCGACGTCAAGGACGGCGTCTTCTTCGCCACGCTGGTCTTCGACTCCGGCGCCGAGGTCAGTGCCCGTCCTTCCGACTCCATCGCCCTCGCGCTGCGCACCGGCACCAAGATCCTCTGCGCCGAGGAGGTGCTCGACGAGGCCGGCCTCGCGGTGCCGGTCGAGCAGGAGGACGAGGTCGAGAAGTTCCGCGAGTTCCTGGACCAGGTGACCCCCGAGGACTTCGACGCCCCCACGGAGTGAGAGGCGCCCTCACCCTCATGTTGAGGTTGAGGGTTGCGACACGCCGCTGGAGTCTTTGACCACCTCGGCCTTCGGCCGTACCTTGAAGTGTCTTCGTTGTAACTCCACGCGTGTGGTTGTGGCCTCCCGGCCACGACTCGTCTTCCCCGGAGCTACGTCCAGCGGAGTAGACCCACGGAGGACCGTGTGAACGAGCACCAGCCTGAGACCGGCATCAGTGCCGCAGCAGCCGAGGCCGCCGACTCGGCGGAGGAGCAGGGACTGCTCTTCACCGACGACGTCTCCCCGCTGCCCAGCGACCAGGGCTACCGCGGTCCCACGGCGTGCAACGCCGCCGGCATCACCTACCGCCAGCTCGACTACTGGGCCCGCACCGGCCTGATCGAGCCCACCGTGCGCGGCGCCACCGGCTCCGGTTCGCAGCGGCTCTACTCCTTCCGCGACATCTTGATCCTCAAGGTGATCAAGCGGCTCCTGGACGCCGGCATCTCGCTCCAGCAGATCCGCACCGCGGTCACCCACCTGCGCGAGCGCGGCACCGACGACCTGACGCGCGTGACGTTGATGTCCGACGGCGCCTCGGTCTACGAGTGCACGAGCAACGACGAGGTCATCGACCTGCTCCAGGGCGGCCAGGGCGTCTTCGGCATCGCCATCGGCGGTGTCTGGCGCGAGATCGAGGGCACCCTCGCCGAGCTGCCGAGCGAGCGCGTGACCCACGACGCTGCCTCGGCGGCCAAGGACGAGCTGTCGGCGCGCCGGGCGGCCCGCCAGACCGGCTGACCGACCAGCCCACCTGCTCCGGCCGGGTCGTCACCCTCGTGGTGACGGCCCGGCCGTCATTTCGGCCCGGGTCCGAGGAAGCGGCGGCGCGGACCACGGCCTCACCGCCATTGGTTGCTAGGCTGGGCGCGCTGACTGATCCCGCACGGGAGAGTCTTCGCTCGGCGGTCGCACGGCTCCACCCCCCGCTCCACCACACCGCCGGGAACGAAGCGCCGAAGGGGCAATTCCTCCCCGGAACCTCTCAGGCGCCCGGACCGTGCGGAGCAGGCAACTCTGGAGGACCAACGACGGTCCGACAGAGGGGGAGGGCGATGGGTTTCATCGACCTCGATCCTGCAGGAGTGCGCGTGTCAGACCACCTCAGCCTCACCGACCTCGACGGTGTCTCGCCGTTCGTCGACCGCCACATCGGGCTGCGGCCCGACGACGAGCGGACGATGCTCGAGCGCCTCGGCTTCGACTCCCTGGACGAGCTGATGGACGCCGCGGTGCCCGGCGGCATCCGCTCCGGGGTGGAGCTGGAGCTGCCCGCCGCCCTCTCCGAGGACGCCACCGCCCAGGAGCTGCGCGCCCTGGCAGCCGCCAACCGTCCCGGTGAGGCGATGATCGGCCTGGGCTACCACGCCACCCTCACGCCGCCCGTCGTACGACGCAACGTGCTCGAGGACCCGAGCTGGTACACCGCCTACACGCCCTACCAGCCCGAGATCTCCCAGGGCCGCCTCGAGGCGCTCCTCAACTTCCAGACCGTGATCGGCGACCTGACCGGCCTGCCCACCGCCAACGCGTCGCTGCTCGACGAGAGCACCGCGGCCGCCGAGGCCATGACGCTCGTGCGACGCGGCAACCGCTCGGCTGCCGGCCCCTTCGTGGTCGACGCCGACGCGCTGCCGCAGACCATCGACGTCGTGCGCACCCGCGCCGACGCGATGGGCATCGAGGTCGTGGTGGCCGACCTGACCCAGGGCCTGCCCGACGGGGAGCTGTCCGGCGTGCTGGTGCAGTACCCCGGGGCCTCCGGTCGGGTGCTCGACCCGCGAGCGGTCATCGACGCGGCCCACGAGCGCAACGCCCTCGCGGTCGTCTCGGCGGACCTGCTGGCCCTGACGGTGCTGGAGGCCCCCGGTGCGCTGGGCGCCGACGTCGTCGTCGGGTCCTCGCAGCGCTTCGGTGTGCCCCTGTTCTACGGCGGACCGCACGCCGGCTTCATGGCCGTCGCAGCCGGTCTGGAGCGCCACCTGCCCGGACGGCTGGTCGGCGTCTCGGTCGACTCGGAGGGCCGCCCGGCCTACCGGCTGGCGCTGCAGACCCGCGAGCAGCACATCCGTCGTGACAAGGCGACCTCCAACATCTGCACCGCCCAGGTGCTGCTGGCCGTGGTCGCCTCCATGTACGCCGTCTACCACGGGCCGGAGGGGCTCAAGGCGATCGCGACGCGCACCCACCGCTACGCCGCCGTCCTCGCCGGCGCGCTGCGCACGGGCGGCATCGAGGTCGGGCACGAGCAGTTCTTCGACACGCTCTCGGTGATCGTGCCCGGCCGCGCGGCCGAGGTGCAGGCCGCCGCCCGCGAGGCGGGCATCCAGATCCGCCTCGTCGACGCCGACACCGTGGGCATCTCGACCTCGGAGTGCACGACCCGCTCGACGCTGGACCGGCTGCTCGAGGCCTTCGGTGTCACCGCCGACCTCGACGCCACCGACCTGGCCACCGCGGACGCGCTGCCCGACGACCTGCGCCGCGCCACGCCGTACCTCACGCACGACGTGTTCTCCTCCCACCACAGCGAGACGCAGATGCTGCGCTACCTGCGCCGCCTCTCGGCCCGCGACTACGCGCTGGACCGCGGCATGATCCCGCTCGGCTCGTGCACCATGAAGCTCAACGCCACGACCGAGATGGAGCCCGTGTCGCTGCCCGGCTTCGCCGACCTGCACCCTTTCGCGCCGGCCGAGGACGCCCAGGGCTACCGCCGTCTCGTCGACGACCTCGAGGGCTGGCTGGCCGAGGTCACCGGTTACGACAAGGTCTCCATCCAGCCCAACGCCGGGTCCCAGGGTGAGCTCGCGGGCCTGCTCGCGATCCGTGGCTTTCACCGCGCCAACGGGGACCAGGCGCGCGACGTCTGCCTGATCCCGTCGTCCGCGCACGGCACCAACGCCGCCTCCGCCGTCATGGCAGGGATGCGGGTGGTGGTCGTGAAGGCGTCCGACGACGGAGCGGTCGACCTGGACGACCTGCGTGCCCAGTGCGAGAAGCACGCCGACGACCTCGCCGCGATCATGGTGACCTACCCCTCGACCCACGGCGCCTACGAGGACACCATCAGCGAGCTCTGCGAGGTGGTGCACGGTCACGGCGGGCAGGTCTACGTCGACGGGGCCAACCTCAACGCCCTGCTCGGCTATGCGAAGCCCGGCGAGTTCGGCGGGGACGTCTCCCACCTCAACCTGCACAAGACCTTCTGCATCCCCCACGGTGGCGGCGGCCCGGGGGTCGGACCGGTCGCGGTGCGTGCCCACCTGGCGCCCTACCTCCCCTCGCACGCGATGCACCCCGAGGAGGCCAAGCGCTCGGGCATCGGGTCGATCAGCGGCGCCCCCTACGGTTCGGCCGGCATCCTGCCGATCTCGTGGGCCTACATCCGGCTCATGGGCGGGCCCGGCCTCACGCGAGCGACCGCCAGCGCCGTGCTCTCCGCCAACTACGTCGCGGCCCGGCTGGCCGAGCACTTCCCGGTGCTCTACCGGGGCCACAGCGGGCTGGTCGCCCACGAGTGCATCCTCGACGTGCGTGCGATCACCAAGGAGACCGGGGTCAGCATCGACGACGTCGCCAAGCGCCTGGTCGACTACGGCTTCCACTCGCCGACCATGTCGTTCCCCGTGGCAGGCACCCTGATGGTCGAGCCGACGGAGTCCGAGGACCTCGCCGAGATCGATCGCTTCTGCGAGGCCATGATCGCGATCAAGGCCGAGATCGACCGGGTCGCCGCGGGGGAGTGGACCCCCGAGGACTCCCCGCTGCGGGGTGCGCCGCACACCTCGCGCGCCCTGGTGGGCGAGTGGGACCGGGCCTACCCGCGTGAGCTCGCTGTCTTCCCGACCGGCGTCGACCCCGACAAGTACTGGCCTCCCGTCGGGCGCATCGACCAGGCCTACGGCGACCGCAACCTGCAGTGCTCCTGCCCGCCGCTGGAGGCTTTCGCCGAGTGAGCGGCCGCTGGGACTCCCGCCTGGCCGCCCTGCAGGCGCACGGACGACTGCCCTCCGTGGTCGCCGGCGTCATGCAGGACGGCGCGCTCGTGTGGAGCGGAGCGGTCGGTGGGTCGCTCGACGACCGCTACCGCATCGGGTCGATCACCAAGACCATCACCGCCGTGGCCGTGCTGCAGGCACGCGACGAGGGTCTGCTCTCCCTCGACGACCCGATCGGTCGCACCGTCCCCGAGTCGGCCCACGCCCACGTGACCGTGGCGGAGCTCCTCGCCCACACGGGCGGGCTGCCCAGTGAGCCGGCCGGCTCATGGTGGGAGCGGTCACCCGGGGTCGACTTCGCGACGCTGGTCGCCGCCGCCGACGGCTCCCGCGCCGTGTCCGCGCCGGGGGACTTCCACTACAGCAACCTGGGCTTCGCCCTGCTCGGTGAGGCGGTCGCGCGGCTGCGCGGCGAGACGTGGTGGGACGTCGTGTCGACCCGCGTCCTGGGACCCCTCGGCATGGACCACACGTCGTACGACGACGCGGCGCCAGCCGCGACGGGGTGGAGCGTCGACCACTTCGCGGGCACGCTCACCCGCGAGCCCCACCAGGACACCCGGGCCATGGCCCCGGCGGGCCAGCTGTGGAGCACGGTGGCGGACCTGGCGCGATTCGCGGTGCTCCTCGCGCAGGGCCACCCCGAGGTGCTCTCGGCCGAGAGCGCGGCCGAGATGGCGCGCCCGACCAGCACCACCTACGGACTCGGCACCTGGCTGCTCGACCTGCCCGAGCTCGCAGGTCGGCGCCTGGTGGGCCACCCCGGCTCGATGCCCGGCTTCCAGGCCAGCCTCTTCGTCGACCCCGGCACCTGCGACGGCGTGGTCGTGCTGGCCAACGCGACCACGGGGCTCGACACCGACACGGTCCCGGGTCTGCTGCTCGGGGAGCGCGACCTGGCCGAGCTGGACCCGTGGGTGCCGACCCAGCGGGTGCCCGCCGGTGTGGCAGACCTGCTGGGGTTGTGGTTCTGGGGCAACAGCGCCGTCGAGGTGCGCTGGCACAACGAGCGGCTGCACCTGCGCAGCCTGGCGCGACACCGCCTCACCGACGTGTTCGAGGTCCGCGAGGCCGGCATCGTGGGCAGCTGGGGCTACCACCGGGGCGAGCGGCTGCGCGTGCACCGCCGCCGCGACCGCACGATCTCCCACCTCGAGTGCGCGACGTTCATCTACACCCGAACTCCCTACGACCCGACGGTGCCGGTCCCGGGTGGGCACCCGGACTGATTGACGCCGCGACCCCGGACCCGCGTCCTAGACCGCTTGGGACACGCTCGACATGTTGAAGTCCGGCACCCGCAGCGCCGGGGTGGCGGTGCGCGAGAAGTAGTCGTCGCCCCACTCGCGGCTGAAGCTGGGCACCGTCTCCGACGCGTGCGTGAAGCGCCGCAGCAGGTCGACCGGGCTCTCGTTGAAACGGAAGTTGTTGACCGAGCCCGTGATCTCGCCGTCCTCGACGAGGTAGACGCCGTCGCGGGTCAGCCCGGTGAGCAGCAGGGACTGGGGATCGACCTGGCGGATGTACCACAGGCAGGTCAGCAGGAGACCACGCTCCGTGTCCGCGACCAGGTCCTCGACCGATCCCGCACCGGCGTCGACCTCGAGCACCAGGTTGTCGATGCCGGGGGTGACCGGTTGCCGCGTCATCGCCGCGGAGTGGCGGGTCTGGAGCAGCGAGGTCAGCTCGCCGTCGCGGATCCAGTCGGTGCGGCCGAGCGGTAGACCGTTGTCGAAGACCGACGCGGTGTTGCCCGACGAGCCGGCGAGCACGTGCGGCGCGCACTGCAGCCCGGCGTAGGCCGGGTCGGAGTAGAGGTGCACGCCCGGTGAGGTGATCCGCTCGCCGATCCGGGTGCCGCCGCCGTGCCGGCTGTAGACCGACTGGCCCTCCCACGCCACGCGCGCCCCGGCGCTCCAGTAGGCGTCGATCATCAGGTCGGCCACCGCGGTCGGGGGCAGGATGGTGTCGTAGCGACCGGCCGGCAGGTCGACGCGGCGTGCGCCCCAGCCCAGGCGCCGGGCCACGGTGGCCTCCATGTCGAGGGCGTCGACGTCGGCGAAGTCCCGCGTGGCCCCGCCGACCCAGGCACTCTCCCGGAGGTCAGCGGTCTTGGCGGTGCAGCCGTAGTGGCCCGTGGGCTGCACGTGCCGTAGCCGCAGCCCGGTGGTCGACCCGAGGTAGGTGGTGGTGACCTCGTGGTTGACGAAGCCGTAGAGCACCCGGTCCGCCGAGGCGGACCGCGCGAAGGCCTCGCCGAGCGCCGGTGCGAACGCGTCGTAGACGTGGATGTCGGTCGGCACCGCACCGGTGTCCCAGTCGGGGGAGACCCGGTCGCGCACGAGGTCGGCCGCGTCCTCGGCGGGCGACGAGAGCCGGGCGGCGGCATCGGCGGCCTGGACGAGAGCGGTCACCTGGGCCTGGGTGCTGGCGCTGCCCGAGACCGAGCCGGTCGAGACCCCCAGCGAGGTGCGGATGAAGGACACGACCGTCACGGAGACGCCGTGCATCACGCCGTTGGTCGTCAGGGTGTTGTTGGCCCAGCGCAGGTTGGCGCTCGTGTGGTCGCGCACGATCACGACGCAGTCGTCGGAGGTGGACACCGCGACGGCCTGGTCCACGAGGGACTGGGGGGTGGCGGTGCCGATCGGGGGAATGCTCATCGGTGGCCTGCCTCGTCGAGGGTGTTGAGGATGCGGATGTCGCGGAAGAGCGAGGTCGGACACCCGTGGCTGACCGCCGCGACCTGCCCCGGCTGGGCCTTGCCGCAGTTGAACGCGCCACCCAGCTCCCAGGTCTGCGGGCCGCCCACCGCCTCCATCGAGCCCCAGAAGTCGGTCGTGGTGGCCTGGTAGGCGACGTCGCGGACCTGGCCGACGAGCTCGCCGTCCCTGATCGCGTAGAAGCGCTGACCGGTGAACTGGAAGTTGAAGCGCTGCATGTCGATGCTCCACGACTTGTCACCCACGACGTAGAGGCCGTGGTCGACCCGGCCGATGAGCTCCTCGGTCGAGGGCCCGTCGACGGCCGGCTGCAGCGACACGTTGGCCATGCGCTGGATCGGCACGTGTCCGGGGGAGTCGGCGTAGGCGCACCCGTTGGAGCGGCCGCGGGGGTGCTCCGGGCCGGAGAGCTCGGGCATCATGTGCCCCATCGAGCGGTCGAGCTGGTAGCCGACCAGGACGCCGTCGCGCACGATGTCCCAGGTCTGGGTCTGCACGCCCTCGTCGTCGAACCCGGTGGTCGCCAGACCGTGCCGGATGGTCCGGTCACCGGTGACGTGCATGACCGGGGAGCCGTACTGCAGCGTGCCGAGCCGGTCGTAGGTCGCGAACGAGGTGCCGGCGTAGTTGGCCTCGTAGCCGAGGGCCCGGTCCAGCTCGGTGGCATGACCGATCGACTCGTGGATGGTGAGCCACAGGTTGGAGGGGTGGATGACCAGGTCGTAGGTCCCCGCCTCGACGCTGGGTGCCACCAGCTTCTCGGCCAGCAGCTGGGGGACCTGCTCGATCTCCTCGTCCCAGTCGTGGCTCCCGTCGCTGAGGTATTCCCAGCCCTTGCCGACGGGGGGCGCGACCGAGGACATCGAGTCGAACGTCTCGGCCCCGGTGCCCATCGCCTCGAACCCGGGCTGCAGCCGGATCCGCTGCTGCGTGGCGCGCGTGCCGTGCAGGTCGGCGTAGTACTTGTTCTCCTGCACCTGCAGCACGTACGCCGACGCGTGGTCGACGGCCGCTCCCGCGCGCAGCCGCTCGGTCCAGTCGACGAGCAGCGCGGCCTTCTCGGCCACGGGCACGTCGAGCGGGTTGACGAGGTAGTCGGAGACCCAGGTGACGTCGTCATGGACCGGCTCGGGCGCCAGCTCCACGGGCACACTCGTCATCGCGGCCGCGACCCCGGCCACCGCCACGGCCGTCTCGGCGACCCGGACCGCCTCCTCGGGGCTCAGCCCGACGCCCGACGCGAAGCCCCACGCGCCGTGGTGGATCACCCGCACCGCGAAGCCGAGGTCCTCGGTGTCGCTGGCGCCCTGCAGCACCCCGTCCCGCACCCCGATGTGCTGGTAGCGGACACGCTCGAAGCGGAAGTCGGCGTGGGAGACGCCCAGCTCCCGGGCCCTGCTCAGGGCCGCGTCCCCCAGCGCGCGATAGGGCAGGGCGGTGAAGCTCTGGTCGAGACCGGGTGTGCCCGGGAGTCCACTCATGGCCCGAACCTATCCGGTCCCGGACGCCTCAGCGAGGCAGCGGGGGAGCCGATGAGGGCTGCGGCGCGTCGCTGGTGATCGGGTGGCGGGGTCAGCTCCGTCGAGTGACGCAGATGGCAGGTCCTGGTGGGGTCCCAACCTGCTGGACGCGTCACTCGATGCCGGTCACGTCCGAGCTCGCACCGCCCAGGCGTGGGCGGTGATGGTGAACGGCGCGGGTCCCACCAGCTCTGCGCACCGCGCGCGCAGCGCGTCGCGACGGTCGTCGTCCAGGCCGGCGATGTGCTCACCGAGGGGGCCGATGCCGAAGGTGTAGGGCTCCCACCACTCCTGGAAGTCGGGCAGGGTCACCTCGACCGCGAGGGTCTCACTCACCACGTCGCCCAGACCGGCCTGCGCCGCCAGCTCCTCGAGGTGACCGCGTCGTGCCCCGGGCAGGCCCGACTCGTCGAGGGCATCGGGCTCCAGCTCGCGGAGGACGTCCCAGACCAGGCTCAGCGGGCTCCGGCCGCCGTCGTGGTCCCACACGCAGGCGGCCACGGTGCCGCCCGGCCTGGTCACCCGCGCCATCTCTCGCAACCCCAGGACGGGATCGCTCATGAAGTGGACGACGAGCTGGGCCATCGTGGTGTCGAAGGAGGCGTCATCGAAGGGCAGGTCCTCGGCGACACCGGTCCGGACCTCGACCTCGGGCAGGCGCCCGGCCAGTCCGGCCACGAAGGGGGGCGAGGGATCGATGGCGACCACCGCGTCGGCTCCAGCACGCCGCACCAGCTCGCTGGTCAGGGCGCCCGGGCCGGCGCCGACGTCCAGCACGCGGTGTCCCGCCGCCACCCCGACGAAGCCGGCGAACGCCGGGCCCAACGGCACCGAGAAGCGGCCCATGAAGCGGGCATAGGCATCCGGGGGCACGACGAACGACACCACTCGATGCTAGACCTCCCGGCTGCCGGCGCCCAGGTGCAGAGCGATGACCTCAGGGGTCAGCGGCGGAGGGCCACCGTCGAGCCGAGCCGGGACTTGCTGACCACCAGCTGGGTCGGGATCCGGTCCCGGAGCTCGGCCACGTGGCTGACGACACCCACGACCCGGCCGCCGTCACGCAGGGCGTCGAGGGTGTCCATGACGTCGTCGAGCGTGTCGGCGTCGAGGGAGCCGAAGCCCTCGTCGACGAAGAGGGTGTCGAGCGCGGCACCGCCGACCTCGTGGGTGATCACGTCGGCCAGCCCCAGGGCCAGCGCCAGCGAGACGACGAAGGTCTCGCCTCCCGACAACGTCGCCGGGTCCCGGGTCTCGCCCGACCAGTCGTCGCGGACCAGGAGGCTGAGCCCGCCTCGGGTCTCACCGGCCCCGCGGTCGCCGGTGTGGACCAGGGAGTAGCGCTGGTCACTCATCGTCGCGAGGCGCTCGTTGGCGGCGGCGACCACCTGCCCGAGGCGGTAGGAGAGGACGTAGGCCGACAGCCGCATGCGCAGCCTGTTGTCCGGGGCCTTGCCCTCGACGAAGGCCGCCAGGCGGACCGTCACCTCGAGGTCGTCGCGCAGGGGAGCCCAGGCGAGCAGCGCGTCGGCGAGCTGCGAGCCGAGGGCGTCGAGCCGGGTCACCCGCGACGTGAGGTGCTCGACCCGGCCGCGGACGCGAGCGAGCAGGGTCAGCGCATCGGCGTGCGCCGCCACCAGCGGTGGCAGGGCGGGCGGGGCGAGTGTGGCGACCTCGTGGGCGTCCGGTGCGCCCAGCACCTCGCGCACGGCAGCGAGGCGCTGCTCGTGGGCCCGCACCGTGGACGCGAGGCGCTCCACCTCGGCGTCGGGGAGGACGGCGGCGGCCGCCTCGTGGGGAGTGGCGAAGCCCGCGTCGAGGCTCGCGGCCTCCAGGGCCCCCCGGCTCTCGTCGTACGACGAGTGGGCCGCGGCGAGCGCGTCGAGCGCGCGCAGCACAGCCCGGCCCGTCTCGAGACGCGCCACGTGCGACTCCATCAGGCTGTCCAGGTCGGGACAGTCGGTGCCGGCGAGAGCCTCGTCGAGGGTGGCGCGCAGCTCGGTGCACTCGGCCGTCAGCGCGTCGGTGCGGGCCGTGGCCTCGGCGGCGCGCAGCTCGAGGTCACGCAGCCGCTCGTCGAGCTCGGCACGGTCGGTGGCGCCGCTCGTCCCGGTGCCGGCACGGCTCGCCGCGAGGGGAGCCAGGTCGGCCTCGAGGCGTGCTCGTCGGGCCTGGAGCTCGTCCAGCGTGGTGTCGACGGCCGCCTCGGCGAGCCGGTCGCGGGCGGCCACGAGGTCGCGCAGCTCGAGGTCGCGCAGGTGCTCGGTGGTCTTGGCGTCGTCGACGGCACGCAGCGCTGCCTTCTCGGCGGCGGCGTCGGGAGCGTCGGCGGCCGGTCGGGCCTTGTGCGGGTGGTCGGCGGAGCCGCACACCGGACAGCAGGCGCCGACCACCAGCGCCAGGGCGATCTCGCCGGCCATGGAGTCGAGGCGTGCCTCACGCACCGCCAGCCACGACTCGTGGAGACCGAGCGCGCCCTCGCGGGCGGTGTGCCACGCGGAGCGGGCGACGTCGACCTGGTGCGAGACCGACCGGAGCTCGCGCACCACCCGCACCTGCTCGTCGACCTCGACCAGCCGGGTGCGCAGACGCAGCTCGTGGGTGTCGCGCGTGATGCCGGCCCGGGTCTGGTGCCACCCACCGAGCTCGGTGGTGGCCCCGGCGAGGCGCAGCGCCGTGGGGCGCAGCGAGCGGACCCGGGCGGCGTCTTCGACCGCCTGCTGAACCTCACGTGCCACCTGGTCGCGATCGTCGGTGTCGAGCAGCGCGACCTCGGCGGCGAGCCGGTCGCGCTGGTCGCGCGCCTGCGTGCAGAGACGCAGCAGCGGGGCGACCCCGGCGGCGCACCGGGCGCTCGCAGCCCGGGCCCGCGCCTCGTCGATCTCGGCCGCCCGCCCGGTGAGTCGGTCGTGCTCGGCGCGCGCCTCGCGGTGGGCGTCGACACGTCGGTGCTGGGCGCGGGCGTCCTCGACCTCGCCGCGCAGCCGCTCCTCGGCCGCTGTCGCGGCCCCGGTCTCGAGCCGCCCGGAGAGGAGCGTGCGGGCCGCGTCGTCGCGCAGCCCGTCGACCCAGGCCGGCAGCGCACCCGCGGCGGCGGGCAGGGTCAGGTCGCGGATGTCCCAGGCCTCGGGCAGGGGCGCCTCGGCGGTCTCGCTGATCCGGCTGACCAGGTCGGCGACGTGCTGGTGGGCCTCGTCACCGGCGCGACGCAGCCGGATGCGGCGCTCGCGCAGCCAGCGCTCCGCGTCGGCGAACCGGCCGGTGCGGAAGAGCTGCTGCAGGAGGGCGTGCCGGTCCTCGGAGCGTGAGCGCAGAAAGGTCTGGAAGCGGCCCTGCGGCAGCATCGCGACCTGGGTGAACTGGGTGACCGTCATGCCCACGAGGTGGCTGACGAGGTGTCCGGTCTCGTCGAGCCTGCTCGACAGGTGGCGCCACTCGCCGTCGACGCGCTCGGTGAGGGTCACCGACGACTGCTGGGTGGTGGTGCCGTCGCCACGCTTCTTGGGGCGCTCCCACGCCGGGGAGCGCTCGATGCGGAAGCGGCGGGCACCGAGTGTGGTCTCGAGGACGACGCGGGGGGCGGTCCCGGGGAGCGCCTGGTCGGAGCGGAGCCGCTTGGCGGCGTTGCGGTCACCGGGCACGTCGCCGTAGAGGGCGAAGCAGACCGCGTCGAGCACGCTGGTCTTGCCGGCGCCGGTCGCGCCGGAGAGCAGGAAGAGCCCGGCCTCCGAGAGCTCGTCGAAGTCGACCTCGACGGTGCCGGCGAACGGGCCGAAGGCGGTGATCTCCAGGTGGTGCAGGCGCATCAGTCGACCCCGCCGGACGGCGTGGAGGTGGCGTCGCCGCCCGAGACCAGCGCGTCGACGTCGGTGTCGTCGCAGCACGCGTCGATCGCGGTGCGCAGCAGGGCAGCCTCCGCCTCGTCCGGTGGACCGCCGCGCATGTCGGTCATGAAGTCGAGCGCGATGTCGTGGTCGGTGCGGGCGTGGGTCCGTGAGGCCGGCAGCGAGCCGAGCCCCGACGAGGTCGTCGCGAAACGCAGCACCAGGGTGTGGGGGAAGCGCAGGCGCAGCCGCTCCATGGCTCGGGTGGGGCGTGCGGCGTCGGTGAGCGTGACCTCGACGAAGGACTGCTCGTGACGAGCGAGTGCGGGGTCGACGAGCAGGGTCTCGAGCTCGCCCGAGAGGCGAGCGACCGGCCGCGGCACCGGAGCCTCCAGGAAGTGCGCGGCAGCGAAGCCGGTGGCGTCCAGCTCGACCAGCCAGGAACCCTTGAGGTGGTCGGCCTCGGAGAACGAGTAGGCGAGCGGGGAGCCGCTGTAGCGGACCCGGTCGGTGAGGGTGTGGCGGCCGTGGAGGTGACCCAGCGCGGTGTAGTCGACGCGGTCGAAGAGGGAGGTGGGCACCATCGAGACCCCGCCGACGGAGATGTCGCGCTCGGAGTCGCTCGGTTGCGCTCCTGCCACGAACGCGTGCGCCAGGACCACGGACCGGGCGCCGGGACGACCTGCCAGGTCGGAACGGACCCGCCTCATCGCCTCGCTCAGCGCGGCCTCGTGGGAGCGACCGGCCAGGGACCAGGGCTCGACGAGGGCCGCGGGGTCGAGGTAGGGGAGGCCGTAGACCGCCACGTCCCCGTGCTCGTCCCCCAGCAGCACCGGGGCGCCGACCCCGGAGGCGTCGGTGCGGATGTGGACGCCCGCCGCGTCGATGAGGCGCGAGCTGAAGCCGAGGCGGCGCGCGGAGTCGTGGTTGCCGCTGGTGAGCACCACGCTCGCACGCGAGGCCGCGAGCCGCACGAGCGCGTCGTCGGCCAGCAGGACCGCGTCGACCGGGGGCAGCGCCCGGTCGTAGACGTCGCCGGAGACGACCACGAGGTCGACGCGCTCGGACTCCACGACCTCGAGGAGGTGGTCGAGGTAGGTCGCTTGGTGCGCCAGCATCCCTTCGCGGTGGAAGGACCGGCCCAGGTGCCAGTCGGAGGTGTGGAGGATGCGCACACCTCGAACCTAGAGGCGCCCACCGACAGCCTGGTGCACCCACGCCGGGCGGTGCCAGACGTCACCCGCTGTAGCGCACCGTGCGTCCCGGCGAGGTGAACCCGTAGAGGGTCAGCCCCGCCTCGCGCGCCAGGTCGACGGACAGGCTGGTGGGCGCGCCGACCGCCGCCAGGGCACCGACCCCCGCCGCGATCGCCTTCTGCACCAGCTCGAAGCCGGCCCGGCCGCTCACGACCAGACAGGCCTCCGCGGGTGACGCACCGGCCAGCACCCGCGCCCCGGTGACCTTGTCGACCGCGTTGTGCCGCCCCACGTCCTCCCGCACGACGAGCGCCGTGCCGTCGGCCGTGAAGAGTCCCGCCGCGTGGACCCCGCCCGTGCGGTCGAAGACCTGCTGCCTGGTGCGCAGCAGGTCCGGGAGCCGTCGTACGACGGAGGGATCGGGCAGCGGACCGGCCCACGGCGTGCCGGCGGTCACGTCCAGGGCCGCGGCGACGCTGTCCTTGCCGCAGACTCCGCACGCGGACGACCCGGTCGACTGGGTCTCGTGCCGGTTGCCGGGGTCGTGCAGCGGGGGAGCGGCGAGGCTCACCGTGACGACGTTGAACTCCTGCTCGGGGTCGAGGTCGACGTCCGTGCAGTAGGCGACGCCGGAGATGTGGTCGGCGCCGATCAGGCTCTCGTGCCGCAGCCACCCCGCGGCGAGCTCGAAGTCGTGGCCGGGCGTGCGCATGGTGACCCAGACCCGGCGGGCCGGCGAGCCGGGCCAGGCCAGTCGGATCTCCAGCGGCTCCTCGGTCACCAGCCGGTCCTCCTTGGTGCGCACCCGGTCGTCGGTGATCTCCTCGACGCGGGTGCGCACCGACGGCCCCGGGCGGCGTGCGCGCTCGATCATGGCCGGGGGTAGGCGGCGCGCACGGCCAGGCGACGCACCAGCTCGTCGGCCTGGTCGACCAGGCGGCGACGCAGTGACGGATCGAGGTCCTGGCGTGCGAGCAGGGCCCGCGCCCGGGCCAGGGTGTCCTCGCTCAGCGCCCCCAGCGGGAAGAACGCCTCCGCAGCCTCGGCGAGGACCCAGCCGCTGCGCACGTCGACGGTCGCGGGCAGCTCGTCGAAGTAGCGGGCGACGTAGGGCGCGGTCAGCTCCTCCTGACCACCGCGCCACATGCCCAGTCCGGCGGCGACGAGCTCGTAGTTGGCCACGTCCACCTCGCCCGTGAAACGGGCCCAGGCGAACTCCTTGGCCTCCGCGGTCGGCAGCGAGACGCGGGCACGCGTGTGCTCCACCCGGGAGGCCCCGGTGGGCTCCTGGGCCAGGGCGGCGTCCAGCTCGGCCGCATCGGTCGCGCCCAGCGCGGCGAGCCGCACCAGGATCCGCCAGCGGAGGTCGACGTCGCGCTCGAGCCCGGCCGGCAGGTCCTCGGTCAGCCAGGCGCGCAGCTCGTCGGGCGACGCGCTCGCCGTGATCGCCGTGCGGAAGGCCGCGAGCTGGAGCTCCGAGCCCGCCTGGGCGGCGTGCAGCCTGACCAGCGCCGCCGCGTGGAGGCGCCCCAGGGCGTCGGGTCCGGCGAGGGGGACGACGCTGGAGAAGACCCAGGGCAGGGTGTGCCGCGCCGTGAACTCGGTGTCCTGGATCGGGAGCCGCGCCACGAGCAGGTCCACGACGTCGGCCGGGTCGATGGCAGCCTGGTGGAAGGCGCTGCGCACGGCGTTCCAGGTGGCTGCCAGCAACGCGCCGTCGGTGATCGTGGGCAGCAACGTCTTGAGGCCCTGCACCGTCCTCGCGTCGGGCAGGAAGACCCCCCAGCTGTCCTCGTAGGGGTCGATGACGACCGGTGAGTCGCCGACGTCGACCGCGGTCTCCTCGCCCTCCAGCGTGACCGCCCGGGTGGTCCAGGTGCCCTGGTCGGCGACCGCGATGCGCAACCGGTGCGAGCGGTCGGCGGGGTGCTCGGCCGGGGGAGTGCGCCTCAGCACGCCCGCTGCGCGGTCGAGGACCACCGTGTCGGGGCCGGCCGTGCGCAGCCAGCTGGAGGTGAACGTCGAGAGGTCGCCGGCGCCCGCCTTCTCCCAGCTGGTGAAGAGGTCGTGCATCGTGGCGTTGCCGAAGCGGTGCGTGGTGAGGTGGTCGATGACGCCGCCGAAGAAGACCTCGTCGCCCAGGCGCGCGTTGAGCTGCTTGAGGATGCTCGAGCCCTTGGCGTACGAGATGCCGTCGAAGTCCTGGAGCGCGGCCGTGGCGTCGACGGCTCCGTTGCCGGCGACCGGGTGGGTGCTGGGTCGCTGGTCGGCGGTGAGGCCCCACTGGCGGCGGGCGTAGGCCTGGTGCGTCCAGGCGTCGTCGTACTCGGTGACGTCGGCGGTGACCCGGTTGCCGAGGTACTCGGCGAAGGACTCGTTGAGCCACAGGTCGTCCCACCACCTCGGCGTGACGATGTTGCCGAACCACTGGTGCGCCATCTCGTGGGCGACGGTCGTGGCACGGTTGACGCGGGCCCCCCGGGTGACGCGGGAGGTGAACACCAACGGGTCGCGGAAGGTCACGCACCCGGGGTTCTCCATGGCACCGGCGTTGAACTCGGGCACGAAGGCCTGGTGGTAGTCGCCGAAGGGATAGCGGATGCCGAAGATCCGGTGGAGCTCGTCGAAGCTCTGCCGCGTCAGCGTGAACAGCTCGTCGGCGTCCTTCTCCAGGTCTGCCGCGATGCTGGCGCGGGCGCTCAGGCCGAGCGGGATGCCGTCGTGCTCGTCGCGGACCAGGTGGTAGGGCCCGGCCACGAGCGTCACGAAGTACGTCGACAACGGCTGCGTCGTCGCCAGCTCCCAGATGCCCGGCTCGGGGTTGGTGGCGGCCCCGTTGCCGATCACCACCCAGTCCTCGGGGGCCCGGACGTGGAAGGTGTAGGGCGCCTTCAGGTCCGGCTGGTCGAAGCAGGCGAAGATGCTGGGCGCGGCGTCCATGAAGGACATGCCGTAGACGTAGTGCCTGCCGTCGGCGGGGTCCACGCTGCGGTGCAGCCCCTCGCCGTCGTTGCGGAAGCGCATGGTCGCGTCCACGACGAGCTCGTGCTCGCCGGGCGTGGTGTCGAGGGGCAGCCGCCCACGATCGAGCAGGTCACGGTCGATCTGGTGCCCGTCGAGGGTGATCGAGGAGACGGCGACCGGCTTGAGGTCGACGAACGTCGCACCGCCCTCGCTGGTGAACCGCACCGTGGTCACGGACCCGAACGTCGCGTCGTCGGAGGCGAGGTCGAGGCGTACGTCGTAGGACGTCACGTCGAGGAGGCGGTGGCGCTCCTGGGCCTCGGTGTGCTGCAGGCTCTGGCTGGGGCTCGTCACCGGACCACCCTAGTTGTGGGGTGTGCGGGACGTCGGGGTGCCGGGGAGGCAACCAACCGCGATGCTGGGGCGTCGTAGAGCACACGCGGGCGCACGAGCGCCCTCCCTCGCCCGGAAGGCGCCCCCATGTCGCACACCGTCCACCACCGCCGGGCCCTGTCCCTGGCGGCCCTCGTCTCCGCCGCGGGCCTGCTCCTCGGCATCACCACCTCGGGCCCGGCCACCTCAGCCGCCCCGGCGGCCCCCGCCGCGCCCGCCGGGGACTGCACCGCCCCCTTCCCGCTCGCCGACGTCACCGCCGGGCAGGGCGTCGAGGGGCTGACCGTCGACTCCGGGGTGACCCCGGAGCCCTTCTCGGGCACGGTGCTCGGTGTGCTCCAGGGTGGCATCGCCCCGGGGATCGACATGATCGTCATGGAGCTGGACTCGCCCGCCATCCGGGCCGCGGGCGGGATCTGGCAGGGCATGTCCGGCTCCCCGGTCTATGCCGCGGACGGTCGCCTGATCGGCGCGGTGGCCTACGGTCTGGCGTTCGGCTCGTCGCCGGTCGCGGGCATCACCCCCTTCGAAGCCATGGACGACTACCTGGGTGCCGCCACGCCTCCCGGGCGGATCGAGGTCGACGCCGACCTGTCGCGTCGCATCGCGAGGGAGTCCGACGTCTCGGCCGCCCAGGCAGCCCAGGGCTTCCGCCAGCTGCCGATGCCCCTGGGTGTCGCCGGGGTCGGCGCCGCTCGTCTCGACCGCGCCACCGGGCGGCCCTACGTCGCCGCCAGCACCTACGCGGTCGGCAAGGCCGACGGCGCGGTCGCGCCGACGGCCGCCGACATCGTGGCGGGCGGCAACATCGCCTCGTCGTTGTCCTACGGCGACATCACGGCGGCCGGGGTCGGCACCGCGACCAGCGTGTGCGACGGCCGGGTCGTCGGATTCGGCCACCCGATGCAGTTCAGCGGTCGCGCGACCATGAGCATGCACCCGGCGGACGCGATCTACGTCCAGGAGGACCCGCTCGGCGCACCCTTCAAGGTCGCCAACATCGCCGCGCCCATCGGGACGATCACCGATGACAGGCTCACGGGCATCACCGGCTCCTTCGGCCCACTCCCCGAGGCCATGACCATCACCTCGACGCTCACCAAGGGCGACAGGTCCCGGGTGGGCACCACCCACATCACCGTGCCTCAGGCCAACGCCGAGCTCACCTTCTACCAGCTGCTCGCCAACCATGACCGGGTCATCGACGGCATCGCCGGCGGCACGGAGACGCAGGCCTGGACGATCACCGGGACCGGCCCGGACGCTCGCCCCTTCACCCTGGAGCACGCGGACCGGTTCACCTCGGTCCGGGACCTCACCTTCGAGTCCAGCTTTGCCCTCCCCGACGTGCTCTTCGGGCTCAGCCAGGTGGCGGGGGTCACCGTCACCAGCGCCACCATCGACGCGACCGTGACCGATGCCAGGACGACGTACGCGCTCGGCGCGGTGCAGCAGCGACGGAAGGGCACCTGGGTGACCCTCGGGCGCCAGGAGCCGGCTGTCGCAGTGGCGGGCGAGAAGCTCATCCTGCGTCAGGTGCTCACCAGCAGCGCCGGCCAGCGCACCGTGCCGTTCTCCTTCACGGTCCCTGCCCGGGCGGCGGGGCAAAAGGGCACCATCTCCCTGACCGGAGGCAACTTCCTCTACAGCGAGGCCGCCTTCCAGGGGACGCTGGCCAAGATCCTCAAGGGAGTGCGTGCCGAGGTGCGCAACGACGAGGTGCAGGCCGGCCTGAGCCTGTCGGGGCGCAAGCTCCAGCTCGAGAAGAGCCAGGTGCTCGGACCGGTCGACCAGGTCGTCAACGGCAACCGTCGTGTGCGCGTGGTGGTCCGCTGAGGAGAGCCCCCGAGGGGACCTGACGGGTGCGACAGGCAGGCTGCGGGTCGGGGCGGTGCTCCCGACCCGCGGTGCTGCCCGGGGCCCGTCGTGGGGCCTATCGTGGGGGGATGGTGCCCCCCGCTCCGGCTGCTGATGTCTCTCCCGCCGCCGACCGCGACAAGGCGGCGTTGCTGCAGCTGATCCGAGACTCCGTGATCGGCGAGGACCACCTGATGGAGACGCCCTACGGGCGACGTCGGGTGACCTACGCCGACTACACCGCCTCGGGTCGGGCGCTGAGCTTCATCGAGGACTTCATCCGCGAGCAGGTGCTCCCGTCCTACGCCAACACGCACACCGAGTCGAGCGGCACGGGCCTGCAGACCACGCGCCTGCGGGAGGAGGCCCGCGAGATCATCCGCCGTGCCGTCGGCGGTGAGGACTCCGTGGTCCTCTTCGCCGGATCCGGCTGCACCGGGGCGATCGCCAAGCTGATCGGTGTGCTCGGGCTGCGGATCCCCTCGGTCCTCGACGACGCGCACCGGCTGACCGACCACATCGCGCCGTCGGAGCGGCCGGTCGTCTTCCTCGGCCCCTATGAGCACCACTCCAACGAGATCCCGTGGCGTGAGTCGATCGCCGACGTGGTGGTCATCCACCAGGACGCCGACGGGGGAGTGGACACCGACGACCTGCGGGTCCAGCTGGAGAAGCACGCCGACCGCCCGCTGAAGATCGGCTCCTTCTCGGCGGCCTCCAACGTGACCGGGATCCTCTCCGACACCGCCGGGATCGCGACGCTGCTGCACGAGCACGGGGCGCTGAGCTTCTGGGACTTCGCGGCCGCGGCGCCCTACATCGACATCGACATGGAGGCCGTCGACCCGGCCCGGCCGCTGTCCTACAAGGACGCGATCTTCCTGTCACCGCACAAGTTCATCGGCGGCCCGTCGACGCCCGGGGTGCTGGTCGCGCGCCGCGAGCTGTTCGTCAACCGGGTCCCCGACGTACCGGGCGGCGGCACCGTGCTCTACGTCAACGACGACGACCACCGCTACTTCGCCGACCCCACGCACCGCGAGGAGGGCGGCACCCCGGCCATCATCGAGTCGATCCGCGCCGGGCTGGTCTTCCAGCTCAAGGCGGCGGTCGGCACCTCGACGATCCGCGCGCAGGAGGAGCGGCACCTCTCGCGGGCCATCGGCGCCTGGAAGGACGACCCGGCGATCGAGGTGCTCGGCAACCCCGACGCCGAGCGGCTCTCCATCGTCTCCTTCATCCTGCGATCGCCGTCCGGGCGCTACCTCCACCACAACTACGTCGTGGCGCTCCTCAACGACCTCTTCGGCATCCAGTCCCGCGGCGGCTGCTCCTGCGCGGGCCCCTACGGTCACCGGCTGCTGGGCATCGACCTCGAGCGCTCCCACGAGTTCGAACGCGAGATCTCGGAGGGCTGCGAGGGCATCAAGCCGGGCTGGGTGCGGGTCAACTTCAACTACTTCGTCGACGACGAGGTCGCCGGCTACGTCATCGACGCGGTCCGGCTCGTCGCGCGGCACGGGTGGAAGCTGCTCGGCGACTACACCTTCGACACCACCACCGGCCTGTGGCGCCACCGCGACGGTCTCGTGACCCCGCCGCTCAGCCTCCACGACATCTCCTACGCCGGCGGGACCGTGTCGATGCCGACCAACACCGCCACCGGGGGAGTCGAGCTCCTCGCCGAGCACCTGCGCGACGGCGCCGCCCTCCTCGACGCCGCCACCGGCCCCGACCTCGCGGGACACCCCGGCAACGTCAGCGCCGACTTCGAGCACCTGCGGTGGTTCGACCTGCCTGCGGTCTGTCTGTCGCACTGAGCGGGTGCCGGGGGATGGGTGACACGTCCCAGGGGGACGTGGTTTGGTCACCAACCGCAGCCCGCAGGCCCTCCGGCCTGCGGTTGGTGACCAAACCGCGGGCCCGAGGGCCGGCCGCACCCTCTAGAGCCGCACCAGCATCTTGCCGGTGTTGCCGCCGGAGTAGAGCCCCCGGAAGGCGTCGACCATCTGGTCGAGGCCGTCGAAGAACGTCTCGCGGTAGGTGAGGTCGCCGGCGGCGAGCCAGGTGCCTGCGTCGCGGTAGAAGTCCGAGGTGAGGTCGGCGTGGTCGCTGACGATGAAGCCGCGCATGGTGATGCGCCGCGAGACCAGCATCATCAGGTTGCGGGGGCCGGGCTCGGGGGAGTCGGCGTTGTAGCCGGCGATCGCGCCGCACAGCGCGATCCGCCCGAAGTCGGCCATGTGGAAGATCGCCCCCTCGAGGTGCTCGCCGCCGACGTTGTCGAAGTAGGCGTCGACGGGTCCGTGCTCCTTGAGCTGCTTGGCGACGGGCCCGTCGTGGTAGTCGAAGGCCGCGTCGAAGCCGAGGTCGTCGACGAGCCACGACACCTTCTCCGGCGAGCCCGCCGACCCGATGACCTTGCCGGCCCCGAGCTGCCGCGCGACCTGCCCGGCGACCGAGCCGACGGCGCCCGCCGCGCCGGAGATGAAGACGGTGTCACCCTCGCGCATCTCTGCGATCCGTCGGAGCCCGACGTACGCCGTGAGGCCGGGCATGCCGAGCACGCCGAGGTAGGCGCTGGCCGGCACGAGTGACACGTCGAGCCGGCGGGCCGCGGCTGCGGGCAGCACCGCGTGCTCGCGCCACCCGGCCATCGTCAGGACGGTGTCGCCGACGGCGAGCAGGTCGGAGCGGGACTCCTCGACGATCCCCACGGCCCCGCCGTCCATCGCGGCGCCGAGCTCGAAGGGCGGGGTGTAGGACTTGACGTCGTTCATCCGCCCGCGCATGTAGGGGTCCACCGACAGGACCGTGTTGCGCACCAGCACCTCGCCCTCGGCCAGGTCCGGCAGCTCGACCGTCGCGGTCTCGAAGTGCTCGGGGCCGGGGAGCCCGACGGGTCGCTGGGTCAGGTGGATCTCGCGCGTCGTCATGGCCATGGCGTCGATCCTGCCAGGCGACGGCGTCGGACCCACACTCCTCGCCCCCGTCAGGTGACCTGTCACTCGTCGGTGAGGGGTGGTCGAGATCACCCCGGCCCGGATGCGGAGAGGAGCCTTGCGAGTCACTACGATGTAAGAGTCGCACAAGCGGCATTACTTGTTACACATGATCATGATCCCCGGGAGGGGGTCGAGAGGATGAGCACCCATGACGACGCAGATGCACCTGGCCCGAGGGATCGTCAACGGACGGGTCCACGCAGATCGGGACCACGCGCACCTGCGGGATGCGGAGCTGGCTGCAGCCGACTCCCGCACCGCCCGTCGGGGACTGCTCGCCTGGGCGGCCCGCGCCCGCTGAGCTGGCCCCACGAGGCGCGGGGGGTCTGGCAGGCTGTGCGCCATGACTGCCCCGACACCCGACCTCAGCCCTGACACCTGGCGGGGGATCGACCTGACCCGCATCGGCGAGGGGCGCTACAAGGCGACCAACGCGCGCGGCGGGATCGTCCCGATCGGCAGCGGTGAGGATCCGGACTTCACCCCGGTGGAGCTCCTGCTGGCCGCGCTCGCGGGATGCGCCGGTGTGACCGTCGACGAGCTCACCGGCCGACGCGCCCAGCCGCTCTCCTTCGACGTGAGCGCCGAGGGGCACAAGGTCCGGGACGACGCCGGCAGTCACCTGGTCGGCCTCAAGGTCACCTTCGACATCGCCTTCCCCGAGGGCGACGACGGCGACCGGGCGCGCGACTTCCTGCCGCGCGCCGTCCAGCAGACCCACGACCGGATCTGCACCGTGTCGCGCACCGTCTCCCTCGGCGAGCCCGTCGACTACGTCATCGGGCACCGCAGCTGATGGTGCGCAACGCGCGGGTCGGCCCCTGGACCCGCATGCCCTCGCAGCAGGGTCGACACTTCGTCGTCACGGGCGCCAACAGCGGGATCGGCCTGGAGACGGCCCGCGCTGTGGCCCTCCACGGCGCCCACGTGACCCTCGCCGTGCGCAACCGCCAGAAGGGCGACGCCGCTGCCGCGACCATCCGCGGCTCCGTGGAGGTCCGGGTGCTCGACGTGTCCGACCTGTCCTCGGTCCACGCGTTCGCCTCCGACGTGGGGGACGTCGACGTCCTGGTGAACAACGCCGGCATCCTGGGCGTCCCGTTCGGACTCAGCGTCGATGGGATCGAGCTGCAGCTGGCGACCAACCACGTCGGTCACTTCGCGCTGACCAACCTGCTGCTGCCACGACTGACCGATCGGGTCGTGGTCGTCAGCTCCCTGGCCCACCGGGCCGGGCAGCTCGACCTCGACGACCTGGACTGGTCACGGCGCGGCTACACGCCGTACGCCGCCTATGCGCAGTCCAAGCTCGCCAACATGCTGTTCCTCAGCGAGCTGCAGCGACGGCTGACGGCTGCCGGCAGCACGCTGCGGGTGACCGGAGCCCACCCGGGGTCGACGGCGACCTCGATCACGTCCAACACCGGCAGTGGCCTCAAGACCTGGATCGGGTCCTGGGGGCACGGGCTCGTGGGGATGCGGTCGTGGCAGGGCGCGCTGCCGACGTTGTACGCCGCCACCATGGACGTCCCGGGCAACACCTACCTGGGGCCGCACCACGTCGGGGAGATGACCGGGTGGCCGGTGGGCGTCGGGCGCAGCCAGGCGGCCCTCGACCCCGACCTCGCCCGCGCGTGCTGGGCGACGTCGGAGTCGTTGAGCGGCGTGCGCTTCCCGCACGCGGAGGCGCTCAGCCGATCGTGACGCTCTCGATGGTCACGGGCGTGGCCGGGGGACCGTCCTCGTAGCCGCCCTCGACGCCACCCTCCGCGAGGTCGGCGAGCGCCTGGACGCCCTCGGGCGCGATGGTGCCGAAGACGGTGTAGTCGGCGGCGAGCTGGGTGTCGACGTAGACGAGGAAGAACTGGGAGCCGTTGGTGTCGGGGCCCGCGTTGGCCATGGCCAGCGTGCCGGCCGGGTAGGTCTCCTCGCCGGTGAGCTCGTCGGGGAAGCTGTAGCCGGGGCCGCCACCGCCCGTGCCGGACGGGTCGCCGCACTGGAGCACGCCGAAGACCGGGCTCGTGGTGAGCCGGTGGCAGGGGGTGTCGTCGAAGTAGCCCTGGTTGGCCAGCGACGTGAACGAGTTGACCGTGCACGGGGTGGCGCTCGCATCGAGCGTCACCTCGATGTCGCCCGCCGACGTCGCGATCGTGGCGGGCACCTCACCGTCGTAGGCCGACATGTCGGTCGGGAGGTCGGCGTCCCTGGCGGCCGGGGCGCCCTCGGCGTAGGTGCAGGGGACGGCGTTGGGGTTGTCGGGGACCGTCACGGACGGCTCGCCGTCGGATCCGCCTCCCGGGTCGGTGGCGGTCTGGGCGGTGTCATCGCCACCGCAGGCGGCCAACGAGGCAGCCAGCACCAGGGCGGCGATCAGGGTCAGGGGTCGTGTCGACATGCGCCCGATCGTAGGGGAGCAACCTGCGCCCCTGCCGCCGAGGTGCACCCGGGCGAGCGCCGCGTCGCCGTCAATCGATCAGCCTGTCCAGAAGCTCGAAGGACTCATACGGCTGGTCGATGTCTCCGAAGTGGCCGTCGTCGCGGATGATCTGGGTGCCGCCGAGCCGTTCGAGCATGGCTCGTCCCTGCTTGTCGTCGCAGCCGTACGGATCCTCGCGGGAGTTGATGAAGTACAGGTCGCGGACGTGGGCCCGCACCGCCGCCCAGTCATAGGCGTGCTGCAGGACGGGTTCGTCCTCAGCGTTGGGCTGGGTGCAGTAGCCGGCGACCAGGATGGCTTGGTCCACCCTCGTGTCGATGTGCTCCAGGATCGCGAGCAGCAGCGCTGCACCGCCCGAGTGTCCGACCAGGACGGTGCTCTCGTCGAACGTGTGGTTGGCCAGGACCTTCGGCAGGAACGTCGTGATGGATTCGACGTTGAGCCCGGGATAGTGCGGCGTCTCGACGGCGTAGCCGCGTGCGCTCAGCCGCCTTCGCAGCCAAGGAAGCCAGACGACGTCAGGGTGTGCCGCGGTCCCGTGAAAGAGGATCGCCGTGCGGCGCACTGGCTGTCCATTTCCGGTGCCAGTCGCGGCCCGATCCGTTTGAGTTGACATAATGTCAGTTATCGGCGATGTCCAGGATCATTCGGAAGGGCCCTGCAACCGGTCGATCTGCTCGGAGGCCTCGGCCTTGGTGAGGTCGGCCGTGAGCGTCTCGCCCGCCTCGCGCGCCAGGGTGTCGAGATAGCTGCGCTGGGCGCCGGTCATCGGCTCGTCGCCGGTGACCCAGTCGGCGGGATCCTTCTCGGTCGTGTTGCCCGAGTCGCCCCCGAGGACGTCGGTCTCGTCGGGCCGGGCCGCTGCCTCGGTGGGCGTCGAATGGTTGTTCGAGTTCGTCATGTCTCGAACCTACGTCGTCGTGGCGACGACGCAACCCCACGAAGGGGTGAGGCGGCCGGACCCGCATCCGGCACGGCCTTGGCGCCCCACCGCACACTCGGGGACGTGCCCGAAGGCCACACCGTCCATCGTCTCGCGCGACGCCACCGGCAGCTGCTGCTCGGTCGACGCGTCGCTGCGTCGAGCCCGCAAGGGCGCTTCGCGGAGGGGGCCGCCCTGATCGACGGCCAGGTGGTCGAGCAGACGGATGCCTGGGGCAAGCACCTCTTCCACCGCTACGACGACCTGTGGCTCCACGTGCACCTCGGCCTGTTCGGGCGGTTCCGCGACGGGACGACGCCGGCGCCCGAGCCACGCGGTGCGCTCCGCCTGCTGCTGAGGTCCGAGGAGCACTGGGTCGAGCTGCGCGGTCCCACCGCGTGCGAGCTGCTGACCGCGGCCGAACGCGACGTCCTGCTGGCCCGGCTGGGGCCCGATCCCCTCCGACCGGACGCCGATGTCGAGGCCTTCCTGGATCGGGTCGGCCGGAGCCGGGCTCCGATCGGGACGCTCCTGATGGACCAGTCGGTCATCGCCGGCGTCGGCAACATCTATCGCGCCGAGGTGCTCCTGCGGCAGGCGACGAGCCCCTTCACGCCCGGACGCGAGGTCGACGGCGCCACGGTGCGGGCGATCTGGGACGACCTCGGTGTGCTGTTGCGAGCCGGTGTGCGGGCCGGTCGCATCGTCACCACCGACCCGGACGACCGGGAGCGACCGGACGGGCGGGCCCGCCGGGTGGACGCCCACTACGTCTACGGACGCGCGGGACTCCCCTGCCGGCGCTGCAGGACCGACGTGAGGTCGGGCGTCCTGGCCGCTCGCACCGCCTTCTGGTGCCCGACCTGCCAAGCCTGAGCGCCGTCGTACCCGTGCGTGGGAGGGCCCCAAACAGGTCAGATCCGTAGTCAGTTGGGACTACTTTGCGGCGTTTCGCTCGTCAACGCCGCCCAGCGCGACCTACCGTCGTGTGGTACCGACGATTCCTGGGGGGCACTTCCATGTGGGACACCGTGCAGGGCAACAGCCACCTGCTCAGCCATGACATGCCGTGCAGTCACTGCGGCCACGCGATGCACTCGTTCCTCGCGTGCTCCGACACGTGCGACTGCGCGCCGGTGCCGTCGCACGCCCGCACGCACCAGCAGGACCTCGCGCGCGCCTGAGCGCCCTCAGGCCTGCAGGTCGAGCATCACCTTGATGGAGCGTCGCTCGTCCATGGCGCGGTAGCCGTCGGCCACCTGGTCCAGCGGGAGCGTCGAGTCGAAGACCAGGCCCGGGTTGATGGTGCCGGACGTGACCAGGTCGAGGAGCTCGGGCAGGTAGCGCCGGACGGGGGCGATCCCGCCGCGCAGCCCGACGTTCTTGGAGAACATCCGCTGGACCGGGAGCTGCACCCCGTGGGGCACGCCCACGAAGCCGACCATCGAGCCCGGACGTGCGACGGCGAACGCCGTGCCCATCGAGGCGTCGGTGCCGACGCACTCCAGCACGGCGTCGGCGCCGATGCCCTCGGTGATCTCCTTGACCTCGGCCGCACCCTCCTTGCCGCGGGTCGCGACGACGTGGGTCGCACCGAACGCGGTGGCGATCTTCTGGCGCGACTCGTGCCGCGACATGACGATGACCTTCTCGGCTCCCATGACCGAGGCCGCGAGCACCCCGCACAGGCCGACCGCGCCGTCGCCGACCACCACGACGGTCCCGCCCTCGGGCACGCCGGCGCTGACCGCGGCGTGCCATCCGGTCGGCATGACGTCGGACAGGGCCAGCAGCGAGGGGATCATCGCCGCGTCCGGGATCCCGTCCAGCTTGACCAGGCTGCCCTCGGCCTGCGTCGCGAGCGCGTACTCCGCCTGCCCGCTGACCGTCATACCGAAGTTGGTGCAGGCTGACTGCGCGCCGTGCTGGCAGTGGGCGCAGCTGTTGTCGCTGTGGCAGAAGGGGACCACGACGAAGTCGCCGGGCTTGAAGGAGCGGACCTCCGAGCCCACCTCCTCCACGATGCCGACACACTCGTGGCCGATGGTCGCCCCGGCCTCGATCGGGTTCTCGCCGCGGTAGGGCCACAGGTCGGAGCCGCAGATGCAGCCCGCCGTGACCTTGATGATGGCGTCCGTGGGCGCGGTGATGGTCGGGTCGGGGACCTCGGAGACCCGGATGTCACCGGGCGCATGGATCGTCGTGGCACGCATGTTGCTGATCTTTGCACCCGTCTGGGTGGGACGGTCAACCCTCGCCCCTCCGACTCCCCCGTCGCCCCTCCCTGGTCGTTCGGCCGAGCGCGGCAAGATTGGCGCTATCTCATATGTGAGTTACGGTCGATGCATGGCAACGGACTACAAGGGCCGGATCGGCAACCTCATCCGCGACGCGCGCAAGCACCGTGGACTGACGCAGCACCAGCTGGCCACCGTCCTCGGCACCAGTCAGAGCGCGATCAACCGCATCGAGAAGGGCCACCAGAACCTCTCGCTGGAGATGCTGGCCCGGATCGGCGAGGCCCTGGACTCCGAGATCGTCGCCGTGGGTGCCGGACCCACCCACCTGCGCGTCACCGGCCCCACGACGCTGTCGGGCTCCATCGACGTCAAGACCTCCAAGAACGCGGGGGTCGCGCTGCTGTGCGCCTCGCTGCTGAACCGTGGCCGCACGACGCTGCGCAAGGTCGCGCGGATCGAGGAGGTCAACCGGCTGCTCGAGGTGCTCAACAGCCTCGGGGTCCAGACCAAGTGGCTCAACGAGGAGAACGACCTCGAGATCATCCCGCCCAAGGAGCTGGACCTCACCAACCTCGACGAGGAGGCGGCCCGGCGTACGCGCTCGGTCATCATGTTCCTGGGGCCGCTGCTGCACCGCATGGAGACCTTCGAGCTGCCCTACGCCGGTGGTTGCAACCTCGGCACCCGCACCGTCGAGCCGCACATGAGCGCCCTGCGCCCCTTCGGCCTCGAGGTCAAGGCGAGCGACCGGTTCTACCACGCGCAGGTCAACCGGGCGATCGAGCCGACCCGTCCGATCGTGCTGACCGAGCGCGGCGACACCGTCACCGAGAACGCCCTGATGGCGGCCGCCCTGCACCCCGGCACGACGATCATCCGCAACGCCTCGTCCAACTACATGGTCCAGGACCTCTGCTTCTACCTGCAGCGCCTCGGCGTCACCGTCGACGGCATCGGGACCACCACGCTCACGGTCACCGGGTGCGCGGAGATCGACGTGGATGTCGACTACTCCCCCAGCGAGGACCCGATCGAGGCGATGTCGCTGCTCGCCGCCGCCATCGTCACGAAGTCCTCGATCACCATCCGCCGCGTGCCCATCGAGTTCCTCGAGATCGAGCTCGCGCTGCTCGAGGAGATGGGCCTGGACTACGCGCGCACCGAGGAGTACGTCGCCGCCAACGGCAACACGCGCCTGGTCGACCTCACCACCCAGCCCTCACAGCTGCACGCACCGCTGGACAAGATCCACCCGATGCCCTTCCCCGGCCTCAACATCGACAACCTGCCGTTCTTCGCCGTCATCGCAGCCGTCGCCGACGGGCAGACCTACCTGCACGACTGGGTCTACGACAACCGCGCGATCTACCTCACCGACCTGAACAAGCTCGGCGGCCACGTGAAGCTGCTCGACCCGCACCGGGTGATGATCGAGGGCCCCACCAACTGGACCGGCGCCGAGCTCATGTGCCCGCCCGCCCTGCGCCCGGCCGTCGTGATCCTGCTCGCGATGCTCGCCTCCCGGGGCACCTCGGTCCTCCGCGGCACCTACGTCATCCACCGTGGCTACGAGGACCTCGCCGAGCGCCTCAACGAGCTCGGCGCCTCGATCGAGACGTTCCGCGACATCTGAGCGGGGTCACGCGGCCGGTCCTGGGCCCGTGGTTTGGTCACAAACCGCAACTATTTGCCCCTCGGGCCTGCGGTTGGTGACCAAACCGCAGCCTCCGGAGCCCGCAGGACAGCTCAGCCGAAGAGCGTCTCGACCCACGCGCGGGACGTAGCTCGCGGGGCCGGGGGCGCGGCCTCCATGTCGGCGGTGATGCGAGGGATGGGCGCGGTGTGGGCGCCGGCGTGGCGGTGCCAGTCGTGCTCGGCCTCGATCAGCATCCCCAGGTCGGCGCGGTCGAGGAACACGCCGTGCCCGTCGGGGCACTGGCTGATCTCACCGTCTCCGATCGAGCGGGTCACCATCTCCGTGCCGCAGCGGGGGCAGCTCATGCTCTCCATGCTCCGACCGTAGCCCCGCTCGGCGTGCAGGTGAAGCACCCGCGCCCGACCAATCCCGTTCCCTCCCGACCGCCCTCCCGACCGCCCGGCCGTCCCACGCCTGTCCACGCCCGAGCGCAGGACGACCGCGGTGGCTCAGCGCCCCGTCCACACCGGCGTACGCCGCTCGGCGAAGGCCGCCACGCCCTCGCGGGCGTCGTCGGAGAGGATCACCGGCGAGGCCAGCTCGGTCTGCCGGTCGAAGGCCTCGTCGGCCGGCCAGCCGGGCGACTCGTCGACGATCCGTTTGCCGATGGCGACGCTGAGCGGCGCGTTGGCGGCGACTGCCTGGGCCAGGTCGAGCGCGACCGCGAGTGCGTCACCCGGTGCGGTGACCCGGTTGACCAGGCCCAGCTCGGCCAGTCGTACCGCCGACATCGGCTCACCGAGCAGCGCCAGCTCCATGGCGATGTTGCGGGGCAGTCGCTCACGCAGGCGCAGCACTCCTCCGGCGGCGGCCGCGAGGCCGCGCTTGACCTCGGGCACGCCGAAGACCGCGTCGGAGGCCGCGACGATGAGGTCGCCCGCCAGCGCGAGCTCACACCCGCCCGCCAGCGCGCTGCCCTCGACGGCGACGACGAGCGGCTTCACGGGAGGTCGACCGGTGAGCCCCAGCGGGCCACGGCCCGCGGTCAGGGGCAGCTCACCCCGGGCCGCGGCCTTGAGGTCCATGCCGGCGCAGAAGGTGCCGCCGGCTCCGGTCAGCACGATCGCCCGCACCCGTGGGTCGGCCTCGGCGTCGTCGATGGCGCGCTCCAGCGCCTCGGCGGTCCGGGCGTCGATGGCGTTGCGCACGTCGGGCCGGTCCAGCGTCACGACCAGCACGGCTCCCTCGAGCGAGCGGGTCACCGGTGACGGCGGCGGCGCAGGCAGGTCCCCGTCGGCCGGGCCGAGGAGCGTCACCGTCTCGCCGGCCACGCTCACCCGCCAGCGCAGCGGGTCCTCGTCCTGCAGCGCAGCGACCAGCGTCGGATCGGTGGTGCGCACCAGCACCCGGGTGCCGTCCGGGGTGAGCAGGCTCAGGATCCCGGCCTCGGGCGTGCCGTCGTGGAGGTAGGGCACGGTGTAGGCCTCCAGCACCGCGTCGCCGTCGTACGCCGTCACCACAGGTCGCTTCGGTGGGTGCGCGACCACGGGACGCAGGTGCGCGAAGGCGCGCTCGGGCGGGGTGGCGGAGTAGAGGGCCAGGGCGTGCTTGGTGGCATACCAGCCCAGGGACGTGCACAGCCCGCGCGAGGTCGGGTCGGCGCGCAGCACCGGCACCATCGAGGCGATCGCGTGGGTGCCGTAGTTGTTCCCGGGTCCGCCGGCGAAGGTCAGGCCACCCGTCACCGACAGAGGGCGTGCCGGGTCGTCGGCCGGGAGACCGAGCGCATCGGCCCCGATCTGGACCGCCGAGGGGAAGCAGGCGTAGAGGTCGACGTGGGCGACGTCCTCGATGCCCACGCCGGCGTGGCCGAGCGCCGCAGCACCGAGCGCCGCGATGGCCGGCGAGCGCGAGAGGTCGGCGCGCTCGGAGACGAACCACTCGTCGTGGGCGGAGGCGCCCGCGTGCACGAAGACCCAGCGGTCCTGCGGCACCCCGGCCGCCTGGGCCGCGGCCACGCTGGTCAGGATGAGTCCGGCCGCGAGGTCGACCTGCAGGTTGGCGCACATCAGCTTCGTGTACGGCGACGACACGGCGCGGTTGTCGGGAGTCACCGACGCGATCCGGTCGGCCGACTGCGGCCCAGGCGACCAGGCGTAGGGGTTGCGCGACGCGATGTCGGACAGGCCTGCCCACAGCCGCGACACCCGGCCGGCGTGCTCGGCCCGGTTGCGCCCCAGGCGTCCGCGCACGGCCGTCTCCATCAGGGCATAGGTGTAGATCGGCGCTCCGAGGCCGACGGCGGTCTCCGCCTCGTTGTTGGGTCGCAGGTCGACCCCGATCACCCGGCTCGGCGCGACGTCAGGGTCCTGTCGCGGCCAGTCCAGGCCCACCCCGGCCTTCTGGGCCCACGACGAGGTGGCGCCGCACTCGGCCCCGCTCAGCAGGACCACCTGCGCGCCACCGGTCATCACCAGCTCGGCCGCGTCGTTGACGACGAGCTGACCGCCGTCGCCGCCGTAGGGGCTGGACTGCACGGTCTCGTCAGGGCGCGCGCCCAGCGCGTCGGCGACCATCAGCGCCTGGTCGGCGTAGGTCCACGACGCGCTGGGCACCGCGTAGACCGCGTCGGCGAGGGACAGCAGGTCGGCATCGGCGCCGCTGTCGCTCAGCGCCGCACGCAGCGCCGCGACCGACATCGCCACGGGGTCCTGGGTCACGTCCGGCTCCCGCTGGACCACCTGACCGACCCCGACGAGCACGGGGGTGCGCGGGTCCAGCAGGACACCGGTGGCGGCGTGCCGCACCGGCTCGTCGGACACCTGCAGCCGCGCGGGCGCCGAGCCGGAGACCTGCGAGGACAGCAGCACCAGCGACTCGGCGAGCGACCGCTCCGCGCTGCGCACCACGGTCGAGCCGACGGGGCCGCGGACCGGCGCTCCGTCCAGGCCCGCGTCGAGCCGCACGACCGACCCGCTGCCGGCAGCCACGACCGTGCACCACAGCCCGAGCGTGATCCCCATCGGTCCGGTCCCCCGCAGCGCGAAACCCCCCTCGTCGACCGACGCCACGCTCCACCGCGCCTCGGCCGGGATGTCCATCAGCAGGATCTGCTGGGCGAAACGGTCACCGACCTCGATCACGCCGGGGTCCTCGCCGCGCCAGGTCGAGTGGATGGTGAGCCACTGGGCGAGCCGCCCGAAGTCCCGCACGTAGGCCGCCACCTCGGCCGGGGCGGCCGAGCACTCGGCCTGCGCGTGCACGTGGCGAGGGAAGTCCGCCACCCCGGTCGGCGCCGCGACCGCCACGTCGAGAGCCCCAGGACCATCCGCCACTCCCCCGGCGACCACCGCTCCCCCGAGCCTCCCCCCGCTGACCTGGGCGACGAGCCCGCGCCGCAGGTCGGGGTTGCGGGCAGCGGTGGCCGCCACCCGGGCCAGGCCGGCCCCCTGACGGAGGGTGCGGCTCAGCTGCTGACGAGGACTCGTGGGGGGCATGACGTCACTTTCCGTCTGTTTGGACTGTTTGTGACACTGTGCCACATCCGGGGCCACATCCGGGGCCACATCCGCGGGCCACATCCGGGCGCTACGGTGAGCCCATGTCCCGAGGTCACCCCTCCCGTCGCACCCAGGAGCAACGCTCCACGGCCACCCGGACCCGGGTGCTCGATGCGGCGTTCGCCTCGCTCCTCGAGTGCGGTCACGCCGCCACCACGATCGCGGAGGTGCAGACCCGGGCGGGGGTCGCGCGCGGCACCCTGCTCCACCACTTCCCCACCCGCGCCCGTCTCATGGTGGGCGTCGTGGAGGACGTCGCGTCCCGGCGCCTGGGGATCCTGCGCTCAGGCCCCCCGCACCGGCCGGAGGCCGCCGAGCCCGGGTCCTGGGAGCGCGCGGTGGCGGTCGTCCGCAGCGACCTGGAGCACCCCGCCTTCTTCGTCGTGCTCGAGCTGTGGGTCGCGGCCCGCACCGATGCCGACCTGCGCGAGGCGCTGGTGCCCGTCGAGCGCACCGTCTTCCAGGCCGTGCACCGGGCGGTGAGCGACATCGTCGGCACCACCGACCCCCGGGTCCCCACCCTGGTGCAGTTCACCATCGACCTCCTCACCGGAGCCGCGATGACCGGTCTGCTCGTCAGCGACCGCGCCTCCCACGAGCTGCTCGTACGCCGGTGGATCGCTGCCCTGCCGGTGCTGCTCGGAGCAGCCGACGCCGACTCCTGGCTCTGACCGGGCCGCGGCGCCGCCCAAACCGAGCCCGGGGGTGAATACTGCAACCGTGACGTCGCCGAGGACCGGATTCGCCTACCTCGACGAGGTTCGGCGTCAGCCGGGTGCGGTGCTGGCCTTCGCCCACCGCGGCGGGGCCTACCACCCCGACATCGAGGGCCTGGAGAACACGATGGCGGCGTTCCGGCACGCCGTCGCGCTCGGCTACGACTACCTCGAGACCGATGTGCACCTCACCCGAGACGGCGTCCTCCTCGCTTTCCACGACCAGATCCTCGACCGCGTCACCGACCGGGTCGGCCCGATCGCCACGACGTCGTACGCCGAGGTGAGCAGCGCCCTGGTCGGGGGCCGGGAGCGGGTCCCCACCCTGGCCGAGCTGTTCGAGGAGTTCCCACGCGCGCGGTTCAACATCGACCTCAAGTCGGACACCGCCGTCGTCCCGCTCGCCGACTTCATCACCGCCCGGGACGCCGAGGAGCGCGTGCTGGTCGGCTCGTTCTCGCGTGCCCGACTGCAGCACTTCCGGCGGCTCACCGCCGGGTTGGTGCCGACCTCGGCGCACCCCCTCGAGGCCGCCGCCTTCCGGTTCCTGCCGAGCGGTCGCCTCGCCGACCTGCTGACCCGTGGGCGGGTCGCCGCCCTCCAGATCCCCCACCGGCGCGGCCGGTGGGTCATCGCCACACCCGGGCTCGTGCGCCGCGCCCACACGGTGGGCAAGCACGTGCACGTGTGGACGATCGACACCCCCGACGAGATGAGGGAGCTCCTCGACCGGGGTGTCGACGGTCTGTTCACGGACCGCACCGATGTGCTGAGGACCGTGCTCGAGGAGCGCGGGCAATGGAGGGAGACAGCATGACGACACCGACGGCCGGCATCGCCGACCTGGGGCCGCTCAACCGGGCCCAGGACCAGAAGGCCTGGTACTGGTACGACTGGGCCAACTCGGCCTACACCACCACGATCGGCACGGTCTTCTTCGGCCCCTACTTCATCGGCCTCGCGGAGAACGCCGTCGGGGGTGAGGACGGCCGCTTCGAGTGGGGCTCGTTCAGCCTGCCTCCGGACTCGCTGTTCTTCTGGCTGATCACTGTCTCCACGATCCTGTCCGCGCTCGTGCTGCCGCCCCTGGGGGCCTACGCCGACCGCACGGCCAACAAGAAGGGCCTGCTGGCCTTCTTCGCGTGGTCGGGCTCCGCCTTCGCCGCGCTCATCTTCTTCGCCACCGGCGACAACTGGTGGCTCGCCGCGATCGGGATCGTCGGCGGCAACCTGTGCTTCGGCGCCGCCGGGGTCATCAACGACTCGATCCTGCCGCTGATCTCCACCGAGGACGAGCGCGACCGGGTGTCGTCGCGCGGGTGGGCGTTCGGCTACCTGGGCGGCGGGCTGCTGCTCGTCCTCAACCTCGCCGTCTTCCTCGGCCACGACGCCCTCGGCCTGTCCGAGGCGCTGGCAGCACGGCTGTGCATGCTCTCCGCCGCGCTCTGGTGGGCCGGTTTCACGATGATCCCGTTCCTCAGGCTGCGCGACTACCCCCCCACCCACGTCGTCGAGCAGCGCAGCGGCAACGCCGTGAGCCAGAGCTTCGCGCAGCTGGGGGCCACGCTCCGTGACCTGCGGAGCTATCCGGTCGCCCTCACCTTCTTGGTGGCCTACCTCTTCTTCAACGACGGCATCCAGACCGTCATCGTGTCCGCCTCGGTCTTCGGGGCCGAGGAGCTCGACCACAGCCAGACCGTGCTGATCGCCACGATCCTCCTGGTCCAGTTCGTGGCGTTCGGGGGCGCGCTGCTCTTCGGCCGTGCCGCGGGGGTCTACGGCGCCAAGCGGGTGATCCTGGCGGGGCTGGTCGTCTGGATGCTGATCGTCACCGCGGGGCTGTTCCTGCCGGCCGGCAACGTGGCGCTGTTCCTCACCCTGGGGGCCGCGATCGGCATCGTGCTGGGGGGCACCCAGGCGCTGGCCCGGTCCTACTTCTCGCTGCTGATCCCTCGCGGCAAGGAGGCCGAGTACTTCAGCTTCTACCACGCGATGGACCGCGGGACCTCGTGGTTCGGGACCGCGACGTTCGGCATCGTCCTGGCGCTGACCGACTCCTACCGACCCGCGATCTTCGCGCTGATCTTCTTCTTCGTGGTGGGTGGTGCGCTGCTGCTCAAGGTGGACACCAAGCGCGGCATCGAGCAGGCCGGCAACGTCGTGCCGAGCGTGATCTGAGCGCCGCTCCCGGGCTCCGACCGGCCCGACCCGTCCCACCAGGTGGCCGCCCCGGGTTGACACACCGGCGGATCCTCACGTAATTGGGGGAATGTTGGTCACTGTCGCTACGTTGAGACCTGGTGAGTTGTCCCTGATCACAGCCCTCCGTGTGTCGCGGGGCCAACCACCGGGTACAGGTCACCAGAAGGACATTCCACGGGGGAAACACTAGTTTGGAGGTGCCTCATGGCGGAGCGCACATTGCGTGGCGCACGACTCGGAGGCCAGAGCTTCGAGGACGAGCGCGGCATCGAGTTCGCGGCTCGTCAGCAGGTCGGTTACCAGTGCCCCCAGGGGCACGTCTTCGAGATCACCATGTCGGTCGAGGCCGACGTGCCGGCGGTCTGGGAGTGCCCGCGCTGCGGCGCCGAGGGGCTGAGCACCGACGGCATCGAGAAGATCGTCAAGGCCGAGAAGCCGGTCCGCACCCACTGGGACATGCTGCTGGAGCGTCGCTCCGAGAAGGAGCTCGAGGACATCCTCAAGGAGCGCCTCGACCTGCTGCGCGGCGGCCAGATCGGGCCGGCGCACCTGCACCGTGCCAATGCCAAGAAGCGCAAGGCTGCCTCGGCCTGAGCCGACCAACCTGACTAGACCAGCCTGAGTCGATCAGCTGGGCACGACGTCCTCGCCCCGAACCGGTCCGCCGGGTCGGGGCGAGAGTCATGTCGTACGCCGACGGCTCACCGCGGCGGGTCGTCGATCACGTCGCCGCGCACCACCGGTCCCCCCGGACCAGGACCGGGGCCGGCACCGGGACCGGGACCTGCGCCGGGAGCGCTACCGCCCCCCGGGAAGCCCGGCCAACCGATCGGGCCCACGACCACGCGGCGGGCCAGGAAGCCGGTCAGCAGGCGACGGAACAACGGCCGGGTGACGGGCAGGATGAGCAGGATGCCGAGGGCGTCGGTGACGAACCCGGGGCTGAGCATCAGGGTGCCACCGACCAGGATCAGCGCACCGTCCGCGATCTCGCGCGCCGGCATCCGACCACCGCCGATCGCCCCGTTGAGCGCGCGCCAGGCGCGGGCCCCCTCGCGACGGATCAGCCAGCCCCCGATCACGCTGTCGAGGACCAGGAGCAGGATCGTCCACCACGGCCCGATCACCTGCCCGACCTGGATCAGGACGTAGATCTCCGCCAGCGGCACCACGACCAGCAGCAGCACGACGAGCCAGCCCACGCGACCGCGTCGGCGCCCGGCAGGGCGTCGGGAGGGGCCCGGTGCCGCGGGCCCGTGCGGGACCTGGCTCATCGGCTCCGCTCCCGTCGGCGGGCGAGCGCGCGACGCAGCTGGTCGCGGCGCTCGCTGAGACCCCACTGCGTGATGCGCTTCAACGACTCGCCGGCGACGTCGGGCGTCATCTTGGAGTCGCCGCGGACCCGCTCGACGAACTCGATCGGCACCTCGCGCACGGTCAGGCCGGCGCTGAGGGTGCGGGCGACGAGGTCGGTCTGGAAGACGTAGCCGGTGGAGCGCACGAGGTCGAGGTCGATCTTCTCCAGGGTCTGGCGGCGGAAGAGCCGGAAGCCGGAGGTGGCGTCGTGGACGTCGATGCCGAGGAGGAGCCGCACGTAGAGGTTGCCACCCCGGGAGAGGAGCTGGCGCGACCTCGGCCAGTTGACCACCGAGCCGTGCGGGACCCAGCGGGCCCCGATGACGAGGTCGGCGTCGCCGAGGGCGTCGACCAGCCGCTGCAGCTGCTCGGGCTGGTGGGAGCCGTCGGCGTCCATCTCCCCGATGACGTCGTAGCCCTCGGCGAGGGCCCAGCGGAAGCCGTGGAGGTAGGCCGCCCCCAGGCCCTCCTTGCTGGTGCGGTGCAGCACCCGCACCTGGGGGTCGGCCGCGGCCAGCGCGTCGGCGATCTCGCCGGTGCCGTCGGGAGAGCCGTCGTCGACGACGAGCACGTCCAGGCGTGGCTGGGCGCGGCGCAGCCGCTCCACGATCCAGGAGAGGTTCTCCGCCTCGTCGTAGGTCGGGATGATCATCACGACGCGGCCGAGGTCGTCGCTGCTCATGGCGCCACCCCGTCACCCTGCGTCACGTCCGGTGCCCCTCCCGGCGCCGGACTGCGTCGTCGACGACGATACGCGAGCAGGCCCAGCAGGAGGCCCATCCCCGTCACGAGCGCCGATGCGCGACCGACCCACGGGCCCAGGTGCACGGCCGGGGTGATGTCGGTGGAGAGCCCCACCTCCTCGACCAGCACGGCCTGGGTGCGGGGGTCGGCGGTCGCGACGACCTCCCCGTCGGGCGAGATCACCCCGGAGAGGCCGTTCGGTGAGGCCACCACGAGCCAGCGGCCCGTCTCGATGGCCCGCAGCCGGGTCATCGCGAACTGCTGGTCGATCTGGTCGGTGAAGATGAAGCTCGCGTTGCTGGTCTGCACCGTGAGCAGCTCCGCCCCGCGGCTGACCTGGTCGTAGAGCCCGTCGTCGTAGGCGATGTCGAAGCAGATCGCGTCGGCCACCTTGATCCCCGCGATCTCGAGCGGCGTCTTGCGGGTGCCGCTGAGCATGTCGCGCGGGATCAGCGCCAGCTTGCCGAAGGTGCCGTCGAGGAGGTCGCGCATCGGGATGTACTCGCCGTAGGGCACCGGGTGCCGCTTGGTGTACCGGTCCCCCGCCCCGGTCACCGGGTCCCACACGATGCCCTGGTTGAGCACGTGCTCGGGGCCTGCGTCGACGATGGCCCCGACCAGGATCGGCACCCCGATCGCCGCCGACGCCGACCTGATGGCGGCGTTGGTCGCGCTGTCCAGGAAGGGGTCGCTGGCCGTCGAGTTCTCCGGCCACAGCACGAAGTCGACCTCCGGCTGGGTGCCGGCCGCGATGTCGTCGGCCAGGTCGAGGGTCACCTGGACGTGGTTCTGGGTGACCTGACGGGAGTCGAAGAGGATGTTGTCGGCCGGCCCGGGCAGGTTGCCCTGCACCGCGGCGACGGACGCGCGGCCCGTCTCCGGCACGTCGTACGGCGCGAGCGCGGGCAGGAAGGTCAGCGCGACGAGGACCACGCCCCACCGCACCGCCGTCCCCCTCTCCCGGCCGCGGGCCACCACGAGCCAGGCCAGCACGGCACCGATCGCGGCCAGCAGCAGGCTGACGCCGACGGACCCGACGTAGGGCAGCGCCGGAGCCACCGGGGTGTCGACGACGCCGAAGGCGAGCCGTCCCCACGGCATCCCGCTGAAGGGCCAGCCGCTGCGCAGCACCTCCACCGTCACCCAGGCCGGCGCCATCCACAGCGCCCAGAGGCGCTGCCGGTGCAGCACCGCGGTCACCGAACCCAGTACGGCGTAGAACAGCGACTCGATGCCCGCCAGGGCGACCCAGGCGTCCGGGCCGATCGAGTCGCGCATCCAGGAGATGTGGGTGAAGTAGAACCCGGCGCCGAAGGCGAGCCCCGGGATCCACGCGGAGCGGGCGCGCAGGCCGCGGGTGGACAGGAAGAAGCCCGCGACCGCGAAGGGGATCAGGATCGGGAGGGCGACAGGTTCGAAGGCGAGCGAGAGCGCCAGTCCCGCGACCAGCGCGAGAGAGGTTCGCAGGAGCACACGGTGAAAACTACCGGGTGGGTCGAGACCGCTGACATTCGCGGGCAGTTCCGGGAGGGCTCCGCACCCCGTCGGCCATCCAGGTGACGACGGGCTGCCGTGACCGTGACGTTGTCTAGGGGGTGGGGGGCCCTCCCGGGTCGCTCTCGTGGAGGCGGACCGACCTCCGCGAACCGCATCGGACAGGTGATTGGCGCCTTCACCCTCCGACCCGGCCACTCGGACGTCGGTACGCCGGCCACGACCTGCGTGAGCGGACGGCCCACACTTTCCCGGGCGCCGGGTGGGTGTCAACCGGTCGCTGACCTGCATGAACGCGCGTCGTCGCAGGTCAGCGCGATGCCTGGAGTTCGTCAAGAATTCAGACTATTTCAGGGATGGACGGCGTGTCGGCGCGCGCCACGCCGGACCGGGGGCACGAGGTCCGTACCGGTGGCCGCGCTGCCCGGCGGGGTGCCGTCCGGTGGGGTGCCGCTCAGGCGTCCAGGCAGTCGCGCAGGGCGGTGAGCAGTCCGTCCACGTCGCTCTCGGTGGTGTCGAAGGAGCACATCCACCGACGCTCGTGGCGTGCGGCGTCCCAGTCGTAGAAGCGGAAAGCCTCCCGCAGCTTGTCGGCGACGTGGTCCTCGATCACGACGAAGACCGCGTTGGCCTCCACCCGTTGGGTGACCTGCACGCCGTCGAGTCCGTCCAGCCCCGCGGCGAGCCGGGCCGCCATGGCGTTGGCGTGGCTGGCGTTGTCGCGCCACAGGGAGCCCTCCCACAGGGCGATCAGCTGCGCCGAGACGAAGCGCATCTTCGAGGGGAGCTGCATGCTCATCTTGCGCAGGTAGGGCAGACCGGTGATCCGCTCGCTGTCGAGGATGACCACGGCCTCACCGAAGACCAACCCGTTCTTGGTGCCGCCCAGCGAGATGGCATCGACGCCGACATCACTGGTGAAGGCCGCGAGCGGGAGGTCGAGGCTGGCGGCGGCGTTGGAGATGCGGGCACCGTCGAGGTGCACCATCATGTGGTGCTCGTGGGCCCAGTCGCAGATGGCGGCGATCTCGTCGGGCCGGTAGACGGTGCCGAGCTCCGTGCTCTGCGTGATGGACACCGCGAGTGGTTGGGCGCGGTGCTCGTCGCCCCAGCCCCAGGCCTCCGTGGCGATGAGCTCGGGGGTGAGCTTGCCGTCCGGCGTGGGCACCGGCAGCAGCTTCATCCCGCCCATCCGCTCCGGGGCGCCGTTCTCGTCGCAGTGGATGTGCGCGGTCTGGGCACAGACCACGGCGCCCCACCGGGGAAGCAGGGCCTGGAGTCCCACGACGTTCGCCCCGGTGCCGTTGAAGACGGGGTAGGCCTCGACGGGTCGGGCGAAGTGGGCGGCCAGCACCTCCTGCAACCGCTCGGTGTAGACGTCCTCGCCGTAGGCGACCTGGTGTCCGCCGTTGGCGGCGACCAGGGCGGCCATGACGTCCGGGTGCGCGCCCGAGTAGTTGTCCGAGGCGAAGCTGCGGAGCCGAAGGTCGTGCAGGGTCGGCGACATGGAGGTCTCTTCTGATCAGTCGGCGGTCAGGTCCAGGCGCCGCGCGTTGATCGCGTCGGCGTCCGAGGCGAGGATACGGACGAGCTCGGCGGCGAGGTCGGCGACGTCGGTGTAGCCCGGGAAGGACCTGTCGGGCTCCTCCCGGCGCATGGCCGGGGTCACCAGCGCCTTGACCGCCACGACGGTCGCCGCCGCGCGCAGGTGCTCGGGCTGGGCGCGGCGGAACGAGTCGGCCATGGCCATGATCCACGTCTCTGCGGCTGCCTTGGCGCTCGCGTAGTTGGCGCCCCCGGCGGTCGGGTTGGCCGCCGCCGTCGCCGACACGATGACGACACGTCCCGCAGCAGCGGCGACCAGGTCGTCGTGCATCGCCAAGGTGGTGTGGCGCAGGGTGTCGACCAGCATGGTCCGCAGCCAGAGCCAGTCCTCGTCGAGGTTTCCCGTGAAGCCCTTGCCGCCGCGCCAGCCACCGATGAGGTGGATCAGGGCGTCGATGCCGCCGTGCTCCGCCCGGAGCTGCGCGGCCAGCCGCTCGACGTCGTCGCGGGAGGTGGCGTCGACGGTGTAGCCGTGGCACCCGGGGATCGACGGCATCACCAGGTCCACCGCGGCGACCGTGCGCCCGGTGGCCTCGATCGCCGAGGCGACCGCCTGCCCGGCGGCGCCGCCCGCACCCACGACGACCACGCAACCGGCCGGTGTCGTGCTCATGAGGTGATCCCGGCGGTGGACTCGATGGTGGTCGACATCTTCTTGCTCAGCGCCTCGTAGAACATGGACAGGGGGAACTCGTCGTCGAGGACCAGGTTGGTCATCTCCTTGAGCGGCCCGGTCAGAGGGAGCGCCTGCTTGCCCTGCGCCCAGGTCGAGGCCGGGTGCGGCTCCACCGTGCGCGAGACGAGGTCGTAGGCGGCGAGCCAGTGCGCGAGCTTCGACCGGTCGATCGAGCGCCAGTAGAGCTCGGTGATGGCATCGTCGAGGGAGAGCACGTGCTCGGCCACCCGGTCCCACTCGATCGTGAGGCGGTTGTCCGTCCAGTGCAGCACGTCGGCCTGGTGGAGCCAGGCGAAGAGCAGCTGCCCGCCGAGGCCGTCGTAGTTGCGCACGCGCGGGCCGCTGATCGCGAAGCGGAAGATGCGGTCCAGCAAGATGGCGTGCTGCACGAGCCGGGCGTGCGGCAACCCCTCGGCCTCGAGGGCGACGGCGGCGCGGAAGGCCGTCAGGTCGCAGCGCAGCTCCTCGAGCGAGTAGAGGAAGAACGGCATGCGCTGCTTGATCATGAACGGGTCGAAGGGCAGGTCGCCGCGCATGTGGGTGCGGTCGTGGATGAGGTCCCACATCACGAAGGTCTCCTCGGTGAGGCTCTGGTGGTCCAGCATCCACTCCACCTCCGGGGGCAGGGCCAGCCGGGTGACCTGGGCAGCCTGTGAGACCACGACGCGGAAGCGGGCGGCCTCGCGGTCGGCGAAGATGCCGCCCCACGTGAAGTCCGGGACGGTGCGCATGGCGACGGTCTCCGGGAAGAGCACGGCGGAGTGGGTGTCGTAGCCGGGGGTGAAGTCGACGAAGCGGATCGGGAGGAAGAGCCGGTTGGCGTAGTCACCGGCCTCCAGGTCGGCGACGAACTCGGGCCAGATCACCTCGATGAGCACGGCCTCGAAGAGACGGTCGGTGGAGCCGTTCTGCGTGTACATCGGGAACAGCACGAGGTGCCGCACGCCGTTCGCGCGCTGGCTGGCGGGATCGAAGGCGATCAGTGCGTCGTGGAAGTCGGGCACCGCGAAGCCGCCCTCCCGCCAGCTCTCGAAGTCCTTGACGAGCGCCGTCAGGTAGGCAGCGTCGTGGGGGAAGAAGGCGATGAAGCGGGGCAGGAGGTCGCAGACCTGCGTGACCAGCGCGTGGGCGGACTCGTGGTGGGCGACGTCGGGGACGGAGCCGTCCTTCACCTGGAGCCCCTGCAGCAAGGTGACGGCGTGCTTGAGCGCGGCCCACTCATCGATGCAGGCGAGGTCGGTGCTGGGGGGTGTGCCCGCGGTCCGTCTGGCGACGTGCAGCACCGCGTTGACCAGCAGCTCGGTGTCGACGTGCTCGGGGTCGAGCCCGAGGACCGCGATCCGGCCCGAGCCGAGACGCCGGGCGCCCAGCACCGTGTCCTGGATGGTCCCGCGGAGCGCGAAGCCCTCGTCGTGAAGGTCGTAGCCGGTCGTCCAGGCGGCGCCGTCCAGCTGCGTGCGTGCGGCGAGGTCCACGCTCGGCCAGGCGACCGACTCACGGGGCTCGGCGCTCGAGCCGGCGGTGGCTGCGTGGCTCTCCAGGCCCAGACTCGCCACGTCGTCCACGGCGCCGACGACCACCAGGCCCAGCGCGTCGGTCCGGACCGCATCGACGAGGCCCGGCCGTCCCGCGCTGCCTGCCAGCAGCACCACGGCGTCGTACGCGTCGAGGTCGGCTGCTCCCAGGTCGGGCGCCGTGTCGACGGCACTGCCCCGGCGTCGCAGGCCCTGCGCCGCGTCGTGGGCCACCGTGCCGACGACCAGCACGCGTGGGAACCCGCCGGACCTCACATCTTCTGTTGCCCTCAGACCGCTCATGCCAGCAAAGTCTTCCGCATGTCGGCCTCTTGGTCAAAAGAATCCGTCTTCAGGAGGCATATACGGGAGGAATTACGGCCCGAGCGTGGGTGTGACCGTGACGGGCGCCTGGATCGCCGGCGCGACCTGGCCGGCGACGTAGGGCTGGCTCAGCGTGCGGAGGCGCTCGAAGGCGCGCACCGCGCCGTTCACGTCACTGGGATTGCGCGAGTGCAGGTAGCCCGTGACCACGCCGAGGGCGTTGACCTCGTCCTCGACCAGGTAGGACTCGTCGTAGATCGCGAAGTTGCGCATGAGTGCCGGCGGGATGGAGGTCGCCGGGTTGAGCACCAGCACGTCGACACCCGCCGCCACCTGGGCGTCGAGCACCTCGCGCAGCGCCGGGCCCTGGTGGGTGGCCAGGAAGATGCGCTGGACGTAGACCTTGCGCGTGACCAGCTCGGCGTTGACCGCCAGGTAGCCCTGCCCGGACGGGGAGAGCCACCACCCGAGGTCTCCGTCGACGCTCGTGGCGAGCACGGAGCTCTGGCACTCCTGGAGGCGCGTCTTCATCCAGCGGGTGTTGCCGTCCTCGACCACCATGCGGCCGTCGGCGAGGCCCACGAGCTGCGCCCGAGCCGTCGCGATGGTGTCGCGGGCGGCCTCGGTGAACTCCTGGTGGTCGGTGTGCTGCTCGATCGCGTCGGCGGCCGCCTTGGCGATCGCCGTGAGGCTGGCCAGCAGCTCGGGGGCCCGCTCGATCTCCCGGAGCAGCATGATCCTCGAGTCGTCGGCGTTGAACCGCTTCTCCAGGCGCAGCAACGTGTCGATCTGCAGCGTCGTCGTGGCGCCCACGAGACCGACGAGGAGCCCGAGCACGACCGAGGTCGAGATCGACAGGCTGGTCACGATGGCCAGCACCGTGGACACCCCCATGCCCAGGACCAGCGCGAGGTCGACCCCGGCGCCACGCGAGGACCCCTGACGGCGCTCCTGCTTCGTCTGCCTGCTCATCGCTGGGCCTCGTGGCCGGGCGCGACGTAGGCGAAGCTCACGACGTCCTCGCGGATCCCGGACCGGTCGAAGCCGTAGGAGCGCAGCACGCCCTCGGCCTGGAACTCGCACCGGCGAGCCACCCGGTGGGTGGCCTGGTTGTCGAGGTTGGCGACCAGCGAGATGCGCTGGTAGCCGGCCTCGCAGCACCAGTCACGCAACGCCCGCAGGGCCTGCGTGGCGAGTCCCCTCCCGCGAGCCGGGGCCAGCAGCCAGTAGCCCAGCTCGGCCGTCGCCGCGTCGAGGTCATGGTGCAGGAGCAGCACCGCGCCCAGGGCCGCGCCGTCCTCGGCGATCGCCAGGCTCAGCCCCCCACCCGCCGCCTCCTCCGCCTCGCGGTTGGCGAGCCAGGTGTCGATCTCGTCGACGGTCGTCATGGCGTCGAGACTGGTGAAGGCCAAGATCCCCGGGTCCGCGCCCGCCGCCAGCAGGCTGGGGGCATCGGCGGCGGTGAAGCGCCGCAACTGCGCCGTCCCGCACGGGAGGCTCGCGGGAAAGGGGGGCGGCGTGATGGAGAAGAGGGAGTGATCGGATTGCACCATTGGGGCACCCTAGGTTCGACCGATCCCCGGTGGAGACGAACCCCGCAAACTGTCGGGCTCGAACTGGTGTCGGCCACGCAGGCCAGGGCCTGCGGTTTGGTCACCAACTGCAGAGACACGCCCCTGGGAGCTGCGGTTGGTGACCAAACCGCAGCTCCTGACGCGCGTCGAACCCCACCAAGGTCACTCGCCCATCATCGGCCGGTTCTCGTAGGGCGTGGACAGCACGATCGTCGTACGCGTGGAGACATTGGCGGCGGCGCGAACACGCGCGAGCAGGTTCTCCAGGTGAGCAGGCGTGGGGACCCGGATCTTGAGGATGTAGGACTCCTCGCCGGCGACCGACCAGCACGACTCGATCTCCGGGATGTCGCGCAGGCGCTCGGGAGAGTCGTCGGGCTGGGAGGGGTCGATCGGGCGGATCGAGATGAATGCCGTCAGCGGCAGGCCGACCTCGTCGTGGTTGATCGTGGCGCCGTAGCCGAGGATCAGACCGCGCTGCTCGAGTCGTTTGACCCGCTGGTGGACCGCCGAGGTCGAGAGACCGGTCGCCTTGCCCAGGTCGGTGAAGGACATTCTCCCGTCCCTCGCCAGCAGCTCAAGGATCTTCCGGTCGGTCGTCTCCAGCTCGGTCGCCACGCGCGACAGGGTAACGCGGTGAGCGTGGCAGGATGCGCGACGTGACCGAGCCGCAGACCAGAACCGATGAGACCCCTACCGGCCCGGGCCGGCTGATGTTGCTCGACACGGCTTCGATGTACTTCCGCGCCTTCTTCGGTGTGCCCGAGATCAAGGGACCCGACGGGACACCGGTCAATGCCGTGCGCGGCCTCATGGACTTCATCAGCCGCCTGGTCGACGAGTACCAACCGACGCACCTGGTCTGCTGCTGGGACAACGACTGGCGACCCCAGTGGCGCGTCGACCTGATCCCCACCTACAAGACCCACCGGGTGGTCGAGGAGGTCGAGTCGGCCCCCGACGTCGAGGAGGTGCCCGATCCCCTCCAGGTGCAGGTCCCGATCATCCTCGAGGTCCTGGAGGCCTTCGGGATCACGGTGATCGGCGCCGACGGCTACGAGGCCGACGACGTGATCGGCACGCTCGCGACGGGCGCCGGCCGGCCGGTCGACATCGTCACGGGCGACCGCGACCTCTTCCAGCTGGTCGACGACGGGGCCGACGTCCGTGTCCTCTACATCGCCCGAGGTGTCGGCAGGCACGAGCGGGTGACCAACGACTGGGTACGTGACAAGTACTCCATCGATGCCCGCCAGTACGCCGACTTCGCCACGATGCGCGGCGACGCGTCGGACGGCCTGCCCGGCGTCGCGGGGGTGGGCGAGAAGACTGCTGCGACCCTGCTCCAGCGCTTCGACGACATCGACGGCATCGTCGCCGCCGCCCAGGACCCGGCGAGCGACATGGGACCCGGTCCTCGCGGCAAGATCAAGGCCGCCCTCGACTACCTCGCCGTGGCGCCGGCCGTGACCGCGGTCGCCTGCGGCATCGACCTCGACCGCAGCGAGATGGAGCTCCCCCGCGTGCCGCGCGACCCCGCCCGGGTCGCTCAGCTGGCCACCACCTGGGGCCTGGAGAGTCCGACCGAACGACTCCTGGGCGCCCTTCAGCGCTGAGGCTTCACCTCGTACGGTGGACGCATGAGTCGAATCGCTGTCGTCGGCGGCCACGGCAAGGTGGCCCAGCTCCTGCACACCTCCCTCGTGAAGCGGGGGCACGTCCCGATCGCGCTCGTGCGCCGGGAGGATCAACGCGCCGCCCTCGAGGCTCTGGGCGCCGAGGTGCGACTCCTCGACATCGAGCGCGACGACGCCGCTGCCTTCGCGGAGGCGTTCTCCGGCGCCGACGCCGTGGTCTTCGCCGCCGGTGGCGGGGCCGACGGTGACATCGGGCGCAAGCGCACGGTCGACCTGGAGGGTGCTCTGAAGTCGATCGAGGGTGCCCGACGTGCCGGCATCACCCGGCTCGTCCAGGTGTCCGCCATCGGCGTCGATGCGCCACTGCCCGACGACACCTCCGAGGTCTGGCGCGCCTACGTCGAGGCGAAGCGCGACGCCGACATCGCCCTTCGCGGCAGCGACCTTGACTGGACCATCGTCCGGCCCGGCGCCCTCACCGACGAACCGGCCACCGGCCGAGTCGCCCTCGGGGCGGACGTCGAGGGCAGTGAGGTCACCCGCGCCGACGTGGCCGAGGTCGTCGCCGCGATGCTGGACGCCCCCGGCACCGTCGGTCTGCAGTGCGACCTGGTCAACGGGTCCGTGTCCATCACGGACGCTGTCGCCGCACTTCGCTGACCCGCTCCCCCACGCGCCTCCCAGACTCGTGGTTTGGTCACCAACCGCACGTTCCCGGCGCCGAGGGCTGCGGTTGGTGACCAAACCCACGGCCCCCGCTCCCTCTCCTTCGCGCGGCTGCGGACTCGACCCGGCTCACCCACTCGCCTTCGGGGCCGTGCGGTTTGGTCACCAACCGCACGTGCAGGGCGCCGAAGGTTGCGGTTGGTGACCAAACCACGGCCGCCAGCGCCGGAGAGCCGACCCGGAAGAAGGTCCCCTACTCCGCGAGGCTGGAGTAGGCCACGACCCCGCGGCGGAGGCGGGTGACGACCTCGCGGGCGGTGGAGCGCAGGGGGGTGTCGCCGGCGGCGTTGGCGACCTGCCCGGCGAGGTCGAGGAGCTGCTTCATCCAGCGCACGAAGTCGCCGGCGGCGAGCTGGGAGTCGCCGAGGACCTCGTCGAGCTCGTCGCCCTCGGCCCAGCGGTAGGCGATCCAGGCGAAGCCGAGGTCGGGCTGGCGCAGGAAGTCGAGCTTGTGCTCACGCTCGAGCGCGTCGAGCTCGGCCCACAGCCGCACCATCTCGGCGATGACGGGCTTCACGTTGCCGCCGGGGAGGCGGGGGGCGCTCGCGTCGTCGGGTCGCCGCGACTCGAAGACCAGCGTGGAGAGCGCCGCGGCCAGGCCGGCCGGCGACAGCTCGTCCCAGAGGCCCCGACGCAGCGACTCCGCGGCGACCAGGTCCATGTCGGAGTAGATGCGGCGCAGGTGTGAGCCCCGCTCGGTGACCTGGTTGCCCTCGAGGTAGTCCAGGCGGGTGAGGACGTCGCACACCCGGTCGAACTGACGCGCCACCGTGTTGGTCCGCTGCTCCACCCGGCGCCTCAGCGTGTCGGCGTCGCGCTGCAGCTTGAAGTGTCGCTCCGCCCACCGGGCGTGGTCCTCGCGGTCCGAGCACCCGTGGCACGGGTGCGCCTTCATCTCGGCGCGCAGGGCGGTGATCTCCTGCTCCACCGCGGGCGGCAGCGACGGGCCCCCGGACCTCGCCCCGGCGCTCGTCGGGGGCGGCGTCAGGTCGTGGGTGCGTGAGCGCAGGGCCGTGGCCAGGTCGCGCCGCATCTGCGGGTTGCGGCCGTTGAAGCTCTTGGGGACCTTGATCCGGGCCAGTGAGACGACCGGCGTGGGGAAGTCCATCATCGCCAGCCGCCGCGCCTGGCGGTCGGCGGTCACGACGTAGGGCCGCGGGCCCTCCGGGGAGAACCCGGGATCGACGACGACCGCGAAGCCGGCGAACTTGCCGGTCGGCACCTGGATCACGTCACCGACCTTCAGCGCGGCCAGCGACGCCATCGCCTCGTCGCGACGGTCACCCCGCTTGGCCTTGCTGGCGCTCTTCTCGACGTCACTGATCCGCCGGCGGAGCCCGGCGTACTCCATGAAGTCGCCCAGGTGACACGTCGCCGCCTCCACGTAGCCCGCGAGTGCGTCCTCGCTCTTGCGCAGCTGCCGCGCCATGCCGACCACGGCCTTGTCGGCCTGGAACTGGGCGAAGGACTGCTCGAGCAGCTCGCGCGAGGTCTCCCGGCCGAACTGGTGCACGAGGTTGACCGCCATGTTGTACGACGGGCGGAACGACGAGCGCAGCGGATAGGTGCGCGTCGAGGCGAGCCCGGCGACCTCCCGCGGGTTCATGCCGGGCTGCCACAGGACGACCCCGTGGCCCTCGACGTCCAGGCCGCGGCGTCCGGCACGGCCGGTGAGCTGGGTGTATTCACCCGGGGTGATGTCGGCGTGCGTCTCGCCGTTCCACTTCGAGAGCTTCTCGATGACGACCGTGCGGGCGGGCATGTTGATGCCGAGCGCCAGGGTCTCGGTCGCGAAGACGACCTTGCACAGGCCCCGGATGTAGAGCTCCTCGACGACCTGCTTGAAAGCCGGCAGCATCCCGGCGTGGTGGGCCGCGACGCCGCGCGTCAACCCGTCCAGGAAGTCGTGGTAGCCGAGGACGTGCAGGTCGTCCTCGGGCAGGTCGCGGCAGCTCTGCTCGACGAACTGGAAGATCTCGTCCCGCTCGGCGGACGAGGTGAGGCGGATCCCGGCGTTGAGGCACTGGGTCACGGCCGCGTCGCAGCCCACGCGGCTGAAGATGAACACGATGGCCGGAAGCAGCCCCTCGCGGTCGAGCCTCTCGATGACGTCGGACCGGCTGGGGATCCACACCCGTCGCCCGTTGCCGACGTCGCGGGCACCGCTGCTGCGCGGGGTCTTGCCGCGGCCCTTGGGCATGCGGCGGTCCTTCATCCGCGAGGAGGCGAAGTCGTCGCGGGCGATCTTGGTCAGCTCGTCGTTGACGGGCGCGCCCTCCTTGACGAAGCCTGCGGCGGCGTCGACGTCGCTGGAGGCGAAGAGGTCGAGCAGCCGGCGCCCGACCATGACGTGCTGGTAGAGCGGTACGGGCCGGCGCTCCTCGACGATGGTGGTCGTCTCGCCGCGCACGGTGGCCAGCCACTCCCCGAACTCCTCGGCGTTGGACACGGTGGCGGACAGGGAGACCACCGACACCGACTCGGGCAGGTGGATGATGACCTCCTCCCAGACCGCGCCGCGGGCCCGGTCGGCGAGGTAGTGCACCTCGTCCATCACCACGAAGCCCAGGCCGAGCAGCGTCCGGGACCCGGCGTACAGCATGTTGCGCAGCACCTCGGTCGTCATGACGACGATCGGGGCCTCCCCGTTGATCGTGTTGTCGCCGGTCAGCAGCCCGACCTGGTCGGGCCCGTAGCGGGCGACCAGGTCGTGGTACTTCTGGTTGCTCAGCGCCTTGATCGGCGTGGTGTAGAAGCACTTGCGCCCGGTGGCGATCGCGAGGTGGATCGCGAACTCGCCGACGATGGTCTTGCCGGAGCCCGTCGGGGCGGCGACGAGGACACCGCGGCCGTCCTCGATCTCGCGGCAGGCGCGCAGCTGGAAGTCGTCGAGCGGGAAGTCGTAGTGGGCCTGGAAGTCCTTGAGGACGGGGTGGGAGCGGGTCCGACGGAAGTCGGCGTAGCGCTGGGCGGGGGTGATCTCTTCGTCGGTGCTCATGACAGGACGGTCAGTGCTCCTGGAACGCTCTCGATGGTGATCGGCAGGGGGCCGAACCGCTCCCCGTCGGCGTAGCCCACGATCCCGGGCGCGGCGACGGTGACTCTTCGGGCGAGGTGGTGCTCGTACTGCGGGTGGGAGGTGTGGGTGCCGGAGAAGAGCCGGGGGTAGGTGCGGATCAGGTCGGGCTTGGTGATCGGCTTGATGATGACCACGTCGAGCAGCCCGTCGTCCATCTTGGCACCCTCGGTGATACGCAACCCGCCGCCGAACGACGGACCGTTGCCGATCGCGACGAGCATGGCGCGGAAACGGTGGGTCACGCCGTCGAGATCCAGGGTGTAGGACAGCGGCTGGAAGGTGCGCAGCTCGGCCAGCGTGGCGAGGTTGTAGCGCATCTGCCCCCTCGGCCACCTCATGTTGTTGGCGCGCTCGTTGACCACCGCGTCGAAGCCGGCCGCCATGACGGTCACGTAGTAGCGGCCGCCACATCGGGCGAGGTCCAGGGTGCGGGTGCGTCCGCGGATCACGACGTCGGCGGCCGCCACCGGATCCTTGAGGGGGATGCCGACGTTGCGCGCCGCGTCGTTGCCGGTGCCTGCCGGGATGATCCCCAGCGGCGTGCCGGTCGTCGCCACGGCCTGGATGCCGAGGTTGACCATGCCGTCGCCGCCGACGACCACCAGTGCCTCGACCCCGTCGCTGACGGCGTGGCGGGCCAGGTCGAGGGCCTCGTCGGCGTCGCGGCCCTGCATCGGACGCACCTGGAGGCCCGCCTCGCGCAGCTGGAGCTCCGCGAGCGCGCTGAGCCGCGTGCCCTTGCCCTTGCCGGACGTCGGGTTGGTGAGGAGCGCGATCACACGGGGACTGCCGGCCACCCTGCTGACCCTAGTGGGCCCCGCCGACGGAGCGTCGGCGACTCACACCGCGGCGTCGGGGTGCGGTTCCTACTGGCCGACGCGCAGCTGGACGGCGTAGCGCTCGGTCGAGGCACCGACGGCCTTCGCGAGCCGACCCACCGCCTCGAGGGCCCGGTCGGCGTCGAACGCCGTGCCGGGCACCAGCAGCGCCAGGCGTCCGTCGTACGACGCCAGGTGGATCTGCCCGTGCCGCCAGGCTTGGTGGGCGGCGGAGCGCAGCGGGGTCGCGGCCACGGGTTGCGGGTAGGCCTCGTCGACGGCCAGCAGGTCGCAGGCGATCTCGTCGGGAGTGGAGACGAGCCGCCCGGGCACCCGGTGGCCGGTGCGCAGCCCGGCGTCGGAGGACCAGACGACGTCACGCTCCCCCAGCCAGTCGGGCAGGTCGAAGGGGTCGACCTCGACCGGCTCGGGCGCGGTCACAGCGGGGACGCCTCGTCGGGCGACAGCCCGGCGAACTGGCGTCGCTTGGCACGGCGCCGGTCGTTGTAGCGCGCGATCACCTCGGAGACGCCGAAGAGCACGACCATCGGGACAGCCATCAACGTCATGGTGAAGGGGTCGGCCGACGGGGTGGCCACCGCGGCGAAGACGAAGACGCCCACGATGATCCACGGCCGGTGGGCGCCCAGCGACTTGCCGGACACGACGCCGGCGAGGTTGAGGAGGACCACGAACAGCGGGATCTCGAAGGCGATCCCGAAGACCAGCAGGGTGCGGCTGAAGAAGCTGAGGTAGTCGTTGAACTCCACCAGGTTGGTCAGCCCGTCGGGGGTGAACCCGATGAGGATCTCCAGGCCCTTGGGCAGCGTGACGTAGCCGAGGAAGATGCCGGCCAGGAACAGCGGCCCCGCGATCGCGGCGAAGACCCGTGACCAGCGGCGCTCCTTGGCATGCAGACCCGGGAGGATGAACGCCCAGATCTGGTAGAGCCAGATGGGGCTCGTCAGGACGACCGAGGCCAGGCCGCACAGCTTGAGGTAGAGCAGCAGGCCGGCACCCGCCCCCGACGTCGTCGGGACCGTGGTGCCGTTGGGCAGCGCCCGCTGCGCCTGCTCGTAGGGCCCGTAGACCAGGTCGAAGAGCTGGTCGAAGAAGATGAGCGACACGGCCAGCCCGACGATGACCACCAGGGCGATCTTGAGGATCCTCGCCCGGAGCTCACGCAGGTGGTCGGACAGCGCCATGCGCCCGTCGGCCCCGACGGGGTGGACCGGGTTGCCGACGAAGAGCTGGACGATTCCAGTGATGCGCACGCGCAGATGCTCTCAGCCGACTCGCCGTCAGCCGTTGCGGGTGTCGGTCTGCTCGCTGGCCGGCGTCACCGGCGCCACCTGCGGGGCCGGCTCGACGGGGGCAGCGGGCGTGATCGGCGCAGCGGGCGTGATCGGCGCCGCCGGGGGAGCTCGGCAGCGGGCGGAGCCGGTGCCTCGTCCTTGGTCGCTGCCTCGTCGTCGTCGTCCTTGAGACCCTTGGTCTCGGCCTTGAAGATGCGCAGGGCCTGACCGGTGCCGCGAGCCAGGTCGGGCAGCTTCGCGGCTCCGAAAACGAGGATGACGATGGCCAGGATCACCAGCCATTCGGCTCCCTGGGGCACTCCAAGCATCGGGTTCATCATCGTGACCTCATCTGTCGGTGTCGTTGCATGTCTATAGTACGTCGCCGGTCAGGCATACAGATTTAGTGCGTCCCGGGCGGCCGCGGTGAAGGCGGTGCCGTAGGACCCCGGAGCCACGACCTCGGCATGGGGCGCCAGGCGCAGCAGCAGCCGTGTCAACCACCGCTCGTCGGCCACCTGGAGGTCGACCTCCAAGACATTTCCGCGGCGACGTCGTACGGCCTCCACGGGGTAGTACTCCGTGACCCAGTGCGCGGGAGCGCGCAACCGCAGGGTGACGGGGGTGGTGTCGGAGGAGGAGGTGAAGAGACCGTCCCCGAGGTCACGGGGCGCCGCCGCAGGCTCGGCGACGGGGGTGTCGAGCACCTCGGCGGCGGCGACCCGGTCGAGGCGGAACAGGCGGGGCGCCTCGGCGCTGTGGCACCAGGCATCGAGGTAGGTGAGACCGCCGCGGGTGATGACGGCACGCGGGTCGACCACCCGCTCGGACTCCTCGTCGCGGGTCGGGACGAAGTAGGTGAGCCGCACCTGGCGCTGCGCGGTCACCGCCTCCTGGAGGCGTACGGCGAGCACGGCACGGTCGGCGTCCCCCGCGTCGACGCCGGGGTCGATGTGGCCGGTGCCGCCGGCCTCCGCGGCCGCGACCTCGAGCTTGGCCAGCGCCCGGTCGACGACCTCGCGGGTCTCGTCCTTGGCGCCGTCGCGCAGGGCCCGCAGCGCGACGATGATCGCCGACGCCTCGGTGGGGCTCAACCGCAGGGGACGCGCCAGGTAGTCGGCGTTGGAGACCCGGATGACCCCCGCGTCGAGGGCGTCGAGGTCGACGTCGATGAGGTCGTCGGGGTAGCCGCCCGGCAGGCCGCACATGAGCAGCACCATGAGGTCGGTGACCAGCTGGTCGGCAGGCACCCCCAGCGCGGCGGCGGCGTCGACGATGCGCACCTGACCGTGCGTGTGGAGGAACGGCACCAGGGTCAGCAGCCGGGCCACCTGGTCCTTGGCTCCGGGGAGCGCGCCGCTCACGAGGCCTCCTGAGGGGTGACGAGGACGGCGGTGAGCCGGGCCACGACCGACTCGCGCACCGCGGCCGGCTCCTCGACGTAGACGTCGGAGCCGTAGCCGAGGAGCTCGTCGGTCAGGCCGACCGTCGCGCGGGTGAGGACGAGCCGGTCCCAGGTGGTGCGGTCGTCGGGACCGGCGACCCCCTCGTGGACCTCGTCGGCGTCGCGGCGCAGCTGCACGCCGGTGCCGGAGCGGGCCAGGACGACGGCGCGCTCGGTGCTGGGCGGGGGCGCCAGGCGTCGAGCCACGGCGCTGACGTCGGTGCCGGGCGGCACCTCGTAGGCCCCCGGCTGACCGACCTTGCGCGCCGGGCCCTGCACGCGGGAGAGCCGGAAGACCCGCTCGGCGCCGCGGTCGAGGTCCAGCCCGACGACGTACCAGCGTCCTGAGTAGCGGGCGACACCCCAGGGCTGGAGGCGGCGCCGCTTCGCCTTGACCTGCCCGGTGCGGCCGTAGTCGAACTCCACCTCGCTGCGCTCCTGCACCGCCTCGAAGAACATGTCGAAGGTCGGCTCGTCGGCGCTCAGCCGGGGCTGGGCGATGTCGAGGGCGGACACGTCGACCGGTACGCCGAGCGCGGTCAGCTTGCGGACGACCTCGGTCGTCGCCTGCGCCAGCCGGGCGTGCTCCCAGACCTTGGTGGCCAGCCCGATGACCGCAGCCTCGTCGGGCTCGAGGTCGATGTCGGGCAGCGCGAACTCGTCGGGACGGATCCGGTAGCCCGGCTCGTCGTCGAAGTAGGCATCCATGTTGCCGACCTCGACCGGCACCCCGAGGCTGCGGAGCTCCTCCTTGTCGCGCTCGAACATCTTCTCGAACGCGTCCGTGGAGGAGCCGGGGTAGAGCATGCTGCGGATCCGCTCCTTCGGCACGAAGTGCCGCTGCACGAGCAGCATGATGAGCAGGTTCAGCAGTCGCTCGCTCTTGCTGCCGGCCATGGCACTGATCCTTGCAGGTCGAGGAGCGTGGATCAGGAGGCGGAGAGGATGTCGATCACGAAGTAGAGCGTGCTGCCGGCCGGGATGCTGGCCTGCTCCTGCTCGCCGTAGCCCAGCGCCGGGGGGATGGCGAGCAGCACGCGGCTACCGGCCTTGACGCCCTCGAGCCCGAAGGTCCAACCCTGCACGACCCCGGTGAGCTCGAAGGTGGCCGGCTCGCGGGAGTAGCTCTCGTCGAAGGGCTTCTTCGCGTCGTAGACCGAGCCGAGGTAGTTGACCTGGAGCTTCATGTCGGTGGTGATGACCTTGCCCTTGCCCTCGGTCAGCACCGTGCGCATCAGGTCGGCGTCGGCCTTCGGCTCCGGCAGCCCCGTGAAGTCGAGCGCGGTCGGCTCGCCCTTCTCCTCGACGACCTTCGGCATCTCCGAGGACGGCACGTCGACGGGCTTCGGGTCCTCGACGAGCTCCATCAGGTCGACGATGAGCAGTACCGCGTCCTTGTTGCCGATCCCCAGCTGAGGGTTGCCGGCCTCGCCGAACGCCTCCTCGGCGGACGCCGTCACCGCCACGCGCGACCCGATCGTCTGGTCGACCAGTGCGTCCTTGAAGACGGGGCTGAGCTCGTCGCTGACCGTGACGGTCTCGGGCTGGCCGCCCTCGTCGTAGGAGCTGAAGGTCTGGCGCTCGGTGAAGCCGTTGCCGACCCAGAAGTTGACGGAGACCTTGTCGCCCTCGGCCACCGTCTCGCCCTCGCCCTCGACCAGGGTCTCGACCTCGATGCCGTCCGCCGACATCTGGTCCTTCCAGGTGACCTCCGGTTGCGCCCCCGGCTCCCCGGTCACGCTCACGCTCTCCAACCGGTCGAGCCCGATCTCCTCCCCCGTGTCGTCGCCGCACGAGGCCAACGTCGTCAGGAGCAGGAGGGAGACAGCCACAGTCGCAGGACGACGAAGACGCGAGAGCACAGAGATCACCTTTGGGAGCAGGTCGGTCGGGCGCGGTCACCCTACAAGCCTTGGCTGAGAGCCGCCGACAGGCCTCCGGCCTGCGGTTTGGTCACCAACCGCAGCCCGCAGGCCTCACCTTGCGGGGTTGGTGACCAAACCGCAGCGGCCGGTGCGGGTCACATGCCGTCGATGAGCCGCTGCACGCGCTCGTCGTGTGCGCGGAACGGGTCCTTGCACAAGACGGTGCGCTGGGCCTGGTCGTTGAGCTTGAGGTGGACCCAGTCGACGGTGAAGTCGCGGCGCCGTTCCTGGGCCTTGCGGATGAACTCACCTCGCAAGCGAGCCCGGGTCGTCTGCGGTGGCACGGACTTGGCCTCGAAGATCTTGAGGTCGGTGCTGACACGGGCGACGGCGCCACGCTTCTCCAGCAGGTAGTAGAGGCCGCGGCCGCGGTGGATGTCGTGGTAGGCCAGGTCCAGTTGGGCGACGCGGGGGTGGCCCATCGGCAGGCCGTGCTTGGCGCGGTAGCGCTCGATGAGCTTCCACTTGATGACCCAGTCGATCTCGCGGTCCACGAGCCCCAGGTCGTCGGACTCCACCGCCTTCAGGCCGCGCTCCCAGAGGTCGAGCGACCGCTCGATCAGCGGGGTGCTGATCTGGCGGCGGTCCACGAAGTCCCGCGCCTTGGCGAGGTACTCGCCCTGGATCTCCAGCGCGCTCGCCTCGCGGCCGTTGGCCAGGCGCACCTTGCGCCGCCCCGTCATGTCGTGGGAGATCTCGCGGATGGCGCGGATGGGGTTCTCCATCGTGAGGTCGCGCATCACCACGCCCTCCTCGATCATCCGCAGCACCAGGTCGCAGCTGGCGACCTTGAGCATGGTGGTCGTCTCGCTCATGTTGGAGTCGCCGACGATGACGTGCAGGCGGCGGTACTTCTCCGCATCAGCGTGCGGCTCGTCCCGGGTGTTGATGATCGGACGGCTGCGGGTCGTGGCACTGCTCACGCCCTCCCAGATGTGCTCGGCACGCTGGGAGACCGAGTACGACGCCCCGCGCGGGGTCTGGGTGACCTTGCCGGCCCCCACGATGATCTGACGGGTGACGAGAAACGGGATGAGGATGTCGGCGAGCCGGCTGAACTCGCCGGCGCGCCCGACGAGGTAGTTCTCGTGGCAGCCGTAGGAGTTGCCCGCGGAGTCGGTGTTGTTCTTGAACAGGTAGATCTCGCCCTGGATGCCTTCGTCGTGGAGACGCTGCTCCGCATCGAGCAGCAGCCCTTCCAGGACCCGCTCGCCGGCCTTGTCGTGCGTGACCAGCTCGGCGATGTCGTCGCACTCCGGCGTCGCGTACTCCGGGTGACTGCCCACGTCGAGGTAGAGCCGTGCCCCGTTGCGGAGGAAGACGTTGCTCGAGCGACCCCAGCTGACCACCTTGCGGAAGAGGTAACGCGCAACCTCGTCAGGGCTGAGGCGGCGCTGCCCCTTGAACGTGCACGTGACGCCGTACTCGTTCTCGATGCCGAAGATCCGTCGGTCCACACTCAGACCCTACGGCCCTCGATCCACTGCGTCTGCCTCTTGCCGGTGCGACACGGCTGCGGATTGGTCCCATTCCGCAACGCACACGCCCTACCCCGTGGGGTGCCACTCGACATGGCCCGTGAGTCTCTGCCACCGCATGTGCAGATGCTCGCGGGTCGTGTCGCGGTAGCACGAGCTGTCGAGCAGCGAGCGCCAGCGGTGCAGCCGACGTCGGTGGTGCGGCCGGTCGAGCAGCCGGTCCAGCTCGTGCATCACGGTGAGGGGATGGTTGACCAGGTCGTCGAGAGTGAACCCCCGCCGCTCGTAGTGGGGCGAGAAGCCGCGTTCGCGGCGCAGGTCGGTGCGGTGTTGCTGCTTGTCGCGGTGGTGTGCCCCGTCGTACTCGTGCACCGACCGGGTGCCCGTCAGGAGCAGGTCGGCACGCCCCAACGACAGACCGGAGTCGTCGAAGAGCTCCACCTGGGGCTCGACCAGGACGTCGCACACGTCGTGGAACGTCTTCAGCAGCACCTCGCCCGGGGACTCGCACCTCTCGTCCGACAGGTGCCAAGCCGCTCGCACGCGACGTACGCCGGGCCGGCAAGAGGCCAACAGGTCCTCCAGGCGCTGCCGGTCGAGGTCCCCCAGCCGCAAGGCGGACGTGAGCATGATGGCGATGTCGAGGACTCCGAGATCGCGGCTGGCGCGCAGCAAGATCTCCTCGGCAGCCGCCACCGGAAGGCCGTGACGCACCTCGTGCGGAGCCTCACTTCGGAGCCGGGACACGAGCAGTCCCGGTCGTCGCGGTCGCGGGCCGTTGCCGGCGACGGAGGCGAAGACCGGGACCTGCTCCGGCAGCTGGGGCAGGTCCCAGCCCCTCAGCCGAGCTCCCGTGACGTGGGTGAAGGCCGCCCCTTCGGGCAGCACCAGGCGGAAAGCCTGCAGGTCCCTGAGCAGCTCGGACCAGTCATCGCCGTCGGTCGCGGAGCGGTAGAGCCCGAAGCTGACCCGGCGGTGCCCCGCAGTGCGCACCTCCCCGCGCTGCGCATCGCCCACCTGCTCGGGCGTCAGCCGTCTCCAGTGCGGCTCCGGTGGCTCGGGGATCGCGGCGCTCATCAACTCAGCCTCGTCAGTTCAGTGACGCTCCAAACCGGCGCGCGGCGCGCCTGTGGATGGGCGTCACTCGCCGACGCACCGTGCTGTCGGCTGCGGTTTGGTCACCAACCGCAGGCCCACGACCCTCAGTCAGGTGGGGGGTGACCAAACCGCAGCCCGGGCCGTCACAACAGGCCCAGGTGGTCGAGCGCCAGGTAGGCCTGGTCGGTGGCGCCGAAGGCACCGGACCGCAGCTCGCAGCGCAGCTCGACGAGGGACAGCACGCACACGGCGATGTCCTCGTGCTCGTCGAGCGACTGCGCACCGTCGAGGACGCAGTCGCGGGCGATCGCCACCCAGCGCCGCTCGGTGCTCTTGTAGGGCGTGGTGTGGGTGACGACCTCCCACCGCTCGCCGACGTAGCCGGTCTCCTCGCGCAGCTCGCGGGCCGCCGCGTCCAGCACGCCCTCCCCCGCGTCGAGGAGGCCACCGGGCAGCGACGTCATCACCCGGTCGGGGCCGGGACGGAACTGGCGGATCGCCACGACCTCCTGGGTCGCGGTGAGGGCGAGCACGACCACCGAGTCAGGGCTGTCGACCAGGTCCCAGTCGCTCTCGCGACCGTCGCCCTGCCGCATCCGTCGTCGTACGACGTGCGTGTGCCCGCGGTAGACGGTCCGGTCCTGGCCGACGCGGTGCCAGGTGGCGACACCGTCAGCCGTCACAGAGCCGGGCCGCCCGAGCCTCCCGGACCAGCCGGGCCGGGGGGCGCGACCGGCGGCGGTGGCTCACCGGTGACCGGGTCCTCCAACGGCGGAACGCTCCCACTGACCTGATCGGTGGGATCGGTCGGGTCGTCTGGTCCACCGACGCTGGGGGCCCTCCCGGGCTGGGAGTCCTCGGGCGCAGGCGCGTCGGGCGTGGGGTGGCTCCGCTCCCCCAGCAACGCGGCGAGCCGCACCGGGCTGAGGCGGCTGAACTTGCGCGGCTGGGTGCGCGTGCGATCCAGGATCGCGACCTCGAGGTGATCGACGTCGATGACCCGGTCGGCGTCGTCGGTGTGGCCGAGGGCCGCCACCGCGAGGCGTACGGCACTCTCCAGCGACTGGTCGGGGGCGTAGTGCTCCTTGATGTACTTCGCGACCATCTCGGACGCGCCACCCATCACCGCGAAGCCCTGCTCGTCGGCGACCTGCCCGTCGTAGGTCAGGCGGAAGATCTGGTCGTCGTCGGCGGTGTCGCCGATCTCGGCGACGAAGAGCTCGACCTCGTAGGGCTTCTCCCCACCGCTGGAGAAGATGGTGCCGAGCGTCTGCGCGTAGGCGTTGGCGAGTCCGCGTCCCGTGACGTCGCGCCGGTCGTAGGCGTAGCCGCGCATGTCGGCCAGGCGCACGCCGGCGATGCGCAGGTTCTCGAACTCGTTGTAGCGACCGACCGCGGCGAACGCGATGCGGTCGTAGATCTCCGAGACCTTGTGCAGGGCCTGCGAGGGGTTCTCGGAGGCGAAGATGATGCCGTCGGCGTGCTGGATCGTGACGACCGAGCGACCGCGGGCGATGCCCTTGCGGGCGAAGTCGGCCCGGTCCTTCATCAGCTGCTCGGGCGAGACGTAGAACGGCATGCTCATCGGGTGCCTCCGGTCGTCGAACCTCCGGTGAGCGGTGCCCCCGGGCCGTCCGGGCGGATCATCCGGCCCGCGATCACCCGGTCGGCGATCTCGGCCACCTCGTCGTCGGGAAGACGACGACCGCCGTCGGCGGTGATCACCCGTACGACGGGGAAGATGCGGCGCGTGAGGTCCGGCCCGCCGGTGGCGGAGTCGTCGTCGGCGGCGTCGTACAGCGCCTGGACCAGCGCGGTGACGCAACCCGTCTCGTCGAGATCCTCACGGTAGAGCTTCTTCAGCGACCCCTTCGCGAACAGCGACCCGGACCCGACCGAGAAGAAGGCCTGCTCCTCGTAACGGCCCCCGGTCACGTCATAGCTGAAGATCCGGCCGTGCCCCTGACGCAGGTCGTAGCCGGCGAAGAGAGGTACGACGGCCAGCCCCTGCATGGCCATGCCGAGATTGGCGCGGATCAGCGCAGCCAGCCGGTTGGCCTTGCCGTCCATCGAGAGCGTCGTGCCCTCGATCTTCTCGTAGTGCTCGAGCTCGGTCTGGAACAACCGCACCATCTCGACCGCGAGGCCGGCGGCACCGGCGATGCCGACGACGGAGTACTCGTCAGAGGGGAAGACCTTCTCTATGTCGCGCTGGGCGATGATGTTGCCCATGGTGGCGCGACGGTCGCCGGCCATGACGACCCCGCCGGGGAACGTCGCAGCCACGATCGTCGTCCCGTGCGGTGCGAGGTCGCCGGCCTGCCCCTGTGGCAGCGAGCGACGCCCGGGCAGGAGGTCCGGCGACTGCGAGGCGAGGAAGTCGCTGAACGACGACGTGCCCGGCTGGAGGTAGGGCGCCGGCAGGCGGGGGTCGTTCACTGGCCACCCTTCTGGATGAACGACTTCACGAAGTCCTCGGCGTTCGACTCCAGGACCTCGTCGATCTCGTCGAGGATCGCGTCGATGTCACCGTCCAGCGCTTCCCTGCGCTCGGCGGCACCGGTCTCGGGGGCGGCCTGGGCCGTCTCCTCCGTCTCCGAGGACTTGCGGGGTTGCTTCTGCTCTTGGGCCATGTCCCGACCCTATCCACTCTTGCCCAGACTGCTCAGCAGGCTCGGGCATCGGGATCGTGGCGAGTGCCCGGGGCGCATCGGCGGCCGTGGTTTGGTCACCAACCGCAGCCGGCGGCCGGCGAGGCCTGCGGTTGGTGACCAAACCGCAGGCCCGGGATCAGCGCGTCAGCGCCGCGAAGAGCTGCTCGGCGGTGTCACAGCGATCGAGCAGGTCGCCGACGTGCGCCCTGCTGCCGCGGAGGGGGTCGATGGTGGGCACACGCTGGAGCGACTCCCGGCCGGGCAGGTCGAAGATGACCGAGTCCCAGGAGGCGGCGGCCACGTGCTCGGCATACTTCTCCAGGCACCGGCCGCGGAAGTAGGCACGGGTGTCGGTCGGCGGGTCGTGCATCGCGCGCTCGACGGAGACGTCGTCGAGGAGCCGGTCGAAGCGGCCGGAGGCGACCAGCTTGTTGTAGAGGCCCTTCTCAGGCCGGATGTCGGAGTACTGGAGGTCGATCAGCGCCAGCTTGGCGTCGTCCCAGGCCAGCCCGTCGCGGTCCCGGTACTGCTCCAGCAGCTGGAGCTTGGCCACCCAGTCGAGCTCACGGGCACACAGCATCGGGTCACGCTCGAGGCGGTCGAGCACGGACTCCCAGCGCCGGAGGATGTCGACGGTCTGGGCGTCGGCGTCGGCCCCGAGCCGGTCCTCGACGTACTTCTTGGCCAGGTCGAGGTACTCGAGCTGCAGCTGGACCCCGGTCAGCGCACGACCGTCGTTGAGCGCGATCGTCTGCTGCAGAGAGGGGTCGTGCGACACCGCCCGGAGTGCTGCCACGGGCCCGTCGATGGTGAGGTCGGAGCCGATGAACTTGTCCTCGATCATCGCCAGGACCAGGGACGTCGTGCCCACCTTGAGGTAGGTGGAGATCTCGGAGAGGTTGGCGTCGCCGATGATGACGTGCAGTCGGCGGTACTTCTCGGGGTCGGCGTGCGGCTCGTCGCGGGTGTTGATGATCGGCCGCTTCAGCGTCGTCTCCAGCCCGACCTCGACCTCGAAGAAGTCCGCACGCTGGCTGATCTGGAAGCCGTGCTCCCGCCCGTCCTGGCCGATGCCGACGCGGCCGGCGCCGCACACGACCTGGCGGCTGACGAAGAACGGTGTCAGGTGTCGCACGATGTCCGAGAACGGGGTGCTGCGACGCATCAGGTAGTTCTCGTGGGTGCCGTAGGACGCGCCCTTGTTGTCGGTGTTGTTCTTGTACAACGCGATCGGCGTGCCACCCGGGAGCTGACCGGCCCGCCGCTGCGCGTCGAGCATCACCTGCTCGCCCGCCTTCTCCCACAGCACGACGTCGAGCGGGCTGGTGACCTCGGGCGTGGAGTACTCCGGGTGCGCATGGTCGACGTAGAGCCGTGCGCCGTTGGTGAGGATGACGTTGGCCAGGCCGAGGTCCTCGTCGGTGAGCTGGCTCGGGTCGGCGACCTGCCGCGACATGTCGAAGCCGCGGGCATCCCGCAGCGGGGACTCCTCCTCGAAGTCCCAGCGCGCCCGGCGAGCCTTGACGGTGGCGGACGCGTAGGCGTTGACCACCTGCGACGAGGCCACCATCGGGTTGGCCAGGGGTTGCCCCTGCACGGAGATCCCGTACTCGACCTCGGTGCCCATCACTCGCCGGACGCTCATGGGTCGAGCGTACGTGCCGCTGCCCGGCTCAGCGCCTGCGCAGCACCATCTGGGCGAGGTAGATGATCACCAGGACGACGACGATGATGATGAGGATCTTCACGGGTTTCCTTCCGACGTGCGATCGTCACGGTGACGCCGCCCGTCATCTCTAGCACGTGGCGGGCCGGGCGGGCTCACGTCCCGGACGTGTCGACGAGATCAAGGAGTCCAGACATGGGTGTGTGGGAAGAGCGCGTCGTCCCGAGGATGGTCGACCTGGCGCTGCGGACGCCCGAGATCGGGGCGCTCCGGGAGCGGGTGTGTGCCGGGTTGTCCGGAGACGTCCTCGAGCTCGGCATGGGCAGCGGGCTCAACCTGCCCCACCTCCCGGACGCGGTGCGTAGCCTCGCGGTCGTCGAGCCGTCCGACCTCGGCTGGTCGCTCTCAGCGGCCCGGCGGCGCGTCAGCGCGATCTCCGTGGAACGCGTGGGCCTCGACGGCCAGAGCCTGGCCGCCGACGACGCCTCGTACGACGCGGTCCTGTCGACCTTCACCCTCTGCACCATCCCGGACGTCGGGCGGGCGCTGCGCGAGGTACGTCGCGTGCTGCGGCCCGGCGGCACCTTCCACTTCCTCGAGCACGGCCTGGCACCCCAGCCGGGGGTCGCCCGCTGGCAGACCCGTCTCGAGCCGGTCCAACGACGCGTGGCCGGCGGGTGCCACCTGACCCGCGACATCACGGGCCTGGTGACCGACGCCGGCCTCCACGTCGAGGAGGTGCACGTCGACTACGTGACCGGCGTGCGCGTTGCTCGGCCCTGGACCTACTGCTCGCTCGGGCGAGCCTCGGTGGCCTGAGGGGCTGCGGTTTGGTCACCAACCGCACGACCAGGGGCTTGCGGCATGCGGTTGGTGACCAAACCGCGCGTCGCGACCGTGCCGCGGTCGGCGGCCATGGCGGTCGTCCGAGGCAGCGCCGGCGCGGATGCTGACGAGAGGCAGGTGCCGTGGAGAGGCCCTAGAGGTATTGCCCCGTGTTGGCGACGGTGTCGATCGAGCGCCCCGGCTCGGTGCCCTGCTTGCCCGTGATGAGGGTGCGGATGAAGACGATCCGCTCCCCCTTCTTGCCGGAGATCCGAGCCCAGTCGTCGGGGTTGGTCGTGTTGGGAAGGTCCTCGTTCTCCTTGAACTCATCGACGCACGCCTGCAGCAGGTGCGAGACCCGCAAGCCCCGCTGCTGGTGGTCCAGGAGGTCCTTGATCGCCATCTTCTTGGCCCGGTCCACGATGTTCTGGATCATGGCGCCGGAGTTGAAGTCCTTGAAGTAGAGGACCTCCTTGTCGCCGTTGGCGTAGGTGACCTCGAGGAAGCGGTTCTCCTCGGTCTCGGTGTACATCCGCTCCACGGTGGCCCGGATCATCCCGTCGACGCACGCCTGGCGATCGCCGCCGAACTCGGCGAGGTCGTCGGCGTGCAGCGGGAGCTCGGCGAGGAGGTACTTGGTGAAGATGTCGCGCGCCGACTCCGCGTCGGGGCGCTCGATCTTGATCTTCACGTCGAGCCGGCCCGGACGCAGGATGGCGGGGTCGATCATGTCCTCGCGGTTGGAGGCACCGATCACCAGGACGTTCTCCAGCAGCTCGACACCGTCGATCTCGCTGAGCAGCTGAGGCACGATCGTGTTCTCGACGTCGGAGGAGACGCCGGACCCGCGGGTGCGGAAGAGGGAGTCCATCTCGTCGAAGAAGACGATGACCGGGGTGCCCTCGCTGGCCTTCTCCCGGGCCCGCTGGAAGACGAGCCTGATGTGCCGCTCGGTCTCGCCGACGTACTTGTTGAGCAGCTCGGGGCCCTTGATGTTGAGGAAGTAGGACTTCCCCTCCTGCCCGGTCTTGGCAGCGACCTTCTTGGCCAGGGAGTTGGCCACCGCCTTGGCGATCAGGGTCTTGCCGCATCCCGGCGGGCCGTAGAGCAGCACGCCCTTGGGCGGCTTGAGCTGGTGCTCCTTGAACAGCTCGGGGTGCAGGTAGGGCAGCTCGACAGCGTCGCGGATCTGCTCGATCTGACCCCCCAGCCCACCGATCGACTCGTAGGCGATGTCCGGGACCTCTTCGAGGACGAGCTCCTCGACCTCGGACTTGGGGACCTTCTCGTAGACGTAGCCTGCGCGGGAGTCGAGCAGCAGGGAGTCCCCGGCTCGGATGGTCTCCTGCAGGAGCGGCTCCGCCAGGCGTACGACGCGCTCCTCGTCGGCGTTGGCGATCACGAGCGCACGCTCGCCGTCGGCGAGCAGCTCCTTGAACATGACGACCTCGCCGACCTGCTCGAAGTCGAAGGCCGCGACGACGTTGAGTGCCTCGTTGAGCATCACCTCCTGGCCGCGGCGCAGGTCGTCGAGCTCGACGCCGGGGCTCACGTTGACCCGCAGCTTGCGTCCGCCGGTGAAGACGTCCACGGAGTCGTCGTCGTTGCGGGACAGGAAGGTGCCGAAGCCGGCCGGGGGCTGGGCCAGGCGATCGACCTCCTCCTTCAGCTTCATGATCTGGTCGCGCGCCTCGCGCAGCGTCTCGGCCAGGCGCTCGTTCTGCGAGGTGAGCGCGGAGAGCGAGCGCTGGGCGTCGGCCAGACGCAGGTCGACACCCCGAGACTGCGTGGGCGCCTCGCTCACGCGCCGGCGCAGCTCGCTGACTTCGGACTCGAGGAAACGCACCTGGCTCTCGAGCTCGGCGCTGTTTCGACCGCTACCGCTGGACGCACCATCTGTCGACGACATGAGGCCCACCTCCTGTTCTTGCGACCCTACCGGGGCAGCCACACGACCGCGGCTCATATGTCTCGGTGTGGGCCGCGTTTTCACAGGTGCGGGGCGCCGGCGAGGAGTGCGGATTGGTCACCAACCGCACGCCGGGCCAGCACGCCCGATCAGAGGCCGACCGGCACGCCGGATCAGCGCGCGTGCAGCCGCGCGAAGTTGCGGAGCAGGAGCCCGGGACGGGTGACGTCGACGGCGGCGGCCCGGGCCTGGAGGCGGGCGACCTCCGCGGGGTCGAAGTAGCCGTGGCCGGCGTAGACGGCGATGCGGGTCACGATGCCGGGCAGGTCCAGCTCGGGGTGGAACTGGGTGGCATAGACGTTCGCCCCCACACGGAACGCCTGGACCGGGCAGTCCGCTGAGCTCGCCAGCACCACCGCACCTGCGGGGACGACCGACAGCGCTTCCTTGTGCCCGCCGTACGCCGCGAACGCGGACGGCATCCCCGCGAAGAGCGCATCCTCGGCGCCGTCGTCGGTCACGGTCACCGACAGGGGCCCGACCGGCTCGGGGTGGGCGCGGTCCACGACGCCGCCCTGGTGACGGCCGAGGGTCCCGATGCCGTAGCACGCTCCGAGGAACGGGAAGTCGGCTGCGACCACCTGGTCGAGCAGGGCGGTGAGGTCCTCCTCCGTACGCCGCTGCTCCGGGCTCTTGTCCTCCTCACGCTCCGACACGCAGTAGGCGCCGCCGCCCAGGACGATGCCGGACCAGGCATCCAGGTCGAGGGTGCCCAAGGCGTCGGTGCCGAGCTGTCGGCGTACGAGCGCCGTCGGCTCGACCTCGAGGAAGCGCAGGAACGCGTCGTGCTCCTCCGCCGCCGCGAGCGCCTCGCCCCGGATCGACAGCAGCAGGAAGGGCCTCACGACCCGTCGGCGACCGACGCCTGTGCCGGCCCTTGCGGCAGCTCGGCGTCGGGCACGTCCGCGGGTCGGGGCCCGGTGTAGTCGGGTCCGTAGGCGCCCGGGGCGGGGCGACGGGTCTTGCGGGGGGCCTTCTCACCCGGGGCCATCCGGCGCGCGGTGACGAGGAAGGCGGTGTGGCCGATCATCTTGTGACCGGGGCGGACGGCAAGCCCCTCGACGTGCCAGTCGCGCACGAGCGACTCCCAGGCCTGGGGCTCGGTGAACCCGCCGTGGAGCCGCACGGTCTCCATGAAGCGGGAGAGCTGGGTGGTGGTGGCGACGTAGGCGCAGACGATCCCGCCGGGGCGCAGGGCGTCGGCGGTCGCCTCGATGCACTCCCAGGGCGCGAGCATGTCCAGGATGACGCGGTCGACGCGCCTGCCGGAGCGGGGCAGCTCCTCGGCGAGGTCCCCGAGCTCCAGCGACCAGGCCGGGTGGGTCTGACCGTCGGGGGCACCGAAGAACTGGTGGACGTTCTTGCGGGCGACGTCGGCGAACTCCTCGCGTCGCTCGTAGGACGTGACGCGACCGAACGGGCCCACCGCCCGCAGCAGCGAGCAGGTGAGCGCACCCGACCCGACGCCCGCCTCCACGACGTCGGCGCCCGGGAAGATGTCGGCCATGGCGACGATCTGGGCGGCGTCCTTGGGGTAGACCACCGCAGCGCCGCGCGGCATCGAGACGACGAACTCGGAGAGCAGCGGCCGGAAGACGAGGTACTGACCGCCGGACGTGGAGGTGATGGTGAAGCCCTCCTCGCGCCCGATGAGGTCGTCGTGCGCCATCCCGCCCCGGTTGGTGTGGAAGCTCTTGCCGGCCTCCAGGCAGATGTTGTGCTTGCGGCCCTTGGTGTCGAGCAGGCGCACCCACTCACCGGCGCGCAGCGGTCCACGGTGCACACCGGACCACGCCTGGGGGGCGACGTCGTCGCTGGAGGAGGCGTCACCCGGGGGGACGTCTGCGGGGGCGGAGGGCTCGGGCGGAGTTGTCGAGGACACCGCAGGACCCTACTGCCCGGCCGGTGGCGGCCGGAGGACCGGCTACTGACGCACCGCTCGGTCGACGTCGGCCGTCGAGAGCACGCCGTAGACGGTGCCGTCCTCCTCGACGAGCACGTACTCCGCCGCCGGCGCTCGCTGGATGGCCTGGATCAGCTCCTCACCCGTCAGCCCGACCGGGAGGCTGATCCCGTCCTCGAGCGTGCGCGCGACCGTGGAGACCGCCACCCAGGGGCGGCGCTCCTCGGGTGTCGCCAGCAGCGCCGCCTCGTTGACGACCCCGACGGGCCGACCGCTGCCGGTCACGGTGACGATGCTGCCGGCCTCGGCGGCCTGGGCGCGGCGTACGGCCTCGGCCAGGGGGAGGTCGTCGGGGACGGAGAGGGTACGACGGGCGAGGTCGCGGGCCCGCAGGGCCGGCAGGCGCGAGCGGACGCGTGCCGACACCATGGCCTGGGTGGCCCCTCCCCAGAGGAAGGTGGCGATCACGAAGGACAGGACGAAGTCGAAGACGTCGGGTGGTCGGCCGAAGACCTGCTCCTGCGCGAGTGGCCAGAGCAGCACGAGGAAAGCCGTGACCCGGCCTCCCCATGCGGCGGCGATGGTGCCGCGGTGGACGTCGCCGGTGATCCGCCACACGGCAGACTTGAGGACCCGGCCTCCGTCGAGCGGGAGCCCCGGGACGAGGTTGAGCACGCCGACCAGCAGGTTGGCACCGGCGAGGCCCTCGACCGCCATGAGGAGCAGCCCGTCCGGCGTGACGAACCAGAGCCCGAGGGCGCCCAGGCCCACCGCGATCGAGGTCAGCGGGCCGACGACGGCGATCCAGAACTCCTGGCGAGGGGTCCGGGACTCCCCCTCGATGGCGGTCATGCCGCCGAGGAAGTGGAGGGTGATCGACTTGACCGCGAAGCCGTAGCGCCGGGCGACGACGGCGTGGGACGCCTCGTGCAGCAGCACCGAGCCGTAGAGGACGACGGCGAAAGTCAGCCCGGCGACGTACTTCCACGGGCCTAGCCCAGGCTGCACCTGCTCCACGCGGGGTGCCATCAGGAAGGCGATGAGCGCCGCGATGACGAACCACGACGAGGAGATCAGGACGTCGCTGCCCGCGATGGTGCCGATCTTGAAGGTCCCCGCGGGGCGGGGTTCTCGGCGTGGCGCAGGCTCAGACACGTGTCGAATCTAGCCGACAGGGCCTCGCCGGGTCGGGGCGCACTGCGGTGTCGGCGTGCTCCCCTAGGCTCGGCGCCGTGAGCGGGTGGCGAACGTGACGGGGAGCACAGCGGCCGACGGCGCGCCCCCGGGCTCGCCGGCCGAGCGGATCTCGACGCCCGTCGACGGCGTCGAGGTGCTGGGCGCGATCTCCCCCAGCCGGGCGGGTGACTTCCTGACCTGTCCCCTGCTCTACCGATTCCGCACGATCGACCGGCTGCCCGAACCCCCCTCGGCGGACGCCGTGCGCGGCACGGTCGTCCACAAGGTGCTCGAGAACCTCTTCGACCTCCCTGCTGCGGACCGCACCCCGGAGCGGGCGCGGGGTCTGCTGATGCCGGCCTGGGAGGAGCTGCTCGACGCCGCACCGGGCGTGGCGGAGCTCTTCGGGAACGAGGGTCCGGACGTGGCGGCCTGGCTCGGGTCCTGCCGGACCGCCATCGAGCAGTACTTCGCCCTCGAGGATCCCCAGCGCCTGGAGCCGGCCGAGCGGGAGCTCTACGTCGAGACCCTGCTCGACTCGCGGCTCCTGCTGCGCGGCTTCGTGGACCGCATCGACGTGGCTCCGGACGGCGCGATCCGGGTCGTCGACTACAAGACCGGCCGCTCCCCCGCCGAGGCGTTCGAGGGCAAGGCGCTCTTCCAGATGAAGTTCTACGCGCTGGTCCTGTGGCGCACCCGAGGCGTCGTGCCGGCCCTCTTGCAGCTGATCTACCTGGGCAACGGGGAGGTCCTGAGCTATGTGCCCGACGAGCAGGACCTGCTCGCCACCCAACGCAAGGTGGAGGCCATCTGGGCCGCCATCGACCTGGCCCGCGAGTCCGGCGACTGGCAGCCTCGACGCAGCCGCCTGTGCGACTGGTGCGCCCACCAGGCGCTGTGTCCCGCCTGGGGCGGCACCCCGCCGCCGCTGCCCCCGGTGCCTCCGGTGTCTCAGGTGTCCCCGATCCCACCGCCCGGCGATGTGCGGTTTGGTCACCAACCGCAGGCCGGACCCCTCTAGAGCTGCGGTTTGGTCACCAACCGCAGCGGCGGGGCCGCAGTGCCGACAGACCCTCAGAGGCCGTTGCGCTCGACCCAGAGTGCGGCCTGGGTGCGGTCGCTGACGCCGATGCGGGCGAAGGCCGAGGTGAGGTGGGCCTTGACGGTGCGCTCGCTGATGCCGAGGCGGCGCGCGATCTGCTTGTTGGCCAGGCCGTCCTTGACCAGGTCCAGCACCTCGGACTCCCGGGCGGTGAGCTGGACGTTGGCGGAGCCGGCGCGGGTGCCGATCAGGGCGCGAGCAGCGCGGGGGTGGATCGGGGACTCGCCGCGGCTGACCGCACGGATGCCGTCGAGGACGTCGTCGGGATCGGCGTCCTTGAGCAGGTAGCCCACCGCGCCGGCGTCCAGTGCTCCGAAGATGCGCTCGCTGTCGGAGAAGGACGTCAGGACCAGGACGTCGGCGAGCTTGGCGCTCACGATCTGGCGCGTCGCCTTCACCCCGTCCATGCCCGGCATCTGCAGGTCCATCAGCACCACGTCGGGGCGCGTGCGCTCGACGACCTCGATGGCCTCGGCCCCGTCACTGGCCTCACCCACGACGACGATGTCGTCGGTGGCAGCCAGCAGCTGACCCATGCCGAGCCTGATCACCGCGTGGTCGTCGACCAGGACGACCCGGATGGGGTTCACCCCACCCGTGTCCGCGTCACTCATGGAGAGCCACCTCGAGCCGTACGGCGGTGCCCTCACCTGTTGCCGAGTCCACCGCGAGCCGCCCCCCACTGTCCCTGACCAGGCTGGTCATCCCCCGCAGACCGTAGCGGTCGGGGGCGGGCGCGTCGCCCACCGCGAAGCCCACGCCGTCGTCGACCACCTCGAGCACCAGCACCGTTCCGTCGCTGCGGACGGTGACCGCGATGGTGGACGGCTTCGCGTGCCGCAGCGCGTTGCGCACGGCCTCCTGCGCCACTCGCCACACCAGGGCCGCCTGCTGGTCGCTCATCGTCTCGGCACCCTCGACGCTCACGGAGGCCTGGATCCCCAGGGCATTGGCCGGCGCGGTGAGGTCGGCGAGCGCGGCGGCGAGCCCCTCGGCCTGGATCTCGGGCGGGTGGATCTCGGCCAGCAGCGACCGCAACGACTTGAGCGTGTCGCGGATCGCCTGGTTCGCCGAGGTCAGCGACGTCTTGACGGCCGGGGTCAGTCCCGGCTCGCGCGCCGCCGCGGCGATCGAGAACGAGGTGCCGGCGAGGTCCTGGACGACACCGTCGTGCAGGTCGCGGGCGATGCGGCGCCTCTCGGCGTCAGACGCCTCCAGTCCCGCGCGCAGGAGTCGTTCACGCTCCTCGGAGGCTGTCTTCACCTGCCTGGTGAGGACGAGCAGGATCGGTGTCACCAGGACGAGCAGGGCCAGCAGTGACCCGACGGTGATGAGGCGGAAGGGCGTGTAGATCTGCTGGCGCCGCTTCTCGAGGTCGTCGAGCGAGTAGTAGCCCTCGAACAGGGCGGGGACCCCGCTGGGTGTCTCGATGCGGGTGAAGATCTGGACCGTCCCGCCCAAGCCTCTGGTGAGCGGTGTGGCCGCCATCTCGTCGATGATGACCTGACCGGTGCCCCCTTCGTCCATGACGCGCTGCTGGGATGCGGAGAGCCCCATGTCCGCCTGCAGGAGGTCGACCTCCGTGGAGTAGACGATCACGCCGTCCTCGGACCACAGGTTGACCCGCTCGAGCAGCGGCGCCTTGACCCGTCGGTCCACCACCCGGGAGAACCGGTCCAGGGCACCTCGTTTGCCGGAGATCAGGTTGCCGTTGACCTCTTGGGCGCCCACCGAGAACGCCAGCACCTCGTTGACGCTGCTGAGCTCGGCCAGCGCCTCACGGTTGGCTGCGTCGGCGGCCAGGATCTGGGTGCCGACGACCAGGACTCCCAAGGTGACCGCACCGATGGCCAGGAAGCGCGCGAGGGGGCTGCGCAACGCCGCCCGGATCAGGAGACTTCGACCTTGGCGAAGCAGGTCTCACCGGTGCGCTGGTTGTCGGCGCGGAAAGCGATGACGTCGGTGCCGGGGAAGTCGAGCATGGGGCGCTTGATGCGGAAGGAGCGGTCGGCATCGCCGTCGGCGCGCACCTCGCCCTTCGCGGACACGTCCCCGTCGTGGGTCATGCGCCAGTCCCAGAGATCACCGTCGTTGCTCCACACCACCGCGATGACCTCGAAGCGGCCGTCACCGTCGGGGAAGACGCGCACCCGTTTCCACGCCGAGTCGGAGCATGCGCCCCGGGCCACCGCGACGTCGTCCCTCGCCGCCGCAAAGGGCGCGGTGGCGAGGGCCGCTGCGCCCAGCACGAAGCTGAGCATGACGACGAGGGCGGACCGGGGCGACATGGTGAATTACTCCTACTGAGATCTCACGAGGGGTGCGACCCCGGAGTCCGCTCAGTCTGCGGGTGGGGATGGCTGCGCGCCATTGTCCAGGAGTACTAGGACCTTGGCCAGTCCTCGTCCCCCATCGGGGTTATGGGAGGAGCTCGGCGAGGTCGGCGATGCTCACGTCGGCGAGGGTGTCGCGGACGTGGCGTCGTACGCCGGGAGCCACGGGCACGTGGTTCGGCACGACCAGGACCTGGCAGCCGGCCGCCTCCGCCGACGTCGTCCCGGTGTTGGAGTCCTCGATCGCGACGCACCGCCGCGGGTCGACACCCAGGGCCGCGGCTGCCGTGAGGTAGGGCTCGGGGTGCGGTTTCCCGTTGTCCACCTGGTCGCCGGTCACGACGACCGCGAAGGTCTGCGGCGGGAGCTGGCGCAGGATCGGGGCCACGAACCGCTTGTAGGACATGGTCACCAGCCCGCACGGCACCCCGGCGGCCTGCAGCGACAGCAGGAGCTCGCGCGCGCCCGCGCACCAGGGCACGTGCTGCTCGACCTTGGTGACGACCCCGTCGAGCAGCAGCTCGACGATCCGCTCCGGCTCCACGTCGATCCCCATGTGCTCGCGGATGTAGTGGCCGGAGCTGAGCAGGTCGTTGCCGACCAGGGCGAGGGCGTGCTCGTGGCTCCAGGAGCCGCCGTAGGTCGCCGCGAGCTCGAACTCGGTCTCGATCCAGTAGGGCTCGGTGTCGACCAACGTGCCGTCCATGTCCCACAGCACCGCCGCGGGCACCGTCACCGGCGCTGCCGCGTCCACCAGGTCCGTCGTGTCGGCGCCCACTCAGTCCTCCGGCTCGTAGCCGAGGTTGGGCGAGAGCCACCGCTCGGTCTCGGCGATCGTCCAGCCCTTGCGCGCGGCGTAGTCGGCGACCTGGTCGCGCCCGATGCGACCGACCACGAAGTACTGCGACTGGGGATGGCTGAAGTACCACCCGGAGACCGAGGCGCCGGGCCACATGGCCATCGACTCGGTGAGGGTGATGCCGGTCGCGGCCTCGACGTCGAGCAGCTCCCACAGGAGCGGCTTCTCGGTGTGGTCGGGGCAGGCGGGGTAGCCCGGGGCGGGCCGGATGCCGGTGTAGCGCTCGGCGATCAGGTCGTCGCTGCTGAGGTCCTCGTCGGCGACGTGCCCCCAGAACTCCGTGCGGACCCGCTGGTGCAGCCGCTCGGCGAAGGCTTCGGCGAGCCGGTCGGCCAGCGACTCCAGCAGGATCGCGCTGTAGTCGTCGAGCTCGTCCTGGAAGGCCTTGATGCGCTCGGCGCTGCCGAGGCCGGCCGTGACCGCGAAGCCACCGATGTGGTCGGGCAGCCCGGTCCCCTCCGGCGCGACGAAGTCGGCCAGGGAGCGGTTGGGGACGCCCGCACGGTGGTCGCCCTGCTGGCGCAGGTGGTGGAGCACGACCCCGGGGGTCTCGCGGGTCTCGTCGGTCCAGGTGACGGTGTCGTCGCCCCGACCGTTCGCCGGCAGGAAGCCGTAGACACCCTTGGCGGTCAGCCACTTCTCCGCCACGATCTTGTCCAGCATCGCCTGGGCGTCGTCGTAGAGCTTGCGGGCGGTCTCGCCCGCCGTGGGGCTGTTGAGGATGTCGGGGAACTTGCCCTTCATCTCCCAGGCGTTGAAGAAGGGCTGCCAGTCGATGTAGTCGCGCAGCTCGGCGAGGTCGTAGTCCTCCAGCACGTGGATCCCGGTCTGCTTCGGCGCCGGCGGCACGTAGCCGTCCCACTCGATCGGGGTGGCGTTGGCCTTCGCCGCGTCGTAGGACAGCAGCTTGCGCTCGCTCTTGCCCGCATGGCGGGTGCGCAGGGCGTCGTAGTCCTCCTTGACGTCGGCCATCAACGCCGTACGTCGGTCGTCGTGCAGGAGGGCTGCGGCGGTGGGGACGGACCGCGAGGCGTCCTTGACCCAGACCACCGGGCCGTCGTACTTCGGGTCGACCTTGACGGCCGTGTGGGCCCGTGAGGTCGTCGCACCGCCGATCAGCAGCGGCATGGTGAGGCCCTGGCGCTGCATCTCGGTCGCGACGGTGACCATCTCGTCGAGGGAGGGCGTGATGAGGCCGGACAGGCCGATCATGTCGGCACCGACCTCCCGCGCGGTGTCGAGGATCTTCTGGACGGGCACCATCACGCCGAGGTCGATGACCTCGTAGTTGTTGCACTGGAGCACCACGCCGACGATGTTCTTGCCGATGTCGTGGACGTCGCCCTTGACGGTGGCCATGACGATCGTGCCGTTGGTGTCCTTGGCGGTCGCGTACTCCGGGTTGTCGAGCTTCTCCTGCTCGATGAAGGGGATCAGGTAGGCAACGGCCTTCTTCATCACCCGGGCCGACTTCACCACCTGGGGCAGGAACATCTTGCCGGCACCGAAGAGGTCGCCGACGACGTTCATGCCGTCCATGAGCGGCCCCTCGATGACCTCGATGGGCCGTCCGCCCCGATCCGCGATCTCGGAGCGGAGCTCCTCGGTGTCGGCCTGGACGTGGGCGTCGATGCCCTTCACGAGGGAGTGGGTGATCCGCTCGCCCACGGGCAGGTCGCGCCACTCCTCGGTGGCGGCCTCGACCTTCTCGCCCTTGAGGTTGTGCTTCTCGGCGATCTCGAGGAGACGCTCCGCCGCGTCGGGGCGGCGGTTGAGCACGACGTCCTCGATGCGCTCGCGCAGCTCGGGCTCCACCTCGTCGTAGACCCCGAGGGCGCCCGCGTTGACGATGCCCATGTCGAGGCCGGCCTGGATGGCGTGGAAGAGGAAGACCGAGTGGATCGCCTCGCGCACCGGGTTGTTGCCGCGGAACGAGAACGAGACGTTGGAGATGCCGCCGGACACCTTGGCGCCGGGGAGGTTCTGCTTGATCCAACGGGTGGCCTCGATGAAGTCCAGCCCGTACGACGCGTGCTCCTCGATGCCGGTGGCGACGGCGAAGGCGTTGGGGTCGAAGATGATGTCCTCGGCCGGGAAGCCCACCTCGTCGACCAGGATCCGGTAGGCCCGCTCGCAGATCGCCTTGCGACGCTCGAGGTTGTCGGCCTGGCCCTCCTCGTCGAAGGCCATGACGACGGCGGCGGCGCCGTACTTCTTGCACAGCCTGGCCTGGGCGCGGAACGAGTCCTCGCCCTCCTTCATGGAGATGGAGTTGACGATGGGCTTGCCCTGGACGCACTTGAGGCCGGCCTCGATCACCTCCCACTTGGAGGAGTCGACCATGACCGGGACCCGGCTGATGTCGGGCTCGGAGGCCACCAGCTTGAGGAAGCGGTCCATCGCGGCGACGCCGTCGATCATCCCCTCGTCCATGTTGACGTCGATGACCTGGGCGCCGCTCTCGACCTGCTGCAGGGCGACCGCCAGAGCGGCGTCGTAGTCGCCGTCCTTGATCAGGTTGCGGAACTTCGCGGAGCCGGTGATGTTGGTGCGCTCACCGACGTTGACGAAGAGGCTGGCCTCGTCGATGGTGAACGGCTCGAGGCCCGAGAGCCGCATGGCCGGCGCGACCTCGACCGGGTGGCGACGGGGCTTGCCCTCGACGACCTGGGCGATGGCCTCGATGTGGGCGGGCGTGGTGCCGCAGCAGCCGCCGACGAGGTTGACGAAGCCGCTGGCGGCGAACTCCTCGAGGATCGCCGCGGTCTCCTCGGGCGCCTCCTCGTACTCGCCGAACGCGTTGGGCAGGCCGGCGTTGGGGTAGCAGGAGACGAAGCAGTCGGCGAGCCGTGACATCTCGGCGATGTAGGGACGCATCTCCTTCGCCCCGAGGGCGCAGTTGAGCCCCACGGCCAAGGGCCGGGCGTGGCGCACGGAGTCCCAGAACGCCTCGGTGACCTGGCCCGAGAGGGTGCGACCCGAGGCGTCGGTGATGGTGCCGGAGATGATGACGGGCCAGCGTCGCTCGTACTCCTCGAAGAGGGTCTCGACGGCGAAGATCGCGGCCTTGGCGTTGAGCGTGTCGAAGATCGTCTCGATGAACAGCAGGTCCGCGCCGCCGTCGAGGAGACCGCGGCCGGCCTCCATGTAGGCAGCCACGAGCTGGTCGAAGCTCACGTTGCGGGCGCTGGGGTCGTTGACGTCGGGCGAGATGGACGCCGTACGGGTGGTGGGGCCGAAGGCGCCCGCGACGTAGCGCGGACGCTCGGGGGTCTGCTCGGTCATCGCGTCGCACTCGCGGCGCGCCAGCCGGGCGGACTCGTAGTTGAGCTCGTAGGCGAGCTCCTCCATCCCGTAGTCGCCCAGGGAGATCGCGTTGGCGTTGAAGGTGTTGGTCTCGATCAGGTCGGCGCCGGCCTCGAGGTACTCGCGGTGGATGCCGGCGATGATGTCGGGCTGGGTGAGCGTCAGGAGGTCGTTGTTGCCCTGGAGGTCGCTGGGCCAGTCGGCGAACCGGTCGCCACGGTAGCCGGCCTCGTCGGGGCGGTCCCGCTGGATCGCCGTACCCATGGCGCCGTCGATGACCAGGATCCGCTCCTGCAGGGCGGCAGTGAGCGCCTCGGTGGCGTCGGGACGTAGGTCGCGCGATCGTGACAACGGGACTCCTCTCGGTCGGTCCGGAGCCGTTGCCCGGCTCCGGCCTTCCAGCGTAGGAACCACGTCCCAAGACGTGGACTCAGTTCCCGAATGGTGACACCGGCCGAATCACGGGGCGAAATCCTCGCCCGTCGACCGGCTGGCACCGTGACCGCCCGACTAGGCTTCCCCGGTGATCGAGATCGAGGACGCCCCCGACCTGGTAGACCCCTTGGTGATCGCAGCGTTCGAGGGCTGGAACGACGCGGCGGATGCCGCGTCCGGCGTGGTCGACCACCTCATGGACGTCTGGAAGGCCCGCGTGGTCGGGGCCGTCGATCCGGAGGACTTCTACGACTTCCAGGTCAACCGGCCCGTGGTCGGCACCGACCCCAACGGCTACCGGCGCCTCACCTGGCCCAGCACCCAGATCGCCATCGCCTCTCCCCCGGACCTCGACCGCGACGTCATCCTGATCCGTGGCATCGAGCCCAGCATGCGCTGGCGCCAGTTCTGCGCCGAGCTGCTGGCCGCCGTGGACGAGCTCGGCGGCGAGCTGGTCGTGACCCTCGGCGCACTGCTCGCCGACACGCCGCACACCCGACCGATCCCCGTCACCGGCACCGCCACCGAGCCCGAGCTCGTCGACCGGCTCAAGCTGGAGCAGTCGACCTACGAGGGACCCACCGGCATCGTCGGCGTCTTCCAGGACGCCTGCGTGAAGCTCGACGTGCCGGCCGTCTCCTACTGGGCCGCCGTCCCCCACTACGTCGCCGCGCCGCCGTGCCCCAAGGCCACCCTGGCGCTCATCGGCCAGCTCGAGGACCTGCTCGAGGTCAGCATCCCGCTCGGCGACCTCGCCGAGGACGCCCGCGCGTGGGAGCGAGGTGTCGACGAGCTCGCCGAGGAGGACGAGGACATCGCCGACTACGTGCGCAGCCTCGAGGAGACCCGCGACACCGCCGACCTGCCCGAGGCCTCCGGCGAAGCCATCGCCCGCGAGTTCGAGCGCTACCTCAAGCGGCGCTCCGACGAGGATCCTTCGCCTTCCTGAGCGGCGACGGCCCCCTTGGAGCTGCGGTTTGGTCACCAACCGCAGCGATGTGACCTCACGTCTCGGGGGCATGTGGTTTGGTCACCAACCGCAGCCCCTGGGGCCTTCGGGCTGCAGAGTGTGACCAAACGGCGCACCTCAGGATGCGCCGTCGGAGGGGCACGCCCACGACGAGCGAGGCCGACGACAACCTTGCGGTTTGGTCACCAACCGCAGCTCCCAGGCCCCGGAGCCTGCGGAGTGTGACCAAACGGCAGGCCCCAGGGGGGTCAGCGGGTCCAGGACACGACGAGCCGGACGCCGCCGCCGACGCCGGCAGGCACGATGTCGAGCGGCGGGCTCAGAGCGACAGGCCGAGGGCGGCGTCGAGGACGGCGAGCACCTGGATCGCGGCATCCCGGTCAGAGTTGTCGGCCAGTCCGTCGGTGCCGAGGGTGGCGGCGGCCCAGGCATCGAGGGCCCGGACCGCGCGGGGGGCGTCGAGGTCGTCCGCGAGGGCCGCGAGGACCTCCTCGACCACGGGAGCGGCAGGGGCTCCGGCACCGAGCGAGAGCGCCTTGCGCCAGGTTGCGACGGTGTCGACCGAGGCCCAGAGCTCGGCGTCGGTCCACTCCCAGTCGGAGCGGTAGTGGTGACGCAGCAGCGCGAGCCGGATGCCCATCGGGTCGACGTCGCTGTTGCGCAGCGCGGAGACGAAGACCAGGTTGCCCAGCGACTTCGACATCTTCTCGCCGTCGTAGGCGACCATCCCGGCGTGGGAGTAGACCTGCGCGAACGGCGTGCCCGGCACGGCGACCTGGGCGTGACCCGCACACATCTCGTGGTGCGGGAAGACCAGGTCGGAGCCCCCGGCCTGGACGTCGAAGGCGCCGCCGAGGTGACGCATGGCGATCGCGGCGCACTCGATGTGCCACCCCGGTCGACCGGGGCCGAAGGGGCTGGGCCAGCTCGGCTCGCCCTCCCGCTCGCCGCGCCAGACGACACAGTCGAGGGGGTCACGCTTGCCCGGGCGGTCCGGGTCGCCGCCACGCTCGCCGAAGAGGGCCAGCATCGTGTCGCGGTCCAGGCCGGACTCCTGACCGAACGCCGGGTCCGCGGTGACGGAGAAGTAGACGTCGGTGTCGACGACGTACGTCGCGCCGGCGGCCTCCAGCACCTGGATCAGCTCGAGCGCCAGGGGGATGGACTCGACCGCGCCGATGTAGTGGTCGGGCGGGAGCACGCGCAGGGCCGCCATGTCGTGCCGGAAGAGCTCGGTCTCGCGCTCGGCGAGCTCCACCCAGTCGATGTTGACCTTGGTGGCCCGCTCGAGCAGCGGGTCGTCGACGTCCGTCACGTTCTGCACGTAGGTGACGTCGTGGCCGGCGTTGCGCCAGGCACGGTTGAGCAGGTCGAAGGCGACGTACGTCGCGGCGTGACCCATGTGGGTGGCGTCGTAGGGCGTGATGCCGCAGACGTAGAGCCGGGCGACTCCATCGGGGTGGGTCGTGACGGCCGCTCCCGGTCGCAGTGTCGTGCAGAGCCACCGCGGGTCCCGTCACGGTCAGCTTCGGGATCTCCGGGGCACTCCAGGCTCGCATGGCACGAAGCCTAGCCAGACCTCTCAGAAGGGGGGCCAGGGGATGGCCGGCCAGTCCTCCCCGGACCGTGGCAGGGTGCCCTTGGCGAGCAGCCGGCGGCACCGACGCTCGAGGGCGTCCACCTCGACGTCGGTGAGGTGCGCGGCGAGCAGGTCGCCCAGGCCGCTGCCGATCGCCGTCCGGACCCGTCGTACGGTCTCGTGCTCGGCCTCCGTGAGCCGCTCGCCCTGCCAGCCCCACAGCACGGTGCGCAGCTTGTGCTCGTGGTGGAAGGCGATGCCGTGGTCGACGCCGTAGCGATGGCCGTCACTCATGGCCAGCACGTGGCCGCCCTTGCGGTCGGCGTTGTTGACCACCACGTCGAAGAGGGCCATGCGGCGCAGCGCCTCAGAGTCCTCGTGGACGAGCGAGACGGCCACGTCGCGTCCGTCGATGCCGTCGAAGACGTGGCGCCAGCCGGCCGGCACCTGCCCCTCCTCGACCAGGGTGACGGCCGCCTGCTTCTCGTCGGGCTCCTTCCACAGCTGCACCATGCCGGGACCGTGCGGCCCGTCCCGCAACCAGGTGAGCGGCACGACGTCCGAGCCGAAGACCTGGGAGACGAGGTACGCCGCGACCTCCCGCCCCGCGAGGTTGCCGTCGGGGAAGTCCCACAGCGGGCGCTCCCCCGCGATCGGCTTGTAGACGACCGACACCTCGTCGATCGTGCCGAGGAAGGTGGCGTTGGACGCGGGCATGATGCGACCGTGCAGGACCAGCTCCCCCTCGAGCCGCCCCTCGAGCTGCTCGTCGGGCGAGCGCTCCATCGGGGGGTCCAGCGGTCGTTCCTGCGCGCTCACGGCTCGCGGCGGCGGAACCCGTTGGCCCGCACGCAGAGGTGGCCCTCGGGGTCGATCGGGTTGCCGCAGAAGGGGCAGCTCGGACGGCCGGCGTCGAGCACCTGCGCGGAGCGCTGGACGAAGGCGCGCGCATGGCCGGCGTCGATGCGCACCAGGAGCACCTCGTCGGGCTCGGGCTCCTCGAAGTCCTGGTCGACCTGCTCGGGGCTGACCACGGCCGCCTCGGTGAAGGGGAAGACCTCGATGACGATGCGCTGGTCCTGGGGGTCCCAGGACAAGGTCATCGTGCCGGCCCGGAACTCCTCCTCGATCGGCTGCTCGAGCGGGTGCGCGTCCTCGAGCCCCAGCGGCGCCACCGCCGGGATCAGCGGCGCGCCCTCGTCGTTGGCCATGACCTCGTCGAGCAGCTCGTCGATGCGCTCGGCGAGCGCGGCGACCTGTTGCTTCTCCAACGAGACGCTGGTGATGCGGACTCCGGTGCGCGCCTGCAGGAAGAAGGTGCGCGACCCCGGGGGCCCCACGGTGCCGGCGACGAAGCGCTCGGGCGGGTCGAAGCCGTGGATGATCGGAGGCATGTCGTCCACCCTATGACCGGGCCGATGGACCGGCGCCACCGCCGACGGCGGCGTCCTGCTCGGCTGCTGCCGTGGCCTTGCGGCCGCGCGACTTCTTCGCCGGCGGCGGCGGCGCCAACCACGACAGGTCACCGGCGTGCGTGTTGGAAGCCAGCACGTAGGGCCGCGTGCCGGTGTAGCGGACGATGGAGATCGACGCCGGGTCGACGTGGAGGCGCTGGAAGAGGTCGAGGTGCATGCCCAGCGCGTCCGCCAGGATCGACTTGATGATGTCGCCGTGGCTGACCGCGACCCAGACCGCGGCGCCGCCGTGGGCCGCCTCGACTGCCGCATCGTGTCGTCGTACGGCCTCGACCGAGCGGGCCTGCATGGTCAGGAGAGACTCACCGCCGGGGAAGGTCGCAGCGGACGGCTGCGCCTGGACGGTGGACCAGAGCTTCTCCTTGGCCAGGTCGCGCAGCTGGCGGCCCTGCCAGTCGCCGTAGTCGCACTCGATGATGCCGCGCTCGGTCGTGGTGGCGGGAGCAGCGGGGTGTGCGGCTGCGAGCAGCCTCGCGGTCTGGCGGCACCGCTCCAGGGGGCTGCTCACGATGGCGGCGAGCGGTACGCCGGCGATCCGCTCCCCCGCTCGCTCCGCCTGCCCGCGGCCGTGGTCGTCGAGCTTCACCCCGGCCAGCCGTCCGGCGAGCATGCCGCTGGCGTTGGCGCTCGTCCGACCGTGCCGCACGAGGATCACAGTTGCCATGACTCGGACTGTAGTGGGGCTACCGTGAGCCCGTGATCGTCGACAGTGCCGTGTACTGCCAGGGCGTCCGGGTCCCCGTCGACTGCTCGCCCCACGACTACGTCGCCATGCGGGCCCGGGCCAGCGGCAAGGGTGACTTCGTGTGGGTCGGGCTGCACCAGCCGAGCCACGACGAGCTGGGCAAGGTCGCCGCCGCCTTCGGTCTGCACCACCTCGCTGTCGAGGACGCGGTGAAGGCCCACCAGCGCCCCAAGCTCGAGCGCTACGACAACCACCTGTTCCTCATCGTCAAGACGCTCTGGTACGTCGACGAGGAGGACGCCGTCGAGACCGGTGAGGTCAGCCTCTTCGTCGGCGAGGACTTCGTGGTGACCGTGCGCCACGGGCAGGGCGGGGCGCTCCAGTCGGCGCGCGCCTACCTCGAGGAGCGCGAGCAGGTCCTCACCCACGGGCCCTCCGCGGTCGTCTACGCCGTGTGCGACTCGGCGGTCGACGCCTACGCCGAGGTCGTCGACGCGCTGGAGGAGGACGTCGACGAGGTCGAGGCCTCCGTCTTCTCCACGGCGCGCACCAACGACTCGGCCCGGATCTACACGCTCAAGCGGGAGATCGCGGAGGTACGCCGCGCCGTCCTGCCGCTGCGCGAGCCGATGCGCAGGTTCGCCTCCGGACTCGTGCCCGGGATGGACGAGGCTGCCTCCCCGTTCTTCCGCGACGTCTCCGACCACCTCACGCGGGCCGCCGAGCTCGTCGACAACCTCGACTCGCTGCTGTCCTCGGCCTTCGAGGCGCACCTGGCAGGCATCTCGGTGCAGCAGAACAACGACATGCGCAAGATCTCGGCCGGCGTCGGCCTGGTCGCCGCCCCCACCCTGATCGCCGGGGTCTACGGCATGAACTTCGACCACATGCCCGAGCTGCACTGGATCTGGGGCTACCCCTTCGCGCTCGCCCTGATGGTCCTCACCTCGGTCGGGCTGTGGGTGTTCTTCAAGAAGTCCGGCTGGCTCTGACGGGTCCCGGCCCCTCCCCTGGCCGACTTTCCCGGCTCTCGGCACCCGCGGTTTGGTCACCAACCGCAGCTCCAACGGCCCTCGACGTGCGGTTTGTGACCAAACCACAGGCCCAGGCGGGCGGGTCGACCAGCGGCGTCAGGCAGCGAGGACGCCGGTGGCGACGAGGAGGAGGGTGACGGCACCGAGGACGACGCGGTAGAGCACGAAGGGGGTGTAGGAGCGGGTGGAGACGTAGCGGAGCAGCCAGGCGATGGCGGCGTAGCCGACGATGAAGGACACGATCGTGGCGAGCAGGGTGGGGCCCCAGCCGTAGGGGTTGTCGCCGCCGGGGATCTCCTTGAGCTCGAAGAGGCCGGCGCCGACGACGGCGGGGATGGCCAGCAGGAAGGCGTAGCGGGTCGCGGCCTCACGCTCGTAGCCCAGGATCCGTCCCATGGACAGGGTCGCGCCGGAGCGGGACACACCGGGGATCAGGGCCATGGCCTGGGCGAGGCCCATCAGGATCGCGTCGCGGAACGAGATCTCCTTGAGCGCCTTCTCGTTGCGGCCGAAGCGGTCGGCCAGGCCCAGGACGATGCCGAGCACGATGAGCGTGGTGCCGATGATCCACAGGCTGCGGAAGTCGCTCTCGATGACGTCCTTCAGCAGGATGCCGAGCACGACGATGGGCAGCGAGCCGATGATGATGTACCAGCCCATCCGGGCGTCGAGGTGCCCCCGGTACTCCGGCTTGACCAGCGACCGGAGCCACATCGTCGCGATCCGCCAGATGTCGTGGCGGAAGTAGATGAGCACGGCGAGCTCGGTGCCGATCTGGATGACGGCGGTGAAGGCGGCGCCGGGGTCGCCCCACCCGAAGATCTCCGGGTAGATGCGCAGGTGGGCGCTGCTCGAGATCGGGAGGAACTCGGTCAGGCCCTGGATGACGCCGAGCACGATGGCCTGGAGGTAGTCCCACACGGGAGCAGAGCCTAGGGGCAGTGCAGCCGAATCCCCGCCCCCAGGGCGAGCCGCCACCGCGAACGAGCCGGACTCCGACTACCTTGCTGCCATGCAGAGAAGGTCACTGGGCAGAACCGGCCTCAAGGTCTCGCGCCTGGGCCTGGGCACGATGACCTGGGGTCGCGACACCGACGAGCACGAGGCACGCGACCAGCTGATCGCGTTCGCCGAGGCCGGCGGCACGCTGGTCGACACCGCCGCGGGCTACACAGACGGCGAGTCCGAGACCTTGATCGGCACCTTGATCGGTGACGTCGTGGCGCGTGACGAGATCGTGCTGGCGACCAAGGCCGGCATCTCGCGCCGCTCCGGCGAGCGTGTCACGAACACCTCGCGCGGGCACCTGCTCGCGAGCCTCGATGCGTCGCTCAAGCGCCTCGCCGTCGACCATGTCGACCTCTGGCAGGTCCATGTCTGGTCCGACGAGACTCCGTTGGAGGAGACGCTCGGCGCCCTGGACCACGCGGTGTCGTCGGGGCGCACGGCGTACGTCGGCATCTCGAACTACACGGGCTGGCAGACCGCCCAGGCGGCGACCTGGCAGCGCGCGGTGCCCGGTCGCGCGCCGCTGGCCTCCACCCAGGTGGAGTACTCCCTGCTCAACCGTGCCGTGGAGCGTGAGGTGCTCCCGGCGGCCGATGCGCTCGGGTTGGGCGTGCTGCCGTGGTCGCCGCTCGGACGCGGAGTGCTGACGGGCAAGTACCGCGGCGGCACCCCGTCGGACTCGCGCGGCGCCTCGTCGGTCTTCGCCTCGTTCGTCAACACCTACCTCGACGACCGGAGCGGACGCATCGTCGAGTCCGTCGTGCGTGCCGCCGAGGGCCTGGGCTGGACGCCGCTCGAGGTCGCCCTCGTCTGGGTGCGCGACCGTCCCGGCGTCACCGCCCCCATCGTGGGCGCCCGGACGGCAGCCCAGCTGCGCGGAGCGCTCGACCTCGAGGACAAGGAGCTCCCCTCGCAGATCATCGCCGCCCTCGACGACGTCTCGGAGCCCCGGTGAGCCGGCACGACCGGCGAGCACCGCGGCCGGGGGTGGAGTGGGAGTTCGACCGGGTCACCTTCGACCCCGACCTCTCCCGCAACGTCGTGACCAAGCTCCTGGTGGAGCGTGCCGAGCACGGCGGCTGGGAGCTCGACCGGGTCCGGATGACCCCCGACGGCACCCGTCGAGTGGTTTTGCGCCGCAAGATCATCCGCCAGCTGCGCCCCACGTTCTGAGGCCGCCCTGCACCTGACGTGCGCTAGACCTGGCCGAGGAACCGGTCGAAGACCCGCGCGCCGAACTCCAGCGACTCCACGGGCACCCGCTCGTCCACGCCGTGGAAGAGCGCGGTGAAGTCGAGGTCCTCGGGCAGACGCAGCGGGGCGAAGCCGTAGGAGCTCATGCCGAGCTTGGTGAAGTGCTTGGCGTCGGTGCCGCCGCTCATCAGGTACGGCGCCACGACGGCGTCGGGGTCCTCCGCGAGCAGGGAGCGGGTCATCGCCTGGACCAGGTCCCCCTCGTAGGGCGTCTCCCACGGCTGCTGCTTGGACACGTAGTCGATCGAGACGTGCTCGCCGCACAGCTCGGCCAGCGTCGCGAAGAACTCGTCCTCGTAGCCGGGCAGGAAGCGTCCGTCGACGTGCGCGGTCGCCTCCGTGGGGATGACGTTCACCTTGTAGCCGGCGTCGAGCATCGTGGGGTTCGTCGTGTTCCGGATGACGGCACCGAGCATCCGGGCGGCGCTGCCGAACTCCTCGATGAGGCTCTCGGCGTTGTCCGGGGTGGCCTCGGTGCCCACCATCTCGGCGACGGCCGCCAGGAGCGTCTGCATGGTGGGGGTGAGACGCACGGGCCACTCGTGGGTGCCGATCCGGGCGACCGCTGCCGCCAGCTCGGTCACGGCGTTGTCGCGGTTGATCATCGAGCCGTGCCCGGCGCGCCCGCGTGCGGTCAGCCGCATCCAGGCCATCCCCTTCTCGGCAGCCTCGATCAGGTAGAGCCGGCGCCCACGGATGGTGGTGCTGAACCCCCCGACCTCACCCACGGCCTCGGTGCATCCCTCGAACTCCTCGGCGTGCTGCTCGACAAGCACCTGGGCACCGTGGTGACCACCCGCCTCCTCGTCGGCGGTGAAGGCCAGCACCATCGGGCGCGAGGGGACCTGGCCGGCCCGGGCGCGGGCGCGGACCACGGAGAGCAGCATCGCGTCGAAGTCCTTCATGTCGACCGCGCCGCGACCCCAGACGTAGCCGTCCTGGATCTCGCCCGAGAACGGGTCCACCTGCCAGTCCTCGGCGGCGGCCGGCACGACGTCGAGGTGCGCGTGCAGCAGCAACGCGCCGCGGTCCGGGACGGCGCCCCCGTCCCCGCCCCAGTGGGCCACCACCGAGGTGCGACCCGGCGTCGACTCGTAGAGCCGCGACTCGATGCCGACCTCGTCGAGCAGCGCGGCCACGAGCTCGGCGGCCTTCCGCTCCCCCGGACCGTCCTGGTCGCCATAGTTGCTGGTGTCGATCCTGATCAGGTCACGGCACAGGTCGACGACCTCCGCCGCGGGGTCATAGGGCTGAGGATCGACGGCGGGAGTCATGACCCCATCAAAGCACCGTGGGCCGTAACCCCCGATGCGGGCCATGTCCCCCACGTTTGCTACTGTTTCACCGCACTCGTCCGGGTGGCGGAATTGGCAGACGCGCTAGCTTGAGGTGCTAGTGACCTTAACGGTTGTGGGGGTTCAAGTCCCCCCTCGGACACTCAGAAGGCCCCGGCTCCACGGGGCCTTTTGTTCATTTCGGCAGGCTCAGCACGGCGACGGCGGGCTCTCCCCGCGCGTCAGCCCCACCAGGCGCCCCAGCACGATGCCGAGGTCCGGCGGGAGGGTCGGCCGGTCCGGCCTCGCCGAGCGACCCTCCAGGGTCAGCTGCCAGCACTGCTCCACGAAACGCAGCCGCGTCGCCGTCACCGCCAGGGGCGTCACGGTGAAGCGTCCGTCCAGGTGCTCGCGCACCCAGGCCCGTGCAGCCGGGCGGTGGGCCAGCCTGCTGCCCGAGGGCACCTCGATCGCCGCGTTGTAGTCGCGCGGCTCGTCGTCCAGGCCCCGGGCGCGGGCCACCTGCCGCAGGGCGTCGAAGGCGTGCATCTGCAGGCGGAGCCACGCGCCGGGCGCGACCTCGACGCGCAGCGTCGTCGGGGAGCAGGCCCAGTCGAAGGCGGGCACCACGACGCGGCGCTCCCCGATGCGACCCTCGAAGCGGCGGGTGCGAGGTGACAGGGGCCGGGTGGTCAGCGGCAGCGCCCGACCCCTCAATACCCCACCCGTCGCGACGAAGCGCCAGTGGCGCCCGAGGAGAGGCTTGGTCCACACCCCCACCGGCGCCCCGGGGCGCGTCGTACGCCGTCCGGCCACGCGGAGCTCACGCTGCGAGGCGTCGCGACCGGTCTTGACGATCGAGACCAGGTCGGTCCACGGCCCCGGCGGCGCGGGCTGCGGGCGCCAGTCGGGTCCGGGCAGCTGCCATCGGACGTCGGTGGCAGGGCGGCCCCGCTGCCAGCTGTACTCACCGAAGACGGAGTTGGCCCCCGAGGTGTCGAAGTCGTAGAGGCGGGTGAAGAGCCGTCCGTCGCGACTGGCGGCCAGGATCGTGGACCCACTGGCGTCCAGCGACGCGAGCCGGGTCCGTCCGGCATCGGGCAGGCACACCTCGCGGCTCTGGTCGACGGGCAGCCAGGGGTCGAGGTAGGTCAGGCGACGGCCACCCTCACGCAAGAGGTACAGGGTGGCGACACCGATGGGGTGCCGGGTGCGTCCGGAGCTGTCGGTGAAGGTCTCCTCCCCGTTGAGCTCGGAGGCAGCCAGGCTGGTGACGTCGTCGGGCAGCCGCACCCCCGACCCGGTCCAGAGATAGGGACCCCATCGCCACGTCCAGCGTTCGGCTGACAGGTCGTTGCCCGGCATGTCGTGGCTGTAGACCTGGCGGTCCTCGGTCATGGCGAGCAGGAGCCGGTGGTCGGCGCTGATGCTCGTGACCCGGCCGTCGAGGCAGGCCGGGAGGTCGACCCGGCGCCAGACGGAGCGCTCGGTCGCGTGACCGCGCTCGGCCGCCCGGGCGAAGAGGTGCCCCGAGCGCAGGGCGAACGCCCAGGTGTTGCTCACGGCGTGCCGTCCGTCCTTGAACCACACCGTCGCCGGGAGGCGCCGCGATGACGGCGCCCCCAGCCCCCCGGACCCCAGGACCTGCGACGGCACCGGTTGACCGCCCACACCCATGACTCCCGTGGTGCCGGCTGCCAGCGGCAGGCAGCGCGGCCGGTCCGGCGGTCCCGCCATGGGCTCCGGGCGCGCAGCGAGGGTGGCAGACGCGTCGCGCACGGCGACCGGACCTCCCAGCCCAGCGAGGACGAGAAGGGCCAGCGCGGCGCCCACGAGCCCTCGGCGGAGCCGGAGGGGAACGCCGTGCTGCTCGATCACCGGGGCTGACCTGCCGCTCGTCCGCTGCACCCTGTGGAGCGTAGGGGGGATCACGCCGCTGCGGGCCAGAACGGCCGCCGGGCCGCTGACCAGGCAATCTTGAACCATTCAAGAAAGTGCGCCAGACTGCTGCGCGTGACCACCACCCCGGACGTCGAGACCGCGCTGCGCGGAGCCGCGCTGCGCGTGACGCGCCCTCGGGTCGCCGTCCTCGCCGCCGTCTACGCCCACCCGCACGCCGACACCGACGCCATCATCGGGGCAGCGCGACGCAGCCTGGGCGAGGTGTCGCACCAGGCCGTCTACGACGCGCTCCGCGCCCTGACCGCGACCGGGCTCGTGCGCCGCATCCAGCCGTCCGGGTCGGTCGCGCGCTACGAGTCGCGCGTCGGCGACAACCACCACCACGTGGTCTGTCGCGCCTGCGGCGCGATCGCCGACGTGGACTGTGCGGTCGCCCGCACTCCCTGCCTCACGGCGGCCGACGACCACGGCTTCGTCATCGACGAGGCCGAGGTCACCTACTGGGGTCTGTGCCCCACCTGCTCAGCCGCCGCGCACACGCCGTGACCACCACCCCGGAAGGAACCGCATGACCGACAGCCAGGACCCGAACGCACCCGAGAGCCCCCAGGGGACCGACCGCAAGGCTGAGCAGGGGTGCCCGGTCATGCCGGGCTCCGCCACTGCCGAGGGCAGCGAGAGCGAGAACCCGGTCATCGACTCGCCGACCCCCAAGACGGGCGGACGACCGCACTCGCTCCAGGACTGGTGGCCCAACTCCCTGGACCTGTCCGTGCTGCACGCGCGCTCCTCGAAGAGCAACCCGCTCGGGCAGGACTTCGACTACGCCGAGGCCTTCCGCGGACTCGACGTGGACGCACTCAAGAGGGACGTCGCGGACGTCCTCACCACCTCGCAGGACTGGTGGCCCGCGGACTTCGGTCACTACGGCGGGCTGATGATCCGGCTGAGCTGGCACGCGGCCGGCACCTACCGCATCTACGACGGACGCGGCGGCGCCGGTGACGGCGGGCAGCGGTTCGCACCACTCAACAGCTGGCCCGACAACGCCAACCTGGACAAGGCCCGCCGCCTGCTGTGGCCGGTCAAGCAGAAGTACGGCCAGTCCGTGTCCTGGGCCGACCTCATCGTCCTGGCCGGCAACGTGGCCCTCGACTCCATGGGGCTCGAGACCTTCGGCTTCGGCTTCGGCCGCGTCGATGTCTGGGAGCCCGAGGAGCTCTTCTGGGGACCCGAGGACACCTGGCTCGGCGACGAGCGCTACACCGGGGACCGCGAGCTGCACGAGTCCCTCGGTGCGGTCCAGATGGGTCTGATCTACGTCAACCCCGAGGGCCCCAACGGCAACCCGGACCCGCTCGCCTCGGCTCGCGACATCCGCGAGACCTTCGCCCGCATGGCCATGGACGACGAGGAGACCGTCGCCCTCATCGCCGGGGGCCACACCTTCGGCAAGACCCACGGTGCCGGTGACGCCGACCTGGTGGGCCCCGAGCCCGAGGCTGCTCCCCTGGAGGAGCAGGGTCTCGGCTGGCGCAGCGGCTTCGGCTCCGGCAAGGGCGCCGACGCGGTGACCTCCGGGCTCGAGGTCACCTGGACCCGCACGCCGGTCCAGTGGAGCACCGACTACTTCGACTTCCTCTTCGGCCACGAGTGGGAGCTGGAGAAGAGCCCCGCCGGTGCCTGGCAGTGGATCGCGAAGGACGCCGACGAGGTCGTCCCCGGCCCCACACCTGACTCACCGAAGCGCCGACCGACCATGCTCACCAGCGACCTGGCGCTGCGCGTCGACCCGGCCTACGAGGTCATCTCGCGGCGCTTCCAGGAGAACCCGGACGAGTTCGCGACCGCCTTCGCCAAGGCTTGGTACAAGCTGCTGCACCGCGACATGGGCCCGATCTCCCGGTTCCTGGGCTCCGAGGTCCCCGAGCCGCAGCTGTGGCAGGACCCCGTCCCCGCCGTCCAGGGCGAGGTCGTCGGCGACGTCGACATCACCGCGCTCAAGGCCGCGGTGCTGGACTCCGGTCTCACCGTGACCGAGCTGGTCTCGACCGCCTGGGCCTCGGCGGCGAGCTTCCGCTCCACCGACAAGCGGGGCGGCGCCAACGGCGCCCGCCTCCGCCTCGAGCCGCAGCGCAGCTGGGAGGTCAACCAGCCCGAGCAGCTCGCCCGGGTCCTGGAGCGCCTCACGACCATCCAGGCGGACTTCAACGCCGCCGGGGGCACCACCGTCTCCCTGGCCGACCTGATCGTCCTGGCCGGCTCGGCGGCTGTCGAGAAGGCCGCCAAGGACGCGGGCGTCGAGGTGGAGGTGCCCTTCCGTGGGGGACGGACCGACGCGACCCAGGAGCAGACCGACGTCCACTCCTTCCGCGTGCTCGAGCCGCGGGCCGACGGCTTCCGCAACTACCTGCGCCCCGGCGAGAAGACGCAGCCGGAGGTCCTGCTGGTGGACCGTGCCTACATGTTGGGCCTCACGGCGCCCGAGATGACCGTGCTGGTGGGCGGTCTGCGCGTCCTGGGCGGCAACGTGGGCGGCGCGACCCACGGGGTCCTGACCGATCGACCCGGAGTGCTCAGCAACGACTTCTTCGCCCACCTGCTCTCCCCCGGCACCCGGTGGAAGGCCTCGGAGTCCGACGAGGGCGTCTACGAGATCCGCGACGCCACCACCGACGAGCTGCGGTGGACCGCCACGGCAGTCGACCTCATCTTCGGCTCCAACTCGCAGCTGCGTGCGGTCTCGGAGGTCTACGCCAGCAACGACGCCGGGGCCAGGCTCGTCCACGACTTCGTCGCGGCCTGGACCAAGGTCATGGACCTGGACCGCTTCGACCTGGTCTGACCCGACCTGCTCCACCTGCTCCACCCGCGCACCCCGCCCGCCGGCGCTCGTTCCCGGCAGGCGGGGTGCGCTGCACGTGTCACGTCCTCGGATCCTCGCGCCGCCCACGAGATCCCCGTCACGGCGGGGTCTGGTTTGCGCGGCACGAGGCGGGTGACAATGGACAGGTGCGGCGCTCCCGTGCTCGGGTGGGTCGCTCCGCACGAGACCACTGACCTCGACCCCTCAGGAGGCGGCGCCTCACGGTGCCGACACACGTGACGACACAGCAAGCACCCAGCCCGACGCCCCCCGGCGAGGACGCCGACTCCGTCGACGACCTGCACCCCGCCCTCGACAGCCCCGTCGGGGAAGGGAGTCCTGCCCGCAGCGGCCTCGACCGGGTCGTCTTCGGCGTCACCGCTGCGACCGCGGTCGCCTTCCTCGTCTGGGGCTTCGTCAGCACCGACTCGTTGGCGTCGACCTCGGGCGACACCCTGGGCTGGACGATGGCCAACACCGGCTGGCTGTTCGTGCTCACCTCGAGCGCCTTCGTCGTCTTCGTGATCTGGCTGGCCCTCTCCCGCTTCGGCAACATCACGCTCGGACGCGACGGCGAGGAGCCGGAGTTCCGCACGATCTCGTGGATCGCCATGATGTTCAGCGCCGGCATGGGCATCGGCCTGATGTTCTACGGCGTCAGCGAGCCGATCACCCACTTCGTGGAGCCGCCGCCGGGCACCGGGGCGGCCGGCAACCCCGAGGCCACGCAGAACGCGATGGCCACCACCCTCTTCCACTGGACGCTGCACCCCTGGGCGATCTACTCGGTCGTGGGTCTCGCGATCGCCTACGGCACCTTCCGCAAGGGTCGTCTGCAGCTGATCTCGGCCGCCTTCGAGCCACTGCTCGGCGACCGCGCACACGGGCGCGCCGGCAAGGTCATCGACATGCTCGCCATCTTCGCCACCCTCTTCGGCTCTGCGGCCTCGCTGGGCCTCGGCGCCCTGCAGATCCGCTCCGGGCTGACGATCGTGAGCGGATGGAGCCCCACCGGGAACGCACTGCTCGTCGGCATCATCGCGGTGCTGACCGCCGCGTTCGTGCTCTCCGCCGTCTCCGGCGTGGCCAAGGGCATCCAGTACCTCTCCAACATCAACATGGTGCTGGCCGTCGCGCTGGCCCTCTTCGTGTTCCTCGTGGGCCCCACGGTGTTCATCCTCAACCTGATCCCTACCTCGCTCGGCTCCTACGCGCAGGACCTCTCGATGATGGCGGCCCGCTCCGGCGCCGAGGGCCCTGAGGCCAACGAGTGGCTGCAGACGTGGACGATCTTCTACTGGGCCTGGTGGCTCTCCTGGACGCCCTTCGTCGGCATGTTCATCGCGCGCATCTCGCGCGGGCGCACCATCCGCCAGTTCGTCACCGGCGTGCTGCTCGTCCCGAGCCTGGTCAGCATGGTCTGGTTCGCCATCTTCGGCGGTGCCGCCATCGACCTGCAGAAGAAGGGCACCGACATCGCCGGCTCCGGCGGCATCGAGTCCCAGCTGTTCACCACGCTCGACGCCTACCCCCTGGCCACCGTCTCCAGCATCGTGGTCATGCTGCTCGTCGCGATCTTCTTCGTCTCGGGAGCAGATGCCGCCTCGATCGTGATGGGCACGCTCTCCGAGCGAGGCACCCTGCACCCCAGCAAGCCGACCGTCATCTTCTGGGGGGTGGCCACCGGGTCCGTCGCGGCCGTCATGCTGCTCGTCGGCGGATCCGATGCCCTCACCGGCCTGCAGTCACTGACGATCGTCGCGGCGCTGCCCTTCGTCGTGGTGATGGTCGGGCTCGCTGCGGCGCTGGTCAAGGACCTGCGCTCCGACCCGCTCATGGTGCGCCAGGCCTACGCCAAGGACGCGGTCGAGGCGGCCGTGGTCACCGGTGTCACCGAGCACGGAGACGACTTCGTCCTCACCGTCAAGCGTCACCCCGACGGGGAGGACTCGGCGACCGGCCCCGACGTCACGCGTCCGCGCGACTGAGGCGGGCACCGGTCCACCGCACCGCGGCGACCAGGAGACCGGGAAGGGATGCCAGCACCAGGATCAGGCCTGCGTCGGACCAGCTCACGGCGCTCGTCCCGAGCAGGTCCTGGAGGGGAGACCAGGTCACGGCCGCGACTTGGAGCGACCCCGCCAGGACGAAGGCTGCCTCGAGGGAGCGGGCCCGCAGGGCGAGCCCTTGTCGCGGGGCCCTGATGGCCAGGCCGACACCCAGCTGTGCCAGGCCGAGGGCGAGGAACACCCAGGTCTGCACGGCGCCGGTCGGCGCCAACAGGCCGGCGACCAACGAGGTGGCGGCGATCAGGCTCCCCGCCAGGAGGATCTGGCCCAGGAGCGCCCTGCTGAGGACCGAGCGCTCGGGAGACGGTGAAGGCCTCGCCATGTCTCGAGGGTCCAGCGGCTCGCCACCGAAGGCAACGCCCGGCACGCCGTGGGTGATCATGTTGATCCAGAGGATCTGGCCCGGCGAGAGCGGCATGGCCATCCCCACGAACGGCGCGACCAGGATGACGAGGATCTCCGCGAACCCGCCGGCCAGGCCGTAGCGCAGGAACATCCGGATGTTGGCGTAGATGCGGCGTCCCTCCCCCACGGCAGAGATGACCGTGCGCAGGTCGTCGTCGGCGAGCACCAGGTCCGCCGCTTGCCGTGCCACCTCGGTGCCACGGCCGCCCATCGCGACCCCGATGTCGGCTTGCCGGAGGGCAGGTGCGTCGTTGACGCCGTCGCCGGTCATCGCGACGACGGCACCGCGTGCCTGCCACGCAGCGACGATGTCGACCTTCTGCTCCGGACGAGTGCGTGCATAGACCCCGATCTTCTCCACTCGGTCGACGTGGCCGCCCTCCGCGACGACGTGGCCCTCGACCAGCTCGACGCCGGGCTCCCACAGACCGATCTGGTCGGCGATCGTGCGGGCCGTCGCCGGGTGGTCCCCCGTGATGAGGATGGTGCGGATGCCCGCCTCGCGGCACGCCTTCACGACGTCGGCGGCATACGGGCTCGCGGGGTCCGAGATGCCGGCGAGCCCACGCAGGACCAGCCCCTCCTCCAACCCCGCACGGGCGGGCCGTGTGCTCGACGACGCATCGGCAAAGGCCAGGACCCGGAAGCCGGCAGCGGCCAGGTCCTGCGCCGTACGCCGTGCCCCAGCGACGCCGGGCCCCGGCTCGACGAGGTCGAGGACGACCTCGGGCGCGCCCTTGCAGACTGTCCACCACTCGCCGGCGTCGTGGTGCACGGTCGTCATCCGCTGGGTGCTGCTGTCGAACGTGATCTCCTCGACCCTCTCCCAGCGCGCAGCCTGCGAGAGGACATCCGGGTCGTGCTTGAGCGCCGCGATGAGCAGGGCAGCCTCCATGGGGTCACCGACGATGCCCCACGTCCCGTCGACGGGCCCGCTCAGCTTGGCGTCGTTGCACAGGACGAGGTCGCGGAGCAGCGGCACGAGGGACGGGGTGAGATCGTCGGCCCCGTCTGTGGACGTGATGCTGCCCTCGGCGGCATAGCCATGACCGGAGACGGTCCAGGATCCGTCGGGGGTCCACAGGCGCTGGAGCAGCATGCGTCCCTCCGTCAGGGTGCCGGTCTTGTCCGAGGCCAGCACGCTCACCGAGCCCAGCGTCTCGACGGCCGGCAACCAGCGGATCAGTGCGTGCTGCTGGGCCATGCGGTAGGCACCCATCGCGAGTGAGACCGAGACCACCGCCGGCAGCGACTCCGGGATCGCTGCCACGGCCAGGCTGACGGCGAGGATCAGCATCGCGGCGGCATCCTCACCCCTGGCCACACCCAGGACGAAGACGAGGGCAGCCAGCCCGAGGGTCAGGACCACCAGCTGCTTGGAGAGGCGGGAGAGCCGCTGCTGCAGCGGCGTGGCGCGGTTGGTGGTCGTGGCCAGTGCGGCTGCGATGCGTCCCAGACCACTCTCAGCGCCCGTCCGGGTGATGACGGCCAGGGCTCGACCGCGCACGACGACCGTGCCCGACTGGACGTCCTGGCCGACCTCGCGGCCCACCGGCACGGACTCCCCGGTCATGGCGGCCTCGTCGAGCTGGAGTCCGGAGGCCTCGCCGAGCCGTCCGTCGGCGGGCACGACGTCGCCCGCCTCGAGCCGGACGACGTCACCAGGCACCACGTCAGCGCCGTCCACGTCCATCAGCGCCCCGTCGCGCAGCACCGTGGCGGTGGGGGCCGAGAGCCGGTCGAGGGCGGCGATCGCCGTGGCAGCCCTGAGCTCCTGGACGACACCGATCACGGTGTTGAGCACGATGACGGCCAGGATGATGATGCCGTCGCTGAGGTCGCCCAGGGCGATCACGACGCCCAGGGCGCCGAGCAGCAGCCCGATCATCGGGTCGCGCAGCTGGCCGAGGATCCGTGACAACAAGCTGCGAGGGCGTGCCCGGGGCGCGACGTTGCGCCCGTGCACGTCGGCCAACCGAGCTGCCTCGAGGCTGGTGAGGCCCACGAGCGACGACACGATCGCGTTCACGCGACCGTCGTCCTGACGGACTCGGGGAGCGGGTGGACGGGCATGACGTGCCTCCGGATGGCGTCGAGGGAGCGGCCGAGGACCGGCGATCCCACGGGACCACGGGAAGGTGCAGGCGCGCAGGTGTCGATCGACCCCCGCTCGCGGGACCTTCGGCCCCCCAGATCCTGACCCCAGCCCCGTGTGTCGCTCCGCAACCCGGGTCAGGCTGAGGGTGAGGGCACCCAGCAGGGCGTCCCGCCGGAGAGGACACACCATGAGCGCCATCCGAGACCGGGGCGGGCGTCTCGCCGACCTCACGCCCTACGACTGCTGGGCGCTGCTGGAGGGGGTGCAGCTGGGCCGCGTCGCGTGGTCGCGTCCGCAAGGCCCGGCGATCGTGCCGGTCAACCTGACGCTGCTGGACGGCGCCTTGTGGCTCCGCACCACCCCGGAGGCGGCCCTCGTCCGGGAGGCGATCGGACTTCCGGTCGCCATCGAGGTCGACGAGATCGACCTGACCTCCCGCTCCGGGTGGAGCGTCGTGGTCCTCGGCACCGCCGAGCTCGTGGTGGACCAGGACGTGCCCGAGCACCTGTACGAGTGGGATGCCTGGCCATCAGGACCCCGCGTCAACTACGTGCGGGTCTCCCCCACCGAGCTGACCGGCCGCCGTCTCGGCGCAGCCGGGCAGCGCTGAGGAGAGTGAGAAGCTCCATGCTCGTCCGCGAGGCCATGAGCCGGAATCCCACGACCGTCACTGCCGACACCCGGATCAAGGCGGCCCTGGCGCTGCTCGCGGAGCACCGGCTCACCGCCCTGCCGGTGGTGGATGGGGAGGGCCTGCTGCACGGCATGGTCAGCGAGGCCGACCTGATCCGCGAGGCCCTCACGAGTGACCCCCGTCTGCGCCAGATCCCGGTCGCCGGCGAGCGGGCGGCGCTGCCCCAGCTCGTGCACGAGGTCTACACACCCCACGCGATCAGCGTGCGCCCGGAGGACGACCTCGTCGACGCGGTCGAGCTGATGACGTCCACGAGCATCAAGAGCCTTCCCGTCGTCGACTCCAGCCACCGGGTCGTCGGTGTCGTCAGCCGCAGTGACGTCGTGCGGATCCTGGCGCGCGCCGACAGCGCGATCGAGACCGAGGTCCTCACGATGCTGCGCGACCTCGGGCACGACGACTGGTTGGTCGAGGTCCGGGCGGGTGTCGTCCTCGTCGACGGCCCGACGGGCAGCCGCGAGGAGGCCATCGCCCTGCTCGGTGCGCGGGCGGTGTCGGGCGTCGTCGACGCACGCATCGGATGAGGCCGCAGTCTCCGGGACCATCGGCCCCGGACCCGAGGACCATCGCCCCTGACCGCGGGACCGCCGCCGGGTGAGGCTTGACGGACAGCCCGGACCCCCTTCGCACCGCCTGCACCCAGGAGCCCCATGAGCACCGAGCATGTCCCTACCAGCAGCATCGTCGTCGGCATCGACGGATCGGAGCTCTCGGACGTCGCACTCGACTGGGCCGCCACGGAGGCTGCCCTCTCACGGCGGCCGCTCATGATCGTCCACGCGGCTCCCTTCCCCGCCGCCTCGGGCTCCTCCTGGGTCGGCTCCCTGGGCATCGACCCGGCGTTGGTGCACCAGCAGCTCCGCGCAGAGTCGACGGCGCTGCTGGACGCGGCTGTGCAGCGCACCAGCGCAGCACATCCTGACCTCGTCGTGCACAGCGCCACGCGTCTCGAGGACCCTCGCCAGGCCCTGCTCGACCTCTCCCACCAGGCGCACCTCCTCGTGGTCGGCTCACGCGGCCTGGGCCCGATGCGCAGCTTCCTCCTCGGCTCGGTCAGCCTGGCGCTGTCCAAGCAGTCCGCGTGTCCCGTCGTGGTCGTGCGTGACCCGGTCGAGGCGCCGGCCCCGGGCGGGGTGCTCGTCGCCCACGAGGAGGGGGACAGCGGCGTGCTGGAGCTCGCCTTCGAGGTGGCCAGCAACCGCTCGTTGCCCCTCACCGTGCTGCACTGCTTCTGGGACGTGGTGAAGGTGTCCCAGGGCGCCATCGACGTGCCCGACGACGAACCGGGACTCGAGCCCGAGCGCCAGCTCCTCGCCGGCGCCGTGGCCCCGCTCCGCGAGAGGTTCCCCGAGGTGCCGGTCCACCTCCAGCTCACCCGCGGCTTCGTCGATGCGCGCCTGATCGCCGCCTCCGCCAAGGCGGACCTGCTCGTCGTGGGCCACCGGGCCAAGCCCTTCCTCGACGAGATCGTCTACGGCTCGGTCGCTCCGATGATCGTCGAGCACGCCAGGTGCTCGGTCGCCGTGGTTCCCCAGATCGAAGGGACCGGGTCCGATGTCGCAGGTCACTGAGCTCGCGAGCACCTATGTCTTCGGGTTCGCCGAGGGGAACCGGGACCTCAAGGACCTGCTGGGTGGCAAGGGAGCCAACCTCGCCGAGATGACACGGCTCGGCCTGCCGGTGCCTCCCGGTTTCACGATCACGACCGAGGCCTGCCGCGCCTATCTCCACGACGGTCAGGAGCCACCGGGGCTCGATGCCGAGATCAGCCAGCACCTGGGCCGGTTGGAGGAGGCCATGGGCCGGTCCCTCGGCGACCCGCAGGACCCGCTCCTGGTCTCGGTCCGATCCGGTGCCAAGTTCTCCATGCCCGGCATGATGGAGACGGTCCTCGACATCGGTCTCAACGACGTCTCCGTCCTCGGTCTCGCCCAGCGGCACGAGGACGAGCGCTTCGCCTACGACTCCTACCGCCGACTCCTGCAGATGTTCGGCTCCACGGTGCTGGGCATGGACGGCGCGGTCTTCGCCGGCGCGCTCGACACGGTGAAGTCACGCCGCGGGGTCACGCTCGACCTGGGGCTGACCGTCGAGGACCTGCGCGAGCTGGTCACCACCTTCCAGGCCCTCATCCACGAGCACACCGGTCGTGACTTCCCGCAGGAGCCTCGAGAGCAGCTGCGGCTCGCCGTCCGCGCCGTCTTCGACTCCTGGCACACCGAGCGTGCCACCCTCTACCGCCGCCAGGAGGGCATCCCCGAGGACCTCGGCACCGCCGTGAACGTGCAGGCGATGGTCTTCGGCAACCAGGGCATGACGTCGGGATCGGGCGTGTGCTTCACCCGGGACCCGGCCTCGGGGCGGCCCGGCGTCTACGGCGACTACCTGCAGAACGCCCAGGGCGAGGACGTCGTGTCGGGGATCCGCAACACCGTGCCTCTCGCCGACCTCGCCCAGATCGACCCACCCGCCCACGATGCGCTGCTGGATCATCTCGCCACTCTCGAAGCGCACTACCGCGACCTGTGCGACATCGAGTTCACCATCGAGAGGAACACCCTCTGGATGCTGCAGACCCGCATCGGCAAGCGCACGCCCGAGGCCGCGTTCCGGATCGCCGCGACGATGCTCGACGAAGGCCTCATCTCTGCCGACGAGGCACTCGGCCGCGTCACCGGCGCCCAGCTCGCGCAGCTGCTCTTCCCCCGTTTCGACCCGGAGGCGCCGCGGCGGCTCGTGGCCTCAGGCATGAACGCCTCCCCCGGTGCTGCCGTGGGTCGCGTGGCCCTCGACTCCGACACGGCGGTCGCGTGGGCTGCCCGAGGGGAGCCCGTGATCCTGGTGCGCTCGGAGACCACACCCGACGACCTGCGTGGGATGGTCGCGGCGACGGGGATCCTCACCAGTCGTGGCGGCAAGACCTCCCACGCGGCGGTCGTGGCCCGAGGAATGGGCCGCACCTGTGTCTGTGGCGCCGAGTCCGTCCGGGTCGACCTGGACCGGCGTGTGCTCCACCTGCGCGGCGGGCTCACCATCGCCGAGGGCGACACCATCTCGCTGGACGGCACGACCGGTGAGGTGTTCCTCGGCTCCGTCGCGGTGGTCGACTCGACCTTGGTGCGGCACCTCGAGGGTGAGGCCGTCGACGACGACCTCGTGACGGCCGTCAGCCGCCTGCTCGCGCACGCGGACGGCGTACGACGACTCGAGGTGCACGCCAACGCGGACAACCCGGCTGACGCCGCCCGCGCGCGGCGCTTCGGCGCCCAGGGCATCGGTCTGTGCCGCACCGAGCACATGTTCCTCGGCGAGCGACGGGTCCTCGTGGAGGACCTGATCCTGGCCGACGACGAGGCAGCGCGCACGGCGGCCCTCGAGGCCCTCTTCCCCCTCCAACGACAGGACTTCCTGGATCTCCTGCGCCCCATGGACGGTCTGCCGGTGACCATCCGTCTGATCGACCCGCCGCTCCACGAGTTCCTCCCCGACCTCACGGACCTCTCGGTCAGCGTGGCGCTCGAGGACGAGCGCGGACCCGAGGACCAGCGCCATCACCGGCTCCTGGCCGCCGTCCGTCGCCTGCACGAGCAGAACCCGATGCTCGGGCTGCGCGGGGTGCGTCTCGGCATCGTCATCCCGGGCCTGGTCGCGATGCAGGCCCGAGCGATCCTGGAGGCGGCTGCCGACCTGGTCGAGGCAGGCGCTGATCCCCGGCCGGAGATCATGGTGCCGCTGGTCGCCTGCGAGCGGGAGCTGGCCCTGGTGCGAGCCACGATCGAAGCCGTCGCGCGGGAGGTGCAGGCTCGACGGGGGGTCGTGGTGCGCCACGCCATCGGCACGATGATCGAGCTGCCCCGGGCCGCCGTCACGGCCGACAAGATCGCCACCGCTGCCGAGTTCTTCTCCTTCGGCACCAACGACCTCACCCAGATGACCTGGGGCTTCTCCCGCGACGACGTCGAGGCCGCCTTCTTCTCGACCTACCTCGAGCAGCGCATCTTCGAGGCCTCCCCCTTCGAGACCCTGGACGTCGAGGGTGTCGGCGCGCTCGTCCGCACGGCCGTGGCGCTCGGACGCTCGACGCGTCCGGGCCTGGGCCTGGGGGTGTGCGGCGAGCACGGTGGCGACCCGGCCTCCATCCACTTCTTCGACGACGTCGGGCTGGACTACGTGTCCTGCTCGCCCTTCCGGGTCCCGGTGGCGCGGCTGGAGGCCGGCCGCTCGGCGCTGAAGAGGCAGGGCGACCGGCTCGTCGGTCGAGTCGTGAGACGGCCGGGAAGTTAGCAGGCCCCTCGTAGGTTGACCTCGAGTCCGGCACACGCCGGACGCGGTCGGGTGAGTCCCGTCCGCCACGCCAGACGAGAGGCTTCACGTGACCGACCCCAACCTCGCTGCTCGAGCCACCGAGCTGCTCCGCCTGCACCAGGCGCCCGAGCTGCTCACCGTCGTCAACGTGTGGGACACCATCACCGCGACGGTCGTGCGTGACGTGGCCGGCACCCGCGCCCTCGCGACGGCCAGCCACTCGATCGCCGCGTCACGTGGCTACGAGGACGGCGAGAACATCCCGGTCGACGAGATGATCGCCGAGATCGCCCGCATCGCGAGGGCCACCACGCTGCCCCTGTCGGCTGACCTCGAGGGCGGCTACGGCAATGCTCCCGAGACCGTCCGCAAGGCCATCGGGGTGGGTGTCGTCGGCGCCAACCTCGAGGACCAGATGAAGCCCCTGACCGAGGCCGCGGCCCAGGTCGAGGCCGTGATGAAGGCCGCGGCCGACGCAGGGGTCCCCGACTTCGTGCTCAACGCCCGCACCGACGCGTTCGTCAAGGCAGGCGACCGCGACCCCGCCGAGGTGCTCTCCGACGCCATCGAGCGCAGCAAGGCGTTCCTCGACGCCGGCGCCCCGGTCGTCTTCGTGCCCGGCAAGCTCGACGAGCACCAGATCAGCGCGCTCGTGGACGCTCTCGGTCCGCAGCGGCTGACCCTCATCGGCATCCCCGGCCTGCCGTCGCTGGCGCGCCTGCAGGAGCTCGGTGTCGCCCGCGTGTCCTACGGCCCGATGTCGCAGAACGTGGCGCTGACCGCGCTCGCCAAGCTCGTCGAGTCGGTCAACGACGGCGGCGGGGTCCCCGAGGACATGCGCCGGCTCAACTGAGTCGACCGTCGCACCACGCGACGACCTCCGGCCCGATCAGCCGGAGGTCGTCCCGACCCACGCCGGATCACTGCCGGCCTGGCCCTGCACGTCGCCGCCGTGCTCGGTCGCCCGCGTCTGGCCGGCGAGCGAGCGGCGGATGGCCTCGTCGATGCCGAGGAACACGTGCCCCGCGGCCAGGTCGTCCCGCACGTCCCGCTCCCGGCAGACCATGTCGTGCGACAGGCTCCTGACCAGGGCCCGGACCGTGGTGCGGGGCACGCCGGAGACCAGGGCCACGGCCTCACCCACGAGCGCTCCGGGCGCGAGCGGCACCAGGACCTGGACCCGCTCCAGCCCGGCCAGGGCGGCGAAGCGCTCGAGCAGCTCGCGGTAGGTCAGCACCTCGTCGCCGCCCACGTCGTAGGCACGGTTGCGGGGGGCGCCCCCGAGGGAGCGCAGCAGCAGGTGGACCACGTCCTCCACGGCCACCGGCTGGATGTCGCGCTGCATCCACACCGGCACGGGGGTGAAGGGCAACCGCTCGCTCACGCGTCTCATCAGCTCGAAGGACATCGACCCCGCCCCGATCACCATCGCGGCGCGGAGCACGGTCGTGGGGACGGCGGCGTCCAGGAGCACCTGCTCCACCTCCTGCCGCGAGCGCAGGTGGTCGGAGAGGCGTCCGGGCGGGACCAGCCCGGAGAGGTAGACGATGCGCTCGACGCCGGCGTACTCACAGGCGGCCGCGAGGTAGTGGGCCGCCTCCCGGTCGCGCTTGACGAACTCGCCGGCCCCCATGGAGTGCACGAGGTAGAACACCGCGTCCAGGTCGCGCACCGCGAGGTGCACCGACACGGTGTCCTCGACGTCGAAGAAACGGCGCTCGACGCGGTCGGCCCACGCGAAACGGTCCACCGCGGACAGGTCCCGGGCACCCACGACCACGTGGTGACCCGCCGCCAGCAGGGCCGGGACCAGCCGAGAGCCGACGTAGCCCGTCGCGCCCGTCACCAGGACTCGCATGTCCCCACCCTTCACCGTGCTCGCCGCTCGGGGCCGACCAGCCCCGACGTGTCGGGCTCGACGGTAGCGATCGACGCCTACTGCTCCATACTCATTCGGTGGACTCTCCAGCCTTTCGCGTCGGCTTCGTCACCGGCGCCACCCCCGACAAGTGGGTCGGCACCTGGCGCGAGCGGCACCGCCGTCAGCCGCTCGAGCTGATCCCCGTCACCGAGGACGAGCAGGAGTCAGGTCTGCGCAGCGGTGACCTCGACGTCTGTCTGGTGCGGTTGCCGATCGACCGCGACGGCCTGCACTGCATCCCGTTGTACGACGAGGTCCCCGTCGTCGTGGCCGGGCACGAGCACCTCGTGTCGGCGGCCGACGAGGTCACGTTGGACGACCTCGCCGACGAGCAGCTGGTGCTGCCCCACGCCTCCGGCTGGGTGCCGTCGGCCGCTCAGCTGGACTGGCCGCCGATGTCGGTCAAGGACGCCATCGAGGTCGTGGGCTCCGGCACCGGGGTGGTGCTGGTGCCGATGTCGGTGGCCCGGCTGCACCAGCGCAAGGACGTCATCACCCGACCCGTCACCGACCTGCCGTCGACCAAGGTGGGCCTGGCCTGGCTGCTGGACAACGACGACGAGCGGGTGCAGACCTTCATCGGGATCGTCCGCGGCCGCACCGCTCGCTCCTCCCGCTGAGGCCGTCGCTCACCAGGACGTGGCGAGCGGCCGCCCCTCGTGGAAGCCTGCGGCCGACTGGACGCCGACCACGGCGCGCTCGTGCAGCTCGGCCAGCGTCGTCGCGCCGGCGTACGTCGCGGCGGAGCGCACCCCCGAGCAGATCTGGTCGATGAGGTCCTCGACGCCGGGGCGGTCGCGGTCGAGATACATCCGCGACGAGGAGATGCCCTCCTCGTAGAGACCCTTGCGCGCCCGGTCGTAGGCCGACTCGCTCGAGGTCCGGTTGGCCACGGCTCGAGCGGAGGCCATGCCGAAGGACACCTTGTAGGAGCGGCCCTCGGAGTCGGTGAGCAGGTCGCCGGGCGACTCGTGGGTGCCGGCGAACCACGAGCCGATCATCACCGACGAGGCACCGGCCGCGAGCGCGAGCGCGACGTCGCGCGGGTGCCGCACTCCCCCGTCGGCCCACACGTGCCCGCCGAGGTCGTGCGCCGCGGCCGCGCACTCGAGGACGGCGGAGAACTGGGGTCGTCCGACCCCCGTCATCATCCGCGTGGTGCACATCGCACCGGGGCCGACCCCGACCTTGACGATGTCGGCGCCGGCCTCGAGGAGCGCCCGCGTGCCCTCGGCCGAGACCACGTTGCCTGCGGCGACAGGCACCGTCGGGCTCAGGGCCCGCACGGCGCGGAGCGCGTCGACCATCCGGTCCTGGTGCCCATGTGCGGTGTCGACGACGAGGCAGTCGGCCCCGGCCGCCAGCAGGTCCGCAGCCTTCTGGGCGACGTCGCCGTTCACCCCGACAGCGGCCGCGACCCGCAGGCCCCCCGACTCGTCGACGGCGGGGGTGTAGAGGGTCGCGCGCAACGCACCGGTCCGGGTCAGCACCCCGGCCAGGGTCCCGTCAGGGTGCACGGCCACCGCGATCGCGGCCCGGGCCCGGTCGATCGCGTCGAAGGCGTCACGGGGGTCCGTGTCGGCCGGGATCAGGACGGGGCGGGGGTTCATCACCTGCTCCACCTGGGCGAAGCGGTCGACGTCGGTGCAGTCCCCCTCGGAGACCACGCCGACCGGTCGCCCCTGGTCGACGACGACCGCGGCCCGGTGCGAGCGCTTGGGGATCAGCGACAGCGCCTCGGCCACGGTCTGGTGACGGGTGAGCTCGATCGGGGTGTCGAAGACCAGGTGGCGGGTCTTGACGTCCGCGACGACCTTGGCGACCACCGGGATGGGGATGTCCTGCGGGATCACCACGATGCCGCCGCGCCGGGCCACGGTCTCGGCCATCCGCTTGCCCGAGATCGCCGTCATGTTGGCCACGACCAGCGGCAGCGTCGCGCCGGTGCCGTCCGACGGTGGCGAGGTCGACGTCGTAGCGGCTGGACACCGCGCTGTGCCGCGGCACCATGAACACGTCGTCGTAGGTGAGGTCGTGCTCAGGGGTCAGGTCGTGGAGGAAGCGCACCCGCCGACCCTAGACGCCGCCCGGGCCGCGTCAAGACCGTTCAGGGCCCGCCGAGGTCCCGCTCGAAGAAGGCAGCCGTCTCCCGCGCGCTCGGCGACCCGGCGTCCAGGTCGGCCCCTGCCGCCCGCAGCACCGCCACGACCTCGTCCTCACCCTTGAAGAGCGCCCCCGCCAGCGGCGACTGACCACGGTCGTTGAGCCGGTCGGTGTCCGCCCCCAGCCCGATCAGGCCACGCACCACCTCCACCTGGCCGTGGTAGGCGCCCAGCATCAGCAGCGTGTTGCCGGCAGCGTCCGTCAGGTCCGCCGGCACCCCGGCCTCCACGTACGCGGCAAGCCGCGCGGCCTCCCCCTGCCGGGCCAGGTCGAACATCTGGTGGGCGAGGTCGACGAGCTCGGGATCCATGCCGCCATCATCTCAAGTGCTTCGGGTCACCTCCTAGGGTTGGCGGGTGACCTCCTCCTCCAGGACCGTCGTCGGCCGGGCACCCGGTCGGGTCAACCTGATCGGTGAGCACACCGACTACAACGCCGGCCTGTGCCTCCCCCTGGCCCTCGCGCACGCCACGACGGTGCGCGCGACCAGCCGGGACGACCGCCGCGTGAGCGTGCGCAGCGAGCAGCAGGGTGAGGCCTGGACCGGGACCCTCGACAGCGTGGGGCCCGGGCAGGTCCAGGGCTGGGCGGCGTACGCCGTGGGGGTGCTGTGGGCGCTCGGCGAGCTCGGCTGGGAGGTCCCCGGTGTGGACCTCGACGTGGCCAGCACCGTGCCGATGGGCGCGGGGCTGTCGAGCTCGGCGGCCCTGGAGTGCGCCGTCGCCGTGGCGGTCGCCGGGCTGGTCGACCGCGACCTGACCCGGGAGCTGCGGGGCACGCTGGTCGAGGTGTGCCGTCGCGCCGAGGCCGAGGTGGCCGGAGCACCCACCGGCGGGCTCGACCAGACGGTGTCGCTGCTGGCCGCACCGGGGGCCGCGCTCCTCATCGACTTCCGCGACGGCTCCACCCGCGAGGTGCCGCTGGGGTGGGACGAGGCCGGTCTGCGGCTGCTGGTCGTCGACACCCGGGTCTCGCACGCTCTGGTCGACGGAGGCTACGGCGCCCGTCGGGCCGACTGCGAGGCCGCGGCCGCCGAGCTGGGCCTGACCTCGCTGCGCGAGGCCACCCTCGAGGACCTCGACCGGGTGGAGCACCTCCGGCACCGTGCCCGGGCCCGCCACGTCGTCACCGAGAACGCCCGCGTCGAGGCCTCGGTCGAGGCGATCACCGGGCGCGACTGGGCCCGGCTGGGGTCGCTGATGACGGCCTCGCACGTCTCGCTGCGTGACGACTTCGAGGTCTCCTGCGACGAGCTCGACCTGGTCGTCGACACCGCCCTGCAGACCGGCGCCCTGGGCGCTCGGATGACCGGAGGCGGCTTCGGCGGGTCGGCGATCGCGCTCGTGCCGACCGAGCGGGCCGATGCCGTGACGCGGGCCGTGGACCTGGCCTTCGTCGCTGCCGGTCTGCGGCCGGTGAGCCACCTCGACGCCGTCCCGAGCGGGCCCGCCTGCCTGGTGGAGGAGTGAGCACGTGCAGCAAGCTGCCCCGCTGAGCGCCGCGCAGGCCCTGGTCACGCGACGCTGCCCCGACGCCCGCCAAGCCTCGCTGTCCGGCTCGGTGGTGACCGGCGACGCCACCCCCAGCTCCGACCTCGTCGGCGGCCGGTTGTGGTCGGGCTTCCGGCTGGAAGCCCCCGCCGGTGCCAGGGGGACCTGACCCGTGGTGCAGACGACCCACGACCTCGGCCTCGGCCCCGAGCACGTGACCAAGACGTTCGGCTCCGGCCACGGGGACGAGGCCGACCGCGAGTGGAGCGCCCTCGGTGTGCTCGCCCGGCACGCGCCGGGCCTGGCGCCCGAGCCGGTCCGGCGCCACGAGGACGGTGAGGGCCGCGACGTGGTGGTGATGACCAGGATCCCGGGGGAACCCCTGGGCACGGTGCCCCTGAGCGCGGAGCAGCTCGACGCGCTGGCGGGCGCGCTGCACCGCCTGCACCACTGCATCCCTGCCGGCGAGCTCCCCGGGCTCCCTGCGCGTCGGGCCGACCAGACCTCGTTCGTCGCCGAGCTGCGCGCCTGGATTGCCGAGGAGCCGCCCCCGACATCAGCGTCGGTCGACTCGGCCCTGGCCGCGGCCAGGGCGTGGCTGGGTGGCCCGGAGGCCGACCTCCTCGCCGCCGGGCCCGCCGAGCGGGTCTTCACCCACGGCGACGGCAACATCGCCAACCTGCTGTGGGACGGCGTGGACTGCCGGGTGGTGGACTTCGAGGACGCCGGCACCAGCGAGCCGGCCTACGAGGCCGCCGACCTGGTCGAGCACGTGTCGGTGTGGCTGCGTGGGATCGTGCGCCCCGAGGACCTGCTGGACCGGCTCGACCTGTCCGAGCACCAGCAGCGACGCGTGCTCCCCGCGCGGCGCCTGTTCGCCACGTTCTGGCTGCTGATGCTGCTGCCGGGCAACCCCGGGCACGAGCGCAACCCGGAGGGCAGCCTGGAGCGCCAGGCCGCACGGCTCTCGGACCTGCTCAGGTCGACGTGATGCCGATGCGCCCCTCGCGGAAGGCCGCCACGAAGCTCGCGTGGTCCTCCCGCACCTGGGTGGCGTAGGAGAGCGCGAAGTCGGTCACCCACCGGACGAACTCGCGACGTCGGCCCTCCACGCTGGCGGCGATCGCCTCCTCCACCTGGAAGTCGACGAGGTCCTGGTCGCTGTCCTCGTCGGACGCGCAGTGGATCTTGGCCGTCGCCCGCCCCAGCAGGTCGACGACCTTGGCGATGTCGCCGGGCTCGATCAGGTCGGACCAGTCGAGGTCGACCTCGTAGGGCGAGACCTCGGAGACGACGTACCCGACGCCGTCGATCTCGGTGTAGCCCAGCATCGGGTCGGTGTGCACCTGCAGGGCTCGCTGGCTGACGACCGTGCGGTGCCCCTCGTGGTCGAAGTACCGCTCGACGTCCGCGGAGTCGACGAAGCGGCTCACGGCCGGGATGTTGGCCTGCTTCATCGAGAGGACGACGTCGTTGTCGAGCGCCTGGCTGAAGCCCTCGACCAGCACGTTGTAGGCCGGCAGCCCCGCGCTGCCGATCCCGAAACCGGACTTGCCGACCACGTCGCGCAGCGCGTAGAAGAGGTCGCGCTCGGAGCGGCGGCGCTCGGGGATCGTCTCGAGGTAGGACGCGAAGGCCTTGACGACCTTGGCGCGCTCCCGCTTGCCCAGCACGCGCGTGCCACCGCCCTCGGTGAACATCCGCACCCCCTCGACCTCGAGGGTGTGCTGCTCCAGGAGGTCGAGTCGTCGCTGGTGGCGCGCCACCAGGAGCGCCTCGTGGATCGGGCCCTCGGTGTTGTCCAGGTGCAGGGCGAAGTCGTCCTCCTCGCTGACGACGTAGTCGTCGACCTGGGAGAGGTAGGAGCGCACGTAGCGCCCGATGAGCCGGGCCACGTCGGCCTCGGGCAGCGCCTTCTGCCACCCCACCAGGGCCAGCGAGGCGGCGAAGCGCTGGAGGTCCCACACGAAGCGACCGAGGTAGGCCTCGTCGAAGTCGTTGACGTCGAAGACCAGGAAGCCGTCGGAGTTGAGGTAGGTCCCGAAGTTCTCCACGTGCAGGTCCCCGTGCACCCAGATCCGTCCGCTGCGCTCGTCGCTGTAGGGGTCGTCCTGCTGGGTGACGTCGGCGAAGAACAGGCACGCGCTGCCGCGGTAGAACGCGTGCGGGTCCGCGGCCATCTTGCGGAACTTCACCCGGAACGCCGCGGGATCGGCCTTCATCAGCGGCGCGAAGGCGTCGGTGAGCACGGACACGATCTGGTCGGCACGGGCGTCTGTTGCGGTCATGGCCCCGAGACTGCCACGCCCGGCACGGGAGCCACGAGCCCCGCGGCCTCGAGCTCGAGGCGGGCCAGGGCGGAGACCACGGGCCTCTCACCCCGGCGCAACGCCCCCACCGGGTCGTCGGTGACCCGCGCGAGCCGGCTCAACGGCTGGTTGGCGATGGCCCGCAGCGCGAAGACCTCGAGGTCGGCCGGGCCGTCGAGCACCCGCTGGGCGGCGCTGGCCTCGCGGATCCAGCGGGCCCGACCCGTCAGGTAGCGGGGCGCCACGTAGAGGATCGGCAGCACGGCGACGGTGAACCCCAGCCAGAAGGCGACCTTCTCCGCGGCCCGCGCCTCGGCATCACCGGCCGCGGCCATCGAGGCCGACGCCGCGGCCGCCTTCTCGAACGGCGTCGCGACGCCACCGCCGATGACCGGCACGTCGTCGAGGGCGCCGCCCGCGTCCGCGAGCGAGTCGGACAGGTCGGTGGCCGAGGCGGAGATGCGCTCACCCGGGTCCGCCAGCGTCTCCACACCGTCGTTGACCACCGTCCCGATCCAGGTCCAGGCCACGACCCAGGTCACGAGCAGCACGTCGAGGGCCAGCTGAAGGGCGAAACGGGCGGGTGGGTCCGCATAGATCTTCACCCCCTCATCGCACCATCCGCGCCGATCAGCGTCGACCGCCCCGAGAGGTGAGCCGGGTGCGGTTGAGGTCCGGTACTCAGCCGCGACCGGGTAGCCGGGCAGGTCCGGACGCCACCGGGCGCGACCAGGCTGGGGCCATGAGCACTCCGACCCCCGCCAAGAACACCAACGCCTTCTTCGTCCAGGCCGCCATCTCCTTCGGTGTCGCCCTCCTGACCATGGTCGTGGCCGTGCTCTACCTGCCGGTCGACCCCTGGATCCGCGCCTTCCTGGGTCTCGGCACGATGTATCTCACGACCTCGGCCTTCACCCTCGCCAAGTGCGTGCGGGACTCCCAGGAGAACCAGTACGTCGTGTCCCGGCTCGACCAGGCCAGGGTCGACAAGATCCTCGCCGAGCACGACCCCTTCCGCTCCGTGTCCTGACCCGACCCGTCCCCAGGGCGGGCGCGCCATCTCATCGATGGGGCGCCCGCCCTGCTGCTGTGCGTGGGCTGCTTGACTCGGGCCGAGGACCCGCAGCGTGCCCCGACGTGCCCCAGGCGCGCGTGGCTGCGTGAGTCTTGTCTCGTCACGGCATGCTGGCGTAGCCGTCTGGGTACGTCACCGTTGACGTGGCACCAGCCCTGTCAGCCTCTGGCAGCCCCTGTCACCCACCGATCCCGACTCGAAGGAGCCACCTGTGGCCCGCAAGAACCCGCTCGGCAAGATCAAGGACACCGCCATCGTCACGGCCAAGCTGCCGTTCACGACCGCCGAGAAGGCCGTGTCGACGGTCGTCGGAGGCGCCAAGAGCGGCGTCGACCTCGGCGTGGCTGCCGTGGCGGGTCTGCTCCCCGGCAAGAAGGCCAAGCCGGCCCCCGTGGCTCCGGTCGCCCCGAAGGCCCCGAAGGCCGAGGCCGCACCCGTGACGGCTCCCACCGCCTCGGCCGCGCCCACCCCTCGCTCCGCCAAGCCCGCCCCCGTCGCGGCCTCGGCCAAGACCGGCGGAGACCCGATCAAGGCCTCCGGCAAGAAGCCCGACGTGGCGAAGACCCCGGCCAAGCCCGCTCCGGCCGCCAAGAAGGCTCCGGCCAAGCCCGCTCCGGCCGCCAAGAAGGCTCCGGCCAAGCAGACGCCTGCTGCACCCAAGGCCCCGGCAGCGAAGGACGCCGCCGCCCCGGCTCCCCCGACGAAGGCGCCGGCCAAGAAGGCCCCCAGCAAGAAGGCCCCCAGCAAGAAGGCGACGTCCGGCGCCGCGGCGCCCAAGCCCGTCAACCTGGTCGAGGAGCTGGGGCTCGACCCGGCCCCGGTCGCCGAGGTCAAGCCGGCCGCTGCCGAGAAGGCACCGGTCACGAAGATCGATGCCGCCGCCCAGGCGGCTCCTGTCGACGTGACGCCAGCCGACATCGCACCGGTGGTCGCCAAGGCCCCCGCGGCGAAGTCCTCTGCCGCCAAGGCCCCTGCTGCCAAGGCCCCTGCTGCCGCGGCGACGCCCGCCAAGCCCGCAGCCTCGAAGGCACCGGCGGCCGCCAAGTCCCCGACCGGTGGCGCCGGCGACAAGCTGCCCCCGCGCAAGGCGAGCACGCCGGACGCCGGGACCGACAAGGCCTGACGTCCGGGCCCGACGGGCACCTGACGACACACGAGCGGCGGTGGGCCTCTGGCCCACCGCCGCTCTGTCGTCCGGGTCTGCTGATCCCGACGGGTGCTACTTCAGCTGCGCGCTCGTGAGCCCGAGGACCCGACGGGCCACGATCAGCTGCTGGATCTGCTGGGTGCCCTCGAAGATGTCGAGGATCTTGGAGTCGCGGCTCCACTTCTCCAACAGCTCCACCTCGCTGTAGCCCAGCGAGCCGGCCAGCTCGACACAGCTCAGGGTGATGTCGGAGCCGACGCGTCCGGCCTTCGCCTTGGCCATCGAGGCCTCGAGCGAGTTGGGCTCGCGGTTGTCCGCCATCCACGCCGCCTGGAGCGTGAGCAGGTAGGCACCCTCCCAGTCCGACTCCATCTGGAGGAGCTTGGCGGCCGCCGCGGACTGGACGATCGCGGGCCGGTCGTAGTCGACGACGACGCCGGCCTGCTCCAGCAGCTCACGGGTCAGGTCCAGGGACGCACGGGCGCACCCGATCGCCATCGCCGCGACCAGGGGTCGGGTGTTGTCGAAGGTCGCCATGGCCCCGGCGAAACCCTGCTTGGGATCGACGTCGGCCGAGCCGAGCAGGTTCTCCGCGGGCACCCGGCAGTTCTCGAAGATGATCGTCGCGGTGTCGGAGGCCCGGATGCCGAGCTTGTGCTCGAGCCGGTCCACCCGCATGCCGGGCGTGCCCTTGGGCACCACGAACGACTTGATCGCGGCGCGACCCAGGTCTCGGTCGAGGGTGGCCCACACGACGATCGCGTCGGCGCGGTCACCGGAGGTGACGTAGATCTTCTCGCCGTTGATGACGTAGTGGTCGCCGTCGAGGGTCGCGGTCGTCTTGATGTTGGCGGAGTCGGAGCCGACGCCGGGCTCGGTGATCGCCATGCCGGCCCAGACGCCGTCGAAGCGCGCCTGCTGCTCCTCGTCGGCCACGGAGGCGATGGCGGAGTTGCCGAGCCCCTGGCGGGGCATCGAGAGCAGCAGGCCCACGTCGCCCCAGCACATCTCAGCGATCGAGAGGACGGAGGCGAGGTTGGCGCCGTTCTTGACGGTCGTGTCGCCGTCGTCCTCCTCGCGTCGGACACCAGCGGCGCCCGCGCCCTCCGCCGCCCCGGAGTCGGAGAGGCCGTCGATCATGGCAGCCAACATGTCGAGCTCCTTGGGGTACTCGTGCTCGGCACGGTCGTACTTGCGGGAGATCGGACGCAGCATGTTCGTCGCGACCTGGTGGGCCTGGCCCACGAGCGGTCGGAACTTCTTCGGGTCGTCGAGGTTGATCATCAGCTTTTCGGGGTCCCCTCGGGATCGGGAGTGGAAGGAGCGGAGCGGGGGGAGGGAGCGATGTCGAGGGGCATCTAGACGAGCACGCTTCCTTCCATGATGCCGATCGCCCGCAGGTCGCGGTACCAGCGTTCGACGGGGTGTTCCTTGACGAAGCCGTGGCCGCCGAGCAGCTGGACGCCGTCGAGGCCGATCTGCATGCCCTTGTCGGCGCAGATCTTGCGCGCCAGCGCGACCTCACGGGTGAAGTCCTTGCCGGCGGCTGCGCGCGCCGCCGCCTTGTAGGTCACCAGCCGCATGGCCTGGAGCTCGATGGCGATGTTGGCGACCATGAAGGCGACCGACTGGCGGTGCGCGATCGGCTCGCCGAAGGCCTCACGGGTCTTGACGTAGGGCGTGACGTAGTCGAGGACGGCCTGGCCCGTGCCCACGGCCAGCGCGCACCAGGCGAGACGTGAGAGACGCACGCACTCGACGTACGTCGTGCCGTCGGTGGCGCCGAGCACGGCGTCGGCGGGGAGGCTCACCTGGTCGAGGTGGAGCCGGGTCAGGGAGGCGGCCCGCACACCCATGGCGGGGTCGGCCTCGACGCTGAGGCCGGCGGCGGAGGACTCCACGAGGAAGAGGACCGGCTGGCCGTCGAGCGCGGCACCGACGACGAAGAGCTCGGCGTGGGCGCCGCGGGGCACCAGCGTCTTGACGCCGGAGAGCACGAAGCCGTCCGCGGTCCTGGTGGCTGTCGTCGTGGGTGCGAGGACGTCGAAGAGCACGGCGGCCTCGTTGAGCGCGAGCGCCGCGGCGGGCACGTCGTCGCCGGTGAAGGCGGGGAGGTAGGTCTGCTGCTGGGCCTCGGTGCCCCACAGGCCGAGCGCGGTCGCGACCGAGCCCGACGCGAGCGTGGCGACCGCGAGGCCGAGGTCGCCGCGGGAGAGGGCCTCGGCCACGAGGGTGCCGGCCATGGCGGAGCGCTCCTCGGAGATGCCGCCGAGGGACTCCGGGACGCCGAGGATCGGCAGGCCGATGTCGAGGCTCGACTTGAGCAGGGCCTCGGGGGCCTCGCACGTCTCGTTGGCCTCGGCGGCGGCGGGGCGCACCACCTCGTCGGCGAACTCGGTGACGACGTCGACCAGCATCTGCTGGTCCTCGGTCGGGGTGAGGTCGAAGACGCCCCTCGGCTGGGCGGCCGGCACGCGGGTGCCGGGACCGCTCCGGGTGCCGCTCTTGCTCTTGGTGAAGGTGCGGTTCGCGGCCGTCACCGTCTTGAAGCCGTTGCGGGTGACGGTGAAGACCGCCTGCTCCGTGGGCTTGCGCAGGCGCAGGGTGTCGATCAGGTCGCTCTGCGCGAGCTTGTTGAGACCGGCCACGACGAGGCCGATCGGGTCGCGGGACTCGCTGCTGGGGACGCCGTGCTTGCCACCAGGCTTGAAGCTGTTGATCAGGGACATGCAGATAATGTAACTCGGAGTTACACCTACCGCTAGGGAACGTGACGTGGGCCGTGTCACGCGCGGCAGTCGCTGTGGCTCGCTCAGGTGGTCCTAGGCTTCTCACGTGTCCGAGCACCCTCCCCTCATGCCCCACGGCCCCCTCCCGACCGGCGGCACCGTCCGTCCGATGACTCGCTGGGGCACGCCGGTGATGCACCGCCCGCAGCAGCGCGTGACGTCGTACGACGAGGCGCTGACGGCGTTGGCCGCCGACATGGTCGCCACGATGTACGCCGCCGACGGGGTGGGCCTCGCGGCCTGCCAGGTGGGCGAGGACGTGGCGATGTTCGTCTTCGACTGTCCCGACGAGTCGGGTGAGCGCACGATCGGCCTCGTCTGCAACCCGGTGCTGACCCTGCCCGAGGGCAAGGACCGACGCCTCGACGACGACGACGAGGGCTGCCTGTCCTTCCCGGGTGCGTTCGTCGAGTGCGCCCGACCCGACTACGCCAGCGTCACCGGCACGGGCCTCGACGGCTCCCCCGTCACCTTCGCCGGCGACGGCATGCTCGCCCGATGTCTCCAGCACGAGACCGACCACACCCAGGGCACCGTCTTCGGCGACCGCCTCGGCACCAAGCTCCGCAAGAAGCTCCACAAGGCCCACGACAAGGCCGCCCCCGACTACCCCGACGGCTGGCCTGCCTGACTGGGGGGGCTGTGGTTTGGTCACAAACCGCAGCCCCAAGCCCCTCCGGCGTGCGGTTGGTGACCAAACCGCGTGTCCCGGCGCCGATGCGCGTCGTCACAGGAGCCCGCGTGCCGACTCGACACCCCGGGTCCGAGGCTGCCGTTTGGTCACCAACCGCAGCTCCAGGACCGCGAAACCTGCGGTTGGTGACCAAACCGCAAGCCCCAACGGCGCTGCGCGATCAGCGGCGGGCAGTGAGGTAGCAGGCGACGGCGGTGGCGGCGGCGACGTTGAGGGAGTCGATGCCGTCGGCCATCGGGATGACGGCGCGGCGGTCGGCAGCCTGCTCCCAGAGGGTGGAGAGGCCGTGCCCCTCGGAGCCGAGCACGAGAGCGACGCGATCGAGGCCGGCGACGGCGTCCTCGATCGCGACCGCGTCGTCGGCGAGGGTGAGGGCGACGGTCGTGAAGCCGGCAGCGCCCAGGTCGCTCAGGGCGGTGGTCCAGCTGGGCAGCCGGGTCCAGGGCATGGTGAAGACCGCCCCCATGCCGACCTTGATCGAACGACGGTAGAGCGGGTCGGCGCAGCGCGGGGCGAGCAGCACCGCGTCGAAGCCCAGGGCGGCGCCGCTGCGGAAGATCGCGCCCACGTTGGTGTGGTCGACGATGTCCTCCAGGACCAGCACCGAGCGCGCGCCGGCGAGCACGGACTCGAGGGTCGGGAGGGGCCGTCGTTCGAGGGAGGCCAGTGAGCCCCGGTGCACGTGGAAGCCGGTGACCTCCTCGGCCAGCTTCTCCTCCAGCACGAAGCACGGGGCATCCGAGAGGTCGAGCACGTCGGCGAGCCCGTCGAGCCAGCGCGGCGCCATCAGGAAGGAGCGCGGCGTGAAGCCGGCCTCGACCGCGCGGCGTACGACCTTCTCGCCCTCGGCGAGGAAGAGGCCGTGCTCGGCCTCGAGGTTCTTGCGCAGCTGTACGTCGCGCAGGTCGCGGTAGTCGGCCAGGCGCGGGTCGGCGGTGTCGGTGATCTCCACCAGCCGGGCCATCAGGAGCGGGCCATCGCGGGGTCGACCACCGTGAGCGGGGCGGTCACGCGAACCGCTCGGGGTGGGCCACGGCGACGACCTCGCCGACGACGATGATCGCCGGTGGCTGCACCTGCTGGGCCTCGAGCTCGATCGCGAGGGTCCCGAGGGTGGCGAGCACGGTGCGCTCGGCCGGCATCGTGCCGTCGCAGAGCACGGCGACCGGGGTCTCGGCCGAGCGACCGCCGGCGATGAGCGCTGCTGCGATCTCCGGCGCGTGGTGGACCGCCATCATCAGCACCAGGGTGCCGCGCAGGGCGGAGACCGCGTCCCAGTTGGTCAGCGACTCCTCGTGACCGGGCGGCAGGTGGCCGGAGATGACGGTGAACTCGTGGGCGACCCCGCGGTGGGTGACGGGGATGCCGGCCACGGCGGGCACGGCGACGGGGCTGGTCAGCCCCGGGATGACGGTGACCGGCACCCCGGCCTCGCGGCAGGCGAGGACCTCTTCGTAGCCACGACCGAACACGAAGTTGTCGCCACCCTTGAAGCGCACCACCCGCTGGCCCTGGAGCGCCCGCTCGACGATGACGCGGTTGATCTCCTCCTGCATGGCCGAGCGTCCGCGGGGCAGCTTGGCGACGTCGATCAGCTCCACGTCGGAGGGCAGCTGGCCGAGGAGCTCCCGGGGCGCCAACCGGTCGGCGACCACGACGTCGGCCTCCATCAGCGCCTTGCGCCCGGCCACCGAGATCAGGTCGGGGTCCCCCGGCCCGCCGCCGACGAGGGTGACGCCCGCGGTGTGGCGGCGCTGGTCGTGGGCCAGGATCGTGCCGTCGCGGAGTCCGGTCAGGATCTCGTCGCGCACCGCCGCCGAGCGACGCGGCTCGCGACTGCCCAGGACGGCGATGGTGAAGCCGGCAGCACGACCGACCGCCGGGGTCCAGGCCGTGGCCTCGGCGGCATCGTCGGCGCGGACGCAGAAGATGCGCCGGGTCTCGGCGGCCGCGGAGACGCGCTCGTTGACCGCGGTGACGTCCGTGGCGGCGACGACGTACCAGGTGTCCTCGAGGTCGGTGTCCTCGAAGCCTCGCTCGTGCCAGGTCACCTCACCGGCACCGACCAGGCCCTCGATCGCGGGTGTCACCGTCGGGGAGACGACGTGCACGTCGGCGCCCGCCGCGAGCAGCTGCGGCACCCGCCGCTGGGCCACGTGGCCCCCACCGGCGACGACCACCCGGCGGCCGGTCAGTCGTAGGCCGGCTGGATAGGTCGCGATGTCGTCCACCGGACCATCATCGCGCGTCCCGCGCCCTCCTCCTTTTGTGGGGGTCGGGCGCGGACTACGTTGAGGAGCATGACCCTCGACCGGCCCGTGAGCCCGAATCCCTACGACCTCCTCCCTGCCGTGCCCGGTTTCACGGTGACGAGCACCGACGTCACCGAGGGGCAGCCGCTCAAGGACGACCAGGTGGCCGATGTCGGCAACACCTCGCCGCAGCTGTCCTGGGAGGGGGCACCGGAGGGCACGAAGAGCTACACCGTCACCTGCTTCGACCCCGACGCCCCCACACCCAGCGGGTTCTGGCACTGGGTCCTCGTCGACGTGCCCGCCGACGTGACCTCGCTCGACACGGGTGCGGCCGCCGGCGACCTGCCCGGCAGCTCCTTCCACTGCCGCAACGACGGCGGTGAGCAGGGGTTCATGGGCGCGGCCCCGCCGCAGGGCGACCAGGTGCACCGCTACTTCTTCGTCGTGCACGCCGTCCAGGAGGAGACCCTCGGCGTCGACTCCGACGCCTCGCCTGCGGTGGTGTCCTTCAACCTGGCCTTCAAGACCGCCGGGCGCGCGATCCTGCACGGCACCTACCAGCACTGAGCCCCGCCCGCCCCCGACGTAGGACGGCCCCAGGCCCTGCGGATTGGTCACACTCCGCAGGCCCTCGGGCCGGACGGAACTACCGGTCCGGGCGGGCGACGACGACGACGTTGCTCAGGTACTCCGACCCGTTCCAGTCCTCACAGGTGATGACGACCAGCCGGCCGGGGACGTCCTGCGAGAAGACCCTCGTGGCCGCGCGCGCCAGCCGCCCCTTGCTGTAGGTGCGGACGGACGTGACGACGTAGGAGAGATCCATCTCGCGCGTCGTGACGCTGATCGGGTCGCCGACCGCGACCTCCTCGAGGTCATCGAGCGCTCCCCCGCCGTTGTGGACGGTGTGGCCGGTGACCAGCACGCTGCCCTCTCCAGCGCCGGGTCGGGCACCGTCCGCCCACCAGCCGAGCTGCTGAGGATCCGACGGCGGGGTGAGGGTGCGGTTGGGCGCCTTGATCGGTACGACGGGCGCATCGACGCCCAGTGCGGGGATCTGCAGGACTCGCGGTGCTCCCGGCTTCCACGGCGCGAACGTCGCCTCGGGGGTCGTAGGCCCAGCTGCCGAGGCCGACGAGGTGGCGGACCCACCAGCACCGGGCTCCTCCACCACGACCTCGGGCGACTGGGTGAGGAACACCGTCAGACCACCGCCCACGATCGCCACCCCGAGCAGGGTGAGGATCGTGGGCAGCAGCCGACGCGGTGAACGGTCAGACGGTCGGCGTGACACGGCGACGACGAGCCAGCAGGCCGGCGGCAGCGATCAGCACGCCGAGGCCAGCGATGGCCAGGCCGACGGGCGAGGTCACGAGACGGCTGAGCGCGCCCTCCTCGCCGGCGTCGACGTTGTTGGGCACCGCCGAGGAGTCACTGCCTCGCGCCGCTGCGGCGGAGCTGTCGGCCTCGGCCTGCGTGCCCAGAACACCCTGGTCGGTGCCGGAGGAGGAGCCACCTGCGGTGACCGTCTCGTCGTCGACACCCTGGTCCGTGGTGCCGCCCGCCGGGGTCTCGCCCTCGGGCGTCTCGTCGCCCGGCGTCTCGTCACCCGGCGTCTCGTCGCCCGGGGCGTCGGTGCCGGGGGTCTCGCTGCCCTCGTAGGGCGTGGTGGAGTCGCAGGGGGCGACCCAGAAGACCTTGTGCTTGGTGTCCGCGCCCTGCGAGCCGGGCGTGTTGACGGTCAGCTTGATGTGGTAGCCCTGCTGGGGGTGGGGCTCGCCGACGAACGTCGGGTAGTAGGTGGCCTCACCGTCGAAGTCGGTGCCGCCGCCGGCGGCGTCCCCGCCCACGAACACCGTGCTGGGTCCACCAGGAGTGAGACCGACGTCCTTGGTCGGGGCGTGCATCGCCAGCGTGACCTTCGAGATGATGTCCTCGCCCTGGTCGAAGCCGTACCACTCGATGTCGAAGCCGCACGGCACGTGCGGGTTGTTCTGCGGGATCCCGTCGTCCTGACCGATCGGCGTGATCTTCACGGTGCCGTTGTTGCCGGCCGGGTCACCCTTCGGCCCCTTGTCGCCCTTCGGCCCCTTGTCGCCCTTGGAGCCGTTGTCGCCCTTGGAGCCGTTGTCGCCCTTCGAGCCGTTGTCGCCCTTGGAGCCGTTGTCGCCCTTCGAGCCCTTGTCGCCCTTCGAGCCCTTGTCGCCCTTCGAGCCCTTGTCGCCCTTCGAGCCGTTCTCGCCCTTCGAGCCCTTCTCGCCCTTCGAGCCGTTCTCGCCCTTCGAGCCGTTGTCGCCCTTCGAGCCGTTCTCGTTGCCGTGGCCCTTGCCCTGGCCGGAGCCGGCCGAGGACGCCCCCTGGCCGTTGCCGTTCCCGCCGCCGGTAGCGACAGCTGGTGCAGCAACTGCGCCGACGGTGAGCAGGGTGCTGACGGCGGTGGCGGCGAGCATGGTCTTCATGGATGAACGGTTCGACATAGCGGTGGTTCCCCCCTGGTGCGTGACCGGTGACGGCCAGTGGTTGGTGGACCGCCCCGAGTGGACGGCTCGGAGGTATATGTGACCAAACGTCACGCTCCTCAAACTTGGTGAATCGCATTTCATCAAATTTGATACTTGAATCACACCGGGCGCCCTCGCCCGGCGCGCGGCACCTCCGGTGTCGGCCGGGTCCAGCAAGATGGTGGTCATGTTGCACACGGCCGTCGCCACGAGGTCGTTCCGTCGCTACTCGACCTACGTCGGCGCCACCCTCGCCGGCATCTTCACCAACAGCGTCTTCGGCGCCATCATGTGCTTCGTCTACATCGAGGTGTGGTCGACCAACCCGGATGCCGGGGGTTACGACGTCACCGACGCGGTCACCTACGTGTGGCTGGGGCAGGCGATGATCATGACCGTCGCCGTGTGGGGCGGCGGCTCCCCCGACGACCTCGCGACCAGGATCAGGACCGGCGACGTCGTGGTCGACCTCTACCGTCCGGTGGGGATCCTGGGCTGGTACCTCGCCGCCGACCTCGGCCGGGCGGCGTACCACCTGCTGACCCGCGGTCTCGCGCCGACGCTGCTCGGCGGCCTGTTCTTCGACCTGCGCTATCCCCCGGACGCGCTGACCTGGCTGCTCTTCGCGATAGCCATCCCGCTCGCCGTCGTGGTCAGCTTCGCCCTGCGCATGCTCGCCGCGCTCACCGCCTTCTGGCTGCTCGACGATGTCGGGCCGCGCATGCTGCTCGGTTTCGTCGCCCTCTTCTTCAGCGGCCTCACCGTGCCGCTGGTGCTGATGCCGGGGGTGCTGCGCGACATCGCGATGGCGCTGCCGTGGGCCACGTTCCTGCAGGTCCCTGCGGACATCTGGCTCGGCAGGACCACGGGCTGGGCGGTGCTCGGTGCCTATGCCTTCGTCGTGGCGTGGGCCGTGGTGCTGCTCGGTGCGTGCGCCTGGGTGCTGCGCCGCGCCGAGCGCCGGGTGGTGGTCCAGGGTGGTTGACGCAGCCGTCGCCTACTACCGGATCGCGGGCCTGTGGGTCCGCGCCTCGATGGTCTATCCCGCCTCCTTCTGGATGATGGCGGTCGGGAGCTTCCTGATGACGGGCCTGGACTTCGTCGGCATCTGGATCCTCTTCGGCAAGGTCGACGACCTCGGCGGCTTCAGCCTCCCCGAGATCGGCTTCCTCTACGGCGCCACGGGGCTGGGGATCGCGTTCGCCGACCTGCTCGTCGGGCGGGTCGAGCGGATCGGGCAGATGATCCGCTTCGGACGGCTGGACACGATGATGACCAAGCCGGTGCCGCTGATCGTGCAGGTGTGCGCCGACGAGTTCGCCCTCCGACGCTTCGCGCGGCTCTTCCAGGCGACGATCGTGTTCACCTGGGCGGCGACGTACGTCGACTGGACCCTGCCCCGCGTGCTCGTCGCCGTCGAGATGGTCATCAGCGGGTCGCTCATCTTCTTCTGCCTCTTCGTGTCGCTGGCCTGCATCCAGTTCTGGACCGCGGACTCCTCCGAGGCGGCCAACGCCTTCACCTACGGCGGCAACACGCTCACCCAGTTTCCCCTGACCGTCTTCCCCTCCGAGGTGGTCAAGGCGCTGACCTTCGTGGTGCCGATCGCCTTCGTCAACTGGTATCCGGCGCTCTACATCCTCGGTCGCGAGGACCCCTTCGGGCTGCCCGCCGCCCTCCAGCTCGCCTCGCCCGTCGCCGCCGGCGCCATGCTCGCGCTCACCGCGCTGGTGTGGCGCACGGGCGTCCGCCACTACCGATCGACCGGGAGCTGACCATGAGCACCGACACCACCGCCACCTCGAGCGGCAGCGGCAGCCTCATCGAGGTCACCGACCTGCGCCGCACCTTCGTCGTACGCCGCAAGGAGGAGGGCAGCCGCCGACGTCACCGGGTCGAGGTGGAGGCGGTGCGCGACCTGAGCTTCGAGATCGCGGCCGGCGAGATGGTCGGCTACATCGGCCCCAACGGGGCCGGCAAGTCCACCACCATCAAGATGCTGACCGGGATCCTGGTGCCGAGCAGCGGTCACATCCGGGTGGCCGGGGTGGACCCGAGCCGGAACCGCACCGCCCTGGCGCGCCGGATCGGTGTCGTCTTCGGGCAGCGGACCTCGCTGTGGTGGGACCTGCCGCTGCGCGACTCCTTCGACCTGCTGCAGAGGATCTACCGCACCGACCCGGTGAGGCACCGGGCCAACCTGGCGACCTTCCTGGAGCTCCTCGACCTCGGGAGCCTGCTCGACACCCCGGTGCGCCAGCTGAGCCTGGGGCAACGGATGCGGGGCGACATCGCGGCCGCGCTGCTCCACGACCCGGAGATCCTCTACCTCGACGAGCCCACGATCGGCCTGGACGTCATCAGCAAGGGACGCCTGCGCGACTTCCTCCGAGCGCTCAACCGCGAGCGCGGCACCACGCTGATGCTCACCACCCACGACCTCCAGGACATCGAGGCGCTGTGCGACCGGGTGATCGTCATCGACCGCGGCACCCAGGTCTTCGACGGTGCGCTGACCGGGCTGCACGAGCGCGGCGGCTCGATGCGGACGCTGGTCGTCGACCTCGTCGACGAGGTCGCCCCCATCGAGATCGCCGGCGCCGTCACCCGGCGGGTCGAGGGGCCGCGTCAGTGGCTGAGCTTCCCGGCCGACGCCAGCGCCGCACCGCTCGTCGCGGCCCTCGCCTCGTCGTACGACGTCGCGGACCTCTCGATCCAGGAGCCGGACATCGAGGACGTCATCCGCGAGCTGTACTCGCGTCCTCCAGCCGGGTGAGCAGCAGCACGGCGCGGTCGTCGTCGCCGCGGGGCACCTGGCGGATCATCCGCTGGGCGGAGCCGACGGCCCCGGCGCGGATGGCCGTGGCGGCGATGTCGCGCAGCCAGGTGATGCCGACCTCGAGGTCGCTCGTGCGCGACTCCACGACACCGTCGGTGTAGAAGAGCAGCGCGTCACCCGGCTCCAGCACGCCCTCACTGAGGTCGAGGTCGGGGGCGGGCAGGATGCCGAGCGCGAGCCCGCGGGCGTTGTCGACGACCCAGGTGCCGTCGGCGTGGAGCCAGCGCAAGGCTGGGGGGTGCCCGGCGCTGGCGATCGTGTAGTGCCCGGTCGTCAGGTCCAGGCGCACGTGGACGGCCGTCGCGAAGGACTCGTCGAGGTGGCGGCGCAGCAGGAACCGGTTGGCGGCGGCCATCAGGTCGCGGGGCTCGAGGGCGCCGACCAGCCCGCCGAGGGCGCCGGCGAACTGCAGGGCGTGCGGCCCGGCACCCAGTCCCTTGCCCACGACGTCGACCAGGACCAGCTCGAGGTGACGCTCGTCCTCGTCGAGGTCGGCGACCAGGAAGTCACCGGCGAAGCCGACCCCGTCGGCGGCGAGCATGGCGCTCTCGACGTGCCAGGGCCGGGGCAGCACCGGCAGGACACCCTGCGCCTGGAGGCGCTTCTTGAGCTCGGCGAGCATGATCTCGCTCAGCGGAGAGGGCAGGCCGCTGCGCTGCCGACTCGACTGGAAGAGGATCAGGGAGACCGAGAGGACGAAGGCCACGACCGCCGGGATCCGGGCGCCGACCAGCGGACCGTCGATGACCATCGCGAGGATCGCGAGCAGCGCGGTCCACGCCGTCATGATCGCCAGGGGGCGGAAGCGGAGCATCAGCATCGCGATGATCAGCCACACGAAGTACGTCGTCAACGGGAGCAGCTGGTAGTCGATGAGCGAGACGACGAAGGAGCACGCGACGCCGACCATGAGCAGCAGCAGCACCGCCCGCTGACCCTGCGCGGAGCCAGAGCTCCAGCTCCGGGCGTGCTCGCGCAGGAGGCGCGACAGCGTGCCGGCGGGGGCGGGACCGGAGCTCATGGTGGTGAAGGCTAGTGGTCCGGGCGGCCGCCGCGTGGTGCAACACCCGGTCCCAGTGTTCTTGACTGACTCCAGAAAAGAGGGCAGGGTCGAAGCAGTGACGCACCCGGCGGTCCGCGGGGTCCCGAGGACCCGGCGTACGGCTCTCGTCCCCACCCACGACCTCAGGAGCAGATGCATGAGCGACCCTCGCCCCCAAGGGGGCTCCACCACCCAGACCGGCGCCCCGGCCCCCTCGGACCGCAACTCCCTGACGCTCGGCGACACCGGTCCGCTGCTGCTGCACGACCACCACTTCATCGACCAGATGGCGCACTTCAACCGCGAGCGGGTGCCCGAGCGCAACGTGCACGCGAAGGGCACCGGTGCGTTCGGCGTGTTCGAGACGACCGAGGACGTGTCGGCGTACACGAAGGCGGCACTCTTCCAGCCCGGCGTCACGACCGACATGCTCGCGCGCTTCTCCACCGTCGCCGGTGAGCAGGGCTCGCCCGACACCTGGCGCGACCCGCGTGGCTTCTCGCTGAAGTTCTACACCTCCGAGGGCAACTACGACCTCGTCGGCAACAACACGCCGGTGTTCTTCGTGCGCGACACCATGAAGTTCCCCCACTTCATCCGCTCGCAGAAGCGGCGCGGCGGCACCGGCCTGCGCGACAACGACATGCAGTGGGACTTCTGGACGCTCAACCCGGAGTCGGCCCACCAGGTGACCTGGCTGATGGGTGACCGCGGCATCCCCGCATCGCTGCGACACATGCAGGGCTACGGCTCGCACACCTACCTGTGGATCAACGCGGCCGGCGAGAAGTCCTGGGTGAAGTACCACTTCAAGTCCGACCAGGGCGTCAAGAACCTCACCCAGGAGGCCGCCAACAAGATCGCCGGCGAGGATGCGGACTTCCACCGTCGCGACCTCTCCGAGGCGATCGAGCGCGGAGACTTCCCGTCGTGGACGCTGCACGTGCAGGTGATGCCCTACGAGGACGCCAAGACCTACCGCTTCAACCCCTTCGACCTGACCAAGGTGTGGCCGCACGGCGACTACCCGCTGATCAAGGTCGGCACGATGACGCTGAACAAGAACCCCGACAACTTCTTCGCGCAGATCGAGCAGGCGGCCTTCGAGCCGTCCGCCATCGTGCCGGGCATCGGCTTCAGCCCCGACAAGATGCTGCTGGGCCGGGTCTTCGCCTACGCCGACACCCACCGCTACCGGATCGGTCCCAACTACCACCAGCTGCCGGTCAACCGGAACCGCGTCGAGGGCGCCAACACCTACACCTTCGACGGTCCGATGGCCTACGACCACACCGGGGACGAGCCCGTCTACGCGCCCAACAGCTACGGACGCGGCTACAGCGACCTCACCGGGCCCCCCGAGGACAGCTGGGAGGTCGACGGCGAGATGACCCGTGAGGCCTACCGGCTGCGCGCGGAGGACGACGACTTCGGTCAGGCCGCCACGATGATCAACGAGGTCTGGGACGACGCCCAGCGCGAGCGCTTCGTCGGCAACGTCGCCGGACACATCCTCGGTGGAGTCTCCGACAAGGTCCTGCCCCGCGTCATCGAGTACTGGAAGAACGTCGACGAGCAGATCGGCAAGCGCATCGAGGTCAAGGTGCAGGAAGGCCAGGCCACCCTGCCCGCCCCCCATGACACCGACCCCGAAGGGGTCATCGACGACCCCACCAGCATCTGACCTGCTGCTCCTCGCTGCCCCGCTCGGCTCGTCCGGGCGGGGCGGTTGCATGCCCGCAGGGCATGCGGTTTGGTCACCCCCTGCAGATCTGGGGGCCAAATGGTTGCGGTTGGTGACCAAACCACAGCCATCAGCGGGGCTGTCGGCACCTGCGCCCGGGCGCGGCAGCCCGACCCCGGGACCTGCGGTTTGGTCACCCCCTGCAGACCTGGGGGCCAAATGGTTGCGGTTGGTGACCAAACCACGGGCCACGCGGCCCCGAGCCGACCAGCCCAGCAGCGGAGGGGGGTCAGGCGAGCGGGGCGCGGAGGGAGAGGGAGGCGCCCAGGCGGGCGCCGGCGACGTCGATGGTGAAGCCGCCGGCGGCGAGGTGGTCGGCGGTGACGGGGCCGGGGTGGCGCAGCTGGGCGAGGCCGACGCTGCGGCCGACGGCGGCACCCCAGGCGGCGCTGGTGACCTGACCGACCGGTTCACCGTGGTGGAGGACCAGCTCGCCGCCCCACAGCATGGCGTCGGGGTCGTCGACGGTGAAGGAGACGACGCGGCGACGGGGGCCGCCCTCGGCGAGCGCGGCGCGGTGGGCCGCGAGGGCGTCGCGGCCGAGGAAGTCCTTGGTGCCCGCCAGCGCCGTGGCGAAGACCAGGCCGGCCTCGACCGGGGTGACGTCGGGGGTGAGCTCGCGGCCGAACGCGCGATAGCCCTTCTCCAGCCGCAGCGACTCGATCGTGTAGTAGCCCGCGTCACGCAGCCCCAGGTCGCTGCCGTGCCGGTGCAGCAGGTCGTGGACCCCGGCGGCGAGCTCGACGGGCACCATCAGCTCCCAGCCCAGCTCGCCGACGTAGGTCATCCGGGTGGCGCGTACGACGGCGTGCCCCAGCGCCAGCTCGCGGCTGGTCGCGAAGCCGAACGACTCCTCCGACAGGTCGGCGTCCGTCACCCGGGACAGCAGCTCGCGCGAGAGCGGACCCATCACGCCGAGCACCGCGTAGGCGGTGGTGACGTCGCGGACGCGGGCACCCCGCGCGTGCCGGGACAACCAGTCGAGGTCACGGACGGTCGTCGCGGAGCTGGAGACCAGGAGGAACGCGTGCTCGCCGGTGCGCGTCACGGTCAGGTCGGCCTCGTAGGTGCCGCGGGCGTTGAGGAACGGCGTGTAGACCGACCGACCGATCGGCACGTCGACGTCGGCGGCGCAGACCCACTGCAGCGCGTCGAGCGCCTCGAGCCCCTCGACGACGTACTTGCTGAAGGACGTCTGGTCGAACACCGCGACCGCCTCGCGGGTGGCGCGCTGCTCCTCCACCGACCACGGCAGCCAGGACGGCTTGGCCCAGGAGTAGTCGATCCGCGCCTCGGCCGGCGTCGGCGCGAAGACGTTGGGTCGCTCCCAGCCCATCCGGGAGCCGAAGACGGCGCCCCGCGCGGCCAGCCGGTCGTGCAGCGGCGACATCCGGAACGGGCGGGCCGACTCGAGCTCACGGTTGGGCCACGGCACCGCGTAGTGCAGCCCGAGCACCTCGGCGACCCGGTCGCGCAGCCACCGGTTGTTGGCGTTGAACGGCGCGAACCGGCGTACGTCGACGCCGACGAGGTCGGTGGTCGGCTCGCCGGCCACGATCCACTCGGCCAGCGCCCGACCGGCACCCCCGGCCGACGCGATGCCCACGGAGTTGAAGCCGGCGCCGACGAAGTAGCCGTGCAGCCCGGGCACCTCCCCCAGCAGGAAGTGGTTGTCGGGGGTGAAGGACTCGGGCCCGTTGTAGAACTTGCGGATGCCGGTCTCGCCGAGCGCCGGGATGCGGTGCACGGCCTGCTCCATCAGCACCGAGAAGTGCTCCCAGTCCTCCTCGAGCAGCTGGAACTCGAAGGGGTAGGGGAGGTCGTCGGGCGAGCGCCACGGCTTGGCCTCCGGCTCGAAGCCACCCACCACCAGGCCCCCGGTCTCCTCCTTGAAGTAGGTCCAGCCGTCGGGGTCGCGCATGATCGGCAGGTCGGGCCGCACGCCGGCGATCGGGTCGGTCACGACGTAGAAGTGCTCGGCCGAGTGCAGCGGCACGGTGGCGCCGACCATGTCGCCCAGCGCCTTGGCCCACTGACCGGCACAGTTGACGACGACCTCCGCGCCCACGGTGCCGCGGTCGGTCACGACACCGGCAATCGAGCGTCGCTCTCCCCCGGTGGTGACGACCTGGAAGCCGGTGACCCGGCACCCCTCGACGATCCGGGCGCCGCGCGAGCGGGCCCCCTTCGCCAGCGACTGGGTCAGGTCGGTGGGGTTGACCTTGCCGTCGCCGGGCAGCCAGACGGCGCCGAGGACGTCGTCGACCTGCATCACCGGCCACAGCTCCTGCGCTCGCTCCGGCGAGATCAGCTCGCACTCCATGTCGTAGGCCGTGGCGCTGGCAGCCGTGCGCCGCAGCTGGGTCATCCGGTCCTCGGTGCGCGCCACGATCACGCCGCCCACGTTGCGGTAGCCGGTGGCCAGGCCCGTCTCCTCCTCGAGGGTCGCGTAGAGCTCGGCGGAGTACTGGACCAGCCGGGTCCCGCCCTCGGAGGCGCGCAGCGGACCGACCAGCCCGGCGGCGTGCCAGGTGGTGCCGCTGGAGAGCCGTCCCTGCTCGAGGAGGAGCACGTCGGTCCATCCCAGCCGGGTGAGGTGGTAGGCCACCGAGGCGCCGATGACACCCCCGCCGACGATGACGACCTGGGCGCGCTCGGGGAGGTCAGCCACGGGCCACCTCCTCCAGCAGTCGGCTGAGGTCGGGCCCGCGGAAGACGGCGGCGGCCTTCTCGAAGCGCTCGAGCCCCCAGCCGTAGAAGTCGAAGTCGAGGGCGCTCGCGTCGGCCTGGATGAAGCCCCACAGCGCCCAGCCGTAGGCGGAGCAGAGCGCCTGCACCCGCACCCGGGCCACGTCGGCGCGCGTCACCTGGTCGTAGTAGGCCTCGACGTAGGCCTCGGTGCGGTCGAGGTCGAAGCCGCACTCGGTGGCGGTGTTGCCCAGCTCGAAGGCCGCGTCGTTGTTGCCGGAGTACTCGTAGTCGATGAGCCACGCGCGCCGGCCGTCGTCGATGAAGTTGGCGGCCAGGAGGTCGTTGTTGCACGGCACGCTGGGTCGCGGCGACGCCTCGAGCGCCCGCTGCACCCGCCCCCAGTCGTCCTCGAAGTCGTCGTAGCCGCGCGGCAGGGTGATGCCCTGGGACATCACGGTCGCGAGGTAGGTGGCGCGTCGGGCGAACATGTCGAAGTCGCCGTCGAAGCGCGGCCCGTCGTGCAGCCGGCGTACGGCGCTCGCCGCGCGGGTGAGCACGTCCGGGTCGGCGAAGGACTCGTCCACGAGCGAGTCGCCGGGCACGAAGTCGATGACCAGCATCTGCAGGTCGGGGCGGTACTCCACGACGGCAGGCCCCACGCCGGCCCGGGCGGCCCGGTCGGTGTTGTGGTGCTCGGCGTCGCGGTCGATCCCGAGCAGCCCCGCGTCGTTGTGGGAGCACCGCACCACGTAGTCGACCGCCGTCGTCGGTGCGCACCCGCACGTTGTGGTTGGTCAGCCCGCCGGGCAGCTCGGTGACGTGCCAGGATCGCCCCGCCAGGCAGGCGAGGCGATCCAGGTCGCTGGTCAGCTGGTCCACTCAGTCATCAAAAGCGTCGACGACTGCCTTGTCGATGGTCATCTTGGGACCGGTGAACCAGTGGCGCGCCGAGAGCTGCCACCAGATGGCCAGCACGATCAGGGTGCCCCCGGTGAGGATCGGCGCGTAGTTGACGCTCGACCACGCGAACTCGTCGCTGAACGGGACGCCCGCGGGGCGTGAACGGCAGCACGAAGTAGACGCTGATGAGCGAGATCTCCGCGACCGCGATCAGGTTCATCCAGCGGTACTTGCGACCGTTGGTCCACGAGCCCGGCTGGAAGTCGTCGCCCATCTTCCAGCGCAGCCAGATCGGGATGAGGAAGGACAGGTAGAGACCGATGACCGCGACCGAGACCACGGCGAAGAAGGCGACCGGCACGCCACCGATGCTCTTGAGGGCGGGCAGCGTGATCAGCACGCCGATCACGGCCACGAAGACCACCGCGTTGGCGGGGATGTGGGTGCGCGCGTTGACGGTGGCCAGCCACTTGGAGCCGGGGATGGCGCCGTCGCGGCTGAACGCGAACGTCATGCGGGACGCGCTGGTGAGGCAGGCCGTGGTGCAGAAGAGCTGGCCGGCCGTCGAGATCAGGAGGATCAGGAAGTGCCACCCCTCCGGCAGCGCTTGGCCGAAGATGACGTCGACGGCACCGAAGCCGTCGCGTGACGCCCTGGGGGTCCTGGACCGCGAAGAGGAACGCGAGGAGCAGCAGGTAGCCGCCGATCGCGGAGTAGAAGATCGAGCGCCAGATGCCCTTCGCAGCACCCTCGGCGGCGCCCTGCGTCTCCTCGGAGAGGTGGGCCGAGGCGTCGAACCCGGTGATCGTGTACTGCGTGAGCAGGAAGCCGAGCGGCAGCACGAGGAACCAGTAGAAGCCGCTGCTGAAGCCGGAGTTGTTGATCCGCTCGGTGAAGACGAAGTCCATGCTCTGGTGCTTGTCGGGCACGATGACCAGCACCAGGATCACGACGGTCGCGCCGGCCACGTGCCACCACACGGAGATGTTGTTGATGATCGCCAGCAGGTGCCCGCAGAAGATGTTGGCCAGCGAGGCGAGCGGCCAGGATCACCACGAACAGCAGGAAGACCCGGGTCAGCGAGTAGTCCTCCGCCCACCCGTCAGCTGATCGTGCGCAGATCGTGAGGTCGAGGAAGGTCGCCGCGCCGTAGGCGACCGACGCCGTGACGGCGAGCAGGCCGATCAGGTTGAGCCAGCCCGTGAAGAAGCCGGCCGCGGGGCCGCCCATCTTGGCGGCCCACCAGTAGATGCCCCCGGAGGTCGGGTAGGCGGAGACCAGCTCACTGAGGGTGAAGCCGATGATCAGGATGAACAGCGAGATGATCGGCCAGCCCCACGAGATCGCGACCGGCCCACCGTTGTTCCACGCCTGGCCGAAGGTGGTGAAGCACCCGGCGAGGATCGAGATGATCGAGAACGAGATGGCGAAGTTGGAGAAGCTGGACCAGGTCCGGCTCAGCTCCTGCTTGTAGCCCAGCTTGGCGAGCAGTCGCCTCGTCGTCGTTGAGCGGCTTGGTGTCATCAGACATGGAGCACCCTCCGGAAAGTGATCGTGCGTTCGTGAAAGGGACGCTAGCGCCGCCGATTCCCGGGTGTAAATGCTTCTACGTCAATTGGTATGAACTCAGACCTTTGTTGGGCGCGGCGATTGACAGCCGGCGCCGCCCGAACCAAGGATGTGGCCATGACCGGGTCCGCTGCGCAGCACCTGCCCGAGGCGGTGCTCCGACCCGTTCGCGGGCACCACGCCTTCGAGGCCTGCGTGGAGCAGCTCGGCACCGCGATCCGCCTCGGGGTCTACCCGCTCGGCTCCACGCTGCCCGCCGAGCGCGAGCTCGCGCTGCGTCTCCAGGTCTCGCGCGCCACCCTGCGCGAGGCGATGGCGGCGCTGCGCCAGGCCGGGCTGGTCGAGACCACCCGTGGCCGCGGCGGCGGCACGGTCGTGACCCTCAAGCCCCGCTCCCCCTCGGCCCGTGCCGCGCTGCGCGTCACGCCCGCGAAGCGGCAGAACTGGCTCGACGCCCTGGAGTTCCGACGCGTGGTCGAGCCCGGTGCAGCCGCGCTCGCCGCCCAGCTGGACCTGACCGACGTACGCCGCGACCGGCTCGAGCGTGCCCACGCCGAGGTCGCCGGCGCCGGTCGCCCGGCACCGCACCGTCAGGCCGACAGCCGTTTCCACCTGACCATCGCGGCCCTCAGCGAGCTCGCCGCGGCTGGTCGAGGCCGTGACCTCGGTCCAGTCCACGCTGCACGAGATGCTGCTGGCGATCCCCGTGCTCGACACCAACATCGCCCACTCCGACCGCCAGCACGCCACCGTCGTCCGGGCGATCCTCGCCGGCCGTCCCGATCGGGCCCGGAAGGCCATGGAGAACCACTGCGACGACACGGCCGCGCTCCTGCGCGGCCTCCTGGGATAGGAGAAACATGGGCACGACCGACCTGCGCAACCAACGCCACCTGAGCATGCAGCACCTGCTCGACCACATCCGGGCGGGCTCGATCGACACCGTCATCGTCGCCTTCACCGACATGCAGGGACGCCTGCAGGGCAAGCGTCTGCACGGCATGTACTTCGCCGAGCACGTCGTCGGGCACGGCACCGAGGGGTGCAACTACCTCCTGGCCGTCGACGTCGACATGAACACCGTCGACGGCTACGCGATGTCGTCGTGGGAGAGCGGCTACGGCGACATGGAGTTCCTCCTCGACGAGCGCACCATCCGGCTGCTCACCCACCTGCCCGCGACCGCGATGGTGCAGTGCGACCTGGCCTGGCCCTCACGCGACGGGAGCGAGCCGTCCCTCGTGGTGCAGTCGCCCCGCACGATCCTCCACGAGCAGCTCGAGCGCTGCGCCGCCCAGGGGTGGACGGCGCTGTCGGGCACCGAGCTGGAGTTCATCGCCTTCGACGACACCTACGAGGCCGCGTGGGACGCGGGCTACCGCGACCTGACCCCGTCCAACCAGTACAACGTCGACTACTCGATCCTCGGGACCACCCGCGTCGAGCCGTTGCTGCGCGCCATCCGCAACCACATGTACGACGCGGGGCTCGATGTCGAGGGCGCCAAGGGCGAGTGCAACTTCGGCCAGCACGAGATCGGGTTCCTCTACGCCGACGCGATGACGACGGCCGACAACCACGTCGTCTACAAGAACGCCGCGAAGGAGATCGCCGCCCAGCAGGGCAAGTCCCTCACCTTCATGGCGAAGTACGACCAGCGCGAGGGCAGCTCCTGCCACATCCACCTCTCGCTGCGCGGCACCGACGGGTCGTTGGTCTTCTGGGACGCCGACACCGGCGCCCGCACACCGCTCTACGACCACTTCGTGGCCGGCGTGCTGGCGACCGTGCGCGACTTCACCCTGCTCTACGCCCCCAACATCAACTCCTACAAGCGGTTCGCCGACGGCTCCTTCGCGCCGACCACGGTCGCGTGGGGGCACGACAACCGCACCTGCGCCGTGCGCCTGGTCGGACGGGGCGCCGGGGCCCGCATGGAGAACCGCATCCCCGGGGCTGACGTCAACCCCTACCTGGCCCAGGCCGCGATGATCGCGGGTGGCCTGCACGGCATCGAGCAGCAGCTCGAGCTGGAGCCGGAGCTCGAGGGCAACGCCTACACGTCGGGGCGCCCCAAGGTCCCCACGACGATGGCGCAGGCGCGTGAGATCTTCGCCTCGTCCTCGATCGCCCGCGCCGCCCTGGGCGACGTGGTCGTCGACCACTACACCAACATGGCTGACGTGGAGCTCGCCTCCTACAACGCCACCGTCACCGACTGGGAGCTGCGCCGCGGCTTCGAGAGGCTCTGATGTCCGACACCTTCACCGTGATCAACCCGGCGACCGCGACCCCGGTCGTCGACGTCCCCCTGGCCTCGCTCGCGCAGGCCGACGCCGCCATCGAGCGCGCCCACGAGGCCTTCGGTCCGTGGCGCGACCTGGCGCCGGGCGAGCGGGCCCGGCTGCTGCGCCGCTTCGCTGCCGTGGTCGACGACCACGTCGAGGAGCTGGCCGAGCTGGAGGTCCGCAACGCCGGCCACACGTGGGGCAACGCCCGCTGGGAGGCCGGCAACGTCCGAGACTGCCTCAACTACTACGCCGGCGCGCCCGAGCGGATGTTCGGCCGCCAGATCCCGGTCGCGGGAGGCACCGACCTCACCTTCCACGAGCCGCTCGGCGTCGTGGGGATCATCGTCCCGTGGAACTTCCCGATGCCGATCGCCGGCTGGGGATTCGCCCCGGCGCTCGCGGCCGGCAACACCGTCGTGCTGAAGCCCGCCGAGCTCACGCCCCTGACCGCGATCCGCCTCGGGGAGCTGGCCGTCGAGGCCGGTCTGCCCGAGCACGTGCTGAGCGTCATCCCCGGCAAGGGCTCGGTCGTGGGCGAGCGGTTCGTGACCCACGAGCTCGTGCGCAAGGTCTGCTTCACCGGCTCCACGGCCGTGGGCAAGAAGATCATGGCCGGCTGCGCCGACCAGGTGAAGCGCGTGACCCTCGAGCTCGGCGGCAAGAGCTCCAACATCGTCTTCGCCGACGCCGACATCGCCGCCGCGGCGGCCGCCGCTCCCGGGTCGGTCTTCGACAACGCCGGACAGGACTGCTGCGCCCGCTCGCGCATCCTCGTCGAGCGGTCGGCGTACGACGAGTTCCTCAGCCACCTCGAGCCCGCCGTCACCGGCATGCGGGTGCTCGACCCCGCCGACGAGAGCTCGGAGATGGGCCCGCTGATCTCGGCCGCCCAGCGCGACACCGTGCGGGGCTACCTCGACGAGGTCAGCGTCGCCTTCGCCGGCACCATGCCCGGCGGCGACGGCTTCTGGGTGCCGCCCAGCGTCGTCACGGTCGACGACCCCGCCACGCGCATCTGGCGCGAGGAGGTCTTCGGACCCGTCGTCGCGGTCATGCCCTTCGACGACGAGGCGCACGCGGTGGAGCTCGCCAACGACACCGAGTACGGCCTGTCCGGCTCGATCTTCACCGCCGACCTCGGCCGCGGCATGCGGGTCGCCCGCGCGGTCGAGGCCGGCAACCTCAGCGTCAACTCGCACGCCTCGGTCCGGTACTGGACGCCGTTCGGCGGCTACAAGCAGTCCGGCCTGGGCCGCGAGCTCGGACCGGACGCGCCGCTGGCGTTCACCGAGGAGAAGAACGTCTTCATCGCCCACTGACGGGGCTCCGCCCCCGTCCGCCCCACCTGGGGGCCTCGCCCCCAGACCCCCATCACGACACGTGGTCCACGCAAGGAGAGACAGACATGGCAGGACGCATCCAGGACCGGGTCGCGGTCGTCACCGGCGGCTGCTCGGGCATCGGCCTCGCGACCGTGCAGCGCTTCGTCGCCGAGGGCGCCAAGGTCGTCATCGGCGACATCGACGACGCCCGAGGCAGCGCGCTCGTCGAGGAGCTGGGTGGCGCCGACGTCGCCACCTACGTGCACGTCGACGTGACCGACAAGGAGCAGGTCGACGCGCTGTTCAAGACGGCGAAGGACACCTACGGGTCGGTCGACATCGCTTTCAACAACGCCGGGATCTCCCCGCCCGAGGACGACTCGATCCTCGACACCGACCTCGACGCCTGGCGCAGGGTCCAGGAGGTCAACCTGACCTCGGTCTACCTGTGCTGCAAGGCCGCCCTGCCCTACATGCTGGAGCAGGGCCGCGGCTCCATCATCAACACCGCCTCCTTCGTGGCGGTCATGGGCGCCGCGACCTCGCAGATCTCCTACTCCGCCTCCAAGGGCGGAGTGCTGTCGATGTCGCGCGAGCTCGGAGTGCAGTTCGCCCGCCAGGGCGTGCGCGTCAACGCGCTCTGCCCCGGCCCGGTCAACACCCCGCTGCTGCAGGAGCTCTTCGCCACCGACGAGGAGCGCGCTGCGCGCCGGCTCGTGCACGTGCCGATGGGGCGCTTCGGCGAGCCGGAGGAGATGGCTTCGGCCGTGCTCTTCCTGGCCTCCGACGACTCCTCCTTCATGACCGCGAGCACGTTCCTGGTCGACGGCGGCATCTCCGGCGCCTACGTCACCCCCGTCTGACGTGCTGCCGGTCATCGGGCTGAGCCTCTACCGCGAGCAGGCGCGTTGGGGGGTGTGGGACCAGCCGGCCGACCTGCTGCCCTCGGCGTACGCCGACGCGGTCAGCGCCACCGGCGGCCTTCCGGTGCTGCTCCCCCCGGTCGCGCTCGCCGGGGCGGCCGACGCCGTCGTGGCGCGGCTCGACGGACTGGTCATCGCGGGTGGAGCCGACATCGACCCGGCTCGCTACGGCGCCGAGCCACACGCACGGACCGCCGGCTGGCGCACCGACCGCGACGCCTGGGAGACCGCGCTCCTCGACGCCGCGGACGCGGCCGGCCTGCCGGTGCTGGGGGTGTGTCGCGGCATGCAGCTGATGGCCGTGCACGCCGGCGGGTCGCTGGACCAGCACACCCCGGACCTGGTCGACCACCAGGAGCACAGCCCCGGCGGCGACGTGTTCGGCTCGATCGCGGTGCGGGTCGAGGACGGCACCCGGCTCGCCGCGCTGGTCGGTGACCGCCTCGAGGTCAGCTGCCACCATCACCAGTCGGTGCGCGAGCACCCGGGGTTCCTCGCCACGGCCCGCGCCACGGACGGCACCCTCGAGGCCATGGAGCGCCCCGGCCCGCGGTTCTGCGTCGCGGTCCAGTGGCACCCGGAGACCGCGGCCGACGTGGGCCTGGTGGCAGGGCTCGTGCGCGCCGCGGCGTCCTACGGGCAGGTCGACGCCTGAGCAGCACCACCTGACAGACTGCGGCTCATGGCGCTCGAGCAGGTCCCCGACATCCTGGGTGACCCCTGGGTCTCCGAGACGTTCGCGCTGCACCCCGACGCCGAGGGCGAGGTCGTCGCGACCCTGGTCAGCCGCCGCTCCTCGATCGGCAGCCGCGGCGCCGTGCTGCACGTGCACGGGTTCGCCGACTACTTCTTCCACACCGAGTACGCCGCCTGGTGGATCGAGCGCGGCTACGACTTCTACGCCCTCGACCTGCGCAAGTACGGCCGCTCGATCCTGCCCCACCAGACCCCCAACTACGTCGCCGACCTGCGTGAGTACGACGACGAGCTGGCCGAGGCGTGGCGCCGGATCACCGAGCGCGACGGCCACCAGCAGGTCGTCGCCTCCGCGCACTCGACGGGCGGGCTGATCCTGCCGCTGTGGCTCGACCGCACCCGTCCCGAAGGGCTCGCGGCCCTGGTGCTCAACTCGCCGTGGCTGGACCTGCAAGGCGGAGCCGCGGCGCGGGTGATCGGGACGCCGCTGATCAAGCAGGTGGGCGCGCGGCAGCCGATGCGAGAGATCCGGCGCAACGTGACCGGGCTCTACGGTCGCAGCCTGCACCACCAGCACGAGGGCGAGTGGGACTTCGACCTGCAGTGGAAGCCGCTGATGTCGTTCGCCGTCTACGCCGGGTGGTTGCGGGCGGTGCGCCACGGGCACGCCGAGCTGCAGCGCGGCCTGGACGTGCCGTGCCCGGTGCTCGTGCTCTCCTCGGACCGCTCCTCGCAGCCGGTCGTGATGGACGAGGACGTGCACGCCACCGACATCGTGCTCGACGTCGAGCAGATCCGCCGCTGGTCGACCGCGCTGGGCCACCACGTCACCTACATCGCGATCCCCGGTGCACGCCACGACGTCGTGCTCTCGCGTCCCGAGCCCCGTGCCCGCGTCTACGACGAGCTGGGGCGCTGGCTCACGACGTACGGCGTCCGCGGACGTGGGGTCGGGGCCGTGCCGACCGGGCAGCCGCTAGGTTGACCACCATGAACCCTGTGACCGGACTCGCCCTGGGCCGCATCGCCGTGGGCGTCGCCTCGCTCGCCAAGCCCGACCTCGTCGCCACCACCATGGGACAGGCCCCCTCGCCGCTGCTCACGCAGTGGTTCGGCTCCCGCGAGATCGCGCTCGGCGTCGTGACCCTCTTCGCGACGGGGAGCGCCCGGCGCAACCTGGTGCTCGTCGGCACGCTCGTCGACGGCGCCGACGCCGGCACGGCGTACGCCGCGGTCCAGGCGGGCCAGGTGCCCAAGGAGATCGGCCTCGGCATGGTCGCCGTCGCGGCCGGCGCCGTGCTGGCCGGCTTCCTCGGTCTGCGCGACGGCCGTCGCCGCACCAGGAAGAAGCTCGCCCTCAGCTCCTAGGCGGGCCCTGGTGGTCGCTCACCCGAGCAGGAAGACCGCGAGGGCGACCAGGCCGACCACGACGATGATCGCTCGCAGCACGCCCTGCGGGAGGCGACGACCGACCCGGGCGCCGATCAGGCCTCCGATGACGGCGCCCGTCCCGATCAGGCCGACGATGCGCCAGTCGATGTCGGCGACGAAGACGAAGAGCACTCCTGCGACACCGTTGACCACGGCGGCGAGGACGTTCTTGGCGCCGTTGAGCCGTTGCAGCGAGTCATCGATGCCGATGCCGAGGACGGCCATGAGCAGCACGCCCTGGGCCGCTCCGAAGTAGCCGCCGTAGACGCCGGTCAGCAGCACCGCCGGCCAGACCCACCACTCCGCGTCACGCTGGTGGCTGCCGCGCTCGAGCGCTCGGCGCGCCACCCACCTCGACAGGCGGGGCTGGAAGATCACCAGGGCCACCCCGAGCAGGATGAGCAGCGGCACGATGGCGGCGAACGCCCCCTCCGGGAGGACCAGGAGCAGCATCGCGCCGATCAGCCCTCCGATGAGCGAGGCCGAGACCAGGCGCAGGACCCGGCTGCGCTGACCCGCCAGCTCGCGCCGGTAGCCGATCGCTCCGGTGATCGACCCCGGCACGAGGCCGGCGTTGTTGGAGACGTTGGCCGTCACGGGCGGGACCCCGAAGGCCAGCAGCGTAGGGAACGTGATCAGGGTCCCGGACCCGACGATCGTGTTGATCGTTCCGGCCGCGATCCCGGCGACCAGGATCGCGGCCGCCTCGAGGAGCGGCACCCGTCAGGGCTGGGTGGGTGGGGCGCCTGCGTCGTCTGCAGCGCCGCCGGCGGCCCCAGTGGGTGGTGCAGCGGGCGGTGCAGTGGGCGGCTCCGAGGTCGACGCCGAGGTCGGCAGGGGCTTGCCGGGGTTGGCTGCCGCCTTGGCCTCGGCGATGGCGTCCTCGACGACCTTGCTGGTGCGGCTGCGCTCGGACTCGGCCAGCGCACCGCTGCCGGCCAGCTTGGCCGGCTCCATGCTGCCCATGTCGACCCGGTTGCGGGGACCGTCGTTCTCCCGCGGGATCCCGGCCATCTCCGTCATCGTCGAGCCGAGGCCCTCGAGGGCCTTGCCGATCTCGCTCGGCACGATCCAGAGCTTGTTGGAGCTGCCCTCGGCGAGCTTGGGCATCATCGTGAGGTACTGGTAGGCCAGCAGCGACTGGTCGGGGTTGCCGTCGTGGATCGCCTGGAAGACGGTCTGGATGGCCTGGCCCTCACCCTGGGCGCGCAGGATCGAGGACTCGCGGTCGGCCTGGGCGCGGAGGATCAGCGACTCCCGGTCACCCTCGGCGGAGAGGATCGAGGCCTGCTTCTCACCCTCGGCCGTGAGGATCGCCGCCTGGCGACCACCCTCGGCCGTCAGGATCTGCGCGCGCTTGTCGCGATCGGCGCGCATCTGCTTCTCCATCGAGTCCTTGATCGAGGGCGGCGGGTCGATGCCCTTGAGCTCGACGCGGTTGACGCGGATGCCCCACTTGCCGGTCGCCTCGTCGAGCACCCCGCGCAGGCGGGTGTTGATCTCGTCGCGGCTCGTCAGCGTGCCCTCGAGGTCCATGCCGCCGACGATGTTGCGCAGCGTGGTCATGGTGAGCTGCTCGACGGCCTGGATGTAGTTGGCGATCTCGTAGGTCGCAGCGATCGGGTCGGTCACCTGGAAGTAGATGACGGTGTCGATCGAGACCACCAGGTTGTCCTGCGTGATCACCGGCTGCGGCGGGAAGCTCACGACCTGCTCGCGCAGGTCGATCTGGTAGCGCACCGTGTCGATGAAGGGCACGACGATGTTGAGACCGGCGGACAGGGTCTCCTTGTACTTGCCGAAGCGCTCGACGATGCCGGCGCGAGCCTGGGGCACGATGCGCACCGTCTTGGCGAGCAGGACGACGACGAACAGGAACAGCAGACCGAGCAGGATCAGGTAGATCACGACTGTCTCCTCTGGAGGTGGGAGGACTGGGGAGCCTACGGGCTAGGACTCGATGACCCCGACGGGGTGCACGAAGGCGGTGGCGCCCTTGATGGCGAGGACCTCGACGTTCTGCCCCGGCACGAGCGTGAGGTGCTCGTCGTAGGGGGACGCCGACCAGATCTCGCCGCCGATCCTGATGCGCCCGACCTCGAGGCCGGTGATGGTCTCGGTGACCACCGCCCGCTGGCCGACCAGCTTGCCGTGGCCCAGGCTGAGCTCGGGCCCGCCGTGGAAGCGCTTGGCGATCGGGGGCCGGACGAGGGCGAGCATGGCGACCGACGCACCGGCGGCCACGAGGGCCTGGAGCGCGAACGGAGCGCCGAGGAGGGCCGTCGTCATGCCGGCGACGGCACCGACGGCGACCATGATCAGGACCAGGTCGAGGCTGAACATCTCGGCCACGCCGAGGACGATGGCCACGCCGAGCCAGGCCTGCCACAGGTTGTCCGCGATCCAGTCCATGCCGCCAGCCTATCGGTGCCGCGTCTGGCGACGCGCTGACCAGCGACCGTCCTCGTGGCTGATCGTCAGCGGCATTCCGAACGTCGCTGCCAGGTTGGCCTCCGTCAGCACCTGGTCGAGCAGTCCGGCCGCGACCACGGCGCCCTGACGCAGCAGGAGTGCGTGGCTGAAGCCGGGTGGGATCTCCTCGACGTGGTGGGAGACCAGCACGGTCGCCGGGGAGTCGGCGTCCATCGCCAGCACCGACAGCGTGGAGACGAGATCCTCCCGGCCACCGAGGTCCAGCCCGGCAGCCGGCTCGTCGAGCAGCAGGAGCTCCGGGTCGGCCATCAGCGCGCGGGCGATCTGGACGCGCTTGCGCTCCCCCTCGCTGAGGGTGCCGAAGGTGCGGTCGGTGAGGCTGCTGACACCGAGCTCGGTGAGCAGGCTCGCCGCGCGGTCGTGGTCCAGGGCGTCGTAGTCCTCACGCCAGCGCCCGACGACGCCGTACGACGCCGACACGACGACGTCGTGGACCCGCTCGCCGCGCGGGATGCGCTCGGCGAGGGCCGCGCTGGTCAGGCCGATGCGCGGCCGCAGCTCGAAGACGTCGACGGTGCCGAGCACCTCGTCGAGGATGCCGGCGACTCCGGAGGTCGGGTGGACCTGGGCCGAGGCGACCTGCAGGAGAGTCGTCTTGCCGGCCCCGTTGGGCCCCAGCACGACCCACCGCTCGTCCTCCTCGACGGTCCAGGAGACCTTGTCGAGCAAGGTGGCCTGACCCCGCTGAACCGTGACGTCCGCGAACTCCAGCACTGCTCCCATGCCGGTCACCCTATCCAGACCGGAGCCTGGTCCCGCGGCTATCCTCGAGCGTCGTGAGCACTCCCCTTGCCGTGTCGGCCCGTGTCGCCTGGTGGGGCACCGCCTGGCTGCGTGGCCACGTGGTCGCCGACCAGCTGCTGGACGCGGTGCTGGAGGACAGCGTCACCCATGTCGTGTCCGGCATCGGGGGCGTCGAGGGCGACTCGCTCCTGACCGCCCTGGCCCGGCTGCGCTCCCTGGGCGCCCACGCCTTCGGCGCGGCGTTCCCGGCGGAGGGTGACCTGGTGGGACTCGGCGGACCGGCGGAGTTCAACCGGTCCGTGCTCGAGGTCGGCGAGGGGGTGGTGGCCGTGGGCGCGGGCATCGGGCTGACGCCGCGCGCCGTGGGACCGACGTACGAGTGGGTGGCGCAGCCGGCCGCCCCCCGGCAGGTCCCCGACGTCGGCGAGGCGGACCGGGCGCTGCGCAGCGCGCTCCTGCACGCCGCCGAGGACCTCGCGGCCCTGGACGTCGCGCAGTGGCGGCCCGAGGTGGCCGACCGTCTGATGAACCTGAGGCACCGCCGTGCCCTGCCTGCGCCTCCGGGCGTGCCGGACCGGTGCGTGGACCTGGCCGGCCGCGGCCAGCAGGCGATCGAGATCGTGGAGATCGCGCTGGAGCACGACGGGGGCTCGCTCAGCCTCGGCGAGATGGAGCGTCGCCGCTCCGCGCTGGTGCCCCTCGAGCGCGCCGGACGACGCGCCCTGGTGGCGGCCTTCTCGCCCGAGGTCTGGCCACCGGGCTGACCGGGCTCGTCGTCAGGCGCCCACGATGGACGCGACAGGCGACGGGCCGCCAGTGGGCGCTAGCCTCTTGAGCACCATGAGCGTGCCGAAGTCGAAGCCCGAGACGCTGCTGATCACCCTCACGGGCAAGGATCGCCCCGGGGTGACCTCCTCGATCTTCGCCACCCTGGCCCTCGCCGGTGTCGAGGTCATCGACATCGAGCAGATCCTGCTGCGACGTCGCCTGATCCTCGGCGTCCTGGTCACGGCACCGCGCGACTGGAAGAAGCTGAAGGCGGCGGTCGAGGAGACCGCGCGGGCCCTGGACATGAGCGTCGAGATCGACCGCGGGTCCGGGGACAACAGGACGCGCGGCGAGGGCCGCTCGCACGTCACGATCATCGGAACCCCCCTGAAGGCGACCGCGATGGCCGCCATCGCCGGTCGGATCGCCGACTGCGGCGGCAACATCGACCGCATCGAGCGCATGGCTCGCTACCCCGTCACCGCGATCGACCTCCACGTCTCGGGCGCCGATCCCGAGCAGCTGCGCGCGCGCCTGTCGCTGGAAGCAGCTGCCCAGTCGGTCGACGTGGCCGTCCAGCCGGCCAACCTGCTGCGTCGCGGGATGCGGCTGATCGTCCTGGACGTCGACTCGACGCTGATCCAGGGCGAGGTGATCGAGATGCTCGCGAGCCACGCCGGCTGCGAGCCCGAGGTCGCCCGGATCACCGAGTCCGCGATGCGCGGAGAGATCGACTTCGAGCAGTCGCTGCGCCAGCGGGTGCGGCTGCTCGCCGGCCTCGACGCCTCAGCGCTCGACGAGGTCTACGACGACATCGTCATCACCCCCGGCGCCCGCACGATGGTGCGCACCTTGCGCCGCCTCGGCTACCGCTTCGCGATCGTGTCCGGCGGCTTCAGCCAGATCACCGACCGGCTCGCCGAGGACCTCGGCATCCACTACGCACGGGCCAACGAGCTGGAGATCATCGACGGCAGGATCACCGGTGAGATCGTCGGTGACGTGGTCGACCGCGCCGGCAAGGCCAAGGCACTGCGCGAGTTCGCCGCCAAGGTGGGGGTCCCCGACGCCGCGGTGATCGCGATCGGTGACGGCGCCAACGACCTCGACATGCTCAACGCCGCCGGACTCGGCATCGCCTACAACGCGCGCCCGATCGTCCAGGAGGCAGCGGACACCTCGGTCAACGTCCCCTACCTCGACGCCATCGTCTACCTGCTCGGCATCTCCCGCGAGGAGATCGAGATGGCCGACGCCGAGGCCGGCATCGTCACCCCCTCTCCCCCCGTCTGACCCGCACCTGAGTGACCTCGTGGGTCAGGTGAGGGAGTCGAGCACCGCTGCGTAGGTGTCCTCGACAGCGTCAGCGGCGCTCGTGATCACGACGGCAGCAGGTCGTCCGCGCACCAGCCGCTCGAGCGCCTCGTGGCAGCGCACAAGCTCGTCGTCCCCGCCGTTCGCCGCGACGATCGCACGGACCTGCTCGTGCCACGCGTCGTCCGGGTCGTCCTGACCGCGGGCGTGGAACCGGGCGACGCAGGACGCCTGCGTGTCCATGAGGACGCGTTCGACGTACTCCGCCCCGACCTCGACGGCACACGCCTCGAAACGTCCCAGCTCCTCGGGGTCGAGCAACATCTGCGGCAGCACGACGTCGTGGCCGCTCGCGAGGTAGGCCCGGATCATGGCCAGCGCCGCGGGTCGGATCAGTGCCCCTGCTCGGCCGAAGTCGCCCTCCCACCCACCGACGAGGGTCCGCAGGACGTCGATGTCGCAGTTCAGCACTCCCGGGTGGTCGGCGACGAAGCGCCGAGCCAGCGTGGACTTCCCGATCCCGGGCGGACCGTTGAGATGGATGAGGCGGCTCATGCCGAGCGAGCCTAGGACGAGGCGCTCCGACACGCGGGCGGCGTGCCATGATCCCCGGGCCCGGCCGACTCCAGACAGCGTGGCCGGTGACGCACCGGGTCTCGACGAACGAACGAAGGTCCCGGCCGAGCCGGCCCTGCTGGTGGTCGAGCCGGCCCCTTGTTCGGTGGTCGAGCCATCCACGTGTTCGGTGGTCGAGCCGACCTCCTGTTCGGTGGTCGAGCCGGCACTCCTGTTCGGTGGTCGAGCCGGCCGAGCGCAGCGAGGCCGCGTCGAGACCGCCCAAGCCGACAAGCAGCCCCACGACGGTCTCGACACCGGCTCGCTGACGCTCCCCGGCCTCGACCGACAACCAGCGAACCGATGCTCGAGCGGGCTCTCGTTGGTGGTCGAGCCGGCCGAGCTCTGCGAGGCCGCGTCGAGACCAAGCAAGCCGACAACCAACCGCACCCCAGGGCGGTCTCGACACCGGCTCGCTGACGCTCCCCGGGCTCGACCAACGAACATTGGTCCGCAGCCCAGCCCTCCGTGTTGGTGGTCGAGCTGACCCTTGTTGGTGGTCGAGCCGGCCGAGCGCAGCGAGGCCGCGTCGAGACCGCGCAAGCCGAAAGCAGCCGCACCCCAGGGCGGTCTCGACACCGGCTCGCTGACGCTCCCCGGGCTCGACCAACGAACGAAGGTCCGCGGCTGAGCCAGCCCTCCGTGTTGGTGGTCGAGCCGGCCGAGCTCTGCGAGGCCGCGTCGAGACCGCGCAAGCCGACAAGCAGCCGCACCCCAGGGCGGTCTCGACACCGGCTCGCTGACGCTCCCCGGGCTCGACCAACGAACATAGGATCAGGGATCGAGTCCGAGCCAAAATAGTTCGAAGAAAGTTTCGGTTAATGTCTCACCAGATGAGACCAGAGCCGCCGAAAGAGGCCCCACTGTCGGTGGCCCCTGCTCCAATAGAGACATGGCAAACCAGCCCGGCAACGACGACAGCACCACCGTGCTGACCGCCGTCCGCGAGCGCGCGGACGACCCGCGACCAGGCTGAGATCGCCCTCGTCCAGGGCATCGTGGACTGGTGCGTCCTGCACCAGACCGACGACGAGGGTGCCGCGTCGTTCGGGGACCACGGCATCCCCCTCGCCGGTGACGGTGCCCCGTGGGTGTTGGAGTCCGCAGTCCTCGAGATCGCCGCCGCGTTCGGTGTCTCGACCGACTCCGGCAAACGCTATGTCGGGGCCGTCCTCGAGGTCCGCTACCGCCTCCCACGCCTCTGGGAGCGCCTGATCACCGGGGACCTGCCGTTCTGGCGGGCCAAGCTCATCGCCGAGCACACCACGTGCCTGCCCGCGGCCGGTGCGACCCACGTCGACCGACACCTCGCCCACGTCGCCCACAAAGTGTCATACCCGCAGGTCCGCCGCCTCGTCGAGGAAGCCCAGACCCGGTACGACCCCACCGCAGCCGAGAAACGCGCCCGCGCCGCCGCCGACGGCCGCCACCTCACCCTCCACACCCAGGGCAGGTCGGGATCAACGGCACCGTCGACCTCACCGGCACCCTCGACCTGCGCGACGCCCTCGACCTCGACGACGCCCTCAACCGCGGCGCCACCACCCTCGGAGCCGCCGGCTGCGGGGAGTCCCACGACGTACGCCGCACCATCGCCGCCGGCGACCTCGCCCGCGGCCAAACCACCCTCCCCTACGACGATGCGGCTGACGGACAGGAGCAGCAGACCCCGCCGCCGCGGTCCCAGGTCGTGCTCCACGTCCACCTCACCGACACCGCCCTCACCGGCGGGACAGACAGCGTCGAAGGGTGTCTCGCCCGGGTCGAGAACACGCGTTCGCCGATCTGGGTCGACCGAGTCCGCGACTGGTGCGCCAGCCCGCACGTGCAGGTGACCGTCCGACCGGTCAAGGACCTCGACCGAGCACATCCACGTCGGCGCCTACGAGATCCCCGACCGCCTCCGGACCCAACGCGAGCTGATCGATCACCACTGCGTGTTCCCCTGGTGCACCAGACCAGCCCGGTCCTGCGACATCGACCACATCGTCCGCCCACGACCAGGGCGGGGACACCTGCAGCGACAACACCGCACCCCTGTGCCGCACCCACCACCGCGCCAAGACCCACACCACCTGGACCTACGACCGCCTCGACCAAACCACCTACCTCTGGCGATCACCCAACGGGCTGCACTTCCACCGCGACCACCACGGCACCACCCCGACCACACCCCCGACCCGACCATCCGGCGAGCCCTGACGCCAAAGCCCCACACCCCGCCCACGGGCGGGGCCACAGGCACGTCCCGGCGTGACCTCTGCCCGGCTATGGTCGCCAGCGTGGTCGGTCACCAGCGCATCCTCGTGATCAGCACGGCAGCGGGAGAGGCTGAGCTCCTGCGCCTGCGGGCGGGGCCCGACCCGCTGGTCCTCACCGCACCGACGGCCGATGCACGACGGGTGGTCCGCGTGCTGGCGGTCGAGCCACGCGTGGAGCTGCTGTTGGCGCCGGTCAGCTTTCCGCACGTCGACCGCAGTCATCGGCTCGACGAGCTCGTGCGGGCGCACGCCCTCGGTGATCGCTTCCGTGATGTCGTGGTGGTGACGGACGCGAGCACCGCGACGCTGCTCCTGCGGAGCCTCGCGCCCGACCAGCTGCCCACCGGGGGTGCCGTGACGGTCGTGGGACTCCCCCGCGGCGACCGCCCCGTGGCCGTGCGACGGGGGCTCGCCTCCGGGGTCGGGCTGGCGATCGTGTCAGCGGCCGCGGAGCCGTTGGTCTCGATCCTCGCCCTGCCGGGAATCGTTGTGTTGGCGGGGCTGGCGCTGCTGCTGGTCCAGCGCCTGCGGCACCTCGGGAAGGAGCTGGTGCTCGCGGCCTCGGTCAGCGCCGCGGTCGTCCTGCTCGTCGTCGCCAGCTCGGCGCGCTTCCCCGGCAGCTTCTGAGGGCGACCAGGCGGTGCTCGGCACCGCGTCGAAAGCACCTCACCGGGTCTCGACACCGCCTCGCTGGAGCTCGGCGGGCTCGACCACCGAAGCGCGGGGCTCGACCACCGAAGCGCGGGGCTCGACCAACGAACTGCGGGCTCGACCAACGAAGTGGGGCGAAACCCCGCGGGAGCGGTCGCTCAGGCGCGGCCGACGTGGAAGGCGGTGAGACGGGCGGCGCCGCTGTCGAGGTCGGCCCAGGGCCCGTCGTAGGAGAAGACGGCGACGGCGCTCGTGGGGAAGCCGCCGGTGATCCCCACGGCGGCGTCGGTGTCGCCCTCGCCGTCGTCCAGCATCGTGGCCACGTAGGCCATCGTGGGGTTGTGCCCGATCACGACCACGGTCGAGACGTCGGGCTCGAGCTCGCGGACCAGGTCGAGCACGGTGTCGGGGTCCGCGGCGTAGAGGCCGCGGTCCAGGGTGGGTGCCAGGGTCCACCGGGCGCCCTCGGCGACGGCGGCGAAGGTCTGTCGGGTCCGCGTGGCGGCCGAGACCAGCGCGAGGTCGGGGCTGACCCCCCGGGCTGCCAACCAGGCACCGACCGCCGCGGCGTCGTGGCTGCCGCGACCGGCCAGCTCGCGCTCGAAGTCGGTGGGGCCTGCCTGCTCGGCCTTCGCGTGACGCATGACGACGATGGTCCGAGGGGATGCGGGCATGTCTGCGACCATGCGCACACCCTAGGGTGAACGCCATGCCCAAGGGACCCCTCATGATCATCGGCGGCGCCGAGGACAAGCTCCGCAAGCGGACGATCCTGAAGGAGTTCGTGGCTGCGGCCGGCGGAGCAGATGCGCGCATCGCCGTCATCCCCACCGCGTCGTCCCTCGGCATCGAGGTCATCGAGGTGTACGACGCGTTGTTCCGGCGCGAGGGCGCCGGCGAGGTGATCGCCATCCGGCCCGAGAGCCGGGACGATGCCCACGACGAGGATCTCGTGGCGTCGCTGCGTGCGGCGACGGGCATCTTCATGACCGGCGGCAACCAGCTCAAGCTCTCCGCCATCGTGTGCGGCACGCCGCTCGGCGACGCGATCCTCGACGCCCACGAGCGCGGCATCGTGGTGGCGGGCACGTCGGCCGGGGCCAGCATCCAGTCCAGCCACATGGTGGCCTTCGGCGGCCCGGGCTCGACTCCCAAGCAGCGGATGACGCAGGTGGCGGCAGGTCTCGGGCTGCTCAGGTCCTCGGTCATCGACCAGCACTTCGACCAGCGCAACCGCTACGGCCGGCTGCTCATGATCGTGTCCCAGTCACCGCAGCTCCTGGGCATCGGCGTCGACGAGGACACGGCGGCGATCGTCGAGCAGCGCGTGGTCCACGCCCCGGACGACCCTGCGGCAGAGGACTACGACGGCGAGCCCCACGACCTGCTGCGCGTCGTCGGGCGCGGTTCGGTGACGATCTTCGACCCGGCCCGGATCACGACCGACGCCTACGAGGCCAAGCGCTCCAACCCGATCCTGGCCTCCGGCATCGTGCTCCACACGTTGCCCGAGGGCGCGGTGTTCGACCTCACGACGCGCACGCTCGTGCCCCCCGACCGTCGCGTGGCCATCGAGGAGGCCGCCTCGTTCGCGGAGGCCAGCCACGACCTGCGCCAGATGGCACGCGACATCGCGGCCGCCGATGCCTCACCGACCGCCCTGCGGCGCCGCCTGGCCCGTAGCCGCAAGAAGAGCACCACCGCAGCCCCGGACGGAGTCACCTCATGACCGAACGCCCCACTCCCGACCTCGACATCGTCGAGACCCGCGTCTACCGCGGCGCCAACATCTGGTCCTACGACAAGGCGATCCACCTGGTGGTCGACCTCGGCTCGCTCGAGGAGTTCCCGACCAACACCATCCCGGGCTTCACCGACAACATCCTCCAGATGCTGCCCGGCCTGCGCGAGCACTCCTGCTCGCGCGGCAAGCGCGGCGGCTTCGTGGAGCGGCTCCATGAGGGCACCTGGCTCGGCCACGTGGCCGAGCACACCGCCCTGGCCCTGCAGCAGGTCGTGGGTCACGACATCCGGCGCGGCAAGACGCGTCAGGTCAAGGGGCAGAAGGGTCACTACAACGTGATCTTCGGCTACGCCGACGAGCAGGTCGGGCTGGCGGCCTCCCGCCTGGCCGTGCGCCTGGTCAACCACCTCGTGCAGGCCGACCCCGAGTTCGACTGGGACGACGAGCTGGAGAGCTTCATCCTGCGCGCCGAGCGCACGGCGTTCGGTCCCTCCACGCAGGCGATCCTCGACGAGGCCGTCTCGCGCGACATCCCCTGGATCCGGCTCAACCAGCACTCGCTGGTGCAGCTCGGCCAGGGCGTCCACGCCAAGCGCATCCGCGCCACGATGACGTCCAACACCTCCGCGATCGCGGTCGACATCGCCTCCGACAAGGACCTCACCACCCGCCTGCTCGGCGCGGCCGGGCTCCCGGTCCCCAAGCAGGACACCGTGCGCACCGCGGACCAGGCCGTCCGCGCCGCCCAGCGCATCGGCTACCCCGTCGTCATCAAGCCGCTCGACGGCAACCACGGCCGCGGCGTGTGCCTCGACCTGCAGGACGAGCAGGACGTGCGCGCGGCGTTCCCGATCGCCAAGGAGCAGTCCCGCCGCGGCGTGATCGTCGTGGAGTCGCTGATCATCGGCAAGGACTACCGCTGCCTGATCATCGACGGCAAGGTCGCCGCGATCGCCGAGCGGGTGCCCGCATCGGTCACCGGTGACGGCACCCGCACCGTCGAGCAGCTCGTCGACACCGCCAACGCCGACCCGCGTCGTGGTGTCGGCCACGAGAAGGTCCTGACCCGGATCAAGGTCGACGACGCCGCGATCCAGCTGGTGCGCGAGCAGGGCTTCGCCATGACCGACGTGCCCCCGGCAGACCAGGTGGTCAAGCTGGCACTGACCGGCAACATGTCGACCGGTGGCATCTCCATCGACCGGACGTTCGAGGCCCACCCGGAGAACGTCGAGATCGCGGAGGAGGCGGCTCGGATGGTCGGCCTCGACATCGCCGGCATCGACTTCATCTGCCCCGACATCACCGAGCCCGTGCGTGAGACCGGCGGCGCCATCTGCGAGATCAACGCGGCACCCGGCTTCCGGATGCACACCCACCCCACCATCGGCGAGCCGCAGTTCATCGCCAAGCCCGTCGTGGACATGCTGTTCCCGCCAGGGGCGACCAGCCGCATCCCGATCGTCGCCGTGACCGGCACCAACGGCAAGACGACCACCTCGCGGATGATCAGCCACATCTTCAAGGGCATGGGTCGCAAGGTCGGCATGACCTCGACCGACGGCGTCGTCATCGACGAGCGCCTGCTGATCCGCTCCGACGCGTCCGGTCCCCGCTCGGCCCGGATGGTCCTGCAGAACCCGCGCGTCGACTTCGCGGTCTTCGAGGTCGCGCGCGGCGGCATCCTGCGCGAGGGCCTCGGCTACGAGCGCAACGACGTCGCCGTGGTCCTCAACGTCCAGCCCGACCACCTGGGCCTGCGGGGCATCGACACCGTCGAGCAGCTCGCCGACGTCAAGGCCGTCCTCGTCGAGGCCGTCCCGCGCGACGGGCACGCCGTGCTCAACGCCGACGACCCGCTGGTGCGTGCCATGCGTCGCCGGTGCTCCGGCTCGGTGGTGTGGTTCTCGATGGAGGAGCCCGGCTCCGAGACCCGCGACATGATCGACGCCCACTGCCGCCGTGGCGGCAAGGCGCTGGTCCTCAACCCCTCCGAGCGCGGCGAGATGATCGTGGTCAAGCACGGTCCCCGCGAGATGCAGCTGGCCTGGACGCACCTGCTGCCGGCCACGTTCGGCGGCAAGGCCCGGATGAACGTGCAGAACACCCTGGGTGCCGCTGCCGCAGCCTTCGCGGCCGGCGCACCGCTCCACGACATCCGTCAGGGCCTGCGCACCTTCTCCACCAACTACTACCTCTCCCCCGGACGCCTCAACGAGGTCGACGTCAACGGCGTCAACGTCATCGTCGACTACTGCCACAACGCGCCGGGCATGAAGATGCTCGGCGACTTCGTCGACCGGGTGGGCGACTCCATGTCGGGCACCCACGACCTCGCCCGACCCTCCCGGATCGGCATCATCGCCACGGCCGGCGACCGCCGCGACGAGGACATGCGCGAGCTCGGGTCGATCGCTGCCCAGCACTTCGACGTGCTGATCGTGCGCGAGGACGTCAGCCTGCGCGGCCGCGAGCGCGGTGAGGTGGCGGGCTTCGTCATCGAGGGCGTACGACGTGCGATGGCCGAGGGCAGCCGCTGCAAGCAGGTCGAGGAGGTGCTGGACGAGATCGAGGCCGTGCGCCACGCCATGGCCCGCACCAACCGCGGCGACCTGCTCGTGGTCTGCGTCGACAAGCACCAGCAGGTCATGGCCGAGCTGGAGAGCTTCGGCCAGCACGCTCAGGCCGGCTCGGGCGTCAACCCGGACGCCCCCGCCGCCGACCCTGACTACGACCCGCCGGTCAGCGACGTCTGAGCCGGTGCGGATCATCCGGTTGGGCGCCCTGCCACGCCAGGGCGTCGACAACCACGGGAGCCAGCGGTTCTCCGTCTCCGCGCTCGGCATCACCGCCGACGCGGCCCTGGTGCTGGTCGACCTCAAGCCCGGCGGGCTGATCGGCCGGCACCCGGCGGTCGCGACCCAGCTCCTCGTGGTGCTCGACGGCGACGCGACGGTCTCGGGCGCGGACGGCGAGCCCGTGGAGATCGGCCCCGGTCAGGCAGCCGTGTGGGACCGCGGGGAGCCCCACGAGACCCGCAGCAGCGGCGGTCTGCGCGCCCTCGTGGTCGAGGGCGACGTCGACCTGCGCGAGCCCGGCCACCACGTGGACCGCGGCGACACCTGAGCGACCTCAGGCCCCCTCGGCGGCAGCCCTGACCTTGGTCGCCAGGCTCGAGGTGGTGTCGGCCACGCCGTCGTGCTCGGCGATCCAGTCGTAGCACTCCTCCCGCTCGGCGTGGCACATCAGGCCGACGACGTCACCGGGCAGCGCCTGGCCGACCAGGGCGGCCAGGACCGCGACCTCGGTCGGGTACGCCGGCACGCCGGTGACCCCCACCCGCTCAGCGCCGGCCCGCATCAGGTCCTCGAGCTCCTCGGTGGTGCGTCCCCGCAGGTACTTCTCCTTGTGGCCGATCGCCACCACGTCGCTGTCCCGGGCCGCGATCTCACCGAGCTTCTCGATCAGGTCGTCCTGCCGGTCCCCCACGACCCCGAGGCCCAGCAGCAGCCGCGCGCCCGGACGTCGTACGCCGTTCATGATCTCCATCAGCGCCTCGAGGCCGGCCTCGTTGTGAGCGAGGTCCATGACGACCGAGACCTCACCGAGGGAGAAGAAGTTCATCCGCCCCGGGTTGTGCTCCGCGTCGGGCAGGAAGGAGCGCAGGCCCTCGATGACCACGTCGCGGGCGATCCCGATCGCGAGCGACGCCGAGACGGCGGCCAGCGTGTTCTCGACGTTGAAGCGGGACAGACCGGCCAGGGTCATCGGCACGTCGACCAGCTCGATCAGCGGGTCGGGGTCGGACTGGGGGGTCAGGACCGAGACCCACCCGTCGATCACCGTCGTCGCGCGCCCGCCGGCGGTCAGCGTCTCGCGGATGGCGGGCGAGTCGGGGTCGCGGCTGAAGACCCACGGCTTGGCCTTGATGATGTTGCGCATGTCGTAGACGCGGGGGTCGTCCCCGTTGAGCACGGCCCAGCCGCTCTTGCGGGTGATACGGGGCACGACCGCCTTCACCTCCGCGAGCTGGTCGACGGTGTCGATGCCCTGGAGGCCGAGGTGGTCGGCGGAGACGTTGGTGACGACCGAGACGTCGTTGCGCGTCAGGCCGATGCCCTTGAGCAGGATGCCGCCCCGTGCGGTCTCGGTGACCGCGAGCTGCACCTCCGGGTGGGCCAGCACCCGTCCGGCACCGCTCGGGCCGGAGTAGTCGCCGGCCTCCAGCAGCTCGCCGTCGACGTAGATGCCGTCGGTGTTGGACCAGCCCACCAGGCGACCGTCGGTGCGACCGATGTGCGCGATCATCCGGGAGGTCGTGGTCTTGCCGTTGGTGCCCGTGACCGCGACGACGGGCACCTTCGGGGTGATGGTGTGCGGCTTGTCGCCGTGCTCGGCGGCGGCGACGCGCTCGGCCGCCCGCCCGACAGCGGCCTCGATGTCGGCGCTCAGCAGCGAGTCGAGCACGTCGCCGATGGCGCGCCCCATCTCCTGAGCACGCTCGCGGTGCGCCCACGGGAAGGCGACGACGATCTGGTGCTGGTCACTGGTGGGTCGCACCCGCACAGCCAGGCGAGGCGTCCCGCCCTCGGCGGCCACGGCGCGCACCAGGCGGCCGACGGCACGCAGGGCGAAGCGCTGGCGGAAGCCGGACTCCACGGAGCCGGGGCGGGCGTTCTTGAGCCCGATCCGGGTCGCGAAGCGCAGTGCCGTGGTCTCCGACGCGGCCGCCAGGCCGCTGACGTCGAGCGTCAGCTTGATGGCGGCGCGCGGGAAGTAGAGGTTGGGCCCCTCGAGGACCCGGAGCTCGACGAGTGAAGTCACCGGCGAACGCTATCGCTGGCGGCCCCGAGGGCCACATCGCGACGGCAGCGCTCAGGCGCCCATGGCGTGGAACCCGCCGTCGACGTGGATGATCTCGCCGCTCGTGGCGGGGAAGAAGTCCGACATCAGCGCGCACACGGCCTTGGCCGTGGGGGCGTAGTCGGCGTTGTCCCACCCGAGGGGCGCGCGGGTGCTCCACAGGTCCTCGAGGTCCGAGAAACCCGGGATCGCCTTGGCCGCGAGCGTGCGCAGCGGTCCGGCGGAGACCAGGTTGACGCGGATGCCCTCGGGCCCGAGGTCGCGGGCCAGGTAGCGGCTGCACGACTCGAGGCCGGCCTTGGCCACGCCCATCCAGTCGTACGCCGGCCAGGCGACCGTCGCGTCGAAGGTGAGGCCGACGATCGAGCCGCCGGGACCCATCAGCGGCCGCGTGGCGTTGGCCAGCGACATCAGGGAGTAGGCCGAGACCTGCACGGCCTGGGCGACGTCGTCCCAGGGACCCCCGAGGAACTTGCCTCCCAGGAGGGTCTCGGGGTTGCCGTAGGCGATCGAGTGCACCACGCCGTCGAGGCCGTCGACGTGCTCGCGCACGGCGTCGGGCAGGGCCGCGAGGTGGTCGGCGTCGGTGACGTCGAGCTCGATGACCGGCGGGGTCACCGGAAGCCGCTTGGCGATGCGCCGCGTGATGCCGAGGGCGCGGCCGAAGTTGGAGATCAGCACCTCGGCGCCCTGCTCCTGGGCGACCTTCGCGGTCGCGAAGCCGATGGAGGAGTCCATGGTCACTCCGGCGACGAGGATCCGCTTGCCGGCGAGGATGCCGTTCGGGTTGATGTCGTTCATCTCAGTGCCCCATTCCTAGTCCGCCGTCGACGGGGATCACCGCGCCGGTCACGTAGGCGCCGCCGTCACCGGCGAGCCACACCACCGCCGCCGCGACCTCCGCGGGGGCCGCGTAGCGGCCCAACGGCACCTGTGTCTTGATCGCCGCGCGCTGCTCGTCGGTGAGCACGTCGGTCATGTCGGTCTCCACGAAGCCCGGTGAGACCACGTTGGCCGTGATCGAGCGCGAGCCGAGCTCACGGGCCAGCGAGCGGGCCATGCCGACCAGGCCGGCCTTGGACGCGGCGTAGTTGACCTGCCCGGCCGAGCCGAGCATGCCCACGACCGAGGAGATGAAGATGATGCGGCCCTTGCGCTGGCGCAGCATGCCCTTGGCGGCTCGCTTGGCCAGGCGGAAGGACCCGGTGAGGTTGGTGTCGATGACCGAGGACCACTGCTCCTCCGACATCCGCAGCACCAGGGTGTCGGCGGTGATGCCGGCGTTGGCCACCAGCACCTCGACCGGTCCGTGGGCCGCCTCGACCTCGGCGAAGGCAGCCTCGACGGCGGCCGCGTCGGTGACGTCGCAGCGTACGTCGAGGGCTCCCTCGGGAGCCCCGCCGCTGCGGGTCGTCACGGCGACCCGGTCGCCCTGCGCGAGGAAGGCCTCGGCGATGGCGCGACCGATGCCGCGGTTGCCGCCGGTGACCAGCACCGACCTGGGCTCGTGGGGGGTGGGTTCGCTCACGTTCGTCGACGCTAGTGATTACCCCGGGGTAGCCCTAAACGGGTCCCCTCGACGGGCGCTCCCTGGGTGCTCGCTGGGCTCTCGCTGGGTGCTCCCTGCGGGGCCCGCAGAGCCCGATCTGCTCAGTCGTCCTCGAGGCGGAAGCCGACCTTGATGCCGACCTGGAAGTGCTCGACCTGGCCGTCCTTGACCTGGCCGCGCACCTGGGTGACCTCGAACCAGTCGAGGTGGCGCAGCGTCCGGGAGGCGCGCTCGACCCCGTTGCGGATGGCCTCGTCGATGCCGTCGGGGGACGTGCCGACGATCTCGGTCACGCGGTAGGTGCGGTTGCTCATGAGTCGGCCTCTCGATGGTGATCTGGGACGGGAGGAGGCTACCGGCACCGACGTACGATGGTGGCATGGCACGGCGAGGCAGCGACGACAGTGAAGTCATCCGGATCACCACCGCCGCGTCGAGCCGCGAGAAGGACATCGCCGCCCGCCAGAAGCGCTACCTGTGGTCGATGAGCCTGCGTTCGGCCTGCTTCGTCGGAGCCGTCGTGGCTGCGCTCAACGGTCTGGACTGGTTGTGGCCGTTCCTCATCGCGGGCGCGATCGTCCTGCCCTACATCGCCGTGGTCCTGGCCAACGCGGCCACGACCCGCACCGACTCCTTCGAGCTGCGCGGCGCTCCGGGTCGTTACGCCGAGCTGACGGCCGGCCACCGGGACTGACCCGCCGGGCGGGCACCCGGGCCGGCTGCGCTACAACTGGGGCATGGATCCCGACGTCTGCTCAGCCAAGGGCTGCCAGGCCCCCGCCACGTGGCAGGTGCTCTGGAACAACCCCAAGCTGCACACCCCGGAGCGCCGCAAGATCTGGCTGGCCTGCGACGTGCACAAGGCGTCCCTCTCGGACTTCCTCACCGCCCGGCGCTTTCTCAAGGACGTCGTGCCGCACGTGCCTGCCCCGGAAAGTCCGTGACGTTTCAGCCCCCCAAAGCGCGTCAGGAGGGCTAAAACGTCACGGACTTTCCCGGGAGGGAGCCTCAGCCACCGATGGCGGACATCGGGCGGTCGGGCTGGAGGAAGCCTTCGTCGTCGATGCCGTGGCCGGCGGCCTTGCCGGCGACCGCGGTGACCCAGCGCTCGGCGATGTCCTCGTCGGAGGTGCCGTCGCGCAGGGCGGCGCGCAGGTCGGACTCGTGGCGGGCGAAGAGGCAGTTGCGGATCTGGCCGTCGGCGGTGAGACGTACGCGGTCGCAGTCGCCGCAGAACGGGCGGGTCACCGAGGCGATGACGCCGACGGTGGCCGGGCCGCCGTCGACCAGGAACAGCTCGGCCGGGGCCGAGCCACGCGGCTCGGTGGCGGGCGTGAGCGTGAACTCCCGCTCGAGGTGGGCGAAGATCTCGTCGGCGGTCACCATGCCGTCACGCTGCCAGCCGTGCTGGGCGTCGAGCGGCATCTGCTCGATGAAACGCAGCTCGTAGCCGCGGTCGAGGCACCAGCGCAGCAGCTCGGGCGCCTGCTCGTCGTTGAGCCCGCGCATCAGCACGGCGTTGACCTTGACCGGTCCGAGGCCCGCGGCCTCGGCTGCCGCGAGACCGGCGATGACGTCGTCGAGGCGGTCGCGGCGGGTGATGGTGTGGAACGTCTCCTGGCGCACGGTGTCGAGGCTGACGTTGACCCGGTTGAGGCCGGCGTCGGCCAGCGCCTGCGCGGTGCGCGCGAGACCGAGGGCGTTGGTGGTCATCGACATGTCGATGTCCGCGTCGATCTCGCGCACCCGTCGCACGATGTCCGGCAGGCCGCGTCGCACGAGCGGCTCTCCACCGGTGAAGCGGATCTCCTGGATGCCGAGCCGCTCGACGCCGATCCGGATCAACCGGACCAGCTCGTCGTCGGTCAGGGTCTCGTCCTGGGGCAACCAGTCGAGACCCTCCGCCGGCATGCAGTAGGAGCACCGCAAGTTGCAACGGTCCGTGAGGGACACACGGAGGTCCGTGGCTACGCGGCCGTACCTGTCACCGAGCTTCAGCACCTGCATGGGACGAGTCTAGGGGCGGGACCTATTCTCGGTGCGTGCGCTCGTTCCGTTTCCTCCTGAGCCGACGCTGGGCACTGTTCGCTCTCGCCATCGTGGGGGTCGCCTACGCGACCTGGTGGCTGGGTGGCTGGCAGTTCGACCGGCTCGAGGACCGCAAGGACCGCAACGCGGTCGTGCGGGCCAACGAGGACGGCGCACCGACCCCCGTCGAGGACGTCCTGCGCACCGGCACGGGCGTCTCGGAGGACGACGAGTGGCGCCGGGTCACCGCCACCGGCACCTACGCCGTCGAGGACACCGTCATCGTGCGCTACCGCACCCGCGACGGGATCGCCGGCATCGACGTCGTCGTCCCGCTCGTCACCTCGTCCGGCACCGCCGTGCTCGTGGACCGTGGCTGGCTGCAGACCGACAACGAGGGCGCCTCCCCCGACGACGTGCCCGCGCCCCCGGCCGGCGAGGTCACGATCGACGGCTGGCTGCGCAGCGACGGCACCGGCAGCTCGACGCGCGTCGCCGACCAGTCGACCCGGGCCGTCAACAGCACCGCGATCGGCGAGGCGCTGGACCGCGAGGTCTACGGCGGCTTCGTCGACCTGGAGTCCGAGGACCCCGCCCCCGCGACCTCGCTGCAGCCCGTCGAGCTCCCCGAGCTCGACAACGGCCCGCACTTCTTCTACGGCCTGCAGTGGTGGTTCTTCGGCGTGCTCGCGGTCTTCGGCTTCTTCTACCTGATGTACGACGAGTGGCGCGTCGCCCGCCGCGGTGGCGGGCCGCGCAGCACCAGGGCGGGCAACCCCAGGACGGGCGACACCACGACGCGCAGCACCAAGCCGAAGAAGGTCCGCCAGAGCAACCACCCCTACGTGCGGGCGCGGCAGGAGCAGGAGGCCCGCGAGGCGGCCGAGGCGGCCTACAGCGAGCGCAGCAACCCGCCGTCGACGGGGAGCATGACCCCGGTGACGAAGGACGCGACCGGGGAGAGCACGAACGCCGCGACCCTGCCGAACTCGTCGGGACGGCCGTAGCGACCGAGCGGGATGGCGCCGATCGCCGCCGCCCTGGCGGACCCGGCGTCGCCGGTGGCCTCGTCGAGCTCGGTGACCCGCTCGGTGCTGATGCGACCCGGGAGCAGCCCGTTGACCCGCACACCGCGCGGGCCGAGCTCGTCGGCCAGCGTCTTGGCCACCATGGCGAGACCGGGGCGCAGTCCGTTGGAGATCGCCATGTCCGCGAGCGGCGACCGCACGCTCGAGGAGAGCACCAGCGCGAGCGAGCCGCCCTCCTGCAGCTCGCTGCCGATCTCGCGGGCCAGGCGCACGGCGCCGAGGAAGACCGCGCCGAAGGCTGCCGTCCACTGCTCGTCGGTCACGGCCATGGCCGACCCGCGGGGTGGCCCGCCGACGCTGATCAGGGCACCGTCGAGGCGCCCCCACCGGGCCCGGGCGGCCTCGAGCAGCCGCCCCGGCGTGGCCGGGTCGGCGTTGTCGCCGACGACCGTGACGACAGCGTCGCCCAGCGCTGACGCTGCGGCGTCGAGGGTGTCCTGGGAGCGGCCCGACAGCACGACGCGCGCTCCCTCGGCCACCAGGCAGTCGGCCGTCGCCCGCCCGAGTCCTCGGGCCCCGCCGGTGACGATGAAGACCCGGTCGCGGAGCTCGAGATCCATGCCAGGAGGCTAGCTCGTCACACGGTCAGGTCGACGCTCGCGTCCTGGGCGAACTGGGTGCGGTAGAGGTCGGTGTAGAGCCCACCGCGGGCCAGCAGCTCGGTGTGGGTGCCGCGCTCGGTGATCTCGCCGTGCTCGAGCACGAGGATCTGGTCGGCGTTGCGGACCGTCGAGAGCCGGTGCGCGATGACCAGCGACGTGCGGCCCTCCAGCGCGGCGTCCAGGGCCCGCTGCACCGCGGCCTCCGACTCGCTGTCGAGGTGAGCGGTGGCCTCGTCGAGCACGACGACGGACGGCGCCTTGAGCAGCAGCCGGCCGATGGCGAGCCGCTGGCGCTCCCCGCCGGACAGGCGGTAGCCGCGGTCGCCGACCACGGTGTCGAGACCGTCGGGCAGGCTGCGCACCAGCACGGCGACCTGGGCTGCCTCGAGGGCCGACCAGATCTGGTCGTCGGTGGCGTCCGGCCGCGCATAGACCAGGTTGGCCCGGATCGTGTCGTGGAACATGTGGGCGTCCTGGGTGACGTAGCCGACGACGTCCTCCAGGGAGTCCTGCGTGACGTCGCGTACGTCGTGCCCTCCGACGCGCACGGCGCCGCTGCCGACGTCGTAGAGGCGGGCGACGAGGTGCGTCATCGTGGTCTTGCCGGCACCGGAGGGACCCACGAGCGCGATCATCTGGCCGGGCTCGGCGACGAAGTCGACGTCGGTGAGCACCTGCTCGTTGTCACGCGACTCGGTGCGCGCCACGGACTCCAGGGAGCCCAGCGAGATCTCGGAGGCCTGGGGGTAGGTGAAGGAGACGTGGTCGAACTCCAGCCGACCGGCACTGGCGGGCAGCACCACCGCGTCGGGGTGCTGCTGGATCTGGGAGGGGAGGTCGAGCACCTCGAAGACCCGCTCGAAGCTGACCAGCGCCGTCATCACGTCGATGCGCACGTTGGAGAGGCCCTGCAGCGGCCCCAGCAGCCGCAGGAGCAGCGTGGCCAGGGCCAGGAGCGTGCCGACGGTGATGGTGCCGTCGATCGCCAGGCTGCCGCCGACGCCGTAGACGAGGGCGATCGCGAGGGCGGGCACCAAGGTCATCGCCGCGCCGAAGATGCGGGTGATGAGCGAGATCCGGATGCCCAGGTCGCGCACCGTGGCGGCCTTGGACTCGAAGAGCAGGTCCTCGTCGGCACGGCGGCCGAAGAGCTTGAGCAGCATGGCGCCGCCGACGTTGAAGCGCTCGGTCATCACGTTGCCGAGGTCGGCGTTGCCGTCCATCTGGCGTCGCGTGAGCCCGGCGAGACGACCACCGACCCAGCGCGACAGGAAGAAGAGGATCGGGAAGAGGGCCAGGCACAGCAGGGTGACCTGCCAGCTGAGGAACAGCATGACGACGCCGACGACCACGACCGAGATGCTGTTGGAGACGGTGCTGGACAGCGTCGAGGTGAAGGCGCGCTGGGCCCCGATCACGTCGTTGTTGAGCCGGCTGACCAGGGCACCGGTCTGGGTGCGGGTGAAGAACGCCAACGACTGGCGCTGCACGTGCGCGAAGACCTGGGTGCGGAGGTCGTAGATGAGCCCCTCACCGATGCGGGAGGAGAACCAGCCGCCGAGCACGGCGAGCGCCGCGGTCAGGACGGCGACGCCGGCCATCGCGAGCGCGATCATGACGACGAAGCCCCGGTCGCCGACCAGCACGCCGTCGTCGACGATCTTCTGCACCAGCAGCGGCATGACCACGACCATGCCGGCGTCGATCACGGTGAAGGCGAGGAAGAAGGCGATCAGGCGCCGGTGGGGGCGGGCGAAGGTGAGGATCCGGCGTACGGTCCTGCCCTCGATGCGGTTGTTGACGACGGAGCGGTCGGCGCGCAGGTTGCGCCACACGGCGCCGTTGGCGGGGGACATCCCGGACACCATGGCTCCTACTCCCCCGGCTCGGTGGTCATCAGCGGGCCAGGAACTGGGCAACCTCGCGGAAGCGGCGGACCTGGGCGAGACGTTCCAGGCGACACTGCTCCTCCAGGCTGCGCTCGGCTGCTCCGAGGAGCAGTGACTTGGTCTCGGTGACCGCCCCCGGGAGGGGCGCGGTCAGGGCGGCGACGAGATCGACGACCGTGGAGTCCAGCTGGTCGGCCGGGACGGCGGTCAGGGCCAGGCCGATCTGGACGGCCTCGGCTGCCCCGACCATCCGAGCGGTGGCGCAGATCTCGAGTGCCCGTGCGTAGCCAACACACTCGACGAGGGGCTTTGTTCCCGTGAGGTCCGGGACCAGGCCGAGGGCCGACTCCTTCATGCAGAGCTGGGCGTCGTCGGCGAGCACCCGCAGGTCGCAGGACAGCGCCAGCTGGAAGCCGGCGCCCACGGCGTAGCCGTCGACGATCGCGATCGAGACGAAGCGCGGGTCGCGCAGCCAGGTGAAGCCCTGCTGGTAGGCCTCGATGGTGGCGGCCATGTCGTCGTCGCTCAGCGCGAAGAGCTCGCCGACCGACTCGACGCCCTCGGGGGCCGTGGCGGGGTCCATCAGGGTGCGGTCCAGGCCTGCGGAGAAGGTGCCGCCCGCACCGCGGACGAGCACCACGCGCACCTCGTCGGGCAGCGTGCGACCGATCTCGCCGAGGGCGCGCCACATCGCCGGGGTCTGGGCGTTGCGCACCGCCGGGCGGTCGAGCGTCACCGTGGCCACCGTGCCGGTGAGGTCGAGGCGCAGGCCTGCAGCGGTCAGCTCGTCAGGGGTCATGTCAGGGAGTCTAGGAAGCAGCATCGACACCGCGTCGGCCGGACCGGTCGACGCGGGAGCACGACGGCGCTCAGGCCAGCGAGACCAGGTCGGCGTAGTCGTCGTTCCAGAGGTCCTCGTCGCCGTCGGGCAGCAGCAGCACCCTGTCCGGCTCGAGGGCCAGCACGGCGCCCTCGTCGTGCGTGACCAGGATGATCGCGCCCTCGTAGGTGCGGATCGCGGCCAGCACCTCCTCGCGCGAGGCGGGGTCGAGGTTGTTGGTGGGCTCGTCGAGGAGCAGCACGTTGGCGCTCGAGACGACCAGGCTGGCCAGCGCCAGCCGGGTCTTCTCGCCGCCCGAGAGCACGGAGGCCGACTTGTTGGCGTCGTCGCCGGAGAAGAGGAAGGAGCCGAGCACGGAGCGCGCCTCGGTGTCGGTGAGCTGCGGTGCCGCGCTCTGCATGTTCTCCAGGACGGTGCGCTCGGTGTCGAGGGTCTCGTGCTCCTGGGCGTAGTAGCCGAGCTTGAGCCCGTGCCCGGGGATGACGCGGCCGGTGTCGGACTGGTCGACGCCCGCCAGGATGCGCAGCATCGTGGTCTTGCCGGCACCGTTGAGCCCCAGGATGACCACCCGCGAGCCCTTGTCGATCGCCAGCGTGACGTCGGTGAAGACCTCCAGCGAGCCGTAGGACTTGGAGAGCTCCTCGGCGGTGAGCGGCGTCTTGCCGCACGGAGCCGGCGCGGGGAACTTGATGCGGGCGACCTTGTCGGCGGCGCGCTCGCCCTCCAGGCCGGACATCATCTTCTCGGCGCGCTTGAGCATCGACTGCGCGGCCTGGGCCTTGGAGGCCTTGGCACGCATCTTGTTGGCCTGGTCGGTGAGCGTCTTGGCCTTGGTCTCGGCGTTGGCACGCTCGCGCTTGCGACGCTTCTCGTCGGTCTCACGCTGGCTGAGGTAGTTCTTCCAGCCCATGTTGTAGACGTCCATGGTGGTGCGGTTGGCGTCGAGGTGGAGGACCTTGTTGACGGTCTCCTCGAGCAGCGCGTTGTCGTGCGAGATCACGATGAAGCCGCCCTTGTGCGACTTGAGGAAGTCGCGCAGCCACACGATGGAGTCGGCGTCGAGGTGGTTGGTCGGCTCGTCGAGGATCAGGATCTCGGCACCGGAGAAGAGGATGCGGGCCAGCTCGACGCGTCGGCGCTGGCCACCGGAGAGCGTCTTGAGCTGTTGGTCGAGGATGCGCTCCTGGATGCCCAGGCTCGCCGCGATCGTGGCGGCCTCCGACTCGGCGGCGTAGCCACCGCCCGCGTGGAGCTCGGAGTCGGCCCGGGTCCAGCGCTTCATCGCCCGGTCGGAGACCTCGGGGTCGTCGCTGCCCATCTGCTCCTCGGACTCGCGCAGACGGCGTACGACGTCGTCGAGGCCGCGGGCGGACAGGATCCGGTCGCGGGCCAGGACCTCGGGGTCGCCGATGCGCGGGTCCTGCGGGAGGTAGCCCACGTCGCCGGTCGAGGTGACCGAGCCGGAGGCCGGCAGCGCGTCGCCGGAGAGGATCTTGGTGAGGGTGGTCTTGCCGGCGCCGTTGCGCCCCACCAACCCCACCTTGTCGCCGGCGGCGACTCGGAAGCTGACGTCGTCCATGAGCAGACGCGCGCCGGCGCGGACCTCGAGCTGGTGGGCGGTGATCATAGGGTCACTAGTCTAGGTGCGCCGAGCCCGATCCCTGGCCCCGGCGGACCGCCCCCACCCTCTCAGAGAGGCCTCCCCATGCGTTTCAACCCCAAGGCACGCCTGGACACCTCCCGCACGCGTGACGCAGGTCGCAGCCGCGGCGGTCGCTCGAGCGGCTCCGGAGGCTCCCGCCTGCCCATCCCGGGCGGGATCGGCGGCGGCGGGATCGGCGGCATCATCCTCCTGGTCGTGCTGTTCGTCATCGGCCGCGCCATGGGCATCGACATCCTCGGCGGCGGAAGTGACGGCGGAAGTAGCGGCGGCAGCAGCCTCGACAGCAGCCGCTTCACCGACACCGGCCGCTACACCTCCTGCAAGACCGGTGAGGACGCCAACAACAGCGCCGACTGCGCGCGCGTGGCGGTCGAGAACTCGCTCTTCGACTTCTGGACCGACGAGCTGGGCGACCGCTTCGAGCCCGAGGAGGGGCTGGTCACCTTCAGCGGCGCCGTGGGCACCGGCTGCGGCGACGCGAGCTCCGACATCGGGCCCTTCTACTGCCCGCCGGACCGCACGATCTACCTCGACTCCGGCTTCTTCGACCAGGTCCTGGAGGACCAGCTCGGCGGACCCGACGGCGGCTTCGTCGAGGCCTACGTGCTCGCCCACGAGTACGGCCACCACATCCAGAACCTGCTCGGCGCCATGGGCCAGGTCCGCACCCAGCAGGGTCCGCAGAGCGACGCGGTGCGCCTCGAGCTGCAGGCCGACTGCTACGCCGGCATGTGGACCCGGGCGGCCACCGAGACGGAGGACGCGTCGGGCGCCACGCTCTTCTCCTCGCTGACCCAGCAGGACATCGACCTGGCGCTGGAGGCGGCCGCGACCGTCGGTGACGACCGGATCCAGCAGAAGACCCAGGGTCAGGTGACCGAGGAGTCGTGGACCCACGGCTCGGCGGCCCAGCGCAAGGCCTGGTTCGGCACCGGTCTCGAGCAGGGCTCGCTCGAGGCGTGCGACACCTTCGCCGCCAGCCGGGTCTAGGTCACCGCCCCCAGCAGCGCGTCGAGGACGGTGCGCGTGTGCGGGTCGTCCAGGCTCTCGCGCACCCAGGCCTCGGCAACGTCTCGCGACGGGCTGCGGTCGTGGGGCACCAGCCAGTCGCGACACCCCGCCTCGACGATGTGACCCAGCTGCGCGACCAGCATGGAGAAGTCGGCCCGACCACCCACCCGACCGGGGCCGCCGGCCGACCCGTAGGCATCGACCAGCGCCCGGGCCCGACCGGGGTCCGTGCGGCCGAACTCGAAGAGCACGCACCCCAGCTCCTGGTCGCGCGAGGCCGGACCGCAGCCCTCCCAGTCGATGACGCACACGCCCCCGTCGGCCGTCGGCAGCACGTTGTCGGCCCACAGGTCGCGGTGGCAGGTCACCAGGTCGGTCGGCGGTCTGATCCACGACTCGAGCGCGACCAGCTCGTCGCGCAGCCGGGCCAGGTCCGCGGCGAACGGCGCACCCGCCGACACCAGCCGCGCGACCAGGCCGGTCCAGCGTGCGGCACCGACCGGGTCGACGTACCACCCCTCGACCGGACCGGACGCCGCCGGGGCGACCCCGTGGATGCCGGCGACCGCGACCCCGACGAGCTCGGGGTCCATCAACGGGTCCGGGGGGAGCAGGTCGACCCACGAGGCGACCCGCACGGCGCCAGAGGTCACCGCTCCCGTCGTCGTACGACGGACCGCCGGCGTCGGCACGCCGGCGGCGGCTGCGGCGTCCTGGAAGGCCGCGGACGCAGCTGCCGCCTCCTCGTCACCGGGCTCGTGGTTGACCTTGACGGCCCACCGCCCCTCGGAGGTCTCGAGCCGCCACACGACACCCTGCTTGCCGCGCGCGACCGGGCCGGCGGAGACCCGGCGGACGCGCCCCAGGCCGAATTCGTCGGCGACCCGGTCGGCATCCACGAGGCTCGAGCCTAGGACGAGGGTGACCGACCCGCTAGCGTCGCGGGCCGCCGGCGCGCAGCAGGGCGCCGGCGTGGGCGGGCAGCGACAGGGTCGTGCCGTCGAGGGACGCGCCGGACCCGGTCTCGAAGAGCAGCTCTCCGCCCGCGACCTCCAGGCTGACCGCCTCCTCGCCCAGGTTGAGCGCGACCGTCACCGCACCGCGCTCGAGGACGAAGGAGCGGGCCTCCTCGTCGACGCGCGTCGAGGTCAGCGCGAACGACGGGTCGGTGAGCTCCGGCAGGGTCCGACGCAGCTCGGCGAGGCGACGGTAGACGCCGAGGATCCGGGCGTGCCGACCGGTCTCGAGCTGCGACCAGTCGAGCTTGGACCGCTCGAAGGTCAGCGGGTCCTGCGGGTCGGGGACGACCGCGGGGTCCCAGCCCATCTTCTCGAACTCCCGGATGCGTCCCTCGGCCGTCGCCTTCGCGAGCTCGGGCTCGGGGTGGGAGGTGAAGAACTGGAACGGCTCGGCTGCGGCCCACTCCTCGCCCTGGAAGAGCATCGGCGTGAAGGGACCGGCCAGCGTCAGGAGGGCGGCGCAGGCCAGCTGGTCGTCGTCGAGGACCTCGGTGATCCGGTCGCCGACGGCCCGGTTGCCGATCTGGTCGTGGTTCTGGCTGCACACCACGAACCGCCAGGTGCCGACCGCCGCGGTGTCGACGGGCGCACCGTGGTCGCGGTCGCGGAAGGAGGAGAACGTGCCGTCGTGGAAGAAGCCGCGCTCGAAGACCTTCGCCAGGGCCCCCAGGGGCTCGAAGTCGGCGTAGTAGCCGGTGGTCTCGCCGGTCAGCGCCACGTGCACCGCGTGGTGGAAGTCGTCGCTCCACTGGGCGTCGAGGCCGTAGCCGCCGGCCTCCCGCGGCGTCACCATCACCGGGTCGTTGAGGTCGGACTCGGCGATCAGGGTGAGCGGGCGGCGCTGGTGGGCGGAGTGGGCGGCGACCTCGATCGCCATCTCCTCCAGCAGGTGCGTCGGCGAGGAGTCGGCGAGCGCGTGCACGGCGTCGAGTCGCAGCCCGTCGACGTGGTAGTCGCACAGCCACAGGCGCACGTTGTCCAGGATCAGCCGGCGCACCTCGGCCGACCCCTCCTCGTCGAGGTTGACCAGGTCACCCCAGGTGTTGGCGCCGCTCTTGAGGTAGGGCCCGTAGAGCGGCAGGTAGTTGCCCGACGGACCGAGGTGGTTGTAGACCACGTCCTGGATGACGCCGAGGCCGGCGGCGTGGCAGCCGTCGACGAAGCGCTGGTAGCCCTCCGGCCCCCCGTAGGTCTCCGTGACCGCCGACCACAGGACGCCGTCGTAGCCCCAGTTGTGGGTGCCGTTGAACGCGTTGACCGGCATCACCTCGACCAGGTCGACCCCGATCGAGCGCAGGTGGTCGAGCTTGCCGAGCGCGGCGTCGAAGGTGCCCTCGGGGGTGAACGTGCCGATGTGGAGCTCGTAGATCACCGACCCGGCGAGCGGGCGACCGGTCCAGGCCTGGTCGGTCCAGGCGAAGGTCGAGGGGTCGTAGGTGCGGGAGCGCTCGTGCACGCCCGCCGGCTGACGCAGCGAGCGCGGGTCGGGGCGTGGGGTCTGGTCGTCGTCGAGCAGGTAGCCGTAGTCGACCTCGCCCTCCGGGACGGGGCCGGCCGGTGTCCACCAGCCGCCCTCGCCCTGCGTCATGTCCACGACCTCGTCGGCGACCGACAGGCGCACCCGGGAGGGGCGCGGCGCCCAGATGTCGAAACGGCTCATCGGTCGTCCTCCTTGACCAGCAGGGCCACCGGCAGCGCCGCGAGCACCTCGGAGACCTCGGTGGGGACATCGGTGGAGTCGAGCGCGCGTCCGGTGAGCACGTCGCGCCACCGACCCGGGGGCAGCGCGAGCGTGGTGCCCTCCCAGCCTCCGCTGGACTCGAGGCCGAACGGCAGCCGGGTGACCACGGTGACGGCGCCGCCGCGGTCGAAGGCGAGCACGTGGCTGGCCGTCGGGCCGGTGGCCGTGACCGGGGCATAGCTCTCGAAGAGCTCGGGGCGGTCACGACGCAGCCGCAGCGCGCGCGAGGTCACGAGCAGCTTGTCCAGGCCCACGGAGTCGACCTCGGACGAGGGCGGCGGGGGCAGCGGCGAGCCGTCCACCCCGGTCAGCAGATCGCGGCGCAGGTCGTAGTCGACGGGACGCCGGTTGTCGGGGTCGACCAGGCTCTGCTCCCACAGCTCGCTGCCCTGGTAGACGTCGGGCACGCCCGGCATGGTGAGGGCGAGGAGCTTGGCGGAGAGCGAGTTGACCCAACCCGGGCGCACGACGTGCCCGAGCATCTCGTCGAGCACGGCGGTGACCTCGCTGGAGTCGAAGGCGGCATCGACGAGCCGGTGGACGGCCGCCTCGAAGTCCTCGTCCGGCGCGGTCCAGGTGGTGCGGTCGCCCGCCTCCCGCATGGCCTTCTCGGCGTAGGCGTGCAACCGCTCACGAGAGGCCGGCCAGGCTCCGAGCACGGCCTGCCAGAGCAGCGAGGCGAACGCCGGGTCGGGTGCGGGCACCAGGTCGAGCAGCTGCCGCAGCGCGGTGCGCCAGACCGACGGCATCTCCGCCAGCGCGGTGATCCGGGCCCGGACGTCCTCGCCCCGCTTGGTGTCGTGGGTGGACAGCGTCGTCATCGCGTCCGGCCACGCGGCCTGCCGCTCCGACATGTGGTCGTGCCACTGCTCGACGCCGACCGAGAAGACGCTCGGGTCGCCGCCGACCTCGTTGAGCGAGGTGAGCCGCGACCAGCGGTAGAACGCGGTGTCCTCCACGCCCTTGGCCATCACCATCCCGCTGGTCTGCTGGAAGCGCAGGGCGGCCTCGGCGCCGGCGTCACCGAGGACCTCGGTGAGCGCGTCCAGCACCTCGGCGAGGTCGGGACGGTGGGTGCGCGCGAGCGTGAAGGCCAGGTCGAGGTGGTGTCGCTCGTCGGGGAGGTAGGAGCGGTAGACCGGGAAGCACGCCAGCAGCTCCGCCACGGCGTCCTCGAGGTCACCGACCTCGACCGCGTCGCGCGTGGTGGCGGGCAGCTCGCGCACGATCCGGCGTACCTCGGAGTGCAGGATGCCGTCGGCGATCGCGCGCTTGGTGCCGCGGATCATCGCCGCCCAGTCGACCTCGTGACCACGCAGGACGGTCTCGAGCTCGTCCAGGGTGGGCTGACCGGCGGGGTCCACGAGCACCCGCTCCACCAGCCCGAGGGCGTCGTAGCCGGTGGTGCCGGCCGTCGCCCAGGAGGTCGGCAGGAGCTCGCCCTCCTCGAGGATCTTCTCCACCAGGACGTAGGAGCCGCCGGTGAGCGCGGCGAGGTCGTCGAGGTAGCCGCCGGGGTCGCGCAGCCCGTCGGGGTGGTCGACCCGCAGCCCGTCGACGAGGCCCTCGTCGAACCACCGACGGATCTCCACGTGGCTCTCGTCGAACCAGCGCCGATCCTCCACACGGATCGCGGCGAGGGTGTTGACGGCGAAGAAGCGGCGGTAGTTGAGCTGGTCGTCGGCGGCCCGCCACGACACGAGCTCGTAGTGCTGCTCGTCGTGGGTGCTGGTGCCGGGCGCCAGCGGGAAGCGGTGGTCGTGGTAGCCGAGAAGCGGGCCCTCGGCGCCCTCCACCACCGTGATGGACCCCTCGTCGCCGTCACCGACGACGGGGATCCGGAGGCGGCCACCACCGAAGTCCCAGTCGACGTCGAACGCCGTGGCGTAGCGCGAGCCCTGGCCGTGGGTGAGCAGGTCCCACCACCAGGCGTTCTCGACCGGGGTCGCGACGCCGACGTGGTTGGGCACGATGTCGACGAGCACCCCCATGCCCAGTCGTCGAGCCTCGGCGGAGAGCGCGGCGAGCCCCTCGGCACCCCCTCGCGCCGGGTCGATCGCGTCGTGGGCGACCACGTCGTAGCCGTGGTCGCTGCCCGGCTCGGCGACGAGCAGCGGGGAGAGGTAGACCCAGTCGACGCCCAGGTCGTGCAGGTAGGGCAGGCGACGAGCAGCCTCGTGCAGGTCGAAGCCGGCCGTGACCTGGAAGCGGTAGGTGTTGCGGGGAGCCCGAGCAGCCATGACCCTCAGTCCCGGTCGGCCTGGGCGGCCAGCGACGCGGCGACGGAGTGGTCGGGCTCCGCCTCGGGGGCCGAGTGCTCGCGCAGCACGATCAGGCTTCGGTGCTCGAGGGCGAGGGTCGCCCCGGCGTCGAGCCGTGACGTCTCGTCGACGCCCCCGGCCGTGTCGACCACGACGTCCCACGCGGCGGCGAACTCCTCGGGGGGAAGGGTGATCTGGGCGGCCCCGTCGGCGTTGAAGTAGAGCAGGAAGTGGTCGTCGGTGATCTCGCCGCCGCGCTCGTCCTTGCCGGCGATGCCGTGCCCGTTGAGGTACATCCCGATCGCCTGGTTGCCGCCGTCCCAGTCGTCGTCCTGCATCGGGCGACCGTCCAGGTGGAGCCACACGATGTCGTTGAGCCGGTCGCCCTCGCCGCCGGGGATCTCGGTGCGCACGCTGTTGCCGGTGAAGAAGCGCTTGCGCCGGAAGGTCGGGTGGTCCATGCGCAGCCGGATGAGTGCGGCGGTGAACTCGATGAGCGGCTTGTCCGCGTCGTCCCAGTGCATCCAGGCGATCTCGGAGTCCTGGGCGTAGGTGTTGTTGTTGCCCTGCTGGGTGCGGCCCATCTCGTCGCCGTGCAGCAGCATCGGCACGCCCTGGCTCAGCAGCAGCGTCGCCAGGATGTTGCGCTGCTCACGGGCCCGGAACGAGCGGATCTCCGGGTCGTCGGTCGGACCCTCGGCCCCGTGGTTCCACGAGCGGTTGTGGCTCTCGCCGTCGTTGCTGTCCTCGCCGTTGGCCTCGTTGTGCTTCTCGTTGTAGGACACGAGGTCGGCCAGGGTGAAGCCGTCGTGGGCGGTGACGAAGTTGATGCTCGCGACCGGCCGACGACCCGAGTGCTCGTAGAGGTCGGCGGAGCCGGCCAGGCGCGAGGCGAACTCGCCGAGCGACGGCTCGCCGCGCCAGAAGTCGCGCACGACGTCGCGGTAGGCGCCGTTCCACTCGGTCCACTGCGGCGGGAAGCCGCCGACCTGGTAGCCGCCGGGCCCGACGTCCCACGGCTCGGCGATCAGCTTGACCTGGCTGACGACCGGGTCCTGCTGCACGAGCTCGAAGAAGGTGGCGAGCCGGTCGACGTCGTAGAACTCGCGCGCCAGCGCGGAGGCGAGGTCGAAGCGGAAGCCGTCGACGTGCATCTCGGTGACCCAGTAGCGCAGCGAGTCCATGATCAGCTGCAGCGAGTGGGGGTGGCGCACGTTGAGGCTGTTGCCGGTGCCGGTGTAGTCCATGTAGTACTGCGGCTCGTCCTCCATCAGCCGGTAGTACGCCGGGTTGTCGATGCCCTTGAAGCTGAGCGTCGGTCCCATGTGGTTGCCCTCGGCGGTGTGGTTGTAGACCACGTCGAGGATGACCTCGATGCCGGCGGCGTGCATGGCCTTGACCATGGACTTGAACTCCTGGACCTGCTGCCCGACCTGCATCGTGCCGGCGTACTCCGCGTGCGGGGCGAAGAAGCCGAGCGTGTTGTAGCCCCAGTAGTTGCGCAACCCCTTCTCGAGCAGCGTGCTGTCCTGGATGAACTGGTGCACCGGCATCAGCTCGATCGCGGTCACCCCGAGGCGCTTGAGGTGGTCGGTGATCGCCGGGTGGGCGAGGCCCGCGTAGGTGCCGCGGATGTCGTCGGGGAGGTCGGGGTGCAGCTGGGTCATGCCCTTGACGTGCGCCTCGTAGATGACGCTCTCGTTGAGGGGGTAGTTGAGCCGGCGGTCGCCCTCCCAGTCGAAGAAGGGGTTGATCACGACCCCGAAGGTCATGTGCGGTGCCGAGTCCTCGTCGTTGCGCGAGTCGGGATCGCCGAAGTCATAGCTGAAGAGGCTGTTGTCCCAGTCGATCTCGCGGGTCGTCGCCTTGGCATAGGGGTCGAGCAGCAGCTTGGCGGCGTTGCAGCGCAGGCCGTTGGCGGGGTCCCACGGGCCGTGGACCCGGTAGCCGTAGCGCTGGCCCGGCTGGACGTGCGGGAGGTAGCAGTGCCAGACGAAGGCGTCGACCTCGCTGACCTCGACCTTGCTCTCGGTGCCGTCCTCGTCGAAGAGGCACAGCTCGACGCGCTCGGCGACCTCGCTGAACAGGGCGAAGTTGGTGCCGGAGCCGTCGTACGTCGCTCCCAGGGGATAGGCGTGGCCAGGCCAGGACTCGTGCACGGTGCCTCCGGTGATCGGTCAACGTTGAAAGGGGTGACTCGTCCTCGTCGACGACTCCCCCGCGACCCAGTACCCCGGCCGCGGCTGAGCACGCATCATCCACCATCACCCGCGTGTGGGCTCCGGCACATGGCGCTGGACGGGCCCGTCGGACGGCCCTCGACGCCCGTCGGTGGCAGTCGGTGGCGGTCGGTGGCGGTCGATCAGGTCTGGGGGACGAGGCGCAGGTGACGGGGAGCGACGGCGGCGCCGACGACCTCGTCCTCGTCGAGGAGGGCCAGGACGAGGCGCTCGAGGAGCACGAGCCCGACCGCGAGGGGGACCTCCTCGGCCTCGATCCAGGGCAGCGCACGCTCGACGAGCGCCCTCAGGCGCTGTCGGTCGATCTGCTCGGGCCGGGCGGCGAGCCGGGACTCGAGGATCCGCGCTCCGACCCGGAGCGCGGAGACCGACGCCAGGTTGCCGGTCGGCGGCGACGCCCGTGACCCGTGGAGCTGCACAGGTCCCCCCTCGTCGCCGCCCGACCGCCCCCGGTCCGGCTTCTGCCGTTCTACGTCCGAGAGCCCGCGCGCGTCCACCACACCTCCCCCAGATGGGGGAAGGACTCGCGGACGGTGCGGTCGAGATGGGTGAGATAGCCGGCGAAGCCGCCGGGCGTGCGCCCGACGAGGCGGGCCGAGGTCACGACGGTGGGCGCGGCCCCCTCGCGTACGCCGTGCTCGCGCAGCGCCCGGACGAGGGCGACGTCCTCGTGCTCGGCGAGGGCCCGGAAGCCCCCCACCGCGCGGTAGTGGTCGAGGCGGAAGCCGAGGTTGGCCCCGTGGACGTGGTCGCCGGCCACCGAGCCGCGGTGGCGCTCGCGCCACAGGCCCGCCACCCGCGGGTCGAGGTCGGTGGGGTCGGGCAGGACACCGCCCAGCACCAGCCCGGCGCCGGCCTCCGCCTGCTGGAGCTGCGCGAGCAGCCAGTCCTCGGGCACGACCGTGTCGGCGTCGGTGCAGGCGACCCAGACCCGGCCGGGCTCGTGGGCGCCCTCCTCGCGCTCGAGGTGCTCGACGCCCTGGCGCCGCGCCGCGCCCACGTTGCCCCACCGGCTCTCGACGACGTCGACCGCATGACCGCGCGCCACCGTCGCGGAGGCATCGGTGCAGCGGTCGAGCACCACCGTCACCCCGCACCGGACCCACGGCCGGGCGGCGACCAGCCGCTGCGCGGCCGCCTCGACCGAGCGCAGGCAACCGCCGAGGCGGGCCTCCTCGTCACGGGCCGGGATGACGACCTGCACCCGGGTGAGGGCGGTCATCGCGCCGGGTCCGGACGGGTGTCCTCCGAGCCGAGGACGACGATCTCCACGTCGCGGTCGGCCCACGCACCCAGCTCGGGGCGCAGACCGGCGGCGCGGATGGTCGCGTGGGCCCGGGGGCCGTCCAGCGGCCACCCCTCGACCGGGTGCCGCCAGTGGGCCAGGACCACGGTGCCGTCCGGGCTCAGCGCCCCCCGGATGCGCTCCACCAGGCGGTCGAGCGCGACGGGGCTGAGGAAGTAGGCGACCTCGGAGACGACCACCAGGTCGAAGGTGCCGGCAGGCCACTGGTCCGGCACGTGCGCCAGGCGCACCTCCACCGACGACAGGCCGGCGAGAGCCTCGCGCGCCAGGTCTGCGGCGCGAGGCGATGAGTCGACGGCGAGCAGCTCACCGCACCGCTCGGCCAGCGCCCGGGTCAGCACTCCGCGTGAGCAGCCGATCTCGAGCCCGCGACGGTAGGAACGGCGCGGCAGCGCCGCGATCGTCAGGTCGCGCTTGCGCTGCTCGTACCACCGGACCTCCGCACCCCACGGGTCCGCGTCGCGCTGGTGCAGGTCGTCCAGGGCCGGGTCGTGCACGGGCTGGGTCACGAAGACCTCGGTGTCACCGGTGAAGTGCTCGAGGAGGTCCTCGCCGAGCAGGACCTCGTCACCCGGCAGCTCGGAGAGCCGCTGCACCTGCGTGACGTGGGCGGCGATCGCCTGCTCCTTGCGCGTGCGCACCTCGTCGTCGAGGGAGACGGCACCGAGGAGGTGCCACGGCGCCGCGTCGGGGGTGCTCCAGTGCCAGGCCCAGACGGGGTACTCCAGCAGGCGCGCCCCCGTGCGCTCCGCCACCGCGGCCGCGATGCGCCCCGCAGCCTCGTGGTCGGGGTGACCGTCCCCGCGCCAGGGCGCGACCAGCAGCGTGCGCCGCGCGTCGCCGAGGACCGCGACCACTCGTCGTACGACGGAGTCCTGGTGGGTGGCCACCTCGCCGTCGGCCAGGCCGAGGCGTACGACGTCGCCGGTGAGGCCGAGGGCCCGGGCGGCCGCCTCGCCCTCGGTGCGACGGCGCCGCGCGAGGAGCTCGGGGGTGTGGGTCGGCGAGCGCGGGTGGCTCCCCTCGCCGTCGGTGAGCAGGAGGAGGTCGACACGGAGCCCGCGCCGGGCAGCCTCGGCCATCAGGCCCCCCGCTCCCAGGGACTCGTCGTCGGGGTGGGCGGCGAGGACGACGACGCGGTCGGGCTCGTCGGCCCACGGGTCCAACGGCGCCAGCGACCGCCAGCGTGTGTCGCTGCGCCACTCCTTGGCCAGGGTGCCCGGGGTGTCGTGGGTGAAGTCGGTCATCGGGCGGTCTCCGTCAGGGCTCGGCCCAGGGTGGCGGCGTCGCGCTCGCCGTGGTGCTGGCGGACGTAGAGCTGCAGGTCGGCCACCCTCCGGGCGTGCTCCGCCTCCACCAGCGGCGCCGGACCGAGGGCGTGCGCAGCGTGACGCAGGACGACCTCGACCGCGTCGGCCACCACCTGCCGGGCCCGCAGTGCGGCGACCTGACCTGCGGCACCCCTGACGACGCCGGCGTCGACCGCGGCCGCGGTCTCCGCGAGGACGGCGCGCGCCCCGTGGAGCGAGGCGTCGACGGCCCCGAGGTGCATCAGCCCGACCTGGTCGGGCGCCCGCTCGCCGGCCTGCTCGAGCATCCGGCGGTGGAGGGCCACGGCGGCGCCGTACCAGACGGCGGCCACCCCGATGCCGCCCCAGCTGAAGCCGTCGCGGGTGAGGTACCACCCCGGCTCCCCGATCGGCTCCGCCGGCAGGTCGGCCAAGACAAGGGGGCCGCTCGGGATGTCGCGGAGACCGGCCGGCGCCCAGGTCGGTCCCTCCGCCGGGGTGACGCGCTCGTCGGTGAGGTCGACGGCAAACATGCCGCGCCGCTCGTCGTCGACCCAGGCCGTGACCAGCGCCCGCTCGAGCGAGGCGCCCAGGGAGCACCACGGCTTGGTGCCGCTGAGCGCCCAGGTCCCGTCGTCCTGCCGGCGGGCTGCGAGGCGTACGCCGGGGCCCTCCGCTGCGAAGACCCCCCACCGCAGACCGGGGGCGGCCAGGTCGCTGCGACCGGCCTCGTCGAGGATCGCGAGCGCATCGAGGTGCGGCTCCGCGGCGCGGGCGACCTGGAGGTCGTGGGCGCCGAGGGTCGCCAGCACCTCCCAGCGCAAGGACGTCTGCCCGGCACCCGGCGACGGCACACCCTCGACGAGGCCACCATCGAGCGCTGCGAGAGGTGCTGACGTGTCCGGCCGCTCGAGGAGGACGGAGCGGACGCGGTCGAGCAGCGCGGCGCCGGAGGGGTCGAGATCGAGACGCACGTCCTGGCGGTCAGTCATCCAGGGTCGATCGGCACGGGCTCGGACGCATCATGTCCTCGAGTATGGGAGCGGAGGGCCCCTGTCCGGCTCGCCCCTTCGGGTGGGAGGCGGAGATGTACAAGAGGCCTTGCCTGCTTGCCCGTGCCTTCCTAGGTTCGCCCCATGACCGAGGACACCAGCACCCCGATGAGCGAGCTGATCGCGATCCACGAGCCCCTGCGTCGACGGCTCGTCGAGCTCCTTGCCGCCCAGGGCCCGAGCAAGGTCACCACCCTGGCCTCGGCGACGGGTCGACAGGTCGGCAGCATCAGCCACCACCTGCGCACGCTCGAGCGCGCCGGCTTCGTCGAGCCCGCGCCCGAGCTGGCCACCGACGCACGCACCTCGTGGTGGCGACTCACGGACAGGTCGTGGCAGTGGTCACCGGACGACTTCGACCACCCGGCCGACCACCACCAGGCGCGCACCGCCGAGCGGCTCACCACCCGTCACCACGGCGAGCTGCTGAACGCCTGGGGTGCCGATCGCGACCGCTGGCCCGAGGCGTGGCGCCGCTCCGCGTTCTCCACCGACGTCACGACCCTCGCGACGGCGACGGAGCTCGCCGACCTCCTCGACCGGCTCGATGCCACCATCCAGGGCTGGCTGGACTCGATCCCGCGTGACGACGGTCAGGAGCGCCGTGCCGTCGTCTTCTTCGGCTACGGCTGCCCGCTGTCGACCAGTGACTAGGCCCGTGGGCGGCATCGGGAGCATCACGGCCCTGGTCATCGAGTGCGCGGACGCTCCTGCGCTTGCCCGCTTCTGGTCCGACGTCCTCGGCGTGGCGGTCACGGAGAGTGCTCCCGCGTGGGCGTCACTGAGCCACCCGGGCTACGGACGGATCGCCTTCCAGTCGGTCGAGGCCTACCAGCCGCCCGACTGGCCGGGACGCTCCGGAGCGCAGCAGATGCACCTCGACGTGCTCGTCACCGACCTGGAGAGCGCCACCACGCAGGCCCTGGAGCGGGGGGCCACCGTCCTCAGCGAGGTGCTGGACCCCGGGCCCGAGGAGTGGCGCATCCTCGCCGACCCCGCGGGCCACCCCTTCTGCCTGGTCACCGTCCCGGAGTAGCCGGTCGAGCCGACCGCCTTCTTCGGTGGTCGAGGTCGACCGCCTTCTTCGGTGGTCGAGCCGACCGAGCGCAGCGAGGTCTCGTCGAGACCCCCACATTGCCGACCGCACCTGTTCGGTGGTCGCGATCGAGGTCGACCGCATCGTTCGGTGGTCGAGCCGACCGAGCGCAGCGAGGTCGCGTGCGAGACCCGCCACGCGGCCAAATATGTTGTTCGAAACTTCTTTCTATTGTCGTCTCATCACGTGAGATCGGCGGCCTCGAAAGGGGCTCCACTGTCGGTGGCCCCTGATCCAATAGACCTATGAGCAACCGCGACCAGCACGGCGATCGGCACGACCCGATCCTCGCTGCGATCACGCGGGCTCGGGCCACGATCGTGGAGGTCCAGGACGCGCCGGCGTGGCGGATGTCGGGGGCCACGACCCGCGACGCGCTGCTCGAGCTGGCGGAGCTGAAGTCGACGGCTGGCAGGCCTCGAGGTCAAGGTCCTGGCGCACGCCCACCACTCAGGTGCCGTCGACTCCGTCGGCGCGACGTCGGTGGGTGCGTGGTTGGCGCACGAGACCCGGATGACGGCGGTGGAGGCGCACCGCTTGGTGAAGCACGCGGTTGCGGTCGATGCCCGCCACACCTCAGTGGGTGCGGCGTTGTCGGCCGGTGACCTGCGCCCCGACCAGGCCCGGGTCGTGGTCGACGCCGTGGACGCACTCCCCGATGACGTCGACCCCGGTGTGCGGGACCAGGCACGGGTGCACCTCCTGGACGCGGCGGGACACCACGACGCGAAGAGCGTTGCGGGTGCTGGGCAAACGAGTCCTCGACGTGGTCGCACCCGAGGTCGGTGAGGCGCAGCTCGCCGCCCAGCTCGAAGCCGAAGAACGAGCAGCCGAGAAGGCGGCGCGGTTGACGATGACCGACGACGGGCACGGCAAGACCTACGGGAGGTTCACCCTCCCGACCTGGCAGGCCGACCTGCTCCGCACAGCCCTCCACGCCCTCGCCTCACCCAGGCGCGGCAACAGCGGCGCCACCCCGGAAGGGATGGGGACCGCGTTCGGTGACTACCTCCAGCGCTACCCGGTCGATCGGCTCCCCGACGCCGGCGGCCTGTGCGCGACCGTGGTCGTCACCATGGACTACACGACCCTCCTGGGTGGGCTGAAAGCCGCACAGCTCGACACCGGGACCCTGATCAGCCCCAGCCTCGCCAGGCGACTCGCGTGCCAGGCCGGGATCATCCCCGTCGTCCTCGGCGGTGACTCCCAGGTCCTCGACGTCGGCCGCAAACGCAGGTTCCACTCCGAGACCCAACGCATCGCGCTGGTCACCCGCGACCGGGGCTGCACCACCCTCGGCTGCGACCGACCCGCCGCGTGGTGCGAGGCCCACCACGAGGTGCCGTGGTCCCACGGCGGCGGCACCTCGGTCGAGCGTGGCCGGTTGCTCTGCTCCCGACATCACCACCTCGCCCACCACCCCGACTTTGAGGTCACGCACCACCCGGACCGGAAGGTCTCCTTCACCAAACGCGAGTGAGCCGAGGCGCTCTCGACTCTCGACTCTCGACTCTCGACTCTCGAGGTCTCGACGCGGACTCGCTGCGCTCGCCCGGCTCGACCAGCAACCCCGTTCGGTGGTCGAGCCGACCGAGCCCCCGGCGAGGTCGCGTCGAGACCCAGCAGGGCGAGACCGCCCCGCGCTGCTGCTCGGCGTGTGAGGTCTCGACGCGGGCTCGCTGCGCTCGCCCGGCTCGACCAGCGAAGGTGAAGCGCTCGAGCGACGAATGGGAAGCGCTCGACCACGACCCTGTTCGGTGGTCGAGCCGACCGAGCCCCCGGCGAGGTCGCGTCGAGACCCCAGCAAGGGCGAGACCGCCCCGCGCTGCTGCTCGGCGTTTCGGTCTCGACGCGGGCTCGCTGCGCTCGCCCGGCTCGACCAGCGAGGGGGAGGGTCTCGACGCGGGCTCGACCAGCGAAAGTGATGTGCTCGACCACCGACGAGGGGCGGCGGCTGCCGTGACTCGCCGTCGATGCCTCCTACGGCAGCTGCTGGCCCAGCGACAGCTTGCGCACCCACTCCACCGCTGCGTGCGGATACAAGGGGAGCGGCTCGTGCTGGTCGTTGATCGGACGCCAGACGACCGGCACGACGCTGCCGTCGATCTCGGTCAGGGTCGCGCCGATCGGAGCAGGTGAGGGATCGAGGCGCCCCGCGTAGAGGAACACGATCTCGTGACCGAGGGTGCCGTCGATGCGGAAGGTGCTCTCCACTGCGGTCAGGAGCGCCAGGTCCCGGATGGTGGCTCCGAGCTCCTCGTCGACCTCCCTCACGATCGCCTCGTGGTGGGTCTCACCCAACTCCACTCCCCCGCCGATGAGACGGTGATAACCGAGCGGGTTCTCCGCGGTCGGCGGGTTGAGGCTGACAGCGTGCGCGGTGACGTCAGCGTTGGGCGCGATCAGCATGGCCTTGACCCGGATGTGCGAGCGATCGACGGAGGGCACGATCGCACTCTGTCAGAGCGCCGTCCTTGGTTGCCGCCGGATCGAGGTCTGACCCGAGCCGCGCCCACCGCACGACCATCTCCACGAACCCACGTCTGAGAAGCGTCAGTGGTCGCGCGTGCCGGAGACGACAGCGACAGGGCAGCTGGCGTGCTGGAGGACGCCGTGGCTGACCGAGCCCATGGCGAGGCGGAGGAAGCCACCGTGGCCGCGACTGCCGACGACGAGCAGCTCGGCGTCCGCGGCGGACCGCGTCAGGGTGCTGACGGGCGGGCCCATCGGGACGGTGACGTGCACGACCACGTCGGGGAACTTGTCGGCCCAGCCGACGAGGGACTCCGACACCGCGAGACGCTCGGTCTCCTGGTAGTCGACCTTGAGGCTTGCGGTGAGACCGGAGGTGGAGGTCCACCAGGTCTTGACGACGTGGAGGTCGCTCCCACGCGACGAGGCCTCCTCGAAGGCGAACGCGATGGCGGCCTCGGAGGCCACGGAGCCGTCGACGCCCACGACGACGCCTCTCCTCGTCACGGCGGCGGCGCCGGGCTCGCCGGCGTGGCGTACGACGACCACGGGGCACGACGCATGGCCGGCGACCTGGTGGGCGACCGAGCCGAGGAGCGCCCCGATCAGCCGGCCGTGCCCGCGGTGCCCGATGACGAGGGTGTCGGCGCGGCCGGAGAGCCCGACGAGAGCCGCAGCGGGCCCCTCGAGGTTGCTCTCCCGGGTGACCTCGAGGTCCGGCGCTGCCGCCGCGGCGCGGGCGACCGCGGCGTCCAGGACGGCCTCGGCCTTGGCCAGCGCCTCGTCGGCGATGACCTGGACCAGCTCGAAGTCGTAGATCGCCGCCTCGCCGCCGGGCATGCGGCGCTCGCCGGCGCTGAAGAGGTGGATGGAGCGACGACGACGCACCGCGTCCTCGAGGGCCCAGTCGAGGGCCGCGTCCGAGGCGGGCGAGCCGTCGATGCCGACGACGATGCTGTGGGTGGCGGTTGTGGTCATGCTCCGATCATGTGCCCGGCCACGACTCCGCCATAGGGGCCAAGGGCCCGACTCCCCCGGGGCCGAAGGCCCGGTCGCTCAGGTCGCGAGCGTACGACGGTGGGTCACGGCGGAGCGCGGGTCCCAGCCGTGGCCGAGCCGTCGTCCGGTGACCTCGCCCCACGGGATCCGGACGAGCAGCGGGCGGTTGCCGGCCACCCAGGGCCGGGGCGGCCACACCGACTCGATGTGCCGGATCTCGTCGGGGTCCTCGACGACCTCGGCGCGACCGCGCACCACGACGCTCCAGCCGTGGTGCTGCTCGAGGTCGAGGTGGTCGACCTCGAAGGCGACCAAGGCATCGCCGATCAGCCGGCCCAGCACGCTGTAGGGCGTGGTGCGCAGCAGGATCTGGTCGTCGACGACCGAGTAGTTCACGGGCACGACGTGTGGGCCGTCGTCGGTGCACAGTGCCACGCGACCGACGACCCCGATCCGCAGCAGCGCCTCCGCCTCCGGGCGGGTCATCTCGATGGGCTCCAGCACGACGGCCTCCTCTGGTGGGCTGCCTCCAGCCTCACCCCGTCGGCGGGCCGCCGGGTAGGGCCATTGGTCCCACCTCAGCCGCGCAGACGCTCCTGGATCAGCGCGGCAGCGCCGGTGATCGTCGGCCCCAGGTAGGTGCCGGGGACCCCGTCGCGAGAGTCGGGGAAGAGGAAGGCGTTGCCGGCGTAGAAGATCTGCGGGCCGACGCCGGACACCGCCACCAGCGCCTCGACGGCGGGCCGTCGCTGGGCCGAGAGGTGGGAGACCACCACCACGGCCGGGGTCGCGGTGGCGGTGATCGCCGCCAGGAGGGTGCGCTGCGGGGTGCGCGACCCGAGCGAGCGAGAGGCGAAACCGTCGTGCGCGAGCAGGGCGGCCAGGGCCTCGAGACCCAGGGTGTGCAGGTCGCGCGGGCCGCACGCCAGCAGGACCGGCGCCCGGTCGCCCGGGGTCGGGGCGATCGAGACCAACCAGGCCAGCCAGCCCCGGGCCGCCTCCGTCGTCAGGTGCTCCTGGGCGATGTCGCAGTGGCCGGTCTCCCACCAGCTGCCGATCTGCCGCATGGCCGGCATCAAGACCTTGTCTAGCGCCGGTCCCAGGCCGAGGTCGAGCCGCGCCTCCTCGAGCACGGCGCGCACGGCCTGGGGCTCGAGATCCCGCGAGGCGGCGAGGAAGCGCTCGATCCGATGGCGGGCCGGGTCCTGGGTGTCGAGCAGCGCTCGCACGGACCGAGCGGCGTCGGAGGCCTTGCGGCCACGGGCGACCTCGTCGCGCATCAGGCGCAGCTCGTGCAGGGCCTCGGCGGAGTAGCGGCGATGGCCGCCCTGGCTGCGGGGGGTGGCCGGGACGCCGTAGCGACGCTCCCAGGACCGCAGAGTGGGGGCGGGCACCCCGAGCAGGTCGCTGACCTGCTGGATCGCCAGTCCCGCCGGCACCGGGTCGGAGTCGGGCGCGGTCACGGTCCTCCTCCGGCAGCTGACGGGCGGTGCGGGTCCACGGAGCCTTCGGTCCGCCTGATCGAGTCTCACCAACCCGACCGGACCTGTGCAACCTCAGCGCAGGTTTGCATAGGTTTGGACCTACCGCCATCCCCGGCCGGGGTCCACGCTCGTCTTGTAGCCCGAGGAGCAACGAGGAGAGCCATGACCGAGCCGCGACTGAGCGTCGTCCCGCAGCCGGACGCGTGCGTCGGTGCGATCACCGGTCTCGTGCTGCGGTGCGCCGAGGGTGAGCGTGAGGCCCTCGGCATCCTGCTCGACCTGTTCTACGCCTCCGTGCTCGCCGCCGTGGCACCCCAGGGCCGCGGCGGCACGTCCGACGACCAGGTCGACGAGACCTTCCGCGAGATCTGGCGCCAGGCGCCCCGCTTCGAGGTGGGTCAGGACCCCGTCGGTTGGATCCTGGGTCTCGCCCGCGACCTCAGCCCCGGGGCACCCGTGCCTGCGGCATCCTGACCCTCGCTGCTCGGCTGAGACCCACCAGGTGGGTGTACGCCGCGTTCGCGAGGATGCCGACCACCAGCGAGGCCAGGACCGCGAGGTAGGGGTGCCCGGCGTCCTCGAGCGGCGGATAGACCTGCCAGTGCGTGAGGTAGATCCACAGGCTGGCCGCCGACACGACCCCGAGGGCGACCCCCAGCGGTCGCAGCAGCGGCACCGGCCGGTCGAGCAGCAGGACGAGCACCCCCAGCACGACGATGGCCTCCCGCTGCCCGTCGGCGAAGAAGCCCGCGGTCGCGGCCACGGCCACCACGCCGACGAGCGCGTGCTGGAGCGGGCCGCGTGCTGCTGCTGCCGCCCAGCCCAGCGCCACGCACCAGAGCACGACGGCGGCCGAGTAGCGCTCGGTCGGTCCGGCCTCCACCCCGACGCTCAGGTAGCGCACCGCCAGGGTCACGCCCAGCACCACCACGGCTGAGGCGTACGGCGCGCGGCGCTGCCACCGGTCCACCCCCGGCAGCGCGAGGACTGCGGCGAGGGCGACGTAGCCGAGCACGACGGCCTCGATGAACCAGAACTGCCAGTTGTCGTCCCAGGTGTCGCGCCCCAGGAACCCGTTGAGGAGGAAGACCGTGGACGTGTCGTAGGCACTCGTCACGGCGGCGACCGCACCGATCCAGCAGATGGCCGGCAACGCCACGTGCCAGGCACCGCGCAGCACGCTGCGGATGCGCCTGGCCCGGTCGTCGAGCCCGAGCTGGAAGCGCGCCAGGTTGTAGCCCGCCACCGCCAGCAGGACGTGCGCTCCCCCGGCTACCTGCACGAGGTCGGCGTGGGTGACGAGCACCATCAGGATCGCGATGGCGCGCAGGATCGCCGACGCGTCGACCCGCACCACGAAGCGTCGCGGTCGCGACCGCGTCTCCGCGAGCCTGGTCGGGGGCAGGTGCGCCCAGCCGGTCGGCAGCTCGCCCAGCATCGAGCTGAGCCGCATCGAGACCTCGACGTAGGACAGCGAGTCGCCGCCGAGCGCGGCGAAGCTGTCGTCCAGCGTGGCGTGCGGCCGCCCGAGCAGCACCGCGTAGAGGTCGCGCACCGCCTCGGGCGAGGCGGCTGCGGGCTCCCCCCCCACGTGGCCCGCGACCGACGAGGTGGGGAGCCGCGCGAGCTGGCGCTCCAGGCTCGCGCGGTCGGGCTTGCCGGTCGCGGTGAGCGGGAGCTCCTCGACCCGCTCGACGAGCAGCACGCCGCCCGGCAGCGTGGTGATCTCGCCCAGGGCGGCGCGCACCCGCGACCGGGTGCGGGGCCGGGCGACGAAGGCGCAGAGCCGGTGGTCGTCCGAGACGACACGTGCCTCGAGACCCCGCTCGGCCAGCAGCCGCTCGACCCGGTCGAGGTCGATCCGCAGGCCGAACACCTTGGCGTTCCGGCTCCGACGGCCGACCACCTCGAAGAGCCCGTCCGCTCCGCGGCGCCCGAGGTCCCCGGTGCGGAGCCGGGTCACGGTGCGACCGAGCCCCAGGTCCTCGGGACCGGCGGCATAGCCGAGCATCACGTTGGGGCCGGTGTAGACGAGCTCGCCCACCCCCTCGTCCAGACCCGGCAGATCGACCTGCTCGACCTCGAGGCGCCCACCCGGCACCGCGACCCCGATCGCACCGGGACGCTCGGCGACCAGGTCGCTGGGCAGGTAGGCCATGCGGGCCGTCGCCTCGGTCTGCCCGTACATCACGAACAGGTCGAAGCCGCGGCGCAGCCCGAGCTCGGCCACGGCGCTGACCCGTGCCGGGTCCATCCGACCCCCGGCCTGGGTGAGGTAGCGCAGCGAGGGCACGTCGCGGCGCTCGAAGCCGCTCGCCTCGAGCAGGTCGAAGGTGTGGGGCACGCCGCTGAGGCTGGTGACCTCGTGCTCGTGCACGAGGTCCCAGAAGCACTCGTCGGCGACCGAGAGGTCGCTCAGCACGACACCGGCGCCCACCAGCAGGTGGCTGTCGAGCACCGAGAGCCCGTAGCAGTAGTGCAGCGGCAGGGAGGTGATCGCGCGGTCGGTCGGACGGATCGAGAGGTAGTCGGCGATGCTCCGCGCGTTGGCCACGAGGCCCTCCAGCGAGAGCCGCACCAGCTTGGGCGACCCCGTCGACCCGGAGGTGCTCAGCAGCAGCGCCAGGTCGGGGTGCAGGTCGTGGGCGGTGCCCGCGCGCAGCTCACGCAGCCCGGTCGCGTCGTGGACGACGTCGGGCCGGTAGGTCGCCACGAGGCCGTCGGAGCGCTCCAGCTCGCCGGGCCCGAGCAGCAGCACGGGGTGACGTCCGGCCAGCGCCGCGAGGTAGGTCACCACGCTGTCGACGTCGTGCGCGACCTCCAGCAGCACCAGCCGTCGTACGTCGCCCAGCTCGCGGCCGCGGGCCGCCACGCGGCGCCGGAGGTCACCGAAGCTGACCGCGCCGTGGGCGTCGACCAGCGCGGTGGCGTGCTCCTCGCCGGTGAGGAACGGCAGGACCTCGCGGCTGCCGACCGTGCTGGACACGGTCTGCTCGGTCATGTCGTCTGCCCCGCGGGGAAGGCGATCACCGGTCCCGAGACGGTCAGGAGGACACGGCTGCCGACCGTCGGCACGCCGTCGGCCGGGACCCGGGCGGTGACCACGGCGCCGTGCTCGCCGACCGAGGTGCGCACCGTGGCGTCGTGGCCGAAGTAGCTGACCTCGACCACCTCGCCGGTCCCCGGTCCGGCGACCTCGCCGGACAGGCGCACCTGGACCTGCTCGGGCCGGATCGCGAGCAGCACGGGCCCGGTCACGGGACGGCGCAGCGTGACGACGCCGAGGCTCGAGGTCGCGGTGGCGCCCGTGGCGTCGGCCTGGACGAGCGCGGCGTTGCCGACGAAGGCGGCGACGCCCGGGGTGGCCGGGTCGAGGTAGAGCTCGTCGGGCGAGGCGACCTGGAGGAAGCGACCCGCCGCCATCACCGCCACCTGGTCGGCCAGCGACAGGGCCTCGCCCTGGTCATGGGTGACCAGCAGCGCCGTGGCGTTGCGGGCCCGCAGGGCCCGGGCCACGGCCCGCCCGGTGTCCTCGCGCAGGGACGCGTCGAGCGAGGAGAAGGGCTCGTCGAGCAGCACGACCGCCGGGTCCGAGGCGAGGGCGCGGGCAAGCGCCACCCGCTGCTGCTGACCGCCGGAGAGCTCGTGCGGGAAGCGTGCGGCCGTGGCAGCGGGCAGCTCGACGAGCTCGAGCATCTCGCCCACCTTGGCGCTCCTGCGCTCGCGGCGCGGCAGACCGAAGGCGATGTTGGCGCGCACGTCGAGGTGCGGGAAGAGAGCGCCCTCCTGCGGCACGTAGCCGATGTGCCGCTCGTGCGCGGGCACCGGGCGTCCCTCGCCCACGAGCAGCCGACCACCGAGGCGCACGGAGCCCCCGTCGGGGTCGAGGAAGCCCGCGATGATGCGCAGCAGCGTCGTCTTGCCGCAGCCCGACGACCCGAGCACCGAGGTGATCCCGGCGGGCACCGTGAGGTCGACGCCGTTGAGCACGCGTCCGGCGCCGTAGGACTTGGTCAGTCCGGTGACCTGCAGCTCGCTCATGGGTTCGTCGTCCTCATCGGGTCTCGCTGGTGGCGGCGCGGGCGAGCAGCACGGTGGCCGGCACGGACAGCAGGATCATCAGCACGGCGTACGGCGCCGCGGCACCGTAGGCGACCGACGCGGCGCGCTGCCAGAAGTCGGTGGCCAGGGTCGAGACCCCGGTCGGTGCGAGCAGCAGCGTCGCGGTCAGCTCGGTGCTGATCGCGAGCGACACCAGCGCCATCCCCGAGGTCAGGCCCGGGAGCAGCAGGGGCAGGGTGACCCGGCGCGCGACCTGGCGGCCCGAGCAGCCCAGCGAGCGGGCGACGTCCTCGAGCACGGGCGGGGCCAGCTCGAAGGTGGACCGCACGCTGACGACGGCGCGCGGCAGGAAGAGGATGGCGTAGCCGAGGACCAGCACCGGCAGCGTCTGGTAGAGCGCGGGCACGACCCGGATCGAGATCGTCACCAGGGCCAGCGCGACGACGATGCCGGGCAACGCGTTGGCGGGGTAGATCGAGCGCTCGATGAGCGTGCCCAGCGGGCGGCGGTGCCGCACGGCCAACCAGGCGACCGGCACGGCCGCGGCCGTCGCCAGGAGGCCCCCCACGACGGCGAGCCCGATCGTCGTGGTGGCCGAGGCCCACAGGTCGCCGGCCGGGAAGGTGGTGGAGCTGCCGCGCACCATCCACCGCACGAGGCTGAGCAGCGGGATCCCCAGGGCCAGGACGAGCAGCAGCACCAGGGCGCCGACCGAGGGCAGCCGCAGCGGCCCCAAGGGGTGGCGCATCGGGGTGCGGGTCACCCCGGAGCCGACGCGGGCGTGGCGACGCTTGCCGCGCATCAGCAGCTCGAGGCCGAGCAGGACCAGGCAGAACGCGACGAGCAGCAGCGCCAGCAGCGTGGCGGCGGGACCGTTGAAGGTGACGGCGTACTGCGCGAGGATCGCGGTCGTCAGCGTCGGGTAGTTGAGCAGCTGGAGGGCGCCGTACTCCCCCAGCAGGTGCAGGCCCACGAGCAGCGAGCCGCCGAGCACGGCCGGGCTGATCGCGGGCAGGACCACCCGGAAGAACGCCGAGACGGGGCGGTGCCCGAGACCCGCGGCGACGTCCTCGACGCTGGAGTCGAGCCGGCGCAGCGCGGCGACGGCGGGCAGGTAGACCAACGGGTAGTAGGACAGGCTCACGACCAGCACCGCGCCGGCGAAGCTCTGCACGGCGTGCGTGGTCGAGACCCACCCGAAGCCGTTGACGAACGCCGGCACGGCCAGCGGCGCACAGACCAGACCGTGCCAGAGGCCCGGTCGCGGCAGGTCGGTGCGCACGACGAGCCAAGCGGCGCCGACCCCGATCGCGGCGCTGAGCAGCACCCCGCAGACCAGCAGCCGGGCGGTGTTCCAGAGCAGCTCCCCGATGCGCGGGCGCACCAGGAAGTCGATGACCTCGCCGGGCGGGACCTGGGCCGACGAGACGAAGACGAAGCCCAGGGGCATCAGGCTGAGCCCGGCCACGACCAGGCAGGTCAGGACCAGGGAGACCGGCGCCCGGGTGGAGGCCTGGTCGGCGGGGCGGAGCCGGGCCGGGCGGGACGTGGGAGGGCTGTCTCGGACCGGTGGCTCGACCAGGCTCAGAGGAACCCGATCTCGGTCATCAGGTCCACGACCGTGGCGCCGTCGAGGTCGGAGACGTTGACGACGGGCGGCTGGAGCTCGCTGAGCGGCTTGACCGGCGGGGCCAGCTGGACGGCGGGGTTGAGCGGGTACTCCAGCGCATAGCTGTCGGCCAGCGCCTGCTGGCCCGCCTCACCGGTCAGGAACTCGACGAACTTCTGGGCGTCGGTCGGGTTGTCGCTCGACTTGAGCACCCCGGCGCCCGAGATGCTGAGGAACGCACCCGGGTCCTGGTCGCCGAAGAAGTGCAGCTCGGTGTTGTCGCTGACCTCGCCGGACTCGGCCTGGTCCCGGTACCAGTAGTAGTGGTAGGCGATGCCCATCGCGGACTCACCGGCGTCGACCGACTCGAGGACCACGTTGTTGCCGTCGTAGACGGTGCCGTTGGTCTTGATGCCCTGGAGCCACGCGCGGGTGGCGTCCTCGCCCTCGAGCTCGAGGACCGCGGCGACGATGGCCTGGAAGTCGGCGCCCGTCGGGGAGAACGAGAACAGATCCGGCGTACGCCGGGTCCGCGAGGTCGAGGAGCGACTCCGGCAGGTCGGTCTCGTCGACGAGGTCGGGGTTGTAGAACAGCACCGTCGAGCGCGCCACGAAGCCGGTCCACAGGTTGCTGGTCGGTCGGAACTGCTCGGGGATCGGGGCGGTCGCGGCGTCCCCGAGCTCGACGAAGAGCCCCGCCTTCTCGACCGCCGACATGGCGGGAGAGTTCTCGGTGAGGAACACGTCGGCCGACGAGGCGTCGCCCTCCTGGATGAGCTGGGCCGCGAGCTCGGAGTCCTTGCCGTTGCGCAGCTGGACCTCGATGCCGGTCTCCTCCTCGAAGAGCGGTGCGATCTCCTCGAGCAGCTGCTCGTGCTGGGCGTTGTAGACCACGATCGAGGGGCCGTCGTCGCCGGAGCACCCGGTCGCGGCGACCGAGGTCAGCAGCAGCAGGGACGCGGCGAGGGCGGAGCGCTTCACGGGTGGTTCCTCTCGAGAACGTTTGTTAGGCCAGCCTAACCGTACTCGGAGAGAGTGGGGGTATCGACGCCGGTCTCGACGCCGGTCTCGCGCGTCGGTCTCGACGCGGGCTCCTTCGTCGCCCGGCTCGACCACCGAGCCCCAGGTCGCGCCCGCTCAGTCCGCGAAGGCGGTCTCGACGCGGGCTCCTTCGTCGCCCGGCTCGACCACCGGGGACGCGGCTCGACCACCGGGCCCCAGGTCGCGCCCGCTCAGTCCGCGAAGGCGGTCTCGACGCGGGCTCCTTCGTCGCCCGGCTCGACCACCGGGGACGCCGGGCGCGTTCGTCGCCCGGCTCGACCACCGAGGACGCCGGGCCGCTCAGTCCGCGAAGGCGGTCCCGCCGCCGAAGGAGTCGCTCACCTGGGACGCATCGAGCACCTTGTAGGGCGCCGGCGAACGGGATGCCCGGGCACGCAGGGCGGTGACGGGCACCGGTGCGCGGGAGGCGAGGACCAGCAGGTTGCCCTCGCGCCGGCCCCGCAGGGTCGCGGGCTCCGCGCCGAGCGCGAGGTCGTCGAAGTGAGTCCTCAGGCCGGCGACCACGCGTCGGGTGTGGGCGAAGGGCGCCCGGTCGGAGAGGTTGAGTAGGTAGAGGCCCCCGGGGGCCAGCGCCCGTGCGACCTCCGCGAAGTGCGCCGGCGTGAGCAGCGCCGGCGGCACCTGCCCGTCGTCGTAGGCATCGAGGATCACCAGGTCCGCCTGCTCGTCGCGCAGGGCCGCCACACCGGCCACCCCGTCCACCGGGCGCACCTTGATGCCGCTGCGGCGCGGCAGCGGCAGCTCGGCGCGCACCAGCGCGGTCACCTCGACGTCGGGCTCGAGCACCACCTGCGCCGACGTCGGGCGGGTCGCGGCGACGTAGCGCGCCAGCGTCATCGCCGCACCCCCGACGTGGACGACCCGCAGCGGCTTCCCCACGGGCGCCACGGCGTCGACCATGTCGCCCATCCGGCGCACGTAGTCGAAGGCGAGGTAGGTCGGGTCGTCCAGGTCGACGTGCGACTGGTCGCGTCCGTCGTGGCTGAGCACGAAGCCACGGGCCCGCTCGGTCGCTGCGATGTCCCACACGGCACCGAGGGTCCCACGGGCTGGACCCGTGTTTGCCGCGCCCCCGAAACGGTCACCGGGACCGACACCCCCACGAGCCTCAGGAGGCCCGATGCCCAGCGTCGAGCGCACCGTCACGACCGACCAGCCCCTCGAGAAGGTCTGGACCTACCTGTCCGACTTCAGCACCTCCGAGCAGTGGGACCCGCCCTCGGTGTCGACGACCCGCACCTCGGGTGACGGCGGCGTGGGCACGACGTACACCAACGTCTCGAAGTTCCTCGGCCACGAGAGCGAGGTCCACTACGTCGTCACCGAGCGTGTCGAGCACGAGCGGCTGCAGCTCAAGGGCGACGCCGGTGACTCGCTGAGCCTCCTCGACACGATGACCTTCGCCCGGGAGGGCACGGGCACCGCGGTGACCTACCACGCGGAGTTCACGCCGCACGGTGCCGCCAAGCTCGCCGAGCCGTTGATGCCGCTCGGCCTGAAGCTCCTCGCCGACAAGGTCGCGGACAGCATGAAGGACCACCTCGACGCGCTCTGAGCGGCCACCAGCGGCAGCTCAGAGGTGGTCGGGTCAGAGGTGGTCGGGCACGATCAGCGCGTCAGGGTCCTGCCGCACGGGCATGCCGGCCACCGCCACCCGGGTGAGCTCGACGGCGGCGGTGACCAGGCCGCTGCGTCGCTTGGTGGACAGCGCGTCCCAGGCACCGGGCTTGCGGTGCTCCATCACGTCGCGCGCCGCCCGCTGCGCGGCCTCGCTGAGCTCGGCGGCGGTGAACTCCGGGCGCGCCCCCACCGTGGGGCGCTCGGGCAGCGCGGTGAGCACGGGCAGCACCACCTCGCCCGCGGTGACCTTGAGCCGCCACTTCTTCACCCGGTCGAGCGCGTCGTAGGCCGTGGCGGCGTCGCCCCGGCGCCACGGCGGTCGGGTGGCCGCGTGCAGCCGTCGCGCCACCGCGTCGACGGCCACCGTCATCTCGTGCTCGGTGAACCTCATGGCCCCCATGATGCCGACCGGCCCGCCCGGTGGCGGCACCACCTCGACCGACCTTGCGAGCGGTCCTCACACCGGCAACACTGCCCACGCCCCCGAGCGCCGCTCGGCCTAGCCCAGGAGCGCCGTGACCGACCTGCGTGACGACCACACCATCCCGTCCCCCTCAGCGCGTGCCCAGGAGCTGCGCGCGACGATGGCGGGGTTCATGCGCGACCGGGTGCTGCCCGCCGAGGCGGAGTACGCCGCGCACCGTCAGGCCGGCGGACCCGACGGTCACACGGTCCCACCTGTCATCGAGCGGTTGAAGTCGGAGGCGCGCGAGCTGGGCCTGTGGAACCTCTTCCTGCCCTCCGAGTCCGGGCTCACCCAGCTGGAGTACGCCCCCATCGCGGAGCTGTCCGGGTGGAGCAACGACCTCGGCCCCGAGGCCATCAACTGCCAGGCGCCCGACACCGGCAACATGGAGCTGCTGCACCTGCTCGGCACCGCCGAGCAGCAGTCCACCTGGCTCGAGCCCCTGCTCGCCGGCGAGATCCGCTCCGCCTTCGCCATGACCGAGCCCGACGTCGCGAGCAGCGACGCGACCAACATCGCCACGCGCATCGAGCGCGACGGCGACGACTACGTCATCAACGGTCGCAAGTGGTGGACCAGCGGCGCGATGGACCCGCGCTGTGCCGTGCTGATCGTCATGGGCAAGACCGACCCCGAGGCGGCCACCCACCGCCAGCAGTCGATGGTCATCGTGCCGCGCGACACCCCCGGTGTGACGGTCGTGCGCGACCTCCCCGTCTTCGGCCACCACGACCAGCACGGCCACGCCGTGGTCACCTTCGAGGACGTGCGGGTCCCGGTGACGAACGTGATCGGCGAGGAGGGCGGCGGTTTCGCGGCGGCCCAGGCCCGCCTCGGCCCCGGCCGGATCCACCACTGCATGCGCGCCCTCGGTGCGGCGGAGCGGGCGCTGGCGATGATGGTCGACCGCGCCCAGTCGCGGGTCGCGTTCGGCGCACCGCTGGCCGACCAGGGCGTCGTACGTCAGCAGATCGCGGAGTCGCGCCTGGAGATCGAGCAGGCCCGCCTGCTCTGCTACCGCGCCTGCCAGGTCATCGACACGGAGGGCAACAAGGCCGCCAAGGACCTGGTCGCGATGGCCAAGGTGGCCGTGCCCCGCGCCGCCACCGCCGTCATGGACCGGGCCATCCAGGTGCACGGAGGGGCCGGCGTCACCGATGTCACCCCGTTGGCCGCGATGTATGCCTGGCACCGCGCCATGCGGCTCTTCGACGGACCCGACGAGGTGCACCTGCGCTCGATCGCGCGCAGCGAGCTGGGGCGCCGCCCGCCGCTGCCGCCCGGCGTCGTGTCCGTCTGACCCATCGGCGGGACCGGTGCTCAGGGCCGGGCGGTGACCCGCTCGGCCAGGCGGACGGCGGCGTGGCGGGCCAGGTCGGCGTCGTCGGGGTCCAGCACGGCCCGCTCCGGCACGAGCCCCCCGAGCAGGCCGGCCGGCTGCGTGAGCCAGGCCCAGGCCCGCCAGGGGTCCAGGCCGGCGGCGAGCAACGGGACGAGCACCGGGGCGAGCTCGGGCCGCGGGACGCCCGCCTCGGTCAGCTGGAAGGCGGGGACGATCGCGGCCGACCCGGTGGGGACGACGAGCAGCTCGTGGGCCGCGCCTGCCTTGTGCACGGCGAAGCGGGTCGCGTTGAGCGACGCGCCGCGCCGCTGCGCCAGCTCCGCGTAGCCCAGCCACGGGCTGGCCAGGAGCTCGGCGCGCACCCGGGCCTGGCGCGCCATCAGCACCAGGGCCACCGGCACCCCGTGCTCCGGCTCGGTGCCCTCGTCGTGCAGCAGCCGGTCGAGCTGCTCGAGCTGGTCCTCGGCGAGCGGCAGGTCGGTGAGCGGGTCGGTCCACACGGCAGCACCGTCGACGTCCCTCACGAGTGACGGGAGCCCCGCAGCCACCAGCTGGTCGACCAGGTCGAGCTCCTCGAGCCACGCGGCGAGACGCTCGCCCCGGTCGGCGGAGCGGCGACCGGGCTCGCCGTCGGGTCCGAGGGGCGTCATGGGCACCAGCCTGCCGCACCCGCCTGCGAGGATGCGTCGCGGTCTCGTGGGAGACGCATCGACGAGCAGACGGAGAGCGACATGGGTGCACGGTTCGAGGGCAAGCGCGTTCTGGTGACGGGAGCAGCAGGTGGCATCGGACGCGCCACCGTCGACCTGCTCACCGAGGAGGGGGCCCGCGTCGTCGGGCTCGACCTGCGCGAGGGCGACGGTGTCCTGGCCTGCGACGTGAGCGACGCTGACTCGGTCGCCACCGCCGTGGGCGCCGCGACCGCGCAGCTCGGTGGCCTCGACGTGCTGGTCAACGTGGCCGGCATCGACCAGTTCCGCCGCTTCGAGGACCTCGACGTCGCCACCTGGCAGCGGCACCTGGGCGTCAACCTGACCGGACCCATGCTGATGAGCCACGCGGCGCACCCCCACCTGCGGGAGAGCCGTGGCGCCATCGTCACCATCGCCTCCATCGCCGGCCTGCGCGCCCAGCCCTACCAGGCGGCCTACTGCGCCTCCAAGGGCGGCGTGATCATGCTGATGAAGTCGCTGGCCCTCGAGCTCGCCGCTGACGGGATCCGCGTCAACACCGTCTGCCCCGGTGGCGTGGAGACCGAGCTGCCGATGGCAGCCGCGGCCGAGCACCGCGACACCGTGCTCGACTGGGCGCTGCTCAGCGAGACCGCCGGCGCCCGCTACGGCTTCATGCCGGCGCGTGACATCGCGGACGCGGTGGCCTACCTCGCCTCGGACGCCGCGGCGTCGGTCACGGGCGCGGTGCTCTCCGTCGACCGCGGGACGGCTGCCTAGGTCTCGCGGGCGCCCCGTAGGTTCTCCTCCGTGCCCACGACCCCTCGAGCGAGCTCCCCCTCCGCGTCACCCGACCCGACCCTCACCGAGCGGCTCCTGGACGCGCAGGTGCGCTTCCACCTCGACCGGCTGCGCGGCGATGACCTCGCGCCGACGGTGACGGGGCTCGCCGAGAGCCTGCTCGACGCCGCGGGCGGGCACCGGCTCGACGACCTGGTGGACCGGGCGGCGATCAAGGCGATCGTCACCCGCTCGCTGGCGACGGTGCCGAGCAGCGCCGCGGTCGGCGCCATCGTCGAGGTCGCGGTGCAGGTGGTGCGCGACGGGCCGGCGGAGCCCCACCCCCTGGGCGAGGTCATCGACCGTGCCCAGCTCGAGGCGCTGCTCGACGAGCTGCTGGCCCTGAGCCCGCTGCTCGAGCGCGGTCTCGAGCGTCTCACCGCGAGCCCGTTGGTGGGCACGATGGCCTCGCGCTTCATGGGTCGCGTGGTCGCCGAGGTGCTCCAGGCCAACAAGGCCGTCGCCGACAAGGTGCCCGGCCTGGGCTCGCTGATGTCCTTCGGGACCAGTGCGGCGACCCGGATGGTCGGCGCGGCCGACAAGCAGCTCGAGGGGCTGCTCGGTGACACGGTCGGCAAGGGCGGGACGTTCGCCGTACGACGCCTCAACCGGATCCTCATCGAGACCCTCCGGGACCCGACCACCCGCGAGGCGGTGCTGCAGGTCTGGGACCTGGTCGCCCAGGAGCCGGTCGGCGGTCTCGGGGACCACGTCACCGCCGAGGAGATCGAGGGTGTGATCGGCGCCGGCCACGACCTCGCGATCAGCACCCTCGCCCACGAGCGGGTCGCCCAGCTCACGGATGCGGTGGTGGAGGCGTTCTTCGAGCGCTTCGGCGGCTACACGCCCACCGAGCTGCTGGCCGAGCTCGACCTGGACCGGGCCGACCTGGTCGCCGACCTGGTGGGCATCGCCCCCGGGGTGCTCGTCGCGCTCGAGCACACCGGTGACCTCGAGCGGCTGCTGCGCGAGCAGCTGGCGCCGTTCTACGCCTCCGCCGAGGTCGTCGCGCTGCTGGGCTGACCGTCCTCGGGCGCGAGCGGCAGCGACCGACCGCTGAGGAACGACCGCTCTGTCCCGTCGACCGGGTCGGTGAAGGCGAGCCCGGCGGCCAGCAGCTGCAGCGGCCTGGTGAAGTCGTCGACGGGGACGTCGCGCACGACGGGGTAGAGCGGATCGCCCTCGATCGGGATGCCGAGGTCGTGGAGGTGCATCCGCAGCTGGTGGGTGCGCCCCGTGCGCGGGCTGAGGCGGTAGACCGCGAGGTCGCCGAGGCGCGACTCCATCTCGACGAGCGTCTCGGCGTTGACCGGCGCTCCCGGCACGACCTCGGCCTGCAGGGCACCGCGGACCTTGCGGAGGTGGTTGCGCACCGTGACCGGGAGCCCCAGGTCGTCGCGCCACGGGGCCAGCGCGCGGTAGCTCTTGCGGATCGTGCCGTGCTCGAACATCACCTGGTAGGGCCCGCGCCACCGCTTCTCGGTGGCCAGGAGCAGCAGCCCGGACGTGACCCGGTCGAGGCGGTGCAGCGGCGCGAGCTCGGGCAGGCCGAGCTCGTGGCGCAGCCGGACCACCACGCTCTGCTGCACGTGCTGCCCGCGCGGGATGGTGGACAGGAAGGGCGGCTTGTCGACGACCAGGATCCGCTCGTCGCGATGCACGACCCGGATCTCCCCGGGGACCACGGCCTCGTCGCGCAGGTCCCGGTGGAACCACACGAACGTGTGCGGGGTGTAGGCGTCGACGTCGCGCACCGGGCGCAGGTCGTCGTAGACGATGCGGTCCCCCGCGAGCATGGCCATCACGTCGGTGCGCTCGCCGACCCGCGCCCGGAGCCAGTCACCCATGGTCGGCCACGGTGGCTCCGCCCGGGGGTCCCGGTCGGGGGTGCGCATCCACGCGGCGCTCAGGCCGTGGCGAGGCGGCAGCGGGGAGCGAGGGGGCACGACGCGATGCTAGGTGCCCCCCGTCACGTCGACCGGGCCCCACCCACCCGGGCGAGGCGGCGATGCACCTGCCCGACGTAAACTTGGCCGGTGCACGAAGTCTCGGTCATCGCCTACTTCGCCGACGACCCCACCCGGACCTACCAGATGGTCCAGTGGCTCCCCGTCCTCGAGGTGCTCCACGCTGCCCACCCGGTGGGCATCGTGGTCCGCGACCCCGACTCCGCCCGGGTGCTGCGCGGCCGCACGACGTTGCCCGTCTTCGAGGCTCCGTCGTTCCGCGAGCTGACCGATCTCTACGCGCACCTCGACGCCAAGGTCGCCCTCTACTGCAACAACTCGATCCTCAACGTGCAGTCGCTCCTCGACGCCCGGCTGCTCCACGCCCACATCAACCACGGTGAGAGCGACAAGCAGTCGATGGCGAGCAACAACGCCAAGGCCTACGACCGCGTCTTCGTCGCGGGCAAGGCGGCGGTGGAGCGCCACGTCCTGGGCCTGATGGAGTTCGACACCAGCCGCCTGGTGCGCATCGGCCGCCCCCAGCTCGACCTGCGTCCGGCACCGGTCCTGGCGCCGAGCAGCCGCCGCACGGTCCTCTACGCCCCCACCTGGGAGGGCGACGCCGACTACAACGACTACACCTCGGTCGACACCCGCGGCGTCGACCTGGTCCGCGCGATCCTCGCCGTCCCCGACGTGCGCCTGGTCTACAAGCCGCACCCCAAGGTCGCCACCAGCACCACGCCCGCCGTGCGCGACGCCCACCTCGACATCCTGGCGCTGGTCGGCGACGCCGCGCACCGCGACCCCGACGGCGGCCACGTGTCCATCACCGTCGGCGACATCTTGGCGATCATCCCCGACTGCGACGCGATGCTCACCGACGTGTCGTCGGTGGGCCTGGACTGGCTCTACCTGCGCACCGAGAGGCCGATCTTCCTCACCGACCGCCACCACGACGCCGACCGGTTGCGCCAGGACGTCCCGGTCAGCCGGTGCGCCGACGTGGTCGACGACCAGACCCAGGCCGAGATCACGGCCCTCGTCGCGGCGCGCCTCGACCACGACGAGCACCACCTGGCGCGGGTGGCGATGCGCCACCACTACTTCGACGACCTCCAGGTCGGCGACAGCACCGTGCGCTTCCTCGCCGCGGTGTCGGACCTCGTGGCCCGGCGCGACCTGCTGCTCGGGGCCGTCCACCCCGCCGGCGCGGACGGCGCCATCACGGCGTGAGCGCGCCGCCTCGCGACGCGCTCAGCCGGCGGCTGGGCTGGTGGGGCCCGTGCGCCCCGTCCTGCGGCGTACGTCGATCGCGGTGAGCAGCAGCCCCGCCGCCAGGCTCGCCCCGACTCCCTCGCCCGCCCGCAGACGCAGGTCCAGCAGCGGCTCGAGCCCCAGGTGCTCGAGCACCGTGGCGTGCGCACGCTCGCGGCTGCGCTGTCCGGCCACGAGGTAGGCCGCGGCACCGGGCTCGAGCCGGACGGCGACCAGCGCCGCGACGCTGGTCGCGAGCCCGTCGAGGACCGTCACGGTGCCGTGGGCGGCGGCGCCGAGCACCGCACCGGCCAGGAGGCAGGTCTCCGGCCCCCCGAGGGACGCGAGCGCCTGACGGGGGCTGAGGTGGGGGCCGTGCTCGGCCCGCACCCGGGCCAGCGCCTGCTCGACGACCCACGTCTTGCGCTCGAGGATCGCGCTGTCGGAGCCGGCTCCGAGACCCGCCACCTCGTCGGCCGGCAGGAGGAGCAGGGCTGCGGCGAGCGCGGCCGCGACGGTGGTGTTGCCGATGCCCACCTCCCCGAGGACGAGCACCCCGTGCTCGCGCGCGATCTCGGCGCCCAGGAGGCGGCCCTGCTCGATCAGCCCGTCCACCCGGGCTGAGGCGAGGGCGTCGCTGTGGACCAGGTCACCGGTCGCCGAGCCGGCATCGACCACGCGCAGCGCGAGGCCGGTCGAGCGCGCCGTGGCCGCGCCCACCGACTCCCCTACCCGGCTGGCGGCGAGGATCTCGTCGGTCACGTCGGCGCCGAAGGCCGAGACGCCGAGCTGCGTCACCGGGTGCCGCCCCGCGGCCAGCAGCAGCGCACCGCTCGGCGCCCGGTCCTGCCCGGTCTCGGGAGCCCGGCCCTGCAGGACCGCCTCGACACGGTCGACGTAGCGGTCGAGCACACCGAGCGAGCCCGGCGGGGTCAGCAGCGTGTCGGCCTCGTCGCGGACCCCGACGACCTCGCCCCGGTCGGGCGCGCGCAGGTGGGAGGTCGGCGGGCTCGCGTCGTCGCTCCAGCGCTCGGCCAGCACGACCTCGCTGAGGGGACGCTTGTGCGACCAGCCGGCGCGCTGCAGACCGGGGGCGGGCGGCCGCTCGTCGGGCCAGCCCAGGCACAGCCACCCCAGCGTCACGACGCCCTCGGGCAGGCCCAGCAGCTCCTCGAGCTCGACGGGGTCGAAGAGCGTGACCCAGCCGACCCCGAGCCCCTCGGCCCGGGCAGCCAGCCACAGGTTCTGGATCGCGGTCGCGCACGACCAGAGGTCGGCGTCGGGGAACGTCGCGCGACCCAGCACGCCAGCGGCCGGGGTCCGCCGGTCGCAGGCCACGACGATGCCCAGGGGCGCCTCGCGGATGCCCTCCAGCTGGAGGTCGAGGAGTCGACGGGCGGCCTCCGGGTCGAGCCCGCGCGCCTGGCGCAGCCGGTGCTCGTCGGCCATCCGCGCGGCCCGCTCACGGGTCTCGGGCCGGGACACGACGATGAAGCGCCAGGGCTGGCTGTGCCCCACCGACGGCGCGGCGTGGGCCGCCGAGAGCACCCGGTCCAGCACCTCCGGGCCCACGGCGTCGGGCCGGTAGCGGCGGATGTCGCGCCGCGCGGCCAGCACCTCGTAGAACGCGTCGCGCGCCTCCTCGGGGAACGCCCAGGCAGCGACGTCGACGGCCCGCTCGGCTGCCGTCGTACGGTCTCCGACGAGGGGGACCGGGCGCTTCCACGTCATGGGGCGGAGTCTAGGTCTGGCGCGAGGTGCCGCCTCAGGCGAGGTAGATCAGGGCGGCGCCGCCGAGGGCCAGCAACCAGCTGGCGAAGCTGCCGATGAGGAAGTACTCCGTCACGTCGCTCGGCCCGTCGGCCGGGACGCTCTGCTGCTGCTGGGCGCGCTGGAGCTCGGGGAAGCGCAGCAGGCCCTTGGCCGCGACCACGATGGCGGCGGCCGTGAGCTCGCCCAGGGCACCGAGCCCGACGATGAAGATGCGCTCCATCGGGCCCAGCACCCGCCCGCCCTTGAGCTGCTTCTCGTTGGTCGTGGCCGGGACGCCGACGGCGTCGAGCAGGAGGCGGACCACGATGTTGGCCGTGACCAGCTGGGAGACCACGACGCCCAGGGCCACCACGAGGTCGGCGGCCGGCCAGCGTGCGGCGATGGTGCGGTCGATCGCCTCCGGCCAGGCGAGCGGCGAGTCGATCGCCTGCACGCCGAGCACCGCCACGAGGGCTCCGGCCGCGAGGGCCGCGAACGCCCCGGCCCGGGCCCGACCCCGCTCTCGATGGCCGCGCCGCGGATCGAGCGCGGCCGTCGAGGTCACCAACCAGGCGGCCACGAGCGCCCCGAGGCCCAGCAGCAGCAGGAGGCCGCGGCCGAAGCCCGGCGCGAGGAGCACCAGACCGGCGAGCAGCACGACGAGGGCCGCGGCCAGGCAGGAGCCGAGCCGGCGCCGGCCGACGACGTCGTGGGAGGCGCGCAGGAGGTCACCCACCCCGATCGCGCCCAACCACAGGCCCACCAGCACCAGGCTCACGTCTCCTCCTCCAGGTCGGCGGCTGCGGTCGCCGCGAAGCTGAGATGAGCATCGCGCACGGCGCCGACACCCTTCGCGAACTGCTGGCTGACGGCGGACTTGCTGATCCCCTCGGCTGCCGCGATCTCGGTCTGGGTGGCTCCGGCGAGAGCAGCGGCCAGCAGGCGACACCCCCGGTCGCCGAGCCGGTCGACCAAGGCGTCACGGGTGAGCAGGAAGGCGTTGGCAGGACCCGCGTCGGGCCCGACGTACCAGGTGCGCTGCGTCGCGCGGCGTGGCTGGCCGAGCACCTCGAGCGCGTCCCTCGCGGCCCACCAGCCGGGGCCGTCCTGCAGGAGCGGGCGCTGGTCGGCGTCGTGGACCGTGAGGTCGCCGTGGCCCAGCCCGCAGCGGACGTCGCCGTCGGGCAGCAGCCCGAGACGCACGAGCAGGGCCGCGAGGCTCGCGTCAGCCAGCGTGGCGAAGGCGCCCTGGAGCTCGTCGCCCACCGTCGGCTCGAGTCGCTGGGCCGGCTGCAGGAGCGCCGTGACCTCGTCGAGGACGCCGGCGAGGCGCCGCTGGAAGCCCGCGCGGTCCGCGATGCCGCGGGAGCCGACGACGTCTCCGATGAGCGTGTACAGAACGGGCATGAGTTCAGGTTATACCTGAACTATCGCAAAGTTAAGCGCTGAGCTGCGGCCAGCCTCCTGGCGAGTGGGGCGGTGCCTGCGTGGGAGACTGGTGAGGTGGAGCGCCCCATCGACACCGCCGTCCTGTGGTGGCGTGCGCTGATGGTCGCCTCGGTCTCCTTCTTCCTCGGGGTCGCGGGCCACGTGACCGCAGCAGGGCGGTTGCCCGCCCCGGCCCTGCTGGCCCTCCTGTTCGCCCTGTCGGTGCTGCTCAGCGTGCCGATGCTGACCCGGCCGGCCTCGACGACCCGCCTCGTGGCGATGGTCGTGGGCGGTCAGGCCGTGCTCCACCTCGCCCTGAGCCTGACGGCCGGGCACACCGGTGACGTCCGACGCGCGAGCGCGACCGTGACCCCACCCGGCAGCGAGGGACTGCTCCCCCTGGTCGGTGGTCGCCGCGTCGGCTCCCTCCAGGATGCCTATGCACCGTCGGGCGGGGGCGAGGCGCTCGTCCCGGCGCTGCCGGTCGGTCACCTCGTCGGCGAGCTCCATGCCCACGCGCCGATGATGGCGGTCCACCTCGCCGTCGCCGCCGTGGCCGGTCTCTGGCTGGCCTACGGCGAGCGCACCCTGTGGACCCTGATCGCCCTGGCCCGACGACGAGTCGTCCCGCGGCTCGTCGTCCACCACCCGGCTCACGTCGCGCCCCGCGTGAGCCCGGTCCCGGTCGATCGTCGGCCGGTGCCCGACTCGGACTGGCGGACCGGTCCGCAGACCCGCCGCGGGCCCCCGCTCCTTGCTGCCTGACCCCACCCCGCACCCTCTGCCCGAGGCTGCCCGACGAGAGCGCGAGCCCGTCGGGCCACCCGTGCGCCCCACTCCAGGAAGCAGCCCCCATGTCCAAGAAGAAGCAGCCCCACATCCCGCCCGTCGCCGACTCGGTCAAGCAGGGCCGCGCGGAGCAGCGGGCCGTCGCCGCGGGTCTCCTGCGCGAGCAGGCCAGGCGCGACAGGCGCCGTTCCCTGCTCATCCAGGCCTCGATCGGCGTCGTCGCCGTGGTCGCGGTCGTCGCGACCACCGTCGCCGTCCTGGCCAACCGCTCCCCCGACGAGCCGGGAGCCACGCCCCCGGGCCTCACCAGCGACGGCTCGGTCCGCTTCGGCCCCGAGGACGCCACGGTGACCGTCCAGCTGGTCGAGGACTTCCAGTGCCCGGCCTGCCAGCAGTTCGAGACGGCGTACGGCGACCTCCTGGCGCAGTACCGCGAGGACGTCGACACGGCGGTGGAGTACCGCACGATCGCCTTCCTCGACCAGGCCTCGACGACCGACTACTCCAGCCGCGCCCTCAACGCCTCCATGTGCGTGCTCGACGACGCCGGACCGGACGCGTGGTCGACGATGCACGAGGCCCTCTTCACCCAGCAGCCGGCCGAGGGCGGTGCCGGGCTCAGCGACGACCAGCTCACCCGGATCGCCACCGACTCCGGAGCAGGTGACGTCGCGTCGTGCATCGCGGACCGCCCCTACGACGACTGGGCCGGGTCCACCACCGAGGCCGTGTTCGACGACGGCGTGACCAGCACCCCGTCGGTCTTCGTCAACGGCGAGCAGGTCGATCCTGCCGACCTCGAGGCTGCGGTCGACGCGGCTCGACCATGACCCCGACCATGACCCCGACCGAGCCCGACGTCCGCGCGCCCGCCCCACCCGCCCGCTCGTTCGGCGTCGGGCTGGCCACGCTCGGTGCGATCGGGCTGGCGGCGGCCTTCGCCCTGACCGTCGACAAGATCCGGCTGCTCGAGGACCCGACGTTCGAGCCCGCCTGTGACCTCAACCCGGTCCTGTCCTGCGGATCGGTCATGGTCACCGACCAGGCCTCGGTCTTCGGCTTCGCCAACTCCCTGCTGGGACTGATCGGCTTCAGCGTCGTCCTCACGCTGGGGGTCCTCGTGGCCTCAGGGACGCGACTGCACCTCTGGGTGCTGACCGGCCTGGCGGGTGGGTCCGCGCTGGGCCTGGCCCTGGTGCACTGGTTGGCCTTCCAGAGCCTCTACCGGATCGGCGCCCTGTGCCCCTGGTGCCTGGTCGTCTGGGCGGTGACGATCCCGATCGCGGTCTGGTCGGTGCTCCTCGCCGCGCGGGCCCACACCCGGAGCCGCACGGTCGAGGCGCTGTGGTCGGTGCGCTACCTGGTCGTGCTGGGCTGGTACCTGCTGGTGGTCGTGCTGGCGCTGGTCCGGTTCTGGGACTACTGGAGCACCCTGCTGTGACCACCTGAGCAGGGCCGCTCGGCGCGGCACCACCGTTCCCGCCGGACTCGGCGGGAACGATGACCCACAAGCACGCAGCCGTGGTGATCCGGCCTCGAGGACGGTCGCCCCAACCACGTGACTCTCCCATGGTGACGTGCCGGGGCCCGGATGGGAACCCACGGCCCCCTCCGGACCAGTCAGGACCTGTCGTTCGCGCCCGGTTTGCCCGCATCGGCGTAGGACGACACGACCGAGACGGTGAGCGGGAAGTCGATGCTCAGCTCGCGGAAGAGCAGCCCACCGGCCGTGTCGGCCGCCGCCGTGACCTGGGCCGCGACGTCGTCGACGAGCGCGAGGGGCGCGTGCACGACCACCTCGTCGTGGAGGAAGAAGACCAGGTGGGGTCGGTCGGTCAACGCACCGCTCCCGCCCAGGCGCCACAGCCGGTTGCGGAGGTCGGCGATCCAGCTCAGCGCCCACTCGGCGCCGGTCCCCTGCACGACGAAGTTGCGGGTGAAGCGCCCGTAGGCGCGGCGGAGGCGGGCCTGGCTCTCGGGATCGGGCTGCGGCTCGTCGGGGTCGAGGTCCCAGACCTCGCCCAGGCTGGGCGACCCCCTGCCCAGCAGGGTCCGGACCACCTGGCCCCGCTCCCCCGCGCGGGCGGCCTCCTCGACCAGGCCGAAGGCGTCGGGGTAGCGGCGACTCAGCCCGGCGACCATCCGACCGCTCTCGCCGCTGGTGGCGCCGTACATGGCACCGAGCAGGCCGAGCTTGGCCTCGTTGCGGCTCGTCACCGCGCCGTCCTCGACCATCCCCTGGTAGAGATCCGCCCCGCGTGCCGACCTGGCCAGCGCCCGGTCCCCGCTCATGCCGGCGAGCACGCGCGGCTCGAGCTGGGCGACGTCGGCGACCACGAACGTCCAGCCCTCGTCGGCCACGGCCGCCGGCCGCACCTGCACCGGGAACGACAGTGCGCCGCCGCCGTTGGACGACCAGCGCCCCGTCGTCGAGCCCGCCGGTTGGTACGCCGGGCGGAAGCGGCCGCCGCTGACCCAGCGGTCGCTCCAGGCCCAGCCGTTGGTCTGGAAGAGGTGGGACAGCTGCTTGTAGCGCAGCAGCGCCGCGACGCCCGGGTGGTCGAGCGTGCGCAGCGAGGAGGCTCGGGTGTCCGCGACCTCGAGCCCGGCCCGGCGCAGCGCCACCAGCAGGTCGGGACGCGAGTCGGGGTTGAGGCCCGGGGCACCGAGCGAGGTGCGCACCTCGCTCGCCAGCGCCTCCAGCACGGAGGGCCGCGCACCGCGGGCGGGGCGCGGCCCCAGCAGGTCGGTGAGCAGTCGCTCGTGCACGTCGGTCCGCCACGGCACCCCGGCGAAGGTCATCTCGGCCGCGACCAGCGCCCCCGACGACTCGGCGGCGAGCAACAGCCCCAGTCTCGTCGACTCGGGAGAGGCCGCCACGACCGCTTGCTGCCGGGCGTCCTCGAGGTCGGCTCGCAGGTGCTCGGCGGTGTCGTCCGCGGAGAACAGCGCCGGGTCCGACTGCGCGCTCGGGCCCAGGCGGTCCCAGTGCTCCGACTCCGCCCCGACCAGCAGCCGGGCATCCGCGGCGGGGGCCCGGCGCAGGAGGTGGTGGCACAACCTCAGGTCGTGGCAGCGCTCCACCCGGACGCCGGCGGCCAGCAGCGGCGGGTACCACCGGGCGGTGTCGTCCCACACCCAGCGCGGCCGACCCACCTCGCGTGCCTCGACGTACGCCGGCAGGTCGGTCGTCGAGACCTCACGCTCCCGCCCCTCGTCCACCACGAGCACCCGGTCGCCCGGGAGCCGCGAGAGCGAGATCCGGACCATGCGCACATGCTGACACCCCGGCCAGACGACCGAGGTGCAACCTCCTGGTCCCAGCCGGTCGTGAGCAGCCGGTCGTCATCAGCCGGTCGTGATCAACAGAGCGCCTTGGCGACGGTCAACAGCACCGCAGAGTCCTCGACCGCCTCGAGCGAGTGGCGCGACTCCGGGATGGTGATCAGGTCGCCCGGCGAGCCGTTCCACCTCGTCTCCCCCGCCACGAGGGTCACCCGGCCGTGCAGCACCTGGAGGGTGGCCTCACCCGGGTTCTCGTGCTCGTCGAGGTCGCTGCCCGCCCGCAGTGCGATCAGGGTCTGGCGCAGGACGTGCTCGTGCCCGCCGTAGACGGTGTGGGCGCTGCGACCGCTCGAGGCCACCCTGGCTGCCTCGAGGTGGTGTCGCACCAGCGCGGTCAGTGATTCCTTCTGCATGTGCTCTCCTCCGGCTTGTCTGTCCTCATCCAACGGCCGCACACGGCTCCTGACGAGGGCCAAAGGTCCCGGCCGAGAGCGGACGTCGGCACCGTGGCGACGACCCCTACCGGGCGCTAGGGAGACGGGGCCACGTGGCCCCTTCTCCGTAGCGCGGCACGTTGCGTCCGGGCCAGGACACCAACGGCGACCGAGCGACTACATTCGCGTGGTGCCGGCTGCCCAGGAGACTCGACCGTTCGCGGCAGCGGTCGTGACCGCGACCGTGTCGATCGGGCTGCTGGTCCTGGCCGTGCGCCTCGGCTGGTTGGGCGCCGATGTCGGACGCGGCGCCGAGTTCTGCGAGGCCGCCCGCGACGGCTGGGTCAAGCAGCCTGCCAACACGCTCTCCAACCTGGGGTTCGTCGTCGCCGGCCTGGCGATCGGCTGGCGGGCCCGGGAGCCGGCCCGACTGGGCGACACGCTCCCCCGCTTCCCGGGGGTCGCCACGGGATACGCGTGCATCGTGGTGCTCCTCGGGCCGGCGAGCGCGGCGATGCACGCGACGCAGTCCTCGCTGGGCGGCCTGCTGGACGTGACGTCGATGTTCCTGCTCGCGAGCTTCGCGGCGGCCTACGCGGTGACCCGTCGGCTAGGACGCGAGCCGGTGTTCTTCTGGCAGGTCTTCCTCCTGCTCGTCGCCGCGTGCGAGCTGATCGGCCTCTGGGACCGGAAGATCCCCGTGGTGCACTTCGCGGGCAACGCCGCCTTCGGGCTGCTGCTCGTGGTGGCGATCGTGGTGGAGATCCAGCTGTGGCGCCGCGGTGGAGCCCGCGCGGACCTGAGGTACGGCGGCGCTGCCCTGGCGTCGATGCTCGTCGCGTTCGCGATCTGGACCCTGTCGCAGCACGGCTGGTGCGACCCCGGCTCGCTCGTGCAGGGCCACGCCGCCTGGCACCTGCTGGGCGCCGTCGCGGCGTACCTGCTGTTCCGGCTCTATGCCAGCGAGCGCCACCGCGACTGACCCCGGACGGCCGCGCCTCGGACGCGCTGCCGGACGCAACCGGCGACGGGGCAGACTCCTCCGGGTGACTGACGGACGCGTGCGGCGCCTCGGCGCGCCCCTGGCGAGGATCACCCTGGTCGCGCTGGTCGGCGTGGCAGGCCTGTTCCTCGTCTACTACCTGACGGTCCGCACCCTGCAGGGCCGGGTCTTCGGGGATGCCTCACTCCGCGGCGCCCTCCTGACCCGCTCGGCCCTCGCCGACGGTGCCGACACGATCCTGGACGTGGTGTCGGTGGCGTCCCTGCTGGGCGCCGTGGCGCTGGTCGCCACCCTCGCGCTGATCCGCCTCGCCCGAGGTCCCGGGCTCGCGGCCGTGGGACTGCTGGTCGGGGCCAACGTGACGACCATGGTGCTCAAGGAGTACGTGCTCGTGCGACCCGACGTCGGGCTCAGCGAGGTGTCACCGGCGACCCTCAACAGCCTCCCCAGCGGTCACACGACGGCGGTCTTCTCCGCGTTCGCCGCACTTCTGTTCGTCGTCCCTGCTCGGTGGCGCTACCCCACGCTGGTCGTGGGCCTGGTGACCGCGACCCTGACCGCCTTCGCGACCATGTCGGCGGGCTGGCACCGGGCGGGTGACTCGATGGCGGCCTTCCTCGTCGTGGCGACGTGGACCGCGATCGCCGCCGCCGCCGTTCTTCTCATCGACGGCCGCGAGCACCCCCGCACGGAGGTCCGGTGGCCGGCCTCGGCGAAGTGGCTGGCCGTCGGGTCCGTCGCCTCCTTCGGCATCGGGATCGCGATGAGCACCGCGCTCGAGGCGATGGGCACGATCCGGGACGCCACGATCGGGTCGTGGACCGCGTTCCTGGTGAGCGGGCTGCTCATCATCGGCACCGGCGTCACGGCGCTGCTCGGCATGCTCTACGTGCTGGCCGAGACGGACTAGCAACAGGACGCAGGCTCCAGGCCCGACGCACGGCCTCTCAGGCCCGGATGATGCGTTGCTCGATCGCGGCCGCCACCGCGCCGGCGCGGGTCTCGACCCCCAGCTTGGTGTAGATGTGCGAGAGGTGGGACTTGACGGTGGCCTCGGAGACGAAGAGCTCCCGGGCCATGTCCTTGTTGCCGAGGCCCCGTGCGAGCAGGGCCAGCACCTCGACCTCCCGCTCGGTCACGACGGGTCCCGGTGAGACGGAACGGCGGACCAGGGTGGCTGCGACGGAGCTGGCCAGGACGGTCTCGCCACGGGCGACCGCCCGGATCCCGGCCCACAGCTCGTGAGGGGGCGCGTCCTTCAGGAGGTATCCCTGGGCGCCGGCGTCCAGTGCGCGGATGATGTCGGACTCCGTGTCGTAGGTCGTGAGCACCAGCACCCGCGGCGGCTCGGCGAGCGCGGTCAGCCTCGACGTGACCTCCGCGCCGCCCGGACCGTCGCCGAGGCTCAGGTCCATCAGCACGACGTCGGGCCGCTCGACCGCGACGACCCGCTCGGCGGACACCAGGTCGCCCGCCTCGCCGACCACCGACAGGTCCTCCTGTCCCTCGATGAGCGCGCGCAGGCCGGCACGGACCACCGGGTGGTCGTCGACGATCACGATGCGCACCGGGGTCATCGCGGTGCCCCGCGCAGCGGAAGCGCCATCGAGACCGTGGTGCCCTCGCCGGGAGCGCTCTCGACCACCGCGCGGCCGCCGAGGCTCGCGGCCCGGTCCGAGATCCCGGGCAGGCCGCGTCCTCTCAGGTCTCCAGCCGCGACGCGGGCCGGGTCGAAGCCCCGTCCGTCGTCGCGGACGTCGAGGAGCACCTCGTCGGCGTGATAGGTGAGGCTGATGTCGGCACGGTCAGCGCAGGAGTGCTCGACGACGTTGGCCATCGCTCCGCGGGCGGTGCGGATGATGGCGCTCGCCAGCTCGTCCGGCACCGGGGTGGGAGTCCCGTGGATCCGCACCCGCACGGCGACACCGGAGCCGGCTTGGCTCTCCAGGCGCCGCAGTGCCGCGGGGAGCGCCTCGGTGCTGTCCTGCCCGGCGATCTCGGCGGGCGCGAGGTCGCGCACCACCCGACGTACGTCGTCCAGCCCGGCGCGTGCGGCTCCTGCGGCCGTCCGGACGTGCGACCGGGCGACGTCACTGCGCCGGTCCCACTCCTGCTCGGCCGCGTTGAGCAGCAGGTTGATGCTCGAGAGGCCCTGCCCCACCGAGTCGTGGATCTCGCGCGAGAGCCTGGTCCGCTCGGCGAGCGCGCCGGCGCGACGCTGGACGGCGGCCAGGTCGTCCTGCGCGTCGACGAGGTCGTCGAGGAGCCGTTGACGGGTGGCTGACTCCTGCGCGAGCGCGCGGTAGGCCAGGACCGTGAGCAGTGCGATGCCGGCCGGTCCGGCGACCAGGGTGGGATCGAAGTCGTCCACGATGCGCAGCCAGCCGGCCGTGACCACGACCGTCATCAGCACCACGAGCCCCAGCGCGTAGCCGAAGGCGAGGACCTCGAGAGCCGCGAAGGCCAGGGGCACCGCGGTCCACGCGAAGGACGGGGCGACGAGGGTCAGCGCGCCCCACACGAGCGTCACCCCCAGCACCCAGACGGTGGGCCACCACGCGCGCCCCCGCACCAGCGGGCGGGCCAGGTAGACGACGACGAGAAGGACCGATCCGGTCAGGATCAGCACGGCACGCAGGTCGAGACCGTGGCGGCTGACGTAACGCAGCGCCGAGGTGACGACCAGGACGATGAGGACCACCTGGAGCCACCGGTCGAGCCGGACGGCTTCGGCGAGGATGCCGTGGCTTCCCGGGCGCATGACCCGTCAGCCTACGGCGTGACGACCGCCCTGGCATCAGCCAACTGGCTACCCAACCCCAGCTTGTCCTCCGACGCGAGACGCGTCCGAGGCAGCCACACTCGATGGTCGAAGGCCACCATCCGTCCCCTCCTCCGAAGGAGCTCCGACCCATGAACCGCTCACTCGTGCCCGCGCTCACCGCTGCGACCCTGGTCGCCCTGGCGCCCCTCGCGACCGCGACCTCGTCGGCTGCGCACGAGGACGGAGACCGGCGCCCCGCGACCTACCTGCTCACCGGGGACGCCGAGGGGTCGAAGTTCGAGGGCATCGGCGCCGACCAGCGCCGAGGTCGCTTCTACGTCTCCGAGGTCACCGGCGGCGAGATCCATCGGGGAACCTCGAGGACGTCGCAGACCGAGGAGTGGCTCCGCGGGGACGGCACCGACGGTCGGTTCACCGCTCGGGGGATCAGCACCGACCGTGCGGGCAGGATCTACGTCGCCGGTGGACCCAACGGGATCGACAACGATCGCCCCGACCTCTGGGTCTACGACAGGTCGGGTGATCTCCTGGCCGCGCTCCGCGCTCCCGGCGACAACGTGTTCCTCAACGACGTCTGGGTCGGTCCTGACGGCGCGGCGTACTTCACCAACTCCAACGCGCCCCAGATCTTCCGGGTCGCCCACGACGGCGGCCGCTACGGCATCGAGCTGTGGGCCGACGCCACCGACAGCATCAGCACCGTGCCGGGGTTCAACCTCGGCGGGATCGTCACCAGCCCCGACCGCACCGCGCTCGTCGTCGCCCAAGGCAGCCTGGGTGTCCTCTGGCGCTTCGATCTCGCTGACCGCTCGGTCTCCCGGGTCGACACCGGGTCCGTCGACCTGAGGGACGCCGACGGACTCGTCCGTCGCGGCGACCGACTGACCGTCGTACGCAACTTCGCTCGGGTGGTCACCACGCTTCGCCTCACCGCCGACGGGACCAGGGCGCGGCTCCTCACCGAGCGCCCGAGCGATCCGGCCCGGGTCCTCACGACGGCAGCAGCGTTGCGTGGACGGATCCTCTACGTCGACAGCAAGTTCGAGGAGCCGGTGGCGGCACCGCCCTACGAGGTCCTCACCGACCCGTTCGTCGGACCCCGGAACCGACGGTGAGAGGGCCGACCACCACATCAGGCCACCACGTGACGAGGGTGACGCGCCCCCGGGCCGCGCTCCTCGTCGCGACGCTCGTCACCCTGGCGGGCTGCGGAGCCGGGTCGGGCAGCAGGGAGACGGACAGCAGCGTCCGTGCGACCCCGACCGGCTCGGTCTCCACCGACCCCTCGATCCTCGGGTCGGACAACCACTCACCGACCGCCACGGCCACCCGCGCACCGGACGCGACCGAGCAGGCCAGGCTCGACCAGTCACTGCGCGACGCGGCTTGGGACGACGACGTCGAGCGTGCCCGGGGCCTGGTGCGACGCGGTGCCGACGTCAACGCCAAGGATCGGACCCAGCAGTCGGCCTACCTCGTCGCGACCAGCGAGGGCCATCTCGACCTGCTCGAGCTGACGCTCGCGCACGGGGCGCGGATCGACGCGAGGGACAGCTGGAACGGCACCGGCCTGATCCGTGCTGCCGAACGGGGTCACGCCCTCGTGGTGGGCCGGCTCCTGCGCGCAGGCATCGATCGGGACCACGTGAACCGGATCGGCTACCAGGCGATCCACGAGGCCATCTGGCTGGGAGAGGACACGACCTCCTACGTCGACACGGTCCGGGCGCTGGTCGCCGGCGGCGCGGAGCTCGGGCGCCCGTCCGTGCAGGAGAGGCTCACGCCGTTGCAGATGGCTCGGGAGCGCGGACACACCGCGCTCGAGTCCGTCCTGCGTGCAGCGCTGAGGTCCTCGGCGGTCCCGGAGCCGGACGCCGTGCTGCTGAGAGCGGCGAGGTCCGGGGACGCCGACACCGTGGCCGGGGCCCTCCGTGCCGGCGCCGACATCGAGGCAGCGGACTCCCGGCACCGCACCGCGCTGCTGCTGGCCGTCACCCATGAACGCGTCGACGTCGCACGGCTCCTGATCGCGATGGGCGCCGACCCCGACGCCCTCGACCACCAGCACGACACGCCCTGGCTGGTCACCGGGGTGACCGGCAGCGTGCCGATGCTCGAGGCGCTGCTCCCCGCGAAGCCCGACCTGAGCATCCGCAACCGATACGGCGGCACCTCACTCATCCCTGCCAGCGAGCGGGGGCACGTCGCCTACGTACGTCGCGTGCTCGCGACCGGGATCGACGTCGACCACGTGAACCGGCTCGGCTGGTCCGCGCTGCTCGAGGCGGTCATCCTCGGAGACGGAGGACCCGACCACCAGGAGATCGTCCGCCTCCTGCTGGCTGCCGGCGCCGACCCGTCCATCCAGGACGGCGACGGGGTCACCGCGCTCGAGCACGCCCGGGCCCGGGGCCACGAGGCTCTCGTCCGTCGGCTCACCGATCGCTGAGGGACCCGCCCCGACGGCGCTGGAATGCATCCCGTGGGCCGACGGGTTCCCGGAATGCAGCACCCGGGGCCGCGATCTGCCGTGGCCCCTGCCTCACTCCGGCCCGTGGCAAGGCCCCCAAGGAGCTCCTCATGCGTCAACTCGGTCTGCCGTTCCTCTCCCGCCTGGGCGACCTCGCCCCCCTGGCCCTGCGGGCCGGCGTGGGCTTCGTCTTCATCTCCTACGGCTACTCGAAGCTCTCCGACGGCCCGGAGAACTTCGCCGGCATGCTGACCGGCCTCGGCGTCGCGGGTCCGACGCTGTTCGCCTGGCTGGTGACCATCGCCGAGCTGGTGGGTGGCTCCATGCTCGTCGCCGGCCTGCTCACCCGCCTGGTCACGCTCCCGCTGATCGCGACCATGATCGGCGCGATCATCCTGGTCAAGGCCGACGCGGGCATGCCCGAAGCGGGAGTCGACATCGCGCTCCTCGCCGGTCTGACGGCGCTGCTGATCATGGGACCGGGCCGCCTGTCCCTCGACCAGGTGGCGGGCGTCGAGGCCTACCCGAGCGCGTCTGGCTCCCACGGAGCCACGTCCCGCGACTCCGCGGTGACCGCCAGCTCGCGCTGACCACGGCCGTAGGGCTACTTCGTCAGCACCGCCAGGCCCTCGATGCGCACCGGCCGGTTGCTGGTGGACACGATCCTGAGCCTCCCTGAGGTCGGGCGCGGGAACGTGGCGAACGTCAGCACCCGCTGACCGGAGCCCCGGAGGGAGAGCGTCCTCAGCCGCCGCGCCCCCAGGTAGACGGTGACCGACCCGCCGTTGCGCAGCCTGCCCACCACCAGGGCGAGGGAGCGGGCACCGCTCACCCGCGTGACGAGGGAGGCCGAGCGCCGCCGCGCCTCGGAGTAGGTGCCGAGGTAGGCGCGTGGCGAGGTCGCTCTCTCGAACCCACGGGTGCCGGGCTTGAGCACGGTGCTGTCGACCGGGACGGTGAACGTCGAGGTCGTCGCCGAAGGATCTCGGTTGCCGGCGGCGTCGGTCGCGGTGATCGCCACCGTGTGCGTCGTCTGGGTGAGTCTGGTCAGACGCAGGCTTCCTCCGGGGCAGGGTCGTGCCGCCCCGTCGAGCCTGCAGGCGAAGCTCGCCCCCGCCTCGGAAGCCCCGGCACGGAAGGTCGCGGTGTCGGTGCGCAGGACGGCACCGTCACGCGGCCCGGAGACGACGAAGGTGTCCGGTGCTGAGGTGTCGGTGCCCCCGTCACCGACGGTGATCGGGGCGTCGTTGACGTCGAAGAAGTAGTTGCCCACCGCCTCGACCTTGAGTCGGCCCTCGGTCGTGCTGACGTCGGGCACGGTCACGGTCGTCGCGCCGTCGTTCGGCACCTCGTCGGCCAGCACGATGGGGAACGTCGACCCACCGTCGGTGGAGAACGAGATCCGGACCCTCGGCGCCAGGGACGGGGCGTCCGTCCCGTTGACGGCCCAGGTGACGCTCTGTTCCGCGCCGGCGACGAAACTGACCGGCAGGCGCTGGCTGGTGAGTGCGAAGGGTCCCGCCGAGGAGAGGGTCAGCGTGGTGTCGTCGAAGGCCGTGCCGCCCCCCACAGCCCTCATGTCGCGTGCGGTGAGGCGGAAGTTGAGCCTGGGCGGTGTGGCGTTCCCAGCGACGGGTGCGCCCACGTAGGCGCTCGTGGGCAGGAACTCCGAGTAGCAGTCGAGCGTGGCTCCGGGTGGCAGCGCGTCGGATCCTCTCGTGGCCGGGCACGAGCCCGTGGCCGCGTTGGTGGCGCCGGCGAGGACCTGGGCCAGGTCGGGGAAGACACGGGTCGGGCTGGTCCCGGCTCTGTTCTTGCCGGCCGGGTGATACATGTGGTCCTCCTCGTCGCTGCTCACGTCGACGTAGCCGCCGAACATCCGGAACAGGGGCCCGTCGGTCTTGTCGTTGTCCACGAGCGCAGTCCCGGTGGCGCCTCCTCGGTCGTTCTGCTCCCACAGGTAGGACAACGGGTCACCGTCGGCGTCGGTGGCCGATCCGGTGAGCGCGAACGGCGTGCGGATCGGGATCGTCCTGTCGGGGGCGGCACTGACGACCGGGTGGTGGTTGGTCGTGGTGAGCTGCACGGAACCGCCCTTCTGGGTCGGACCGCCCTCGTCGAGGGTGTTGGCGATGCCGGTGTGACCGGCGCCGGCGTTGAGCGTCGGGGCGGGCTCGTTGGCGACACCGTCGTAGGTGATCTCGAATCCCGACGTGCTGAACGTCGAGCCGAACAACCCGGTCACCGTGACCGAGGCGCCGGTAGCCGCCTCCACCGCGGCCTGGATCCCGGCGCGGGTGTAGCTGGTGCCGTTGGTGATCGGGGTCGTGGTGGCACCCCCGAAGCCGAGGGTGAACGACTCGGCACCGTCGAAGCCCGACAGCGCGACGGCCTGGACCTCGGTGACCTCCTCCTCGGGGCTCCCGATGAAGGTTCGGACCTGGTGGGTGCTCCTCGCCGCGAAGTAGGCGTCGGATCGGGGCTGGAGGTTGTCGGAGCCACAGAGGTCCGCGTAGGCCATGACCGACGTCCCGGACCCGGGCTCGACGGAGGTCTCGGGCACCCGGTTGTCGCACAGCACCGGCGAGGCGAAGGTGTGCTCGGCGCCGAACTGGTGGCCCACCTCGTGGGCGATGAAGTCGACCGCGTAGCGGTCGCCAAAGGGCGAGGAGATGCCGGTGCAGCCATGGGCCTTGCGCGTCGTGCCCACCCCGTCGAGACCGGCTATGCCGCCGGCGTCGATGCCGAGAGCGAAGTGTCCGATGTCGAAGTTGTCGGCTCCCGCCAGCAGCCCGATGACCTCGCGCTCCCGGTTGACGAGCTCGCCGGTGCATCCCGTACCGCCCTGGGCGATGTCCGCAGCGGCGAAGCACGCCACCGCACCACAGGCGCCGTTGGCGCGTGAGATCTTGGCCGCGGTGTTGAGGTTGAGGTCGTCGCTGCCGTCGACGAGCACCATCTTGACCGAGAGGTCGTCGCTGAAGATCTCGTTGACGCGGTTGAGCAGGGTGACCTTGGCCGCCAGCACGGCCGCGTTGGACGCCGCGTCCCGGGTCCCGTCGTTCAGCCCGGGGGCGACCGCCTCGGCGTAGGTCGTGTCGTTGAGCAGCGCCAGGCGGTAGACACGCTGCACGACGGCCTGACCGGGGCCCTCGACCGCACGACGTACGGGTCGGGCATCCACCGGCCCTCGCGGGTCGAGCTCCAGCAGCTCCGGCTCGACCAGCGTCTGCTGGGCCGGCGGCAGCGCGTTGCCGAAGTAGGTCACGTAGAGCCCGGTGTCGCCCTGGTAGGCCGGGTCGACGTACCAGGAGGGGTGGCCGGTCCCGCGCACGGCCGCGTGGAAGCCGGCGGGAGTGACGTCGAGGCGGATCGAGTCCGCGAACCCGACCGCCGTGCCGGCGTAGGTCCGGATCTCGGGGTGTCGCCGCTGGATCCCGGCCTCCAGCACCGGCGACTCCACCACCGAGAACGTCACCAGCTCGCCGGTGGGAGCGGGGACGGTGACCCGAACGGCTTGCCTGCCCGCCGCCGTCGTGCCCTCGAGGGGCGCACTCGCCAGCGCCTGGGCGAGGCCGGCGCCGTCGAGCCGGTAGGCCCGCGAGGTGCGGGGTTCGACGGAGCGCTCGCGTCCACCGCGCTGCGGGGTCAGCGGCGCGCTGCTGGGCGTCCACAGCCCGTCACCGCCGAGGGCCGAGATGGCCGGGGCATCCGGTGGCAGGGCGACGGCCGGCGCACCGGACGACCCCCATCCCCCCGCCACCAGTGCCGAGACGAGGAGGCCGAGGGCAGCACAGCGAGCAGTGAGGGAGCGGGTCATGGGAGGTCCTTCGGGTGGGGCACCTGGGGAGTGCCACCTCGAAGGTAGACCTGCCGGGCCCTCCTGGACAGGGCTTCTTCAACGGAGGTGGCTGGCCCGGTCGCAGTCAGCCCGGTCGCAGTCAGCCCGGTCCCGGTCGGCCTGTCGGAGAGCTGGCCCCGCCCCCGGACCGCGGGACGGCGGTCACGGAGTCAGGGGCAGGTCGACCACGGGGAGGACGGCGTGCACCACGCCGCCTCTCGAGGTGGGCCCCGCCACCAGGGTGCCTCCGAGCATCGAGGCCCGCTCGTTCATGGTGGCCAGCCCCACGCCCGGCCGAAGGAGCCGCTCGGCCATCAGGGTGGTCGCGGGGGCCCGCATCCTGTCGGCCCTCATCTCCCTGCCGGCCTTCTTCGTCGACGTCGCACCCGCGATCATGCTTCTCGTCGGGCTGTTCCTCCTGCTCACCATCACCTCGCTGGTGCTCATGCTGTCTCCTGCGCGTCAGCCTGCCCTGGTCACGGACTGAGCATTCGCCGGCCGACCGTGCGCATCCCGGGCGCCGGCACCGGCGGCTCAGTCCCAGGAGTCCAGGGCATCGGCGTAGAGCTGCTCGACCCGGGCGACCTGCTCGTCGAGGTTGTCCAGGGTCCAGTCGGCGGTCGACACCGGGGCGAGCACACGGACCTGCACGGTGCCCGGCGTGAGGATCATCGACCGGGAGGGCATGACCTCGCCGGCGTTGCGGATGACGACAGGCACCATCGGCACCTGCGCCTGCATGGCCAGGTGGAAGGCCCCCTTCTTGAAGGGCAGCAGTCGCGGCGTCGGCGAGCGGGTGCCCTCGGGGGCGATCACCAACGAGGTGCCCGCCCGGAGGCTCTCGAGAGCCGGCCCGAGTGCCTCGCGGGCGGCGACCTGGTCCGTGCGGTCGACGTAGGCGACGTTGGCGAGCCAGCCCATCGCCGCGAAGGTGGGATCCTTGGCCAGGCTCTTCTTGGCCACGCCGGTGAAGTCACGACGCAGGAGCGCGGCGAGGACGACGACGTCGAGCTGGCTCTGGTGGTTGAAGACGAAGACCGCGGGCCGCGAGCGCCACAGGTTCTCCTGACCCTCGACGTCCAGCGAGACCCCGGCTCCGGCCAGGGCGAGCTCCGAGCTGATCGCCGCGGCGACCGTGAGCGCCGTGCCCCGGTCACGGTTGACGAGCCCCATCGCGAGTCCAGCGGCCACTCCCGCGCCGAGACCGGCGAACGACGCGGCCGACCGGACGAGGTTGGTCACCGTGAGACGGCGCTGCCGGTGCAGCCGGTGCACCGGCCAGCCGCGCTCCCCCGCAGCCTGGGTCAGGGTGCTGTCGGCGTTGAGGGGGCGTGGTCGGCCCACGGTCTCGAGGTAGAAGACGTCCTCTCCCCCGTTGCCGTAGGCGTAGGACTCGGCGAGGTCGAGACCCTGCTCGGCGCCGAAGGCGGTCACGGCCGCGGCCTTCCCCGGTCCCCAGAGGATCGGGCCGTCCACCTGGCCGGTGAGGATCCCGTCGAGACTCTCGACCTCGGTGACGAGCAGGTGCTCGATCCCGAGGTCCTGGGCGGCGGCCTGGGCCTGGAAGCGGGTCGCCGAGGAGGCGAGGGCGACCGTGTGGCCGGCGCGCAGGTGCGCGCGGACGAGGCGGCGGGCATCGGGGTAGAGCTGGCCCGAGATCCGCGACCGGAAGAGCTGCTGGCCCACCTCCTCCAGGTCCGTGAGGGTGGTGCCGGTCAGGGCGCCGAGGCCGACGCCGACCAGCCGTGTGACGTCGTGGCCGCGCTGCTGCATGTTGAACACCTCGACGAGGGTGCCGACCAGCTCCTGGGGGCTCATCGCCCCGCTCGCCAACCGCTGCCGGAAGTAGAGCGCTGCCGAGTAGCCGTGGATCAGCGTGCCGTCGAAGTCGAAGAACGCACCGACCTCGGGGCCTTGTGGTCCTTCCTCGATCGCGGCGAGAAGGTCGTCGATGTCGGCCACGGCTCAGTCCTTCAGGGCGATGCAGCGGATGACCCCGATGGCCTGGACGGCCTCGGCCAGCTCGTCGGCGAAACCTTGGCGCGAGCGGCGGAGCTCATCGCCCCCGGGGCCAAGGAGCTCCCGGTTGCCCGCGAGCTTGAGCGCTCCGCCCATCAGGTCCTTGGAGATCGACTCCGGCGAGTGGAGGTCCTGCTGCAACCATCGCTGGTGAGCGACGCCGAGGCTCTCGGCGACGAGGCCGTCGCGGTCCAGCGGCGCGGCGGGCTCGCGGGTCACCAGCCGGTCGGCCACCACGGAGTAGGCCTCGAGGAACGGCCCGATCACCCGGTGGGCCAGGAGCAGGTGCGTGCCCGCGAGCCGCTCGAGGATCTCGCCGGTGGTGGTGCTCTCCTCGGCCCAGCCGGGGCTCATCAGGTCGGTCTCGTAGCGCAGCTGGGCGTCGAACTCGTGCTTGGTCGCGAAGAAGAACTCATACTTGAGCAGGTCGCGCAGCGCCAGGGCCCGCGCCCACGTGGCCGCGACGATGTCGGCGCCCGGGTCCTCGTCGGCCGCCTGGACCAGCGCCACCTCGAGGATCGCGCGGTCGATGAAGTAGTGGGTGACGGTGTTGCGGTAGAACGCCGCCTCGTGCTGGCGGTCGGGCGCGATCGAGTAGACCGGCTCCAGCCCGCCGGCGTACTCGACGACGACCCCCTCGCGCACGAGTGTCGCGAGTGCCTTGCGCAGCCCCTCGGGGCGTCCGAGGTCGACGTCGGCGGTCAGCGGGAGCTGGCGGCGGCGCACGTAGGCGACGAGCGGCTCGAGGACGGCGAGCGTCTCGGCCAGCGTCATCGCCCGACCGTCGTTGTCGAGCAACCCGAAGGCCACCAGCGCCGACGGGGTGATCGGGGTCGCGGCGTTGATCCGGTGGGCCACCTCGAAGGCGACCCGGGGCACGACCTCGGTGAGGTCGTCGCTCTCGGCGCGCGCCCCGGCGTCGACCAGCGCCTCGCGCAGCGACAGCGGTGGGCCGAACCGCACGTGGACGCGACCTCGACGGCGTCCCTGCGCCCGGGCGAACCGGTAGAGCCAGGTCAGGCTCTCGGGCGTCTTGGCCCCGCCACCCTCCTCCCGCGAGAGGGCCGAGACCTCGTGCTGCTGGTCGTAGACGATGGAGACCGGCACGAGGTAGGCGTCGTCGGAGTCGTCGCCGTTGGCACGGAAGGCATCCACGAGATAGCGCAGCACCCCCATCCGCGGCGGCCGCAGCTTGCCGGTGCGGGTGCGTCCCCCTCGAAGTACCACTCCAGGTTGGCGTGCTGGCGCAGCAGGAAGCCCAGGTAGAGACGCAGCATCGCCGGGTAGACCGGGTCGTCGCGCGTCGAGCGGCGGATGAAGATCAGCCCGCTGCGCTTGCCCAGCTCCGAGAGCGGCCACATGGCCAGGTTGATCCCGCCGAGGGTGTAGTTGCTGGGGAAACCGTGCCCCGTCGTCGCCGCGCGCAGCACCAACGGGTCGAGGTAGGAGCGGTGGTTGGGCAGGAAGACCAGCGAGTGCCGACGACCCAGCTCGGCCAGCTCCTCCAGCCTGGTGGTGTCGACGTCGACCTCGTAGGAGCGCGTCAACCACCGCCCCATCCGGTCCCAGACCCGCGAGGCCGACTCGTCGACGTACGCCGACATCTCGCTCAGCGCGGTCTGCGAGTCGTCCCTCAGGTCGTCCTCGGTGCGACCGGTCCGCTCGATGAGGGCGGCCAGCGCCTCGGTGTACTGCGTGGTGGCCAACACCTGCTCGACGGCCCGGCGTTCGCGATCGGCGTTGTCCATGCCCGCAGCGTAGTGGCGTGCGTCACTGCGGCTACCCCGACCATGCGGGCTGCAGCGCTCCGCCTCCGTTCTTGCTCAATCACCACGGAGGGGTCGCCACGATCAGTAGCATCACGCCATGTCGACCGACCTTCCCGATCCGTCGCTGTCCCGGCGCGCACTCATCGCCGCCTCCGGCGGAGTCGGCGCCGTCGCGGTGCTGGGTGCCGGGACGGACGCCGTGGCGTTGCCGATGGGCCCCGACCGGGCCCGCTTCCTCTCCGCCGCGGAGCTGGCCACGCTGCGTGGCGTCGTCGACCGCGTCGTTCCGGGCCGCCCGGAGGACACCGTCGAGGGAGCGGTGGTCGCCCGCGTGCACGAAGCCATCGACTCGCTCCTGGCGGCCTTCGACACCGACCCCCCGCGCATCTATGCCGGGGGCCCGTTCTCGCGACGCGGCGGAGCGCAGGTCAACCACTTCGCGCGCTTCGTCGAGCTCGACGACTACGAGCAGATGGCCTGGCGCCTGCGGCTCCACGGCTCCCGCGGTCGCGCCCAGCTCCAGCGCAACGGCGCCACCCCGGGCCTGCGCAGGATCTACCGGCTCGGGCTGCGCCGGCTCGCCGCGAGCGTGCCGGCGTTCAGCTCCCTGCCCGGTCCGGCGCGCGACCTCGCGCTGCGCTCCAGCCAGGACCCGGCGGTGCTGTCGATGCTCGACGTCGCGGTGCCGCACACGTTCGAGTTCCTGTTCGGCGCCCCCGAGTACGGCGGGAACGACCGTCAGGTCGGCTGGAGATCGATCGGGTTCGACGGCGACCGACAGCCGCGCGGTTACACACGCAGAGAGGTCACCCATCCCGAGACCGAGCTCCTGCCGATCCTGGACGTCCCCCTCCAGGACCTGCTCGACGGCTCCCTGCCACTCGTCGCGCTGGCGTCCTCGGAGGCGTCCCACGGCATCAGGGCGCGCTCGGACGGCAGCTATGCCGCCAGCCGGGCCCAGGTGCAAGGCCTGGTCGAGGGCCTGAGGAGCGGGCGGGCCGACCCGACGAGCGACCTGGGTGCCCTCGACACCTTGAGACGCCAGATCCTCGATGCGGTCAGCACGGAGGAGAGTCGATGAGGAAGGAGGCGGTCGTGATCGGGTCGGGCGCCGCCGGATCCGTGGTCGCCTGGGAGCTGGCCCAGCAGGGCTGGGACGTCACCATCCTCGAGCGAGGCCGCAACCTGCGGCCCGGCCTCGGTCTGCGCCCCAGCGACAAGCTCGGCACCCACTACGGCAGCGACGAGGTCAAGAGCGCCCGGGGCTTCGGCTTCCCCGACGGCAACCTGGAGCCCTACACCACGCGCACCCAGGCCGAGGCCGGACGAGGGATCGCGCGGTCGGCGAGCGGGGCGCTCGGGCAGCTCGGGGCGGCGGTCGGCGGCACGTCACTGCACTACAACGCCAAGACACCCCGCTTCTGGAAGCAGGACTTCCACCAGCGGTCGGCCCTCGGCCCGGTGCCCGGCGCGCAGGTCGCGGACTGGCCGATCTCCTACGGCGACCTCGAGCCCTTCTACGACGAGGTCGAATATCAGCTCGGTGTCCAGGGCGATCGGTCTGCCACCCCGGCACGCACGTTGCGCCAAGCACCTCGCCGCCGCGACTTCGTGCAGGGTCCCAACCCGACGGGCTATGCCGCCGCCCTGGTCGGTCAGGGCGCGGAGCGCCTCGGCTACGAGCCCTACCCGCTCCCCGCGGCGGTCAACTCCCGCACCTTCCAGGGCCGTCCCGCGTGCAACTCCTGTGGACTCTGCTCGGGCTTCGGCTGCCCCATCAACGCGCGAGGCGATGCGCTCGTCTCCTACCTCAACCCCGCCCTCCGCACCGGCCGGGTGCGGGTGATCGACCGGGCCTGGGTGCATCGGGTGCAGACGTCCCGCGACGGTCGCCGGGCCACCGGCGTGCTGTGGCGAGACGTGCGGGGGCGTCAGCACCGGACAGCCGCGAGCACCGTGATCCTGGCCGGCAGCCCCATCAACACCGCGCGACTCCTGCTGCTCTCGGCCAACGACAAGCATCCGAGCGGTCTCGGCAACCGCTCCGACCAGGTCGGGCGCAACATGATGTTCCACAACTTCACCCAGGCGGTGTCCTTCTTCACCCAGGACGTGAAGCCGCTGCGTGCGCAGTCGACGACGCTGGCGGTGGACGACCTCGTCGGCCCGTTCACCGGACCCGACGTCACCGCCCTCGGTGTCCCCTACGTCCTGGGCGGTGTGGTCCAAGTCGGATCAGGCGCCCCGCCGGTGGAGGGGGCCAAGCTGCTCGCCGACATGGTCGGCTACGGGCTGCCCCTCAAGCAGATGCTCAAGGTCGGTCTCCACGCCGGGATCGCCGGCTCGCAGCTGGTGCACCAGGACCTGCCCCAGAAACGGAACCGGGTCGACCTCGACCCCCGCGTCCGTGACTTCCTCGGCAACCCGTCGGCGCGGATCACCTACTCTCCGCACCGGCACGAGCAGGCGGCGGCGATCCTGCTCGGCGCCCGGCTCGAGGCCATGCACGCGTTGGCCCCGGGCGCGACCGGGGCCGTCATCCTGCCCTTCCCGCTGCTCAGCGACGGGATCACCTACACCGCCCATCTCGCCGGCACCGCACGGATGGGCACCGATCCGCGCTCGTCGGTCTGCGCCCCGTCGGGCCGGATGCACGAGCTCGACAACGTCTACGTCGCCGACGCCTCCACCTGGCCGACGTACCCCGGCTTCAACCCCACCCTCACGATCATGGCCAACGCCCAGCGCATCGCCCGCCGGTTGGCCACCCGTCCCGGCGAGTAGGAGACAACCAGTGTGTGACACCTGCCCCTCGAGCCCCCCGCTCGGCCGCCGCGCCCTGCTCGGCGCCGGCCTCGGCGCCCCCCTCGCCCTGGCCGGGGCGAGCATCGCCGGTCCGGCCGTCGCCGGCGCCGCCGACGGCGCGGCCCGGACACCCCGTCTGGGCGGGCGACGAGCGAAGGTGCTGGTCTTCACGCGCACCAACGGCTATCGGCACGCGTCGATCCCCGACGCGATCGAGACGATCACCCGACTCGGGCGGATCCACGGCTTCGGCGTCGTGGCCACCGAGGACCCCGACCGCTTCACCCACCGACACCTCGAGCAGTTCGGTGCGGTCGTCTTCGCCAACACGGTGGGCAACGTCCTCACCCGGGACTCACGCACGGCCATCGCTCGCTTCGTCACGCGGGGCGGTGGCTGGGTCGGCGTCCACTCCGCGGCCGACACGGAGTACGAGTGGGACTTCTACTCACGACTGCTGTCGGACGGACGCTTCCTCGCCCACCCGCTCGAGAACCAGCCCGGGGTGATCGTCCGAGAGTCGGCCAGGCACCCCTCCACCCGCCACCTCACGAAGCGCTGGCGGATCCCGAACGAGGAGTTCTACTCCTTCCGCTCCAATGTCCGCGGTCGCGCGCGGGTGCTGCTCAGCATCGACGAGTCCACCTATGCCCAGAACCCGAACACGAGCCTCGTCCCCGGCGGGCTCTCGTGGGAGAGCCCCTACGTGGATCCCTCGGGGCTCACCGTGCCGACACCGGTCGACGGCACGATGGGCGACCACCCGATGTGCTGGACGCGCCCCATCGGTCGCGGGCTGTCCTGGTACACCGCCCTCGGTCACGAAGCTGCCCTCTACGGCGACAAGACCTACCGTCGACACCTGCTCGGCGGGCTCGTCACCGCGATCCGGCACGGTCAGCGTCACCTGGACTGACCCCCACCCACCCCTGAAGGAGACCACCATGGACCTGTTCGAGATCGACAACACCCAGCGCATGTCCCGCGAGGACGCAGCTGACCGGCTGCGCGCCATCGCCGACTCGCTGTCGCGGCACAACTCGATCGAGTTCGAGCGCGGTGGACAACGCGTCACCGTCAGCATCCCCGACCAGGTCAGCCTGGAGGTGGGGGTCGAGCTGGGCGACGAGAACGAGCTCGAGATCGAGATCACCTGGTAGCGGCCAGGACCACCTTTCCCCTTCGTACCGTTGACCCCTCGGTGTCGTAGGGGTGAGAGCGCTTAGTGCGACGTTCGGGCCATCAGTGCCACGATGTCGTAGATCACCGTCGCCGCGGCCAACGACGTGATCTCGGCGTGGTCGTAGGCCGGACTGACCTCGACGACATCCGCTGCCACGATCTGGTCGCCCGGCAGCGCACGGAGCAGGGCGAGGAGCTCGCGTGAGGTGAACCCGCCGATCTCGGGGGTCCCGGTCCCTGGTGCGGCTGACGGATCCAGCACGTCGATGTCGACCGAGAGATAGATCGGCGCATCCCCCGCCCGTTCCCGGACGCGGCCGACGACCTCGGCCACGCCGAGACGGTCGAAGTCGCTCGCCCTGATCGCGGAGAACCCGAAGCGGGCATCATCGACGAGGTCCTGTGCGTCGTAGAGCGGACCACGAATGCCCACGTGCGTCGAGGCGTCAGCCAGGAGCAGTCCCTCCTCGGCTGCACGTCGGAAAACCGTCCCGTGCGTCCGGTCGGCGCCGAAGTAGGTGTCCCAGGTGTCCAGGTGGGCGTCGAAGTGGACCACCGCCATCGGTCCGTGATGACGGTGCGCCGCGCGCAGCGCGGAGAGGGCCACCGTGTGGTCGCCACCGATGGTCACCAGCCGTCGACGGTCGCTGACCAGCTCGGAGGCGTGGTCGACGATCTGCTGCAGCGCCTCGTCGATGTCGAAAGGATTGCAGGGGACGTCCCCGGCGTCCACAGCCTGGAGGACGCGGAACGGCGAGACCTCCAGGTCCGGGTGGTAGGCGGGACGGAGGTGGCGCGAGGCTTGACGCACCGCTGCCGGACCGAAGCGTGCGCCCGGCCGGAACGACACGCCCCCGTCGAACGGCGCGCCGAGGACGGCCACGTCGAAGTCGCTCACCTCGTCGATCCGTGGCAGCCGGGCGTAGGTCGAGGCACCGGCGAAACGAGGCACCCGGGTGCCGTCGGCGGGTCCGATGATCGCTGCGGGGTCCATGAGTGCTCCTGCTTCAGTCGTTCACGACAGGCTGCGGGAACACCCGCGGCTTCAGGCCGAGGCCCCGGACGTGCGCGGCGACCTCGTCCGCGCCCGCGATCCACAACCCGGGCAGCTCCTGCATCTGTGCCACCAACCGGTCGAGCACCCTGAGGCGGGCCGGGCGTCCCGAGATGAAGGGATGGTTGGTGAGCGTGAAGCAGCTGCCGTCCTCGTGGATGGCGTCGAGGTCGGCGCTCCACATCGAGAAGACCTTCTCGGGGTCCTCGATGAGGCCGGAGCCGAAGACGTCCGGCAGGTAGGCGTACTGCTCCCAGTCGTCCAGGGCCCAGTGCACGGGGATCTCGACGAGCGAGCGGGCTCCCTCACCGACACCCTCAGCCAGCTCGTAGGGCATCTCACCGTCCATCAGGCTCGAGTCATAGAGGAATCCTCGGTCCAGCAGCAACCCTGCCGTCGCATAGGTCGTCTCCCACATCGGGGCGCGATAGCCGAGCGGTCGCTCGCCGACCACCCGCTCCAACGCGTCCAGCCCCCTGTCGATCATGCTCGCCTCCTGCGAGACGGTCATGCCGGCGACCGACTCGTGGAGATAGCCGTGGTGCGCGATCTCGTGACCCTCGTCGCGGACCCGTCGCAGGAGGTCGGGATAGCGCTCGGCAGTGAACCCGGGGCAGAAGAAGGTCGCTCGCACACCGCGACGGGCGAGCAGGGCCAGGATCCGGGGCATCGCGGTCAAGGGGCCGTAGGCCTGGTGCGACATGACCGAGAGCCGCGACGCGCTCGACGGCTGGACCGTGAGGACGACCGACTCGGCATCCATGTCGAAGCCGAGGGTCGCGGCTGCCTGGACACCGGCGGGCCAGAGGACCGGCTCGGCCGGTCGGGTGACGTCATGGGACTCGGGCACAGGGTCACGGCTCTCGGTCGAGTCGGGCGTCTCGCCAGGTGGCAAGACCCTCGTCCGCGGCGCGGACGAAGTCGATCTGGTGCTGGGTGCCGCGCCACTGGAGGTGCGCCGGTGACGGTTCGCGGGCGGAGACGACGCGGCCGCGGGAGATGACCCACCGAGGCGCCACCTGGCGACGGATGGCGTCCATCCGCGAGGAGGCCGGCAGCACCACGAAGCTGGCCGGGCGCCCGATCTCGATGCCGTAGTCCGCCTCGACGCCGAGCACGCGTGCCCCCCTGCTCGACACCATCTCGAAGGTCTCGGCGATCTCGTCCTGGCCCGTCATCTGCGCGGCGAGGATGCCGCTGTGCGCGAGCAGCATCGGGTTGGCCGTGCCCAGGGGGAACCACGGGTCCACCACGTCGTCGCTCCCGAAGGCGACGTTCACCCCGGCGGCGACCATCTCCTTGACCCGGGTGAGCCCCCGACGCTTGGGGTAGTCGTCGAAACGTCCTTGGAGGGCGAGGTTGACCATCGGGTTGCTCACCAGGTTGATCCCCGAGCGTTCGATGAGGCGCTCCAGCTTGTAGGCGTAGGCGCCGTTGTAGCTGCCCATGGCCGTCGTGTGGCTGGCGGTGACCCGTTCGCGCAGACCGCTGCGCATGGCGAGGGTGGCGAGGACCTCCACGAACCTCGACTGCTCGTCGTCGATCTCGTCGCAGTGCGCATCGATCATCCGGTCGTGTCGTTGCGCGATCTCGACAGCTATCTCCAGGGAGCGGACACCGTCCTCGCGGGTGTCCTCGTAGTGCGGGATCGCGCCGACGACGTCGGCCCCCCGCCGGACCGCCTCCTCCAGGAGCGCTGCTCCTCCGGGGAAGGACACGATCCCCTCCTGGGGAAACGCGACGATCTGGAGGACCATCACGTCGCTGACGAGCTCGCGCAGCTCCACGAGGGCATCCAGGGCGGTGAGTGTCGGATCGGTGACGTCGCAGTGGCTGCGGACGAAGAGCACACCCTGCGCGGCCTGCCAGCGCAGGACCTGCTCGGCTCGATCGAGGACGTCCTGGCGAGTCACGCTCGGCTTGCGCTCGGACCAGACGGCGATGCCCTCCCACAGCGTCCCCGACTCGTTCCACCTCGGCTCGCCGGCAGTCAGCGTCGCGTCGAGGTGGATGTGCGGCTCCACGAAGGGCGGTCGGACCATCGAGCCCGCGGCGTCGATCTCCACCTCTGCCACTCGTCCGGCATCATGCTCCACGTGCGGCTCGATCGAGGAGATCGACCCGTTGTCCACGTGGAGGTCGACGAGGTCCCCTCCGTCCTGCAGGAGTGCCCTGCGCACCCGGAGCTGCATCAAGTGCGATCCCCTGCACCGGTGGGGGTGGTCACCGCGGCCGGGTCCGTCGTCCGGCGGTGAGCGGCCAGCGTGGCGTAGATGAGGCCAGCGGTGAGCGATCCGGCGAGCCACGAGAGATCGATGTTGCCGAGGGCCTTGGCACCCGGGCCCTGGAGCGCCTCCGGGATACCGAACTCGAAGCACCAGGTGGCGAAGATGCCGACGACGAAGGCGATGATCGCGTCCCAACGGAAGTCGCCGAGCCGTGAGGAGCCGGCCGGGTCGTAGAGGGCGGAGATGTCGACCTTCTGCCGCATCGTCCAGTAGAAGTGCACGAGCATGATCGCGCCCCACGGCGCCACCCACGTGACCATGCTGGCCAGCCACCCGTCGAGCGCCCAGGCGAAGTCGTCCTGGAAGACCAGCCACACGGTGAAGACGGTCGCCAGAGCACCGACCACGTAGGCCACGACCTTGCGGTCGACATTGATGTCGAGCGTCTGCGCACAGATGGAGGCGCTGTAGATGTTGAGGATGTTCGTGGCGATCGGGCCGTGGAGGACCAGCAGCAGGACGGGGATCGCGAGCGCTCCGAAGGACTCCACGATGAGCTGACCGGGATCGACCCCCTGCGTCGCCGTCGCGAGCGTGGCGCCGAGGACGCCGAGCCAGATGACGGGGATGAACTGTCCGAGCGCGCTGGCGGCGTAGAGCTTGCGGGCGGGCACGCTGCGTGGCACGAAGCGGGAGTAGTCCGAGGCGTAGGCGAACCACGAGATGCCCCAGCCGATGCCGATGGCCGTCATCACCGTGCTCATCGCGCTGAGGCGCTCCTGGCCGGCGAGACCGGTGCCGGCGTAACCCCAGTCGATGTCGAGCCTGGTCCACGCGACCACGGTCATCGCGAAGAGGACGACGAGCGTGACGGGCACGGTGTACTTCTCGAAGGTCGCGATCGCCTTGAAGCCGTAGGCCGCGATGAGGACCTGCGTCGCCATGATGGCCAGGACGGCACCGATCTTGAGGCCGCGCCCGCCGTCGATGCCGATCTCACCGAAGAGGCTCGTCACGAGGTCGAGGACGATCCAGGTGTTGATCGCACACCAGCCGATCGTGATCATGAACTGGAAGGTCGTGGGGAGGTAGGCACCCCGCCGTCCGAAGGCGCTGCGGCTGAGCACCATCTGGCTCACACCCGTGCGCTGTCCCATGAGGACGAAGAAGCCGAAGACCCCCATCCCGATGACGTTGCCCAGCACCAGCACGAGGACGACGTCGAAGAGCGAGAGACCGAGGGCGATGCCCAGAGCACCGAGCACCCAGTTGATCGGAGCGATGTTGGCGCCGGCCCAGATCCAGAACTGGTGTGCCGACGTCGAGGACCGTGCCTCGTCGGGCACCGGCGCGAGGCTGTGCTCGCCCGTCCACTCGGACGTGTGGTGCTCAGGTGTTGTCGTAGCCACGAGGGACCTCCAGAAGGACAGAGCGCGGATGCACTGAATGGCAGTGTGCGTCCCAGGAAGGGGGCCCGACAACGGACAGGGTGACCGCAATCACGAGAGGTTGGGGTGACACTGTGTACGGTCTGCTGACGCCTGCTCACCCACGGAGGTTCATGGATGGCTCTCACGCTCGAGGCGGTGCTGGCCCATCCGGGCCTCGTGCAGTCGCAGCCCCAGGTGCTGTCCGGGGACCCCGCCCTCCGGAGTGTCCGGTGGGTGCACAGCAGCGACATCTACGACATCGCACCGCTGCTGCGAGGCGGTGAGCTCCTGCTGACGACCGGGCTCGGCCTCGCTCGATGCACGTCCGACCAGCGCCGGGACTACGTCCGCGCCCTGGCCGACAGGGAGGTGGCCGGTCTGGCGCTGGAGCTGTCGGGCACGTTCACGGAGGTGCCCGACGACATGGTGCTCGAGGCGCGGGAGGCGAACTTGCCGTTCATCGTGCTGCGAAGCGTCTATCCGTTCGTCGATGTGATGGAACAGCTCAACTCAGCCATCCTCGACGTCTCCATCGTGCGGCTCCGACACGCCGATGACGTGGCCCGGGCCCTGTCCGGCATGCTCGTCCAGCGCGGCGGGCTGTCCGGTCTGGTCGCCGCCCTGGCGGACCTGGTGCAACGTCCTGTGGTCCTCACCGACGCGACGGGCATGGTCCTCGCTGCTGCGGCGGAGGACGTCGCCGAGGTTCTCCGGATGCCCGCAGCGAGCGCGGCCGTCACCGCGGACGGTCTGCTGCTGGGTCGGCTGGCGATCGGGCACGGCAGCTCGGACGACGACCTGGTGCAGGCGGCCACCGACCGGGCGCCCGAGATCTTCGCCCTGGAGGTCCTCCGCGATCGCAGTCAACCTCTCCTGAGCGGGCGGGAGCGACGAGTGCTCGTCACGAAGCTGCTCGCCGGCGAGCCCGACGGACCCGCTGCCCTGGCGGCGCACGCGGCCGGCGCGCGTGTGCGGCCCGACTCGTGGTGGTGTGGAATGGCGATCCGGTCGAACGAACGCCACCCCGGGCTGAAGCTCGCCCAGGACGTCGCCCACGAGGCCGGCGCCCAGGTCCTGGCTGCGGAGCTCGACGGGACGACCTACGCACTCCTCGCCGCACCGGCATCGCACGTGGGTGACGCCCGGGCCGCGATAGGCGCGAGGCTGGGGGGTCCCGTCGGGCCGCGGGTCGCGCTCGGCCCGATGGTTCCCATCGAGTCAGCAGGCTGCAGCATCCGCGCGGCAGCGCGCACGCTTGCGCTGAGCGGGACTGCCGGGTCCGGTGCACGTTTGTTGCTCTCGGAGGACTTCGTGGTCGAACGCGTCCTCGCTGCCGTCTCGGACCCGCTGGTGCTCGCTGATCTGGTGGAGGAGCAGCTCGGCAGGCTGCTTCGCGCCCCTCACGCAGCGACCTTGCTGGCCACGCTGGACCGCTACCTCGCCAGCGGCGGCTCCAAGGCCGCAACCGCACGCGCTCTGCACCTGCGGAGGCAGTCGGTGCACCAGCGACTGGCGCGGGTGGCCGAGCACCTCGCAGGAGACCTCGACGATCCCCGACGTCAGGCAGGGCTGCGAGTTGCCTTGGCGGCCCACGCCGCAGCCAGCGACGCGGCGTCAGGAGGCACTCCATGAGCATCCCAGGCTCGTCAGCTCTCGCGCCGAAGGTCGGGGTCGGCCTCCCGGCCGGCTCGACCGCCTCGCCGTCGACCTCCTGCTCCCCGCCCGCCCACTTCGTGCTCACCAGCTCGCGGGGGCCCGACACCGGACGCCCGCCACCCGGCGCCCCGTGGGCACGGCCCAGGTGATGGAGCGGCTCCTCGTCCTGTCAGCGATCGGGCTGGGACTCTGGGTGCTCAGCTGCCTGTTGCTGATGCTCCTGGCAGCGCGCCTGCCCGACGGGTTGATGCGGCAGGTCGCGGAGTTCCTCCCCTCGTGCGTGAGCGCGGCGCGGACCTTGCGCCGTGATCCACAGGTGCCGCGGCGCGCAAGGGCGGCCCTGCTCGTCGCCGTGCTGTGGGTCGTGAGCCCCCTCGACCTGATCCCCGATTTCCTGCCAATCATCGGTCCGCTCGACGACGTCGTCGCGGTCATCCTGCTGCTGCGCTACGCCGCCCGGAGCATCCCCCGTGAGATCGTCCTCGCCGCGTGGCCCAGCGACCCCCGGCTCCTCCAGCGACTGCTGGGCCCCCACCGGGCCGGTGGCGAGTGACGGTGAGTGACCGCCGCGCTGCCGACGTCTGGGCCCTGACCTTGGTCGATCCGTCCGTGACGGGGCCCTGCCCTGCCTGGTGACCCCCGTCACGATGAGGCACTGTGGGGCCATGGACCCTCTCGAACCGGCCCACGGCACCACCGTGATGCTGCTCATCGCCCTTGCTGCAGTTGCCGTGCTGCTGACGCTCATCATCGTCGTGCGGCTGCACGCCTTCCTCTCCCTGGTGCTGGTGAGCCTGCTCACCGGACTGGCCGCGGGCATCCCCGTCGCCGACGTGCCAGCCGTGATGCTCTCGTTCTTCGGCAGCACGCTGGGCTCCGTCGCGTTGTTGGTGGCGCTGGGGGTGATGCTGGGCCGGATCCTGGAAGTCACCGGCGGGGCCCAGGTGCTCGCCGACACGCTGGTGGGCCGGTTCGGGGAGCAGCGGGCCCCGTTGGCACTGGGCGTGGCGGCGCTGATCTTCGGCTTCCCGATCTTCTTCGACGCCGGCCTGGTCGTGTTCCTGCCGATCATCTTGACGGTGGCCCGACGGTTCGGCGGCTCGCTGCTCTTCTACGCCCTGCCCGCCGCGGGGGCGTTCGCCGCGATGCACGCGATCGTCCCGCCCCACCCCGGACCCGTGGCCGCCGGCACCGACATCGGTGCGGACCTCGGGCTGCTGCTGCTGCTCGGCGTCCCGGTGGCCCTGGTCTCCTGGTACGTCGGCGTCTACCTCTTCTCGCGATTCGTCGGCACTCGGATCGACGTCTCGGCCACTGACCTGCTCTTCGGTGGGACCCGCGACGCGGAGGGACGCATGCACGAGGGCGTACCGGGCGTCCCTGCTCATGACCCGCCCATGACCCGCCAACGACACCGCCAACGACACCGGCAGCGCCACCTCGACCAAGCCCCGGACCGCGCCCTCCTTCGGTCTGGTGCTCGGGCTGCTCCTGCTGCCGATGCTGCTCATCTCGCTCAACACGGTCTTGAGCACGCTGCTCACGGCGGAGACCATCGACCAGTCGACCCTGGTCGACGGGCTGATGCTGGTGGGCAACACGCCGGTGGCGCTCCTGATCACACTGCTGGTGGCGATCGGGCTGATCGGCTCGCGAGTAGGCACTCGCGACGAGCTCCGCGGCACCATCGACGACGCCCTCGGTCCGATCTGCTCGATCATCCTCATCACCGGAGCCGGCGGCATGTTCGGCGGTGTGCTGCGGACCAGCGGCATCGGTGAGGTCCTCACCACCTCTCTCGGTGATGTCGGCATCCCGCTCCTGCTGCAGGCCTTCCTCATCGCCACCGCGCTGCGGGTCGCGCAGGGCTCGGCCACCGTGGCGCTCACCACGACCGCGGGCCTGATCGCCTCACAGACCGCTGACCTGGGCGACCTGCGGCTCGCTGCCCTGGTCTTTGCGATCGCCGGGGGCTCGACGGTCCTCTCGCACGTCAACGACTCCGGGTTCTGGCTGGTCAGCAGATTCTTCGGGATGGACGAGAAGACCACCTTGAAGACGTGGACCGTGATGGAGACGACGCTCGGCTCGATGATGTTCGCCTGCGCCACCTTGATCTGGGTGATCGGATGACCGCGCCTGCCAGGGCTGCGACCGTCGGCGAGCCCGTCCACGTGGTCGTCATGGGGGTGTCCTCGACGGGCAAGAGCCTGATCGGTCGCCGGCTCGCCGAGGAGCTCGGCGCGGAGTTCGTCGAGGGCGACGACCTGCACCCGCAGAGCAACATCGACAAGATGGCAGCCGGGACGCCCCTGACCGACGAGGATCGGTGGCCGTGGCTGGAGGCCATCGCCGACCGGACCCGGGAAGCCGGTGCCAGCGGCCGGTCCACCGTGGTGACCTGCTCAGCCCTCAAACGGTCCTACCGCGACGTGCTGCGCAGTGCCGCCGACGGCACGTTCTTCGTGCACCTGCACAGCTCGTTCAACCTGCTGGCCCAGCGGATGCGCGAGCGGAAGGGCCACTTCATGCCGCCGGCGCTGCTGCAGTCCCAGTTCGAGACTCTCGAGCCGCTCGAGGAGGACGAGACTGGCGCGCTGGTCGACGTCGCCGTCGAGCCGGACGCGGTCGTGGCCGCGGCCTTGTCCGGCCTGGCCGGAGACCCGCAGCCGCGGCCCGGGTCAACGCCGGGTTGAGCCCGGCACTGCAGCCGGGCTCGCGTGCCGCAGGTGCCTCACACCGCACGGCTACGAGGGCAATCGCGGGCTTGGGCCCGCAAAGATGCGTCCTCACGCATATGCTGTGACCCCAGCCTGGAGGACGCCTTGTCGATGACCGCAGCCCGGAGCGGAGACCGTCTGGTCCGTGCGCTGCCGTTCCTGCGCTGGCGGTCCCGGGTGGACAGGCACAGCACCCGGTCCGACCTGACCGCCGGGCTGACCGGAGCCCTGATCGTGCTGCCCCAGGGCGTCGCGTTCGCCGCGATCGCCGGGCTGCCCCCCGAGTACGGCCTCTACGCCGCCATGGTCCCGGCGGTGATCGCCGCACTCTTCGGCTCCAGCTGGCACCTGGTGACGGGTCCGACCACGGCCATCTCGATCGCCGTCTTCGCCTCGGTGTCTCCGCTGGCGGAGCCCGGGTCGGAGGACTACATCAGGCTCGTCCTCACCCTGACCTTCCTGACCGGTCTCTTCCAGCTCGTCATGGGTCTGGCCAGGATGGGGGCCCTGGTCAACTTCATCTCGCACACGGTCGTGGTCGGCTTCACCGCCGGCGCTGCCCTGCTCATCGCCGCGAGCCAGGTCAGCAGCTTTCTCGGCCTGGATCTCGCGCGGGGGCTGCCCGCCCACGAGATCATCGCCCAGTCGGTGTCGCGCCTGGGCGAGGCCAATCCCTACGTCGTGGCTGTCGGCGCCGCCACGCTGCTCTCGGGGATCGTGCTGCGCCCGTTCCTGCCACGGATGCACATGATCCTCGCCCTGGTGGTCGGAAGCCTCACCGCCGTGCTCCTCGACCGCGCGGCGGGAGGCCACGACGTCACCGAGATCACGACGGTGGGTGCGCTCTCCGCCGGGCTGCCGCCGATCAGCCTGCCGGACTTCTCCGCCGACTCCCTGGGACAGGTCGTCTTCCCGGCCCTGGTGGTCACGATGCTCGGGCTCACGGAGGCGGTGTCGATCTCCCGCGCCATCGCGGTCAAGTCCGAGCAACGCATCGACGGCAACCAGGAGTTCATCGGGCAGGGCCTGGCGAACCTGGTCGGCAGCTTCTTCTCCAGCTATGCCGCCAGCGGCTCGTTCAACCGCAGCGGGGTCAACCATGCGGCCGGCGCCCGCACCCCGCTCGCGGCGGTCTACGCCTCGATCCTGCTGCTGGTCATCCTGGCCGCCGTCTCGCCGCTCGCCGCCTACCTCCCGACCGCCGCGATGGCCGGGCTGCTCTTCCTGGTGGCCTACGGCCTGATCGACTTCGCCCACATCCGATCGATCCTGCGCACGAGCAGACCGGAGGCGGTCGTGCTGCTGGTGACCTTCGTGGGCACCCTGATCGACCTCGAGAAGGGCATCGTCTTCGGGATCCTGCTCTCCCTGATGCTCTACCTGGCCCGCACCTCGCGACCCGAGATGGTGCCCGTCGTCCCTGACCCCGACCCCGACAGCTACTACTTCGTGCCCGCCGACGGCCGGGCGGAGTGCCCGCAGTACAAGATGGTGCGCATCCACGGCTCCCTCTTCTTCGGAGCCGTCAACCACGTGCAAGGTGAGCTGCACCGGATCGACGAACGCGAGCCACGCCAGCGTCACGTGCTGCTGGCAGCACGGGGGATGAACTTCGTCGACATCGCAGGCGCGGAGCTGCTCGCCCAGGAAGCACGACGCCGCCGCACGATGGGCGGTGGCCTCTACCTCTACCGGGTCCAGTCAGGCGTCCAGGAGATCCTCGAGCAGGGCCCCTACCTCGAGGCAGTCGGCGAGGACAACCTCTTCCCGACCAAGTCCCACCCGGTCGACGCGATCTACCCACGGCTCGACCCGGAGATCTGCCGCAGCTGCACGGCCCGGATCTTCCCCCAGTGCCATGTGGCGCTGCCCAACGGCGAGCCGCGCTGACCGCAACCCACCGGCGTACGGCGTCAGCGGTCGCCGACCGACGCTCCCGACCCGTGACTCCCGTCCGGACGGTGGAACTCCGCACTGACCGCGAACCGGTCGCCCCTGACCACGGTGTGCCGCCACTCGAACGGGCGGAGACCCGCGAAGCCCAACCGCTCGATCGCCAGGGCAGCGACGGTCGCGGGCATCCCCAGCAGGGCACGCTCCGCCCGGGTCGGCACCACCGCACGCAGGTGCTCACTGCCTCCCGTGAGGGTGATCCCGCACCGGGTGCGCAGCTGCTCGTAGAGCGCGGTCTCCGAGAAGTCGACCTCGAGCAACGGCTCGGCCTCGCCTGCCGGCAGCCAGACCCGATCCAGCGCGAGCGGTCGGTCGCTCGCCAGCCGGAGCCGCTCCAGGTAGAGCAGCGGCGCCGACGACTCGAGCGACAGCTTCTCGGCGACCGCCGCGTCCTCCCGGACGTCGAGCTGCCGCACGAGGCTGTGCTGGGTCTGCCCGGCCGCCTCCACCGCCGAGAACAGGCTGTAGAGGGTGCCCATGGGCTGATCGATCTCGGCCGGCTCGGTCAGGCGCGAGGTGCGCCCCCTCTCCCCCGACACCACCCCGGCCTCGCGGAGCCGCCGGAGCGCCTCGCGCACGGTGTGCCGGCTGACGGCGTACTCGTCGACCAGGGCGTGCTCGCCCGGGAACGCCTGACTGAACTCCCCACCGCGCACCCGTCGGAGCAGGTCCGCCCGGACCTGCTCCCACAACGGGACGGTCAGGTCCCGATCCACGGAGCGGGGTCCGCGCGCCGGGGAGCGTCTCCCGGATCCGGTCATCGGCCGCGGACGCTCCTCATGAGAAGGGCGTCTCGCGGAGCTTCAGCACCTCGATCAGGAACCTCGCCGCTCCGCCACCCTCGGCCAACGCCACCCGGACGGCGCCGGGCACGTCGAGATCGGTGACCAGCAACCGGAGCACGTCGTCCCGGGCGTCGGTGCTGCTGGCGCCTCGGCCGGCCGCGGCGTACAGGTCCTCGAGCACCGCCGCGGCCCGCTCGAACTCACCGTCGGTGCAGTCCCACGGCTGGTCCCAGGCGCGGTTGAGCAGGGCGAGTCGGACCGCCGCCGCACTGTGCTGGCGCAGCACGTCGCCGATGAGGAGGAGGTTCCCCGTGGACTTCGCCATCTTCTCCCCCGCCAACCGGACCTCGGCTGCGTGCACCACGACGCGGGCGAAGGGGGCGACGCCGGTGGCCGCCTCGACCATCGCGGCCTGGTAGGCGTGGTGCGGGAACGCCAGGTCGGCACCCCCGACCAGCACGTCGATGGAGTTGCCCAGGCAGGCCATCGCCATCGCCGCACACTCCGCGTGCCACCCGGGCCGACCCCAGCCCCACGGGCTCGGCCACGCCGGGTCCTCCTCGCGGGACGGTCGCCACACCGCGACGTCGAACTCCGAGTCACGACCCGGGGCGTCCGTCTGGTCACCGAAGTCCTCGGAGGCGATCAGTGCCTCCGCCTCGGACAGGCCGGCGGCAGCGGGCAGGTGATCGCCGCGGAAGTAGACGTAGCCGTCGCGCTCGTAGGCGGCGCCAGCATCGAGCAGGGCAGCGGCGAGCCGTTGCACCCCTCGGATGTGCCCCCGGGCATGGGGCGTGAGGTCCGGGCTCGCCGCCGAGAGCGCTCGCATGTCGCGATCGAAGAGGAACTCCTGCGTCAGGGCGAAGTCGTCGTAGTGCCACCCCTTGCGCCGGGCGGCCGCGGTCAGCACGTCGTCCACGTCTGTCACGTTGCGACAGGTCAGCGTCTCGACCCCGGTCGCCTGGGCCAGGGTGGCGATCAGGTCCGCCCACAGGAACGTCGAGGCGTGACCGACGTGCGTGACGTCGTAGGGGGTGATGCCGCAGGTGTAGATCCGCAGCGGTCCCGGGCTGAGCAGGGTTCGGCCGGCCAGGGTCAGCGGAAGCGGCTCGGGTGAGTCGACGGGGTATCGACCGGCCACACCCATCACGCCGGCGGGGGTCGAAGCAGCGAAACGAGATGTAGGGAGAGCCACACCCCGAGTGTGCCACCGACGGCACCGCCTGGGCCACGCGCTCGGCCCCATGTCGGCACCCGATCGCGTGCCGACCCCTTGTCGAGCCGGTGGGCACGTCCTACCGTGGTGGTCCAAATGTCCGGTCATCTGGAAGGAGTGGTCGATGTTCGACGTGGAGGTCATCGACACCAGCGAGCTCGGGGATCGCAGCTATGTCGTGCACGACGGAAGCACCGCGGTGGTGATCGACCCTCAGCGAGACCTCGACCGCGTCCAGGCCGTCCTGGCGGATCACGGACTGAGCGTGGCTGCCGTCGCCGAGACCCACATCCACAACGACTACGTGACCGGCGGTGCGGAGCTCGCCCGCCAGACCGGAGCCGACTACCTCGTCTGTGCCGACGACGAGGTCGGCTTCGACCGACGATCCGTGGCGGACGGCGACGTGTTGACCTACGGCCGACTGCGGGTGCGCGTCATCGCCACACCAGGCCACACCCACCACCACCTCTCCTACGCCGTCGCGCACGAGGACGACGCCGAGGAGCGAGCCGTCTTCACCGGCGGTTCGCTGCTCTACGGCAGCGTGGGTCGCACCGATCTCCTCGGCGACGAGCACACCGACGAGCTCACCCGGGCCCAGTTCCGGTCGGCTCGCAAGCTGGTCTCGATGCTCCCCGACGACGCCGGCATCTACCCCACCCACGGCTTCGGGAGCTTCTGCTCGTCCGGGTCGGCGGCCGGCGGCGACTCCTCGACGATCGGTGAGGAGGCCGCGCGCAACGACGCGCTGACCGAGGACGACGAGGACGCCTTCGTGGCAGCGCTGGTGGAGAACCTCACCGCCTACCCCAGCTACTACGCCCACATGGGGCCGCTGAACCAAGCAGGACCCGGCCCGATCGACCTGAGCCCGCCGCAGAGCGTCGACGCCGCTGAGCTGCGCCGCCGGGTGGACGCCGGGGAGTGGGTGGTGGACCTCCGGGACCGCAAGGTCTACCCGTCCGGCCACCTGCGCGGCAGCATCGGCATCGACCTCGGCGGTCAGTTCGCCACCTACCTGGGGTGGTTGATGCCGTGGGGGATGCAGGTCACCCTGATCGGCGAGTCAGCGGACCAGGTCGCCGACGCGCAGCGAGAGCTGGTCCGGATCGGCATCGACCGGCCCGCCGGGGCCGCCGCCGGCGACGTCGGATCGATGGTCCCGCACGAGGACCTGACGAACTATCCCGCGGCCACCTTCGCGGACCTCCAGAAGGCGTCGACCGATGCCCCCGCGGGACGCCCCGCCCCCACCGTCCTCGACGTACGCCGCGACGACGAGCGCGCCGACGCCGCGATCCCGGGCTCGAGCCACATCCCGATCCACCAGCTGCTGGAACGGCTCGACGAGGTGCCCTCCGGGACCCTGTGGGTGCACTGCGCCAGTGGCGTGCGCGCCGCGATCTGCGCCAGCCTGTTGGCCCGTGAGGGTCACGACGTGGTGCTGGTCGACGACGAGTTCGACACTGCTGTGGAGCTCGGGATGACCTAGATCCGGTCCGCATGCCCTTCGGTCGTCGGTCGAGCCGTGACGAGCGCCAGCGAGGAGCGCGTCGAGACCACCACTACGCAACTCACCGAGTCTCGACACCGGCTCGCTGCACTCGCCGGGCTCGACCACCGAACAGGCGGGCTCGACCACCCCAAGCCCTTCGGTCGTCGGTCGAGCCGCGACGAGCGCCAGCGAGGAGCGCGTCGAGACCACCACTACGCAACTCACCGAGTCTCGACACCGGCTCGCTGCACTCGCCGGGCTCGACCACCGAACAGGCGCTCGACCACCGCAAGCCCTCGATCGTCGGTCGAGCCGCGACGAGCCCCAGCGAGGAGCGCGTCGAGACCACCACTACGCAACTCACCGAGTCTCGACACCGGCTCGCTGGCACTCGCCGGGCTCGACCACCGAACAGGCGGGCTCGACCACCCCAAGCCCCTCGATCGTCGGTCGAGCCGCGACGAGCCCCAGCGAGGAGCGCGTCGAGACCACCACTTCACGCCTCACCGAGTCTCGACACCGGCTCGCTGGCGCTCGCCGGGCTCGACCACCGAACAGGCAGGCTCGACCACCGAACAGTGCGACTCGACCACCGCAAGCCCTTCGATCGTCGGTCGAGCCGCGACGAGCGCCAGCGAGGAGCGCGTCGAGACCCTCGACCTTGACTCAGACCACTGACAGCGGGAGCGACCGCCCCACCAGGCTGCGTCGTACGACGGGCAGATCCTGGGCGATCCGCCGGATCTCGGTCACCGAGGCGGCCGTGGGGGCTCCGACCATGGCGGGCACCCCGAGGTCCCCGGACGTGCGGAGCGGCAGGTCCAGCGGCACCCGGCCCAGCAGCGGCGCATCGATCGCGTCCGCCAACCGGGCTCCGCCGCCCTCCCCGAAGAGCGGGGTGCGCTCGTCGCAGGAGGGACAGACCATCGTCGACATGTTCTCCACGACACCCGCGATCGGCATCCGCGCATCACGCGCCATCCGTCCCACCCGGGCAGCCACGACCTGGGCGGCCAGCTGAGGGGTCGTGACGGCGAGCAGCTGGGCGTCGGGGATCAGGTCGAGCAGCGTCATCGTCACGTCGCCGGTCCCGGGCGGCAGGTCGAGCAGCAACGTGTCGAGCTCACCCCAGTGCACGTCGGTCAGGAACTGCTCCAGCGCCTTGTGCAGCATCGGTCCCCGCCAGACGACCGGCTCGTCCTCCTCGACGAAGAAGCCCACCGACATCAGGGCGACACCGTGCGCCTCCACGGGCAACATCATGCCCTTGAGTGCGACGGGCGAGCGCCGGACGCCGAACAGGTGCGGGATCGAGTAGCCCCACACGTCCGCGTCCAGCACGCCGACCCGCTGGCCCTGCTGCGCCAGGGCCACCGCCAGGTTGGCGGTGATGGAGGACTTCCCCACTCCCCCCTTGCCGCTCGCCACCGCGTAGACGTTGGTGGTCGAGCCGTCGCCGAACTGGTGGGTGCCCTCGGTCCGTCCGCCGCGCAGCTTGCCGGCCAGCCGCAGGCGCTCGCCCTCGTTCATCGCTTCCAGGCTGACCTCCACCCGGCTGACCCCGGGCAGCCCGTCGACCGCGGCCGTGACATCAGCGACCAGACGCTCCTTCATCGGGCAGGAAGGGGTGGTCAGGCGGACCGCGACGCGGACCAGGCCGTGCCTGCCGATCTCGACGCTGCCGACCATGCCTGCCTCGAGCAGCGACATCTTGAGCTCGGGGTCTTCCACCCCTCCGACGGCCGAGCGCACGTCGTCCACCTCGATCCAGGGACCGACGGGTCTGCGGGAGAGGATGCTCATGACTCGGCTCGCTCATCAGTAGGTCCATCGTCGGGGCGTCCGCCGTCGACGCGGAAGGCGCGACGGGTCGGCTTGACCGGGCGCATCATGAACTCCGGACGGCGCAGCCCCGTGGCGCTGGGCCCGGGTCGCGTGGTGGCCATCCAGGCCCGGTAGATCTCACGCGACAACTTGGTGTCGACCACCACGTCGCCGTACTGGTCGTCCGCGTGCGCCGGCTCCAACCGCACCTTCTGGTGCCAGCAGTGCATGCCGGAGAGCGGGTCGGGGTGCACGGCGAAGGCGAGGTTCTGGTGCACGCCCGGGTCGTCCCAGTCGATGCGCTCGCTGTCGGGGTCGTCACTCTTGAACGGCTTGATCCCCTCCTTGTAGCGCAGCTTCCAGATGCCGTCGTCGGTCCTGGCCAGGTCGACCAGGCCCATCGCCCAGCGCGACCCCGCGTGCTCGGAGGTACGCCACCGACCCATGTGGTGGGAGAGCCCGATCACGCCGGGCCGGATCGCCTCGGTGGCCCAGGCTCGCGCCACGAAGTAGCCGATCTCGGTGTTGACCCGCACGAGGTCCCCGGTGGCGAAGCCGAAGCGGGCGGCGTCGAGCGTGTTCATCCACAGCGGGTGGGTGTTGCTCAGCTCATTGAGGTACTTCGCGTTGCCGGTCCTGGTGTGGATCAGGGTGGGCAGGCGGAAGGTCGGCATCAGGACCATCTCGCCGTCGGCCTCGCTGATCGAGCGATGGCTGACGTGTGACTCGATGTAGCCCGGGGCGGCGTACTCCGCCCAGCCGAAGTCGACCATGGTGTCGCTGAAGAGCTCCAGCTTGCGCGACGGCGTCAGCCAGCCCTGGGTCCGCGAGCCGTCCTCGTGCACCAGACCCACGGAGCCGGCCTCCCCGACCAGCGGAGGGGTGGAGTCGAGCGTCACCGGCTTGCGCAGCACTCCCTGCGCGTCGGCGGTGGCGCCCTCCGTCTCGGCATCGGTCAGCGGGCGCTCGTCGATCCGGTAGGCGTCCTTGGAGACCTCGAAGGCACCGTACTTGCGCATGTAGGCCAACGGGGTGAGCCCCTGCTCGGCGGCGGCCTCGGGCAGGCCGGGCACGCTGTTCTCGAAGACCCACCGGTAGTACTCGTCCACCGTCACCTTCTCGCCGGGGCGGTAGGGCGACTCGAAGTACTTCCTGATCCCCAGGGAGCCGTCCGGGTCGATCCGCCAGGAGAGCTCGAACCAGAACTCGTTCTCCTCCCAGACCTCCCCGGGGTTGGACTCACGCGAGTCCGACACGATCCGGCCCATCTTCTCCATGGCCACCCGGGTCACCGGCTGCCGGAAGCCCAGCCACTTGCCGGCGTACTGCTCGTAGGACTGGGTGTCGTGACGCTCGGTGCTGTGGCCCATCGGCAGCACGTAGTCGGCGAACGTCGCCGTCTCCGACCAGGTGGGGGTCAGTGCCACGTGACAGTCGACCATGGCCTCGTCGGTGAGCGCCTCCAGCCAGCTGAAGCCGTCGGGGTTCGTCCACACCGGGTTGTAGACCCGGGAGAAGTACATCGCCAGCTTGCCCCGGCCGTCCTTCAGCAGGTGCGGCAGCAGGATGGACATCTCGTTGGTCGACATCGGGAACTCGGCCGGCCAGAGGAGCTCGTTCCAGGACTCGTGCCCACCCGGGACGTTGGGTCCGTGGGCGATGATCTTGTCCCAGCCGTTGGGGCTCGTGCCGCCCTTGGTGCCGACGCTGCCGGTGAGGACGTTGAGGAAGAACAGGGCACGCGAGACCTGCCAGCCGCCCAGGTTGCCGGCGGTCGCTGCACGCCACACGTGCGCGGACAGGGCGCTGCCGGCGGTCGCCACGATCTGCGCCAGCTCCTCCACCTGCTTCTCCGGGATCTGGGCCTGCTCCGCGGCATAGGCGAACGTGTAGTGCGCGTAGTCGGCGGTGAGCAGCTCCATGAACCCGTCGAAGTCGTCGAGGGGAGCCTCGGGGTGGAGGTGCTCGAGGTAGGTCGACCAGTTGACCCAGCGTCGGATGAAGGCGCGGTCGACCTGGTCGGTGCGCAGCAGGTGTGACGCCACTGCCAGCAGGATGGCGGCCTCGCTGCCGGGCCAGGGAGCCATCCACAGGTCGGCCTGGGACGCGGTGTTGGAGAGCCGTGGGTCGAGCACCACGAGCTTCGCGCCACCGCCGACCTTGCCCTCCATGATCCGTTGGGCGTGGGGGTTGAAGTAGTGACCTGCCTCGAGGTGGCTCGAGATCAGCAGGATCACCTTCGCGTTGGCGTAGTCGGGTGAGGGCCGGTCGTAGCCTCCCCACAGCGAGTAGCCGAGTCGTGCTCCGGCCGAGCAGATGTTGGTGTGGCTGTTGTGACCGTCCACCCCCCAGGCCAGCAGGAAGCGCTCGGCGAAGCCGTCCTCTCCGGGTCGACCCACGTGGTAGAGGACCTCGTCCTTGCGGTCCTCGACGATGGCTGCCCGGATCCGACCGGCGATGTCGTCGAGGGCGTCGTCCCAGCTGACTCGCTCCCACTCTCCCCCGCCGCGCTTGCCCGATCGGCGCAGCGGATGCAGGATGCGCTCGGGGTCGTTGATCTGGTTGATCGTCGCCGGACCCTTGGCGCAGTTGCGGCCGCGCGAGCCCGGGTGCGCGGGGTTGCCCTCGAGCTTCTTGATCGACATGTCCGACTTGTCGACGTAGGCCAGCAGACCGCAGGCCGACTCGCAGTTGAAGCACGTGGTGGGCACGAGCATGTACTCGTGGGGCACCTTGCGCGGGTGGGCCTTCGCGTCGTACTCGACGTGGTGGTCCCAGTCCGCGACCGGAGGGAAGTTGCGAAGGCGTTCGTGGCTGCGCTCCCCCGGCAGCTTCAGCGGGGTGATCTCGCGCTCCGACTCAAGCGTCATGACGGTTCCCTTCGGGGCAGGGTGAACTGACGAGGTGTGGGGTGCCGGTGCTCACGACAGCGGGACGTCCTGGCCGGCCCGCACGAAGACGCTCTCGTAGGCCAGCAGCGCCGGCTGGACGAGCAGACCGGCCATCGCGAGCAGCAGCACCGGGGCTCCGCCCCACGTGAGCGCGCCGAGCACCACCGCGACCGCCACCGGCAGCACGCCGGCAAGCCAGAAGGTGCGCGCGTAGCGGCCCGAGGTGATGATCCGCGCCGCCACGGAGGCATGCCGCGTGGCGTGCCCGCCGCCGTACTCGACGGCGAGCATGACCAGGTGCAGCACCGCCCCGATCACGAACGACGCCGCGAGGAACGTCCAGGCGGAGGCGGACAGACCCACCAGCAGACCGACCAGGGCGAGCGCACCGCTGCCGACCATCACCGCCTGCACGAGCAGGTGCCAGAACAGCAGGCGCGACTGCCACAGGTCACGACCCTCGGCCTGTCCGAAGAGGAAGGCGGTGTAGCCCGCCATCATGGCGCTCGCAGGGAGCCCCAACCAGGCCAGCACGGTCATCGCGCCACCGGCGTCGAGGGAGGCGGCCAGCAGCCACAGGACCGCTCCTCCGGAGAAGACCGTGAGGACGTAGGCGCCGAGCACCAGCCAGGAGGTCCAGTTGGACTTGAGGAAGATGTAGAGGAAGCGCTCGGGTCGCTTGAGGTCCCACACCAGCAGCGCGCCGGTGGTCGCAGCCCCGAAGAGGCCCAGGAGCGGTGCGGCGTAGTCCCCGACCCCGCCCAGGTCGATGCCGAGGATGTGCGCGAGCCCGGCCAGGGCCAGGGCACCGGCGCCGACACCCTTGGTCCACAGGTAGGTGGTCACCTTCCACCCCCAGGGACGGGGGTGGGCGGTGTTGAGGGTGGTCCGGGCGCTGGAGGAAGGGTCCCGAGGGAGGTCGACGGCGTTCTCGAGACGCTGCGCATCCGGCTTGGCCCAGAGGTAGGTGTCCTGCACCGGCGCCGCGAGCGGGTCCAGGACCGCCAGGTCGGCTCCCAGGTAGAAGACGTTGGGGGCGGTGTTCTGCTCGGGCGAGCGGACCATCGTGGGGTTGTCCTTGACCAGCCGGGCAATGCCGCTGGTGGGGTCCTCCAGGTCGCCGACCCAGATCGAGTGGGTCGGGCAGACCACGACGCAGGCGGGCTCGAGGTCCTCATCCACGCGGTGGGCGCACAGGTTGCACTTGGCGGCGGTGCTGGTGTCCTTGTCGATGTAGATCGCGTCGTAGGGACACGCCTGCATGCAGCTCTTGCAGCCGATGCAGCGCTCCTGGTCGAAGTCGACGATGCCGTCGTCGCGCTTGAACAGCGACTCGGTGGGGCAGATCTTCACGCAGGGCGCATCGGTGCAGTGGTTGCACCGCATCACCCCGAAGGATCGCGTCGTGTCCGGGAATGAGAAGTTGTCGACGTACTTCACCCACGTGCGGAACTGACCGACCGGGATGTCGTGCTCGGTCTTGCAGGCCACCGTGCAGGCATGGCACCCGATGCAGGTGCGCTGGTCGATCGCGAACCCGAGCTGCACCGGGTCAGCTCTTCCGGATGAGGTAGCGGTAGACGCCGTCCTCCGTCGAGCTGTCCAGCAGCTCGTTGCCGGTGTCCTTCGCCCAGGACGGGATGTCGCTCTGCGAGCCGCCGTCGGTGGCCTCGACCAGCAGCACCTGGCCCGAGCTGAGGCCCTTCATGTGACGAGAGGCGAGGAGCACCGGCATCGGGCACTTCTGGCCCTTGGCGTCCGCGGTGGCATCGACGTTGTGGTCCATGGCTATCTCCGTTTCTGACCGACCGCAGGGGCCGGGTGGGGATCAGATGAACAGGTTGATCTGGGAACGGCTCATCTCCGACAGGGCCGAGGCGGCACCGACCGGGTCGCCGGCGCCCTCGATGAGCTGGTCGCGGCGCAGGCCCATCAGCTCCATCGTCATCTCGCAGGGCCAGAGGTTCACCCCCAGCTCCGAGCACATCTCGAGCAGCTCCTTGGGGCTGGCCACCTTGTTGTCGCGCGCCAGCTTCTTCATCATCCAGGCGCCGGCGCCCCCCATGTTGAGCTTGGAGAGCTTCATCGAGCTGACCCCCGGCGGGTTCATGCCGGCGAGCGCCTTGGTCATCGCGTTGGTCCCGGTGATCCGCACGTCGTCGCGCACGAGCGGGAAGAGCCCCCAGAACGTGAAGAAGATGGTGGTCTTCATGCCGTAGGCAGCCCCGGTCGAACCCAGGATCAACGTCGGCCAGATCTTGTCCAGGTCGCCGCTCCACGCGACGATCGTCATGCTCTGGGGAGCTTCTTCTTCCGGTGCCGCATCGGTCATGACAGGTCCTCCGGGGCCAGATGAGAGGGATTGCGCTGTGGTGCCCGTCACATTACATTCGTGATGGCGCATGCAACAAGACCCTCGCTCGACAAGTTGTCCGGACATTGGTCCGACGCACCTGCCGGGCCCGGCCCGAGCACCCCACGCACGTCCGGCTGGCACCGGACGGGAGGAAAGGACGAACGGCATGGAAGCCTGGACCATCTCAGCCGCGGAGCTGCACGACGAGATCGTGCGGGGTCGGATCCCGGAGATCCTCGACGTCCGCAACAGCGACGAGTTCGCCGAGCAGAAGCTGGAGACACGTCGTCCGGTCCCGACCCGGCACGCGCCGGTCTACGAGGTGCTGGACGAGCCGGGGCGTTTCGCCGAGGACACCCAGGACGGCGCCATCGTCATCTGCGCGCACGGCAACGGGTCCGCCCTGGTGGTCGAGGAGTTCCTGGCCGCAGGCAAGGAGACCCGCTCCTTGGCGGGCGGGATGGAGGCCTGGGCCACCCTGCTGGTGCCGGTCGAGCTCGACGGGCTGCCCGCACCCGCGCGCGCCTGGCAGCTCCAGCGTCCCGCCAAGGGCTGCCTGTCCTACGTGATCGGCGTCCCCGGCGAGAGCTGCATCGTCGTCGACCCCGCCCGCCACCACGCGACCTACCTCGACCTGGCACAGGAGCACGAGATGACGATCACCCACGTCATCGACACGCACGTGCACGCCGACCACATCAGCGGCGGCCCGGGCCTGGCCGAGCACCTCGGGGTCGAGTACCACCTCCCGCCCGAGGACAGTGCGGAGGAGATCCCCTTCCCCAACCGGCCTCTCGAGGACGGCGAGGAGCTGGCGTTGGGCAGGGACAGCGTCGTACGCGCGCTGACGATGCACCTGCCGGGCCACACGCCAGGGACCACGGCGCTGCTGGTCAGCGAGCGCCTGATGCTGGTCGGCGACACGATCTTCGTGCGCGGTCTCGGTCGGCCGGACCTGACGGGACAGGCCGAGGACCTGGCCCGCTCGCTGTTCCGCAGCGTCCACGAGCGGCTGGAGCCCCTCGAGCCGGCGACCGTGATCGCACCCGCGCACTGGTCGAGCCCCGAGGAGTTCAACGAGGCGGGGGCCGTCACCACGACCTTGCGTCAGGTCTTCGAGGCCACCTTGCTCAACGAGGAGGCCATCGAGCGCTTCGTCGAGGAGATCGTCTCGACGCTGCCCGCCGCCCCGGCCGCCTACGACACCATCCGGCTCGTCAACGCCGGCCAGCTGAGTCCCCCGGAGGACGAGCTGCTCGTGCTCGACGTGGGCCGCAACCAGTGCGCCGCCTCGACCTCACTCACCTGAGAACGCCGACGAGGCAGCGAAGTCACCCATGTCAGCCGACTCCGCGGCCCAGGAGCCTCACGCTGGCGAGGACCCCGACTACCGGTTCACCCTCGCGAACGAGCGGACCTTCCTGGCCTGGGTGCGCACGTCCCTGGCTTTGATCGCAGCCGGTGTCGCCGTGATCCGCTTCGTCCCGGGCCTGAGCCTGGTGCGCCACGCACTCGGGTTCCTGCTGATCGGGCTGGGCGGGTTCCTCGCCTGGATGTCCCATCACGACTGGCAGCGCAACGAGCTCGCGATGCGGTTCGGCCGTCGACTGCCGCGGTCCTCGCTCCCCCGACTGGTGGCGTGGTCGCTGGTGCTGGCCTCGCTGGTGGCACTCGCCCTGGTCGTCGCCGACCTGGTCGACTGAGCATGGCCCCGAGCCGCGGACGCGAAGGTCCCCGTCGTGACGCCGGCCTCCAGGCAGAGCGCACCGCCATGGCGTGGCAGCGGACCGCCCTCGGCCTCGCCGGCGTCTCGGCGCTCCTGCTCCACCCCTCCCAAGGAGAGCTCGTCCAGGCACTACTCGGCATCCTCGGGATGGTCCTGGCGATCGGACTCATCCTGGTTCAAGGCTAAACTTGTTCTCCTCAGGGTCCGCGCCTCCGGCCGGCCCGTCGTACCGCCTGGAGGTGAGTTGTGGACGAGGCACTGGAAGCCGAGCTCCGCGAGCTCCACGAGCGCGTCTGCAAGGCCATCTCGGACCCCAAGCGACTGCTGATCATCAGCGTCCTGCGCGAGGACGAGCTCAGCGTCGGCGAGATCGCCGAGACCCTCGGGGTGAGCCAGTCCAACGCGAGCCAGCACCTCGCCGTCCTGCGTGAGCGCGGGATCGTCACCACCCGTCGCGCCGGGACCAGCGTCTTCTACTCCTTGCGGAGCCAGAAGATCCTGACCGCGATCGACCTGATGCGCGACTTCCTCGCCGAGGAGGCCACGCCCCCGGTGGAGCGTCCCGGTCGCAAGCTCACCAGCATCTTCCTCGGCTGACCCGCGCCATGCGCGGGCTCGGGCCGCGAGGAGGCGGCGTCAGGCCCCCGTTGCCAGCCGGAGAGCAGCCTTCTCGAGCTCGGACATGGCGGGGTAGTCGCCGATCCGCTGCCCTCGATGCTGCCAGCAGACGTTGTGGTGCTGGTCGAGGATCACCACCCCGGGGGCCTGCACCGTGTCTCGCGTGATGGCCTGGGGTCGCAGGCCCTTCTTCAGCGAGCGGGTGTAGGCGGCGGCGCCCCGGGGGTCCAGCAGCTTGAGCCCGAGCCGCTTGTCGAGGCCGACCGCGCTGCGGAACTGGTGGTCGGCGTCGAGGAAGAGCGGGGTCCGGATGCCCTTCTCGTCGCGCAGCCACTGTGCCTGGTAGTCCGCCGATCCTCCGACCGCAGCGGTCGTGATGCCGTGCTCGGCGAGCGAGGGAGCCAGCTGGTCGAGCTGCATCAACCAGTCCTGGCAAGGCAGGCAGCCGTAGTAGCGGACGAGCTGGACCACCAGGAACCGTCCGGTCACCAGGCTGCTGACGGGGACGGGGTCCCCCTCGGGGGTGGTGACGGTCAGATCGGCCGGGACCGGGAAACGTGCGAACGACATGCCCGCCACCGTAGACCGCGACGCTCAGGCGGTCGCGGCCGCTCCGTCCCACGCGAACTTCTCGAACGGCGCATCGACCGGGGTCTGCGCCAGACGGTTGGTGTAGTTCGACATCACCTTCTGCGAGACACCGAGGATCACCTCGAGCACCTGGCGCTTGGTGAAGCCGGCGTCCAGGAAGGCCTGCACGGCATCGTCGTCGACGTTGCCGCGCTCGCGGACCATCGCGAGGGTGAAGGTGCGCAGCGCCTCGAGGCGCTCGTTCGGCAAGGGCGTTGCGTCACGCAGCGCATCGGTGATCTCGTCGTCGACCTTCATGGCCTTCGCGATGCCGGTGTGCGCCGGGACGCAGTAGTGACAGGCGTGCTCGACGTTGACCGACTGCCAGACCACGGTCAGCTCGTCCTTGTCGAAGCTCGAGTCGACGAACAGTCGGTGCAAGAGCTGGTAGCCCTCGAGCAGGCCCGGCGCCTCCGCCATGGTCGCGTGCAGGCCGGGGATCATTCCGTTCTGCTTCTTCGACCGGGCGAGCAGGTCCCTGCTCGCCTCGGGGGCGGTCGTCTCGTCGTGCAGCGGGAAGTCAGTCATGAGGGCTCCTGGTGAGTCGTGGACCGATGGTCGGACCATCGGCGAATCGCATTCTGTACCGAACGGTACCGTACGCATCAGGCTTTTGCTACCGGAAGGTTACAAATGGAGGCGTGGGGTCATAGGATCGTCTTGTGAGTGCTACTGCGAAGGCCGCCCTGGGCCGCCCGAGACTCTTCGACGAGGAGGCGGTGCTCGCCGCGCTCACCGCGCTGTTCTGGCGGCAGGGCTACACCCAGACCTCGATGGCCGACATCGTCGAGACCAGCGGAGTCCACAAACCGAGTCTCTACCGCACCTTCGGCACCAAGGAGGACCTCTTCGCCACCGTGCTGCGGCGCTACCTCGCGGAGCGGATCGCGATGTTCGCCGCCCTGATCGACCAGGCGGGGACGGGCACCGACGGTGTCCACCGCTTCCTGGAGATGTTCGAGGCCGACGCCGTCTCCGAGCAGGGCCGCGACGGCTGCCTGATGGTGATGGCCTCCAACGAGCTGCGCGGCAGCCTGCCCAGCTACGACTTCTCCACCGACTACCGACACCAGATGCGCGCGCAGATCCGCACCCTCATCAACCGGGCGATGCCCGAGGACGAGGCCGACTCCGCGACAGCTCGGGCGCGCGCCGACCTGCTCACCACCTACCTGCTGGGACTACAGGTCGTCATGCGCTCCGGCGCCGATGCCCAGGAGATCCACCAATACCTCCACGCGATGCACGTCACCGTCGAGACCTGGTGACCAGGGCGCTCGAGAGCGGGGAGTGGACGTGCTCGCACGGCACGGCGCCTTCTCTGCGCTCGTAGAATCGGATCGTCAGCCTCTAGCGTTGTCGGCATGGACATCACACTTCTCTACTTCGAGGGCTGCCCGAACTGGGAGGTCGCTGACACGCGGCTTGCTGAACTTGCCGCTGAGCGTCCGGACATCCGTGTGACCCGTCATCTGGTCGACACTGCCGCGGAGGCGGAGCGCACCCGGTTCCACGGCTCACCCAGCATCCTCGTCGAGGGCATCGACGTCTTCGCCGAGCCGGGCTCCGAGGTCGGGCTCTCCTGTCGCAGGTATCTGACACCGGACGGGTACGAAGGAGCACCTACGCTCGACCAGCTGCGGGCGGTCATCGCCGATGCGTGACCGGATCGCGGCCATCGTGCCGATCGCAACACCGACCGACACCCCCTCGACCGTCCACGACGTCGCGGTCGGTTCGCTCACGTTCCGTGTCAGCGACACCGGCGCACCGCACGGGCGCCCCATCCTCCTGCTGCACGGCTTCCCCCAGACGTCGTGGTCGTGGCGCCACGTCATCCCCGCCCTGGCAGGCGCGGGGCACCGCGTGCTCGCGATGGACCAGCGCGGCTACTCCCCCGGAGCCAGCCCGGAGGCGGTGGCGGACTACGCCGGGGAACACCTCGTGGGCGACGTGCTCGGAGTTCTCGACGCCCTCGACATCGAGGCGGTCGACCTCGTCGGTCACGACTGGGGGGCCGCAGTCGCGTGGCAGGTGGCCGGCTTCTCTCCCGAGAGGGTGCGCACCCTCACCGCGATCTCCGTGCCTCACCCGCGCGCCTTCATGGAGGCGCTGGCCTCCGATGCCGACCAGCAGGGCCGTTCGGGCTACATGAGGGACTTCACCACCCCCGGCTTCGAGGACACCCTGCTCGCCGACGACGCCGCCAAGCTCCGGTCACTGTTCGACATCGGCAGTGGCGTCGACATCGACCACGTCCTGAGCCGACTGGGATCCCCCGCGCGGCTTCGCCGTGCCCTCAACTGGTACGCCGCCCAATCCGCCGAGCGGGCGCTGTCGACCCCGCACACCCCCGTCCCGACCCTCCACATCTGGTCCGACGACGACTGGGCACTCGGCGAGTACGGCGCCCGCGCCACCCACCGTTTCGTCACCGGGCCGTACCGACTCGTCACGCTGCCCGGCATCAGCCACTGGATCCCCGAACAGGCACCCCAGCAGACGTCCGAGCTCATCCTGGCCCACCTGCAGGGATCGGGGCCCACGACCGCGTGAACGCGCGCCCTGCCAAGCCGATCAGCCCGGCCGCCTGTGAGCCGCACCGTCGCGGCACCTGACGCTCCTCCCGAGGAACACCACATGAGCACCGAAGTCCTCCGCTACGCGGCATTCACCGAGTCAGGCACCGGCGGCAATCCCGCCGGCGTGGTGTTCGGGGCCGCCTCTCTCACCGAGCCGCAGATGCTCGACATCGCGCGGGAGGTCGGCTACTCCGAGACCGCCTTCGTGCTTCCGGACCCGGACAGCTCGGACCCGCGGAGGCTGCGTCTTCGCTACTTCAGCCCCGTGGCCGAGGTCGCCTTCTGCGGCCACGCCACCATCGCCGTGGCCGTCGCACTGGCCGAGCGCATCGGAACCGGTCGCCTCCAGATGGCGACGATGGCCGGTCCGGTGCCGGTGGACACCTTCACTGACGCCGTGGGCACCAGCGCCACCCTCACCTCTCCCCCCGCACGCACCACTCCCGTCCATGCCGACGTGCTGCAGCGGACGCTGGAGGCGCTGCACTGGGCACCGGGAGATCTCGACCCCCGCTACCCCGCTCACGTCGCCCACGCCGGGAACGATCACCTCGTCCTCGCCGCTGACTCCTTCGACCGACTTGCCCGCTTCGACTACGACTATCCGGCTCTGCAACGACTGATGGCCGATGTGGGCTGGACGACCGTCCACGCCTTCTGGGCCGAGTCCCCCACCACCTTCCATGCGCGCAACGCCTTCCCCCCGGGAGGTGTCGTGGAGGACCCCGCCACCGGAGCCGCGGCCGCCGCGTTCGGAGGCTACCTACGAGCGCTCGGCCTGGTCCCCGTCCCCAGCGAGCTGACCATTCGTCAGGGCGAGCACATGGGCTCACCCAGCCGCCTCACGGTGGGCCTCGCCTCAGGCACGACGAGCGTCGAGGTCACCGGAGCCGCCACGCAGCTGTCACTCGCCCCAGCCCACGACTCTGACCGGCGGTGACATCCGCTCGCGACCATTGCCCCAGCATCGTGGCCAACCGGCTCGTCGAGATGGCGGCCTCCTGTCACCGAGCCCGCCGCTGGTTGCGCGCCACGGGTCCGACCGCAAGGCTGGGGGCATGTCCTCCTCCACCACTGACTTCACCGGCCTCAAGGCGACCTTCCTCAACTGCACGCTCAAGAAGAGCCCGGCGATGAGCCACACCGGGGGGCTCGTCGACGCGAGCGCGAACCTGATGCGCAAGCACGGCGTGGAGGTGAACGTGATCCGGCCGATCGACCACGACATCGCGGTCGGGGTCTACCCGGACATGAGGGAGCAGGGGTGGGAGAAGGATGCCTGGCCCGATCTCTACCCCGGGATCCTGGACAGCGACATCCTGGTGATCGGCGGACCGATCTGGCTCGGCGACAACTCCAGCGTGACCAAGGTCGTCATCGAGCGGCTCTACGCCCTCTCGGGCATGCTCAACGACGAGGGCCAGTCGATCTTCTACGGTCGGGTCGCGGGTTGCCTGATCACCGGCAACGAGGACGGCATCAAGCACTGCGCGATGAACATCCTCTACAGCCTCGGTCACGTCGGCTACACCATCCCGCCCCAGGCCGACGCCGGCTGGATCGGCGAGGCGGGCCCCGGGCCGTCGTACCTCGACGAGGGAAGCGGTGGCCCTGAGAACGACTTCACCAACCGCAACACGACCTTCATGACCTGGAACCTGATGCACATGGCGCAGGCGCTGAAGTCGGCCGGCGGCATCCCCGCCGTCGGCAACGTGCGTCCCGCGTGGAGTGACGGCGAGCGGTTCGGCTACGAGAACCCCGAGTACCGCTCCTGACCGGCCGAGTCAGTCCTAGGGCCGCCCGCAAGCCCCGGAGACCGAACCTGCGGGCGGTCCCGCGGATGCCCTAGCCGCCATCCCTGCCCGGCTCGACGTAGAGGCGGTTGTAGGCGACCCGGACCCTCTCACGATCCAGCTCCGGGGCGTCGGCACCCTCGTTCATCACCCGGATCAGGTCGACCTGACGGCGGAGGGCACGCACGGCACCGGGTCGGTCGAGCGCGGCGATCGACTGCTCGACGCCGTGGAGCACGTCGAGCAGGTAGATCAGAACCGTGGGCTGGTCGACCGAGGCGATTCTCACCTCGTCGAAAGCCAGCCCGACGAGCTGCTCGTGCGTCGTGGCGTGCGGGACGAGGACCACCAGGCCGTGCTCGCCGAACAACCGGCGCGCTGGCGGTCGACGGCTCAACAGGTCGGCCAGGACCGTGCCGAGGTGGGAGATCGCGTCGTGCGCGGTGGTGGGGTCGTTGATCCCGGGCGACATGGCTTTCAAGGCGACGTCGGCTAGCTGACGCACGCCGTAGGCCAGGTCCTGCTGCAACGTCCGACTCTTCCCCACCATGACGGCCGCTCGCACTGCGTCGGCCAGGTCCCCCATGTGCTCGGGTGCCGGGAAGATGCGGCAGATCGGCGTGTTCTGGATGGCGTACTGACCAGCGAAGGTCTCCAACCGAACCTGCGCTCCCGGCGGCAACACTGCAAGCAGTGCGTCGTAGTCGACGTTCTGCACCCAGCCGTAGCTGGAGAAACGCACCACTCCTGCGCTCGCGGGCAGGTGCGCCGGCTCTTCCTGTCCGGCATCGGGAGGCATGTCGGATTCCGGTTCTGGCCAGGCTGTGCCCGCCTGCGTCAGCACCTCCTCCGTCACGCGACGAAGGATGTTGGAGACGTCCATCGAGTGAGCCGCATGGTTGATGAAGGCGACGATCGCCAGGACCGAGACGATGCCGAGAGTCACCGCGAGCAGGATCGAGACACTAGGGACGATCTCGTCACCAGTGCCCTCCAGCGCGCTGCGCACGGCACGCAGCACGACCAGGCAGTACGTGAAGGTGCCGATGACCAGGCCCATCACCCGCTTGTTGAACGGGTCGCGGAACATGCCATGGATGACGCGGGGAGAGAATTGGCTCGAGGCGAGCGAGATCAGCAACAGGCTGACGGAGAACGCGATGCCGGCGAAGGTGAGGGTGGCGCCGGCCACAGTGGTCAGCACCGTCCGAGCACTGTCCACCGTGGCAGTCAGGCGAGGATCGATGTCAGTGACGACGGTATCGACCCAGAGCATGGCCTCGCCCAGGACGACACCCCCTACGACGCAGAGCATGGGAACGAAGAACAGGCTGCTGCGCAGCCGATCACCCCAGGACCTGAGCTGAGACAACATGGGTGCGCCCTTCCGTCGCTGGAACGTTTTCGCGGGTCAACGGACAAGATCGTGTCGTCGTTGGATCACAACCTAGCCAGTGGTCGCCCTGAAGGTCGGCGTCGTCCACTGCTCCGGGGTGGCGGACGGTGCCAGCCTTTCCCGATGGGGATGACTCTCTCGGCTTCGATGGCGAGGCGCAGGTGTCGGACGACCCGCGCGGGACTGGTCGAGCGGACCGACGTCGACGAGCACCCGCGGAAACTCCGGCGGCGGTCCCAAGGCAGCTATTCGGGCACGTCTGCCAGAGCGCTGCGATCTCCCGCCTGCTCCGAGCTGATCACGCTCAAGCTGCCGTCGGACTCCAGGACCACCGCCGCGATCACTGACAGGTCTCCCACACCGCTGCCCCGGACGGCCTGCCGGATCTCGGCGCCGGTGATGCGGGCCCGGCGTAGCGCATCGTCCAGGAGCTGCCCGTCGTGCAGCAGCAGCGTGGGCGTCGCCGTGACGACCTTGCGGACGAGCGGCACCCGGGAGCTGACCGCGGCGACGAGCAGCTGGAGGAGTCCCAGCACGACCAGCGCGGCTGCCCCCTCGGACCACGAGACGTCCTTGCTCAAGAAGATCGTCGCGAGCGTTGACCCGAGCGCCACCGTGACGACCAGGTCGAAGGCATTGAGCTTCGAGAGGGTCCGTTTGCCTGTGGCCCTGAGTACCACGACGACGGTGAGATAGGAGGCGGGTCCCACGACGAGCACCCGCAGGACATCGGACCAGTTGTCGAACCACATGAGGTCCATTACTACCCCATGTCGGACGCTGAGCAGGCCACGACCTGTCAGCCGCCGGGTCGGCGACCGAGTGCAGCTACCGACGCCCCCCGTGTCGGCAGGACACCGTGCCGGAACGTCGTCACCTCGCTCGTCCAAGACCTACAGATCAGGTCTTCCACCGCTACCGGCGCACCTCCGCGAACCGGTCCTGCACTCGCCCGGGCCGCGCCTGTAGCGACGCCTCCGTCCGCTCATGGAGCCATGACCGCGCACACGTCGCGGCAGATCCCGATGCTTCACCTCGCCGCACAATCCGCCGGGGTGCCCAACCAGAGGTAACCAAGCAACTGCTTTCGGCCCAAGCAGGGTCACCAATCACGCCTGAGTCCGACTGTGCCGCAGCGTGTGAGGATGAGTGCTGTGTGTGAGAGTCCGGTGAGCGAAGGATGAAAAACACCCTCGGAGGCGATGGCCTCCGAGGGTGTTCTACGCGTCTGACCTGCACAAACTTCATACTTCTTCGGTCGGGCTGACAGGATTTGAACCTGCGACCCCTTGACCCCCAGTCAAGTGCGCTACCAAGCTGCGCCACAGCCCGAATCACCTGGCCGGTGAAGCACATGGCCAAGCGCGTGAACACTACAACAGAGCCACCGCCGGGGCGGAATCGGGCTCCCTCGGAGACACCTGAGCCCTGTGGGGGTTAGCGCTTGCGCTTCTCACGGGGGCGCTGGGTGAGGATGATCGGCGTGCCTGCGAAGCCGAACTCCTCGCGCAGACGCCGCTCGATGTAGCGCTCGTAGCCGGCGTCGAGCTTGCCGCTGGTGAAGAGCACGAACGTCGGGGGCGCGGTGGCCGCCTGGGTGCCGAAGAGGATCTTGGGCTGCTTGCCGCTGCGCACCGGGTGGGGGTGCTCGGCGACCAGCCGGCCCAGGAACGCGTTGAGCGTGCCGGTGGAGATGCGGGTCTCCCAGCCGGCCAGGGCCTTCTCGATCGCCGGGACGAGACGGTCGACGTGCCAGCCGGTGCGCGCGGTGATGTTGATCCGCGGCGCCCACTGCACCTGCACCAGGTCGCGCTCGATCTCGCGCTCGAGGTAGTAGCGGCGCTCGTCGTCGACCAGGTCCCACTTGTTGAACGCGATGACGAGGGCGCGGCCGGCGTCACGGATCGTCTGGATGATCCGGATGTCCTGCTCGGACAGCGACTGACCGCCGTCGACGACGAGGACGGCGAGCTCCGCGCGGTCGATGGCCGTCGTCGTACGCAGGGAGGCGTAGTACTCGTGGCCGGAGGCCTCCTTGACCCGCTTGCGGATGCCCGCGGTGTCGATGAAGCGCCAGGTCTGGCCGCCGAGCTCGATCAGCTCGTCGACGGGGTCGACGGTGGTGCCGGCGACGTTGTCGACGACGACACGGTTCTCCCCCGCCAGGCGGTTGAGCAGCGAGGACTTGCCGACGTTGGGCTTGCCGACGATCGCGATGCGGCGCGGTCCGCCCAGCTGTCCGATGCGCTCGGGCGGCGGCTCGGGCAGCGCGGCGAGGATCGCGTCGAGCATCTCGCCCGAGCCGCGACCGTGGAGTGCCGAGACGGGGAAGGGCTCGCCGAGCCCGAGGTTCCACAGCCCGAAGGCCTCGGCCTCCGCACGCTGGTCGTCGACCTTGTTGGCAGCCAGCACGACCGGCTTGCCGGACTTGCGCAGGATCTTGACCACCGCCTCGTCGGAGTCGGTGATGCCGACCGTGGCGTCGACGACGAACAGCACCGCGTCGGCCAGGGAGACGGCGATCTCGGCCTGCTCCGCGATGCTCAGGGCCAGGCCCTTCGCGTCGGGGTTCCAACCGCCGGTGTCGACCACCGTGAAGGCGCGCCCGGTCCAGTTGGCGTCGTAGGAGACCCGGTCACGGGTCACCCCGGGCACGTCCTCCACGACCGCCTCGCGGCGGCCGATGATCCGGTTGACCAGCGTGGACTTGCCCACGTTGGGCCGTCCCACCACCGCCAGGACGGGCACGGGCCCGTCCGTCATTGTCTCGTCGGGATCCAGCGTCTCGCTCACGTCGTCGTTCCTGTCACGCCACCGGAGGGGTCGGGCAGCTGCTCGCCGGCTGGGAGCGGGCCCGGGAGGCTGCGGCCGGTGGCCGCCAGAGCCTCACGTAGATCATGGAGCATGCGCTCACGCAGCTCGAGGGAGGCCTGCTCGACGCGGTCGCGTCGGCGGGGCCAGGGGATCGGGTCGAAGGAGTAGGGGGCCGCGAACACCAGGTCCAGGCGGCCGCCGCGCGCGGGGATCGAGCCGGTGTGGCCGCCCGGGTCCCGGGTGCCGATCAGGGTCACGGGGACGACGGGCGCCCCGGAGACGAGCGCCAGGTAGGCGGCACCCCGGTGGAAGCGGTCCAGCTCACCGGCGCCGCGGTGGCCCTCGGGGAAGATCCCGACCGTTCGCCCGTCGCGCAGCACCCGCAGGGCGAGCTTGACCGCACGCGGGTCGGTGGCGCACCGGTCGAGCGGGATCTGACCGGTGCGGAAGAGGAAGGGGCCCAGGCGCCCGGAGAACATCTCGATCTTGGTGAGGGCGTGCACCGGCCTCGGGGCGAAGACCGCCAGCAGCGGTCCGTCGATGATCCCGGCGTGGTTGGCCGCGAAGATGACCGGCCCCACGGCGGGGACGTGCTGGGCGCCGTGCACGCGCACGTCGTAGCGACGCCGCAGGATCCAGCGCGACAGCGGCCGCAGGGCCCGCATCAGCCGCATGGGCGGGTGGGGCGTCGTCGTGGTCCGCGGCAGCGTGTCGTGGACGCTCATGACCCCGCCTCGAGGACCAGCCCGACGACGAGGTCGATGACCTCCTCGAGGGAGTACGACGTGGTGTCGACGTGGACGGCACCGTCGGCCCTGACGAGGGGTGCGGTCGCACGCCCGGAGTCGATGCGGTCGCGCTCGGCGAGGACCTGCGCGGTCGCGGCGACGTCGGACCCGCCCTGCTCGGCGGATCGGCGGAGCGCGCGCGCCTCGGTGTCGGCGGTGAGGTAGAGCTTGACGTCGGCCTGGGGCCAGACGACCGAGCCGATGTCGCGGCCCTCGACGACGATGCCGCCGTCGCCGATCGTCTCGCGCTGGAGCGCGAGGAGGCGGGCGCGGACGGCGGGCACGGTGCTCACGGGCGAGACGTGGCGGGTGACCTCGTCGCTGCGGATCGCGACGGCCACGTCGACGCCGTCGATCTCGATGGTGGGGCCGCTCGGGTCGGTCCCGGACACGAGGGGCGCCTCGCCACAGCGGGCGGCCACGGCGTCGGCGTCATGGACGTCGACGCCCTCGCGCAGCATCCACCAGGTGAGGGCGCGGAACTGGGCGCCGGTGTCGAGGTAGCGCAGACCCAGTCGAGAGGCGACCCCACGACAGGTGCTCGACTTGCCTGATCCAGAGGTGCCGTCGACCGCCACCACGACACGAGACCCAGCACTGCTCACCACGCTGAGGCACCTTACCGGTGAGTCACCCATCCCCGGGATTCGAGAGAGGACGTGAGGTGGTCGATCCGGTCGAGGTCGACGACCAGCTCGACGAGCCCGACGGGGCGGCCCGGGTCGTGGTCGATGCGCACGTCCTCGATGTTGACCTCGCTCGCGCCGGCATCGGCGAAGAGCCGGGCGAGCTCGCCGGGGTGGTCGGGCACCGCGACGAAGACCGTGCCGCTGGGGCGGGCCGGGCCGCCGTGCTTGCCCGGGATGGCGCGCGTCCCGTCGACGCCCTGGCTCAGGACCGCCTCGAGGCCGGGCCGGTCCCCCGCGCCCAGCGCGGCGATGAGGGTGTCGAGCCGGTCGCGCACCCCGCTCAGGAGGGCGCCGACAGCGGTGGCGTTGGCGGCGACGATCTGCCCGTAGAGCCGGGGGTCGCCCGCAGCCACGCGGGTGACGTCGCGCACCCCCTGGCCGGAGAGCGCCAGGTGGTCGGTGGGCGCGTCGGCGAGGGCACCGGCCGCGAGCGAGGCCATCAGGTGCGGCAGGTGGGAGGTGCGCGCCACGGCCAGGTCGTGCTCGTCGGGGGTCAGCCGCACCGGCACGGCCCCGCAGAGCCTGGCCAGTGCGTCGACGAGCTCGACTGCTCCCCCGTGCGCCGCGGGGTGCGCGGTGATCGCCCAGGGTCGGCCGTCGAAGAGCGACGCGCTCGCAGCCAGGGGACCGGACCGCTCGCTGCCCGCCATCGGGTGCCCCCCGACGTACCGGCTCAGGGCGGGGTGGTCGCCGACCGCCGCCAGCGGGCCCGCCTTGATGCTGCCGACGTCGGTGACGAAGGCGCCGGAGTCCAGGGCGCGCGCGATCTCGGCACCCAGGTGGTCGGGGGGTACGGCGACCACGACCAGCTGGGCGCGGTCGGTCGCGGTGGCGACCCGGCCGGCGCCCAGGCCGGAGGCGGTGCGCAGGTGGTCGGGCGAGGGGTCGGTCAGCAGGACCTCGAGGCCGGCACGACGGCAGGCCAGGCCGATGGACGTGCCGATCAGACCGACGCCGACGATCTCGATCGGCCCGACGAGCGCCTCACTCATCGGGCACCGACCTGACCCGGGTCAGGTCGGAGCGCAGCGCGGCGGCGCCGTGGAGGTAGACGTGGGTGATGTCGGCGCGGGGCAGGTCGGTCTCGACGTGGGCCATCATCCGGACCACGCGCGGCATGGAGCCCTCGATCTCGAGCTCGCGGGCGCAGATCAGCGGCACCTCGCCGAAGCCGAGGCCGCGGGCGGCGTAGGCGGGGAACTCGGAGACCAGGTCGGAGGTCGCGGTGAAGATCACCGAGATGAAGTCGTCGACCACGAGACCGTTGGAGGTCATCACGTCGGTCACCATCTCGGCCACCCGCTCGAGCATCTGCTCGCGCACGTCCTCGTCGAGCTGGGTCGCTCCCCGCACCGCTCGCACTGCCACGTCTGCTCCTCGTCTCGCGTCCTCGGGTCCTTCTCGGGTCGCGGGCAAGGCTAGTGCGTGTCCCGGTGCCGCCGGGCGCGGTGCCGTCAGGCGGGCTGGTAGTCGCCGAAGGACCAGTGGTTGCCCTCCGGGTCGGCGACGCTGCCGCCGCGACCGCCGTAGTCCTGGTCGACCATCGCCCGCAGCACCGTGGCGCCGGCCGCGACCGCACGCTCGAAGACGGCGTCGGGCTCGTCGGTGACGAGGTAGGCCGCGCTGCCTCCCACGTTGTCGACGGCGCCGCCGTCACGGACCGAGCCGAACATCAGGCCTCCCCCGCCCGGCCAGAGCCACTCGGCGTGGAGCACGACCGTGGGATCGCGCTCGTCACGGTGGGTGACGTGCTCGGTGAAGCCGACGGCGCTCAGCCACGCGATCATCGCGTCGGCGTCGCGGAAGGTGAGGGTGTGCCAGAGCCGGGTGCCTGCTGCGTCAGTCATGACCTCATCCTCACGCCGACGGGGCCGCGTGGTCTTGGACGATCGGGAACTCCTCGGCCAGCCAGGTGGTCGGCGGGCACCCCGCGAGGTCGCGCCAGTCGCGGTCGAGGTGGGCGTGGTCGGCGTAGCCCCCGGCAGTGGCGGCGTCGGCGAGCGGCGTGCCGCGGCGCGCGGCCTCGACGACCAGGTCGCGGCTGGCCTCGAACCGCGCGACCCGCCGGAACTGCTGGGGGCTCAGCCCGGTCTCGGCCTGCACCAGGTTGCGCAGGTGCCGCCTGCTGTAGCCGACCTCGTCGGCCACGTCGGCCACGGCCACACCCCGGGTGAGGCACGCCAGGGCCCGGCCCACCTCGGCCTGCCCCGCCCGCGCCCGGACGGCCGGCCCGTCGGTCCGTGAGAGGGCACGGACCAGCGCATCCTGGAGCAGCCGCGAGCGACGAGCCCAGTCGTCGGTGTCGTGGAGCAGCTCGGGCAGGTCGGCCAGGTGGGGCGCCACCTCGTCGAGGTCGCTCAGCCGGCCGCCGATGGCCCGGGCCGGCAGGCCCAGCAGGGCCCGGGCGCCGGCGAGCGTCAGCCCCAGGAAGAAGCCGGTCTGTCGGCCCCCGTGGTGGATCGCCGCCGGAGCGGCGTGCAGGCCCGCGATGCTCGACCACGCCGTGCGCGGCTCGCCCGGGTCGCGCGCCCAGCCCACCCGGATCGGCTCGTCGAGAGGCAGGACGAAGGTGACGGTCGTGCCCGGCAGGCCGCGGTGGATGCCCGCCGCCCCCGACACGTCGTACGCCGTCAGCGTGGCGACGTAGGGCCGCAGGAGCGGGTGCAGCAGCTGAGGGCCGAGCATGCGGCCACCGTACGACGGATCAGAGCTGCGCGTTGTCGAGCAGCTCGCCGAGCTCGTCGTTGGTGAGGTCGCGCAGGGCACCGCTGGGCATCTGACCCAGCTGGACCGGCCCGATGGCGGTGCGGGTGAGGCGGCGCACGGGGTGGAAGAGCTGCTCGAGCAGCCGCCGCACGATGCGGTTGCGCCCCTCGTGGATGACCAGCTCGACGATCGACTTGGCGCCGCGACCGCGCCCGGAGACGCTGATGATCCGGGCCGCGGTGACAGTGACGGGTCCGTCCTCGAGCGTGACGCCGTCGAGCAGCTCGGCGACGGTGGCCTTCGTGACCTCGCCGTCGACCTCGGCGACGTAGGTCTTGTCCACCTCGTAGGAAGGGTGGGCCATGCGCTGGGCGAAGTCGCCGTCGTTGGTGAGGAGCAGAAGCCCCGAGGTGTCGGTGTCGAGCCGACCCACGTGGAAGAGCCGCTCGGGTCGGTGCGCGACCACGTCGGTGATCGTGCGGCGTCCCTCGGGGTCCGACATCGTGGAGACGACGCCGCGCGGCTTGTTGAGCACGAGGTAGACCAGGTCGGAGGCGGGCGGCAGTCGCTTGCCGCCGACCCGGATCACCGCGGTGCGGGGGTCGACCTTGGTGCCGAGGCGGGTGATGGTCTCGCCGTCGACGACGACCTCGCCCTCGAGCATCAGCTCCTCGCACTTGCGTCGCGACGCGACGCCGGACTGCGCGAGCAGCTTCTGGAGGCGGATCAGGCCGTCCTCGTCGGTGGCGATCTCGCGGCTCATGGCTGGTCTTCGGTCACGGGGTCCACGGAGTCATCTTCCGGCACGGAGGACTCGGCGACGGCGGCGCCCTCGGTGAGCGCCGTCGCGGCCGCCTCGCCGGTCGACCCCGCGGCGCTCTCGTGCGGCATCTCGGAGGCCGCCATCTCGGCGAGCTCGTCCTCGAGGTCGTCGAGGTCCGGCAGGTAGGGCGCCAGCTCGGGCAGGTCGTCGAGGGACGTGACGCCGATGCGCTCGAGGAAGTAGGTCGACGTGCGGAAGAGGTTGGCGCCCGTCTCGCCGTCCTGCCCGGCCTCCTCGACCAGCCCCCGCGAGATCAGCGTGCGCATGACGCCGTCGACGTTGACGCCGCGGATCGCGGAGACCCGCGCCCGCGACACCGGCTGCTTGTAGGCCACGACGGCGAGCGTCTCCAGCGCCGCGTTGGTGAGCCGCGCCTGCTGGCCCTCGAGGACGAAGGCCTCCACCACGGCGGCGTACTCGTCGCGCGAGTAGAAGCGCCAGCCGCCACCGACGTTGCGCAGCTCGAAGCCGCGTCCCTGCGCGGTGTACTCCTCGGCCAGCGCGTGCAGCGCCGCCGTCACCTCGTCGAGGGGATAGCCGACCGCCGACGCCAGGCTCGCGTCGTCGAGCGCCTGGTCGGAGATCATCAGCACCGCCTCGAGGGAGGGCCGCAGCTCCGCCAGGGGTACGTCGAGCAGCTCGCTGTCGGCGCCCTCCGCGGCGGAGGTCTCGGGCGTGGGCTCGCTCATGGGGTCTCCTCGTCGACGGGGGCGCCCTCCTCGGGCGGTGCTCCGTCGAACTCGTCGGTGATCTCGATCTCGTCGTCGTCGCTGCCGGTCCAGCGGATGGTGAGCTCGCCCAGCGCGGTGACCTGCTCGAAGGAGACGGCCCCCTCGCGGAAGAGCTCGAGCAGGGACAGGAAGCGCGCCACGGTGGTGAGCCGGTCGGGCGAGTCGCCGCACAGCGAGCGGAAGGTGAGGGTGCCGGAGCGACGCAGCCGCTCCATGACGATCGCGCCCTGCTCGCGCACGCTGACCTTGGCCGCGTGGATGTGCTGCAGCGAGACCTCGAGGACCGGCTTGGGCTCCAGCGCCTTCGACGCGAGCTGGGCGAACTGCTCCAGCCCGATGCTGATCAGCACCTCGGGCAGCAGCGTGGCGTAGCGCTCCTCGAGGCCCACCGCACGCGGGTAGCGGCGTGCCTCCTCGGCCAGCCTGCGCTCGAGGAAGCCGGCGACCTGCTTGAAGGCCTTGTACTGCATGAGCCGTGCGAAGAGCAGGTCACGCGCCTCGAGCAGCGCGAGGTCCTCCTCGTCCTCGACGTCGCCCTGGGGCAGCAGCCGGGCCGCCTTGAGGTCCAGCAGCGTCGAGGCGACCAGGAGGAACGACGTGGTCTGCTCGAGGTCCCAGACCGGCCCGCCGACCTTGACGAAGGTGATGAACTCGTTGGTCACCTGGGCCAGCGCGACCTCGGTGATGTCCAGCTTGTGCTTGGAGATCAGGCTGAGCAACAGGTCGAAGGGGCCCTCGAAGTTGTCGAGGCGCAGCTCGAAGCCCGGGGTCTCACCGGTCTCGCCCGGAGTGGCGAGACTGGTCATCCGTCGGTCAGCCGCCGCACCAGCACGCTGTCGGTGCCGTGGGTGTCGAAGTCGGCGAGGACCAGCGCCACCGCCTCACGGACCAACCGTCCGCGGTCGACGGCGAGGCCGTGGCCCGCGCGGAGCGCGAGACGGGCGTGCTCGATCTGGAGCAGCTCGTCGGAGGTGACGTAGACGGTCATCTTCTCGTCGTGCCGGATCCGGCCGCTGGGCTTGGCCGGGGCCGCCTCGGGCTCCGCGGGAGCCTCCGGGGCGTCAGGGACGACGCGGACCGACGCGGTGGGCCGGAAGAGGTCGTCGGCCGCGGGCATGCTCACACGTCGAGACACCGGGCCGCCACCTCCTTGGAGAGCTGCCGGTAGGACTCGGCGCCGGCCGAGGACGAGGCATAGCTCGTGATCGGCTCGCCGGCGACGGTCGAGTCGGAGAACTTCACGGTGCGTCGGATGACGGTGTGGAAGACCTTGTCGCCCCAGGCCTGGACGAGTCGGTCCATGACCTCGCGCGAGTGCAGGGTGCGGCCGTCGAACATGGTGCCGAGCACGCCGTCGATCTCCAGGCGCGGGTTGAGCCGCTCGCGGACCTTGTCGATCGTGGTCTTGAGCAGCGCCACCCCGCGCAGCGCGAAGTACTCGCACTCCAGCGGCACGATCACGCCGTGCGAGGCCGTGAGCGCGTTGACGGTCAGCAGCCCCAGCGAGGGCTGGCAGTCGATCAGGATGACGTCGTAGGTCTCCAGGGCGGGCGCGAGCACCCGCTGCAGGGTCTGCTCGCGGGCCACCTCGTGCACCAGCTGCACCTCGGCGGCCGACAGGTCGATGTTGGAGGGCAGCAGGTCCATGCCGGGCACGCCCGAGGGCACGACGACGTCCTCGACCTTGACGTCGCGCTCCATCAGCAGGTTGTAGATCGTCAGGTCCATCTCGTGCGGGTTGAGCCCGAGACCGACCGACAGGGAGCCCTGCGGGTCGAAGTCGACGAGCAGGACCTTGCGGCCGTACTCCGCCAGCGCGGCGCCCAGGTTGATGGTGGTCGTCGTCTTGCCGACCCCGCCCTTCTGGTTGCACATCGAGATCACCCGGGCGTTGCCGTGGCTGGTGAGCACCGAGGGCTCGGGCAGGAAGGGCATGGGGCGGCCGGTGGGGCCCATCACGACCGGCTGGTCGGAGGCCGGTGCCGGCGACTCGCGCACGACGGACGGCGCCTCGTTGCTGGCCGCCATCTCGGGCATGCCGCCACGCGGGGGCTCCTCGTGGCGCACCGGCTTCTCGAAGGGCAGGGGGTCGCGCAGGGGAAGGTCAGACACGTCGTCTCCGAGCGGTGGGGATGGGACCGGCGCCCTGGGCGGCATCTCGGGGGCACTGCTGCCGGTGAATCCTGGGAACATCCCGCTGTCACTCATGTGCCACTCCTAGGTCCGGTCGAGGGGGGTGCTCCCCCATCACACAATGTCGACACGGCGACTTTGCGGCGACTCGCCGCGGACTCTAGGTCCGGTGCCGTTGCCTGACAACCACCGCCCCGACTTCCCACAGGTCCAGGTGATTCTCGGCACCCGCCTGTGCACTCGTCGCCCCTCGTCCTCCACAGGCCCGGCATTCCTGTGCACTTATCTGTGGAGGACGCGGCCGGGTGTCAGACTGGGCGGGTGCCTCGACGAGCAGCCCGGATCCTGCAGGTCGGCACCCTCGTCGTCGTCCTCGTCGTCCTCGCCGGCGGGAGCGCCGCGCTGCTGCGAGGCTCGGACGGCAACGACAACGGCGACGGGGCACGGCGTACGTCGGAGGCCCCGACCACGCCCGCACGGTCACCGTCGTCACCCCCGTCATCGAGCCCCGACTGCGCCACGGACAGCGCCCTCGCGGACCCCCTCGCGACGCCGGAGGCGCACTGCCTGGCCTCGACGCTCGACGCGTGGCAGCGCGACGGAGTGATGGGGGTCGGTCAGCAGCTCAACCTCTCCAGCGAGGACTACCTGGCTCCGCTGCGGCAGCTGGGCGAGCTGGATGAGCAACGGGTCGCCCTGGTCGGTTTCGACCTCGAGGAGCTCGAGGAGGGTGAGGGCTTCGGCTTCTACGAGCCACCCCTGGAGCGCCTGCTCGGTCTCGCGGCCGACGGGGTCCTCCTGACCGCCTCCTGGCACACACGCAACCCCGACAGCGGCCTGGACGCTCGCGACCGGCGGTGGACCGACCTGGCGGCGCTGCTGGATCCCGACACCCCGCAGGCGACGACCTTCTGGGCCGACTACGACGCCAAGCTGGCGCTGCTCCGCAGGCTCCAGACCGGCGACGACGGTCGCTTCGCACCGGCCGCCGTGCTGTTCCGTCCGCTGCACGAGGCCAACGGCGACTGGTTCTGGTGGGCCCAGCCCGACCCCGCCCCCTACCGCGCCCTCTATGCGGCGATGCAGCAGCGCGCCGCCGAGGCCGACGTCCACAACATCGTCTGGGGATGGTCGGCCAACGTCCGCAACCACGACGGCATCGCCGATCCGCTCTCCCTGGCGCCCGACCAGGTCGACCTGGTCGGCATCGACTCCTACGACCCCGTCGGGGACGGCTCCGGGCAGGCCGACCCGCTCGACCTGACCGGCTTGGCCGAGCTCGCGGCCGACCACCCCCGCACCGCGGTCACCGAGGTCGGCCCCCACGGCAGCACCGACGGCGACTGGGACCCCACCGTCATCGCAGACTCCGCCCTCGCGCTCGGCGTGCGACCGACGTACGCGTTGCTGTGGTTCGACGACGGCGACGGCTCCGACGGCTACACCGGTGCCAAGCAGATCGGCTCCCTGCGCACCGGCCGCGCCTGGCTCGACTCCTGCCCCGCCGGTCTCTGCCCCCTCCCCTGAGTCCCCCACCGTCGGCGCGTTCGTCAGCGCCTCCACCAGGTACCAAGAGTTGTTCGAAAATTCTTTCTATTATTGTCTCATCACGTGAGATCGGCGGCCTCGAAAGGGGCTCCACTGTCGGTGGCCCCTGATCCAATGGACTCATGGGCAACCGCGACCAGCACGGCGATCGGCACGACCCGATCCTCGCTGCGATCACGCGGGCTCGGGCCACGATCGTGGAGGTCCAGGACGTGCCGGCGTGGCGGATGTCGGGGGCCACGACCCGCGACGCCCTGCTCGAGCTGGCGGAGCTGAAGTCGACGCTGGCCGGCCTCGAGGTCCAGGTCCTGGCGCACGCCCACCACTCCGGTGCCGTCGACTCCGTCGGCGCGACCTCGGTGGGCGCCTGGTTGGCGCACGAGACCCGGATGACGGCGGTGGAGGCGCACCGCCTGGTGAAGCACGCCGTCGCGGTCGATGCCCGCCACACCTCAGTGGGTGCGGCGCTGTCGGCCGGTGACCTGCGACCCGACCAGGCCACGGGTCGTGGTCGACGCCGTGGACGCACTCCCCGATGACGTCGACCCGCAGGTGCGGGACCAGGCACGGGTGCACCTCCTGGACGCGGCGGCACACCACGACGCGAAAGCGTTGCGGGTGCTGGGCAAACGAGTCCTCGACGTGGTCGCACCCGAGGTCGGCGAGGCCCAGCTCGCCGCCCAGCTCGAAGCCGAAGAACGAGCAGCCGCGAAGGCGGCTCGGTTGACGATGACCGACGACGGGCACGGCAAGACCTACGGGAGGTTCACCCTCCCGACCTGGCAGGCCGACCTGCTCCGCACAGCCCTCCACGCCCTCGCCTCACCCAGGCGCGGCAACAGCGGCGCCACCCCGGAAGGGATGGGCACCGCGTTCGGTGACTACCTCCAGCGCTACCCGGTCGACCGGCTCCCCGACGCCGGCGGCCTGTGCGCGACCATCGTGGTCACCATGGACTACACGACCCTCCTGGGTGGGCTGAAGGCCGCACAGCTCGACACCGGGACCCTGATCAGCCCCAGCCTCGCCAGGCGACTCGCGTGCCAGGCCGGGATCATCCCCGTCGTCCTCGGCGGTGACTCCCAGGTCCTCGACGTCGGCCGCAAACGCCGGTTCCACTCCGAGACCCAACGCATCGCGCTGGTCACCCGCGACCGCGGCTGCACCACCCTCGGCTGCGACCGACCCGCCGCGTGGTGCGAGGCCCACCACGAGGTCCCGTGGTCCCACGGCGGCGGCACACTCGGTGTCAAGCGTGGGCGGCTGCTCTGCTCGCGACATCACCACCTCGCCCACCACCCCGACTTTGAGGTCACCCACCACCCGGGCCGAAAGGTCTCCTTCACCAAACGAGAGTGAACGGCGGTCTCGATACGGCTCGCTGGCGCTCCTCGGCTCGACGAGGTGACGCGCTCGCTGCGCTCGCCCGGCTCGACCACCAACCCGTTCGGTGGTCGAGCCGACCGAGCCCCCGGCGAGGTCGCGTCGAGACTCCGGTCAGGACGAGACCGCCCCGCGCTGCTCCTCGACTCAATGAGGTCTCGACGCGTGCTCGCTGCGCTCCCCCGGCTCGACCACCAACTCGTTCGGTGGTCGAGCCGACCGAGCCCCGGCGAGGACGCGTCGAGACTCCAGTGAGGACCAGCCGGCCCCGCGCTGCTTCTCGGCGTATTCGGTCTCGACGCGGACTCGCTGCGCTCGCCCGGCTCGACCAGCAACCCTGTTCGGTGGTCGAGCCGACCGAGCCCCCGGCGAGGTCGCGTCGAGACTCCGGTCAGGACGAGACCGCCCCACGCTGCTTCTCGCCGTGTGAGGTCTCGACGCGTGCTCGCTGCGCTCGCCCGGCTCGACCAGCAACCCTGTTCGGTGGTCGAGCCGACCGAGCCCCCGGCGAGGTCGCGTCGAGACCCCAGCAAGGACGAGACCACCCCGCGCTGCTTCCCGGCGCAGGAGGTCCGCGTCAGCCCGCCAGGCCGAGCAGCAGCATCGTCGTGCCGAGCACGAGGCCGGAGGCGATGAGTGTGACCATCGTGTAGCCCAGGATGTCGCGGATCTTGAGGCCGGAGATGGCCAGGACCGGGAGGGCCCAGAACGGCTGGATCATGTTGGTCCACTGGTCGCCGTAGGCGATCGCCATGATCGTCACGGAGGGGTCGACCCCCAGGCGCGCCCCCGCGTCGAGCATCACCGGACCCTGCACGGCGAACTGGCCGCCACCGGAGGGGACGAAGAAGTTGACCACCCCGGCCGAGAGGAAGGCGAGCAGGCCGAACGTCGAGGGGCCGGCCGTCTCGACCATGAAGTCGGAGAAGACGGTGATCAGCCCGGAGGAGGCCATGATCCCCATGATCCCCGCGTAGAGCGGGAACTGCAGCAGGATCTCGCCCACGTTGGACGCCGCGTTCTTGATCAGCTCGATCAGCTCGAGCGGGTTGCGGACCAGCAGGAAGATCAGCGCCAGAAAGGTCCAGTTGACGATGTCGAGGGTCGCGGTGCCGCCCTCGGTGTAGTGGATGACGAGGTAGGCCACCAGCGCGAGTCCGACGAGCAGCGTGGGGACACGGCTGGAGTCCACCCGGTCTGCCGGGGTGAGGACCTCGTCGTCGACGAAGGCCTCGTCGTCGAGACGGGCGTCGGTCCTCATCTCGATGATCTTGTCCGAGCCGCGCGGTGCGACCAGGGCCAGGCCGATGCCCACCACCACGATGGTGGCGACGACGGCGGCGATGTTCCACCAGGCGAAGACGGTCTCGCTGATGGGGATGGTCTCCCCGAGCTGCTCGGCGATGAAGGAGCCCTCGGTGGCGGCGGTCAGGGTGCCGGACCCGGAGTAGCCCATGTGCCAGACGACGTAGCCGGAGTAACCCGCCGCGACCAGCATCGGGAAGTGCAGTCGCAGGCCCTTCTCACGCCCCTGCTTGGCGACCTCCACCGCCAGCAGCACGCCGACCACCAGACCCAGGCCCCACGTGATCAGCGACGCGACGGCAGCCACCACGAAGACGAACAGGTAGGCCTGCAGGGCGGTCGTGGGCAGCCCCCCGATCGTGGCCAACAGCGTGCGCACCGGGCCCGTGTTGGCCAGGGCGTGGCCGAGCAGCAGGATCAGTGCCATCTGCGTCATGAAGGCCAGCAGGCCCGAGAGACCGTCACCCCAACCCCGGACGACGTCCACCGGACCGGTGTCGGTGAGGAGCAGCGCGAGGATCGCCACGACGAAGGTCAGCACGATGGCGAAGACCAGGGCGCTGGGGATGAAGCGCTCCACGACGGAGTTGACCGGACGCATCACGGAGGAGAGCCCCGACGGCCTCTCCTTCGAGCTCTGGCTGGCACTGGACATGACGGACGCTCCTCCACTCGCAGGGCATCGCAACACCGGCACGCGCCGAATCGCGATGAAGTGACAGGCGGGACGCTATCGCGACCGCGTACGCCCTGCGCGTAGGGGACGAGGCGCGCAGGACGGGCGCGTAGGACGGGCTAGTCCCCCAGGCACCGCATCGCGGTGGTGGTGAGGACAAGCTCGCCCAGCTCGTCGGAGACGTCGAGGTCGACCACGGCCTCGACGACCCAGTCGTGGTGGCCGGCGGGGTCGTGGATCGTCTGCTGCACGTCCCAGCGTCGGCCCGGCGACTCCGGGTCGACCTCGGCCGGCGTGATCGCCAGCAGCTCGGGTCCGCGGGCATCGGGCCCCATGTCGACGGTGTCGTGCTCGGCGTAGTACTCCTCGATCGCCTGGTCCCAGGCCGAGCGCGTCATCAGCACCTCGCCGGGCGGGTCGGTGCGGTCCGCTGCTGCCCGCTCCAGCTTCATCAGCCCGTCCAGGTCGTCGCGGGCGACCAGCTCGACGCGACGCATCATCGCGTTGCGGATCATCGTGCGGAAGGGGCGCTCCTGTGCCGAGATGGGCCGGTTCATCGGCGGCGGTGCGCCCTCGGCGACCGTGCGGGCGACGTGCTCGGGATCCGAGAGCGCCTCCCACTCGTCGAGCAGCGAGGAGTCGGTCTGCCGCACGGTCTCGCCGAGCCAGTCGACCAGGTCGTCCAGCTCGGGCGTCTTGTGCGCCTCCGGCACGGTCTGGCGCAGCGTGCGGTAGGCATCGGTGAGGTAGCGCAGCACCAGCCCCTCGGAGCGCGCGAGCTCGTAGCGGCTGACGAAGTCGGTGAAGCTCATCCCCTGCTCATACATCTCGCGCACGATCGTCTTGGGACCCAGTGCGTCCTCGCGCAGCCACGGGTGCCGCTGGCGATAGATCTCGTACGTCGCCTCCAGCACCTCGGCGAGCGGCTGCGGCCACGTGATGGCGTCGAGCAGCAGCATCCGTTCGTCGTACTCGATGCCGTCGGCCTTCATCTCCGCGATCGCCTCGCCGCGGGCCTGGCGCTGCTGGCCGAAGAGGATCTGGCGGGGCGCCTCGAGCACGGCCTCGATCACCGAGACGATGTCGAGGGTGTAGGTCTCGCTCTCCGGGTCGAGCACGTCCAGCGCGGCGAGCGCGAAGTGCGCGAGCGGCTGGTTGAGCGCGAAGTCGAGCGGCAGGTCGACCGTCAGCACGTAGCGACGCTGGTGCTCGTCGGGGGCCTCCAGCCGGGTGACCGTGCCCGAGTGCAGCAGGCTGCGCGTCAGCCGCAGCGCACGGCGCGAGAGCCGCAGCTGGCTGCGCCGGTCCTCGTGGTTGTCCTGGAGCAGTCGGCGCAGCACGGGGAAGGCATCCTCCTCGCGCGCCAGGACGTTGATCAGCATCGCGTTGTCGACCTTCATCCGCGACTGCAGCCGCTCGGCCTCGCCGTCGACGAGCTTGTCGAAGGTCTGCTCGGTCCACACGACCGATCCCTCGGGAGGCTTGCGCAGCTGGGCCTTGCTCTTGCGCTTGGCCCGCTTCTCCTCGCTCATCGCGGCGTTCTTGGCCTCCGACTTCGCCTTGGCCCGCTCGTTCTCGATCGTGTGCTCCGGAGCCTGTACGACGACGTAGCCGGCCGTGTCGAAGCCCGCGCGGCCGGCGCGCCCCGCGATCTGGAGGAACTCACGTGTGCGCAGGACCCGGGCGCGGCTGCCGTCGAACTTCGCGAGCCCGGTGAACAGCACGGTGCGGATCGGGACGTTGATGCCGACCCCGAGCGTGTCGGTGCCGCAGATGACCGTCAGCAGGCCGGCCTGCGCGAGCTGCTCGACCAAGCGACGATAGCGCGGCAGCATGCCGGCGTGGTGCACGCCGATCCCGCGTCGCACCATCTTGGAGAGGGTCTTGCCGAAGCCGGACCCGAAGCGGAAGGCCCCGATCTTGTCGGTGATGGCGTCCTTCTCGGCCTGCGTCAGCTTGCCGATCGCCGAGCTCGGCGAGAGCAGGCTGGTGGCGTGCTCGACGGCGTCCTTCTGCGTGAAGTGCACGACGTAGACGGGTGCCTGCCGGGTCTCGACCAGCTCCACGACGGTCTCGTCGAGCGGGGTCAGCGACCACCGGAAGTCCAGCGGCACGGGGCGCTCGGCGTCGTCGACGACCGCGGTCTCGCGTCCGTTGCGGCGGGTGAGGTCCGTGGCGATGTCGCTCACGTCGCCCAGGGTGGCGGACATCAGCAGGAACTGCGCCTGCGGCAGCTCGATCAACGGCACCTGCCAGGCCCAGCCGCGGTCGGGCTCGGCGTAGTAGTGGAACTCGTCCATGACCACGAGCCCGACGTCGGCGCCGGAGCCCTCGCGCAAAGCGATGTTGGCGAGCACCTCGGCGGTGCAGCAGATGATCGGCGCATCGACGTTGACGGACGCGTCGCCGGTGAGCATGCCGACGTTCTCCGCCCCGAAGACCGCGCAGAGCGCGAAGAACTTCTCGCTCACCAACGCCTTGATGGGCGCGGTGTAGAAGCTGACCTTGTCCTCGGCGAGCGCGGCCATGTGCGCGCCGATCGCGACGAGCGACTTCCCCGAGCCCGTGGGGGTGGCGAGGATGACGTTGCTGCCACCGAGGAGCTCGATCACCGCCTCCTCCTGGTGCGGGTAGAGCTCGAGGCCCTCCCCGGCTGCCCAGGTGGTGATCTCGTCGTAGACCTTGTCGGCGTCCAGAGTCATGGGTGGCTCATCAGTGATGTCAGCGGGCTCTCGGGTGTGCGGTCGCGAAGACCTCGCGGAGGTTGTCGACGGTGACCAGGGTGTAGACCTGCGTCGTCGTCACGGACGCATGGCCCAGGAGCTCCTGCACGACGCGCACGTCGGCGCCGCCGTCGAGCAGGTGGGTGGCGAACGAGTGTCGCATCGTGTGGGGTGAGACGTCGCGGGTGACCCCCGCCCGGTCGGCCGCCTTCACCAGCACGGACCAGGCGGACTGCCGCGAGAGCCGACCGCCGCGGGCGTTGAGGAAGAGCGCACCGCCGGTCGCGGCCCCGGTGGCCGACAGCTCGGGGCGGCCCCGCACCAGGTAGGCGCCGAGGGCCTCGCGGGCGTAGGAGCCCACCGGCACCAGGCGTTCCTTGCCACCCTTGCCGCGCAGCAGCACGGTGCCGTCGAGGTCGTCCACGTCGTCGACGTCGAGGCCGACGGCCTCGGAGATGCGCGCGCCGGTGCCGTAGAGCAGCTCGAGCAGCGCGCGGTCGCGCAGCGCCAGGGTCGTGCCCGGGGCCCCGGCGGCCTCGAGGATCGCCTCGACGTCGGAGAGCGGCAGCGCCTTGGGCAGCCGCTTGGCCGGTGTGGGCGGCTTGACCCCCGCTGCCGGGTCGGTCACCGCCAGCCCGTCGGCGACGGCGAACCGGTGGAAGCCGCGGACCGCGACGACCGTGCGCGCCGCCGAGGTGGCGCTCAGCGGAGGGTGGTCGGCGTCGCCCTCGCGCAGCCGCATCAGGAAGCCGGCGACAGTCGACTCACTGATCGCGTCCATGCTCTCGACCTCCGAGACGGCGAGGTACGCGCGATAGCGCCTCAGGTCGCGTCGGTAGGACGACAGGGTGTTGGCAGCCAGGCCCTTCTCGACCGTCAGGTGCTCGAGGTAGGTACGGATCGCACGGTCGGTGTCGATCATCCGGCAGAGGTCCTCAGGCCAGCACCGCGTCCAGGTCGACCGCGTCGAGACCGACAGCCTGGCCCACCGGGGCGTTGGTCAGCTGACCCGCGTGGGTGTTGAGCCCCCGCGCGAGCGAGCCGTCGGCGCGGCAGGCGTCCTGCCAGCCCTTGTCGGCCAGCGCCACGGCATAGGGCAGCGTCGCGTTGGTCAGGGCGTACGTCGAGGTGTGCGGCACGGCGCCCGGCATGTTGGCGACGCAGTAGAAGACCGAGTTGTGGACCGTGTAGGTCGGGTCGGCATGGGTCGTGGCGTGGGTGTCCTCGAAGCAACCGCCCTGGTCGACCGCGATGTCGACGAGCACCGAGCCCGGCTTCATCCGCGACACCAGGTCGTTGCTGACCAGCTTGGGCGCAGCGGCGCCCGGGATCAGCACCGCGCCGATCACCAGGTCGGCCTCCATCACCTGCTGCTCGATCGCCAGCTTGGAGGAGGCGAGCCCGTGGACCCGGTTGTCGTAGCGCCAGAACGACATCCGCAGCTTGTCCAGGTCGGTGTCGAGCAACGTCACGTCGGCGCCGAGGCCGAGCGCGATGTTGGCGGCGTTCTGACCGGAGACGCCGGCGCCGATGATGACGACCTTGGCGTTCTGGACCCCACCGACGCCACCCATCAGCACCCCGCGCCCACCCTCGGCCTTCATCAGCGAGTGCGCGCCGACCTGGGGCGCGAGGCAGCCCGCGACCTCCGACATCGGGTAGAGCAGCGGCAGCGAGCCCGTGGGCGTCTGCACGGTCTCGTAGGCGATGCCCGTGACCTTCGAGGAGAGGAGCTGCTCGGTCAGGGGCTTGTCCGCGGCGAGGTGGAGGTAGGTGAAGAGGGTCAGACCCTCGCGCAGCCGGTGGTACTCCTCGGCCACGGGCTCCTTGACCTTGAGCACCATCTCGGCGGTGCCCCACACGTCGTCCGCCGAGTCGAGGATCCGCGCGCCCGCGGCGACGTACTCCTCGTCGTTGATCGAGGAGCCCACGCCGGCGTCCTTCTCGATCACGACCTCGTGCCCGTGGGCGACCAGCTCGTGCACGCCGATGGGCGTGATCGCCACCCGGTACTCGTGATTCTTGACTTCCCTCGGAACGCCGACCTTCACAGTGTGCTTCCCTTCGTCAGACGGCCAGGTCATGGCCTGGTCGCGACACTATCCTCTCCGTCGGCCTGACCGGCCCGACCTGACCGGCCCGACCTGCCCGACCGGCCGGCTCAGCGCCGGACCATCACCGCGTGCGGCAGCAACGCGTCGACGTCAGCCTTGTCGAGAGTCGCCCCGAGGTGCGCGTAGGCCTCCCGAGCCTGCTCGAGCAGCAGCAACGCCTCGTCGGCCCGGCCCTGGTCGAGCAGCCACCGGGCCAGCTCGTGACGCGTGCGCGCCAGGAGGTACGGCGCGCCGTAGGCCTCGTGGGTCGTCTCCGCCGCGCGGAAGTCGTCCTCCGGGTCACCGCCCTGCGCCGCGGTCACCATGCCTCGCAGCCGGGCGACCTCCCCGCGCGTGAGCGGCTTGAGCCGTACGACACGGATCCGGTCGGCGAGCACCAGCACCTCGGCTGCTCCCGCGACGTCACCTGCGCGCAGCTGGAGCTCGACGACCGGCGCCCACAAGATCTCGAAGTCCTCGAAGACGTCGACGGCGCCGGCGGCGCTCACGAGGGCGGTCCTGGCCTCCCCCGCCGCCCGGACCACGTCCACGGCCTCGCCCGACCCGGCGAGCACCAGGGCCTCGACGACGTCGCTGCCAACCTGCTCCCACGGGTCCTCGGAGTCGAGCAGGGCGAGCCGGGGCGGCGCGAGCCCCCGAGCCAGCCGGATCATCACCTGCGGGATCCGCAGCCAGCCTTCCCATCCGGTGGCCTCCCTGCCGTCGAACCACTCGTCGAGCTCGGCGAGGGCCAGGTCCCAGTCACCGGCGAACCACCAGGCGAAGGAGGAGTTGGAGATGGCGACCTCGGTCTGGAAGCTGTCACCCACCTGTCGCGACACGGCGACGGCCTCGGCACCGAGCTCGCGGGCCCGGTCCAGGTCACCCAGGTAGATCTCGCCGCACAGGTTGGCGAGCGAGCGCGCGAGCTCGTTGAGGAGCCGGTGCTCCCGCGCGAGGGAGATGCACCGCTCCAGCACCGCGATGTAGGCGGTCGGGCTGCCCGCGTCGACGAGCATGATCGCCAGCCCGTTCAGCGACCGGATCAGGAACCGGGGGTCCATCAGGTCCTCGGCGAGGCTGAGCTGCTCGAGCGTCACGGACTGGCAGGCGGCGGTGTCACCACGACTTCGAGCCGCGCCCGCCATGATGCTCAGGAGCGGGATCCGGATGTCGGGGGCCGCCTCGTCGCCCAGCAGGTCGATGCCCACCCGGGCGAGCTCGTCGCCCTCCTGGGCGCGTCCGAGGTTGGTGGCGGCCCTCGCCTGCACCGCGGCGACCCGGGCCGCGTCGGCACCCCGGCCGAGGGTGTCGTAGGCGGCGAACGCCTCGCTCGCGAGCTTGGCTCCCAGGGTCGACTCGCCGGCTGCCACCGCGACCCGTGCGCCCCGCTCCCGCAGCGCGGCGGCCTCGAGCCCGTCGGGGGCGAGATCGAGCGCGGCAACCACGCTGGCCAGCGCCTCACGTGGTGAGCCCAGCCCCTCGGCCCGCACGGCGGACGCGGTGAGCAGGGAGCGAGCCTTCGCTGCGGTGGCGGCCCGGTCCGGGTCCTGCGGGGTGGTGGCGTCCAGTGCGTCCATCAGGTGGCGGGCGATGATGCCGGCCACGGAGTCGGCCACCTCCTCGCCCTCGAGGTGCGCCGCCGCCGCGAGGTGCCGGGTCCGACGGTCCCTGCGGGACAGGGTGCTGTAGGCCACCTCGCGCACCAGCGCCTGCAGGAAGCGGAACTGGCCGCGCTCGGGCGAGCGCGGATCGGTCTGGGTGTCCAGGACCCCCTTGCGCACCAGGCTCGCGAGCGCCTGGTCGAGGTCGTGACCGCTCACGTCCGAGAGCGCCATCAGGCCTGCGTGCACGAACGACTGACCGAGCACGCTGGCGTCCTGCACGGTGCGTCGCTCGATCGGCGACAGGGTGTCCAGCCGGGCGGCGATCAGCGTCTGCAGGCTGGTGGGGGCGGCGAGCTGGTCCAGGTCGACCCGGGAGTGGTCCCGGTCGACGAAGACGTAGCGACCCTCCCGGGCGACGACCGCGTCGCGGTCGATCAGCGAGCGCACCGTCTCGACGGCGTAGAGGGGCACACCCTCCGCACGCGCCACGATCGCCGTGCGGGCGCGCTGCGGCAGGTCGGACACCAGGGCATCGACCAGCCCGGCCATCGCGCTGTCCGGCAGCGGCCGCAGCTCGATCACCGTGGCGCGACGTCCGCTGGCCAGCGACGGTCGGCGCTCGAGCAGCTCGGGGCGGGTGAGGGCCAGGACGAAGACCGGCACCCGGCAGCTCTCGAGCAGGTGCTCGACCAGGTCCAGCAGCCCCGCGTCGGCGTGCTGCACGTCCTCGAAGAGCAGGACGACCGGGTTGCCGTTGCCCCCGACCCGCTCGAGGAAGGTCGTCCAGGCGGCGAAGAGGTCGATCCGCTCGAAGGTGGCTCCGTCGCCGGCGCCGAGCAGCACGGCCAGCCGGGGCCGCAGCCAGGCGGCCTCCACGGGGCTCGCGGCGAACCTCGCCAGCCCGGCCGTCAGCTTGGCGTCGGTCTCCTCGCGGTCGTCACCCTCGAGCAGCCCCAGCCGGGAGCGGATCATCACGGCGAAGGCCCAGAAGGCGATCCCGTCGCCGTAGGACAGGCAGCGACCCTGGTGCCACCACACGCCGTCGCCGATGCCGTCGGTGTACTTCGAGAACTCCCACCCGACGCGGCTCTTGCCGATCCCCGCCATGCCCGTCACCAGGACGATGCGGCTCCTGCGGTCGGCCTGGGTGGCGTGGAAGAGCTCCTTGACCTGGCGCAGCTCACCGTCGCGCCCGGTCATCGGCGCCTCCAGCCCGTCGACCCGCTGCGCGCCGCCGACCGCGGCGACGATGGCGTCGGCCCGGAAGAGGCGGACGGGCTCCGCCTTGCCCTTCATGACGTGCTCACCCATGTCGCTGAAGGCCACGGCGGCGGCGGTCAGGCCGCGCGTCTCCTGGTCCACCCAGACGGTGCCGGGCTCCGCCGCGGTCTGCACCCGGGCCGCGGTGTTGACCGCGTCGCCGGCGACCATCCCCTCGTGTGCCGCGCCCAGGGTCACCGCGACCGACCCGGTCACGATCCCGACCCGCATCGCGAGACCGTCGGCCCCGACCTCGGCTCCCAGCGCGGCCACCTCGGTCACCAGGTCGCGGCCCGCGCGCACGGCCCGCTCCGCGTCGTCCTCGTGGGAGACCGGCACCCCCCACACCGCCATCACCGCGTCGCCGATGAACTTCTCGATCGTGCCGCCGTAGCGACCCACGACCGTGCGGGCGACCGCGAAGTAGGCGCTCAGCAGCTCGCGCACCTCCTCGGGGTCGCGCGACTCCGACAGCGTGGTGAAGGCGACCAGGTCACCGAAGAGCACCGTCGTCGTGCGGCGCTCCGAGACCGGGCCGGCCAGGGCTGACGGGACCGACGGCGCCGACGCCGACGGGGCTGCAGCAGCAGCGCCCGGCACCGGGGTGCCGCACTCGGGGCAGAACTTCGCGCTGCCGACCACGTGGCCGCACGACGTGCAGGCCTTGGCGAACGGAGTGCCGCACTCGGGGCAGAACTTGGTGCCCTCCGGGCTGGGGTGGCTACAGCTGGCGCAGGTCGGCATCGTCGTTCTCCCCAGGGGTCGTGGTCGTGGGCAGGTCCAGCACCAGTCCCTCGTACGCCGCGTGCACGACGAGGTCGTCCCCGGCCAGCAGGCGCGCGTCGGCGAGGATCTCGTCGAGCTGGTCGTCGGTGCGGTCGGGCGCGTGGTGGAAGAGCACCAGCGTGCGCACGCCCGCCTCGCGCGCCAGCTCGACGGCGTACTCCGGGCTCGCGTGACCGAGGAAGTCCACCTCGGGGAACTGCGCGGCGCGGTGCTGGGCATCGTGCACCATCACGTCGGCGTCGCGCACGAGGTCGAGGACGTTGTCGTGCCGGGCCCCCAGGCCGTCCGGTCCGGGTCCCCACGAGGTGGGGCTGTGGTCGGAGACGTAGGCGACGCTGACGCCGCCGTGCGTGATGCGGTAGCCCAGCGAGCACCCGCCCTTGTGGGGGATCTCGCGTGCCAGGACCTGGTAGCCCTCGATCTCGTGGAGCCCCTCCGCCAGGCTGTGGAAGCTCCACCCGGCGCCGAGCTGGGAGGGCGTGACCGGGAAGTGGGGCGGTGAGAAGCAGCGCTCGAGCACCTGCTCGGCCGAGTGCCCCGGTCCCTGGTCGGGGAGGTGGATCTCGACCCGGCTGCCCGCCGCGGTGCCACCGGCGAAGAAGGGCAGGCCGTGCGTGTGGTCCCAGTGCAGGTGACCCAGCAGGATCGAGCCGTCGAAGGGCCGTCCGCCGAGCAGCGCGGTCACCGCGGTCAACCCGGTGCCGGCGTCGACGACCAGGTCGGGAGCGGCCTGCGCGTCGGTGGCGAACGCGATCGATGAGGTGTGCCCGCCGTAGCGCAGGAAGTCCGCACCGGGTGCCGGCGTCGACCCGCGGACCCCGCAGAAGGTCACTCTCATGGGGAGATCATGGCCCGCGTGACCCAGGTCTGCACAGGACCGCGCTAGATCGGGGCCGGGACGTGACCGCGCGCTCGGGCCATGAGCACGGTCAGCACCATGGGTGCGTCGCTGATCCGACCGGCCAGCACGCCGTCGTGCAGCTCCTCGAAGGGCACCCACAGCGCCTGCATGTCGGCCTCCTCGTGGTGCGGGGTGAAGTCGCGGTCGACCTCGCTCAGCCCGCGCGCCACGAAGTAGTGGATGAGCTCGCTGGAGATCCCGGGCGAGGAGTAGGCGCTGGTCAGGTGCTCCCAGGTCGTCGCCTCGAGGCCCGCCTCCTCGCGCAGCTCGCGCCGCGCGACGTCGACCGGCTCCTCGTCCTCTCCGTCGATGAGCCCGGCCGGGAGCTCGACGAAGCGGTGCTGGCCGGGGTGGCGGTACTGCAGCAGGCACAGGGCCCGGTCGCGCTCGTCGAGCGCCAGGACGACCACGGCGCCGGGGTGCTCGAGCACCAGACGACCGAACGGCTCCTCGTCGTGGTCGCCGGGGCGGCGCACCTCGTCACGACGCAGGGCCATCACCCAGTGGTCGCGGTGCAGGTCGCGGGTCGAGAGGACGGGCCACGACTCGGGTTGGTCGGCGATCGGCGCGTCGGTCTCCGGGAAAGCCATGGACGCGACGCTACCGTGGCGCCATGGGAGCCAAGAGCCTGACCAGGACCGAGGCGGAGCAGCGCGCAGCGCTGCTCACCGTCGACCGCTACGACCTCGCCGTGGACCTGCGCGGACTGCTCGAGGGCGAGGTGCTCACCAGCACCTCGACCATCACCTTCCGGTGCGCCGCACCCGGCTCCACGACGTTCGTCGACTGCGCCATGGCGGTGCAGACCGCGACGCTCAACGGTGTGCCGCTCGACCTCGCCACCGTCGCGGACGGTCGCATCCCGCTTCCGGACCTGGCGGCCGACAACGTGCTCGTGGTGACCGCGAGCCAGAGCGACACCGCCACCGGGGCGGGCATCATGCGCACCGTCGACCCCTCCGACGGGCTGGTCTACGTGTGGACCTCCTTCGAGCCCGACGAGGCCCGGCGGGTCTGGGCGTGCTTCGACCAGCCCGACCTCAAGGCCCCGCACGCGTTCACCGTGTCGGCGCCGTCGACCTGGACGGTCACCAGCAACGACGCGCCCGACTCCGTCACGGACCTCGACGACGGCCGGCTCTGGACCTTCCCCGACACGCCGGTGCTCTCGACGTACGTCGTCGTGGTCAACGCCGGCCCCTTCCACGAGATCCGCAGCGAGCGCGGCGACCACGACCTCGGCATCTTCTGCCGCCAGTCGTTGCGCGGCATCCTCGAGCGCGACGCCCCGCTGATCTTCGAGGTGACCGAGCAGGGCCTGGCGTTCTTCGGGGAGCAGTTCGGGCGACCCTTCCCCCAGCGCCGCTACGACCAGGTCTTCGTGCCCGACATGGGCGGCGCGATGGAGAACTGGGGGTGCGTCACGTGGGGGGACGGCATGGTCACCCGCGGCGCGCCCTCCTACAACGACGAGATCTACTTCGCCAACGTCATCCTCCACGAGATGGCCCACCAGTGGTTCGGCGACCTGGTGACGATGCAGTGGTGGGACGACCTGTGGCTCAACGAGGCCTTCGCCTCGTGGGCGGCCGACTGGGCGCTCACCGGCGCGACACGCTTCACCGATGCCTGGGCGGTCTTCCTCGCCCAGTTCAAGATGTTCGGCTACCGCGACGACATGGGACCTGCCACGCACCCGATCCGCGCCGAGATCCCCGATGTCGACGCCGCGACGGCCAACTTCGACGCGATCACCTACATCAAGGGCGAGAGCGTGCTGGCGCAGCTCGTCGCCTACGTCGGCGAGGAGGCGTTCGTCGCCGGCCTGCGGACCTACTTCCAGGACCACGCGTGGGGCAACACCCGCCTCGACGACCTGATGTCCGCGATCGGGGCCGCCGCCGGGCGTGACCTCGCCGGGTGGACCCGGGACTGGCTGGACCGGGCCGGCACCGACACGTTGACCCTCGGCGAGGGCATGCTCACGGCGAGCGCCCCCGACGACGGGGCACCGCGGCCGCACCGGCTCGACGTCGGCTGCTACACCCGCACCGGGACGGGGCGCGGCCTGGAGCTCTCCGAGACCGTCGAGGTCGAGACCGCCGGCACCAGCACCGCGCTCACCCTGCCCGCAGCCGACCTGCACCTGCTCAACGACGGCGACCTCACCTTCGCCGCGGTGCGCAGCGACGAGGCGACGACGCGAGCCCTGCTCGACGGTGCCGGTGACCTGCCGACCGCCCTGGGGCGCGGGCTGGCCGTCACCACGGCCTGGGACATGGTCGTGAAGGGCGAGCTCCCGACGGTTGCCTTCCTCGACTGCGTCCTGGCGGTGCTGGAGCGCGAGGACTCCCCCGCGCTCGTCGAGCCGTTCCTCTCCCTGGCCCAGCGCGCCGTGGAGCGCTGGACCCCCGAGGCCGATGTCGTGGCCACCCGACGCCGGCTCGCCGACGTCGCCGCCGTCGTCGCGGCCCGGCCGGAGCACGCCCAGCCCGCGCTGCGCACGCTCGCCTCGGCCGCCAGCGAGGCGGAGCACTTCGAGATCCTCGACCGGGAGGCGGCCGCGTCCGACGACACCGATCTCGCCTGGGCGGTCCTGACCCGTCGCGCCGAGCTCGGCGAGCACTCCCCGGCCGACGTCGAGGCGTTGCTGGAGCGCGACCCCGACCCCGATGCCCGGGTCCGCGCGCTGTGCGTGCGGGCGGCCCAGCCCGTGCCGGCCGGCAAGGAGGAGGCCTGGACCGCCCTGTTCGACGAGCACACGGTGCCGGCCGGAACGGCCATGTCCCAGGTGGCCTCGGCCTTCTGGCGGCCCGGGCAGCGCGAGCTGCTGCTCCCCTACGCCCACCGCTACATCGACGAGGCGAGCACCGTCTCCGAGGGCGGGATGCTCAACGTCATGTCGTTGTTCAAGATGATGGTGCCCGGCGTGGCCGACGACGACGTGCTCGCCCGCGGGCGGGCCGCGGTCGAGGATCCCGCGATGCAGCCGCAGGTGCGCTCCACCGTGCTCACCGCGATGGACACCCTGGCGCGCATGCAGCGTGCCCAGACCGGCTGACCCTGCTCAGGATCCTGCTCAGGCCTCGGACGGACGCTGCTCCTGCTCGTCGGCATCCGCGCGGCGCAGCAGGCTCTCGTCGATCGGGAAGCGCAGCTCCCGCTGGCGCTCGATGGCCGCGCCGACCAGCCCCGCGAAGAGCGGGTGCGGTCGGGTCGGTCGCGAGCGCAGCTCGGGGTGCGCCTGCGTGGAGACGAAGTAGGGGTGCACCTCGCTGGGCAGCTCGACGAACTCGACCAGGCCCAGCTCGGTGTTGGTGCCGGAGAAGACCAGGCCGGCCTCCTCGAGCTGGGCGCGGTAGGCGTTGTTGACCTCGTAGCGGTGCCGGTGGCGCTCCTGGATCGAGGCCTCGCCGTAGGTCGCCCGCACGACCGTGCCCGCCTTCAGCTCGGCCGGGTAGAGGCCCAGGCGCATCGTGCCGCCCAGGTCGCCCGCACCGTCGACGATCTCCTTCTGCTCCTCCATGGTCGCGATGACCGGCTCGGGACAGTCGGGGTCGAACTCGGTCGAGCCGGCCTTGTCGAGGCCCGCCACCTCGCGGGCGTACTCGATGACCATGCACTGCAGGCCGAGGCACAGGCCGAGGGTGGGGATGCGGTTGGTGCGTGCGTAGGTGAGGGCGCCGAGCTTGCCCTCGATGCCACGGACCCCGAAGCCGCCCGGCACGCAGACCGCGTCGACGTCGTGGAGGTGCTTGTGGGCGCCCGCCGGGGTCTCGCACTCGTCGGAGGGGATCCAGCGCAGCTGCACCTTGGCCTCGTGGGCGAAGCCGCCGGCGCGCAGGGCCTCGGCGACGGAGAGGTAGGCGTCGGGCAGGTCGATGTACTTGCCGACCAGACCGATGGTGACCTCCTCCTTGGGGTGGTGCACCCGGCGCAGGAGGTCGTCCCACAACGTCCAGTCGACGTCGCGGAACGGCAGGTCGAGGCGGCGTACGACGTAGGCGTCGAGGCCCTCGCGGTGCAGGACCTTGGGGATGTCGTAGATCGAGGGCGCGTCGGCGCAGGTGACCACGGCCTCCTCGTCCACGTCGCACATCAGCGAGATCTTCTTCTTGATGGACTGCGGCAGCTCCCGGTCCGAGCGGCACACGATCGCGTCGGGCTGGATGCCGACCTGGCGCAGCGCCGCCACCGAGTGCTGGGTCGGCTTGGTCTTCAGCTCGCGCGAGGGGCCGATGTAGGGCACCAGGGAGACGTGCAGGAAGAAGCAGTTGCCCCGTCCGATGTCGTGGCGCACCTGACGCGCCGCCTCGAGGAAGGGCAGCGACTCGATGTCGCCGACCGTGCCGCCGATCTCGGTGATGACCACGTCGACCTCGTCGTCACCGGACCCGAGCCCCATCGCGAGGATGCGCTCCTTGATCTCGTTGGTGATGTGCGGGATCACCTGCACGGTGTCGCCGAGGTAGTCGCCGCGGCGCTCCTTGGCGATGACGCTGGAGTAGACCTGCCCGGTCGTCACGTTGGCGATCTGGTTGAGGTCGGTGTCGAGGAACCGCTCGTAGTGGCCGATGTCCAGGTCGGTCTCGGCCCCGTCGTTGGTCACGAAGACCTCGCCGTGCTGGAACGGGTTCATCGTCCCGGGGTCGACGTTGAGGTAGGGGTCGAGCTTCTGCATCGTCACGCGGAGCCCGCGCGAGCGGAGCAGGCGTCCGAGGCTCGAGGCCGTGAGGCCCTTGCCCAACGAGGAGGCGACCCCTCCGGTGACGAACACGTGCTTGGTCGGCGTGGGGCTCTTCACGGAAGACCAGGCTATCCCAGGAACGCCCGGTCCGCTGCCACCACCCGCCGAACGGGTGTGACCTGTCGTGCCGGTGTGACCGGCTCAACGCCGGGCGAGGCGTCCCGGCAGCGTGAAGGACGATCCTCGACCGGTCGCCACGGTGAGCACATCGGCGACCGTGGCGTTGTAGGACGTCTGGTCGGTGGAGCTGAGGACCAGTCGCACGCGGTGCCCGGCGGCGAAGCGGTGGGCGAAGCCGGCGAGCTTGATCCGGACCGGGGCGCCGACCGCGCGGGCCGGGACGCGCACGGGGGCGATGAGCCGGTGGATCAGCTCGGCGCGGCCTGACGGCGCCACGTCGTAGACCTTGGCGAAGAACACCATGTCCCGGCCGTTGGCGTTGCTGATCCGCAGGCGGGCCGAAGGGATCCCCACGGCCTCCACGGCACGCGTGAAGCGTGCGGAGGTGAAGGACGCCAGCTGTCCGGGCACCTCGGTCGGTGCGACCCCGGCGAGCGAGGGCGAGGAGCCCGGGCCGGAGAAGTTGGACGTCTCGGTGTAGGCGGCCGGCTGGCCCCCCGGCGGGTTCACGAAGCTCGCCGTCCCGGGGGTCGCCCGCCGTCCGGGGGCGACCAGGCGGTTGCTCCCGGACAGGGTGAAGGTCGTCGAGCGGTGCGTGCCCTGCACCGACCGCGCCACGCCGTACTGCTCGTCGGCGGGTCCGCTCCCGGCGTAGCGCACCCAGTCGCGGTAGTAGGTGAAGGCCGGGCCACGGCCGCCGGGCCTGCCCCGGAGCCAGTGGTCCATCCAGCGCAGCGAGCGCAGGCTCAGGTAGCACCGGTCCATCTCACGCACCGAGCGGTCGGTGCCGTCGTAGGCCTCGCACTCCCCCGGCTGCGAGAGGTAGCCGCCGTGGCCGCCGGAGTTCCAGATCATCCCGACCGGCACCTTGCGACGGCGCAGCTCCAGGAAGGTCGCCGTCGCGTCGTTGAGGTTGAAGAGCGTGTCGCTCTGTCCCTGGACGAGCAGCACCGGCACCGTGACGTCCCTGAGGTACGTCGAGGCGGAGGCGCGCGCGATCAGCCGGCGGGACGCGGCGTCGGCGTCCCCGGTGGTGGTCAAGGACGTGTAGGTCCGGCACAGCGGCAGGTAGTAGCCCGGGCAGCCGGGCGCCCCGGCGATCTCCGCCGGGTCACCCGTCGCGGCCTTCGTCGCGGGGCAGCTCCCGCCGCCCATGGCCGGCTGGGTGTTGCCCAGGGCGTAGAACAGCGAGGTCCACTCCCGCTTGAAGACGCCCTGCAGGTTGCGTCCGTGCTGCAGGCCGGTGCGGTCGCCGGGCACCACCCGGTTGTTGGGGTCCAGGGAGTAGCGCAGGTCGTTCCAGGTGCGACCCACCACGCTGGTGCGGATCCGTCGGTCCTTCGCGGCCAGCGGCAGCTGGACCCCACCGCCGTAGGAGCCCCCGATCGTGCCGACCACGGCCCCGCGCCGGTCGTGGAGCACGTCGCGGCGGGGCTCGAGGACCTTGTCGATGAGCTGACGGGCGCTGGGCACGTCGTAGTCCGTCGACTGCAGGGTCACGCAGCCGCCGCTGTCGCCGAAGCCGGACGAGGTGTAGGTCAGGACGACGTAGCCGTGGGCGGCGAAGAAGCGTGCGGTGCTGACGACCTCGGCGGAGTCCTTGGTCAGGCCGAAGCCGTGGGTCATCAGGACGGCCGGCTGCGGGCGGCGGGCCGAGGCGTTGCGGGGCACGTAGAGCGTGGTGTCGAGATTGATCCGCACGTCGCGGCCGGGCCCGGTGCGCACCGGGACGAGCCGCTCCTTGATCCGCCACCGGTGCGTGCCGCGCGCGACCCGCACGTGGTCGGAGCCCGCTGTCTCACGGGACGCCGGCCCCGGAGCAGCTGCCGGAGCAGGTGCCGGAGCAGTTCTGGCAGGTGCCGCGGCAGGGGCCGACGCGACCGGGTCGTCCGCGCTGGTCGCGGGCGCCAGGGGCTGGAGCGCCAGGACCACACCGCCCAGGAGGGTGGCGACCAGCAGCCGACGACGGGCACCTGACGAGCGGAGGGCGGGCATGCCCTCACCGTAGGCCCGGGGCGCAACTAGTGGCCGCGACCCGCCTGCGCGACCTCGAGCAGCTCACGGGCGTGGGCCAACGCGGTGTCGGAGTCGGTCTGACCGGCGAGCATCCGGGACAGCTCGCGCTCCCGGGCCGCGTCGTCGAGCAGCGTCAGGCCCGAGCTGGTGACCGACCCGTCGCTGGACTTCTCCACCACGACATGGCGATCTGCGTAGGCCGCGACCTGCGGCAGGTGGGTCACCACCAGGACCTGCGCGGTGCGCGCGAGCTGGGCCAGGCGTCGCCCGACCTCGACCGCCGCGGCTCCGCCGACCCCGGCGTCGACCTCGTCGAACACGAAGGTCGGGACCGGGCTGGTGCCGGCCAGGGACACCTCGATGGCCAGCATCACGCGGGAGAGCTCGCCCCCGGAGGCACCCTTGCCCAGCGGACGGGGCTCGGAGCCGGTGTTGGCGGCGAGGAGCAGCTCGACGTCGTCGATGCCGTGCGCGGCGTAGCGCAGCCACCGCTCGCCGACCTGGAGCGGCGCGCGGCGTCCCTCGCTGCGCTCCGCCTCGGTCTGCGTCACGCCGACGGTCAGCCGGGCGTGCGGCATCGCCAGCAACGTCAGCTCGTCACTGACCTGCGTCGAGAGCCTCGCGGCGGCCTTGTGCCGGATCGTCGACAGCTGGGCGCCGGCGGCGGCCAGGTCGGTGCGCAGCCGGGTGCGCTGCACCTTGAGCTGCTCGATGCGCTCGTCGGTCGAGTCCAGGTCGAGCAGGCGTCGCGACGAGACCTCGGCCCAGGTGAGCACCTCGTCGATGGTGTCGCCGTACTTGCGGGTCAGCGCCGTCAGCGCAGCACGTCGCTCGGACACGGTGGCCAGCCGGGCCGGGTCGGTGTCGATGCGCGCGGCGTAGGACGCCACGTCGGCAGCGACGTCGGAGAGCAGGTAGGTGACCTCGGCGAGCCGGTCGGCCAGCTCGCCTGCCTCGGGGTCGTGGTCGCGGACGCCCTGGAGCGCCGTCCGGGCGGCCGTCGTCGTGGCGAGCGCGTCGGGGGCCTCCTCGTCGCTGCTGAGCGCCTCACGAGCGGTCTCGGCGGCGGCCCGCAGGGTGTCGGCGAAGCCGAGCCGGGACTCCTCGGCCGCCAGCACCCCGTCCTCACCGGGCACGGGCTCGACCTGCTCGACCTCGGACAGCCCGAAACGGAGCAGGTCCGCCTCGCGGGCCCGCTCGCGGGCCGTGGCGACCACGTCGACGAGCTCGGCCTCCGTGGCCTCGAGCCGGTCGTGCAGGGACGTCCAGGTCGCGGCCGCCTTGGCCAGCGGGGCCCCGCCGAAGCGGTCGAGCGCATCGCGCTGGGCCCTGGCCTGGAGGAGACGGTGCTGGTCGGACTGGCCGTGGACCGCCACCAGCGGCTGCGCCACGCCGGCCAGCGTCGTGACCGGGACCGAGGCGCCGCCGACGAAGGCGCGCGAGCGCCCCTCGGCGGAGACGTTGCGGGCCAGGACGACGCGGTCGTCCTCGACGACGCCCCCCGCCTCCTCCACGGCCGCCGCCAGGCCCGGGGCATCGGTCACGGTGACGACACCCTCGACGCGCGCGGTCGGGGCGCCGGTGCGCACCGCTCCGCTGTCGGCTCGCCCGCCGAGCAGGAGTCCGAGCGCGGTCACGATCATCGTCTTGCCGGCGCCGGTCTCGCCGGTGATCACGGTCAGGCCGGGGCCCAGCTCGAGGGTGGAGGAGTCGATGACGCCGAGCGAGCCGATGCGGATCTCCTCGATCATCCGTCCACGACCTTGCGGCGCCGCTCGGCCGAGCCACGCCACCCCTCGACGGGCAGGCCGAACTTGGCGACCAGGCGGTCGGTGAAGGGCGCGTCGTGCAGCCGCACCAGGCGCACGGGCTGGACCCCCCGGCGTACCTCGATGCGGGCGCCCGGTGGCAGGTCGACCGTGCGCCGGCCGTCGCACCACAGCACGCCGGCCCCCGCCGTGCGGGCCAGGACCTCGACCGCGATGACGGAGGTCGGCGCCACGACCATCGGACGGGCGAAGAGCGCGTGCGCGCTGAGCGGCACGATGCACATCGCCTCGACCCCGGGCCACACGATCGGTCCGCCGGCGCTGAAGTTGTAGGCGGTGGAGCCCGTCGGGGTGGCGCACACGACGCCGTCGCAGCCCCAGCGGGACAGCGGACGACCGTCGATCTCGAGGATGACCTCGAGCATCCGCTGGCGCGCGGCCTTCTCGACGCTCGCCTCGTTGACCGCGAAGGTGCTGGTGACGAGCTCGCCGTCGCGGTAGACCCGCACGTCGAGGGTGAGCCGGTCCTCGGTGGTGTAGCGCCGCTCGACGATCGCCTCGAGCGTGGACTCGACGTCGTCCTCCTCGGCCTCGGCCAGGAAGCCGACGTGGCCCAGGTTGACCCCGAGCACGGGCGTCAGGCTGGCGTAGGTGAGCTCGACGGCTCGCAGGATCGAGCCGTCCCCGCCGATGACCAGCGTCAGCTCGCAGTCGCGGCTCGCATCGGTCTCGGACTCGGTGAGCTCGATGCCGGGGTCGTAGTCGTCGGGGCCGATGCCGAGGTCGGCTGCCTCGGCTGCCATCAGCCGGACGACGATCCCGTGCCCGGTCAGCCCCTTGCAGAACTCGAGCGCGACCGCGCGGGCCTCCTCACGGCCGGTGTGGGTGAGCACGAGGACACGGCGCACCTGCGAGTCCTCAGTCATGGCTCCACCCTCTCACCCGGCACCCCCAGGTCTGCGGCCTCCTGGACACAGCGCGTGATGACGGCCTCGTCGACCACCGACGGTCCTCGGCGCAACCAGAGGAAGAACTCGACGTTGCCGCTCGGTCCCGGCAACGGGCTGGTGGTCACGGCCCGTGCTCCCCACCCGCGTGTCGCGGCCGCCTGTGCCACCCCGAGGACCGCCTCGGTCCGCAGCGCCAGCTCGCGCACCACGCCGCCCTTGCCGACCCGGTCCTTGCCCACCTCGAACTGCGGCTTGACCATCAGGGCCAGGTCGCCGTCCTCCCGGGTGACGCCGAGCAGGGCGTCCAGGACGATCCCCAGCGAGATGAAGGACAGGTCGCCGACCACGAGGTCGACCGGTCCGCCGATCAGGTCGGGCATCAGCTCGCGCACGTTCATCCGGTCGTGGACCACGACACGTTCGTCGCTCTGCAGCGACCAGGCCAGCTGCCCGTAGCCGACGTCGACCGCGACCACCTGGCCCGCGCCGGAGCGCAGCAGCACGTCGGTGAAGCCGCCCGTCGAGGCCCCGGCATCGAGGCAGCGCCGTCCCGCGACGACGAGACCCAGCGGCACGAAGGCTGCGAGCGCGCCGGCCAGCTTGTGCCCGCCCCGGGACACGTAGTCGGGACGGTCGGGGTCCTCGACCACCACGATGGCGACGTCGGTGGTCACGCCGGTGGCGGCCTTGGTGGCCACGACGCGCGCCACCTTGACCCGCTTGGCCGCGATGAGGTCGCTGGCGTGCTCGCGCGAGCGGGCCAGCCCGCGACGGACGAGCTCGGCGTCCAGACGGAGTCGACGAGGAGGCATGCCCGGGTCAGGCCGGCCCGGCGTCGGGTCCGTCGTCGGGAGTGTTGTCGGGAGTGCCGTCGAGCGCCCGGCGGAGCTCGTCGTGCGCCTGCTCGAAGACCGTGACGTGCTCCTCGACCGGTCGGCCCGACAGGCCCTCGACGGAGGCGATCACCGCGTCGACGCGGCCCTCTCCCGTGCGCACCTGCTCAGGGGCGGCCTCGAGGTCGTGGGTGGGCTCCTGGGTCATGCTCCGAGGCTACCGGTCCCCTGCCGCCACGGGGGTCGTGGGCGGCTCGAGCCCCGCGGTGTCGGGCACCTCGTCACCGGCGTCGGTCGCCGCCCACCCGGCGCAGGCCACCACCCGCCACCAGTCGTCCGGCTCACCCTGCCCGGAGACCGTCAACGCACCGTCGTCCACCCGCGCGGACCACCCGCCCAGCTCCCAGGCTGCGCCCGACTGCTCGGGGGCCCGATGGACCTGCGTCAGCCCGCCCAGGTCGGCGGCGACGTAGGTCGGTCGCTCCTGCGGCCTCGCCGCGACCAGCTCGGGCAACCCGGTGACACCGGTGAGCACCAGCAGCGACGCCAGGCCGGCCTCGCGCGCTCCCTCGATGTCGGTGTCGAGGCGGTCACCCACCATCAGGGGGCGTTCGCCGCCGACGCGACGCACGGTCTCGTCCAGCAGCGGCCGCTGCGGCTTGCCGGCCACCACGGGCTCCACCCCCGTGAAGCGGCGCAGGGTCTCGACGAGCACGCCGTGTCCGGGGGCCACGCCGTAGGGCGTGGGGATGGTGTAGTCGCTGTTGCTCGCCACCCACCACAGGCCCTCCCGGACGCGCACCGCGGCACGCATGATCTCGCGCCACAGCACGTCCGGGCCGTAGCCGGTCACGACCGCCTGCGCCTCGTCGTCCTCCACCCCGGTCGCGACCAGGCCCTCGGCCCGCAACGCCTCTGCGAGGCCGGCCGCCCCGAGCAGGACCACCTTGGCGCCGGCGCCCAACCGGTCCACCAACACGCGGGCCGCGGCCTGCGCCGATGTCACGACGTCCTCGGCGCCGGCCTCCACACCCAGCGAGCGCAGGTGCTCGGCGACCGCCTCCGGGGGCCGCGCGGCGTTGTTGGTGATGAAGGCCAGCCGCATCCCCCGCGCACGCACCCGGTCGAGGTGCTCCGCGGCGCCCGGCACCGCGTCGGGGCCGATGTAGACCACCCCGTCGAGGTCGAGCATGGCCAGGTCGTGGTCGGAGCACAGGGCTCCGTGGGACGTGCCGAGCAAGTCGCCTCCTCGGTCGGTGGGCTGGACACCGGCACCCTACGATGCCCGGATGGAGTCCAGAGCAGTCGTCACGCCGCCGTACGTCGGTGGTCCGCTCCGTCTGCTCCCCTTCCGCGCCCTGATGCTGACCCCCACGAGGATCGGCGACCCGTCCTCGGCCCGCGCGTTCGCCAGGCCCTACCGCGACGTCGCCAGCCGCTTGGAGCGGTGGCGCTCCCAGGGCCACCTGCACCGCGAGCCGGAGCCGGCGCTCTACCTGCACGAGTACACCGTCGGTGGCATCACGATCCGGGGCGTCGTCGGGTTGCTGGACGTCTCCCGGCGGGCCGCGCTGCCGCAGGACCGCGCGATCCTGCCCCACGAGGGGATCTACCCGGGGCAGGCCGACGACCTCGCCGACCGGATGTCGGAGATGGAGCTCAACCCGGCGCCGATCCTGCTCGTGCACCGCGGGCCCGCGCGGGTGCGGGCGGTCCTGAGCCGGGTGCAGCAGCGCACGCCCGACCATGAGTTCACCGACCGCCGCGAGCAGCACCACCGCGTCTGGGCGATCAGGGACCACGAGGAGCTCCGCGAGATCGCCGACGACCTGGCCGGCGAGACCGCCCTGATCGCCGACGGGCACCACCGCTACGCGGCCTACCTGCGACTGCAGAAACGCTCTCCCGGCGGCCCCTGTGACTACGGGCTGGCCATGCTGGTCGACCAGGAGGACACCCCGCTGTTCCTCGGGGCGATCCACCGGGTGATGGTCGGGACCTCGATCGACGACGTCCACGCCGCCGCCGACGCGGTCGGGATGCACTTCGCGGAGACGACCGAGGAGGCGGCGGTGGCCGCCCTGGGACCGGACCACCTGGTCGTCACGGACGCGGATCGCTGGGCCGTGGTGACGGTGTCCGTGCCACCCGATCGCACCGCGATCCAGCTGCTGCACGACCAGCTGATCCCGGCGCTCCCCTACGGACCCCGCAGCATGAGCTACCACCACGCGGTCGAGGACGCATTGACCACGGTGACCCCGGAGCTCGGGGTGGCGGTGCTGATGCCGGCTCCCCTGGTGGACCGGGTGATGCGCATCGTGCGCGACGACCGGTTGCTCCCCGAGAAGGCGACGTCGTTCCAGCCCAAGCCCACCCTGGGGGTCCTCATCCGGTCGCTGCGCGACGGATGATCCGCCCGGTGCTGACGTGCACCTCGACGCGCGAGGCCACCGCGCCGCCGCCGCGGAAGAAGCGTCGTCGCAGCTGACCGCTCACCTCCACCACGTCACCGGCCCGCCAGCCCGGCACCGAGCGCTTGAGCCGGCCGGACCAGACGCAGCACTCGAGCGCGTCGACGCAGCTGCGCGGGCGTCTCGGGTCAGGCGCCCGGGGCACCACCACCCGAAACGTCCAGATCGTGTCCCCGCTGGGCAGCTCCCGGATCTCCGGCTGCCGGGAGAGCCTCCCGATCAGCCGCACCTCGTTGACGAGCTCGAGGTCGCTCGTGTCGTTCGTCATGGACGTCTGCATGGCCATCCGCCTCACCTCCAGGCGCACTGTCCCAACCCGGGACCGTGGTCGGCGAGACGCGTCCTGGCTCCCTGTGGAGGACGCGCGACAGCGGGCGGCTGTGGAGGCGAGAGGGGCCCACAGAGCAGCTCAAGGAGCAGCCCGAAAGCAGCCCAAATAGCAGCAGGGCCACCTCGTGTGAGGTGGCCCTGCGCAATATTTGTCCGGCGGCGTCCTACTCTCCCACAGCCTCTCGACTGCAGTACCATTGGCGCTGGCAGGCTTAACTTCCGGGTTCGGGATGGGACCGGGTGTTTCCCTGTCGCTATGACCGCCGTAACTCTATGACCCGCACTCCGACCAGGGGTTCTCACGGTGTCTACCCGGGACACACCCATGGGGTGTGCAGGGGTAGACCGTGGGCCCTGGTGGGCCGGGTGGTCTTTGTAGTGGACGCGAACCAACACGCATGTGTTGTGTTTCGTGTGTGCGCGGAATTTGTGGTCTTGGTTGAGGGTTTGTGAGACAAGCCCTCGGCCTATTAGTACCGGTCGGCTAGGCATTGCTGCTGTATACCTCCGGCCTATCAACCCAATAATCTGTTGGGGGCCTTACCCACAAAAGTGGTGGGAAACCTCATCTTGAAACGTGCTTCCCGCTTAGATGCATTCAGCGGTTATCACTTCCGAACGTAGCCAACCAGCCGTGCTCCTGGCGGAACAACTGGCACACCAGAGGTTCGTCCATCCCGGTCCTCTCGTACTAGGGACAGCCTTTCTCAAGTTTCCTGCGCGCGCGGCGGATAGGGACCGAACTGTCTCACGACGTTCTAAACCCAGCTCGCGTGCCGCTTTAATGGGCGAACAGCCCAACCCTTGGGACCTACTCCAGCCCCAGGATGCGACGAGCCGACATCGAGGTGCCAAACCATCCCGTCGATATGGACTCTTGGGGAAGATCAGCCTGTTATCCCCGGGGTACCTTTTATCCGTTGAGCGACGCCGCTTCCACCTGCTGGCGCCGGATCACTAGTTCCGACTTTCGTCCCTGCTCGACATGTCTGTCTCACAGTCAAGCTCCCTTGTGCACTTACACTCGCCACCTGATTGCCAACCAGGCTGAGGGAACCTTTGAGCGCCTCCGTTACATTTTAGGAGGCAACCGCCCCAGTTAAACTACCCATCAGGCACTGTCCCTGATCCGGATTACGGACCTAGGTTAGATATCTAGTACGACCAGAGTGGTATTTCAACGTTGACTCCACAACCACTGGCGTGGCCGCTTCACAGTCTCCCACCTATCCTACACAAGCCGAACCAAACACCAATACCAAACTATAGTAAAGGTCCCGGGGTCTTTCCGTCCTGCCGCGCGTAACGAGCATCTTTACTCGTAGTGCAATTTCGCCGAGTCCACGGTTGAGACAGCGCCCAAGTCGTTACTCCATTCGTGCAGGTCGGAACTTACCCGACAAGGAATTTCGCTACCTTAGGATGGTTATAGTTACCACCGCCGTTTACTGGGGCTTAAGTTCTAAGCTTCACCCACAAGTGGGTTGACCTGTCCCCTTAACCTTCCAGCACCGGGCAGGAGTCAGTCCGTATACATCGTCTTACAACTTCGCACGGACCTGTGTTTTTAGTAAACAGTCGCTTGGGCCTGGTCTCTGCGGCCCTCCCCGCTGCCGGCTGCAAGAGCCTTGACGGTTCGGGCCCCCCTTCTCCCGAAGTTACGGGGGCATTTTGCCGAGTTCCTTAACCATGGTTCGCTCGATCGCCTTGGTATTCTCTACCTGATCACCTGAGTCGGTTTGGGGTACGGGCGGCGTATAGCTCGCTAGAGGTTTTTCTCGACAGCATAGGATCAACCACTTCCCCCATACGGGGTCGGCATCACGTCTCAGGCACGTCATCAAAGACAGTGTTCCGGATTTGCCTAGAACACACCCTACCTGCTTACCCGTGGACAACCATCGCCACGGCTGGTCTACCTTCCTGCGTCACCCCATCGCTTGACTACTACCGGTTCGGATCCCACGCTACGCTTACCAGCCTCGCCCCGAAGGGTCCGGTCCGGCAAGTTTCAGATGGTTAGCATCACCGGGTTCGTCATGGGCGCTACTTTGCCGGTACGGGAATATCAACCCGTTGTCCATCGACTACGCCTGTCGGCCTCGCCTTAGGTCCCGACTTACCCAGGGCAGATTAGCTTGACCCTGGAACCCTTGATCATTCGGCGGAAGAGTTTCTCACTCTTCATTCGCTACTCATGCCTGCATTCTCACTCGTGTCGCGTCCACACCTGGATCACTCCGATGCTTCACTCGCGACACGACGCTCCCCTACCCATCCACACACCTGAACCACGAAGGCTAAGTTATATATGTGAATGCCATAGCTTCGGCGGATGACTTGAGCCCCGCTACATTGTCGGCGCGGAATCACTTGACCAGTGAGCTATTACGCACTCTTTCAAGGGTGGCTGCTTCCAAGCCAACCTCCTGGTTGTCACTGCGACTCCACATCCTTTTCCACTTAGTCACCGCTTAGGGGCCTTAGCTGATGGTCTGGGCTGTTTCCCTCTCGACAATGGAGCTTATCCCCCACTGTCTCACTGCCGCGCTCTCACTTACCGGCATTCGGAGTTTGGCTAACGTCAGTAACCTTGTAGGGCCCATTAGCTATCCAGTGCTCTACCTCCGGCAAGAAACACGCGACGCTGCACCTAAATGCATTTCGGGGAGAACCAGCTATCACGAAGTTTGATTGGCCTTTCACCCCTATCCACAGGTCATCCCCTCAGTTTTCAACCTAAGTGGGTTCGGTCCTCCACGCGGTCTTACCCGCGCTTCAACCTGCCCATGGATAGATCACTTCGCTTCGGGTCTTGATCGTGCTACTGCGGCGCCCTATTCAGACTCGCTTTCGCTACGGCTACCCCACACGGGTTAACCTCGCAACACAACGCAAACTCGCAGGCTCATTCTTCAAAAGGCACGCCATCACAACCCCCGAAGGGACCGCTCTGACGGATTGTAGGCACACGGTTTCAGGTACTATTTCACTCCCCGCCAGGGGTACTTTTCACCTTTCCCTCACGGTACTAGTCCGCTATCGGTCATCGAGAAGTATTTAGGCTTAACGGGTGGTCCCGCCAGATTCACACGGAATTTCAGGAGTTCCGTGTTACTTGGGAAAACACTCGACAGACCAAAGCTTATGCTTACGGGGCTATCACCCTCTACGGCGCCACTTTCCAATGGGCTTGGACTTCACTTTGGTTTTCTTACTGTCTCATCCGCCGGCAGACGGACATGAATGCTCCCACGACCCCACATGCGCAACCCCTGCCGGGTATCACACGCACGTGGTTTAGCCTCATCCGGTTTCGCTCGCCACTACTCCCGGAATCACTTTTGTTTTCTCTTCCTATGGGTACTGAGATGTTTCACTTCCCCACGTTCCCTCCACACACCCTATTTTATTCAGATGTGGGTAACTGGACATGACTCCAGCTGGGTTTCCCCATTCGGACACCCCCGGATCACAGCTCGGTTGCCAACTCCCCAGGGCTTATCGCAGGCTCCAACGTCCTTCATCGGCTCTCGATGCCAAGGCATCCACCGTGTGCCCTTTACAGCTTGTCAACACAAACACTCAACAAAAACAACAAAGACACACACTACAAAAAACAAACAACACGACAACACACACAACAGCCACCCCAACCACCCCCACCAGTCACGAAGACCAGTCGAAGCCAAGGGATCAACCCCGTGCGCGCATCGTGTAGATGCTCGCGTCCACTATCAAAGTTTCAAACACCAAGAAAACACCAGACCCACACCCCCCTCACGAGGAGCTGGCCTGATCTCTCAGGGCCCAACAGTGTGTCAAACAAACCTCCCACGCATCACCCACCTGTTTCCACACCCCCAACCAAAGGCCAGGAGCAGTACTCGAGCAAGTCATCCGCCGAAAGCAGCGTTCATCGATGATTCCACTAGTGAACACCACCATTGCCGGCCACACATTCGGTGACCGTGCGGGGCATGTGCTCCTTAGAAAGGAGGTGATCCAGCCGCACCTTCCGGTACGGCTACCTTGTTACGACTTCGTCCCAATCGCCAGCCCCACCTTCGACGGCTCCCTCCACAAGGGTTGGGCCACCGGCTTCGGGTGTTGCCGACTTTCGTGACGTGACGGGCGGTGTGTACAAGGCCCGGGAACGTATTCACCGCAGCGTTGCTGATCTGCGATTACTAGCGACTCCGACTTCATGGGGTCGAGTTGCAGACCCCAATCCGAACTGAGACCGGCTTTTTGGGATTCGCTCCGCCTTACAGCATCGCAGCCCTTTGTACCGGCCATTGTAGCATGCGTGAAGCCCTGGACATAAGGGGCATGATGACTTGACGTCATCCCCACCTTCCTCCGAGTTGACCCCGGCAGTCTCCTATGAGTCCCCATCACCCCGAAGGGCATGCTGGCAACATAGAACGAGGGTTGCGCTCGTTGCGGGACTTAACCCAACATCTCACGACACGAGCTGACGACAGCCATGCACCACCTGTATACCGACTAAAAGGGGCCATATCTCTATGGCTTTCCGGCATATGTCAAACCCAGGTAAGGTTCTTCGCGTTGCATCGAATTAATCCGCATGCTCCGCCGCTTGTGCGGGCCCCCGTCAATTCCTTTGAGTTTTAGCCTTGCGGCCGTACTCCCCAGGCGGGGCGCTTAATGCGTTAGCTGCGGCACGGAACCCATGGAATAGGCCCCACACCTAGCGCCCAACGTTTACGGTGTGGACTACCAGGGTATCTAATCCTGTTCGCTCCCCACACTTTCGCTCCTCAGCGTCAGGTAATGCCCAGAGAACCGCCTTCGCCACCGGTGTTCCTCCTGATATCTGCGCATTTCACCGCTACACCAGGAATTCCGTTCTCCCCTGCATACCTCTAGTCTGCCCGTATCGAAAGCAGGCACCGAGTTAAGCCCGGTGTTTTCACTCCCGACGCGACAAACCGCCTACGAGCCCTTTACGCCCAATAATTCCGGACAACGCTCGCACCCTACGTATTACCGCGGCTGCTGGCACGTAGTTGGCCGGTGCTTCTTCTGTACCTACCGTCACCACCCACAACGGGCGCTTCGTCGGTACTGAAAGAGGTTTACAACCCGAAGGCCGTCATCCCTCACGCGGCGTTGCTGGATCAGGCTTCCGCCCATTGTCCAATATTCCCCACTGCTGCCTCCCGTAGGAGTCTGGGCCGTGTCTCAGTCCCAGTGTGGCCGGTCACCCTCTCAGGCCGGCTACCCGTCGAAGCCTTGGTAGGCCATTACCCCACCAACAAGCTGATAGGCCGCGAGCACATCCCCCACCGAAAAAACTTTCCACGACCAACCCATGCAGGTAGTCGTCGTATCAGGTATTAGACCCCGTTTCCGAAGCTTATCCCCAAGTGGAGGGCAGATTACTCACGTGTTACTCACCCGTTCGCCGCTCGTGTACCCCCGAAAGGGCCTTACCGCTCGACTTGCATGTGTTAAGCACGCCGCCAGCGTTCGTCCTGAGCCAGGATCAAACTCTCCGTAGAAAATTCTTCACCCGACAAAAAACAAAACTGACAATTGCCAATTTCATTGTTGCCGAAAAAACAACCCAACATCCAAAAGATGAGGGCATACAAACTAATTCATCGACTATGACACACTGTTGAGTTCTCAAAGATCAGACGCACACCGAACAGGGACCGTCTCCGGTCCTAGCCTGGGGCTGTCGCGCTCCGCCGTTCCGACCCTCTCGGGCCCGGCTGGGGCAACCCGGAGAACATTACGGGTAGACCCAGGGACCGTCAACTCGGGGGGGTCCCCCGGCCGCTCCTGACGCTCGTCGGGGCACCCCGGGCGCACTGTTCCTGCAGGTCAGAGGCACATTGCTCCTCGCGAAAACTCGTGCAGGATCCGCCCGCCCGAGGGCCTCGTCGATCGGTCGCCGCCGCCGGCGCGAAGGGGCGGCAGGCGGCCGATGTGAGCGGGCGCACACCGAATAGCTGCTGAGAGGTCTCTCAGTGCGGGCGATCGGCACCGGGACTGCGTCGATAGGCGCTCACGGTGCGCTCACCGGGCACCCAGAAGCGCCACGGGACGTCGGCGGCCCGGGTCACTCCGACCCGCGGACCGGCCGAGACCTGCTCCTGGGCGGGCTCCTCCCCCGGGGCCAGCACCAGTGCCCCGCCGGCCAGCAGGTCGGAGCCGCTGAGGTCGCCGGTCAGGCCCAGGGCCTGTCCCAGGCATCCTGGCCCCCGGGCCCAGGACCGCTCGGCGCAGCGCGCGCCGCGGCGCTGACGGACCAGGTCGTGCCCCGCTGTGACCCGCCCGGCGCGGAGGAGGACCGCCGAGGCGGTGCCGTCCCCGCCCGTCACGACGTTGGCACACCAGTGGATCCCGTAGGAGCGGTAGACGTAGAGATGTCCCGCCGGGCCGAACATGACCTCGTTGCGAGGGGTGGGACCCCGGAACGCGTGGCTGGCGGGGTCCTGGGCACCGAGGTAGGCCTCGACCTCCGTCAGCGCCACGCTCACCGTGCCGTCGTCGGTGGTGTGGCTCAGCGTCCAACCGAGGATCGTGGGCGCCACCCGCGGCGCCTCCCCCGAGAGGAGCTCACGCAGGGCCTCGGTCACGGGTCAGGCCAGGTGCTCGCGTCGTGCGGCCGCCCGGGCCAGGAGCTCGTCGAGCTGCTCGCGGACCCGGACCGGCGCGGTGCCGCCACGTCCGTTGCGCGACGAGACCGACCCCTCGACCGTGAGGACGTCTCGGACGCCCGGGCTCAACGTCGCGGAGATCTCGGCGAACTGGTCGTCGGTGAGCTCGTGGAGCTCGATGCCGAGCTCCTCGCAACGACGTACGCAGGCCCCTGCGACCTCGTGGGCGACCCGGAAGGGTGTCCCCTCCCTCACCAGCCACTCGGCGATGTCGGTGGCCAGGGAGAAGCCCTGCGGTGCCAGCTCGGCCAGGCGTGCGGTGTCGAAGGTCAGGGTGGCGATCATCCCGGTGAAGGCAGGCAGCAGCACCTCGAGGGTGTCGACCGAGTCGAAGACCGGCTCCTTGTCCTCCTGGAGATCCCGGTTGTAGGCCAGCGGGAGCGCCTTGAGCGTGGCCATCAGGCCGGACAGGTTGCCGATGAGGCGCCCTGCCTTGCCGCGCGCGAGCTCGGCGATGTCGGGGTTCTTCTTCTGCGGCATGATGCTCGACCCCGTCGACCAGGAGTCGTGGAGCGTCACGAAGCCGAACTCACGCGTCGACCACAAGATGACCTCCTCGGCCAGGCGGCTGACGTCGTTGCCGACCTGGGCGGTGACGAAGGCCAGCTCGGCGACGAAGTCGCGCGCGGACGTGCCGTCGATGGAGTTGGCCGAGGACCCGGTGAACCCCAGCTCGTCGGCCACCCCGATGGGGTCGAGCCCGAGGCTGGACCCGGCGAGGGCACCCGACCCGTAGGGCGAGTCCGCGGCCACCCGGGCGTCCCAGTCGACGATCCGGTCGACGTCGCGGAGCAGGGGCCAGGCGTGGGCCAGGAGGTGGTGGGCCAGCAGCACCGGCTGGGCGTGCTGGAGGTGGGTGCGCCCCGGCATCACGGTGGGGTGCTCGGCAGACAGGTGGTCGGCGGCCTGGGCGGCCAGGACCTCCACGAGGTCGAGCACCTGGCCGGCCACGATCCGTGCGTGGTCACGCAGGAACATCTTGAAGAGCGTCGCGATCTGGTCGTTGCGGCTGCGCCCGGCGCGGATGCGACCGCCGGTGTCGGCGCCCACCTCCTCCAGCAGCAACCGCTCCAGGGCCCCGTGCACGTCCTCGTCGCTCGGGTCCGGCAGCAGCGTGCCCGCCGTGAAGCGCTCCGCGAGCACGTCGAGCCCCCGCAGGAGCTCGGCCAGCTCGGTGTCGCGGAGCAGTCCCGCGCGGTGCAGCGCCCGGGCGTGGGCGCGCGACCCCGCCAGGTCGTAGGGGGCCAGGCGCCAGTCGAAGTGGGTCGAGCGCGACAGGGCCTCGAGCTCCGGTGACGGACCCCCGGCGAACCGGCCGCCCCAGAGCTTGCCCTCGTTGGTGGTGCCGCTCTCCCCCATCAGTCGGTCCCGGACTCCATCGCCGCGAAGTCCAGCGCCTCGTCGTCCGCGTCGCGCGCCGCCGGGTTGTCGGTGATGCGCTCGGCGCCACCGGCCGGGAGCTCGCCGAAGAGCGTGCCGTTCTCGACCAGCACCTGGCCCTGGTCGAGAGGCTGGGCGGCGTACATCTCGAGCTTGGCGCGCGAGTCGGCGATGTCGAGGTTGCGCATCGTGAGCTGCCCGATGCGGTCGGTGGGACCGAAGGCGGCGTTGTCGGTGCGCTCCATCGAGAGCTTGTCGGGGTGGTAGGAGAACGCTGGTCCGGAGGTGCGCAGGACGGTGTAGTCCTCGCCGCGACGCAGCCGCACCGTCACCTCGCCGGTGACCAGCGAGGCGATCCAGCGCTGGATGGCCTCACGCATCATCAGGGCCTGCGGGTCGAGCCAGCGCCCCTCGTACATCAGCCGGCCCAGGCGACGCCCCTCGGCGTGGTAGTTGGCGACGGTGTCCTCGTTGTGGACCGCGTTGACCAGGCGCTCGTAGGCGATCCAGAGCAGCGCCATGCCGGGCGCCTCGTAGATGCCGCGCGACTTGGCCTCGATGATGCGGTTCTCGATCTGGTCGGACATGCCGAGCCCGTGGCGCCCACCGATGGTGTTGGCCTCGTGGACCAGCGCGACGGCGTCGGGGAAGGTGACCCCGTCGATGGCGACCGGTCGGCCGGCCTCGAAGCGGATCGTCACGTCCTCGGTGGGGATGTCCACGCCGGCGTCCCAGAACTTCACGCCCATGATCGGCTCGACGGTCTCCAGCGAGACGTCGAGGTGCTCGAGCGTCTTGGCCTCGTGGGTGGCGCCCCAGATGTTGGCGTCGGTGGAGTAGGCCTTCTCCTTGCTGTCCCGGTAGGGCAGGCCGCGCTGGGTGAGCCACTGGCTCATCTCGGTGCGGCCGCCGAGCTCGTGGACGAAGTCGGCGTCCAGCCACGGCTTGTAGATGCGCAGGTCGGGGTTGGCGAGGAGCCCGTAGCGGTAGAACCGCTCGATGTCGTTGCCCTTGAACGTCGACCCGTCGCCCCAGATGTCGACGCCGTCCTCGTGCATGGCCCGGACCAGCATGGTGCCGGTCACGGCACGACCCAGCGGCGTGGTGTTGAAGTAGGTGCGGCCGCCGGAGCGGATGTGGAAGGCACCGCAGGCGAGTGCCGCGAGCCCCTCCTCCACCAGCTGCGGACGGCAGTCGACGAGCCGCGCGAGCTCGGCGCCGTAGGCCATGGCGCGGCCGGGGACCCCGGAGATGTCGGGCTCGTCGTACTGACCGATGTCGGCGGTGTAGGTGCAGGGGACCGCACCCTTCTCACGCATCCAGGCGACGGCGACGGAGGTGTCGAGGCCGCCGGAGAAGGCGATGCCGACTCGTTCGCCGACGGGGAGGGAGGTCAGGACCTTGCTCACGAGGATTCCTTCAGGTGCGAGGTGGCCGAGTGGAGATCGACCGTGGGGGTGGACTGGTGGACGTCGGCCAGGGCCAGGAAGCGGCGGGCCAGGTCGGCACCGCCGTCCGGGGCGCGGCTGATGACCAGGACGGTGTCGTCACCGGCGATGGTGCCCAGGACATGGGGCAGCTCGGCACGGTCGAAGGCCGAGGCGAGGAACTGGGCGGCTCCCGGCGGGGTGCGCAGGACGACGAGGTTGGCCGAGGAGTCGGCACTGACGAGGAGCTCGCTGCACAGCCGCGAGAGGCGCTGCACGGCGGCCTGGGTCTCCCCCGGAGCCGCGGGGCGACGGTCGCCGCCCTCGCCCGGGACGGCGTAGACCAGCGGCCCGGTCGTCGAGCGCACCTTGACGGCGTCGAGCTCGACGAGGTCGCGCGACAAGGTGGCCTGGGTGACGTGGACGCCGTCGGCCGCGAGGAGGTCGGCGAGCGCGCCCTGCGAGGTGACCTCGTGGTGGGTCACCAGCTCGATGATCAGCTGGTGGCGGGCGTTCTTGGTCGTCGGTCGGATCGTCTCGGTCATGGCGCCCCCGAGGACTCGAGCAGGAAGACCAGGGCGGCCTTCTGCACGTGCCGCCTGTTCTCGGCCTCGTCCCAGACCACCGAGCGGGGTCCGTCGAGGACCTCGGCGGCGATCTCCTTGCCGCGGTAGGCAGGCAGGCAGTGCATGACGATCGCGTCGGGATCGGCGTGGGCGAGCAGCTCGGTCGTCACCGACCAGGGGGCGAACGCGGCCTCGCGGGAGGACGCCTCCTCCTCCTTGCCCATGGAGACCCAGGTGTCGGTGACGACGACGTCGGCGCCCGTGACTGCGGCCACCGGGTCGGCCTCGCCGCGCACGGAGCCGCCGGTGGTGTCGGCGATGGCGGCGGCGCGGGCGAACATCGCGTCGGCGGGGAGGTAGCCCTCGGGACCGCTGAGCACGACGTGCATGCCCGCGGTCGCCCCGGCGAGCAACCAGGAGTTGCCCATGTTGCAGGCGGCGTCGCCGACGAAGGCGACCCGCAGGCCGGCGAGGTCGCCCTTGTGCTCCTGGATGGTCAGCAGGTCGGCGAGCAGCTGGCAGGGGTGGAAGTCGTCGGTGAGGGCGTTGACGACGGGCACGCCGGCGTAGTCAGCCATCTCCTCGAGCTTGGCCTGGGCATAGGTGCGCCAGACGACGACCGCCGCCTGCCGACCCAGGATGCGGGCCACGTCGGCCACGGACTCACGCACGCCGATGCCGGCCAGGTGGCCGTCGACGAGCATCGCGTGGCCGCCGAGCTCGACGACTCCGGCCGCGAACGACGACTGCGTGCGCAGGGTGGGCTTGTCGAAGATCATCGCCACCGTGTGGGGCCCGGCCAACGGCTGGGCGCTGAAGGGCGCGGCCTTGAGCTCGGCCGCCACGCGCAGCACCTGGGCCTGCTCGGCGGGGCTCAGGTCGTCGTCGGCGAGGAGGTGCCTCACGAGCCGGCCCCCATCGTCTCGTCGAGGAGCACCGGCCAGATCGCCAGGAAGGCCTCCACGTCGGCGTCGGTGACCACGAGGGGCGGGGCCAGGCGGATGCGGTCGGGGCCGGTGGCGTTGATGATCCATCCAGCCTCCTGTGCCGCTGCCACGACGGCCGGGGCAACCCCCTGCGCGAGCGTCAGGCCCACCAGGACGCCGACACCGCGGACCTCGAGGACGCGTGGGTCTTCGCGAAGGGCTGCGCGCAGACGCTCACCGACCACGGCCGAACGGGCCAGGAGGCCCTCCTCCTCGATCGTGGCCAGCACGGCCAGCGCAGCCGCGCAGGACAGGGGGTTGCCACCGAAGGTGGTGCCGTGGTTGCCGGGCTCGAACAAGGTGGCGGCGCGGCCGAAGCCGATCAGGGCGCCGATGGGCAGGCCTCCGCCCAGTCCCTTGGCCAAGGTGACGAGGTCGGGGATGACGCCGGAGGGGTGGCTGGCCAACCAGGAGCCGGTGCGACCCATCCCGCTCTGCACCTCGTCGAGCCACAGCAGGGCACCGTGGCGCTCGGTGATCTCGCGGGCGGCCACCAGGAAGTCGGTGGGGGCGACGTTGACGCCGGCCTCGCCCTGCAGCGGCTCGATCACCACGGCAGCGGTCTCGTCGGTCACCGCGGCCGCCAGGGCCTCGGTGTCGGCGAAGGGCACCCACGTCACGTGGCCGGGCAGCGGCTCGAACGGAGCGCGGTAGGCGGCCTTGGAGGTGAGCGCGAGCGCGCCCATGGTGCGGCCGTGGAAGGCGTCCTCCATGGCCACCACGTGGGTGCGCCCGGTCAGTCGGGTGAGCTTGAGGGCTCCCTCGTTGGCCTCCGCGCCCGAGTTGCAGAAGAACACCCGGCCGTCGGCGCCGTCGACAGCCGTCACCGCCAGCAGCCGCTCGGCGAGCTCGACCTGCTGGGGGGTGGTGAAGAAGTTGGAGACGTGGCTCAGGGTCGAGACCTGCTGCGTCACCGCTGCGACCAGGGCCGGGTGGGCGTGGCCGAGCGTGTTGACGGCGATGCCGCCGAGAAGGTCGACGTACTCCTTGCCGTCGGCGTCCCAGACGTGGGCGCCCTCGCCGCGGACCAGGGTCAGCTTGGGCGGGCCGAACGTGTTCATCAGGGAGCCGGCGTAGCGCTCCCCCCAGGTGGCAGTGCCCTCGAGGGTGCTCATGACGCGATCTCCCGCGCCTTGCGGGTCTTGGTCTCCACGCCGGGCAGCACCTGGGTGCCGACGCCCTCGTTGGTGAAGAGCTCCAGGATCACCGCGTGGAGCTGACGGCCGTCGACCACGGTGGCCCGCTTGACGCCGCCACGCACCGCCTCCAGGCAGGCCTGCATCTTGGGGACCATGCCGCTGGCCAGGCTCGGCATGAGCTCCTCGAGCGAGTCGGGGCTGATCTCGCCGATCACGTCGTCGGAGCTGGGCCAGTCGAGGTAGAGACCCTCGACGTCGGTGAGCACGAGCAGCTTCTCGGCGCCCAGGGCCACGGCGAGCGAGGAGGCGGCCAGGTCGGCGTTGACGTTGTGGACCTGGCCGTCGATGTCCGGCGCGACGCTGGAGACGACCGGGATGCGACCCGCCTCGATCAGGTCGAGCACCGACTCGGGGCGCACGCTCGCGACCTCGCCGACGAGGCCGAGGTCGACCTCCTCGCCGTCGACGATGGTGTTGGTCTGCTCGGCGGTGAACAGCCCGGCGTCCTCACCGGAGGTGCCGACGGCAAGCGGACCGTGCTCGTTGATGAGCCCCACCAGCTCGCGCTGCACCTGGCCCACGAGCACCATCCGCACGACCTCCATCGCCTCGGGCGTGGTCACGCGCAGGCCGCCCTTGAACTCCGACTCGATGCCGAGCTTGTCGAGCATCTTGGAGATCTGCGGGCCGCCACCGTGCACCACGACGGGCTTGAACCCCGCGAAGCGCAGGAACGCGATGTCCTCGGCGAAGGCGCGCTTCAGCTTGTCGTCGGTCATGGCGTTGCCGCCGTACTTCACCACCACGATCTTGCCGTGGTAGGCCTTCAGCCAGGGCAGCGCTCCGGCGAGGACCGCGGCCTTGGCCGGGTCGGGCTTGCCGGGGGTCTTCTCCGGCGTCGGGTTCTCGTGGGTGTTCGTCATGAGCTGTAGGCACTGTTCTCGTGGACGTAGGCATGGGTCAGGTCGTTGGTCCAGACGGTCGCGCGGGCGTCGCCGGACTTGAGGTCGATGGTCACGCTGACCTCGCGCGGCTCGAGATCCACGGTGGTGGGGTCCTCGGCCGGCGTGGACTGCCGGCAGACCCAGACGCCGTTCATGGCGACGTCGAGGTCGGCGGGGTCGAAGGTCGCCCGGGTCGTGCCGATGCTGGCCAGGACGCGGCCCCAGTTGGGGTCCTTGCCGAAGACGGCGGCCTTGAAGAGGTTGCTGCGGGCGACGCTGCGTCCGCACTCGACCGCCTCGTCCTCCGAGACCGCGCCCAGGACGGTGATCGCGATCTCGTGGTCGGCGCCCTCCGCGTCGCGCAGGAGCTGCATGGCCAGGTCGGTGCAGGCCTGGGTCAGCGCCTCGGTGAAGTCGGGCAGCGACGGCGTGATGCCGCTGGCACCGCTCGCCATCACGGTGACCGTGTCGTTGGTCGACATGCAGCCGTCGGAGTCGAGGCGGTCGAAGCTGACGCGGGTGGCGGCACGCAGCGCCCGGTCGAGGTCGTCGGCGGGGACGACGGCGTCGGTGGTGAGGACGACCAGCATCGTGGCGAGCTGGGGGGCCAGCATGCCGGCGCCCTTGGCCATGCCGCCGATCGACCAGCCGGCGCCCTCGACGACGACCTGCTTGCTCACGGAGTCGGTGGTCATGATCGCCGTGGCGGCGTCGGTGCCGCCGTCGACCGCCAGGGCGGCGTGGGCGGCGTCGACCCCGGCGAGGAGGTCGTCGCGGTCGTTGGCCAGGCCGATCAGCCCCGTCGAGCACACGACGACGTCGCCGGCGGCGATGCCCAGACGGGTCGCGACCTGCTCGGCGACCGCGTGCGTGGTCTGGAAGCCGTCGGGGCCGGTGTAGCAGTTGGCGCCACCGGAGTTGAGGACGACGGCGCGCACGACACCGTCCTTCACGACCTCCTGGCTCCACAGGATCGGGTTGGCCTTGCAGCGGTTGGCCGTGAAGACGCTGGCGGAGTCGTGGGCGGGCCCGTCGTTGACGACGAGCGCGAGGTCCTTGGCGCCGGTGGACTTGAGTCCGGCGGCGACACCGGCGGCGCGGAAGCCGGCGGGAGCGGTGATGGTCATGGGCGTTTCTTCCGGGGAGGCGTGACGGGGATGGCGAGGTCGACGACGTGCCCCCGTCGTCGCCAGGCCTCGGCCGCGACCTCCGCCTTGGCGACGGGCACCAGGATCCAGTTGGTCGCGTAGGTGGAGATGGTGAAGACGCTGAGGTCGGCCTCCGCGAGGGGCAGGAGCAGGTCGGTCAGCACGCCGACCCGGCTCAGGTCGACCTCCCCCATGACGGCGAACGCCGTGAGGCCCTTGTGGGCGACCTGCTTGGTCGGGACGTTGCGTCCCGCGCAGATCAAGGAGGTCTCGGTCGCGGTCGCGGTGATGGAGAACAGCGAGGACGACTCGGCCCACGTGGGGATCTCCGCGCCCGGGGGCAGCTTGACCAGGGCGAGCTTCTCCGGGAACTGCTGGAGGTGGAAGGCCTGCTCGGCCTGCTCGGCCTGCTCGTTGGCCTCGGGCGCCTCGGCTGCCTGGTGGGGCTCGGGCGTCTCGGTGGGCTCAGGTGTCTCGGTCACGGTGCGATCCCAACGGTGGTGAGGCCCAGGCCCTCGGAGAGGCCCAGGGCGAGGTTCATGCACTGTACGGCGGCGCCGCCGGTGCCCTTGGCGAGGTTGTCGACCGCTCCCACGGCGATCAGTCGGCGCGCCGGGGCGTCGACGGCGACCTGGAGGTGGACGGCGTTGGAGCCGGTCACCGACTGCGTCTGCGGCCACTGGCCGGCGGGCAGGACGTGGACGAACTCCTCGTCGGCGTAGAAGCGGGTGTAGACCTCGTGCGCCTGCTCGACGGTGACGTCACCGCGCAGCGGGGCCGAGCAGGTGGCGAGGATGCCGCGCGACATGGGGACGAGCATCGGCGTGAAGCTCACGCTCACGGTGCCGTCGACCAGGCCCGAGAGGTTCTGCGTGATCTCGGGGGTGTGCCGGTGCACGCCGCCGACGCCGTAGGCGCTGGCGTTGCCCATGATCTCGCTGCCGAGGAGGTGCGACTTGGCCGCCTTGCCGGCCCCGCTGGTGCCGGAGGCGGCGACCACGACGACGTCGGGCTCGACCAGCCCCTCGGCCACCGCGGGGGCGAGCGAGAGGGTCGAGACCGTGGGGTAGCAGCCGGGGACGGCGATGCGGGTGGCGCCGGCGAGGACCGCGCGCTGGCCGGGCAGCTCGGGCAGGCCGTAGGGCCAGGTGCCGGCGTGCGTCCCGCCGTAGAACTGCTCCCACGCGGAGGCGTCGGCGAGACGGAAGTCGGCACCGCAGTCGATGACCACGGTGCTGTCGGGCAGCCGGGCCGCGATCTCACCGGACTGGCCGTGCGGCAGCGCCAGGAACACCACGTCGTGGCCCGCCAGGGTGTCCAGGTCCGTGGCCTGGAGCCGACGGTCGGCCAGCGGCACCAGGTGGGGCTGGAGCGGGCCCAGGAGCTCCCCGGCGTTGGAGTGGGCGGTGAGCGCACCGATCTCCACCTCGGGGTGCCCGAGGAGGAGCCGCAGCACCTCACCTCCGGCGTAACCACTGGCACCGGCAATCGCGACTGAGACCGTCATGTGCATGACTATACATGTCAGTGCATGTTCATGTGCGGGCGGGGCCTGCCGAATCCTGGTGGCGGGTGTCGGCGGGTCGATCTAGGTTCGTTCCCATGACGACGAGACCGGACTTCCCGACCTACCTCGGGCACCTGCGACACGAGTCGGCGCGCTTCCGCGAGGCTCTCACGGACTGCGACCCCCGGGCCAGGGTCCCCGCATGCCCCGACTGGGACGCGGCCGACCTGCTGTGGCACCTCACCGAGGTCCAGGAGTTCTGGGCGGGGACCATCCGGCACCCGTCCGGCCGCCCCCGAGGACTTCGGGAGCCCGGGCCGACCCGCGACCTATCCCGAGCTCCTGGACCGCTTCGACGCCGCCTCGGCCGGTCTCCTCGACCAGCTCGAGGCGGCCGACCCGGCGGAGCCCGCCTGGTCGTGGGCTCCCGAGCAGACCGTGGGCTTCACCTTCCGACGCCAGGCCCACGAGGCACTGATCCACCGGCTCGACGCGGAGCAGACCGCGGGCCAGGCGGGCACCCAGGCGGGCACCCAGGCGGGCGGCGCCATCACGGCCCTGGACCCGGCACTGGCGGCCGACGGCGTCGCCGAGCTCCTGGACGTCATGTACGGCGGCGAGGCGCCCTCGTGGGGTCGCTTCGAGCCCTCCGAGCACCTGGTCCGCATCGCGTTGACCGACACCGGCACCGACCTGTGGGTGCGACCCGGGCACTTCTCCGGCACCGACCCCGGGTCCGGCAAGCGCCACGACAGCGCCCACCTGGTGCTCACCGACCCGGGCACTCACCCGGGCACCGCCTCGGCCACGGTCACCGGGCGAGCAGCCGACCTCGACGCGTGGCTCTGGAAGCGCCGTGACGACCGCGACATCACCGTGAGCGGCGACCGCACGGCGTACGACGCACTGCTGGCGGCGGTGAGCCCGCCGCTGGACTGACCACGAGGTGCGCCGGCGCGCGTCGGTGCGACAGGATCGGAGCATGACGACGCCACCGCCCTACCTCGCTGCCGCCGACCGCTACGACGCCCACTCCTACCGCCGCTGCGGCCGCTCCGGGCTCAAGCTCCCCGCCGTGTCGCTGGGCCTGTGGCACAACTTCGGCGACGACAGGTCGATCGAGACGCAGCGCGCGATCCTGCGCCACGCCTTCGACCGCGGGGTGACCCACTTCGACCTGGCCAACAACTACGGACCGCCCCACGGCTCGGCGGAGACCAACTTCGGTCGCATCTTCGCCGACGACTTCCGGCCCTACCGCGACGAGCTGGTGATCTCCACCAAGGCCGGCTACGACATGTGGCCGGGTCCCTACGGCGAGTGGGGCTCGCGCAAGTACCTCCTCGGCTCCCTCGACCAGAGCCTGGCGCGGATGGGGCTCGACCACGTCGACATCTTCTACAGCCACCGTTTCGACCCCGAGACCCCGCTCGAGGAGACGATGGGGGCGCTCGCGACCGCGGTGCAGTCTGGCCGGGCGACCTACGCCGGGATCTCGTCCTACTCAGCCGAGCGCACCCGGGAGGCGGCCACGCTGCTGCGCGAGATGGGCGTGCCGCTGCTGATCCACCAGCCGTCGTACTCGATGCTCAACCGCTGGGTCGAGCAGCCGGCCGAGGACGGCGCCTCGCTGCTCGACGTGCTCGACGACGAGGGCGTGGGGTGCATCGCCTTCTCGCCCCTGGCCCAGGGCATGCTGACCGACCGCTATCTCGACGGCATCCCGGAGGACTCACGGGCAGCCCAGGGCAAGTCGCTGGACCCCTCGCTGCTGAGCCAGGAAGCGGTCGCGCACGTGCGTCGCCTCCACGAGGTCGCGCAGGGTCGCGGCCAGTCGCTGGCCCAGCTGGCGCTCGCCTGGGTGCTGCGCGACCGCCGGGTGACCTCGGTCCTCATCGGCGCCAGCAGCGTCGCCCAGCTCGACGACAACCTCGCGGTCCTCGACCGCCTGGAGATCACCGACGACGAGCTCGCCGCCATCGAGCAGGACGCCGTCGACTCTGGCATCAACCTCTGGGCCGCGTCCTCGGACTCCTGAGGCACCGTGAGGCGGGCGCGGGCGGCTCAGCGCTGGACCGCGCCACACCTCTCGGCGGCCGAGGCCACCGCTGCGTCCCGCGCGGCGCTGGTCTCGGTCTCGGTGAGGGTGCGGTCGCCGGCCCGGAAGCGCAGGGCGAAGGCCAGGGACTTGTGCCCCTCGCCGACCTGCTCGCCGGTGAAGACGTCGAAGAGCCGGATCGACTCCAGCAGGTCGCCGGCTCCCTCGCGCAGCGCGGTCTCGACGTCGGCTGCGGCGACGGCGTCGGCGACGACGAGCGCCACGTCCTCCTTGGCCACGGGGAAGGAGGAGACCTCCGGACCGGTGACCACGTCGAGCGCGCAGCGCATGAGCAGGTCGAGGTCGATCTCGAGCGCCGCACTGCGCGGTGGCAGACCGAAGGTCTTGCACACCTGGGGGTGCAGCTCGCCGGCGTGGCCGAGCACCTGCTCCCCCACCGACACGCGGGCGCAACGACCGGGGTGCCAGGGCGCGCGCGTGGTCGAGCGCACGTCGAGCTCGACGCCCAGGTCGACCGCAACCCGGCGTACGACGGCGATGGCGTCGGCCCAGCCGCTGGTGCGGCCCTCGCCCCACCATCCGGCCCGCTCGCTCTCGCCGGCCAGCACGACCGCGAGATGGAGCGGCTGGTGCGGCAGCGCCTCGAGCAGCGCGGCGAGCTCGGCGTCGCTGGGGCGCTGCTCGACGCCGTAGATCGGGGCCGGACCCCGCTCGACGGGGAACGCGACGGTGCCGGTCTCGAAGAGCGACACCCCCGGGGCGCCGCGACCGAGGTTGCGCGCGGCCGCCTTCAGCAGGCCCGGCAGGAGCGTCGTGGCGTAGGACGGCTCCTCCGAGGAGATGGGGTTGGCGATGCGCACCGTACGACGACGCTCGTCGTCGGCGGGCAGGCCCAGCGCGTCGAACGAGGCCTCGCCGACGAACGGGAAGCTGATGGTCTCGACGCAGCCGGCGCCGGCGAGCAGCCGACCGACGCGTCGGCGCAGCCGCTGCTCACGGGTCAGGCCGCGCCCTGCCGCCTCGCGGGGCAGCACCGAGGGCACCTGGTCGTAGCCGACGACCCGCGCGACCTCCTCGACGAGGTCGTAGGGGTCGCAGAGGTCGGGGCGCCAGGGCGGCGGGGTCGCCGTCAGCGTGTCGGCCTCGCGGGCCACCGTGCACCCGACGGCCTCGAGGTGGGCGACGGCGGTGTCGGCGTCGATGTCGATGCCGGTGATCCGCGCCGGGAGGTCGGCCCCGATGGTGATGGACCGTGGGGCCGGCGGGGTGCCGACCACCGTGACGCCCGGCTCGGCCGTGCCGCCGCCGTGGGCCACGAGCAGCTCGACCACCCGGTCGGCGGCGGCCTCGCACACCTCGGGGTCGACCCCGCGCTCGTTGCGCTTGCCGGCCTCGGAGGTCAGGCGGTGGCGCTTGCCGGTGCGGAACATCGAGGTGGCGTCCCAGTGCGCCGACTCGACCAGGATGCGGGTGGTGCTCGCCGAGATCTCGGTCGACCGCCCGCCCATGACGCCGCCGAGGCCGATGAGGCCGGAGTCGTCGGTGACGACGAGGTCCTCGGGCGAGAGCGCACGGTCGGTGCCGTCGAGCGTGGTCAGCCGCTCGCCCGCCACGGCCCGGCGCACCCGGACGGCGCCGGCGAGCCGGTCGGCGTCGTAGCCGTGGATCGGTCGCCCGATCTCGAGCATCACGTAGTTGGTGATGTCGACCGCGAGCGAGATGGGGCGCATGCCGGACTGGGTGAGCCGCCGCACCATCCAGTCGGGCGTCGGCGCGGACGGGTCGAACCCGCCGACCGTGCGCGCCACGAAGACCGGGCAGCCGGTGGGGTCGTCCACGACCACGGGGTGTCCCGCGGCGTCGGCGGCCGGCACCGCACGGTCGGCCGGGTCGCGGAAGGGGGCGCCGTAGGCCAGGGCCGCGTCGCGGGCGACGCCGCGCAGCGAGAGGGCGTAGGCACGGTCGGGGTTGATCTCGAACTCGATGACCTCGTCGGAGAGCCCGAGCACGCTGAAGGCCTCCTGCCCCGGCTCGCCGGCGTCGGGGGGCAGCACGATGATGCCGTCGTGGTCCTCACCGAGACCGAGCTCGAGCGAGGAGCAGATCATCCCCGCCGACAGGTGGCCGTAGGTCTTGCGCGCGGAGATCTCGAAGTTGCCCGGGAGCACTCCCCCGGGCAGCACGCAGACGACCAGGTCGCCGGGCGCGAAGTTGTGCGCCCCGCAGACGATGCCCTGGGGCTCCCCGGTGCCGTTGGCGTCGCCGACGTCGACGGTGCACCAGTTGATCGTCTTGCCGTTCTTCTGCGGCTCGGGCTCCATCGTGAGCACGCGTCCGACGACGAGGGGTCCGGTGATCTGGTCGCCCGGCTTCTCGATCGCCTCGAGCTTGAGCCCGAGCGCGGTCAGTCGCGCCGCGAGCTGCTCGGTCGTGACGTCGGCCGGCAGGTCGACGTAGTCCCTGATCCAGGAGACGGAGGTCTTCACAGGTCACTCCCGAACGTCGTGGTGAAGCGGATGTCGCCCTCGAAGAAGCCGCGCAGGTCCTCGACCCCGTGGCGGAACATCAGGGTGCGGTCGATGCCCATGCCGAAGGCGAAGCCGCTGTAGCGCTCGCTGTCGACGCCGCAGGCAGCCAGCACCCGCGGGTTGACGATGCCGCAGCCGCCCCACTCGATCCAGCCCTCGCCGCGACACGTGCGGCAGCTCTCGGTGCCGGCCTCGTCCGTCCCGGTGCCGCGGCACACGAAGCAGATCAGGTCGACCTCGGCGCTCGGCTCGGTGAAGGGGAAGTACGACGGGCGGAAGCGCGTGGTGATGCCCTCGCCGAACATCTGGGTGGCGAAGTGGTCGAGCGTGCCCTTGAGGTGGGCCATCGAGATGCCCTCGTCGATGGCGAGGCCCTCGACCTGGTGGAAGACGGGGCTGTGCGTGGCGTCGTACTCGTCGGTGCGGAAGACACGGCCCGGGCACACGACGTAGATCGGCGGCTGCTGGGTGAGCATCGTGCGGGCCTGGACCGGCGAGGTGTGGGTGCGCAGCACGACCGCGTTGTCGGACGGGTCGGTCCAGAACGTGTCCTGCATGGTGCGCGCCGGGTGGTCGGGCCCGAGGTTGAGGGCGTCGAAGTTCAGCCACTCGGCCTCGAGGACCGGGCCCTCGGCGACCTCCCAGCCCATCGCGACGAAGATGTCGGCGATCAGCTCGGAGCCGGTGGTGATCGGGTGCCGGGCACCGGCAGGCAGCCGGTCGGTCGGCAGCGTGACGTCGACGGTCTCCTCGACCAGCATCCGCTCCTCGTGCTCGACCTCCAGCACCTCCTGGCGTGCGGCGAGCGCCTGGTTGACCTTGCCGCGGGCCTGGCCGACGCGCTGGCCGGCGTCCTTGCGGGCCTGGGGCGGCAGGGCCCCGATCTCGCGGTTGGCCAGGGCGAGCGGCGAGCGGTCGCCGGCGTGGTCGGTGCGGGCCTGCTTGAGCGCCTCGAGGTCGCTCGCCCCGGCGATGGCCGCCAGGGCGGCGTCGCGGGCTGCTTCGACCTCTTCGGGCTGCAAGGTACTGACCTCCACGGGGTCGTAATCGGTGTTGGGTCCGGACACGAGCAGCAAGTCTAGGAAGGCGCCGAGGTGGCGCGCGACGGGGTTGCCCCGATGGGACGTCAGCGGGGGCCGGTGCGGTCCGTGGCCGGCCACGTCAGCACCAGCCGGGCTCCGCCGCCGGGGGCGTCGTCGATGACGACCGTGCCGCCGTGGGAGCGCACCAGGCCGTTGACCAGGTAGAGCCCCAGGCCCGAGCCGCCGCGCACCCCGCCCCGCCAGAACTTGGTGAAGACGCGGCGACGCAGCTCCATCGGGATGCCCTCCCCCTCGTCGTCGACGGTGAGCGCGACGCCGGCGAAGTCCGAGGTGGGGGGCAGCGGCGCCAGCGTGACGCGCACCAGGCCCTCGCCGTGGCGCACGCCGTTCTCGATCAGGTTCGTCACGACCTGGGTGAACTTGTCGGGGTCCACGCTGATCTGCGGCAGCTCGCCCTCGACGACCAGCTCGACGTGGCGTGAGGTGCCCGCCTGGACGGAGTCGACGATGCGGCGCACCAGCACCGTCGCGTCGGAGGGGCGGGGGTAGAGCTGGAGCCGTCCGGTGTCGATCCGGGCGACGTCGAGCAGCTCGGCGATCAGCCGGCTCAACCGGTCGGAGTCGGCGCTGACGGTCGTGAGCATCAGCTTCTTCTGGTCGTCGCTCAGCTTGTCCCAGCGGTTGAGGAGGGCCTGGACGAAGCCCTTCACCCCGGTCAACGGCGAGCGCAGCTCGTGGGCCACGGTCGCGACGAGGTCGGAGCGCTCGCGGTCGAGGCGGGCGCGCCCCCGCCCCGAGCGGAGCGTCACGGCGACCCGGGAGACCGGCTCGCGCAGCGAGGGGCGGTGCAGCCGGGCGGCCACCAGGACCTCGGTGCCGTTGGGCAGCAGCCACGGCTGCTCGGGCACGGCGGTGCGCGTCGCCAGCCCGGCGTACGGCGTGTTGCAGGAGTGCCAGGCCTTGCCGTCCTGGTCCTGGAGCGCCAGCACGTCGCCCAGCGGGCGGCCGAGCATCGCCTCGACCGACGACCCGAGCATCCGGGCGGCGACCTGGGAGACGAGCACGACGGTGCCGACGGCATCGGCGACCACCACCCCGTCGGGCAGGGCGTCGGCCAGCTCCTGCGCGCTCTCGATGCTCCCGGTCACGAGGTGCACCCTACGAGGACGGACGCCCGCTCGGCCCCCGATGTCACGACCGGCATCCCGACTGGCATCACCACTGGCATCACCACTGGCATCACCACTGGCATCACATCCGGGTAACGATGGGCCCGGTACGCAGGAGGACCCGCTTCCCGCGTCGGTCACGACGAACCCCGCTCGCCACCTCGGAGGAGACACCATGCGTCCAGCAACCCGTCGGGCCCTCGCAGCCCTGCTCAGCGCCGCCGTCGCCGGGACCGGAGTCACCGCTGTCGCCGGCCACGCCGTGGCCGGCGGGGTGAGCCCGGTCGGCCAGGAGCGGCGGGCCGACGCGCCCGAGTCCTACTCCTACCTCAGGGCCCGTACCTTCACCGCGCCCGGCGTCGGCACCGTCGCCGTCGGCGCCCCGGACCCCCAGCACGTCATGGTGCAGCGCCTCGACGAGGCGAGCGGCACCTGGTCGAGTCCCCAGGTGCTCTTCCGCGGCGTCAACGGCATCACCTGCGGCGACATCTCCGGGCGCACCTCGCGCGGCGGGATCGCGCTGCTGCTGGAGTGCGACCGGCCCTACGCCGAGGACCAGGCGCCCGCCCACAGCATCGCCGCGGTGTCGCGGGGCCTGCGCTACTGGAACAAGCAGCTCCTGCCGGGGGAGGCCTACCGGACGCCCGCGATGTCACCGGACGGCTCCTACGCCGCCTGGCTGGCCGGCGGCAAGGGCGACTTCGTGCAGTGGAGCAGCGCCGACGGGCTCTTCTCCGAGCAGCGGAGCACGACCTTCGACGGCGACAACGGGGGCGAGACCCTGGTCGTCACCGACGACGGGACCGTCAGTGTGCTTGGTCCGGAGAGTGCGGGCGAGGAGTGCGTCATCGGGGTGCACGAGCGCACCCTCGACGGCCGGCTCGGCTCGTCCGTGGTGGAGGGAGTGGATCCCGGCTGCACCGAGGGCGACCTGGAGAACCGCAACGCCTTCGAGGTCGTCGGGGACGACCGCGACCGGGCGTCGCGCTACGCGATCGGTCGCGCGGACGCTGACTCCCCGTGGGTGCTCACCCGCCGCGCTCCGGCCGGCGCGCCGGGCCTCGTCGACTACCGCGGCGGTCCGCACCGCGTCATCGGCACCGCCTACTCCGACGTGCCCCGTCAACCGCTGGTGGCCGTCGGCAGCCCGGACCGACGACGGATCTTCGTGCAGCGCTACGACGAGGCCGCCCAGCAGTGGGGTGCCCGGGCGCTGGTCTACGACCACGGCTTCCCGGGCTGCGCGGCTGACGGCAACCTGCGACAGCAGCGCCTCCTCGTGCACGCGCTCTCGCTGCACTGCTACCCGTCGAAGCGCTCAGGTGGGAAGTACCCGCCACGCACCGACGGCTACCAGGTCGCCCCGGCCCACCGGGTGCGGATGCTGCTCAGCTCGGACGGCGTCCGGTGGCGCACGGTGGCCATCGCCGGGCGACCGCTCGGCATCTCCGCCGACCGCAGGCTGGTCGCCGCCCCCGGTCCACGCTCGACGAGCGTCCTGTCCCCCGCCGGGCTCACGGTGCTCCCGGTGCGCGCCCCCGCACGGTGCGGCCTCGTCTTCCCGATCGCGGGCACGCGCGTGCTGCGGCTGCACGCGACCCCCGGCGCCGGGTGGCCCCGGCTGCTCCAGCGCCGTGACCACGGCCGGTGGCGCACGATCCAGCGGCTGGTGCTGCCGCGCGCCGGGGCGTGCACCCGCGTGCGCGCCCTCAACGACCGCTCCCCCACGACGTACCTGCTCGCGGGCGCCGGCTCGCAGGTGGGCCTGCGCGTCGTACGACGCAACGGTGCCTGGCGCGTCGTGCGCGTCCGGGGCTACTGACCTGCTGCGACCCACCGGCGTCCTCGGTGGGCGGGGTGGTGGCGCTGAGCGGCCGCTCCATCAAGGTATGCAGGCGAACCGCCACTCCCCCGGGCGTGCAGCCCGTGGGAGGTGGCGTGTCGCCGTGGGGAGTACGGCGGCCAAAGCGTGCGCGCGCCGCTTCACCGTGGGAGGCGCCGCTTCATCGGCATACCTTGATGAAGCGGCAGAACGCCGCAGCAGAACGTCCCCGGCACCCAGTCCCGAGCGCCCTCAGCGGGCGCGCTGGGCGTTCGCGGAGGCGTAGAGGCAGAGCGCGGCCGCGGTGGAGAGGTTGAGGCTCTCGGCGCGGCCGTGGATCGGGATGGACACCCGGTGGTCGGCCAGTGCGGCGAGCTCGGCGGGGAGACCCCAGGCCTCGTTGCCGAAGAGCCAGGCGGTGGGCTGGGTGAGCAGGTCGCCGGCCTCGTAGAGGTCGACGTCGCCGGCACCGTCGGCGGCGAGCACGACGAGCCCGGCGGCCTGGGCGGCGCGCACGGCGGCGACCGGGTCGGCCTCCAGGGCCAGCGGCAGGTGGAAGATGCTGCCCACGCTGGCGCGCACCGTCTTGGGGTTGTAGGCGTCGACCGAGCTGCCGGCCATGACGACCAGGTCTGCTCCTGCTGCGTCGGCGGTGCGGATGACGGTGCCGGCGTTGCCGGGGTCGCGGACGTCGGCACAGAGCGCCATGAGGCGGGGCGCGGGGTCGAGCAGGTGCTCCAGCGGCCGGTCGAGGAAGCGGCAGACCGCCACGACACCGGCCGGGCTGGCGCTGTCGCTGAGCGACGCCAGCGCGCGGTCCTCGACGACGGTCCAGACGGGTGCCTGGGTCGCGAGGTCGGCGTGCTGCGCGGTCGCCGCTGCGGTCGCGAAGACCTCCACCACGCAGCCGGGTCGCGCGAGCGCACCGGCGACGGCCTTCGGGCCGTCGGCGAGGAACAGCCGTCGCTCGGAGCGGTCCGAACGACGGCTGAGCTTGCGCGTCTCCTTGACCCGGGTGTTCCCTGCGGTGAGGGGTGCACCCGGGACCGCGGACGACGCGTCGTGCGAGGTCAGGCTGATGCCTCGACCTTGGGGGCGTTGACGTCCTCGGGGAGCGCGGCCTTGGCCGTCACGACGAGGGCGTTGAACGTGGCGACGTCGTTGACTGCCAGGTCGGCCAGGATCTTGCGGTCGACCTCGACACCGGCGAGGTTGAGACCCTGGATGAAGCGGTTGTAGGTCATGCCCTGCGCACGCGCGGCGGCGTTGATGCGCTGGATCCACAGCTTGCGGAAGTTGCCCTTGTTCTTGCGGCGGTCGTTGTAGCTGTAGACCAGGGAGTGGGTGACCTGCTCCTTCGCCTTGCGGTAGAGGCGCGAGCGCTGACCGCGGTAGCCCGCTGCGCGCTCGAGGGTCGTACGACGCTTCTTCTGGGCGTTTACCGCCCGCTTGACGCGTGCCATGGTGGAACTCCTTGGTGCTCAAACACTGAATAGGAATCGCTGCCGTTGCGGCCGCGGGTTCTGGGGGCGGAGCCCCAGGGGGTCACGGGGGCTGCGCCCCCGCGGGTGGTCCTAGATGCCGAGCATCTTCTTGGCGCGCTTGGTGTCGGCCTTGGCGACCACCACCGTGCCGGTCAGGCGACGCGTGACCTTGGAGGCCTTCTTCTCCAGGTTGTGACGCTTGCCCGCCTTCTCGCGAAGGATCTTGCCGGTGCCCGTCACGCGGAAGCGCTTGCCGGCACCGGAGTGGCTCTTGTTCTTCGGCATCTTGATCTCTTTCCTTGTCGGTCGTGGCCACGCGAGGTGGCCACCGATCGGCGGTCTGGGCCGGCACGGGGCCGGCCCGGGTCTCAGGCCTCGATCTCGGGATCGAGGTTCTCGGAGCGGCCGCGCTCCTTCTTCTGCGCGACCGGTCCTGCAGCGTGGGCGGCCTCTCGCTCGGCCTTCTCGGCGTCGACGACGGCGGCACGCTCGGCCATCTTCGACTCCTTGTCGGCGAGGATGTCGACCTTGGCGTCAGCCTTCTTCTTGTGCGGGCCGAGCACCATGATCATGTTGCGGCCGTCCTGCTTGGGAGAGGACTCCACGAAGCCCAGCTCCGTGACGTCCTCGGCCAGGCGCTGCAGCAGCCGGTAGCCCAGCTCGGGGCGGTGCTGCTCGCGGCCACGGAACATGATCGTGATCTTGACCTTGTCGCCCGCGCGGAGGAACCGCACGACGTGACCCTTCTTGGTCTCGTAGTCGTGGGCGTCGATCTTGGGACGAAGCTTCATCTCCTTGATGATGACGTTCGTCTGGTTCCGGCGCGCCTCACGGGCCTTCTGGGCGTTCTCGTACTTGAACTTCCCGTAGTCCATGAGCTTGCACACGGGCGGCTTGCCCTGGGGCGCGATCTCGACGAGGTCGAGGTCTGCCTCCTGGGCCAGCTTGAGGGCCTGGTCGGTCGGCACGATGCCGACCGTCTCGCCGTTGGGTCCGACGAGGCGGACCTCGGGAACCCGGATCCGCTCGTTGATACGAAGCTCGGTGCTGATGTGTCCTCCAGTGTGTTCGGGATCGGGCACCGCCACAAATGAAGAACGGCTCCCGCTTGCTCAAGCGGAAGCCAGTCACGACACGCCGCCGGAGCGACGCGACTCCGAGTGCCAGGATCTGCTCCGAGAAGGATTCTCTCGGGGCGAGGGCCAAGGCCTTCGGGACCGGACCCGACGACCTGGTTCGGTCGATGCGGGTGGGAGACGTGGTGCTGATCTCCGCTTGTGTGACCAGTCCGGACGAGCCGGGCTGGTCGGTCAACACCTGACCTTAGTCGATGATCACCGTCGGACTCCAATCAGCACCCGCGCCGTGGTGGGTCAGGACCCGTCGGCGGGTCGCAACCAGGCCGAGCGACCGGCCACGGTCGTGAGCGTCCACCCGGCGGCGACTCCGGCCAGGTCGTCGCCCTCCACCACGAAGGTCACCGGCCCGGCCACGTCGACGACGAGCGCGACGGCACCCTCCTGGAGGGCAGCCTGGGCGGCCGTGGCCGCGGCCACCGGCACCGGCCGCGCCTCGGGGTCCCAGGCGGCCAGGGCGCCGGTGTCGGTGAAGGCCAGCATCGCGAGGCGTCCGTCGGCCCCCTCGAGCATCACCGCCGCCATGTCGCTGGACTTGTCGTGGGCCAGTCCGGCCTCGTCGACCTCGACCTCGCCCAGGACGGCCACGACGGGCACGAGGAGCCGGGCCGCCGCCAGGGCCGCGAGCGCGTCGGCGTAGCGCGCCGGGGACGCGGCGTACGACGCGAGCGCGTCACGCAGCAGCGGGTCGGCCGCGCCGGTGTCGCCGGGGAAGCCCGGTCCGAGGAGGCGGCGGTCGGTCATGGGGTCATTGTGCCGGGTGGGGCCGACCACGGCGGTGCCGGGCGGGCCCACGCGTGTGCCACCCTGGAGTGGTGGACGACGTGACCTGGGGGGCCCTGACGCTGGCGCTGACCCTGCTCGGGGGGATCTGGACCTGGTACGCCTACCAGCGCCGGGGGCTGCCGGCGGCGCTGAAGGGTGCGGCGATCACCTTGCTGCCCCTGGCGGCCTACCTCACCAAGTCGCTGCAGATGCTGACTCGCATCCTCGACGCCGTCGCCGACTGGGCCACGACCCTGGTCTTCAGTCCCTTCGTGTGGCTGGGCGTCATCACCGCCGGGGTCGCCGTCGTCCTCTTCGGCGCGGGGCGCGCCCTGGAGGCGCGCCGCGGACCCGCCCCGAAGCCGGTGCGCGGCAAGGCCTCGCGTGCCACGTCACCCCGTCGGGGTCGCCCCGAGGTCGGACCTGCCGGCGGTGCCGGGGACGCCGACCTCGACGAGATCGAGGCACTGCTGCGCAAGCGCGGCATCAGCTGATGGTCGCAGCGCGCAGCGCCGGGTCGTCGTACGTCGAACGCAACCGGCTCTGGGCCCGGCTCTCGGCCGCCGTGGCAGGGCACGACGAGCCCCTGAGCACACCGCTGATGGTCGTGGACCTCGATGCCTTCGACGCCAACGCCGACGACCTGGTGCGTCGCGCCGGCGGCACCCCGATCCGGGTGGCCTCCAAGTCGCTGCGCGTGCCGGCGCTGCTGCGACGCGCGCTGGCCCGCGAGGGCTTCCGGGGCGTGCTCGCCTACACCCTGGCCGAGGCGCTCTGGCTCGAGGAGCAGGGCGTCACCGACGACCTGCTCGTCGCCTACCCGAGCGTCGACCTGGCCGCCCTGCGGCGCCTGGTCGCCTCCCCGCAGGCAGCCGACCGGATCACCCTGATGATCGACGACGTGGCCCACCTCGACGTCGTCGACTCCGTGCGCGCCTCCCACGCGGTGCAGGTGCGGGTGGCGATCGACATCGACGCCGGGCTCCAGGTGCGCGGCCAGCACGTCGGCCCCAAGCGCTCCCCCCTCCACGACGCCGCCTCGGTCAGCCGCCTGGCACGCACCGTGGTCGATCGTCCGGGCTTCCGGCTCGTCGGCGCGATGACCTACGAGGGACAGGTCGCCGGCGTGCCCGACGACGTGCCGAGCGCCCGCGCGCGGTCGCTGGTCGTGCGACGGCTCAAGACGATGTCGCTCACCCAGCTCACCACCCGCCGCCGCGAGATCGCCGACGCGCTGAAGGGCGTCGTCGACCTCGAGCTCTGGAACGGCGGGGGGTCCGGGTCGGTCGCCGAGACGGCCGCCGACCCCGTCGTCACCGAGGTCGCCGCCGGGTCGGGACTCCTGGTGCCGACCCTCTTCGACCACTACCTCTCCTTCGCCCCCCGTCCGGCCGCGTTCTTCGGCGTGCCCGTGGTGCGGCGGCCCTCCCCGGAGGTCGCGACCGTCCACGGGGGCGGCTTCGTCGCCTCCGGCGCTGCCGGCGCCGACCGGCTCCCCACCCCGTGGGCGCCCGCCGGCCTGCGGCTGACCGGGCTCGAGGGCGCCGGCGAGGTGCAGACCCCGCTGACCGGCAACGCCGCGGCGCTGCTCGCGATCGGCGACCTGGTGTGGTTCCGCCACGCCAAGTCCGGCGAGCTCTTCGAGCACACCACGACCGTGCAGCTGCTCTCCGGTGAGGCCTTCGTGGACGAGGTGCGGTCCTACCGTGGTCACGGTCACGCCTTCTGAGGCCGCCGGGGGCGTCCTGGACCTCCTGGGCTCCCGCGCCCCGACTCTCGGGTCCGGGAGGCTGCTCTGCATCGACGGACCGGCCGGCTCCGGCAAGACCACCCTGGCCACCGCCGTCGCGGAGCTCTCCGGCAGCCGGGTCGTGCACATGGACGACCTCTACGACGGCTGGCGCGGCCTGCCCCGCCTGGGCGACCAGCTCGGCACGATCCTCGAGCCCCTGGCTGCCGGACGCGCGGGCCGCTACCGCCGCTACGACTGGGAGACCGGGTCCTACGCCGAGACCCACCCGGTCACCCCGTCCCCGTTGCTGGTCCTCGAGGGAGTCGGCTCAGGATCGGCCGCCCACGCGGCGTGCTGCACGGTGCTGGTGTGGGTCGAGGCACCCACCGACCTGCGCCTGACCCGTGGCATCGCCCGTGACGGCGCGGGGCTCGAGGCGCAGTGGCGGCAGTGGATGCTCGACGAGGCGCAGCACTTCGAGCGCGAGGGCACCCGGGACCGCGCGGACGTCGTCGTCGACGGGACCGGCCGTGCCCTGCCTCACGTGAGCGATGCCCCACGCGCGAACCAAGCGCCACCGCCACGCGTCACCTAGGTTGTGACTGTGCTCCCCCGGACCTCGACGAGACGGGCGGCGCTGGCCGCGGTGGTCGGTGTCGTCCTGCTGGCCGCTGCCCTGGCCCTGCCGACCCCGGGGTCCCTCCCGGTGAGCGCCCAGGACCTCGTGCCCGGCCGGTCTGCCACTCCCGCACAGCCGGGGACGGCGGCGACCGAGCGCGCCCGCAAGCCCAACATCGTGGTCGTGATGGCCGACGACATGCGCGTCGACGAGCTGCGCTTCATGCCCTCGCTGCGCCGCACGGTGGTCCGGCACGGGCTGACCTTCCAGAACTCCTTCTCCCCCTACCCGCTGTGCTGCCCGGCACGTGCGTCCTTCCTCACCGGGATGTATGCGCACAACCACAAGGTCTTCTCCCACGAGGACCCCTTCGGCTACGGCGCCTTCGACGACTCGCGCACGCTGGCGACGTCCTTGCGGGAGGCGGGCTACTCGACGGGCTACGCCGGGAAGTACCTCAACCGCTACGGCCCGGCACGGTCGCTGGTCAGCGGTCGCCCCTCCTACCGCTACGTGCCCCGAGGCTGGACCGACTGGCGGGCCTCCATCGACCCCGGGGTCCCGAGCGTGCGCGGCAACACCTACGACTACATGGACACCCCGTTCAACGTGAACGGCCGGGTCGATGAGTCCCACCGGGGGCAGTACAGCTCGTTCGTCATCGGCAACTTCTCGGTCCAGATGGCGCGCGCCTTCAGCCGGCGCGCCAAGCCGTTCTTCCTCTACGTCAACTACGTCGCTCCCCACTTCGGTGGACCGACCGAGCCCGACGACCCGCCCCGCTTCCTCACCGACGCCCGTGGACGGCCGCAGGACGTGCGCACCCCGGCCCGTCCCCCGTCGGTGCGCGGCCGCTTCGACCGGCTGATCACCCGGGCCGCCGGGCTGCCGCGTGGAGGTGGTCCGAGCGAGCGCGACATCTCCGACAAGCCGCGCGCCTACCGCGCGCAGCCGGAGCTCAGCGCGCGCGAGCGAGCCGCCGTACGCACGATGACGCGGCAGCGCGCCGAGGCCGTCTACGTCATGGACCAGCAGCTCGGCCGGCTGGTCAAGGAGCTGAAGCGCTCCGGGGAGTGGCGCGACACGGTCTTCATGTTCACCTCCGACAACGGCTACTTCCTCGGCGAGCACCGGCGGCGCAGCGGCAAGGTGCGGGCGCTCGAGCCGTCGCTCCGGGTGCCGTTCGTCGTCACCGGTCCGGGCATGCGCACCCGGGCCGACCGCTTCGACCCGATCACCACGATCGACGTCTCCGCCACGATCCTCGACCTGGGCAACGCCCGCGCGCCGCGTCGCGCCGACGGGATCTCGCGGCTTCCCACGATGCGGGGCGGCGACCGCGGGTGGGTGACCGCCGTGATCGACGAGGCGATCGGCACCCAGGGCCGGCAGGCCCGGTCCCCCGGCTTCTCCGGGCCCCGCACCTCGATCGGCGTGCGCACGGCCCGCTACTCCTACATCCGCAACCGCACCGGCGAGCACGAGCTCTACGACCTCCTGCGCGACCCGCTCCAGGAGCACAACAGGCACGGCCACCCGGCCTACCGCGCGATGGAGAAGGACCTCTACGCCGTCTGGTGGCAGGGGCGCAGCTGCGCCGGCGACCGGTGCCGGGTGGCCCTCCCCGCATCCCTGCGCGCGACGCCACGCCAGGAGGCCGCCCTGACCAAGGCCTACTGGCGCGAGGTCACGCGGGTCTACGGCTTCTGAGCCGCATCGGCGGACGGTCGCGGTCGCACCCGTCCGACCCGGCCTAGGGTTGGCAGGTGATATCACCGAGCGGGGACCAGTTCGTCATCAGCGGCGGCGGATATCGCGCGGTCATCACCGAGAGCGGAGCCGCCCTGCGCTCCCTGGCCTACGGCGAGTGGCCGCTCGTCGACGGCTTCGGCGAGGACGAGATGTCCCACGGCGGCCGGGGGCAGCTGCTGATGCCGTGGCCCAACCGCATCCGCGACGGCCGCTACTCCTTCGGCGGGAGCGAGCACCAGCTGGCGCTGACCGAGCCGAAGCGGAGCAACGCCTCCCACGGCCTGGCGCGCTGGGTCGCCTGGAGCGTCGTCGAGCACACCGGGCACTCGGTGTCGCTGCAGTACCGGCTGATGGCGCAGAGCGGCTATCCCTGGACCCTCGACCTCCAGGTGACCTACGACGTCTCGGCCGACGGTCTCACCGTCACCCAGACCGCGACCAACACGACCACCGAGCCGGCGCCCTATGCGTGCGGCGCGCACCCCTACCTCAGCGTCGGCGCCGGTCCGGTCGACACGTGGGAGCTCACGCTGCCCGCCGCCACCCGCACGCTCACCGACGAGCGGCTGCTGCCCGTCGGCCGCGAGCCGGTGGAGGGCACGGCGTACGACTTCCGGGTGGCGCGGCCGCTGCGCGGGGTCGAGCTCAACCACACCTTCACCGACCTGGCGCGCGACGACCGGGGGGTGGCGACCACGCTGCTCCAGGACCCGGCCTCGGGCCGCGGCGTGGCGCTGTGGGTCGACGAGCACGTGAAGTGGCTGCTGCTCTACACCGCCGACGACGTCGCCGGCCTCGAGCGGCGCTCGTTGGCGGTGGAGCCGATGAGCGCCAACGCCGATGCCTTCCGCTCCGGCGAGGACCTCGTCACGCTCGCGCCGGCCGGGGAGCCCGGTGACGAGCTATCGGTCGCCTGGGGCCTGCGGGCGGTCGACTAGCGTCCGCAGCTCACGCAGCGCCACGCGGGCGCGCTGACCGTCGGAGCCCTGGATCGCCAGCACCGACGCGGTCGTCGCGTCCGCCAGGTCGAGCGTCACCCAGGGCGCGCCCGGGGGCAGGCGTGCGGCCACGATCTCCTCCCAGGCGTAGAGGTGGCGGCGGTAGCCGTTGACGACGACCAGCCCCTCCTCCGTGGCGACCGCGCGGCACCGCACCAGGGCGTGGATCACGAGGAACGCCAGCAGGCCGAGGGCGCCCACCGTGCCGCGCTGGAACGGCGTGACCGAGGCACGGGTCTCGTCGTCGAAGCCCAGCCACAGGAAGAGCATCGCCACCATCACGACGGCGAACGCCGTGATGCCGGCGATCCGTGGGCCCAGGGGGCGCCACGTCCGCGGCAGCGGGACCGGCCCCGGGTCAGAGCCGGCAGGCATGGATGTCCGTGGTCAGGATGCCGCGTGCGCCGATGCCCCACAGCTGGTCCATCAACAGCTGGGCTCCGGCGCGCGGCACGATGGCGCGCACGGCGACCCAGCCCTCGCGATGGAGCGGGGAGATCGTGGGGCCCTCGATGCCGGGCGTGATCGCGACGGCCTCGCTGACGTGCCGCTCCTCGATGTCGTAGTCCATCATCACGTAGCTGCGGGCCTTGAGCACCCCGTCGACGCGGCGCTTGAAGTTGTCGAAGGAGGGGTGCGACTCGCCGGAGCGGGTGATGAGCACCGCCTCGGACTGGAGGATCGGCTCACCGAAGGTCTCGAGGCCGGCGTGGCGCAAGGTGCTGCCGGTCTCGACGACGTCGGCGATCACGTCGGCGACGCCGAGCTGGATGCTGGACTCCACCGCGCCGTCGAGGCGGATCACGGTGGCCTCGATCCCGCGCTCCTCGAGGAACGCGCGCACCACCCCGACGTAGGACGTCGCGATGCGGGTGCCGGCGAGCTGCTCGAGGGCCGTGAAGGCACCGAGAGGACCGGCGAAGCGGAAGGTGCTGCGACCGAAGCCGAGGTGGAGCGCCTCGTCGGCCTTGGCGCCGGAGTCGCGCAGCAGGTCGCGGCCGGTGATGCCGACGTCGAGGGTGCCCTCGCCGACGTAGATGGCGATGTCGCGGGGGCGCAGGTAGAAGAACTCCACGCCGTTCTCGACATCGATCAGCGCGAGCTCCTTGGAGTCCGTGCGCTGGCGGTAGCCGGACTCGCGCAGGATCTCGGAGGCCGACTGCGACAGGGATCCCTTGTTGGGGACCGCGACGCGCAGGAGGCCGGAGGGTGAGCGGTGGAGATCGGACACGGGGGTCCTCCTCAGAGGTGGGTGTAGACGTCGTCGAGGTCGAGGTCGAGGGCGAGCATGAGCACCTGCACGTGGTAGAGCAGCTGGCTGATCTCCTCCGCGGCCCGATGCTTGTCCTCGTGCTCGGCGGCCATCCAGGACTCGGCGGCCTCCTCGACCAGCTTCTTGCCGATGGCGTGCACGCCGGCGTCGAGCTCGCGCACGGTGCCGGACCCCTCGGGGCGGGTCCTGGCCTTCTCGCCCAGCTCGGACCAGAGCTCGTCGAACGTCTTCACGATCGGCAAGCCTACGGGTGGGGAGCGCTAGCCTCGCCACCGTGTCCACCCTCACCCCGGGCCCTGTGGCCCATCCCACGGTCGTTCAGCGCCAGTGTCCGCTCTGCGAGGCCCACTGCGGCATCCGCGTGAGCATGAGGGGCCAGGAGGTGCTGCGGATCGAGGGCGACCCCGACGACGTGCTGAGCCGCGGCTTCCTGTGCCCCAAGGGCACCGCGCTCAAGGCGCTGCACGACGACCCGGAGCGGCTGCGCGCTCCCCTGCGTCGGGTGGGCGACGGCTTCGAGGAGATCACCTGGGCCGAGGCGTTCGACCTGGCCGGGCGGCGGTTGCGGGCGCTGCGCCACGAGCACGGGCGCGACGCGGTGGGCGCCTACTTCGGCAACCCGACGGCCCACTCCACGGCGGTCTTCGCGATCGAGGGCCTCAAGAAGGTGCTGCGCAGCCGCAACATCTTCTCGGCCGCATCGATCGACCAGTTCCCTCAGTACCTCGCCTCCGAGCTCATGTTCGGCGACCACACGATCCTGCCGATCACCGACATCGACCGCACCGAGCACCTGCTGGTGCTCGGGGCCAACCCGGCGGTCTCCAACGGCTCCCTCACCACGATGCCCGACGCCCGGCGTCGGTTGAAGGACGTGGTCGCCCGCGGCGGGCGGGTGGTGGTGGTGGACCCCCGCCGCACCGAGACCGCCCGGCTCGCCTCCGAGCACGTCGCGATCCGGCCGGGGGCCGACCCGCACCTGCTGCTGGCGATGCTGCACGTGATCTTCCGCGACGGCCTCGACCGGCCACCCGCGTGGGCCTCCGGCCTCGCCGACGTACGACGGGTGGTCGCGGACCGCACGCCGGAGCGGGCCGCCGCGGCGTGCGGCCTCGACGCCGGCCACCATCGAGCGGCTCGCGCGCGACTTCGCCGGGGCGCGCAGCGCCGTCGCCTACGGTCGGCTGGGGGTCTGCCACCACACCACCGGGACCGTCACGCACTGGCTCATCAACGTGCTCAACGTCGTGACCGGCAACCTGGACCGGCCCGGCGGCGCGATGTTCACGACCCCGCCGGTCGACCTCGGGCGCGTGCTGCGCCTGCTGTGGGGACCCTCGTCGCACGGCACCTTCCACAGCCGGGGCGCCGGGTTGCCCGACCTCAACGGCGAGCTGCCGGTCGCCGCGATGGCCGACGAGATGACCCGCCCCGGCCCGGGCCGGCTGCGGGGCCTGGTCGTCGCATCGGGCAACCCCGCCCTCTCCGCACCCGACGGTCGGGCGATGCACGAGGCCCTGCGGGGGCTGGACTTCCTGGTCTGCGTCGACCTCTACCTCACCGAGACCTCGCGCCTCGCCGACCTGGTGCTGCCGCCGATCAGCCAGCTGGAGCGCTCCGAGCTCGACGTGGTGTTCCCCGCGTTCAGCGTGCGCAACAACGCGCGCTGGTCGCCGCGTGCCGTCGAGCCGGCTCCCGGCACCCTGGAGGACTGGGACATCCTGCTGGGCCTCGCGGCCGAGCAGCTGTCGGGTCCCGGCTCCGGGCTGCTGCGACGCCTGGTCAGGCGGCTGCTGCGCGTCGTCGACGCCCACCTGGTCACCTCGCTGCTGGTCCTCGTGGGTCCGCAGGGTCCGTTCAGCCGGGCCGCCGGCTCGCGGCTGCCACGGGGCCGCCGTGGGCTCACGGCCCAGCGGGTGCGGGCCACCCCCGGCGGTGTCGACCTCGGGCCGCTGGAGCCGCGGCTGCGGGCGCTGCTCCGCACCGAGGACCGGCGGGTCCACCTCGCCCCCGCCGAGCTGATGGCAGCCCTGCCGGCGCACCCCACGGACGTGGCGGACGGGACGGACGGCTTCGACCTGCAGCTGATCGGGCGCCGGCACCTGCGCAGCAACAACTCGTGGCTCCACAACGTGCCCGCGATGGTCAAGGGGGGCGAGCGCTGCACGGCGCTCATGCATCCCGACGACGCGACCGCACGGGCTCTCACGACGGGCGACCTGCTGGAGGTCACCTCGCCCGTGGGCAGCATCCGGGTCCCGCTCGAGGTGAGCGACGAGGTGCGGCCGGGCGTGGTGAGCATCCCCCACGGCTGGGGGCACGACGCCGTGGGCTCACGGTGGAGCACCGCGTCCCGTCGCCCGGGCGTCAACGTCAACGTGCTGACCGACGCCTCCCTCGTGGACACCCTGTCGGGCAACGCCGCGGTCAACGCGACGAGGGTGCGGGTCGCCGCCGCCCCTTAGGTGGCGTCCTTGCCCTGCGCGATCCGTCGGAGGGTCCGGGCGGTGAGCAGCGCCGCCGAGGTGGCCTCCCAGCCCTTGTCCTCGACCGATCCCTCGAGGCCCGCGCGGTCCAGGGCCTGCTGCTCGGTGTCGCAGGTGAGGACGCCGAAGCCGATCGGCACCGTGTGGTCCAGCGCCACCCGGGTCAGCCCGTCGGTCGCCGCGCCGCAGACGTAGTCGAAGTGGGGCGTGCCGCCGCGGATGACCACACCGAGCGCGATCACCGCGTCGAAGCCCTGCGCCGCCAGCGCGGCCGCGACCACGGGCAGCTCGAAGGTGCCGGGCACGCGCACGATGACCGGCGCCTCGACCTGGTGGGCGTCCAGCGCCCGCTGCGCGCCCGCGACCAGTCCGTCCATGACGACCGTGTGCCAGCTCGCCGCGACGACCGCGACACGGAGGTCGTGGCAGTCGACCGGGGCCAGGTCGGGCGCTCCGTGGCCGCTCATCGGACCGCTCCGCCGTCGAGAGCCGTCCCGTGGGGCACCGGCTGGGACACCGGCTGGGGCAGCCCCGGCCCGTCCAGGTCGGGCAGGTGGTGACCCATCCGGTCCCGCTTGGTCAGGAGGTAGGCCAGGTTGTGGTCGTTGGGGTGCGGCGTGAGCGGCACGCGCTCGGCGACGGCGATGCCGAAGTCCTCGAGGCTGCTCACCTTCTCGGGGTTGTTGGTCAACAGGCGCACGCTCTCGATGCCGAGGTCGCGCAGCACCTGGGTGGCGGTGCCGTAGTGACGCGCGTCGGCCGGCAGCCCCAGGTCGAGGTTGGCGTCGACGGTGTCGCGGCCGCCGTCCTGCAGCTGGTAGGCCTGCAGCTTGGCGACCAGGCCGATCCCCCGGCCCTCGTGGCCGCGCAGGTAGATCACGACCCCGCGTCCCTCCTGCACGATGCGCTCCAGCGCCTCGTCGAGCTGGGGGCCGCAGTCGCAGCGGGCGCTGCCGAAGACGTCGCCGCTCAGGCACTCCGAGTGCACGCGCGTCAGCACGGGCTCCGCACCGCTGACGTCGCCGTGGACGAGCGCGATGTGCTCGCTGCCGTCGACGGTGATGCGATAGCCGTACGCCGTGAAGTCGCCGTGCCGGGTCGGCAGCCGGGTCTCCGCGACCCGCTCCACGAGGTTCTCGTGGCGGCGGCGGAAGCGGACCAGGTCGTCGATCGAGATCATCGCCAGGTCGTGCTCGTCGGCGAACGCCCGGAGCTCGGGCGCGCGCTTCATCGTGCCGTCGTCGTTGACGACCTCGACCAGGACCCCGGCGGGGGTGAGCCCGGCCAGCGTGGCCAGGTCGACGGCCGCCTCGGTGTGGCCGCGACGCACCAGGACCCCGCCCTCGCGGTAGCGCAGCGGGAAGACGTGCCCGGGCCGGGTGATCTCCCAGGGCTCGGTGGCCGAGTCGGCGAGGACCCGCGCGGTGTGCGCCCGATCGGCCGCGGAGATGCCGGTGCTGACGCCGTCGCGGGCGTCCACCGAGATCGTGTAGGCCGTGCGCAGCTTGTCCTTGTTGTGCGGGGTCATCAGCGGGATCTCGAGCCGGTCGAGCATCGAGGCCGGCATCGGGACGCAGATCACGCCGCTGGAGTAGCGGATCGTGAAGGCCATCAGCTCCGGGGTCGCCTTGCTGGCGGCGAAGATGATGTCGCCCTCGTTCTCCCGGGTCTCGTCGTCGACCACGATGACGGCCTTGCCGGCCGCGATGTCGGCGATGGCGCGCTCGATGGAGTCCAGGCGGACCCCGTCGTGGGCGGGGGTCTCGGCGGTCATGACTGCTCCTTGTGGCTGGGGTCCCGGAGGGAGTCCTGCGTGTAGGCACGGACGAGCTTCTCGACGTGCTTGGCGATGATGTCGACCTCGAGGTTGACGCGGTCTCCCGGCTGGCGGGACCCGAGGGTCGTGCGCGCCAGCGTCTCGGGGATGAGGCTGACGGTGAAGGTGGTGTCGTGCGCCTCGACGACGGTCAGGCTCACGCCGTCGACCGTGATCGAGCCCTTGTCGACGAGGTAGCGCCCGAGCTCGGGAGGCATGGAGATCTCCACGACCTCCCAGTGCTCGCTGGGCGAGCGCCGGACGACCTGGCCGACGCCGTCGACGTGGCCCTGCACGATGTGGCCGCCGAGACGCTTCTCGGCCGTGACCGCACGCTCGAGGTTGACCCGGTCACCGGGCTCCACGCCCCGGAGGCTGGTCTTGTCGAGCGTCTCCTGCATCACGTCGGCGGTCCACTGCACGCCGTCGTGGGACACCACGGTCAGGCAGCAGCCGTTGACGGAGATCGAGTCACCCAGGCCGGCGTCGCTCAGCACGGTGCTGGCGGTGACCGTGAGTCGGATCGCGTCGCCCTGGTCCTCGACGGCGGCCACGGTGCCGAGCTCCTCGATGATGCCGGTGAACATGTCAGGCTCCTTGGGGGGTCATGGTGAGGCGGACGTTCGGCTGCTCGCCGTCGATCCCGGGCAGGACGGCGATGTCGGTGACGCGGGGGCGCAGGGCGTCGGCGATGGTGCCGATCGCGAGGTCGTCGACGGCGGCCCGGCCGGCCCCCAGGAGCATCGGCGCGACGTAGGCGACGATCTCGTCGACGAGACCGGCGCGCAGGAAGGCGGCCGCCAGCGTCGGACCTCCCTCGAGGAAGACGTGCTGGCGCTCGAGCGCACGGAGCTCGGCCAGCGCAGCGTGCGGGTCGCGGGTGCGCAGGCGGATGGTCTCGGCATCGGCGTTGAAGACCCGCGACGTCTCGTCGAGGTCGCGCTCCCCCATCACCGCGCGCAGCGGCTGGCGCTCGAGGGGGCGGTCGTGCTCGTCGCGCACGGTCAGCAACGGGTCGTCGACGGCGACCGTGCCGCTGCCCACGAGCATCGTGTCGCAGAGAGACCGCAGCCGGTGGGTGTCGCGGCGCGCGGCGGTCCCGGAGACCCACCGGCTGCTGCCGTCGGCCGCGGCGCTGCGCCCGTCGAGGGTGGTGGCGAACTTCCAGGTCACGAAGGGTCGGCCGTGCTCGGTCGCGAAGGTCCAGACCCGGTTGAGCTCGCAGGACTCCTCCTCGAGCAGCCCGACCTCGACCTCGACGCCGGCGGCGCGCAGGCGCTCGACCCCGCCGGCGGCGACGGCGTTGGGGTCGCGCTGGGCGACGACCACCCGTCGTACGCCGGCCTCGACCAGCGCGTGGGAGCACGGCCCCGTGCGGCCGGTGTGGTCGCACGGCTCGAGCGTGACCACCGCGGTGGTGCCGCGGGCCGCGCCGCCCGCCCGCGCCAGGGCGTCGGCCTCGGCGTGCGCGGTGCCGGCACCGCGGTGGTGCCCCTCGGCGACCGTGCGGCCGTCGTCGTCGAGCAGCACGCACCCGACGCGGGGGTTGGGTCCGAGCGGGACACCGGGGCTCGCGGCCAGCACGAGGGCGCGCCTCATCGCCGCCTGCTCGGCCGGGGTGAAGCTCATGCGGTGGCCCCTCGTGTCCGGTCGCGGACTCCGGGGCAGACGGTGCTGCGGCGCACCGGTCGTGGCGTGCGTCGAGGTCACCTGCGTGCGCTTCCCATCCGGACTTTCACCGTCGGTCCAGGAGTTGCACCTGATCAACCGGTCACTGGCGGTGACCGGGTCGCGGACTTTCACCGCCGGCTCGGAATTGCACCGACCCCAGAGCACGCGAGCTGAAAAACTCGTCGGGCCCAGGATGCCACAGCCGCTCAGGGCCTGGAGGGGGTGTCCGTGTGAGGCCTCTCACGCGCCGACGACGACAGGCTCAGGCGGTGGGGGCGGCGGCCTCGGCGGCCGCACGCAGCTCGGCGACCATCCGATCGGGGTCTGCCGCGGAGTAGACGGCCGAGCCGGCGACGAAGACGTCGGCACCGGCCTCGGCGCAGCGCTCGATGGTCTCCAGCGAGACGCCGCCGTCGACCTGGAGCCAGGTCTCGATGCCGTGCTTGTCCATCAGGGCCCGCGCACGACGGATCTTGGGCAGGCAGAGGTCGAGGAACTTCTGCCCGCCGAAGCCGGGCTCGACGGTCATGATCAGCAGCATGTCGAGCTCGGGGAGCAGGTCCTCGTAGGGCTCGATCGGGGTGGCCGGACGCAGCGCCATGCTGGCTCGGGCGCCCGCGGCACGGATCTCGCGCGCCAGGCGCACGGGGGCCTTGGCCGCCTCCACGTGGAAGGTGACAGACCCGCAGCCCGCCTCGACGTAGGTGACGGCGTGCCGGTCGGCGTCCTCGATCATCAGGTGCGCGTCGAGCGGCAGGTCGGTGGAGCGCGCGAGTGCCTCCACCATCGTCGGCCCGAAGGTCAGGTTGGGGACGAAGTGGTTGTCCATGACGTCGACGTGCACCCAGTCGGCGCTGCCGATGCGGGCCACCTCCGCTCCCAGCTGGGCGAAGTCGGCGTTCAGGATGCTCGGCGTGATCTGGATACCCACGAGCGCTGATCCTAGGGCCCTCGACAGGAGCGCCTGCGATCGCCCAAGGTGGTTACCAGCAAGCACCTCACCGCCACCACCTCTTTCTCGGGAGGCTCCTCCGATGTCACGCCACCACCGCCCGCTCGCCGCCCTCCTCGGCCTGACGCTCACCGGGGGGCTCGCGCTGGCCACCGGTGCGGCCGCCGCCGGACCTGCGCCCGCCCCCGGACCTGCGCTCCCCGCTGCCGACCCCAGCCGGGCCAGCAGCCGGTCCCGCAGGCAAGCCGTTCTCCTCGCCACCCAAGACGCCGACCAGCAGCGGCTACGGCGGCGCCGTGTCGAGCGTCGACCCCTACGCCAGCCGGGTCGGCCTCAACGTCCTGAGGAAGGGCGGCAACGCGACCGACGCCGCGGTCGCGATGGCCTCCGCGCTGGGTGTCACCGAGCCCTACAGCGCCGGCATCGGCGGCGGCGGCTACTTCGTCCACTACGACGCGAGCACCGGCAAGGTCCGCACCCTCGACGGTCGGGAGACCGCGCCCCGACGGATGCCGAACGACGCGTTCATCGACCCGGGGACGGGCAAGCCCTACCCCTTCACCCCCGACCTGGTCACCAGCGGCGTCTCGGTCGGCACCCCCGGCACGGCCGCGACCTGGGAGACGGCGCTGCGGCGCTGGGGCACCCTGTCGCTCAAGAAGGCGTTGCGTCCCTCGATCGTCCTGGCCCGCAAGGGCTTCGTCGTCGATGCCACCTTCCGTCAGCAGACCGAGGACAACCGGGAGCGCTTCTCGGCCTTCCCCGCCACGCGCCGGCTCTTCCTGCCCGGCGGCGAGGCGCCGGCGGTCGGCTCGACCTTCCGCAACCCCGACCTCGCCGACACGCTCACCACGATCGGCAGGCGCGGCACCCGCGCCGCGTTCTACCGCGGTCCGCTCGCCCGGCTGATCGCGCGCACCGTCCAGGACCCGCCCGCGAGCAGCACCACCACGCTGCCCGTGCCTCCCGGTCACCTGACCGTGCGCGACCTGCGCGACTACCGGGTGCGCGCGCAGGCGCCGACCCGGTCGTCCTACCGCGGCTTCGACGTCTTCGGCATGGCGCCCTCCTCCAGCGGCGGCTCGACGGTCGGCGAGGCGCTCAACATCCTCGAGGGCTTCGACCTCGCCGCGATGGACGACACCGGCGCCCTGCACCACTACCTGGAGTCCTCGGCCCTCGCCTTCGCCGACCGGGCCGCCCACCTCGGCGACCCGGCGTACGTCGACGTGCCGCTGCGCGACCTGCTCGACGACCGCTTCGCTGCCGAGCGCGCCTGCCAGATCGGCGCCACCGCCATGGCGAAGCCGACCGGGCCGGGCGACGTCGACGACTACGACGGCGTCTGCGGCGCGCCCTCCGCCACGACCGAGCCTGCCGAGGACACCGAGAACATCTCGACCACCAACCTCACCGTGACCGACCGCTGGGGCGACGTCGTGGAGTACACGCTGACCATCGAGCAGACCGGTGGGTCGGGCATCGTCGTCCCGGGCAAGGGCTTCCTGCTCAACAACGAGCTGACCGACTTCTCCACCGTCTACGACCCGGCCGACCCCAACCGGATCCAGCCGGGCAAGCGCCCGCGCTCCTCGATGTCACCGACGATCGTGCTCAAGGACGGCAAGCCCTTCCTCGCCCTCGGCTCCCCCGGCGGCTCGACGATCATCACCACGGTGCTGCAGATGATCGTCAACCACGTCGACCTCGACATGTCGCTCCCCGAGGCCATCGCGGCACCGCGCGCGTCGCAGCGCAACACCGCGACGGTGACCGCGGAGCCGGCCTTCATCGCGGCCTACGGCACGGTGCTGGAGGACGTCTACGGCCACGACCTGGTGCCGTCCGGTGACGGTCTCACCAGTGCCTCCGACATCGGGGCCGCCACTGCCATCCGCTTCGGTCGCCACGGCCGCGCCACCGCCGTCGCCGAGCCCGTCCGGCGCGGCGGGGGTGCGGCGTACGTCGTGCGGCCGGCGCGGTAGGTCGCGTCGAGTGACACCAGAAGCAGGAAATAGTGGCTTCAGGACCTGCACCACGCGTCACTCGACGGCGACCACCAGTCAGGAAGCGTCTGGGTCCTCGGGGGTCTCCTGGCCGGCGTGCTCGTCGCGGTCTGCCCACTCCAGCAGCGGGGTGATGTCGAAGACGTCGCCGTCGATGTCGGCGTGCAGGTCGCCCAGGGCGGCGAAGCGGTCGGGCACGGTGAAGATCGTGCAGTCGCGGGGGTCGACGTCGTCGACCTCGTCCCACCGGATCGGGGTGGAGACCCGGGCGTCGGGTACGCCGCGCACCGAGTAGGCGGCCGCGATCGTGTGGTCGCGGGCGTTCTGGTTGTAGTCGACGAAGAGCTTGTGCGGGTCGCGGTCCTTGCGCCACCAGGTCGTGGTCACGTCGTCACCGGCCCGGCGCTCGACCTCGCGGGCGAAGGCGAGGGCGGCGCGGCGCACGGCCTTGTGGCCGTGGTCGGGTCGGATCCGCACGTAGACGTGGAGCCCGGCCCCGCCGCTGGTCTTGGGGTAGCCGACCGCACCGAGCTCGTCGAGCACCTCGTGGGCGACGTGGGCGACGCGACGCACCTGGTCGAAGTCCGACAGCGGACCCGGGTCGAGGTCGATGCGCCACTCGTCGGGGCTCTCGGGGTCCTCGCGGCGGCTGTTCCACGGGTGGAACTCCACGGTCGACATCTGCACGGCCCAGATGACCGCGCCGAGCTCGGTGACGCACAGCTCGTCGGCCGTCCGGTCCCACCGGGGGAAGTGCAGCTGCACGGTCTCGACCCATGACGGAGCGCCGTTCGGGATCCGCTTCTGGTGCACCTTGTCGCCCGCCAGCCCCCGGGGGAAGCGGTGCAGCATGGTGGGTCGCTCGAGGAGCGCGTTGACGATGCCGGGGCCGACCGCGAGGTAGTAGTCGACGAGGTCCGCCTTCGTCACCGCGGGCTGTGCATCGGTGGCCGGGAAGTAGACCCGGTCGGGGTTGCTCACCCGGATCACCCGGCCGTCCACCTCGACCTCGATCGCGGGCGACGTGGCCTTGCCGGGTGCCATGCTCAGACCTTACGGAACAGGGCCAGGAACATCGCGTCGGTGCCGTGGCGGTGCGGCCAGAGCTGCACCGTGCCGGGCAGGCGGCCCGCACAGTCGGGCACCTGCGGCAGCAGCGCGGCGGCGTCCTCGAGCACGACGTCGTCACGGCCCTGGAGCACCGAGCTGACGACGTCCTCGGTCTCGGCGGTGACCGGCGAGCAGGTCGCGTAGAGGACCAGTCCCCCGGTGCGCGTCAGCGCGAGGGCCGAGGTGAGGAGCTGGCGCTGCAGCAGGACCAGGGTGAACAGGTCGTCGGGCTTGCGCCGCCAGCGGGCCTCCGGTCGTCGGCGCAGGGCGCCCAGACCGGTGCACGGGGCGTCGACGAGGACCCGGTCGAAGCTCGCGGCACGCAGCGGCGGGGCGGTGCCGTCGGCGGTGAGGACGCCGAGCACGCCGGGCGCGCCCTCGAGCGAGCGAGCGACCAGGCGCGAGCGGTGCTGCTGACGCTCGACGGCGACCAGGTCGGCGCCGCGCTCCGCTGCCAGCGCGGCGAGCAGCGCCGCCTTGCCGCCGGGTCCGGCGCACAGGTCGAGCCACCGCTCGTCCGGGCCCTCGACCGGGGCCGCGGCGAGCACCGCGGCGACGAGCTGCGAGCCCTCGTCCTGCACGCCCGCGCGGCCCTGCTTGACCGCGGGCACGGCGCCCGGGTCGCCACCCTCCAGCACCACGCCGTAGGGCGAGTAGGGGGTCGGTGTGCCGGGCAGCTCGTCGACCGTCGACCGTCCGGGTCGTGCCACGAGGGTCACGCGCGGGGCCTCGTTGTCGGCGGCGAGGACGGCGTGCAGCTCGCTCTCCCCCACCGCCTTGCGCAGCTCGTCGACGATCCACACAGGGTGGCTGAAGGCGACCTCGGCGTAGCGGCTGGGAGGCTTGCGCGGCGCGACCCGGGTGATCCACTCCTCGAGGTCGTGCTCGGCCACGCGACGCAGGACGGCGTTGGAGAAGTTGCCGGCCCCCACGCTGCCCTTGGTGCGCACCAGGTCGACCGTGGTGCTGATCGCAGCGTGGTCGGGCACGCGCATCGAGAGGAGCTGGTGGGTGCCGAGCCGCAGGGCGTCGAGCACCTTCTCCTCGATCTTGCGCAGCGACCGGTCGGCGCACGACGCGATGATGGCGTCGTAGGTCCCGCGGCGGCGCAGGGTCCCGGAGGCGAGCTCGGTGGTGAAGGCGGCGTCTCGTGAGTCGAGCTCGAAGTGCCGGATCACGGCCGGCAGCACGAGGTTGGCGTAGGCGCCCTCGACCCGCACCGCCTTCAGCACCTCGAAGGCGGCCATCCGGGCGGGGTCGACCGCGGTGCGCGGCGTCCCGGGCCTGGGCGTCGACGCAGGTGCCGAGGTGGGCCCGGTCCTGGGTCCGCTCCCGGTGCGCGGCCCCGGTGGTCGCACGTCTCGCTTGACCTTGCGCGCATCGGTCATGGCAGTGCCCGGTCGGGCTCGCTGGTCGGCTCGGCGCTGTCGTCGCGGGTCGCCGGGCGGGTCATGCCCGCCAACCTAGGCGAGAGCGCGGGCCCGCGGTCACTCGACACCGAGACTCGTGCCCGACTCGAGCCGCGCGCCACGGGCCCAGTCGGCAGCCGCCATCTGCTTCTTGCCGAACGCCTTGACGTCGCCGAGCAGCACGGCGTGGGTGCCGGTGCCGACCAGGACGTGCTTCTTGCGTACGTCGAGCACCCCGACCGGCACCTGCTCGTCGACGACGGTCACGGGGCCGATCTTGAGGCGCTCACCGTCGAAGAGCGACCAGGCGCCGGGCGCCGGAGTGCAGGCGCGGACCTGGCGATCGATCAGGTGACCGGCCATCGCCCAGTCGATGCGGGCATCCTCGACACTGATCTTGGGCGCGAGCGAGACACCGTCCTCGGGCTGCTCGCGGGCCACGATGGAGCCGTCGGTCAGCCCGTCGAGCGTGGCGACGAGGAGCCCGGCACCCCCCTCGGCCAGCCGGGCGAGCAGGTCGCCGGCCGTGTCGTCGTCGCGGATGCGCTCGGTCATCACGCCGAAGGTCGGGCCGGCGTCGAGCGCCTTGACGATGCGGAAGGTCGTGGCGCCGGTGACCTCGTCACCCGCCCAGATCGAGTGCTGGACCGGAGCCGCACCGCGCCAGGCGGGCAGGCAGGAGAAGTGCAGGTTGACCCAGCCGTGCGGCGGGATGTCGAGCGCCGACTGCGGCAGCATCGCGCCGTAGGCGACCACCGGGCAGCAGTCGGGCTCGAGCGCACGGAGCTCGGCCTGGAAGTCGGGCTCGCGGGGGTGGACGGGCTTGAGCACGGGGAGACCCAGCTCCTCGGCCCGCTGCGCCACCGGGCTGGCGACGAGCTTGCGCCCGCGCCCGGACGGGGCGTCGGGCCGGGTGACGACTCCGACCACGTCGTGGTCGGAGGCCACGAGGGCCTCGAGGGCGGGGAGGGCGACCTCGGGGGTGCCGGCGAAGACCAGCCGCATCAGATCCCGAGCCCTCGGGTCGCGTGAGGGCTGATCTTGACGGTGGGGCGCTCGAGGCCGAACCACTCCGACTCGCGGATCTCCTTCATGGCGGCCTTGCGGGCCAGCGTGTCGAGCCGGTCGATGAAGAGCACCCCGTCGAGGTGGTCGGTCTCGTGCTGGATCGCCCGGGCGAGGAGGTCGGATCCCTCGATCGTCACCGGCTCGCCGTGCAGGTCGAAACCGTGGGCGACGACCGACAGCGCACGCCGGCACTCATAGCTCAGCTCGGGCAGCGACAGGCAGCCCTCGAGACCCTCCTGCTCCTCGGCCGACAGCTCGAGGCGCGGGTTGATGAGGTGACCGACCTCGCCCTCGACGTACCAGGTGAAGGCGCGCAGGCCGACCCCGATCTGGGGCGCGGCGAGCCCGGCGCCGGGGGCGTCGAGCATGGTGTCGGTGAGGTCCTCGACCAGCTTGCGCAGCTCCTTGTCGAAGTCGACGACCTCGAGCGCGGGCTTGCGCAGCACGGGGTCGCCGAAGAGACGGATCGGCTGGATGGGCATGGGACCAGTCTAGGGAGGGCGTGCTCTAGAGACTGACGGGGTCGACCTGGATGCGCACCGCGTCGAGCTTGCGGGCCGAGCGCACCCGCTGCAGCTCGCGCAGGGCCGCGGACAGTGCCGGCCCCTGGGCGCGCGGGACCCGCACCACGACGCGGCACTCCCCGTCGCCGAGGTCCACGGGTCCCAGCACCTCGGCCGCCTCGGGGGCGGCCAGCAGGGTGACCGCGTCGTCGACCGCGCCGGGCTCGCCGATGATGGTCGCCAGCCGCGAGGCCGGCGGCAGGTGCGCCTCCTGGCGCTGGGTGGACTCGCGCTCTGCGAAGCCGCCCGGGTCCCAGCGGACCAGGGCCTGGAGCGCCGCGTGGGCCGGGTCGCCGACGACGACGGCGTGGCCGCCGGGTCGGACCAGGGCGACCGCGTTGCACCAGCGCCGCAGGGCCTCCTCCTCGGTGCGGAGGTCGGTGCGGCCGAGCAGCAGCCAGGTGTCGAGCAGGACGACGGCGGCATAACCTCCGGCCGCGACCGGCTCGGCGCCCGGCGTCGCCACCACGATCGTGTGGCTGCCGTCGACCTCGGCGAGGACCCGCTCTCCCGAGGAGGTGAGGACGCGTGCGCCCGGGAAGGCCCGGCCGAGCTCCTCGGCCGTGCGGGCATCGCCCAGCACGGGGGCGCGCAGGCCGCGGTGGCCGCACTCGGCGCACGCCCAGGCGGTGTCGGCGGTGCCGCACCACCGGCAGGCCGGCGGCCGGGTCGGCCCGGACAGCACGAGCGGGCCCTGGCAGGTGGTGCAGCGAGCGGGTGTGCGGCAGCGCTCGCAGGCCAGGGAGGTGACGTAGCCCAGCCGCGGGGTCTGCACCAGGACCGGCCCGTGCTCGAGCGCGCGACCCACCGTCTCGTGCACCTGGCGCGGCATCCTGCTGGACCGGGCGCCGGGGTCGCGCTCGAGGTCCCACTCGGTCGCCCCGGCCACCGTGACGGTGACGGCCCGGCGCAGCGCCTCCCGGCTGGGCAGCAGCTCGCGGGCCCACCCCGAGCGCACCAGGTAGGCGGACTCGACGCTGCGCGCGAAGCCGCCCAGCAGGACCGCTGCCCCCTCGCGCTCGGCCCTCAGCAGCAGCGTCTCGCGGACGTGGGGGTAGGGCGCGCGCGGCTCGGCGTGCAGGTCGTCGCCGTCGTCCCAGAGCACCAGCAGCCCCAGGTCGTGCACCGGGGCGAATGCGGCTGCCCGGGTGCCCACCACGATGCGGCGGGCACCACGGCTGATCGCCAGGAACTCGCGATAGCGGGCGGCCGGGCCTCGCCCGGCGGTCAGCGCCACGTGGTGGCCCGGGCCGAGGCACTCGGTGAGGGCACGGTCGAGCCGCGCGACGTCCTTGCCGTCGGGGACGCAGAGCAGGACCCCCCGCCCGCCGGCGTAGGTCTCGGCGGCGGCATGGGCCACCAGGGCCGGCCAGTCGGCTCCCGGCGCGGCCCCCCACACGGCCCGGGGACCACCGCCGGTGCGCAGGTGCGTGAGGAAGGCGGCGGCGTGCGGGTGGTCGTCCCAGCCGGCCGGCACCGGCGGCAACGGCCCGAGGGTCGGCGCCGGCTCCGACGGCTCCTGCTCGGCGGTCGCGTGGCGCGGGGGCACCGCGAGCCGGAGCACGTCGGAGCGCGATCCGGCGTAGCGCTCCGCGAGGTCGTCGGCCAGGGCCGCCACGGCCGGGCTCAGCACCGGCTCGTCGCTCACCAGTCGTCGCAGCGGGGCCAGGGCGCCGGTGTGCTCGGAGCGCGCGACCCGCTCCACGACGTAACCGTCGCGGTCCTGGCCCGCGAAGCGCACCTTCACCCGCACCCCCGGCCGCACCCCGGCATCCATCGACTCCGGCACCGCGTAGTCGAAGGTGCGGTCGAGGTGGGCCAGCGGCACGTCGACCAGCACCCGGGCCACCGGGTCGTGCGTGGCGAGGACGGCCTGCGCCACCTTGCGCGCCCGCGTCGCCCGCGCCTTCGCCTGCGACGCCTTCACCGTGGCGCGCACCATGCCGGGGATCAGCTCAGGCTGCTCCTCCGGTCCCGTCATGGGCGACTGTCTACCAGCGCCCACCGACGACGTGCCCCGCGGAGTACGCCGTCGGCCGCCGCCTGCCCCTCGCCGGGTCTCGACAACCGCTCGCTGGCGCTCGCTGCTCGACCACCGAACCCGCCCACTCCCCGGCGCTCGCTGCTCGACCACCGGACCCGCCCACTCCCCGGCGCTCGCTGCTCGACCACCGGACCCGCCCACCCCGGCGCCTGCTCGACCACCGACCCGCCCCTCCGGCGCTCGCTGCTCGACCACCGAGAGCCCATGCTCGCTGGTCGAGCCGGGAGGGCCGCCAGGCCCGAGCGCGTCGAGACCCAGCACGGCCCGACCGGCGCTCGCGCGCGGGTCGGGCCGTGGGTGGTGCGAGAGGCCGGTCAGCCGGCGACGGCGGCCTTGAGGGCGTCGGCGCGGTCGGTGCGCTCCCAGGTGAACTCGGGGAGCTCGCGGCCGAAGTGGCCGTAGGCCGCGGTCTTGACGTAGATCGGGCGGAGCAGGTCGAGGTCGCGGATGATCGCGGCGGGGCGCAGGTCGAAGACCTCGAGGACGGCGGCCTGGATCTGCTCGTCCGGGACGGTGCCGGTGCCGAAGGTCTCGATGAAGACACCGACGGGCTGCGCCTTGCCGATGGCGTAGGCGACCTGGGCCTCGCAGCGGCGGGCCAGGCCCGCGGCGACGACGTTCTTGGCGACCCAGCGCATCGCGTAGGCAGCCGAGCGGTCGACCTTCGAGGGGTCCTTGCCGGAGAAGGCGCCGCCACCGTGGCGGGCCATCCCGCCGTAGGTGTCGACGATGATCTTGCGGCCGGTCAGGCCGGCGTCGCCCATCGGGCCACCGACGACGAAGCGACCGGTCGGGTTGACCAGGAGGCGGTAGCCCTCGGAGGGGATGTCGAAGCTGTCGAGCACGTGGTCGATGACGTGCTTCTTGACGTCGGCCTCGAGGGTGTCGAGCTCGACCTCCTCGGCGTGCTGCGAGGAGAGCACGACGGTGTCGACGCGCACGGGGGTGTTCTCGGCGTCGTACTCGATGGTGACCTGGGTCTTGCCGTCGGGGCGCAGGTAGGACATCGTCCCGTCCTTGCGGACCTCGGAGAGCCGCTCGGCGAGGCGCTGCGCGATGACGATCGGCAGCGGCATCAGCACGTCGGTGTCGTCGCAGGCGTAGCCGAACATCAGGCCCTGGTCGCCCGCACCCTGCTTGTCCATCGCGTCCACGGAGCCGGTGCGGCTCTCGTGACCGGTGTCGACGCCCTGGGCGATGTCGCCGGACTGGCCACCGATGGCGACCATGACGCCGCAGGAGTTGCCGTCGAAGCCCTTCTCGGAGGAGTCGTAGCCGATGTCGAGGATCTGCTGACGGACCTTGGCCTTGATGTCGACGTAGCCGGTCGTGGTGACCTCGCCCGCCACGACGACGAGCCCGGTGGTCAGCAGCGTCTCGACCGCGACCCGGCTGTGGGGGTCCTGCTCGAGCATCGCGTCGAGCACGGCGTCGCTGATCTGGTCAGCGATCTTGTCGGGGTGACCCTCGGTCACGGACTCCGACGTGAAAAGACGTCCCACCACAGCGCTACTCACTCCCGTTAGGCGAACTCGACCCGGTAAGGGTATTTGGTGGTACCAGCATGCAAGATCGGCGTCTCACGGACCGAATCGGCGCGCCACCTGGTCCCAGATCGCGTGGGCGACGGCCGTCTTCGACCCGCGGGGTACGTCGGTCACCTCGCCGTCGGCGGCCAGGATCACCGCCTCGTTGTCGGGACTGCCGAACACCGCTCCCCCGCTCACGTCGTTGACGACGAGCAGGTCGCAGCCCTTGCGGGCCAGCTTGGCGGTGGCGAGCTCGAGGACGGAGCCGGTCTCGTCGCCGGTCTCGGCGGCGAAGCCGACGATGACGGCCTCGGGGCGGCTGCGCTCGTGCGAGATCTCGTGGAGGATGTCGGCGTTCTGCACCAGCGCGATGCTGGGCGCCGAGCCGTCCTCGGACTTCTTGATCTTGGCGCCGCTGACGCCCGTGGGGCGGAAGTCGGCGGGTGCCGCGGCCATGACCACCGCATCGGCGCCGGAGGCGGCCGCGACGACCTCGGTGTGGAGCTCGGCGGTCGTCTCGACGTGGACCACCTTGACCCCGGCCGGGTCGGCCAGGGTCACGTTGGCGGCGACCAGGGTGACCTCGGCGCCGCGGGCGACGGCGGCGCGGGCGAGGGCGTAGCCCTGGAGCCCCGAGGAGCGGTTGCCGAGGAAGCGGACCGGGTCGAGGTATTCGCGGGTGCCGCCGGCCGACACGACGACGCGGCGTCCGGCGAGGTCCTGCTCGGCGGCCGCGGCGCCGCGTGCCAGCGCATCGACGCACACGGCGAAGATCTCGGCGGGCTCGGGGAGCCTGCCCTTGCCGGTGTCCTTGCCGGTCAGCCGGCCCTCGGCGGGCTCGATCACCAGGGCGCCGCGAGATCGCAGGGTCGCGACGTTGGCCCGGGTGGCCGGGTGCTCCCACATCTCGGTGTGCATCGCCGGGGCGAAGACGACCGGGCAGCGGGCCGTGAGCAGGGTGGTGGTGAGCAGGTCGTCGGCGAGGCCGTGGGCGGCCTTGGCGAGCAGGTCGGCGGTCGCCGGGGCGACCACGACGAGGTCGGCGCCCTGCCCGATGCGCACGTGCGGCACCTGGTGGACGTCGTCCCAGACCGAGGCGGAGACCGCCTTGCCCGAGAGCGCGGCCCAGGTCGGGGCGCCGACGAACTCGAGGGCGGCCGCGGTGGGCGCGACGGTGACGTCGTGGCCCGACTCGGTGAGGCGCCGCAGGAGCTCGCACGCCTTGTAGGCCGCGATCCCCCCGGAGACCCCCAGGACGACACGGGGCCGTGCCCCCGTCGGGGACACGGCCTCGTGGAAGTCGCTGGTGGTCAGCGGATCACTCGTGCGACGTGAAGGAGGCGTCGATGGCTGCCTGCTTGGCAGCGGCCTCCTCGGCCGCGAGCTCGGCCGGGTCGACGTCCTCGCAGGTCAGCAGGTCTTCGTTGATCTCGCGCAGGGCGATGGAGAGGGGCTTCTCCTGGACGTGCGTGTCCACGAGGGGCCCGACGTACTCGAGCAGGCCCTCGCCCAGCTGGGAGTAGTAGGCGTTGATCTGACGGGCGCGCTTGGCGCTGTAGAGGACCAGCTTGTACTTGCTGTCGGTCTTGGTGAGCAGGTCATCGATCGAGGGATTGGTGACACCCTGAGCGTCGATGTTGGGGGCAGACACGCGTGGAGCCTCACAAGTCGGTTGGCCGGAGCTGGCGATGATTTCGTGCTAGGACTGCTGCTCGGAGTCGAGCACCATGCAGGATACCAACTCATCGGCCGCAGCGTGAACTTCGTGGTTGACGATGGTGACGTCGAACTCCGGCTCGGCGGCCAGCTCGTGCCGTGCGGTGATGAGTCTCCGCTCGCGCTCGTCGGCCGTCTCGGTGCCCCGGCCGACCAGCCGGCGCACCAGCTCGTCCCACGACGGGGGCTTCAGGAAGACGAACAGCGCCTGGGGCATCGTCTCGCGGACCTGGCGTGCGCCCTGGAGGTCGATCTCCAGCATCGCCGGACGCCCGGCGGCCAGGGTCTTCTCCACAGGTCCTCGTGGCGTGCCGTAGCGGGCGGCCCGGTGCACGACGGCCCACTCGAGGAGCTGGTCCTCGGCGACGAGCCGGTCGAAGTCCTCGTCGGAGACGAACCAGTAGTGGACGCCGTCGACCTCGCCGGGCCGGGGCGCGCGGGTGGTCGCCGAGATGGAGATCCAGACCTCGGGGTGCCGCTCGCGGATCGCGGAGGCGACGCTCCCCTTGCCGACCGCGGTGGGGCCCGCCAGGACGACCAGGCGGGTGGGCTGGGCCGGCGGGGGCTCGACGTCAGTCACTCGGGGCGAACTCGCGCTCCAGGGCGGCGACCTGCTTGGTGCCGAGCCCGCGGACCCGGCGGCTCTCGGCGATGCCGAGGCGCTCCATGGTCTGGCGGGCGCGCACCTTGCCGAGCCCGGGCATGGACTGGAGCAGGTCGACGACGCGCATCTTGCCGATGACGTCGTTGGTCGCACCCTGGCGCAGGACGTCGACGATCGAGCCACCGGAGTTCTTCAGGCGGTTCTTGACCTCGGCACGCTCACGGCGGGAAGCAGCAGCCTTGTCGAGCGCCGCTGCGCGTTGTTCGGGTGTGAGGGGGGGCAGAGCCACGAGGAACGGTCCTTCTTGTCGTCAGTGCGGCGGGAGCAGGGCCGCTGAGGGTCAATCTAGTCAGATCCGCGACGGAGCGGCAATCGTGCCCCGAGAACCCGGCCCCTCGCGCGGTCCCCCGGCCGGTGCCCACACCCGGCCCCACACCCGACCCCACACCCGGCCCCGCGATCAGAAGCTCAGCGGCGCCTTGCAGACGTCTCGTGCCTGCTGCTGGACGCCCTGCAGGGCCGCGGCCGCGGCCGGGGAGGCCAGCTCGCCGGCGGCGGCGTCGATCGCGGTCCGGTCCTCCTGCGACAGGCCTTCAGGTGGGTCGTCGCGGTCGTAGGTCGAGGCCTCGACCCCGGCCCGGTCGAGGGCAGTCACCAGGGTCTCGATGCGCCCGACCAGCAGGCCCCACTCGTCGGAGATGTCGTCGGGCGACTTCTCCTGCAGGGCCTGAAAGCTGGGCAGCGCGTCGATCAGCGCGGTGGGGCCGCCGCCGGCCAGCGCCTCGCTCAGCGGCTTCTGCTGCGCGAGGACCTCGTCGCAGTAGGCCTCGAACCGGTCCTCTCCACAGCCCGTGGCGGCGCCCAGGAGCGCACCTCCCAGGGCGACCAGGGCGAGCGCGGAGCCGAGCCGGGTCATCCGCGCAACGCCTCGTTCGCGACGTGTACGGCGTCGCGCATCGCGCGCAGGTCGGGCCCGAGCCGCAGCACCTCGCGCGAGGAGCTGGCGATGACGTGGCCCGTCGCGGCCCCGAAGATCCGCCGGACGTCGGCAGGCGTGCCGCCCTGCGCGCCGTAGCCGGGGGCGAGGATCGGGCCGTTGAAGTCCAGGTCGATGTCGGTGGCCCCGATCGTCGCGCCGACCACGGCACCGAAGGAGCCCAGCGGATCGGCGTCGGCGTTGAGCCGCCGCAGGTGCTCGATCACCAGGCCGCCGACGCTGAGCCCCTGCTCGGTGCGGGCGCCCTGGACCTCGGGGCCCTCCTGGTTGGAGGTGAGGGCCAGCACGAACACACCGGCGTCGTGCTTGCGGGCGGTCTCGAGCATGGGGGTCAGCGACCCGAAGCCGAGGTAGGGACTGGCCGTGATCGCGTCGGAGGCCAGCGGCGAGGTGGGGTCGAGGTAGGCGTCGGCGTAGGCCTGGGACGTCGAGCCGATGTCGCCGCGCTTGACGTCGAGCAGGACCAGGGCCCCGGCCGCCCGGGACTCGGCGATCACCCGCTCCAGGACCGCGACCCCCCGGCTGCCGAAGCGCTCGTAGAAGGCCGACTGCGGCTTGATGACCGAGCAGACCGGGGCGACGGCCTCGACCACGCTCAGCGCGAAGCGTTCGAGGCCAGCGACGTCGTCGGAGAGCCCCCACTCGTGGAGCAGGCCGGCGTGCGGGTCGATGCCGACGCAGAACGGGCCACGCTCGGCCATCGCCGCATGGACGCGGGCACCGAAGGTCATCAGGGTCTCCAGGTCGTGTGGGGGGCGTGTGGGGTGGTGTGGCGGGGCGTGTGGGGATCGTGTGGCGGGGCGTCGGGCGTGGTCAGTCGCAGCGCACGAGCGCGTCGCGGGTCAGGTCGGAGAGCGTGGGGTAGCCGTCGACCGCCATCACCAGGTCGGCCTCGGCCTGCAGGGAGCGCACGACGTGGACGGCGCCCGGCACGCCGCCCAGGGCGAGCCCGTAGACGTAGGGACGCCCGATCGCCACGGCGTCGGCGCCGAGGGCGACCGCCTTGACGACGTCGGCACCGCTGCGCACGCCGGAGTCGAAGACCACGGGCGCATCCCCGCGCTCCTTCACCGCGTCGACCACGTCGGGCAGCCACCGGAGCGACGAGCCGCCGCCGTTGGCCTGGCGGCCGCCGTGGTTCGACACGTAGATGCCGTCGGCTCCCCCGTCGAGCGCGCGGCGCGCGTCGTCGGGGTGGCAGATGCCCTTGAGCACCAGCGGGAGGTCGGTGAGCGAGCGCAGCCAGGGCAGGTCGTCCCACGACAGCGGGTTGCCGAAGGTGCCGACCCAGGTGAAGACGGTGGTCGCGAGGTCGGGGTCGGGTCCGGTCATCGTCGCGAAGACGGGGTCGGAGGTGTAGTTGGCCAGGGCCTTGCCGCGCAGCTGCGGGAAGTTGCCGCTGGCCAGGTCGCGGGGGCGCCAGCCCGGGACCCAGGTGTCGAGCGTGACGACGATCGCGTCGTAGCCGGCCCGCTCCGCACGCCTGACCAGCGACGCCGCGAGGTCGCGGTCCTTCGGCGTGTAGAGCTGGAACCACGACGGCGTCTCGCCGGTGTGGGGCACGACGTCCTCGAGGGGGTCGCTCATCAGCGTGGAGGCGATCATCGGTACGCCGGTCTGGGCCGAGACCTGCGCGGTGGCGATGTCACCGTGCTGGTCGGGGGTGCAGAGACCCACGACCCCGACGGGGGCCAGCATCAGCGGGCTCGCGAGCTGCTTGCCGAACAGCGTGACCGACAGGTCACGCTCGGCCGCGCCGGCCAGCATCCGCGGCACGAGGGCCCAGCGCTCGAAGGCAGCCGCGTTGCCGCGCTGCGTCGACTCGTCCCCGCTGCCGCCGGCCACGTAGGTGCGCAGCTCGGGCGGCAGCGCCGCGAGGGCGTCACGCTCGAGGTCGGCGAAGGTGAAGGGGTGCGGTGGCAGCACCCCCGACAGGGCTCCGAGGTAGAGCTCGATCTGGTAGTCGCCGAAGCTCATCGCGCCACCTCCGAGCCTGCGAGGAGGTGGACCGCGCGGGGAGGTCGAGCCGCCGCAGGAGCGACGCAGGAGCTCCTGACCGGGGCGTCGAGACCCGTCACCGCACGCCTCGCAGGATACGACGCGGCCAGGTGGGGCCCTCGTAGATGAACGCCGTGTAGGCCTGCAGCAGGTCGGCCCCGGCGTCGAGGCGGGCGAGGGCGTCCTCGACGGTGGTGATGCCGCCGACGCCGACCAGCGTCAGGTCCTGACCCACCCGCTGCCGGATCAGCCGCAGCACCTCGAGCGAGCGCGCCGTCAACGGACGTCCCGAGAGCCCACCGGCGCCGACCTCCTCGACCTGCGCGGCCGGGCTGCGCAGGCCCTCGCGGGAGATCGTGGTGTTGGTGGCGATGATGCCGTCCAGCCCGATGGCCAGGGCCAGGTCGGAGACGGCGAGCACGTCGTCGTCGGCGAGGTCGGGGGCGATCTTGACCAGCATCGGCACCCGGGAGCCACGGCCCGCCAGGTCGGCGGCCTCGTCGGCCGTGCGTCGTACGTGCTCGAGGAGGGGCTGCAGCTTCTCGACCGCCTGCAGGTTGCGCAGTCCGGGGGTGTTGGGGCTGCTGACGTTGACCACCAGGTAGTCGGCGTGCGGGGTGAGCAGGCGCGCGCTCTTCTCGTAGTCGGCCTCCACGGCGGCCTGGTCGTCGTCGGGCACGACCTTGGTCTTGCCGATGTTGACGCCGAGGACCGGCCCCCGACCGCGTGCCGGCCCGAGCCGGTCGCGACCTCGTGCCGCCAGCCGTGCGGCGACCACCTCGGCGCCGTCGTTGTTGAAGCCCATCCGGTTGACGACCGCGTGGTCGTCGGCGAGGCGGAAGAGCCGCGGCGTGGGGTTGCCCGGCTGCCCCTCCCCCGTGACCGTGCCGATCTCCACGTGCCCGAAGCCCAGGGCACCGAGGGCGTCGATGCCGACGGCGTTCTTGTCGAAGCCGGCGGCCAGGCCGAGCACGTTGGGGAAGGTCAGCCCCATGGTCTGCACCGCCGGACCGGACTGCACCGACCGGCCCTTCGCGAGTGCCCGGTCGAGGCCCTGGAGCGCCGGCGCCGCGACCCGCAGCCCACGGAAGCCCAGGTGGTGGGCGACCTCGGGGTCGATGCGGGAGAGCCCGTGCCGGAAGAGCAGGGAGTAGGGCGTCATCAGCGGCGGGCCCAGTCCTGCAGCGACCGCACGCCGATGTCGCCGCGCTCGAGTGCCTCGATGCCCTGCACGACGGCGCCGAGACCCTGCACGGTGGTGATGCAGGGGATGTTGGCCATGATCGCGGCGGTGCGGATCTCGTAGCCGTCGACACGTGCCGAGCCGCCCGAGCCCGACCCGTTGGGCGTGTTGATGACCAGCTGGATCTCACCGTCCAGGATCAGCTGCACGGTGGTCTTCTCGCCGTTCGGCCCCTCGCCCTCGTAGTGCTTGCGCACGATCGTGGCCTGCACGCCGTTGCGGCGCAGCACCTCGGCGGTGCCCTGGGTGGCAAGGATCTCGAAGCCGTGGTCGGCGAGCACCTTGATCGGGAAGATCATGTGCCGCTTGTCGCGGTTGGCCATGGACACGAAGACCTTGCCGGAGCGCGGCAGGGAGCCGAACGCCGCGGCCTGGGCCTTCGCGAAGGCCGTGCCGAAGTCGGCGTCGAAGCCCATGACCTCGCCGGTCGACTTCATCTCCGGGCCGAGCACCGTGTCGACCTGGGCACCGTCGGGGGTGCGGAAGCGGTTGAAAGGCATCACCGCCTCCTTGACCGCGATCGGCTGGTCGGCGGGCAGCGTGCCTCCGTCGCCCTCGGCGGGCAGGAGGCCGGCCGCGCGCAGCTCGGCGATCGACTCCCCCATCATCACCCGGGCCGCCGCCTTGGCCAGCGGCGTCGCCGTGGCCTTGGAGACGAAGGGCACCGTGCGGCTGGCGCGCGGGTTGGCCTCGAGCACGTAGAGCACGTCGGAGCCCAGCGCGAACTGGATGTTGAGCAGCCCGCGCACCCCCACGCCCGCGGCGATCGCCTCGGTGGCGTTGCGGATCCGCAGGATCTCGGCCGCGCCGAGGGTGATCGGGGGCAGCGCGCACGAGGAGTCGCCGGAGTGGATGCCGGCCTCCTCGATGTGCTCCATCACGCCGCCGAGGAAGAGGTCCGTGCCGTCGTAGAGCGCATCGACGTCGATCTCGACCGCGTCGTCGATGAAGCGGTCGACCAGCACCGGGTGGGCCGGGCTGATGTCGGTCGACCGCTCGATGTAGCCCTCGAGGGCGTCGTCGTCGTAGACGATCTCCATCCCACGACCGCCCAGGACGTACGACGGGCGCACCATGACCGGGTAGCCGATCTCGCCGGCGATCCGCTGGGCGTCCTCGAAGCTGGTCGCCATCCCGTACTTGGGCGCCGGCAGTCCGGCGTCGCGCAGGACCCGGCCGAACGCGCCGCGGTCCTCCGCGAGGTGGATGGCGGCCGGCGAGGTCCCGACGATGGTGATGCCGTTGTCCTCGAGCCCCTGGGCCAGCCCCAGCGGGGTCTGGCCGCCGAGCTGGCAGATCACGCCCGCGACCGGACCGGCGAGCGTCTCGGCGTGCACGATCTCGAGCACGTCCTCGAGGGTGAGCGGCTCGAAGTAGAGCCGGTCGGAGGTGTCGTAGTCGGTCGAGACGGTCTCGGGGTTGCAGTTGACCATGATCGTGTCGTAGCCCCCGCCCGGCATCGACGGCGAGCTCAGGGCCAGCGAGGCGTGCACGCAGGAGTAGTCGAACTCGATGCCCTGACCGATCCGGTTGGGCCCGGATCCCAGGATGATGACGGCCGGCCGCTCGCGCGGCTGGACCTCGCTCTCCTCGTCGTAGGTGGAGTAGTGGTAGGGCGTCGAGGCCGCGAACTCCGCGGCGCAGGTGTCCACCGTCTTGTAGACCGGACGGATGCCGAGCGCGTGGCGCACCCCGCGCACCACGTCGGGCGTCATGCCCCGGATCTTGCCGATCTGGGCGTCGGAGAAGCCGTGCCGCTTGGCGCGGCGCAGCAGGCCTGGCGTCAGCTCGGGGGCCGCGGTGACCTCCTCGGCGATCTCGTTGATCAGCAGTAGCTGGTCGACGAACCACGGGTCGATCTTGGTGTGGTCGAAGACCTCCTGGGCGCTCGCACCGGCACGCAGCGCGTCCATGACCTTCTTGAGCCGGCCGTCGTGGGGCACCTCGATCTCACGGAGCAAGGCCTCCTTGTCGAGCTCGACCCACTCCTGGTGCCAGTCGAAGACCGCGTCCGGGCTCTCCAGCGAGCGCAGCGCCTTCTGCAGCGCCTCGGTGAAGTTGCGCCCGATCGCCATCGCCTCGCCCACGGACTTCATGTGGGTCGTCAGCGTGCGGTCGGCGCCGGGGAACTTCTCGAAAGCGAAGCGCGGGATCTTGACCACGACGTAGTCGAGCGTGGGCTCGAAGCTGGCCGGGGTGCTCTGCCCGTCGGGGCGGGTGGTGATGTCGTTGGAGATCTCGTCGAGGGTGTAGCCGATCGCCACCTTGGCCGCGATCTTGGCGATCGGGTAGCCGGTCGCCTTGGAGGCCAGCGCGCTCGAGCGCGAGACCCGCGGGTTCATCTCGATGACGATGAGGCGTCCGTCGGCCGGGTTCACGGCGTACTGGATGTTGCAGCCACCCGTGTCGACACCGACCGAGCGGATGATGCCGATCGCGAGGTCGCGCATCTTCTGGTACTCGCGGTCGGTCAGCGTCAGCGCCGGCGCGACCGTGATCGAGTCCCCGGTGTGGACGCCCATCGGGTCGACGTTCTCGATGGAGCACACGATCACCACGTTGTCGGCGGTGTCGCGCATGACCTCGAGCTCGTACTCCTTCCAGCCGATGATCGACTCCTCGAGGAGCACCTCGGTGGTCGGGCTGGCCGCCAGGCCGGATCCCGCGATGCGACGCAGGTCGGTCTCGTCGTAGGCCATGCCGGAGCCGGTGCCGCCCATGGTGAAGCTGGGGCGCACGACCAGCGGGTAGCCGAGCTGGTCGGCCGCGCCGAGGCAGTCCTCCATGGTGTGGCAGATGACCGACGCCGAGCACTCGCCGCCGAGCTCCTCGACGATCTTCTTGAAGACCTGACGGTTCTCGCCGCGGTCGATGGCCTCGATCGAGGCACCGATCAGCTCGACGTCGTAGCGCTCCAGCACGCCGGCCTTGTCGAGCGCCATCGCGGCGTTGAGGGCGGTCTGGCCGCCGAGGGTCGCCAGCAGGGCGTCGGGGCGCTCCTGGGCGATGACCTTCTCGACGAACTCCGGCGTGATCGGCTCGACGTAGGTCGCGTCGGCGAACTCGGGGTCCGTCATGATCGTGGCCGGGTTGGAGTTGACCAGGATGACCCGGATCCCCTCCTCCTGGAGCACCCGGCAGGCCTGGGTGCCGGAGTAGTCGAACTCGCAGGCCTGTCCGATGATGATCGGCCCGGAGCCGATCACCATGACGCTCTTGATGTCCTCGCGCTTCGGCATCAGCTTGCTCCCTCGGTGGTCGGGCCGTCGAGCGCCGGCGAGGCGGGTCGCGACTCCATGAGCTGGACGAACCGGTCGAAGAGGTACGCCGCGTCGTGCGGGCCGGCGGCGGCCTCGGGGTGGTACTGCACGGAGAAGCTCTTCAGCCGCCCCTCGCTGGTGCGGAGCTCGAGTCCCTCGACCACGTCGTCGTTGAGGCAGACGTGGCTGACCGTCGCGACGCCGTAGGGCGTGGTCGTCTCGCCCTCCAGCGGCGCGTCGACGGCGAACCCGTGGTTGTGCGCGGTCACCTCGACCTTGCCGGTGGTGCGGTCCATCACGGGCTGGTTGATCCCGCGGTGCCCGTAGGTGAGCTTGTAGGTGCCGAAGCCGAGCGCGCGACCGAAGAGCTGGTTGCCGAAGCAGATCCCGAAGTAGGGCAGGTCCTGGGCCAGCGCGGCCTGGAGCAGCTCGACCTGGCGCGTGGTGGCCGCCGGGTCCCCCGGTCCGTTGGAGAAGAACAGGCCGTCGGGCTGCACGGCCAGGACCTCCTCGATGGTGGAGGTCGCGGGGAGCACGTGCACCTCGATGCCGCGCTCGGCCATCCGGTGGGGCGTCATCGTCTTGATGCCGAGGTCCAGGGCGGCGACGCGGAAGCGGGGCTCCTCGCCCGGGCCGGTGAGCGCCGGGACGACGTAGGCCTCGGTGGTGGAGACCTCGCTGGCCAGCTCGGCGCCGGCCATCTCGGCGGAAGCCTGCACCCGGGCGAGCAGGGCGGCAGGGTCGGTCTCGGTCGAGGAGATGCCGACCCGCATCGCGCCACGCTCGCGCAGGTGGCGGGTGAGGGCCCGGGTGTCGATGCCGGAGATCCCGACGACACCGTGGTTGCGCAGCTCCTCGTCGAGCGAGCGCTGCGAGCGCCAGTTGCTGGTGACGCGGGACGGATCGCGGACGACGTAGCCGGCGACCCAGATCCGGCTCGACTCGGGGTCCTCGTCGTTGACGCCCGTGTTGCCGATGTGCGGAGCCGTCATGACGACGACCTGGCGGTGGTAGGACGGGTCGGTCAGGGTCTCCTGGTAGCCGGTCATGCCGGTGTTGAAGACGGCCTCGCCGAAGGTCTCGCCGCTCGCGCCGTAGGCGTCACCGTGGAAGGTGCGGCCGTCCTCGAGGACCAGCAGCGCGGGACCGGTCACGGGTCCGGTCACGGGTCCGGTCACGGGGGCGCTCACTGGAGCGCTCCGTCGAGCACGGTCGGCGTGCCCCGCAGGAACGTCGCGACCACGCGGCCGGGCAGCTCCATGCCGGCGTAGGGCGTGTTGCGGCTCAGGGACGCGGACTGCGCGGGATGGATCGTGCGTCGTGCCGTCGGGTCGTAGAGCACCACGTTGGCCGGCGCGCCCACCTCGATCGGCTGGCCGTGGTCGGTGACGCGCCCGATGCGGGCGGGGGCGTAGGACATCCGGTCGGCGACGCCCTCCCAGTCGAGGAGGCCGGGGTCGACCATCGTCTCCTGCACGATCGACAGCGCCGTCTCGAGACCGAGCATGCCGAAGGCAGCGGCCGCCCACTCGCAGTCCTTGTCCTCGTGCGGGTGCGGTGCGTGGTCGGTGGCGACGATGTCGATGGTGCCGTCGGCCAGCCCCGCCCGCAGTGCCGCGCCGTCGGCGGCGGTGCGCAGCGGCGGGTTGACCTTGTAGATCGGGTCGTAGGTCTCGGCCAGGTCGTCGGTGAGCAGCAGGTGGTGCGGGCACGCCTCGGCGGTGACGGCGACCCCGCGGCGCTTGGCGTCGCGCACGATCTCGACCGACCCGGCGGTCGAGACGTGGCAGACGTGCAGGCGCGAGCCGACGTGGGCGGCGAGCAGGCAGTCGCGGGCGATGATCGCCTCCTCCGCCACGGCCGGCCACCCGGTCAGACCGAGCCGGCCCGACAGCTCTCCCTCGTTCATCTGGGCGCCCTCGGTGAGGCGCGGCTCCTGGGCGTGCTGGGCGATGACGCCGTCGAAGGCCTTGACGTACTCGAGCGCCCGGCGCATCAGCACCGCGTCGCTGACGCACTTGCCGTCGTCGGAGAAGACCCGCACCCGGGCGGCCGAGTCGGCCATCGCGCCGAGCTCGGCGAGCCGCTGGCCCTCGAGACCGACCGTGACCGCGCCGATCGGGTAGACGTCGCAGTAGCCGGCCTCGCGGCCCAGCCGCCAGACCTGCTCGACGACGCCCGCGGTGTCGGCGACCGGCTCGGTGTTGGCCATCGCGTGGACGGCGGTGAAGCCCCCCATCGCCGCGGCCTGGGTGCCGGACTCGACGGTCTCGGCGTCCTCGCGGCCGGGCTCGCGCAGGTGGGTGTGCAGGTCGACGAGACCCGGAAGGGCGATCAGCCCGGTGCCGTCGATCTCGTGCGCGTCGGCCGAGGTCAGGTCGGTGCCGATCGCCTGGACGAGGCCCCCGTCGAGGAGCAGGTCGGTCGCGTCCCCGCCGAGGATGGAGACGGATCTGATCAGGTACGCGCTCACGCGTCGTTCTCGCTTTCTGGTGCGACGTCTGCTGGGTCGGAGCCGGGGGCGCCGCTGAGGAGGAGGTAGAGGACGGCCATGCGGACCGCCACGCCGTTGGTGACCTGCTCGACGATGACCGAGCGGTCGGAGTCGGCGACGTCCGCGGTGATCTCCATGCCGCGGACCATGGGGCCGGGGTGCATGACGATGGTGTGGTCCTGCAGCGAGCGCATCCGCTTGCCGTCGAGCCCGTAGCGCCGGGAGTACTCCCGGGCCGTGGGGAAGAACGAGGCGTTCATCCGCTCACGCTGCACGCGCAGCATCATCACCACGTCGGACTTGGGGATCACCGCGTCCAGGTCGTAGGACGTCTCGACGCCCCAGCCCTCGACCCCGACGGGGAAGAGCGTGGGCGGCGCGACCAGCGTGACCTCGGCGCCGAGGGTCTGCAGGAGCAGCGCGTTGGAGCGGGCGACCCGGCTGTGCAGCACGTCGCCCACGATCGCCACGCGACGACCCTCCAGGTCGTTGCCGTCCTTGCCCAGGTGGCGCCAGATGGTGAAGGCGTCGAGCAGGGCCTGGGTGGGGTGCTCGTGGGTGCCGTCACCGGCGTTGACGACGCTCGAGCGCACCCAGCCGGAGTGGGCCAGCCGGTGGGGCGCGCCGCTGGCTCCGTGGCGTACGACGACCGCGTCGGCCCCCATCGCCTCCAGGGTCAGCGCGGTGTCCTTGAGGCTCTCGCCCTTGGACAGGCTCGAGCCCTTGGCGGAGAAGTTGATGACGTCGGCGCTCAGCCGCTTGGCGGCCGCCTCGAAGCTGATCCGGGTGCGGGTGGAGTCCTCGAAGAACAGGTTGACCACGGTGCGTCCGCGCAGCGCGGGCAGCTTCTTGATCGGCCGGTCGGCCAGCGAGCGCAGCTCCTCGGCGGTCCGGAGCACCAGCATCGCGTCGTCGCGGGTCAGGTCGCCCGCGCTCAGCAGGTGGCGCTTCACTCGCTGCTCCCCTCGGGGGCTGGGTGGGCAGCCGAGTCGACCGACGAGGCCTCGTTGGCTCCGTTGATCGACACGGCGTCGACGTCGTCGGTCTCGGCCAGCCGGACGCTGACCCGCTCGACCAGCGAGGTCGGGAGGTTCTTGCCGACGAAGTCGGCGCGGATCGGGAGCTCCCGGTGGCCGCGGTCCACGAGCACCGCGAGCCGCACGGCCTGGGGCCGGCCGACGTCGCCGAGCGCGTCCAGGGCGGAGCGGATCGTGCGACCGGAGAAGAGGACGTCGTCGACGAGCACCACCACCTTGCCGTCGATGCCGCCCGGCGGGATCTCGGTCGGCATCAGGGTGCGCGCCGGCTTCATCCGCAGGTCGTCGCGGTAGAGGGTGATGTCGAGCGACCCGACGGGCACCTCGAGCCCCTCGACCGAGGAGATCCGCTCGGCGATGCGCCGGGCGAGCGGGACGCCCCGGCTCGGGATGCCGAGCAGCACCAGGTCGCCGGCGCCCTTGTTGCGCTCGAGGATCTCGTGCGAGATGCGGGTCAGGGCCCGGGAGATGTCACGGGCGTCGAGGACGACGCGGCCGGTCGGGGCAGGCTGGGCACACACGAGCGTGCTTGACCTCCTTCTCCGCCTCACAGGACGGCTCGTTAAAGGATGTCGATCGGGCGCCACGCTACCGCAGCCGCGACCGGACCGACGTACGGACCGCCCGGCTTCTCGGCACGCGGACACCGGTCCGGGTTGGCTACGGTGGCAGGACCCGTCCCAGGAGGCCCCATGCCCGAGCTGCCCTTTCCCGCCGACGTCCGCACGTTGCTGCTCCGCCCCAACCCCGCCGTCGTCACGACCCTGCGCTCCGACGGCGCTCCCGTGTCCGTGGCGACCTGGTACGCGCTCGAGGACGACGACCGCGTCCTGCTCAACATGGACCACACCCGCGTGCGCGTGAAGCACCTGCGGCGCGACCCCCGCCTCACCCTCACCGTGCTCGACGGCGGCGACTGGTACACCCACGTCTCCCTGATCGGTCGCGTCGTGGAGATGAGCGACGACGAGGGCCTCGTCGGCATCGACCGGCTCAGCACCCACTACGCCGACCGCCCCTACCCCACCCGCGACAGCCCCCGCGTCAACGCCTGGTTCGTCGTCGACCGCTGGCACGGCTGGGGTGCTGCCAAGGAGTGAGGGGGGCCGTCCGGGGACAGTTTCACCGGCCAGCCGGTGAAACTGTCGGTTGGAGTACGAAGTTTCATCGTCCCAGCGACAGTTTCATTGGGATGTGGGGCAGCAGTGGCCCGTGGGACGGGTGGGACGGTACGGCGCCCGGAACAGTTTCACCGGCCGGCCGGTGAAACTGTCGGTAGGAGTACGAAGTTTCATCGTCCCAGCGACAGTTCCGTGCGGGGTCAGACCAACAAAGACGCTCAGACGGGCGAGACGGCCGCGCGGTGGCCAGGGCTCAGACGTCAGGACGGGTACGCCGACAGCGCCGGGGCCGCCGCCCGCCTCGCCCCGTCATCGACCCGGTCATCGACCCGGTCATCGACCCGGTCATCGACCCGGTCATCGACCCGGTCACCGGCTCGCGGCGGCGAGGCGGATGCGTTCGACGAGCACGGGCTCCATCGGGGGCAGGTCGGCGAGGTGGCGCCACACGACGGAGGTCGACTCGTCATCCGCGACGTGCGCGTCGCCGGAGAGGTAGCGGCACAGGTAGGTGTGGTCGAGGTACTGCGCCAGGTCGCCGTTGACGTGGGTGACGACGGGCGAGACGCCCACCGACACCAGGCGCTCGACCCGGCACACGACACCGGTCTCCTCGAGCGCCTCGCGCGCCGCGGCGACCTCGGGGTGCTCGCCCGGGTCGACGATGCCGGTGACCGGCGCCCAGCGCCCGTTGTCGGCGCGCTCGACCAGCAGGACCTCGTCGTCACGCAGCACGACGGCCGTCACCGCGGGCAGCCACAGCAGGTCGTGACCGATGCTCTCGCGGAGGCGGAGGACGAAGTCGGGGATCGGCATCCCGTCACGCTACAAGCGTCGTCCGCGGCCGGGACGATCAGGCGAACGCCGCGGCCGCCGCCTCGACGAAGGCGTCCAGGTCACCGGGGTTGCGGCTGGTGACGAGGGTCCAGCCGTTGGCCGGACAGGTGACGGCTTCCTCGTCCACCCAGGTGCCGCCCGCGTTGCGCAGGTCGGTCTGCAGCGAGGGGTACGACGTCAGCGTCTTGCCGGCGAGCACGTCGGCCTCGACCAGGGCCCAGGGCCCGTGGCAGATCGCCGCGACCGGCTTGCCGGCCTCGACGAAGGCCGTCACCAGGGCGACTGCCGCCCCCTCGAGCCGCAGGGCGTCCGCGTTGGTCGTCCCCCCGGGCAGCACGAGCGCGTCGAAGTCGTCGACCGAGGCCGACGCGGCGGCCAGGGTGGCCTCGAAGGTGTCGGCCTTCTCGACGTCGTTGTCGAAGGCCTGGACGGGGCCGGTCTCCGGGGCGACCAGGGTGGTCTCCGCCCCGGCGTCGCGCAGGGCGTCCCACGGGGTGGTGAGCTCGACCTGCTCCACCCCGGAGCCGGCGACGAGGAAGGCGATCTTCTTGCCGGTCAGGTCTGCAGTCATGCTGACCCGTTACCCGCCGGCCGGCACGCCCACTCGGGCGTCGGCCGTCGGCCCTCGACAGAGAGCCGGGCTCAGCCCACGTCGATCAGGACCTTGCCGACCGCGCCGTCCTCGACGGCCTGGTGCGCGGCCGCGGTCTGCTCGAGCGGGAAGTGGTGCAGCGGCACGCCGACGTCGGCCCCGACCCGCAGGGCACCCGCGACGACGGCGGCGTTGATGTCCTCGGCCGCCGCGGCGATCAGGTCGGCGCCGAGGGTGTAGAGCAGGAGGAACTGGTAGCGCAGGTTGCGGGAGAACGTCGGTCGGATGTCGATGGTGAAGGACTCGCCGCCGTTGTTGGCGTAGATCGCGATCGTCCCCCGGTTCTTCGTCACGGCCACGTCCAGGTCGTTGTTCTGCGCCGGCGCCACCTCGACCACGAGGTCGACACCGTCCGGGGAGAGCGCCAGGATCTCCGCCGCCGCGTCCGAGGTCCGGTAGTTCACGACGTGCTGCGCGCCGGCAGCCCTCGCCAGGTCGGCCTTCTCATCGCCGCTCACCGTGGATATGACCCGCGCCCCCGACCAGCGGGCGAGCTGGATGGCGGCGTTGCCGACGGCGCCCGCTCCTCCCGCCACCAGGACGGTCCTTCCCTCGAGCGCGCCCGGCCCGAGGCGGGTGGGACCTCCCTCGGCGGCGGTGAGGGCCCGGTGGGCGGTCACGGCCGGGACGCCCAGGCTGGCGCCGAGGTCGAAGTCGGCCTCGTCGGGCAGGCGTACGACGAGCTCGGCCGGCTGCACCGACAGCTCGGCCGCCGTGCCGTAGGCCCGGCCGTGCTGGGCCAGGATCAACCACACGCGGTCACCGACCGCCAGGCCCTCGACACCCGCGCCGACGGCGTCGACCACGCCGGCCCCGTCCTGCCCGGGCACGACCTCGTCGTAGCCCTGGGGCATGCCGGCACGGAACTTCCAGTCGGTGGGGTTCACGCCCGATCGCACGATACGCACCCGGACCTCACCGGGGCCGGGCTCGGCCACGTCGCGCTCGACGAGACGAAGGACGGAGGACGGACCGGTCTGGGTGTAGACGACTGCTCGCATGTCACTCCCAGCACCCGGGAGCGCCCAGACATTCCGTCCCCCACCCGAGACAGCGCTACAGCGCGGCCGCCATGCCCGCACTGGCGCGCAACCACGACATCTTGGTCGCGTCCGAGAGCTGCGCGTAGGGCACGATCGAGCCGGAGACCAGGGCCGGGTCGTAGGGCACGCGGTAGACCGCCCGGGTGCGCTGCTCGTAGACCTGCACCAGGTCGTGCGCCAGCTTGGCGTCGACCTGCGGCGAGGGGTCGGAGAGCACCGTGACCACCTTGTACTTGAGGTTCTGCATGCCGGCGTCCTGCAGGGCGTCGAGCATCCACAGGCCGCTGTAGCCGGTGTCCTCGCGGACCGTGCTGGTGATGACGAGCAGGTCGGCGGCCTCCGCGGCGGCCAGCCAGTTCTCCGCCCGCATGTTGTTGCCGGTGTCGACCAGGATCACCCGGTAGAAGCGCTCGAGCAGCTTGTGGACCGCCCCGAAGTCGTCGGCACGGATCGTGCCCGTGACATCGGGGCGCTCGTCGGAGGCCAGGACGTCGAAGTGGGCGTCGCCCTGGGAGCGCACGAAGGCGCCGAGGTCGCCGATCCGCGACTGGTAGACGTCGCTGAAGCGCTCGAGGTCCTCGAGCAGCTCGCGGGTGGTGTTGCGGTGGTTGCTGCGCGTGCCCCGGATGCCGAGCGTGCCCCGCGTCTCGTTGTTGTCCCACGCGACCACGCCGCCGCCGCGGACCGTGCCGAAGGTGTAGCCGGCCGCGAGGACGCCGGTGGTCTTGGCGGCACCGCCCTTGGGGTTGATGAAGGCGATCGTGCGCGGACCGTCGAAGTCGCGCTGGATGGCGCTGCGGTGGCTCTCGAACTCCAGCTCGGCCGGACCCATCTTGGGCTGCACCAGGCCGCCGCTCCAGCGCCGGACCCGGCCGCGCCAGCCCCACGTCGCCGGGCCGTTGTCCTTCTCGCTGTCGCGACGGTCCAAGAAGTCGGTCGCCGTCATGAAGCGGCGCGGCTCCGCGTCCGTCTCGGGCGTCTCGGTCGTGGCCGGGGCCGCCGGCGTGGCGGGGACCGCGGCCCGGGTCTCGGGCGCGGGCGGCACTGGAGCGGCCGGAGCCGGGGCGGACGCCGGAGCCGGAGCCGGGGCGGGGGGCGGCGACATGGGCGGAGTCGTGGTGCTGGGAGGCGCGAAGGGCGGAGCCGACGGCGGCGGACCGGTCGGGCCGGGGCTCGCGCTCGGCGGGGGCGCGAACGGCGCCGGGCTCGCCGGGGCGCGCGTGTCGAGGTGCCCTCCCGGCGAGGACGGCGGAGGAGTGCCCAGCTGTCCAGCCAGAGGGCCAGCCAGCGGGTCGTCCAGTGGGTCGCTGAGCGGGTCGGGGCGGCGCGGCGGGGTGGCCACCTGCTCCTGCTGCGCGGCGTAGGCGTGCAGCTCCTCGGGCGTGTAGAGCCGGTCGCTGGTGTCGGAGACGTCGCGCTCACCGGGGACGTGCGCCGGGTCGTGGGGGTGCTGGGTCATGACGACTCCTTCAGCCCCAGCACGAGGCTGCGGGCAGGACGACGAGCAGGGGCAGGCAGGCAGCGCGTGCAGCGTGCGCCTGCGCGGAGTCTGTCCAACGGCGCGTCGCTCAAACCCGCGACCCCCGCAGCGGGTCAGACCGCCAGACCGGCGAGCGCCACCTCGATGGTGCGGTGGAAGGTCGGGTAGGCGAAGTGCATGGTGCGCAGGGTCGCGACGGGGATCTCGGCGTGCACGGCCGCAGCGAGCAGGCCGATCACCTCTCCCCCTGCCGGTGAGACCGCGGAGGCGCCCACCAGGATCCCTCGATCGGCGTCCGCGACGAGCTTGATCACGCCCTCGTTGCCCACCTGGTGGATCCAGCCGCGGCTGGACTCGGCGATGTCGGCCACGCTGACGGCGACCCGCAGCCCGGCCTCGCGGGCCTGCTTCTCCGTCATGCCCACGGACGCGACCTCGGGGTCGGTGAACGTGACCCGGCTGACGGCGCGGTAGTCGGCCCACGGCCCGTCCTCCCCGAGGATGTCGCGCACGGCGACCGCGCCCTGATACATCGAGACGTGCGTGAAGGCACCCTTGCCCGTCGCGTCGCCCAGGGCCCACAGCCGGTCCCCTGCGCGCATCCGCTCGTCGGTCTCGATGACCTTGAGCTCATCGCCCAGCCCCAGCGTCTCCAGGCCGATGCCGGTGAGCAGCGTCCGGCGCCCGGCGGCGACGAGCAGCTGGTCGGCGCTGACGACCTCCTCGCCCAGGTCGACGTGGAAGCGTCCGTCATGGCTGACGCTCGCAATGTCCACGCCGGTCCGGATCGTGACCCCCTCGCGCTCGAGGATCGCGTGGAGCACCTCGCTGCTCTCGGGCTCCTCGGGGCCGAGGACCCGGTCTGCCACCTCCAGGAGGGTGACCTGCACGCCGTAGCGGGCGAAGACCTGCGTGAGCTCGCACCCGATCGGCCCCCCGCCGATGACCACCAGGCTCTCGGGCAGCTCGGTGACCCGCACGACCTCGCGGTTCGTCCAGTACGGCGTGGCCGCCAGGCCCTCGATCGGCAGCGAGGCCGGCTTCGTGCCGGCGTTCAGCACGACGCCGCGGCTCGCGACGAGCTCGTGCTGCTGGCCGTCGGTCCCCTCGACCAGGACCCGGCCCGCGCCGTCGAGCCGACCGCGGCCGCGGATGATCTCGACACCGGCCTCGACCAGCCGCTCGACGTGCGACTCGTCGTCCCAGTGGTTGGTGGCCTGCTTGTCGATGCGGCGGGCGACCAGGCCCCAGTCGGGGCTCACCTCGGTCTCGCCTCCCAGCAGCGGCGCGCGACGGGCCTCCGCCAGCGTGCCCGCGCCGCGGATCATGATCTTGGAGGGGATGCAGCCGTAGAACGGGCACTCGCCCCCGACCAGGTCCTGCTCGACCCCGACGACGCGAAGGCCGGCCTCGGCGAGCTTCTGCGCGGCGTACTCCCCGCCTGGTCCCAGTCCGATCACGACGACGTCGACGTCCCTGGCGCTCATGGGCTCAGCCTCGCACGCCCGGCCAACACCGGGGAGTGCGTGGGGACACGATCAGTCCGGCGAGTCCTGCTTGGCGCGGGCGAAGGCGAAGAGCCCGTAGGCGATGATGCCGAGCGCGACCAGGGTCAGCAGCACCGGGCCGTAGGGCTGCTGGAGGATCTCGTGGAGCGCCTCGTCGAGCCCCCCGGACTTCTTGGCCTCGTGGGTCGCAGCGGCGTAGACGAAGAGGCTGCCGATGACGGCGATCGAGACACCCTTGGCGGCATAGCCGGTCTTGCCCAGCCACTTGAAGGTCGACCCGGTCTTGCCGCCCTGGTCCTTGCCGTCGATCTTCTTCAGGAACGACTCGCTCCACGCGATCCAGCCCAGACGGGCGCCGTAGGCGATGATCCCCAGCCCGACGGCACCGATGATCAGCTGACCACCCGGGAGGTTCATGACCTTCGCGGTCATCGTGTCCGAGCTGCTGCCACCCGACGAGCTGGAGCCGATGGCCGCCCGCATCGCGGTGATGCCGACGGTGACGTAGAGGGCGGCCTTGAAGACGGCCACCCCGCCGGCCTTGAGCCGGTCGGACTTGTCCTCGTGCCGACGCCCGAGGAAGCCGTCCTCGAGGCGCCACAGGGCCAGGAGGAACATGCCGATCGCGACCACCCACACGAGGATCTCGCCCGACGGCTGGGAGGCCAGCTCCCGGATCGCACCGCTGCTGGAGGCCGAGCCCGAGCTCTCGCCGAAGGCGAGCTGGAGCGCCAGCCAGCCCACCAGCAGGTGGACCGCACCGTAGACGATCAGTCCGATACGGCCCGCAGTGTCCACGGCATCCTGGCTGTCCATCTTGCTCATGGGCAGATCATGTCAGGCAGGTGCCGGCTTGTGACGCTGGATGGCGCTCAGGATCCCGTTGACGAAGGGCGGCGAGTCGTCGGTCGACAGGTCGCGGACCAGGGCGATGGCCTCGGAGACCGCGACGGTGTCGGGGACGTCCTCGGCGTGGAGCAGCTCCCAGACCCCGATCCGCAGGACGTTGCGGTCGACCGCCGGCATCCGGTCGAGGGTCCAGCCCTCGGCGAAGGAGGAGAGCAGGTCGTCGATCTCGACCCGGTGCTCCACCACCCCCCGCACGATCGTCACCGTGTAGGCGTTGTTGGGCGCCTCACCCTCGGTGATCAGACGGTCCAGCGCGTCGTTGGCCGACTCTCCCCGCATCTCGGAGGCGTAGAGGACGTCCAGCGCGCGCTTGCGGGCCTTGGAGCGAGCACCCATCAGGACTTGACGCGGCCCAGGTAGGAGGAGTCGCGGGTGTCGACCTTGAGCTTCTCGCCCTGGTTGATGAACAGCGGGACCTGGATCTCGTGACCGGTCTCCAGCGTGGCGGGCTTGGTGCGACCCGTGGCGCTGTCGCCGGCCAGGCCGGGCTCGGTGAACGTGACGATGAGCTCGACGGAGGCGGGCAGCTCCACGAAGAGCACCCGGCCCTCGTTGGTCGCGACGATCGCGTCCTGGTTCTCGAGGAGGAAGTTGGCGCCGTCACCCAGGACCTCGGGGCTGACCTCGGTCTGCTCGAAGGTGCCGGAGTCCATGAAGACGAACGACGTGCCGTCGTTGTAGAGGTACTGCATGGTGCGTCGGTCGACCGTGGCGGTCTCGACCTTGGTGCCGGCGTTGAACGTCTTGTCGACGTTCTTGCCCGACTCGACGTTGCGGAGCTTGGTCCGCACGAACGCCGGGCCCTTGCCGGGCTTGACGTGCTGGAAGTCCACGACGGCCCACAGCTGACCGTCGATGCTGAGAACCATGCCGTTCTTGAGGTCGTTGGTCGATGCCATGCGCGCGATTCAGCCTTCGTGTCTGAGGGGGGTCGAGCATCACCCGGTACGTCGCGGGCAACAGCATCCGAGTCTAGCGGCGCCCGACCCCTCGGGCCGAAATGCGCCGCCGTCGTCGACCGCCCCTACCCGGCGAGCTCCCACACGATCCGGACCCGCACCCCCAGGTCGGCCCGTCCGGCGCTGATGGGCAGGGGCGCGTCGGCGCTGTCGCGCAGAGCCGCCGCCTCGTAGGCGAGGGGCCGCTGGTCGATGGCGCTGCGCGACGTCGCCTCGACCTCGTGCAGCGTCAGCACGGCGCCCAGGTCCTGGCCGGTCGCCTCGGCGTACTCCTGCGCCTTGAGGGTGGCCTCCTCGACGGCGAGGCGACGCGCCTTGCCGAGTGCCTTCTCGGGGTCCCCGACCTTCAGGGCGATGTCGCCGACGCGGGCGGCGTCGCCCCCGGCGTCGATCGCGGCGCTGACCACACCCCCGGCCGAGCGGAGCTCGCGCACCAGGACCACGGCCCGCTGGGTGACGCGGTAACCGGTGAGCACGGGCGGGGCATAGCGCGGGTAGTCGTAGACCGGATACATCTCCAGTCCGGTCGTCTGCACGTCCTTGCGCTCCACCCCGGCGGCCACGAGCGCGTCCATGACCCGCTCCATCGTGCGGCTCCCCGCGGCCAGAGCCTCGTCGAGCCCGGGCCGCTTGGTGCGCACCGACAGGTCGAAGCCCACCTGGTCCGGCACGGCCGTCGCCTCCCCCGCGCCGCTCATGGTCAGGGTGCGCGGCTCAGCCGTCGCGCCCTGCGCAGGAGATGTCGGGGTGAGGGCCTGCGCTGTCGGCGTGGCACCGCCTGCTCCGCCGAGCAGGTAGGCGACGACCAGGGCCAGCGCCGCCAGTGCGGCCACCAGCAACCCGGTCAGGCTCACCGTGACGCTCCGGGTGGGCCCGCGGTCGGGCTGGTCGTCGGGCCGGTCGTCGGGCTGGTCGTCCACGGCATCCTCCACGCGTCGGTTTCGCGCTTGGACGCCCCGCTGCGCAGCGCGGTTCCGGTCGACTGCCCCCCTCGGGTCGTGTGCCGCAGCAGGCGCTGGACCGCGTCCTGCGGCACACGACCCGACGCCCAGCCGACCCGACGCGGCCGACGCGGCACGGGTCAGCACACGAGTCAGGAGGTGAGCGAGCGACCGATGGTCTCGAGCGCCATGCGGTAGCCGTCGACCCCGTGGCCGGCGACGACCTCGACGGCGTGCGGGGTGACGACGGAGGTGTGGCGGAAGACCTCGGGACGCTGGGTGGGGTCGGAGAGGTGGACCTCGACGAGAGGGGCGGTGAGCTGGGCGCAGGCGTCGAAGATCGCCCACGAGTAGTGCGTCCAGGCGGCGGCGTTGAGCACGACCGGGGTGTGGTCGTCGGCGGCCCCGTTGAGCCAGTCGAGCAGGTCGCCCTCGTGGTTGGTCTGACGGACCTCGACCGCGAGACCGAGGGCGGTGCCCCAGGTGACGCAGAGGTGGGCGAGCTCGGCGTGGGTGGTGGTGCCGTAGATCTCGGGCTGGCGGCGGCCCAGGCGGCCCAGGTTGGGGCCGTTGAGCACCAGGACCTTGGTCGGGCCGGTCATCGGGCCGCACCGGAGATCGCCGCGAAGGCCGCGCGCAGGTGCTCCTCGGAGGGACCGGCCAGGATGCTCGGCGACGCGAGGTCGTCGAGCACGACGAAGCGCAGCTGGGAGCCGCGGGTCTTCTTGTCGATGCGCATCGCGGCGTGGAGCTCGTCGAAGTCCGCGCCGTCGTACGTCGTGGGGAGACCCACGCGGGCGAAGGTGCGGTGGTGCCGCGCGACGACGTCGGGCGCGAGCCGGCCGGCTCGACCGGCGAGCTCGGCGACGAAGACGCAGCCGATGGCGACGGCCTCGCCGTGCCGGATGGCGTAGTCCTCGGAGCGCTCGATGGCGTGGGCGAGGGTGTGGCCGTAGTTGAGTGCCTCGCGCCCCGGGTGACCGCCTGCTCCCCCGGTCTCCTTGAGGTCCGCGACGACGACGTCGATCTTGACCTGGATGGCGCGCTCGACGAGCTCGCGCAGGACCGCGGAGCCGGCCGTCAGCGCGTCCGGCTCGGTGGTCTCCACCAGCCGCAGGATCTCCGGGTCGGCGATGAAGCCGCACTTGACGACCTCCCCGAGCCCGGCGACCAGCTCGTCGCGGGGCAGCGTCTCGAGGAGGCCCAGGTCGCACAGGACGCCCGCGGGCTCGTGGAAGGCGCCGACGAGGTTCTTGCCCGCCGCGGTGTTGATGCCGGTCTTGCCACCGACCGCGGCGTCGACCATCGCGAGCAGCGTGGTGGGCACGTGCACGACGCGGACGCCGCGCAGCCAGCTGGCGGCCACGAAGCCGCCGAGGTCGGTGGTGGCGCCGCCGCCGAAGGTGACGACCGCGTCGGAGCGGGTGAAGCCGGCAGCCCCGAGGGCCTCCCAGCAGTCGTTGGCCACCGCAGCCGTCTTGGTGCCCTCGCCGTCGGGCAGCCCGAGCGCGAGCACGTCGAAGTCGGCCCGCAGGGCGTCGACGAGCGGCTGCGCGAGCTCGCCCAGCGGCCCGGCGTAGAGGAAGGCGATGCGCTGGACCGAGGAGCCGAGCATCGCCGCCAGCCGGTCGGTGATGCCCACCCCGACCACGACGTCGTACGGCGAGGCGCCGCCGACGTGGAGCACCCGGGGAGCGGTCGTGCCACTCGTCGCGACAGTCGGGGTCATGGCTGGGCCACCTGCTCGAGGGCGGCGCGCACCTCGTCGGCGACCTCGGCGGGGGTGCGACCGTCGGTGTCGACGGTGACGTCGGCGAGCGACTCGTAGACCGGCGCGCGCTCGTCGAGCAGCGGCCTTGATGCGCGCGCGCACGTTGCCCAGGAGCAGCGGTCGGCCGGTGCCGAGACCGACCCGCTTGACGGCCTCGGAGAGACCGACGCGCAGGAAGACCACACGGTGACCGGCCAGCAGCGCCTGCGTCTCGGGGTCGAGCACGGCGCCCCCGCCGAGCGACAGCACGCCGTCGTGGCTGGCGAGCGCGTCCGCGACCGCGGCCTTCTCGAGCACCCGGAAGTGCTGCTCGCCGGAGTCGACGAAGATGTCGGAGATCGAGCGGCCCTCGATGCGCTCCACGTCGGCGTCGGTGTCCCGCGCGCGGACCCCGAGCGACTCGGCGAGCAGCGCGGCCACGGTGGACTTGCCGGCGCCCATGGGGCCGACGATCACGGCCAGCGTCATCGGTACCTCAGCGCGTCGAGGTAGCTGGTGGCGTTGCGCCGGGTCTCCTGCACCGAGTCGCCGCCGAACTTCTCGATGACGGCGTCGGCGAGCACCAGCGCGACCATCGCCTCTGCGACGATGCCGGCGGCGGGCACGGCACACACGTCGGAGCGCTGGTGGTGGGCCACGGTCGCCTCCCCGGTGGCGACGTCCACGGTGCGCAGCGCCCGCGGGACGGTCGCGATCGGCTTCATCGCCGCCCGCACCCGGAGCACCTCACCGGTGGTCATGCCGCCCTCGGTGCCGCCGGAGCGGCCGGAGGTGCGACGGATGCCCTCGTCGGTGGGCACGATCTCGTCGTGGGCCAGGGACCCGGGTGTCGCGGCGAGCGCGAAGCCGTCGCCGACCTCGACGCCCTTGATGGCCTGGATGCCCATGAGGGCACCGGCCAGGCGCGAGTCGAGGCGGCGGTCCCAGTGGACGTGGGAGCCGAGGCCCGGCGGGAGGCCGTGCACCACGACCTCGACGACGCCACCGAGGGTGTCCCCGTCCTTGTGGGCCTGGTCGATCGCAGCGACCATCGCCGCCGAGGTGTCCTGGTCGAGGCAGCGGACCTCGTCGGCGTCGAGGCGCGCGACGTCGTCGGCCGCGGGCCAGAGGCCGTCGGGTGCGCGGACGCCCCCGAGCTCGATGACGTGGGAGACGATGCGCGCGCCCACGGCCTGCTCGAGGAAGTTGCTGGCGACCCGGCCGAGGGCCACCCGGGCGGCGGTCTCGCGGGCGGAGGCGCGCTCGAGGATCGGCCGGGCGTCGTCGAAGTCGTACTTCTGCATGCCCGCCAGGTCGGCGTGGCCGGGACGGGGCCGGGTCAGCGGCGCGTTGCGCGCCAGGGTCTCCAGCTCGGCGGGGTCGACCGGGTCGGCCGCCATCACCCGCTCCCACTTGGGCCACTCGGTGTTGCCCACCTGCAGGGCGACGGGGCCGCCCTGGGTGAGCCCGTGGCGCACGCCGCCGGTGATGGTGACCTGGTCCTGCTCGAACTTCATCCGCGCACCGCGGCCGTAGCCGAGACGTCGTCGGGCCAGGGAGTCGTCGATGTCCTCGGTGGTCACCCGCACGTGCGCGGGAAGCCCTTCGAGGATCGCGACCAGGGACGGACCGTGGGACTCGCCCGCAGTGAGCCAACGCAACATGGGGCCAGTCTCCCACTGAGCCCGCAGGACTCCACGCCGGTCATCCCCCGACGAGACTCCCGCCGAGGACCGCGTCGAGCACGGGGTCGCCGACGACGACGCCCAGGACCGCTCCGACGAGCATGAACGGACCGAACGGGAACGCCCGTCGCTCGACCACCCGCAGCAGTGACAGCAGGCCTCCCCCGACACCGCCGAGCAGGAACCCGGCGTAGAGCCCGACCAGCAGCTCGCCCCAGCCGAGGTGGCCCAGGGCGATGCCGAGCACGCCCGCGAGCCGCACGTCGCCGTAGCCGAGCCCGCGCGGGTGGATGAACCACAGCACGAAGAACGAGCCGCCGTAGACGAGCCAGCCCCAGCCCGCGCGGACCAGGTCCTGGGTGTCGCCGGTCGCCGCCCAGGCGACGAGGACCAGCCCACCCACCACGACGTACGACGGCGCCACGAGGCGGGTGGGCAGCAGCATGGTGCGCCAGTCGATGACGGCGAGCGCGACGCCGAGGGGCACCAGCGGCAGGAGGGGCACCAGCGGCCAGGTCGGCCCCACCGCGGCCCCGACCAGGGCGCCGGCCAGCGCCGAGGCGAGGCACGACTTCCACGTGAGACCCCGGAGGGCGGCGATCGCCGCGTAGGGCTCCTTGGGCGGGTCGAGGTCCGGGTCCAGCGCCGGCTCGGGCACCCGTCGGACGACGGCCGGCACCAGGAGGCCGCCGAGACCGCCCAGCACGAGACCGAGGAGGGCGCCCACCACGGCGCCGCTCACCCGGGCCGTCGCTCGGCCAGCGCCGCCTCGCCGGCGGCCCGCATCGCCTCGAGCGGCGCGGCCAGCCCGGTGAAGATCTCGAACTGCAGGGCGGCCTGGTGGACCAGCAGGTCGAGACCGCTGACCAGCACCCGGCCGTCACCGCGCTCCACGCCGGCGGCCAGCGGGGTCGGCCACGGGTCGTAGAGGACCTCGAAGAGCACGGGGACGGCGGCGCAGCGCTCGACCAGGGCCGGGGTCTGGGCCGCGACCGGCACGGTGCTGACCAGCACGTCGCCGGTCGGGGTGTCGTCGAGCGGCGCGACGAGCACGGCCGGACCCGCGGGGTGACGGCTGATCGCCTCGAGGGTCTCGCGGGCGCGCTCGGGCGAGCGGGCGTGCAGCGTGACCGTGGTGGCGCCCAGGTCGCAGAGCGCCAGCCCGGTCGACGCCGCCGTGGCGCCGGCGCCGAGGATGCTCACCGACCGGACGGGTCCGTCGTACCTCTCCCGGACGGCGGCCCCGGCCCCCGGCAGGTCGGTGTTGTCCGCCCTGATGAGACCGTCCACGAGGAGCAGCGTGTTGGCCGCTCCGACCAGGGCGGCGCGGGCCGAGACCCGGTCGGCCAGCACCATGGCCTCGCGCTTGAGCGGCATCGTCAGCGAGAAGCCCCGCCAGGTCTCGTCGGCGCTCGACACGAGCGCGCCCAGGCCGCCCGCGGCGACCTGGACCGCCTCGTAGTCCCAGTCGAGCCCGACCGTCGCGTAGCCGGCGCGGTGCAGCACCGGTGACAGCGAGTGCGAGATCGGGTCACCGAGGACGGCACACCGCATCAGCAGCGGTCGGACTGCGTGGCGCAGTAGTCGCGCAGCTGGTTCTTGAACGTCAGGAACTCGTCGTAGCTCTCGGTGAACTTGGTCTCGCCGGTCTCCAGGTTGACCGTCACGTAGAACAACCAGGGGCCGTCGGCGGGCTTGCTGGCGGCCTTGATGGCGGCATCACCCGGAGCCTCGATCGGACCCGGGGGCAGGCCCGCGTTGGCGTAGGTGTTGTAGGGCGAGTCGACCTCGAGGTCGTCGAGGGTCGGGATCGCCACCAGCTCGCGGCCCAGCGCGAAGTTGACCGTCGCGTCGATCTGCAGGCGCCCGATGGTCGGGCCGGTGACGTCGTCGAGCCTGTTGTAGATGACCCGGGAGATCTTGGGCATGTCATCACCGCGTCCCTCGGCCTCCACCAGGCTGGCCACCGTCATCAGCTCGTGGGGCGAGAGCCCCAGGGCGGCCGCGGCGTCCTCGAGGCCGGCGTCGTCGGCCGCCTGCTTCCAGCGGGTCACCATCGCGGTGAGCATCGACTCGGGGGACTCGTTGGGACCGAAGCCGTAGGTCGAGGGGAAGAGATAGCCCTCGGCGTTGCCGCCCGCGTAGTCGGGGAGGCCGAGCTTGCCGGGGTTGTCGAGGACCTTCTGGAAGTCGCGGCGCTTGAAGTCGGTCTTCTCGACGAAGATGTCGAGGATGTCGACGACCCGCAGGCCCTCGGGGAAGGTGATCGCGTTGGAGACGATGTTGGCGGGGTCGATGAGGACCTGGAGCGCGTCCTCGGCTGCCATCTCCTTCTTGAGGAGGTAGAAGCCGACCTGGATGCCGCCGGCGCGCGGCTCGCCCCGGGCCGCGGAGACGAAGGCGTCGACCGACGCGACGATGCCCTGCTCCTTGAGGTTGCGACCGATGGCCGCCGAGGTGTCGCCCGACTGGACCTCGAAGTTGACCTTGCCCCGGCCGGGGCCGGCGAAGTCCTCGGCCTCGCTGAACTGGTCCTGGATGACGTCGATGCCCTTGGTCACCCCGACGTAGAGCAGACCGGCGAGCACCGCGAGCACGACCAGGACGGGCAGGCAGCCCAGGCCGCGACGCTTGCGGCGGCGCGACCCGCCCACCCCTGCGCCCAGCGCGGTGCCGGGGATCACGCTGTCGTGCGCGGCTGCGTCCAGGTCGTCCTGGTGGTCGCGCGAGTCGTGCTCGTCCGGCACCCCGGGCGGCGTTGGGTCACTCATGGGTCTCCTCCACGATCTCACCCGGCGCCGTGCCCGTGGCGCGCTCAGTGTCCAGTGCGTGCTGCAGGATCAGCACGGCGGCTGCCTGGTCGACGACAGCCCTGCGGCTGCCGCCCTTCTTGCCACGATCGCGCAGCATAGCCTCAGCCGCCACCGTGGTCAGTCGCTCGTCGACGAGTCGCACGGGCACGGGTGCCACGCGCAGGGCCAGGGCACCGGCGAACTCCCGGACCTTCGCGGCCGCGGGCCCCTCGCGACCGGACAGCGACCGGGGCAGCCCGACGACCACCTCGACGGCCTCCTCCTCGGCCAGGATGGCCAGCAGCCGGCGCACGTCGCCCTTGCCGCGTCTCACGGTCTCGACGGGAGTGGCGAGGAACCCCGAGGGGTCGCTCCGCGCCACCCCGATGCGGGCATCCCCCGGGTCGATGCCGAGCCGTACGCCGGGTCGCATCAGCCGCGGCCGACCTCGGCCAGGACCAGGGCAAGCGCCTCGTCGATGCGGGAGGCATCGGTGCCCCCACCCTGGGCGACGTCGTCCTTGCCGCCGCCCTTGCCGCCGAGCAGCGAGCCGACCGCGCGGACCAGGTCGTTGGCCGAGAGCCCCCGCGCGCGAGCCTCGTCGTTGAGCGCCGCGACGACCGCGACCTTGCCCTCGGTGCCGCCGATGATCACGACGACGCCCGGCTCCGCGCTGGTCAGGCGGCTGCGCACGTCGAGCGCGAGGGTGCGCACGTCACCGGCTCCGGCACCGTCGGCGCGCTGCGCCACGACCTGGACGTCCCCGACCCGGGTGGCCGACGAGGCCAGCTGGTCGGCACCCGCGAGCAGCCGGGCGACGCGGCCCTTCTCGAGCTCCTTCTCGGCCTGGCGCAGGCGCTCGACGAGGTCGCCGACGCGTCCCACCAGGTCGTCGGGCTGGGTCTTGAGCAGACCCGTGAGCTGGCCGACCACGTCGCGCTCACGGGCGAGGTAGGCGAAGCCCTCGACGCCGGTGAAGGCCTCGATGCGGCGGTTGCCCGACCCGACGGAGGCCTCACCGGTGATGACGATCGTGCCGATCTGAGAGGAGTGGGAGACGTGGGTGCCGCCGCAGAGCTCGCGCGACCAGGGGCCACCGATCTCGACGACGCGCACCTGCGTGTTGTCGTAGGTCTCGCCGAAGAGCGCGATCGCGCCCCACTCCTTGGCCTGCTCGAGCGTCATGTAGTCGGCACCGACGGGGAGGTCGGCACGCAACGCGTTGTTGGAGACCTGCTCGATGGCGCGGACCTGCTCGGGGCTCAGCCCGGTGGTCCAGCCGAAGTCGAGGCGCAGGTAGCCGGGCCGGTTGTAGGAGCCGGCCTGCAGGGCCGTGGGGCCGAGCACCTCGCGCAGGGCCGCGTGGACGACGTGCGTGCCGGAGTGGGCCTGGCGGGCGCCGATGCGCCACTCGGGGTCGACCCGGGCGTGGAGCAGGCTCTTGCCGCCGGGCGCGGCCAGCTCACCGTCGACGACGCGGACCTGGTGCACGACCAGACCCTTGATCGGGCGCTGCACGTCGAGGACCTCGAGCCGGCCGCCGTCGAACTCGATGGTGCCGGCGTCGGCCGCCTGGCCGCCCGACTCGGCGTAGAACGGGGTGCGGTCGAGCACGAGCTCGCCGACCTCGCCCTGGGCCAGCGACCGGACCGGCACGCCACCGACCATCAGCGCGAGCGCCGCGGACTCGGTCTGGTCGGTCTCGTAGGCGAGCCACTCGGTCGGTCCGTGCGCGTCGAGGATCCCGCGGTAGGCGCCGGTGTCGCTGTGGGACCCCTTCTTGGCGCGGGCGTCGGCCTTGGCGCGCTCGCGCTGCTCGACCATGAGCGCGCGGAAGCCCGCCTCGTCGACGCTCAACCCGGCCTCGGAGGCCATCTCGAGGGTGAGGTCGATCGGGAAGCCGAAGGTGTCGTGCAGCGCGAAGGCGCGGTCTCCGGGCAGGACGGTCGACCCCTGGGAGCGCACCTCTCCGGCCGCGACGTCGAAGATCTGCGTGCCGGCCTGGAGGGTCTTGCGGAAGGCGTCCTCCTCCGCGAAGGCGACCTTCGAGATCCGTGGCCAGTCCGAGACGAGGTTGTCGTAGGTCTCCCCCATCTTGTCGCGGGAGACCGGCATGAGCTCGGGGAGCACGCGGTCGTCACACCCCAGCAGCCGCATGGACCGGACCGCGCGCCGCAGCAGGCGACGCAGGACGTAGCCGCGACCGTCGTTGCCCGGCGTGACACCGTCGCCGATCAGCATCATCGAGGACCGGACGTGGTCGGCGACCACCCGGAACCGGACGTCGTCGGCAGGGTCGTCGCCGTAGCGCTTGCCGGTGAGCTCCTCGGCCTTGGTGATGACGGGGCGGACGACGTCGATCTCGTACATGTTGTGCTTGCCCTGCAGCAGCAGGGCCACGCGCTCGAGCCCCATGCCGGTGTCGATGTTCCTCTTCGGCAGCGAGCCGGAGATGTCGAAGTCCTCCTTGGAGCGCACCGCGGACAGCTCGTCCTGCATGAAGACCAGGTTCCAGATCTCCAGGAGCCGGTCCTCCAGCTCGAAGGGCATGTCGGGACCGAGGGTCGCGACGTCGAAGTCGGGACCCCACTCGGGACCGCGGTCGTAGAGGATCTCCGAGCAGGGCCCACCGGGACCGGGGACCCCCATCGACCAGTAGTTCTCCTTCCGGCCGAGCTGGACGATGCGCTCCCGGGGCAGCCCGGTGGCCTTCATCCAGTGCTCGATCGCCTCCTCGTCACCCACCAGCACCGAGGGGTAGAGGCGCGACTCGTCCAGCCCGTAGCCGCCGTCGTCGACCGACGTGGTGAGCAGGTCCCACGCCAGCTCGATCGCGCCCTGCTTGAAGTAGTCACCGAAGGAGAAGTTGCCGCACATCTCGAAGAAGGTGCCGTGGCGGGTGGTCTTGCCGACGTCCTCGATGTCCGGGGTGCGAACACACTTCTGGATGCTGGTCGCCCGGGAGTAGGGCGGGGTCTCCTGACCGAGGAAGAAGGGCTTGAAGGGCACCATCCCCGCCGGCACGAACAACAGGTTGGGGTCGTCGGCGAGCAACGACGCCGAGGGCACCACGGTGTGTCCCGCGGCCTCGAAGTGGGCCACGAACCGTCGGCGGATCTCCGCGGTGTCCATCAGCTGGTGCCGTCCTTGTCGTTGTCGTTGTCGTCGTCAGGTGGTGGGCGACCGGCGTCGCCGGTCGTGAGCTCGAGGGCCCCATGAGGCCTGAGTGCCGCGCGCTGCCGCAAGTCCGTTTCCGCGTCCGCCTTGCCCTGGGCGACCTCGTCACGGAACATCCGGGCACCGACGACGGCCGCGCTCACCCGGTCGCGGAGACCGTCGGCGCTGAGTGCCTCGGCGGCGCGGCGTCCCCGGATCATGGCGTAGACCCCGGCCCCGGCCCCGGCGACGAACCAGAGGCCTCGACTCATGCGGCAGAGCCCTCGTCGAGCGAGCCTGCGGCGCGCTGCCGGGCCTCCCAGGCGCGACGGGCCTCGCGCAGGTCGGCTCGACGCTGCTTGCGGGCCCGTTTGACCTCGCGCCTCATCTCGAACCGGATGCGGTTGCGGGTCTCCGGCGCCAGCGCGCGGCGCAGGCCAGCAGCCAGCGACGCCGCCTGCACGACGCCCTCGCGCAGCACGAGATCGGCGAAGAGAGGTGCATCCACCCTCGGCGCCGGCAGCCGGTCCCCCGCGCCGGCCTCGTCGTGCGGGGAGCCGACGCTGGTGATGACGTAGTCCTGGTCCTCGACGCTCGACGGTCTCGCCCGCTCGAGCAAGAGCCGGCGCTCGAGGCCGTCGACGCGCTCACGCAGGGCAGCCGACTCCGCCCGGGCGGCAGCCCCTGCCGCAACCCCCGCGGAAAGGGAACGCCGCTGCGCGCGCCCGAGCAGCAGGAGGGCGACAGCGACCAGGGACAGCAGGGCGACGACCGCGACCACCACGGTCCAGGCCTGCACGGTCCACTCCTCGCTCACAGTGCCCGACCCTATCGCGGCACTACGAGCCGCGGATCAGGCGTCGTACGCGCTCCCAGCGCTCCTTGACCTGGGCCTCGGCACCGAGGCTGGTCGGCCGGTAGTACTCACGGTCGAGCACCACGTCCGGGGCGTACTGCTGCTGGGCGATGCCGTAGGGCTCGTCGTGGCTGTACTTGTAGGCACCGTCGGGACCCGAGCCGTGCCCGAGCTTCTTGGCGCCGGCGTAGTGGGCGTCGCGCAGGTGTGAGGGGACCGGGCCGATCTTGCCGGCACGCACGTCGGCGCTCGCGGCGCCGATCGCCAGTGTCACCGCGTTGGACTTGGGGGCCACCGCGAGCGCGATGGTGGCGTGGGCGAGGTTGAAGCTGGCCTCGGGCATCCCGATCAGCTGGACGGCCTGAGCGGCGGCGACCGCGGTGGTGAGTGCCGTGGGGTCGGCCAGGCCGATGTCCTCGCTGGCCAGGATGACCAGGCGCCGGGCGATGAAGCGCGGGTCCTCCCCGGCCTCCATCATCCTGGCCAGGTAGTGGACCGCCGCGTCCGCGTCGGAGCCGCGGATCGACTTGATGAAGGCGCTGGTCACGTCGTAGTGCTGGTCGCCCTGGCGGTCGTAGCGCACCGCCGCCTGGTCGACGGCGGTCTCGGCGGTCGCCAGGTCGACGACGTCGCTGTCCCGCGCCTGCGCCGCACCCGTCGCTGCCTCGAGGTAGGTGAGGGACCGGCGCGCGTCGCCCCCTGCGAGGCGGACCAGGTGGTCCAGGGCCTCGGGCTCGACCGTGAACCGGCCACCCAGGCCCCGCTCGTCGACGAGCGCGTCGGCGACCACCCGGCGTACGTCGTCGTCGGTGAGCGACTCCAGGCGCAGCAGCAGGCTGCGCGAGAGCAGCGGGGAGATCACCGAGAAGAACGGGTTCTCCGTCGTCGCCGCCACGAGCGTCACCCACCGGTTCTCGACCCCGGGCAGCAGGGCGTCCTGCTGCGCCTTGCTGAAGCGGTGGACCTCGTCGACGAAGAGCACCGTCTCGCGACCGGCGTTGACGAGCTCGGCGCGCGCACCGTCGATCGCGGCACGCACCTCCTTGACCCCGGCGGAGACCGCCGACACCTCGACGAACCTGCGGTCGGTCTGCTGGCTCAGGATCGCGGCGATCGTCGTCTTGCCGGTGCCGGGCGGTCCCCACAGCAGCAACGACATCGACCGGTCGCCCTCGATCAGCTGGCGCAGGGGCGACCCCGGCGCGCGCAGCTGCGCCTGCCCGACCAGCTCGTCGAGCGTGCGCGGGCGCATGCGCACGGCCAGGGGTGCGGAGGCATGGGTGTTGCCGGCCAGGGAGCCGGCGCCCGTGCGGGCCGCCGGCGTCCCCGGGGTGTCGAACAGGCCGTCAGGCGTGTCCAAACGTCTTCGCATCCAGGTCGAACCAGGTGTCGTCGTAGCCCGGCTTGTTGGTGATCTGGGAGCTCGGCGTGGCGCCCGGGTCGGGGCTGCCGGCATCGTCGGTCCCGAGGAGTCGCGCGGTGATCGGCTTGTCGGGGTGCTGGTTGATCAAGCCGGGGAAGTGGCAGGCGACCTTGTGCCGCTTGCCGATCTGCAGCAGGGGCGGCTCGTGCCTGGCACAGATCTCCTGCGCGATCGGGCAGCGGGTGCGGAAGCGGCAGCCCGAGGGAGGGTTGATCGGACTGGGCACGTCGCCCTCCAGGCGGATGCGCTCGCGCCGTCCTCCGATCGCGGCCTGCTTCACGTCGGGCACCGCCGAGAGCAGCGCCTGCGTGTAGGGGTGGTGCGCGCCGCTGTAGATGCTCTCGCGGTCGCCGATCTCGACGATCTTGCCGAGATACATCACCGCCACCTCGGGGCAGAAGTGCCGCACGACCGCCAGGTCGTGGGCGATGAAGAGGAACGCGACGTCGAACTCGCGCTGGATGTCCTGGAGCAGGTTGATGACCTGCGCCTGGATCGAGACGTCCAGAGCCGAGACGGGCTCGTCGGCCACGAGCAGCTTGGGGTTGAGCGTGAGCGCGCGGGCGATGCCGATGCGCTGACGCTGGCCGCCGGAGAACTCGTTGGGGTAGCGGTTGTAGTGCTCGGGGTTGAGGCCCACGATCTCGAGCAGCTCCTGGACCCGCGGCAGGATCTTGTCCTTGGGCAGGACCTTGTGGACCTCCAGCGGCGCGGCGATGATCGAGCCGACCGTGTGCCGCGGGTTGAGCGAGGTGTAGGGGTCCTGGAAGATCATCTGCACCTCGCGGCGCAGCGGCTTGAGCTCCCGATTGTTCATCTCGGCCATGTCGCGGTCCTCGAAGAGGATCTTGCCGCCGGTCGGCTCGTAGAGCCGCGTGATCAGGCGACCGGTGGTCGACTTGCCGCAGCCCGACTCCCCCACGAGCCCGAGCGAGCCACCGCGCGGCACCTGGAAGGAGACGCCGTCGACGGCCTGCACGTCGCCGACCTTGCGCCGGATGAGACCACCGGCCTTGACCGGGAAGTACATCTTGAGGTTGTCGACCTCGAGCACCGACCCGCGGGACAGGTCGAGCCGCGCGGCCGCGTGCGACTGGGCGGCCAGCTCGTCGAAGGTCAGGTGCTCCTTGCCCTTCGGCTTGCCCTGGGGCTTGCCCTGGGACTGGCCAGCAGCCGAGGGCGCGTCAGCGCTCGGCTCGTGCTCCGGGGTGGTGCCGGTCGTGGTGTCCTGCTCAGGCATCAGTTCTCCTCCACCCGCGTGGGGGCGATCTCGGCGAGCACTTCACGGCGGAAGACCTCTCCCGGGTCGGCGAGGTGGCAGCGCTTCAGGTGCTGTGGTCCTCGACCTCCGGGGAGGAGCTCGGGAAGGGTGGTCGAGCACAGGTCGCCGGGGACCTTGTCGACGTGGGCGCACCGCGGGTGGAACGAGCACCCGCTCGGCGGCGAGAGCAGGCTCGGCGGGTTGCCGGGGATCGGGATCAGGCGGGCGTCGGTGTCGGCCGTGACGTCCGGGATGCTGGAGAGAAGGCCCCAGGTGTAGGGCATCTCGGGCGCGACCAGGATCTCCTTGCAGGGTCCGTACTCGACCGCGCGGCCGGCATACATCACCAGCACGTCGTCGGCCATCTCGGCGATGACCCCGAGGTCGTGGGTGATGATGATGACCGCGGAGTTGAACTCACGCTGGAGGTCCTGGAGCAGGTCCAGGATCTGGGCCTGCACGGTCACGTCGAGCGCGGTGGTCGGCTCGTCGGCGATCAGCAGCGAGGGGTCGTTGATGAGCCCCATGGCGATCATGGCGCGCTGCCGCATGCCGCCGGAGAACTGGTGCGGGAAGTCGTCGACGCGCTTGTCGGGCTGCGGGATGCCGACGCGGTCGAGCATCTCGATCGACTTGCGCCGGGCGTCGCGCTTGGAGGCGGAGCCGTGGTGCACCTGGTAGGCCTCACCCAGCTGCGCACCGACCCGGTAGAACGGGTGCAGCGCCGCCAAAGCGTCCTGGAAGATCATCGACACGGAGTTGCCGCGGAGCTTGCGCATGCCGGGCTCGTCGAGACCGACGACCTCCTGGCCGTCGACCTTGATGGATCCGGTGATCGTCGAGCGTTGCGCATCGTGGAGGCCGAGGATGGCCATCGACGACACGGACTTGCCCGAGCCCGACTCCCCCACGATGCCGAGCGTCTGGCCGAGGCCCACCCGGTAGCTGAGGTCCTTGACGGCGCGGACGGGCCCGTCGGGCGTCGGGAACTCGACGTTGAGGTCCTCGACGACGAGGTAGGCGTCGGAGCTGCCGCCGCCAGCGCTGGACGACGGCATGCTGTGGGTGGTCACGAAAGCCTCACTCGCGGGTCGAGCACGCTGTAGATGATATCGACGATCAGGTTGCTGATGACGATGATGATGGCCCCGAAGAGGGCAGTCGCGGACACGACCGGGAGGTCGAAGCTCTGCACCGCCTGGAGCCCCCAGCGGCCGATGCCCTGGATCTCGAAGATGCGCTCGGTGAAGATCGTGCCGGCGAGGAGGACACCGAGGTCGATGCCGAACACGGTGACGACGGGCACGAGCGCGCTGCGCAGGCCGTGGCGGTAGACGACGGTGCTGGGCCTGAGCCCCTTGGCCGTGGCCGTGCGGATGTAGTCCTCGCTCAGCGTCTCGACCATGGCGCCACGGGTGTAACGCGTGTATTGCGTGGACCCGAAGATGCCGAGGGCGAGCCAGGGCAGGAGCAACCCGAGGAACCACTGCACGGGGTTCTCGAGGAACGGCGTGTAGCCGCTCTCCCCGAGGATCGGCACCTGCCAGATGAGGGTGAAGTAGAGCCACGCCAGCAGGGCGAAGAGGTAGTAGGGCACCGAGCTGATGAAGAGGAAGGAGCTCACCAGCAGCTTGTCGCCGAGGGTGCCGCGTCTTCGGGCGGCGGCCACCCCGATGGGGATGCCGAGCAGGAGGTAGAGGACCGCGCCTCCACCGGCGACCGAGATGGTCGCCGGGAGTCGATCGATCAGCTCTTCCCAGACGAGGTTGAAGGTCCGGTGGGAGTAGCCAAGGCAGGGCGCGGCACAGTCGATCTTCGTGTTGCCGATCTCCATCTCGCGTCCGGTGAAGATGCCCACGGCGTAGGTGCCGTACTCGGAGACGATGTTGTTGTTGTAGCCCATCTGCTCCTCGAAGCGGTCGAGCCGCTCGGGGGTGCACCGGTTGCCCGTCTGCTGGTTGCAGATGGCGCGGGCCGGGCTCTCGGGTCCGTACCAGAAGAGTGCGAACACGGCCATCGACACCAAGATGACGACGATCACGCCGGAAATCAGGCGCTTGATGATGTAGGAAAACATCGCTCAGGACCTCTCCGTGGAGGCAATCCACGATGGCTGGGGGCTAGCGGACCCGATGGGGGCCGGGCACTGGGCCCGACCCCCATCGTCGATCAGTCCGTTCGAGTTCGATCTACGAAGGACGAGTGCGTCACTGGGTGACGAACAGGTCCTTGTAGTAGATCGCGCTCATGGCGGCGTCACCGGTGAAGCCACCGATCTTGCTGCCCGCACCGAAGAGGTCGTTGCGGTAGGCGGTCGGGATCATCGGGAGGTACTCGGTCCCGATGAGCTCGTCCAGGTCACCCCACGCGTCAGCCTGCTCCTCGAGAGGAAGGGTGGCGATCTCCTTGATGCGGTCGTCCACCTCGGTCTCGGAGAAGTAGGAGGTGTTGTAGGGCTGACCGCTCTCGACGAGCGGGGGCAGCATCGTCGACGCGGACGGCCAGTCCGAGCACCAGTTGACCGCACGCAGGTTCAGCTTGGCGTTGATCGGGCTGTTCGCGTTGTCCCACAGGGCGTAGGCGTCATCCTGGTAGGGAATCATCTCGACGGTGAAGCCCGCGTTCTCGTAGCCCTTCTTCTCCTGCTCGGCGGCAGCCTTCGCCTCGGCGTCGGAGTCGTCGTAGACGAAGGAGAGCTTGTAACCCTCGGCGCCGGCCTCCTTGAGGAGCGCCTTGGCCTTCTCGGCGTCGTAGGTGAACTGCTCACCGTCCGGGAAGTAGTCCTTGCGACCCGCCATGCCCGGAGGCATGATCGTGCTCGCCGGGATCCGGGTCACACCGGGGATGTTGCCGCCGGCCAGGGTGATGTTCTCGAAGTCGTAACCCCAGGCGATCGCCTTGCGGATGTTGATGTCGGTGATCTTCGTGTAGTCAGGCGTGCGGTAGCTGACGCACTGACCGGTCTGCTGGATGAAGTTGTCACCCAGCGCCTCGCGCAGCTTGGAGACGTTGGTGGCTCCCAGACCGGTGGAGACCGTGGTCTGGGAGGCGGACGAGCTGCTCATGAGCAGCTGGTCGACCTTCTCCTGGTCCTGGTCGAACTTGAAGACCCACTCGTCGGCGTACTGGTGCCGCGCCGGGTCGGAGTCAGCGTCCCACTCGGGGTTCTTCTCGAGGGTCAACGACTCGTTGACGCGGAACTCCTTGATCTTGTACGGGCCGCTCGAGAGCGGCATGCGGCCGTAGGCTGGGAAGTCGGAGTTCTCGAGCGGGATCGGGCCGATCGCCATGAAGGTGGACCAGAAGTCCATGTCCGGGAAGGGACCCTGCATCTTGAAGGTGATGTCCTGGCCGTCGACCGTGATGCCGGGGCAGTCACCGTCCTGCGGACCGGTGTAGCCCTCGCCGCAGTCGAAGTTCGACACGGAGTAGACCTGGCCGGGGCCCGAGGTGAAGGTCTCGGAGTCGAAGGTGCGCTCGACGCCGTACTTGACCTCCTCGGCGGTGATCGGGTTGCCGTTCTCCCAGTTGACGTCCTTGATGGTGAACGTCCACTCGGTGAAGTCCTCGTTGGGACGACCCAGGTCGGTGGCCAGGTCGGGAACGAGCTCCATGTTCCCGGTCTCCTGGTCACGACGGAACTGGACCAGCGACCGGTGCGTGAGCGCCTGCTGGATCGAGTTGCCGAGGACCGACCAGCCGTTGGCGGGGTCGAGGTCCTCCGGGCCGGGGTCGCCCGGGATGAGCACGGTGATGCTGCCACCGGTGGTGGCGCCGTCGACCTCGGGGGCGGGCCCCTCGGCGTCGGCGATCTTGCCGAAGTCGGACTCGGGGTTGATGAACTCGCTGGGATTGTTGCTCCCAGCACTTCCGCCTCCGCCGTCTCCACCACAGGCCGCAAGCGTGACCATGGCGAAGCCTGCGACAACGGCAAGCGACTTGGTGCGCTTCATGGTTGTCCAGCCTTTCTATTTCTTCATCCGTGTCGCAGGCCCCAGCCCGCGACAACAATTGGGGGGAGAAACGAGGACGAGCGACTAGCGCCGCGTCTTCGGATCGACGGCGTCGCGGATCGCGTCGCCGAGGAGGTTGAGAGCCAGCACCAGGACGACGATGCCGATCAGGGGCTCCCACAGATAGAGGGGGTAGAGCTCGAAGTAGGCGCTGGCCAGGAGGATCGTCTGGCCCCAGGACTCGCCCTGCGTGATGCCGACCCCGAGAAAGGCAAGGCCCGCCTCGGCCGCGATGAACGCGGGCAGCATCAGCGAGATGGCCACCACGATGGGCGCCACCAGGTTGGGCAGCAGCTCCTTGAGCATGATGCGCGTGGTGGGCATGCCGATCACCCGCGCCGAGAGGATGAACTCCCGCTCGCGCAGCGACAGCACCTCACCGCGCACCAGGCGCGCCACGGCCATCCAGCCGAAGAACGACAGGATGCCGATGAGCGAGACGATCTGCATGGTCCCGTAGCGGCTGGGGGTGAGGGCGAAGCGCTCGCTGAGGATCGGCGCGATGATGAGCGCCATCAGCAGGAAGGGCAGCGTCAGGAACAGGTCGATGAGGAACGAGATGACCTTGTCGACCACACCGCCGACGAAGCCGGAGATCAGGCCGAGCACGATGCCGACCAGCGAGGCGACGACCGTGGCCGAGGTCGCGATGAGCACCGAGGTGCGGGCTCCGAAGAGCCAGCTGGCCAGGTTGTCCTCGGCCGTCTTGGGGGCGATCCCGAACGGGTGCTCGGGGTCGAACCCGTTGTAGGGAGGGCCCTTGAGCGGCATGCCGTCGTTGAGGAAGTCGAGCTGCTGCGACGGGTTGCCCGGCTGCGTCGTCACGTTGAACAGCGCGGCGATCTGGCCGGCGAAGATCGCGACCAGGACGAAGAAGAACACGATGGCGAAACACACCATCGCGACCTTGTCCTGCCGGAGACGACCGAGCGCGATCTTGATGGGCGACTTGCCCGACACCGGGGTCCGCGTGGCGTTGTCGTCAGGGACGGCTTCGTCACTCTGGTGTCCGAGAGTCTCGGACCCCATGGTGGGTGTCGACATGCTCACCTCGTCCAGGCAGTGTGTGCTGCCACTCGTCCGGCGGACCGGGAGATCGTCCCGGGTGCGCCCTGTGCGCCGCCCCGGACTCTATGTGACACAGAGCGCACTCCGGGTCTCCTGTGCGTAACGATCTGGTCTCAGCCCCTTTGTCCACCTATTTTCCTGCGGTGTCAGGGAGTGGACGCAGATTCCTTCTCGGCGATGGGGTCGACCCCCGCCTCCTTGCGCTGGGCCGGGGTGATCGGCGCCGGGGCCGCGGTGAGCGGGTCGAAGCCCCCACCGGACTTGGGAAAGGCGATGACGTCGCGGATCGAGTCGGTGCCCGCGAGGAGCGCACAGATGCGGTCCATGCCCACGGCGATCCCGCCGTGCGGGGGCGCACCGAACTTGAAGGCGTCGAGCAGGAAGCCGAACTTCTCCTGGGCCTCCTCCTCGCCGATCCCCATGACCGCGAAGACGCGCTTCTGCACGTCCTCGCGGTGGATCCGGATCGACCCGCCGCCGAGCTCGTTGCCGTTGCAGACGATGTCGTAGGCGTAGGCCAGCGCGCTGCCGGGGTCGGTGTCGAAGGTGTCGGCGAACTCCGGCTTGGGGCCGGTGAACGCGTGGTGCACCGCGGTCCACGCACCCGCGCCCACGGCGACGTCGCCGCTCTGCACGGCATCCGAGCTGGGCTCGAACATCGGGGCGTCGACCACCCAGGTGAACGCGAAGGCGCTCTCGTCGATGAGGTCGCCGCGGCGACCGATCTCCAGACGGGCAGCACCGAGGAGCGCGCGGCTCGGCTTGGCAGCGCCTGCCGCGAAGAAGACGCAGTCGCCCGGCTCGGCGCCGACGTGGGCCGCGAGGCCGGCCCGCTCCTCGTCGGTGAGGTTCTTCGCGACCGGTCCGGTGAGCTCGCCGTCGGGCTGGACCAGCACGTAGGCCAGACCCTTGGCGCCGCGCTGCTTGGCCCAGTCCTGCCACGCGTCGAGCTTCTTGCGCGGCTGGCTGGCGCCCCCCGGCATCACCACCGCCCCGACGTAGGCGGCGTTCTCCGGGGAGAAGACGCGGAAGGGGGTGTTGCGGAAGTAGTCGGTGCACTCCACGAGCTCGAGGCCCATGCGCAGGTCCGGCTTGTCGGACCCGAAGCGACGCATCGCCTCGGCGTAGGTCATCCGCGGGAGCGGGCGTGGGATCTCCACGTCGATCAGGCGCCACATGGCGGCCAGGACGTCCTCCATCAGCTCGATGACGTCGTCCTGGTCGACGAAGCTCATCTCGATGTCGAGCTGGGTGAACTCGGGCTGCCGGTCGGCGCGGAAGTCCTCGTCGCGGTAGCAGCGCGCGATCTGGAAGTAGCGCTCCATGCCGGCCACCATCAGCAGCTGCTTGAACAGCTGGGGGCTCTGCGGGAGGGCGTACCAGCTGCCGGGCTGGAGGCGGGCGGGCACCAGGAAGTCGCGAGCACCCTCGGGCGTCGAGCGGGTGAGCGTGGGCGTCTCGATCTCGACGAAGTCGCGGGCGTCGAGCACGTCGCGCGCAGCCTTGTTGATCTTGGAGCGCAGACGCAGAGCCCGGTTGGGGCCGCTACGACGCAGGTCGAGGTAGCGGTGCTTGAGGCGTGCCTCCTCCCCCACGTCGCCGCCCTTGTGACCGGTGTCGTCGATCGGGAACGGCAGCGGGGCCGCGGCGCTGAGGACCTCGAGGTCGTCGGCGATGACCTCGATGTCGCCGGACGGCAGGCCCGGGTTGGCGTTGCCCTCGGGACGCGTGCTGACCTGACCGGTGACCTTGATGCAGAACTCGCTGCGCAGCGCGTGGGCGACGGCCTCGTCACGCACGACGACCTGCACCACGCCGCTGGCCTCGCGGAGGTCGAGGAAGGCCACGCCGCCGTGATCGCGGCGCTTGGCCACCCAGCCCGCGAGGGTAACGGTCTGGCCGACGTGCTCGGCGCGGAGGGCGCCGGCGTCATGGGTGCGGATCACTGCTGCTCCTTCATGAGGACCTGCGGTCGCAGGTCGTCGGTGGGTGGGGTCCAGTCGGCCGGGTCGGCCGTCACCTGGTCCCCCGATCGGATGTCCTTGACCTCGTGGGTCAGGCCTCCGTCGTCGGTCGTGGTGGTGAACCAGACGAAGGGGATGCCGCGTCGCTCGGCATGACGGATCTGCTTGCCGAACTTGGCCGCGTCGGGCGCGACCTCGCAGGAGATGTCGCGTCGTCGCAGCGCGTCGGCGACCGCGCTGCTGGCAGCGCGGCCGTCCTCGTCGACGACCGCGACCAGCACCGCGCTGGGCACCGAGCGCGAGGCGGTCAGTCCGGTCCGGGCCAGCAGCGGCACGACCACGCGGCTGACGCCGAGGGAGATGCCGACGCCGGGGTACGTCGTACGGCCGTCGCTGGCGAGCGCGTCGTAGCGCCCTCCCGAGCAGATGGAGCCCATCGACTCGTAGCCGTCGAGGCGGGTCTCGAAGACCGTGCCGGTGTAGTAGTCGAGGCCGCGGGCGATCGACAGGTCGGCCGTGACGCGCACCCGGTCGGAGACCAGGTCGGCGCAGCCGCGCACGAGGTCGGCGAGCTCGGCCAGGCCCTCGTCGAGGAGCTCGTGCTGCACGCCCAGGGCCCGCACGGCCTCGACGAAGCCGTCGTCGTCGGAGCGGATGGTGGCGAGCTCGAGGACCCGGTCGGCGTCGGCCCCGGAGATGCCGGCCTCGGTCAGGAGCAGCTCGCGGACCTTGTCGACGGGCACCTTGTCGAGCTTGTCGACCAGGCGCATCACCTCGTCGGCGTCGTCGGGCCCGATGCCGAGACCGGCGTAGAACCCCTGGATGAGCTTGCGGTTGTTGACCTGGAGCCGGAAGGCGGGCAGGAAGTCGAGGCGGGTCAGCGCGTCGACCATGACCCGGGTGACCTCGATGTCGTGGTGGAAGGCGAGCGTGTCGCGTCCGACGATGTCGATGTCGGCCTGGGTGAACTCGCGGAAGCGCCCCTCCTGCGGGCGCTCACCACGCCACGCCTTCTGCACCTGGTAGCGCCGGAACGGGAAGTCCAGCTTGCCGGCGTTCTCCAGGACGTAGCGGGCGAAGGGCACCGTGAGGTCGAAGTGCAGGCCCAGCCCGGCGTGGCCCTCCGCCGACTCCTCGTGGAGACGGCGCAGCAGGTAGACCTCCTTGGAGGTGTCGCCCTTGCGCAGGAGCTGGTCGAGCGGCTCGACGGCGCGGGTCTCGATCCCGGCGAAGCCGTGCAGCTCGAAGACGTGGCGCAGGGTGTCGATGACCTGCTGCTCGACCATGCGCTGCGCGGGCAGCAGCTCGGGGAACCCGCTCAGGGGGCCGCGGGAGCTGGACTTGGCCATGTCAGAGGTCCTGCAGGAAGGGGTTGGTCGCGCGCTCGCGGCCGATGGAGGTCTGCTCGCCGTGGCCGGGCAGCACCACGATGTCGTCGGCCAGCGGGAGCACCTTGGCGGCGAGGCTGCGCAGCATCGTGGGGTGGTCGCCGCCCGGGAGGTCGGTGCGGCCGATGGAGCCCGCGAAGAGCAGGTCCCCGGAGAACATCACCTCGGAGATGTCGTCGGCCAGGTAAGGGGCGCGGAAGGTGACCGACCCCTCGGTGTGGCCGGGGGTGTGGTCCACGACGAACCGCAGGCCGGCCAGCTCCAGCACCTGGCTGTCGCTGAGCTCCTGCACGTCGTCGGGCTCGGCCCACGAGTAGTCGCCGCCGAGCAGCATCGCGGTCGACTCGCGCGACATGCCGGCCATCGGGTCGCTGAGGAGGTGCCGGTCGCTGGGGTGGATCCACGCCGTGGCGTCGTAGGTCCCGGCGACCGGGGCGACGCACCACATGTGGTCGACGTGGCCGTGGGTCACCAGGACCGCCACGGGCTTCAGGCGGTGCTCACGCACGACCTCGGCGACACCGGAGGCAGCATCCTTGCCGGGGTCGATGACCACGCACTCGCTGCCGGGACCCGTGGCCGCGACGTAGCAGTTGGTGCCCCAAGGACCTGCGGGAAAGCCGGCTATCAACACTCGGCAACACTATCGAGGCCGACACCTCGCCGTCGCGGCGGTATCTGGCACTAGGGTGGGCCACTGCTATGAAGGCGACCGAATGAGGGACTGGCAGTGACGAGCACCGAATGGGGTCGTGTCGATGACGACGGCACCGTCTACGTGAAGACCGCCGAGGGCGAACGCTCCGTGGGGCAGTACCCCGTGGGCACCCCCGAGGAGGCCCTGAAGTTCTACACCGACCGCTACCTGGCGCTCGAGACCGAGGTCTCGCTGCTCGACCAACGGGTGCGCGCGAGCGTGCTCGGACCCGAGGAGGCAGCCGAGTCGATCAAGATGGTGCGCGCCCAGGTGGTCGAGGCCAACGCGGTCGGCGACCTGGCCGGCCTCGCCGGACGCCTGGACTCCCTCGGCCCGGTGATCGCCCAGCAGCGCGCGGTCAAGCGCGCCGAGAAGGCGAAGAAGTCCGCCGAGGCGAAGGAGCAGAAGGAGCAGCTCGTCGCCGCGGCCGAGAAGATCGCCGAGGGCAACGACTGGCGCCACGGCGCCAACAAGCTGCGTGAGCTGCTCGACCAGTGGAAGGCCCTGCCCCGCATCGACCGCCCCTCGGACGACTCCCTGTGGAAGCGCTTCTCCGGCGCCCGCACCGCCTACACCCGCCGCCGCAAGTCGCACTTCGCCGAGCAGGACCAGGTGCGCGACTCCGCCCGGGTCATCAAGGAGCGCCTGGCCACCGAGGCCGAGGCGCTCTCCTCCTCCACCGAGTGGGGGATCACCGCCGGGCGCTACCGCGACCTCATGCGCGACTGGAAGGCTGCCGGACCGGCTCCCAAGGACGTCGACGACCAGCTGTGGGCCCGCTTCCGCGGCGCCCAGGACGCCTTCTTCGGTGCCCGCGACGCCGCCAACGCTGCCCTCGACCAGGAGTTCGCCGCCAACGCCGAGGTCAAGGACGCCCTGATCCTCGAGGCCGAGGCGCTGCTGCCGGTCACCGACGTCGAGGCCGCCAAGAAGACCTTCCGCGACCTGGCCGACAAGTGGGACGCCGCCGGCAAGGTCCCCCGCGACCGCATGAAGGATCTCGAGGGCCGGATGCGCACCGTCGAGCAGACCATCCGTGGGCTCGAGGACGAGCAGTGGCGCAAGTCCGACCCGGAGAAGTCGGCGCGCGCCGACGACATGGTCACCAAGCTCGAGACCGCCATCGCCGGGGTCGAGGCCGACCTCGAGAAGGCCCGTGCCGCCGGGAACGACAAGTTGGTCAAGGAGCTCGAGGACAACCTCGCCTCCCGCCAGGCCTTCCTCGAGATGGCCAAGCGCGCCTCGGACGAGTTCTCCGGCTGACGAGGTCGAGCAGCCCCGCGGGTGGGCTCGCGAACCGGCGACGGGCGCCCGCCGGGGTCTCGACGCGGGCTCGCAGAGCTCGCCCGGCTCGACCACCGAGGGCCACCCTCGCGCCCGTGTACCTGCCGATCGCTGGTCGAGCCGGGCGAGCGCCAGCGAGCCCGTGTCGAGACCCCACCCAGCGCCGGTCGAGCGCGCGGCGGGCGCTACTGCGTGATGCGGTAGGCGTCGAAGACGCCGGGGACGCCGCGGACGGCCCGCAGGACGGTGTCGAGGTGCTTGGCCTCGGCCATCTGGAAGGTGAAGCGGCTCTTGGCGACGCGGTCGCGCGTCGTGGAGAGGTTGGCGCTGAGGATGTTCACGTGGGCGTCGGAGAGCACCATCGTGATGTCGGAGAGCAGCCGGGCGCGGTCGATGGCCTCGACCTGGATGTTGACCAGGAAGGTCGACTGGCCGGTGGGTGCCCACTCGACCTCGAGCACCTTCTCGGGCTGCTGGAGCAGCGACGTGGCGTTGGTGCAGTCGTTGCGGTGCACCGAGACTCCCCCGCCCTTGGTGACGAAGCCGAGGATCTCGTCGGGCGGGACCGGGGTGCAGCACTTGGCGAGCTTGAGCCACACGTCGGGTGAGCCCTTGACGATGACCCCGGAGTCACCGCCGCTGGCGACCTTGGAGCGGCCGCGACGTCCGGTGATGGTGACGGCCTCGGCGAGGTCCTCCTGGGCGCCCTCGTCGCCCCCGTGCAGCTCGATGACCCGTCGTACGACGGCCTGGGCACTCAGGTTGCCCTCGCCGACCGAGGCGTAGAGCGCGGAGACGTCGGCGATCTTGAAGTGGACCGCCGCCTGCATGAGCGACTCGTGCGAGAGCAGCCGCTTGAGGGGCAGGCCCTCCTTGCGCATCAGCTTGGCGATCTGGTCCTTGCCCCGCTCGATGGCCTCCTCGCGGCGCTCCTTGGTGAACCACTGGCGGATCTTGGAGCGGGCACGCGGTGAGCGGACGAAGCCGAGCCAGTCCTGGGAGGGAGCGGCGTTGGCGGCCTTGGAGGTGAAGACCTCGATCACGTCACCGTTCTCGAGCGTCGACTCGAGCGGCACCAGCCGACCGTTGACGCGCGCGCCGATCGTGTGGTGCCCCACCTCGGTGTGCACGGCGTAGGCGAAGTCGACCGGCGTCGAGCCTGCCGGCAGCGCGATCACGTCACCGCGCGGGGTGAAGACGTAGGTCTCGGCGCGGTTGATCTCGAAGCGCAGCGACTCCAGGAACTCGCCCGGGTCCTCGACCTCGCTCTGCCAGTCGAGCAGCTGGCGCACCCACGACATGTCGTCCATGTCGCCCATGCGTTCGGTGTCGGTGCCGGTGCGGCCGTCCTCCTTGTACTTCCAGTGCGCCGCGACGCCGTACTCGGCGCGACGGTGCTGGGAGAAGGTGCGGATCTGCATCTCGACCGGCTTGCCCTGCGGACCGATGACCGTGGTGTGGAGCGACTGGTACATGTTGAACTTCGGCATCGCGACGTAGTCCTTGAAGCGCCCGAGCACGGGGTTCCACCGGGAGTGGAGCACGCCGAGCACGGAGTAGCAGTCGCGGTCCTCGTCGACGAGGATGCGGATGCCGACCAGGTCGTAGATGTCGGAGAAGTCGCGGCCGCCGACGATCATCTTCTGGTAGATCGAGTAGTAGTGCTTGGGCCGGCCGGTGACGGTGCCCTTGACCTTGGCGTCGCGCAGGTCCTTCTCGACCTGGGTGATGACCTCGGCCAGGAACGAGTCGCGCGAGGGGGCGCGCTCGGCGACCATGCGCACGATCTCGTCGTAGATCTTGGGGTGCAGCGTCGCGAACGCGAGGTCCTCGAGCTCCCACTTGATCGTGTTCATGCCGAGGCGGTGGGCCAGCGGGGCATAGATGTCGAGGGTCTCGCGGGCCGTGCGCTCCTGGCTCTTCAGCGGCACGTAGCGCAGCGTGCGCATGTTGTGCAGGCGGTCGGCGAGCTTGATGACCAGCACCCGGATGTCGCGCGACATCGCGACGATCATCTTGCGGATGGTCTCGGCCTGCGCCGAGTCGCCGTACTGGACCTTGTCGAGCTTGGTCACGCCGTCGACGAGGCGCGCGACCTCGTCGCCGAAGTCGGCACGGCACTGGTCGAGCGTGTAGGGGGTGTCCTCGACGGTGTCGTGCAGCAGCGCGGCGACCAGGGTCGACTCGGTCATGCCGATGTCGGCGAGGATCGTCGTCACGGCGAGCGGGTGGGTGATGTAGGGGTCACCGCTCTTGCGCATCTGCGTGCCGTGCATCTTCTCGGCCGTGGTGTAGGCGCGCTCGAGGAGCACCAGGTCGGCCTTGGGGTGGTTGGCCCGGACGGAGCGGAAGAGCGGCTCGAGCACCGGGTTGCCGGTCGGGGCCCGCGTGCCCATCCGGGCCAGGCGCGAGCGCATGCTGCGTGCCGACGGCGGCTGCTGGTCGGAGCCGGCCGGGGTGGGTTCGGGCGCGCGGACCCGCGTCGGCGGGCCCGTGCGCTCCTCGGTCACCTGGTGAGTCTAGTCCGGCTCAGACGACCATCAGCGCGGTCAGGGGCAGCTCACCGATCACGGCTCGCCCCTGGAGGAACGAGAGCTCCATCAGCATCGCCGCCGCGGCGGCCACTCCCCCGGATCGCTCGACGAGCTTCACGGTGGCGGCCACCGTGCCTCCGGTGGCCAGCACGTCGTCGATCAGGAGCACCCGGTCGCCGGTCGCGATCGCGTCCTCGTGCAGCTCGAGGGTCGCCTCGCCGTACTCCAGGGCGTAGGAGACGCCGTGCGTGGCACGCGGCAGCTTGCCGGCCTTGCGCACCGGGACGAAGCCGACGCCGAGGGCCATGGCCACGGGAGCCGCGAAGATGAAGCCGCGCGCCTCCATGCCGACCACCTTGTCGACGACGACCTCGCCATCGGCGTCGCGACCAGTCGCGGCGAGCGCCTCCACGACCGCCGCGAACCCGGCGGGGTCGGCGAGCAGGGGGGTGATGTCCTTGAAGACGATGCCAGGCTCGGGGAAGTCGGGTACGTCGACCACGAGGCGGGCAAGCGCCTCACGGGCCGCCTCACTCACCGGCAGGGCTCACTTCTTGCCGCGCTTGGACTTCGTCTGACGAACCGGCTGGACACGACCCGACGCGTCGCTCTGCTGGACCGGACCACGAGCGGTCGGCGCGATGCGCCCCCGGTCGCTGGCCTCGGGCTTGCGGGGCGGCGCCACGGCGGCCCGACGGGCCGTCGGCTGCTCGGCTTCCTCGCCCTGCTCGTCGAAGTCGTCGTCGGGACCGGTCTCGACGGGCATGTCCTCGACGAACGAGGGCACGGACGCGTAGCGGTCGGCCTGCGCCTTGGCGCGAGCCTTGGCCCGACGCTCCTGGAGCACCACCTCGTTCTCCCTGGACTTCAGGTGCACGAGGACGCGCGGAGCCACGAAGACCGAGGAGAAGACGCCCGCCGTCATGCCGACGAACTGGGCGAGCGCCAGGTCCTGCAAGGAGCTGGCGCCGAGCTGGACGGCACTGACGTAGAGGATCGCGCCGATCGGGATCAGGGCCACGATGCCGGTGTTGATGGAGCGCACCAGGGTCTGGTTGACCGCCAGGTTGGCGGCGTCGCTGTAGGACTGGCCCCCCTGAAGACGCTCGTGGGTGTTCTCCCGCACCTTGTCGAACACCACGACGGTGTCGTAGAGCGAGAACCCGAGGATCGCGAGCAGTCCGGTGACCGCCGACGGGGTGACCTGGAAACCGGAGAGGGAGTAGATGCCGATCGTGATCAAGATGTCGTGGGCCAGCGCCACGAAGGCGGCGATCGACATCTTCCACTCGCGGAAGTAGACCCAGATGAAGATCATCACGAGCACCAGGAAGACCAGGACACCGAGGAGCGCCCGCTCGGCGACCTCCTGGCCCCAGCTCGCGCCGATCTCGTCCTGCGAGAGGTCCTGGACGTCGAAGTCGACGACCGTCTGCATGGCGGCGACGACCTGGTCGCTCTCGGGCTGGTTGAGGTCCTCGACCTGGATGATGATGGAGTCGTCGCCGGCGGTCGTCGCGCTGGGCGACGAGGCGCCCTCGACACCCGCAGCCGCCACGGCCTCACGCAGGGCGTCAGCGGTGTCCTGCGTCGCCAGCGAGGTGCTCACCGGGACGCGGTACTGCGTGCCCCCGGTGAACTCGATGCCGAAGTTGAGCGGCTTGAGGAAGATGACCGCCACCGCCGCGAGCACGATGAAGCCCGAGATGGAGTACCAGAGGGGTCGACGCCCGACGAAGTCGATCGAGCGGCGCCCTCCGTAGAGGTCGTTGCCGATCCGTGAGAACTTGCCCATCAGGCCCTCCCCTCCACGCGGACGTCCATGCCCAGTGTCTCGGTGCTGAGGCCGGAGAACCGACCACCGCCGTTGAAGAAGCGGAACTGTCCCAACCAGGAGACCAGCGGCTTGGTGAACCAGAAGAGCACCGCGAGGTCGATCAAGGTGGACAGACCGAGCGCGAAGCCGAAGCCCTTGACCGCACCCGTCGCGAAGAAGTAGAGCACGAACGCGGAGAGCAGCGACACGACGTTGGCCGCGAGACGCGTGACCTTGGCCCGCTTCCAGCCGCTCTCGACCGCGACCCTCATCGTCTTGCCGTCACGCATCTCGTCTCGGATGCGCTCGAAGAAGATGATGAAGGAGTCGGCGGTGATGCCGACGGCGATGATCAGGCCGGCGATGCCCGGCAGGGTCAGCGTGAAGCCGGCCGAGACGCCGAGGAGCAGCACCATGGAGTAGGTGACCACGGCGGCGATGGCGAGCGAGCCGAGCACCACCAGGCCGAGGCCGCGGTAGTAGAGCAGGCAGTAGAGCATCACGAGACCGAGGCCGAAGCCGCCCGCGATCAGACCCGCCTGCAGCTGGTTGCCGGCGAGCGAGGGGCCGATGGTCTCGACGGTCACGTCGTCCTGGAAGGCGATCGGCAGGGCGCCGAACTTCAGGCTGGTCGCGAGGCTGTTGGCGGACTCCTCGGTGAAGTTGCCGCTGATCTCGGCCTGCCCGTTGGGGATCCGACCGTTCATGGTCGGGGCCGAGATGATCTGGCCGTCGAGCACGATCGCGAACTGCTGGCCGGTGGCGACCAGGGCGTTGGACACCTGGGCGAACACGTCCTCGCCGATGCCACCGATGTCGATGTTGACGACCCAGTTGACCTCGTTCTGAGGGATGCCGGCGGAGGCGGAGTCGAGGTCGGTGCCCTCGATGACGCTCTTGGAGAGGAGGTACTTGACGACCTGACCGCTCTCGTCGGCCATCTCGCAGGTGACGAGCGGCTTGTTGGGGTCGTCGACCACGACCGGCGGGGCGCCGTCGGTCGGGCACTGGAAGGCGTTGAACGCATCGATCGAGGCCTGGTCCGGGTTGTTCATCCAGGCCAGCTCCTCGTCGAGGCGCTCGGCCTCCAGCGCGGGGTCGCCCTGGGGCACGACGCCTGACGACTCGCTCGGGGTGGCGGAGCCGGACGGCTCGCTCGCGGTGTCGGTCGGGCCGTCGGTCGGCGACGCTTCGTCGGTCGGCGTCGGGGAGGTGGTCTCACCGGACTTGGTGAGGTAGCCCAGCGGGGGGCGGTTGGCCGTGCCGTTGCCGTTGCCGGCCCCGTTGCCCGTGCCGTTGCCCGCGCCATTGCCGGCCCCGTTGCCGGTGCCGCCCGTCGTACCGTCCTGCGGGACGAACTGGTTGGGGTCGAACGGCTGGTTGGGGTCGACCGTGCCGGTGCCGCAGGGCGAGAAGTCGGAGCAGGCGACCAGGCGGAAGCGCAGCTGAGCCTGGCGCTGGACGGTGTCGATCAGGTCGCGGCGGCTGTCACCGGGGATCTCGGCGACGATGAAGCGGCCGCTCTGGGTGGTGACCTCGGCCTCGACGACACCGGAGCCGTTGACTCGCTGGTCGATGATCTTGCGCGCCTCGTCGAGGCTGCTGGAGGTCGGGCTGCCCTGCGCGGTCAGCGTGATGCGGGTGCCGCCCTGGAGGTCGAGACCGAGCTCGGGCTTCCAGGTGCCGGAGATCGCCACCAGCGCGTAGGAGATCGCCACGCCCGTGAGGAACACCAGGAGGGTGCGTCCCGGGCGGGAGCTCTTGCGTGCCATGTCAGTTCTCCTCCGGCCCGGCGTCAACGGGCTCCGGTCGTATGACGGTGCCGACGGCACCGCGCGCGACGTGGATCGTCACGCCCTCGGCGATCTCGACACCCACGCGATCCTCGGCCAGCTCGCGCAGGATGCCGTACACACCCGAGGTGAGCATGACCTCGTCCCCCACGGACAACGCCGACTGCATGCGTGAGAGTTCCTTCGACCGACGAGAAGCCGGTCGGATGACCAGGAGCCAGAAGAGAAGAGCGATGCCGACGAGCGGCAGGAGCTGGACGAGCTCGGGGGGCACAGCATGACCTTCCAGGTGACTGACGGGGGGCGGCGGCGCACACCCTCAGGGGGCAGACCGACCGCGACGGGAGAGTCTAACCGCGCAGGTGGGTCGGGCCACGCATCAGTCCTCGAACAGCGCGGCTTCACCCTCGCTCGCGAGCGTGGACACGGGCGGCATGAGCCCCAGGTGCCGCCAGGCCCCGGCGGTGGCGACACGCCCCCGCGGGGTGCGGGCGAGGAAGCCGTTGCGCACCAGGAACGGCTCGGCGACCTCCTCGACGGTCTCGCGCTCCTCCCCGACGGCGACGGCGAGGGTCGAGACACCCACCGGTCCCCCACCGAAGCGACGGCACAGCACGTCCAGGACGGCCCGGTCGAGGCGGTCGAGGCCCAGCTCGTCGACCTCGTAGAGCTCGAGGGCCGCCTGGGCGACCTCCCGGGTCACCACGCCGTCGGCGCGTACCTGGGCGTAGTCGCGAACCCGGCGGAGCAGCCTGTTGGCGATGCGCGGGGTGCCGCGCGAGCGGGTGGCGATCTCGACCGACCCCTCGTCGGTCAGCTCGACGTCGAGCAGGCCTGCGGAGCGGTGCACGATCTGGTCGAGCTCGTGGGCCTCGTAGAACTCCAGGTGGGCGGTGAAGCCGAACCTGTCCCGCAGGGGGCCCGGCAGCAGGCCGGCGCGGGTGGTCGCCCCCACCAGCGTGAAGGGCGGGATCTCCAGCGGGATCGCGGTCGCTCCCGGCCCCTTGCCGATGATCACGTCGACCCGGAAGTCCTCCATGGCCATGTAGAGCATCTCCTCGGCCGGCCGGGACATGCGGTGGATCTCGTCGACGAAGAGGACGTCGCCCTCGTTCATGCCGGAGAGGATCGCGGCCAGGTCGCCGGCGTGGGTGATGGCCGGACCGCTGGTGAGCCGCAGCGGGGTCGACATCTCGTGGGCGATGATCATGGCCAGCGTGGTCTTGCCCAGGCCCGGCGGGCCGGAGAGCAGCACGTGGTCGGGCGCGCGCCCACGGCGGCGTGCCGCCTCGAGGACCAGCCCGAGCTGCTCGCGCACCCGGGTCTGCCCGACGACCTCGTCGAGCGAGCGGGGCCGCAGGGCCGCCTCGATGGCGCGCTCGTCACCCTCCGCCTCGGCCGCGGTCAACGAGCGCAGGTGCTGCTCCTCGACCATGTCGAGCTCGTCCTCGTGCACCGGCTCAGGCCTTGCTCAACGAGCGGAGCGCGGCGCGCAGGAGCGCCCCGACGTCGGGGGCGTCGCCGGCCTGGGGTGCGACGCTCTCCACGGCGTTGTCGGCGTCCTTGGCCGACCAGCCGAGACCGAGCAGGCCCTGGGTCACCTGGTCGCGCCACGCCGGGACCATCGAGGACGCCGCGGTGCTGCGACCCCCGACCGGCAGGCCGATGCGGTCCTTGAGCTCCAAGATGATGCGCTGGGCGCCCTTCTGACCGATCCCGGGCACGCGGGTGAGGGTCTTGACGTCGTCGGAGGCCACCGCGCGGCGCAGCTCGTCGGGGCTGAGCACCGCGAGCACGGCCTGCGCGAGCTTGGGACCGACGCCCGAGGCGGTCTGCACCAGCTCGAAGGCCGCCTTCTCGTCCTCGTCGACGAAGCCGAAGAGGGTGAGCGAGTCCTCGCGGACGATCATGCTGGTGGGCAGGGTGGCCAGGTGGCCGGGCCGCAGGGTGGCCAGCGTGCCGGGGGTGCACATCAGCTCGAGACCGACCCCGCCCACCTCGAGGACGGCGCTGGTCAGGGTCAGTGCGGCGACCTCGCCGCGCACGAAGGCGATCATGCTCTGCTCCTGCTCGTCGTACGACGGGAGGCCGCGAGCGCCGCGTCGATGCGGGCCTGCGCGCCACCGCGCCAGATGTGGGTGATCGCCAGCGCGAGGGCGTCGGCGGCGTCGGCGGGCTTGGGAGGCGCGTCGAGCCGCAGGATGCGGGTCACCATGGCCCCGACCTGGGCCTTGTCGGCACGCCCGTTGCCGGAGACGGCCGCCTTGACCTCACTCGGTGTGTGGAGGGCCACCGGGAGACCGCGGCGCGCCGCGCAGACCAGGGCGATGCCGCTGGCCTGGGCGGTGCCCATGATCGTGCTGACGTCGGAGCGGGCGAAGACCCGCTCGACGGCCACCGCGTCGGGCCGGTGCTCGTCGAGCCAGGCATCGATGCCGCGCTCGATCGTCACCAGGCGCTCGGCGATCGGCAGGCTGCTGGTGGTGCGGATGACGTTGACGTCGATGAGGGTCAGGGGACGCCCGACCGAGCCCTCGACCACACCCATGCCCATGCGGGTCAGCCCCGGGTCGATCCCCAGCACGCGCATCAGCCCGCTCATCCACACGCCTCTCGTCCGAACACCTGTTCGGAGGTCCACGCTAGCCGGACGAGGCACCCCCGGGACGGCGCGACACGCCACCCCTAGTCGTCGAGCTGCGCCATGACCTCGTCGGACACGTCGAAGTTGGCGAAGATGTTCTGCACGTCGTCGAGGTCCTCGAGCACGTCGATGAGGCGGAACATCTTGCCGGCACCGTCGGCGTCGAGCGCGACCTGCATGTCCGGCACGAAGGACGCGTCGGCGGAGTCGTAGTCGATGCCGGCCGCCTGCAGGGCCGTGCGCACGCCGACCAGGTCGGTGGCCTCGGAGATCAGCTCGAAGGCCTCGCCCAGGTCGTGGACGTCGTCGGCGCCGGCCTCGAGGGTCGCCTCGAGGAGGTCGTCCTCGCTGATCTCCTTGCCCTCCTGGGCCCTGGGGACCACGACGACGCCCTTGCGGTTGAAGAGGAACGAGACCGAGCCGGGGTCGGCGAGCGAGCCGCCGTTGCGGCTCATGGCGGTGCGGACCTCCATCGCGGCACGGTTCTTGTTGTCGGTGAGGCACTCGATCAGCATGGCCACGCCGGAGGGTCCGTAGCCCTCGTACATGATCGTCTGGTAGTCCGCTCCCCCGGTCTCCGCGCCCGATCCGCGCTTGACCGCTCGGTCGATGTTGTCGTTGGGGACCGAGGACTTCTTGGCCTTCTGGATGGCGTCGTAGAGCGTCGGGTTGCCGGTGATGTCGCCCCCGCCCATGCGGGCGGCGACCTCGATGTTCTTGATGAGCTTGGCGAACATCTTGCCGCGCTTGGCGTCGACGACCGCCTTCTTGTGCTTGGTGGTCGCCCATTTGGAGTGGCCAGACATGCGTCCCTCTTCTGTGACTTCGCTCGACGGTGACTTCGCTCGACTTGGGGAGTGCTCTCAGGTGGTGCCGGCGGCTGCCTCGCGCACGAGGTCGACGAACAGCTGGTGGATCCTCGTGTCGCCGCCCACCTCGGGGTGGAAGGACGTCGCCATCAGTGGACCCTGCCGGACCGCGACGATCCTACTCGCGCCGTCGGCGATCTCGACGCGCCCGAGCACCTCGACGTCCGGGCCGACCGTCTCGACCCAGGGCGCCCGGATGAAGACGGCGTGGACCGGGCCCTCGATGCCGGCGATCTCGAGCTCTCCCTCGAACGAGTCGACCTGGCGGCCGAAGGCATTGCGTCGCACGGTGAGGTCGAGCCCGCCCAGCGTCTCCTGGCCGACAGCGCCGTCCTCGAGCCGGTCCGCCAGCAGGATCATGCCGGCGCAGGTGCCGAAGGTCGGCATGCCGCGCTTGATCCGGTCCCGCAGCGGCTCGAGCAGTCCGAAGGTGCGGGCCAGCTTGGCCATCGTGGTCGACTCGCCGCCCGGCAGGACCAGCGCGTCGACCGCGTCGAGCTCGGAAGGACGGCGTACGCCGATCGCGTCGACACCCAGCGACTCGAGCATCCGCAGGTGCTCGCGCACGTCGCCCTGGAGGGCGAAGACGCCGATGGTGGGTGGACTCACGCGCCCAGTCTAGGAAGCCCCGTCGGCGAGGCGACGCACGGCATCGAGGCGCCGCGTCCAGGGATCGACGTCCACGGCCACGGCGCCGGCGTTGGTGAACCTCATCAGGGCGCCGTCCTCGGCGGTCGGCCAGGCCGCGGCACCCTCGTGGTCGGGGTCGCCGGTGATGACGAAGGCCGCCCAGTAGTCACTGAGCCGGTCGGCGAGGCCGGGCGCACCGGCCTCCGCCCCGAGGGGCAGCACCCCGTCGAAGACGTAGGGCAGCTCGCTCGCGTGCGGCGCTCCCCCCACCCGGTCGAGCACAGCCGGGTGGCCGGCCTCGAAGCGGTAGCGGTAGGTCGGGGCACGATCTGCGTGCGTCGAGGCGAGGAAGCGGGCAGGCTCGGTGAAGATCGCGTCCGCCATCAGGTGGCGTCGTACGTCGTCGGGCGTGCCGTAGGCACGGACCAGGCCCGAGCCTCCCGCGGCCGTGAGGGCGCTCGCGACCGGCTCGAGGCCGAGGGGATCGAGCAGGGACGCCTCGAGGTCGAGGTCGGTGCTGCCGACGAGGTAGGGCACGGCGCCCTCGCTCGCCCGGGAGAACGACCGGGCGACCGGCGCCGCCACGAGGTCGCCGTCGACGACCGGGACCTGCCCGGCGAAGACGTCGAGCGGCCACGTCATCACCTCCGCCGCGTCGAGGGCGCGCAGGTCTGCCGCGTCGGCGGCACCGGCGCCGGCGGCGAGGCGGCGCCCCTCGAGGGTCGCCCGGGCGAGGCCCTGCGTGGGCTCACGTCCCAGGCCGGACTGGGAGATGGCCTGGTCGACGAGTCCCTCGGTGGCGGGTGAGGACAGGAGCGTGTTGACCGAGAGGCCACCGGCGGAGGCTCCCGCGAGGGTCACCCGATCGGGGTCGCCCCCGAAGGCGGCGATGTTGTCCTGGACCCACTGCAGGGCGGCGACCTGGTCGCGGAGGCCGGCGTTGGCGGACTCCGGCGCGAGGTCGGGGTGGGCGAGGAAGCCGAGGCGGCCGAGGCGGTAGTTGAGCGTCACGAGCACGATGCCGCGCCCCACGAAGGCCGCCGCGTCGCTCGCCTCGCTGCGCCCGGAGCCCGAGACGAAACCGCCGCCGTGGACCCAGACCATGACCGGCAGGTCCTCGCGGGTGTCGGTCGGGCGCTCGACGTTGAGGAAGAGACAGTCCTCGCTGGTCGGAGCCGTCGCGGTCGAGGGAGCGCGCAGGCAGTCGGCTCCGAAGTCGCTCGCCTCGCGCACGTCGGCCCACGGGACCGTCGGCTGCGGCGCCCTCCAGCGCAGGTCGCCGACCGGGGGTGCGGCGTAGGGGATGCCACGCCACGACCGCACGCCGCGTCGCTCGACGCCCTTCACCGTGCCGGCCTCGGTCTGGACCACGACCGACGAGCCTGCGGTCGGCTCGGGTGGCTGGATCGGGCGGACCAGCCCGTCGAGGAGGCTGCCACAGCCGGTGAGGACCAGGGACGCCACGACAGCGGCAAGCGCTGCGCATCGTCGGTCCACGCCGTGACGGTAGTGGCACAGTGGACACCTGTGAGGTCCTTCGCCCCAGCCCGCGTGATCGCCGCGGCCCTCATGTCCCTCGTGGCCGGCGGTTGCGCCTCCTCCGACGAGGCACGAGAGCCGACCTCGTCGCTCGCTCCCTCCGCGTCCCCGAGCCCACGGGCCGAGGCCGCCGAGCCGACCTCGGCAGCCGCGTCAGCGGGGTCACCCGAGGCGACGTACGGCGCGTGGTTGACGGCGCTCTCCGATCAGGACGCCGCTGCCGCCTGCTCGCGCCACGCGCCGGACTTCACCATCGAGCTGCGCTTCGCCGCGGTGCTCGAGGACCGCGCCGAGCTCGGCGACCCGTGCGTGGGCTTCGTCGCGCTGCTGTGGGAGGACCCGGCGCGGCAGTACTCCCCCACCGCCGTCGAGGTCACCGAGCAGACCGCCGAGCGCGCCCGTCTCGCCGTGACCTTCCCCGGGCCGGACGAGAGCGTCGTGCTCACGCGGCACCGCACCCGCTGGGTGATCGCCTCCACGTCGGTGCGGACCGAGGGCGACGATGCCCGCACCGCGCGCTGGGTCTCGGGCTGGTGCGACCTGTCGCTCGGCATGACGCGTGCCGAGGTGGCTGCCGTGATGGGGCCGCCGTCGGGTGAGTACACGATCAGCAACGGCGGCGAGCCGCAGCTCTACTGGGCCTCACGGCAGTACGACTTCCGTGCCTATCTCGACCTCGACGACACCGTCCTCGACCTGGTCGGTGACTACGACGCGTTGTCGGAGGGTGATCGACGCTTGCTGGCGTGCCCGGAGATGCGCTGATGCTGGCTCACACACAGCTCGCGGACGCCACGACATCAAGCAGCACCGAGACCACAGTGACGCGGATCTTCTTCGCCGCAACCAGGACCCCGGATCCACGCCAGGTCGCATGACTCGAGAGGTAGGACCGGATCTCGACGGTGAAGTCGAAGGTTCCCAGGGTGAGGGCTCCGAAGCCGAAGTCCCCGGCCACCGCATAGGCCGTCGACACAGCGCTGCCGGTCACCTGCCGGGTCGACACCGCGGAGCCGTTTGCACGCTTCAGGACGACCTCGTAGTCGTAGCGACCGTCCCTCTCCGGCCACGAGACGACCGCGCTGCTCGCCACCGAGCAAGAGGAGCTGTCCGGCGGCAGCACGACGTGGCCGGTCAGCCTGGTCCCGGAGACCTCGACCGCATCGGTCCACGGGGCGGCCGAGGCGGGTGGGGTCAGCAGCGTCACCCCGGCGACCACCGCCATCGCGAGAGCTCGTGTGGCGTGCCGAGGGACCTTCGATACGTCAGCTCGTCGCTTGCCGCGCGGCGCCGGAGGAGCGCCTCCGTCGCGATCGTCTCGGGTCCGCAACAGCACGGAGCCGAGGAACGCGGCATACAGACCGAGCAGCAGCATCCCGACGGGGCCGGTCAGCCAGCCGATGACATAGCCGACCTTGGGCACGCTGACGACCACGCGACCGGCCTCGGTGACGGGATGGAGCCGCGGGTCCGGGCTGGCGTTGGCGTCCCCCCGCAGCTGCAGGGTGGCGACGCCATCGCCCTGCGTGACCTGGACGATCCGGTGGGTGACGAGCTCACCCGACCCCGTCGGCACCGTGACGATGTCGCCGACCCTCAGCTCGGCGGCCGGGACGGTCCGCGACAGCGCGAGCGAGCCGGTGTCGATCGCGGGTGCCATCGACCCCGAGCGGAAGACCAGCGGCCTCAGTCCGAGCGCGACCGAGGCGACCGCGACGAGCACGCAGAGCAGCCCGACCAGGGCCCCGATCGTCAGCACGACCTCGCGTCCGCGCGACCTCATGAGATGTCCGAGGTGCCGGTGAAGGTGAGCACCACGTCCGTCGTCGCGCCCTGCAGCGAGCTGGGCGCCGCATCGGCCAGCTTGACCTGCACGCAGAGGATCTCGCTCGCACCCGCGGCGAGCAGCCGGCCGGTGGTGAGGAGCCCGCCGTTGAGCGTCGTCGTCGTCCCGGCGAGTGCCGAGCCGGCACAGGTCACCGCGGGCGATGTGCCCGTCACGGACGTGGCGCCTGTGACCTTGACCTCCAACGACCCGCGCAGGTTCTTCGTGTCGATGTCGGTGGCGGTGCTGACGGCGGTGTACTTCAAAGAGGCCGTGCCGTTGTTTCGGATTGTGAGCACGCCGGCGACCGTGTTGCCCGGCACCATCGTCGCGAGGTTGAGCGTCGTGTAGCCGGTGATGGCGTTGGCCCCGTTGACCTGCAGGTCGATGGTGCCTGCTGTGAAGGTGGTGCCGCTGATGACCACGTCGTCGGTCCAGAAGGCGAAGGTGCCGGTGGTCCCGAGCACCGCGACGAGCCCCAGACCGAGCAGCGCGCGCAGGCGCGCCGACCTCAGGACGGATCCGCGACGACGAGGTCGCGCAGCTGCATGGCTAGACATGAGTGGCCTCGCGCCGCTGAGATCTCGTCGGCGTGCCCGTAGTGCGCTGACGAACTCCTTCACGGCATACAGCAGCAGCGCTCCGGCAACGACGTAGATCCCCCGCTGACGCTCGTGGGGCGAGAACAGGTCGCTCAGGTAACCGACGTAGGGCACGGCGTACCAGAGCTCGCCTCGCACCTGCAGCGGTCGGATCCACATCTCGTCGGGAGCATCGTTGGCATCGCCCTGGGTCTGGAAGACGGGCATTCCGTCGTCCCCGACGCCTTGAGACACCACGCGGTGCGTCACGAAGATGGGCTTGCCCGACTCCAGCTGGTAGGTCACGACCGACCCGACGCCGATCTCGTCGGCCGGCACTGGCCGCACGACGACCAACGTGCCTGGTGGGAGAGCTGGCTCCATCGAGCCGGTGAGCACCGTGTAGGGCGTCGCCCCGGCGATACGCGGGATCACGACGGCGAGCCAGCAGCAGGACCGTGGCCGCAAGGGCCACGGTCCAGCACGCGATGCGCCACACCCAACGCGTCATGGGTCAGCTGTGGGCCTGGGTCAGCGCCACTGTGTAAGCGCCAATGTCTGCAGGTCGTGAGCTGGGTGGCGTTGCCGGAGGCAGAGTCGAACGTGACCGTGATGGTGGCGGTCACAGCTTGCTCCTTCATCGCCTCCGTCACATCGGTGATCGTCGTCGCGCCGTTCTTGAACGTGCCGACCACTGACAGTGCAGGCACTCAGCGTCCCGGTCTTGGTCGGAGGGTCGGGTCGGCAGCCAGCGTCGCGTGCAGGTGCGTGCCCTTGGCTGCCACGGTGAAGGTGCAGGCCTTCGTCAGCACGTCACCCGGGGACAAGGAACTCGGTGGCGGGAGCAAAAGTCGGGCCTGCAGGCAGGGCCGCGGAGTCGAGAACCCAAGCCTTGTTTGCGCACGTGCCCACGGTCGCGTCGGTGCGATCTTCATGGTGCCGCGTTGATGCCGGCGCCGCCGGGGATCGTGATGAGTCTGTCCAGAAGGCGAGCGTCCCAGCCCCGCCGGTCAGCAGCACCACAGCAGCTCCGGCAGCGAGCGCACCCTTGGTCGTCTTGTTCATAGGTCCCTCCCAGGATCGTCGAGACGTCCCCCAACGTCGCTGTCCATACCTACGGCACGCAGCGCCCGCACCTGAGCGAATGCGCCTCATCGACACCGGGGAGCGGCCAGATCAGCCTGAAAAGCCAGCACCCCGTGGTCACAAGTGACTACGGGGTGCTGCGAGACGGGTCCAGGTGGAAGTGACGACCTGGTCAGTGACCGGGGCCGGTGACTACCAGCCGCGCTCGGAGAGACGGTGCGGCTGCGGGATCTCGTCGACGTTGATGCCGACCATGGCCTCGCCGAGGCCGCGCGAGACCTTGGCGACGACGTCGGGGTCGTCGAAGAAGGTGGTGGCCTTGACGATGGCCTCGGCCCTCTCCTCAGGGTTGCCCGACTTGAAGATGCCGGAGCCGACGAAGACGCCCTCGGCGCCGAGCTGCATCATCATCGCCGCGTCGGCGGGAGTCGCGATGCCGCCCGCGGTGAAGAGCACGACGGGCAGCTTGCCGGCCGCGGCGACCTCCTTGACCAGGTCGTAGGGCGCCTGGAGCTCCTTGGCCGCGACGTAGAGCTCGTCGGGCTCCATCGAGTGGAGGCGGCGGAGCTCGGCGCCGATGGTGCGCATGTGCATGACCGCGTTGGAGACGTCGCCCGTGCCGGCCTCGCCCTTGGAGCGGATCATCGCCGCGCCCTCGGTGATGCGACGAAGCGCCTCGCCCAGGTTGGTGGCACCGCAGATGAAGGGGGCGGTGAACTTCCACTTGTCGATGTGGTTGGCGTAGTCGGCCGGGGTCAGCACCTCCGACTCGTCGATGTAGTCGACGCCGAGGCTCTGCAGGACCTGCGCCTCGGCGAAGTGACCGATGCGCGCCTTGGCCATGACGGGGATGGAGACGGCCTCGATGATCGAGTCGATCATGTCGGGGTCGCTCATCCGCGAGACGCCACCCTGGGCCCGGATGTCGGCCGGGACGCGCTCGAGAGCCATGACGGCGACGGCGCCGGCGTCCTCGGCGATCTTGGCCTGCTCGGCCGTCACGACGTCCATGATCACGCCGCCCTTGAGCATCTCGGCCATGCCGCGCTTCACGCGCGACGTGCCGGTGGTGGAGCCGTGATCAGCAGTGGTGGGGGTGGTCTCAGACATGCCCCCATCGTACGGCGGTCAGGTGGCAGGCGGTGCTTCGGGACCGCTCTGTGGCAGCCCCGTGGACTGGGCCAGCGCGTCCGCGGCCAGCGCCTGACGACGTACCTTCAGCACCCGGAAGACCACCGTGTAGGTGTTGGCGAACGCGAGGACCCACAGCGTGAGGTACATCAGGATCGGCAGGTCGAGGATCGCGCCCAGGCCTGTCATCACCAGGATCGAGACGAGCCGGTCGGCGCGCTCGGCGAGGCCGCCCTTGGCGTCCATGCCCAACGACTCGGCGCGGGCGCGGGAGTAGGACGTCACCGAGCCCATGACCAGGCAGTAGAGCGTGAGGCACAGGTAGAGGTAGTAGTCGCCCGGACCGGCGAAGTAGAGCGCGAGGCCGCCGAAGATCGCTCCGTCGCCGATGCGGTCGAGCGTGGAGTCCCAGAAGGCGCCGAACTTCGAGGTGCGTCCCGTCTGGCGCGCCATCTGGCCGTCGATGAGGTCGCTGAACACGAAGGCCGTGATCACCAGCACGCCGATCAGCAGCTCCCCCATCGGGAAGAAGATCAACGCACCGGCTGACACCCCGAGGGTCCCCACGAGCGTCACCGTGTCGGGGCTGATGCCGAGCCTGATGAAGAGATTGACGAACGGCGCGAGCATGACGCCCTGCCAGAAACCCTTGAACCTGTCGAGCATGGTCGGAGGCTAGTCGCTACCTGCCGTCGGGCCACAACCCCCACAACACAGGGCGCTGACCCGGCCCGGAAAGTCCGTGACGTTTTCGCCCTTCCTGAGTCGCTCAAGGGGCTAAAACGTCACGGACTTTCCGTGAAGGGCACCAGGCAGCGGCTCAGCGGTCCCAGGCGTCCGCGACCAGCTGACGGGTGTCGGTGAGGAGCTCGGGCAGGGTCTTGGTGCGGCCGATGATCGGCATGAAGTTCTGGTCGCCCGGCCAGCGGGGTACGACGTGCTGGTGCAGGTGGGCGGCGATGCCGGCGCCGGCGACGACTCCCTGGTTCATCCCGATGTTGAAGCCGGCGGCACCGGAGACCGCGCGCACGACCCGCATCGCCTGGCGGGTGAGGTCGGCGATCTCCGCGGCCTCCTCGTCGGTGGTCTCGGTGTAGTCGGCGAGGTGCCGGTAGGGACAGACCATCAGGTGACCGGGCGCGTAGGGATAGAGGTTGAGGACCGCGAAGGCCAGGCGGCCGCGGCGCACCACCAGGCCCGCGGCGTCGTCGAGGGTGGGGATGCGGCAGAAGGGACACTCCCCCGACGTGGCGTCGGTGGGCTTGTTCTCCCCCCGGATGTAGGCCATCCGGTGCGGGGTCCAGAGCCGGTCGAGGTCGTCGGCCTCACCGACGCCGTCCTGAACGAGCTCCTGATCCACGTCTGCTCCGCTCCTCGCACCTGGGGTGCTCACGAGGGTAGCGGCGCGTCTCAGTAGCGGTGGAACCATCGCCCGAGATCGGCGGAGACCCCCGGACAGGTGACGTTCTGGTCGCGGCTGGCCTCGACCCACTGGCCCATCACGGCCGGACCGCCCTGGATGACCCAGTCGGCGCCGCAGCGGCTCAACGCCTCGGCGCGCGAGGTCTGTCCGGCGGCCCGCCACTCCGGCACCCCGAGGGCGAGGTCGCCGACGACGCCCTCCCAGAGGTACGGCGTGGAGTAGACGCCGATCTCGTAGCCCGCGTCGCGATAGGCCCGGGCCAGCCCCTCGACGACCGCCGCGTTGGCCACCCGGTCGCTGCTCCAGGCGAAGTCCGGCACGGGCTCCACGTCGATCCACACGATCGGCGTCACGAACCCGGTCGCCTTCATCGAGGCGATGTTGAAGCGTGCCTGCTGGTAGCCCACGTTGCGCAGCGCGCCCAGGGTGTCGGACCCGTCGTACGGACCGGTGGTCGCGAAGCGCTGCCGCTCGTCGGCCTCGGGAAAGCTCGCCACGGCGTAGGCCGACACGAGCACGTCGTTCTGCCGCGCCCAGTCGACCTGCTCGGCCAGGCAGGGATTGGCGTAGAAGCCGGGCCCGTTGGTCAGGCCGATGACGACGTAGCGCGCCTCCGGCAACGGCAACGGCATCCCCAGCGTGCGCTTCTGCGGGATCCCCATCCCCACCGGGCACTGCGGCCAGCTGATGTCGGCGCCCAGCACCGCTCCGGACTGCGGCGGGATGGACGAGGTCGGCACCGCGGTGGCGGCCCGCTCGGCGAGGTCGGCGAGGTCATCACGCGCGCTCGGCGGTTGCTGCGACTGCTGGGGCTGCTGGGGCCTCGCCTTGCCGGACGTCGTGGGCTTGCCTGGTGACGGGCTCACGACCGACGTCGGCTCGCTCGCGGCGTCGTCCGACCCGACAGCGCCGCCGCACCCGGCGACCAGGGCCAGGACCGTGAGGCTCAGCAGCGTTCGGCGCATGTCAGTCCTGGTCGGCCAGGCGTGGCGGGAAGCCACCGGTCGCGACCGGCGACCAGCCCTCGGGCGTCACGCGGATCAGGGACTTGCCCTGGTCTCGCATGGCCTGGCGGTACTCGTCCCAGTCGGAGTGCTCGCCGGAGATGCTGCGGAAGTAGTCGACCAGCGGCTCGACCGCGTCAGGCATGTCGATGACCTCACAGCTGCCCTCCACCTGCACCCACGCATCGTTGAAGGAGTCGGAGAGCACCAGCACGGTCGCCCTGCCCGTACGACGTGCGTTGGCCGCCTTGGCCCGCTCCGGGTAGGTGGCGATCACGATCCGCCCCTCGGCGTCGAGGCCGCCCGTCACCGGCGACGACTGCGGCGCCCCGTCCTTGCGCGTGGTGATCAGCACCATCTTGTGGCGCGGTCGCACGAACTCCAGCAGCTGCTCGAGCTCGACGTCGGTCGTGGTCGCGATAGTCCTGGCCATCCCCCCACCTCACCACACAGGTGGGCACGGCCGCAGGCCGCTCGACCGGTCTCGACGCGTCCTCGCCTGGCGGCTCGGACGGCTCGACCAGCGAACGAAGGTGGTCGAGCCGGGCGAGCGCCAGCGCACCCGGTTGGGTTTCGGTGGTCGAGCCGGGCGAGCGCCAGCGCACCCGGTTGGGTTTCGGTGGTCGAGCCGGGCGAGCGCCAGCGAGCCCGCGTCGAGACTCAGACCTGCTCGCGCGTCGCGATCGCGGCGGCGACCCGCTCGATCGCCTCGTCGATGGGGACGCCGTTGTCCTGGCGTCCGTCGCGGTAGCGGAAGGAGACCGCACCGGCCTCGATGTCGTCGGCGCCGGCGATGATCATGAACGGCACCTTCTGCATCTGCGCGTTGCGGATCTTCTTCTGCATCCGGTCGTCGGAGTCGTCGACCTCCACCCGCAGGCCCTGGGCGCGCATCCGGCGTGCGACGTCGTGGAGGTAGTCGGCGGCGAAGTCGGCGACCGGGATCGCCTGCACCTGGACCGGCGCGAGCCACGGCGGGAAGGCGCCGGCGTAGTGCTCGACGAGCACCCCGAAGAACCGCTCGAGTGAGCCGAACTTCGCCGAGTGGATCATCACCGGCTGCTGGCGCGAGCCGTCGGAGGCGTTGAACTGCAGCTCGAAGCCCTTGGGCTGGTTGAAGTCGTACTGGATGGTCGACATCTGCCAGGTGCGGCCGATCGCGTCGCGGCACTGCACGGAGATCTTCGGACCGTAGAACGCCGCGCCGCCCGGGTCGGGGACGAGCTCGAGACCGGAGTCGATCGCCGCCTGCTCGAGCACGTCGGTGGCGGTGACCCAGTCGTCGTCGGACCCGACGAACTTGTCGGGCTTGGAGTCGTCGCGGGTGGAGAGCTCGAGGTAGAAGTCGTCGAGCCCGAAGTCCTTGAGCAGCCCGAGCACGAAGTCGAGCAGGTGCTTGATCTCAGCCGGCGCCTGCTCCGGCGTGACGTAGGAGTGCGAGTCGTCCTGGGTCAGGCCGCGCACGCGGGTGAGGCCGTGGATGACGCCGGACTTCTCGTAGCGGTAGACCGAGCCGAACTCGAAGAAGCGCAGCGGCAGCTCACGGTAGGACCGCCCGCGCGACTTGAAGATCAGGTTGTGCATCGGGCAGTTCATGGCCTTGAGGTAGTAGTTCGCGCCCTCGAACTCCATCGGCGGGAACATGGTGTCCGCGTAGTAGGGCAGGTGCCCCGAGGTGTGGAACAACCCCTCCTTGGCGATGTGGGGGGTCCCGACGTACTCGAAGCCCTCCTCGATGTGGCGCTGGCGGACGTAGTCCTCCATCACCCGCTTGATCACGCCGCCCTTGGGGTGGAAGACCACCAGGCCGGAGCCGATCTCGTCGGGGAAGCTGAAGAGGTCCAGCTCGCGACCGAGCTTGCGGTGGTCGCGGCGCTCGGCCTCCTCGATGCGGTGCAGGTGCGCCTCGAGCTCCTCCTTGGAGGGCCACGCGGTGCCGTAGACGCGCTGGAGCATCTTGTTCTTCTCGTCGCCGCGCCAGTAGGCAGCCGCCGAGCGCATCAGCTTGAACGCCGGGATGCGCTTGGTGGTGGGCAGGTGCGGGCCGCGACACAGGTCGCTCCAGGCCACGTCGCCGTTGCGGCGCACGTTGTCGTAGATCGTGAGCTCACCTGCACCGACCTCGACGTTTGCCCCCTCGGCCGCGTCGGCGGACTTCCCAGACCCCTTGAGACCGATCAGCTCGAGCTTGTAGGGCTCGTCCTGGAGCTCGGTGAGGGCGTCGCCGTCGGTGGTCACTCGTCGGGAGAAGCGCTGCCCCTCCTTGATGATCTTGCGCATCCGGGTCTCGATCTTCTCGAGGTCCGCCGGGGTGAAGGGCACCTCGACGTCGAAGTCGTAGTAGAAGCCGTTCTCCACCGGCGGCCCGATGCCGAGCTTGGCGGCGGGGAAGAGCTCCTGCACCGCCTGCGCCATGACGTGCGCGGTCGAGTGCCGCAGGATGTCGAGCCCGTCCTGGCTGGTGATGGCCACGCCTGCGACCTCGTCGCCGTCCTGGAGCTCGTAGGCGAGGTCCTTGAGGTCCCCCTCGGCGGTCGAGCCTGCCCCCTCGGTGGTCGAGCCTGCCTCCTCGGTGGTCGAGCCTGTCCCTTCGGTGGTCGAGCCTGTCGAGACCCTGGCAGCGATGACCTCGGTGTCCTCGGCGAACAGCTCCCAGGCCTTGGTGCCCGTCGTGGTGGTCCGTTCCTCACGCTCACCGGCGTGGATGCGGACAACCTTGATCTCGGACACGGTGGAGCTCCCTTGGTGAGGGTGGATGGACCTGACCTGTTGATCGTATCGATCACGAGCCATCGCTTTTCCTGTGGGAGGACCGCGCGGGGAGGGCATGCGGACCGCGCACTGGAGTCCGGCCTGCAGGTGGGTTCGAAAGTTTATTTGGTTACTTCACCCAGATGGGGGAATCCGGCCGTCGATAAGGGGTCTGAATGTCGGTGGCCCCTGATCCAATAGACCTATGGGCAACCGCGACCAGCACGGCGATCGGCACGACCCGATCCTCGCTGCGATCACGCGGGCTCGGGCCACGATCGTGGAGGTCCAGGACGTGCCGGCATGGCGGATGTCGGGGGCCACGACCCGCGACGCCCTGCTCGAGCTGGCGGAGCTGAAGTCGACGGTGGCCGGCCTCGAGGTCCAGGTCCTGGCGCACGCCCACCACTCAGGTGCCGTCGACTCCGTCGGCGCGACCTCGGTCGGGCGCCTGGTTGGCCCACGAGACCCGGATGACGGCGGTGGAGGCGCACCGCCTGGTGAAGCACGCCGTCGCGGTCGATGCCCGCCACACCTCAGTGGGTGCGGCGCTTGTCGGCCGGTGACCTGCGTCCCGACCAGGCCAGGGTCGTGGTCGACGCCGTGGACGCACTCCCCGATGACGTCGACCCCGGCGTGCGGGACCAGGCACGCGTGCACCTCCTGGACGCGGCGGCACACCACGACGCGAAAGCGTTGCGGGTGTTGGGCAAACGAGTCCTCGACGTGGTCGCCCCCGAGGTCGGCGAGGCCCAGCTCGCCGCCCAGCTCGAAGCCGAAGAACGTGCAGCCGAGAAGGCGGCTCGGTTGACGCTGACCGACGACGGACACGGCAAGACCTACGGGAGGTTCACCCTCCCGACCTGGCAGGCCGACCTGCTCCGCACAGCCCTCCACGCCCTCGCCTCACCCAGGCGCGGCAACAGCGGCGCCACCCCGGAAGGGATGGGGACCGCGTTCGGTGACTACCTCCAGCGCTACCCGGTCGACCGGCTCCCCGACGCCGGCGGCCTGTGCGCGACCATCGTGGTCACCATGGACTACACGACGCTCCTGGGTGGGCTGAAAGCAGCACAGCTCGACACCGGGACCCTGATCAGCCCCAGCCTCGCGAGGCGACTCGCGTGCCAGGCCGGGATCATCCCCGTCGTCCTCGGCGGTGACTCCCAGGTCCTCGACGTCGGCCGCAAACGCAGGTTCCACTCCGAGACCCAACGCATCGCGCTGGTCACCCGCGACCGGGGCTGCACCACCCTCGGCTGCGACCGGCCCGCGGCGTGGTGCGAGGCCCACCACGAGACACCGTGGTCCCACGGCGGCGGCACCTCGGTCGAGCGTGGCCGGTTGCTGTGCTCGCGACATCACCACCTCGCCCACCACCCCGGCTTTGAGGTCACGAACCACCCGGGCCGGAAGGTCTCCTTCACCAAACGCGAGTGAGGAGACGGCTGCCTCTCGCCTCACGAGGGTCTCGACGCGGACTCGCTGCGCTCGCCCGGCTCGACCAGCGAAAGTGAAGCGCTCGACCACCAACCCCGGTCGGTGGTCGAGCCGACCGAGCCCCCGGCGAGTTCGCGTCGAGACCGCGCCCGTGCAGTTCGGTGGTCGAGCCGACCGAGCGCAAGCGAGGTCGCGTCGAGACTCGACGCAGGACCTCGGGAGGAGGCAACCTTTGACCGACTGCTGTCGTCAAGGGGGTTAGAGAGGGGTGCCCGATGGCGATCCGCAGCACCAAGCAGACGCACGACGCGCCGAGCTTCGAGGAGTACGCCGTGGCCGCCTGGCCGTGGCTCTACCGCTGCTCCTACCTGCTCACCGGCCGGCACCACGACGCGGAGGACCTCGCGCAGCAGACGATGCTCCAGGCCTACCGGTCCTGGTCGAAGGTGAGCCGGGCCGACCAGCCCAAGGCGTACCTGCGACGGATCATGACCAACCTCTACATCTCGCAGCGTCGCCCCCAGTCGCGCCGGCTCGAGGTGCTCACCGACGCTCCCCCCGAACCGCGTCCGGCCACCGGCACCGGCCCCGAGGAGCGCATGGCGCTGTGGCCGCACATCGCCTCGCTGCCGCCGCGGCAACGAGCAGTGATCGTGCTGCGCTACTACGAGCAGCTCAGCGAGCGGGAGATCGCCGACGCACTCGGGTGCTCGACCGGCACCGTCAAGTCGACCGCACACCGCGCGCTCGGCGCACTGCGCGGCAAGGTCGATCCAGGAGGTCTCGGAGACCACGAGACCAGCACAGCAACTGAGGGAGGGACCCTGCGATGAGCGCAGATCTCGAAGCAGCGCTCGCCCGCGAGCTGCACCAGGTCGCCGCGAGCACCCGGGTGCCGCCGATGCCCGCGATGCCCACGCAGACCGACCCGCACCCACTCCCTGGCCGTCGCTGGCAGCCGCTCCTGGTGGCCGCTGCCGTCGTCCTGCTCGTGGGGATGCTCGCCGTGGTGCTCGACCGGCCCGCCGAGGCTCCAGGGCCCGCCACACCCCCGGTCCGGACGATCGCGGTCACCGCTCCCCTGGTCCCCTACGTCGTCGACCAGCGGCTCTACGTCGACGGAGAGCAGGTGCCGGGCACCTGGTGGTCGGTCGAGTCGGCCGGCGGGCACTGGCTGGGCCAGCAGAGCGACGGATCCTGGTGGTCCGGGGGGCGGGGAGCCGACCCCAACGTCATCGACGCCGAGATCGACCAGCCCCCGGCGATCTCGCCCGACGGCCGTTTCATCGCCCTGCTCGACCTGAGCAACGGCGGCGCGGTGCTCACCGGGTTCGAGACCACGACTGCTGAGAGCCTCGGCTCCGCGCCGGTCGACCTGCCACGCGCCGAGGACGGGGTCGCCCTGCGGGTCAGCGCCGTGACCTCGGACGGCGACGTGTTCGTCCTGGGCCGGCGCACCAAGCTGATGTGGCACGCGGGCGGCCAGGAGCAGGACGTCGTCGACCTGTCCGAGACCGCACCTGACCAACAGGTCCTCTCCGCCACCAACGCGGGGCTCATCGTGGTCGAGGGCAAGGACTCCGATCCCCAGAGCATCGAGCCCTACCTCGCCGAGGTCTCGGCCGACGGTCGCCTCACCCGGACCGCCTCGCTGCCGACGTACGACGCCCTCGAGGTCAATCCCGCCGGCACCTGGCTGGTCCGCTCCCCCGGCGGCACCCTCGGCGGCGAGGTCACCGCCACCACGACGTTGCAGGCGCAGGCGATCGGCGAGGCCGACGAGGTCACGCTGACCGCCCCCGACGGATGGGGCTTCTCGTCCGGCGGCTGGCGGTGGGAGGACGACAGGACCGTGCTCTCCGTGCTGCTGCCCGTGCAAGGCACGCAGCCGCCCCGGCTGGCCCGGTGCGACGTCGTCCTCGTCCGCTGCCGCGCGTTCGACGCCCCACCGGCGGCCGACGCGCCTTCCACCGACGGACCTGACGCGCCCACGACGTACGACGCCCCGTCGACGCTGGCAGCGGTGGTCCAGGCCGTCGTCACCGACGACCGAGCCAGCCTCATCGACCAGGAGGTCATCGCCGACGGTGAGTGGGACCAGCTGTTCGACTGGGCCGCCGGTGTCGACGGCTCGGGCTCCACGTGTCGCGACAACGGCGGCGGCACGCAGGACTGCGAGATCATCTTGCTGGCCGACCCCGGCACGGTCTACTACGCGATCCTGGAACCCGCGTCGAACGACTACGGCTGGCAGATCACCTACGTGGGCATCGCGCACGGCTGAGCGGGAGGGACGCCGAGATCGGCGTCCCTGGCAGGTGATGGGGGTGGGCGATACTGGGTTCGAACCAGTGACCTCTTCGGTGTGAACGAAGCGCGCTACCACTGCGCCAATCGCCCCTCTACTGCGGTCGCAGACTCTAACGCATGGCGCCGGGAGGACCACACCGCGACCCCTCAGGTCGGGGTCGTGACCAGGTTTGATGAAAATAGATCCAGTCCGAGGGCAACCAATTAGGCTGGTGCTGCGTCTGAGGGTGTTGAGGCCGTGCCTCGCCCTTAGCGCACCACCATCTCGGACAAGGAAAACCATGGCGCAGCCGCCCACCGCCCCGATCGTCTCCCAGGACATCACGCTGCACTGCCCTGACGACGGCGGTCAGGAGATCGCCTTCGTGGCCTCGCTCGGCTATCGCGCCGAGGACCCCTACGCCGTGTGGCTGACCTTCCACATCCCGGGCGGCGACGTGAGCTGGGCGGTCTCGCGCTCCCTGCTGCTCAAGGGGCTGTCCGAGCCGGCCGGCGACGGTGACATCCGGCTCCGACCGGGTCTCGACGGCGAGGGTCACGCGATCACGATCCTCGACTTCCGCTCCCCCAACGGCAGCCTCAGCACCCGGGCCCGCACCGTGGCGCTGCGCACCTTCCTGGACCGGACGTGGCTCGTCGTACCGCCGGGCGACGAGGCCGAGCAGCTCGACCTGGACGCGCTCGTGGGCGCGCTCCTGGGCGGGTCAGAGACCGAATAGCTCCGACTCGCGTGCCGCCCACGCCGCGGCCGCCTCGCGAGTGATCGGCCCAGGCGCCTCGAGCGCCCGTCCGTCCCACGCGTGCACGCCCTGCACGTCACGCGTCGTCGACACCAGGAACACCTCGCTGGCCCGCTCGATCACCCCGACCGGCTCATCGACCTCGCGGCCGCCGTACCAGTCCAGCAGCAGCCCGCGCGTGACGCCGGCCAGGCAGCCGCTGGCGAGCGTGGGGGTCCGCAGCTCCCCGTCCACCACGTAGAAGACGTTGGAGCCGGTGCCCTCGCACAGGTGGCCGGCCAGGTTGGCGAAGATCGCCTCGCTCGCGCCGCGCTTCTTGGCCTCCGCCAGCGCGATCACGTTCTCCGCGTACGACGTGGTCTTGAGCCCCGCGGTCGCGCCCCGCTCGTTGCGCGGCCAGGGCACCGTGGCCACGGCGGTCGTCTCCGCCGCAGGATCCATCGCCGCAGCGACGACCACGACCGTGGGCTGGTGGTCACCCCGTCCCGACCCCAGGGGAGCCGGGCCACCCGTGACGGTGATCCGCACGCGTCCGAGAGGCAGGTGCTGTCCCTCGACGACCTCCCGGACCGCACGTCGTACGACGTCGGCGTCGACGCGCGGCAGTCCCAGACCGGCCGCGGAGCGGGCCAGGCGCTCGAGGTGGAGGTCGAGGGCGAAGGGCAGTCCGTCGACCACCTTGATGGCCTCGAAGACCCCGTCTCCCACCGTGAAGCCGTGGTCGGTGACGGCCACTGCGGGGGCGGTCGGGTCGGTCAGGAGCTGTCCGTCGATCCATGCGCGCATGGCGCCCACTCTAGGAACTCTGGCCCCGCCCGCGCCCGACACTCCCGATGGACCCGGTTTTGGACACCGCAGGCGGATCGGGTACGTTTCTCACGTTCTTCCAGGCGAGCCACGGCCCGCACGGAAAGACAGGCGGACATAGCTCAGTTGGTAGAGCGCAACCTTGCCAAGGTTGAGGTCGCGAGTTCGAGTCTCGTTGTCCGCTCGGAGAGGTGCTGTAGAGGGCCTGGCCGTCACGGTGGGTTGGCCGAGAGGCGAGGCAACGGACTGCAAATCCGTGTACACGGGTTCAAATCCCGTACCCACCTCCACAACAAAACTTCATCGCGGGCGATTGGCGCAGTGGTAGCGCGCTTCCCTGACACGGAAGAGGTCACTGGTTCAAACCCAGTATCGCCCACCAACAGTTCAACAACACGAGACCGGTTCCCCCTGGGGAGCCGGTCTTTTCTGCATTCTGACCCGCAACAAGAAGTGGCCGCACGGCGTCGGCAAGCGGGGCGCGGTGGACCGCGGCGGCAACGTCACCAGCTTCACGCGCAACACCGATGCCTACAACAAGGCCGACCGGCACAACGGCACTCTCGACCGTGACAACGACGGCATCGCCTGCGAGAAGGCCTGACACCTGTCGGCTAGTGGACCTCCGGCACCTCTTGGCGGAGGCCCAGGGAGCCGATGGCGGCGAGGATCAGCACGGAGCCGATCGAGCCGGCGAGGGTCAGCGTCTCGCCGAGAAGCACGATCGCGATCAGGACTGCGGTGACGGGCTCGAGGAGGGTGGCGACCGCGGCCGCGCCGCTGGCCGTGGTCCGCAGGCCGGCGTAGAGCAGCACGTAGGCCAGGGCCATGGTGACCACACCGAGGTAGGCCAGCCCGGCCCAGGTCGCGGCGTCCGTGGGGACGAGCACGTCGTCCCTGACGAGCCCCACGACCAGACCGGCAGGCACCATGATCAGCGCAGCGACCCCCATGGTGCCGGCCGCGACGGGGACCGCGTCGTGGGTCTGGGAGACCGAGCCGCCGACCTCCGCGGAGAGCGCGAAGGCGAGACCGGAGCCCAGCGCCGCGAGGACGCCCATGGTCGGGGCGGTGCCCGCGTCTCCCACGCCGATCAGGCTCACGAGGGCCAGCCCGGTGACGGCCATCGCGACCGTGAGCGCCTGCGCCACAGGCGGGAGCCTGCGCCGCTGCACGCTGTGCAGCAGGAGCAGGATCACAGGGGCGGAGCCCAGCGCGACCACGGTCGCCACGCTCACCCCGGCAGCCAGGACTGCGACGAAGAAGAGCAGCTGGAAGGCACTCGTGAACGTGCCGAGGGCAAGGATCCGGACCGGGTGCGCCCGCACCAACGCCAGGCACGCGGAGAGGTGACTGCGGGCGAGCACCAGGACCACCAGCGTCACGAACGCGGCCAGCGCCCGCCAGCCGCTCATCGTCAGGACGGACAGCATCGACCGGTCGTGCACCAGATCCACCGCCGGCCCGATGGTGCCCCAGATGATCCCGGCGCCGCAGACCAGCGCCAGTCCCCTGCCCTGCCTCTCGCGGCGCACCACGCCAGCCTCGACCGTCACGGCGTCGATGCTGTCACCCCGTCGGGCGGGGTTTCCTCCCGGCAGTGCCTCCGGGTCCGCGGAATGGGTCGCGCCCGCTCCGGGTTCCCTCTCGGACACGCGTTTTCGATCTCAGGAGGAACACCCATGCCCCGCATCCCCGTCCACACCGTCGACGACGCCCCCGAGGCCAGCCGTGAGGCGCTGAAGGCGCTCGAGTCCCAGTTCGGCAAGGTCCTCAACATCCACGGCGAGATGGCCCACTCCCCGGCCGTCCTCCTCGCCTACGTCGCGCTGCAGGACGTGCTCCGCGAGCACAGCACCTTCGACGCCGGCACCCGTGAGGCCATCGCGCTGGCCGTGGGCAACGAGGACGACTGCGACTACTGCCAGGCGGCCCACACCGGCGGCGGCAAGGCGGCGGGGCTCAGCGACGACGAGATGCTCGCCGTACGCCGGGGGCGCGCGGAGGACTCCAAGCTCGACGCCCTGCTGGTGCTGGCCCGCGAGTTCACCGGCAAGGTCGGTGCGACCAGCGACGAGGCCTGGGAGGCGGCGATCGAGGCCGGGTGGTCGGGCGAGCAGCTGACCGAGCTCACGACCCACGTGACGCTCAACCTGATGACCAACTACTTCAACCACCACGTCCACACCGAGCTCGACATGCGCCCGGCACCCACCGTCTGATCCGACTGATCCGGCTCAGTCGGTGCGATAGAGGCGCAGCCAGCGCCGGTCCAGCCACCGCTTGAGCCGCAGTGCGGGGGCGCCGTAGAGCCACCAGCGCCCCCGCACCGCGAGCGCGACGCCGCCGCCGAGGTCCAGGACGGCGAGCGCGTGGCGCTGCGGCTCGTAGACGGGGAGGTCGGCGCCCTGGCGCCGCGCCAGGAGGCTGTCGACCAGCACCGGAGCCTGTCGGACGCCGTGCACCCCGACCCGGGGCAGCGGCGAGGGCAGGAAGTGAGCGCAGTCGCCGAGGGCGTAGACCTCGTCGTGGTCCCGGTGCTGCAGCGTGGCGCGCACCGGCACGCCGGCGGGGCTGCCGAGGCCGAGCTCGGCGAGCAGCGGTGGGGCGACCAGCCCGGTCGCGAGCAGCGCCACGTCGTGCTCGAGGGTCGACCCGTCGGCACACGTGACGCGCAGGGCCCCGATCTCCCGGACGCTGCGACCGACGTGCACCTCCACGCCTCGCTCGCGCAGCACCCGCAGCAGACGGCGTCGGGCACCGGCGGGGAGGTCGGCGCCCAGGTGGGGGCCGGACTCGATGATCCGCACGAGGGCCACGTCGGCACGCGTGGCGAGGTGGGCCGCCATCTCCAGGCCCGTGGTGCCGCCGCCCACCACGGTGACGACCGCACGCCGGCCGGGGACGGCGCGGAGCCGGGTGTCGAGGACGGCCAGGTCGGCCAGTGGCTTGACCCGGACGACGTCGGGGTGGACGTCCATCGCGTGCGACGCGACGACGCTGCCGAGGTTGAGGGAGAGCACGTCGTAGGCGAGGACCTCGCCGGTCGACGTCGTGGCGCGCCGGGACCCGAGGTCGAGCCCCACCAGCGTGGCCTCGACGTGCTCGACGCCGTGGGTCCGGGTCAGCGCGGACACGTCGATCGTGCCCGCACCGGAGGGCAGCGACCCCGCAGCCGTGGCGGAGGCGACCCCGCTGTAGCGGAAGGTGGAGGGCGCCAGCAGCCGCACGCGGAAGCCTGCGTCCCTCAGCTGCGCGGCCCGGGTGACGACGTGGAGGTGCGTGTGCCCCGCACCCACGAGCAGCAGGTCGGTGGCCCTCATCCGGGCACGGTCGCCGCGGGCACCGCCGCGGACGCGTCGCCCGGGGTCGTCACCGCCCACACCTCGCCGGCCGGTGGCGGACGCACGCCGACCCGGTCCCCGACGGCCACGCTCGCACCCAGGGTCGCCTCGACCAGCAGCCGGGTGGCAGGCTCGCCACGGGTGTCGAGGGCGACGACGACGTCCTGCCGCGGCCCCGTCTGACGTACGTCGACCACCCGGCCGTCGATCGTCCCTGCCGTGTCGCGCGGCAGCAGCCCGAGGTGCTCCTTGCGCACGAGCGCCATCGCCGCCCCGTGGGCCTGGCACCCGGGAGCCAGGGCCAGCGGGCCCAGGGCGCCGTGGTGCACCCCGTCGGCCGCGTGGCCCGGGAGCTCGTTGAAGCCACCGACGAGCCGGGCGACCGCCAGCGACCTGGGGCGGGCGTAGAGCGCCGGGACCACGTCGTACTGCTCGATCCTGCCCTCGACGAGCACGGCGACCCGCTCGGCGAGGCCGGCCTCCTCGAGGTCGTGGGTGACCATCACGATCGTCGGTGACAGCGCGGCGCGCACCTCACCGAGCAGGTCGTGCATGGAGCGGCGCAGACCGGTGTCCAGGGAGCTGAAGGGCTCGTCGAGCAGCATCACCCGCCGCTCGGCCGCCAGGGCCCGGGCCAGCGCGACGCGCTGCTCCTGGCCGCCGGAGAGCTGGCGGGGCCGACGTCGGGCGAGGTGGCCGAGGTGCACCAGCTCGAGGTAGCGCAGGGCAGCCACGCGGCTCTCCCGCCGCCCCACCCCGCGCAACCGGTCGGCGAAGGCGACGTTGTCGCGCACGTCGAGGTGCGGGAAGAGGTGCGGCTTCTGGAACATCACGGTGACGTCGCGCTGCTCGGGCGGGGCGTCCAGGACGCTGGCGCCGTCCAGCAGCACGTCTCCGGACTGGGGTCGCTCGAGGCCCGCGGCGACCCGCAGCAAGGTGCTCTTGCCGGAGCCGGAGGGCCCGAGGACCGCGACCATCTCGCCGCTGCGGACCTCGAGGTCCACCGCGTCGAGGGTGGGTCGCTCGGGGTCGGCGTCGGGGTGGTGGAAGGTCACCGCCTCCAGGCGCAGGGCGGTGCTCACGCGACCACCCGCCCGGTGCTGCGACGGGCCAGCAGGGCGATGACGCCGAGAGCGGCCAGCGGGGGCACCGTGGCAGCCACGGCCAGCGCCGCGGTGAGCGCGTCGTTGCCCGACCCGGCGGCCGACGACCCGATCAGCAGCGGCCCGGTCACGAGCTGCCCTCCGCCGATCAGCAGCGTGACGACGTAGTCGCTCCACCCCACCAGGAAGGCCAGTCCCGCAGCGGTGACGAGCCCGACCGTGGCGGCCCGGAGCGTGACCCTGCGCCGCGCCTGCCCCTCGGTGGCCCCGAGGACCCGGGCCTGCTCCTCCAGCCCGGGATCGAGCGCCAGGTAGGCCGAACGCATGGTGAAGGTCGTGTAGGGAAGGGCGAAGACGCTGAGGACCAGGACGACGGCGACCTCCTCGGGCACGCCGAGCCGCAGGATGACGATGTCGAGGCCCATCGCCACGGCGAAGGGCGCGAGCACGACCGGGGCGAGCAGCACCAGCATCGGCACCAGGGGGCGGCGCAGCAGGCGCCAGCCGAGGGCCCGGCCGGCCAGTACGCCGAGCGGCGTCGCGATCAGCGCCACGGCGACGCCGAGGACGGCCGAGCGGAGCAACGCCGCCGGCGCCCCGGCCGAGCGTGCCTCCTCCCAGCCGCGCAGGCCGAGGTCCTGCGGGAGCCGGGCGTCGCCCGACCACCGCGTGGCCACGGCCCAGAGCAGCAGCGGCACGAGTGGGACCAGCAGCCAGGTCAGCAGCGCCAGGAGGGCTGCGGCGCCGAGGCGGGAGCCACGGCGGGAGCCTCGGGGGCCGCTCACTGCTCGGCCCCGAGCCGGCGGAGCAGGGGCAGCGCGAGGGTCGCGGCGGCGAGCGAGAGACCGGTGACGACGACAGCGGCCGCCGCCGCCTGCGGCCGGGCGGTCACGTCGATGGAGGTGAAGAGCCGGTAGGCCAGGACCGGGAGCGGCTCGGGGTAGGCGCGCCCCAGGAGCCGGGCCACCTCGTAGGTGCCGAGCGCGTAGACGAAGGCGATCAGGGAGGCGGAGAGCAGCGCCGGCGCCGCCAGCGGGAGCAGCACCCGGCGCCACTGCTGGAGCCGGCCGGCACCGAGGACGGCGGCAGCCTGACGGAGGTCGTCGTAGCGCCCGCCGATGGAGCCGCCGATGACCAGCGCGATGAAGGCCGACTCCTTCCACGCCAGCTCGAGCACCGTGGCCCAGGGCCGGGCGCCCGCCACGAGCTCGGGCCAGGCACCGGCCGGGACGCCGGACCAGCGTTGCGCCAGGCCGACGTCGGAGAGCAGCAGCCCGGTGGAGGCCGCGCCCACCAGGTGGGGCACCGTGACGATGGCGGCCGCGACGGCCACCAGGGTGCCGACCCCGCGCCCCGCCTGCAGCACGACTGTCGCGATCGCCAGCCCGACCAGGGCCGCGAGCACCGTGGCGGCGCTCGCCGTGACGAGGGACTCCCGGACGGCGGCACGCAGGTCGAGCGAGATGCCGGTGAAGCCGTCGAGACTCAGCCGGGGCTCCCCCACCAGCGGGACCAGGCCGAGGCTGGTCGACACCACCGCCGCGAGGGCGGTGCCGGTCACGACCAGCACCAGCACCATCGCGGGGGCGACCAGACGTGCGCCCGCGGTCACGACCCCGCGCCGAGGACCGCGCGCCGCCAGCCCTCGTCCAGCTCGGGCACCCACGCCGAGGACAGCTCGGGGTTGGCGTTGCGCGCGAGCACGTCATAGGCGGGGACGACCTGGGAGACGGGCAGCCGGTCGAACACGGCGCGATCCTCCTCGGTGAGGAGGTCGTTGTCCAGGACGGTGAACTGGCCCCACACGTCGGGGTCGGCCTTGGCCGCCTGCTGGGACGGTGAGAGCGCCAGGTCGGCGACGACCATCGCGCCCTCGGAGTCGGCGGCCGACGACGGGATGGCGAGGAAGCTGGCGTTGCCGACCGTGCCCTCCTCGAGGCTCAGCACGCGGGTCGTCTCGGGGAAGGTGCCGTCGGCGACCAGCTGCGTCAGCGTGGCCGGTCCGTAGGTCATCGTCAGGTCGACCTGGCCCTCGGCGAAGAGCCGGTCGAGGGCGACGGAGTCGCGCGGGTAGGTCCGGCCCTCGCGCCACAGCGACGGTGCGAGGTCGGCCAGGGTGTCGAACAACGCCGGCGTGAGGTCGTCGTAGGCCGCCTGGTCGAAGACAGCCGGCACCTCGGTGTGGCCGCCCGCGACGCTGTAGAGCACCTGGCGCACGAAGACGGAGCCGGTGAAGTCCGGCGGCGCGGGGTAGGTGAAGCGGCCCGGGTGGGCGCGCGCCCAGTCGAGGACCCCGGCCATCGACGTCGGCGGGTCCTCGACCCTCGCGGAGTCGTAGACCAGGGTGAACTGCGCCTTGTGCCAGGGCGCCTCGCACCCGTCGACGGCGGTGCCGAAGTCCTCGGTCACCAGCGGGTCCTCGGCACCCACGTACTGCATGTTGGGCAGCCGCGCGGACCAGTCGCAGAGCCAGGCGTCGGCCTGCTTGCCGGTCGCGAAGTTGTCACCGTTGATCCACACGAGGTCGACCACGCCGTCGTCGGAGCCGGCCTGCCGCTCGGCGAGGATGCGGGTCATCGCGTCCGTGGTGTCGGCCACGGGGACGCGACGCAGCGTCACCCCGAGCTCGGCGGCCGCCGGGGCGAGCACGTCGTCGACGTAGGCGTTGCCCTGCTGGTCGCCGCCATACATCCACAGGTCGACGGTCTGCCCCCGGGCCGTCTCGCTGACCTGGGCCCAGGTGCGCTCGTCGGACGCGGCGTCCGTCGGGGACCCGGGTGCCGCGCAGGCCGCCAGACCGAGGGTCAGCATCGCCAGCGGCGCGATCAGTCGGGCAGGTTTCAGGCGCATCGGGCCTCCGGGGCACGTGGGACGGGTCTCATCGGGAACACTGCGAGGCACTCGGGGACTTCCCGTGGCACGACACTGGTGAAACGACACGGTGTGACACCTCCACGGACAGGATGACCCATGACCCGAGCAGCCGCCCTCAAGGGCGTGGCGTTGGGACTCCTGCTCGCCGCGCTCGTGACGATCGCCCTGGTCCTCGGACCGCCCGACATCGACGCGATGCGGGCGAGGGTCGACGAGGCCGGCGCCTGGGGGCCGGTCCTCTTCGTGACGCTCTATCTCGGGCTCTCGCTCATCCCCTGCCCCAAGGCGCTGCTGACCGCGGCCGGGGGCGCCCTCTTCGGTCTGGTGCCCGGCGCCGCGCTCGCGCTGCTCGCCGCTCTCCTGGGCGCCATCATCTCCTTCGGGCTCGGCCGGCTGCTCGGGCGCGAGGCCGTCGACCGCCTGACCCGTGGCAAGCTGGCTCAGGTCGACGCCCTGCTGCGCGACCACGGGCTCGCCGCGGTGCTCGTCGTCCGGCTGGTGCCGCTCGTGCCGTTCATCGCGATCAACTACGCCGCCGGGCTGACCGGCCTGCGGCTGCGTCACTTCGTGGTCGGCAGCGCCATCGGGATGATCCCGGGCAGCCTCGCCTACGCCGCGCTCGGCGCCTACGGGACCGACCCGTGGGGTCTCGCGGCCGCGATCACCGGCCTCGTGGTCCTGGTGGCGGGCGGCACCTGGTGGGCGCGACGCCTCGCGCCGCGACGCGACGGCGTCGAGGAGGACGTGCGTGCTTGACGCCTCCCTGCGGCGGCTGCTCGACGCACCGCTCGACCGGGTGGCCGGTCACCTCGACCGTCCCGGCATCTCGCCCGACCGTCTCACCGTCCTCGGGCTGGTCACCGGGCTCGCCAGCGCCGGCTGCGCGGCCGGCCAGCAGTGGGGGTGGGCCCTGGTGCTCTGGGTCGTCTCGCGCGCCCTGGACGGCCTCGACGGCCCGCTCGCCCGGAGACGGCTCCGGGCCGCCCCTGAGGGCGCTGGTCGGGTCTCGGGTCGCGGTGGCTTCCTCGACATCACCGCCGACTTCGTCGTCTACGGCACGACCGTCGTCGGCGTGGCCGTCGGGGCCACGGCCGGGCACGGCGCCCCGTGGTGGCCCTTCCTCGTCGTCCTGCTCGCCTACTACGTCAACGGCACCGCCTTTCTCGCGTTCTCCTCGATCGCCGAGCGCACCGGACGCCAGCGCGACGACGGCAGGTCGCTGAGCTTCCTCGGTGGGCTCGCGGAGGGCACCGAGACGATCCTGGTGCACGCGCTGTGGCTGGTCCTGCCCCAGCACGCCGCCGTCATCGCGACCGTCTGGGGCACGGTGGTGCTCGTCAGCGCCGCCCAGCGGATCGCTGCCGGCTACCGGGACCTGGCGTGAGCGGACTCCTCAGCCCCGGCTGACCCACCGACGCCGGACCCGGGCCAGGCCGCCGAGGGCGCGCCGCGTGCCGGGCCGCCTGAGCTGCTCCTGCACGTCGCCGATGGCGGCGTTCCACGGACCGTCGTTGTAGGTCGGGTAGGGATGCGTGACCCCGGCCAGGTCACGGGTCGTGAGCCCGCGGGTGATCGCCACGGTGAGCTCCGAGAGCGTCTCACCGGCCCGCGGTCCGACGACGGTGGCGCCGAGGACCCGCCCGCGCTTGTCCACGGCCAACCGGGCGAAGCCGCCCATGGTGGCCTCGGCCGCCGCGCGGTCGACGTGCTCGTGCGACCAGTCGAGCACGCGGACACCGTCGCGCTCGCGATCGGTGGACACGCCGACGGCCGCCACCTCCGGGTGGGTGAACGTCACGCGTGGGACGGCGGAGAGGTCGACCTTGCGTCGTACGCCGAGTATCGCGTTGGAGGCCGCGAGGCTGCCGTGGTTCCCGGCGAGGTGGGTGAACTGGGGGTGTCCGGTCAGGTCGCCGGCGGCCCAGATGCGGTTGTTGGTGGTGCGGAGCAGGTCGTCGACCACGACGAAGCCGCGCTCGTCGACCTCGACGCCCGCGTCGGCCAGACCCATGCCGCTGGTGCGGGGCGACCTCCCGACCGCGACCAGGAGCCGGCTGAAGGCGACCTCGGTGCCGTCGGCCAGCCTGAGCACCCCGCTCGTGCCGTCGACCTGCTCGACGCTCTCGACCGGCGACCCGGTCAGCACGCGCGCACCGTCGGCGACGAGAGCAGACTCCACGAGCGCGGCCGCGCGCGCGTCCTCGCGGAAGAGCAGACGCTCCGCGCCCTCGACCACGGTGACGCGGCTGCCGAGCCGGGCGAAGGCCTGGCCCAGCTCGCAGCCGATGCTCCCGCCGCCGAGCACGACCAGGTCCTCGGGGAGCTCGGTCAGGCCCCACAGGGTGTCGCTGGTCAGGTGGTCGACCGCGCTCAGGCCGGGGATGCCCGGCACGGCCGGCGAGGCGCCCGTCGCGAGGAGCGCCTGACGGAAGCTGATGGTGGTGCCGTCCACCTCGGCGGTGCTCGCCGAGGTCAGGCGGGCCTCCCCCGTGAGGACCGCGACCCCGGCGCCCTCGAGCGTCTCGATGGAGTCGATGGGCGCGATGTGCGCGATCGCGCCGTGCACGTGCTCCATCACCCGGGCGAAGTCGACCTCCACGTGGCCCGCCGTGACCCCGAAGCGGGCGCCGTCGCGCGCGGTCGCCGCCACGTCGGCCGCGGCCAGCAGTGCCTTGGACGGCACGCAGCCGGTCCACAGGCAGTCCCCGCCGGTGCGCTCGCGCTCCACCAGGAGCACGCGCGCGCCCAGCCGGGCGGCGGTCTTGGCGCCGACGATGCCGGCCGTGCCGCCGCCGATGACGAGCAGGTCCCAGGGCGTCATGGACGCTCCTCCTCTGTGAGTTGGTCAAGAAAGTCGCGGACGCGCTCGACGGCGCGCGGGTCGGGCCCGGTCCCGCCGGACCAGAGCGAGAGCGCGCGGTGCAGGGCACGGTGCTGCCCCGCGACCGTGGTGCACCGCTCGCAGGTCGCCAGGTGCTCCTCGAGCCGCGCCACCTCGCCGGGTGTCAGGGGCGCGGCGGGGTCGTCGTCGAGGTAGCGCTGGAGCCGGCGTGCCGACCAGTGGCAGGTCAACATCTGACGCAGGGTGCCGGTCATGACTGAACTCCTCGCTCGAGTGTGGGGCCGAGACGCTTGCGGACGCGGTCGCGCGCCCGGCTCAGCCGGGACATCACCGTGCCCACCGGGACGTCGAGCACGGCTGCCGCCTCGGCATAGCTGAGGTCGTGGACGTCCACCAGGACCAGGACGGCGCGAAAACGCGGGTCGAGAGCACCGACGGCCTCCTCGAGCCCGGCACTGAGCTCGCCGTCGAGGAACATCTCCTCGGCGCTGGGCAGCTCGGCGCGCCCGAAGGCGGGGCGGGCGCTGCGCAGCATCTCCCAGTCGCCGATCGTGCCCGGCCTCTGGCGGCGGTGCATGTTGGCGTTGGTGTTGCGCAGGATCGTCAGCAGCCACGCACGGGGGTAGCGGCCGTCGAAGCGGTCGACCCCGCGGAAGGCCCGCACGAGGCACTCCTGCACCAGGTCCTCGGCGTCTGCCCGGTTGGCGGTCAACGAGCCGGCCACCCGCAGCAGCACCTCGATCTCGGGCTCGATGAGCTCGCGGAACGACAGGTGCCGCGCGGCGTCGTCGGTCGGGCGCGGCTCGGTCACGGGAGGGGAACCCACCGAGGCGTCCGGTTGCTTCCCGCTCGACCCCCGGGCGTCGTACGACGTCCTTGCGCGTGGTCCATGTGGGTGGCTGCTCCTCGGCTGCTCGTCGGTCGCTGTCGGTCCCCCTGGGTGCGGTGTCATCATCGCGGTGAGCCCGGTCCGCACCAACACCCAGGAGCAACCATGACCTCCCACCTGCCGTCGCTGGTGATCTTCGACGTCAACGAGACCCTCTCCGACATGTCGCCCGTGCGGGCCGGCTTCGCCCACGTGGGGCTGCCCGAGCACGAGGCGACGGCCTGGTTCGCCGCGCTGCTCCGCGACGGCTTCGCGCTGACCGCGAGCGGTGAGAACCCGTCGTTCGCCGACCTGGCCCGCGAGTCGCTGACCGGGCTGCTGGACGGCAGGGTCGAGGGCGACACCGAGGCCGCGGTCGCCCACGTCCTCGGCGTCCTGGGCGACCTCTCGGTGCACCCCGACGTGCCCGACGGCCTGCGCGCACTCCAGGACCAGGGGCTGCGGCTCGTGACCCTGAGCAACGGCGTGACCTCGGTCGCCGAGGGGCTGCTGGAGCGGGCGGGGGCCGCCTCGCGGCTCGAGCGGCTGCTCTCCGTCGCGGACGCCCCGGCCTGGAAGCCCGACCGGCGCGCCTACGCCTACGCCCTCGACGCCTGCGGCGTGACGGAGCCGGGCGACGCGCTGCTCGTCGCCGTGCACCCGTGGGACATCCACGGTGCGCACCGGGCCGGACTCCGCACGGCCTGGATCAACCGCACGGGCGCCCGCTACCCGGCGTACTTCTCGGCCCCGGACCACGAGGTGACCTCGTTGGGCGAGCTCGCCGTCGAGATGGCCGATCTGCTGTCCTGAGGCGAGCAGATCGTCTACGATCCTCTGGTTGGATCGGACGGGTCGGGAGACCAACGGGCCCCTCGCACTCTTCGTCGCAGACAACAGTGACCGCCGCTCCGCCTCATTCACCTAGGCGGGCCGGCGGTCATCGTCTGTCCGGAGCCTGCCCAGGTCGCGGGCGGTTCAAACGTCAACCACCTAGGCTCGTGCGGGTGACCCGCCACCACTTCGCCTTCGCGACGGCCTACCGCGCCCCGGCCCTCCTCTTCCTGATCACCCCGCGCACGGCGTGGGTCGACCTCTCCCAGGACGCCCTGGCCGTGCGCTACGGCCCCTGGACGCTGCGGACCCCGCTGAGCAACGTGGCAGGGGTCGAGCGCACGGGTGGCTTCGGGTTCCTCAAGACCGCGGGGCCGCCGCACCTGTCCTTCAGCGACCGCGGGATCAGCTTCACCACCAACGGCGAGGACGCCGCGTGCGTCAGCTTCGTCGAGCCGGTCGCGGGCATCGACCCGACCCGCAGGATCAAGCACCCGGGCGCCACGTTGACGCTCCAGGACGTGCCGGCCTTCATCGCCGAGCTCCAGGGCCACCTCGCACGCTGAGCGGGGACCCAGGCACCCGGACCCCTCGAACTGACCAGCGCGTCTAGTCACAATGAGCCATTTATCCGAAGTCACACGAAAATCGCTGTCTTCTGCCGTCGGAGCCACGTATTCTTCAGTCTCCGAACCGCTGGTGACCCGAGACTCCAGCGGTTCGGTTCATTTCCTGGCGTTCTCGTCAGCGACCTGGGCGCCGTCCGCGGCTCGGTGACTTGAGATACCTCTTGACGTGTGTCACGCTTCACTCAGGCCTTGTGGACCTATCCCCCCAGGATCACAAGTCCCAACCAGGTCGTGACCGCAAGGTCATGACCTGGTTTTTTGTTGCCCCGACGCTGCGCCAGGCCCCTCAGGCCGGCGCGAGCAGCGCCGCCGCCACCCACTCCTCCACGAGCAGCCAGCCCTCGGGCCGCAGCCGGGCGGCGTAGACGACGCGGCCCTCCCAGCCCGTCGTGCCCTGGCGCCACTCCACGAGCAGACCCGGACGCGGGACCCCGTGCCGGTCGATGGCGTCGGTGACCCAGCAGTGCCGCGCCGGACCGGCACCAGCACCACCCGGAGCGGACGGGCCCGGCGCGGGCTGGTCGGCCCGCACCCGCTCGGACAGCGGGATGCCGCTCCCCTGCTTGCTCCACCCACCCGCCATGGGCTGATCGTCTCACAGGTTCGAACGTCTGTTCGATGCGAGCGACGGCCGCGGAAGACAGTTTCACCGGCCGGCCGGTGAAACTGTCGGTTGGAGTACGAAGTTTCATCGTCCAACCGACAGTTCTCTCGGCCGGCCGGTGAAACTGTCGCTCGCCGCAGATCGCCGCAGATCGCTGCCTAGTCCTCGTCGGTCGCGAAGTCCTCGTTGTGGGTGCCGGGGCGGGGCGCCCAGGGCAGCTCCTTGGCGGGGCGTACGACGATGAGCCGGTCGCCGCGGGCGAGCTGGGTGACCACGGGGTCGAAGTAGCGGTAGACCTTCTCGTCCCGCACGACGGAGATGACCTGGTCGGGCAGCGACTGCGGCTGCTTGCCGACCTCGCCGACCAGCAGGTCCCGCTCGGCGACCTCGAGGCCCTCGCCGTAGGTGAGCAGGTCCTCCATCACCGAGCCCAGGGTGGGCGAGAGGGACGAGAGGCCGAGGAGGCGACCCACGGCGTCGGAGGAGGTGATGACCGAGTTGGCGCCGGACTGGCGCATCAACGGCGCGTTCTCCTGCTCCTTGACCGCTGCGACGATCCAGGCGTCCGGGTTGAGCTGGCGCACGGTGAGCGCCGCCAGGACGTTGGAGTCGTCGCGGTTGGTCGTGATGATGATCTGGTCGGCCTCGGCCACCCCCGCGCGCCGCAGGACCTCGCGCCGGGTCGCGTCGCCGGAGACGACCGCCAGCCCGTCGGCGTGGGCGTCGGCGAGGGCGACGGAGCTCGGGTCGACGATGACGACCGCCTCCCGGTCGAGACCGTTGTTGACCAGGGTCTCGACCGCGCTGCGCCCCTTCGTGCCGTAGCCGATGATGACGACGTGGTGGCCCATCTTCTTCCTCCAACGAGAGACCCGGAGCATGTCCCGACCCTGTGATGCCAGCACCTCGAGGGTGGTGCCGATCAGCAGGACGAGGAAGGCGATGCGGGCGGGGGTGATGACGAACGCGTTGATCAGGCGCGCGCGGTCCGTGTAGGGCGCGATGTCGCCGTAGCCGGTCGTGCTGAGCGTGACGGTCGTGTAGTAGATCGAGTCGATGAAGCTGACCCGGTTGGCGGGATCGTTGCCGTCGACGTAGCCCTTGCGGTCGAAGTAGACCAGCAGCACCGTGCCCACGAGGATCCCCAGCGCGGCGAGCAGCCGACGTCCGAGCTCCCACCAGGGCGAGCGGACGACGTCCGGCAGGGCGATCTTGCCCCGGAAGGCGCTGCCTGCCTGGTCGCCCGTCAAGTGCTGCACGGGGGCGAATCTAGTGGACGACCGGCTGCGGTCGGCTCAGGCCCGGTCCATCCCGATGCGGTTCCTCAACCGGTGCATCAGCTCGACTCGCGCGCTGGCGGTCGACTTCTGCGGGAAGACGGTGTCGAAGGCGGCGTTGACGGCCGCCCCGATGAGCACCGCGAGCGCCACGATGTAGAGCCAGAGGAGCACGGCGATCGGCGCCGCCAACGGTCCGTAGATCGACTTGGAGTCGGCCGCGGTCACCGTCAGGATCCAGCGCAGGAGGTAGGAGCCGAAGATCCAGGCCACCAGGGAGAACACCGCGCCCGGGAGGTTGAAGCTCCAGTTGGTCCGGACCGGGACGGACACGTGGTAGAGCGTGGCCAGGAAGCAGATGCACACGACGACCACGGTCGGCCAGTAGAAGCCCATCAGGAACTCGACGCGCGACGGCAGCGCCGAGCGCACCAGCTGCGGACCGGCGACCACCAGCGGGATCGACAGCGCACCGGTGAGCATCGCCATGATGTAGAGGACGAACGACAGCGCACGGGTCTTGACGATCCCGCGGTGCCCGCCGAGGCCGTGCATGATCGTGATGGTGTCGACGAAGACGTTGAGCGCCCTGGACCCCGACCACAGCGCGAGGATGAAGCCGAGCGAGATCACGTCGAAGCGGCCGCCGTCGAGCACCTCCTTGATCGTGGGCTTGATGACGGTCGTGACGGCGCTGTCGGTGAGGAAGGTCGACGACAGGTCGATCACCGCCTGCCGCACGTCCTCCACCTGGGCCGCGCTGAAGCGCTCGGAGACGTAGCCGATCGCGCCGGCGAGCGCGAAGACCAGCGGAGGCACCGACAGGACCGCGAAGAACGCCGCCTCGGCCGCCAGGCCGGTCACCCGGTAGCGCATGCAGGCGCTGATGGTCGTGACGATCAGCCGCCACGACGTGTCGGCGAAGCGACGCGCCGCCGCCGCCATCCGGTCGGACGCGGCGGTGCCCTGAGTCTCCGCCGTCATGGGGCCTACGGTAGACGCATGGCACCCTCGAACCCGCCAGCACAGGCCGTCCCGAGCCGACGTGAGGTCCGCGTCACGACCAACCAGGCGCCGCCGCTGGTGGGCCACGACGTGGTCACCGCCGACCTCGCGCTGACCGAGGCCGTCCTTCGCCACGGCTCGGCCGAGGTGCTCGACGACCTCGGCACGCTCGGTCGGACGGCGGGATCCGCCGAGGCCCGGGAGCACGGGCAGCTCGCCAACGCCCACCACCCCGAGCTCACGCCCTACGACCGCTACGGCAACCGCATCGACGAGGTGACCTTCCACCCCTCGTGGCACTGGCTGATGGAGCGCGCGGTCGGCCACGGGCTGGCGGCCACGCCGTGGGAGCAGCAGGCGGCCGGGGCGCCCCACGCCCACGTCCGGCGGGCCGCCGGCTTCATGGCCTGGTCGCACACCGAGCCGGGTCACGGGTGCCCCATCTCGATGACGTACGCCGCCGTGCCGGCGCTGCGGGCCGACGACGCGCTCGCCAAGGAGTGGACGCCGCTGCTGGCCTCGACCACCTACGACCCCGGTCTCCGACCGGTCGCGCAGAAGCGCGGCGCGCTGGTCGGCATGGGCATGACCGAGAAGCAGGGCGGCTCGGACGTGCGCGCCAACGTCACGGTGGCGCGACCGACGGCTGTGGACGGCGACTACACCCTGCACGGCCACAAGTGGTTCACCTCCGCCCCGATGAACGACATGTTCCTGGTGCTGGCCCAGGCCGAGGGCGGCGTCACCTGCTTCGTGCTGCCGCGGGTGCTGCCGGACGGCACCCGCAACAGCCTCGACGTCGTACGTCTCAAGGACAAGCTGGGCAACCGCTCCAACGCCTCCTCCGAGCTGGAGATGGACGGCACCCTCGCCTTCCGCCTCGGCGACGAGGGCCGCGGCGTGCGGACCATCATCGAGATGGTCGCCGCCACCCGGCTCGACTGCGTGATCGGCTCGGCGTCGCTGATGCGACGTGCGGTCTCGGAGGCCTCCTGGCACGTCGCGCACCGCTCGGCCTTCGGCTCGTTGCTCGCCGACAAGCCCCTCATGCAGAACGTCATCGCCGACCTGGCGGTCGAGTCCGAGGCGGCCACGGCGCTGGCGATGCGGCTCGCGGCCGCCGTGGACGGGCTCGACAGCGGGCACGAGGCGGCGCTGCGCCGGATCGCGCTGCCGCTCGCGAAGTTCTGGGTGTGCAAGCGCACCCCCTTCCACGTGGCGGAGGCGCTCGAGTGCCTCGGCGGCAACGGCTACGTCGAGGAGTCGGTGATGCCGCTGCTCTACCGCGAGGCGCCGCTCAACTCCGTGTGGGAGGGCTCGGGCAACGTCAACGCGCTCGACGTCCTGCGCGCGCTCGGTCGAGAGCCCGAGGTGCTCGACGCCTGGATCACCGAGGTCGGCCTGGCGCGCGGCAACGACGCCCGCCTCGACCAGGCGATCGACGACACCCTGGCGATGCTCGGCGACAGCGCGTCCCTGGAGGTCTCCGCACGCCGGCTCGCCTCGCGGATGGCGCTGTGCCTGCAGGGCTCGCTGCTCGTCCGCTTCGCCCCGCCCGCGGTGGCCGACATCTTCTGCGCCTCACGTCTCGGCACGTCGTACGACGGGGTGTTCGGCGCGCTCGCCGGCGGCGACCTGCGCGCGGTCGTGGAGCGGACCACGCCGACCGTCTGAGCACATGACGACGCCCCCGGTCGTGGTGACCGGGGGCGTCGTCCGCACGACGTGCGTCAGACTCGACTGGGCTCGCGAACGGGCTCGACGGGCTCGACGCGCTCGACGGGCTCCACCGAAGGCGCGTCGGAGCCGTGGTCGTCGACCATGGTGGTCTCGTCGAACGGGTCGGCGCCGCTGAGGACCCGGTGCATCTGCTCCTTGTCGAGACTGCCGGTCCACTGGCCGATGACCACGGTGGCGATCGAGTTGCCGGCGAAGTTGGTCAGCGCCCGGGCCTCGGACATGAAGCGGTCGATGCCGACGATGAAGCCGACGCCGTCGACCAGGTCGGGGCGGTGGGAGCTCAGGCCCCCGGCGAGGACCGCGATGCCGGCGCCGGTCACGCCGGCTGCACCCTTGGAGGCGATCATCATGAAGACCAGCAGCGAGATCTGCTCACCGATCGACAGCGGGTCGCCCAGGGCCTGGGCGACGAAGAGCGAGGCCATCGTCAGGTAGATCGCGGTGCCGTCGAGGTTGAACGAGTAGCCCGTCGGGACCACGACGCCCACGGTGGTCTTGTCGACACCGGCGTGCTCCATCTTGGCGATCAGGCGGGGCAGGGCCGACTCGGAGGACGACGTGGCGAGGATCAGGAGGAACTCGCGTCCGAGGTAGCGCAGGAACGAGAACACGTTGATCCCGGTCGCCAGCTTGAGGATCGTCCCGAGGACGACGAAGACGAAGACGGCGCAGGTGATGTAGAAGCCGATCATCAGCACGGCCAGGCTCTTGAGCGCCTCGAGGCCACCGGCGCCGGAGACGAACGCCATCGCACCGAACGCGCCGACCGGCGCAGCCCACATGATCATCGCGAGGACGCGGAAGACCAGGCGCTGCACGTGACCGATCCCGGTCAGGACCGGCTGACCGGCCCGGCCCATGCGCTGGAGGGCGAAGCCGATGAGCAGCGCGATGAAGAGCGTCTGCAGGACCTCGCCGGAGGTGAGCCCGGAGAGAAGCGAGTCGGGCACGATGCCGAGCAGGAAGTCGACGGTGGTCTCCTTGCCCTCCGAGCCCTCGGCGGCCTTGGCCTGACCCGCCGCGGCGATGTCGTCGGTCAGCGAGAGCCCGCTGCCCGGGTGCAGGAAGTTGCCGACGACCATCCCGATCGCGAGGGCGAGGGTCGAGAGGGTGACGAAGTAGCCCAGCGCCAGCCCGCCGAGCTTGCCGATCTTGGCCGCCGAGGCCACCGAGCCGACGCCGAGCACGATGGTGCAGAAGATGATCGGCTGGATCATCATCGTGATCAGGCTGACGAAGCCCGTGCCCAGCGGCTTGAGGGAGACGCCGAGGTCGGGGAAGAGCAGACCGGTCGTGATGCCGGCCACGACGGCGACGATCACGCCGACGTAGAGGTAGTGGCTCTTGTCCCGCTTGGTCCGCGGGGTGTGGTCCTGCGTGGTGTCCGGGGTGGCGCTCATGTGTCCTCCAAGGTCTCCCGGGACCAGCGCCCGGAGCGTGACCACTGTCACGGCCACAGTGACGCCGGTCACGGTTGTGGTCGTTGAGTTCAGGCCACGGCATCCGGCTCCGGGTGCGGCAGAATGCCTGACGTGGAACGACACGAGCCCTCGGTCGCGCGACAGGTGCTGCTGCTGCAGGTGCTGGTCGTGCTGGTGCTCGTCGTCACGTCGCTCGCGCTGGCGGCCCTCGACGCCCGCCGCGATGCGCGCGCCGAGGCGCTCGGGCGTGCGGTCGCGGTCGCGAGCACGCTCGCCGACTCCCCCACCCTGGTCTCGGCCCTGACCGAGCCCGACCCGAGCGCGACCATCCAGCCCTACGCCGAGCGCGTCCGCAGCGACGCCTCGGTCGACTTCATCACCGTGATGACCCTCGACCTGATCCGGCTGAGCCACCCCGACCCGGCCAACATCGGCGAGCGCTTCGTCGGCGACGTGGGCGGGGCACCCGACGGCGAGGTCTTCACGCAGGAGTACGCCGGCACGCTCGGCCCCTCGATGCGCGCGGTCGTGCCGGTGCGCGACGCCGCCGGAGCCGTGGTGGCGCTGGTCTCGGTCGGGATCACGATCGCCGCGATCGAGCGCTCCCTGCGCGACGACCTGGCCCTGGTGGCCGTGTCCGCGCTGCTGGTGCTGCTCGCCGGGATGCTGGGGGCCTGGTTGGTCAGCCGGCGGCTGCGCCGCCAGACCCACGGGATGGGCGAGCGGGAGATCACCCGGATGTACGAGTACTACTCCGCGGTGCTGCACGCCGTGCGCGAGGGGCTCCTGCTGCTCGACCAGGAGGGTCGGGTGCAGCTCGTCAACGACGAGGCCCGGCGGCTGCTCGCGCTGCCCGACGACGTGGTCGGCCGCGACTTCGACGACCTCGGGCTCGCGCCCGGGTTGGTCCTCGCGGCCCGGGGCCGCACCAGCCAGACCGACGACCTCTACCTCGCAGGTGACCGGCTGCTCCTGGTCTCGTCGGCACCTGCCGCCTGGGAGGGGCGCGCGGTCGGCGTGGTCGTCACGTTCCGCGACCACACCGAGCTGCGCTCGGTGACCGGCGAGCTCGAGGTGGTGCGCGGGCTGACCGAGTCGCTGCGCTCCCAGACCCATGAGGCGGCCAACCGGCTGCACACCATCGTGTCGCTCATCGAGATGGGCCGGCCCGAGGACGCGGTCGACTTCGCGACCGAGGAGCTCCAGATCGCCCAGCTGCTGACCGACCGGGTGGTCGGCGCCGTCGGCGACCCGGTCGTCGCCGCGCTGCTGCTCGGCAAGAGCTCGGAGGCGGCGGAGCGCGGGATCGACCTGAGCATCCTCGGCGAGCTGCCCGAGCACCTCGACCTGCCGCCGCGCGACCTGGTCACCGTGCTCGGGAACCTGGTCGACAACGCCTTCGACGCACTCGCCGACAGCCCGGAGCGACGCGTCGCCGTGCGGCTCGAGGTCGTCGACGACGCCGTTCGGATCATGGTGGGCGACAGCGGCCCGGGTCTGTCGGAGCGAGACGCCGAGCACGCGCTCCAGCGGGGGTGGACGACCAAGGCGTCGGCGGGTCCGGCCGGTGGCGCGGGCCGGGGAGTCGGGCTGGCCCTCGTCGCACAGGTCGCCAAGCGGCACGGCGGCACGGTCGGGGTGGGCCGCTCGGACCTCGGGGGTGCGGAGCTCTCGGTGACGCTGCGGCCGGCCGCGACGGCCAGCCCGGTGGCGTCGTCGTGACCACGCGGGTGCTGATCGTCGAGGACGAGGCGCTGGCCGCGGAGGCCCATGCCCACTACGTCACACGCATCGACGGCTTCGAGGTCGCGGGCACCGCACGCTCGGCCGGTGACGCAGCGCGGTTCCTCACCGCGGACCGGTCGGTCGACCTGGTGCTGCTCGACATGCACCTGCCCGACGGTCACGGGCTCGGGTTGCTCCAACGACTGCGCGCCGCCGGGCACCTGTGCGACGTCATCGCCGTCACCTCCGCCCGGGACACCGACGTGGTGCGGCACGCGGTCGCCCAGGGCGTGGTGCTCTACCTGCTCAAGCCCTTCACGTTCGCCACGTTCAAGGCCAAGCTCGAGCAGTACGCCGACTACCGCGCCCAGCTCGCCTCCATCGACAGCGACGTGGCCCAGGACGAGGTGGACCGGATGTTCGGGTCGCTGCGCCAGGCTCCCGGCGGCACGCTCCCCAAGGGGATGGGGGCCGACACGATGCGACACGTGATGACGGCGCTGCGCGAGTCCGGCGCCGCCCTCTCCGCCACCGAGGTGGCCGCCGTCGTGGGCGCGTCGCGGGTCACCGTCCGGCGCTACCTCGAGCACCTCGCCGACACCGGCCTCGCCGACCGTCGTCCGCGCTACGGCGCGAGCGGCCGCCCGGAGCTGGAGTACACGTTGAGGTGAGGCAGGCCCTCGCACGCGCCCGGGGACCGTGGATCTCGGGCAACCTGCCACTTCCCGCGACGTGGGTGGGATACTCGAGCCGACACCAGGGGGCCTTGATCAGTGGACGCACGTGAGCTCTTCGCCGTCAGCGTCCTGGTCTACGCCGGCATCCCGCTGCTGATCGCACTCGCCCCGGTGCGTCAGCGCATCGCGATGTCCTACGTCTACCTCGCGAGCGTCCTGACTCTCGGCGGGATCCTCGGTGCGGTCTACGTGCTCCCTCTCGGCGGAGACGTGTCGTTGCTCGCGGGTCAGATCTCCTACGGTGCGTTCCTGTTCGCCACCCTCGTGGCGGTGGTCGTCGGCCGCGACGTGCGCATCGTCCGCGACATCATCTGGCTGGTCATCACCGTCAACACGGTGGTGCTGGCCGTCTTCCGGATCAGTCAGCACGCGCTGGAGGACAGCGCGGTCCTCAACGTCTTCGGGACGCCCGCAGCCGTCTTCGAGAAGTCGGTCGACAGCGTGCTGCTCGGCGGCGTGCTGATCATCGTCGAGCTCGTCCTGCTCCTCGGGGTGCTCGAGCTGGCCAAGGCGCGGTTCGGCACCACCCAGATGGTGCCGGTCTACCTGCTGTCCTACGTCGGCGCGCTGACGCTCGACGGGCTGCTGTTCCCGGTGCTGGTGCTGCGCCCCGAGACGGGCCTGGGCGCGCTGGTCCAGGACCAGGTCCTGGCCAAGCTCGTCCTCGCCGTCGCCTTCAGCGTGCCGTTGCTGCTCTTCGTGCTCGCCTACCGGCCGGCCATGCGGAGCTTCGAGAGTGCCCCGCTCAACCTGCGTCACCTGCTGGTCGTGACGCGCGACGAGCTGCTGGAGCAGATCGATGTCCAGCAGTCCGAGCTCGCCGCTCAGCGCGACCGGCTGCTGTTGCGCGACCACGAGGTCGTGGCGGCGACCGCCACGGTCAGCTCGATCCTCGAGGCGGCGACCGACACCTTGCTGATGGCCCTCGACCCACAGCTCCGGATCACGGCCTTCAACGCCGGCGCGGAGCTCATCCTGGCTCGCCCACGCGACTCGGTCGTCGGGTTGTCCCCCGCGACGTTCCACACGCCCGCCGAGATCGCGCGCCACGCTCTCGCGCTCGGCGTCGAGCCCGACTTCGACAGCGTCCTGCACGCCCAGGTCACCGCCGGCGAGCGCCGTGACTGGGAGTTCGTCGTCGGCGACGACGAGCGGCTGGTCATCTCGCTGAGCATCACCGAGATCGAGGTGGACGGCCTCCTGGTGGGTTACGTCGTCGCCGGCGTCGACATCACCCAGCGGCTCGGGACCGAGCAGGCCCTCCAGTCGGCGCTGGCGAACGAGCACGAGGCCCTGGTCCGGCTCCGCGAGACGGACAGCTTCAAGCGCACCGTGGTCTCGACGGTCAGCCACGAGCTGCGCACCCCGATCGCCAGCATCCTGGGCTACACCGAGCTGATGGTCGAAGGCGACTTCGGCGACCTCACCGAGGAGCAGCGAGGTGCGGTGGACAAGGTGCGCCACAATGCGTCGCGCCTGACCCTCATCGTCGACGACCTCCTCATGCTCGACCAGACCGAGACGTTGCTGCCGCACCTGGCACTGGAGGACCTCGACCTGTGCGAGGTGGTCCGCGAGTGCTTCGAGCACGCCCCTCAGCTGCTCGTCGGCCACGACCACGAGGTCGTCGTCGACCTGCCGGACCAGCCGGTGCGGGTGGCGGCCGACCCGGCGGGTCTGCACCGGGTGCTGAGCAACCTGATCGGCAACGCCGGCAAGTTCACCCCCGAGCCCGCCACGATCACCGTCCGCGTGACGGTGCGAGGCGTGCAGGGCGGCGGCTCCGAGGCATGCCTCTCGGTCTCCGACACCGGGATCGGCATCGAGGAGCACGACCTGGCGCGGCTCTTCGAGCGCTTCTACCGCGCCTCGTCGGCCACCAGCCGGGCGATCCCCGGCTCGGGTCTCGGGCTCAGCATCGTGGAGACCGTGGTCGCGCACCACGGTGGCCGCATGGAGGTCGAGTCCACCGTCGGACAGGGCACGACCATGACCGCCGTGCTGCCGCTGGTCACCGACGCACCCTGACCGCAGCGCCCTGATGAGGACCTGAGATCAGGTGAGCTCGAGGCCCGGGTAGAGCGGGTGCTTGTCGAGCATCTCGGCCGAGCTGTCCTTGACCTTCGCGGCCAGGCCGTCAGGGAGGGTGTAGGACGCCTTCGACGGACCGCCGGCCTTGGTGGTGCCGGCCTCGACCCCCTCGAGGACGCGGATGATCAGGTCGGCGACGTTGTCGAACTCGTCGTGCCCGAAGCCACGGGTCGTGAGGGCGGGGGTGCCGAGCCGGATGCCGGAGGTGTACCAGGCCCCGTTGGGGTCGGCGGGCACCGAGTTGCGGTTGGTGACGATGCCGGCCTCCAGCAGCGCCGACTCGGCCTGCCGCCCGCTGATGCCGAACCCGGAGACGTCGACCAGGACCAGGTGGTTGTCGGTGCCGTCGGTGACGAGCTTGGCACCGCGCTTCATGAAGCCCTCGGCCAGCGACTGGGCATTGTCGGCCACCTGCTGGGCGTAGGTCTTGAACGAGTCCTGGCGGGCCTCGGCGAGGGCGACGGCCTTGGCAGCCATGACGTGGGAGAGGGGGCCGCCGAGCACCATCGGGCAGCCGCGGTCCACCGACGGGGCGTACTCCTCGGTGGCCAGCACCATGCCGCCGCGCGGACCACGCAGGCTCTTGTGGGTCGTGGTCGTGACGACGTGGGCGTGCGGGACGGGGTCCTCGTCGCCGGTGAAGACCTTGCCGGCCACCAGTCCGGCGAAGTGGGCCATGTCGACCATGAGCGTGGCGCCGACCTCGTCGGCGATCTCGCGCATCTTGGCGAAGTTCACGCGTCGCGGGTAGGCGGAGTAGCCGGCGACCAGGATCAACGGCTTGAACTCGCGCGCCTTGGCGGCGACCTTGTCGTAGTCGAGCAGGCCCGTCTCCGGGTCGGTGCCGTACTGCTGCTGGTGGAACATCTTGCCGCTGATGTTGGGGCGGAAGCCGTGGGTGAGGTGGCCGCCGGCGTCGAGCGACATGCCCAGCAGGCGCTGGTTGCCGAGCTCGTGGCGCAACGTCTCCCAGTCGACGTCGGTCAGCTCGTTGACGTTCTTGGCGCCCAGCTTCTGCAGGGCGGGCGACTCGACCCGGTGCGCCAGGATCGACCAGAACGCGACGAGGTTGGCATCGATGCCCGAGTGCGGCTGGACGTAGGCGTACTCGGCGCCGAAGAGCTCGCGGGCGTGCTCGGCCGCGAGCGACTCGACCGTGTCGACGTTCTGGCAGCCGGCGTAGAAGCGGTGGCCGACCGTGCCCTCGGCGTACTTGTCGCTGAACCAGGTGCCCATGGTGAGCAGGACGGCGGGCGAGGCGTAGTTCTCGCTCGCGATCAGCTTGAGCGAGCCGCGCTGGTCGGCGAGCTCCTGACGCGTCGCCTCGGCGATGCGGGGCTCCACCGAGGCGATCACCTCGAGGGCTTGGGAGTAGGCGCTGCTGGTGAGGGCGTGGAGGTCGGCCATGGGGTCAGCGTACTGGGATCGGGGGCCTCCGCCCGTCGGCGGCCCGCAGTGTGACGTGCGCCGCACGAGGCCGCGAATCCCGCGGTCGTCGCGCCCCTCGTGTCCCACATCGCGGACGCCAGGTCCACATCATGGGATTTCAGGTTGTGAGGGCAGCGTCCGAACCGTGAGACTGCTTGACATGATCGACGCTGGGACGCCCACCTACCTCGTGGTACGACGCCACGTGGACCTCGGGCGTACGCGCAGCGCACTCTGTCGGCCTCGCTGAAGCACGTCTCCCCCGACCAGCTTGCCGCCCGCGCCCACCACCGCGCGGAGCCTCAGCGAAGGACCACACCGCCCCATGCCTGATCTCCGCTTCCAGTCCCAGCCCCCGGCCCACACCGAGATCCCGCGCACCAAGCGCGCCGAGGGTCAGTGGGCGCTCGGCTACACCGAGCCGCTGAACAAGAACGAGCAGTCCAAGAAGGACGACGACCCGCTCAACGTGCGGGCCCGCATCATCAACACCTACTCCAAGCGCGGCTTCGCCTCGATCGACCCCGCGGACCTGCGTGGCCGCTTCCGCTGGATGGGCCTCTACACCCAGCGCGCCCCGGGCTTCGACGGCGGCAAGACCGCGATGCTGAGCGAGGAGGAGCTCGACGACGAGTTCTTCATGCTGCGGGTGCGCTCCGACGGCCGGCTGCTGTCAGCCGACGCCGTGCGCGCGCTCGGTCGGATCGGCATCGACTTCGCCCGCGACACCGCCGACGTCACCGACCGCGCCAACATCCAGTACCACTGGATCCGCGTGGAGGACGTGCCCGAGATCTGGGAGCGCCTGGACGCGGCCGGCCTGAGCAGCGTCGAGGCCTGCGGCGACTCCCCCCGACCCTTCCTCGGCTCCCCCGTCGCGGGCGTGTCGGTGGACGAGATCATCGACGGCACCTCGGCGCTGGAGGAGATCTTCGAGCGCTACATCGGCGACCCGGCGTTCTCCAACCTGCCTCGCAAGTTCAAGACCGCCGTGACCGGTCACCCGGGCCACGACGTCGCTCCCGAGGTCAACGACGTCTCGTTCGTCGGAAGCCTCCACCCCGAGCACGGCCCCGGCTTCGACCTGTGGGTCGGTGGCGGCCTGTCGACCAACCCGATGCTCGCCGCCAAGATGGGCGTCTGGATCCCCCTCGACCAGGTGGCCGACGCCTGGGCCGGCGTGGCCTCGATCTTCCGCGACTACGGCTACCGGCGCCTGCGCTCGCGCGCCCGGTTGAAGTTCCTCGTCGCCGACTGGGGCGTGGAGAAGTTCCGTGAGGTGCTCGAGAAGGAGTACCTCGGACGCGAGCTCGTCTCCCACGCCTCGCCGCCGTCGCCGGTGGGTCACCGCGACCACGTGGGCGTGCACCGCCAGAAGGACGGCAAGTCCTACATCGGTGTCGCGCCGACGGCCGGTCGCGTGTCGGGCACCCTGCTCCTGCAGCTCGGCGACCTGATCGAGGAGTTCGGCGTCGCGGGCGCCCGCCTCACGCCGTACCAGAAGATCGTGCTGATCGGCGTCGACGAGGACAAGGTCGAGCCGCTCGTGGCCCGCCTCGACGAGATCGGGCTGTCCGCGCGCCCCTCGCAGTGGCGACGCAACACGATGGCCTGCACCGGCATCGAGTTCTGCAAGCTCGCGATCGTCGACACCAAGGAGCGGGCGCGCGCCCTGGTCGGCGAGCTGGAGAAGCGCTTCCCCGACCTGGACACCCCGATCAGCATCAACGTCAACGGGTGCCCCAACGCCTGCGCCCGCACCCAGCTGGCCGACATCGGCCTCAAGGGCCAGCTCGTGATGCACGACGGTCAGCAGGTCGAGGGCTTCCAGGTGCACCTGGGCGGGGCGACCGGGCTGGAGGCCAACTTCGGTCGCAAGCTGCGGGCGCACAAGGTCACCAGCGCCGACCTGGACGACTACGTCACCGCGGTCGTGACCAACTTCCTGGCCGAGCGCACCGACGGCGAGCGCTTCGCGACCTGGGTCGCGCGCGCCGACGAGGAGCTGCTGCGTGGCGACAAGGTGTTGAGCGCGACATGAGCACGCTGCGCGGGACCTCGCGATGAGCAACGAGCGCGCCGTGCCCTTCCACTGCCCCTACTGCGCCGGTGACGACCTCTGGCCGCACGAGCCCGACGACGCGACTGTCAAGAGCGCCTGGGAGTGCCGCTCGTGCCAGCGCGCCTTCACCGTGCGGATGCTCGGGATGCTGCGCCGCAAGGTGCAGCCATGACGACCGCGACCACCGCCGCGGCCCGCGCCCACCGCGGGATCGAGACCGCGGGACGCTCCCCCGAGGAGCTGCGCGAGCTGGTGTCCCACTGGGGCGCCGAGCTGGAGCTGGCACCGGCCGAGGACATCATCGAGTGGGCCGCGGCCACCTTCGGCGAGCGTTTCTGCATCACCTCCTCGATGGGGGACGCCGTGCTCGCCCACCTGGCCGCCCGGGTCGTGCCCGGGGTCGCCGTGGCCTTCCTCGACACCGGCTACCACTTCGCCGAGACCATCGGCACCCGTGACGCCGTGCAGGCCACCCTGGCCGTCAACCTGCTGACGATCACGCCCGTCCAGAGCGTCGCCGAGCAGGACGAGACCCACGGCAAGGACCTCTACAAGACCGACCCCGACCTGTGCTGCCAGCTCCGCAAGGTGCAGCCGCTCGCCGAGACGCTCTCCCACTACGACGCCTGGGCCACCGGCCTGCGCCGCGCCGAGACCCACAACCGGGTCATCGCACCGGTCATCGGCTGGGACGCCAAGAAGGCCAAGGTCAAGGTCTCGCCGCTGGCCCGCTGGAGCGACGAGCAGGTCGACCGCTACATCGCCGAGAACGGCGTGCTGGTCAACCCGCTGGTCTACGACGGCTACCCGTCGATCGGCTGCGCCCCCTGCACCCGTCGGGTCGCCCCCGGTGAGGACCCGCGCAGCGGGCGCTGGGCCGGCACCACCAAGACCGAGTGCGGGATCCACTCATGAACCGCCCCCGATCCCAGCCCCGACAGCGCCGTCGGACCGTCGCACCAACGCACGTTCACGAGAGGAGGCCACGCTGATGGCCGCTCCCGCACTAGTGGCTCTGGCTCACGGAAGCCGTGACCCGAGGTCCGCCAAGACCATCACCGCGCTCGTCCAGGAGGTCAAGGCGATGCGTCCCGACCTGCGGGTCGAGAAGGCCTACCTGGACCTGTCGCGGCCCGACTTCCAGGCGGTCGTCGACCGCCTGGTCAAGGCCGGCCACGACGAGATCGTCGTCGTGCCCCTCCACCTCACCGATGTCTTCCAGACCGGCGCCGACGTGGCGATCGCGGTCTCGACCGCGTCCGAGCGCCACCCCGGGCTCCAGGTGCGCGTCACGGCCATCCTCGGGCTCGAGGCCTGCTTCCTGGAGGTGCTCGACGAGCGCCTCCGTGAGGCCCTGCGGACCTCCCGCGTGCGTGAGCTCGACGCGCTGGTGCTGGCCGCGGCCGGCTCCACCGACCCGCTGGCCAACCAGGCCGTCGCACGGCTCGCCCGGCTGTGGGGCACCCACCACAAGCTGCCGGTCACCGCCGCCTACGCCGCCAGCGCACCGCCCGCCACGGGTGAGGCCGTGCGCGCCTTCCGGGCCGCCGGACGCCGTCACATCGCGGTCGCCTCGCTCTTCCTGTCCCCCGGCTTCCTCGCCGACCGAGCCGCCGAGCTGGCCGTGGAGGCGGGCGCGGTCGCGGTGTCCGCCCCCCTGGGCGCGCACCCGGAGATCGCGCGCACCATCCTGGCCCGCTACGCCGTCGGTGCCGTGGAGCTCGTGCCCGTCTGAGCCTGGGCGCCCGTCAGCCCACGAGCTGGTGGAGCAGGTGCTCCAGCTGGCGCGCGGGGTCGGTGGTGACGCCGCCGTGGACCGGGCCCGGCTGGAGCACGGTGCTCCGCGGTGCCTTGACGAAGCCGAAGCGCTGGGTGGTCGGCTTGCCGGCGACCACCCCGGCCCGCGCACGTCCGGCACAGACCGCGTCGACGAAGTCGAGGGCGTCGCAGACCTGGTCGACGTCGATGCCCGCGTCGAGGGCGCGCAGCCGGTCGCGGTCGACGTGCCAGGCGGCGGCCAGGAAGTCGGTGGCGTGGCAGTAGAGGGCCACACCGACGTTGACGAACTCCTCGCGCTCGACGCGGGGCACGCAGCGGAGCACGACGTACTGGTAGGCGAGACGCGGGGTCATCAGCCGGCCAGCTTCGGCAACCACTGGCGCGTCTGGAGGCGCGCGGTGAGGAACTCGACGTAGGCCGTGCGCAGGGCCGCGCTGTCGGCCGCCCCCGGCGTGCGCTCGGGGTCGAGCCACGCGTCGGGCACCTGCGCGACGACCTCGCCCAGCAGGGCCGGGGTGACCAGCGCGGAGAGGCGCTCGTCGACGGCGCCGAGGTCCTGGCCGCGGTCGAGGAGCACGTGGTCGGAGGGGTCCCACGGCTGGGCGGCGAAGCGGGCCGGGTCGGTGACGCCCCCGGCCCAGGCATGGTGGAAGTAGAGGGCGGCGCCGTGGTCGATGACCCACAGGTCACCGTGCCAGCGCAGCAGGTTGGGGTTGCGCCAGCTGCGGTCGACGTTGGCGCAGAACGCGTCGAGCCACAGGACGGTCGAGGCCACCTCTCCCCCCGTCGGCACGTCGCCGTCCCAGCCGAAGGCGCCGGGCAGGAAGTCGACACCGAGGTTGAGGCCGGGACTGGCGTTGAGCAGGTCCTGGACCTCCTCGTCGGCCTCGTAGCGCGCGATGTCGGGGTCGAGGTCGAGCGCGACCAGGCGCGGGGTGTCCAGGCCGACGCGACGCGCCAGCTCACCCACGATCACCTCCGCCACGAGGACCCGGACGCCCTGGCCTGCCCCGTGGAACTTGCAGACGTAGGTGCCGAGGTCGTCGGCCTCGACGATGCCTGGCAGGCTGCCCCCCTCACGCAGCGGGGTGATGTAGCGGGTGACGGAGACGGTCTCGATCACGCCACCGGGTCCTCGTCGGTGAGTCGCGTGCGCTGCTCGGCCACGTCGAAGTCGGCGACCGGCCACTGCGGGTCGAGGCCCGTCAACGCGCCGTGCAGGAGCTGACCGACCGCGAGGTTGCGGAACCACTTCTTGTCGGAGGGGATGACGTGCCAGGGCGCGTGCTCGGTGTGGGTGCGCTCGAGGGCGATCTCGTAGGCCTCCTGGTAGGCGGCCCACTCCTGACGCTCGTCGATGTCGCCGGGGTTGAACTTCCAGTGCTTCTCCGGGTCGTCGAGCCGGGCGAGCAGCCGCTTCTTCTGCTCGTCGGCCGAGACGTGCAGCATGCACTTGAGCAGGGCGACGCCGGAGCCGGTGAGCTCGCGCTCGAAGTCGTTGATCGCCTCGTAGCGTCGCTCGATCTCGTCGGCCGGCGCGAGCGAGCGCACCCGCGCGATCAGCACGTCCTCGTAGTGCGAGCGGTCGAAGACGCCGACGTAGCCGGGGCCCGGCACCGCGTTGCGGATGCGCCAGAGGAAGTCGTGGGCCCGCTCCTCCGCGGTCGGCGCCTTGAACGAGGTGATGCGCACGCCCTGAGGGTCGATGAGCCCGATCGTCGAGCGGACGATGCCGCCCTTGCCGGCCGTGTCCATGCCCTGCAGCACGAGCAGGACCCGGCGCCCTCCCCCACTGCGACCCTCGGCGAAGAGGCGCTCCTGGAGCTCGGCGAGGTCGGGCCCGAGATCGAGCAGCGCCTGCTTGCCCGCGGACTTGCCGCCCTCGAAGCCGGGGGCCGCGTCGGTCTCGATCTCGCGGAGGTCGACGGGGCCGCTGGGCCCCTGGGCGAGGAGCAGGGAGTCGTCGGTCATGGGGTCATCCTGCCGTGTCGTGGTCCTCGTCGCGCTCGGCGGCACGCAGCTCGTCGCGGACCACGGCGAAGGCCATGGCGGACCCGTAGCCCTTGCGCGCCAGCATCCCGACCAGGCGACGCATCGCGGTCTGCTCGTCGACCCGGCTCAGCGAGCGCAGCTTCTTGCGGACCAGCAGCCGCGCCGCGTGCTCCTCGTCGGCGGGATCAATCTCGTCGAGGGCCTCGCGCGCGACCTCGTCGTCGATGCCCTTGCGCCGCAGCTCCTGGGCCAAGGCCCTGCGGGCCAGGCCCTTGCCCGGCTGGCGGCTGCCGATCCACAGGCGGGCGAAGGACTCGTCGTCGATCAGCCCGACCTCCTCGAAGCGGTCCAGGAGGCGGGTCGCCACGTCGTCGGGCACCAGCTTGGCGGCGAGCTTCTTCGCCAGCTCGCTGCGCGTGCGGGGCTGCCCGGTCAGCTGGTCGAGCAGGATCTTGCGCGCCACCGACTCGGGGTCGGCCTCGGGGACCTGGGTCGCCGGGTCCTCGGGAGGTGGGGCTCCCCGGCCGGTGCGGGACCTCCTGCTGCGTGCCCTGCTCCGTGCCCCGTCGTGTGCCCCGTCGTGCGCCCCGTCGCCCGGCTCGGCGGGCGAGCCGGGCGTCGCGCGACGGGTCCACGCATCGACGCCGACCGAGACGTCGCCCACCCAGTCGGGTGGCGGCCGGTGGTCCTCGAGAGCCATCGACGCTCCTCGTCAGCAGGCCCTAGAAGGAGTCGACACCGATGGGCTCGTCGCTCAGGGCATCGGACGTCTCGGCCGGGGCGTCGACGGTGGGGCCGATGCCGAGCTTCTGGAGGATGAGCTTCTCGAGCTCGTTGGCGAGGTCGGGGTTGTCGCGCAGGAAGGCGCGGGCATTCTCCTTGCCCTGGCCGAGCTGGTCGCCCTCGTAGGTGTACCAAGCGCCGGCCTTGCGGACCAGGCCCGCCTCGACGCCGACGTCGATCAGTCCGCCCTCGCGGCTGATGCCCTTGCCGTACATGATGTCGAACTCGGCCTGCTTGAAGGGCGGGGCCACCTTGTTCTTGACGACCTTGACGCGGGTGCGGTTGCCGACCATGTCGGTGCCGTCCTTGAGCGTCTCGATGCGGCGCACGTCGAGGCGGACCGAGGCGTAGAACTTCAGCGCCTTGCCACCCGTGGTGGTCTCGGGCGAGCCGAACATCACGCCGATCTTCTCGCGCAGCTGGTTGATGAAGATCATCGTGGTGTTGGAGTTGTTGAGCGCACCGGTCATCTTGCGCAGCGCCTGGCTCATCAACCGGGCCTGGAGACCGACGTGGCTGTCACCCATCTCGCCCTCGATCTCGGCACGGGGCACGAGCGCGGCGACGGAGTCGATGACGATCAGGTCGAGCGCGCCGGAGCGGATCAGCATGTCGGCGATCTCGAGGGCCTGCTCACCGGAGTCGGGCTGCGAGACCAGCAGGGCGTCGGTGTCGACGCCGAGGGCCTTGGCGTAGTCGGGGTCGAGCGCGTGCTCGGCGTCGATGAACGCCACGATGCCGCCGGCGCGCTGGGCGTTGGCCACGGCGTGCAGGGCGACGGTCGTCTTGCCGGAGGACTCCGGACCGTAGATCTCCACGACGCGACCGCGCGGGAGGCCACCGAGGCCGAGCGCGATGTCGAGCGAGATGGAGCCGGTCGGGATGACCTCGAGCGGGGCGCGGGTCTCGTCGCCCAGGCGCATGACCGAGCCCTTGCCGAACTGCTTCTCGATGTTGAGCAGCGCGGCGTCGAGGGCCTTGTCGCGGGGATCTCCAGCCATGGTGTGTCCGTCCTTCGTGTCTGTGTCGGTGCGTGGGGTGGGTCCGTGTCGTCTGGGAAGGACGCTAGACCCGACCACCGACAGTGCTCCGGTCCTGGGACCGGACCTGTGGAGAACGCCCCGGCCGGTGGTGACCTGCGCCTGCGTGCAGGTCGAACCTACCCCGAACACCTGTTCGAGCCAGGACCCGGTGCGGCGTGTCGCCCTCAGGCCGGCAGCACGACCAGGAAGCGGCACCCGACGCCGGGCGCGGGGTCCGTCACGTTCTCCACCGAGACGTTGCCGCGGTGGGCCTCGACGATGCCCTTGACGATCGCCAGGCCCAGACCCGCGCGGGCCGTGGGCACGTCGGCGAGGTCGGGGGTGCGCGCCGCGCCGCCCTGCCACGCGACGTCGAAGACCCGGGCCCGGTCGTCCTCGGCGATCCCGCCGCAGCCGTCGGTCACGCTCAGCTCGACCCCGCCCTCGACGGCGCGCGCCTGGATCTCGACCAGACCGTCGGCGGGCGTGTGCCGGATGCCGTTCATGACCAGGTTGGCCAGGACCCGCGACAGCCCGCCGGGGTCGGCGGTGATCTCCAGGCCGTCCTCGACGCTGCCGTCCAGCCGGACCCCGCGGGCACGGGCCACCGGGTCGGCGCCCGCGATCGCCTCGCTGATGAGGTCGCCGACCAGGACCCGCTCGGGGGCCAGCGGGAGCACGCCGGCGTGGATGCGGGAGAGCTCGAAGAGGTCGTCGACCATGCGGACCATCCGGTCGACCTCGGCCCGGATCTGGCGGTGGTAGCGCTCGGGGTCGGGCGCCATCCCGTCCTCGAGCGCCTCGGTCATCGCGCGCATCCCGGCCAGCGGCGTGCGCAGGTCGTGGGAGACCCACGAGACCAGCTCGCGGCGGGCCTCCTCCAGCCGGGTCTCGCGGGCCCGGGACTCCGCCAGCCGGCGCGTGGCGGAGGCCAGCTCGGTCGAGAGGTCCTGGAACTCGCGGGGTCCGCGGCGAGGCGGCGCGGCGCGCTCGGAGGTGGGCTCGGAGGTGGGCGGGCGGGCGCCCACACGTCGTACGTCCTCGCGGAAGGCCTGCGACCAGCGCACGATGGCCATGCTGAGCAGGCTCGCCACCAGCAGGGAGACCAGGCCCGCGGTGGCCGTGACGAGCGTGATGACCCCGAAGTCGTGGTCGGAGATGAACATCTTGCGGGCGACCGCGAGGACCCCGGCGAGGACGGCGAGGACGGCGGTGAGCGCCACCAGGCCGAACTGGAGGCGCAACGACTGGTGCCGCAGCAGCCAGCCGCAGGCCAGCCCCAGCACCCCGACCGCGACGGCCCACGTGGCGGCCACCAGCACGATCTCGACCTGTCCGCTCACGCGACACCCTCCCAGCGGTAGCCGACGCCCCACACGGTCACGAGCCGCGCGGGGTGGGTCGGGTCGACCTCGACCTTCTCGCGCAGGCGGCGCACGTGCACGGTGACGGTGGACTGGTCCCCGATCGACCAGCCCCACACCTGGCGCAGCAGGTCGTCGCGCGAGAAGGCCGTGCCGGGGTGGGCGACCAGGAAGCGCAGCAGGTCCAGCTCGCGACCGGTGAGCGACAGGGGCGCGCCCGCGAGCGTGACCTCCCGGCGGGTGTGGTCGACGACGAGGTCGCCGTCGGTCAGGATCGCGGGCAGCTCGGTCGAGGTCCCGCCCGTACGACGCAGCACCGAGTCGACGCGCAGCACCAGCTCTCGGGGGCTGAAGGGCTTCGTCACGTAGTCGTCGGCGCCGTGCTCGAGGCCCACGACGCGGTCCTGCTCGCTGCCGAGGGCGGTGAGCATGATGACCGGCACCGTGCTGGACAGCCGCAGGCGACGACACACCTCGAGCCCGTCCATGCCGGGCATCATCAGGTCGAGCACGACCAGGTCGGCGGCCTGCTCGCGCATCGCGGCCAGCGCGCTCTCGCCGTCGGCGGCCTCGCGGACGTCGTGCTCGGCGGCACGCAGGTAGGACACGACGACCTCACGCACGGTCTCGTCGTCGTCGACCACCAGCACCCGCGCCATCAGCGCTCCTCGGGGTCCCCATGGTCGGCGTCGATCTCGACGCCGTCGCCGCCGCCGTCGCCGCCGCCGACACGACCGGGTCCGACGGCTCCCCAGCGGGAGCGCACGAGCGACGTCACCACGACGGCGAGCACGACCAGCGTCGCGAGCACCAGCCACCCGGTGCCGTAGGGGCGGTCGACCAGGGTCGGGTTGTCCGCCCGGGCACCGAAGCGCCCCAGGACGGGGATGGCCATCAGGGTCAGGCTGCCGAGCACGACGACGCCGACCGCGACCGGCGCCCGCCACACGGCCGGGAGCACCCGCGACCCGAGCCACATCACCAGCAGCACGACCGGCACGAGCACGAAGTCGTGCAGCACCACCCCGGTGGCCAGCCAGAGCCCGGCCGCGACGTTGCCGTCGGTGTCCTGGCGGCTCAGCAGCAGCCAGGCGCCGTAGAGGCCCATCAGCACGCCGAGGGTGAGCAGCAGCACGCGCGTCACGCCGACACCTCCACGGTCGAGACCCACTTGGTCTGGAGCACACCGGGGCGGTTGGGCGCGATCAGGCGACACGGGTAGCCGTGGTCGATGGCGAGCGGCTCACCGTTGAGCTGGAGCGCCAGCAGCGTGCGGTCGTCGTCGGCGAAGTTGCCCTGCAGGACCGAGTTGCGGAAGGCGCCCTTCTCCTGGAGCGACCCGATGTCGACGTCGCGGCCCCGGGGGGCGTCCACCAGGTCGAGCAGGTCGCGCAGGCGCACACCGGTCCAGTCCCCGCTGGCGCTCCAGCCCTCCACGCAGGCGATCGGCAGGGTCTCGGTGCGCTGGGTCATCGCCAGCAGGTCCTCGCGGGTCAGGGTGAGGGTGTTGTCGCCGAAGACCACGTCGAGGGAGTACGACGAGCTGGTCGCCGCCGCCGTCACGTCGGCAGCAGCGGCCGACTTGTTGATCGGGATGCCCCCCGGTCCGTCGCCGGAGCGGACGCCGAAGACGGACAGGTCGCGCAGCGCGGGCACGGTGCTGCCGGCCGTGGTGAGCACCGCCAGCCCGCCGGCGACCCACGTGGTGTTGAGCAGGCCGCGGCGCGACAGGCCGCTGTCGCGCGTGGCGGCCGGGTCGTCGTGCTCGGTGTCCTCGACGTGGCCCCGCAGCGCGTCGCGGATGACGGGCAGCTTGACCGCGATGTGCACGACCAGGGAGCCGATCGCCACCCAGGCGAGGGCGTAGTGGGTGCGGCGGTAGGAGAACTCCCAGGGGTACCACTGGGCGACGTTGAGGCTCCCGGTCACCAGCAGGAAGATGCTGGAGGCCACCAGCACCCCGATGCTGGCGCGCTCGAGGACCTCGACGGCGAGGCGTCGCAGGTCGCGCTCGGGGCGCGCGTAGAAGCGGGGGTAGACCGTCCAGAGCTTGACCAGCAGGAGCGGGATCGCGGCGGTGCCACTGGTGACGTGGAGCCCCTGGGTGAGGCGGTAGCCCCACGAGGGCGAGGTGGGGAACGGGATCGGCTGCGAGACGTTCTGCGCGTAGTGGCTGATCACGCCGGTGAGGAACGCGATGCCGAAGCAGATCCCGAGCCACAGGCCGACGCGTGCGGCCACGGCGGGGCTGTGCAGCCTCGAGGTGAAGCTCGCGGGGGTGGGCGCCTTGAGGGCGGTGGTCACAGGGCCTCCTGGAGCACGACGAACCATCGATCATCATGGCTGTCGATCGTGTGGACGGACAAACCGGCCTCGCCCGCCAGGGCAGCGATGCCGTCGACGCCGACGACGGACCAGCGGAAGGGCCGGCTGCGGGCACCGGCACACTCGAGCGAGGCCCAGCTGGTCACGGACGGCACCCCCGGGGCGGCGAGCTCGACGACGATGCGACCGCGGGGGTCGAGCAGCTGGCGGGCCCGGCTGAGCAGGCGGAGCGGGTCGCCGCCGATGCCGACGTTGCCGTCGGCGAGCAGCGCCGTGCGCCAGCGCCCCTCCCCCGGGATCGGGTGGTAGACGTCGCGCAGGAGGGCCGAGACACCCCGCGCCCGCGTCTGGTCCACGGCCTCCTCGACGACGTCGACGCCGAGCACGACGTGTCCGAGGTCGGCGAGCGCCGCGCTCAGCCGACCGGGACCGCAGCCGATGTCGATGGTCGCGCCCACACAGTGCGCGAGCATCGCCTGGTCGGCCGTGTCGGCCCTGCGCACCCAGTCACCGACGGGCAGGGGGGCCGGGCTCGCACCCAGACCGACCACGTGGCACGGCGCGCCCCGCAGGGCCTGGGCGAAGACGTGGGAGAAGGACTCGAGCTGGGTCACCGGGTCGCCCCCACGGCCGCCCAGGACCGGGCGAAGCGGGTGCCGGGCGCCAGCAGCGCCACCGCGTCGGCGTCCGCCACCGTGTCGACGTCGCGCAGGGTGGCGGTCGTGGCCACCGTCGCCCCGGAGGCGCGCAGGGCGGCCAGCGTGTCGTCGTACGTCGTGGGGGTGGACATCGCGACGCCGGCGAGGGGGGCGGCGGTGGCGGCCACGCGTCGGACGAGCACCCACCAGCCGCCGTCGGGGGCGGGGCCGAGGACCGCGTCGTCGTCGCCGAGGGCAGCGGCCGCTGCCCGGAGGTCGTCGGCGCTCGCGTGCGGGGTGTCCATGCCGATCTGGACGACCACGCCGGGACCGGCGTCGAGGTGGGCGTTGACCAGCCGCTCGGCGAAGCCGTCGCCCCGCTGGGCCGTGACGGTCCAGCCGACCAGGGCGGCCCGCAGCTCGTCGCCCCGGACGGCGTCGGCCAGGTCGCCGTCGAGCGCGAGGTGGCAGTGCGCGCTCGCCGCCGAGGCCGCGGCGATCGTGTCGAGCAGGGCGGCCGCGGCCAGGTCGGCGGCGCGGTCGAGACCGACGTCGGCGCCCAACCGGGTCTTGACCCGTCCGGCGACCGGAGCCTTGGCGAGCACGAGGACCTTCATCGCTCCAGCACCTTCCAGAAGTCGCGAGCCGCCCGCGCGGTCCCGACGACGGACCCGGAGACCTTCGACCGGGTGCCGGCCGCGCGGGGGTGGTAGGTGACGTCGCGCTCGACGAAGCGCCAGTCGGCCCGGGTCGCCTTCTGCAGCAGCTCGACCGGGTAGCCGAAGCGTCGGTCCGCCACCTCGAGGTCGAGGAGGGCCTGACGCCCGCAGACGCGCATCGGGGCGATGTCGTGGGCGTCCATGCCGATGCGTCGACGCAGCCAGGCGGCGATGACCGCGTTGCCGGCCCGCGCGTGCCACGGCCACACGCCCCGCGAGACCGGCCGGCGGCGCCCGACGGCGATGTCGGCTCGGCCGGTGCTGACGTCGGCGAGCATCGGCACGAGCTCGGCGGGGTCGAAGGAGCCGTCGCCGTCCATGACGGCGACGTAGTCGTGGGTGGCCGCGAGGACCCCCGCGTGCACCGCGGAGCCGTAGCCCGGACGCTCCTCGCGCACCACGGTCGCGCCGAGCCGCTGGGCCACCGCGGCGGTGTCGTCGCTCGAGCCGTTGTCGACCACGATGACCGCGAAGTCCTCCGGCACGAGAGGCAGGAGACCCACGAGGGCGAGCGCCTCGTCGCGACACGGGAGGATCAGGTCGCAGGTGGGCACACCCCCAAGGTAGGGGGGTGGGCGGCATCCCGGTGCTTCGTGGGCTTACGAAGGTGTGACGCCTGCTCCCGGGCGGCGTGGTCCGTAGGCTCTCCCCATGTCGACGACCCCTGCCGCGCCGGCACGATCACGGGCGGCCTGGGTCGGCCTCGGCTCCACCGTGCTGCTGATGGCCGCGGCCGTGCTCGTCCCGCTCCTCGGCGACTGGGACGTGGCGGCTCGCCGTGACGACCTGGACCTCGCCCCGCTGCACGGCTACTGGCTCCCGCAGCTGATCGGCCCCGGCACGGTGCCGGCTGTGCTGGTCGCCCTGCTGGGGTGGCGCTTCGGCCCCGACCTCGCCCGCCGGCTGTCGTGGGGCCCGCTCCTGCTCACGTCGTACGCCGGGGGGCTGGCGTGGTTGCTCGCGCTCGCCCTGGTCGACGGTGAGGCCGGTCTGTCGCGGGTGCTCGGCAACCCCTACGAGTACCTCGAGACGGCGCGGGAGACGACCGACATCGGCGCGATGCTCGGGATCTACGTCGACCGCATCCCGATGGACGCCCCCGACAACTGGGTGACCCACGTGGCCGGCCACCCCCCGGGGGCCCTGCTCTTCTTCGTCGGCCTGGTGCGCGTGGGTCTCGGCGGCGACCTGGCCGCCGGGGTGGTGGTGACGGCGATCGCCGCGTCGACCGCGCTCGCCGTCCTGGTCACGCTCCGTCGCCTCGGCGCCGAGGCCGGCGCCCGCACGGCCGCGCCGTTCCTCGTGCTGACGCCGGCCGCGGTCTTCATGGCGGTCTCCGCCGACGCGCTCTTCGCAGCCGTCGCCGCCTGGGGCCTCGCCGCCCTCGCGGTGGCCGCCACGGCGGTGACGCGCGGACGCATGGTCGCGTGGTCGGCGCTCGCGGGGCTCCTGCTCGGCTCGTGCGTGATGTTGTCCTACGGCCTGCCGCTCCTCGGCGTGCTGGCCCTGGCGGTGCTGCTCGTGGCGCGCTCGTGGTGGCCGCTGCCGATCGCGGCCGCGGCCGCACTGGCCGTCGTGCTGGCCTTCGCCGCGGGCGGCTTCGTGTGGTGGGAGGCCTACCCGGTGCTGGTGGACCGCTACTGGGACGGGGTCGCGAGCGAACGCCCGGCGTCCTACTGGATGTGGGGCAACCTGGCCGCCCTCGCCTTCTCGGCCGGTCCCCTGCTGGGCGCCGGCCTGGCCGTGCTGGTCACGCAGGGGCGGCGCGCCGACCGCGCGGTGCTGCTCCTGGCCGGGGCGGGCTTCCTCACGGTCCTGCTCGCCGACCTCTCCCAGATGAGCAAGGCGGAGGTCGAGCGGATCTGGCTGCCGTTCATCCCGTGGATGACGCTCTCGCTGGTGCTGCTCCCGGCCGGGTGGCGCCGGTGGGGGCTGGCGCTGCAGCTGGTCGCCGCCCTGGTGCTGCAGCACCTGGTCTACACGTCCTGGTGAGCCTCAGGCGCGCAGCGGCGCCGTGGCGAAGTCGTGCAGGCCGCTGGCCGGGGACACCTGCGCGCTGAAGCCGAGCTCGGCGCGCGCCAGCTCGGGCGATGCGACGATGTGGCGCACGTCGCCGAGGCGGTAGTCGCCGGTCACCTCGGGAGCGACGTCACGACCGGTGCCGGCGGCGACCAGCTCGGCGACCTCGCGGATCGAGATCGGGCTGCCGCTGCAGACGTTGTAGGCCGCGTAGTGCCCGGCCGGCTCCTCCACGACGGAGCGCAGCGCGAGCACGTTGGCCCGGGCGACGTCGGCGACATGGACGAAGTCACGCATCTGAGCGCCGTCCTCGAAGACGCGGGGGGACTCCCCCCGCTCCAGCGAGGAGCGGAACATCGCGGCCACCCCGCTGTAGGGGGTGTCGCGGGGCATGCCGGGGCCGTAGACGTTGTGGTAGCGCAGGGCGACGGCCGCCGCACCCGCCTGCCGGACCCATGCCGAGGTGTAGTGCTCCTGGGCGAGCTTGCTGGCGGCGTAGGTGCTGCGCGGGTCGAGGCGGGCATCCTCGTCGACGGACTCCCAGCCGAGCGCGCGCTCGCAGGTCGGGCAGTGGTTGTCGAAGTCACCGGCGTCGAGCGCCTCGAGGCGACGCGGGGCCGGGAGCTGGGCGCCGTGCTCCGGGCAGACGTAGCGGCCCTCGCCGTAGACGACCATCGAGGAGGCCACGACGAGCCGGTCGACGCCCGCCTCGTGCATCGCGGCCAGCAGCGCGGCGGTGCCCAGGTCGTTGTGGGACGCGTACGCCGGCAGGTCGGCCACCGTCACGCCCGCACCGACCAGCGCCGCCTGGTGGCACACGGCGTCGACACCGTCGAGGATGCCGTCCCACGACCCGGCGTCACGCACGTCGAGCCGGTGGGTGCCCGCCGGCGCGTGGGCGCTGCCATGGGCCTGCTCGAGCATCAGGTCGACACGCACCACCTCGTCGCCGGCGTCCTCCAGCTGCTGGGCGACCGCGGCGCCGATGAAGCCCGCGGAGCCGGTCAGGAGGATCTTCACGGGACGTCGTAGGTGAGGTCGATGCCGTCGGCCCACGTGGAGCAGGTGCAGCCCTGCGGGTCCGGCAGGGTGCCGATGGCGCGGGTGAGCAGGCCGGTGAGCCGCTCCAGGTTGGCCTTGAAGAGCGCGAAGACCTCCTCCTGGGCGACCCCCGACCCCGACTCGGCGCCGGCATCCATGTCGGTGACCAGGGCGATCGCGGCGTAGCAGAGCCGCATCTCGCGGGCCAGCGCCGCCTCGGGGGCGCCGGTCATGTTGATCAGGTCCCACCCCTGGGCGGCGTAGTGCTGCGACTCGGCACGCGTGGAGAAGCGCGGACCCTCGATGACCACCATCGTGCCGCCGTCCTTGAGCGTGGGGTCGGCGCCCGTGACCGCCCCGGAGACGCCCGCGCAGTAGGGGTCGCCGAAGGGCAGGTGGACCGCGCCGGACTCGACGAAGCTGCCGGTGCGCGACAGCGTGCGGTCCACGAGCTGGTCGGGCACGACCACGTCGCCGGGGGCGACCGTGTCGCGCAGGCCGCCCACCGCGCAGGGGGCCAGGACCTGGCGCACCCCCAGCGAGCGCAGCGCCCAGAGGTTGGCGCGGTAGTTGATCAGGTGGGGCGGGAAGTCGTGGTGCTGCCCGTGCCGTGGGAGGAAGGCCACCTGGCGGCCCGCGACGGTGCCGACGGCGATCGGCGCGCTCGGGGCGCCGTACGGCGTGTCCACGACGTGGTCGGTGGGGTCCTCGATGAAGGAGTAGAAACCGGTCCCGCCGATGACGGCGACCTCAGCGACAGCAGGCATCCGGTCAGCATAGGGATCTGACCAACCCTGCTGATCGCTGCCTCAGGCCGGCGTGCGGGCCAGGGCGGCCGCCCGGACCGCGGTGACGACGACGACCAGCGCGAGGCCGGTGGTCACGAGCGCGAGGACCGGGTAGCCCGCGAGACCGACGACGAGGCCGGCCAGGCCGCCGGCCGCGGCAGCCGTGACGCCCATGACGAGGTCGGCCAGGCCCTGGACGTCGGTGCGGGCCTCGAGGGGTGCGTGGTCGGCGACCATCGTGGAGGCCGACACCGTCGCGAGCGACCAGCCCAGGCCGAGGAGGAAGAGTCCGGCGAAGATCTGCCACGAGGTGCCCTCCGGCGCGGCGGCGCACAGGCCCAGGGAGACCAGCAGCACGACGCCCCCGGCGCCCAGGACCGGTGGTCGGCCGAGGCGGTCGGACAGGATCCCGACCAGCGGCGAGAAGGCGAACATGCCGAGGACGTGGACGCTGATCACCACCCCGATGATGCGCAGCTCGGCACCCCCGTGCTCCATGTGGATCGGCGTCATCGTCATGACGCCGACCATCGCGGCGTGGGCGCCGGCGAGACCGGTGACGGCGAGCGCCAGGACCGGCCGCTCGCGCAGCGCCTGGCGGGCCCGGCCCCAGGAGGTGCCGGACGGCTCGGTCAGGGGGAGGTCGGCGACCTGACGCGCCAGGAGCAGCGGGTCGGGGCGCAGCATCGTGGCGACGACGACCGCCGCGACGAGCATGCCGACGGCCCCGAGCGCGAAGGGGCCGGTGAGGACGGGGATGCCGAGGAGGTCGGCGACCGAGGCCGCCGGCCCGGTGAGGTTGGGGCCCGCCACCGCTCCGATGGTCGTGGCCCACACCACCGTCGACAGGGCCCTCCCCCGGTGCTCCGGGAGCGCCAGGTCGGTGGCGGCGTAGCGCGAGGCGTTGTTGGCGGCCGTGGTCGCCCCGATCAGGACCGCGCCGATCAGCAGCAGCACCATCGACTGGACCACCCCGGCGAGGACCGCGAGGAGCGCCCCGCCCGACCCGAGGAGGAGGCCCGCGGTGATGCCGATCCGACGTCCGTGCCGCGACATGGTGCGGGCGAGCCCGTAGGACGCGATGGCGGCGCCGAGCACCTGGAAGGTGCCCGCCAGCCCGGCCAGGCTCTCGGACCCGGACAGGTCACGGGCCAGCAGCGAGGCCGTGGCGATGCCGATCGTGATGCCGATCGCGCCCACCGCCTGCGCCAGCACCAGGGCACGCACCGTGCGGGCCTGCACGCGGGCGACGTGCTCGGCGGTGAGCGCCGGGGTGCCGGATCCGGCGCCGTGGTGATCGGCCGGGAGGTAGGTCACTGGGTGCTCACTGGGTGCTCACTGGAGGGTCTCGGGGAGGTCGAGCGCGCGCCACACCGAGGCCCACACCTGCTTGGGCGGGACCCCCGCGTCGAGCGCCTCGCTCGCGGTGCGGTCGAGGTCACCGATCACGAACTGGTCGGCCCAGGAGCGGTAGTAGCCCGTCCCGAGGGCCTGCTCCAGCCGCTCCCAGAACTCCGTGTGCCTCATGCGGCGACCTCCGCGGGGTCCTCCGGGTCGGCGCCGCGGGAGGCAGGCAGGACGGGCATGACGACATCCTCTCAACCTCCCTGCGCGCCTCTCGTCGGGGCGTCCGTCTCGCGCGTCCGGGGGTGCGGGCCCGCCCGGGTGCCCGGCCCGACGACACTGGACGCATGACGCGCACGACCACCCGAGCGGCGACCGCGGCGGACCTGCCGGCGATCAAGGCCATCTACGACCACCAGGTCGAGACCGCGGTCTCGACCTTCGACATGGAGCCGCCCCCGCTCACCCACTGGGCGGCCCGGCTGGCGAGCCGCGAGGTCGGCGACCACCTGCTCGTCGTCACGGCCGGGGACGGCTCCCCCGGCGAGGTGCTCGGCTACGCCTGCTCCTCGACGTACCGCGCCCGACCGGCCTATGCCCGCACCCGCGAGACCTCGGTCTACCTCGCCGCCGGCACCGAGGGCCGCGGGCTCGGCCGCGCGCTCTACGACGACCTGCTGACCCGACTGCGCGCCGACGGCGTCCACACGGTGCTCGCGGTGATCGCGCTCCCCAACCCCGCGAGCGAGGCGCTGCACCGGGCGTGCGGCTTCGCGCAGGTGGGCCTGCTCCCCGAGGTCGGCCACAAGCACGGCCGCTGGATCGACACCGGCCTCTGGGCGCTGCGGCTCTCCGTCGCCGGCGGGCGGTGACCTGTGGGCGGGCGGGCGGGACAAGAGCCGTAACGGAGCGTTAGGCGAGCGGAGCGGTGCCGAAGGCGACGTTGAAGCGGTCGCACCAGATGACCGCGGTGGTGAGCCCGCGGAGGTCGGCGTCCGCGGGGATCTCGTAGTTCTGGTTGCCGTGGGTGGCCTTGAGGTCGCCCAGGCGCAGGTAACGACCGTCGTCGTAGGAGCCCCACGAGCCACCGCTGGGCGCGTCGCTCAGCCACACGTGGAGGTCCGGACCGTCGGAGGTCGCGAGGCCCTCGAGACGCAGGAAGCGGCTGCCGTCGGCGAGCTCGATGACGCGGGCGCGACCCGTGGTCTGGTGCTCGGCGTCCTCGAACGGCCCGACCGAGAGCTCGACGACGTCCGGCCGGGGCTCAGGCTGGGGCTCAGGGTCGGGCTCCTCCTCGGGGACCGCCGACGCGGATCCCGGTGCCGGTGCACCCGCCACCGGGCTGCTCGACGCGGCCGGGGATCGCGACGTGGAGGGCAGCGCCTCGTCGACCTCGCTGCTGGTGAGGACGCGCCACGGCTCGAAGGCCCAGAGGCCCACGCCCACGACGAGGGCGGCGAGCACGGCGACGAGCGACTTGGTCACCGCACCACGCTAGCCACCTCGGCCCGGCTCAGGTGAGCAGCAGCCTTTCGAGTCTCTTACGGACGATGACCAGCCCGACCAGGCCCATCACCAGCAGGTAGACGACCGACACGGCCGAGGCCCACGACAGCGCACCGGTGGTCAGCTCGCGGCACAGCACCACGCCGCGGTAGAGCGGCGTCACCTCCACGACCCACCGCAACCACCCGTCGAAGGCGGTGATCGGGAAGAAGGTCGCGGAGAAGAGGAAGAGCGGCAGCTGGACCAGGGTGATCTTGTCGAAGTCCTGCCAGGAGGTCATCCAGGTCGTGGCCGCCATGAAGACCGCGCTGAACGCGAACCCGATCAGCAGCGCGGCCGGCAGCGCCAGCAGCGCCCACCACGACTGGATCAGCCCGAGGGCGGCCATCACGAGCAGGAAGGCCGCCGAGTAGGTGCCACCCCGCAGCTGGCCCCACGCGATCTCGCCGCGCGCGATGTCGGTCGTCGAGAGCGGCGTCGCGAGCATCTGGTCGTAGAGCTTGTCGTACTTGAGCTTGAAGAAGACGTTGTACGTCGAGTCCAGCAGCGCGCCGTTGAACGCCGAGGCCGCGAGCATCGCCGGCGCGACGAACTCCGCGTAGGGGATCTCCTGGCCGTTGAACTCGAAGGTGTCGATCAGCTGGCCCACGCCGATGCCGATCGAGAAGAGGTAGAAGACGGGTTCGAGGAAGCCGGTGAGGAACAGCTTCCACGCCTGGCGGTAGACGATGTAGTTGCGCAGCACGAGCAGCCGCATCGCCTGCCCCGGGGTGAGCGGCGTGGCGTCGGAGTAGCCGGAGCCGCCGAGGAGGGTGCTCACGTGACCAGCCTCCGGGTCAGCCCCGAGACCGCCCAGAACCAGCCGGCGACGAGCAGGACGACCAGCACCCCGACGTTGAGGGCGGCCATCGACCAGTCGACCTCGTCGATGGAGAACATCCGCGAGAGGTTGACCCCGTGCCACAGCGGGGTCAGCCGGGCGACGAACGCGCCGATCGTGCCGAGGTTGTCGACGGGGAAGAAGGCACCGCTGAAGAGGAAGAGCGGGAAGACCCCGAGCCGGAAGAGCACCCCGAAGCCCTCCTCGGAGCGCAGCCTCGCGCTGAAGCCGAAGACCAGCACGCCGAACACCATGCCGACCAGCAGCTGCGAGGCGAAGGCCACGAACGGCCCCCACCACGACTCGAAGACCCCGAAGGGCACCAGCACCAGCATGAAGACCGCGCACGACGTGACCAGGCGGGCGAGCACGAACATCAGGTGGCCCGCGACCAGGTGCACCGGCGCCAAGGGGGTGGCCAGCTGGGCGAAGTAGGACTTGTGCCACTTGATCGCGCCCATCACGGGATAGGTCGTCTCGGACACCGCGGTCTGCATGGCGTGGGCCGCCACCAGGCCGGGCACGATGAAGGCGAGGTAGGACGTGGCGCCCTCGAGCCGGTCGGGGTCGCCCTCGATGAAGCCGCCGAGCAGCACCCCCATCGCCAGCACGTAGAACAGCGGGGACACGAACGAGGAGATGATCGAGCCCCGCCACGTGCGCTTGTAGACGGTCAGCCAGTAGTCGGACTGGCGGCGCATCCCCTCCAGCAGCGAGAGGTCGCTCGTGGTGGCCATCAGTCGACCAGCGTCCGACCGGTGAGGCGCAGGAAGACGTCCTCGAGCGAGGATCGCCGCACCAGCACGGCGACCGGTCGCAGCCCCCGCTCGTGCACCTTGGCGATCACCTCCTCGCCGTCCTCGCTGTAGACGAGCAGCCGGTCGGGCAGCACCTCGATCCGCTCGCCCAGGTCGGCGATCTTCTCGGCCAGCGCCTCGTGACCCGCACCCTCCTCGGCCACGCCGAAGCGCAGCTCGGCGACCTCCCGGGTGGAGTGGTCGCGGATCAGCGTGAGCGGCGACCCCTCGGCGACGATGAGGCCCTTGTCCATCACCACGAGCCGGTCGCAGAGCTGCTCGGCCTCGTCCATGTAGTGCGTCGTCAGGACCAGCGTCACGCCGGCCTGCTTGAGGCGGAAGAGCCGGTCCCACAGCACGTGGCGGGCCTGCGGGTCGAGCCCGGTGGTGGGTTCGTCGAGCAGCAGCAGGTCGGGCCGGTTGACCAGGCTGCGCGCGATGGTCAGCCGGCGCTTCATGCCGCCCGAGAGGTCGTCCACCTTGGCCCTGGCCTTCTCGGTGAGCTGCACGAACTCCAGCAGCTCGTCGACCCGCGCGCTGACCTCGCCCTTGGGGAGACCGAAGTAGCGGCCGTAGATGTAGAGGTTGTCGCGCACGTTGAGCTCGTTGTCGAGGGTGTCCTCCTGGGGGCACACCCCGAGGCGCGCGCGGATCGCCGGGCCGTCGGTGGCCGGGTCCATGCCGAGGATGCGCAGCTCGCCCCCGCTGATCGGCGAGACCGCCGCGATCATCCGCATGGTCGAGGACTTGCCGGCCCCGTTGGGGCCCAGGAAGCCGAACGACTCCCCCCGTCGGACGTCGACGTCGATGCCCTTGACGGCCTCGAAGTCGCCGAAGGACTTGCGCAGACCGACCGCCCGGATCATCGACTCGCTCACGGGACGTGACCCTATAAGGCCTCGCCGACACCCGGCACCTGGCTTAGGTTGGCTCGTCATGACCCTCGTGCTCGTCGAGGGCGCGAGCGACCGGCGCGCCGTGCTGACCCTGGCCGGTCGGCTGGGGCGCGCCACGGACGGCGTCGACGTGGTCTCCATGCAGGGCATCACCAACCTGCCGCGACACCTCGCCCAGGCGCCGCCGGGGCGCCGCCTGCTCGGGTTGTACGACGCCCGCGAGTCGGCGTACGTGCACCGGGTGCTGGCGCGGGCGCGGGTCGACCCCGCGGGCTTCTTCGGCTGCGACGCCGACCTGGAGGACGAGCTGATCCGGGCCCTCGGCCCCGACCTGGTGGTCCGGGTGCTCGAGGAGGAGGGCGCGCTGGCGTCCTTCCGCACGCTGCAGAAGCAGCAGGCCCACCGCGACCGACCCGTGAGCGCCCAGCTGCACCGCTTCTTCTCCTCGCACTCGGGGCACAAGCTGCACTACGCGGCGCGCCTGGTGGAGGCGATGGACCTGGAGCGGGTCCCGGCGCCGCTGCGCTGCTTGATCTCCGCCTGGTGACCAGGTTATAGTCATCTCGACTACAACATGGACGGATGACATGGACGCCACTGCGCACGAGCCGCCCCGGCCACTCTCCGCGGGCATGCTGACCGACCGCTACGAGCTCACCATGCTCTCCGCCCTCGTCACCGACGGCACCGCGCAGCACCCCGCGGTCTTCGAGGCGTTCGCCCGTCGGCTCCCCGAGGGACGCCGCTACGGGATGCTCGCGGGCCTGGGCCGGCTCCTCCCCCTCGTCGCGGACTTCCGCTTCGACGCGGCCGAGGTCGACTGGCTGCTGGCCGAGGGTGTCGTCAACGACGTCACGGCCGACTACCTGCGCGACTTCCGCTTCGCCGGAGACATCGACGGCTACCGCGAGGGCGAGGTCTACTTCCCGCACAGCCCGGTGCTGACCGTCACCGGCACCCTCGGGGAGTGCGTGGTGCTGGAGACGCTCGTGCTCAGCGTGCTCAACCACGACACCGCCGTCGCCAGCGCCGCCGCCCGGATGGTCACGGCAGCGCAGGGTCGGCCGCTGGTGGAGATGGGCAGCCGCCGCACGCACGAGCAGGCGGCGGTCGCCGCCGCCCGGGCGGCGTACGTCGCGGGGTTCGCCTCGACGAGCAACCTCGCCGCGGGCATCGAGCACGGCGTGCCGACGGTCGGCACGGCCGCCCACGCCTTCACCCTGGCCTACCCCAGCGAGGCCGAGTCGTTCCGCAGCCAGGTCGCGACCCAGGGGGTCGGCACGACGCTGCTGGTCGACACCTACGACATCGAGCAGGGCATCCGCACCGCGGTGGAGGTGGCGGGACCCGACCTCGGCGCGATCCGGATCGACTCGGGCGACCTCGCCGAGGAGTCCCACCGGGCCCGGCTCCTGCTCGACTCGCTGGGCGCCACCTCGACGCGGATCATCGTGACCAGCGACCTCGACGAGTACGTCGTCACCGCACTGTCCGACGCCCCCATCGACGGCTACGGCGTCGGCACCCGCGTCGTCACCGGCTCGGGTCACCCCACCGCCAGCCTGGTCTACAAGCTGGTCGCCGTGGCCGACTCCCCCGACGGCCCCCTGCGTCCGGTCGCCAAGCTGTCCGCCGACAAGGCGTCGGCGGGCGGACGCAAGTCCGTGCGCCGCACCTACGACGGTGGCCTGCTCGTCGCCGAGACCCTGTCGGGTGACGCCGGGGCGGATGGGCCGGGCGAGGGCGTCGTCCAGGTCCCGCTGGTGCGCGACGGTCGGGTCGTGCACGCCCCGGGCATCGCGGACGTGCGGCAGCACGCGGCTGCCGCACTGGCCGCGCTGCCGCCCGCGGCGACCGCGGTGAGCGGCGGTCCGCCCTACCTCACCGCCCGCCTCCCCCCAGCCACGACCGAGACCCCCACCCAGGAGCCCGCCATGACCACGACCCCCGCCCGCCGCGCGCTGCTCGTCGTCGACGTCCAGAACGACTTCGTCGAGGGCGGCTCGCTCGCCGTCACCGGCGGTCGCGACGTCGCCTCCCGGATCAGCGCCCACCTCGCCGAGCACGGCCACGACTACACCGCGGTCATCGCGTCGCGCGACTGGCACGACGCCGGCAGCACCAACGGCGGCCACTTCGCTGCTCCGGGCACGGACCCCGACTTCGTCGAGAGCTGGCCGGCGCACTGCGTCGAGCACGAGCGGGGCAGCGACTACGCACCCGAGCTGGCCTTCCGCCACATCACCGACCACGTCCGCAAGGGCCGGGGCGAGGCGGCCTACTCGGCGTTCGAGGGCGTCACCGACGCCGGCACCTCGCTGGTCGACCTGCTGCGCGACCACGGCATCACCGAGGTCGACGTCGTCGGACTGGCCACCGACCACTGCGTGCGGGCCACCGCCCTCGACGCCCGTCGCCACGACCTCACGACCCGCCTCCTCGACGGGCTGCACGCCGGTGTCGCCCCCGCGACCACCGAGACCGCGCTCGCCGAGATGCGCGCCGCCGGGGTCCAGGTGGTCGCACCATGACGCACCCACCCTTCGCCGTGGCGGTCGACCTGGCCGTCTTCACGATCCGCGAGGACGCCCTGTGCGTGCTGCTCGTCGAGCGAGGCGAGGCCCCGTACGCCGGCTCCTGGGCGCTGCCGGGCGGGTTCGTCCGGGCCGACGAGGACGCCGAGAGCGCCGCGTGGCGCGAGCTGCGCGAGGAGACCGCGGTCGAGCGCTTCGCCGGCCACCTCGAGCAGCTGTGCACCTACTCCGCCCCCGACCGTGATCCCCGGATGCGCGTGGTCTCGGTCGCCCACGTCGCCTTCGCCCCGGACCTGCCCGAGCCCGCGGCCGGGTCGGACGCCGCCGGGGCGCGCTGGTGGCCGGTCGCGACCCTGCCCGACCTGGCCTTCGACCACGCGACGATCCTCGGGGACGCGCTCGAGCGGGTGCGCGCCAAGCTGGAGTACACGACGCTGGCGCTGGAGTTCGTCCGCGAGCCCTTCACGCTGCCCGAGCTCCGAGCCGTCTACACCGCGGTGTGGGGCACCCCGCCGGACCTGGGGAACTTCCGCCGCAAGGTGCTCGGGACCGCGGGGTTCGTCGTCGCGACCGGGGAGAGCGGGCCGACCTCCGAGGCAGGCGGCCGCAAGGCGCTGCTCTACCGCCGCGGCGAGGCCACCGCGATCCAACCGCCCATGCTGCGACCGACGGTCTGACCCCGCCGGCCCTCACCCGACCGGGCGAGCGAGGCGACGCTGTCGGTGCCGTAGGACAAGATTGAGGGGTGTCCGTGCCCGCCTCCGCCCTCGACCGCTTCAGCGAGCCCACGCGCACGTGGTTCGGCGCGGCGTTCGCCGAGCCGACCCCGGCGCAGGCGGGGGCCTGGGAGGCGATCGGGGCGGGGCGCCACGCGCTCGTGGTGGCGCCCACCGGATCGGGCAAGACGCTCAGCGCGTTCCTCTGGTCGATCGACCGGCTGCTGACCACCCCGGTCCCCGACGACAAGACCAAGCGCTGCCGGGTCCTCTACATCTCCCCCCTCAAGGCGCTCGCGGTCGACGTCGAGCGCAACCTGCGCGCGCCGCTGACCGGGATCCGCCACACCGCCGACCGGCTGGGCGCGCCCGTGCCGGAGCTGCGGGTGGGCCTGCGCAGCGGCGACACCAGCCCGGGCGACCGGCGCAAGCTGGTGACGCAGCCGCCCGACATCATGATCACCACGCCCGAGTCGTTGTTCCTGATGCTGACCAGCCAGGCCCGCGAGGCGCTGCGCGGGGTCGAGACGGTCATCGTCGACGAGGTCCACGCGGTCGCGGGCACCAAGCGCGGCGCCCATCTCGCGCTCTCCCTCGAGCGGCTCGACGAGCTGCTGGAGAAGCCGGCGCAGCGGGTCGGCCTCTCCGCCACCGTGCGTCCGCTCGAGGAGGTCGCCCGGTTCCTCGGCGGCCAGGCACCGGTCGAGATCGTCGCGCCACCGGCCACCAAGGAGTGGGACCTGCGGGTGGTCGTCCCCGTCGAGGACATGACGGCGCCAGGCGGCTTCGACGAGAGCCCCGAGGACGGCCAGGACCAGGGTCGCAACACCAGCATCTGGCCCCACGTCGAGGAGAGCGTCGTCGACCTGATCGCCGAGCACCGCTCGACGATCGTCTTCGCCAACTCGCGCCGGCTCGCCGAGCGCCTCACCGCCCGGCTCAACGAGATCGCCACCGACCGCGCCGACCCCGAGCGCGACACCGGTGACGGCGCGGCCCCCGCTGTCCCACGCAAGCTCCCCGCCCAGGTGATGGCCCAGGCCGGCATGGCCGGCAGCTCGGCCGACGACCCCCGCACGACCGTGATCGCCAAGGCCCACCACGGCTCGGTGTCCAAGGAGCAGCGCGCCCTGATCGAGGACGACCTCAAGCGCGGCCGCCTGCCCGCGGTGGTCGCCACCAGCAGCCTCGAGCTCGGCATCGACATGGGCGCCGTCGACCTGGTCATCCAGATCGAGTCGCCCCCGTCGGTGGCCAGCGCGCTGCAGCGGGTCGGCCGTGCCGGTCACCAGGTCGGCGAGACCAGCCGTGGGGTGCTCTTCCCCAAGCACCGCGGCGACCTGGCCCAGACCGCGGTCGCCGTGCAGCGCATGCGCACCGGCGGCATCGAGTCGCTGCGGGTGCCCACCAACCCCCTCGACGTCCTCGCCCAGCAGGTCGTGGCCGCGACCGCCCTCGACGCGTGGGACGTCGACGCCCTCTACGCCCTCACCCGGCGCAGCGCACCGTTCAGCAACCTGCCGCGCTCGGCCTTCGACGCGACCCTCGACCTGCTGAGCGGCCGCTATCCCTCCGACGAGTTCGCCGAGCTGCGCCCGCGCATCGTCTGGGACCGCACCACCGGCAACATCACCGGGCGACCCGGAGCCCAGCGACTCGCGGTCACCAGCGGCGGCACGATCCCCGACCGCGGGCTCTTCGGTGTCTTCCTGGTCGGCGGCGAGGGCCCCGGCAAGCGGGTCGGCGAGCTCGACGAGGAGATGGTCTACGAGTCCCGGGTCGGCGACGTCTTCGCGCTCGGCGCCACCAGCTGGCGCATCGAGGACATCACCCACGACCGGGTGCTCGTCACCCCCGCGCCGGGCATCCCGGGCCGCCTGCCCTTCTGGAAGGGCGACACCCTCGGTCGCCCCGCCGAGCTCGGTGCGGCCATCGGCGCCTACACCCGCGAGCTCGGCGCCCTGCCCCAGCCCGCGGCCGTCTCCCGCGCCAAGGCCGACGGACTCGACGACTGGGCCGCCGGCAACCTGGTGAGCTACCTCCACGAGCAGCTCGAGGCGACCAACGTGCTGCCGAGCGACACCACGATCCTGGTCGAGCGCTTCCGCGACGAGCTCGGCGACTGGCGTCTGGTCGTGCACTCCCCCTACGGCGTGCCCGTGCACGCCCCCTGGGCGCTCGCGATCAACGCCCGGCTGCGCGAGCGGCACGGTGTCGACGGGCAGGCGGTCGCCTCCGACGACGGCATCGTCATCCGCATCCCCGACACCGACGCCGACCCGCCGGGCGGCGACGTCATCGTCTTCGAGGCCGACGAGATCGAGGACCTCGTCACCCAGGAGGTCGGCGGCTCGGCGCTCTTCGCGTCGCGCTTCCGGGAGTGCGCGGCCCGGGCCCTGCTCCTGCCCCGGCGCGACCCCGGCCGCCGCTCGCCGCTGTGGCAGCAGCGCCAACGCTCCGCCGCGCTGCTCGAGGTCGCCGTCAAGTACCCCTCGTTCCCGATCGTGCTCGAGGCCGTGCGCGAGTGCCTCCAGGACGTCTACGACCTCCCCGCCCTGCTCGGCCTGATGCGCTCGGTCGACCGGCGCGAGGTGCAGGTCGTCGACGTGGCCACCCACAGCCCGTCGCCCTACGCCCGCAGCCTGCTCTTCGGCTACGTCGCGCAGTTCGTCTACGAGGGCGACTCCCCCATCGCCGAGCGGCGCGCGGCCGCCCTCTCGCTCGACCAGGGGCTGCTCGCCGAGCTCCTCGGACGCGCCGAGCTGCGCGAGCTGCTCGACCCCGACGTCCTGGCCGAGGTCGAGGCCGAGCTGCAACGCCTCGCCCCCGAGCGGCGGGCCCGCGACGCCGAGGGGCTCGTCGACCTGGTGCGGCTGATCGGCCCGCTGCCCACCGACGAGGTCCGGGCGCGGTGCGTCGAGGGGGCCGACGTCGACGGCTGGCTCTCCGCGCTCGCCGACGCCCGGCGCCTGGTCGAGGTGCGTCTCGGCGGCGAGCCCCGCTGGGCCGTCGTCGAGGACGTCGGACGCCTGCGCGACGGGCTGGGCGTGCCCGTGCCGCCCGGCACCCCCGACGCGTTCGTCGAGCCCGTCGAGGACCCCCTGGCCGACCTGGTGGCGCGCTTCGCCCGCAGCCACGGACCCTTCACCACCGCTCAGGTCGCGGAGCGGCTGGACCTGGGCCCCGCCGTCGTACGCCACACGCTGCAGCGGCTCGCGGCCCACGGCCGGGTCCTCGAGGGCGAGTTCCGCCCCGCCGGGTCGGGGTCGGAGTGGTGTGACGCCGAGGTGCTGCGCAAGCTGCGGCGCCGCTCGCTGGCCCGGCTGCGCAAGGAGGTGGAGCCGGTCGAGCCCGAGGCGCTGGCCCGCTTCCTCGGCGCCTGGCAGCACGTCACGGCGTCGGGCAGGCCCGGGCGCGGTCTGCGCGGCATCGACGGCGTGCTGAGCGCGATCGACCAGCTGGCCGGCTGCCCGGTGCCCGCGAGCGCGCTGGAGCCGCTCGTCCTGGGCGCGCGGGTGCGCGACTACGCCCCCGCCTTCCTCGACGAGCTGACCGCGTCCGGGGAGGTGCTCTGGGCCGGCCACGCCGCCCTGCCCGGCTCGGACGGGTGGGTCTCGCTGCACCTCGCCGACTCCGCCCACCTGACGCTGCCGGACCCGGCGCCCTTCGAGCACGCCGACCTCCACGACCGTGTGCTGGAGGCGCTCAGCCCCGGCGGCGCCTGGTTCTTCCGCCAGCTCTCCGACGCCGTCGGCTCGACCAACGACGCCAAGCTCTCGGCGGCGCTGTGGGAGCTGGTGTGGGCCGGACGCATCAGCAACGACACCCTGGTCCCGCTCCGGGCACTGACCCGCTCCGGGACGCCCAGCCACCGCAGCAAGCGGCCGCCCGCCACGGGCCGGGCGCCCCGTGCGCACCGGGCCTCCCGAGACCGCCGGACGCTGGGCCCTGCTCCCGACGATCGACACCGACCCCACCCGGCGGGCGCACGCCGCCGCCGAGCGGCTCCTCGACCGCCACGGCGTGGTGATCCGCGGTGCCGTGGTGAGCGAGCGGGTCCCCGGCGGTTTCGCCGCCGTCTACAAGGTCCTGTCCGCCTTCGAGGACTCCGGTCGCTGCCGCCGCGGCTACTTCGTCGAGGGCCTCGGCGCGGCCCAGTTCGGCACGGCCGGCGCCATCGACCGGCTCCGCACGTTCTCCGTCGCGACCGGCACCCACGAGGACGGCGTCAAGCCGACGGCCGTCGCCCTGGCCGCCACCGACCCGGCCAACCCCTACGGCGCCGCCCTGGGCTGGGCCCCGTCGACGGGTGCGGCCGACGGTGACCGGACCGGCCACCGCCCCGGGCGCAAGGCGGGGGCCGTCGTCGTGCTCGTCGACGGCGCCCTGACCCTCTACGTCGAACGCGGGGGCCGCACCCTGCTCACCTGGACCGACGACCCCGACCTGCTCACCCCGGCCGCGGCGGCCCTCGCCGAGGCCGTCGGCCGCGGCTCGCTGGGTCGCCTCACGGTCGAGAAGGCCGACGGCTCGGCCCTGCTCGGCGGGGGCTCCACGCCCCTGCGCGAGGCCCTGGACGCCGCCGGCTTCGTCGCCACCCCCCGCGGCCTGAGGCTGCGCAGTGCCTGAGGGCGACACCGTCTTCCGCGCCGCGCGGCTGCTCGACCGGGCGCTGCAGGGCGCGGTGCTCACCAGCACCGACTTCCGGGTCCCGCAGCACGCCACGGCCGACCTCGCCGGCGGGCTCGTCGTCGGCACCGTCTCGCGCGGCAAGCACCTGCTCACCCGGGTCACCCGTGACGAGGAGGCCTGGACCCTGCACACCCACCTCAAGATGGAGGGGGCGTGGCGGGTCTTCAGGTCCGGCCAGCGCTGGTCGCGGCCGACCCACCAGGCCCGGGTCGTCCTGGAGACCGCCTCGGCGGTCGCGGTCGGCTTCTCCCTCGGCATCGTCGAGCTGATCGAGACCGCCGCGGAGCCCGACGTGGTGGGTCACCTCGGTCCCGACCTCCTCGGCCCCGACTGGGACGAGGAGGAGGCGCTGCGCCGGCTGCGCGCCGATCCCGACCGTCCCATCGGGGAGGCGCTGCTGGACCAGCGGCTCCTGGCGGGGGTCGGCAACATGTACATGGCCGAGCTCTGCTTCGTCAGCGGCCTGCACCCGCGCACCCCCGTGGGCGAGGTGAGCGCACTGCCCCGGCTCGTGCGACGCGCCCAGCAGATGCTCACCCTCAACAAGGAGCGGGCCCAGCAGACCACGACGGGCAACCTGCGCGAGCCGCTGTGGGTCTATCGCCGCGACCAGGCGCCCTGCCGGCGTTGTCGCACGGCGATCCGGGTGGCGATGGTCGGACCCCCCGGGCGCGAGCGGGCGTCGTACTGGTGCCCGTCGTGCCAGCCCAGCACCGGCTAGGGACCAGACAGCGGTCGCGGGCAGGGGTGGGTCAGGCGGCGGAGGCGACGACGTCGCCGCGCTGGGTGCGTGCCGCCGAGATCGGGGTGGCGGCCAGGGCGGCCTCCTCGATGGCGACCGCGAGCGAGACCTCGCTGAGCACCTCCGAGAGGGGGGCGTCGAGGGCCGTGCACAGCGAGGCGAGGAGCTCGGAGGAGGCTTCCTTCTGGCCGCGCTCGATCTCGGAGATGTAGCCCAGGCTCACGCGGGCCTCGGCCGAGACCTCGCGCAAGGTCATGCCGCGCTGCATCCGGCGCGCGCGGAGCACGTCGCCCAGGAGCCGACGAAAGAGCACCATGCGAGTCCCTTCCCAGATCTGTGGCCGTTGAGTTGCCCCAACGCTACCGGAGGGGCGTTTCTTCCTGACGGAGCATCCCAGCAAGCGCCGACAGTCCGTGCACGCACGTGCTGTCCTGCACGTCACTGCGGCCGCCGGTGAGCTCGAGCGCGAGCACCTGCTCCGAGCCGGGGCCGACGACCGCGACGTAGACGGTGCCGACCGGCTTCCCCTCCTGCTCGTCGGGCCCGGCCACCCCGGTCGTGGCGATGGCGAAGTCGGCGCCGGTCAGGGTCCGCACCCCCACGGCCATCGCGCGGGCGCACTCGGCCGACACCACCCCGTGCCGGTCGACGACCTCCTGGGGAACGCCGAGGAGGCTGACCTTGAGGGCCGTCGCATAGGTGACCACCCCGCCGACGTACGTCGCCGAGGCCCCCGGCACCGCCGTCAGCCGGGCTGCGAGCTGTCCACCGGTGAGCGACTCGGCACTCGCCACCGTGGCGCGTCGCGACCTGAGCAGCGCGTGCACCGTCGCTGCGTCGACGGGTGCGTCCGCGCGTGGCATGCGACCGATCCTAGGAGTGCCGGACGCACGGCGGGAGCCGACCCCGCAGGGCCGGCTCCCGTCGTACGCCGTCTGGTGCTGGAGCGGTCAGCGCACCACGCGGATCAGGTGCGTCTGCGTCGTCGCGGCGACCTCGTCGTCACCGGCATAGGTCACGGTGACCTCCTTGGTCCCCGTGCTGGTGAACCTCGGCAACCGGACCGTGGCCCTCCCCCGGACCAGATGGACGCGCACGCCGGTGCGACCCGGCACCTCGACGGTGACCCAGCCCTCGGGTGACGTGTCCGGGGCGGTGACCCTGATGCGCAGCTTCACGCGGGTCTTGTCGACCTTGACCTTGTGGGGGGTCGAGGAGACCTTGATGGTGGCCGGCAGGAGCACCGGCTCGTCGACCAGGTCCAACCCGACGACGACGGGGTCGTGGTCGGAGGACCGGTAGGGACCGGGCTCGTGGAAGTCGGTCGCGTGGTAGTCGAAGCGGCTGTACTCCAGCGCCACGGACTCCCCCGAGTTGATGTTCCAGATGTCGGAGCCGGTGAGGCTCTTCTGCGCTGCCGCGTTGAGCAGCACGTGGTCCAGAGAGCCCGAGAGCCCGGCGAACGAGTAGGAGTACTCGTCGTTGCCGCTCAGCTGCTCGCTGTCGGCGTAGCCGGCCTCGTAGAGGACCTGGAGCGGGTCCTCCATCGTGTAGGCGTTGAAGTCACCCAGGAGCAGCACCGACTCCGTGCCGGTCTCGTCCTGGACGGTCGGGACCCACGCGGCCAGGGCGGTGGCCTGCGCGACGCGGTCGGGATTGGCCTTGCCCTGCCCGGTGCCGTCGTCGGCACCGGAGCCCTTGGACTTGAAGTGGTTGACCACGACCAAGAAGTCCTCGCCACCACCGGCGGGGGTGAACGCCTGGGCGACCGGCTCCCGGGCGTTGCCGAAGGCCTGGCCGCTCGCGCTGAGCGTGCCCAGGGCGCGGGCCTCGCCGAGCCGGGCGACCGCGGCCGTGCGGTAGATGATCGCGTTGGTGATCACGTCCTGCTCGGCGGGTGCGGGCAGCTCGGTCGAGGACGGGTTGGCCGACCAGACCGCGGAGCCGGCGGCCGCGTTGAGCGCGGACACCAGCGTCTGCGTGGCCTCGTCGGGGGTCTCTCCCAGGGCCGCGGAGTTCTCGATCTCCATCAGGCCGACGACGTCGGCGTCCAGGGCGTTGATCGCCGCGACGATCTTGGCCTGCTGACGCTGCAGGTCGGCGGGGTCCCAGGCGCCGCGCTGGTCGCAGCCGCCGGAGACGTTGGTGCCGTCGCCGTCGCGCCCGTAGTAGCCCTCGCAGCCGCCGTCACCCACGTTGTCGTCATCGGCGTCACCGAGGGTCGTGAAGTAGTTGAGCACGTTGAACGACGCCACCTTGGTGTCGCTCGTGCCCCCGGCGTCGATCAGCGCCGTGTCGGGTGCGGCCGTCCGGGTGTCCTCGAACGTCGCGGGCGAGGTCGCGTTGTCAGGGCCCACGACGGTCGCCGTCGGCTGGAAGCGGTAGGTCGGCGAGGAGGGCGAGCCGCCCTGGCTGAGGATGACCGGCTCGGTGATCGAGGCCGCCGCACCGACGATGACCGGCTCGGTCGTCGAGACGTAGGGCGGTGTCAGGTCCCCGTTGGTCAGGCACGGCGTGGGGCGGGTGCCGCACACGGTGGCTGAGAAGGACTGGGCCGTGTAGTTCGTCGATGCCCCGTCGTCCAGGGTGATCGCCCTCGCCGCGTTGTCGGCTGCGACTGCGGCCGCCTCCGGGCTGCCCGCGTCCGCGACCTCGGTGGGCTGGATCAGCGGCCGGTCGCCGAGCGCCAGCCCGACCTCGCCGTACTGGTGGGTGGCGAAGGTGTTGGTCACGGTGAAGTCGGTGCCGGGGGCGTAGAGCATGCCCTCGAGCGACTCCTTGGCCACGTCGGTGGCGGGCCAGGCGGCCGTGGTGACCGGCGCGGGTGCCGCGGCGGGCTCGGTCAGGGTGACGATGTCGGCCGCGTCGCTGACGGTGACCTGGGTGAGACCGGCGTACTCACCGGCGAGGCCGGTGACCTCGACGTGGTCGCCGGGAGCGACCGTGACCGGTCCCGCGGTGCCGCCCTGGTAGACGAACAGGGCGTCGGAGGCCGGTCGCGTCGTCAGGTCACGCGTGCCGCCGGTGCCCGGCGTCTGCAGGTAGAACCCGGAGAAGCCACCCGAGGGGTAGGCCGCGGTCACGACGCCGCGGGTGATGACCGGCTTGCCGGCCAACGGCGTGGTCGCGCCGGCGCCCTGGATCTCCGCGATGCTGTGCTCGGTCGGCACCGGCGGCGGGGGCGGGGGCGGCGGCTCGACGGGGCCCGAGGTGGTGCCCTCAGGGGTGGGAGCGCCGGCCGTGAACTCGTCGCTGTTGTCGTCGGCGTCGGCCTTGGTGCGCGCCACCGAGGTGGTGTTGGACGTGCCTGCCGTCGGCGCCGTCTCGAACGAGGCCGCTGCGCTGCCGAACCCGACGAGGTCGACGACGCCGGCGCCGGTGGGCACGCTGCCCCCCGGTGGTGCCAGCGGAGCGACGCCGTCAGAGAGGAACACCTGACCGGTGGTGCTGCTCATGTTGGTGGTGCCGGTCGCGTCGGGGGCGGGGAGCGGCTCGGTGCCACCGGACCCCTTGGCCTGCTGCACGAGGTAGTGGCCGCCCGGCGCGACCGACCCGGTCAGCCTGGTGACGGCCGCGGTGCTGGAGCCGCTGGCCGAGCGGTACTGCACCGACCAGCCGTCGACGGAGACCGGCACCGACGTCGGGTTGTGGAGCTCGATGAAGTCGTGGGTCAGCGTCGCGCCGGAGTTGCCGCCGCCGCCGTAGACCTCGCTGATGACCAGCGAGGGGCTGACGGCCTGGGCGGGAGCCACGGCGGCGAGACCGGTGGCGACCACGGCGAGGCCGACGGCCGCCGCGAGGGGACGGGCGACCGCGCGGGCCGCCCGGGGGGATCTGGACATGACAAAGCCTTCCGAGAGTTGGGTGCCCACCGGGGGGTGGGCAGGCCGAGGGGCCCGACGGATCTCCGGCGGGCCCCTCGGGTGGTGCTACTTCTTGATGATGCGGATCTTGATCTTCTCGAACGCGCTGGACGTCGTCGCGTTGCCGAGGTACTTCACGTTGACCCGGACGATGCCGGGCTGCCGGAAGATGCCCAGCTTGGTGCGCAGCACACCGTCGCGCAGCTTCTTGATGACCGTGGTGCCGCGGTAGGTCATCTTGACGTTGCCCTCGGCCGGCACGCCGGCCGTCCTGACGACCACCTTGACCAGCGCCGCCTTGAACTGCTGGACCCTCGCCGGAGCGGTGACCGTGAGGTCGGGCCGGGTCTCGGGAGCTGCTGCCACCGTGATCGGGACCTCGATCTCGGTGCCGGTGGTCGCGCCCCTGATGACGAGCTGACGCACGCCGGCGCCGACCGAGGCGGGCAGCGTGACGCTGACCGACGCGGTGCCGACCTCGTCGAAGATCGTCGACTTCGGGTCCTGACCGTCGCCGAGCCCCGGCAGGGCGCTGTCGACGGGGAAGGTGCCGAGCGTGGTGCCGCCCAGGGAGACGGTCACCGACTCGTCCTTGACGTCGGTCGCGTTGCTGAACGACAGCGAGGACAGGTCGAAGGCGACGGTGTCACCCGGGAGGTAGGCCGCGGGGGCCGTGTCCGGGAACGCCACGCCCACGGCGCGCTGGTCGTAGTCCACGGGCAGGGGTGCGTCGGAGGCGAACTGCTCGAGGTAGTCGACCATCGCCTGGAGGTCGATCTTGCCGGTGTCGCGACGACCGACGCCCTCGTTGAACGCGGCGAAGTTGTCACCGCCGGTGGCGAGGAAGCCGTTGACGGTGACGGAGAACGTGTCACTGGCCAGGATCGGCTTTCCGTGAAGGCTCATCGACTGGATGCGGCTACCCGCCGCGGCGGTCGGGTCGTAGGTGTGCTCGAAGCCCTTCGAGGCACCCAGGCGCAGGAACGGACGAGAAGCGGCCGCGGGCTGCCACTGCTGCTCGAGCACCGACTTGATCTGCGCACCCGTGAGGGTCATGTTGACCAACGTGTTGGCGAACGGCTGCACGGTGGCAGCCTGCCGGTAGGTCAGCGCTGCAGGGTACGAGGACCCGGGGTTGAGATCGGCGCGCAGTCCACCCGGGTTCATGAAGGCGATCTCCGCGCCGCCCGCCTCGGGTGAGGAGGTTGCCCACCGCTGGACCTCGGCGACCAGGTTGCCGATGGTGGACTCGCCACCGCGGTTCTCCACGAGGGCGTCAGCACCTTGGGCATTGCGGCCATTGGCCTTGGCGCGGAGGAACCCGCCGGCGAGCTCGCCGATCTCCACGGCACCCAGGACATTGGCCTTCTCCACGGCAGCCTTCACGATGTCAGTCGTCGGCTGGTCGGCGTCGTAGAGCGGCGTCCACTTCACCGAGCTCGTGCCGCACGTGGTGCCGCACGTCGTGAGCGGCAGGATCGACGACTCCACGCCCTCGACGGACCCGTCCGCCGGGTCGACGGAGTAGGTCAGCTGGTTGAGGTTGTAGCCGTACTGACCCGCGGAGACGACCGGTCGTTCCGTGACCGCACGCGCGGACCATGCCGCGACAGGGACCGAGCAGTCGTAGGCGCGGTGCGTGTGACCGGAGATGATCGCGTCGACGTTGGCGTTCACGCCTGAGACGATGCTTCCGAAGGCGGAGGCCGGGTCGGCCACCGTGGCGCAGTCAGAGCTGGGCGCGCCCTCGTGGACGAGCAGGACGACCAGGTCGGACCCGGCCGTCTTGAGCTTGTCGGCCTCGGCGTTCGTCGCCTCGACGATGTCGGTGACGGTGATGTCGGAGATGCCCGACGGCGTGACCAGGGAGGGCAGCTCCTCGGTGACGGCGCCGACGAAGCCGACCGTGACCGCGGCGTCGCCGGTGCCGAAGGTCTTGGTCCACGAGGGGTCCAGCACCGGGGTGCCGGCCGGGGCGGTGGCCTTCACCTTGACGTTGGCACCGAGGTACTTCCACAGGGCGCCGCCCTGGGGGTTGCTCGCGGACTCGGCGGCGATGACGCGCTTCATCAGGTCGTCGTAGCCACGGTCGAACTCGTGGTTGCCCACGGCGGACACGTCGAGGCCGGCCTCGTTGAGGGCGTCGATGGTGGGCTTGTCCTTCTGGATGAAGGAGTCGAACGTGGAGGCGCCGATCAGGTCACCTGCCGCCGAGAAGACGGTGTTGGGCTGGGCGGCGCGGATCTGCTTGACCGCGCCCGCAAGGACCGCCGCACCCGCCTCCTGCCCATCGGCCGCGATGCGGCCGTGGAAGTCGTTGATGCCGAGGATGTTGATGCTGACCGGGTCAGCGGCATGGGCTGCGGGGGTGACGAACGCCAGGGGCGTCGCCACGAGCCCGAGGCCCACACCTGCTGCCAGTGCACGCGAGCCCAGACGGGCCCGAGAACTGAAGAGCACGGGATGACCTTTCGATGGGGAACGAGCGTGATCCGCATCACCCTAGCCCGCGCAAGGAACGAGCCGACACCCCGCCGATGACCAGCACGTTGACAGGCGATGACGTCGCCGGGCCGGAGATCCTCCGGTCGCGGGCTCAGGGCGCGACGCGCGCCGACCGCTGGCGGCGTACGTCGCGGAAGAACTCGTAGCCCGACCACAGCGTCATCGCGACGGCGCCGGCGAGCAGCACCTGGGAGACGTAGAACAGCACCTCGCCCGGCACGTCGAGGGCACCCTCGACCTGCCGCAGCGGCAGGGTGAGCCCGCCCAGCGCGAGGGCCTGCAGGGTCGTCTTGACCTTGCCGCTCCGGGCGGCGGGGATCACGACGTGCTTGAGGACCGAGAGGCGCAGGATCGTCACGCTCCACTCACGCAGCAGCACCACGATCGTGACCCACCACCAGATGTCACCGACGATCGAGAGCCCGATGAAGGCCATCCCGGTGATCGCCTTGTCGGCGATGGGATCGGCGATCTTGCCGAAGTCGGTCACGAGGTTGCGCGCCCGGGCGATGTCACCGTCGATCTTGTCGGTGATCATCGCCACGGCGAAGAGCCCGTAGGCGATGGTGCGCCACAGCACCGAGTCGCCGCCGTCGACGAGCAGCGCCCAGCCGAAGAAGGGGACCATCACGATGCGCAGGGTCGTCAGCGCGTTGGGAAGGTTCCAGTTGGAGCCGGTGGACATCTGCGGGTCGACGGTGCTCACCGAGCCTCCGCCTCCGCCACCAGGTCGACGCCCTCGGTCGCGATGACCATGGCCGGCACGAGGTCACCGACGCGGACACCGGCGGGCAGGTCGGTCACCGTGGTGGTGCCGTCGACCTCGGGGCCCTGGTGGGCACCGCGGCCCTCGGCCACGATGCCGTCCTCGCCCTCCGGTCGATCGACTCGACCAGCACGACCACGTGCTCGCCGATGCGCTCCTCGGCCCGCTGGGCGTTGAGCTCCTCGACGAGGCGCGGAGACGTGCTCGAGCCGGGCGCGCACCTCGTCCTCGTCGAGCTTGCCGTCGTAGGACGCCGCCTCGGTGCCGTCCTCGTCGGAGTAGCCGAAGACACCGGTCACGTCCATGCGGGCCGCGACCAGGAAGTCGCACAGCGTCTGCGAGGTCCTCGCTCGGTCTCACCGGGGAAGCCGACGATCACGTTGGAGCGCACGCCGGCCTCGGGCGCGTGGCCCCGGACCTGGTCGAGCAGGCCGAGGAAGCTCTCCGGGTCGCCGAAGCGACGCATCCGCCGCAGCACCGTGGCGCTGGCGTGCTGGAAGGACAGGTCGAAGTACGGCGCGACGCCGGGGGTGCGTCGCGATCGCCTCGACCAGACCGGGGCGGGTCTCGGCGGGCTGCAGGTAGGAGACCCGGACCCGGTCGACGCCGTCGACGGCGGCGAGCTCGGGCAGCAGCGTCTCGAGCAGCCGCAGGTCGCCGAGGTCCTTGCCGTAGGACGTGGAGTTCTCGCTGACCAGGAAGAGCTCGCGGACGCCCTGCTCGGCCAGCCAGCGCGCCTCGCTGCAGCACGTCGGTGGGCCGTCGGCTGACGAAGGAGCCGCGGAAGGACGGGATGGCGCAGAAGGAGCAGCGGCGGTCGCAGCCGCTCGCGAGCTTGAGGGCGCCATCGGGCCGGCGTCGAGGCGACGTCGTACGGCGCGCGGGCCGGTGGCGGGCCCGCCCAGACCGACCGTGGTGACGTCGGCGGCGTCGCCGTGACCGGGCACCGCGGCGGTCGACGCGGCGCGCTCGACCGGGGAGATCGGCAGCAGCAGCCGCCGGTCCTGGGGCGTGTGCGGGTGGTGGACCTCGCCCGCGACGATCGAGCGCAGCCGGGCGGCGATGTCGGGGTAGTCGTCGAAGCCGAGCACGGCGTCGGCCTCGGGCAGCGACTCGGCCAGGTCCTTGCCGTAGCGCTCGGCCAGGCAGCCGACCGCGACGACGGCCTGGGCACGCCCGCCCTGGTCGGCCGACGCCTTGAGGTCGGCGGCCTGGAGCAGCGTGTCGACGGAGTCCTTCTTGGCGGCCTCGACGAAGCCGCAGGTGTTGACCACCACGGTGTCGGCCTGCGCCGGGTCGTCCACCAGCAGGAAGCCGTCGGCCTCGAGCCGACCGGCGAGCTCCTCGGAGTCGACCTCGTTGCGGGCACACCCGAGGGTCACCATGGCCACGGAGAGCAGCTCACGAGCGGGCGGGGCAGCAGAAGTCGTCTCAGGCGTCATAGTCGTCTCCGAGTATGACCGCCGAGGCCCGACCGTGGCGAACTCCCGCCCCGGTCGGGCCTGTGGCGCTCGCCTCAGCGTGCGGCCGCGGGGCCGGTCGCGCGTGGACGGCTCCCGGGCTTGACCGCCAGCACGGGGCACTCGGCGTCGAGCAGGATCGCGTTGCGCGACGCTGCCCATCAGCAGCTTGCCGACCGGCGAGCGGCGCCGGATCCCGAGCACGACCAGCGAGGCGTCGATCTCACGGGCGACGGTGAGCACCGCGTCGGCGACGTCGTGGGCCGACCGACCTGACGCACCTCGACGCTGACCCCACGCTCCTCGAGGCCGGCGCGGACCTCGTCGAGCTGCGTCGGGGCTGGCCCAGCCGTCGTCGACGAGGGCGTCGCCCCGGGTGCCGTTGACGACGATCACGCTGCTGCCGGACAGCACGGCCTCGGCGGCCGCGTGCTCGACGGCCGCGTGGCCGTAGTCGTCGGGTGTCCACCCGACCACGATCCCGGTCATCGCTCCACCAGCTCGTCTCGTGCCTCGGCGTCCTCGGTGCCGACCGGCTCCGTCGCTGCCGGTCGCAGTCGCGCCAGCGCGACCCGTCCGACCAGGACCAGGGCCAGGATCACGTAGACGATCGACCGCGAGCGGCTCGCTGAGCAGCCCGGAGAAGTCGCCGCCCGAGATCGCCAGCGCCTCGCGGAGCTTGGTCTCGAGGATCGGCCCCAGGATCACGCCCAGGATCAGCGGCAGCACCGGCAGCCCGAAGCGACGCATCGCCAGGCCGAGCAGGCCGAAGAGCAGCAGCAGCGCGACGTCGAACGGATCCAGGTTGGTGCTGTAGGCCCCCAGGCAGGCGAAGAACAGGATGCCGGCGTAGAGCTGGGGGCGCGGGATGCGGAGCAGCTTGGCCCACAGCGGCGCCAGCGGCAGGTTGAGCACGAGCAGCAGCAGGTTGCCGATGAGCAGGCTCGCCAGCAGCGTCCACACCAGGTCGGACTGCTCGGTCATCAGCTGCGGGCCGGGCTGGATGCCGTAGCCCTGGAGGGCTGCGAGCATCACCGAGGCCGTGGCCGTCACCGGGACACCCAGCGCGAGCATCGGCACGAACATGCCGGCGGCCGAGGCGTTGTTGGCGGCCTCCGGGCCGGCGACCCCCTCGATGGCGCCCTGGCCGAACTCGTCGCCGCCCTTGGCGAGCCTGCGCTCGGTCACGTAGGACAGGAAGGTCGGGATCTCGGCCCCACCGGCGGGGATGGCCCCGAAGGGGAAGCCCAGGGCGGTGCCGCGCAGCCACGGCTTCCACGAGCGGCGCCAGTCGTCGCGTCCCATCCAGGGGCGGCCGACGGGGATGATCTGCAGCGGCTTGCGGCGCAGGTGCGCGGCGACCCAGAGGGCCTCGCCGAGGGCGAAGATGCCGACCGCGATCACCACGATGTCGAGCCGGTCGACGAGCTGCGGCACGCCGAAGCTCAGCCGGGGCTGGCCGGTGTTGAGGTCCAGGCCGACCAGGCCCATCGAGAGCCCGAGGAAGAGCGCGATCAGCCCCCGCAGGCGGGAGCTGCCGAGCACGGTCGAGGTCATCACCAGGGCCAGCACGATGATGGCGACGTACGACGGTGCGCCGATCTCCACGGCCACCCGGGCGAGGGGCGGTGCGAAGAGCGCGACCAGCAGGGTGCCGATGGTGCCGGCGACGAAGGACCCGATGGCCGCGGTGGCCAGTGCCTGGGCGGCACGGCCCTTCTTGGCCATCTTGTTCCCCTCGAGCGCCGTCATCACCGACGCCGACTCCCCTGGCGTGTTGAGCAGGATCGAGGTCGTCGAGCCGCCGTACATGCCGCCGTAGTAGATGCCGGCGAACATGATGAACGCCGAGGTGGGCTCGAGCCCGAACGTCACGGGGAGCAGCAGGGCCACGGCCATGGCCGGGCCGATGCCGGGCAGGACACCGACGAAGGTGCCGAGCACGACGCCGATGGCCGCATACATCAGGTTCTCGGGGGTGAGGGCTGCCTGCAGGCCGCCCCAGAGCAGGTCGAGGTCGCCCATCAGAGGATCCCGTCCAGGATGCCCGGCGCCAGCGGGATGCCGAGGCCGACGTGGAAGGCGTACCAGCTGCCGACGGCCAGGACGAGGCCGACGAGGGCGTCGCGGACCTGGGTCCGGCTGCCCAGGGCCCAGGCCGAGCCGGCGAAGAGCACCGCGCCGGTGATGGCCCACCCGAGCCACCCCACGGTGGCGATGGTCAGGACCAGGACCCCCACGAGGCGGGCGACGGTCAGCCAGTCGGCCGAGACGTCCAGGTCGACGTCCTCGCCACCCTCGACCTCGCCGCGGTCACCGGCGAGCGCGGAGATCGCCAGGGCGACGGCCAGGACGACCATCACGCTGCCGATCACGTAGGGGAAGACGCGTGGGCCGACCGGGTCGGCGAAGCCGACCTCGAGCCGGCTGGTGTCCCAGAGGGTCACCAGGCCGATCAGCCCCAGGACGGCCGCGAGGCCGACCTGGGCGAGGTCGCGATCGTCGCGGACCTCCTTGACGTGGTGGGTGCTCACAGCAGCCCGACCTCCTCCAGGGTCGAGGCGACGCGGGCGTCCTGCTCTTCGAGGAACGCTCCGAACTCGTCGCCGGTCTTGAATGCGTCTATCCAGCCGTTCTTGGCCAGGACGGCCTCCCACTCGGGGGTGCCGTGCATCTCCTCGAGGAAGGCCACGAGCTCGTCGCGACGCTCCGTGGAGATGCCCGGTGGCGCCAGGACACCGCGCCAGTTGGTGAAGACCAGGTCGATGCCCGACTCGGTCAGGGTCGGTGCGTCCTTCACGGAGTCACCGGTCAGGCGCTCGGCCCCGGAGACCGCGAGGACACGCAGCTTGCCGGCCGCGATCTGTCCCTCGAACTCGCCGAGCCCGGAGAAGCCGACCTGGATCTTGTTGCCGAGCAGGGCGCTGGTCAGTGGACCACCGCCGTCGTAGGGGACGTAGCGGACCTCGGCGGCGTCGACGTCGACCGCCGCGGCCAGCTGCATCGGGAACAGGTGGTCGGGGCCGCCGGGGCTGGAGCCGCCACCCACGACCAGGCCGCTCGGGTCGGCCCGCCAGGCCTCGACGAAGTCGTCGATGGTCTTGAAGGGCGACGAGGCGGGCACCAGCACGCCTTCCTGGTCCTCGATCAGCTGCGCCACCGGGGTGGCGTCGGTGAGCTTGTAGGGCAGGCCGAAGGAGTAGCGCCGAGCCCACGACGCCGAGTCCCATCGTCATCAGCAGGTGCTCGTTGCCCTCCTCGCCGATGAGGCGGGTGAGGGCCACCGAGCCACCGGCCCCGAGGATGTTGGTGACGTCCATGGCGCCGCCGGTGATGCCCTCCGCCTCGAGCACACCGACCGCGGCCCGACCGGTCTGGTCGTAGCCGCCCCCGGGGCTGTTGGGGATCCACATCGCGATGTCACGCGTGTCGTCGCCGCGCGTCACGCCGCAGCCCGACACGGTCAGCCCGATCGCGAGGACCGCGGCCACGAGCCCGGGTCGGGACCCGGGGCGCCTGTGCCTGGTCAGTGCCGCCAGCATGTCTCTCCTGTGTCCGTCGGACCCGGTCGTGCCGGGTTGTGCCCAGACTCGCGGCAAGATGTGGTGTCCGTCACGCTTGGGTAAGCAAGGGAGGTTGTGGAACTTGTGGTCACGCTCCTGAGTCGCCTGCGCCATCCCGCCCGGATGAGCCTGGCCGGCCAGTTCCTGGTGCTCCAGCTGGCGGTCCTGCTGGTGGTGGTCGGCGTCGGCAGCGTCGTCTCCGTGCGCCAGAGCGACGCCGACTTCCGCGACACCCGCGGTGCCCGCCTGTCCGCGACGGCCGAGAGCCTGGCCAGCACCGACGCGGTCCGCGAGGCCATGGAGCGGGCCGACGACCGCTCCACGATCGCCTTCTACGCCCAGCAGCGCGCCGACGACGTCGGCGCCTCGGCGGTCTACGTCACCGACCCCGCCGGCACCGTCGTGGTCGGCACCGACCCGACCCGCGTCGGCGAGAGCGTCGCACTGGGCAGCGGCGACGCGCTCGAGGGCCGGTCCTGGACCGGCAACATCACCGATCGTGGTCGACCGGCGATCGCCGCCACGGTCCCGATCCTCTCCGACAACGCACCCCAGGAGGGCGGCCCGGTGGCGGGCACGCTGGTCGGCATCGTCGTCGTGACCGAGGACTACCCGCCGATCGCGGACCGGCTCGGCCGCACCCTCGACGACCTGCTCCTCTACCTCGGCGTGGGCCTGGTCCTCGGGATCGCCGGCTCGCTGCTGCTCTCGCGGCTGATCCGGCGCCAGACCCGGGGCCTCGAGCCCGCCGAGATCGCGGCCCTGGCCGACCAGCGTGAGGCGCTGCTGACCTCGATCCGGGAGGGCCTCGTCGCCCTGAGCCCCGAGGGACGCGTGACGATGGTCAGCGACAGCGCGCGCGAGCTGCTCGACCTGCCGGAGGACACCCACGGCCGGCTCGTGGCCGACCTGCCGGTCTCGCCCCGCGTCCTGGAGCTGCTGCTCGGCGAGGACGACGTGCGCGACGCGCCACTCGTCGTACGAGGTCGTCTGCTGGTGCTCAACCGCAACCACGTCGTCCAGCACGGTCGCGTCGTCGGCACCGTGACGACGCTGCGCGACCGCACCGAGCTGCTCGCGCTGCAGAGCCAGCTCAGTGCTCGCGAGAGCGTCACCGAGACGCTGCGCGCCCAGACCCACGAGTTCAGCAACCAGCTCCACACGATCTCCGGCCTCCTGCAGCTCGGGGAGCACGAGGAGGCGCAGCAGGTCATCGGGACGCTCTCCCGGCGTCGCGCCGAGATCAGCGACTCGGTCCGGGCCCGGGTGGAGGACCCCGCCGTCGCCGCCCTGCTGGTGGCCAAGATGAGCCTGGCCGCCGAGCGGCGCGTCGACCTCAGGCTGCACGAGCGCAGCCGGTTGCCCCGGCTGGACCCCGACCTGTCCGCAGACGTCGGGACGGTCCTCGGCAACCTCGTCGACAACGCCGTCGAGGCGGTCACCTCGATCGGCGGCCGGGTCGAGGTGCTGCTCGGCGCCGAGCCCGGCGTCGTCGTCGTCCAGGTCGCCGACACCGGTCCCGGTGTCCCCGCCGACCGGGCCACCGACGTCTTCGAGCGCGGCTTCACGACCAAGCCGAGCGACGCCAGCGGGCGCGGGGTGGGGCTGGCGCTGGTCCAGGTCGTCAGCGAGCGACGCGGCGGGTCGGTCTCGGTCCACAATGAGGAGGGCGCCGTCTTCACCGCACGGCTCCCCCACGACGAGCAGGAGGCGCGATGACCAGGGACCTGCGCGTGCTCGTGGTGGACGACGACTTCATGGTCGCCTCGATCCACTCCCGGTTCGTCGAGCGGGTCGAGGGGTTCGAGGTCGTCGGGGTGGCGGCGACGGCCGCCACCGCGATCGCGGAGGTCGAGCGCCTGGCCCCCGACCTGGTCCTGCTCGACGTACACCTCCCCGACGCCAGCGGGATCGACGTCCTGAGGCACCTGCGCGGGGTGGGCAACGACGTCGGGGTGATGGTCGTGACCGCTGCCCGCGAGGCCGACACGGTGCGTGCCGCGGTGGCCGGCGGTGCCGCGCACTACCTGGTCAAGCCGTTCGAGTACGACGACCTGCGCAGCCGGTTGGAGGCCTTCGCCCGCTCCTACCGCGCCCTGGCCAACGTCGGCTCGGCCGAGCAGGAGGCGATCGACGCGGTCTTCGCGCCGCTGGGGCGCGGCAAGGAAGCGCTGCCGAAGGGGTTGAGCCAGGAGACCGCCGAGGCCGTGCTCCGGGCCCTCGGACCCGCCGAGGAGCTCTCCGCCGGTGAGTGCGCCGAGCTGGTGGGCATCTCCCGGGTGAGCGCCCGGCGCTACCTCGAGCACTTCGTCGTGCGTGGCGTCGCCGCGGCCCGGTTGCAGTACGGCGGCGCCGGACGTCCGGAGCGTCGCTACCGGTCCGTCTGACCCCACCGTCTGGCCCCCGTCTGCGCCGTCTGGCCCCGCCGTCTGGCCTCAGCTGCGGACGACGAAGGTGTTCTGCGACTCCTGGCCGGTCGCCCCGAGGGCGCCGCGGTCCTCGCCGTCGACACTCACCGTGAGCGAGCCGTCGGTCGACTGGATCCGCACCGGGGGCACGACCTGGAGCTCGACGGTCTGCATGAAGGCGACCCCGCCGTCGAACACCACGGCACCGCTGCCGTCGCGCACCACGACCACCGCGCCGCCGCCGGTGGCGGTGAGCACGACCGGGACCTTGGGTCCGGCATTGCTGGTGCCGTTGTTGATGCCGCTGGACTGGTTGAGACGCGGTTGCTCGGCCAGCTGCACGGGCCCGTCCATGGCGAGGCGGGCGATCGACCAGATGAGCACGACCGCCATGACGGCGGCCACGAGGACCGACCAGTTGGGTCCGCCACGGGTGCCGCGGATCGGGCCGTGGGCGCCGGTGGCCAGCTCGGCCTCGAAGACCCGGCGCGGGTCGACGGGGGCATCGGCGTAGCGCTCGTCGTAGGAGGCCAGCAGGGGCGCGGCGTCGAGGCCCAGCACCCGGGCGAGGGTGCGCAGGTGGCCGCGGGCGTAGAAGTCGCCGCCGCACGGGCCGAAGTCGTCGACCTCGATCGACTCGATGACGTGCGGGCGGATGCGGGTGCGGTCGGCGAGCTGGTCGACCGCCAGGCCGAGCCGGCTGCGGGCGGCCGCCAGCTGCGGGCCCACCACGGGGTCGGCGACCGGCGCGACCGCGGAGGTCACCGTCGTGTCGTCGATGACGATCGTGGCGCCGGCGGCCGCGGGGACACCCGCGACACCGACCAGGCGGACGCTGTCGCGAGTCACCGACGGCGCCTCGACGACGGGCGTCGGTGCCGTGACCCGGCGGCTCTCGGAGCGGGCCGCGTTGACCAGCGCACGCAGCGGGCCGGGGGTGGGGCTTGCCGTCAGCGCGGCCGCGGGGTTGGCGAAGGCCGGCGTCCGGGTGGCGACCGGCTCCACAGGCTCCACGTGCTCCTGGCGGGCGTCGACCACGTCCACATCCCCATCCACATCCCCATCCACATTCGGAGCCTCCTCGGCGTCCGGGGTGTCTTCGGTGTCCTTGGTGTCTGCGGTGTCCAGGTCCGCGGGCTCGTCCTCGGGCTCGTCGTCAGGCGTGCCGGCAGGCACGCTGTCGGCGGGGACCAGGTCGATCTCGACGATGTCGGCGGTCCAGTCGGAACGCTCGAGCAGGGAGGCGGCGAGGTCGTCGTCGGCGCCCACCACCCGCGTGGCCAGGCCCAGCCGGACGGCCCAGTCGGAGCCGTCGGTGCCGATGACGTCCAGGCGTCCGTCGCGCAGCAGGCCACGACGGGCCAGGTGCTCGACCCGGTCGACGTCCGACCACGGCAAGCCGTGCCAGACCCGGCCCCGGCGCACCCTCAGGCCCTGGTCGTCCGCGACGAGCAGCGGCGAGCGGGCGTCGAGCAGGGCGGCCAGGTTGAGCCCGCCCACGACGGTCATCAGGGCGCACAGCGCCCAGTCGAGCGGCGCACCGGTGCCCGAGGCCCGCACCAGGTAGGCGATGGCCAGGACGGACGCGCTGATGCCCAGCCCGGCAGCCAGCGGGACGTGCCGACGGACCTCGAGGTCCGTCGTACGGGCGGGCTCGATGGCGGGCTCGATGGCGGGCTCGATGGTGGGGACGTTCAGGATGTCAGTCACAGCTCCCCCTGCAGGGTCATGATCACGGCGTCGATCTCGTCGGGCTTCACCAGGACGTCGCGGGCCTTGGAGCCCTCGCTCGGTCCCACCACTCCCCTGCTCTCCATGATGTCCATCAGGCGCCCGGCCTTGGCGAAGCCGACGCGCAGCTTGCGCTGGAGCATCGACGTCGAGCCGAACTGCGTCGACACGACGAGCTCGATGGCCTGGATGACCAGGTCCATGTCGTCGCCGATGTCGTCGTCGATCTCTCGCTTGGCGGCCGCGGGTGCGGTGACGTCGTCGCGGTAGGTCGGCTCGAGCTGGCCCTTGCAGTGCTTGACGACCTGGTGGATCTCGGCCTCGGTGACCCAGGAGCCCTGCACACGCACGGCTTTCGAGGCACCCATCGGCAGGAACAGTCCGTCGCCCTGGCCGACCAGCTTCTCGGCGCCGGGCTGGTCCAGGATGACCCGGCTGTCGGCGAGCGACGAGGTCGCGAAGGCGAGCCGCGAGGGCACGTTGGCCTTGATCAGGCCCGTGACCACGTCGACGGAGGGACGCTGCGTGGCCAGCACCAGGTGGATGCCGGCGGCGCGGGCGAGCTGGGTGATGCGGACGATCGAGTCCTCGACGTCGCGCGGGGAGACCATCATCAGGTCGGCGAGCTCGTCGACGATCACGAGCAGGTAGGGGTACGGCGAGAGCGTGCGCTCGCTGCCCGGCGGCACCTCGACCTTGCCGGCGCGCACCGCCTTGTTGAAGTCGTCGATGTGCCGGAAGCCGAAGTTGGCCAGGTCGTCGTAGCGCAGGTCCATCTCGCGCACGACCCACTGCAGGGCCTCGGCGGCCTTCTTGGGGTTGGTGATGATCGGGGTGATCAGGTGGGGCACGCCCTCGTAGGCGTTGAGCTCGACCCGCTTGGGGTCGACCATGATCATCCGGACCTCGTCGGGCGTGGAGCGCATCAGGATCGAGGTGATCATCGAGTTGATGAAGCTCGACTTGCCCGATCCGGTGGCTCCCGCCACCAGCAGGTGCGGCATCTTGGCCAGGTTGGCGACCACGAAGCCGCCCTCGACGTCCTTGCCGAGCCCGGCCACCATCGGGTGGTGGTCGGAGCGGGCCACGTTGGAGCGGAGCACGTCGCCGAGCGAGACGATCTCCTTGTCGACGTTGGGGATCTCGATCCCGATCGCGGACTTGCCGGGGATCGGGCTCAGGATCCGCACGTCGGCGGACGCCACGGCGTAGGCGATGTTCTTCGACAGCGCGGTGACCTTCTCGACCTTCACCGCGGGGCCGACCTCGACCTCGTAGCGGGTGACCGTGGGCCCCCGGGTGTAGCCCGTGACCTGCGCGTCGATGGCGAACTCGTCCATCACCTGGGTGAGCCGACCCACGACGTCGTCGCTGGCCTTGGAGCGGGCCTTGTGGACCGAGCCGGGCTTGAGGACCTCGTTGCCGGGCAGCGAGTAGGTGATGTCGCCGGAGAGCGAGAGCTGCTCGACACGCTGCGGGATGGGGGTGTGCGGGGGCGGCTCGAGGTCGGCCTTGTCCTCGACCTCGGGCGCGTCCACGCTCATCGGCACGGGCCGCACGATGCCGAGGCCGGCGTCCTCCTCGAGCGCGACGTCGATCGCGTCGGGGGTCTCGGGCAGGTCGGCCTTGCGGCGCCGCTTGGGCTTCTCCTCCAGGACCGGGCTGTCGTAGGCCGGGTCGCCCTCGGGCTCGAGGTCGTTGCGACCGCGCGTGCGCATCGGCTGCGTCGAGTCGTGGTCGCCCTCGTCGTCGAGGTGGTGGCCCAGGAGGTGGTCCCAGGTGTCGCGGAGCGCCTGCGGCAGGCGGTAGAGCGGCGTGCCCGTGATGACGAGCAGACCGAAGAAGGCGAGCAGCGCGAGCACGGGCACGACGACGTAGGCCGACTGGAGCAGGTCGAGCAGCAGGGACGAGACCACGAAGCCGACGGCGCCACCGGCCTGCTGCAGGTTGCTGCTGTCGCCGATCTCGGGCTGGGGGTTGCCGTTGGCGATGTGCACGATGCCCAGGACGCCGAAGGCGAAGGCCGCCCACCCGATGACCTGCCGTCCGGCGGGTCCGGTGCTGACCGGGTCGCGCATGAGGCGCCAGCCGGCGAGCACGATGAGCAGCGGCACGAACCAGCCGACCTTGCCGACCGACCCCTCGACGACGGTGCGGGTGAGCTCCATGAAGCCACCCGGCAGCTGGAACCAGACGGCGGCGGCCACGACCACCGAGACCGCGAAGAGCAGCAGGCCCGCGCCGTCACGGCGCTGCTCGGGCTCGAGCTCACGGGCGGTGTGCCCGATGCCGCGCGCGGTGGCACCGATGCCGTGGGCGATGCCCAGCCAGACGGCGGCGAGACCACGGACGAGCGCGAGGAACATCCGGGCGACCGGCCCGGTCCCGCTGCGTACGGCGCGCGGTGCCGGCCGCGCTGCCGGCTTGCGCTTGGTGGGGCGCTTGGCCGCGGACTTGCTCGCGGTCCTCGAGGGGGCCTTGCTGGGTGACTTCCGGGCGCTGCTGGATCGGGTGCTCGAGCCACTTCGTCCACTGCTGCTCGACCTGGACGAAGACGTGCTCTTGCTCCGCGACCCCGGCGGGGAAGACGTACGGGTCGCCATACGACCAAACTAGGCCACAGTCCCACCCGTCACTTGCACCACAGGGAGCGTGTCGCCCACGGACTCCTCTCCGTGCCGCCGTCGCCGCAGATCCTGCGGTCCTCCGGCTTGTCGAGGAAGAAAGTTGTCGCCGAGCGCGGATCCGACTGGACCATCGATCCGACTTTGCCTACTGTCGACCGCTGGTGCGCCAGATCACACTGCGCACCGCTCTTGATTCCACTCGGAGGGAACAACAAGTGAAGATCTTCACCACAGGGCTGAGCCTGGCCCTGCTCGGAGCGGGCCTCGTGGCCACGCCCGGGCTCCAGGCCGCAGCCGCTCCCCCGGCACCCGCCGGGGAGTCGCTCGTCCAGCGCATGAAGGGCGAGGCGACGGGGAACGTCAAGGTCACCGCAGACCGGGCGACCGGCAAGGTCGGCTTCGTCCGGGCTCTCGGAGGCACGGGAGACCTCCTCCCCCGCCTCGACGGTGACTCCGCCCGGGCCGCCACGACCAAGGCACGGGCCTTCCTCGACGACTACGCCGCCGCCTTCGGGGCGACGCCCGCCCAGCTCGAGCAGTCGGGTGTCAACGCCGACCGCTACGGCTGGACCGTCGACTACACCCAGCGCTACCGCGGGGTCGAGGTCTTCGGCTCGCGGCTGCGCGCGCACGTCGACCAGCAGGGCGACCTGACCTCGGTCAACGGCTACGCCGCACCCGGCCTCGACCTGAGCGTGACCCCTCGTCTGACGGCCGCCCAGGCGGCCACGCGCGCCGTCGCGATCGTGCGGGCCAAGTCGGCCACCCCGGACGCCAGCGTGAGCACCGCCGGCCTCGAGGTCGCCGGCAACGAGCTGATGGTCTACCGGATGGGCTCGACCCGCGGCGAGGCCGGCGAGGCCGTGCTGGTCTACGTCCTCGAGGTCACCAACGCCTCGACCGTGCGCGACATGGTCTTCCTGGACGCCCGGTCCGGCAAGATCGTCAACCGCTACTCGATGATGGCCCACGCGCTCGACCGCGAGCTCTACGAGGCGTCGGTCGACGACAACGGCACCCCGGAGGACCCGGCGGACGACACCACGGACTACGACCTGGTCTACGAGGAGGGCGACGCCCTGCCCGGCGACCTGGACGTCGACCAGCTCAGCGAGGTCCAGGGCACCGGCGAGGCCTACTGGCTCTTCAAGAACGGCTTCGGTCGCGACTCCTACGACAACGCCGGCGCCACGATGGTCACGGTCAACAACGAGCCGTCGATCAACTGCCCCAACGCCAACTGGAACGGCTCCACGACCAACTACTGCGCCGGCGTCAGCTCCGACGACACCGTGGCCCACGAGTGGGGTCACGCCTACACCGAGTACACCTCCGGCCTGATCTACCAGTGGCAGTCGGGTGCGATGAACGAGGCGTTCTCCGACATCTGGGGCGAGACCGTCGACCAGCTCAACGACCGCTACAACGAGGAGCCCAACACCCCCCGCGCAGCCGGGCAGTGCTCGCAGTTCACGCGTGGCTCGGTCGGTCTGACGATCAACACGCCCGCCGACGTGGCGGGCGACTGCGACGCCGCCCCTGCGGCGTTCGGTCCGGTCTTCGACAAGGCGGGAGTGACCACCGACGTCGTCGTCGGGGCCCCGCTCAACGGGTGCGCTCCCTTCACCAACACGGCCGCCCTGGCGGGCAAGTTCGTCTACGTCGACCGCGGCTCGTGCACCTTCGGCTCCAAGGCGCAGGCGGCCGAGGCTGCCGGCGCCACGGGCATCGTCATCGGCAACAACGTCGAGGGCCTGCCCTTCTCCCCCTCGGGTGAGGCCGACATCTACGGCGTCATGGTCGGCCAGGACACCGGCACCAAGATCAAGTCCGCCACGACCACGGTCAACGTCACGATCAAGGACATCGACGAGGCAGCGAAGGACAACTCCTACCGCTGGCTCTCCGGCGAGGCCGACCCGGCCTTCGGCGGCGCCATCCGCGACATGTGGACCCCGACCTGCTACGGCGACCCCGGCAAGGTCTCGGACGCCGAGTACAAGTGCTCCGAGGAGGACAGCGGCGGCGTCCACAGCAACTCCGGCGTCGTCAACCACGCCTTCGCACTGCTCGTCGACGGCGGCACCTCCAACGGCGTGACCGTCCCCGCGATCGGTCTCGACAAGGCGGGGGCCATCTTCTGGCGCGCGCAGAGCGAGTACCTCTTCCCGATCGCCGACTTCGCCGACCTCTCGCAGAGCCTCTCCTCCTCGTGCACGGACCTGATCGGCCAGGACATCAACGTCCTGACGCTCGAGCCCGACGCCACGACGTCGAAGGCCTACCCCGTCGCCGCGGCCGACTGCGCCGCCGTGGCCCTGGTGAGCGACGCCGTCGAGCTGGAGCTGGACCCGCAGGCCCAGTGCGAGTTCGAGCCCCTCCTGGACCAGAACTCCCCGTCGCTGTGCGGCAAGGGCTTCTCCACCAGGACCGTCTGGTCGGAGAACTTCGAGGACGGCCTCAAGGGCTGGAAGAAGTCGCAGGACGTCGTCTACGACGGCGCTTCGGGCCTCCCGTGGGAGTCGGTCGCCAACGCGCCCGGCAACCACTCCTCGAAGGTCGCCTTCGGGCCGGACCCGGCCGAGGCGGGTGACTGCTCGGGCACCGAGACCGACGTGTCGAGCAGGGACTCGATCACGAGCCCGGCCTTCAAGATGCCTGCAGGGCTCTCACCCACGATGTCGTTCGAGCACTACGTGGCCACCGAGTACGGCTACGACGGCGGCAACGTGAAGTACAGCGTGGGCGGCAAGCCGTTCCAGGTCGTCCCGACCCAGGCCTACGCCTTCAACGCCCCCGGCGCCCAGCTGGAGGTGGCTCCCGACAACACCAACCCGCTCGCGGGCGAGGACGCCTTCACCGGCACCGACGGTGGCGAGAACCGTGGCTCGTGGGGCACCTCCATCATCGACCTCAAGAAGCTCGGTGCGAAGGTGGGCAAGAAGATCCGCGTCCGCTTCGACATGGGTCGTGACGGGTGCGGTGGCCTGGACGGCTGGTACGTCGACAACCTCAAGGTCTCGATCTGCAAGGTCGAGACGACCCTGCGGGCCACCCCGAGGTCCGGCAAGCCCGCCAAGGTCGTCGTCCAGGTCAAGCGCGACGGCACGAAGGGCACCACCCCGCAGGGCGTCGTCAAGCTCCTGAAGGGCACCAGGGTCGTCGGCAAGGGTTACGCCACGAAGGGCTCGGTCGCCGTCAGGGTGCGGGGGCTCAAGCCCGGCACCTACCGCCTCACGGCGCTCTTCCCGGGCACGCCACGTTTTGCGGCAGCCAGGGACACCGTGAAGGTGCGCGTCACCCGGTGATCGGCTAGCACCACGCGCGTGGCCCCGTCGGACTCGTCCGGCGGGGCCATCGTCGTCCGGGGCCGACTCAGAGCAGGCCGGACGCCGCGAGCCCCACCCGGAGCGCGGCGACCTCGTCCTCGTCCAGCGGCACCAGGGGCGCCCGCACCCGGCGGTTGTCGAGGACGCCGAGCAGCTCGAGCGCCGCCTTGGCCGTCGTCGCACCGTAGTTGGGGACACCCATGACCGCGTCGATGGCGGGCAGCATGCGCGTGAAGACCTGGAGGGCCGTCGTGTGGTCGCCTGCGGCGTAGGCGTCGTACATCTCGCGCAGCAGCGGACCGGCCGCATGGCCGGCGACCGACACGAAACCGGCCCCACCGTGAGCCAGCCAGCCCAGGTTGGCGACGTCGTCGCCGGAGTAGACGGCGTAGCCCATCTGCATCAGCCGCACCCCCCGGGCGTAGTCGCCCACGGCGTCCTTGACCGCGACGACGGTGTCCCACTCGATCGCGGCGGCGTAGGTCTCCATCGCGATCGTGGTGCCGGTGCGGCTCGGGACGTCGTAGAGCATGACCGGGACGCCGGAGGCCTCGACGACGCTGCGGAAGTGGTGGAGCACCCCGGCCGGACTGGGCTTGTTGTAGTAGGGCGTGACGAGCAGGAGGCCGTCGGCACCGAGCTTCTCGGCCTGCACGGCCAGCGCGACGGAGTGGGCGGTCGCATTGGTGCCGACCCCGGCGACGACCACCGCGCGGTCACCGACCGCGTCCTTGACCGCCGCGAGGATCTCGCCGTCCTCCTCGGTCGTGGTCGTCGGCGACTCACCGGTCGTGCCGGAGACCACGACGCCGTCGTGGCCGTGGTCGACGAGGTGGGTGGCGATGCGCGCCGTGCCCTCGAGGTCGACGGAGCCGTCGGCGTGGAAAGCGGTCGCCATGGCCGTGAGGACGGTGCCGAACGGCGTTGCCGGGGAGGGAGGAGGCGTCGAGCTCATGCGCTCAGGCTATCGCCCTTCGGCGGCCCGGCCGCGCCCCCGGCTCGCGGCGAACCTCACACGTGCGGCATCACGTCGGAGGCCACCAGGCGCAGGTGGTCGAGGTCGGCGAGGTCGAGGACCTGGAGGTAGAGGCGCTCGCTGCCCAGCTCGGCGTACTGGCTGATCCGCTCGACGACCTCCTCGGGCGTGCCGGCGATGCCGTTGGCCCGCAGCTCGTCCTTGTCGCGCCCGATCGCGGCCGCGCGGCGCTCCACCTCGGCCTCGTCGGCTCCGACGCAGAGCACGAGGGCGTTGGAGTAGACCAGCTCGTCGGGGTCGCGGTCGATCGCCTCGCAGGCGGCCCGCACCCGGTCGAACTGCGCCGTGGTGGTGGCCCGGTCGACGAACGGCAGGTTGAACTCGTCGGCGTACGACGCGGCGAGGGCGGGGGTGCGCCGCTTGCCGACGCCGCCGATCAGGACCGGCGGCTTGGCCTGCGTGGGCTTCGGCAGGCCCGGCGAGTCGGTGACCTGGTAGTGCTCGCCGTCGAAGGAGAACCCGGCGCCGTCGAGGGGGGTGGCCCACAGGCCGGTGATGATCGCCAGCTGCTCCTCGAAGCGGTCGAAGCGCTCCCCCGTGTCGGGGAAGGGGATCGCGTACTTCTCGTGCTCGGCCTGGAACCAACCCGCCCCGATGCCCAGCTCCACCCGACCGCCGCTCATCTGGTCCACGTTGGCGACGCTGATCGCCAGTGGCCCCGGGTGGCGGAACGTCGCGCTCGTCATCATCGTCCCGAGTCGGATCGTGCTCGTCTCGCGCGCCAGCCCGGCCAACGTGATCCAGGCGTCGCTCGGCCCCGGCAGCCCCGCCGTCCCCATCCCGAGGTAGTGGTCGGAGCGGAAGAACGCCCCGAAGCCGAGCTCCTCGGCCTCCAGCGCCACCGCCAGGAGGTCGTCGTAGGTCGCACCCTGCTGGGGCTCGGTGAACACGCGTAGTTCCATGCCCACCACTCTGCCAGCCCTCCCCCACCACCCTCCCCCGCCCCGACCCCGGCCGCCATGGGCGGGCGAGCCGACCCTGTCGGTGGTCGAGCCGACCCCTTGTCTCGGTGGTCGAGCCGGCCCTGTTCGGTGGTCGAGCCGGCCGAGCGCAGCGAGGCCGCGTCGAGACCGCGCAAGCCGAGAAGCAGCCGCACCCCAGGGCGGTCTCGACACCGGCTCGCTGACGCTCCCCGGGCTCGACCAACGAACGAAGGACCGCGGCCCAGCCAACCGTGTTGGTGGTCGAGCCCGCCTTGTTCGGTGGTCGAGCCGGCCGAGCGCAGCGAGGCCGCGTCGAGACCGCGCAAGCCGACAAGCAGCCGCACCCCAGGGCGGTCTCGACACCGGCTCGCTGACGCTCCCCGGGCTCGACCAACGAACGAAAGTCCGCGGCCCAGCAGGTCGTGTTGATGGTCGAGCCAGCTCCTTGTTCGGTGGTCGAGCCGGCCGAGCTCTGCGAGGCCGCGTCGAGACCGCCCAAGCCGACAAACAGCCCCGCCACCCCAGGGGTCTCGAATCCCGGGCCAAAATAGTTCGAAAGAAGTTTCGGTTGATGTCTCACCAGATGAGACCAGGACCGCCGAAAGAGGCCCCACTGTCGGTGGCCCCTGATCCAATAGAGACATGGCAAACCAGCCCGGCAACGACGACAGCACCACCGTGCTGACCGCCGTCCGGATCAGCCGGGCAGACCAGTCGGCGGCCGAGATCCGCACCGTGCAGGGCATCGTGGACTGGTGCGTGCTGCACCAGACCGACGACGAGGGTGCCGCGTCGTTCGGGGACCACGGCATCCCGCTCGCCGGTGACGGTGCACCGTGGGTGTTGGAGTCCGCAGTCCTCGAGATCGCCGCCGCACTGGGTGTCTCGACCGACTCCGGCAAGCGCTATGTCGGGGCCGTCCTCGAGGTCCGCTACCGCCTCCCACGCCTCTGGGAGCGCCTGATCACCGGGGACCTGCCGTTCTGGCGGGCCAAGCTCATCGCCGAGCACACCACGTGCCTGCCCGCGGCCGGTGCGACCCACGTCGACCGACACCTCGCCCACGTCGCCCACAAAGTGTCATACCCGCAGGTCCGCCGCCTCGTCGAGGAAGCCCAGACCCGGTTCGACCCCACCGCAGCCGAGAAACGCGCCCGCGCCGCCGCCGACGGACGCCACCTCACCCTCCACACCCAGGGCAGGTCGGGATCAACGGCACCGTCGACCTCACCGGCACCCTCGACCTGCGCGACGCCCTCGACCTCGACGACGCCCTCAACCGCGGCGCCACCACCCTCGGAGCCGCCGGCTGCGGGGAGTCCCACGACGTACGCCGCACCATCGCCGCCGGCGACCTCGCCCGCGGCCAAACCACCCTCCCCTACGACGATGCGGCTGACGGACAGGAGCAGCAGACCCCGCCGCCGCGGTCCCAGGTCGTGCTCCACGTCCACCTCACCGACACCGCCCTCACCGGGACGACAGCGTCGAAGGATGTCTCGCCCGGGTCGAGAACACGCGTTCGCCGATCTGGGTCGACCGGGTCCGCGACTGGTGCGCGAGCCCGCACGTGCAGGTGACCGTGCGGCCGGTCAAGGACCTGACCGAGCACATCCACGTCGGCGCCTACGAGATCCCTGACCGCCTCCGGCCCAACGCGAGCTGATCGATCACCACTGCGTGTTCCCCTGGTGCACCAGACCAGCCCGGTCCTGCGACATCGACCACATGGTCCCCCACGACCAGGGCGGGGACACCTGCAGCGACAACACCGCACCCCTGTGCCGCACCCACCACCGCGCCAAGACCCACACCACCTGGACCTACGACCGCCTCGACCAGACCACCTACCTCTGGCGATCACCCAACGGGCTGCACTTCCACCGCGACCACCACGGCACCACCCCGACCACACCCCCCACCCGACCATCCGGCGAGCCCTGAGGCCAAAGCCCCACACCCCGCCCACGGGCGGGGCCACAGGCACGTCACCGGGTCTCGACACCGA